>NZ_CP192735.1:0-2400000 GCF_050749815.1 Dyella thailandensis | reverse complement strand
TATGCTGTCCGAACGCGTCTCATCATTCGTTTCATCGAGGGAGTGATTGCCATGAAATTCGTGCGTACCTGCGTGCTCCTGCTTCTGGTGGCCGGCCTCTCCGGCTGCGGCTACAACGCTATCCAGCGTCAGGACGAGGCGGTGAAAGCGGCCTGGTCGGAGGTGCTCAACCAGTACCAGCGGCGCGCCGATTTGGTGCCCAACCTGGTCAACACGGTGAAGGGCTACGCCCAGCATGAGGAGAAGGTGTTCACCGAGGTGACCGAGGCGCGCGCCAAGGTCGGCTCGATCCAGGTCGACGCCGACACCGTCAACGACGCGCAGAAGCTGGCGCAGTTCCAGGCGGCTCAGGGGCAACTGGGCAGCGCATTGTCTCGACTGATGGTGGTCAGCGAGAACTACCCGCAGCTCAAGGCCGACGGCCTGTTCCAGAACCTGCAGGCGCAGCTGGAAGGCACCGAGAACCGGGTTACCGTGGCGCGCAATCGCTATGTGCAGTCGGTGCAGGAATACAACTCGATGATCCGCACCTTCCCGAACAACCTCACCGCCAAGATGTTCGGCTACAAGGTGAAGCCGAACTTCAGCGTGGAGAATGAGAAGGCCATCTCCACCGCACCAAAGGTGGATTTCGGCACGACCGCACCGGCCGCGCCCGCCTCGGCGCATTGAGATGATGCGACACCTGTCGCGCCTGTTCGTGCTCGCGCTGGCGCTGATCTGGATGGCGCCGGCGCGTGCTGCGGACGTGCCCGCCTTGACGCGGCACGTTACCGACCTCACCGGCACGCTGACCGCGCAGCAGGTCGATGCGCTCGACGCCAAGCTGGTGGCGCTGGAGCAGCGCAAGGGCACCCAGCTGGTGGTGCTGATGGTGCCCACCACCGGCGATCAGGACATCGAGAGCTATTCGCTGGCCGTGGCCGAGGCCAACAAGATCGGCCGCAAGGATACCGACGACGGCATCCTGCTGCTGGTCGCCAAGAACGACCGGAAGGACCGCATCGAGGTCGGCTACGGCCTGGAGGGTGCGGTGCCCGATGCCGCCACCGCGCGGATCCGGCGCGAGTTCATCGAGTCGCGCTTCAAGCAGGGCGATTTCTACGGTGGCCTGGATGCTGGCGTCGACGCGCTGATCAAGCTGATCGATGGCGAACAACTGCCGGCGCCCGAGCCAACGAGCCAGCGCCGCAGCCGCGGGCTGGACCTGGGTCACGCGATGCTGATCGGCCTGTTCGTGGCGCTGTTCCTGCGCCGGCTGTTCGGCCGGGCGCACGTGATCGTGCGCACGCCGCTGGGCGCGGCGCTCACCGGAGGCCTGCTGTGGTTGCTCGCCGCGGCCGTGGGCGTGGGTGTCCTGGGCGCCGTTATCGGCGCCATCGTGATGCTGATGCCTGGCGGTGGAGGGCGCTCCATCGGCGGCGGCGGCTGGGGCGGATGGGGTGGCCTGGGCGGCGGTGGTTTCGGCGGTGGCGGCTTCGGCGGCGGCAGCAGCGGCGGCGGATTCGGTGGCGGCGGCTTCAGCGGTGGCGGCGGCAGCTTCGGCGGCGGCGGTTCGTCGGGGAGTTGGTGATGGAACGTCTGCAGCGATGGGTGCGAAACGTGTTCGGCGGCTGGTTTCAGCTGCGGCGATGCTTTCCGGCGGACTTGCTCGATGCGATGGCGCAGGCCATCAGTGAAGGGGAGCAGCGGCACCTCGGCGAGGTGCGCTTTGCCGTGGAATCGCGGCTGGCACCGGGTGCCGTCTGGTCCGGACTCACCGCCCGCCAGCGCGCTCACCAGGTCTTTGCACAGCTCGGCGTGTGGGACACCGAACACAACACGGGCGTGCTGATCTACGTGTTGCTGGCCGAGCGTCGCATCGAGATCGTGGCCGACCGAGGTTTGGCGGCGCGCGTGGATCCGCAGGAATGGTCGGGAATCTGCTCGCGGATGCGCGAGGAATTTTCAGCCGGCCGCTGGCGCGAGGGTAGCCTGGCAGGCATCGCCCAGGTGCACGCGCTGGCGGAGGCGCATTTTCCGATCGATGGCCGGACCAACCCCGACGAACTGCCGGATCGGCCCGTCCTGCTCTGACGCTCTCAATCGACGCATGTGAAGCGAAGGCCGCCTCTGGACGGCCTTCGCGCTTTGCGCAGTCGCGTCCTACGCTCCCTTGCCGATGTGCTTTTCCAGGAACGCCTGGAGGGTGTTGTAGAGCTCCACGTTGTTCTTTTCGCTGTAGAAGCCGTGCCCCTCCCCCGGCTTGGTGAGGAACTCGTACGGCTTGTGTGCCGCATCGAGCGCTGCCTTCATGGCCTTGAACTGGGCGAACGGCGCGCGCTGGTCGTCTTCGCCATGGATCAACAGCACCGGAACGTCGATCTTGTCGGCAAGCTTGGCCGGTGAGTTCGCATCGAGCTGGTTCTCGTCGGCGCCCATGGTGGCGCGCATCGCGTTGCGACCCAGCTCGCTCTGGTGGGTGTCGCCTTTCTTGTAGAGCAGGGCCATGTCGTAGACACCGGCATACCCGATGGCGCATTTGAACATCCCCGGCGCGCGAATCGGTGCCATCAGTGCCGAGTAACCGCCGAAGCTGGCGCCGAAGATGCAGATGCGCTTCGGGTCGGCGAACTTCTGCGCGATGGCCCACTTCACGCCATCGATCAGGTCGTTCTGGATACCGGTGCCCCACTGCTTGTAGCCGGCCTGCTCGAAGTCGATGCCGCGCCCGCCGGAACCCCGGAAGTTGATCTGCAGGACCAGGTAGCCGCGGCTCGCGAGGAACTGGGCGTCGTCGTCGTAGAACCAGGTGTCTTCGATGCCGATGGGGCCGCCGTGCGGCATCAACACCATCGGCAGGTTGTTCTCGCTGGCACCCTTGGGAAGGGTCAGGATCGCTTCCAGTTTGGTGCCGTCACGCGCCGTGAAGGTCATCGGACGGCGCTCGGCCATCTGCTTGGGATCGATCCAGGGCGCGGCATCGAACAGCTTCTGCACCTTGTAGGTGTGGGTGTTGATCAGGAAGTACGTGCCTGGCGTGCGGTCGCTGCTCACGCCGAACAGCAGCTCGCTCCCGTCAGTGCTGAAGTTCACGAAGCTCACATAGCTGCCGGGAAATTTCAGGCTGAGGGCGCGGTGCAGCTTGGCCATCGGCGCGTTGGGATCGATGTATCGCGGCGTCGGGATGCCCGTGGCCAGCGTCGTGGCAAAGGGTTGAGCGGGTTTGGCCGTCCATTCGATGTCGTCCACGCTGCCGAAGTCGCCGGGCGCGAGCACCTTGCGATCGCCACCGGTCTCGGACATCTCCACCAGCGAGGTGGGCCCACCATCGGCGCTGAAGAACGCATAGACGTGGCGCCCGTCCGGCGTGCTTTCCAGCGGGGCGAAGCTCACGCCTACCTGTGAGGCTGTCAGCGGCGACCAGCCTGATCCCTCGCGGCGATATACGACGTAGTCGAATTTCTCGTTGCGGCCATAGGCGTAATGCGCTGTGCCGTCCTTGCCGACCATGAAGCTCATCCCGGCCACGCCGATGTCGCCGATCAGGTGTCGTGTGCTGCGATCGGCGTCCACGTCGTAAAGAGAACTCTGGTCGTTGCTGTCCCAGCTCTCGGCGGACATGTAGAAATGACCGTTGGGCTCGTCCGGTTTGCCTTCGTAGAAGCCCCAGCCATGGTCGTTACCTCGAATGGCCCCGCGTCGCCCGTACTTCATCGAATCGCGACCGTAGAGGTAATCCTGGTTCTTGCCATCCAGGTCCGTGGCGAGGATCTCGCCGGTCAGCTTCGGCTTGTCGATCGAGCCGTACTCGCGGGCCTTCTCGACGATCAGGCGGGTGGGACTGGTCCATACGAAGTTGGCCGGCACCTCGTACTTGGGAAGGCGCAGCATGCTCACCGGCCGGCTCATGTCGCTGACCTTGAAGACCACCAAGGCGTGTGCGCCATCCTCCCCGTCCATGCGCACCGCCAGCGACTGTCCGTCGGGTGACAGCCGCGGCATCGAGATGGTGGCGTGGCGGGCGAAGGTCTCGACCGAAATGAGCTCGCCGGCCACCGACGCCAGCGGCAACAGCAACAACGCAGCGCCTATCAGCCTGCGCGGAAAGTGATTCGACATGTTTTCCCCTTGAATGCTCCCGCATCGCATGCCGAGCAGTGAGGAGCCTCCTGCCCGGCAACCGTCGCCTTGCTGGCGCGGTTCCCTTGAATCCCCGTGGCGAGTATAGCCACGCCCCTCACTAGATCGGGCAGCGCCGGCTATCCGGTCTGGCCTCGCTCGCCGGTACACTGGCGCTCTTTTTCCTGACGCGCCGCCATGACTGCTCCCTTCGTCGTTCACTTCAACCCGGTCGCCTTCCAGCTCGGACCGCTGCAGGTGCACTGGTACGGGCTGATGTACCTGGCCAGCTTTCTGCTGGTGGCGGTCCTCGGCGAATACAGACGGCGGCACGGGAGATTGCCGGTGAGCCGCGATGCGCTGGGTGACCTGTTCTTCTACGGGATGATGGGCGTGATCGTGGGCGGGCGGGTGTGGTACATGCTGTTCTATTACGCCGGCGGCATCGGCTGGATCTGGCACGACCCGCTGGCGCTGTTCAAGGTGTGGGACGGCGGCATGAGCTTTCACGGCGGCCTGCTCGGCGTGGTGCTGGCCGGCTGGTGGTGGTCGCGGCGACACCGCCTGCATCCGTTCGACACCATCGACTTCGTGGCGCCGCTGGTGCCGCTGGGTCTGGGGTTGGGCCGGCTGGGCAATTTCATCAACGGTGAGCTGTGGGGCAAGCCTGGCGACGTGCCGTGGGCGATGATCTTTCCCGGCTCGCGCGAGGAGGATATGGCGCTGGCCTCGGGGCACCCCGATCTGATGCAGCGGCTCGAGCAGTTCAACGGGCTGCCGCGGCATCCGTCGCAGCTCTACGAGCTGGCGCTGGAGGGCGTGGTGATGTTTACCGTGCTGTGGCTGGTGTCGCTCAAGCCGCGTCCGCGCTATCTCATCTCTGGCTTGTTTGCCCTGATGTACGGGTGCTTCCGGTTTGCGGTGGAGTTTGTGCGCGTGCCCGATGCCCAGCTGGGCTACCTGGCGTGGGGCTGGGTGACGATGGGGCAACTGCAGTCGATTCCGCTGATCGCGGTGGGGCTGGTGTTGATCGCGATGTCGCGGCGCGCGCCGGTGCTGCCACTCGCCGCGGCGTAGGAGCCCGCTCGCGGGCGATGCCTTTGGCTCTGGATCGGTATCCAGAGCCAGAGCATCGCCAGCGAGCGGGCTCCTACAGTGGAGGCTGGCCGCCGCGCTGAGCCGGGGCAGGCGTCAGAAGTTGCGGTCGCCGCCGAGGATGTCGCCGAGCCCGCCGAGGATCGAGCCCTCGCCGCGTCGCTGGCCGCCGCCCTGCGGCGCTGCCGCCAGCATGCGGCCGGCCATGCGCGAGAACGGCAGCGACTGCAGCCACACGGTGCCCGGGCCGGTCAGCGTGGCCAAGAACATGCCCTCGCCGCCGAAGAACATGCTCTTGATGCCGCCGACGGGCTTGATGTCCATGTTCACGGTGTCGTGGAAGGCGACCACGCAGCCGGTGTCCACGTCCAGCCGTTCGCCGGCCTTGAGTTCGCGCTGCACCACGGTGCCCCCGGCGTGCACGAACACCCAGCCGTCGCCCTCAAGCTTCTGCATGATGAAGCCCTCGCCGCCGAACAGGCCGGTGAGGATCTTGCGCTGGAAGAAGATGCCCAGCTGCACGCCGCGCGCGCCGGCGAGGAAGGAATCCTTCTGGCAGATCAGCCGGCCGCCGTGCTCGGACAGCTTCATCGCCATCACCGTGCCGGGGTAGGGCGCGGCGAAGGCGACCTTGGCCTTGCCGCTACCGGTGTGGGTGAACACCGTGGTGAACAGGCTTTCGCCGGTGATCACGCGCTTGCCGGCGGAGAGCAGCTTGTCCATCAGGCCGCCGCCCTGGCTGGCGGTCGAGCCGTCGCCGAACACGGTGTCCATCTGCACTGCTGCTTCCTTGTACATCAGGGCGCCGGCCTCGGCGATCGCGCTTTCGCCCGGATCGAGCTCGATCTCCACGAACTGCATGTCGGTGCCGACGATGCGGTAGTCGATCTCGTCCGCCTGGCTTCCTCGCACGGGTGGCGCCGGCGGCGGGGTGATCATTGTCGATCCACCCAGCTCGGCGACCGTGCGGATCGGCTGCCACTCGCTGAAGCCCTCGCGCCAGCAGTAGCCATCGGGCTGGCGCCGGGCCTGTTCGCGCGCCTGGGCGTCGTCGAGCGGGCCGACGCGGTCGGTGTTCTTGCCGTAGCTGAAGTACCACTGGGCCATGTCCGTGCCTCCTGGGGAAAGCACTGGAGTCTAGGCGGTGGGCTGCGTGGGCGGGAGTGATCGTTGTCATGTCTCCCGGGTGGGGGGCGGGCGCTGGTAATCTTGCGCGATGCGCGCCTACCTCGACCTGCTTGCCCATGTGCTGGACCACGGCACCGAAAAATCCGACCGTACCGGCACCGGCACGCGCAGCGTGTTCGGCTGGCAGATGCGCTTCGACCTGGCGCAGGGCTTTCCGCTGGTCACCACCAAGAAGCTACACCTGCGCTCGATTGTCCATGAGCTGATCTGGTTCCTGCGCGGCGACACCAACATCGCCTACCTGAAGGAAAACGGCGTCAGCATCTGGGACGAATGGGCCGATGCAAAGGGTGACCTCGGCCCCGTTTACGGCGCCCAGTGGCGCAGTTGGCCCACCGCCGACGGCGGTGCGGTGGACCAGATCCGCTGGGTGGTGGATGAGATCCGCCGCAACCCGGATTCGCGCCGCCTCATCGTCAGCGCCTGGAACGTGGGCGAGCTGCCGAAGATGGCGCTGATGCCCTGTCACACGATGTTCCAGTTCTACGTGGCGGACGGGCGGTTGAGCTGCCAGCTGTACCAGCGTTCGGGCGATATCTTCCTCGGCGTGCCGTTCAACATTGCCAGCTATGCGCTGCTGACCCACATGGTGGCGCAGGTGTGCGGCCTTGAGGTGGGCGACTTTGTCCACACGCTGGGCGACGCGCACCTGTACAACAACCACGTCGAGCAGGCGAAGCTGCAGCTAAGCCGCGAGCCGCTGCCGCTGCCGCACCTGAAATTGAATCCCGACGTGCGCTCGATCTTCGATTTCCGCTACGAAGACGTGACCATCGAGGGGTACCAGTCGCATCCGGCGATCAAGGCGCCCGTGGCCGTCTGACAGCACTTCGGCCGCTCTGCACGATCTTGCGGATGCCCGCCGCGGCGCGGCGCGTTACTATCATGGGGCTAAGAGGCGCCCATTCACGCGCCGTGCCACCCCCTCAGGTCCAAGGATTGCCATGGCTGTTTCGCTGATTGCCGCCCTCGATGAAAACTTCGCCATTGGCCGCAAGGGCCAGCTGCCCTGGCACCTGCCGGACGACCTGCGCTGGTTCAAGGAGCTCACCCTCGGCAAGTACGTGCTGATGGGCCATACCACTGCGGTGGCCATCGGCAAGCCGCTGCCGGGCCGCACCAACCTGGTGTTGTCCAAGCGCCACGAGGCGCCGTTTGCGGGGCAGATCACGGTGCGCTCCATCGAGGAGGCGCGCGCGCGCGCGGACGGCACCGGCCTCATGGTGATCGGCGGTGGCCAGGTCTACGCTGAGGCGCTGCCGGTGGCCCAGCGGCTGTATCTCACCTGGGTGAACGCGGCCGTCGACGGTGCCGACACGTTCTTCCCTGGGGTCCATTTCAGCGACTGGACCGAGGTCTCGCGCACCCACCACAAGGCGGATGCCGAGCACGCCTACGACTTCGACATGGTCGAGTACATCCGCAACCATTGATGCCTGTGGCGTCTTCGCCCCTGCACGTCATGGCAGGTGTGCTGCGGCGCCCGGACGGGCGGGTGCTGATCAGCGAGCGCCCGGCCGGCAAGCATCTGGCCGGGTTCTGGGAATTTCCCGGCGGCAAGCTCGATCCGGGCGAAGCTCCACTGTGCGGGTTGGCCCGCGAGCTGCACGAGGAGCTCGGCATCCAGGTGATCGAGGCCGAGCCGCTGCTCGCCCTGCCGTGGCGTTATGACCGCAAGGAGCTGCTGCTCGATACCTGGCTGGTGCTCGCCTGGCAGGGCGTGCCGCAGTCGCTGGAGCAGCAGTCGCTGGACTGGGTGCTGCCGGCCGATCTGCTGCCCGAGCGGCTGGCGCCCGCCGACCGGGAAATCCTGCGTCACCTGCTGGCGCGTTGACCGGCCGCGTCAGCCGCGGGCCGCTGCGAGCTCCCGATAGCGCGCATCCAGCGCACCCACCTGGGCGGGCAGGGCCGATTCCGGGCCGCTGTTGTCGATCACGTCATCGGCGATCGCCAGGCGCTCGCTGCGCGTAGCCTGGCTAGCGAGCATCCGCCGGGCCAGCGGCTCATCCACGCCATCGCGGGCCATCAGCCGGCGGATCTGCTCGTCCTCTGGCACGTCCACCGTCAGCACCCGGTCGACCCAGCGGTAATGCGCGAGATTTTCCACCAACAGGGGAATCGCCAGCAGGCAATAGGGCCCCGGGTCCGCATCGGCGCGATCACGCAGCCACTGGCGTACCCGCGGATGCACGATCGCCTCCAGGGTATGGCGGGCATCGCGGTCGGCGAAGATTCGTCGCCGCATGGCCGGACGGTCCAGGCGGCCATCGGCGCCCAGCACATCCTTGCCAAAGGCCTCCAGCACGCTGGCAAGCCCCTGCGTACCCGGCTCAATCACTTCGCGAGCGGCCGCGTCAGCGTCGTAGACGTGGATGCCGCGTGCCTCGAAGCACCGCGTCACCGCGCTCTTGCCGGCGGCCACGCCGCCCGTCAATGCGATCACGTAGCGCGTCATCGGGAGCCTCAGCGCAGCCCGGTGAGATGCAGGTAGGCGCCCAGCAGCTGATCGCCGGCGACCAGCCACACCCATCCCGCCGCGGCGATGAACGGACCGAACGGCATCGGCACATCGCGCTCGTGACGCTTGAGCGCCATCATCGTGCCGCCGACCAGGGCGCCGATCAGCGAAGACAACAGCACGACGGGCAGCAGGCAGCTCAAGCCCATCCAGGCGCCCAGCGCCGCGAGCAGCTTGAAGTCACCGTGCCCCATGCCTTCCTTGCCGGTGAGCAGCTTGAAGACCCAGTACACGCTCCACAGGCTCAGGTACCCGATGGCGGCAGCAAGAATCGCCGCGGACGGCGATACAAACAGGGGCTTGAGCGACAGCAGCAGGCCAAGCCAGAGCAGCGGATAGACCAGCTGATCGGGCAGGAGCTGGGTGCGGAAATCGATGCCGGACAGCGCGATCAACGTCCATGTGAACACCAGCCCCGCAGCCGCCGTCCAACCCGTCCCGAAGCGCCACACGATGACCGCGCTGCACACCCCGCTTAGCAATTCCACCAACGGGTACTGGATCGAGATCGGCTCGCGGCAGTAGCGGCAACGCCCCTTGAGCAGCAGCCAGCCGAGCAGCGGGATGTTGTCGTGGGCCGCCAGCGGATGCTTGCAGCGCGGGCAGTGCGAGGGCTCACGCACGATGCCCGGCGGGAGCTCGGCCGGCTCGAGCTCCAGGCCCAGCACAACGTGTGCCTCCCGGCGCCACGCCGCCTCCATGCGCGCGGGCAGGCGCAGGATCACCACGTTGAGAAAGCTGCCCACCAGCAGGCCAAGCACAGCGGCAACGCTGATCCAGATCGACAGCGGAAGTTCGGACATGCAGGTTCCCGCAATACAAAAAACAAAAAAGCCCCCCTCCCGGCGGGAGAGGGGCTTTGGGTCGGCCGCTTACACGGTGCCCGCGAGCTTGAAGATCGGCAGGTACAACGACACCACCATGCCACCGACCAGCACGCCCAGGATCACCATGATGATCGGCTCGAGCAGGGTGGACAGCGTATCCACCGCGTTGTTGACCTCTTCCTCGTAGAACTCGGCTACCTTGAATAGCATGTTGTCCAGAGCACCGGATTCTTCGCCGATCGCGGTCATCTGCACCACCATGTTGGGGAACAGGCCGGTCTGGCGCATCGCCAGTTGCAACTGGTGGCCCACGGCGATGTCGTCGCGCATCAGCTTGATGGCGTCTCCATACACGACACTGCCCGTCGCACCGGCCACGGCGTCCAGTGCTTCCACCAACGGTACGCCGGCTCGAAAGGTCACGCCGAGGGTGCGGGCAAAACGTGCGATGGCCGACTGTCGGAGGATGTTTCCGATCACCGGCAGTTTGAGCATGAGGCGATCAAGGAAGTGCGCAAACTTCTGGGAGCGCTTTTTGGCCATGACCAACGCCACGATGCCGCCAACGATGCTTCCGATGACCAGCCACCAATAGCTTTGCATGAACTTCGAGGCGCTGATCACAACCTGCGTCGGCGCGGGCAGTTCCGCACCCGCCTGCCGGAAGGTCTCTTCGAACACCGGCACGACGAAAAGCAGCAGGATCATGCTGACCAGCAACGCCACCGCAAGCACCATCACCGGATAGAACAAGGCCTTCTTGATCTTGCTCTTGATGGCCTCCATTCGCTCCTTGTAGGTGGCAACCGTATCGAGCACGGTGTCGAGCACACCGGCCGATTCACCCGCCCGCACCAGGTTGCGATAGAGCTCATCGAACTGCACCGGGTACTTGGCCAGGGCCTCGTTGAGCGAGGCACCGCCCTCGATGGTTTGCTTCACATCCACCAGCATGTTTTTGAAGCGAACATTTTTCTGGCCGTCGGCGATGATCTCGAACGACTGCACCATCGGTACGCCGGAGGCCATCATGGTGGCGATCTGGCGGCTGAAAATGGCCACGTCGCGCGGCTTGACGGTGCTGCCGGCGGAGCCGAACAGTGGCTTGGCGCGTTCGCGCACCGTCTGCGGGTTCATGCCCTGGCGGCGCAGCTCGGCCTTGACCAGCGAGGCATTCTTCGCCGGCATCTCGCCCTTCATGCGCTTGCCGCGCTTGTCCAGCGCGACCCAGTCGTACATCGTCGTTTGACTGATCTGGGCGCGCTGAGCTCCCAGATTGCGTGCGTTCTTTGCCGCTGCAGTAGCCGTGGCCATGCGATTTCCCCCTCAATCCCGCCCCGGACCAGCCAAAGACCGGCCCAACTTCATCAGCTTATTGCATTTTCACCAGCAAAATCCGTGGTGCGAGCCGCAGCTCCGGTGTGTCACACACCACGGATCGCGTGCAGGCGTCAGTCCTTGGTCACGCGATCGATCTCGGTGAGGCTGGTCATGCCGTGCTTCACCTTGAGCAGGGCCGACGCGCGAAGATCATTGATGCCCGCCTCCTTGGCGACCTCGGCGATCTGCAAGGCATTGCCGCCCTTGAGGACGATTTTCTGGATCTCCTCCAGCATCGGCATCACCTGATAGATACCGACGCGCCCCTTGTACCCTTCGTTGCAGCCGTCGCAACCAACGGCCTCATAGATAGTCAGCCCCTCGTCGATGTCCTTCTGGGTGAAGCCGGCGGCCAGCAGGGTCTCCGGAGGCAGCTCGATCGGCTTCTTGCAGTCGTGCAGGCGGCGCGCCAGGCGCTGGGCCACGATGAGGGTGACCGACGAGGTGATGTTGTAGGGCGCGATGCCCATATTCATCAGTCGCGCGATGGTCTGCGAGGCATCGTTGGTGTGCAGCGTGGAGAGCACCATGTGGCCGGTCTGTGCAGCCTTGATCGCGATCTCGGCGGTTTCCAGGTCGCGAATTTCGCCGACCATGATCACATCCGGATCCTGGCGCAGGAACGAGCGCAGCGCCGCGGCAAACGTCATGCCGCGCTTGACGTTCTGTTGTACCTGGTTGATGCCTTCCACACGGATTTCCACCGGGTCTTCCACCGTGGAAATGTTGCGCTCGGCGGTGTTGAGCATGTTGAGCGCGGTGTAGAGCGAAACCGTCTTGCCCGAGCCGGTGGGGCCGGTGACCAGCACCATGCCGTAGGGTTTGTGGATGGCGTCCACGTAAAGTTTCTGCTGCTCCGGCTCGTAGCCGAGCTTCTCGATGCCGATCTTGGCGGCTGAACCATCCAGGATACGCAGCACGATCTTTTCGCCGAACAGCGTCGGCAGCGTGCTCACGCGGAAGTCGACCGCGCGGGTCTTGGAGAGGTTGAGCTTGATCCGGCCGTCCTGCGGTACGCGCTTCTCGGCGATGTCCAGCTGGGCCATCACCTTCAGTCGCGAGGAGATGCGGCTGGCCAGCTTCATCGGCGGGCTGGCCACCGCGCGCAGCATGCCGTCCATGCGAAAGCGCACGCGGTACTGGGTTTCGAACGGCTCGAAATGGATGTCCGACGCACCGCGGCGAATCGCGTCGACCAGCACCTTGTTGACGAACTTGACCACCGGAGCGTCGTCACCGCCGGTGGCGTCGATGCCGGTGCTCTCGACTTCCTCATCGCCGCCGCTGGTCTCCAGCTCCAGGTTGTCGAGCTCGCCGCCGCCCATGTCCGAGATCGTGTTGCCGGCCGCGGCAAGCGCGGTCTCGATCACCCGCTGCAGCTGGCCGCGTTCGACCAGGATGGGCTCCACCATGCAGTTGGAGTGGAACTTGATCTCGTCCAGGGCGTGCGACTGCATCGGGTCGGCAATGCCCACGTACAGCCGCTTGCCGCGGCGGAACAGTGGCAGGGCGCGATGCTTGGTCATCAGCGCCTCGCTGATCAGGTTCAGCGGCATGCCGGAGGGCGCCAGCGCCGACACGTCCATCATCGGCATGCCAAACTCCACCGACGCCACCTGAGTGAATCGCGCGCTGTCGACCATCTGATGGTCGAGCAGCCACGAGGCGAGAGTTACCTTGGCCTGCGTCGACTCGGTAACGGCCTTGCGCACATCAGCCTCGGGCACCACGCCTTCAGACACGAGTCGGCGGGCCATGCCCGATAGCCCGGCGAGCGACGCCGACTGCACTTGAGATGACATTGGTGGAACCTGCCCCAGCCCGCTGATTAGCGTGGAATTTACCCCACTCTACCAGCGCGGTCACTCGCTGCAAGCCGGTTCCGGGCAGGGCGCCGCAGGGGCCGGGCTCCCACGTTGGTCGGGTGGACGCGGTCACAGCCGCATGCGCGGTCTGCGCGCTATGATCCGGGGTCAAACTCGGGGGAGCCCATCGTTGAACCTAAGCATCATCCTTCCCGCCAAGAACGAGGCGGACGCGTTGGCGCGATTGCTGCCGTCACTGCGCCAGCACCACCCCGGGGCGGAAATCATCGTGGTGGACGACGGATCCACCGACGACACCGCCGGGGTCTGCGCGCGGGCCGGGGTGATCTGGCTGCCTTCGCCCTACTCCATGGGTAATGGGGCGGCAATCAAGCGCGGGGCACGTGCAGCCAGCGGTGACGTGCTGGTGTTCATGGATGGCGACGGGCAGCACAACCCGGCCGACGTGGCCCGCCTGCTGACCCGGTTGGAGGAGGGCTATGACATGGTGGTCGGAGCCCGCTCGTGGGAAGGGCAGGCCGGCGTCGGCCGCGGCGTTGCCAACACCTTTTACAACTGGCTGGCCTCCCGCATGACGGGACATAAGGTGGCCGACCTCACCTCCGGCTTCCGCGCCGTGCGGGCAGACAAGTTTCGCGAGTTCATCCACCTGCTGCCCAACGGCTTCAGCTATCCGACCACTAGCACCATGGCGTTCTTTCGCAGCGCCTACGCGGTGGCGTATGAACCGATCCACGTCGCCCAGCGCGATGGCACCACCAGCCACATCCGGCCGCTTCGCGATGGACTGCGCTTTCTGCTGATCATCTTCAAGATCGCCACGCTGTATTCGCCGCTCAAGCTATTCGTGCCGGCCAGCGCGGTGTTCTTTCTGCTGGGCTGTGTCAATTACGCCTATACCTTCACCACGCACGGCCGCCTTACCAACATGAGTACGTTGCTTTGGAGCGCGGCGGTGATCGTGTTCCTGATCGGCTTGGTTTCCGAGCAGATTACGGCACTAACCTATCGCCGCGCGGATTGACACCGCATGCGACCGGCGGTCCTTGTACTTGCGTCGACCTATCCGCGTTGGGCGAATGATCCTGAGCCTGCTTTCGTTCACGAGCTAAGCCGCCGACTCGCTCGTGATCATGAGGTGATCGCGGTCGTTCCCGATGCGCCGGGAGCGGATCCCAGTGGCGACCTGGACGGTGTCCACGTGGTGCGATACCGCTACGCGCCGCGTGCCTGGCAGACGTTGGTCAACGACGGGGGTATTGCCACCCATCTGCGCCGATCGCCCTGGAAGTGGCTCTTGGTGCCGGGTTTCGTCCTGGGTCAGTACCTGGCTGCGAGGCGGGTGCTCAAGCGCCATCGCGTAGCCGTAATCCACGCGCACTGGCTCATCCCGCAGGGATGGCTGGCGCGGTGGCTCGCGTGGCCCGCGCACATTCCGGTTTTGGTGACTTCCCATGGCGGAGACCTGTTCGGCTTCCGCGGGCGTGTGCTGACAATGGTCAAGCGGTCTGTGGCGGCAGCCTGTTCGCGCATGACCGTGGTGAGCGATGCCATGCGAAAAGAGGCGATCCGCCTCGGGTTGCGTCCCCCCAGCCTCACGGTGTTGCCCATGGGCGTCGATCTGCAGCGCCGTTACGTGCCTGATCCATCGGTTCTTCGTTCGGCGGAGGAGCTGCTTTTCGTGGGCAGGCTGGTACCCAAGAAGGGGCTTCCACTTCTTCTGAATGCGCTGCCGGCCGTGCTAGCCAGGCGGCCAGCAGCCCGCCTGACGATTGCCGGCTTCGGTCCGGAGCGCGCAGACCTGGAGGCACAGGCGAGTCGACTGGGAGTGGCTCATGCCGTGCGCTTCCTGGGGGCTGTTCCCCAAGACCAACTGCCGGACCTCTATCGGCGGGCATCCCTGTTCGTCGCTCCCTTCGTCCGCGATGAGTCCGGCAATCAAGAGGGGCTTCCGGTTGTCCTGATGGAGGCTATCGGTTGTGGTTGCCCTGCCATCGTGGGCGACGTCGCCGGTCTCGACGACCTGCTTGGCGGGAACGCCGCCCACGTGACGGTAAATCCAAGGGATCGTGACGCCCTGGCAAAAGCCATCCTCGATGCGCTGGATCAGCCCGCGCTTGCCCTGGCGAGGGCGGCTGCGATCCGCAGCACGGTGACGGAGAAGGTGGACTGGGACGTGATTGCACAGGGTTATCGGCGGGAATTGCAGGCCTGCATGGCGAACCTCGGCGAGCTGCGGCCATGAGCCATGTGCTCGTATGTGGTGGTGCCGGCTACATCGGCTCGCACATGGTGCGACTGCTGATGGCTGCCGGATACCGCGTGACCGTTTTCGACAATATCTCTACCGGTCATCGAGAGGCAGTTGGAGGGGCAACGCTTTTAGAGGGTGACCTCCTCGATCCTGTCGCCTTGAGGTGCGCGTTTTCGGGCGAGCCCGTCGATGCCGTCCTGCATTTTGCAGCGCTGTCGATCGTGAGCGAATCGGTCCGCGAGCCCACGCGCTATTACCGCAATAACGTGCTGGGGACGCTGAACCTTATCGAGGCAATGCGAGAGGCTGGTGTCGACCGCATGGTGTTTTCCTCGTCGGCCGCCGTGTATGGCATGTCGGCTGCCGAGTGGATCGACGAGACGCACCCACTCCAGCCGATCAACCCCTATGGTGCAAGCAAGGCCATGGCCGAGCGGATGATTGCCGATGCTTGCGCAGCCCATGACATGCGAGCCGTGGCTCTTCGCTATTTCAATGCGGCCGGTGCAGACCCCTCCGGCGAGATCGGCGAGGCCCATTCTCCGGAAAGCCATCTGATACCCAATGTGTTGCGAGCTGCACTCGACGGTACGCAAGTGAGTATCTTTGGCCGGGATTACCCCACCCCCGACGGCACCTGCATACGGGATTACATTCACGTGCGTGATCTCGCCGAGGCCCATCGCCTGGCGCTCGCCTACCTGGACGGGCAACGCGGATTCCACGCCTTCAACCTGGGCAGCGGCGTGGGTTTCAGCGTGCTGCAGGTACTGGAAGCGGCGCGTCGTGTTTCAGGTCAAGCTGTCGACAGCCGGGATCTGACCCGCCGCGACGGGGATCCGGCGCGGCTGGTGGCGTCCAGCCGGCAGGCTGCCGAGGTGCTCGGCTGGGTTCCCGGTTGCAGCGACCTGACAAGCATCGTCGAGAGCGCATGGCGCTGGCATCGCAATCAACGGTACTGAGCATCATCTTGGCGACGGATTGGTGGCTACTGCGCGCAAGCCGTTTACCGCGGCTGGGTCAGTTTCATGAGGTCGAGTTCGAGTCTGGCGATGATGGTTCCCCAGCTCTCGATGGCGGTCTCCGGGTGCTTCGGTGCCTCGAGCTGGGCTTGCACGGCACGTGCGAGGTCGAACGGGTCGTCGGGACGATAGCGCGCCTGCGGTACGTCGGCTAGCAGTGATGGCATGGCGCCAACGTCGGCGGCCACGACCGCCAGGCCGCAGGACAGCATCTCATAGGCCTTCTGCGGAAAGCAGTAGCGACCGAACGTCGTGTCGCGAAGATAGATCACGCCCACGTCCAATGACTGGAAGAGCGTCGCCGTACGGGTGTGAGAAAGCATCCCCAGATGGTGAACGCGAGGTCCTGACGGCGGTGGCAGGGACGGGTCGATCGGTCCGGCCAGTACCAGGTGAACGTTCGGCAGGGCCGCCTCGATTCGCGGCCAGGCGTCGTACAGTGTCCCGACGCCTTTATCTTGGTGAAGTCCGCCTGCGGTGCCAACCAGCAGAGCCTCAGCCGGGAGGCCCAGGGCCTTGCGGGCCGCGCAGCGATCGCCGCGGGTGAAGATGGACAGATCCACCGTGCTTGGCATGGACACCACCGTGCCTTTGGCGGCGTAACCGTCGCGGACAAGGTCATGCAGCGCGTCGCTGGTCGTGGTGACCAGTCCGGCCTGGCGCGTGGCACGCCGCAGGGCAGTCTTGAACCCTGGCAAGTGCGCCTGGCTGAAGCCTTCGAAGTTGTCATACAGGTCGATGGCATATGGCAAACCCAAGCGCTTGGCCAGCCACCCGGTAAGCGCGACATGCGGAATGTCGGATGCGCCGATGAGCAGGTCGGGTCGAACCCGCCTCAATTGCGAGGATAGCCACCCGGGATAGCCAAGCAGTCGCGGCAAGACGCTGCGATTCAGAGATCTGGCATGCCAGGCAAGGCTCCCCGGTGCCGCTTCGTGCTCCACGAGTCCCTCCGCCTGTGACTCATAGCCAAGGCAGAACCCGTGCACCTCGTGCCCGAGCCGGGCGAGTTGGAAAGGGATCTCGTAGAGCCTGGCATACCGGTCGTCGATGACGTCCTTGCCCATGTAGCGACGCTTGCAGAGAAAGGCGATTCGCATTCGGCTGTCGAGTTCCGTCGGTGGCAGGTTTAGCGCAGGCTTTCGATCAACTGGCGAGATGCAGCAAGCGCCGCCCCCACGACCTGATCCATATTGTAGTAGCGGTACTGGGCTAACCGACCTACGAAGGTGACGTTGGGCTCTGCCTTGGCCAATGCCTCATAGCGTTTGAACAGGGCCTCGTTCTCTGCGCGGGGAACCGGGTAGTAGGGATCCCCCTCGGCTTGCGGATACTCGCGAACGATCGATGTGCCCCGGTGTGTCTGCCCCGTCAGGTGCTTGAATTCGGTAATGCGTGTATACGCATGATCGTTCGGATAGTTGACCGTCCCGGTCTCCTGATACTGGTCAACATCGGCCAGATGTTCATGCTCGAAGCGCAATGAACGATACGGAAGTGGCCCGTGGACATAGCGGAAATAGGCGTCGATCGGACCGGTGTAGACCACGTGGCGGAAGGTCTCCCGTTCTCGCACTTCCTCGAAATCCACACCGAGCTGCACCGTGATGTCGGGGTGGTCGAGCATCGACTCGAACATCTTTGTGTAGCCGTGCAGTGGCATGGCCTGGAAGGTGTCGGTGAAATAACGGTCGTCGGTATTGGTCCGGACCGGGATGCGGGCCGCGACGCCCGCTTTCAGCTCCGAGGGCTCCAGCCCCCATTGCTTGCGCGTGTAGTTGAGGAAGAATTTCTCATACAGATCGCGACCCACAGAGTTGAGCACCATGTCCTCGCTCGTCGTTACCGGCTCACGTGGTTCGCGGACCTTTTCGAAGAACGCGGCTGCGCCCGCCTCGTCAAGTTCAAGGCCGTAAAGCTGGTTCAGCGTGTCCCGATTGATGGGAAATGGATACATTCGCCCGCCGACCACACCCCTGACGCGGTGTTCGTAGGGTCGCCACTCGGTAAAGCGCGAGAGGTAATCGAAGATTCGCTCGCCGTTGGTGTGGAAGATATGCGGGCCGTAGCGGTGCACAAGCACTCCATGGGCGTCCCGTTCGTCATAGGCGTTGCCGGCAATATGGGGCCGCTTGTCAATGATACGCACCGGGTGGCTGGCTTCGGCCAGCTCGCGCGCGACCACGCTGCCGGCGAAGCCGGCGCCGACGACCAGAACAGAAGAGGTAGCTTGCATGTCGATATCCTACTGGAACCTCAGTACTGGCATTCTTGCTGCCACAGCGGCGTTTCACTCTTTCAAGCGATTCCGCAGCGCATCCAGAAACAGCAGCACCTGCAGCGGGGCGCGCACGTACCAGGCAGAGAGGACAAGAGAACCTTCGAGCCACATGAAAGAAGGCGACTCGAAATTTTTTTTCTTCGAAATCGCCATGGAAATCACTTTCCAGAGGTCCGTCAATCTGAGGGGGCGGCACAATGGCTCAACGAACGACGCCTCATGCCGCATGTCTGCAATTGCGCCGAAGGAACATAGCGCGCGCGCGTCCGTCTCATGCGGATGACGAAGCAGCGCCTCCGCGTTGGCAAGAATCTCGCCGGCGTGCTCGCTCAAGTTGGCAGCGATACGCGCATCGGAGGCCGTCAGACGAGCGCCTGCTACGGCAGCCTCATGCAATATCGCCGCATAGCGAAGTTCGGCATCGCCGCGTAGCTCGGGGCCGATAATGGGCACGGAGTGTGAACCGTCCATCCGATAGCCACGCGTGGTGGCGTGCGTGGAAGGCAGGAAGCAATGCTCAATGATGACGCGCCTACGCGAAAAGATCGACCCGGCTTTCGATACGAAGGGGTAGGCCATCCCAGCCTGCGCCTCACCGAGGTGGTCTCGGGCCAGGGCCACGTAGTAGCCCTTGGGAGCCTGGTGTGTGCCCGCTGTCTCCAGGATACGTTTTAGAGCCGCCTGCGTATTCAGTGACCAGCCCGCATCGACCAAGGCCCACGCGGTTTCATCGAACAGACCTTCCTGCTGGAAATAGGACAGAGCTACTTCCCGCTCGCGCTCGACCGACGAGGTAATCAGGGCCGAGGTTTCGGGGTCTCGCATTAGATCGGCAAGGAATTCGGTGGATTGATCATGCGAGAGATGCATCGACCACTGGTCTTCGCTGCAGGACAGTCGTTGGCGGAGGAGTTCCTGGGTTGTCTCATCCAATCCCATTCGTGCGGCGATGTCTCGCCGGCTGCTGGCTTGTCCGGGGATGATCAAGAGGCGTTGCCAATCATTGCTGCCCGGGATAATTGAAGGTGGGAGCCATGCGCGGCGAGATCCATAGAGATAGCGCAGTTCGATTGGGCCGTCTTCCCCCTGTAATGCCTCGGCGATACGAAGCATGATCTCCGCATCGCGGGCCACGAAGTACAGCCGCCGGATGCCGTGGCGCGCCGCGTGGTCAAGTACCCAGGCCACGTAGGCGAGAAGGAATGGGACGACGATTCCGTGGACGATGTGGTCCATCGGATCGCCATCGTGCCCAGCTGGGATGGCCTTCGACAGGCGCAGCCGCCTGGACATTGCGGCCAGCGAAGATCTGGCCCGGGGCCGTGGTAGACGCCGGCCGGCCATTGCCGCTTCCCGATGCGTGAGCATCCCACCGCGCCAATGGCTGGTCCTGATATTGGACCGGGCGGCCATGACAATATCGGCGTGGAAATTGTCTCCGGTATGGCGCAGTTGCGAGGCGTCAAGGCGCTCTGCTTCCAGTACGTACTGGAACAGTTGCCCGTGGTGCTTGGTGACACCTGCGTCGCAGGAAACGTAGAGTGAGTCCCCGTCCCGCATTACCTCTAGCTTCCTCAGGATTGGTGCCAAGAGAGAGGACGGCAGGTACATGTCGGAAATGAAAATGATTCGATGACCGGCCTTTCGGAGATCGTCGAGGTGAGATATCACAGCAGGGACCGCGTAGATGCTCTCGCACTCAAGATCGAGCTCCGCCCGAATCAGGTCCTCTGTCGTGGCTGCAATGCCCTTTGGCAGCGAAAAGTGCCCGTAGATCTCCTCGATCGTCACCGTCCTGCGAGGCAGCGCACGCCGGTGAGCTTTTTTCTCGGCGCGAATCCGCCGGGACTGGAAGCGAGCGGCGAATTTGCTCCGTTCTCTAGCAGAGAGATCTGGCGGAGCCATGCGAAGGCCGAGGTCGTAGAAAAGATCTCGCGGATGTGCGTAAACCCTTGAGACGCAGGTGTCGAATACATCGAAGGAATAGGCGACTTCCAGCGTGGTGCCTGATGATCGCAGTTCGTTCTGCTCGCTACGCACGGAAGAGCCCTATGGTTCAGAAGAGGACGAGGCAACGATGCGCTTGAGAGCCTCCTCCATTCGCGAGCAGGCAGTCGACCAATTGTGCTGGTCGACAACTCGTCGCGCGGAAGTCGCTATCCGATTTAAGAGCTGTCGGTCGAGGGCTAGGCGAACGATCGCTCCGGTTATGGAGGCTACATCGCGCGGTTCGACTATGAGGCAGTTCTTCCCGTCGATCGCGTAATCTTCCGTGCCGTATGCAGTAGTGATCACCGCCAACCCGCTGGCCATGGCCTCAATAGGAAAAAGCGGGAAGCTCTCGTACCAAGAGGCGGATAGAAGTACATCGTTCATTCGATAGGCTGTCGCCAGTTGTGTCTGGCTGAGGAACCCGAGGTGCTTGTAGGGGGTAATGGGGTTGTCCGGAGGAAGCAGCGCTGTCCCGTAAACATTCCATTCGATATTTATGTCTGGAAGAGCCGCGCGGGCCGCACGGACCGCTTCCGCCATATCGTAAAAACCCTTCCATCGAGCATCGCGACCGCCATAGCTGATGATGCGGAGTACTGTCGAAGTACTGTCGGGGCGTCGGATGCTACAGTCGTCAGGCGTGAAGATTCCGGGGTCGATTGCATTGGTTACGAGCTGAACGTCCCTGGCTTGGTCGGTAGTCAGTAGCCTGCGTTCTAGGCGAGATTTCAACCATGATGAATTGGCAATCAGGTTCAGGCCGTAGGAATAGCTCGCATCGGCGTCGCCCCGATTTACCGGATCGTCGAAAAATAATGGCTCGTAGTGTTGGCAGAAATACGCTTTCTTTCCTTTCCCGTGTTTCGCGACGAGAGCGGCAGTTTCCCACAAGGTGGCGACGGTTATGTCCGCGTCCGGGAAGATGTCCTGGAGGAAGGCGTTGGCTGTTGCTCTGGTGTAGTAGTCACCTTTATAGCCGTAACCGACATAATCCAGCGTATAGCTCACTGCTGCGAGGAATGACTGGCTCAATGACAGTCCTCGTGGCCACTTCAGTTTGGTTGGCACAACGAGCTTGGCCTTCATGTCTATCCATTCAGGCGTCGCGCTTTTGGGATAAGCGATGACGGAAACGTCATGCCCGCGGATAGACAGCTCATTTGCGTGCCTGAGCGCGCAATAAATGCCGCCAGTAAAATTTTTCCTGTCAATTCTCGGAAAAACAAACGTGATTTTCATTTGTTTAATAATTTTGATTATGCATGCGGTGCACGAATTATTATTCGAGGTTATTATGTCGGTTGCTTTTATTCAGGATAGTATTTCGGGCGAAGCAGTCTTTTTAATCTATGTCCTACAAGGTACTTCAAAGCAAGCCGAAAGGTGGATTTTTTTTTAAGGAATGCTTTGTGGGTTGTTGCGCCGTCGCGTAGTACTGTGAGGAACATCGAGATGTTAAAGTGGCTTTCATGCCAGGCTGTCCATGAGTTACGTATTCCCCGCACGTATCTCTGATGCTTCCCCGGGAACTCTGCCATAGCGGTAAGCCGCAACGAGTCCTCGGCCAGGCGACTCATTCTTTGCGTGGCGGATCTGTTTTTCGCAGCGACGTGCGTGATGGAGGCGCCATGCCGCCTATAGTCCACCAGTACTTCGTCCAAATAGGCAATATGCCCCAGGTTTGAGGCTACAAAGGCAAGCCACCAGTCATGCGCTACTTTGGAGAGGGCGCCATGATCTTGAAGTATGCCCCTGCGGAAGATCATGGCATGTCCCAGCACCGAGTTGCTAAAAATGAAGGGGCGCGGGTCGCTTCCATGGATCATATTGACACTGTCCGCCAGCGTGGCCCCGATGGGTTGACCGCTGTCATCGATAAGCTGGCTGTTGCAATACACAAGTGTTGCATTGCCCATGGCCTCGATTAGCCGCCGGGTCTTGTCGGGGTGCCAGATGTCATCTTGATCGCAAGGCGAAATCAGTTCGCCTTGGCATGCTGCGAAACATCGCGCAAAATTTTGTACAACGCCGACGTTATCACGATGAGGTAAGAGGCGTATGCGCTCGTCTTGCGTTGCGTACTTTTCGAGGATTGTCCACGTCGCATCGGTGGAGCCGTCGTCGGAGATTACTATCTCGAAATTTGGGTAATCTTGGTCGAGCACTGAATTCAATTGAAGATCGAGGTATTCCTCGCCGTTGAATGTCGCAAGCGCTATAGAAACCAATGGCGGCTGATTCATGGGATCTTCCTTGAGTTGGCTTCACCCATAGTCGAGTCTGGCTCGCTGTAATAGAACGCGCTATAGGCGTCTGCTAGAAGCAGACCTTCGCCTCTGCCAACAGCGATTACACGGTGGCAATAACGCAGCGATGCTTCCTTGTGAGCGATGACAATGATAGTTTTGCTGCCCGACAGGTGGCGAATTGCTGCGTTCAGTGCTTCTTCTGTCTGTTCATCGAGTGCACTGGTGGCCTCGTCCATGAGCAGTACTGGCGGATCTCGGTATAGGGCTCGGGCGATACCGACCCTCTGGCGCTGCCCGCCAGAGAGGCGCACTCCGCGATCGCCGACCTGCGTCGCGTAGCCGTCAGGAAGCTCATTGACCACGAAATCGTGAATTTGCGCAGCCTGCGCAGCACGCGCGACGGCGGCCATGTCGATGGCCCTCGGAGCCACCCCAAATGCGATGTTCTCCGCGATGCTCGAGTCCGCCAAATAAATGTGTTGCGGGACGTAGCCGATAGAGTGCTGCCAGCTTGCCGCAGTGGCCGGGGTGATTGGTATGCCGTCCACGGTCATGCTGCCTTCTTGAGGTCGCAGGAGGCCGAGCAGGATGTCCATGAGTGTGCTCTTGCCCGAGCCGCTCTTCCCTACGATGCCGACGCTTGTCTTGGCCGGGATGACCAGGTCTAGGCCGTCGAAGATCCACTTCTCGGGCGCCGAGGGATAGGCGTAGCGAATTCCTTGCAGGCGAATCTCACGATCCAGTGGCAACGGCTTTGCCGGCGTCGGCAGTGGCTCTCCGGGCAAGGCTAGATCCCTGGCTACCGAGTCGAGGGACGAGGAGGCGAAACGCAGCTTGGCGAAGCCCCGGTACATGATCTGTGCCGAGGGCAGCATGCGGTAGGCAGCAAACCCATAAAGGCCGAGAGCCGGCAGCACATGGGCAACGTCGTTTGTCTTCAGCAGCAGGGCCAGGGCGATGACGATCAGACCCGTGTAACCCGTGGCCTCCACGAGATACAGCGGCGACTGCGCCAGTGTCTCGTTGGTGGCGAAGTGTCGCGAGAAGAGATGCGAGGTGCGCTCGAAGTGGCCCAAATAAGCTTTGCTCGCGTGTGTGACCTTGACGTCCTTGATGCCGCCGAGCGCCTCGTTGCAGGTCTGGTAGCGCAGCCCGTCGGCGTGCTGGCGTTCGGTGCCGATGCGGGCGAGCCTTTTGCGAACTAATCCATAGATGGACCCGTAGAGCAACGAGAGCACCGCGAGGATGCCGGCGGCGGTCAACGGGTCATAGCAGAAGATCAGCATCACCATGGCCAGGAGAACGGCACCCTGAGCCAACAGCTGCGAAAGCGGCTGGATGAGTTCAAACAGAAGTCGATCCACCTCGGACAGGACGTTTTTGGCGAGGATCGACGGGTTGTGGATCAGGAAGAACTCGTATGGCTGCTGCAGGTAGCGCGAAAGGAGCCGCGTGCTGATGGAGTGCCGCTCCATGTGCACGAACCGATTGAGCACGTGCAGGGTCACCGTCTTGAATAGCGACGAGGAGACGACCAGCGCAATCGACGCGACGCCCAAGGCAAAAATGAAATGCTGCGTGTCCTCGGTGCCGAGCCATTTGGAGAGCCGGGAGAGAAGGGGTGACTCATGGACTATCGCGGGTCGGCCAAGCACGGACAGGAACGGCATGATGGAAAGCACGCTTGCCGTCTCTGCCACCGCCATGAGTACCACCAGCACGAGCATCCATCGCGCCTTGCGTCGCTCGGCCGGGGTGAACACCGACCAGACATTCTTGAGTGTTTCGATCATCAGTTGGCCGATATAGATACTTGCGCCGGCTTTAGTGGCCGAAAGAGGCCGAGCGTGGCGGCGGCAACTCAGCTATCGAGTCTCGTAGCGTCTGCAGCTCTTTTTCCAGGCTGCCCCCGACATTCATGGCGCTGAGTTTACTGAGTGAGGTCTGCGCCGCGGCACCTTGGCCTAGTGCGATCAACATGCGCGTTTCGGTGACCCGATAGGCAGGCTCATGGGGCGCGGTTTCGACTGCCGCCTCGGCCATGCGGAGGCCGAGAGGCTTGTCTGAGAGCACGTTCCAGGCGTAGTCCGAGTAGGTTGCCTGCAGTCGCGCGCTCGGGTTTGGGTGCGACAAGGCTGCGAAAAAAGCGCCGGTCAAGCGCTCTGGCGGCAGACGGCAGCGTCCCTCCCGCACACATTGAGTGAGCGCGGCCAGGGAGCTTTCGTCCTGGACGCCCGGTGTGTGTGCTGCGAGTTTGGCCGTCAAGCTGTCCCACCACGAGTCCTTGATCGGTAACCCCATGCGGGAGTTCATGAAGATCAATGCCTGCTCGGGGAGGATCGAGCTCTCCGGAAGCGCCATGGCACGTTCCAGTGGTGCATAGGCGAGGCGCGTAAAGACCGATCCGGGATCGTAGTGGGAGTAGATGATGTAGGTGCGGCCAAGCTCATATTGGGCGCGCGGGGAATCCGGTGCTCGGGCCGCCAGGTCTTGCGCCAGTTTCAGTGGTGAGCTCCAGGCGTTTGCGGTAAGAGCCGTTTCCACCGTCCACAGCAGCAGTAGGCCGCCAAGCAGAACATATCGCGGGAGCGGGAGTGGCAGCGGTGCGTCCAGCGAGTTGGTCGGCGTGCTGTCACATGCCACAAGTTCTTCGGCCTTCCGCGGCGCTGCGAGCAACGGGACCAGTGCCAGCAACAGCCCGAAGCTGGCGAAGTAGTTGCGGTGCTCGTAAATCAGCTCCAGCGGAAGAATGGTGCCGGTGAGCAGGTGACAGCCAAGGAAGAGAGCCAAGCCCAGGGCTGCCAGCGGATGGCGGCGCCGCAACCACCAGATCGCCGCGGCTATTGCAGTTAGGAAGAGTGCGGAGGCGAGGGTGGTCCAGGGTGTGAGCCAGCCTGTCGAGACCTGAAAGTCATCGTGGTAGAACGACAATGCCTGAGGAGTGGGTGCGAGCGTCCAACCGACGTAGTCGGTGATGATGCGTGCCTCGCTCAGCAGGCGCGTGCTCAATGTGAAGTCACGGGTGGACCATGCGCCGGGTGTCAGTAAGCCGGGAAGCAGCCAGACGAGTCCGACTGCCAGTGGTACAGCCAGCACGCACATATACAGGGCGAGCAGCCCACGGTGGAGGGTGGTCTGGCCTGGTGCCGTGTGGTGTCGAGCGAATCGAAAGACCAGCCACTCAATCAAGAAAGCGTAAAGCGGCAACATGACCGCCGTTTCCTTGGCGGTGAGCCCAACGGCCGTCATCACCAGCACGCTCGCCATGCAGAGCAGGAAGCCGCCGCGCTGATCTTCGAGCATGCGTTGCCGGCCGGAAACGTACCCCAGCAGGCCGGTCAGGACAAAAAGATTGGCCAGGCTCTCCATGCGTTGCACCACATAGAGCACGGCGGTGAGGTTGATCGGAAGCACCATCCAGCTAGCGGCAACCAGTGCGGCGACGATCCCTGCGCGATCGGCGTCGCGCATTGGACGCCCTATCTCGTTGCACGGTGAGGTGCTGTCGCGAACAGGGTGCGCTCCTACAGCCCGGAGTAGGCGCCTGGATAAGAGGTAAACCAGCAGGCCGTTCAAGAGATGGATGGCGAGATTGGTCAGCTTCCAGCTGAAAGGATCCAAGCCTGCCATCCGGTAGTTCACCGCAAAGGTCAATGATGCGAGAGGGCGCTTGAACTCGCTGGATGGCGAGGACAGTGCGGCACGGACGAGGCTGGAGAGATGGTCGTCACGGATCTGCAGATCGTGGTTGTCCACGATGTTGGGGTAATCGTCGAATAGCCAGGTTCCGTAAAGGCCGTGCCAATAGACAACAGTCGTCACCAGCAGTGCGATCGCCATGATTAGCCAGCTGGAACGGAGTGCGGGTCTTGCCGTGATCATCGGTGCTGCTTCGCTTCCAGGTCGGCGTTAAGTGTATGCCTCAGTCGAACCAGTTCGGTGGGCCAGTAATTCTGGCGCCGAAGCACCCACTGATGCACGGCGGGCATCCCAAATCCGGGCTCGGTTTCCTGGTCCTTGATGGACTCGTAGTAGTCGAGATGCTGCAGGGCGAGGTCCGGGTAACCGGCGGAGCCAAGCAGTGCGGCCTGTTGGAAAGCAATCGTCGGCCGAACTTGTTGTACAAGCGCCAAGTTGAAGTCCGTGAGCGCCTTGTCCCCTTCTCCCTCGGTCAGTGCGAGCTGGCCGCGAAGGGAGATCAGATCCTGCCGTCGGCCAGCCTGCGATGCGAGATTGGGGTTTGTCAGGGCGGCACCCAGCAGGCTCGAGACCGCCTGAGCGGACAGCTCCGGGCACTCTGGATGATGCGTTTGGCTGATCGCGCGGCCAAACCAGCTGGCGAGCAGGGACCCCGTATCGCGGCTGGTGTGCAAAGCGCGTGCTGCTGCCTGGAGTGTGGATGGATCAATGTGTCCCATCGCACAGCGCGCAGATAAAAGGTTGAGCGCCAATTGAACTTCATCAGGCTGCCTGGCCAGCAATCGCAAGAGGCGCTCCGCAGCGCGCTCGGGATGTCCGGAGGCCACCTCGCTCATCGCCGCATAAGCCTGCGCGCGAGGAGAGTCTGGATTCAGCTTTGCCCATAATAGAGCCTGATCTCGGCTGTTTCCCCACAGCGAGGCGCGCGCGTGCGTCATGGCAACCAGCGTGCCAAGAATTGTGACCGATAGAAGGGCTTTCATTGCGATGCGGCTACGGGACGGCACAGTCCATCCATCATCCGCCTGATGAGGCCCGGGCAATCCGTATTGAGGAACGTCGCACAGCCAAAGTGCCAGCGGCCAGAACATCAGCACCGCTGGCAGATAGTTGCGATGTTCAAAATAGAGCTCCAGGGCCAGCGTGCTCGACTCCATCGACTGGGCAGCGAAATAGAAAAGCACTGCACCGGCCAGCATGGGCCACCGTTTGCGCAACGCAATTGCCCCTGCGATGAGTGCGGCTATCGCCAGGATGGCCGGCAGCGTGCTCACTGGGTTGAATAGGCCAGTGGAAGCGGCGACATGATCGTTGAAAAGGCCGGGTGTGAATGGGTGCGGTAGCCACAGCAGACGCAAGTAATCGATCAGTACGCGCGGCTCGGTAAGGAGGCGTTCCCCGAGTGTCCACGGCCGTACCCCCGAGATCCCGTAGACAATGCTCAGATAGCCGGCCCGCAAGAGATAAATCGCGAGAAACAATGCGGGTGGGCCCGCGAGTAGCCACAATGTCTTTCTGTAGGCGCGAAGGTTCGGTTCGGGCTTCCAGTTCTTGTGCGGCGTTGGCGTGCCGATCGAACGGCCATTCGTGATCAGTGTGCGCAGAATGGTGTGTTCGATGACCAGCGCCAAGGCTGGGAGCAGCAATCCGTTCGCCTTGCTGAGGATGCCAAGCAGGGTGCAGCCCCACAGTCCCGCCGTCATCCACGTCCATCCGTGCAGGGAACGCCCATTCAGCAAACTCTGTCGACCCTTGAGCCAGAGAAGCAGGCCAAGCAGGGTGAATGACGTGGCCAGCATGGCCTCTCGCTGCACGATGTACAGCGTGGTGGAAACCATCAAGGGATGCAGCATCCACAGCATAGCGCCGAGCATTCCTGCAAGCGCGATGCGTTCGCGCTGATTTGGCGTCGTAGCCGGAATCGCGAACTTGCCGAGGCGAATCAGGAGCAACGCAAGCAGGGCGCCGTTGAACAGATGCAGCAGCAGGTTGGTGCGCTTGAATGGGAAAGGTGCGGCAGGCCAATCGTGCGCGTCGAAAAGGAAGCTGAGCAGCGCGAGCGGCCGGCCGGTTGGGTCTGCTTGGCCGGAGGTGATGTACTGCCAGAATGTTGACCAATGAATTACCGGCCCGCTAGCCCCCAGCGCCGGCAGGTTGACGTAGTCGTCAAAGAGGAAGGCTCCATGGAGTCCCGGCCAGTAGGCGAGTGCGCAACAGGCGATTCCGATGACTGTCAAAAAGATCAGCGCTGTGATTGTCTTTCTTTGCATTGGTACATAGAAAAAGGGCCGCAAGATGCGGCCCTTTTACCGAACCAGTCAATGATTGGCTATTAACGGCAAGCGGTCGGCAGATATTTCGGATTGATGTTCGTGTGTGCGGTGCCGCCGGCGGTGGACTTGCAGTTCCACGAAATGCTACCCGCGCTGGTCACGGCAGAGAACACGAGCACGCTGCCGGAGACCTTGGTGTTGGATTCCTTGCCGAAGGTCGCAACGATCTGGCCATTCTTTGCGTCTACACTCGCGACGTACTTACCGGTGATCGAATCTGCCTTGGCGAGGCCCGCCGATTCATTGCTCCCCGGGAACTCGCCGCGGTTGTTGTAGAACTCCGAGATGGCGGTCTTTGCGCCGTCGGAGAGCACCGAGCCCTCGGATACCTGCGAGCGGATCACGTAATCCTGGTAGGCCGGGATGGCGATGGCGGCCAGAATGGCGATGATCGCGACCACGATCATCAGTTCGATCAGGGTGAAGCCCTTCTGCATCTTCTTCATGGTGGTTCCTCTGTTTCTTGGGTTAGCTAACCGGATGATGCCCCCTGAGCCCCAGTCCCATATCCCCCTAGGTGGGATCGGACCCCTCTCACGGTCAGGAACGACCAGGAAGCTCGCGGAAGTGCAAGCACCTACTGTGCCACATCTTCCATCGCCAATTTCTCCATATTGGCGACATCTTTGATTGTGCATGCGATCACGAAAGGCTTACAAGCCTTGTCGCGCAACGGATCGCGTGCCAAAAGCGTGAACCGTGCAACAGGACCACAAATGCCCTCCAGCGTCACTTCTGGACACTGAGGGTCCGGCATCAGCTCTTACTTGCGACACACGGTGGGCAAATACTTGCCATCCAACGTGCTTGGCTTGCAGGTCCAGTCGATGCTGCCCACGTTGCTGATGGGTGACAGCACCAGCGTCTGGGCTGTGATCTTGCTGTTGGCCGCGGGTCCCTGAAAGGCCACAGTGATCTTTCCATCGGCCACATCCACGCTGGAAACGTAATGGCCGGCGATTGAGGTGTCCGTCGCCAGGCCTGCGGAGGCGTTGTTCGCAGGATAGCGCCCTTTGTTCGACACGAAATCCCAGACGGCCGCCTTGGCTCCGCTGGAAAGCGTCACGCCTTCGGAGACCTGGGCGCGGATCACGTAGTCCTGATAGGCCGGAATTGCGATAGCCGCGAGGATGGCAATGATGGCCACGACGATCATCAACTCGATCAGCGTGAAGCCGCTGGATGCTCGATAGCGCTGCATTTGGAATTCCCCCTGGAAGTTCCCGGAGCAAGGCACGTTCTGTACCAAGCCACAGGGGCGAACGTGACCACCTCGACAGAACGGAGAGCTCCCCCCCGGCTGGCAGGGGGGCGAAAAGTGGCGACAATGCCTGGGCCGACCCCGGAACAGGATGCCTACGATGAAAAGACTGCCGATCCTGCTGGTTCTCGTGCTCGCGCCATGGATCGCCATGGCAGGCTCTCCGTCGGTGCCGGCGGGGGCTCATCCCTTCAACGTGCACGATCTGGTGATGCTCGACCGTGTGAGCGATCCACAGCTTTCGCCGGACGGGCGCTTCGCCGCCTTCAGCCTGCGCAGCACGGACTACGCGTCCAACAAGGGCGTCAATGCGGTCTATGTGTTGGACCTGCACGGCGGCGCGGTGCCGGTAAAGGTGGTGAGTGGCGGCAGCTCGGCGCGCTGGTCGACGGATGGGAAGAGCCTGTTCTACGTGGCCCCGGCCGGCGGCGTGGACCAGTTGTGGCGTGTGGATCTGGGCGTCAGCAACCGCGGCGTGGCGCCAGGCACGCCGGTTCAGGTGAGCCATGGCCCGCTGGACCTGGGCGGCTTCACCCTCTCGCCGGATGGCAAGCGCGTGGCGATGACCTACGAGGTCTATCCCGATTGCGCCGATCTGGCCTGCACCAAGGAGCGCATGGACGGCGACGCGTCGGACAAATCCACTGGCACGCTTTACAAGAAGCTGTTCGTCCGTCACTGGGATGCGTGGGCGACCGGGCGGCGCAACCAGCTCTTCGTAGCGAGCTTCGATGAGCGCGGCCAGCTGCCGGCCGAACCCACGTTGGTCAGCCGCGACATGGACGGCGACGTGCCGAGCAAGCCGTTCGGCGGCATGGAGGAAGTGGCGTTTGCGCCGGATGGGCAGAGCGTCTATTTCGGAGCCCGCATCGCCGGCAGCAGCGAGCCGTGGTCGACCAATTTCGATGTCTACCGCGCACCGGTGGACGGCTCCGCCGCTCCGCAGAATCTCACTGCGGCCAACCCGGCATGGGATGCCTATCCGGTGCCGTCGCCGGACGGCCGCACGCTCTATTACCTGGCGATGAAGGAGCCAGGCTTCGAGGCCGATCGCTTCGCGATCATGGCAATGGATCTGGCCAGCGGCACCACGCGCGAGGTGGATCCGCAGTGGGATCGCTCGCCGGGCGGCCTGTCGATCTCGGCGGACGGCAAGACGCTTTTCGCCACCGCGGATGATCGTGGCCAGCACCCGTTGTTTGCCATCAATCCGGCCACCGGTGCGGTGCGCCAGCTGGTTGGCGACGGCACGGTTAGCGGCTATGCGGTGACGGGCAATACCGCGCTGCTGGCGCGGGATGATCTCAAACGCCCGGCCGATCTGTACGTGGTCAAGACGGGCGGGCACGGCCTGCACCAGGTCACCCACTTCAACGCCGACCGGATGCGTGATGCGAAGGTCGGTGACTTCGAGTTCTTCAGCTTCACCGGTGCCAACAACGAGCTGGTGCAGGGCTATGTGGTGAAGCCGGTCGGATACCAGCGCGGCAAGACCTATCCGGTCGCCTTCATCATCCACGGCGGGCCGCAGGGCGCGATGAACAACGGCTGGAGCTATCGCTGGAACCCGCAGACCTACGCGGGCCAGGGCTTTGCCGTGGTCACGGTCAACTTTCACGGCTCCACCGGCTACGGCCAGGCCTTTACCAATGCCATCTCCGGCGACTGGGGCGGGAAGCCGCTGGATGATCTCAAGGCCGGCTGGAGTGCCGCATTGGCGAAGTACCGTTTTCTCGACGGTGACCGCGCCTGCGCGCTGGGGGCCAGCTACGGCGGCTACATGGTGTACTGGATGGCCGGTGTGTGGAACGGCCCGTGGAAGTGTTTCGTCGACCATGATGGCGTGTTCGACACCCGCGCGATGTACTACGACACCGAAGAGCTGTGGTTCGAGGAGAAGGAGAACGGCGGCACGCCGTTCGACCGCCCCGAGAACTACGAGCGCTTCAATCCGGTGAACCACTTGAAGGATTGGCGCGTGCCGATGCTAGTGGTGCACAGCGGCAAGGATTTCCGCATTCCGATCACGCAGGGGCTGGGCGCGTTCACCGCCTTGCAGCGCCGCGGCATCCCCAGCGAGTTCCTGACCTTTCCCGACGAAAACCACTTCGTGCTCAAGCCGCAGAACAGTGTGCAGTGGCATGAGGCGGTGAATGCTTGGCTGAAGAAGTGGACCTTCAAATAAAGAGGCGGCGAAGTCAGCGCGCTAAGTCAACGGCGCGCTGACGTTTGTTCTAGGGCTTTCGGCAGGACTCGCCCGCCAGGGCTTGCCGTCTTGCCTCTTCTTCGATCTCCTTGCGACGACTCTCCCGCTCGCTCAGGGGCACCAGTGCCAGCCCTTGATCGGCAAGAGCGATCGAGTTGTCGCAGTGCCCACGCCGAGCTTCCACGACAGCGAGCGATAGCGCCGGTTCCGGATCATGCGTCTCCACCGACATGGCTGCGGTAAGCACTTCGGCTGAATCATCGACCTTGCCCTGAAGGAAGAGCATCTGGCCGGTCGTCAGAAGGTACTTGCCGTACATCTGGCGATCGACCGTCAATGCCTTCGAGTCTTTGACCAAACTCAGATAGCGCTGCGCTGCCGCTGAATCGTTCTCCCGGATGGCGAGTATTGCTGCATTCAACATGCAGTTGGCGCACGTGGGCTTCTCGCCAGCGAGCCGTTCGATCAGGGCGTGCGCACGAGCGCTGTCACGGACACGCAGGTAGGCGCTGAGCAGATTCTCCTTGGCGTCCAGCGCATCGGGATGTTGCTCCAGTGCCCATCGCCACAGGTTCACGTCGTTCGACCAGAGCGGAATCGTGACGCGAACGTTCACGACCGAAACCATCAGCCACAGCCCGCACAGCGCTGCGGGAACAAGATGGCGGGGGAGTGCGCCGAGCTGAAGCCGGCCGAACAGCGGTCGCGTGACGGGCAGCAGTACGCACCCGGTGGCCAATGCCGTCATCACATAGCGCTCGTGATACAAGCTGCTGTCGAAATCCGCCGCGATAAGGTGAAGGACCGGCAGCAGGGCGATTGTGATGGCTGAAACCACGGTACCCACGCCCGGCGGTCGACACAGCAGCCTCCATGCGCCGATACCCACAAGGCCCATGGAGGCCGCGCACGAGAGGGCTGAGCCAATGGTCAGCTGGTTGAACGTCGAAACAGCCACGGGGTGGATCGGGCCCATGCCGGACATTGGCCAGAGCAGCATTCGCCAGTTCTGCAGGTAAAGAAAGCAGACCTCCTGAACCCGGCCCAGTAGCGTCAGTGGCACGACCACTTGCGGGCTGAGCAGAGTCCCCAGTGCCGCATGCCGGATCAGCAGGTAGAGCAATCCAGCAAGCGCCAGGCTGAGGTAGCTGGGCCAATGCTCACCGAGCAAACTGCGCATGCGGTGTCCAATGCTTAGACCGGCCTGACGTTGCTGCAGCGTCCAGTCCACAATCACCAGCAACAAGGGAAATACGGCGGCAGACTCTTTCGATCCAGCGGCAAAAAAAAAGCACGCCGATACCGCTGCCGCGCGTGCCCATGGCCGCTTGACGGCCATGCCCGCCAAAAGGCCGAGCAGGATGAAGAGGACCAGTAGCATCTCAAACTGGCACCCGATCCATGTGACCGTCTCGACCAGCGCCGGGTGCAGCCCATAGAGCGCCATGGACACGATGGGTGTGAGCCCTGGCATTTGCTCCGGAGCTAGAGCTCGTTCAAAGCGTCGAGCCACCGCATACACCAATCCCGCGTTGATCAGATGCAAGATCAGGGACATGACATGCATTGGGCCCGGCTGTGCATCAAACAGGCGCACCTCGGCAGTGAAAAGCAGTACCCCTAACGGTCGGAAATAGTTCGTCCAGCCGTTGAAGTCCTTGAAGACATAGTGCTTCCAGGCATCGCCCTCCCGAAGCCATGCCGTGTCATGGAAGTCCAGCCAGTCATCCCAAACAAAGCTTGCGTGTCGAACGGGCGCATAGACCCACGCGATGAAGACCAGTAGGGCGATGACTATGAGCAAGTGGTGGCGTGCTGCCCGAGTCACGAGGCTAGGCATGCGATTCCTGATGATGCGAATGAACGAGAGTGGCGGTTTCGGTGCGTCGCAGCCTACAGCCAGCGCGACTTGCGCAGCCAGGTGAAGATGCCGGCAACCACCGCGATCACCAGCACGATCATCGTCGGGTAGGCCCACGGCTTGTCCAGCTCGGGCATGTGGTGGAAGTTCATGCCGTACCAGCTGGTGATGAGGGTGGGCGCGGCGAGCATGGCGGCCCAGCCGGCGAGCTTCTTCATCACCTCGTTCTGGCCGAAGGTGACCAGGGACAGGTTGATGTTGATGGTGGCGCCGAGCATCTCGCGCATGGCGCCGACTGATTCGTTGACGCGGAACACGTGGTCGTAGACGTCACGGAAATAGGCGCGCAGGTCTTCCGGGATGAGGTTGGGGTGTAGCCGCACCAGCTGGCTGATCACGTCCTGCAGCGGGGCGACGGCCAGGCGCAAGGTCATCAGGTCGCGCTGCATGTCGTACAGGCGCTTGACGGTGTCGCGGTTGAAGGCCTCGGCGAAGATGTCCTGCTCGAGTTCCTGCAGCTCCTCGCGGAAGTCGCGCACGATCGGCATCAGGTTGTCGACGATGAAGTCGAGCACGCCGTAAAGGCCGTAGCTCGGTCCGAGCGCGAGCAGGTCAGGCGAGTGCTCGCAGGTGCGCCGCGCCGGCGCATAGGAGAGCGAGGCGCCGTGGCGCACGGTCACCAAGTAGCGCGGGCCCAGGAAGATGTGGGTCTCGCCGAAGGCGAGCTTGCCTGCCACCAGCTGGGCGGTCTGCACCACGATGAACAGCGAGTCGCCGTAGGCCTCGATCTTGGTGCGCTGGTGGGCGTGGTGCGCGTCTTCGATCGCCAGGTCGTGCAGGTCGAATTCTTCCTGCAGCTTTTCCAGCAGCGCCTCGTCCGGCTCGTGCAGGCCGACCCATACGAACGTGTCCGGCTGCTCCAGCACGTCGCTGATCGCGTCGAGCGTGATATCGCCCATGCGGCGGCCGTCGCGATGGTAGGCGACGCAGTTGATCACCATGCCGGTGGTGGGCACGGGCTCGGTCGTCTTGGGAGAGGTGGCAGGTAGCATCACCGCATCATGCCCCTGCCCATCGCGCCGGGGCAATGGCGGGATTCAGCGCGGCACGGAACCCTGCGTCGATCGCAGCGACCACGCCAGTGCCAGCCACACCGGCAGCGCCAACAGCAGCCAGGGCTGGTTCTGCTGCACGATGCCGGGCAGCAGGTGCAGGGCGATGGCGATCAGGCCGGCGATGAGCTGGGCAATCAGCAAGCCGTCCATCCAGCGGGCCAAGGGCGTGTTGCGCAGGCGGCGCCAGGCGGCCGGGATCAGCGCGAACGCCAGCGGATTGAACAGCAGCAGATTGGCGTTGGCCCATGCCGAGTGGTGGGTGGTGAAGAGCCACAGGCCGAGCATGAGCAGACCGACGGCGCCGGCCAGCGTCAGCCAGGCAGTGGCGAGCACGGCATGCAGAAATGGAAAGCGCCGCCGCGCAAACCCCAGCAGCACCGCGAGCGTTGCTCCGGCGAGCGCCAGCGGTCCACGCAGATCCGGTGCCTGCGCGGGCGGCGCCTGCACGCGGTTCGGTGAGACCTCATGCTCTTCGCTCACCAGCGGCATCTGCCCGCCGCGGCCATCAGGCACCTGTACCGTGCGCAACTCGTGCTGCAGGGACATCGGGATGAACGCTTCCTGCCAGGCGCTGAGCGGCTGGTCGGCGTACGGCCCCAGGCCCAGGTCGAGCAGCAGCATCAGCCACGGCTGCGCGCTCATCAGCCGGTCGGTCTGCTGCCGGTAAGTCATGCTGCCGGCACGCGCGGCCAGTGCGTTGCGGAGCACGCCGCCCAGTGCCTTGTCCAGCGCGTCGCGCACGCGGGTGCTGCAGTTGTCGACGTAGTAGTCGTAGTCGTAGCGCGCGTTTTCCGGGCGCAGGTTCCACAGCAGAAAATCGCGCAGGGCGGCGGCCTGGTCCGGCGCGAGAGCGAGCCGCTGGCGGGTGATCGAGCGACCGGCCTGCACGTACCAGCCGGTGTCGACGTCGGTCGGTTCGGCGTCCATCAGGTAGTGCATGCGCCCGCGCGCGAAGTTGAGCAGGAAGCCCTTCTCGTCGAAGTCGAAGACGCCGTAATTGAAGCTGATCGCTTCACCGTTCTGGCTGTCGCGCAGTTCGATGGCGATGTGACCGAAGCGCTCCCAGTAGGTCTCCCCGGGACCGTAGGTGATCATCGTGACCTGAAGATTGGCGCCCGGGGCGTTGGCCACGCCGGCGTGGGCGGGCCAGGCGGTGCCGAGGAGCATCAACAGAAACAGCGCGAAGGCGCGGCGGAGCAGGGGCATCGGGACCGACCCGGGAGCGGGAAAGGCGCCACTCTAGTGGCGGTGGGCCGGGGTGTCGACGTTTCCGCAAGGCCGCTTCTGTAGGAGTACATCCTGCGCGCGAGCGCTTCTTTCCATGCGGTGGGAAAGAAGCCGCGCACAGGGTGCGCTCCTACAACGAGAGGTCAGTCTTGCGCGGGCTTCTGGCTGACGCGGAACTGCTGCACGCGGCGGTCGTCTGCTTCGGTGACGTGGAACAGGTAGTCGCCCACCACGATTTCCTCGCCCACTTCGGGCAGATGACCGAACTCGGAGGTGACCATGCCGCCGATGGTGTCGAACTCTTCGTCCGAATAGGCCGAGCCCGTCTGCTCGTTGAAGTCGGCGATCGGCGTGAGTGCGCTCACCAGCCAGTCGCCGCCGGGCTGGGCGTGCATCAGGGTCGGTTCTTCCTCGTCGTCGTGCTCGTCGTCGATGTCGCCGACGATCTGCTCGAGCACGTCCTCGATGGTGATCAGGCCGGCGACGCCACCGTATTCATCCACCACCAGCGCCATGTGGTTGCGGCTCAGCCGGAATTCGGCGAGCAGCACGTTCAGGCGCATGGACTCGGGGATCAGCACGGCCGGGCGCAGGATGGCGCGGATGTCGAAGTGCTCGCCATCGCCGAAATACTTCAGCAGGTCCTTGGCCAGCAAAATACCGAGGATCTCGTCCTTGTCCTCGCCGTGCACCGGGAAACGCGAGTGGCCGGATTCGACCACGGCGGCGAGGATGTCGGTGAGGGGGGATTCGGCCGAGATCATCACGATCTGCGCACGCGGGACCATCACGTCGTCCACGCTCAGTTCGGTGACCTTGAGCGCACCCTCGACCATGGTGAGGGTGTCGTTGGAGAGGAGTCCGTTGGCCTGGGCTGCGCGCAGCTCCTTGACCAGTTCCTCGCGATTGCGCGGCTCGCCGGAAAACATGTGGCCCAGTCGATCCCACCACGATCGGTGGGCCGGGCCGCCGGTACTGCCAGGTTCGTCGTTCATCACTCTTGAAAGCTCTGCCCGTAGCCGGGCGGAAGCGCCAGTCTAGCCGAAATGTCGAGTCGATTCAGGGCTCAGGGTGAACGGTTGGTGTGGCGCGGCGGTGGTCATGGTGGCGTCCGGTCGGCGGTACGGTGGCCTGCTGCATGCGCGATCAGGTAGGAGCGCACCCTGTGCGCGACGGTTCGCCCAACGTGCTGGGTGGTGCGCTGGTCGGCCACAGGGTGGCCTCCTATGGGGTGCTTTTTGCGGGGACGCGCCGGCCTGCGATCCGCGTGGAGCTCAGCCCGTGTACGGATCGGCGATGCCCAGCCCGGCCAGGATGCGCGTTTCCAGCGCTTCCATCGCCTCGGCCTCGGCCTCCACGAGGTGGTCGTAGCCGAGCAGGTGCAGCACGCCGTGCACGGTGAGATGGGCCCAGTGGTCGCGCGGCGGCTTGCCCTGTTCTGCGGCCTCGCGCGTTACTACGGGTGCGCAGATCACGATGTCGCCGATCAGCGGCAACTTAAGTCCGGGCGGTAGATCCGCCTCGAACGAGAGCACGTTAGTGGCGTAGTCCTTGCCGCGGTAGTCGCGGTTGAGCGCGCGGCCCTCGTCGGCGTCGACGAGGCGGATCGACAGCTCGGTGGCCCGCCGCCGCTTCGCCCCGCGCAGCGCGGCCTCCACCCACCCGCGAAAGCTGGCGGCCGAGGGCACGCCGGCACGCGGCACGGCGTAGCCGACGTGGACCACCGTCGCGCCGCTCACTTGCCGTCGCCCTTGCTCGCCTCGGCCGAGGCCTCGAACGATTCGTAGGCGCGCACGATCTTCGCCACCAGCGGATGGCGCACCACGTCGCGCGAGGTGAAGAAAGTGAAGCTGATGCCGTCCACGCCGCGCAGCACCTCGATCGCGTGGCGCAGGCCCGAGCGCACGTGGCGCGGCAGGTCGACCTGGCTCACGTCGCCGGTGATCACCGCCACCGAGCCGAAGCCGATGCGGGTGAGGAACATCTTCATCTGCTCGACGGTGGTGTTCTGCGCCTCGTCGAGGATCACGTAGGAATCGTTGAGCGTGCGACCGCGCATGTAGGCCAGCGGGGCGATCTCGATCACGTTGCGCTCGATCAGCTTGGCCACCTTCTCGAAGCCGAGCATCTCGTACAGCGCGTCGTACAGCGGGCGCAGGTAGGGGTCGACTTTCTGGCTGAGGTCGCCGGGCAGGAAGCCGAGTTTTTCGCCGGCCTCCACCGCGGGGCGCACCAGCAGCAGGCGCTGCACGCGGTTGGCTTCCAGCGCTTCCACGGCGCTGGCGACGGCCAGGTAGGTCTTGCCGGTGCCGGCCGGGCCGACGCCGAAGTTGATGTCGTGAGTGGTGATGGCGTGCAGGTAGCGCGCCTGGTTTGGGCCGCGCCCCTTGATCACGCCACGCTTGACCTTGATCGTCACTTCCTGCGCCGCCTCGGCGGCCTCGGCCGTGATCGCCTCGATGCCGGACTCGGCCAGGTGCAGGTGGATCGTGGCTCCGGTCAGTACTTCGCCGGCAGTGGCGTCGTAAAGGGCGCGCAGAACTTTTTCGGCGGCGCGCGTGGCGGGGTCGTCGCCGATTACCTGGAAGATGCCGCCGCGGTGGTTGATCTCCACGCCGAGCCGCAGCTCGATCTGGCGCAGGTGCTCGTCGAACGGGCCGCTCAGGTTGGCTAGGCGGGCGTTGTCGATGGGGTCGAGGATGAAGTCGCGTTGATTCAGGGGGCTCATAGACCGATCAGCATAGCGCGGAAGCGGGTGTTTCCGCCGTGAGGCGCAGGCGGTGCAAACGCCGCACACGGTGGTCACTTGCATTTAAATTAAGTGTTGAATTAATTTTATGTGCATGCCCACTCGAAGCACTCCTCCCAAACCCCGGCGTCGCCGGGTCGGCCGGCCTGCCGGTGACGACAGCGACGTCCGCGCACGGCTGCTCGACGTCGCCGCCGCGCAGTTCGCCCGCACCGGCATCGCCGCCTCGTCGCTGCGCACCATCGCGGCGGCGGCCGGAGTGACCCCGGCCATGCTGCATTACTACTTCGGCAACAAGGACGCACTGGTGCGCGCGCTGCTCACCGAGCGCCTGATGCCCGCCGTGCTGCCGCTGCGCGAAGCACTCGCCACGGTGGGCGAGACACCGCTGGAGCTGGCCCAGGCCTTTGCCCAGGGCGTATCGGGTGTCGTCGCGACCTTGCCCTGGCTGCCGGCGCTGTGGGTGCGCGAGGTGTTGTGCGAGGGCGGTGCGCTGCGCGAGTTCGTGTTCCGCGAAGTGATGCCTAGCCTGCCGCAGGTGCTGGCGCGGCGCTTCGAAGCGGCACTCGAGGCGGGCCAGCTCGCCGCCGGTATCGATCCGCGCCTGCTGGTGGTCTCGCTGGTCGGGCTGACGCTGTTTCCCGCCGCCGGCGCGCCGATCTGGCAAAAGGCCTTCGGCATGCCGGGGCTCGACATGCCGGCACTGATGTCCCACACCCTCTCGCTGCTGGGTCACGGCCTGGCCGCGCCATCCTCGGAGACGCCCCGATGAGCGCACGCCTGCTCGCGTTCGGCCTGGCTGCCCTGGTCCTGTCTGGCTGCCACCGCGATACGGACAAGGCGCCCGGCACGCTGGAGTACGACCGCATCACCCTGCCGGCACCGGCGGCCGAACGCATCGTGGCCGTGCACGTGTGCGCGGGGGAGGCGGTGAAGGCGGGGCAGCCGCTGCTCGATCTCGATCCGGCGCACACCCGGGCCAGCCTCGACGCGGCGCTAGCCGAAGTGAAACACCAGCAGGAAGTGTTGGCCGAAGGCGTGGCCGGCCCGCGCACGGAAGATATCGCCCGGGCGCGCGCCACCCTGGCGTCCGCCGAGGCGCAGGCGCGCGACGCGCGCAGCTATCTGGAACGGCTGCAGCGAGTCGCGCAGCAGGAAAAGGATGCCGTCGCCGCGTCCGACCTGGATCGCGCCCGCGCCGACGCGCAGAACACCGGTGGACAGGCCGCCGCCGCCCGCGCCGCGCTCGATCAGCTGCTGCACGGCACACGCAGCGAACAGCTGGCCCAGGCGCGCGCCGCGGTCGACGCCGCGCAAGCGCAGGCCGATGCGCTGCGCGTCACGCTGGGCAAGTTGCATGTGGTGGCGCCGCGCGACGGCCATATCGACGATGTGCCGTATCGCCTCGGCGATCAGGCGCCGGTTGGCGCGCCGCTGGCGATCGAGCTAGTTGACGATCGTCCGTATGCGCGGATCTATGTGCCGGTGGCGATGCGCGCGCAGCTCAAGGTCGGCAGCGCCGTGCAGGTGTACGTGCAGGGTCGCGATCAGCCGCTGGCCGGACACGTGCGCCTGATGCGCGCCGAGCCGGTATTCACGCCGTACTACGCGCTCAGTGGCGACGACGCCACGCGGCTGAGCTACCTCGCCGAGGTGGCGCTGGACCGGCCTTCGGATCTTCCCGCCGGCCTACCGGTGCATGTGGCGCCGGCCGCGCCGTGAGCGACGCCCCGGCCATCCAGGTACGCGGCCTGAGTAAGCGGTTCGGCCAACTGCTCGCCGTCGACCACGTCGATCTGGACGTGCCGCGCGGGCGCGTCTATGGCTTCCTCGGGCCGAACGGCTCGGGCAAGTCCACCACCATCCGCATGCTCTGCGGCCTGCTCACGCCGACCGGGGGCGAGATCGAGGTGCTCGGCCTGCGCGTGCCGCAGCAGGCCGAGGCGCTGCGTCGCCGCATCGGCTACATGACGCAGAGCTTCTCGCTGTTTGCCGACCTCACCGTGGGCGAAAACCTGGAGTTCATCGCCGAGATCCTCGGCGTGCCGCGCGAACGCAAGCGTGCGCGCATCGCCGAGCTGATGGAGCGCTACCGCCTGGCCGACCGGCGCAAGCAGCTGGCCGGCACCATGAGCGGCGGCCAGAAGCAGCGTCTGGCGCTGGCCTGCGCGGTGATGCACGAGCCGGAGCTGCTGTTTCTCGACGAGCCGACCAGCGCGGTCGATCCCGAGTCGCGCCGCGAGTTCTGGGAGGCGCTGTTCGAGCTCACCGATGCCGGCACCACGCTGCTGGTATCCACCCACCTGATGGACGAGGCCGAGCGCTGCCATCGGCTGGCGATCCTCGACCGCGGGCGGCTGGTCGCCGACGGCACGCCGGGCGCGCTGACCGGGGCGCTGGAGGGGCGTACCTTCCTGGTCGAATCGGACGATCCGCGGCGCGCCCAGCACGCGCTGTCCGGTGCGCCGGATGTGCTCGGTGTGGCCCAGGTCGGCCACGCGCTGCGCCTGCTCGCCGACGCGGGGCAGGGCGACGGCTTCGCCACCACGGTCGAGCAGCGCCTGCGCGAGGCCGGGCAGTCGGCACGGCTGCGTCCGACGCCGCCGAACCTGGAAGATGTATTTGTCGCCGCCACGCACCCCGGCGAGCAGGAGCGCGCGGCATGAACGGGCGCCGCCTGTGGGCGATCATGCAGAAGGAGATCCGCCAGCTGCGGCGTGACCGCATCACGCTGGCGATGATCATGCTGATGCCGATCCTGCAGCTGGTGCTGTTCGGCTACGCGATCAACCTCAACCTGCGCGGGCTCGATGCCGCGATCGCCGACCAGGCGCAGACGAGCGGCTCGCGCGCGCTGGTGATGGACATGCTGGCCACCGGCGTCATCCGCCCGGTGACCAGCGCACGCACGCCGGAGGACGTGGTCGACCTGATCCGCCGCGGCCGCATCAATGTTGGCCTGGTGATTCCGCCCGACTTCGAGGCGCGCAAGCTCGGCGGCCGCCCGGTCGCGCAGGTGCTGGTCGACGGCAGTGATGCCACGGTGGCCGGCGCCGCCGCGCAACTGGCGCAGACGCCGGTGGACAGTCGCCTGCCCGACACGCACGCGCCGTATGCGAGCACGCCGCCGGTGCCGCGCATCGTGGTCACCTCGTTCTACAACCCGGAGCGGCGCTCGGCGATCAACATCGTGCCCGGCCTGATCGGGGTGATCCTCACCATGACCATGGTGCTGTTCACCGCCATCGCCATCGTGCGCGAGCGCGAACGCGGCAACATGGAGCTGCTGATCGCCACGCCGCTGACCAGCACCGAGCTGATGCTGGGCAAGGTGGTGCCGTACGTGCTGATCGGGCTGGTGCAGACCACGGTGATCCTGGCGCTGGGGCGCTGGCTGTTCGATGTGCCGATCCGCGGCAGCCTGCTCGACGTCTACCTCGCTGCGCTGCTGCTGATCGCCAGCAACCTGACCCTGGGGCTGCTGATCTCCTCGCGGGCGCAGTCGCAGTTCCAGGCGATGCAGATGACCTTCTTCATCTTCCTGCCGTCGATCCTGCTGTCGGGCTTCATGTTCCCGTTCTCCGGCATGCCGCGACTGGCGCAGTGGATCGCCGAGCTGCTGCCGCTGACCCATTTCCTGCGGCTGATCCGCGGCGTCATGCTTCGTAATGCCGGTCTGCTGGATTTGTGGGGCGATGCGCTGGCGCTGGTGGTATTCACCGCGGTGATGATGGCCGGCGCCATCCTGCGCTTCCGCAAGCGGCTGGATTGATCCCGCCTGTAGGAGCCCGCTCGCGGGCGATGCTCCTGCTCCTGATGCGCATTCAAAGCGAAAAGCATCGCCCGCGAGCGGGCTCCTACAGGAGATCGCAGCCTGGCCGTGGCTGCCATCGACGACGGCGTTCGCCGCGAAGCTGCGCTTGCGCTAACGGCTGGATTGACCGACCCGCCTTTTGTAGGAGCCCGCTCGCGGGCGATGCTCCTGATCCTGATGCGCATTCAAAGCGAAAAGCATCGCCCGCGAGCGGGCTCCTTATGTCTCGATTCTGGTCCGGCAACGGACGAGAATCCCCGACTGATCATCGGTGGGAATGAGGTGACGCCGACGGGCCCCTGAGGCTTCGCGCCTGCTGGGTAGATGTGTGCCCTCGTTCCGTTCCATCCGCCAGCGCCTGAACGGTATCGGAGGCCCGCCAGCCGGCGAGAGCCTGAACGCGTAAGGATCGGCCGTGCGGATCGTCGATGGTCAGCGTCTGAGACGACTGCCAGGAGACGTGACATGACCGAACCGATGGTAGGCATCGATGTGGCCAAGGCCAGCTTCGATGTGGCCGTTCCGCTGGACCGGCCGGGGAAATACCGCACCAAGGGCAAGCTGCCCAATACGCCGGCCGGATTCGCCGAACTGCTGACATGGCTGCGCCAGCACGCACCACAGGCTGGGGTGTGCATGGAGGCCACGGGCATCTATCACGAGGCGCTGGCGCAGGCGCTGGTGGAGCATGGAGTGACGGTCTACGTGGTCAATCCGGCCCAGATCGCCGCCTATGCCCGCAGCGAGCTGTCGCGGACCAAGACCGACCGCTGTGACGCCGAGCTGATCGCCCGCTTCGCCATGGCCCAGCAGATCCACGGCGCACTACGCCCGTGGGCGCCGCCTACGCCGGGTCAGCGGCAGCTGCGCGCCCTGGTGCACCGCTTGAACGACCTGCAGGCGATGCGGCAGATGGAGGCCAACCGCCTGGCGGTCGGCGATGCCTCGGTACGCCCCTCGATCCAGCGCATGATCGATGCGCTGGATCAGCAGATCGAAGAGCTGAAGCGGGCGATCGAGGATCACATCGACCAGGACCCGGACCTGCGGCGCGATCATGACCTCTTGCGCTCGATTCCCGGCATCGGCGACCTGACGGCAGCCTTCATCCAGGGTTTTGCCGGGAATCTGCGGCGCTTCGACGATCCCCGCCAACTGGACGCCTTCGCCGGCGTGAATCCGGCGATCCGCGAGTCGGGCAAGTGGGTCGGCCAAAGCCGACTATCCAAGCTCGGCCATGCGTTGCTGCGTGCCCGGCTGTACATGCCCGCGCTGGTGGCCATTCGCCACAACAGCGCGGTGCGCGCCCTGTTCGATCGCCTGGTGGGTCGCGGCAAGCCACCCAAGCTGGCCTTGGGCGCAGCCATGCGCAAGCTGCTGCACATCGCCTGGGGAGTGGTGCGTTCCGGCCTCCCGTTCGATCCCAATCGCGCCCTTGCTGGTGGGTAAGTAAGACGGTATCTACAGGAGATCGCGGCCTGGTCGTGGTTGCCATCGACGATGGCGGTCGCCGCGGAGCTGCGCTTGCGCTAACGGCCGGATTGACCGACCCGTAGGAGCGCACCCTGTGCGCGACCGCTTCGGGTCCGCTCTCGCCGCAAAAAGCCGTCGCGCACAGGGTGCGCTCCTACACCGTGGCGGCGGTTTCCTGGCTGTGCAGGCGGCCGCGCAGCGAGTTGCTCATCGCGTCGGTGATCAGCACGTCGACGAACTGGCCGATCAGTCGCGCCGGGCCGGGGAAATTCACGTAGCGCATGTTTTCGGTGCGGCCGCTGAGCTCGCTGGCGTCCTTGCGGCTGGGCTTTTCCACCAGCACGCGCTGCACGGTGCCGACCATCGCCTCGTTGATCGCCCTGGCGTTGGCGTTGATCGCCGCCTGCAGCCGGCTCAGCCGTTCGTGCTTGACCTCGGCCGGGGTCGGGTCGGGCAGGTTCGCTGCCGGGGTGCCGGGGCGTGAGGAGAAGATGAAGCTGAAGCTCTGGTCGAAGCCGACGTCGTCGATCAGCTTCATGGTCTTGGCGAAATCCTCGTCGGTCTCGCCGGGGAAGCCGACGATGAAGTCCGAGCTGATGCAGATGTCCGGGCGCACCGCGCGCAGCTTGCGGATCTTCTGCTTGAACTCCAGTGCGGTGTAGCCGCGCTTCATCGCGCTGAGGATCCGGTCGGAGCCGGCCTGCACCGGCAGGTGCAGGAAGTTGGCCAGCTTCGGAACGCTGGCGTAGGCCTCGATCAGCGAATCGGAGAACTCCAGCGGATGCGAGGTGGTGAAGCGGATGCGGCCGATGCCCTCGATCTGCGCGATGGCATGGATCAGCACGGCGAGATCCGCGGTGCCGCCGTCGTGAGTGGCGCCGCGATAGGCATTGACGTTCTGGCCCAGCAGATTGACCTCGCGCACGCCCTGTTCGGCGAGCTGGGCGACCTCGACCAGCACGTCGTCGAACGGCCGGCTGATCTCCTCGCCGCGGGTGTACGGCACCACGCAGTAGCTGCAGTACTTCGAGCAGCCTTCCATGATCGAGACGAAGGCGGTTGGGCCTTCGGCGCGCGGCTCGGGCAGGTGGTCGAACTTCTCGATCTCGGGGAAGGAGATGTCCACCTGCGGCTTGCCGGTGGCGCGGCGCGACTCGATCAGCTCGGGCAGGCGGTGCAGCGTCTGCGGGCCGAACACCAAGTCCACATACGGCGCACGCTTGACGATGGCCTCGCCCTCCTGACTGGCCACGCAGCCGGCCACGCCGATCAGCACCGGCCTATCGCCGGCCTTGTGCTCCTTCCAGCGGCCGAGCTGGCTGAACACCTTTTCCTGCGCCTTCTCGCGGATCGAGCAGGTGTTGACCAGGATGACGTCGGCCTCGGCCTCATTGTCGGTCAGCTCCAGGCCGTGCGACGCCTTGAGCACGTCGGCCATCTTGGCCGAGTCGTACTCGTTCATCTGGCAACCGTGGGTCTTGATGAAAAGCTTGCCGCTCATGGGGCGAGGTACCGTGGTTCGGGTGGGGGGCGGCAGGCCGCCGAACCGCGCAGTTTACTCGCCGGCGTGCCGGCCTGTCAGCAAGCGGGCGTGACGGATCAAGCACTTGCGATGCCCGGTGATGACGGCGTCGGATGCGGCCCGGTGCCGCGACACGGTGCACAGCCTGGCGCTTCCACACTTGGCGATGCGGCGGGATCGCTGCACACTGCGCCGCATGACCGCTGCCACGCGCCAGAAGGGGAGCGCCGGTCGGTCGGGCCATTGCTTCCCGCATTCGTCGATCCTGCTGCGGATCGCGTTCGGCTGTGCGTTCGCGATGTTCACGTTGTGGCCGCACGGGGTGCGCGCCGAGGTGCTGTACCGCTGCACCGGCGCCAGTGGCGAGGCCGTGTTCACCAGCAAGACCGCCGGCTACCAGCGCTGCCACCGGATCGGCGCGTATGCCGCGCCGCGGCGGACCGTCACGCCGCGCCGCGCGCCGGTGGCGCGCAATCCTTTCGCGGGCGTGGTGGCTTCGGTCGACACCACCGCCACGGCGCTGTCCGCGTTGCCGCCGCCGCGCCGCCTGTTCGTCGGCGTGCAGGCGTCGGTGGAGACCACGGCGCAGGTACTGCCCGACCTGCCACGCCGGCCGGGTGTGCGCGGGCAGTGGGACTATCAGGAGTCGCGAACCGAGCTCGCCAGCGCTAGCGCAGCGGCGACGGAGCCGGGCGATCGCGTGCTGCGCGGCGCGGTGTATCGGGTCAAGAAGGCCGACGGCAGCGTGGAGTACACGAACATTGCGCCGGCGCGCGACCGCGGCCACGCGGTCACGATGTTGTTCACCTACATCGCCACCTGCATGGCCTGCGACCTCCATTCGCCGATCCACTGGAACTCGGTGCGCTTGAACCTGCAGGACTACGCCAGCGCGATCCGCCAGGCCAGCGCCGATTACGGCGTCAACGAGGCGTTCCTGCGGGCAATCATCCATGCCGAAAGCGCGTTCAATCCCCATGCGCTGTCGATCAAGGGGGCGCAGGGCCTGATGCAGCTGATGCCGGGCACGGCCAGCGACATGGGCGTGCTCGATGCGTTCGACGCCGAGCAGAACATCCGCGGCGGAGCGCGCTATCTCGGCATGCTGCTGCAGTCCTTCAACGGCAACGAGAAGCTGGCGGCGGCCGCCTACAACGCCGGTCCCGGGGCGGTGCAGCGCTACAAGGGCGTGCCGCCGTATGCCGAGACTCAGGTCTACGTCAGCCGCGTCGCGGCGCTGCGCCAGCGCTATGGGCAGGCATTGCGCCCGCCGCTGGCCGTCCGCGCCGGGATGGCATCAACCATCCAGTGAGCTGTCCGGCAGGGTGGCCGGCCGCTGCGCGATGGTGACGTTGAGGTGGAACGGGGCGCCGTTGCGCAGGCCGGACACATCGACCGTGCTGCCCGGCTTCAGTGATGCCTCGTGGCGACGCAGTTCGGCCGGGTCGGCGATGTCGTCGTCGCCGATGCGCAGCAGGATATCGTGTGGCTGGATGCCGGCCGCCGCGGCCGGGCCGCCGGGGTAGACCTCGGACACCTGCACGCCGCGCGCCGCCGCGGGCAGGCCGCTGTCGGCCGCCACCGGCACGAAGGCGTAGTCGGCGCCCAGCCAGCCGCGCACCACGTGGCCGGTGTCGATGATCTGGTCCAGCACCTTCTTGGCGCTGTCCATGGGAATGGCAAAGCCGATGCCCTCGGCATTGGCGGCCTTGCCAATCAGCAGCGTGTTGATGCCCACCAGGTTGCCCTTCGCGTCGATCAGCGCGCCGCCGGAATTGCCCAGGTTGATCGCCGCATCGGTCTGGATGAAGTCCTCGGGGCTGGAGCTGCTGAGCTGCCGCCCGATCGCGCTGACGATGCCCATGGTGACCGTCTGGTTGAGGCCGAACGGATTGCCGATCGCCAGCACCACGTCGCCGGCGCGCACGTTGGTGTGCGGCTGGAAGTGCGCCACCGGCAGGTTGCCCGCGTCGATCTTGAGCACCGCCAGATCGGTCTCCTGGTCGGCGCCGACGACGCGCGCCTTCGCCACGCGGCCGTCGTACAGCAACACCTGGATGTCGTCGGCATTGGCGATGACGTGATTGTTGGTCAGCACGTAGCCATCGGCGTTGACGATCACGCCCGAGCCCAGGCTCTGCTCGCGCCGCTTGTAGGCCGGCCCGGCGGGCATGCCGCCGAACAGCCGCTGCAGCAGCGGATCGGTGTACATCCGCAAGGCCTGCTCGGTGACCGTCTTGTTGGCGTAGATGTTGACCACCGAGGGCGCGGCGCGGGCCACGGCGTCTGCGTAGGAGAGTGTCGGTCCGGTCGCTCCTCCGGTGCTGGCCGGCGTCGCGGCCGGTGCGGGTGCGGCCAGGCCGAAGCGCTCACGCAGGCGTTCGCCCGAACCGGGCCACAGCAGACTCACCACGAAGGCGAGCGCCAGCCCCAGGATCGCAAATCGGGCGATGAAGGCGAGCAGGCCGGCGGCATGTTTCATTGCGGGAGGCTTTCGTAAAATGGTGCGTGGAGACGGCGCGCGCGGCATGCTGCGGCGCGTGACCGCACCGCGCGTTTGATTGTACGGGGCAGGGGCTGACGCTACACTAACGCGATTTTTGCGGGTGCCGGATTTTGACCGGCACGTGCGAAGCAGGTCGGCCCGTCGTTGCGAGGGCGGCCGTCGCGGCCAGAACCTCGGACGTCACCGGAAGCTGCTGACGGCCCGGGGCGACGGATTTCCGTGGCTGGTGGCTCGCTTCGCAGGTGCCAGTGGAAGCCGCCGGTCCGCACCTCAATGGCATTGCAAGTTCCGGAGAGCCTGATGGCGAACGAAGTCGTCGATCACGGCCGCCGCCGTTTCCTCACAGCAACCACTGCGGTGGTTGGTGGCGCGGGAGTCGTCGCGGCAGTCGTGCCCTTCATCAAGACGTGGGAACCGAGCGCACGCGCCAAGGCCGCCGGTGCTCCGGTGACCGTGGATATCAGCAAGATTGAGGAAGGCCAGAAGGTGACCTTCCCGTGGCGCAGCCTGCCGGTGTTCGTGGTCAACCGAACCAAGGCCCAGCTCGCCTCGCTGCCGATGGTGGATTCGCGCCTCGTCGATCCGAAGTCCGATGGTGCCTCAGCGGCCCAGCAGCCGAAGTACGCGCAGAACGAAACCCGCTCGATCAAGCCCGAGTGGCTGGTGGTGGTGGGCATCTGCACCCACCTGGGCTGCGTGCCGGACTTCGTGCCGGAGATCAAGCCCGAGCCGTTCGATCCGGACTGGAAGGGCGGCTTCTACTGCCCTTGCCACAAATCGCGTTATGACATGGCCGGCCGCGTCTTCAGCGGTGTGCCCGCGCCGAAGAACCTGCAGGTGCCGCCGTATCACTTCGTGAACGACAGCACCATCCAGATTGGCGTGGATCCGAAGGAGGCCGGCTGATGGCTAACGTATTCACCCGCATGGGCGACTGGGTCAACGAGCGCGCGCCGAACATGATGCCTGCGTACCGCAAGCACATGACCGAGTACTACGCGCCGAAGAACTTCAACCTCTGGTACTACTTCGGTTCGCTGGCGCTGCTGGTGCTGGTCAACCAGATCGTTACCGGCATCTTCCTCACCATGAACTACAAGACCAGCGCGCTCGAAGCGTTCGCCTCGGTCGAGTACATCATGCGTGACGTGGAGTGGGGCTGGTTGATCCGCTACATGCACTCAACAGGTGCCTCGCTGTTCTTCATCGTGGTGTTCCTGCACATGTTCCGCGGCCTGATGTACGGCTCGTACAAGAAGCCGCGCGAGCTGGTGTGGATCCTCGGCATGCTGATCTTCCTGGTGCTGATGGCCGAGGCGTTCATGGGCTACGTGCTGCCGTGGGGCAACATGTCGTTCTGGGGCGCGAAGGTGATCATCTCGCTGTTCGGCACCATCCCCTACATCGGCGACTCGCTGGTGCAGTGGATCATGGGCGACTACATCCCAGCCGACGCCACGCTCAACCGCTTCTTCGCGCTGCACGTGATCGCGCTGCCGCTGGTGCTGCTGTTGCTGGTGGTGCTGCACATCGCCGCGCTGCACGAAGTGGGTTCGAACAACCCCGATGGCGTGGAGATCAAGAAGGGTCCGAAGGGCAACCGTTGGGACGCGCTCAAGCCGGCTGACGGTATCCCGTTCCACCCGTACTACACGGTGAAGGATCTGGTCGGCGTGGGCTTCTTCCTGCTGATCGCGGCCTTCATCATCTTCTTTGCGCCGACCTTCGGCGGCTGGTTCCTCGAGCACGACAACTTCATCCCGGCCAACAACCTGGTGACGCCGTCGCACATCAAGCCGGTGTGGTACTTCACTCCGTTCTACGCGATTCTGCGCATGATCCCGTCGTTCATGGGCACGGCGATCTGGGGTGTGCTGGGCATGTTCGGTGCCATCGCCCTGCTGTTCGCAATGCCGTGGATCGACGTTGGCCAGGTGAAGTCGATCCGCTATCGCGGCACCGGCTACAAGGTGGCGCTCGGCCTGTTCGTGCTGTCGTTCTTCATGCTTGGCGCCGTCGGTGCCGGCGTGACCGCCGAAGTGATCCCGGAGTGGTTCGGCGACGTCGACGTGACGTTCTGGGAAGGCCTGTTCGGCCGCGCAATGACCTTGATTTACTTCGGCTTCTTCGTCTTCCTCGGGCTCTACACGCGCCTGGGCTGGGAGACCACCAAGCCGGTTCCGGAACGGGTGACGATGCATGACTAAGCGTTATTTCTCCACGATCGCGCTGACGCTCGGCCTGCTGGTCGGCAGCATGTCGGCGATGGCCTCCGAGGAAGGCGGCCTGCCGTCGGCGGGCACCAACATCAGCGATCAGGCATCGCTGCAGCGTGGCGCCAAGCTGTTCTTCAACTATTGCGTGGGCTGCCACTCGCTGAAGTTCATGCGCTACTCGCGCATCGGCGAGGACCTGGGCCTGTCCGAAGAAGAGGTGATGAAGAACCTCAACTTCACCGGTGCCAACTTCGGCGAGACGATCGAGTCGCACATGCCGGCGGCCGATGCGGCCAAGTGGTTCGGCAAGGCGCCGCCGGATCTGTCGCTCGAGGTTCGCGCAAAGACCGCTGACTGGGTTTACGCCTACCTCAACTCGTTCTACCTCGATCCGAGCCGCCCGGTGGGCTGGAACAACACCGTCTTCCCGAACGCCTCGATGCCGAACCCGCTGTGGGAACTGCAGGGCGTGCAGACGGCGGTGAAGAAGGACGGCGGCGAGGAAGTGGAGAAGCTGGAGCTGACCAAGCCGGGCAAGATGACGCCGGCGGAGTTCCAGCAGGCCACCCGCGACCTGACGAACTTCCTTGAGTACGCGTCCGAGCCGGCCGCGCTGCAGCGCAAGCACTACGGCATCTGGGTGCTGCTGTTCCTGGCCGGTTTCACCTTCCTGGCATACATGCTCAAGAAGGAATACTGGAAAGACGTCCACTGATCGCGACGATAGTGGCAAGCGTGCGGCGGCCCCTGGCCGCCGCATTCCGTTGTTAGCTGGGGAGATTGCGCATGGTTCAAAGCGCCCGCTCGCGTACGGTGCTCACTCTGTACACCACCGCCGATGACATCCAGTGTCACCGGGTGCGCCTCCTGCTCGCCGCCAAGGGCGTGAGCTACGAACGCGCGATGGTGGAGCCTGGCAAGCCGCCGGAAGACCTCGTCGACCTGAATCCCTATGCGACCACGCCGACCCTGGTGGATCGCGATCTCACCCTGTACGACACCTCGGTCGTCTGCGAGTACCTCGACGAACGCTATCCGCATCCCCCGTTGATGCCGATCGATCCGCTTTCGCGGGCGCGGCTGCGTCTGGCTGCCGTGCGCATCGAGCGCGACTGGTTGCCGGAAGTGGACATCATCCGCGCCGGCGGCCGGCCGGCCGACGCGGCGCGCAAGCGCCTGCGCGAGCAGTTGCTCGCCTCGCTGCCGCTGTTCAAGGCCGCCAAGTTCTTCCTCAATCCGGAGATGAGCCTGGCGGACTGCCTGGTGGCGCCGGTGGTGTGGCGCCTGCCGTGGCTGGGCGTGGATCTGGGCAAGGAGGGGCGTCCGATCCTCGATTACGGCGAGCGCCTGTTCCACAGCCAGGGCTACGCACGCAGCCTGACCGCTGAGGAAAAGGCGATGCGGCCCTGACGATGGCCCACGACGACACCCCCGCGATGACCTCCAATCGCCCGTACCTGCTGCGGGCGATCTACGACTGGATCACCGATAACAACCTGACGCCGTACATCCTCGTCGACGCGGCGCGCGAGGGCGTGCGCGTGCCGCCGCAGGTGATCAAGAACGGTCAGGTGGTGCTCAACCTGGCGATGCGTGCTGTGGCGAACCTCGACCTCGGCAACGAGTGGATCAGCTTCCAGGCCCGCTTCTCCGGGGTCAGCCAGTCCATCCTGATCCCGGTTTCGGCGGTGCTCGCGCTGTACGCCCAGGAAAACGGGCAGGGCATGATGTTTCCCGCCGAGGAAGGCGATGGTGGAGACGTACCGCCACCGCCCACCGACGGCGGCGAGCCGCCCGGGGGCGCGGAAGGCGGTGCCGACGGCGACCGGCCCAAGCGCGGCGCGCCACACCTGCGCGTCGTCAAGTAAGGCAGATCCTGCGGCCGAGGCAGGTTCGTCGGGGTGCGCCGCGGTCCGGTCTGGTCAGGGCTGCGCTCGATCGTCCGGCAATCGACGGCGCAGCGGCACCACGTTGGCGCCGGTGGCGCTGGTGGTTCCCAGCGGAGCCTGGTCCATCGTGCGCGGCGGCAGGGGCGATTCCCCGCTGCCGCCCACCAGCCAGTGCACCGTCGGCAGGCTGAGGCCACTCACGCGCTGTCCGATCATCCACACGCGGCCTTGTTCGCGGTCGTCGCCATCCACGCTGACGTCGAAGCCGTAGCCGCGCTCCAGTCGTCGATGGCCATCGAGGCGGCGCAGCCTGAGGGCGCGCAAGCCTACCGTCTCGTCCAGCAGTTGCAGCCCGTGCAGCTCGCAGTGCCGCCGCGCTGCGGCGACAGCCAGTTCGCGTGCGCGGGAGAGCTTCATCCAGGCGGCGACGATGCCACCGAGGACGAGCAGGAGGAGAAGGTCGCGCAGATTGCCCATGTCGGCAGTGTGTGTGCGGTGCCGGGGCTTCGCAAGGGGAGCCCGGCCCCGGCTCAGTCCAGGCGCAGGCGCAGCGACAGGTCGATGGCGCGCACGTGCTTGGTCAGTGCACCCACGGACACGAAATCGACGCCGGTGTGGCCGATGGCGCTGATGGTATCGAGGTCGACGTTGCCCGAGACCTCGAGCGAGGCCCGCCTGGCAGTAATCCGCACGGCTTCGCGCATCATCGGCAGATCGAAGTTGTCGATCATGATGCGGTCGGCCCCGGCTTCCAGCGCCTGGGCCAGCTCGTCGAGGTTCTCCACCTCTACCTCCAGCGGCAGGGAGGGGTGCATGCGGCGCCCGGCGGCCACGGCCGCGGCGATGCCGCCGGCCGCCAGAATGTGGTTTTCCTTGATCAGCACGCCGTCGTACAGGCCGATGCGGTGGTTCCAGCCACCGCCGCAGCGAACCGCATACTTCTGGGCCAGGCGCAGCCCCGGGACGGTCTTGCGGGTGTCGAGCAGCCGCGTGGCGGTGCCGGCCAGGGCTGCGACGTACCGGGCGGTCACCGTGGCCGTGCCGGACAGCAGTTGCAGGAAGTTGAGCGCGGAGCGTTCCGCGGTCACCAACGCACGAGCCTGCCCGTGCAGGGTGCAGACCGCCGTATCCGCCGCCATCGTGTCGCCATCGCAGTGTCGCCACTCGATACGCACATCGGGGTCGAGTCGTCGGAAACAGGCGTCGAACCAAGGCGTTCCCGCCAGCACGGCCTGCTCACGGCAGGTGAGCACCGCGGTGGCGTGGGCCGCAGCAGGCAGCAGATCCGCCGTGGCGTCGCCCGCGCCGATGTCTTCGGCGAAGGCGCGTGCCACATCAAGATCGATCAGCTCGGCGGGCGGCGGGGAAAAACGGTCGCCCTGACTCATCCGCGCTCCGGCGCATCACTGGCGGGCTGGCTGAGCCGGCCCACGATGGCATCCATGGCGCGGTCGAAGAACGCGTTGGAGGCCAGCACCCGGGCGCTGCCGCCGGCCAGCGAGGCGGCCAGCTCCTGCGGCGCAAAATCGCCCACCTTGAGGCCGCGCCGGTTCACGAACAGGTAGCGGCCGCTCATTGGGCTGATCCACGACAGCTTGGCACGCTCGGCCGGGCCATCGGCGGGGCAGAACTCGATCCAGGTGCCGGGCTTCATGGCGCCGACCGCTTCCATCTGGGCCAGCACCTCCGGCGGCAGGATCTCCAGCGGCTCGTCCGGCTGGTCGGCCGGCATGGGCGCGCCTTCCTGCACCGTGTCGACGATCGACTGGATGCTCTCGGGAATCGCCGGCGGCGTCTGTTCGGATGCCACGGCGGCAGCCGGACCGGCTTCCCCGAGCTGGAGGCGGTAGTAGGCGTGCAGCTGATCGAGCAGCCGCTCGACGTCGTTTTCCTGGAACGCGACGTTGGCCAGCCCGCGGCGCAGGGCGCGCTCGATGCCCGGGAGCATCTGGCGCAGCGTGGCGCGGCTTTCTTCGTCGTTGCCCAGACGGGTGCTTGCAACGAATTCGTTGACGAAGCGCAGGCCGTCGGCGAACTCCGGCGAGTCCTCGCCCTGCCGCAGCAGGATGAGCACCAGATAGTTCGCCCAGGCTCGTGCGAGCACGCCATGGACCAGCGGAGGAATCGGCTTGCCGTCGATACGCTCCAGAATTTCGCGAGCGGCGCGGCGACGCGCCTGCTCGAGCTTTTCGCGACCGCGGGTGGATTCGGCCACACGTTGTTCGGCCAGCTCCGCGCGCTTGCGGGTCAGTTCCTGGAACTCCTGCAGATCGGCCAGCAGGCGGTCGAAGATGCCCATGTCGTCGTCGAACTCGTGCAGCAACTGCTCGACGATCGTCTTGACCTTGTCGTGCAGCCGGCGGTCCTTGTCCGACTCGTCCGACCAGCCCTTGGCCACATCGGCGAGGCTGTCGAGCAGGCGGCGGGCCGGATGCTGCCGATGCGCGAACAGGCGGCGGTCGAGGATCGCCGCCTTGAGATAGGGAATCTGCAGCCGGGCCAGCAGCACCTGCATCTGCGGCGGGAGATTGCGGTCTTCGAGGATGAACTCGAAGAGCATGCCGACCAGGTCGATGGTGTCCTCGTCGATCGACGAGACATGGTGCGGGCGCTCGCCGCGCAGCGATCCGATCTGGTTGAGCAGATGCTCCTTGAGCGTGGCGACCTCGTGAGCGATGTCGAGGTCGGTCGCCACGCCCGGGTTCGCGCTGGCGCTGCCCGCGCCGGGCGCGAACAGCCCCTGACTGGCCAGCTGGTTCTGTAGCACGCTGAGGGCGCCGAGCAGCTCGTTCGCGGTGGGAATGGCCTGCGGCCCGGCGCTGCCGCCGCCGGCTGACTCGTGGCCACCGCGACGCGCCGTGAACAGTGCATGCAGGGTATTGAGCAGATTGCCCGCGTCTTCGGCCGAGACTTCGCCGCCGCTCTGGGCGGCACCGCCGGCCGCGCCCGGGCGGTTGCCCGCAGCCGCGGGCGAGGTGCCGCGGACCACGCCGTGGCGCAGCTGCGGCAGGACGCCGGCCCGCACCAGCTCGGTGTTGAGCTCCTGATAGAGCTCTTCCAAGCCCGACAGCACGTACCGATCGAACAGCTTGTAGATGATCAGCTTGACGCGCATGTCTGCCGACAGTTCGCGCATCGCCTGGCGGAAGGTCTGGGTCAGGACGGTCGGCCCGACCGGATTGGTGGCGTCGTCCACCTTGATGCCGCCGCAGATGACGGACAGGCGCTGGTTCAACGCGAACAGGTCGCGGGTGATGCGCGACTCGTTCTTGCTGATCATGCTGGTGATGGCGAGCGATTCCTCGAGCTCGTTCTCGCCGACCAGGCTCAGCTCGATGCTGCCCAGTGAGGGAGACGCCGGTTCGGCCACCGCCGAACGCCGGTTGGCGGCGAACTCGGTCAGTTCGCGACTGAACTGGGCCAGGTAGGTGCGCTCGACGGCCGGCCGGCGCTTGCGCACTTCGCGCATGCCGTCGAAGTAATGCATTTGCGCGGCGTTGTTTTCCGCCTTTTCGGCCAGGTCGAACAGGGCGTCATCGACGTGCTCGAACATGTTGCCGAGCAGCGCCTGCAGGCGCCGGCTGGCCATGTCGCGCACCGAGTGCAACAGTCCGCCCAGGCGCTCGGGCGATTCCGGGCGCTGGTTGAGGTTGACGATCTTGCTTGGTTCGATGGCGTCTTTCATCGCCGCCCCCCGAGGCGAGGCCCCCTGGACATCAGCGACCGCAACGGCCGCACGAGAGCAGACAATAAGCCGAAATCGGCCGTCATGTCATGCGCTGGGCAACAGTTTTGGGCTCAGGCCGCCGGCAGATCGCCCAACTGCAGGGTGCCGATCCCTTCCTCGGGCAGCATGACCGGAATGCCGTCCTCGACCCGATAGATCACCTTGCCGTCGACGGTGATCAGCGCCTCGTCGATCCGGGCGGTCACGGTCTGGCCGCCCACCGTCTGCAGCGTGCCCGCCCCGATGGACCGGTTGGCGGCCTCCAGCTCCGTCCGCGACGCGGGCCGAACCGGCGTTTTGCTGACCGGGCAACAGAGGATGTCGAGCAGGCGCTTGTCCATGGATGCGGGGTGTCGGTGCCGGGGAAAGCCCTTACAATAGCGGCTTTTGGACGGTCCAGCCATGACGACAACTGCATTGCCGCCGCGCGTTGGCGTGGTCATGGGCTCCCGCTCGGACTGGGAGACCATGCAGCATGCCGCCGAGCTGCTCGCCGAGCTTGGCGTGGCCCATGAAGTGCAGGTGGTCTCGGCCCATCGCACGCCCGACCTGCTGTTCCAGTACGCCGAACAGGCGGTGGATCGCGGCATCCAGGTGATCGTCGCCGGGGCCGGCGGCGCAGCGCATCTGCCGGGCATGCTCGCCGCCAAGACCCGTGTTCCCGTATTTGGTGTGCCGGTGCAGTCCAAGGCGCTCAACGGCATGGACTCGCTGCTGTCGATCGCGCAGATGCCTGCGGGCATTCCGGTGGGAACGCTGGCGATCGGCCGGGCCGGCGCGGTGAACGCTGCGCTGCTCGCCTGCGCCGTGCTGGCCTTGCACGATCCCGCCCTGGCGCAGGCGCTGGACGGTTACCGCGCGCGTCAGACCCGCAACGTGCTCGACAACCCGGATCCGCGCGCATGAGCGAGCGTCGACAGCCGGTTCTGGGCATTCTCGGTGGCGGGCAACTGGCGCGCATGCTGGCGATCGCCGGCGCGCCGCTCGGCGTGCAGACGCTGGTGGTCGATGGCACCGCGGACGCCTGTGCCGGGCAGGTCGCCCCGCTGGTGGTGGCCGATTGGCACGACCAGGCCGCCCTGGGCGAATTCGCACGCAAGGTCGACGCGGTGACCTTCGATTTCGAGAACGTGCCGGCCGACACGGCGCACTGGCTGGCCGAGCGCGTGGCGGTGTTCCCGAACCCCCGCGCATTGGCGGTGGCCCAGGATCGCCTGGCGGAGAAGACCCTGTTCCGTGATTGCGGCCTCGCGACGCCGGAGTTCGTGCCGGTCGACACCCGTGCCGACCTCGATCGCGCGCTGGCCGTCACCGGTGCCCCGGCGATCCTCAAGACGCGGCGGCTGGGTTACGACGGCAAGGGCCAGTTCCGTCTGCGCACCGCAGAGGACGCCGACGCAGCGTGGGCGGCGCTGGGCGCACAGGCGGCCGCGCACGGCCTGATCCTTGAAGCCTTCGTGCCGTTCGAGCGCGAGCTTTCGGTGTTGGCGGTACGCGGCCGCGATGGCGATTTCCGTACCTGGCCGCTCACCCGCAACTGGCACACCGATGGCGTGCTTAGCCTGAGCCTAGCGCCGGCGCCGGATATCGACGCGCTGCAACCGCGCGCCACCACGCTGGCGCGCACGCTCGCAGAACGGCTCGACTACGTCGGCGTGTTCGCGCTGGAGCTGTTCGTGAAGGACGGCGAGCTGCTCGGCAATGAGATGGCGCCGCGCGTACACAACTCCGGGCACTGGACCATTGAAGGCGCCCACACCAGCCAGTTCGAGAACCACGTCCGTGCCGTGCTTGGCCTGCCGTTGGGCGACACCGGCGCGCGCGGTGCATCGCTGATGTTCAACTGGATCGGCGAGCTGCCCGACCCCGCTCCGGTGCTGCGCACCGTCGACGGCCACTGGCACGACTACGGCAAGCAGGCGCGGCCGGGTCGCAAGGTCGGTCATGCGACGGTGTGCGCGCCGGATGCCGCGACACTGGTGGAGCGGGCCGAGGCGCTGGCCCAGGTGATCGGCTGGGAGCAGCCGGTGGCGGCCGTGCGTGGTGCCTTCGGCGACTGATCCGGGCGCCAGCGAACGGCGGGCACAAAAAAAGCGGAGCCGGTGACGGCTCCGCTTTTTCATGGGTGATAGCGAAATCAGGCCAGGTTCTTGGCCGCGAAGTCCCAGTTCACCAGGTTCCAGAACGCCTCCAGGTACTTCGGGCGGGCGTTGCGGTAGTCGATGTAGTAGGCGTGCTCCCACACGTCGGCGGTGAACAGCGGCTTGTCGCTGCCGGTGATCGGCGTGGCGGCATTGGAGGTGTTGACGATGCCCAGCGAGCCGTCCGGACGCTGCACCAGCCAGGTCCAGCCCGAACCGAAGTTGCCGGTGGCCGACTTGGTGAACTCTTCCCTGAACTTCTCGAACGAGCCGAACGCCTTGGTGATTGCGTCGGCCAGCTTGCCGCTCGGCTCGCCGCCGCCGTTGGGCTTCATCGAGTTCCAGTAGAAGGTGTGGTTCCACACCTGGGCGGCGTTGTTGAACACGCCACCGGAGGACTTCTTCACGATGTCTTCCAGGGGCGCGTCCTCGAACTCGGTGCCCTTGATCAGGTTGTTGAGGTTGGTGACGTAGGCCTGGTGGTGCTTGCCGTAGTGGTACTCCAGCGTCTCGGCGGAGATATGCGGCTCGAGGGCATTCTTTTCGTAGGGCAGGGCGGGCAGTTCGATCGCCATGACTTGGCTCCTTGACGTTGGCTGAGAGGGGAATGGGCTTGGGTCCGCGCCCGAGCGGCGCCGGGGAAGCGGCTGATACACTAGCGGCTTGCCTGCATTGTAGTGATGAATACCCGAGCTATGGACGTCAACGAACGAATCAAGGCGGTGCTCGCCGAGCACGCCATAGTGCTCTTCATGAAGGGCACGCCGCAGTTCCCGATGTGCGGCTTCTCCAGCCGGGCCGTGCAGGCGCTGAAGGCGGCGGGAGCATCGTTCCACGCGGTGAACGTCCTGGCCGATCCGGAAATCCGCGCCGCGCTGCCGCACTACGCCAACTGGCCGACCTTCCCGCAGTTGTTCATCCAGGGCGAGTTGATCGGCGGCTGCGACATCATCGAAGACCTGCACGCGGCCGGTGAACTGGAGCGCATGGCCAGCGACGTGCTTGGGGCGCTGCACGGATGACCATGCTGCGCGTGAACGAGTACGCGCCGGTGCCTGCCGGCGCGCTGGCCGAACGCGTGGTGCTGGTCACCGGTGCCTGCGGCGGCCTGGGGACCGCGACGGCGAAGGCGGCGGCACGGGCCGGCGCCACGGTGATCATCACGGGGCGCCGCAAACGTCAGCTGGAGCAGCTGTACGACGCGATGCTGCAAGAGCATCTGCCCGAACCGGTGATCCACCCGATGGACATCGAGAGCGCCACGCCGGCCGACTATGAAGTGCTTGCCGACGGCATCGAGCGCGACCTCGGCCGGCTCGACGGCATCGTGCACGCCGCGGTGAGTTTTCCCGGCCTCACGCCGCTGGCCATGCACAAGCCCGACCAGTTCCTGCGCGCGATGCACGTGAACGTGTCCGCGCCGTTCGCGCTTACCCAGGCGTGCCTGCCGCTGCTCGCGAAGTCGCCGGACAGCGCCGTGGTGTTCGTGCTGGACGATCCGGAGCTGCTGGCGCGGGCGCACTGGGGTGCCTACGGCGCCTCCAAGGCGGCGCTGGAGCGTATGGCCGAGATCCTGCATCAGGAAAACGACCGTGGCAGCGTGCGCGTGCAGTGCCTGTTGCCGGGGCCGATGCGCACCGCGCTGCGGCGTGAGGCGTACTTCGGCGAGGACACGTTCCGCCATCCGCCGCCGGATGCCGCGGCCGAGGCAGTGGTCTACCTGCTCAGCCCGCAGGGCGCCGCGGCGCGCGGTGCGGTGCTGGATCTGCGCAAGGCCTGACCGGCCGTACATCGCGCCTTGCGGGGCGTTTCACCAACACACAGGGGCTGTATCCATGGAAGCGCAGATGACCACCCTGTCGGCGGGAATCCTGCTGTTCCTGATCATGGATCCGCTGGGCAACATCCCGTTCTTCCTGAGCCTGCTCAAGGACGTGCCGCCGCGCCGCCGGCGCGTGGTGATGGTGCGCGAGCTGCTCATCGCGCTGGGCGTGCTGCTGGGGTTCCTGGTCGGCGGCCAGCTGATCCTCAAGGCGCTGCAGTTGCGGCAGGAATCGATCAGCATCGCCGGCGGCATCGTGCTGTTCCTGATCGGCATCCGCATGGTGTTCCCGCCGGCCGACGGCGGCGGCATCTTCGGCAAGCCGGGGCAGGGCGAGCCGTTCATCGTGCCAATGGCGATTCCCGGCGTGGCCGGCCCCTCGGCGATGGCCGCGCTGCTGTTGCTGACGAACACCCAGCCCGGCCGCACCGCGGACTGGGCGATGGCTCTGGTACTGGCCTGGCTGGCCACCTCGGTGATCCTGCTCAGTTCCACCTACCTGTTCCGGTGGCTGGGCGAGAGCGTGCTCACGGCGCTGGAGCGGGTGATGGGCATGCTGCTGATCGCCCTGTCGGTGCAGATGTTCCTGGGCGGCGTGGCGGCTTACCTGCACCTGACTGTTTGAAATCCTGCCGTCGGCCGGGCCGTCGAGCGGCTGTCATAATTGGGCGCCAGCATGCAGGCACTCCAGGGAGACGGTCATGCTCAGCATCGATAAAAGCCTCGTCGAGCGCCTGCCGTGGCTCGCTCAGCACCCGCGTATCCGCCGTCCGGTCGCTGGCATGCTCGGGCGCCTCGCCGACGAGGCGGGGTTCAATCGCGTCCTGAGGGCCGTGGGCGATGTCCGCGGCCTCGATTTCGTCGACCGCACGCTGGACACCTTGGGCGCCAGCTATCGCATCAATCCCCGCGAGCGGGAAAACATCCCGGTCGATGGGCCGGTGCTGGTGGTGGCCAACCATCCGCTGGGCATGGTCGACGCGCTGGCGCTGCTGCACCTGGTCGGGTCAGTGCGGCCGGATGTCCGCATTCTTGGCAACGACTGGCTGGCGCTGGTCGAGCCGCTGCGTCCGCTGCTGCTCCCGGTGGACGTGTTCGGCAAGGGCGCGGCATCGAAGATGCGCAACATCTATCGCGCCCTGGACAACGGCGAGGCGCTGATCGTGTTTCCGGCCGGCGAGGTGTCGCGGCTGGGGGCCGGTGGCCTGCGTGACGGGGCGTGGTCCGATGGTTTTGCGCGCCTGGCCCTGCGCAGCAAGGCGCCGGTGTTGCCGATCCATGTCGCCGCGCGCAATTCGGCGATGTTCTACGGCGTGTCCATGTTCGCCAAGCCGCTGTCCACCGCCATGCTGCCGCGCGAGGCGGTGACCCCGGCGCGACAGCAGCGCATCGGTTTCAGCGTGGGTGCGCTGGTGGGCGCCGAGGAGCTGGAGCAGCGCAGCGGCGGCGATCCGGCGCAGGCGGCCAAGCTCATGCGTCGCCATGTCTACCGGGTCGGCCGCCACCGCGGCCTGATCTTCGGCGGCCAGGCGCCGCTGGCCCACCCGGAGCCGACCGAGCGCGTGGTGGCCGGACTGGCGGCCGAGGCGGAAAAGCTGGCGGACCTCGCCGACGGCAAGCAGGTTCTGCTGCTGCAAGGCTCGCCCGACAGTGCGGTGTTGCGTGAGATCGGTCGCCTGCGCGAGCTGACCTTCCGCAAGGTGGGCGAGGGAACCGGCGCTCGCCGCGACCTCGACGCCTACGACGCGTATTACGAGCACCTGGTGCTGTGGGACCCCAAGGCGTTGCGCATCGTCGGCTCGTATCGCTTCGGGCACGGCGGGCGAATCATTGCCGAGCGCGGCATGGCGGCGCTCTACACCTCCAGCCTGTTCAATTACTCGCCGGCGCTGGAATCGCGACTGGCGCAGGGTCTGGAGCTGGGCCGCAGCTTCATTGCGCCGGCGTACTGGAAGTCGCGCGCGCTCGATCAGCTATGGCAGGGCATCGGCCTGTATCTGCAACGTCATCGTGAGCTGCGCTACCTGTTCGGTCCGGTAAGCATGTCGGTGAACCTGCCGCGTGAGGCGCGCGAGTGGATTGCGGCGGCCCATCAGCACTACTTCGGTCAGCCGGGACTGGCGGCGGCGCGGCAGCCGTTCGTGGTCTCCCCCGATGTGGTGAGCATGGTGCGCGAGGCGCTGGCGGGGCTGGAGCCGGCCGAGGGGCTGGGCAAGCTCAAGCATCACCTCGATGCGCTGGGTGTCAGTCTGCCCGTGCTCTATCGCCAGTACGTAGACCTGGTCGAGCCCCAGGGCGTGCAGTTCCTCGATTTCGGCGAGGATCCGGGCTTCTCCGGCTGCGTCGATGGCCTGGTGATGCTCGATCTGGCCAACCTCAAGCCCGCCAAACGGGCCCGTTACCTCGGCAAGGCCTAGCCGGGGGCTGTATCGCTTGTCGATGCGCCCCGCCTCAGGGCGGGGCTTCCGGCGCGTGCAGTGAATTCGTTGCAAAACTGTCATACACTACCGTTAAAGTCGGTTTAACAATCAGTTGGCAGGTGGGGTGGACCCGCCGCAACCCGTGTCTCCGACACCAGCACCACAAAAAAACCGGGGAAAAGCACCGTCGTCCTTGAAGCCTGGCTGCCGCCGGGCATTCGTACGTTCTTGCTTTTTTTCGCCCGCCGATTTCCGTTGCGAACCAAAGGGTCGATACCGAATGAACAGTCGAATCCGCTCCAAAGTCCTGCCGTTTGCCATCGCGTCGTTGCTGGCTGTGTCGGCACCGGCCTTCGCGCAGGACACGTCGTCCTCCATCAGTGGCCGCGTGCTTGATGCCGGCGGCCAGCCGGTCGCCAATGCCACTGTGCAAATCGTGCACGAGCCCTCGGGCACCACCAAGGTGGTGACGACGGATGCCAGTGGTCGCTATGCCGCGCAGGGCCTGCGCGTGGGTGGTCCGTTCGATGTGAAAGTCAGCAAGGACGGTACCGAGGCCGACCAGAACAACGTTTACCTGCAACTGGGTCAAGAATCGGCGATCAACGTCACGATGACCACGGCCTCTGCTCAGCAGGCCACCGAGCTGGGCGGCGTGACCGTTTCGGCCAGCACGCTGGCGCAGACGTTCAGTCCTGACAATAAGGGAATTTCCACGAACGTCTCGCGCCGAGAGATTGAGGCTACTCCGACCCCCGATCGATCGATCCAGAACATCGTGCGCCTCGACCCGCGCATCGTGATCACCGACCGCGAGCGTGGCGAGTTCTCCGCGATCGGTCAGAACAGCCGCTACAACAACATCACTGTCGATTCGGTCAGCGCGAACGATCCGTTCGGCCTGAACGCGAACGGCCTGCCGACCCTGGCCACGCCGATCTCGCAGGACACGATCGAGGAATACAACATCTCCACGGCCAACTACGACACGGCGATCCGCCGCGGCGTCGGTGCCAACGTCAACGCCGTCACCAAGAGCGGTACCAACGACTTCCACGGTTCGGTCTACTACGTATTCCAGAACCAGAACATGATCGGCAAGAACGAGATCGACCGTAAGTACACCGCATTCGATCGCCAGTGGACCGGTGGCGCCACCGTCGGTGGCCCGATCATCAAGGACAAGCTGTTCTTCTTCCTGTCAGCCGAGAAGAGCACCAAGGTTGCCGCGGGCAGCCCGTATGGCCCGCAGGACTCCAGCGCCTCCTCGCCGATCGCCGGCCTGACCTCCTCTCAGGTGCAGCAGGTGGTCGATGCGGCCAAGTCGCTCGGCTTGCCTGACCCGGGCACGTACGGCGGCGGCAACTCGAACCTGCAGGACAAGCGCTACCTCGGCAAGATCGACTGGAACATCACCGACAATCATCGCGCGAGCTTCACCTACAGCCAGACCAAGGAGACCAAGCCGGTCATCACCGGGTCGAGCACCAAACTCGTGCTGAACAGCGGCTGGTACACCACCAACGTCAACAGCAAGAGCTACGCGCTGCACTTCTACGATGACTGGTCGGAGAACTTCTCCACCGACACCACGCTGTCCTATGCGAGCTTCGACCAGCTGCGTGGCCCGTACAATGGCGTGGCCAGCCCGGACGTCACGGTGTACCCGGTAGCTTATGGTGGTCCGGCAGTCGAGTTCGGCACCGAGTACTCCAGCCAGGCCAACGTGCTCAAGACCAGCACGCTGAACTTCGCCTGGGCCGGCACCTATTACGCCGGTGACCATACCCTCAAGGGTGGTTTCGATTTCGAGCGCGACAAGTTCTACAACCTGTTCATGCAGAACGCGTACGGCAGCTACACGTTCGAAGACGGTAACGGCATGACCGGCCTGCAGAACTTCCTGGCAGGTAACTACTACAGCTATTACTACAACCGTCCGGCCAACGGTCTGGGCCTCGGCGACGTCGCGGCCAACTACGGCATCAAGCAGTGGGGCGTGTTCCTGCAGGATACCTGGCAGGTCACCAACAACCTGTCGGTGCAGTACGGCGTGCGCGTGGACATCCCGCTGATGAGCGACAAGCCGCTGTACAACGCGACCTTCGCCCAGGCGCCGGGCGTGGGCACCAACGGTGCGGCTACTGGTGGATTCGGTCGCACCAACCAGACCACCATCAACGGCAACCGCGTGGTGCAGCCGCGCATGTCGTTCAACTATACCTTCGACACCGAGCACCTGACCCAGCTGCGCGGTGGTGCGGGCCTGTTCATTGCCAATCCGCCGAACGTGTGGGTGGGCAACATCTTCTCCAACTCGGGCGTGACGCAGACCCAGTTCGTCTGCGGTAACTCGTCGAAGACCTGCTCCGGCGCCAACGCGCCGGCCTTCAGTGCCGATCCGTACAACCAGAATGACGGCGTGCTGACCGCCGGCAAGATGACGGTGAATACCGTCGAGCCGGGTTTCCGCATGCCGAGCGCCTGGAAGTTCTCGCTGGGCTTCGACAAGGAGCTGCCGTGGTGGGGCCTGATCGCGACCGTCGACTATGAGCACATCAAGCAGCGCGACGCGATCCTGTACCAGCACCTGAACCTGGGTGCGCCGAGCGGCATCCTGCCGGACGGCCGCGAGAGCTTCTACAACAGCCTCGCGCTGGATCCGAAGGCCAAGGGCAACTTCACGCGTACCAACGCCAACCCGGCCTTCAACGACGTGATCAACCTGGCCAACACCAGCCGCGGCAAGGCCGACAGCCTCGCCCTGTCGCTGAAGAAGCCGTTCTCGGAAGACTGGTCCGGCATGATCGGCTTCACCTGGAGCCGTGCCACCGAGGTCAACCCGGGCACGTCCAGCGTGGCGACGTCGAACTACAAGTACAACTTCGTCACCAACCCGAACGAAAACAAGGCGAGCCCGTCCAACTACTCAATCCCGCGTCGTGTACTGGCCAGCCTTAACTGGCAGCACCGCTTCTTCGGTGACTACGCCACCAGCGCCAGCATCATGTACGACGGCCACAACGCCGCGCCGTACAGCTGGGCCTTCGGCAACGACGCCAATGGCGACGGCTACGTCAACGACCTCGTCTACATCCCGCATCCGGGTGACGTCGAGTTCCGCGGCAACGTGAGTCAGCAGAAGATCGACAGCTTCTACGCCTACATCCAGCAGAACGACTACCTGAAGGATCACCAGGGCCAGATCGCCGGCCGCAACGGCGACCGCGCAGGCTGGATCAACCAGATCGACCTGAGCTTCAGCCAGGAAATCCCGGGCATCTTCAAGGGCAACAAGGGCATCGTCCGACTGGACGTCTATAACTTCACCAATCTGCTGAACAAGCACTGGGGCATCGAGCATCGCGTCGACTTCCCGGGCGGCCGCTCCCTGGCCGACTACTACGGCGTCGATCCGGTCACCGGCAAGTACATCTACGACATCTCGTCGGCGAACTACACCGGTGCCAACGGTGGCTACGCGCCGAAGGCGATTCCGACGTATGCCAACTCGGGCGACGACCTCGCCCAGCGCTGGTCGGTGCTGCTGACGGTGAAGTACACGTTCTAAACAAGCCATTGGTTTTTGATGTAGTTCGAACCGGCGCCTGTGAGGGCGCCGGTTTTTTTCTGCCTTGACCGTGACATGGCGGCGGGGGATGCTTGGCGGTCCGCCACGGCGCTGCATGAGGCAGTGGGTCGTCAGCGGCAGGAGAGTTTGCGGATGAACGAGATTCACGCCGGCGTTGTCGGCAAGGCCCCCACCGTCAGCGCGCGCATTTCGCCCGCCGGTGGCCTGGACATTCTTTCGCGCAACGAAGTGGCGCGGTTGCGCGATGCCAGCGGTTCGGGCATGCATGCGCTGCTGCGACGCTGCGCCTTGGCCGTGCTGACCTCGGGCAGCATGAGCGACGACCCGCGCTCGATGTTCGAGCAGTACCCCGAGTTCGACATCCAGGTGCTGCAGCAGGATCGCGGCATCAAGATTGAGCTCACGCACGCACCCGCCCAGGCCTTCGTGGACGGCCAGATCATCCGCGGCATCAACGAGCTGCTGGTCGCCGTGGTGCGCGATATCGTCTACGTGTCGACCCAGCTGGAGCAGGGCGGTTTCGACCTCGACGACACCGTGGGTCTGACCCACGCCGTGTTCGAGATCCTGCGTAACGCGCGCATCCTCAAACCGCAGATCGATCCCAACCTGGTGGTGTGCTGGGGCGGCCATTCGATCTCGCGCGACGAGTACGAGTACACCAAGCAGGTCGGCTACCAGCTCGGTCTGCGCGGCATGGACATCTGCACGGGTTGCGGCCCGGGCGCGATGAAGGGACCGATGAAGGGCGCGACCATCGCTCACGCCAAGCAGCGCCGGCGCAACAACCGTTACATCGGCATCACCGAGCCGGGCATCATCGCGGCCGAGTCGCCAAACCCGATCGTCAACCAGCTGGTGATCATGCCGGACATCGAGAAGCGCCTGGAGGCCTTCGTACGCATGGGTCACGGGATCATCGTGTTCCCCGGCGGCGTGGGCACGGCGGAGGAAATCCTCTATCTGCTGGGCATCCTGCTGCACCCGGACAACGCCGGCGTGCCGTTCCCGCTGATCTTCACCGGGCCGCGGCAGTCGGCCGCCTACTTCGAGCAGATCGACCGCTTCCTGCGGCTGACGCTGGGCGAGGAAGTGGCGCAGCACTACCAGATCGTGGTGGACGATCCGGCGGCGGTGGCGCGGGCGATGGTCAAGGGCGTAGACAAGGTGCGCAACCACCGCCTGGACAACAAGGACGCGTTCTTCTTCAACTGGGCGCTCAACATCCCGTTCGCCTTCCAGGTGCCGTTCCGGCCGACCCACGAGGCGATGCGTTCGCTGGCAATCCATCGCGAGCGTCCGCGCCACGAACTGGCGGCGGATTTGCGCCGGGCGTTTTCCGGCATCGTCGCGGGCAACGTGAAGGAAGAGGGGGTGCGTGCCATCGAGCAGCACGGCCCGTTCGACATCGATGGTGAGGCCGACATCATGCGTTCGCTCGACGAGCTGCTGCAGGCATTCGTCGCGCAGCACCGCATGAAGCTGCCCGGCGGCACGGCTTACGTGCCCTGCTATCGGGTGCGCTCGGCCTGATCGAAAAGCACCCGGCAGCGTCTTGACAGCCCGGGTCTCCCTCGACAAACTACGCAGCTCACGCCCGAATAGCTCAGCTGGTTAGAGCACTTGACTGTTAATCAGGGGGTCGTTGGTTCGAGTCCAACTTCGGGCGCCATATCTGACAAGGCCTTGCAGCGATGCAGGGCCTTTTCATTTGGGCCTTGTGTAAATTGCTGTGTAAATTATGGCCTGCCGGACACGTAAGCTCCCCCGTCAAGCAGACATTTCAAAAGTAGAACCGCTGGCGGCTAGTTGACGGTATTCGGCGGGCGGCAGTTCACCGAAAATCGGTGTCCGCGGAAGCGGGGTGGAACCCGGCGGTTCCACCGACTGATACCGCGTCGCGATGTGCAGATATCTCTTCGACGGTGGGCGCCCAGCGCGGACGGCGCCAAATGGCAACGGCGACTCTCTAAGGGCGTGTTGGGTTCCCTCGGGCTGGACATCCACTTCATGCTCAGAGGCCCCGGCCAGCTCATACCGGCTGAATACCGCTCGCTGAACGGTCGCCTTATCCCGACATGGTGTTCCGGGTCGGAACACTGACCCGGCCACACTGCCGATCGCTAATCGTACGTGGCAGGCTGCGCCTTATCGCAGGGGCCTCCCGGATCCCGTCAAGTGTTCCGACCCGGAACACCGATCCGGGCAATCGCTAGCTGTGATCTCTCAGTGGGGTGTTCACCCGAGGCGATCCCGGGATTCTGGAGGTGCGACCCAACCAGCACACCAGGAGCCCATGATGAACCTGCATAAACATGCCCGCCTTACGCCCCTAGGTCGAGCCCTGCTCGTTGAGCCAGTGCTTGAACACGGCCTGCGGGTGGACGAGGCAGCCCATGCCGCCGGGGTAAGTGTGCACACGGCGTACAAGTGGCAGGCTCGCTTCCAATTGCCACGTAAATCAGCGTGATTTTCCGGCCGGGTTGACGGTTGGGACCTCATGGTCGTAGAGCTCGACCATCGCGTCAGACTTGTGCCCGCTGGCTAGCTTCTTGTCGGCCTTCGTACCTGGGGTGTCAGTGACGCCGCGATGTTTCAGGCCGTGCAGGCCAAAGCGTTCATCGGAGCCGATCACCTTGGCCTCGATGGCGGCAGCCATTGCGCGCTTCCAGGCGCTGTTGAGTGCCGATTTGCTAAGCGGGCTCCCGTCTTCAGCGACGACAACTGGACGTAATTGCTTCGCTTGTGGTGTGCCCTTCTTGAGCCAGATCCGGGCACGGCGGGCGACCAGCCAGCCCCATGCCTCACGAAGCTCCGGAGACCAGCGTGTGATGTTGCCTGCGCTACCCTTGGTGCGCACGACGATGATCCCTTCATCCGTCGCGCTCTCATCAGTCAGCATTCGCACTTCCACGCTGCGCAGGCGTAGCCTGTAAGCGATCTCTGCCACCGCCCATACATAGGGTGCCACCGCGCCTGCGCGGCGCCCTGAGAGCGCACCTCTCTCGCGCAGGAACGCAATCACGTTGTGCATGGTGTCCTCGCTAGGCATGCGATGTGCCTTGCGTTCCTTTGCCTGCTCGACCATCTGGGCCGGGTTGCTTGAGACGTAACCGCGCTGCACGCCCCATTTATAGGCCGCAGATAAGTACCGCTTGATATGGTTGGCTTTGCTCGGATGAGTGCTGGCGATGGTGTCGATCAGCTTCTGGATCAGTGGCGTGGTGATCTTGGTTCGATCCAGTTCGGCGAAGCTGCAACCGAGCTTGGTCTTGTAGCGCTGCAGTGCAAGTCGGCAATACGCGTAGTCTTCTCGCGTTGCCGAAGCAAGTTCTTTGTATCTGCGAGACTCGGCAAAGTGACTGAGCATGTGGTCAAGGGTTTCGTGCCGCACCCCACGCAATTGTTCGATCGCCTTGTTCAACTCGGACATAAGGGCGTCGGGCCCAGCGATACGCTGTCGGTGGGGCTTCGGTTCGCTAAGGATGGTGTACCAATTGCGGTCGCGCCGGTTCCAATACGCGCCTGTCGGCAGCTTCTTCTGATCGATATGGGACGGAATCGTTGGGTCGTAGCGTCGTTGACGCGGCATGGCTTAGCGTCCTACTGCGTGTGGTGCTTTTGGGTGGCAGACAGAGGCCCCGGGGCGAACTGGACACTTCGTCAAACGGCGCGCTTTGGCCTTGTCGATTCGCGCCGTAGTGCCCTTGGATCGAGGAGATGGTGAATCTCCCTCGTCAGCTCGGGTACGCGGGATAGCCAGGACAACTGGCCACTCTCCGAAGGCGTCACAAAATGTCGCCACCGTAGCTATCGTTGGCGGCCGGCGACATGGGTACGCCTAGGGCGAAGTTCAGGGCCTCGAGTGTGGTCCAGGGCCCCGCGGCGCCATCGCCGCAGCGGATACCTTGCCGGCTCGCCCACCGACGAATGGCCGCTACGCTTTTTTTGCCGCTGATCTTGCGCAGGTGGTCAGCATCGATGATGTGGTTTGGTTGATCCATGGGGTGTCTTGATCGGAGGCCGGCTCGCCAGTCGGCTGAGGCAGTCGGAGAGGCGCATCGATTCGGCAGCACACTCTGCATTGCCGTGATGTCCGCAGGGGGGAATCCACCGTAGTGGTGTTGGTCCGCTGCACGCATGGGAAACCCCCCGGTTTCAAGGGCTCGTTTCGATTTGGTGCCTCAGCACACCGCTACTGGCGTCGAAGGCGCTCTGCACTGCCTTGCCCGGAACGTGCCCTTTCTGTACGAGGTCCTTTGATCGCCTCGTGTGAATTGCTAGTCGTAGTCTGGGATGCTGCTGGATTGAGAGGTGGTGCAGATTCCGGTGAAAGTCGTTGGCGTCCAAGTCAATGATTTTCATGGTGAAAACGGATACTTCTGTGCGGGCGCCCTCTGCGCTGATGCAGAAACGATCCCATGAAGTCCCCAACGGCAAAATTCAGCATGAATCTGCATCAGGAAAAGCCATGGGCGCTCATGCATCGCATGCCACGGCCGTTTCCCGAAATCCGAATCTGCACCATGGTGCTTTGCCCATACCAGCCACGGCTATCGTGTTCTGCGTCAGTAGGCAGGCTGCGGTAAGAGTGGTCGCCTTACCCCGCTAGTCGTACCTGCGAGGGCCAGATCAAATGACACGTCGCATGGCGGTCAGACCCCATGGGGAAAAGGGGTGTTTCCCCATATCTATCATGGGGAATGGGGGTGTTTCCCCATGGGAGGGGAAACAGCGCTTTCGCCTTGGCTACTTCCCTGATTGGGGAAACCACCTTTCCCCATGATAGATAGATGAATGGGAGTTGCCCCCAAAACACCCACGCTCTTTGCCCTTGCCGACACCCCGATGCGGGAGGCACAAAGCCAGCGAAGCACGGGACGACTTACGCGTTTGACGTGGCGCGCGGCATGGTGGTCTTCAGCGACGCCCGACAAACACCTAGTGGCGGATATAAGCCATATGGTCAGCCAGCTGACGGGTCTGCCTGGCGAAGAGCGCATGGCTGCACGGCCCTAGAGCGGGTGGCTCACCTAGGGCCCTGCCGGGGATGGCCAATGCTAGCGCCCAGATCTCAATCACTGGAGCACGCTGCCCATCGGCTCGCAGTTGGATGCGACTCGATTGCTATCAGTCGGGTATCGGCGATCCGTGGATTCCGGTGCGGCTGACCATTGATTCCGCTGACCGCTGAGTACCTCTGCTGGTACTGCCCATTTCCAGAGCATCACCCGCAGCCATGCGCGCGCCCCCATCTGCATGCTCAACGGGCGACGAGCAACCCAAAGCAGACATAACGGCGGCACGGCTGCTCGGTGCCGCCCTCTCTCACATCTGGGTGGTGGTTGTCCGACGGACTAGAATCCATGCAAGGTGAAGTGCCCAGCGCAGGGGAAGTTCGGCCGCCCTTAAGATCACCTCAGAACAAGGTGGCGCTTTCAAATGCTGCTCTCCCTACATATCCAAGTCGTGCAGAAGCTACTGGGTCTTTCGCCCGCGTCGTACTTTGAGTACGCGACTGGCCTGAGTCGTATGACCTTTCAACGCGGCCGCGCTTACGAGGCGATGCTCGCTTCGAGCGCGCGAGTTCAGGCGCATGTCGACTCGCTGATGTTGGGATCCTTGCGAAAGCGCGGCGCTACCGACGCCGACTATCAGTTCTGCAAGGACCGGATGCCTGAAGGCGTTTCGGCGATGATGGTCTACGGACTCGGTCTGCTTGGCGACAAATGCGCCCCCGCCACGAGAGAGCTGGTCGCGCAGCTGGATGCGTCGGATCGGTACTTATTCGAGCTGGGGGATTGCAGTGTCGCGGAAGCCTTGTCCAAGCTCCGCCGGGATCCCCATCTCGGTCCGGCCTATTCTGCGTCGCTCTCTGTGTCAGGGTTACGTCGCCCGCTCCAAGAGCTGCCAGGCGACGACGAGCGAGCCCTGCTTGAGCTCGTATTGACCCGCCGCGCGCATATGACGCTGTCGCTCTTAGCGGCTCTTGACCATGAGTTGGGTCGCTGGAATACCGAGGTGACCGGCTCTGATTCGATGGGGCGGCGTCCTCGGTTTGCCGCACTTCTCGCGAGGCCTGAGCCGGCAGCCCGCGTGCGGAGGCGGCCCATGGATCCCATTGCCCGTCTGGTGGACTTTGTCGGCTCGGCCGGACACCGGGTCCGAAATGGCCACTGGCCAGACACATCGCCAACGGTCGCCGAAATGGGTGTGCGCGCGGAACTCTCGAGATCCTTCGTCGGCGATGGATCACGCTTCATCCAGGCGTTGAGAAGTGGGAAACATCCGATGACGCGTCGGGCATTCCAGACACTGGTCTACTCCCAGTTCTGGACGCCCGACACGTCCCCCGATGCCCTCAACGTTGCTGCTGATCTCGCTGAGCCGTATCTCGTGGCGGCCCACCTCTTAACCCTCCTTATGCCCGATCATCCGGCGGCCAAGGGCCACTTGGATCGCGCGGGCTGGCGTGAGGCATATCTGGAATGGTGGGCGCGCCACGCTGACAGCTACGCACCGGCGAGGCCGAGCGACGATGCAGCCCCGCCGGACTGGTTGCTGAACCCTTGAGCTAGCGGCCGCGAGCAGGGCCGGTGCTTCTATTGACGCCCGATTTCATGCCGTGATTGCCCGAGGGCCACCCCGCACGGGCATTGCCCGGGCCGCGACCGCGACTACCAGTTGGTGCGGTCTTGCCGCCCGTACCGGGGCCCGCCGACCGGCCGCTACCTGATCCGTTGCTTCCCTTTGCCATCTCATCTTCTCGTCATCGCCCCGATTGGGCACCGCGAGGTTGCGCCGCAAAGGCGCTTGGATAAGCCCATTTTTTGCACTGGCATGAATGCTGCGCGCCTCCAAGGTCCTTGGTATTGGCGGTACGCGGTCGCACCGAGTTTCTGCGACGCAGGGTTGCAAATTTGACGTTTACATCAAATAATTGGGCCTGGCGCCGAAACATTGATATATATATCAAAATGCAAACCGTGCTGGAACTTGGCGAAGCTGTAGCCACTCGGCGGCGTGCCCTTGGCTTGAAGCAAGGCGACGTCGCCTTGCGTGCTGGCATTCCACAGGAAACCTTGTCCCGCTTCGAACGGGGCAAGCTGGCTGAGCTTGGTTCGCGGAAGTTGCTAGCGGTGCTTGCGGCGCTCGACATGGAGCTTCAGTTCGTGGAGTCGGGATCATCCGGTTCATTGGATGAGCTGCGCCGCGAGCGCGGGGGGCAAGCATGAGCTTGGCCGTGCATGTACTCGGTCGCGAAGTGGCCACGCTGGAAGCGGTCGGCGACTTCAAAAGCACCATGACGTATCACGATGACGTCGCCACAGACGACTTCGTGTCACTGACCATGCGCGTTCGACGTGACCCCTGGGTCTGGGACGATGTCCTGCACCCCATCTTCCAGATGAACCTTCCCGAGGGGTACCTGCTCCAAGTGCTACAGGAGCAATTCGGCCCCCATATCGGCGCCAGTCCCATGGCCCTGTTGTCGGTGATCGGCCGGAACATGATCGGGCGTGTCCAGGTGGCCCCAGCTGGCGCGAGGCTGGATGAGCCCGCCACTCCAGTGGACGTTGCAGCCCTGCTACAGGGCGACAACTCAGAGGAAGCCTTTGCGGAACTGGTGCGTCGGCACGCGACCAGTGGCGTATCAGGCGTGGTGCCAAAGTTCCTCGACGATGCGGCCGAACATGTCCAGCTCGGACCGCACAAGAAGGTCACCTTGCTCACTCACAGGCACATCATCAAAGGCTCTTCGCAGCGACTGCCCTTCGTTGCCTTGAACGAGCACCTGTGCATGCAGGTCGTGCGCCAGGTCATGCCTGCCGCGGTAACGGAAGTCTCCCTTGACGGCCAAGCACTCGTCGTCACTCGCTTCGACGTGGACCAACATGGAGCCCGCCACTGGGGTATGGAGGACTTCTGCGCGCTACTTGGCCTGCGCCCGGCAGCCAAATACGAAACCACCTGGGAGCGCATCGCCAAGGCCGTGCGCGACCACGTGCCGGCAGCGAACCGCACGGACGTGTTCCGCCAGATGGCGAGCTTGCTGCTGCTCAGCTACGCCGTGCGCAATGCCGACTGCCACGCCAAGAACCTGGCGTTGCTCTATACCCGTCACGACAACGTGCACTTGGCGCCCGCCTACGACATGATCACCACGGCCGCTTATCCCGACTACGTGAAGAACCCTCCGGGCATCTCTTTCATGGGCAAGAAGACCTGGAACCCGGGCAAGAGCCTGCAGACCTTCATCGCCGCCACCTTCGGCCTACCGCCACGGGAGCAGGCCGCTATCGTTGAACGGATCGGTGATGCCATGGCTGACGTCGGCTCTCAGGTCCGCGCAGCGATGGCCGAGCACCCCGAATTCACCGAGATCGGCAAGCGCATGCTGCGCGCCTGGCAGGAAGGCCTTGAAGGACTCCGCGACAAGCGGGTCTATGCCTTGGGCAGCATGTCCTGGGGCGAGGCATACACCGAGTTTTCGGAACCAGAGCCTGTCAAGACGAAGCGTCAAGTCATCGGTCGCTCTGACCTGCTGGCTAAACACTGAGCCAAAGCCTCATCACCATGTGGGATAATCCAAGCATCGACCAAATTGCCTGGATGTATTGGATTTGGGAAAGCATTCATCCTCACCAAATTCCAGAGCACCATACGCCTATGAGGTAAATGACCGAGCGGAAAATCTAAACCGCCACGGCGCCTTTTTGCGACTGATGGCTACCGTCTAAAGATGTGAGACCGAGTGCCGCTAGTATTCTTCTAAGGTGGATAGATCATGCGCGTGATCGCGGGGGCAGGTGATTTCTGCTCAGCCGCGCAAGCTGCTTGGCACGTAAAATCTTGTCGAACTTCCCTGATTGATGCATAAGTACGCGCCTGCAGTTCGGAGGTTGTTCGCCATGGCGGCGACAGAGATGGCATGAAGGGACTGGTCATTGATGAGCCCTGGATCGGCTTGATCCTTGAGGGCCAGAAGACTTGGGAGATGCGGAGTCGGCACACACTGCGTCGAGGCTTGATTGCACTCATTCGAAAAGGCAGCGGCCAGGTGGTGGGTGTCACGCAGGTGACGGCAACCCATGGCCCGTTCTCGTTGCCCGAGCTTGAGGCCTCCCTTGACCGCCATCGCGTGCCGCTGGAAGAGTTCCGTAGTGGCCGGGCCATGGCGTGGAACGTCGCCTGGGAGCTGGCTGACAGCGTCCCGTTGCCTCAGCCGGTTCGGTACCGCCATCCACCAGGGGCGGTGATCTGGGTAGACCTGGATGAGGCTACGACTGCCCAGGTCCTCACGCAGATTGATTCAAACTCTGCCGCGGAGACCGACCGGTCCTTCGCTGCAGGCAGGGCCGTGGCCTCCGCCACCTGCAAAGCAGGCGCACGCTCCGTGACTGTAACGTCTGATGCGTCCATGGCATTAGGGGATCCTCTGGTCCCGGTAGCGAAGGATCAAACCTGGTTCGGACCTCATTTGCTGAAGGCCGGTCAGTTCACGATCGGGGCTAAAGGCGAGGAGATCCGAGTGGACAGCTTCCCAGACGCGCTTGAAGCGCTCAGGAAAATGAAAGTACCCCGCTGGCGGCGTCCAAACTCGCAAGGGAACTGGGGCATCGTCAGCGGCATGGCATGGAAGCGTCTGAGCAGTTGTTCCAGTAGAGGAGCGGTCTGACCGTTCCAATGGTGTAGTAATGGCAGTACCGCTGGTTCCTGACAGAACCGGTAGCGGGGGGAATCCAATGAACTTTATTCACGACGTCCTGGCAGGCGGCGTTCTCGTGGTCGCGCTGGCCGTGATCTCGGCAGTGCTGCTGCTCGACTATCTGTGGCGCTATGCCACCCGTGGCTTGCTGCTTCGGCGACAGCTCAAGACCGTTGCCGAGCGCATCGAGGCCCTCGCCAACAAGCCTCGCCCCACGCTGCGGGGAGAGCTCGAAAAGGTGTTCGATGGCACGGCATGCCATCACGCCTGGAGCGAGTACGAAGAAACGCTCCATAACCAGTACGACATCCGTGATGGTGAGCGCAAAGTGCGCGATGTCCGCGCCACCGTCCCCTCGGAATCCTTCATCAACCTGGAAACCACGGTTGATCCAAGGATCGGGTCGGAATACTTCAAGCACCTGCCTGGCATCTTTACCGGCCTCGGCATCATCGGCACGTTCAACGGGCTGATCCAAGGCCTCGTGGCGTTCAATCCCGATGTGGATGCGGACGCGCTCAAGGTGGGGTTGAGCGGGCTTTTCAGCCATGTGCTGCACGCCTTCTCCTTCTCGATGATGGCGATCATCCTGGCGATGACCGTCACCGTCACCGAGAAATGGATCTACGCCGCCTGTTCCAAGTGGGTCGGCCGGGTGTCGCAGAAGCTGGATGGCTTGTTCCGTGCTGGCGTCGGCGAGGAGTACCTGTCGGATCTGCTGCGCTCGTCGCAGGACAACGCCACGCAGACCCGTCAGTTGAAGGAGAGCCTGGTCCAGGATCTGAAGGAACTGCTGACACAGCTTGCAGAGCGTCAGATCGCGGCCACCCAGCAGCTTTCCACCGAGATCGGTGAGCGGATCGAGGGGAGCCTGAAGGAGCCTCTCGCTCACATCGCCGACACGGTGCGCACCGCCAGCGGTCAGCAGACCAGCATGGCGACCACCGCGATCGAGACGCTGATGCGTGCCTTCATCGACAAGATGCAGGAAACGCTTGGGGGCCAGATGGACGGGCTCAACGAGATGATGCGCACCTCGGCGCAGTCCATGGCTCAGGTTGAGGCGGCCATGCGCTCGCTGGTTACGGACATGCAGCGGGTCAGCGGCGAGTCGACCTCGGGCATGCAGCAGGCCGTGCGCGACCTGATCGAACAGATGGGCGAGCAGCAGCGCCTCCAGGCCAGCCAGTCGACCACCAGCATGAACAACCTCCTTGCTCAGGTTGAGTCGTCCGTCAAGGAGGTGGCGCGTCAGCAGGAGAGCATGAGTCAGCGTTCGGAGCAGTCGGTCGTAGCGCTCATGGAGGCGATGCACGACCGGGTCGACCAGCTGGCCAACAGCAATCGCGAGACGCAGGAGCGAGGGATCGCTCTGGCGACGTCGCTGGGCGAGGTATCCACCAAGGCGATCTCGGGTCTTGAGGAGGGCGCCTTGGCTGTTGGGCAGGCGCTGGACGGCGTGCGCGCGGCGGTGGAGCGCCTTGGTACTCTGACCGAAAAGATGTCCTCACTGCAGTCGGGGCTTGGCCAGTCGGCGCAGCAGATTGCCCAATCCAGCAACGTCCTGAGTGGTGCGACACAGTCGCTCAGCACGGCCACGGGCTCCCTCGGAACTGCGACGTCGCGGCTCGAGGGGCTCGGCAAGCTGGTTCAGGCCGAGGGCGAGGCCCGGAGTGGCATGCTCGAGGATTTGCGTCGTCTGACTCAACAAGCCGAGCAGACCGGGCAGTCGCTCACGTCGCTGACCGATGAGGTTCGGGACAAATTGGTGGAGATGGTCGAGAAGTTCGGTGCGGGCGTCAGCCAGGCGCTCGAACACAACCTTGCCACGTACAACAAGCAACTCAGCGATGCGGTCGGCATGCTCAAGAGCGCCTTCGAGGAGATCGCCGAGTCCGTGGATGCGGCGAGCTGACGATGTTCGCCAAAGCCGTAAGACGCAGCAGCACAGGCAAGAGCGAGGGGGAAAAGCCCTTCTGGATCTCTTACGCCGATCTCATGACCGCGATGATGACGCTGTTCCTCGCGGCCATGGCCGTCACCATGGTGGCCATCACGCACAAGGTTCGACAGGTCGAGAACAAAGAGGTCGTTCGTGCCAAGCAGATCAAGCAGATCTGCAGCAATATCCAGGGCCGGCTGGCCGGCGACGGCGTGGTTCAGGTGGACTGCGAAGACAACCGCATCAGCTTCGGCGAAACCGGGCGGTTCGGCCACGATGACTACCACCTCCCTCCCGCCGCAGGTCCGGCGCTGGCTCGGCTGGTCCCGGTGGTGCTTCAAGCCGCGGATGATCCTCTGGGCCGCAAGTGGCTCAAGCAGGTCGTCATTGAGGGCTTCACCGACACCGATGGTTCCTACCTGTACAACCTTCATCTGAGCCTCGAGCGCTCGGAATGGGTGATGTGTCTGCTCCTGGATCCGCAGCGCAATACCGATCTTTCTCTGACGCCACAGCAGCTTCAGCGTGTTCGGGATCTGTTTCTGGCCGGTGGCGTGTCGTTCAACGGTGCCAAGTCCACCAAAGACGCCAGTCGTCGAGTGGAGCTCAAGCTGCAGTTCTATGGTTCGGATACCGACAGCGCCCAGGCCAGGCCTGTCTTCCAAGTCATGGCGACCGACCGATGCATGCTCCGCTGACCCGTCGGATGCTGGATCTGGGTTTCCTGGACATGCTGCTCGCCGAGCTGGTCCTGGAACGGATCCCGTCCGCCTCGGATCTGCCGTTGGCGGAGCGGGTCGCCGAGGTCAAGGAGCGTTTCGGCGGAACTTCTGCAGCCATTCGGCCGGACCGGGTGGAGGCCGCTGCGCGGCAGGCGCTATCCGACATGGGGAAGTTGCGGCCAAGTCACCGCTTCGTCCTTGCACACTCGCTGGCGCAGCCGATTGATGGTCTCGGTGGCCGGTCGATCCTCGATCACGAGCGTGTAGCCCAGCAACTGCTCAACGACTGGGAGTCGGCAGCACGCGACCAGGTCCTGAAACTGTCGCACTGGCGCGGCCTGTTCCGCTCCTACATGCAGGCTCCTGCCGGCGACTGGCAGAAGCGCTTGAGACTCCTGCTCTCGCGCACGCTCGAACCGGTGGTGAAGCGTCGCCGCGGTCGTCCCGCCTGGCTGGATACCTTGACCCGACACGAGCACCTGTTGGGTGACGAGCCCTGTCTTCCCTATGTCGACGAGATGGTGGCCGGTGAGCATGATCTGCTGGCTGACCTGCGTGATCACGTGGATATTCCATCCACCAGCTGGTTCTGGCAGCAGCTCAAGTCGAGGCTCTTCCAGCAGATCGCGTCGATCGGTGAGGCCGCCTTCCGAGCATCAATCGATGCGTTCCTCGAGCTTGACCGCCTGATTCCCCTCGTGGGGGATGAGCTCCTGAAAGCCATCCTCGAGCGATATGACGCGGGGAGAGATCGGTCGCTACATCCGTCGCTGATGGATTTCTCGCTGAAGGCCTGGGGAAGTCCCCAGCTGGCGAGAAACACGAAGTGGGATCTCTGCCGACCCTCCGTCCGACAGATGGTCAACAGTTGGCTGGCCAAGGATGACCTCGAGGATTTCTACCGGCTGTGCAACACGGAAAAGATGGTCGACGAGCGGCGGCTGGAGTTCTGGCTCCGCTTCAAGGACCAGATGACCTACACCCAGATACTGCTGGGTGGGCGTTTGCGGGGTAGCCGCGATCCGGACGTCCGCGCGTTTATCGCGAAAAAGGGCGAGCGCCTGGGGGACCTTACGGCCAGCACGTCGGCCAACAACGCCATCCTGATGCAGATCGGCGGCTGGTTGTTCATCGAGTTCAGCGAGGTGGGCACGGCAGCGCGCGCGATTCGATTGAGCGATGGGATCATCAAGACGGGAATGGACTTCTACCCGCTGACGACACTTCGGCACACGGGTGATCAGTGGACCCATCAGCCCAGCGCCACATGGGAGGAAAAATTCCTCGGCCTGCTTCGGGAGGTCGGCGTTTCTCCCGACGATTCGAAGGTGAACAAGTCCGTTCGTACGCCCTCCGGATCCGAGCGCGGAGTCACGCCAAAGCCGACTCCTGCGCAGGTGCCCACGGAGGATCCCTTGGTCAGCAAGCTCAAGAGCATGGGTCTTGAGGTCATCGACAACCGGCCGAAGGGTGGCGCGCTTTGGGTCTATACCAGCCGTGGGACAACCGCTGAAAAGCTCGCGCAGATCCGCAGCATGGGCTTTCGATGGAAGGACAGTAAGCGAGGGTTCTACTTGCCATGAAGTGGGGTAAATCCAAGCCGTCCGGCGAGACGATCCAACGTGCATACACCGGCGAAGGTGTCCGCTTTTTCAACGGTGCCGATGCCAAGCAACGGTGGTGGGCTGGCGATCATCTCGCGCCGGACGAACGCCCGCTCGTCGCCTATCTCCAGCAGCTCGTGTTCGAGGGCGCGGCGCTCGAAGCGAATGACGCGCTCCTGCTTCCGTGGGCGAGTGTTTATGCGCTGCTTTCCGATGAATCCCACCTGGGCAGCGTGCCACTCCTGGCTCTCCCGGAGCGGTCGGACTGGGTTCCTCGGCTGGAGTCGACGGGGGCGATTTCCGATCCCGACTTCCGGATCGCCGTCCGAGACTGGTCTTCGGCCCAATGGGGCGAGGCCTCGTTGGATCGACAGGGAGCCGTGCTCACGCGCTCCTGCGACCAATGGTTGATGCCGGAGCCCTCGTGGAAGTTGCTTGTTCTGTTATCTAGGTTCGCCCGCGAGCAGGCGTCGCTGGACGCCGACCAGCGACTCCGGGCCGTCGGCGAGATCAGGCAGGCCGCCATCGCTGGCGGGGCCGTGCTGGACGATTTTCTCGACAAGACCGACATTCGTACGCCCGACACGCTGAAGCTCGACCTTCGACGTGATGAGGCGCTCGGCTTGCCCGTAATCGAGGTGCGGCCGCTACCCGATGGCGCCCCGGACAACTTCGTGGAGACCTTCGACCGCTATGGCCAGGTGAGGGGGCGTTACGACCTGGTCCAGCCCGGAGGGCGTCTGACCCATGTGGCTCCGGGCCCGGCGGTGCGCCGCGTGCTCGAAGTCGTGAAGGGGATGCCGGCACGACGGCTTTCCGCGGAACAGGCGAGGATGTTCACCCACAACCCGTACGCTGTGCTGGGGGATGACGCCGCCGAGGCGCTTGACGAGGAGCAGTTCAATGCCGCTCGGCGCGATGCCGGGTTGCTCCCCGCCCGGTTCGAGGTCGTCCCGGAGGCCTCCACCCCGGCACATGTCGCGCTTCGCATCCATCAGGCGCAGGACGAGACGGCATCCGAAGATCTGACGCTGAATCTCGGGCAGGCCAAGCAGTTTCTGGCCGCGGCAGGCCGATCTCGTGCCAGGAGTCTCCCCGTCTTCCACTGGGATGGCAGCGAGCTGCTGCTCGATCAGGCGGCCGAGCATCAGTTGGCGCAACTGGCCGAGTGGGTCGGACGAAGCGAAGTGGCCCAGATGCATCAGGCCGCCGGAGACGTGCTGGACCTCAGGGCTTTCAGCAGCCGGGTGATCGGTTTTGATTCCAAAGTCCAGGCTGTGCCATACGTTCCGCATCGCACTCAGGGCAAGGAGTGGCTCCCCGGCGATGACGTGGGCGTGGTCACGGTCGATCACTCGTCGGGCGAGGTCCGAAATCACGCGATGACGCCGGCTTCCATCGACGAGCTCGAGGAGGCGATCGGGCAGGCCAAGGAACAGGGTCTGGAGTCCGTGCGCCTCCCCGGATCCGACGTGGATCTGCCGGTCCCGCAGGCCGAGTCACTGGTGGATGAGTTCCGCGAGCTCGGCATCAAGTCCGGCGGCAAGACGCCGCCCAAGCCGCTGTCCGATCCGAAGCCGAACCAGCGGGTCGGGCTCCGCATCCATCACAACATCGAGTCGCTAGAGTACGTCGAGGCGGTCGAGGATCTCGTCGGGGCGGTCAGTGCGGAGGAGGTCGAGCTGCCCGCCGCGCTGCGTCCGGAAATCTCCCTGTTGCCGCATCAGGCGTACGGTCTGGCCTGGATGCAGCAGCGCTACCGCAACCAGGGCGTGGGTATCGCCGGATGTCTGTTGGCGGACGACATGGGTTTGGGAAAGACCCTCCAGTCCCTCTCGCTGATCGCGTGGGCCTGGCAGCGCTGCCACTCGGCGCGTCCAAGCCTGGTGGTGGCGCCCGTTTCCCTACTGGAGAACTGGAAGCAGGAGGTCGACAAGTTTCTCGATTGGCCCGATGGCGTCGTTCTCAGCCTGTATGGCTCGGACCTGGCTTCGAAACGTTCGGGTGGCGATGCGCTGGACGATGATCTGCGCCAGCTCGGCGTGACCAAGCTGCTCCGGCCGGGCTTTGCCGACGGCTACCGGCTCGTGCTGACCACCTACGAAACCCTGCGCGATTACGAGCTGTCGATCGCCCGACAGCATTGGGACATCGTGGTCTGCGACGAGGCCCAGAAGATCAAGAATCCCACCGCCTTCGTGACCCAGGCGGCCAAGGCCTTGCACGCCAACTTCAAGATCGCATGTACCGGCACGCCGGTCGAAAACTCGCTGGCGGATCTCTGGTGCCTGTTCGACTTTTTCCAGCCGGGCTGCCTGGGGGCTTTGAACCAGTTCACCAAGGTCTACCGGGAGTCGATCGAGTCCCGGCAGGAGGGGCATGAGGCCCTGGTCGAACGCCTCCGCGTCATGATCCAGCCGTGGGTTCTGCGACGGATGAAGAACGAGGTGCACGAGGGGCTGCCCCGCAAGGTCATGGGGGAGGAGGCCGACCACACCGCCGTCGCGCTTCAGATGTCGCCGGCGCAGCGCCTGGCCTACATGGATGCAGTGGCGGCCTACCGGCAGGCCAAGGAGCAGGAAGGGCAGGGCCGCAGCGTGTCCATGCTGAATCTGTTGCACCGTCTCCGCATGATTTGTGCGCACCCGCTGGCGGCCTTGCGCGACGACCATGAGCGCGTCCACGTAAGAGAGCACATCGCCGCTTCGCCCAAGCTGGCGTGGCTGCTTGGTCGTCTCGCCCAGATCAAGGCGCAGGGCGAGAAGGCCATCGTCTTCACCGACTATCGGGATCTGCAGCGCCTGCTACAGCGCGCGATCGAGCACCAGTTCGGCTTCCGGCCGCAAATCATCAATGGTTCCACCGCGGTCGGCACGAGCCGGGGCGAATCTCGGCAGAGCCTGATCGACGCCTTCCAGGCCCAGCATGGGTTCGGCGTGCTGATCCTCTCCGCGTCCGCCGTGGGCTTCGGGGTGAACATCCAGGAGGCGAACCACGTCATCCACTTCACCCGCACCTGGAACCCGGCCAAGGAGGATCAGGCTACCGATCGCGCCTACCGGATCGGCCAGCGCCGGGATGTGTATGTGTATTGCCCCACCGTGGCCGGGCCCGGATTCGCTTCGTTCGAAGAGCGGCTGGCGGAACGGCTTGATTACAAAAGGGACCTCTCCCGCGACATGCTGTCCGGTTCGCAGGAGCTTTCGGTCGAAGACTTTGACGATCTCTGAGCTAGCATGGGTCCTGCGCAGTGTCTGCTCTTATGGCACGCAAGATGTTGTCTGGCATGTTCGACTAATGCATCACTGGGCAGTGATTTAAAAGGGGAGGTCCGGTGGTGATCGGAGTCCCGCGGGTACTGCGCTAGTATCCGAGCAAACCGAAAAACGGACTTGGTATGGCGACTGCCGGTAAGGGCCTCGGGGAGGCGGATTTGGGGGGCTTTGCCTTTCTAGGTGAGCATGATCCGGTGCTTTTGCAGCTGGCTCGAACCGCCGAGCAGATCTTCGCCAGCGACCCCAATACGACGCTGATCAAGCTCCGGCAGCTGGGCGAAGCACTCGCCCAGGATCTGGCTACCCGCTCAGGCATTGAATTTGATGCGGCGACCTCGCAGGCCGAGCTGCTCTACCGGATCCATCGCGAGATTCATCTGGATCCCGCCATCCATGGTCTATTCCACACGCTTCGGATCGAGGGCAACAAGGCAGCGCATGGTTTCAACACACGTCATCGGGAGGCGCTGGATGGGCTGAAGGTAGCTCGTGAGTTGGCGGTTTGGTACCACCGCTCGTTCGGCAAGGCTGGCAGTGGCTTCAAGCCAGGCCCTTTTGTCGCTCCCCGAGACCCCAGCGAAGCGTTGCGTGAGTTGAGGGGCGAGATTGAGCAGCTCACCGCTGCCTTGCGCGATTCGCACCAAGAGCTTCAGCACAACCAGGAGCTGATTGAACTGCAGCGGCGTGAAGCGGCTGAGTCCATGGCGCTTGCGGAGGCAATGGATGCCGAGGCGCGCGACTATCAGGGCCGCGCCACCGCGCGCGAAGCGGAGCTTACCGCGCTCAAGGCCGAGTTCGAGCAGCGATTGGCGATCGAGCGAACCAAACTGACGGCCAGTCCGACGCTCGCGCAACAAGTACAGAAAAAAACTCAGCGGGCCAGTCATGCCTTCGATCTGACTGAAGATCTCACCCGCATCCTCATCGACCAGCAATTGCAGGCCGCCGGCTGGGAAGCCGATTCGTTGGACCTGATCCATGCCAAGGGTGGCCGGCCGGAAAAGGGGCGCAATAAGGCCATCGCCGAGTGGCCCACCAGCAGCCCGAAGGCCTGCGCGGACTATGTGCTGTTTGCTGGGATGACGCCGATTGGCATCGTCGAGGCCAAGCGCAAACGTCTAAATGTCGCCGAGCGTATTCCGCAGGCCGAACGCTATGCGCGGGACTTTCGGCTCACCGAAGGATTAGAGCCCGCGTGGCCGGTCGTAGCCGAGGATTCGGGCTGGCCGGATGGTCAGGGCAACCTCTTCAAGGTGCCGTTTGCTTTTGCGTGCAACGGGCGTCCCTATATGGCCCAGCTGGCTGAACAGTCCGGCACCTGGTTTCGCGACTTGCGCCGCCCATCCAATCAACGGCGAGCTCTGCAGGATTTCTACACGCCCACCGGGTTGCAGGACCTTCTTGCGCGTGATCGCGCCGCAGCCGAACAGAAGCTGCAGGAAGAGGGGTTTGCTTACCTCAAGCTCCGTGACTACCAATGTAAAGCCATTGGCGAAGTTGAGCGGGCGCTGGCGGAGGATCAGCGGCGCTGCCTGCTCGCTATGGCAACCGGTACCGGTAAGACCCGTACCATCATCGGTTTGATGTATCGCTTGCTCAAGGCCGAGCGCTTTCGTCGCATCCTTTTCCTGGTGGATCGCAGCGCGCTGGGCAAGCAAGCGCTGGATGCTTTCGATGAAGCAACCCTGGAGCAGAACCACACGCTCTCGCAGATCTACGACATCAAGCAACTCGGCGACATGGCCGCCGAGGCGGAGACGCGTATCCAGGTAGCCACGGTACAGGCGATGGTGCGGCGCATCTTCCAGTCCGACACACCTCCACCGGTAGATCAGTTCGATTGCGTCATTGTCGACGAGGCCCACCGAGGCTACACGTTGGATCAGGAGATGACCGAAGGCGAGCTGGTCGTGCGCGACCACCAGCAATACCTGTCGCAATACCGCCGCGTGTTGGACTACTTCGACGCGTGTCGCATCGGCCTCACCGCCACGCCGGCCAAGCACACCACAGAGATCTTCGGGAAGCCGGTATTCACCTACAGCTACCGGGAGGCGGTGGCGGACGACTGGCTGATCGATCATGAGCCGCCGATCCGCTACGAGACCCAACTCGGTCGCCACGGCATCCACTTCGACAAGGGTGAGCGGGTCAGTGTGGTCAACGCGCGTACCGGTGAGCTGGATACTGCAGAGCTTGAGGACGAGCTGGACTTCAACATCGAGTCGTTCAATCGCCGGGTCATCACGCCCGAATTCGATCGCGTGATCTGCGAGGCGCTGGCCCAGGAGCTGGATCCGGAAGGGGAGGAAAAGACGCTGATCTTCTGCGTCAACCAGGCCCATGCCGTGCGTGTGAAGCACCTGCTGGATGCGGCCTTCGAGGGGCTTCACGGCGACAGCTACAACCAGTCGGCGGTGGACGTGATTACGGGACAGAGCGACAAGGTCGACCAGCTCATCCGTCGCTACAAGAACGAGCGCTATCCCAATATCGCCATTACGGTCGACTTGCTCACTACAGGCATTGATGTGCCGAAGATCGGCAATCTGGTGTTCATGCGTCGTGTGCGCTCGCGAATTCTCTATGAGCAGATGAAGGGGCGCGCGACGCGCCGCTGCGACGAGATCGGGAAAACCGTGTTTCGCATCTTCGATCCCGTGGGCCTGTACGCCACGCTCGAAGCTGTCGACACCATGAAGCCGCTGGTCAAGGATCCCGACATCACGATCGAGCAGCTCATGCGCGAGTTGCAGGATGAGCGGAGTCTGCAGGCGCCAGGCAGTCGTCAAGGCCAGTCGCATGCCGACGACGTGCTCGACCAGTTGGGGCAACGCGTCATGCGCATTCTGCGCCGCGCCAACCACAAGGCTGAAAGCCGGCCGGAGCTAAGGCAGCGGCTCGATCGGCTGGAGGAGCAGTGGGGCGTGCCACCCAAGGACCTTCACCGTCATCTGCGCGAACTCGGGCCGCGGGGCGCTGCCCGGTTCATGCAGGACCACGTCCAGTTGCTGGACCAGCTGAATGAGCTTCAGCTTCTGGGTTCGGAAGACTATCCGGTCATTGCGCCCCATGCGGACCGCCTGCTGGCGCGCGAACAGAACTACGGCGTCCACGACAAGCCAGAGGATTACCTGGAGAGCTTCCACCAGTTCATCCATGAGCAGCTGAATCAGTCCGTGGCTTTGGGAGTGGTGGTGAACCGGCCACGCGATCTCACGCGGGAGCAGTTGCGCGAGGTGCGCTTGCTGCTCGATCAAAACGGTTACAGCGAGGCGAGCTTGAGCACGGCCTGGCGGGATCAGACACACCAAGCCATCGCCGCCAGCATTGTGGGCTACATCCGGCAGGCTGCCCTGGGCGAGGCGCTTGTCCCGTTCGATCAGCGCGTCGCCAAGGCGATGCAGCGGATCTATCAGGAGCACAGCTGGACGCCCGTGCAACGGCGTTGGCTGGAGCGTCTGGCGCAACAGCTGGTGCACGAAGTGGTGGTGGATCGCCCGGTCGTGCAGCGCAATTTCGAGCAGGACGGCGGGGCGGCGCGGCTGGACAAGCTGCTCAGCGGTCGGCTGGACGACGTTCTGCAGTCGTTGAACGACCATCTCTGGGATCAGGTCGGCTAGGTTCGTCGGTGTCTGGTGGTTGTGGGCTGTCCCATGAGCCGAATATGGGGCATAATTAGCTCACTCAATGAGCCGAATAGTGAATTTAATCGGCTCACACCTCGGAGCACGGCGCTTGGATAACCCCCGCTGGATCTGGCAGCAACCGGACTGGCCGCAGTTTCATTGGCAGGCCGATACGCTGGCGCCGCTGCTGCGAGCCTGCCAGCAGGCACAGGGACGCCTGCTGGGCATGGCGGGGGCTATTGCCGGGGACGCGCAGGCGCAGGGCGAGCTGGACACCCTGCTGCAGAACATCATCACCTCGTCGGCGATCGAGGGCGAGACTCTCAATGTGGCTTCGGTGCGTTCGTCGCTGGCTCGCCGACTTGGCGTGGTGGCGGACGAGGGCGTGGGTACCACGCCGCGGAGCGAAGGGCTGGCCGAGCTGATGCTCGATGCCATCCAGCACTACGACGCGGCTTTGGACTTGCCGCGCCTGCTGGAATGGCACGTGTGGCTATTCCCCCAGCAGGACACGTTGCTCAAGCATCCCATTCGTGTGGGCGGCCTGCGCGGCGACGAACCCATGCAGGTCGTCTCCGGGCGTATCGACCGCCCCACCGTCCACTTCCAGGCACCACCCCGCGAAGGCCTGGAGGCGCAGCTCGACGCCTTCCTCGACTGGTTCAATCGCAGCCGCCATGACACGGCGCTCGATCCGCTGCTGCGCGCCGGCATGGCCCACTTCTGGTTTGTCACGCTGCATCCATTCGACGATGGGAACGGCCGCTTGACCCGTGCGATCACCGATCTGGCCCTGGCCCAGGCCGAGCACCAGGTCATCCGCTTTCATGCGATGTCGGCGAGCATCCTGGCCGATCGGGCCGGCTACTACCGCATCCTGGAATCCAGTCAGAAGGCCGGGTTGGACATCACGGCCTGGCTGCACTGGTTTCTCACCACCTTGCTAAGCAGCTTGCAGGAGGCACTCCAGCGTATCGACCGTGTGCTGGCCAAGGCGCGCTTCTGGCAGCAGCATCAGCATTACGGCCTACTGCCTGAGCAGATCAAGGTACTCAACCGCTTGCTCGATGGTGGCGAACGCGGCTTCGAGCAGGGCATCAGTGCCGCCAAATACCAGGCCGTGGCCAAGGTCTCCAAGGCCACCGCCACGCGCCATCTGGCCGATCTGCTGGAGAAGGGCTGTATCGAGCGTCTTCCCGGGGGAGGCCGCAGTACCCGTTACCAGATCAAGAGCCACCCCCATCATTCGCTGGCCGGCACCGCTCTGCCGCCGGCCAAACCTTCCGCTACGAGTAAGTCATGACCCAGAACGACATCGTCCAGAAGCTGTGGAATCTCTGCGACGTACTGCGCGACGACGGCATCAACTACAGCGACTACGTCACCGAGCTGGTGCTGCTGCTGTTCGTCAAGATGGAATACGAGCAGGTGCAGAACAACACCGGCTTCGAGCACAAGCTGCCTGACGGCTGCCGCTGGCCCGATCTCACCAGCCTGTCCGGCCTCAACCTGCTCACCCACTATCGCCAGATGCTGCTGGATCTCAGCCTCAGCCACGACCCGATGATCGCGGCCATCTATGCCGATGCGCAGACCCGGCTCAAGGAGCCACGGCACCTGGAGACTCTGGTGAAGGCGCTGGACGGGCTGGACTGGTTCAGTGCACGCGAGGACGGTCTGGGTGACCTCTACGAAGGCTTGCTGCAGAAAAATGCGAACGAGACCAAGTCGGGCGCGGGCCAGTACTTCACGCCACGTGCATTGATCGACGCCATCATCCGCTGCATCCAGCCGCAGCCCAGCGAAACCATCCAGGACCCGGCCGCCGGTACGGCGGGCTTTCTGATCGCCGCCGATAACTACATCAAACAGCACACCGACGATCTCTATGCCCTCGACGACAAGGCCCGTCGCTTTCAGCGCCGCAAGGCCTACGTCGGCATGGAGCTGGTGCCTAGCACGCGCCGGCTGGCGCTGATGAACTGCCTGCTCCACGGCATCGAGGGAGAGGGTGAAGGCGTAGTGCAGTTGGGCAACAGCCTGGGCAATCCCGGTGCCAGCCTCAAGCCGGTCAACATCATGCTGTCCAATCCGCCCTTCGGTACCGCTAAGGGCGGTGGTGGTCCGACGCGTGATGACCTCACCTTTTACACCAGCAACAAGCAGCTGGCCTTTCTGCAACACATCTACCGCGGCCTGAAGCCCGGCGGCCGGGCCGCCGTGGTGCTGCCCGACAACGTGCTGTTTGAGGCCGGCGTGGGTACCGATGTGCGCCGCGACCTGATGGACAAGTGCAATCTGCACACCATCCTGCGCCTGCCCACCGGCATCTTCTACGCCCAGGGTGTCAAGACCAACGTGCTGTTTTTCCAGAAGGGTGGCCGTGACAACCCGCGCCAGGACACCGGCTGCACGCAAGCGGTGTGGATCTACGACCTGCGCAGCAACATGCCCAGCTTCGGCAAGCGCACGCCGTTCGGGCCCGAGCACCTCAAGCCGTTCGAGGACGCCTATGGGGACGACCCCAACGGACTGAGTCCTCGCAGCGACGAAGGGGAGGAGGGGCGCTTTCGTTGTTTCACCCGCGCGCAGATCACCGAGCGCGGCGATTCGCTGGATATCAGCTGGCTCAAGGACGCCGACAGCGTCGATGCCGACAGCCTGCCCGCACCGGAGGTGCTAGCTGCCGAAGCCATGGCCGAACTCAGTGAGGCGTTTCGTGAACTGGATGCGCTGATGCAGGCGCTGAGCGCCGGCGACGAGGCGCTGGAACAAAAGCGACTGCTGGCCGAAGTGATGGGGATGGAAGTGACCAGCGGCGAGGTGGACGGTGAGTGAGTTGCCGGCTGGATGGGTTGAAGCCCCGCTTGAGGACTGCGTTGACATCCTTGACGCACAGCGACAGCCCATCAATAGCGAAGAAAGAGCCCAAAGAGTCAAAGGCAAGGGCGCTGAAGAGCTCTTTCCTTACTACGGTGCGACCGGGCAGGTTGGCATGATTGACAGCTTTCTCTTCGACGAAGAGCTCGTCGCCTTGGGCGAAGACGGCGTCCCATTTTTCGAAGGAGATAAGCACAAGGCATACATGCTTAGAGGTAAGACATGGGTAAACAATCATGCTCACGTGTTACGCGGCATATTCGAAGTGCTAGATAACCGAATCCTTTGCTATTTCTTGAACCAGTTCGATTACCGGGACTACGTCAACGGTGGGACAAGACTCAAACTGACTCAAGCAAACATGCGCAGAATTCCGCTGCGAATTCCGCCGCGTGCAGAGCAAAAGCGCATCGCACAGAAGCTGGATGCGCTACTGGCCCAGGTCGACACCCTCAAGGCCCGCATCGACGCCATCCCGGCCCTGCTCAAGCGCTTCCGCCAATCGATCCTTGCTGCCGCGATCGCCGGATCCTTGTCAGAAGACTGGCGGAACACCCATGGCGACGCGAGCGACGGGAAGAAACTGCACGACCTGCTTCGCGGACTGCATGAGAAGGCCGGCGGTCATTCGCGTGGCAACGCCTCTGATCCGTCCGACGAAGCCCATGATCTTTCGCTCGATGACATGCCGCCGCAGTGGGATGTAGCTGTCTTGCGGGACATTTGTGAGCCAGGGTGGCCCATCACATACGGCATTCTGAAGCCCGGTCCGGAGCTGGAGCATGGGGTTCCTTACATCCGCGTTGCCGATTTTCCCGGCAACAAGTTGAGGCTGGAAGGCATAAAAAAAACCAGTGAGGAAATTGACGCGTTGTTCAAGAGGGCCAGACTACGTGCCGGAGATCTACTGCTATCCATTCGCGGAAGCGTGGGGCGCTTGATCAAGATCCCAGCCGAACTCGAAGGGGCGAACATCACGCAGGATACGGCGAGGCTGTCGATCTCCCCGGCTGTTTCCACGCCTTACATCTACTGGGCACTTCTTGCCGAATCGACCCAGCGCCGCATGCGTGCGGCAACCCGCGGCGTAGCCGTTCGCGGAATAAACATCGGCGACGTCCGAGCTCTGCAAATACCTCTTCCATCGAGAGACGAGCAAGACGAAATCGTCCGCCGCGTCGAACAGCTCTTCGCCTTCGCCGACCAACTGGAAGCCAAGGTTGCCATCGCCAAACAGCGCATCGACACGCTGACCCAAAGCATCCTCGCCAAAGCCTTTCGCGGCGAGTTGGTGCCGCAGGACCCGAACGACGAACCGGCCAGCATGCTTCTGGAGCGTATCCGCGCCCAGCGCGTCGCGGCACCGAAACCCAGGCGCGGGCGTAAACCCATTTCCTCCACCTAGAAAACGTCGCATTATCCGGAACGCTCACAGGGGGTACGTATGGACACGATCGATATCAAGGGCGACACCGCGCTGCTGGACCTTTTGTCCAGAGTTCCGGCCACTGAGCTGGCTCCGCTGGTCGACCATCTCACGGATGCGGGACAAGGACGTGTGACGCTTCCGGCGGCCATCAAGGAACTGCTGCTGGAGGCCAAGGCGCGGGGTATATACAGCCCGTTGACCTTGAAGCTGCTCATCCGCGAGATACAGCAGTTTGGCGGTAACACCGTGGTCAATCTGGTGCGTCGGTCAGGCGTCTCTTATGCAGAGATCGTGCAGGATGCGCTGAAGCATTTCGAAGTGCCCGGTTACTCCGAGATGTCTTTGGAGCGACAGGAACTCGCCGTGGTGGCGGCGCGGCTGGCCCGTGTGTGGCCGGAACTGGACAAGGCTGGCCGGGACGAATATCTCGCGGAGTTGAAGCCCGCGAGTGGACGTTCGGGCGACCTCCCTGACCTGCAGGCAGCAGTGTTGGCGGGCGGGCGCGTATCTTCAGCCATTGCTAGGCGCCTCGCGCGGCGCGCCTACACACCGTTTGATGTAGTCGGGACAGTCAAAAAGTCTCTTTTTGGCAGCGCTTTGGCCAGCCTTCCCAAGGCGGCTATCGCGGCAGCCACCACCAGCGCCGCCGACGCTGCGTACCGCGTGACCATCCCTTGTGTGCTGCACGTGGCTTCTCTACGCCAAATGCGGGCCGCTGCGGAGCTGCCGGATTGCCCGCAGTGCGGCGTTGCTATAGCTAAAGATGCGCGATTCTGTGGTGACTGTGGCTTCGATCTTCGATCGCAAGCCGCCGTCAAGTCGGATGCACCGCCGCAGCGGCAACCACTGGCAGTCAGCCACGAAGGCGCGGACATCATGATCGCGGATGCGGATGGTTTGCCGGCGCTCAGCGCCACCGCGCTCACCTCGCTGGATCTCTCGCAGCCAATGCACCCGATCGATCTCGGTTCGACGGGAGTCGATCGACTGGCACCGCTGCTGCAGCTTGTTCCCACGGCCATGATCGGCGGCGAGGTGGCTGCGAACCGCTATTTGAAAGTGGTGGTGAATGGTCCACTGGCGCCTACTGCGGACGGAAATGGTCTACGGGGTTTCGTCCTGGGACCGAATAACAAAATCACTGAGCATGGGCGCTTCTTCGAAGACGACCGCCTGAAGCATCTCGTGAGCGGTGCGGCCATCTTCCAGCTTGCCTCTGTCGTAGTGGCGCAGAAGCATCTGGCGGACATCAGTCGCAAGCTCAGCGAGATCCAGGAGGGGGTCGCGCGGATCGAGGCATTCCAGCGCAACGAGCGCAAGGCGGGGATCAACGGCACGTTGACGTATCTGCAGCAGGTCGCACCGGTAGTCTTGGCCGGAACGCTGTCGTCCTCCGTACGCGACGAGCTGGAGGCCAGCGAGCGTGCTTTGTCTGCGATCCAGGATCACATCCACACGGATTTGAAGACAGCTATCGCAGACGTGCAGACCCTCAAGAATCCAGGCACCTTCAGCACCAATGATCTGACGAAGATGCTGAAGAGCCGCCAGAGCGACTTTGAGGAGCTGGCTCAGCAGTGGAACCTTTGTCTGGCAGCGCGCTACGTCGCTTGTCGACTGGTGTGTTGCTATCCGGGTGAGCAGATGCTGGTCGAGCGGCGCCAGCAGACACTCGATCGACTGACACAAGTGCTGCCGGGGCCCGATGGTTTGCTCCGGCAGTTTTCCGCAACGGTGTCCGCACGTGGAGCGCAGCTTAAGGCGCTGACAGACACCCAGGCGGAAATTCAGGCCAATCAGGAGCGTCTGCGCCTGTGGGATATGGATCGTGCTCCGGCTATCGAAAGCCATGGGCATGCGACCTTCGGACAACTTGGCCGCCTGTTGCAGGAGAACGCACAGCCGGTGGCTCTGGTGCTGGAGATGCGTGGTGATGAGGTTGTCCAGGCACTGGCAGCATGACGATTTGATAGACCGCGATCGATGCTGACCAATCTGCAGCTGCGCCCCGTTCTCCGCGGGATGCAGGGAAGGTCAAAGTGACCCCGGACTTTAAACCGTACCGTTACTCAAGGCGGTGGGGCGTCGACACCACCGCTCCTCAAATTTCGTGGAATCTGCGGCGCTAAATCAAAATTAGGGGTTTTCTGTAACTTTGGAGGGAAATAGTGACTACACCGAACGAAAGGACCCGGTCGCTGATCCAGGCTGGTGGGTTCTTGATCGAGTTGGCTCAAGATACGAGCTTGCCCCTCTCTGTTCGGCGTAAAGCTGTTGCTATCGCACGGCACTTCCCAACGGCTCACCATGTATCGCTCGCGGCCTCGCATTCGCCTTCCTGTAGGTTGGATTTGGAGCTCGAATCTCCCGGCGATGTCGCGGCTTGGGCCAAGGACTATCCGCTGGGCTTGTTGCTTGGATCCACGCGTCTCACGTGGCCGGAGGAGGAATGAGTCGTGTCGCATAGGCTTCCGCCATGAAATATCTCCTCCCACAGGCTGCTGCGCTTTGGGATGAATTTTTGGCGCTTGGGTTGGCAGGCTTCGGCCCAAGTTGGTCGAGCAAACTGCAGTCAAAATGCCGATCAGGCGGACGAGCGCGTCAGTAAATTTAATAGTTAGTCGCCATCAGAGGAAGGAGTAGTCGTGGCTAAACGAGCAGGAAAAAACGGAGGTTCGCCGCTCGCACGGCTTGCATTCTTCAAGGCAAAGCCCGTCAACCGGGACGCATTGCGAATTCTTGACCTCTCGCCAGGCAAGGGTGCGCGTAAGGCAAAGGGCACCAGTAAAACCCGCCCTCAAGCGCTTCTAACCCCAAAACCAATCACAGGAAAGCCCAAGGTGCGTCTTGTAACAGCGGAAGAAGTAGCTGAGCGCAAGGCTAAGACTCGTCGTATGTTTGGCTTCGGCAAGACGATCACAGTCGCCCCTAGCAGTTCATCCAAGCGGACGCGATAGCTCCTACGATTTGGTGGACAACCTGATCTAACTTTTCAGGAGTGCCCCATCCCAAGCCAGGCCCAAGAACGACCACGCGCTACAGGGAGCAATCCAAGGCCACCGCCGCGTGCCTCAGCAGGCTCCCAGGCGTCCAGGTGCAGGACGTCGCCGCCTCGCTTTACACGCCTATGCTGTCGCGTTGGCGCGAGCAGGCCCACTGGGGCTGCCAGGTTGCGTGTAAAACGTCGCTATAACTTCTTGATTCGCTGGTGGCGAAGAGGCTGTTTTGTGTAAATCTATGCCATCTAAACTATTGTTTATGTTGCAAAATTCACTTGACTGTTAATCAGGGGGTCGTTGGTTCGAGTCCAACTTCGGGCGCCATCTTCAGCAAAAAAGCCGGCCTTGCGCCGGCTTTTTTGTGTCCGTCTTCGACCGTGGCCCGGGTCATCCGTCCTTGGCGCAGGCGGAGGTCTGCGTCTTCGAGGGCCGGTCACCGCGGATGCGTCCGGCATTGGATACCACCACGCTCAAGCCACGCTCGCTCTGTCCCTCCAGGCACATGGTGAGGGTTAGGTTGCTCCCGGCGGCGCTGCCGTCCGGGTGAAAGCGCACGCGGTAGCGCCCCGGGCTGCTGCGAACGTGCAGGCGGGTATCGCTTGATGCGCCCGTGTACAGGGGCTGGTGGTCCGGTTGATAGTCGCCATCGCGGTCCTCGCCAATCAGCCAGCCCTGGTCCCAGGTGGAGCTCGCCTGGCATTGTTCGCCGTCGCTGCTGGGACAGAACACGACCGGCACACCATGCATGACAGCGGCTTCGCGCGCATGCTGCAGCCCGGCGATGTAATCCATTTGTGTGGATTGCAACCGGTTGCGCGAGACCAGGCCGCCCAGCGACGGCGCCGCAATGCTCACCAGCACGGCCAGGATAGCCAGCACCATGATCTGTTCGATGAGAGTGATGCCGGATTGGCCGGTATGGCCGCGGCGTCCGTTCCGATAAGGCATGCCTGCGCTCCTGCGTGGCTCATGGCGATGCTAGGCGTCGTGGCGCGGGCAGGCCTGCCGCTCGATGCGGCCGGCGGCCGTCGGAGGCTGCTGACAGGCTCTGTCAGGAGGGGCAATTTAAAATGCGGGTCCACGCCCGCATCTCGACCGACATGACTGAACGTTTCGAGCTCGTTTCCCCCTATCAGCCCTCCGGCGATCAGCCGCAGGCGATCGAGCGCCTGAGCGAGGGCTTTGAAGCTGGCTTGGCGGCGCAGACCCTGCTGGGCGTGACCGGGTCGGGCAAGACCTACACGATCGCCAACGTGATTCAGCGGGTGCAGCGGCCGACCATCGTGATGGCGCCGAACAAGACGCTGGCGGCGCAGCTGTACGGCGAATTCAAGGAGTTCTTCCCGCACAACGCGGTGGAGTACTTCGTCAGCTACTACGACTACTACCAGCCTGAAGCCTACGTGGTGGCGTCGGACACCTTCATCGAGAAGGATGCTTCGATCAACGAGCACATCGAGCAGATGCGGCTGGCCGCGACCAAGGCGCTGCTTTCGCGGCGCGACTCGATCATCGTGGCCACCGTGTCGGCGATCTACGGCCTGGGCAATCCGGAGGATTACCTCTCGCTGCGGCTGATCCTCGCCCGCGGCGAGCGGATCGAGCAGCGCCAGCTGATCCGCCAGCTCACCGAGCTGCAGTACAGCCGCAACGAGATGGAGCTGCGCCGCGGCACCTACCGCGTGCGCGGCGAGATCATCGACGTGTTCCCGGCCGAGTCGGAAACCGAGGCGCTGCGCATCGAGCTGTTCGACGGCGAGGTGGAGAACCTGGCGCTGTTCGATCCGCTGACCGGCGAGGTCATCCGCAAAGTGCCGCGCTACACGGTCTATCCGCGCACGCATTACGCCTCCACCCGCGAGAGCGTGCTCAATGCCATCGAGACGGTGAAGGTCGAGCTGAAGGAGCGGCTGGATCAGCTCTACGCCAACAACAAGCTGCTCGAGGCGCAGCGGCTGGATCAGCGCACCCGCTTCGACATCGAGATGATGGCCGAGGTCGGCTACTGCCAGGGCATCGAGAACTACTCGCGCCACCTGACCCGCCGCCTGCCGGGCGAGCCGCCGCCCACGCTGTTCGACTATCTGCCGGCCGACGGCCTGCTGGTGATAGACGAGTCGCACGTCACCGTTCCGCAGCTGGGCGCCATGTACAAGGGCGACCGCTCGCGCAAGGAGACGCTGGTGGAGTTCGGTTTCCGTCTGCCCTCGGCGATGGACAATCGCCCGCTGCGTTTCGAGGAGTGGGAGCAGCGCGTGCCGCGAGCGATCTACGTGTCGGCCACGCCGCGCGACTACGAGCTGCAGAAGTCCGGCGACGCGGTGGTCGAGCTGGTGGTGCGCCCGACCGGCTTGGTCGATCCGGAGGTCGAAGTGCGCCCGGTGCGGACCCAGGTCGACGACCTGCTCGGCGAGGTGCGCAAGCAGATCGCGATGGGCGACCGCACCCTGGTTACCACGCTGACCAAGCGCATGGCCGAAAACCTCACCGAATACCTGGCCGAGCACGACATCAAGGTGCGCTACCTGCACTCGGACATTGAGACGGTCGAGCGCAGCGAGATCATTCGTGATCTGCGCCTGGGCGAGTTCGACGTCCTGGTGGGCATCAACCTGCTGCGCGAGGGTTTGGACATGCCCGAGGTCTCGCTGGTGGCGGTGCTGGATGCGGACAAGGAAGGCTTCCTGCGCTCCACCGGCTCGCTGATCCAGACCATCGGCCGCGCGGCCCGCAACGTGCGTGGCCGCGCGATCCTCTACGCCGACGAAGTCACCCGCTCGATGCAGGCGGCGATGGACGAGACGGCGCGTCGTCGCGAAAAGCAGATCGCCTACAACGAAGCGCACGGCATCACGCCGCAGACGGTGGTGCGACGCATCGCCGACATCATGGAAGGCGCCCGCAGCGAGGCGCCGGCCGGCAAGGGGCGCGGCAAGCGCGGCGCGGGGCGCGAGCGCGAGAAGGCCGTGGCCGAGCCCGCCGCCGGCTACGAATCGCTCAACCCCCAGCAGCTTTCCGCCGCGATCAAGAAGCTCGAGGCGCAGATGTACAAGCACGCGCAGAACCTGGAGTTCGAGGAGGCCGCGCGCGTCCGCGACCAGATCGGCCAGCTGCGCGAGCAGGCCCTGCGCTAGCTGCGCGTTGCAGTTGCGCGCGTTTTGCAGCTTTGGCTATACTTCGCGGCTCTTGGGCGGTTAGCTCAGCGGTAGAGCACTACCTTGACATGGTAGGGGTCACAAGTTCGATCCTTGTACCGCCCACCAAGATGCCGACGGCGGCTGGTTCCACCGGCCTCGTCGATGCAGCAAGATCCAGCAAAACGGCGCCGCCCGCGAGGACGGCGCCGTTTTTGTTTGCCCGTTACCGACGTATCCCGGAGCCGATGCGATGACCTACCTGTGGATCAAGTCCCTGCACCTGCTGTTCGTGATCGCCTGGATGGCGACGGTGTTTTACCTGCCGCGGATCCTGGTGAACCTGGCTGAGGCCGGTGACGATGCGGCGGTGCGGGCGCGGCTGCATCTGATGGGGCGGCGGCTGTACAAGTTCGGCCACAACATGTTCGGCATCGCCTTCGTGTTCGGGCTGGCGCTCTGGCAGGGCTGGCGGGTATTCCCGCAGCAGTTGCCCAACGTGGCGGCGGGCATGCACTGGATCGACGCCAAGCTGACCCTGGTGGCGGTGCTGCTGGCCTACTTCATCTGGTCCGGCCGACTGCTCAAGCGCAGCGAGAAGGGCGGCCCGCTGCCGACGTCGCGGGCGCTGCGTTGGTTCAACGAACCGCCGGTGCTGCTGCTGCTGGCGGTGATCTATCTGGTGATCGCCAAGCCGTTCTAGGTCGCCCGGTAAGAGCGCACCCTGTGCGCGAATGCTCTTGCGCCGTCGCCGGTCAGAAGCTTCGCGCAGAGGGTGCGCTCCTAATGGCGGTCAGCGGCCGGCGTACTCGCGGTACCAGGCCGCGAACCTCGCCACACCCTCTTCGATGGAAGTGCTCGGTGCATAGCCGACATCACGACGCAGTGCGGAGACATCGGCCCAGGTGTCGGGCACGTCGCCTGGCTGCATCGGCAGCAGGCGCTTCTCGACCGTGTGCCCCAGCGCCTGCTCCATCAGCTCGATGAAGCGCAGCAGCTGGACTGGCTGGTCGTTGCCGATGTTGTAGACGCGGTAGGGCGCGTTGGAGGTGCCGGGGTTGGGACGCTGCGCGTCATACGCCGGATCCGGCTGCGCCGGATGATCGAGCGTGCGGATCACGCCCTCGACAATGTCGTCGATGTAGGTGAAATCACGGCTGTGATTGCCGAAATTGAACACGTCGATCGGCTCGCCGCGGCTGATGCGGTCGGCAAACAGCATCGGCGACATGTCCGGCCGGCCCCACGGGCCGTAGACGGTGAAGAAGCGCAGGCCGGTGGTCGGCAGGCCGTAGAGGTGGCTGTAGGTGTGCGCCATCAGCTCGTTGGCCTTCTTGGTCGCCGCGTACAGGCTGACCGGATGGTCGACGGCGTCTTCCACCGCGAACGGCAGCTTGCGGTTGGCGCCGTAGACCGAGCTGGACGAGGCGTACACCAGGTGCTGCACGCCGCTATGGCGGCAGGCTTCAAGGATGTGGCCGAAGCCGACCAGATTGCTCTGGATGTACGCCTGCGGGTTCTGCAGCGAGTAGCGCACCCCGGCCTGCGCGGCCAGGTTCACCACCCGCTCGGGTCGGAAGCGGGCGAACGCCTCGTTTACCGCGGCAGCGTCGGCCAGGTCGGCGCGCTGGTGGGTGTAGCCGGGATGATCGGCGAAACGGGCCAGCCGCGCCTCTTTCAGGGCCGGGTCGTAGTAGTCGTTGTGGTTGTCCAGGCCCCAGACTTCGTCGCCTCGGGCGAGCAGGCGTTGCGCCAGGGCGGCGCCGACGAAGCCGGCCGTGCCGGTGACAAGAATGCGCATACCGCAAGGTTCCTGTTGTGGTCGGCGCATTCTACCGCCCGCGGTGGGGCAGGCCTTGCGCGCTGGCGATGGCGGGTGCTTTCCGGGTTAGACTAGCGGTCCGGATTTCCGTTTTTCTTTTCAGGCAAGGTGACCCGCGCCAGGCGCCGGTCGAGCGTGCGACATGTCCACTACCAACGCATCCTGCTGACACCCTGCGCACCTTAGTCTTCGACGAAAAGGGCCGCGCGCCCTTTTCTGCTTTTTAGCGAGAGCTTCCCATGATCGAGATCACCCTTCCCGACGGCAGCAAGCGGCCGTTCGAGCACCCCGTGACCGTGCAGGACGTGGCCGCCTCCATCGGCGCCGGTCTGGCCAAGGCCACCCTGGCCGGCAAGGTCGACGACAAGCTGGTGGATGCCGGCTTCACCATCGACCGCGACGCCGGCCTGCAGATCGTCACCGACAAGAGCCCGGAGGCGCTGGAGATCCTGCGCCACTCCACCGCCCACCTGATGGGCCAGGCCGTGCAGCGCCTGTTCCCCGGTGCGCAGGTGACGATCGGCCCGGTGATCGAGAACGGCTTCTACTACGACTTCGCCTACGAGCGTCCCTTCACGCCGGAGGACCTGCCGAAGATCGAGGCGGAGATGCACAAGATCGTCGACGAGCAACTGGCGGTGACGCGCAGCGTGAAGTCGCGCGACGAGGCGATTGCGTTCTTCCGCGGCCTGGGCGAGGAGTACAAGGCGCAGATCATCGAGTCGATCCCCTCGAACGAGGAGCTGTCGCTGTACTCGCAAGGCGAGTTCACCGACCTGTGCCGCGGCCCGCATGTGCCCAACACCGGTAAGCTGCGCGCGTTCAAGCTGATGAAAGTGGCCGGCGCCTATTGGCGCGGCGATTCCAACAACGCGATGCTCAGCCGCATCTACGGCACCGCCTGGCTCAACGACAAGGACCTGAAGGCCTACCTGCACCAGCTGGAGGAGGCCGAGAAGCGCGACCACCGCAAGATCGGCAAGGCGCTGGACCTGTTCCACCAGCAGGAGGAAGGCCCGGGCATGGTGTTCTGGCACCCCAAGGGCTGGGCGATCTGGCAGCAGGTGGAGCAGTACATGCGCGGCGTGTACCGCTCCTCGGGTTACCAGGAGGTGCGTTGCCCGCAGGTGCTGGACGTGTCGCTGTGGAAGAAGTCCGGCCACTGGGACAACTACGCCGAGAACATGTTCTTCACCGAGTCGGAGAAACACACCTACGCGCTGAAGCCGATGAACTGTCCCGGGCACGTGCAGATCTTCAACCACTCGCTGCACAGCTACCGCGACCTGCCGATCCGCTACGGCGAGTTCGGTGGCTGCCATCGCAACGAACCCTCGGGTGCGCTGCACGGCATCATGCGCGTGCGCGCGTTCACCCAGGACGACGGCCACATCTTCTGCACGCCCGAGCAGATCGAGCCGGAAGTGACCGCTTTCCACCAGCAGGCGATGAAGGTCTATGCCGACTTCGGGTTCGACAACATCGCTTTGAAGATCGCCCTGCGCCCCGAGAAACGGATCGGCTCGGACGCGGTGTGGGACGAGGCCGAAGACGCCCTGCGCGCCGCGCTGCGTGCCGCCGGGGTCGAGTGGGAGGAACTGCCGGGTGAGGGCGCCTTCTACGGCCCGAAGATCGAGTACCACATGAAGGACTCGATCGGCCGCGCCTGGCAGGTCGGCACCATGCAGGTGGACTTCATGATGCCCGAGCGCCTGGGCGCCGAGTACGTCGACGAGCACAGCCAGCGCCGGCACCCGGTGATGCTGCATCGGGCCATCGTCGGCTCGATGGAGCGCTTCATCGGCATCCTGATCGAGCACCACGCCGGCCTGCTGCCGACCTGGCTGGCGCCGGTGCAGGCGGCGGTGTTCTCGATCACCGACGCCCAGGCCGATTACGTCCGCGAGGTGACGCAAGCCCTTGTCGACAAAGGTTTCCGGGTCGAGGCCGATTTGCGCAACGAAAAGGTCGGCTATAAAATCCGCGAACACACCTTGCAGAAGGTGCCGTACTTGCTTGTCGTGGGTGATCGCGAAAAGGAAGCCGGCGCCGTTTCTGTGCGTACCCGTTCGGGCGAGGATCTGGGCAGCATGCCGCTGGCCGCCTTCGTCGAACACTTGCAGGCCGAGATGGGGCGCTGAGGCGCCCGTTCCGGTCCACTGACACTTCTTCTGGAGGATAGTGGTATCGCTACCACCGACACTAAGGGCAACCGCCGCAACCTTGAAATCCGCGTTCCGCGGGTTCGCGTCATCGGTCCGGATTCCGAGCAGATGGGCATCCTCACGCGTGACGAGGCGCTGCGTGCTGCCGAGGAATTCGGCCTCGACCTGGTCGAGATCCAGCCCAACGGCGACCCACCGGTCTGCCGCATCATGGATTACGGCAAGTTCAAGTTCGAGGCCCAGAAGAAGGCTTCGGCCGCCAAGAAGAAGCAGAAGCAGGTCGAGATCAAGGAAGTGAAGTTCCGCCCGGTCACCGACGTGGGCGACTACCAGATCAAGCTGCGAAACATGCTTCGCTTCCTCGAAGAGGGTGACAAGGTCAAGGTCACCATCCGCTTCCGCGGCCGCGAGATGTCGCACCAGGACCTGGGCCAGAACCTGGCCAAAAAGATCCAGGAAGACGTCGGCGAGAATGGCCAGGTCGAGTCCTTCCCGCGGTTGGAAGGCCGGCAGATGGTCATGATGATCGGCCCGAAGAAGAAATAAGCACGTCGGCGCTCCGGGCGCTGGTGGCTTCCCGTAGGAGCGCACCCTGTGCGCGAACGCTTTCCGTCAGGTGACGAAAGGCATTCGCGCACAGGATGCGCTCCTACTGGTATCAGGGGCCACAAGCCCGTATAATCGCCGGTTCGACCCACATGGACGGGTCGTGAACCGATGTCGGCAGGACGGAAAGCGTGCCCCCAGGGCGCCGCCGAATCAGTCAGAAACCGGGTCGCAGGACCCACTCATGGAGCATTCCCATGCCCAAGATCAAGACCAACCGGGCGGCGGCGAAGCGTTTTCGCAAGACCGCTTCCGGCAAGTTCAAGGCAGGCCACGCGTTCAAGTCGCACATCCTGACCAAGAAGTCGACCAAGCGTAAGCGCGGTCTCCGTGCCACCAACCACGTCAAGGCGTGCGACACCAAGGGTGTAGCTCGCATGTTGCCGTACCTCTAAGGCAGGAGACCTACCATGGCTCGTGTAAAGCGTGGCGTCACCGCCCGTCGTCGTCACAAGAAAATCATTGGGCGCGCCAAGGGTTACTACAACGCCCGTCGCAAGGTGTTCCGCGTTGCCAATCAGGCCGTCATCAAGGCCGGTCAGTACGCCTATATCGGCCGCAAGCAGCGCAAGCGCCAGTTCCGCGCGCTGTGGATCGTGCGCATCAACGCGGCTGCCCGTCAGTTCGGCCTGTCCTATAGCCGCCTGATCAACGGTCTGGCCAAGGCCGGCATCACGGTCGACCGCAAGGTGCTGGCCGACATCGCCGTGCACGACATCAAGGCGTTTGGCGCGATCGCGGAAAAGGCGAAGGCCAGTCTGGCTGCTTGATCGTTCGGGCGCTTGCGCGCCGACGATATGATGTAAAGCAAGCGGGGAGGAGGCCAACGCCTCCTCCCCGTTTTCGTTTTTGTGACGTCAACTCGGGTGCCTCGTGACGCTCCATGGTCGTCATTCCCGCGAAAGCGGGAATCCATGGTGACCTCGGGCCATCCAGGTCATTGGATTCCCGCTTGATCAGCCTTCGGCTGTTGAAGTGCGCCTCGCGGGAATGACGGCAGCGATGTGGCAGTTCATTGAACCCGAAGACAAGGGCGGAAACATACTGATGGACGATCTGGACAGTCGCGCAAACCAGGCCCTGGCGGATATCGCCGCAGCCACCTCGCTCGACGCGCTCGACGCCCTGCGCGTCGGCCTGCTCGGCAAGAGCGGCATCGTCACCGCCGCGCTGAAGTCGCTCGGCGCGCTGGCGCCGGACGAGCGCAAGGCGCGCGGTGCCGAGGTCAACCGCGTCAAGGAGCAGCTTGCCGACGCGCTGGCTGCGCGCAAGGCGACGCTGGAGCAGGCCGAGCTGGATCGGCGCCTCGCCTCCGAAACGATCGACATCAGCCTGCCAGGGCGCGACGGCGAGCGCGGCGGCATCCATCCGATCACCCGCGCGCTGGAACGTATCGCGTCGATCTTCGCGCGGCTGGGTTACCAGCGCGCCGACGGTCCGGAGATCGAGGATGACTGGCACAACTTCGAGGCGCTGAACTTCCCGCCGCACCATCCGGCGCGCGCCATGCACGACACGTTCTATTTCGGCGACGGGCGCCTGCTGCGCACGCATACCTCGCCAGTGCAGGTGCGTTCGATGCAGGGGCGGCAGCCGCCGATCCGCATCATCGCGCCGGGCAAGGTCTACCGCAGCGATTCGGACCAGACCCACTCGCCGATGTTCCACCAGATCGAGGGTCTGCTGGTCGACGAGACCTCCAGCTTCGCCGACCTCAAGGGCACGCTGGCCGAGTTCGTGCGCGCGTTCTTCGAGCGCGACTTCGAGATGCGCTTCCGTCCCAGCTACTTCCCCTTCACCGAGCCCTCGGCCGAAGTGGACATCCGTTGGGAGACCGAAGACGGCCAGAGCCGCTGGCTGGAGGTGCTTGGCTGCGGCATGGTGCATCCGAATGTGCTGAGGAACTGCGGCATCGATCCGGAGCGCTACACCGGCTTCGCCTTCGGCCTGGGCGTGGAGCGCTTCGCGATGCTGCGCTACGGCGTCTCCGACCTGCGCGCGTTCTTCGAGAACGATCTGCGCTTCCTCAAGCAGTTCGCGTAAGGCCGCAAGGAAAACTCCATCATGAAATTCTCCGAGAACTGGCTGCGCGAGCTGGTCGAGATCCGCGCCGACCGCGACCAACTGGCCCATGCGCTGACCATGGCGGGCCTGGAAGTCGAGGAACTCACCGTGCTGGGCGAGGGCCTGGACGGTGTGGTGGTGGCCGAGATCATCGCGGCCGAAAAGCATCCGGAAGCCGATCGGCTGCAGGTCTGCCGCGTCGATGCGGGGCAGGGCGAGCCGCTGCAGATCGTCTGCGGCGCACCGAACGCCCGCGTTGGCATCAAGGTGCCGCTGGCCACGGTCGGTGCGTCGCTGCCCGGCGGCATCGCAATCAAGGCCGCCAAGCTGCGTGGCGTGGAATCGTTCGGCATGCTGTGCTCGGCCAAGGAGCTCGGCGTCGACGCCGATGCCTCGGGCCTGCTGGAGCTGCCGGCCGATGCGCCGGTGGGCCAGCCGCTGGCGAGCTACCTCGGCCTGCCCGACGCCAGCTTCGAGCTCAAGCTCACCCCGAACCGCCCGGATTGCCTCGGCCTGGTCGGCCTGGCGCACGACGTCGCGGCGCTGTTCGGCAGCCACGTGAAGGTTACTGCGCAGGCGTCTGCAGCGGTGACCGGCGCGGCCCGCCGCGGCATCCGGCTGGAAGCCGGCAAGGATGCGCCGCGCTATCTGGGCCGCATCATCGAGGGCATCGACGCCGCCGCGCGCACGCCGCTGTGGATGGCCGAACGCCTGCGTCGCGCCGGACTGCGTCCGATCAGCGCCGTGGTCGACGTGACCAACTACGTGATGCTCGAGCTGGGGCAGCCGATGCACGCGTTCGACAACGATGCGCTGCGTGGCGACATCGTGGTGCGCCACGCCGCGGCCGGCGAAACGCTGAAACTGCTCGACGGCAGCGAGGCCAGGCTCGACGGCGGCTTCGTGGTGATCGCCGACGAGGCGAAGGCGCTGGCCGTCGCCGGCGTGATGGGCGGCTTCGAGTCGCGCGTCACCGACGCCACCGCCAACGTGTTCCTGGAGTCCGCGCACTTCGCGCCCTCGGCGATCATGGGCAAGGCGCGCAAGTTGGGCCTGCACACGGATGCCTCGCACCGCTTCGAGCGCGGCGTCGACCCGGCGCTGCCGCAGCGCGCACTGGAACGCGCCACCGAACTCCTGCTCTCGATCGCGGGCGGCAAGGCCGGTCCCGTGTTGGTGGCCGAGCGGCCGGAAGACCTGCCGATGCCCGCGCCAGTGACTCTGCGCCGCGAGCGTCTGCGTCGCGTGCTCGGCGTGACGGTGGACGACGCCGAAGTGGCGCGCATCTTCACGGCGCTGGGCATGCAGGTGGCGTCCACGAGCGACGGTTGGTCCGTCACTGCGCCGAGCAGCCGCTTCGATATCGAGCGCGAGGAAGACCTCATCGAAGAGGTGGCGCGCATCTTCGGCTACGACAACATCCCTACCCACACGCCGGCGGGCGCGTTGACGCTGGCCGCCGAGCCGGAGGCGCGCATCGGCGACCTGGCCCTGCGCGAGCAACTGGCGGCGCGCGGTTACCACGAGGCGGTGAATCTTTCCTTCGTCCCGGCCGACTTGCTGGCGCGCTGGAGCTTCAACGATGCGCTGGTACCGCTGGCCAATCCGCTGTCGGCCGACCTGGCGGTGATGCGACCGTCGCTGTTGCCGGGGCTGGTGGAATCGCTGCGTCACAACCGTGCGCGCCAGCAGGAGCGGGTGCGCTTGTTCGAGGTGGCCAGGGTGTTTGCCGCCGGCGATCCGCCGGTAGAAACGCCGAGCCTGGCGATCGCAGCCTGCGGCAGTGCCCGGGCCGAGCAGTGGGGCGAGCCGGCACGCGCGCTGGACTTCTTCGATCTCAAGGGCGATCTGGACGCCATCATCGCCTGGGGCGGCGAGCCGCAGCGCTGGTCGGTGCATGCCGATCAGCTGCCGGCCTGGCTGCATCCGGGGCGTGGCGCGCGCGTGGCCCGCGACGGGATCACCGTGGGCTTCCTCGGCGCGCTGCATCCGCAGTTGGCCAAGGCGCTGGACCTGGGGCCCGACGTCCATGTCCTGGAAGTGGCGCTGGAGCCCCTGCTCGGCCGCCGCCTGCCGCGGGCGCGGCCGGTGCCGCGGTTCCCCTCGGTGCGCCGCGACCTCGCCCTGGATCTTCCGGAGGCGGTGAGCTGGTCACAGATCGAGCAGGTGGTCCGTGACACGCTCGGCGGCGTGCTCAGTCAGCTCAAACTGTTCGACCGCTACAGTGGCAAAGGGGTCGAAGCAGGCCGAAAAAGCCTCGCTATGGGCTTGATTTTGCAGGACGCTTCACGCACGCTTACCGACGACGACGCGGACCGTTGCGTACGTGAGGCGGTCACTGCGTTGGAGAAGGCATGCAAGGCAAGGTTGCGAGGTTGAGATGGCGCTGACCAAGGCGGAAATGGCCGAGCGCCTGTTCCTCGAGGTGGGCCTCAACAAGCGTGAGGCGAAGGAATTCGTGGACGCCTACTTCGAGGTGGTCCGCGAGGCGTTGGAAAAAGGGGAGCAGGTGAAGCTGTCGGGTTTCGGCAACTTCGATCTGCGCATGAAGAACCAGCGTCCGGGACGCAACCCGAAGACGGGCGAAGAGATTCCGATCTCCGCCCGCCGGGTGGTGACGTTCCGTCCGGGTCAGAAACTCAAGGTGCGGGTCGAGAGCTATGCTGGACCAAGGGAATAACACCGAGCTTCCAGCCATCCCGGCCAAGCGCTACTTCACCATCGGTGAGGTCAGCGAGCTGTGCGGGGTGAAGCCGCACGTACTGCGCTACTGGGAGCAGGAATTTCCTGCCCTCAACCCGGTCAAACGCCGCGGCAATCGCCGCTACTACCAGCGCCACGACGTGCTGATGATCCGCCAGATCCGCTCGCTGCTGTACGACGAGGGTTTCACCATCACCGGTGCCCGCGCGCGGCTCGAAGGCCCGCAGGCGCGGATGGAAGCGAGCATGTCGCACCAGATCGTGCGCCAGGTGCGCATGGAGCTGGAAGAAATCCTCAGCCTGCTGCGCCGCTGAGCTTCCGGCGCAGCATCGCAAGCTGCTAGACTTGCGCACTTGTTTGATCGTCGGGGCGTAGCGCAGCCTGGTAGCGCATCTGCCTGGGGGGCAGAGGGTCGTCGGTTCGAATCCGGCCGCCCCGACCAATCGAAGCAAGAAGAAACGGCGCCCCTGGGCGCCGTTGCTGTTTCCGCCATCCGCCTCCGTTGTAGGAGCCCGCTCGCGGGCGATGCTTTCGCTTCTGATCCCCGCCAAAGCCAAGGGCATCGCCCGCGAGCGGGCTCCTCCATTGTCAGTAGAGAACGCGGGTGCGCAGGGTGCCGGGGATAGCGGCCAGCCGGTCCTTGAGCGCATTGGCCTGGGCCACGTCGGCGGACACGTCGATCACCACGTAGCCCACCTGCGGATCGGTCTGCAGGAACTGGGCGTCGATGTTGATGTTGCCGGCGGAGAACAGCTCGTTGATGCGTGACAGCACGCCCGGCACGTTCTGGTGGATGTGCAGCAGGCGGCGGCTGTTCGGATGCTCGGGCAGCGACACTTCGGGGAAGTTCACCGCCGACAGGGTCGAGCCGTTGTCGCTGTAGCGCACCAGCTTGGCCGCGACCTCGATGCCGATATTGTCCTGCGCCTCCAGCGTGGAGCCGCCGATGTGCGGGGTGAGGATCACGTTGTCCATGCCGACCAGCGGGGAGACGAACGGATCGTCGTTGCCCTTGGGCTCGGCCGGGAACACGTCGATCGCCGCGCCGGCGAGATGTTCGCGCTGCAGCGCGCTGGCCAGTGCATCGATGTCGACCACGGTGCCGCGCGAGGCGTTGATCAGCAGCGCGCCGGTGCGCATTCTGGCGATCTGCGCGGCGCCGATCATGTTCTGCGTGGCGGGCGTCTCGGGCACGTGCAGGGTGACCACGTCGGAACGCTCCAGCAGATCGTCCAGGCTCGCCGCGGCGCGGGCGTTGCCCAGCGAGAGCTTGGTCTCGATGTCGTGGAAGATCACCTGCATGCCCAGCCCCTCGGCGAGCACGCCGACCTGGGTGCCGATATGGCCGTAGCCGATCATACCCAGCGTCTTGCCGCGCGCCTCGTAGCTGCCGGCGGCGGATTTGGTCCAGCCACCGCGGTGGCACAGCGCGTTCTTCTGCGGAATTCCGCGCAGCAGCATGATCGCCTCGGCCAGCACCAGCTCGGCCACGCTGCGGGTGTTGGAGTAGGGCGCGTTGAACACCGGCACGCCGAGCTTCTTCGCCGTCACCAGATCGACCTGGTTGGTGCCGATGCAGAGGCAGCCCACCGCGATCAGCCGCTTGGCCTCGGCCAGCACGTCGGCGGTGAGGTGGCTGCGCGAGCGGATGCCGACGATATGCGCCTCGGCCACGCGCGCCTTGAGCTCGGCCTCGGGCAACGATTTCTGGTGGTACTCGATCTGCGTGTAGCCGGCCTGGCGGAACGTCTCCACGGCGCTCTGGCTGACGCCTTCGAGCAGCAGCACCTTGATATCTTGCTTGGGGTAGGAGGTCTTCATGTCGATCCAACGGCGCGGGACAGGCGATCACTATGCCAGAGCCGCGGGCGGAATGCGGCAGTGCACCACTGGACCGGTTTCCGGCGCGATGTCACCCTAGGCCTCCGCGCCAGGATCCCTCCATGACCCAAGCCCGACTTGCCTCCCTCGCCGCCGCGCTGCCGGATCTGCGCCTGCTGACCGACCCGTCCGACCTGGAGCACTACGGCCGCGACTGGACCCGTCGCTGGGCGCCCGCACCGCTGGCCATCGCCCTGCCGACCAGCGTCGCCGAAGTGCAGGCCGTGGTGCGCTGGGCGAACGAACACGGTGTGGCGATCGTGCCGTCCGGCGGACGCACCGGTCTTTCCGGTGGCGCCGTGGCGGCGCACGGCGAGCTGGTGCTGAGCCTTGAGCGGATGAACCAGGTGATTGCCTTCGATGCGGTCGACCGCACGCTTACCGTGCAGGCCGGCATGCCGTTGCAGGCGGTACAGGATGCCGCCAAAGCACATGGCCTGATCTACCCGGTCGATTTCGCCGCGCGCGGCTCGTGCTCGATCGGCGGCAACATCGCCACCAACGCGGGCGGCATCCGCGTGATCCGTTACGGCAACACGCGCGAATGGATCGCCGGGCTCACCGTGGTGACCGGCACCGGCGAGGTGCTGGAGCTCAACCGCGGCCTGATCAAGAACTCCAGCGGCTACGACCTGCGCCAGTTGATGATCGCCTCCGAAGGCACTTTGGGCATCGTGGTCGAGGCGACGCTGAAGCTCACCGACCCGCCGCCGCCCTCGCAGGTGATGCTGCTGGCGCTGCCAGACATGGATGCGCTGATGCAGGTTTTCGCGCTGTTCCGTTCGCGGCTGGCGCTGCAGGCGTTCGAGTTCTTCACCGACGTGGCGCTGCGCCACGTGATGGCGCACGGCGCCCAGCGCGCGATCGAGGGCGATCATCCGTTCTACGTGGTCACCGAGTTCGATGCGGCGGACGAGCGTGCGCAGGAAGCGGCGCTGACCGCTTTCGAGGAGGGCGTGGAGCAGGGCTGGATCAGCGACGGCGTGATCGCCCAGAGCGACGCGCAGGCCGCCGCGCTATGGCGCCTGCGCGAGGGCATCACCGAGAGCGTGGCGCCGCGCCGGCCCTACAAGAACGACGTCTCCGTGCGGATCAGCGCGGTGCCGGATTTTCTGCACGCCATGCAGGCGCTGCTCACCCGCGAGTACCCGCAGTTCGAGGTGGTGTGGTTCGGCCATATCGGCGACGGCAACCTGCACATCAACGTGCTGCCCCCGCCGAGCACGGACGACGCGGCGTTCATCGCCCAGTGCGAGCACGTGACCAAGCACCTCGCCGCCACGCTGCAGCAGTTCGGCGGCAGCATCTCGGCCGAGCACGGCATCGGCCTGGTCAAGCGGGCCTACCTGGAGAGCACCCGCAGTGCGGCGGAAATCGCCCTGATGCGCGGCGTGCGGCAGGTGTTCGACCCGCACGGCATTCTCAATCCCGGCAAGCTTTTTGCCCCGCCGTCGCCCGATGGCGCCCACTGACCCGCGACAAGCGCCCCCATGAAAACACTCCACCCAGCCAGCAACGACCCCGCCACCGGCACGCACGTGCATCCACACCCGCACCTTCCGGGCGAAGCCCACGAGGCCGAGCAGCAAGCCGAGTCCGACGAGGTCCTGCACGATCAGGCGTTGCGCGACTCGGCCCTGCGCGCGCCCAAGTGAGCGCGGTGGGCGCGTGCTAGCCTAATCGGCCACCGCAGCTTCCCAGGAGCAAGCATGTTGTCGGAGCGCCGTACGCTGTATCCGGAAATCGAGCCGTTCGATAGCGGCTTTCTCAAGGTCTCGGAGCTGCACACGCTCTACTACGAGCAGAGCGGCAACCCGAACGGCAAGCCGGTGGTGTTCCTGCACGGCGGCCCCGGTGGCGGCGTCAACGCGAAGTGCCGGCGCTTCTTCGATCCGGCGGTGTACCGCATCGTGCTGTTCGATCAGCGTGGCTGCGGCAAGTCCACGCCGCATGCCGAGCTCACCGACAACACCACCTGGGATCTGGTGGCCGACATCGAGCGGCTGCGCGGGCATCTGACGATCGACCGCTGGCAGGTGTTCGGTGGCTCGTGGGGCTCGACCCTCGCGCTGGCCTACGCCGAAACGCATCCGGATCGGGTCACCGAACTGGTGCTACGCGGCATCTTCATGCTGCGGCGCTGGGAGCTGGAATGGTTCTACCAGAAGGGCGCCGACGCGCTCTATCCGGACGCCTGGGAGACCTACCTCGCGGCGATCCCGGAGGCCGAGCGCGGCGACTTGATGAGCGCCTACCACCGTCGCCTCACCAGCGAGGATGCCGCCACGCGCATCGCCGCGGCGCGCGCGTGGTCGGTATGGGAGGGCGCTACCAGCTTTCTGTGGCAGGACCAGAGCCACATCGAATCCAGCGGTGAAGACGAGTTCGCGCTGGCGTTCGCGCGCATCGAGTGCCACTACTTCGTCAACGGCGGCTTCTTCGAGCACGATGACCAGCTGCTGCGCCACGTCGAGCGCATCCGCAACATTCCCGCGGTGATCGTGCAGGGCCGCTACGACGTGGTCTGCCCCTTGCGCAGCGCGTGGGATCTGCATCGCGCTTGGCCGGAGGCCGATCTGCGCATCGTCCAGGATGCCGGCCACTCCGCGTTCGAGCCGGGCATCCTGCACGAGCTGGTGCAGGCCACCGACCGCTTCGCGCGCCACGGCGTCGTCCGCAGCGCCTGAGCCGGGCGTCGATCCGGCACCCATGAAAAAGGCCACGCCCGGTGACGGGCGTGGCCTTCGTTTTTACGACGGGTGAGCGCGCTCAGTGGATCACGTGGCCGTGACCGTGAGGCGGCGCGTCGTGGCCGCGATGGCCGTGGCCGATCACGATCGACGGATCGAGCAGCTCCACCACGAAGCCATCATGGTCGGAGGCGCCGATCGCCTTGGTCGCATCGGTGGCCGAGGCGGCATCGTCCAGCGTTTGCGCCGGTGCATCCAGGTTGCCGCGGCCGTACTGCATGCGCATGAAGCGCAGGCGCGCCGGCCAGTTCAGCAGGGCGTGGTCGAGTACCTGGAAGGTCGGCACCGAGCGGCCGGAATTGCCCGAGCCGGCCTTGGTGTAGCCCTGGATCTCGCCGAAGTTCTGCGTGAACTGGAACGAGTAGCGGTCGTTGTACGGCACCGAGTCCACCGCGTTCCACAGCGCCGGATGCACGATGTTGGGGCCACCGAGCTTGAGCAGGTTCTCGCTGTCCTTGTAGCGTCCCGAGATCAACCCGACCATGTCGACGAAGCCGTCGCTGAACTGGTAGGCGTTGAAGTCGCCCACCACCATCAGCGGGGTCAGCGGCGAGCTCTGCTGCAGCGCCTGCACCTGGCGGGCGATCGACTTGGCCTGCTCGAAGCGCTTGGCGCGGTCGCGATCGGCGGAGCTGCCGGTCTTGTCCACGTTCTGGCGCGCCTTGGTGTGCACCGCGATCACCTGGAACCGCATCAGGCCGGCCTGGGCGGTCAGCAGCAGCGGCGGGTGGTCATGGATGTACGCGGTCTGGCCGTTGTCGTCCCAGGTTTCGTCGGCCGCCAGCTGGCGTACCGAAAGCACCTTGACCCGGTCGGTGCGCACCAGGAAACCGACGTCGATGCCCGAGGGGTCGTGGCCCTCCATCAGGTAGGCGTCGTAGCTGGCGTGGTAGTCGTCGCCGAGTTGCTTGCCCAGGCCCTGCAGCAGGGCGAGGTTCTTGACCTCTTCCACCGAGACCACGTCGGGCAGGCGTAGCACCGAGCCGATATAGGCGGCCAGGCGCTCGGTCTTGAGCTGGACTTGCTCCGCCGTCGGCTCCTTGCTGTCGCCGCTGCAGGTGTAGGTGGTGTCGAACGTGGTGTCGCAGAAGCGCTCGGTGTTCAGTGCACCCACGCGCAGGGCCACCGGCGGTGCCTTGTCCACCGCGCGCGGCAGCTCCACCGCATGCTTCAGCTTGAACTTCGTCGGGATCAGCGTGTACGCGCCGAAGTCGTAGGAGATCACGCCCTCGGCCTCGAACGTGGAGCCGGCGTTGAACGGCGTGTTCAACGGCACCGCGCCGAAGTCGGCAGTGTTCATCTTGAACACTTCCGGATTGCCGTCCCAGTTCGGCAGGCTCACGCCGTCGGGCACCGGCACGCCATAGACCACGCCCGGTTCACGCAGCGAGCGCAGGCCGTTGGCAGTAATGCTCACCTCGGCGAACGGCTCGCCGCTGAAGCGCTTGTTGCCGGTGTTGATCATGCCGTGGCGCAGCTTCACCCGCATGCTGATGAAGCACTGGAAGTTGGTGGCGCCGCAGGACAGGTGCTCAGGGTCCGACGACGGCGTGTTCGCATCGAACACCACCGCCTTGGGCAGTGCCGCGCCGTGCGAGACGACGTTCACCACCGGGTTCTTCAGCTCGGTCAGGTGGTAGTAGTTGTCCACCACCGCGTCCACGTCCACCACGTCGCCGATGGCGACGGTGGGCGCGCTGCCGGTGAACACATACACGCCGTTGGAGGTCAGCGGATCGGCGTCGGCGCGGCGGTCCGGCGTCTGCATGGTGAAGCCGGCCGGACCCACCGCGGTGACGATGTTGCCGTGGGTGAGCACGGTCTTGCCCAGCAGCGGCGAGGTCTGCTCGCGGCCCTGGATCTGCCAGATCTCCGCATCGACGGGGATGTCGTACAGGATCGCGCCGATCGCGCTGTCGCGCGCCAGCGTGTAGCCGCCCGAGGGGTTGCTCAGGGTCACGTGGAAGGCGCGGTCGCTCTTGCCGACGGTGCTGCCGTGCACGGTGACGTTGAAGCTGGTGCTGCTCTGGCCCGGGGCGACGGTGAGGTCGGTGTCGAGCGCGTCGTAGTCGCCGGCGCTGGCCGAGGCGGTGTCGTCGGCGGTGGCCACATGCACCGTGATGCCGCTGCCGGCCGGTGCCGGCTGGGACAGCGTGATGGTGAACGGCATGGTCACGTCGCCGGCGCCGCGCACGGTGGCGCTGTCATCGGCGATCGACACGCTGGCCCCCATCGCCACGCACGGGCTGGCGCTGTTGCTCGGCGCGCTGGGGCTGAGCAGCACGAAGTCGGCGCTGTTGTCGCCGCTGTCATTGGGCAAGCCGGCGGCGTTCGTGCTGCGCACGTAGGACTGGTCGGCGTTGCTGCTGCCCAGCGAAGCCAGCGGCGTGCCTTCCTGGTAGGCCGAGCCGGAGCTCAGGCCCACCTGGTCGACGATGGTGCCCGCGCTATCAAGGATCGCCAGGCCGCCGGTATCGGTAACGCCGGTGCTGTAGGTGAGGTCGCCCGGCACGCTGCCGGAGTAGCCGCCGCTGGACTTGTTGGTCAGCAGCAGGTGGCAGCCCGGTGCGATGCTGGTGCCGGCCGGTAGCGTCAGTCGCGTGCCGACCGTGCCGCTCGCATTAGAGCCGTTGAGCTGGTAGCCGGACACGTCCAGCGTGGTGGAGCCGGCGTTGATCAGCTCGACGAATTCGTCGTTGCCGCCGGCCGGTCCGCGCACGCGGAACTGGTTGATCTCAAGGTCGCTGGCGTAGGCCGAAAACGACAACGCCACGCCGGTCAGCGTCGCCAGCACGGCGCGCCGCATGTTGATTCCCTGCATGAAAAGTCACTCCCCTCTGGCGGGATCCTTGCTGGATCCGTGGAACGCCGCACGCTAGCAAGCTTTTGCGACAGTTCTGCGAACGCTCCCCCCCGGGGCTGCGCTGTCGGCGATGTCGACCCGTGTCGACATCGCATTACTTTGCGTGATGTGGGGGTGGGATGAAACCCCCGTGCGCTCAGCCCGCGTCGGGCAGCTGCTTGGTGCCGAAGATCTTGTCGCCGGCGTCGCCCAGGCCCGGCAGGATGTAGCCGTGCTCGTTGAGGCGCTGGTCGATCGCGGCGGTGTAGATCTCGATGTCCGGATGCGCCGCCTCGATGCGCTTGAGCCCCTCCGGCGCGGCGACCAGGAACAGGCCCTTGATCCGCTTGCAGCCGGCGGCCTTGAGCATGTCTACCGTGGCGACCAGGGTGCCGGCAGTGGCCAGCATCGGATCGACGATCAGCGCGATGCGCTCGTCCATGCGGCCGGTGAGCTTCTCGTAGTAGGTCACCGGCTTGAGCGTTTCTTCATCGCGCTGCAGGCCGACCACGCTCACCTTGGCGGCGGGAATCAGGTCGAGCACGCCGGGCAGCATGCCCAGCCCGGCGCGCAGGATCGGCACGATGGTGATCTTCTTGCCCTTGATCTGCTGCACGCTGAGCGGCCCGGCCCAGCCCTCGATGGCCTGCTCGACCGTCTCCAGGTCCTTGGTGGCCTCGTAGGTCAGCAGCGCTGCCACTTCGGAGGCCAGTTCACGGAATTCCTTGGTGCTGATGCCGGCGCGGCGCATCAGGCCGAGCTTGTGCTGGATGAGCGGGTGGCGGACTTCGACGATGGACATGCTTGGGTGACCTGGTTGAAAGCGACATCGCGGCGTCGCGGGGACCACCAAGCTTATCGGCAGGGCACCGGCGCGCGCACCCGCGTCGCGCCGGTGGGCACGGGCCGGGCGATCAGCCCTTCAGGCAGGTGCTCATGAAAGCCTTGCGCGCATCGCCCTTGAGCGACTGCTTGCCGGCCTCGGCGTTGCACTTCTTCATCTTCTCCTGCGGAGTCATCTTCGCCGGTGCGGCGGAAGAGCCCTTCAGGCAAGCGCTCATGAAGGCCTTGCGCTCGTCCCCCTTCTTGCCACTGGCCTGCTTGCTGCAGTCGGACATGCGCTGCTGCGAGGTGCTGAGCGGTTTGTTGGCGGGTGCTGCGAACGCGGCGGTGGCGGCGAGGGCGAGGCTGGCGACGAACAACACACGGAACGAATGCGACATGGCGTGATCCTCCCGAAGTCACCGGCGGTCGCCGGCAGCGCAGTCTGGCGCGGATGCATTGCAATTTCTTGCGGGCGGCCTCCGGCGCGCCACCGGCCCGCGTTGCCAGCGGCGGGCGCATCGCCGATGCTAGTCCGGCACCGGCCGTCGAGCGGCCTACGGGAGAGTGCATGATCGAGGATGCGGTCGACGCGACCCCCCGCCCACGGGCGCGCGTTCAGCCCTTGCGCAAGCGCCAGGTCGCGGCGGTGGCGGTCGGCAACGCCATCGAGTTCTACGACTTCGTCACCTACGCGTTTTTCGCGGTGCAGATCGGGCGCACCTACTTTCCTTCCGACGAGCCCGGCGCCAGCCTGCTGGCTTCGCTGGCCACCTTCGGCGCCGGTTTCCTGACCCGTCCGCTGGGCGCCTGGGCGATCGGCCGCATGGGCGACCGGCGTGGCCGCAAGCCGGCGATGCTGCTGTCGTTTGCACTGATCGGCGTGGCGGTGATCGGCCTGCCGCTGGTGCCGCCTTACGCCTCGATCGGCGTGGCCGCGCCGGTGCTGGTAGTGCTGTTCCGCCTGCTGCAGGGCTTTGCCCTGGGCGGCGAAGTGGGGCCAAGCACCGCGTTCCTGATGGAAGCCGCACCGGTGCATCGCCGTGGCCTGTACATCTCGATGCAGGCAATGGGGGCAGATGCAGCCGTGCTGGCGGCGGGGCTGGTGGGCATGGGCCTGGCGCACGTGCTCAGTCCGGCCGAGCTCGAGGCCTGGGGCTGGCGCGTGGCGCTGGGCCTGGGCGCGGTGATCGTGCCGTTCGGGCTGGTGCTGCGCCGCACCCTGGTGGAGACCTTCGAGCCGGCGCTGGCGCCGCCGCCGCGCACCGGCGGCTCCGGTCACCTGCGCGTGGCCCTGCTCGGTCTGGCGATGCTGGCCGCGGCGACCACCAGTGCCTACGCGCTCGAGTACATGACCACCTACGCCAACACCACGCTCGGTCTGCCCGAGCGCGTGGCGCTTGGTGCCACGGCGTTGATCGGCCTGTGCGGCCTGGTGTGCGACCCGCTCAGTGGCTGGCTGTCCGATCGCATCGGCCGCAAGCCGGTGATGCTGGTGCCCTGGCTGGTACTGCTGGTGGCGATCCTGCCGGCGTTCTGGCTGCTCGAGCGCGAGCGCAGCGCCGCGGTGCTGTACCTGATGACCGCCGTGCTGGCCGCCGCCTCCACGCTGTCCACCGGCACCGTGCTGGTGGCGGTGACCGAGTCGCTGCCGGCGCACGTGCGCTCCGGCGCGCTGGCCATGGTCTATGCGCTGGCCATTTCGGTATTCGGCGGCTCCACCCAGTTCGCGGTGGCGTGGCTGACGCGTCTTACCGGCAATCCGCTGGCGCCGGCCTGGTACATGATCGGCGCCGTGCTGGTGGGCCTGCTGGCGGTGACCCTGCTGCCGGAATCGGCGCCGGTGCGGCTGGCGCAACGGCGGCCCGGTCGCGTGCCACTGACCGCCCCGGAATAGACGAAGGGCGCGCCGGTGAGGGCGCGCCCTTCGTGTTCCGCCCTGCGCAGAAGCGGCTTACGCGGCCTCGGCCTGCGCGCGCTTGGGACCGTGCAGCAACGCGTGCTTCACGTGCGCAATGACCAGATCCACCTCGGCGCTGGTGCAGTTGAAGTGCGGAGTGAAGCGCAGCGAGTTGGCGCCGCCGTGGATCACGCCGATGCCGTGCTCGCGCATGTACTCCTCGGTGGAGTTGTCGCCGTAGCACTTGAACTGCGGGGCCAGCTCGCAGGAGAACAGCAAGCCGGTGCCCTGCACCTTGGTGATCAGGCCACCGAGCTCATCCTTCAGCGCGTTGAGCTTGGCGACGAACTCCTGGCCGCGCGCGCGGATGTTCTCGCGCACCGCATCGCTGAGCTGGCCCAGCGTGGCGCAGGCCACGTCCAGCGCGCGCGGGTTGGCGGTCATGGTGTTGCCGTAGATGCCCTTGCGGTACATGCCGGCCGTACGCTCGTTCACCACCAGCACCGACATCGGGTACTGGCCGGCGTTGAGCGCCTTGGAGTAGGTCTCCATGTCCGGCGCCTCGAGCTTCTCGAAGCCGGGGTAGTCGACGATCGACAGCACGCCGTGCGCACGCAGGCCGGCCTGGATCGAATCCACCAGCAGCAGCGTGCCGTGCGCCTTGGTCAGCTCGCGCGCGGCGGCGTAGAACTCAGGCGTCACCGCGCGGCCTGGGTCGCCTTCGCCCATCACCGGCTCCAGGAACATCGCCTCGATGAACCAGCCGTGCTTGTCGGCGTCGGCGAACGCGGCCTTCAGCTGCTCGACGTCATACGGCGCGACGGTGATCAGGCTCTCTTCGTGGCGGTAGCTGGCCAGGTACTGGCTGTAGGTCTTGCGCGAGGAGTCCGAGTACAGCGCCGGCTTGTCGGTGCGGCCGTGGAAGGCGCCTTTCACCGCCAGTCGCTTGATCGTGCGGCCCTCGTGGCGTCCGCCCGCGTCGGTCATCGTCTTGGCGTTGACGTCGGCGATGCGGCAGGCCAGGCCGACCGCCTCGGAGCCGGAGTTCAGGCACAGGAAGCGGGCGAACGGGAAGCCGCCACGGCGGTGACCGATCTCGCGGCGCAGCGCCTCGTTCATGCGCAGCTGCGCCACGCTCGGGGTCATCACGTTGGCCATCACCTGCGGACGGCTCATCGCTTCCAGCACGACCGGGTCGTTGTGGCCGAAGCCGAGCATGCCGTAGCCGCCGTTGTCGTGGACCACCGCTCCCTTCAGCGTGACCACCCACGGACCGCGCGCGGCGGCCGGCAGGTACGGGTTGATCGCGTCGTCCGGATAGAAGTTGACGTAGCCGGCCTGCGCGCGGGCCAGCTGCTCGGCCTCGTCGAGCTTCAGGAAGTCGGCCAGGTCCGCGCGCAGCTCGCGATGGCGCGCCACCGCCTCGGTCACCGCCTGCCCCAGCATCGGATCCAGCGCAGCCATGCGCTCGATGCTGGCGTCGTCCAGGCCGGTGGTCCGCGGCTTGCCGCCGAATTCGCGCAGTTCGCGCAGCTGTTCAATGACGTGCATAACGCTCCTCCTCAACTTCCGCCGGCGCCTCGCTCCGAACGCAAAGCAGGCCGGCGGATTCGTGATGTGGGGCGGGAACGCCGCACCGCATCCGGAGCGCCTTCCCGCAGGCCCTTCGGGCCGTCTGATGCACCGCCGCATAAGGGCTGGCAGGCTTCAGGCATCCGCCGAGGATACCGCGAGGGCGCCTTGGCCGGTACCCCGCATGACGCCTGTCAGGCGCGATGCGTGATGCCCGCGAGTGGCCGCAAACCCTTGTGCAGCCTACGGTTGCGCCATGCCTAGGAGACCTGCATGAACACCCTGGATACCCCGCCCGTCGCCGCGCTCGCCGGCGTCACCCTGCGCTACGGCGCGGTCACCGCGCTGGACCGGCTCGACCTGGCCGTGCGCCCCGGCGAGCTGCTGGCCCTGCTCGGCCCCAACGGCGCCGGCAAGAGCACCAGCGTGGCCGCCTTGCTCGGCCTGGTACGGCCGCAGGCCGGCCAGGCCACGCTGTTCGGCACCGACCCGCAGCGGGTGGAGGCGCGCCGGCGCATCGGCGTGATGCTGCAGTCGGCGGTGCTGCCGGCCACGCTCACCGTGGCCGAGCTGCTGCGGCTCACCGCGAGCTATTACCCCGCACCGCGCGCACTGGACGAATGCGCCGCCCTGGCGGACGTGACCGACCTGCTCAAGCGCCCCTACGGCAAGCTCTCCGGCGGGCAGCAGCGCCGCGTGCAGTTCGCCCTGGCGCTGTGCGGTCGGCCGGAATTGCTGTTTTTGGACGAGCCCACTGTCGGCATGGATATCGACGCGCGCGAACGGCTATGGGCCACGATGCGCACGGTGGTGGCGCAGGGATGCGCCGTGGTGCTCACCACGCATTACCTGGAGGAAGCCGAAGCGCTGGCCCAGCGCGTGGTGGTGATCGATCGCGGCCGCGTGCTCACCGAGGGCAGCGTCGACGACCTGCGCGCCAGCGTCGCGCTCACCCGCATCCGCTGCATCAGCGACCTGGACGAAATGGCCATCGCCCGCTGGAGCGGCGTGGCCGGGGCGTCGCGCGAGGGCGGTCGGCTGATCGTCACCACCGCCGCCGCCGAGCCGGTGGTGCGCCGCCTGCTGGACGCGGACAGCGCCCTGTCCGAACTGGAGGTGCGTCGCGCCGGCCTGGCCGAAGCGTTCAGCGCACTCACCCGCCCCGACACCGCCACCCAGGAAGCCGCCTGATGAACACCGTTGCCGCCGTCCTGCCGATGTCGCCGCGCCGCGTGCTCGGCGCCTATCTCGAAGAAGCTCGCAGCGAGTGCCTGCGCTATCTGCGCGCGCCCTCGTTCATCCTGCCGGTGACGCTGTTCTCCACCGTGTTCTACCTGATGTTCGGCGTGCTGCTGAACCACGCCGGCAGCGACGCTTCGCGCTATCTGCTGGCCAGCTACACCACGTTCGGGGTGATCGGGCCGGGCCTGTTCGGCTTCGGCGCATCGCTGGCGATCGAGCGCGATGGTGGCCTGCTCACCCTCAAGCGGGCTCTGCCGATGCCGCCGGGCGCCTATTTGTTGGGCAAGATGGTGATGGCGATGATCGTGGCCAGCCTGGTGGTAGTGCTGCTGCTCACGCTCGGCCTCACGCTGGGCGGCGTGAGCCTGACCCCGCTGCGCGTTCTCGCCATGCTGGCGGCCGGTGCGTTCGGTGTGCTGCCGTTCTGCGCGCTGGGCATGTTCGTCGGCACCTTGATCAAGGGGCAGGGCGCGCCCGGCCTGCTCAACCTGGTCTACCTGCCGATGGCGTTCCTGTCCGGCCTGTGGCTGCCGCTATCGATGCTGCCGAAGTTCCTGCAGTCGCTGGCGCCGCTGTGGCCCAGCTACCACCTCAACCAGCTCACGCTGGCGGCGGTAGGCATGGGCTCAGGCCCGTTGCTGGTCCACGTGCTGGCGCTGGCCGGGTATGCGGTGGTGTTTCTGGCGCTGGCGACGCGGCGGTTGCGGCGGTTAGGCTGATGCCTTCGCCGACTGCCTGCCGCGTCACGGGGATCGAACCATGCGCCTTCTGAGCCTGCCTGCGTGGATGCGCCCGGCACCCGACTCGCTGGTGGCGCGCAGCGTCGCCAAGGGCAAGTCGCCGTGGGTGGATGCGGTGCACCTGCTGTGGACGGCCTGGCTGTTCATCACGCCGGTGTTCGATCGCGACTCCTGGAACGTGCGCTGGATCACGCTGACGCTGGCGTCCTATCCGCTGTTCCTGTGGCTGTACGCCATGTCCTGCCTGGCCTCCCGGCGCGCATCGCCGATCTATGCGGTGGGCATGGTGGTGCTGTGCATGAGCCTGCTGCCGTGGTACCCCAGCGGCCTGACCTATTTCGTGTTCGGCTGCGTGATGCTGCGCGTGTGCTCCATGACCATGCGCGGTTACCTGCTGACCCTGGCCGGTTTAAACATCGTGTTGCTCAGCGAGGCCTGGCTGCTGCATTACCCATGGCAGGCCACGTTCTCCATTCCCATCGTCACCTTCATCATCGGCGTGATCGTCAATGCCGAACGCACCAGCGAAGAAAAGGACGCCGAGCTGCGCCTGTCGCACGACGAAGTGCGCCGGCTGGCCGCCACCGCTGAACGCGAGCGGATCGGGCGCGACCTGCACGACCTGCTCGGCCACACGCTCTCGCTGATCACGCTGAAACTGGAGCTGTCGCGCAAGCTGTTCGACCGCGACAGCGAGGCGGCCCGGCGCGAGATGAGCGAGGCCGAAAGCGTGGCGCGCCATGCGCTGGCCGAGGTGCGTGCGGCGGTCACCGGCATCCGCGCCACCGACCTGGCCGCGGAGCTCGCTTCGGCCCGTCTGTTGCTCGGCGCCTCGGGCGTGCACCTGGACTACCAGCTGCCCGTGCTGCAGTTGCCCGAGCACATCGAGCGCGGCCTGGCGCTGGTGATCCGCGAGGCCTCCACCAACATCGTGCGCCACGCCCGTGCCACCGAGGTGAAGATCGCGCTCTCCCCCGAGGGCGCCGAGGTGTTGCTGCAGATCGGCGACAACGGGCGCGGTGGCCTGGTGCTCGAAGGCAACGGCTTGGCCGGTATGCGCGAGCGCGTGCGTGGCATCGGCGGCGTGCTGCAGATCGAGTCGCCGGCCGGGCGCGGCACCTGCCTGCGCGTGCGCGTGCCCGTTCCCCCGGCGATGTTGGTAACGCACGCGGCCCTGCGCGAAAGCATGCGGGCGGATGCGCCGCGCGACGACGTCGATCGGAGCGCCGCGTGAGCAGCGCCGGCCGCCGGCAGGGCCGCCTGGAGGCGCGCTTCCACGCGCTGTTCCGGCCGCACCCGGAGTCGCTGCTTGGCCAGCTGCGCTCGCCCACCTACCTGCGCTGGCAGGCCGGGTTGCAGCTGTTCTCGTTCATCGCGGTGATCATGCTGCCGCTGCAGAAGGGCTTCAGCTGGCACTGGATGGGGCCGACCCTGCTGTCGCTGGTGCTCTACCTGTTCTTCTACATCCGCATGTACATCATGCCGGTGCGGCAGATGGTAGTGAACGCCGCCGGGCTGATCGTCATCGGCCTGCTGCTGTGGCCGCTCAACAGCGCCGCCTTCATCTATCTGATGATCGCCAGCATCAACCTGGCGCTGCACCCGTCCTGGCGGGTGTGGCTGCGCACCGTGGCCGTGGCCTGGGTGCTCTCGGTACCGGTGGTGATGGCCATACATGCGCCCAAGAGCCTGCTGCTGGTGGTGCCGCTGACCGCGCTGTTCGGCGGCTTCAGCAACCTCATCTACATGCGTGGCGTGCGTCGCGACGCCGAGCTGCGGCTGTCGCAGGAAGAGGTGCGCCGGCTCGCCACGCTGGCCGAGCGCGAACGCATCGGCCGCGACCTGCACGACCTGCTCGGCCACACGCTGTCGCTGGTGGCGCTGAAGTCGGAGCTGGCGCGCAAGCTGGCGCTGCGCGATCCGCCGTCGGCCCAGCGCGAAATGGAAGAAGTGGAGCGCGTGGCGCGCCACGCATTGGGCGAAGTGCGCGCGGCGGTCACCGGCATGCGCCGCAGCGACCTTGCCGCCGAACTGCTCTCGGCGCGGCTGATGCTGGAGGCCTCCGGCATCGTGTTCGCCTGCGACGGCTGCGAATCGCTGGATCTTCCGCACGCCATCGAGGCGCCGCTGGCGCTGGTGCTGCGCGAGGCGGTCACCAATATTCATCGGCATGCGCGCGCCACCGAGGCGCGCATCGACATTTCCAACGCGCAGGGCGAACTCAGAATGCGGATCAGCGACAACGGATGCGGCGGACTGGCCGCGCACGGCAACGGCGTCAGCGGCATGCGCGAACGCGTGCGCGCCCTGGGCGGCACGCTGGCAATCGACTCGCCGCCGCGCAAAGGCACCGTGCTGGAACTGCGCGTGCCGGTGGCCGCGGCTGCCGCCGCGCCGCTGCATGCCGTCGGGAGCGCCGCATGATCCGCGTGCTGCTGGCCGAAGACCAGGCGATGGTGCGCGGCGCGCTGTCCGCGCTGCTCAATCTGGAGAGCGATATCGAAGTGCTCGGCAGCGCCGCCGACGGCGAGGCGGCCTGGCGCGAGATCCAGCGCCTGAAGCCCGACGTGCTGGTCACCGACATCGAGATGCCCGGCCTCACCGGGCTGGAGCTGGCCCAGCGCATCCATCGCCAGGAGCTGCCGATCAAGGTGATCATCGTCACCACGTTCGCGCGTCCCGGCTTCCTGCGCCGCGCGCTGGAGGCGGGCGTGTCCGGCTACCTGCTCAAGGATGCGCCGGCGGAAAACCTGGCCGAAGCGCTGCGCATGGTCCATCGCGGCGGCCGCTCGATCGACCCGCAGCTGGCGCTGGACGCGTGGTCCGAAGCCGACCCGCTCAACGACCGCGAACGCCAGGTGCTGCGCCTGGCCGGCGAAGGGCAGAGCGCCAGCGACATCGCCACCCAGCTCAGCCTGTCGCACGGCACCGTGCGCAACTACCTCTCCGAGGCGATCGGCAAGCTCGGCGTGGCCAACCGCATCGAGGCCTATCGACTGGCGCGGCAGAAGGGCTGGCTGTAGAGCCCTTCCGGCGATCGCGCGCCCGCTTTGCGAGAGAGCGGTGCGCGCGATGACGCCGCAGCGCCGCGCCGGGCAAGGCCTGCGGCCCAAATCGGCGATAATTGCCGATCCCCCGTAGCCAGTCGCCGCCCGTGAAGAAGACCGATTTCGACTTCGACCTCCCGTCCGAGCTGATCGCCCAGGCGCCGCTGCCGGAGCGTTCGGCCAGTCGGCTGCTGCATCTGGATGCCGCCGCCTGCATGCTCGACGACCGCATGTTCCGCGAGCTTCCCGACTTCCTGCGTCCGGGCGACCTGCTGGTGTTCAACGACACCCGCGTGCTGCCGGCGCGGTTGTACGGGCGCAAGGACACCGGCGGTGCGGTGGAGATCCTGATCGAGCGCGTCACCGGCGCACACGAGGCGGTGGTGCAGCTGGGCGTAAGCAAGAAGCCGAAGGAGGGCGGGCGGATCGAGCTGGCCGATGGCAGCCACGCGACGGTGCTGGGGCGCGACGAGGGCTTCTTCCGCCTGCGCTTCGAGTCGCCCGAGCCGCTGGAGAAGCTGCTGCTGAAACTCGGCGAGATGCCGCTGCCGCCCTATATCGAGCGCGGCGCGGACGCCAGCGACCTGGAGCGCTACCAGACCGTCTATGCGCGTGAGCCGGGCGCCGTGGCCGCGCCGACCGCTGGCCTGCATTTCGACGAGCCGCTGCTCGAACGCCTGCGCGCGATGGGCGTGCAGTTCGGCTACGTCACCCTGCACGTGGGCGCCGGCACTTTCCAGCCGGTGCGTGCGGACAACATCGCCGACCACCACATGCACCGCGAGTGGCTCAACGTGGGCGCGCACCTGGTGGAGCAGGTCCGCCACACCCGCGCCGCTGGCGGCCGGGTGATCGCGGTGGGTACCACCGTGGTGCGCGCGCTGGAGAGCGCCACCGTCGAGGGCGTGCTGCGCCCGTTCGCCGGTGAGACGCAGATCTTCATCTTCCCCGGCTACCGCTTCTCCAGCATCGACGGCCTGATCACCAACTTCCACCTGCCGCAGTCGACGTTGCTGATGCTGGTGTCGGCGCTGGCCGGGCGCGAGTTCATGCTCGACGCCTACCGCCACGCGGTGGCGCAGCGCTATCGGTTCTTCTCCTACGGCGACGCGATGCTGATCCTGCCGCCGGCGCCCTGATCGGCCCGACGCCCGTAGGAGCGCACCCTGTGCGCGACCGCCTTGCGGGGTGCCTCGAGGTCGTCCACAGGGTGGACTCCTACAGCTCCTGGGTTGGGAGCGCACATCGTGATCGAGAGCGGGCCTTAAGCCCCCTGCGCCCCCGCCACTCGCTCCGGTGGTCTGCGGCTGCCCGTCGCCGGGTGCCTGCCCCTGCCGCGAAATCGACGCGTGGCGATTCCGACGCGCGTCAAGAAACTGCCGCCTGGGCATGGCGGCATCCGCCCCGCACCGCATGGCGGCGCGCTTTGTCCGCCGTGGCATGGCGCTTGCTATCGACCCCTCAGTCCACCCCGCGATGGCGGGGACAGGTCACGCCTGCACACTGATTTGAGGGTTCCATGGAAAACGCCGAACAGGATCCGATCGAGATTGTCCCGCCCAAGCCCAAGCGCGGCCGGCTGATCGCGATCATCGTCGTGCTGCTGCTGTTGGGCGGCGGCACCGGTGCCTATCTCGCCTTGGGCGGGCGCCACGCGACGGGCGACAAGGCCGCCGAGGCCGCGCCGGAGAAGAAGCCCGAGCTCTACCTGCCGCTCGATCCGGCCTTCGTGGTGAATTTCCGCGACGACCAGGCCGTGCGCTACCTGCAGGTGGGCGTGAGCCTGATGAGCCACGAGCAGTCCGCGCTCGACGCCGCCAAGGAGGCTCAGCCGGTGATCCGCAACGAGCTGCTGATGCTCTTCAGCGGGCAGAACTACGAAAACCTGATCGACGCCGCCGGCAAGCAGAAGCTGCAGGCGCAGGCACTGGCGGCGGTGCAGAAGATCATCAGCGCACGCACCGGCAAGCCCGGCATCGACGCGCTGTACTTCACCAGCTTCGTGATGCAGTGACGAGCGGAGAACCGCGATGAGCGACCTGCTTTCCCAGGACGAAATCGACGCGCTGCTGGACGGCGTCGAAGGCGGTGCGGTGGAGACCGGTGGCGACGAGCCGCTCGATCCCAATGCCGTCATCCAGTACGACTTCACCCAGCAGGACCGCATCGTGCGCGGCCGCCTGCCGACGCTGGAGATGGTCAACGACCGCTTCGCGCGTTACTTCCGCACCGGCGTATTCAGCGTGCTGCGCAAGACCTGCGAGGTGTCGGTGCTGGGCGTGCGCATGGTGAAGTTTGCCGAGTACGTGCACGGCCTGGCGGTGCCCAGCAACCTCAACCTGGTGCGCATCAAGCCGCTGCGCGGCACCGCGCTGGTGGTGATGGAGCCGCGGCTGGTGTTCACCGTGATCGACAACTTCTTCGGCGGCGACGGCCGTTATCACGCGCGCATCGAAGGGCGCGACTTCACCGCCACCGAGAACCGCGTGATCCAGATCATGCTGGTGGAGCTGTTCGCCGCCATGGTCGAGGCGTGGGCGCCGGTGCTGCCGCTGGAGTTCGAATACCTCAACTCCGAGATCAACCCGCAGTTCGCCAACATCGTCAGCCCCACCGAGACGGTGGTGGTGTCGCGTTTCCACGTGGAGCTGGACGGCGGCGGCGGCGAGATCCACCTCACCTTGCCGTACGCCATGGTCGAGCCGATCCGCACCCTGCTCGACGCGGGCGTGCAGAGCGATCGCGTGGACCGCGACGATCGCTGGAGCGAGACCCTGCACGAGGAAATCCTCGACGCCGACGTGGAACTCAGCACGCTGCTGCTGGAAACCGAGATCAGCATCGGCGACTTCCTGCAGCTGCGCCCCGGCGACGTGATCCCGGTGCAGCTGCCCGAGTTCACCACCGTATTCGCCGAAGACGTGCCGATTTTCCGCGGCCGCTACGGCCAGGCCAACGGCCACAAGGCCGTGCGATTCCAAGCCCAGGCGGGCCGCCGCGAGGCGCGCCTGCACAGCGACTTTTCCATGGAGCAGATCCCGTCATGAGCAGCACACCTGAAGCCGCGCAGGCCACCGCCGAGCGTGCCCTGCTGGACAACCTCGACGGCAAGGACGTCAACCTGGACATGATCCTGGACGTGCCGGTCACGCTGGCGATGGAGGTCGGCCGCACCCGTATCAGCATCCGCAATCTGCTGCAGCTCAACCAGGGCTCGGTGGTGGAGCTCGATCGCGCCGCGGGCGAACCGCTGGACGTGTTCGTCAACGGCACCCTGGTCGCGCACGGCGAGGTGGTGGTGATCAACGAGAAGTTCGGCATCCGCCTGACCGACGTGATCAGCCCCGCCGAGCGCGTGCGCAAGCTGCGCTGAGCGTGTCGACCATGATGCTCGCCTTGCTCGCTCCCGCCGCCCAGGCCGCGGCCGCCGCCCCCGAGATCAACGTGGGCGCCGAACTGCTGCGCGTGGTGCTGAGCCTGGCCGGCATCATCGCGCTGATCTTCGCCGCCGGCTGGCTCAGCAAGCGCCTGCAGGCGCGCACCACGCCGGGCGGTCGCCGCATCCGCTGCGTGGAGACGCTCGCCGTCGGTGCGCGTGACCGTGTGCTGCTGCTGGAAGCCAACGGCAAGCGTCTGCTGGTGGGCGTGGGGCAGGGCGGCCTGCGCACGCTGCACGTATTCGATGGCGAGGTGGCGACGAACGACGAGGCCGCGCCGCCGGCCGCGCCCGCGCCCGGCTTCGCCGAGCTGCTGGCCCGCTGGAAGCGCACGCCATGACGCGCCTGTCCCGTTTTGCCGTTCGCCTTGCGCTGCTGTTGGTGTGCGCACTGCTGCCGCTGGTCGCTGCCGCGGCGCCGCAGTCGGCCAATGCGCCGGCCACCGCGCCTGCGCTGAGCATGCCCGCTTCGCTGCCCAGCTCCGGCGCCGGCATCCCCGTGCTCACCGTGAAGAGTGCGCCGGGCGGCGGCCAGAGCTGGACGCTGTCCCTGCAGGTGCTGGCACTGATGACGGTGCTCACGCTGCTGCCGGCCGTGCTGCTGATGATGACATCGTTCACCCGCATCATCATCGTGCTCGGCTTCCTGCGCCAGGCGCTGGGTACGCAGTCCACGCCGCCCAACCAGGTGCTGCTGGGGTTGGCGCTGTTCCTCACTCTGTTCGTGATGTCGCCGGTGCTCAACCACGCCTATACCGACGGCGTGAAGCCGTACATGGACGGCACGCTCACCGCCGAGCAGGCGCTGCCGGCGGCCACCGCGCCGTTCAAGCGCTTCATGCTCGACCAGACCCGCGATGCGGACCTGCAGATGTTCACCCATCTGGCCAACGAGAAGCCCTACGCCAGCAAGGCCGACGTGCCGCTGCGCGTGGCGATGCCGGCGTTCGTGACCAGCGAGCTGAAGACCGCGTTCCAGATGGGCTTCCTGCTGTTCATCCCGTTCCTGATCATCGATCTCGTCGTGGCCAGCGTGCTGATGTCGATGGGCATGATGATGGTCTCGCCGATGATCATCTCGCTGCCGTTCAAGATCATGCTGTTCGTGCTGGTCGATGGCTGGACCCTGCTCATCGGCACCTTGGCCGGGAGCTTCTACACATGACCCCCGCTCCCCATCGACGCCCCGTAGGAGCCCGCTCGCGGGCGATGCTCTCCAACGGCTTCCCCCTCTCCCCAACCCTCTCCCCCGGCGTGGCCGAGGGAGAGGGAACGAAGCTGCCATGACCCCCGAATCCGTCATCGAATTCGGCCAGCACGCGCTGTACATCGCCATGCTGGTCGCCGCGCCCCTGCTGCTCACCGCGCTGGCGGTGGGCCTGCTGATCGGCGTGATCCAGGCGGCCACGCAGATCAACGAGATGACGCTCAGCTTCATCCCCAAGCTGATCGCCATGGCCGCAGTGGCGCTGATCACCGGCCCGTGGATGCTGCGCACGCTGGTGCGCTTCACGCACGACCTGATCACCGGCCTGCCGGGGGCGATCAAGTGACCGAGGTGGACCTGGCCCAGCTGCAGGCCTGGGTGGGTTCGTTGCTGTGGGCGATGGGCCGTGTGGGCGGCCTGGTGATGGTGGCACCGGTGTTCGGCAACACCACCATCCCGGCGCGCATCCGCGTGGCGATCGTCATGCTGCTCACCTTCGTGCTGGCGCCGCTGTCGCCGGCCACGGTCGATCCGATGAGCGCGCAGGGTGTGGCGACCATGGTCGGCCAGGTGCTGATCGGCGCGGCGATCGGCTTCGTGCTCAAGTTGGTGTTCGAGGCGGTGGCGTTCGGCGGCCAGATGGTGTCGCAGAGCATGAGCCTGGGTTTTTCCGAGGTAGTGAACCCCGAGGGCGGCGGCAGCACGCCGGTGCTGAGCCAGCTGTACATGGTGCTGGTGACGCTGATCTTCCTGGCGATGAACGGCCACCTGCAGCTGGTGGCGCTGCTGGCCGAAAGCTTCCGCACGTTGCCGCCCGGCAGCGGCGTGATCGGTGCCAACGGCATGCATGCGGTGGTGATGTTCGGTGCGCAGCTGTTCGCCGGCGCCGTGCGCGTGGCGTTGCCGGCGGTCACCTCGCTGCTGGTGGTGAACATCGGCTTTGCCGCGATCAGTCGCGCGGCGCCGTCGATGAACCTGTTCGCGGTCGGCTTTCCGATCACCGTCACGCTGGGCATCGTGGTGCTGTGGCTGTCGCTGCGCAGCCTGCCCGGAGCATTCCAGTCGCTCACCGACAGCGCCTGGTCGCTGATGCATGAGCTGGCCGGCACGGGAGGCGCGCCGTGAGCGAGGAGAGCAGCGCCGAAGACCGCACCGAACAACCTTCCGAAAAACGCCTCAAGGAAGCGCGCGAAAAAGGCGACGTCCCGCGATCGCGTGACCTCTCCGGCGCGTTGGTAGTGTTGGCCGGCGTCGCGGCGCTGATGTCCAGCGCGCCGGCGGCGATGGGGCACATGCGCACCATCTACGGCTTAGGGCTGGGTTACTCGCGCGAGGCGCTGTTCTCCGAAGCGCTGCCCGGTCGCGTGCTGCACCTGGCAGTGAGCGAGGCGCTGGCGCTGTTCGCACCAGTGGCGATCGCCACCGTGCTGGCCACGTTGGCCGCGCCGATCCTGCTGGGCGGGCTCAATTTCAGCGCGCAGGCGCTGCAGCCGAAGTTCGAGCGGCTCGATCCGATCGCCGGGCTGGGCAAGATCTTCGCCATGCGCGGCCTGGTGGAGCTGGGCAAGGCGCTGCTCAAACTGGTGCTGATCGGTTTTGCGCTGGTGCTGCTTTTACGTCACTGGCAAGGCGAATTATTGACGACCGGTCGCGGATCCGTCGCGTTCGGCATCGCCGATTCGATCAGCCTGCTCGGCCGCGCCGCGCTCACCTTTGGCGTCATGCTGGGTCTGATCGGCGGGGTGGATGCGCTGTACCAGAAGTTCGATCACAACAAGAAACAGCGCATGACCAAGCAGGAGCTCAAGGACGAGTCCAAGGAAACCGAGGGCAACCCCGAGCTCAAGGGCCGCATCCGCCAGGTGCAGCACCAGATGGCGCGCCGCCGGATGATGCAGGACCTGCCCACCGCCGACGTGGTGGTGACCAACCCCACCCACTTCGCGGTGGCGCTGAAGTACGACGAAAACCGCTTCGGCGCGCCCCGCGTGATCGCCAAGGGTGTGGACGTGATGGCCCAGCAGATCCGCGCCGTGGCGGCCGGTCATCGCATCCCGCTGGTCGAGTCGCCGCCGTTGGCACGCGCTTTGTATGCAACCACCGAGCTGGGTCGGGAAATCCCCGCGTCGCTGTATGTCGCGGTGGCGCAGATCCTGGCCTACGTGTTCCAGCTCAAGCAGGCCGGTGCCCGCGGCGACACGCCGCCCCCGCCGCCGCCGCAGCCGGAAATCGATCCGGACCTGATGGGTCCGTACAAGTTGTAGCGGTGCCGGCGACGGCGCCGCGCCATCCAAGGGATACAAGCCATGGCCGCCGTCGGAGCATTGGACAACCTCAAGCAGATCGGTCGACGCGGCATCGGCGCCCCGGTGGTGCTGCTGGCCGCGCTGGCGATGGTGATGCTGCCGCTGCCGCCGTTCCTGCTGGACATGCTCTTCAGCTTCAACATCGCGCTCTCGCTGGTGATCCTGCTGGCGGTGATCTACGTGATGCGGCCGCTGGAATTCGCCGCGTTTCCCACCGTGGTGCTGATGGCCACGCTGCTGCGCCTGGCGCTCAACATCGCCTCCACCCGCGTCGTGCTGCTGCACGGTCACGACGGCCCGGGAGCGGCCGGCAAGGTAATCGAGGCGTTCGGCGAGTTCGTCATCGGCGGCAACTTCGCGGTCGGCCTGGTGGTGTTCGCGATCCTCACCATCATCAACTTCGTGGTGGTCACCAAGGGCGCCACCCGCGTGTCGGAAGTCACCGCGCGCTTCACGTTGGACGCGATGCCCGGCAAGCAGATGGCGATCGACGCCGACCTCAATGCCGGCCTGCTGACCCAGGAACAGGCGCGCGAGCGCCGCCAGGAAGTGCGCGAAGAGGCGGACTTCTACGGTTCGATGGACGGTGCGTCGAAGTTCGTCCGCGGCGACGCGACGGCCGGCATCCTGATCCTCATCATCAACATCGTCGGCGGCTTCTTCGTCGGTGTGCTGCAGCACGGCCTGTCGGCATCGGAGGCCGCCAAGACCTACACCCTGCTCACCATCGGCGACGGCCTGGTGGCGCAGGTGCCCTCGCTGATGCTGTCCATTGCCGCCGCGGTGATCGTCACCCGCGTGTCCAAGGCGCAGGACATGGGCAAGCAGCTGGTATCGCAGATCTTCGGCCAGCCGCGCGCGCTGGCCGTGGCCGGTGCGGTGCTGGGCGTGATGGGGCTGATCCCGGGCATGCCGAACATTGCGTTCCTGCTGCTCGGTTCCACCTGCGGTGGCGCCGCCTGGCTGATGATCAAGCGCGAGCGCGATGCCGCCGCCCGGGTGGCGCAGAAGGCCGCCGAGGTGCCGCCGCCGGCCGCGCCCGCCGAGCGGCTGGAGCTGGGCTGGGAGGACGTGGCCAGCGTCGATCCGCTGGGGCTGGAAGTGGGCTACCGGCTGATTCCGTTGGTGGACACGCACCAGGGCGGCGAGCTGATGGGGCGGATCAAGTCGGTGCGCCGCAAGCTGTCGCAGGAGCTGGGTTTCCTGGTGCCGGCGGTGCACATCCGCGACAACCTGGATCTGGGCCCCAACACCTACCGCATCACCCTGATGGGCGTGCCGATGGGCGAGGCGGAGGTGCATACCGATCGCCTGCTGGCGATCAACCCCGGCCATGTGCACGGCCCGGTGCCGGGCATCCCCACGCGCGATCCGGCGTTCGGGCTGGAAGCGGTGTGGATCGAGCAGGGCCAGCGCGACAACGCGCAGTCGCTGGGCTACACGGTGGTCGATCCGGCCACGGTGATCGCCACGCACCTGTCGCACATCCTGGGCAGCCACGCCCACGAGCTGCTCAGCCACCAGGACGTGCAGCAGCTGCTGGATCGCCTGGCGCAGAGCGCACCCAAGCTGGTCGAAGACCTGGTGCCCAAGCGCCTGGCGCTGGGCACCGTGGTCAAGGTGCTGCAGAACCTGCTGGCCGAGCGGGTGCCGATCCGCAACATGCGCTCCATCGTCGAATCGTTGGCGGAGCACGCCAGCCAGAGTCAGGATCCCGGCGTGCTCACCGCCGCCGTGCGCGTCACCCTGGGCCGGCAGATCGTGCAGGAGATCATCGGGCTGGGCACCGAGGTGCCCGTCATCACGCTGGCGCCGGAGCTGGAGCAGATCCTGATGAACTCGCTCACCGGCAACGGCGGCACCGGCGCGGCGGTGGAGCCGGGCCTGGCCGACCGCCTGCAGCAGGGCGTGGCCGAGGCCGCGCAGAAGCAGGAAATGAGTGGCGAACCGGCGGTATTGCTGGTGGCGCCGCAGTTGCGCACCTGGCTCGCGCGCTTCACCCGCCACGTGGCACAGAACCTGCACGTACTCGCTTACAACGAGGTGCCTGACAACCGCCGGGTGCGGCTGGTGCAGGCGCTGGGACGCTGAAGCGAGGAACGAGCGATGAGAACTGAGAAGCGAGAGTCGAGCCACAACGCGGCCACGCCACCGGCGCTGAGCTGGCATCGCGTGGCGCGGCATCCCGCCGGCATCGTGGTGTTCGCCGCCGACGCCGTCCGCCGCACCGCATCGCGCGCCTCGTCCCCGGTTTCCCGCCATTCGCTGCGGAGCAAGCACGCATGAAGATCAAACGTTTCGTCGCATCGGACATGCGCCAGGCCATGAAGCTGGTGCGCGAGGAGCAGGGCCCGGATGCGGTGATCCTCTCCACCCGTCGCCTGCCCGAAGGCATCGAGATCATTGCCGCGCTCGACTACGACGAGGCGCTGGTGCGCGAGGCCGCCCGCCACGGCACGCCGGCCCCTGGCAGTGACGAAGCGCCGACGCCAGCCGTCAAGGCGCCGACGCCGGTGGCCGACACCGCACCCTCACCGCGCCTGTGGCGTCGCCAGACCAGCGCGCCGATCGCGCCATCGGTGCCCGAGACGCCGGCTGTGGCCGCGCCCGCTGTCGCTGCGCCCATCGAACGGCCCGTGGCCACGCGTCCGGCCCCGGCGCCGCGCGCACCGGTTGCGCCGGCGGCACAAATCGAAGCGCCGGTGGCGCCGCAGGTCGCGCCGCCCGCCGCTGCCGCCATTCACCACGCGCCGCGTCCGGCCGCTCCCACCGCGTCGGTCGCTCCGGCCCAGGCCAACGCCGCGCCGGCACCCACCGCGCGGCCCGCCCCCGTGGCCAGCGCCACCGAGGAGCCGGTGCCGATGCATCCGGCGGTGGAACGCGCCATGCAGGACACCGCGCGCATGCGTGCCGAGCTCGGCAGCCTGCGCGAAATGCTGGAGATGCAGCTGTCCAGCCTGGCCTGGAACGACATGGAGCGCCGCCATCCGCTGCGCGCCCGCGTGCTGCGCGAATTCACCCGCCTGGGCATCGACGCCGACGTCGCCCGCCAGCTCGCCGACGACCTGCCCGAGCAGATCAGCGCCGAGCAGGCGCGCTACCTGCCGCTGGGCCTGCTCAGCCGCAACGTGGCCATCAGCGGCCGCGGCGACAGCGACGGCGGCATGATCGCTCTGGTCGGTCCCACCGGCGTGGGCAAGACCACGACGATCGCCAAACTCGCTGCCAGGGCGGTGGTGCGCCACGGCGCCGCCAACGTCGCGCTGGTGTCCACCGACAACTACCGCATCGGCGCCGCCGCGCAACTGGAGCACTACGGTCGCCTGCTCGGCGTGCGCGTGTACCCGGCCGACGACGCGGCGAGCCTGCGCCAGGTGCTGGAGATGCTCAAGGGCAAGCACACCGTGCTGATCGACACCGCCGGCGTGTCCGGCACCGATCCGCGGCTGGAGCAGCAGATGGACGTGCTCAACGAAGTCGCCCACAGCGACGGCATCGCGCTGCGCATCTCCCTGGTGCTGGCCGCCAACGCCCAGGCGCAGTCGCTGGAAGAGGCGGTGCGCGCCTACATGCCGCTGGAGCCGGCGAGCGTGGTGTTCACCAAGCTCGACGAGGCGCCCAGTTTGGGTGGCGCGCTGTCGGTGCTGATCCGCCACAAGTTGCCGCTGGACTACACCACCGACGGCCAGCGCGTGCCCGAAGACCTCGCCGTGGCCGACGCCCGCGTGCTGGTGCTGCGCGCCGCGCATGCGCTCAAGACCTCCGCCGCCACGGCGCCCGCGCTGGATGACAGCGCGCTGGCCGACCGCTTCGGCTTCGCGGTGGCCAGCGCATGAGCGCCGTCGTCTCGCCCGCAACGTTTTCCACCGGCGCGCTGGATGAGCGCGCCTTCATCAAGAATCAGGCCTGGGGACTCAAGCAGATGGTTTCGTCGATCACCGACATGGCTGCGCCCGCCGCGCCTCGCGCGCCCACGCAGGCGGCCAACCTCGATCGGCGCGGCTCGCGCCAGCGCTGCCGCACCATCGCGGTGTGCGGCGGCAAGGGCGGGGTAGGCAAGACCACGGTGGCGGTGAACCTGGGCATGACGCTGGCCATGATGGGTCGCGAGACGATGCTGCTGGATGCCGACATGGGTCTGGCCAATGTCGACGTGCTGCTCGGCCTGGCGCCCTCGCGCCACCTGGGCCACATGCTCGACGGGCTGTGCGGCCTGTCCGACCTGGTACTGGAGGCGCCGCACGGGCTGAAGGTGATTCCCGCCGGCTCCGGTGCGCGTCGGCTGGCCCAGTTGGGCTCAGGCGAGCAGGCCGCGGTGATCCGCGCCTTCGACGAGCTGCCTACCGTGCCGGACTTTCTGCTGGTGGACACCGCCGCCGGCATCTCCGACTCGGTGGCGATGTTCGCCGCCGCGGCCGACGACGTGGTGCTGGTGGTGTGCGACGAGCCGGCCTCCATCACCGACGCCTACGCCATGGCCAAGGTGCTCAGCCGCGACTTCGGCGTGAAGCGCCTGCACATGGTGGCGAACATGGTGCGCAACCTCGGCGAGGCCAAGGCGCTGCACCAGAAGCTGGCGCGGGTCACCGACCGCTTCCTCGACGTGATGCTCGATTTCATGGGCTGGGTGCCGCAGGACGAGCGCCTGCGCCAGGCCATCCGCCGCCAGAACGCGGTGGTGGACGTGGCGCCGGGCAGCCGTTCGGCGCAGGCATTCAAGCAATTGGCAGGTGCGGCCGATACATGGGCAGAACCCGATCGCCCGGGTCTCGACCGCATCGCATTTTTCAGTGGTCAGGCTGCACCGGCGACGGGGTGGTGAGATGAGCGTGGCAACGGAATACCTGCAACTTCAACGGCAAAGCGCCGACGAACTGGTGAAAACGCATGCGCCGCTGGTCAGGCGCATCGCCTATCACCTAATGGGGCGCTTGCCGCCCAGCGTCGACGTGGGCGATCTAATCCAGTCGGGAATGATCGGCCTGCTGGAGGCGGCGCGTAACTACGCCACCGATCGCTCGGCCAGCTTCGAGACGTATGCGGGCATCCGCATCCGTGGCGCCATGCTCGATGAGCTTCGGCGCACCGACTGGACGCCGCGCTCGGTGCATCGCAAGGCGCGCGAGGTGGCCGAAGTGGTGCGCCAGATCGAGATCGAAACCGGCGCGGACGCCGACGATGCGGAGGTGATGAAACGGCTGGGACTGAGTGCCGACGAATACCACCAGGTGCTGGCCGACGCGGCCAGTTCCCGATTGCTGAGCCTCACGGCGCCGGACGACGGCGACGGCAGCCCGGCGATGGACGTGGCCGACGCCAGCAGCCTCACCCCCGCCGAGGACATCGAGCAGACCGGCATGCGCCAGGCGCTGATCGATGCGATCACCACGCTGCCGGAGCGCGAACAACTGGTGATGTCGCTGTACTACGAGCAGGAACTGAACCTCAAAGAGATTGGCGCGGTGCTCGGTGTCACCGAGTCGCGCGTCTGCCAGATCCATGGGCAGGCGATCATCCGGTTGCGCGCGCGCATGACCGGTTGGCGCGACGACGACTGAGCAGCGCAGGCAACACAACTTACCTACGGGCTGGCGCACGGCAACCCACCGTGCAAGTGGAGACGGGCTTGAACAAGAACATGAAGATCCTGGTGGTGGACGACTTTTCCACCATGCGCCGCATCGTGCGGAACCTGCTCGTGGAGCTCGGTTTCTCCGGCCCGCTGATCCAGGAGGCCGACGACGGCGAGAACGCGATGGTGATGCTCAAGAGCCAGCCGTTCGACATGGTCGTGACCGACTGGAACATGCCCAACATGACCGGCATCGACCTGCTGCGCGCGATTCGCGCCGAGGCTTCGCTTAAGGGCCTGCCGGTGCTGATGGTCACCGCCGAAAACAACCGTGACCAGATCATCGCCGCGGCCCAGGCCGGCGTGAACGGCTACATCGTCAAGCCGTTCACCGCCGCCACGCTGCAGGAAAAACTGACCAAGATCTTCGAGCGGCTCGCCGCGGCAGGAGCTTCCGCATGAGCGCCCAACTTTCCCTCAGCGCCGAGGCGCTGCCCAACGAGCTGCACGAGCTGCTCAACAGCCCCGACGGCCCGGCCTTCGAGCAGGCGCTCGACTCCATCGTGCGCGAGCGCGAGCAGAAGCTGTTTCGCGCGCTCGGCGTGCTGGCCCGTGACCTGCACGACGCCGTACGCCGCCTCGGCGGTGAGCTGGTGCAGGAGGGTTATCCCGACAGCGTCACCGATGCGCGCAAGCACCTGCAGGACGTGCTGGAGATGAGCTCGCAGGCGGCGCACCGCACGCTGGATTTCGCCGAGCGCACCCGCCCCGAGGCCGAGGCACTGGCGCACAACGCCGCGGCGATCCTCGCTGCCCAGCCCGCTGCGGGCGACGCCGTGACCGCCCTGGCGAACCAGGCCAGCGCCTTCGCGCAAAGCTGCAACGACGGCCTCAACGACATGGTGATGGCGCAGTCCTGGCAGGATCTTTCCGGCCAGCGCATCAAGAAGGTGGTGGCGTTCATCGGCTCGGTGGAGTCCTCCATGCTTGAGCTGGTGCGCCTTACCGGCGCGCTGTCCGGTCGCGAGCCGGTCGAGGCGGTGGAGAAGATCAACAGCCAGGACGAGGCCGACCGCCTGCTGAGCGAGTTCGGATTCTGAGCCCGCGCATGACGGCGATCGCGCTGCCGCTGCCTTGCCTCCCTCACGCCCGCCCGCATGCGGCGGGCGTGCTGTCGCCTGCCGCCGGGAGCCGCTAGATGGATCCCTCCTTCGACGCCGAACTGCGCGACGACTTCCTGGTCGAGGCCGGCGAGCTGGTCGAGCGCCTGGGCGAGCAGCTGGTGGGCCTGGAGGCCGCGCCGCAGGACGCCGAGCTGCTCAACGCGGTGTTCCGCGCCTTCCACACGGTGAAGGGCGGCGCCGGCTTCCTCAACGTCGAGCCGATGGTGCAGCTGTGCCATCACGCCGAAGACCTGCTCAACGAAGCGCGCAACGGCAGCCTGCTGATCGACGCAGCGCGCATGGACGCGCTGCTCGAAGCGCTCGACCTGTTGCAGTCGATGATGGCCGCACTGGCCGCCAACGACGCTATGGCGATGCCGCCGCCGGCGCTGCTGGTGCGCCTCACGCCGCCGAAGAAAGGTGCGCCGCCCGCAGCGGCGCCGGTCGCGGCACCGCCACCGGCCGCTGCGCCGGCCGGTGGTGCCATCGACGACAGCGAGTTTGAAGCGCTGCTTGATTCGCTCTACGGCAGCGCTGCCCCTGGCACGGTAGAACCGGCGCCCGTGGCCGTCGCCGCGCCGACATCCAACACCATCGACGATGACGAGTTCGAGGCGCTGCTCGACCAGCTGCACGGCAGCGGCACGCCCGCGCCGGTGGTGGCGGCACCCGCACCCGCGGGCGGCGCCATCGACGATGACGAATTCGAGGCCCTGCTGGACAACCTGCACGGCAAGGGTGGTACGCCCGGTCAGGCATCGGCGTCCGCGCCGACGGCCGCGCCATCGCCGCCGCCCGCTCCCGCGCCCGCACCATCGCCTGCGGCACCCGCACGCGCTGCCGCGGCACCGGCCGAGGCCACCGTGCGCGTCGATACCGCGCGCCTGGATACGCTGGTCAACCAGGCTGGCGAACTGCTGCTGCTGCGCAACCGCCTGCTCACGCTGGCCGCACGCAACGGCGACAGCAGCCTGTCGTCCACGGTCGACGAGCTCAACCGCGTCGCCGACGATCTGCAGAACGCCGTGCTGGGCATGCGCATGCAGCCGGTGGGTCGCCTGTTCCAGCGCTTCCCGCGCATCGTGCGCGACCTCGCGCGCCAGCTCGGCAAGGACGTGGACCTGGTCACCGAAGGCGAGGGCACCGATCTGGACCGCAGTCTGGTCGAGGCGCTGGCCGACCCCATGGTGCACCTCATCCGCAACGCACTCGACCACGGCCTGGAAGGGCCGGACGATCGCGAGCGCGCGGGCAAGTCGCGTCGCGGCACGGTGCGCCTGGCGGCGAGCCAGCGCGGCGAGCGCATCGTCATCACGGTGAGCGACGATGGCCGCGGCATGAACCCCGAGGTGCTCCGGCGCAAGGCGGTGGAGAAGGGCGTCATCGACGAGGCCCAGGCCGCGCGCCTCACCGAGAACGAATGCTACGAGCTGATTTTCCGCGCCGGCTTCAGCACTGCCGCCACCGTGTCGGACATCTCCGGCCGCGGCGTCGGCATGGACGTGGTGAAGACCCGCATCACCGAGCTGGGCGGCACGCTGCGCGTGCAGTCGCGGCTGGGCCACGGCAGCACGCTGGAACTCACCGTGCCGCTGACGCTGGCGATCCTGCGCGTGCTGATGGTGCGCGTGGGCGATCGCCTGCTGGCGCTGCCGCTGAGCAACGTCGACGAAGTGTTCGAGCTGCGCCCGGGGCAGGACAGCCTGCTCGACGGGCGCATGGTCGCGTCCCATCGTGGCCGCGCCCTAGTGCTGGGCGATCTCGCCGGCTGGGCCGGCGTCGCCGACGGCGCAGCGCGCCACGTGGTGGTATTGCACATCGGCCATCTGCGCCTGGGCTGCCTGGTGCACGAGGTGCTCGGCCGCGAGGACGTCATGGTCAAGCCGCTCGGCCACCTGTTCGCCGGCACCACCGGCGTGGCCGGCGCCACCGTCACCGGCGACGGCCGCCTGGCGCTGGTGCTGGATCTGGCCGGCCTGGCCGACGACAGCGGCGAGCTGCTGCCCGCCCTGCGGATGACTGCCTGATGGATCTGGTCAGCCTCATCGGTACGGTGCTGGCCTTCGCGGTCATCGCGATCGGCACCGTGCTCAAGGGCTCCAGCCTGGAATCGCTGTGGAACCCCGCCGCGTTCCTCATCGTGTTCGTCGGCACCTTCGCCGCGCTGATGGTGCAGACGCCCGGCCGGGTGCTCAAACGCGCCGGGCAATTGCTGCCGCTGGTCTACAAGCCGCCACTGCATTACCCGCAGAACCTCATCAAGCAGATCATCGGCTGGAGCGAGATCTCGCGCCGCCAGGGCCTGCTCGGGCTGGAGCCGCAGCTGGAGAGCACGCGCGATGCGTTTGTGCGCAAGGGCCTGCAGTTGCTTATCGACGGCGGCGAACCCGAGGCCATCCGCGGCGTGCTGGAAGTGGAGCTGGGCACGCGCGAGCAGAGCGACATCGATGCGGCCAAGGTGTTCGAGAACGCCGGCACCTATTCGCCCACCATGGGCATCATCGGCGCCGTGATGGGCCTGATGGCGGTGATGCAGAACCTGGCCGACCCCAGCAAGCTCGGGCACGGCATCGCCGCGGCGTTCGTCGCCACCATCTACGGCATCGGCCTGGCCAACCTGCTGATGCTGCCGATCGCCGCGCGACTGAAAGGGCTGATCCACAAGCAGACCGAGATGCGCGAGATCCTCATCGAGGGTCTCGTGTCGATCGCCCAGGGCGACAACCCACGGCAGATCGAGAGCAAGCTGCAGGGCTTCCTGCCATGAGGCGCAAGCGCCACGAAGAGCACGTAAACCACGAGCGCTGGGCCATTCCGTACGGCGATCTGATCACCCTGCTGCTGGCGTTCTTCGTGGTGATGTACGCCATGTCGGCGGTGAACGAGGGCAAGTACCGCGTGCTGTCGCAGTCGATGATGGAGGCGTTCCACGGCTCCAGCCGGGTGATCGCGCCATCGGACATGGCGCCCAACGCACCGGCCAGCGCCGCCCCGGTGGTCGACCCGCAGGCCAACGGCCGCGGTTCGGCGCTCACCCCGATCAGCCTGCCCGGTTCGGCCGCCCAGCCGGCGCCGACCAAGGAGCAGCAGAACCTCAGCGCCATCCAGCGCAGCGTGGAGCAGGCGCTGCAGCCGCTGATCGACAAGAAGCTGGTGGTGATCCGTCGCACGCCGAGCTGGCTGGAGATCGAGATCCGCACCGACATCCTGTTTCCCAGCGGCGTGGCGCGCATCGCGCCGCAGGCGCAGAGCGTGCTCGACAGCCTGGCCGGCATCCTGGCCCCGTTCCCCAATCCGCTCCGGATCGAGGGATACACCGACAACAAGCCGATCAACACGGCCGTCTATCCGTCCAACTGGGAGCTGTCGGCCGCGCGCGCGGCCAGCGTGGCGCGGCTGTTCTCCGACCACGGTGTCACCCCGGGCCGGCTCGGCATCATGGGCTGGGGCGAAGTGCGCCCCATCGCCGACAACGCCACCGAAGACGGCCGCAACCGTAACCGTCGCGTGCTGGTGGTGGTGCTGAGCGACCGCGACGGCCCCAGCCGCTTCACCATGGACGCCGGCAAGCAGGCCACCGCCGAGGCCGCGGCGCCATCCGACCGTCCCTCCGCACCCGCCGAGTCCGCCCCATGAGCGACGTCGCCAGCCTTTCCCGCCCTCGTTCGCATGCCCCGGTGACGGAGGCCACGGCGCAGTCGTGGCTGTCGTTCCAGTTGGCCGGGCAGCACTACGCCGCGCCGCTTGCCCAGGTGGGTGAGGTGCTGCGCGACAGCGACATCACGCCCGTGCCCGGTGCCGCGCACGACCTGCTCGGCATCCGCCACCTGCGCGGCCAGGTCGTGCCGGTGATGGACGGACGCCGTCGCCTCGGCCTGCCCGAACAGCCGGCACCCGACCCCGCCAACGTGCGCGTGGTGGTGCTGCACGCCGACGGCCAGCTCATCGGCCTGCGCGTGGACGCCATCGGCGATCTTATTCATCCCACCGCACAAGCCATCGAGCCGCCCCCGGCCGGCCGCGCCGCGCGCAACGACGAGCCGGTGAGCGGCGTGGTGCCGGTCGCGCAGGGGTTCGTGGCGCTTCTTGATATCGGCCGTCTCTGTCGTCTCTCCGGCGAAAGCTGAGCGTCGCAGTTCACCGCGACCGTAGCCTCATCGGCGTGGCGGTGGGGACGTGGCCGGACGGCTTGTCCATCGAGCGCGTAAGGCCCATGGTGTGAGTGATTTCGCGCGGTAGACCAATGGCCGAGACCGGAAGGCGTGTCGCTGCCAGCCCCGTGCCTGAGCCTCGGGGGGAGCCGCCGCGAGCACGTCAGTCCGCCGGTTCCTTGAGCGCGCGATCCTTCCTGCAGGTGCTGAGCGGTTGGGCCCGTGCCGCATCGATGCGGATCACCTCGCGCGTCTCGCCATTCACCACACCGGTGATGCAGGCGCAGCCGTATCCGTAGCTGCGATTGATCGCCACCCACTGCGACGGAGAGAACTCGGGCCACGCACCGTCGGCCTGGTGTCCGCCCTGGATGCCGATCGTCCACTCACCGCTGCGATCGTGCAGCCACACGTTGCCCGGCGAGGGATTGTCAAACCAGCCGCACAAGGTCTGTGTGCGCCCGGCACGTCCTGCGGCGCTGGCCGATGCGAGCACGCAGAGGCTGCCAACCAACACGAACGCCGCAGTGATCCTCATGCCACTTCTCCCCTGAAAGAACGTGCCGGTCGGCTGCCCGTCGTCGATCGAGATACTGCCAGCGCTCAGCGCATGCGCTCACGGAACTGCACCACATTGCCCTCCGGGTCGTGGCCATCGCACACGCGCATCCCCTGAAAACGCCACTCGCGCGCCGGCGGCAGCAATTGGCCGCCGAGCGCCGGGGCCATATTGCGTGAAGCCGCCAGGTCCGCCACCACCAACACCAGCTTGATCGCGGTGTCCTCGCGCAAGCGCGGTGGATCGGTGAGCTCGATCGACGCTGCCAGGCGCTCCGGCACTGCAACCAGCACCAGCTGGAACGCGCCCGACTCCAGCACCACGTGGTCATCCGCCGCGTGCGTCACGCGCAGGCCCGCCACCTGCTCGTAAAAGCGGCTGACCCGGCCAAGATCTTTGGCATAGATCACGACACCTGCGTCATGCAATGTGGTCACAGCGTTTCCTTTGGTTGATGTGGGCGTCGGCGTTGTTGCTCGATACCACGGTAAATGAAGAGGCGGGGCAGCCCAACCGCCTGCCGGATGGTGGAGGTGAGCGCGTGCCGACGTGTGAACCCTTACGTGCGGAAGGTCCGCCAAGCCAGCCACAGGAACACCGCGCAAACCGATGACCAAAGCAGGATCAGAAACCAGAACTGCGACGACTGCGCCGACTGGCTATAGGTATCTCCGACCACCACCGCCGCGCGCGACAGCCCGGGCATCGAGTGATGTACCAGGCCAAGCACCGCCAGGGCACCTGATCCAGCGGCCACGAGCAGGCAGAGGGCAACTTTGAGGTAACGCGTAACGTCCATGATCCGTGCCGGTGCGTTGGGGTGAGCGTGGCGAGCGCTCTTTGCGTGTGTCCGGGGCGGCTTGCGGTACGCGCTCGGGCATCGCAGGGTAGCTCCGGAGCGCCATCGTATTCGCTTTGGCCCACCACAACCCACCGCTCGCTCGACAATGCTGCAACGGAGAATGGAAGGGCGCGGAGCCGAACAAAAGTCGGTGCTCCGCGCCCTCGCCCCTTATTGGTACGTCGGATGCTCGCGCAGGGTGATCGGCACGCCTCGGGCAGGTGGAGCGATGGATGCGACGAGATAGCGGGCGGCTGCCTCGCCCACGCCGGGGCCGGCCTCCTGCGGTGCACGCAGTCGCTGCGCTTCGATCGCATCCATCAGATCACGCAAACTGCCGGCGTCGCGGTAGATCGCGTCGCCCATCATCGCCAGCGTGGCGTCCGCGAACTCCGCCTGGCTGGAGCAATTCACCACATCGCCATGGGCGCGCAGGCTGTCGACCAGGGCGTGAATCGCGTCGATCTGGTCCAGCGTGATGCCGGACATGTAGCGCGCAGGCTCCTCGTCCATCGTTGGCTCGGCCGCATCGGGGCCCGTAGCTTCCGCTGCGGCATGGGGCTCACTGGCCCGTTCGGGGGCTTCTTCCGCCATGGTCGGATTGTCCAGAAACGCTCCAATCCGCGCCTCCAGCCATGCCAGGGTGCGCGCCATCTCGCCCAGGCGCATGCCTGGGGTGTCATCCAGCAGCGTATCCGTCCAGTGCGTTTGCGCCAGGCGGGCCAACAGCGCCACATCCAGGCGCAGCTTTGCCAGCCGCTGCAGGCTCTCCGTGGACAATGCCTCGCCCGTCGCTTGCGAATCGTTCGTATCGATCGTCGACATGCTTGCCTCCTCACTCCATGAAGTACCCGCACGCCGGGATGGCGACGGGAAGTCGGGAGGTTAGAAACCGCGAACAGTCGGCGGGCGTATTCCCCTTGCGGGTGTTGTATTAGCCGCCCTCCCGACGCAAGCATCACGTCGGTCTGCGCCTGCAAATGCACGGGCGCAAAAAAAACCACCGGTTTGACGGAGGTGGTTACCGCTGTTCGAGGAGTTTCTACGCTCCTTACGATCGAGTCTGCTACCGCGGTGGAGGGGAGTCAAGGCAAGCGGACGAGTTCGCGGGGAAGCGACGTCCCCCCGGTTTTGAGTAGCACTGCCGTTTGGAGTCCAATCCCCCAACCGAAGGAGATTGGACGTGAAGAAGCGCTTTTCCGAGGAACAGATCATCGGCTTCCTGCGTGAGGCGGATGCCGGCTTGCCGATCAAGGAGCTGTGCCGCAAACACGGCTTCAGCGAGGCCTCCTACTACCTGTGGCGCAGCAAGTTCGGCGGCATGAGCGTGCCGGACGCCAAGCGCCTGAAGGAGCTGGAGACGGAGAACACGCGGCTGAAGAAGCTGCTGGCCGAGCAGATGCTTGAGAACGAGGTGATCAAGGACGTCCTGCGAAAAAAACCGTAGGCGCACCGGCCCGGCGAGCGTTGGTGCGCCAGATGATCGACAAGGGGTTGAGCGAGCGGTGCGCGCTGCGCGTGGTGGGCATGAGCGCCAGCGCGTACCGGTATCAGGCGCAGCCAGACCGCAACGTGGCGCTGCGACGGCGGATCGTGGAGCTGGCGCAGCGGCACAAGCGCTACGGCGTGGGGATGATCCACCTGAAGCTTCGGCAGGAGGGCGGCGAGCCGGTGAACTACAAGCGTGTGGAGCGGTTGTATCGGGAGGAACGGTTGCAGGTACGCCGGCGCAAGCGGAAGAAGGTGCCGGTGAGCGAGCGGCAGCCACTGTGTCGTCCATCGGCGCCCAACGAGGTGTGGTCGATGGATTTCGTGTTCGATCGCACCGCCGACGCCCGCGTCCTCAAGTGCCTGACCATCGTCGACGACGCCACGCATGAGTCGGTGGGCATCGAAGTCGAACGAGCCATCTCCGGGATCGACGTGACGCGTGTGCTGGATCGCCTGGGCGTCATTCGCGGCCTGCCCAAGACCATCCGCACCGACAACGGCAAGGAGTTCTGCGGCAAGGCGATGGTCGCCTGGGCGCACGAGCGCGGCGTGCAACTGCGCCTGATCGAACCAGGCAAGCCGAACCAGAACGCCTACATCGAATCGTTCAACGGACGTCTGCGCGACGAATGCCTCAACGAACACTGGTTTCCCAGCCTGCTGCACGCCCGCACCGAGATCGAACGCTGGCGGCGGGAATACAACGAGGAGCGACCGAAGAAGGCGTTGGGCGGGCTGACACCCGCCGCCTACGCGAAGCAGTTAAAGTAATTCCGGACTCTAAACCGTCCCGCTACTCAACGCGGGGGGACGTCGGTAGGAACCCGCTGGCGGGCGATGCTTTTGGTTTTGATGGGGTACCAGAGCGGAAAGGCATCGCCCGCGAGCGGGCTCCTACATGAGGAGTGAGGTGGCGCGAGGGGATGGCCGCATTCTTTGAGGGTTTTGTAGGAGCCCGCTGGCGGGCGACGCTTTTGGTTTTGATGTGGCATCAGAGCAGGAGCATCGCCCGCGAGCGGGCTCCTACATAAGGAGTGAGGTGGCGCGAGGGGCTGGCCGCAGTCTTTGAGGGTTTTTGTAGGAGCCCGCTGGCGGGCGATGCTTTTGGTTTTGATGTGGCATCAGAGCAGGAGCATCGCCCGCGAGCGGGCTCCTACAACAACGGCGGTGTTGTTTAGAGCTTTTCGCCGGAGGCTTCGTAGACGCAGGCCAGCACCGAGGCGGCGGCCGCGTAGAGAGTGCCGGGCACGTCGTCGCGCAGGCGCAGGGCGGCGAGCAGGCTGGCGATCTGCGTGTCCGGGTGCAGGGGGATGCCCTGGTCGCGGGCGCGGGCGAGCAGCAGGTCCAGCGTTTCGGCGGGCACGCGCGGGGAGGGGGCGGCGGTGTCGCCGCTGCCGCTGGTGAGCTTCAAGGTCACCTTGCGCTGGGGGTTGGGAAGGGCCTGGGTCATGCGGTGGCCTTGAGCAGGTGGGCGCTGTGGCGACCGTGCGCGCGCGGCAGGCCGGTCTGGCAGGTGAGCTGATCCAGCAGCAGGCCGCAGGCGGCAAGGCGCTGGCGCAGGGCGGTGAACTGCTGCTCCAGGCGCTCGGTGGTGCTGGCGCGTTCGGCCCACAGCCGCACCGACAGCCGCAGATCGTGCAGCTGCAGCTCGCCCTGCACCGGGCCGAGCGTAGGAAGGTCAATCGCGAAGCCAAGCGTCCATTGGCGCGGCGCATCCGGACCGGCGTCGGCGGGGTAGTCCAGCTGCAACTGCAGCACGTCTTGGCCGTCGCGGCCCTTGATGGGAATCTCGGTGATCCAGGCCGGCACGGTGCTCGCTTCCAGTTGGGCCACTTCCACCCGCGCCAGGGCGGCGCGCACGGCGGTGTGCAGTTGGCCGAGCAGGGGCGCGGTGTCGTCTTCGGCGGCGAGCGCAGCAAGGGTGGCGGCGGTACCGGCGGCGCGGGCCTGCGCCTGCAGGCCGCGTTGCAGCAGGGGCGGCGCGGTTTCGTTGCCGCTGCCGGCGGCGCCGGGGTTGAGCGGGCTGCCGCGCGGCGGCGCGTAACTGTCGAGCAGGTTGGAGAGCTTGAGCAGCACGGCTTTCCAGTCGTCCTCGCCCACGCCGGCGGCGAGCAGCGGGTTTTGCGCCAGGCTCGATTCCATGAACAGCCCGCTGCGCTGGATCGCCTCGCGCAGGCCGGCGCCGGTGGTGATGTCGGCGGGCGTGCGCATGGCCTGTTCCAGTTGCGCCAGCACCGGGCGCAGCGCGGCGGGAAGCTGGCGCATCACCGGCCGTTGGGCCAGGGCCTGCACGGTGGCGAGCAGCGGGGCGAAGCCGTCCTGCTGCGGCAGGCGTTCGCGCAGCGCCACCTGCGCTATCGACTCGCTGGCGTGCGGCAGCATCACTTCCAGCGTGGGCTGGGTGCCCAGGCTGAGCACGCGCACCTGGAACTGCGCCGGCAGCGCGGCGGCGGCCTGGCCACCAGGCAGGGGGTTGTACGTGTTCTGCGGGTTGGGCAGGGAGCCTTGCTGGCCGGGCATCTCCGCTTCCACTGCCATGCCGCCGATCTGCAGCACCATCTTGCCCTGATCGGTGACGCCGAGCGGGCGCGCGGACATCACCACGCCGATGCGCCAGCTTTCCGCGGTGGTGCCGGACGCGGCGCCGAGCCAGGTGAGGGCGGCAAGGCTGGTGGGTTGGATGATCATGCGAGGCTCCTTCGCCCCACGGCGACGGTCGTGCCGGATACACGACGACTTGTCGAGGGCTAACGGCCGCGCGCGGGGGAACTTTAGCGAATGCCGACGAGGCCGGTAACCCGGGTTGAAACGGGAGCGCCGGTCATCCACCCGACCCCGCGACAATGCCTGCGCCAGCCGCCGCCAGGCCGTTCGCCCCGGTTCCGCCGGCATTGCGCGGTGCCTTCGGTCGGCGACTTCGATCGCCCCTAAAGCGCACGCCGCCCCCGCCGATAAAGCCTCCGAACGAAATCACGGCCGGTATGGCCACGGGGCAAGCGCATGGGCAGCAAGGGATCATCGAAGGGCCGGCAGGACACCGCCGCGGCGCCCATCGTTTTGCCGGCGGATTGCCGCCTGGGCGCGCTCGATGCGCTGGCGCCGCAGTTGCGCGAAGCCGTCGGCGGCCCTGCTGCCGTGCTCGATGCCGCGGCCGTGGAGAAGGTCGACGGCGCGGCCATGCAGCTGCTGGTGGCGTTTCGCCACGCGGCTGCGGCAGGCGCCTGCGCGGTGACCTGGAGCGCCGCCAGCGACGTGTTGCGCGAGGCGTCCAGCCTGCTCGGGCTGGATGGCGAACTGGATCTGCCGGCACCCATGCCGGCCTGAAACGAGGTGGAAGATGGCAAAGATTCTTGCGGTGGACGATTCGGCGTCGATGCGCGGCATGGTGGCCTTCACCCTGCGCGGTGCCGGCCATGAGGTGAGCGAGGCGGAGAACGGCCAGCTGGCGCTGGACCAGGCCCGCGGCGGTCGCTACGACCTGGTGCTGGCCGACGTGAACATGCCGGTGATGGACGGCATCTCGATGGTGCGCGAGCTGCGCACGCTGCCCGAATACAAGGGCGTGCCGATTCTCATGCTGACCACCGAGTCGCACACCGACAAGAAGATGGAAGGCAAGGCCGCCGGCGCCACCGGCTGGCTGGTCAAGCCGTTCGATCCCGAACAGCTGCTGGCCACCGTCAACCGCGTGCTCGGCTAAGCCGGAGAGAAGCAGTCATGGCCAACGTCAGCATGGCGCAGTTCCACCAGGTGTTCTTCGAGGAGAGCCTGGAAGGACTCGACAACATGGAAACGGCGCTGCTGGCGCTGGACGAGGGCGGCGACAAGGAGCTGGTGCACACCATCTTCCGCGCTGCCCACTCGATCAAGGGCGGTGCGGCCACGTTCGGCTTTCCCGAAATGGCCGCCTTCACCCACGAGGCCGAGTCGCTGCTCGATGAGCTGCGCGACGGCCGCCGGGCCATCGACAAGCCGATCATCGAGCTGTTGCTGCGCACGGTGGACTGCCTGCGCGGCATGTTCGCCCGCGCCCAGGCCGGCCAACCGTTGAACGACGAGGTGGCCGAAGGCCTGCGCGGCGAGCTGGCCGCGGTAATGGGCCGTGCGGCCGAGACCCAGGTCAAGGCGCGCCGCGCCCGCGACCACGCCGATGCGTGGAAGATCACCTTCCGTCCGCATTCGGGTATGGCCGCCAGCGGCAACGATCCGCTGCGCCTGCTGCGCGAGCTCAAGGCGTTGGGCGAGCTCACCGTCACGGCCGAGCTGGACAAGCTGCCGGTGCTCGATGCGCTGGATGTTTCGCAGTGCCACATCGGCTGGACCATGGAGCTGCGCGGGCAGGTGACGCGCGAGGCGATCAAGAGCGTGTTCGACTGGGTGGAGGACGAGTGCGACCTCGCCATCGAGCCGCTGCACGTGGTGGCCCCGCCGGCCGCCGCCGAAGCGCCAAAATCCGAACCAGGCCGGGCCACCGTCACCGATGCGGCCACGGCCCGCGCGGCGCGCGAGTCGGCGCCGGTGGCCAATGCCGAATCCAGTTCGGTGCGCGTGTCGATCGACAAGATCGACAGCCTGATCGACCTGGTCGGCGAGCTGGTGATCACCCAGTCGATGCTCGACCAGTTCCGCGAGAGCTTCGACATCAACAAGCTCGCCCTGCTGCAGGAAGGCCTGACCCAGCTGGCGCGCCACACGCGCGAGCTGCAGGAAAGCGTGATGGGCATTCGCATGCTGCCGATCGGCTCGGTGTTCAACCGCTTCCCGCGGCTGGTGCGCGACCTCAGCGGCAAGCTGGGCAAGAACGTTCGTCTGGACATGCACGGCGAGCACACCGAGCTGGACAAGACGGTGCTGGAAAAGATCGGCGACCCGCTGGTGCACCTGGTGCGCAACGCCATCGACCACGGCCTGGAAATGCCCGACAAGCGTCGCGCGGCCGGCAAGCTGGAGCAGGGCACGCTGCGGCTGGAGGCATTCCACCGCGGTGGCTCCATCGTGGTGGAAGTGGCCGACGACGGCGCCGGCCTCAATCGCGAAGCGATCGTCGCCAAGGCGATCCAGCGCGGACTGATTTCCTCCGGTGAGGGTATGAGTGACGAAGCGGTGGCCGAGCTGATCTTTCAGCCCGGGTTCTCCACCGCCGCGGTCACCACCGACCTCTCCGGACGCGGCGTGGGCATGGACGTGGTCCGCCGCAACGTGGCCGATTTGGGCGGCACGGTGACCATCCGTTCCACCCCGGGCAAGGGCAGTGTGTTCACCATCGTGCTGCCGCTCACTCTCGCCATCATCGACGGCCTCACCGCCGCGGTGGGCGAGGAGTGCTACATCGTGCCGCTGGTGTCGATCGTCGAATCGGTGCAGCTGAAGGCAGAGTCGGTGCGCAGCGTGGTCGGCGGTGGCGAGCTGTTCAAGTTCCGCGGCGAGTACCTGCCGGTGATCCGCCTGCACGAGGTGTTCGGTTGCGAGGGCGCGAAACACGCCATCGAAGACGGCCTGATGATTGTGGTCGAGGGCGATGGCACCCGCGTGGGCCTGTTCGTCGACGGCCTGGTCGGCCAGCAGCAGGCGGTGGTGAAGTCGCTGGAGGCGAACTACCGCCGCGTGTCCGGCGTATCCGGCGCGACCATCCTGGCCGATGGCTCGGTGGCGCTGATCGTCGACATCGCCGGTCTGGTGCGCATGCAGGCACGCCGCAAGGCCGCCTGAGTGGCTCGATAGCAGGAAAGCGGCGCGGGGGCGCGCCGGTTGAATGGGGGAAGTCTGTGGCGCCGGGATCGGCGCGACAGCCGGCTGGAACGCCGGACCGGCAAGTGCAGGGACCTTCCATGGGCATGCGTCGCACGCCCGACTTTCATTCACTCTGGTAAACCGCCATGCGTACCCCCGCTCAAATACTCGACCGCCTCAGCCTGCAAGCCCGCGTGTGGCTGGTTATCGTGCTCGTCATCGCTGGCCTGGCCGCGCTTACCGTGGTCAGCGCGGTGGAAACCCGCAAGCAGCAGATGGCCACGCTCACCACCGACCTGGCCAACCACGTGGCCAGTGCCGTGGCGATTGCCGACAGCTTCGAACAGCGCGCCAAGGCTGGCGAGTTCGACGACGCCGAGGCGCGCAAGCGTGCGCTGGCGGCGATCCAGTCCATGCGCTGGGACCACGGCACCGGCTACCTGTTCGCGTTCGATTCGGGCCTGGTCATGCGCATGCATCCCATCTCTCCGGCGCTGGTGAACACCAACGTCGGCGAGAAGGCCGACCCCAACGGCAAGAAGCTGTTCCAGGCGATGCTGGCTACCGACAAGGAGGCAGGCGCCGGAGTCACCGAATACATGTGGCCGCTGCCGGACAGCAAGGAGCAGGCGCCGAAGATCAGCTATACGGCCTGGTACAAGCCGTGGGACCTGCATTTCGGCACCGGTGCGTACTACACCAACATCAACGCGGCGTATCGCCATAACCTGCTGGCCCAGCTGCTGCGCGCCGGCCTGATCGGCCTGCTGGTGATCCTGGTGGTGTGGCAGTCGATGCGCTCGATCCGGCTGGGCATCGGCGGCGAGCCGTCGTTTGCCGTCGCCATGGCCGCGCGCATCGCCGACGGCGATCTGCAGAAGCCCGCCGGCGAGCCCGAGTTCGCCCCGGCCAGCCTGCTCGGCGCGCTGCAGCGCATGCGCGACAAGCTCACCGGCATCGTGCACGAGGTGCAGCGCGGATCGCAGGTGGTATCCACTGCCGCGCGGCAGATCGCCAGCGGCAACGACGACCTGAGCCAGCGCACGCAGGAGCAGGCCTCCTCGCTGGAGGAAACCGCTGCCTCAATGGAGGAGATGACCTCCACCGTGAAGCAGAGCGCCGAGAACGCCAGCCACGCCAACCAGCTCGCCGCCAGCGCGCGGGTGCAGGCCGAACGCGGCGGTGACGTGGCCTCGCGCGCCAGCGGTGCGATGCGCGAGATCGAGGCGGCCAGCCGGCAGATCACCGACATCGTGCAGCTGATCGACGAGGTCGCCTTCCAGACCAACCTGCTGGCGCTGAACGCCGCGGTGGAAGCGGCCCGTGCCGGCGAGCAGGGCCGCGGCTTCGCCGTGGTCGCCACCGAGGTGCGCAACCTGGCCCAGCGCAGTGCCGCGGCGGCCAAGGACATCAAGGTGCTGATCAACACCACGGTGGACAAGGTGCAGGCCGGCAGCGCGCTGGTGGACGAATCCTCCGCCGCGCTCGGCGAGATCATCGGCAGCGTCAAGCGCGTTACCGACATCGTGGCCGAGATCGCCGCGGCCGCGCACGAGCAGTCCTCCGGCATCGACCAGGTGAACCACGCCGTCACCCAGATGGACGAGGTCACCCAGCAGAACGCCGCGCTGGTGGAGGAAGCGTCCGCCGCCGCCCGCGCCATGCAGGAGCAGGCCGACGCGCTGGCCGAGCAGATGCGCTACTTCCGCGTGCGAGGCGAGTCCGCCGCGGCGCCTGCGCCCGCCACCGCGCCTGCCGCGCGGGTGGTGCGCGCGCCGGTCGCCGCCCGCGCCCCGGCGATGCAGCCGGTGGCAGCCGGCGCCTGGCAGGAGTTCTAAACCCACCGCAGCCCCGCCGGCATGGCGTCGGCGGGGCCAGTCTGCGGAGCGCCTACGCGCTCCGTTCCACGTCACAGGACCCGACGACGCCATGACCGACGCTTACGCTTCCCTGCAGTCGCACTACCTCACCTTTTTGCTCGGCGAGGATCTCTATGCGATCACCCTCGGCGCGGTGAAGGACATCCGCGTCAGCGGCGCCGTGCAGCCGCTGCGCGAGGTGCCGGGCTACGTGGTGGGCCGGCTTGAACACGCGCTTGGACCCACGCCGCTGGTGGATCTGCGCCGGCGCATCGGCCTGCCCGTGCAGGTCGCCGGCGGACCGTCGGTGACGGTGGTGCTGGAGCGGGCCGGCCAGCGCCTGGCGATGCTCGCCGACGCGGTCGCCGAAGTCGTCGACCTGGGCCTGCCCGATGAGCCGGCGACTGCGAGCGACGAACCCGACGCCCGCGCCGAACTCGCCTGGCTCAAGGGCGCCGCCGCCGGCGAACGCATGGTGCTGGTGCTCGATCCCGACCAGCTGATCCTCCCCGCCGACCGCAGCGCCGTGCACGCCGCCATGGCCGCCACCACCACAGCCCAAGCCGCCTGACCCCCGCCCCCACGAGTGAGCGAGGCGGCTTGGCGTGCGCGCCCTTGTAGGAGCCCGTTTACGGGCGATGCCCTTGCTCTGGATCCGCGCCGATTCCCAAAAGCATCGCCCGCGAGCGGGCTCCTACAGGTGGACGGGGCGGCTTGGCGTGCGCGCTCTTGTAGGAGCCCGTTTACGGGCGATGCCTTTTGCTCTGGATCCGCGCAGATTCCAAAAGCATCGCCCGCCAGCGGGCTCCTACAGGTGGGCGAGGCGGCTTGGCGTGCGCGCTCTTGTAGGAGCCCGTTTACGGGCGATGCCTTTTGCTCTGGATCCGCGCCGATTCCAAGAGCATCGCCCGCGAGCGGGCTCCTACCGGTGGGCGGGGCAGCTTGGCGTGCGCGCTCTTGTAGGAGCCCGTTTACGGGCGATGCCTTTTGTTCTGGATCCGCGCAGATTCCAAAAGCATCGCCCGCGAGCGGGCTCCTACAGGTGGGCGGGGTAACTCGCGCATCGCCCGCTCCGCCCGCGCGTCGCGACTCTGGTTCAACCGCTCAAGTTTCCCCGTTTCCGGTCGATCTGCTGGCTGACAGCGAGCGCCGCGCGGCGTTCCGGTAGATGAGGCCCGTCCATGTCCGATGCTTCCACCCACGACGCCCCAGCGTCGCAGTACCTCACCCTCAACCTCGCGCAAGAGGAATACGGCGTGGACATCCTCGCTGTGCGCGAGATCCGCGGCTGGACGCCGGTGACGCGCATTCCGCAGGCGCCGTCTTATGTGCTGGGCGTGCTCAACCTGCGCGGCGCGATCGTGCCAGTGATCGACATGCGCCTGCGCTTCGGCCTGCCGCGCGAGGAATACACCGCCAACACGGTCACCGTGATCGTCACCGTGGCCGGGCGCAATTTCGGCGTGGTGGTCGATGGTGTGTCCGACGTGCTCGACGTGACCGCCGCCAACCTGCGCCCGGTGCCCGACATGGGCACCACCGTGGATACCGAATACCTCAAGGGGCTCACCGCCGTGGACGAGCGGATGGTGCTGCTGCTTGACGTGGACAAGCTGTTGCAGCCGCAGGACGCGCAGATGCTCGAAGCCGCCCTTCCCGCGGCCGCCGAAGTGAAAGCCGTTGCCTGACAGGAATTGACATGAAATTGCCCAAGCTCGCCTTCAAGATCCCCTCCCTGAACATCCGCTGGCGCCTGCGGATCGTGCTGGGCATGCTCATGCTGATGCTGCTCATTGGTGCGGCGATCGGCTTCGGTTCGATGCAGCAGCAGAACGAGGGGCTGCGCCGCGTGTACCAGGACGAGATGCTGCCGGCCAGCATGGTCGCGCGCATCAACAACAAGTCGCTGCTCGCCTTCATCCTGATGAGCGAGGCCAGCGGCATGGTCGCCAAGCCCGACCAGCTCAAGCAGAAGATGGCCGAGTACACCGCCTTGCAGGCCGAGCTGACCAAGCTCAAGGGCGAGTTCGACAAGCTGCCCAAGAGCGCCGGGGTAGAAGCCGAGTACAAGAAGTACCAAGCCGACGACGCCGACTACGCCTCGGCGCGCAAGGACATGGAAGACGCGCTCAACCAGGCCGACGCCAGTGCCGCCGACGTGCTGGAGATGGAGGTGCGTCCGCTCCTGCTGACCCGCCAGGACAAGCTGACCAAGCTGATGGAAGTGCAGCGTGCCGAGGCGATGGGCATCTATGAGGCGCAGGTCGCCCGCTACAAGCTGGTGCGCGTGGTCAGCATCTCGGCACTGGCGCTGGGTCTGGCGTTGGCGATCTTCATGGCGCTGACGTTGAGCCGCTCGATCATCAACACGCTGGCCTACGCCGGCAAGGTCGCCCGCGAGATCGCGCAGGGCAAGCTGGGCCACGACATCCAGGTCAACCGCAAGGACGAGCTGGGCGAACTGCTCGACGCGTTCCGCACGATGGATCTGCGCCTCTCGGCGATCGTCAGTGAAGTGCGCAACGGCTCGGGTGAAGTGAGCACGGCCGCGCAGCAGATCGCCCGCGGCAACGACGATCTCAGCCAGCGCACGCAGGAGCAGGCCTCTTCGCTGGAAGAGACCGCCTCGTCGATGGAGCAGATGACCTCCACCGTGAAGCAGAACGCCGAGAACGCCAGCCACGCCAATCAGCTCGCCCGCGGTGCCCGCGAGCAGGCCGAGCGCGGTGGTGAAGTGGTGACCCAGGCGGTGGTCGCGATGAAGGCGATCAACGAGTCCAGCCGCAAGATTTCCGACATCGTCAGCCTGATCGACGAGATCGCCTTCCAGACCAACCTGCTGGCGCTGAACGCAGCGGTGGAAGCGGCGCGCGCTGGCGAGCAGGGCCGCGGCTTTGCCGTGGTCGCCACCGAGGTGCGCAACCTGGCCCAGCGCTCGGCCGGTGCGGCCAAGGAGATCAAGGGCCTGATCAAGGACAGCGCCGAGAAAGTGCACAACGGCACCAGCCTGGTCGACCAGACCGGCAAGTCGCTGGCCGAGATCGTCGACAGCGTGAAGAAGGTCACCGACATCGTGGCCGAGATCGCCGCGGCCAGCGCCGAGCAGTCCGCCGGCATCGACCAGGTGAACCACGCCGTGCTGCAGATGGACGAGATGACCCAGCAGAACGCCGCCCTGGTGGAAGAGGCTGCTGCGGCCGCCCGCGCCATGCAGGAACAGGCCGCCGAGCTGACCCAACAGGTGGGCTTCTTCCAGCTCGACGAGCGCATGGGCGAGATGGCCGCGTCGGTCACCACCCGCGCCAAGACCGTGGCAGCCGAAGCCGAAGCGGTGTTCGCCGCGGTGCGCAGCACGCCCGTGCAGCCCGCCCCCAAGGCTAGCCCGCGGATGGCCGAAACGGCCGACGCTGGCGCCTGGAAGGAGTTCTGATCGATGGCCGTGCCCGTCATGAACGACGATCGCGTCACGGCGGGCGCCCCGGCTTCGGCACTGAACGGGCCGTCGCTGGGTGACGCAGAGTTCGAGTTCCTGCGCCGCTTCGTGTACGACCAGTGCGGCATCGCACTGAGCGAGCAGAAGCGCCAGCTGGTGCAGGGTCGACTGCAGCGCCGCCTGCGCGCGCTGCACCTGCGCGACTTCGCCGACTACTGCGACGTGCTCAAGCGCGAGCCGGAGGCCGAACTCGGCGAGCTGGCCAGCGCCATCAGCACCAACGTCACCGCGTTCTTCCGCGAGATGCACCACTACGACCTGCTGGTCGAGAAGCTGCTGCCGGAGTGGCTGGAGCACAAGCGCCGGCAGGGCGATCGGCTGCGCATCTGGTCGGCCGGCTGTTCCACCGGCGAGGAGCCGTACGCGCTGGCGATGGTGCTGGCCGAGGCGCTCGAGCGCAGTGGTGCCTCGATCGACGCCAAGATCCTCGCCACCGATCTGTCGCCCCAGGCGCTGGAAGCGGCGCGCAAGGGCGTCTATGCGGTTGATCGGCTGGGCGGCGTGAGCGACGAGCGGCGCAAGCGCTGGTTCCTGCGCGGGCAGGGCGAATACGAAGGGCTGGTATCGGTGCACCCGCGCCTGCGCGAGCTGGTCACCATCCTGCCGCTGAACCTGTTGCACGACTGGCCGATGCAGGGCCCGTTCGACGCGATCTTCTGCCGCAACGTGGTGATCTATTTCGACAAGCCGACCAAGGAAAAGCTGTTCGCGCGCTATGCGCAGATGCTGCCGGCGGGGGGCTACCTGTTCCTCGGCCACTCCGAGTCGATGCATGGACTGAGCAACGATTTCGAACTGATTGGACGCACCGTCTACCGGAAACGGCCATGAGCGCCATCGCTACCGTGCTGCCACCGGCGCCGGGCAGCGGGGCAGGTGCCGTGCTGCCCGGGTTCGAGCACATGCGCCGCTTCTGGGATCCGGCCCATTCGCTGATGACGGTGAAGGTGCTGCCGGGCGAGTACTACGTGAGCCGGCAGGACGAGCTGGTCTCCACCGTGCTGGGCTCGTGCGTTTCGGCCTGCATCCACGACCGCCGGCTCAAGCTCGGCGGCATGAACCACTTCATGCTGCCCGAGCCCACCGGCGAGCGGGGCGCCGAGCGCGACAGCTGGTCGGCCACGGTGGGCCGCGCGGCGCGCTACGGCAACGACGCGATGGAGCACCTGATCAACGCCCTGCTCAAGGCCGGCAGCCGGCGCGAAGACTGGGACGTGAAGGTGTTCGGTGGCGGCCGCGTGCTGTCGCAGATGACCGACGTGGGCAGCCGCAACATCGAGTTCGTGCAGCGCTACTTGCGCACGGAAGGCCTTGCGGTGACCGCCTCGGACCTGGGCGACGTGTACCCGCGCCAGGTGCAGTTCTTTCCAGTGAGCGGAAAAGTGCGCGTGCGGCAGATGCGCGGGCGCGACGAGTTCGCCCTGGTGGCGCGCGAGAAGCAGTACCTCAAGCAGTTGGCGAACGATCCGATAAAGGGAGAGGTGGAGTTGTTCTGAGGTGGGTGCCGGACCGCATGGGCAAAGCGCGCCCCGCGCTTCGTCAGGGACACACCTCAGGGCGTCATTCCCGCGAAAGCGGGAATCCATCTTCAGGCGCCACAAGATCAAAGTGGATTCCCGCTTTCGCGGGAATGACGCTCGCTTCGAACGGAACCACCCGTGCGTCGCGCGCAGTAACAAAGGTTACACGCACTGTGCGGTGTCGACAGGTTTACGAGCAGGCAGAGAGAACGGACAAGATGGAAAGAGTACGAGTCCTGGTGGTCGATGATTCCGCGCTGGTGCGGAAGCTCATGTCGACCATGCTCTCCTGCGATCCGCGCATCGAGGTGGTCGGCACGGCGCCGGACCCGCTGGTCGCGCGCGAGAAAATCAAGCAGCTCAACCCCGACGTGCTCACGCTCGACGTGGAAATGCCGCGCATGGACGGCCTCACCTTCCTCGAGAACCTCATGCGGCTGCGGCCGATGCCGGTGGTGATGGTCTCCTCGCTGACCGAGCAGGGCGCCGAGGTGACGCTGCGCGCGCTTGAACTGGGCGCGGTGGATTTCTTCACCAAGCCCAACAGCGACCTGGCCAACACCTTTGCCGAAGGCGCGCAGGAGATCTGCGCCAAGGTGATCGCCGCCGCGGGCGCCAAGCCGCGCGTGCGCACCGAGGTGCGCAAGCTCGACGTGCCGCCGCGGCTCTCCGCCGACGCGGTGCTGCCGCGCGCCAGCGGCGCGGGCACCCGCGCGGGCAGTCCGATGATCGCCATCGGCGCCTCCACCGGCGGCACCGAGGCGATCCGCGTGGTGCTGGAACAGATGCCACCGGATGCGCCGCCGATCCTGATCACCCAGCACATTCCCGCCGCCTTCAGTGGCCCGTTCGCCGCGCGCATGGACCACTGCTCGGCGATGCGCGTGTGCGAAGCGCACGACGGCCAGCCGATTCAGCCCGGTCACGCCTACATCGCGCCGGGCAGCCAGCACCTGCTGGTGATGTGGGACGGCGCCAAGCACGTATGCCGCCTGCACGACGGCCCGCCGGTGAACCGGCACAAGCCGAGCGTGGACGTGCTGTTCCGCTCCATGGCTGCCAGCGCTGGTGCCTCCACCGTGGCGGTGCTGCTCACCGGCATGGGCGACGACGGCGCGCGCGGCCTGCTGGAATTGAGCCAGGCCGGCGCCCGCACGCTGGTGCAGGACGAAGCCAGCTCGGTGGTGTGGGGCATGCCCGGCGCCGCCTGGAAACTCGGTGCGGCGCGCGAGGCGCTGCCGCTGGACGATATTGCCGCGCGCCTGCTCACGCTGGCGCGCCAACCCTTCAAGAGCGCCGTCGGCGCGTGATCGAGCGAACAACCATGGCTGCCATCGTGTCCTTCTTCCATTCCCGCCTCGTCGCCGGCCTGCTCGCCAGTACGGCGGCGTTGCTGCTGTGCCTGGTCTGGCATCCGGTGTGGCTGGCGCCGCTGCTGGTGATTGCGCTCACCGCCGTCTGGATCGTCGAGAGTCGCCGCGTGCCGGCGGCCGCGCCGGTCGAAACGGCGGTGGCGATGAACACCGCACCGGTGCGCGAGGCGCTGGAAGACGTGCGCGGTGCGCTGGTGGACGAGCTCGGCCACGCCACCCGCGAGCTGCACCAGGCGATGGACCTGCTGCGCGATGCGGTGCTGGAGCTGGGCGGTGGCTTCGACGGCCTGTCGCGCAAGACCGGCCAGCAGCAGTCGCTGTTGGCGCAGATCATCGGTGCGCAGAACGGCGAGGTGTCGGTGCAGGATTTCGCCGACCGCACCTCCGATCTGCTGGAGCACTTCGTCGGCATGATCGTGCAGATGTCGCGCGAGAGCCTGCGCATCGTCTACCGCATCGACGGCATGGCGAAGGAGATGGACGCGGTGTTCGGCCTGCTGAAGAACGTCAACACGATCGCCGAGGAAACCAACCTGCTGGCGCTGAATGCCTCGATCGAGGCGGCCCGCGCCGGTGAGGCCGGCCGCGGCTTCGCGGTGGTGGCCGGCGAGATCCGCAACCTGGCCAGCCACTCCAACCAGTTCAACGAGCAGATCGGCAGCCACGTCGAGCGCGCCCGCGGCGCGATGGAGCAGCTGCGCGGGCTGGTCGGCACCATGGCCTCGCAGGATCTCAACGTGGCGCTGTCGGCCAAGGGCGGCATCGACGCGATGATGGCCCACGTCACCGAAAGCGACGCGCGCACCAGCGCCGTCGCCGACCAGGTGGTGGAGATCAATCGCGGCCTGGGCAGCGACGTGGCGACCACGGTGCGCTCGCTGCAGTTCGAGGACATCCTCAGCCAGCTGATCAACCAGACCCGCACGCGGCTGGTGGAACTGCAGGAAGTGACCGCCGAATGCACCCGCGACATCGAGCGCCTGGCCTGCGATCCGATGGACGCAGCGGTGCTCGCCGAGCGCGCCGAGCAGGTGCGCAGCCGCCTGGCGATCCAGCGCGAGAAGGCGCGCCTGCGCTCGCGCGGCCCGGCGCTGCAGAGCTCGATGGACGCCGGCGAAATCGAACTGTTCTGAAGGAATTCCCCATGAGCCTGACCGTTCACCACGACAGCGAACACGACTGCCTCACCCTGCAACTGGGCGAGCGCTTCGACTTCTCCGTGCACCGCGACTTCCACGACGCCTGCCTGGGCGCCGACGCCCGCGCGCGCAGCTACATCGTCGACCTGAGCGAGGTCGCCAGCATGGACAGCTCCGCGCTGGGCATGCTGCTGCTCTTGCGCGAACACGCTGGCGCCGACCATGCCGACATCCGCATCGTCAACGCCGGCAGCGCGCTGCGCAGCACGCTCAAGGTAGCCGGCTTCGACAAGTTGTTCGTGCTGCACTGAGTGAGGTTCCGGCGCTGGCGGCGCCGGGCTTTGTCAGGCATCGTGGCCGGGCATTGCGGCCGGGCAGGGAGGGCCTGCCATCCGCGCGTCCAGGGAGGAGCACGATGTCACGATCCATGCCTTTGGCCGGCCTCGCGCTGGCCTTTGTTTTTTCCGGCGCGCGCGCCGGCGATAGCGCGCCGCGCCCACTGCGCATTGCGCTCACGCTGCAGCATGGCCTGCCGACGACGCACGCCATGATCGGCGGCAAGCCGGTCACGCTGGTGCTGGATGCGGGAAGCTATCAGGTGGTGGGCCTGAAGACCGCCGTGCTCGGGCGGGTGCCGGTGCGCTTTACCGGCGACCAGGAATCCTTCGCCGATGCCGATGGCCACGTATTCACCTCGCGCATCTTCCATGCGCAGCCTCTGGCGGCGGCGGGCTCCTCGCCTCGCAGTTCGACGGCAACGAACTGGTCGGCAGCAGCGGCAAGGCCGGGCTGCCGCAGGATGGCCTGATCGGCTTCGGGCTGCTCGGCCGCTACCAGATGGTGTTTGACGAGCCGGGCGGCGAGCTGCGGCTGTATCCGTCCTCGGCTCCCAGTGTGTTCAAGCGCGAGTGCGGCAGCGCGGGCGGCGCACTGCGCCTGGAGCGTGGCGTGATGGTGTCCGAGGTGCAGACCGGGCACGGCGCGTTCCGGATGCAGTGGGACTCGGGCAGCGCGCAGGACGTGCTGCGTCCCTCCGCAGTGGCCGGGCGGATCAAGGATGCCGACCTGCTGCGTCGCCTCACTTTCCAACGGTTCGACGTGGCCGGCCAGCCAGCCGGGCCGCAGACGTTCACGCTGCGCCAGTTCGCGGCGCCGGATGTCGATGCGGTACTCGGCAACGGCTTCTTCTCGACGCACGTGGTGTGCCTGGATCCATCGCGCGGGCGCGTGGCGTTTCGCTGAGGCAGCGCGCGAGGCAAAAGAGCGCGCGAGACAAAAGAAAACGGGGGCCTTGCGGCCCCCGTTTGCTACTTGGCAGTGGTGATGCGTGGAACGGCTTACCAGGTGCGCACCGAAGCGATCGTCACCGTGTAGGTGGCCATGTCCGGCGAGTAGCGGAACAGACGGCCGAGGTCGAAGTCAACCGCCTGGCCCGGCGCGATGTTGGTGGTGCCGGCCGGCCAGCCCTTCTTCTCCTGGATCACGCGACCGCTGGCGTCCTTCGCGGCGATGCTGATCTGCGCGGCGGCGGCCTCGGCGCACTTGTTCATCACCTGCCCCTTCATGGACATGCGGGCGCCCTGGGCGACCTTGAAATCCTGGATGGCGAAATCGGTGGGAGCGCAGGCGGCATGGGCGGCCAGCGGGGCCAGCATCAGCACGGCGGAGGCGAGCAGGGTCTTCATGGGTGGGGTTCCCTCGGGTGGATTGGAAGCGTTTCCCTAGGAATCGACCTGCCCCGGAATTTCTTTAGGGCAGCATCACGACCCATGCGTGATGCAGTTCACATTTTTCCGGCCGCTTCAGCGCACCGCGCCACCGCCCACGTGCTCGAGGAACCACAGCCCGGCAAACAGCTTCGGGTCGATCGAGTAGCCCTCGGCGGCACGAGCAAACAGCCAGGCGCCGGCCTCGCGGCGCGGCACCTCGTGCACGAGGATGTCCTCGCTCTCGTCGCCGCCGCCTTCGCCCACCTTGACCAGGTCCCACGCGCGGGCGAAGGCGATCATCTCGGTGCTCATGCCCGAGGATGAAGGGCCCTGGTGGATGAACTCGATGCGGCTGCAGCGGTAGCCGGTTTCCTCTTCCAGTTCGCGCTCGGCGGCAATCAGCGCACTTTCGTCGGCTTGCCCGGCAATGTCGCCGACCAGGCCAGCCGGCATCTCAATGGTGCGCTGGAGGATGGAGACGCGGTACTGCTCGACGAACAGGATGCGGTCCTCGGGCGTCACCGCCAGGATGATCACCGCGCCGCCGGGATTGTTGCGCTCGGCGTATTCCCAGCGGCCGCGCCGGCGCAGGCTGAGCCAGCGGCCTTCATAGAGGGTTTCCACGGCGGCGTGGGCGTCGGGCGGTGTCGGCACGGTATCGGGATTCATCCGGGCATGGTGCCCCGCGCCGTCCGCGCGCTCAACTACCCATGCCCATAAATTCCGCCCTGTAGGAGCCCGCTCGCGGGCGATGCTCTTGATTTTGATGTGGCATCAGAGCGAAGGGCATCGCCCGCGAGCGGGCTCCTACATTGAAACGATGGTCAGGCGTCGGCCAGTGCGCGAAGGCGGGCGCGGGTGAGTGGGCCGAAGCGCAGCTGTTCGCACAGGGTGTCCAGCGCGTCGGCGCGGGCGCTCTGGCGGCGCAGCGCGTCGACGCCGTCGGCGATCGGCGCATCGAGCGCGATGCGGGTAATGCGCCGGTACAGCAGCGCCAGCTCGCGGTGTTCGCGCAATCGCGCGGCGCAGGTGGCTGCGCCGCGCAGGCGCAGGTAGGGCACCTCGTCCACGCGGTCGAGCAGCGCCTCGAGGCTGCCGAAGTGGGCGAGCAGCGCGGCCGCGGTCTTGGCGCCGATGCCGGGCACGCCGGGAATGTTGTCCACCGCGTCGCCGCACAGGGCGAGATAGTCGGCGACCTGGTGCGGATGCACGCCCAGCTTTTCGTGCACGCCGGTCGGACCCCAGCGAAGGTTGCGCGCGAAATCCCACTGCTCGTCGTGCTCGCCCAGCAGCTGGCCGAAGTCCTTGTCGGCCGAGACGATCACGCTGGGCACGCCATGGCCGCGCAGGCTCCACAGCGTAGAGCCGATGAGATCGTCGGCCTCGTAGCTGTGGTCGATCATCACGTTCACGCCGAGCGCTTCGGTGATCGCGCGGCACAGCACGAACTGGCGCTCCAGATCCGGCGGCGGCAGTTCGCGGTTGGCCTTGTACGGCGGGTAGATCGCGTTGCGGAACGAGCTGGTGAGCGAGGCGTCGAAGGCTACCGCCACACGCGTGGGGCGCACCTTCTCCAGCAGCTCGCACAGAAAGCGGGTGAAGCCGTGCACGGCATTGACCGGATGGCCGTCGGCGTCGTGGAACTCGTCGGGCATGGAGTGCCAGGCGCGGAACACGTACAGGCTGCCGTCGATGAGGTGGGCCGACGGATGGCCGACGACGGCGCTCACGCCGGGTCGCTCCAGTCGCTGAGCAGTTCGGCAAGCGCCGGGCGCTCGCGATCGGGCACCTCCATCTGCACCGTGCCCAGGTGCACGAAGCCGATCACCTGCTCGTGCTGGGCCAGCCCCAGCAGCGACGCGACCTCGGTGTCGTAGGCAGCCCAGCCGGTGAGCCACTGCGCGCCGAAGCCCAGCGCCTCGGCACCGAGCAGCAGGTTGTAGGCCACGCAGCCGGCGCTGAGCTGCTGCTCCAGCGGTGGCACGGAGCTGGTGGGGTCGATGCGGCTGACCACGACGATCACCAGCGGCGCGAAGGTGTAGCGCAGCCGCTCCTTTTCGCGCTTGGCCTCGGACAGTTCCGGGTTGCGCGCGATGGCCCGCGCGGACAGCCGCTCGCCGAAGCGCCGCTTGTGCTCGCCGCGCAGGGTGATCAGCCGGAACGGCACCAGCTTGCCGTGATCCGGCACGCGGATCGCCGCCTCCAGCAGCGCGGTGAGCGTGGCCGGATCGGGCGCCGGTTCGCCAAGCTGGCGTGACGGCGGCGAATGGCGACGGTGGAGCAGGGCGAGCGCATCGGCGGGTGAGGAAGGCATCGGGGTACTCAGCAGGGCGGGAGCATTTTGAACGAGTCGGGCAACAGTCTGGCGACCGTGGTCTCCTGCACCTGATCGCCGAGGTTGCCCAGCACGACGGGCATCGCCTGGTGGCACAGTTCGGCCATCACCTGGCGGCAGGCGCCGCAGGGGCTGACCGGGCCGGGAGTGTCGGCCACCACCGCCAGCGCGGCGAAGTCGCCGGGTTGGCAACCGGCCGCCACGGCGGCGAACAGCGCGGTGCGCTCGGCGCAATTGCACAGGCCGTAGGCGGCGTTCTCCACGTTGCAGCCGTCGAAGCGGCGGCCGTCGTGGGTCAGCACCACCGCGCCGACCTGGAAGCGGGAATAGGGAGCGTAGGCGCGTTGGCGCGCAGTGCGCGCGAGGTCCAGCAGTTCGTCGACAGGCAGGATCGTGGCAGCCATCAAGAGGTCTCCGCGTGACCCCGCGGGGCGCTCACGGGCGACCGTTGGCGGGCCAGTCTACTGCGCGCGGCCGGCGCGTTCATCCCGCGCCGGGGCGGGGCGCAGTCGCCAAGTGTCGGTGGCCGCACTACGATGCCGAGACCTTTCCAACGGGGCATGCACGATGGCGATCACCGTGGGCGCATTGCGCGAAACCGCCGCCGGCGAGCGGCGCGTGGCGATCACGCCGGAGATGGCGAAGAAGATGCGCGGCCGCGGCTGGCGCGTGCTGCTGGAGCGCGATGCCGGTGCCGCGGCGGGCTTCCCCGATGCACTGTATGCCGATACCGAGTTTGCCAGCGCCGCCGAGGTCTGCGCCCAGGCCGACGTGCTGGCCTGCGTGCTGCCGCCGGCCGATGGCGCCATCGCCGGCCTGCGCGAGGGCGCCGTGCTGGTGGGCCAGCTGCGCCCCTACGGCGCGACCGCGCGCATCGCGGCGATGTCCGCGCGCAAGCTGGCCGCCTACGCGCTGGAGCTGCTGCCACGCACCACCCGCGCGCAGGCGATGGACGTGCTCAGTTCGCAGGCGGCGGTGGCGGGCTATCGCGCCATGCTGATCGCGGCCGAGTCGGCGCCGAAGTTCTTCCCGATGCTTACCACTGCCGCCGGCACCATCCGCCCCTCGCGGGTGCTGGTGATCGGCGCCGGCGTGGCCGGGCTGCAGGCGATCGCCACGGCGCGCCGTCTGGGCGCGCAGACCGAGGGCTACGACGTGCGCCCGGAAACGCGCGAGCAGGTGGAGTCGCTGGGCGCCAAATTCCTGGATCTCGGCGTCAGCGCCGCCGGCAGCGGTGGCTATGCGCGCGAGCTGTCCGCCGAGGAACGCGCCGCACAGCAGCAGGCGCTGGCCGACCACCTGAAGAACGTCGACGTGATCGTCTCGACCGCCGCGGTGCCGGGCCGTCCCGCGCCGAAGATCCTCAGCGCCGCGATGGTGGCCGGCATGAAGCCCGGCGCGCTGATCGTCGACCTGGCCGCCGAGAGCGGCGGCAACTGCGAGCTGACCCGGCAGGGCGAGCGCGTGGAGCACGGCGGCGTGAGCATTCTCGGCCCGCTCAACCTGCCGGCCGGCGCGCCGCTGCATGCGTCGGAAATGTACGCGCGCAACGTGTTCAACTTCGTCGAGCTGCTGATCAAGGACGACACGGTGGCGCCGGACGATGCCGACGAGCTGGTCGCCAAGAGCTGCGTCACGCGCGGCGGTACGGCGCGCTTCACCGGCTGAGCGAGCGCTTCGTCGCGCGCCGCTGAAAACGCAAACGCCCCGCGCTCTGCGGGGCGTTTGCGTTTGATCTCTCGCTTCAGCGGCCGCCAGGGCCCGGCGGCCTGGCACCGTCCGCGCGCGGATGGTGCGCTGGGCCCATCTCGCGCAACCACTGCTGGCGCTGCTCGATGGTCTGCGAGCGCCATTTGCGCAGCAGCTTCTCGCGCTGCGCCGGCGGCATCCGCTGGAATTGCTGGTAGGCGTGATGTAGCTGTTCGCGCTGTTCCGGCGGCAGCTCGTGGAACTTGCGCATGTTCTCGCGGGCCAGGTGGCGCTGTTCCGGCGTCATCGCGTGCCAGCGCGCGATGCGGTCGCGGATCTTGTCCTGCTGCTCGGGCGGCAGGGTGAGCCAGTGCTCGGTCTTGTCCAGCATGTGCGCCTGCTTGCGCGGCGGCAGGGTGTCCCAGTCGTCCCGCATCGGGGCCAGCAGCGCGCGCTGCGGTGCGCTGAGCGTGCGCCACGGTTGGGGTGCGGCGTGGGCCTCGCGTGCGGGGACTTCCTGGGCGTGCAGCGATCCGGCGTGGCCGGCGAGCAGGCCGCCGCAGAGCAGCAGCGTGGAAGCAAGGTGGCGTAGTGACGGATGCATGGCTCAGCGCTGCGCCGGGGCGGAGGTGTCGTTGGCCGCCAGCCAACCGTAGAAGTCGAGGTTCTGGTACAGGGTGGGGTCGGCGCTGTCGGCATCCGGCGGCAGGTCACTGTCCTCCTGCGCCAGCACGTTGCTGGCGACGGGTGGCGCGACCTGCACCGGGATGCCGCGGTGCGTCGGCCACGTCATCAGGGCAGCCAGCGCCACCGCCGCGAACGCGCCGGCGGGCAGCAGCAGGCGGGCGGCACGGCGCGCGGGGGGCGCCGGCTGCAGCGCATCGTGCCGCGCGGCGCGCAGGCGTCCGGTCATGGCGGGGTCCAGTTCCTGTGCCGCCTGGCGGTAGAGCGCACGGGCGCGCTGTTCGAGGCGTTCGTCGGGCGAAGTCATCGCCATTCCTCCAGTTGGTCGCGCAGGTGATGCATGGCGCGCGACAGGTGGGTTTTCACGCTGCCTTCGGAGCAGCCCATGGCGCGGGCGGTCTCGGCCACGTCCAGGCCTTCAAGCACACGCAACATGAATGCTTCGCGCTGGCGCTGCGGCAGGTTCTTGACCGCGGCGGACATGTCGCGCCACGACTGGGCGTCCTGCAGCCGGTCCTGCGGCCCGGGGCCGGTGTCGGCCGGCTCCCACGTCGGCAGTTCGTCGCCGTCGCCGTCGCGGCCGCCCCCGAGCCAGCCGACCACGATGGCGCGCACTTTGCGCCGCCGCTGCAGGTCGACGATGCGCCGGCGCAGGATGCCCCAGAACAGCGGAGTCCATTCGCTGGCCGGTTTGTCGCGGTAGTGCCGCACCAGCCGCAGCATGGCGTCCTGCACGGCGTCGAACGCGTCTTCCCGATGGCCCAGCTGCAGTTCAGCCATGCGAAACGCCCGCCGTTCCACCTGCGCCAGGAAGGCGTCCAGCGTGGCCGGCACGCTGCGTTCGCCCGCCTCGTCGGCAAGCGCGTTGTCGGTCATCGGCATGGCAAGGCTGTTCATCGGCTCCACATCCACGGTGTCCGGCGGGGCCTGGCGTGGCGCCATCGGTTCGCTCCCCGCACTCAACGCGGCAGGCTCGCACGCGTTGACGGGCAACCGTATGATGCGGAAACCACGCCGTTCGGGCAGGGAGGGGTCATGATCGACGGTTTCCTGGCGCTGTATATCTTCATGCTTGCCGCGTTCACCGGGTACGAGATCATCGCCCGCGTGCCGGTGATCCTGCATACCCCGCTGATGTCCGGCTCGAACTTCATCCACGGCATTGTGCTGGTTGGCGCGATGATCGCGCTAGGCCACGCGCAGACCACCTTCGAGACGGTGATCGGCTTCATCGGCGTGCTGCTGGGCGCCGGCAACGCGGCCGGCGGTTACGTGGTGACCGAGCGGATGCTGGAGATGTTCAAGTCCAGCAAGCCGGGCGCAACCAAGCCAGGGAGCCACTGATGAGCTGGCTGCCGACCCTGATCAAGGCGTGCTACTTCATTGCCGCCGCGCTGTTCATCCTGGGCCTCAAGCGCATGAGCTCGCCGCGCACTGCGCGTGGCGGCATCGTATGGGCCGGCTACGGCATGCTGCTGGCGGTGCTGGTCACCTTTGCACTGCCGGACATCCACAACCGTGCGCTGATCGGCGTGGCGGTGCTGCTGGGCGTGTCCGCCGCGTGGTGGACCGGAAAGCGTGTGGCGATGACCGACATGCCGCAGATGGTGGCGCTGTACAACGGTATGGGCGGCGGTGCGGCTGCGGCGATCGGCGCCGCCGAGCTGGTCGGCTTCGCCGGCAGCGCGGTGGTGCTGCTGGATGGGGCCAAGTTCAGCGCCGATCCCACTGCGACCCCCGGCATGGCGCAGCTGGTGCTGGGCGTGCTGGGTGCGCTGATTGGCGCGGTGAGCTTTTCCGGCTCCTTGATCGCCTTCGCCAAGCTGCAGGGCTGGCTGGACCGGCGCTTCGTGTTTCCCGCCCAGCGCGTGGTCAACCTGCTGGTGCTTGCCGGTGCGGTGGCCTGCGGCGCCTGGCTGGTGGCTGGCCACCTCACGCTGCCGGTGATCGTGGCGTTCTTCGCGCTGGCGCTGGCGTTCGGTCTGATGATGACGCTACCGATCGGCGGCGCCGACATGCCGGTGGTGATCTCGCTCTACAACGCGTTCACCGGCCTGGCGGTGGCGTTCGAGGGCTTCGTGCTGGACAACGAGGCGATGATCATCGCCGGCACCGTGGTCGGCGCGGCCGGCACGCTGCTGACCCAGCTGATGGCCAAGGCGATGAACCGCTCGATCGGCAACGTGCTGTTCGGCAGCTTCGGCGTGGCGGCCGGCGGCGAGGCGCAGGCCATTACCGGCAGCCAGAAGCCGATCGAGGCCAGCGACGTGGCGGTGATGATGGCCTACGCCGAGCGCGTGGTGATCGTGCCCGGCTACGGCATGGCCGTGGCGCAGGCGCAGCACAAGGTGTGGGAGTTCGCCAAGCTGCTGATCGAGCGCGGGGTGAAGGTGAAGTTCGCCATCCACCCGGTGGCTGGGCGCATGCCGGGCCACATGAATGTGCTGCTGGCCGAGGCCGGTGTGCCGTACGACCTGATCGCCGACATGGACGACATCAACCCCGAGTTCCCCAACACCGACGTGGCGCTGGTGATCGGTGCCAACGACGTGGTGAACCCGGTGGCCAAGACCGACCCGGCTTCGCCGATCTACGGCATGCCGATCCTCGACGTGGCGCTGGCGAAGAACGTCATCGTGATCAAGCGCGGCCGAGGCACCGGCTTCGCCGGCATCGAGAACGCGCTGTTCTACGCCGACAACGCCCGCATGCTGTACGGCGACGGACAGGCCGCGGCCGGCGAACTGGTGGCGGCGCTGAAGGCGCTGGAGAGCTGAGGGCAGGGCGCGTTCAGCGCCCGATGCTGCGACGCGCCGTCCATGCCGCCATGGCGGCCCCTGCGGCGAACCACGCCAGTTGGGCGCCGTCGAGCGAGAGGCGCATCAGCGACCACAGCATGCCCGCGCCAGCAATACGCATGGCTTCGATAAGGCCCATGTCCATGTTCCCGGCGAGCCGGGCAGCGGCGATCAACGCGCTCACGTAAGAGGCCGCGAGCAGGGTGGCCAGTGCCGCCAGCAGCGCCGCGCCCCGCCGTGGCAGCACCCAATGGGCGATCGCCCAGCCGAGCAGCGCCCCCAGCGGCACCGCGAGCCAGGGCAGGGAGCTGCGCAGGTAGGCCGTCGGCAACATCCACAGCGCGCCGGCGGCGAGGCCGAGCATGGCTGCGCTGATCGCTGCGAAGGCATTGGCGAACGTGCGGCGGCGCCGCGTCATGGCGCAGCGCGCCGAAGGGAAGGCAGCATCGTGCAGCGGGCCTGAGGCAAAGCGCGGATGATAACGCGTGGGGGTGGGAGCGGCCCCGTGCCTTGATTCCCGGGCCCGCCAGCCCGATCTGCATTGGGCAGCCGGTCGGGGTGGGCGGCATAATGGGCAATTCGGCGCGCCACGGGCACGCGTTCACGGCATCGGCAGGATAGGCATGAGCGGTTTCAGTCTGAGCAGCGAACCTTTCACCCTCGAGCGGGACTGCACCGCGGTGATGGTGCCGCAGGGCGAGACGGTGGTGCTGCCGGCCGGCCAGATCGGCTACATCACCCAGGCGCTGGGCGGCAGCTTCACGGTGTACGTGGAAGGCAACCTGTTCCGCATTGCCGGCAGCGAGGCCGACGCGCTGGGCAAGGAGCCGCCACCGGCGATCGAGCTGGCCGATGACGCCAGCGACGACGACGTCGAGAAACTCGTGTGGCAGCAGCTGCGCACGGTGTTCGATCCGGAAATCCCGATCAACGTGGTCGAGCTCGGTCTCGTCTACGACGTGAGCCTGGAAAGCACCGCGGCCGAGCAGCGCAAGGTGTACGTCAAGATGACGCTCACCGCGCCGGGATGCGGCATGGGTGACATCCTCGTCGACGATGTGCGTACCAAGCTCGAGCTCATTCCCACCGTCGCCGAGGCCGACGTGGATCTCGTGTTCGATCCGCCGTGGAATCACTCGATGATGTCCGATGCGGCCAAGCTCGAGACCGGCATGCTCTGAGCATGCGAGCGCATGCCGGAGGCGCTTTTCACAAGTGGGTTCCGACGTTGCTGCGGGCGCAATTTAATGCGCTTTTCGGCGCAAGAAATTACATCCTAAGTAATTGAATGCGAAAGATTTTACGTTCGTGACTTGCGTCACTCCCCCTAAGAAATTTTCCCGCTTGTTGACCTGAAAAGCAGGTCCTAATGTCCCGGGCATTCGCTGGTCAGGAGGCCAGTGACTGATCCCGTGGAATCAGCCGGCAGCGGCGCTGCTTTCGACTCCTGGATCGCGTGTCGCCCGTCATGGAATGACAAGAGCCGGCGGCGGTCGATCGACAGGCATCGCATCACACCATCCGTACTCGGAGCCGCACCGCAATGCGGCGGATTATTCATGGGGTCTTACGGCCGCATCGGGCTGTTGCGCCTCAAAAAAACCAGGAGCTACACATGGCAGTGAATTTTCGACTGAAGGCGCTGGCCGCGGCGATCGCCGTGGTCGCCACGCCGGCCGCGTTCGCGACGGGCAGCAACACCATGGTGAAGGTGGCCGGTCCACTCGCCCTGCATCAGGGCGACGTGGTGACGGGTGCCGTTGCCGCCTCGCAGCCCATGCACATCGAAGTGGCGCTGAAACTGCGCAACCAGAGTCAACTGCACGCTTTCCTGGCCGCCGCCCGCAACCCCAGCCTGCTGATCGCCAAGCGCACGATGACCCCCGCCGAATTCCGTGCGCAGCATTCGCCGACGGCGAGTCAGGCGCAGGCGGTGGTGGCCTACCTCAAGGCGGCAGGCTTCTCCAACGTGGTGGTGGCGCCGAACAACATGCTGGTATCGGCGGACGGCACCGCCGACGTGGTCAAGGCGGCCTTCAGCACCACCTTCGCCCATGTGCGTACGGCACGCGGCAGGGAAGGCTTCGCAAACACCAGCGAGATCAACATTCCGTCGGCGCTTAAGGACAGCGTGCTGTCGGTGATCGGCCTGCAGGATGTGCACCGGCCGCACACGTTCATGAAGCTGCAGAGCGGGCTCACGCCACAGGCCATCACGGGTCATAACCCCACCGAGTTCTCGGCGATCTATGGCGGCGCCGGCCAGACCACCGGCGCGGGTGTCACGGTAGGCATCATCACCCAGGGCAAGATCACTCAGACGATCACCGACTTAAACAGCTTCACTTCGCAGAACGGCCTGCCGACCGTCACCACGCAGACCATCAACACCAACGGCACCAGCACCGATACCAGCGGGCTGGGCGAATGGAACCTGGACAGCCAGGACATTGTCGGCGCGGCCGGTGGCCAGGTCGGCGGGATCATCTTCTACAACATCCCGACCCTGTCCAACGCCAACCTCACCGCCGACATCAACAAGATCGTCTCGGACAACCAGGTCAAGATCATCAACGTCTCGTTGGGCGAGTGCGAGACTGCCACCCAGCAGGATGGTTCGGCGGCGGCCGACGATCAGGCCTTCCAGCAGGCCGTGGCACAGGGTCAGACCTTTTCGGTGTCCTCGGGCGACTCCGGTGCCGACGAGTGCGGTGACGGTGGCATCACGCCGAGTTATCCGGCCAGCTCGCCCTACGTCGTCGCGGTGGGCGGCACCACATTGAACGCGTCCACCACGACCTGGACCAGCGAGGTGGTGTGGAACGACCTGTCAGCGAACGAGGGCGCTACCGGTGGCAGCCCCAGCCTGTTCGAGCCGCAGCCCACCTGGCAGTCCGGCGTGGTCTCGGGCAGCAAGCGCGGCGTGCCTGACATCGCTTTCGATGCGAGTCCCAACTCCGGTGCGAAGGTGATCGTCAGCGGCGCCACCCAGCAGATCGGCGGCACCTCGCTGGCGGCGCCGATCTTCTCAGGCATCTGGTCGCGGGTGCTGGCTGCCAAGGGGAGCAGCATCGGCTTCGCGGCGCCGCTGATCTATCAGTTGCCGTCGGCCGACTTCCATGACGTCACCTCGGGCAACAACAGCGGGGAAACCGCAGGGGTGGGTTACGACTTCGCCACTGGCTTCGGCAGCCTGATCATCAACAAGCTGATCGCTGACGTGGGCGGCGGTGGCGGCAGCACCAATGTGCCGCCGGTGGCGAATTTCAGCGACAGCGTCAGCGGGCTCAGCGTGAGCTTCACCGACAGCTCCACCGACAGTGATGGCTCCATCGCGTCGCGTTCATGGAACTTCGGCGATGGCGGCACGTCCACCGCCACTAACCCGAGTCACACCTACGCGGCCGCCGGCACCTACAGCGTCGCCCTGACGGTCACTGATAACAGTGGCGCCACCAACACCAAGACGCAGTCGGTGACGGTGGCCGGAAGCGGCGGCGGTGGTAGCCAGCTGCAGAACGGCGTTGCCCTCACGGGGCAGGCGGCAGCCACCGGCGCGGATCTCAGTTATACGGTGGTGGTGCCGGCTGGCGCGACCAACCTGGTGATTGCCAGCTCCGGTGGTACGGGCGATGCGGACCTGTACACCAAGTTCGGCTCTGCCCCGACCCTCAGCAGCTACGACTGCCGTCCGTATGTCACCGGCAACAACGAAAGCTGCACGGTGGCCTCGCCGCAGGCGGGTACCTACTACGTCAAGCTGCATGGTTACTCGGCCTTCTCCGGCGTGACCATCAAGGCGACCTGGAGCACCGGCGGTGGCGGTGGCAGCAACGTGCTGCAGAACGGCGTGCCGGTGACCGGGCTCTCCGGTGCAACGAACGCCAAGCTGTATTACACGGTGCAGATCCCGGCCGGAGCGACCAACCTGGCGATCACCACCTCCGGTGGCACGGGTGACGAAGACCTGTACGTGAAGTTCGGCGCCACGCCGACCACCAGCAGCTACGACTGCCGTCCGTACGTGACTGGCAACAGCGAGAGCTGCACGGTGGCGTCGCCGTCCACCGGCACGTACTACATCATGCTCAACGGCTACAGCGCGTTCTCGGGCGTCACGCTCAAGGCGACCTGGAACTGAGTCATCGTCATCGTGCGTGAAGGCCGCTGGAGATAGGCGGCTGCACCTGAAGTCCCGCGGCCCCGGTCAAGGATGACCGGGGCCGTTTTTTGTGGTGGCGGTGCGAGCGCGTCATGCGCTTGACGGGGGTCACAAGTTTGACGCCCGGTCGAGGTCTGCCCAGAGGTTCGAACGAGGCATTCGGCGTGCAAGAAAATGCGCGCAAGAGCTTGCAGTAGCTGGATTTTCAGCCGATCAGTCGTCCGGCGAATCGACTCAAGTGACTGTCCCCATAGGAATTATTCACCTTGTTGCAGTCATCCGGGGCGCCTATGGTCAGTCAGTCCGTTGGCGGGGAGGTTGACGGATGATCCTGTGGTTGCCGTAGGAAATTTCGGCAGCCGTCTCATGGTTCGCCGCGCGCCCTGAAAGGAAGCAACGGGGGAGGCCGCAGGCGGGTCGACAGGCATCGCTAGACAATCCAACGAAGTATGGAGCCGCAGTTTTCTGCGGTCACTCATAAATGGGGTCGATGCGGCCGCATAGGGTCCGTTCGTCCCAATAATGTCCAGGAGTCAGCAATGCAGAGCAGTCTTCGCTTGAAAGTACTGGTCGCCGCAATCGGCATGGCCACCGCCTCGGTAGCCACGGCCGCCACCACGCACAGCCTCCACGCACAGAATCTGGGAGCAGTCCCGGCCGCGTCCCTTTCGACGCACCTCGGCCTTGGCGCGAACAGCGCGCTGGTCGCGCGCAGTTCGGTCGCCGTGGCCAATGGTCGCCACGTCGTCCGCCAACAGCAGATGTATCGCGGCGTGCCGGTGTACGGCCGCAGCGTGGCCGTGGTGGAGGACGCCAACGGCAACGCCCTGCGTGCCACCGGTGACCTGGCGCAGAACCTCGACTCGGACCTGGTGTCGGTCGCGCCGCATCTCACCGCTGCCAAGGCCATCGATGCACTGAAGAGCCATGCGCACACCACGCTGGTCGGCGGCGCGAAGATCAGCAACCAGCAGGCTGACCTGTTCGTCTATCCGCAGGACAACGGCCCGGCGCGCCTGGTCTATCGCACCTCGTACGTGGTCAGCGGCAACGGCCAGCCGTCGCGCCCCACCGCGATCGTCGACGCAAACACCGGCGAAGTGATCCAGAGCTGGAACGGCCTGACCTACGCCTCGGCCACCGGCCCGGGCGGCAACCAGAAGACCGGCCAGTACATCTACGGCACCGACTACGCCGCGCTGGACGTCACCCAGTCCGGCAGCACCTGCACGCTGAACAACACCAACGTGGTGACGTACAACCTCAACCACGGCACCAGCGGCGGCTCGATCGTCAGCTTCACCTGCCCCAACAGCAACACCGACGCGATCAACGGCGCCTACTCGCCGGTGAACGACGCCCACCACTTCGGTGGCGTGGTGCATGACATGTACGTGGCCTACACGGGCGCCGCGCCGCTCAACATGAAGCTGCGCATGAACGTGCACTACAAGAACAACTACGAGAACGCGTTCTGGGACGGCACCGCCATGTACTTCGGCGATGGCGCCAGCACGTTCTATCCGCTGGTCTCGCTGGACGTCACCAGCCACGAGATCAGCCACGGCTACACCGAGCAGAACTCCGGCCTGCAGTACACCGGCCAGTCCGGCGGCATGAACGAGGCCTACTCGGACATCGCCGGTGAAGCGGCCGAGTTCTACGACCGTGGCGCCGCCGACTTCCTGGTGGGCCGCGACATCGTCAAGACCAGCGCCGGCATCGGCGACGCGCTGCGCTACATGTGCAACCCGCCGCAGGATGGCGGCTCGATCGACAACGCCGCCGACTACAACTCGGGCCTGGACGTGCACTACTCCAGCGGCGTTTACAACAAGGCGTTCTGCCTGCTGGCCAAGACCAGCGGCTGGGACGTGAAGAAGGCCTTCCAGGTGTTCGCCCTGGCGAACAAGTCATACTGGACCGCAACGTCCACCTTCAACTCCGGCGCCTGCGGTGTGGAATCGGCCGCCACCGACCTGGGCTACAGCTCCAATGACGTGGTCACCGCGTTCAATGGCGTGGGCGTGACCTGCCCGGGTGGCGGCGGCGGTGGCGGTGGTGGCGGTGGCACGACCGAGCTGCAGAACAACGTGGCCGTCACCGGCGTCAGCGCCGCGACCGGTGGCGACAACGACTACTTCATCACCGTGCCGTCCGGTGCGACCAACCTGGTGATGTCGATCTCCGGTGGTACCGGTGATGCCGACTTGTACACCAAGGCAGGCAGCGCGCCCACCACCAGCAGCTACGACTGCCGTCCGTACAAGACCGGCAACTCCGAGAGCTGCACCGTCGCCTCGCCGGTGGCCGGCAAGTACTACCTGAAGGTGCACGGCTACGCGGCGTACTCCGGCGTCACGGTGAAGGCCTCCTACTCCACCGGCGGTGGTGGCGGCGGCGGTGGCACCGGCGGTTCGGTCAGCCTGCCGACGGTGAACACGGGTGGTGTTTCCACGACCTACACCCAGGCGGTCGCTGCCGGCCATACGGTGACCATCTCGATCTCCGGCGGCACCGGCGATGCGGATCTGTACGTGAAGGCGGGCAGTGCACCGACGACGTCCAGCTACAACTGCCGTCCGTACAAGACCGGCAATAGCGAGAGCTGCACGTTTACGCCGAGCAGCGCCACGACGTACTACTTCAACGTGCGTGCGTACCAGACGTTCTCGGGCGTCACCCTGACCACGACGGTCAACTGATCTTCACGATCATTGTGTGAGGTGTAAAACGGAAACCCCGGCCTCGGCCGGGGTTTTCTTTTGGTGCGGCGGATGTTTCGGTCGCCGCACCGGGAGACCGACGAGGCGAGCTTCAGCCGACCGGTTCGAAACGATTTGCGTCGCGGTTCTTGCGCACCTTCGACGGATCCCACACGCGCCCGTTCATGGTGATGTAGACGCCGTCGGGCAGGGTCTGCACCGCCGCTACCGCGCAGCCGATGTTGAATACCGCATCGGAACCCTGGAAGCGCGCCGGGTTCAGCGCCCCGGTCAGCACGATCACCTTGCCGGGGATGCCGGCCAGCACCTTGGCCGTTTCCACCATGGTGTCGGTGCCGTGGGTCACCAGCACGTGGCGGTGTGGCTGCGCCTCGATGGTGGAGCGGATCAGCGCGCGGTCCTCGTCGGTGACGTGCAGGCTGTCCTTGCGCAGGATCGGGATCACGTCGTACTGAAACGCCACGCCTAGCTGGCCGAGGATGTCGCCGATCTGCGGCGCACCGATCTTGTAATCCGACTTGTCGTCGAAATAGATCTTGTCGATGGTGCCGCCGGTGGTGACGATGGTCAGATGCTGCATGGTCGCTGCGCCGCTGGAGGGGATCGGGGCATTTTAGCCCGTGCGGCGGCGCGGCTCCCAATGCTTCGGCGCCGCGCCTGGCTCAGTCATCCAGCAGCGCGGCCGTATCGTCGCGATCGGACCAGTGAAGGCGCAGCAATCCGTGCTCCAGGAAGCGCCGCAACGCAGCGGCCGGTCGCCGGTCGCCTCGTGCGGTGGCCCAGCCCGCCTGGCGAACGAGCAGGGCTGCCGCGGCGCAGCGCGCCAGCGTCAGGGCTAATCCGCGTGCCCCGGCTTCCAGCGCACCGCGCCGATCGCCCTGGCGGTCGAGGAAGACGCTGGCGGTATCCAGCGCCGCATGGATGGCCTGTGCGGCGGCCCCATCGCCGGCCTCGCGCGTCCATCCGGCGATCGCATGGCGCAAGGCGCCCAGCCCGTCACCGATACCGCGCAGCGCGTCCAGAGACAGCACGTTGGTGGTGCCCTCCCAGATCGGGTAGACCTGCGCGTCGCGCAACAGCTGCGGCAGGCCGGTGTCCTCGATGTAGCCAGCGCCGCCGAAGCATTCCAGCGCCTCGGAGCACAGCTCCACGGCGAGCTTGCCGGTCCACAGCTTGGCCAGCGGCGTGAGCAGGCGCAGCAGCGCCGGCTCGTGCGCATCGGCTGCGCCATGCTCGACACGGCCCAGCAGATGGGCTACCTCGAAGCCCAGCGCGAAGGCGCCCTCGAACTCGGCCTGCATCCCGGCCAGCGTCTGCGCGTGCAGCGGATGCTCGATCAGCGGGCGGCCGAAAGCCTCGCGCCGGGCGGCGTAGTCGCGCGCCAGCGCGATCGCCCGCGCCATGCTGGCCACCGCGCAGATGGCGTTCCACGTGCGGGTGACGTTGAGCATCGGCGCGAGCTGCCGCACGCCGTGCGCCAGCTCGCCCACCGGCCAGGCGGGCAGGCCGTCGAGGTGGATCTCGGCGGTGGGCAGCTCGTGCGTGCCGAGCTTGTCCTTCAGGCGATCGATGACCAGCTCGGGACGCCGCTGCGCGCCCTCCATCGTCTCCACGTAGAACAGCGCGAGCGCCGCGGTACCGGCGCCGGCACCTTCGGGCCGGGCCAGCGCCAGCGCCGCCTCGCCAACCACTGCCGAACTGAACCACTTGCGGCCGTACAGTCGCCACTGTCCGTCGTCGTCGCATCGCGCCAGCGTCTCCGTGCGGCCCACGTCCGAGCCACCGGCGGTCTCGGTCATCCACTGGCCGCTGAGCCAGAACGTGGCGGGGTCGCGGCTGAGGAAGTGCGGCAAGGCGCGTTCGATCAGCGCGGCGTTGCCCGAGGCCTTCAGCGCGGTGGCGGCACCGTCGGTCATGGCCAGCGGGCAGGTGTAGAACTCGCTTGCCAGGTGATAGAGGTAGACCCGCGCGAAGGCCTCGAGGCGTGCATCCGGATGCGCCGCGTGCCCGGCGGCAAGCACGGCGTGGCGTGTGGTGATGCCCGGACCCTCGCGCCAGGCGTCGGTCAGTTCGATGCGATCGACCCGCCGCCCCCACGCGTCCCATGCCGTCAGCACCGGCTTGCGCCGCGTGCTCTGGCCCACCTTTTGCCACGCCATCAGCGCGTAGTCGGCCAGGGCATCGAGGTCGCGGTCCAGCTCCGCGCGGCGGTCGGCCGGCACGACGCGATCGAGGAGGCCGCGTAGCACGCGGTCGTCGCGGTAGGGGTGATGCAGTCGTGGCGCATCCTGCAGAAAGCTCATGGCCGTCTCCCGCTGGCAGCGCTTTGAGTATAGGCACGCTATTGCGCGTGGACCGCCTTCTGGCTGATTACACTAGGCAGATATTTTTATTGGCCGAAGGAAGCGCCATGAACGAACCGATGGCACCGCGCATTGCCGTACTGATCCCGTGTTTCAACGAGGGGGCAACCATCGCCACCGTCGTGCGCGACTTTGCCGCCGCCCTGCCGTCAGCGAAGGTTTTCGTCTACGACAACAACTCCACTGACGACACGGCCGAGGTGGCGCGCGCAGCGGGGGCGGTCGTGCGGCGTGAGCCCATGCAGGGAAAGGGCTACGTGGTGCGGCGGATGTTTGCCGACATCGACGCCGACGTTTACGTGATGGTCGACGGCGATGCCACCTACGAGGCCGCGGATGCCCCGGCGCTGGTAGGCCAATTGTGGGGCGAGCAGCGTGACGTGGTGGTGGCCCGCCGCGTCAACGATGACAGCGCCGCGTATCGCCGCGGCCATGTGATCGGCAACCGCCTGCTCACCGGCCTGGCCGGCTGGATCTTTGGTAATACGTTTGCCGACATGCTCTCCGGTTACCGGGTGCTCTCGCGGCGGTTCGTCAAGTCGTTCCCGATGCAGGCGCGGGGTTTCGAGATCGAAACGGAACTCGCGGTGCACGCGCTGGAATTACGTATGCCGGTGGTGGAAGTGCCGAGCCGCTACAAGGCCCGCCCGGAGGGCTCCCAGAGCAAGCTGCGGACGTGGAGTGATGGTTGGCAGATCCTGATGACGATCCTGAAGCTCACCAAGAACGGACGGCCACTCGCCTTCTTTTCCGTGGCCTGCGTGGCATGCGTTGCCCTCTCGGTCGGCCTAGCCCTTCCGTTGTTCAAGACGTATTTGCTCACGGGCTTGGTTCCGCGGTTTCCGACGGCGATCCTGAGTGCTGCGCTGGCGCTTCTGGGCAGCGTGTTTCTGGTCTGCGGGTTGGTACTGGATACGGTGACGATGGGGCGGCGTGAGGCGAAATATCTGGCCTATCTGGCGGTCCCTTCAGCCGATGCGTCGGTATGGCGAAACCCGGCTTGCGCTCGATGAGCTGGCGTCGGTTGGCCGGCTCCTGGCCGGGCCTGGTCGCGTGTCTGCTGATCGGCGCCTGGTATGCGGCCAGCCGGGGCCAGGACGCCAGCTGGGATCTGCGCAATTACCACCTCTACAACGCCTGGGCGCTGTTGCATGGCCGGTTGGGTATCGACCTCGCACCCGCCAGCCTGCAGGGCTATTTCAACCCGCTGCTGGACCTTCCGTACTACTTGCTCGGTACTGGGCCGCTGCGCCAGATGCCGCGTTTGCTCGCTGCCTACCAGGGGCTGTGGTTCGGTGGGGTGGTGTGGGTGGTTGGCCGAATCGTGGCGCGGCTGGCAGCGCTGCAGCACCGGCCGTTTGGCCTGATCGACGCGGCCGTCTGGTTACTAGGCGTCTCCGGCAGCATGACGCTGTCGCAGGCCGGACTCAGTTCCAACGAAATGCCTCTCGCACTGCTGGTGTTGGGCGCGCTCTATCTACTGCTTCCCTCGGTGGGCGATGAGCGGGTTTCATGGAGGCGGGTGGCCGGCGCCGGACTACTGTGCGGCTTGGCCGCCGGGCTGAAACCGACGGCTATCGTGTACGTGCCGGGGCTGGCCCTGGCGCTGCTGGTCATGCGTGGAGTGCGCCGGCCCGCGTGGTCGCTTGCGGCGGTGTTTTCGGCCGCTGCCGCGTCAGGATTCGCGCTGGCCTATGGCTGGTGGGGATGGCGTCTTTACCAGCTCACCGGCAACCCGGTGTTTCCGTTGTTCAATCAGGTGTTCCATTCGCCGTGGGTGCCCGCCGCCAGCGGTACCGACCCCAGGTTCCTGCCGCACGGGATCCTGCAGTGGCTGGGTTATCCCTTCTACTGGCTTGTGTCGACGCAATCGTTGGTCACCGAAGAGCGCTTTGCCGACCCACGTTACGCGCTCGCGCTGGCGTCGGTGGTGGCCTTGATGGTGGCGGGGGTGCGCGGTGCCCGCCGCGGCGCACCGGTTCAACCGCAGGTCCGCTTGATTGCGCTATTCGTCGGGCTGTCGTACGTCGCCTGGCTGGTGCTGTTCTCGATCCTGCGGTACGCGATCCCGATCGAAGTGCTCTCCGGAGTGCTGATGCTGATGGCCTGGCAGGCCTGGATGCCTTCCCTGCGGACGACGACACCTTCGGCACCGGGGCGGTCGGCGCTGGTTATGCTGTGTATCGCTGCAGCCGCAGCCACCCACGTTCCGCAATGGGGCCACACGCGCTATGTCAGCGAGGCATTCGGTGTCCGCGCGCCTATGGTGGAGCCCAGAAGCCTGGTGGTGGTGCTGGGGCAGCCCAACGCCTATGTCATCCCGTTCATTCCCGATGCCGCCGACGCGCGCTTCGTGGGGATCACTTGGCTCACCCGTCAAGCCGCCGGGCGCGTGCTGGGGGAGCGGGTGCGGGATGAGGTCACCGCGCATCGCGGACCGCTCTACGCTGTGTTGCGCGACGATGCTGGCGATGACCTCGCCACGCTGCTGCGCTGGCTGCCTGGGCACAGCTTGCAAGCATGTGTGCCGGTGGCGAGTGCCATGGAGCGCACCCGCGGGGGCACCGATGTCTCCTTTGGACTGCGCCTGTGTCGGGTGGAATCGCGCTAGGCCCGCTTGCGCGTGACTCCCGCGCCCAGCGCGCCGATCAGCAGCAGGGTGAGCGCAATCTCGACCACACCCAGCCAGCGTTCGGTGCTCGAGCTCCACGCTTCGGCGACGCCGTGGCAGAAGTAGAACAGGCTGAGCACGCCGACCCAGAGCAGGGCGCGGCGGACGTTGCGCAGGGCGGTGAGCGGCAGCAGCAGCGGCAGCACGGTGATCGTCAGCACCAGGGTGAGCGGCATGCGCTCGGGCGGCACAAGCCAGGCGTGCCAGATCAGCTGCAGGATGAGCAGCGCGGCCCAGGCGGCGAGGCCGACGCGGTAGACCGGGCGCAGCGGTGTGGACGTGGCCGTCATGCGGCGGTCGCCAGCTTACGCGCCGTGTCGGCGAGGCGGCGACCCAGCGCACGCGCCAGTTCGCGTTCGTGCTCCGTGATGGCGTTGTCGCCGTTCGGGCCGGCCACATGGCTGGCGCCGTAGGGCGAGCCGCCGGACAGGGTGGAGCTCAGGGCAGGTTCCGTGTATGGCAGCCCGAGCAGCAGCATGCCATGGTGGAGCAGGGGCAGGGCCATGCTGAGCAGGGTCGATTCCTGGCCGCCGTGCATGGTGCTGGTGGACGTGAAGACGGCTGCCGGCTTGCCGACCAGCGAGCCGGTGGCCCACTCCGCGCCGGTGGCGTCGAGAAAGTACTTGAGCGGTGCGGCCATATTGCCGAAGCGGGTCGGGCTGCCCAGCGCAAGACCGGCGCAGTCGAGCAGATCGTCGCGGGTGGCGTACGGCGCGCCGTCTTCCGGCTCGGGTGGCTGCGCGGTCTGCGTGACGGGCGCCACCGGCGGCACCTGGCGCAGCCGCGCCTGCATGCCGGGGACTTCCTCCACCCCGCGCGCGATCAGTCGCGCGAGCTGGGCGGTATGGCCGCTGCGGCTGTAGTACAGGACGAGAATGCTGAGGCTCATGCGCGTGGGCGGTTCAGTGGCGATCCGCTAGTGTAACGTTCGCCTCCGGGACGGGCGCAGCGCTACGGCGTCGTGCCCATGCTCCACGCCTCCCTCGCCCATCCAAGGGACCTCGATGGCCAAGCCGTTCAACCGCGACCGCACCGCCAGTTTCGCCCGCTTCATCTGGCAGCGCTTTGTCGATGACAAGTGCTTCGAGACGGCCGGTGCGCTGTCCTACACCACGCTGGTGTCGCTGGTGCCGCTGATGGTGGCGGTGTTCGCGATGTTCTCGGTGTTCCCCGCGTTCGCTCCCGCGCGCGATGCGTTGCTCTCGTTCGTGTTCAACAACTTTGTGCCCGCGGCCGGCGAGAAGCTGCAGCGCGCGCTGGAGAGCTTTGCCAGCAATGCCAGCAGCCTCACCGGCATCAGCGTGCTGGTGATGCTGTTCAGCGCGCTGTCGATGATGGTGAGCATCGAGGATAGGTTGAACCGCATCTGGCGCGTGCACCAGCCGCGCTCGTGGGGTTCGCGGCTGCTGCTGTACTGGGCCGCGCTCACGCTGGGGCCGATCCTGGTGGTGGGTGGTCTGGCGGCCTCCTCGTACGTCACCGCGATGCCGCTGCTGCAGCAGGCGGCCGGGCAGTTCGATCCGGGCTTTGGCGCCCGCCTGCTGGGCTTGCTGCCGTTCGTGGTCACCTACATCACGCTGTGGCTGATGTACGCGGTGATTCCCAATCGCCCGGTGGTGGTGCGCGATGCGGCGATCGGCGCGCTGCTCGGCGCGATCCTGTTCGAGCTGGCGCGCTGGGGCTTCACGCTGTTCGTGCGCAATGCGCAGACTTACCAGCAAATCTACGGCGCGCTGGCGGTGATCCCCACGTTCCTGCTGTGGATCTACCTGTCGTGGGTGATCGTGATCCTGGGCGCGTCGATCGCCGCCTCGATCAACGCGTTCGAATACCACCCGCCCACCCACGCACTGCCGGAAGGAGCGGAGTTCCTCGGCCTGCTGGTGGTGCTCAAGCATTTCGTCGAGGCCCAGCGCCGCGGCGACTGCGTGGACCCGGCATCCGTACAGTTGCTGGAGCCGTATCTGCGTTCCAGTCAGGTGAGCTGCTACTTCGACGACCTGCAGCGCGCCGACCTGATCCAGCGCAGCGAATCGGGCGGATGGCTGCTCACCCGCAGCCTGGACAGCACCGACCTGCTGCGCGTCTACACCGGCACGCAATACCGGCTGCCGCTGCACCCGGCCGACGAGGCGCAGTCGCTGGGCATTAGCCTGCCGGCCGTGCTGCTCGAACTGCTGGATGCGCTGGCGCAGGCGCTGGACGCCGCGCTGGGTACCCGGCTCGACCGCATCTATCCCCCGTCCGCCGATGTCGCGGATGCTCCCCAGGAGTCCACCCCATGAAGATCTTCGTCCCGCTCGCATTGCTCGCCGCCGCGGTGTTTGCGGCACCCGCGCAGGCAGCGATGCCGGCCAAGCCCGCGCTCAAGGTCACCACGCTGGACGGCAAGCCCTACGACCTCGCCGCCCAGCGCGGCCACTGGGTGGTGGTGAACTACTGGGCAACGTGGTGCGTGCCGTGCATCAAGGAGATGCCGGATATTTCCGCCTTCGTCAGCGGTCGCAAGGACGTCGCCGCCATCGGCCTGGCCTACGACGACAGCGACATCGCCGACATCCGCGCGTTCGTCGCCAAGCATCCGGTGAGCTATCCGATCGCCCAGGTCACGCTGGACAACCCGCCGAAGGATTTCGACGAGCCGCGCGGCCTGCCCACCACCTACCTGATCGCGCCGGACGGCACGGTGGCCAAGCGCTTCGTCGGGCCGATCTCCGGCGATGCGCTGAAGGCGGCGATCGACGACGCCAAGTGATGGCGGCCGCGCGCTTCCTGGTCAGTGGTCGCGTGCAGGGCGTGTTCTTCCGCGCCAGCACACGTGAGCAGGCGCTGGTGCTGGGGCTGGGGCTGCGGGGCGTGGCGCGCAACTTGGCTGACGGCCGGGTAGAAGTGATTGCCTGCGGTGACCACGAGGCGATCGCGATGCTGGAGCGCTGGCTGCACGATGGCCCGCCGGCGGCACGCGTCGAGCAGGTGCTGCGCGAATCCTGTGCCGAGTGGACCGGCGCCGGATTCACCACGGCCTGAGGTCAGCGCGGCGGCGCGATCCAGAAACTGGCATCGGCGAGCTTTTCGCGCTTGGGCCTACCGCGCAGCTTCGGCAGCTTGACCTTGACATCGGGCACGCGCACGTCGGGCAGCTGGTCGAGGAGGTGGCGCATCAGGGCAAGGCGTCCCTGCTTCTGGTCGTTGTAGTCGACCACGAACCAGGGCGCGTGCGCGGCGTGGGTGCGCGCCATCATCACGTCGCGCAGGTGGCCGATCTCGGCGTATTTCTCGCGAGCGGCCAGATCCACCGGAGAGAGCTTCCAGCGCTTGAGCGGGTCGGCCGCGCGCTCGGCGAAGCGGGCTTCCTGCTCGTCCTGGTCCACCGCCAGCCAGTACTTGAGTATCAGGATGCCGCTGTCGGCCAGCATGCGTTCGAAGGCGGGGCAGTCATCGAGGAACTGCGCGTACTGCGCCTGGCTGCAGAAGCCCATCGCCGGCTCCACCACGGCGCGGTTGTACCAGCTGCGGTCGAACAGCACGAGTTCGCCGGCGGCGGGCAGATGCGCCACGTAACGCTGGAAATACCACTGCGAGGCTTCGCGATCGTCCGGCTTGGAAACCGCCACCACGCGGTAGCCGCGGGTGTCCAGCCGGTCGGTGATCGCCTTGATCGTGCCGCCCTTGCCGGCCGCGTCGCGGCCTTCGAAGATCACCAGCAGGCGCCGTCCGCTCTTGCGCAGCCAGCGCTGCACGCCGGTCAGCTCGATCTGCAGGGATTCCAGCTGCTGCTCGTAGGCCTTGCGCTTCATCGGGCGATCTCCGGCGGGGTGGCCGGGCGAGGGTAGCGCGTCACGCATGCCCGGCGTCACCACGGGGTCAGGCCGCGTCGGTGAGCGCCTTGAGCTGATCGGCCTGGTCCTCACGCATCAGGGCGTCGACAAGCTCGTCCAGATCGCCCTGGAGGATTTCCGGCAGGCGGTACAGGGTGAGGTTGATGCGGTGGTCGGTGATCCGGCCCTGCGGAAAGTTGTAGGTGCGGATGCGCTGGCTGCGGTCGCCCGAGCCCACCTGCACGCGCCGCGATTCGGCCTCGGCGGCCGCCTGTTTCATGCGCTCGGCGTCGAGCAGCTGCGCCTTCAGCCGCTTCATCGCCTTGTCGCGGTTGGCGTGCTGCGAGCGCTCGGTCTGGCACTCCACCACCACGCCGGTGGGCAGGTGGGTGATGCGGATCGCCGAGTCGGTCTTGTTGACGTGCTGGCCGCCGGCGCCGGAGGAGCGGAAGGTGTCGACCTTCAGGTCGGCCGGGTTGATCGTGATGTCCTCGACCTCGTCCACGTCGGGGATGATCGCCACGGTGGCGGCCGAGGTGTGGATGCGGCCCTGCGATTCGGTGGCCGGCACGCGCTGCACGCGGTGCGTGCCCGATTCGTACTTCAGCCGCGAGAACGCACCTTTGCCCTCGATGCGTGCTACGGCCTCCTTGTAGCCGCCGTGCTCGCCCGGGTGCGCCGACTCGATCTCGGTCTTCCAGCCGCGCTGCTCGGCGTAGCGCAGGTACATGCGCATGAGGTCACCGGCGAAGATCGCCGCCTCGTCGCCGCCGGTGCCGGCGCGCACTTCGAGGAACAGATTGCCTTCGTCGCGCGGGTCGGTGGGCAGCAGCAGGATCTGCAGCTCCTGGTCCAGTTCCACCAAGCGCTGTTCGAGCCGGGCGACATCGTCGGCGGCCATCTCGCGCAGTTCGGGGTCTGCCAGCATGGCGCGCGATTCGGCCAGTTCGCGCTGGGCGTCGTCGTGCTCGTGCAGTGCCGCGGCCACCGGGCCGAGTTGCGCGTACTCGCGCGACAGCGTGCGGAAGCGCGTGTTGTCGCCAATCACTTCCGGCTGGGTCAGCAGCAGGCCGACTTCTTCGTGGCGTTCGGTGAGGGCTTCGAGCTTGGCGCGGATGGACGGGGTCATGGGCGGGGTCTGGTAAGGGCAGGGCGAACGGGCAGGCGTGCAGCCGGGCGTTCGCGTCGCTAACCCTCGCCGGTCTCGCGGTCCAGTCCGTAAAGCCGTCCGGCGGCGTGCAGCAGATCCAGGTCGCCGCTGAGCGCGGCTTCGCGCAGCGCGGCGCTGGGGTGGTGCAGCAGCTTGTTGGTGAGCGTATTGGCCAGGAAGGCGAGCGCCTCGTCCGGCGACTTGCCGCGCGCGAGCATGCCGCGCGCCTTCTCCAGCACCTCGTCGCGATACACCTCGGCATGGTGGCGCATGTCCACCGCCGGGTTGCGCACGCCCAGCGTGCGGCGCCAGGCCATGTAGCGCTCCACCTGCAGGTCGATGATGGCATCCGCCTCGCGGGCGGCCGCCTCGCGCGAGCGGCGGTTGTGGTCGATCACCTGGCGCAGGTCGTCGATGCCGTAGAGGAACACGTCCTGCAGCTCGGCCACACTTTCCTCGATGTCGCGCGGCACCGCGATGTCGACCATGAACATCGGCTTGCGTCGGCGCGCGGCGACTGCTTTCTCGACCATCGCCCGGGTCAGCACCGGCTGCCGCGCCGCGGTGGAGGCGATCACGATGTCCGCTTCGGCCAGGTGCTGCGGCAGGTCGGCCAGTGCGATGGCGTAGCCGCCGTAGCGGGAGGCCAGCTCCTGCGCGTTCTCCAGCGTGCGGTTGGCCACGATGAGGCGGCGCACCTGTTTCTCGGCTAGGTGGCGGGCGGCCAGCTCGATGGTGTCGCCGGCGCCGATCAGCAGCACGCAGGCCTGCTTGAGGTCAGTGAACACCTGCTCAGCCAGCCGCACAGCGGTGAATGCGACCGAGACCGTGTGCGCACCGATCCGGGTGTCGGTACGCACCCGTTTGGCCACCGCGAAGGTGTGCTGCAGCAGGCGGTCCAACGGTGCCTTGAGCGCCTGCGCCTCGCGCGCCTGCTGGTAGGCGTCCTTCACCTGGCCCAGGATCTGCGGCTCGCCCAGCACCATGGAATCCAGCCCGGTGGCCACGCGGAACATGTGGCGCACCGCGTCGTCTTCGTCGTGGCGATAAAGGAACTCGTCGAGCTTGCCGGGGGTCAGACGGTGGTGCCGGTTCAGCCACTCCTGCGGCACGTGCTCGGCGCCCTCAGCCACGCTCAGGTACAGCTCGGTGCGGTTGCAGGTGGACAAGATCAACGCCTCATCCACGCCGGGCTCGCGGGTGAGCTCGTGCAACGCCTCGGCAGCGGCATTCGGATCGAATGCCACCTGCTCGCGCAGGCTGACCGGCGCGGTGAGGTGATTGAGCCCTAGGGCGATCAGTGGCATGGCGAGGACGGCATTTCGGCGGCGGGGTGTCCGGCGGCGTAGGCTAAGCTTGGCGCTCGTCGTCGAGTGGTGACGGAAACGGCCGAAACAGGCGAACAGATGATCAATAGTGTGCTCAGCGGGTCGGGCAAGTTCAAGCAAATGCGGCATTTTGCGATGGCGGGCGTGGTGGCTGTGACGATGGCCGGATGTGCCACGGCGCCAGCCGTGCGGCCGGCTCCGGTGGCCGCCTCGCCGCAACCGCTGGCCCGGCTGGTGGTGGCCACGCCCGATGCCGATCACGACGTGATGGCCCAGCTCCTGGCGGGCGAGATGGCGCTGACCCATTCCGATCTCAAGGCGGCGGCGACGGCCTACGGCAAGGCGGCGGCGTTGTCCGACGATGCCGCGGTGGCCGAGCGCGCCACGGCCCTGGCGCTGGCCGTGCATGACGATGCCGCGGCCACGCGGGCGCTGGAGCGCTGGCAGGCGCTGGGCGCCAAGCCGGCCGCCCTGGCGCAGGCGCGCGCCGAGCTGGCGCTGGATCGCGGTGATGCGGCCGAAGCCAAACGCCAGCTGGAAACGGTGCTCAAGCTCGGTGGCGACGATGCCTGGCGCCAGTTCGGGCGCGTGCTGGTCGGCGCCCGCGACGCGGCGCAGGCGGCCCGGTTGCTCGAGGCGATGGCCACCCCCGAGCGCTTGCCGGCCGATGAACGCGCCTGGCTGGCGATGAGCGAGCTGGGCGACCGGCTGGGGCGGCGGGCGTACGCCCTGCGCATCGCCAACGCCGCGGCCGCACGTTTCCACTCCTCGGCTACCTACGCGTGGGCGGCGCAGATGACGCTGCGCGCGGGCGATCGCGCGGCGGCGCAGGCGCTGCTCAAGCAGGCGATCGGCCGCGCGCCTGGCGATACCCACCTGCGCCTGGCCTACGCCAGCATGCTGGCGCAGGGCGGCGATTACCCGGCGGCGGCCAAGTTCCTGGCCAGCGGCAAGCAGAGCGCGGATATCTACAATCTGCGCGCGGCGCTGGCGGCCAAGGCCGACGACAAGGCCACGCTGGCGATGCTTTATCGCCAGTTGCAGAAGTCGCCCGAGGAGATTCGCCAGTCCAGCGCGTTCCTGCTCGGCCAGTTGGCCGAGATGCAGGGGCTGAAGGATGAGGCGCTGGCCTGGTACGACCAGGTGACCGACGAGGATCCGCATGCTTTCGACGCCGACCTGCGCAGCGCGGTGATCCTGCACGCACAGGGCAAGAAGGCCGAGGCGCACGAGCTGCTCGGCCAGCTCGAAACCGCGTATCTCGACCAGCCCGAGCAGCTGCGCAAGGCCTACGAGGCGGACGCGGACCTATACATGGCCGAACAGCAATACCCGCAGGCGGAGATGGCGTTCAGCCGCGCCCTGCAGGTGGTGCCGGACGATCCGGGCCTGCTCTACGGGCGCGGCCTGGCCTACGCCCAGTCCGGCAAGATCGACCAGGCCGTCACCGACCTGCGTCGTCTGCTCGAGCTCAAGCCCGCCGACATCGACGCCAGCAATGCGCTGGGCTACACCCTGGCCGACGCCAACCGCGACCTGCCGGAGGCCGAGCGCCTGATCGCGCAGGCGCGCAAAGCCAAGCCGGACGATCCGGCGATCGCCGACTCCTGGGGCTGGCTGCAGTACCGGCTGGGCCATCTGGATAAGGCCGCCAGCGTACTGCGTCAGGCGTGGGCACAGCGCCGCGATGCGGATGTGGGCGTGCACCTGGGCGAAGTGCTGTGGAAGAGCGGCCAGCGTGACGAGGCGACGCGCGTGTTCGATCAGGTGCGCAAGATCGACCCGACCAACGCGAGCCTGCGCGACACGCTCAAGCGGCTGCAGCCATGAGGCGTCACGGCGGGAAGATCGCCCTGTGGCTCGGTGCGGCCGCCCTCTCCGGCTGTGTCAGCCTGCCGCCGCGCGGTCCCACCGTGGCCGGCGATGCGGGCCTGATGGCGGCCCAGGCAGCGCGCGAGGATGCCTTGCGCGAGGTCAGCGACTGGAGCCTGGACGGGCGCCTGGGCATCAGCAACGCCAGCGACTCCCGCGGCAACGGCAGCGGCAGCTTGAGCTGGCGCCAGCGCGGCGACAGCTACGTGTTCACCGTCAACGGCGGTTTCGGTTACGACTACCGGCTCAGCGGCGACACGCAGGGCGCGGTGCTCGAAGGTGTCGGCAAGCAGCCGATCCGCGGCGACGATGCCGAGGCCCTGATGCGCAAGGCGGCGGGCTGGTCGGTGCCGCTGGAATCGCTGCGCGCCTGGGTGCTGGGGCTGCGCGCCCCGGGCTCGCCGGCGCAGATCCGCTTCGGCACCGATCGACTGCCCGCTGTGCTCGAGCAGGACGGCTGGCACGTGGAATACCGCGCCTGGGACACCAGCCGGCAGCCCGCGCTGCCGACCAAGGTGTTCGCCAGCAAGCCGCCGTACAAAGTCCGGCTCGCGGTCAGCAACTGGACGCTGCGCTGACCGGAGGCCAGCCGGGTCTGGGGTAGGCTATCGACCCCCGCGGACGCCGCACCGGCGTCCGCATCACGCATCGAGCCGTCATGACCGTCCGCATCGAACGCGCCCGGCCCTCGCAGGTCGACGCCCTGTGCGCCATCGAGCGCGCCGCGGTACAGCTGTTCCGCGGCCATCCGGCGTGGGCGGCCTACGCCGCCATGGCGATTCCACCCGAGCTGTTGCACGGCGCCATCGCGCGAGGCTTGGTGTGGGTGGCGATGGAGCAGGGCGAGCTGGTGGGGTTTGTCTGGCTGGACGATGCGCTCGGCCCGCAGGCGATCGGCATCGGCGAGCTGGACGTGCTGCCCGCGTATGGCCGACGCGGCATCGGCGCGGCGTTGCTGGAGCACGCCTGCCAGTGGGCGCGCGCGGCGGGCTACCGGCAGGTGCACCTGGGCACCCTGGTCGACGTGCCGTGGAACGCGCCGTTCTATGCAAAGCACGGCTTCAGCGTGGTCGACAAGCGGGATCCGGCGTTCGCCGAGGCCTTGGCGCGCGATCGCGAGAACGGCTTTCCTGACGACCTGCGCGTGTTCATGAGCCGGTCGTTGCTACCGGTCGCGGCGGACGAATGGAGCGTGTGGCCGGCGCCGGCCAAGCTGAACCTGTTCCTGCGCATCACCGGCCGACGGCCGGACGGCTATCACGAGCTGCAGACCGTGTTCCGTCTGCTGGACTGGGGCGACGAGCTGCGCCTGCGGGTGCGCGCCGACGGCATCATCCAGCGCGAGGGCGAGCTGCCCGGTGTGCCGTCGGACCAGGACATCACTGTGCGCGCTGCGCGCCTGCTGCAGGCGCGGGCCGGCATCATGCTTGGCGCCGACATCGGCATCGACAAGCGCATTCCGATGGGCGGCGGACTGGGCGGCGGCAGTTCCGACGCGGCCACCGTGCTGGTGGCGCTCAACCACCTGTGGGGCGCCGGGCTCGACGAGGATGCTTTGGCCGAACTGGGGCGCCAGCTCGGCGCCGACGTGCCGGTGTTCGTGCGCGGGCGCTCGGCCTGGGCCGAGGGCGTCGGCGAGCTGCTCACGCCGATCGAGCTGCCGCGCCGCCACTACGTGGTGCTGGACCCGCGCGAACACGTGCCCACCGCGGCGCTGTTTCAAGCGCCTGAATTGACACGAAATGCCCCCCGGGCGACAATTTCATCCTTTGTTTCGGGCGAAACAGCCGAGAACGCCTTCGAGCCGGTCGTACGCGCGCGCCATCCGCGCGTGGATGCCGCGCTGGAGTGGCTCGGCGGTTTCGGGCGGGCGAAGTTGTCCGGCAGCGGCGGGTGCGTGTTTCTTGAAACGCCGTCCGAGCTGCGGGCGCTGTCGATCGCAGCGCGCTGTCCTGACGCATGGAGTGCGCAGGTCGCCGCCGGAGCGGATCGCTCGATGCTGCATCGCTCGCTGGCGCGCTTCCAGGGCGCGCCGCAGCCGGAGCAGGTGCGACACACAACGTAATACTGGGGCGTCGCCAAGCTGGTTAAGGCACGGGATTTTGATTCCCGCATGCGCAGGTTCGAATCCTGCCGCCCCAGCCATTCAACCAAGGCCGTAGGTCGAGAGGAATTGTCAGTGGATACGTCCAGCCCGATGCTCTTTACCGGCAATGCCCACCGCGCGTTGGCCGAGGACGTGGCGCATCGCCTGGGCATGCCGCTGGGCAAGGCCCTGGTCGGCACCTTCAGCGATGGCGAGGTGCAGATCGAGATCGAGGAGAACGTACGCCGCCAGGAAGTGTTCGTGCTGCAGCCGACCGGCGCGCCGAGCGCGGAGAACCTGTTCGAGCTCTTGACCCTGGTGGACGCGCTCAAGCGTGCCTCGGCGGCCAGCGTCACCGCGGTGATCCCGTACTTCGGCTACGCCCGTCAGGATCGACGCCCGCGCTCGGCGCGCGTGCCGATCACGGCGAAGATGGTGGCCAAGATGATCGGCACCGCCGGCGTCGACCGCGTGCTCACGGTGGACCTGCACGCCGACCAGATCCAGGGCTTCTTCGACATCCCGGTGGACAACGTCTACGCCTCGCCGATCCTGCTGGCGGACATCTGGCGCAACCACTCGATGGACGACCTGATCGTGGTGAGCCCGGACGTCGGCGGCGTGGTGCGCGCCCGCGCGCTGGCCAAGCGGTTGGACGACGCGGACCTGGCGATCATCGACAAGCGCCGCCCGAAGGCCAACGTGGCCACGGTGATGAACATCATCGGCGACGTCGACGGCAAGACCTGCGTGCTGGTGGACGACATCGTCGATACCGCCGGCACGCTCTGCGCGGCGGCGGCGGCGCTGAAGGAGCGCGGCGCGCGCAAGGTGGTGGCGTACTGCGTGCACCCGGTGCTGTCGGGCGCGGCCATCCGCAACGTCGAAGGCTCGCAGCTGGATCAGCTGGTGGTCACCAACACGCTGCCGCTGCGCCCCGACGCGCTGGGCTGCGCCAAGATCCGCCAGCTCTCGGTCGCCGAGCTGCTGGCCGAAACCATTCGCCGCATCGCCTTCGGCGAGTCGGTGAGTTCGCTGTACGTGGATTGATTCACGCCGGGCGGGTCGGCCACACGGCCCGCTTCCGCTTGGCGAAAACCGACTTTCCTGGTCGCGGGAAAGTCACTCCGCCGCCGCAAGGCGGCGTTTCCAAACCAAGGTAGTAGACCAATGTCCAAGACCCATGAAATCAAGGCCGAGAGCCGCAAGGACGAGGGGAAAGGTGCGAGCCGCCGCCTGCGTCGTGCGTCGTTCGTGCCGGCCGTCGTCTACGGTGGCAAGCTGCCGCCGCAGAGCATCCAGATCGAGCACAACACCATCCTGCTCGCCGCCAAGCACGAGTGGTTCTTCTCCTCCGTGCTCGACCTGAACGTCGACGGCAACGTGCAGAAGGTGCTGGTGCGTGACTGGCAGAAGCACCCGTACAAGCAGCAGATGATGCACATGGACTTCCTGCGCATCGATGAGAACGCCGCCGTGCGCGTGAACGTGCCGCTGCACTTCCTCAACCAGGAGACCTCGGCCGCCGGCAAGACCTCCGGCGTGGTGATCTCGCACAACCTGACCGAGCTGGAAGTGTCCTGCCTGCCGAAGGATCTGCCGGAGTTCATCGAGCTCGACCTGGCTGGCCTCAAGCCCGGCGACATCGTCCACCTCTCGCAGATCAAGCTGCCCGCGGGCGTGGAACTGCCGGCCCTGGCTCTGGGCGCCGACCACGACATCGCCGTCGTCACCGCCAACACGGTGAAGGAAGAGGTCGAAGAGACCCCGGCTGCCGCCGAAGGCGAAGAGAAGCCGGCTGGCGACAAGAAGTAAGCCCGCATCCGCCCGCGCCCTCAGCGGCGCGGGCGGTGTCGGCTTGCCAGACGCATGGCAGGACTTCGACTCATCGTCGGGCTGGGCAACCCCGGTACCGAATATCTCCGAACCCGGCACAACGCCGGGTTCTGGTTTGTGGACGCCCTGGCAGCGTCGCAGGGCGAGCGTTTCGCTTTCGACGGCAAGCTGCACGGCGAGGCCTGCCGCGTACGCATTGGCGCCGAGCCGGTGTGGCTGCTCAAGCCGTCCACCTTCATGAACAAGAGCGGCATCGCCGTGGCTTCGGCGCTGCGCTACTACAAGATCGAGCCGTCCGAGTGCCTGGTGGCGCACGACGAGCTGGATCTGCCCGCCGGCACCGTGCGAATGAAGTTCGACGGCGGCCACGGCGGCCAGAACGGCCTGCGCGACATCGCCGCGCACCTGGGCCATGGCAAGTACCATCGCCTGCGCATCGGTATCGGCCATCCGGGTCACAAGGACCGGGTGACGCCGTGGGTGCTGGGCAAGCCGTCGACACCGGATGAAGACGCCATCCTCGACGGCATTTCGCGCGCGCTGGACGTGTTGCCGCTGGCGGTTGCCGGGCAGTTCGACAAGGCGATGCAGCAGTTGCATACGGTCGGCCCGTGATGGGCGTTCTGTCAGGCCACCGGGTCATCCTCATTTACGCGCCGTCGTTCCCGCTTGCGCGGGCGTGACGCCAGAAATACACAGCTCCGGAGTCACCCATGGGCATCAAATGCGGCATCGTCGGCCTGCCCAACGTCGGCAAGTCCACCCTATTCAATGCGTTGACCAAGGCCGGCATCGCGGCGGCGAATTTTCCGTTCTGCACGATCGAGCCGAACGTGGGCGTGGTGCCGGTGCCGGACCCGCGCCTCAATGCGCTGGCCGAGATCGTCAAGCCGCAGAAGCTGATTCCCACTGCGGTGGAGTTCGTCGACATCGCCGGGCTGGTCGCCGGCGCGTCGAAGGGCGAAGGCCTGGGCAACAAGTTCCTCGCGCACATCCGTGAGGTCGACGCGATCGCCCACGTGGTGCGCTGCTTCGAGCACGGCGACATCGTGCACGTGGCCGGCAAGGTCGATCCGATCGCCGACATCGAGACGATCGACACCGAGTTGGCGCTGGCCGACCTGGAGTCGGTGGACAAGGCGCTCAATCGTGCCGAGCGCGCGGCCAAGGCCAACGACAAGGAAGCGCTGGCGAAAAAGCCGGTGCTGCAGAAGCTTTCCGCCGGTCTCAACGAGGGGCGCTCCGCGCGCAGCCTTGGGCTGGACGAGGAAGAGAAGGCGCTGGTGCGCGACCTGTTCCTGCTCACGCTCAAGCCGCTGATGTACATCGCCAACGTGCGCGAGGACGGCTTCGAGAACAACCCGCACCTGGATGCGGTGCGCGAGCGCGCCGCCAGCGAGGGCGCCGAAGTGGTGCCGGTGTGTGCGGCGATCGAGGAAGAGCTCTCGCAGCTGGACGATGCCGACCGCGACGAGTTCCTCAAGGATTTCGGGCTGGAAGAGCCAGGCCTGAACCGCGTGATCCGCGCCGGCTACAAGCTGCTCGGCCTGCAGACCTACTTCACCGCAGGCGTGAAGGAAGTGCGCGCCTGGACGGTGAAGAAGGGCGCCACCGCGCCGCAGGCCGCCGGCGTGATCCACACCGATTTCGAGCGCGGTTTCATCCGCGCCGAGACGATCGGCTACGACGATTTCATCCAGTACAAGGGCGAGGCCGGTGCAGCGGCGGCCGGGCGCCTGCGCAAGGAAGGCAAGGAGTACATCGTCAAGGAAGGCGACGTGCTGCACTTCCTGTTCAACGTCTGAGATGCGCCAACGCCATTTGTTGTAGCGTGAACTGCCAGGGGCTTACGGAGCCTTCAGTGAGGCCGCGACTTTACGCGGCCGTGCTGCTGCTCGTCGCCCTCGGGTTCTGGAGCGCTCCGTGAGTGGTGTGCAACGGACGGCCTTGAATAGCGTGCGGGAGATCGGGCCGCTTGATGCCCGCCCTCGTTCGAGGTCAGGCGTGCCGAGATAGCGTAATTGGAGGGAGGATGCCAAAGGTTTCGGCGAACTCCGCGGCAGGCAGCGGTCGGGCGAACAGATAGCCTTGCCCCTCGGTGCATCCGACCTGTCGCAGTGCACTGCATTGCTCGTTCGTTTCCACTCCCTCGGCGATGGTTTCCAGCGAGAAGGCTTTTGCCATATCGAGCACCGCACGGATGACGGCAGTGTCTTGCCCGGATTCGAGCATGTTCTGCACGAAGGAGCGGTCGATCTTGATGCGACTGAGTGGGTAGCGCTTGAGCAGGCTCAGCGAGGCGAATCCAGTTCCGAAATCGTCGAACGCAACGCCCACGCCGTGTTCGCGCAGCAGGCGGAGCGACTGCAGTACCACATCATCATGATTGAGGACGATGTTCTCGGTGATCTCCAGCTCCAAGGCCTGAGGTGGCAGCCCATGCCGCTCAAGTGCGGAGATGACATGTGCTGCCAGGTCGTCGACGCGGAACTGGGCTCCAAACAAGTTCACGCTGATACGGAAATTCCCCGCCCCGCGGCGTCGCCAAAGCGCCGTCTGCGCACAGGCTTCGTCGAGTACCCACGCGCCGACGGTTGCCGCAAGCGGGCCATTCTCCAGCGCGGGTAAAAAGGCGGCTGGCGATAGCAATCCTCGCTCTGGATGCCTCCAGCGGATCAATGCCTCGGCGCCTGCTAGCGCACCATCGGACAGCCGGACCTGCGGCTGGTAGAACAATACGAACTCCCCTTCGTGCACGGCGCGATGCAACCCAAGCCCGTAGAGATGGCGGGCTACCGCTTCCATGCGCAGCGCCTGTACAAAGACGAATGCTGTTGCACCGCCCAGGCGCTTGGCGTGGAATAGCGCAAGGTCGGCGTTTCCGATCAGCTCCAGCGCCTCCTGCGCATGCAGCGGTGCCACGGCGATGCCGCAGCTCGCCGTTACCCGCACTGCATGGGCATCGACCCGGATGGCTTCCGCCACGCGGTCGATGACTGACTGCGCGACGGCATGCGCTTGTTCCGGCGTATCTACCTGTAACAGCAAGCCAAACTCATCGCCGCCAATGCGGGCAACCAGGCCCCGTGACCCAAGCGCCGACTCCAGTCGCCGTGCAACCTCGCACAGGATGTCATCGCCCACTGTGTGTCCCAAGGTATCGTTGACGTCCTTGAAGCCATCAAGGTCAATCATTACGACAGCTACGGACGCAGATTTTGCCAATGCTTCTTCGACGCTTCTGTAGAAGCGGGCGCGGTTGGCAAGTCCGGTCAGAATGTCCGTGGTGGCGAGACGGAGAAGTTCCTTTTCCTCCCTCTTGCGGGCGGTGATGTCCTGCAGATGCGCGTTGAAGACCAGCTGGCCGCGGTCCTTCCAGCAGAAAAGCGAGAGGCCAAGCTCGAACTCCGTCCCATCCTTGCGCAGGCCGTGGATGGATGTCGGCATAGGCAGTTGGTCGAATGTCCCCGCGGCTACTGCCTGCTCGACCAGTTTGCGAAAGGCGGAACGCTCCCGTTCGGGGATGAGCGCATCAACCAGCTCACCATGCCCTTCCTTCAGATCGTAGCCATGCAATGCCGCGGCAGCCTTGTTCCAGGCCACGATCTCGCGCTGCGCATTGAACCAAACAACGGCGGTCGGCGAGTGGCGCGCGAACTCCTCGAATGGGCGCTGTGCCTGCTCGGTGGACATCTCGAGGCGGCGCAGCTCCAGGCGATCCATCGCCATCTTGGCCAGTTCGCGCAGCCTTGCACGGTCTTCTTCGGAAAACTCCCGGGGCTGGCTGTCGATCACGCATAGCGCGCCCAGCGCATGCCCCTCGGGCGACAGCAGCGGGACGCCCGCGTAGAAGCGCAGGTTGGCAGAGCCGATCACCAGCGGATTGTCATGAAAGCGCTCATCAAGCCGCGCGTCGGGCACGACCATCACATCGTTCTGGGTGATGGCATGGGCGCAGAAGGATGCCTCACGGCTCATGTCTACCGTGCCGATGCCGGTGCTCGCCGCGAAAAAGACGTGGTCGCTGCCGATCATGTTCACCGCGGCCGCAGGGGTGCCAAACATGCGGGCGGCGACCCTGACCACCGGATCGAGGGAGGGCAGTGGTCTGGATCCTCCCAGGCCATACGAGCCCAGAGCTCGCAGCCGTTCGTTCTCGTTGGGCGGAATGAATGGACATTTCATTCGAAATTTCCTTCGCGTGGCAGCTGGCGAGGCATGGCAAACCCAGTCCGGCATCTTCCTGATTCTGCGATCATTTCACTCCTGCCGGGCGCCTTTGTCGAGCGCTGGCTGAAACCACGATCTCGCGGACGCTCCCCGAGCCCGATCAACAAGCCAGAAAGATTTCGCAGCCGGACTGAGCAAGCTGAATCGCGCAAGGCCGGGTTGCCCGATGTCCACGCAGAAGCGTGGTGCATCCATTCAACGAGCGCGCGCCAAAGTCTGCGGCGGGGGGGCATGCCTGTGGGTTGGAATCGGCCTCCTTGGCGCCTGTTTGCAATCGTCAGAGGCGCCGCTACTCATGACTCGTTGTCGTCGCCCTCCACAACGCGCCGCTGGATGCGGTCCAGGTAGGCGTCCAGCTCGCCGGTGCTGGTGAACACCTCGCTCACCGGTACGGCCTTGACGATGTCGAACACCTTGCGCACTTGCGGCTGCGGGTCCAGCAGCAGGGTGTGCCCGTCGATCGCGCGGGTGGCCTTGCGGATGCGCGCCACGCTGCGCAGCCCGGCGCTGGAAATGTAGTCGAGCCCGGCCAGGTCGAGCACCACCGTAGAGCCGCGCGCCAGCGCGTCCAGCAGCGGTTGGGCGGCCTGGTCGAAGTCGAGGTAGGTCATGGCGTCCAGGCGCCCCTTGAGGTGCATGACGAGGCGATTGGCGGCGGTCTTTTCCGGGTGCAGTTCGAACGTCATGGCGTCGGTTCCGTGTGATCGGGATGGATGAAGCGGAGCTGCAGGTGGTTGCCTTCGCTGTCGTGGTTGTAGATCAGTTCGCTGGCCATCGCGCGCACCAGGTGGATGCCCAGGCCGCCGATTTCCTGCGCATCGGCGACGTCGCCACTCAACGCCGGCGGCGCCGCTTCCAGCGGGTCGAATGGCGCACCGTTGTCGTGCAGCTCCACCTGCACCACCTCGGCAGAGGGGCGCAGGCGCAGGCGGATCTTGCCGTCGCTGGAGCCGTCGTGGCCGTGCTGCACCATGTTGACCATCAACTCCTCCAGCACCAGCCGCACGTCCTCGCGCGTGCCGGCGGCGATGCCCGCGTCGTGCAGCACGCTGTCGCAGCGGTCGAGGGCGTCGAAGACGCCTTCGACGGTGGGTTTCATGGTCAACTCAAGCATGCGCTCCTCCTGCGTCGCGTGGTGGTGCCAGCTCAGGGCGAGGATGGTGATGTCGTCGGTCTGGTCGTGACCGGCGGCGAAGGCGTCGACGTCGCTCAGCAGGCGATCGGTAAATGCACTCGGCGAGTCCGGCGCCGGCGCGCGCAGCAGGCTGGCCAGGGTGCGCTCGATGCCGTACATGTCGCCGGCCGCGTTGCCGGCTTCGGTGATGCCATCGGTGTACATCAGCAGCGTGTCGCCCGCCTGCAACATCAGGGTCTGCTCGCCATAGCTCGCTTCCTCGTCGAGGCCGATGGCCGGGCCGGTCTCGATCTCGAACAGCGCGCTGTGACCAGCGCGGCAGAGGATCGGGGCTTCGTGCCCGGCGCTGGCCATCACCAGCCGGCCGTCGCTGGTGTTCAGAACGCCACACAGCAGGGTGATGAACATGCAGCTGTCGTTGCCGCGGCACAGTTCGCGGTTGAGTTGCTCCAACAGCTGGTGCGGGCGGCGGGCCCGTGGCGCCAGCGCCTTGGCCAGGGTGATGGCGCGCGCCATGAACAGCGCCGCCGGGATGCCCTTGTCCGACACGTCGCCCACCATCACGCAGAAGTGCTGCTGGTCGAGCATGAAGTAGCTGTAAAGGTCACCGCCCACTGCGCGGGCCGGACGCAGCAGGGCGTGCAGCTCGAAGGTGGCGCAGTGCGCGTCGAGATAGTGCTCGTTGGGCAGCAGGGCGACCTGGATCTGGTGGGCGATCTCCAGTTCGCTGCGCAGTCGCTCCTGTTCGCGGGTGGCCCGGGTGAGCCGGGCCAGATGAAGCGCCAGCTGCGTGCGCATCGTGTCGAAGGCCTGGGTAAGGCGGCCGATCTCGTCACGCCGGCGCACCTTCGGCAGCGCGAAGTCCAGCTCGCCGCGGGCGACGTGCTCGGCCCGACCGGTGAGCACGGCCAGCGGCGCCAGCGTGCGCCGGGTCACCAGCAGGATCATCAGTGCGATACCCAGCATCGCGAGCAACCCGAGGATCAGTTCGCGCATCACCAGCTGGCGCAGGCTGCGCTCCATCAGCGCCTGCGGCACCTGCAGTCCCAGCGTCCAGGACGTGCCGTGGACGGGCGCGCTGTAGATCCACGACGGCTCGGTGACGTCGGCTAGTCCGTGCACGGACAGCGCCTGCGGCTGCGTCGCTGCACTTCGCAGCGCGGCGACCAGTGCGGGCGAGGCGGGTGCGCCCAGCAGCGTGCTGCGGTCATGGGCCAGGAAGTGCTGCTGGGCATCCACCACGAACAGCTGGGCGCCATCCGGGCGGCGCAAGGTGCCAAGCACCCCCTGCAGCCATTCCAGTGTCACGTCGGCGTTGACCAGGCCGACGGCGCGCCCGTTGTCCTGGATGGCGACGGAGTAGTTGATCAGGCGTCGCTGGCGCGACTGGGAAAAGAACGGCTGCTGCCAGCAGCCATTGGGGCAGGCCAGACCATGCAGGAACCAGGGCTGCTCCCAGTAGCGCGTGGCGTCGCCGCGCAGATCGCGCTGCCCCAGCGTGCCGTCGGTCAGCCGGTCGACGAACGGCGCCGGCGGAGGCGCGGCCGGATCGTCCGGCACCCAGGTAAAGGACAGGCCGGCCAGATCGGCGTTGGCGGAGAGGGTGGTGCGCGCGAGGTCTTCGGTGCGATCGGAGCGGCTCGCGGCCAATCGTGCCAGCAGCCGGGTCGCCTCGGTGACGCGCTCGATGTGCGCCTCGATGCCGTTGGCCGCGGCTACCGCGAGCGTGCCGCCTTCACGGTGGGCGGACAGCAGCCACTGCTCGCGCAGGTGGCCAAGCAGCACCAGGCCACTGGCCACGATGACGACCGTCGAGCCGAGCAGGCTCCACAGCGACAAGCGTGAAGCGATACTGCGCAAACCCCTCATGCGCACCTCCCGGTCCCAACGCATCTAGCCACGCCGCGCGGTTGCCCGCAAGGAGCGATCAGGCCGCATACTTCACGCTTTCAGAACGTGGAGCCCCGCGATGCCCGGCCAACAGAACGAAGTCACCTTCCGCTTTCTCGCCGAGCCCACCGACGTCAATTTCGGCGGCAAGGTGCACGGCGGCATGGTGATGAAGTGGATCGACCAGGCCGGCTATGCCTGCGCCGTGGGCTGGAGCGGCGCGTACTGCGTGACTGCATCGGTCAGCGGCATCCAGTTCGTCAAGCCGATCCTGATCGGCGATCTGGTGACGGTGAAGGCGCGGCTGATCCACACCGGCACCAGCAGCATGCATCTGGCCGTCGACGTGCAGGCCAGCGACCTGCGCAGCGGCGAGCCGCGCCTGGCGACCAGTTGCGTGATGGTGTTCGTGGCGCTGGACAGCCCCGAGGGCAAGCCGACGCCGGTGCCGACGTGGGTGCCGCGCAACGACGACGACGTGCGCCTGCAGGAATACGCCCGCCGCCTGATGGACATGTCCAAGGCGATGGAGCGGCAGGTGGTGTCGCTCCATCCCGGCGCGCCGACGGCCTGAGCCGGAACCCGGTTTTGGTCGGCGCGAACAGCAAGCGAGGCTTGTGCTGCCGGGTCGATCCGCGCATCATGCGCGCCCCGCGTTGCGGCGCGGTCGCCTGATCGTCGTGAAAACCCCGCAATAGTGTTGACAGTCTTCGGGGGCGTGGCGACAATAGGCGTTCTTTGTTGGAGGGATACCCAAGCGGCCAACGGGGGCAGACTGTAAATCTGCTGGCTTACGCCTTCGGTGGTTCGAATCCACCTCCCTCCACCAGTCAGGTTCCGCGAAGGTTGATTCGATCGAGGCGGGAGTAGTTCAACGGTAGAACCTCAGCCTTCCAAGCTGATGGTGCGGGTTCGATTCCCGTCTCCCGCTCCATTGAACTCGACCTCAAGCAATTCGCTCATGTAGCTCAGTCGGTAGAGCACTTCCTTGGTAAGGAAGAGGTCGCTGGTTCGATTCCAGTCATGAGCACCAGTCCAGCGGAAGGCCGGCTTGTCCGGCTTTCTCTGCGAAAGAGATTTCTTCACTTCAATTGACTCCATCGGGGTTTAAAGCGTATGGCAAAGGGTAAATTCGAGCGCACCAAGCCGCACGTCAACGTGGGCACGATCGGTCACGTGGACCACGGCAAGACGACGCTGACGGCGGCGCTGACGAAGATCGGCGCAGAGCGCTTCGGTGGTGAATTCAAGGCGTACGACGCGATCGACGCGGCGCCGGAAGAGAAGGCGCGTGGTATCACGATCTCGACCGCACACGTGGAATACGAGTCGCCGAACCGCCACTACGCCCACGTGGACTGCCCGGGCCACGCCGACTACGTGAAGAACATGATCACGGGTGCGGCGCAGATGGACGGCGCGATCCTGGTGTGCTCGGCCGCCGATGGCCCGATGCCGCAGACGCGTGAGCACATCCTGCTGTCGCGCCAGGTGGGCGTGCCGTACATCGTGGTCTTCCTGAACAAGGCGGACATGGTGGACGACGCCGAGCTGCTGGAGCTCGTCGAGATGGAAGTGCGCGAGCTGCTGTCGAAGTACGACTTCCCGGGTGACGACACGCCGATCATCAAGGGTTCGGCGCTGAAGGCGCTGGAAGGTGATCAGAGCGAGATCGGCGTGCCGGCGATCATTGCGCTGGTGGACGCGCTGGACAGCTACATCCCCGAGCCGCAGCGCGACATCGACAAGCCGTTCCTGATGCCGGTGGAAGACGTGTTCTCGATCTCCGGTCGCGGCACCGTGGTGACCGGTCGCGTCGAGCGCGGCATCATCAAGGTGGGCGAGGAAATCGAGGTCGTGGGTATCCGCGACACGCAGAAGACCACCGTGACCGGCGTGGAAATGTTCCGCAAGCTGCTGGATCAGGGTCAGGCGGGCGACAACGTGGGCCTGCTGCTGCGCGGCCTGAAGCGTGACGACGTGGAGCGCGGCCAGGTGCTGGCCAAGCCCGGCTCGATCACCCCGCACACCGACTTCGAGGCCGAGGTGTACGTGCTGTCGAAGGATGAGGGTGGTCGTCATACCCCGTTCTTCAAGGGCTACCGCCCGCAGTTCTACTTCCGCACGACCGACGTGACCGGTGCCGTGACCCTGCCGGAAGGCGTGGAGATGGTGATGCCGGGCGACAACGTGAAGATGGTGGTGAGCCTGATCCACCCGATCGCGATGGACGAAGGCCTGCGCTTCGCGATCCGCGAAGGCGGCCGCACCGTCGGCGCCGGCGTGGTGGCCAAGGTCATCAAGTAAGCAGTAAAGTGGCAAGTCGCCCGCTGGGTTGACTGCCGGGTCGGGAGGTGGGGGCGGCCATGCCAGCCCTCGCCTTTCGGGCGCGAAACGCGCCACCCTGCAGTTGGCAAAGCGTGCGACTTTGCTCGTTTTTGAAACTTCAGTACGCCAGTAGCTCAATTGGCAGAGCAGCGGTCTCCAAAACCGCAGGTTGGGGGTTCGAGTCCCTCCTGGCGTGCCATCTTTGCGAGGAGCGATGGCGGGTAGTGCGGGGTCGGTCGCCATGACGGTCATCGCCGCATCCGCCTGGTGCGCATGAATACCAAGGCAGAACAATCCCGGGGCACGAGCGCCGGAGACATTGGCAAGCTGGTGCTGGCCGGGCTGGTGCTCGTGGCCGGCATTTTTGCGTACTCCTGGTATGGCAGTGACGGCAGCGTGCCGCAGTCGGTGCTCGTGCTGGGCGTCATCGTGGCGATCGTCGCGGCGATGGCGATTGCAGCATTCACCGCGCCGGGGCGTCGCCTGAAGGGCTTCGTGGCCGAGTCGCAGTTCGAGTTGCGCAAGGTCGTATGGCCGACCCGCGACGAAACGGTCAAGACCACGGCGGTCATCATTCTGGTGGTTGTCGTGTTGTCGCTCCTGTTGGGTCTGATCGACCTGATCCTTAAGTCGGTCGTGCTCGACTGGCTGCTCAAGCTGGGTTCGTGAGGTGTGGGCATGAGCAAGCGTTGGTATGTGGTGCACGCCTATTCGGGCTTCGAAAACCAGGTCAAGCGTTCGCTGGACGAGCGCATCAAGCGCGCCGGCATGGAAGAGAAGTTCGGCGAAGTGCTGGTGCCGACCGAGGAAGTGATCGAGATGCGCGCCGGCCAGAAGCGCCGCAGCGAGCGCAAGTTCTTCCCGGGTTACGTTCTGGTGCAGATCGAGACGGACACCGAGGGCAAGGGGCCGCGCATCGATGACGAGTGCTGGCACCTGGTGAAGGAAACCCCGAAGGTGATGGGCTTCATCGGCGGCACGGCCGACAAGCCGCTGCCGATCCGTGACAGCGAGGCGGACGCCATCCTCAGTCGGGTCCGTGAGGGCGTGGAAAAGCCGCGTCCCAAGGTGCTGTTCGAGCCGGGCGAGATGGTCCGCGTCACCGATGGCCCGTTCAACGACTTCAACGGCGTGGTCGAAGAGGTCAACTACGAGAAGAGCCGCCTGCGCGTGGCGGTGTTGATCTTCGGTCGTTCGACGCCGGTCGAGCTGGAATTCGGGCAGGTGGAGAAGGCCTGACCAGCCTTCCGGGCGCCTCCCATAGCGCGGCGCGACCGCCGGTGGTCCGTTCGCCGCAGTGCCATCGCGCCTCCTTGGCGCGCCGCTTGCTTAAAACATGATCAATCTCTAAACTACGCGGTTCACGCCGGGGCTTTCCTGCCTCTGCGTGTCCGCGTTTTCAGATGCCCGCCAGAAGGCGGGCCTTCCATCGTCAAGGAACGACATGCTGCGAGGAGCCGCAAGGCGCTTGCACTCGCGAGGAAAATCCCATGGCAAAGAAAGTTACTGGCTACATCAAGCTTCAGGTCAAGGCCGGTCAGGCCAACCCGTCGCCGCCCGTCGGTCCGGCGCTCGGTCAGCGTGGCCTGAACATCATGGAATTCTGCAAGGCGTTCAACGCCGCCACGCAGAAGATGGAGCAGGGCGCTCCGGTGCCGGTGGTCATCACCGCGTATTCGGATCGCAGCTTCACCTTCGTGATGAAGACCTCCCCCGCCACCTACTGGCTGAAGAAGCTCACCAACACCGCGAAGGGTTCGCCGAAGCCGAACACCGACAAGGTGGGCAAGGTGACCCGCGCCCAGTTGGAAGAGATCGCCAAGCAGAAGGACGCCGACCTGACGGCGGCTGATCTGGATGCTGCGGTTCGTACGATCGCCGGTAGTGCCCGTTCCATGGGCCTGGTTGTGGAGGGCTAAGACATGGCAAAGCTGACGAAGCGTATGAAGGCGGCCCAGGCCGCGGTGCAGCCGGGCAAGATGTACGCCCTGGACGACGCACTGAAGATCATCAAGGACAACGCCAAGGCGAAGTTCGCCGAGTCGGTCGACGTGGCCGTGCGCCTCGGCATCGACGCGAAGAAGTCCGATCAGGGCGTGCGCGGCTCCTCGCTGCTGCCGCACGGCACCGGCAAGACCGTCAAGGTCGCCGTGTTCGTGCCGGCCGGTGAAAAGGCCGAGGCCGCCAAGGCCGCCGGTGCCGACGCGGTCGGCATGGACGACCTGGCCGAGCGCATGCAGGCCGGCGAGCTCGACTTCGGCCGCGTGATCGCCACGCCGGACGCGATGCGCGTGGTCGGCAAGCTGGGCCAGCTGCTCGGCCCGCGCGGCCTGATGCCGAACCCGAAGGACGGCTCGGTCACGGCCGACGTCGCCACCGCGGTGAAGAACGCCAAGGCGGGTCAGGTCAAGTTCCGCAACGACAAGGCCGGCATCATCCACGCCACCATCGGCAAGGCCAGCTTCGAGGCGTCCCAGCTCGCGGACAACCTCAACATGCTGATCGCCGACCTGCTGAAGGCGAAGCCGTCTTCGGCCAAGGGCCAGTACCTGCAGAAGGTCGCCCTGTCGAGCACGATGGGCGTGGGCGTGCCGGTCGACACCTCGTCGCTGACCATCGCGGCGAAGTAAGCAAGCAAGTTCAAGTCCTGCCGGGGCCCCTAAGGGCCGTGCAGGCAAGTTTTTGAGGGTAGCCCCGGCCTTGTGCCGGGGCCGCCGTCAAAGACCGCAGGCGCGTTCAGCGCGCGACGACGACGGGCAGGGAGCTCGTGCTGGCAAGGAGTCGCCGTCGTTGCAAGCGGGGCCGCTTAATCGGACTCCTTCGGGAGTTCGGCCTGCGCAGATGGTGCTGCCCCTTCTGGAATCGTTTTTCTGGAAAGGCCACCACCCGGGACCTTATCGGGTCCCCGACGTCACGGAGGGCGTCGCCCAGGACCGCAAGCGGCAGGAGCCGTGAGCGGAGTTCATTTGGAGGAGTGCAATGGCTCTCAATCTGTCCCAGAAGCAAGAAGTAGTCGCCGAGCTGGCAGAAGTCGCCGCCAAGGCCCACTCCTTGGTTGCAGCCGAGTACGCAGGCACCACGGTCGCGCAGATGACCGAGATGCGCCGCAAGGCTCGCGAAACTGGCGTTTTCTTGAAGGTTGTCAAGAACACGCTGGCGTCGCGCGCGGTGGTCGGTACCGAGTTCGAGGTCGTCAAGGACGCCCTGACCGGTCCGCTGCTGTATGCGTTCTCGACTGAGGAACCCGGTGCTGCCGGGCGCCTGATCAAGGAATTCGCCAAGGGCAACGACAAGCTGAAGGCGAAGGTCGTTTCCGTGGAAGGCAAGCTGTATCCGGCTGAGCACGTCGACGTGCTGGCCTCGCTGCCGACCCTCGAGCAGGCGCTGGGCATGCTTGCCCGCGTGCTGGCCGAGCCGGCTTCGATGTTTGCCCGCGTGGTCAAGGCCGTGGCCGATCAGCAGGGTGGTGGCGATGCCGCCGCCGCGCCGGCCGATGCCGAAACCGCCGCCTAAGCTCGACGCCTTTTCAAACCGATTTTATTTCCAGAGGTAAATCAAATGTCCCTGACCAACGAACAGATCGTTGAAGCCGTCGCCGCCAAGTCGCTGATGGAAGTGATGGACCTGGTGAAGGCCATCGAAGAGAAGTTTGGCGTCACCGCCGCTGCCCCGGTGATGATGGCCGCTGGCCCGGCCGCCGCCGGCCCGGCTGCCGAAGCGCAGACCGAGTTCGACGTGATCCTGAAGTCCGCCGGCGAAAAGAAGGTCGACGTGATCAAGGCCGTTCGCGCGATCACCGGCCTGGGCCTGAAGGAAGCCAAGGACCTCACCGAGGCCGGTGGCGTCGTGAAGGAGCAGGCTTCGAAGGAAGACGCCGAGAAGTTCAAGAAGGATCTGGAAGCTGCCGGCGCCACGGTCGAACTGAAGTAATTGGCGCTCTTGCGCGCCATCAGTTTGATCTAGCGTCACGCAAGCCTGGGGGCGCAAGCCCCCGGGCTTTGCCTGTTGCAAGGCCAGTGTTGCGTGCTGGCTCGTTTTACCGCCGTACCGCGTCACCCGGGAAGGCAGTACTGAGAGGCCGCGTGCCGACCTCTGACTCCTGTCTTTTTGATGTCCCGCCGGGCCTGCATGGCCAGCCGGAACATCGCCGCTTTTCATCATTCAGCCGGTGTGTGCACCACCGGCGCCACTGCGAACCGAGGCGTCACCGACCATGACCTACTCGTTTACCGAGAAGAAGCGCATCCGCAAGGATTTCGGCAAGCGTCCGCCCGTGCTGGGCGTGCCCAACCTGCTGACGATCCAGACCGACTCCTACCGTGAGTTCCTGCAGGAGCATGTCGCGCCCAAGCAGCGCGAGGAGAAGGGTCTGCATGCGGCCCTGAAGTCGGTGTTCCCGATCACCAGCTATTCCGGCAACGCCGCGCTGGAATACGTGGACTACCGCCTGGGCGAGCCGGCATTCGACGAGCGCGAGTGCCGCAACCGCGGCATGACGTTCGGCGCGCCGCTGCGCGTGACCGTGCGCCTGGTCATCTACGACAAGGACAGCCCGGCCTCGAAGAAGGCGGTCAAGTACGTCAAGGAGCAGGAGGTCTACATGGGCGAGATCCCGCTCATGACCGACACCGGCACCTTCATCATCAACGGCACCGAGCGCGTCATCGTCTCGCAGCTGCATCGTTCGCCGGGCGTGTTCTTCGACCACGACCGCGGCAAGACGCACAGCTCGGGCAAGCTGCTGTTCTCGGCGCGCGTGATCCCCTACCGCGGCTCCTGGCTGGACTTCGAGTTCGATCCGAAGGACGCGCTGTTCACCCGCATCGACCGTCGCCGCAAGCTGCCGGTGACGGTGCTGCTGCGCGCGCTGGGCTACACCAACGAGGAGATGCTGGGCATCTTCTTCGAGCACAACGTGTTCCACCTGGGCAAGAAGGGCGGCACCACGCTGGAGCTCGTCGCCGAGCGCCTGCGCGGCGAGACGCTGAGCTTCGACCTGATGGTCGGCGACAAGGTGCTGGTGGAAGCCGGCAAGCGCATCACTGCGCGCCACGTGCGCCAGCTGGCGGCCGAGAACATCACCGCGCTGGAAGTGCCGGACGACTACCCGGTCGGCCGCATCCTGGCGATCGACGTGGTCGACCCGAAGACCGGCGAGCTGCTGGCTTCGGCCAACGACGAGATCACCGCCGAGCAGCTTGAGGCCTTCCGCAAGGCGGGCATCGAGACGCTGCCGACGCTGTACGTGAACGATCTCGATCGCGGCGCGTACATCTCGCACACCCTGCGCATCGACAACACCAAGACGCCGCTGGAGGCGCTGGTGGAGATCTACCGCATGATGCGTCCGGGCGAGCCGCCGACCAAGGACGCCGCGCAGAACCTGTTCTTCAACCTGTTCTTCACGTTCGATCGCTACGACCTGTCGGGCGTCGGCCGGATGAAGTTCAACCGCCGCGTGGGTCGCCAGGACATCCTCGGTCCGGGCGTGCTGTACGACTACAAGTACTTCGCCGACCGCAAGGAAGAGGCGTCGCAGGAGCTGGTCAAGTCGCTCGGCGAGTCGTCCGACATCCTCGACGTGCTCAAGGTGCTGATCGACATCAAGAACGGCCACGGCACCGTCGACGATATCGACCACCTGGGCAACCGTCGCGTGCGTTCGGTCGGCGAAATGGCGGAGAACACCTTCCGCATCGGCCTGGTGCGCGTGGAGCGCGCCGTGCGCGAGCGCTTGAGCCTGGCCGAGTCCGATGGCCTGACCCCGCAGGACCTGATCAACGCCAAGCCGGTTGCGGCGGCGGTGAAGGAGTTCTTCGGCTCGTCGCAGCTGTCGCAGTTCATGGACCAGAACAACCCGCTGTCGGAAGTGACCCACAAGCGCCGCGTGTCGGCGCTTGGACCGGGCGGTCTGACCCGCGAGCGTGCCGGCTTCGAAGTGCGCGACGTGCATCCGACCCACTATGGCCGCGTCTGCACCATCGAGACGCCGGAAGGCCCGAACATCGGCCTGATCAACTCGCTGGCGGTGTACGCCCGCACCAACTCGTACGGCTTCCTCGAGACGCCGTACCGCAAGGTCGAGGGTGGCAAGGTCACCGACAAGGTCGATTACCTCTCCGCGATCGAGGAGGGCGACCACGTGATCGCCCAGGCGAACTCGCCGCTGGACAAGCATGGCGCCTTCATCGAGGACTTCGTGTCCTGCCGCTTCCGCGGCGAGTCCGAGCTGCGCCCGGCGGCCGAAGTCGACTACATGGACGTTTCGCCCATGCAGACCGTGTCGGTGGCAGCGGCGCTGGTGCCGTTCCTCGAGCACGACGACGCGAACCGCGCGCTGATGGGCGCGAACATGCAGCGCCAGGCCGTGCCGACGCTGCGTTCGCAGACCCCGCTGGTCGGTACCGGCATCGAGCGCGCCGTGGCGCGCGACTCGGGCGTCATCGTCACCGCCAAGCGCGGCGGCGAGATCGAGCAGGTCGACGCGGCGCGCATCGTGGTGCGCGTGAACGAGGAAGAGGTCGGCGACAACGATGCCGGCGTCGACATCTACACGCTGACCAAGTACACCCGCTCCAACCAGAACACCAACCTCAACCAGCGCCCGCTGGTGAACGTGGGTGACGTGGTGGCGAAGGGCGACACGCTGGCCGACGGTTCGTCGACCGACCTGGGCGAGCTCGCGCTCGGCCAGAACATGCTGATCGCCTTCATGCCGTGGAATGGCTACAACTTCGAAGACTCGATCCTGCTGTCCGAGCGCGTGGTGCAGGAAGACCGCTACACCTCGATCCACATCGAGGAGCTGTCGTGCATCGCCCGCGACACCAAGCTGGGCGCCGAGGAAATCACCGCCGACATCCCGAACGTGGGCGAACAGGCGCTGGCGCGCCTGGACGAGTCCGGCATCGTGTACATCGGCGCGGAAGTGAAGGCCGGCGACATCATGGTCGGCAAGGTCACGCCCAAGGGCGAAAGCCAGCTCACGCCGGAAGAGAAGCTGCTGCGCGCGATCTTCGGCGAGAAGGCGTCCGACGTGAAGGACAGCTCGCTGCGCGTGCCGCCGGGCATGGACGGCACGGTCATCGACGTGCAGGTGTTCACCCGCGACGGCATCGAGAAGGACAAGCGCGCCAAGCAGATCGAGGAAATGGAGATCAAGCGGATCCGCAAGGATCTGGACGATCAGTTCCGCATCCTCGAGGGCGCGATCTACAACCGCATGCGCACCCAGCTCGTCGGCAAGTCGGCGATGAGCGGTCCGGGCGGCCTGAAGCGCGGCACCGAGATCACCGACGCCTACCTGGACGGCCTGAAGAAGGACGACTGGTTCAAGATCAACGTGAAGGACGAGGACGTCACCGAGTTCCTCGAGCGTGCTGCCGACCAGATCAAGCGCCACAAGGAAGAGTTCGACAAGCGCTTCAAGGAGAAGCAGGGCAAGATCACCCAGGGTGATGACCTTGCTCCGGGCGTGCTGAAGATGGTCAAGGTGTTCCTGGCCGTGAAGCGCCGCATCCAGCCGGGCGACAAGATGGCCGGTCGCCACGGCAACAAGGGCGTGGTGTCCAACGTGGTGCCGGTGGAGGACATGCCGTACATGGCTGACGGCACCTCGGTCGACATCTGCCTGAACCCGCTGGGCGTGCCTTCGCGTATGAACATCGGCCAGATTCTGGAAGTCCATCTGGGCTGGGCCGCCAAGGGCCTGGGCAAGAAGATCCAGAAGATGCTCGAGGCGCGCGAGAAGGTGACGAAGGTCCGCGAGTTCCTCGATCAGATCTACAACCACCACGTCTCCGGCGCCGTGCAGCACGTCGACCTCAAGTCGCTCACCGACGAAGAGATCTTCACGCTGGCGAACAACCTGCAGGAAGGCGTGCCGATGGCGACGCCGGTGTTCGACGGTGCCGAGGAATCCGAGATCAAGGCGATGCTGAAGCTGGCGGATCTGCCCGAGTCGGGCCAGACCACGCTGTTCGACGGCCGCACCGGCGAGGCGTTCGATCGCCCGGTCACCGTGGGCTACATGCACTACCTGAAGCTCAACCACCTGGTCGACGACAAGATGCACGCGCGCTCCACCGGTCCGTACTCGCTCGTCACCCAGCAGCCGCTGGGCGGCAAGGCGCAGTTCGGCGGCCAGCGCTTCGGTGAGATGGAAGTCTGGGCGCTGGAAGCCTACGGCGCGGCCTACACCCTGCAGGAAATGCTGACGGTGAAGTCCGACGACGTGCAGGGCCGCAACCAGATGTACAAGAACATCGTCGACGGCAACCACGAGATGACGGCGGGCATGCCGGAGTCCTTCAACGTGCTTGTGAAGGAAATCCGTTCGCTCGGTATCGACATCGACCTGGAAGAGATCAAGTAACCGACGGGTTACAGGAGCTTATGCAATGAAAGATTTGCTCAATCTGTTCAATCAGCAGCGCGCGACGCCGGACTTCGATGCGATCAAGATCGCGCTGGCGTCGCCGGAGCTGATCCGCTCGTGGTCCTTCGGTGAAGTGAAGAAGCCCGAAACGATCAACTACCGCACCTTCAAGCCCGAGCGTGACGGCCTGTTCTGCGCCGCCATCTTCGGTCCGGTGAAGGACTACGAGTGCCTGTGCGGCAAGTACAAGCGCATGAAGCATCGCGGCGTGGTCTGCGAAAAGTGCGGCACCGAGGTCACCCTGGCCAAGGTGCGTCGCGAGCGCATGGGCCACATCGAGCTGGCCAGCCCGACCGCGCACATCTGGTTCCTCAAGTCGCTGCCCTCGCGCATCGGCCTGATGCTGGACATGACGCTGCGTGACATCGAGCGCATCCTGTACTTCGAAGCCTTCGTGGTGATCGATCCGGGCCTGACTGCGCTCGAGCGCGGCCAGCTGCTCAGCGAAGACCAGTACCTGGAAGCGGTGGAAGAGCACGGCGACGAGTTCGACGCCCGCATGGGTGCCGAGGCCGTCTACGAGCTGCTGAAGTCGCTCGACCTGCCGGGCGAAGTCGTCCGCCTGAAGGAAGAGATCGCCTCGACCAACTCCGAGACCAAGCTCAAGCGCCTCACCAAGCGCGTCAAGCTGATCGAGGCGTTCCTCGAGTCCGGCAACAAGCCGGAGTGGATGGTGCTGACCGTGCTGCCGGTGCTGCCGCCGGACCTGCGTCCGCTGGTGCCGCTGGACGGTGGCCGCTTCGCCACCTCCGACCTGAACGACCTGTACCGCCGCGTCATCAATCGCAACAACCGCTTGAAGCGCCTGCTCGAGCTCAACGCGCCGGACATCATCGTGCGCAACGAGAAGCGCATGCTGCAGGAGTCGGTTGACGCACTGCTCGACAACGGTCGCCGCGGTCGTGCCATCACCGGCACCAACAAGCGTGCGCTGAAGTCGCTGGCCGACATGATCAAGGGCAAGCAGGGCCGGTTCCGCCAGAACCTGCTCGGCAAGCGCGTGGACTACTCCGGCCGTTCGGTGATCGTGGTCGGCCCGACGCTGCGCCTGCACCAGTGCGGTCTGCCGAAGAAGATGGCGCTGGAGCTGTTCAAGCCGTTCATCTTCGCCAAGCTGCAGGCACGCGGCGAAGCGACCACCATCAAGGCCGCCAAGAAGCTCGTCGAGCGCGAGGAAGGCCAGGTGTGGGACATCCTCGAGGACGTGATCCGCGAGCATCCGGTGCTGCTGAACCGTGCACCGACCCTGCATCGCCTCGGCATCCAGGCGTTCGAGCCGGTGCTGATCGAAGGCAAGGCGATCCAGCTGCATCCGCTGGTCTGTACCGCGTTCAACGCCGACTTCGACGGCGACCAGATGGCCGTGCACGTGCCGCTGTCGATCGAGGCGCAGCTGGAAGCGCGCGCGCTGATGATGTCGTCGAACAACATCCTGTCGCCCGCCAACGGCGAGCCGATCATCGTGCCGACCCAGGACGTGGTGCTGGGCCTGTACTACATGACCCGCGAGCTGGTGAACGTGAAGGGTTCGGGCATGGTGTTCTCCGGGCTGGGCGAAGTTCGCCGGGCCTACGAGAACCGTGCGGTAGAGCTGCACGCCAAGGTCAAGGTGCGCCTGAAGCAGGTGCACGTGGACGACGAGGGTGCACGCACCACCACGACCTCGCTGGTCGAGACCACCGTGGGTCGCGCGCTGCTGGCCGAGATCCTGCCGGAGGGCCTGCCGTTCGCGCTGGCCAACACCGAGCTGACCAAGAAGGCGATCTCGCGCCTGATCAACTCCAGCTATCGCCTGCTGGGCCTGAAGGAAACCGTGGTGTTCGCGGACAAGCTGATGTACACCGGCTTCCGCTTCGCGACCCGCGCCGGCATCTCCATCGGCATCGATGACATGATCATCCCGGCCGAGAAGAAGCCGATCTTGGAAGAGGCCGAGAAGGAAGTGGTCGAGATCCAGGAGCAGTACCAGTCGGGCCTGGTGACCGCCGGTGAGCGCTACAACAAGGTGGTCGACATCTGGTCGCGTACCAACGAGCTGGTCGCCAAGGCGATGATCGACGGCATCGGTACCGAGAAGGTGACCGACGCCGATGGCAAGACGGTCGCGCAGAAGTCGATGAACTCGCTGTACATCATGGCCGACTCCGGTGCCCGTGGTTCGGTGGCGCAGATTCGCCAGCTGGCCGGCATGCGCGGCCTGATGGCCCGTCCGGACGGCTCGATCATCGAGACCCCGATCAAGGCCAACTTCCGCGAAGGCCTGAACGTGCTGCAGTACTTCAACTCCACCCACGGTGCCCGTAAGGGCCTGGCGGATACGGCGCTGAAGACTGCGAACTCCGGTTACCTGACCCGTCGACTCGTCGACGTGGCGCAGGACGTGGTGATCACCTCGACCGATTGCGGTACCGAGGACGGCGTCACCATGCAGCCGATCGTGGAAGGCGGCGATGTGGTCGAGCCGTTGCGCGACCGCGTGCTCGGCCGCGTGGTGGTCGAGGACGTCTACGCCCCCGGCGACGACGACCAGCCGATCGTCACCCGCGACACCCTGCTGGACGAGGCCCTGGTCGAGAAGCTCGACAAGGCCGGCGTGCAGTCGGTCAAGGTCCGCTCGCCGATTACCTGCCAGGCCAGCCACGGCGTGTGCGCGCTGTGCTATGGCCGCGACCTGGCCCGTGGCCACCTCGTCAACATGGGCGAGGCCGTGGGCGTGGTGGCGGCGCAGTCGATCGGTGAGCCGGGTACCCAGCTGACCATGCGTACGTTCCACATCGGTGGTGCGGCGTCGCGTGCTGCTGCCGTGGACAACGTCTCGGTGAAGACCACCGGCACGTTGAAGTTCAACAACCTCAAGACCGTGCAGCACAACCAGGGTCACCTGGTGGCGGTGTCGCGTTCGGGCGAAGTGTCGGTGATCGACGCCAACGGCCGCGAGCGCGAGCGCTACAAGGTGCCTTACGGCGCGACCATCGCGGTCAAGGACGGCGATCCGGTCAAGGCCGGCCAGACCGTGGCCAACTGGGATCCGCACACCCATCCGATCGTGTCGGAAGTGGCCGGTATCGTGCGCTTCATCGACTTCATCGATGGCGTCACGGTGCAGAGCCAGACCGACGAGCTGACCGGCCTGGAGTCGGCGGTGGTGACCGATCCGAAGCGCCGCGGCACGCAGGCCAAGGATCTGCGCCCGATCGTGCGCCTGGAAGACAGCAAGGGCCGCGAGCTCAAGCTGCCGGGCACGGACATCGCCGCGCAGTACTTCCTGCCGGCCGGTGCGATCGTGTCGATCCAGAACGGTGCCGAAGTGGGCGTGGGCGACGTGGTGGCACGTATCCCGCAGGAAACCTCCAAGACCCGCGACATCACCGGTGGTCTGCCCCGCGTGGCCGACCTGTTCGAGGCGCGCAAGCCGAAGGAGCCGGCGATCCTGGCCGAGCGTTCGGGCATCGTCAGCTTCGGCAAGGACACCAAGGGCAAGCAGCGTCTGATCATCAAGGACGTCGACGGCAACGAGCACGAGGAGCTGATTCCCAAGTGGCGTCAGGTCATCGTGTTCGAGGGCGAGCACGTGGAGAAGGGCGAGACTATCGTCGACGGCGAGCCGAGCCCGCACGACATCCTGCGCCTGCTGGGTGTGGAGCCGCTGGCTTCGTACCTGGTCAAGGAGATCCAGGACGTCTATCGCCTGCAGGGCGTGAAGATCAACGACAAGCACATCGAGGCGATCATTCGCCAGATGCTGCGCAAGGTTGAGATCACCGAACCGGGCGACAGCCACTACCTGCGCGGCGAGCAGGTCGAGCGCGTGCGCATCAACGAGGAGAACGATCGTGCGGTCGCCCGTGGCGAGCGTCCGGCCGAGTACGAATCGGTGCTGCTGGGTATCACCAAGGCGTCGCTGGCGACCGAGTCGTTCATCTCGGCCGCATCGTTCCAGGAGACCACCCGCGTCCTCACCGAGGCGGCGGTCCGTGGCACCCGCGACACCTTGCGTGGCCTGAAGGAAAATGTTATTGTCGGCCGTCTGATTCCGGCAGGTACGGGTCTGGCGTACCACGCGCAGCGTCGTCGCCAAGGCGGTCTCACCGCCTCGGAGCTGGAAACCCTCTCCGGTTCGGCCCACTCCTTCGCAGAAGCGCCGGTCAGTGACGGTGGTGTCGAGTAAGCCCCTCGCGGGCTTCACTCGTTGACATACGAAATGAGGCGCACGGAGGCGCCTCGTGTTCGGGTCATGGATGCGCGGTGTCCGTTTGCCCTGTGCAGATGGCCCATGTTAAATTTCCGCTTCTTGGCAGGCCGAACGTATCGGTCTGCCTTTATGTTTCCCAGGAATAGTTCCGCATGACGACAGTCAATCAGTTGGTGCGCAAGTCCCGCAGCCCGAAGAGCTACAAGAGCGCTTCGCCGGCCCTGCAGAGCAGCCCGCAGCGTCGTGGTGTCTGCACCCGCGTCTACACCACCACCCCGAAGAAGCCGAACTCGGCCCTGCGCAAGGTCGCCAAGGTGCGCCTGACCAACGGTTACGAGGTCATCAGCTACATCGGCGGCGAAGGCCACAACCTGCAGGAGCACTCGGTGGTGCTCATCCGCGGTGGCCGCGTCAAGGATCTTCCGGGCGTCCGTTACCACACCGTGCGCGGCAGCCTCGATTGCGCCGGCGTGACCAAGCGCCGCCAGTCGCGCTCCAAGTACGGCGCCAAGCGCCCGAAGAAATAAGAGTCAAGGACACCCAACATGTCGCGTAAAGGTTCACATCCCGCCCGTCTGGTCCTGCCGGACCCCAAGCACGGCAGCCAGCTGATTGCCCGCTTCATCAATATGGTGATGAAGAGCGGCAAGAAGTCCGTCGCCGAGAGCATCGTGTACGGCGCGCTCACCCAGCTCGGTGAGAAGAATCCGGAGCCGGTGGCTCTGGTCGAGAAGGCACTCAACAACATCGCTCCGGCGGTCGAGGTGAAGTCCCGCCGTGTGGGCGGTGCCACCTATCAGGTGCCGGTCGAAGTCCGTCCGGGCCGCCGCATGGCGCTGGCCATGCGCTGGGCGATCGACGCGGCGCGCAAGCGCGGCGAGACCTCGATGCCGCGCAAGCTGGCTGCCGAGCTGCTGGAAGCTTCCGAGAATCGCGGTGGCGCGATCAAGAAGCGCGAAGAAACGCACCGCATGGCGGAAGCCAACAAGGCGTTCTCGCACTACCGCTGGTAAGCGTGACTTGCAAGGCAGTGGGCGGGCCCGAGGGCTCGTCCACTGCCTTCTCGCATTTCAGAGGTCAGCATCGTGGCACGCACGACCCCGATCGAGCGCTACCGGAATTTCGGCATCATGGCCCACATCGATGCCGGGAAGACCACGACCACCGAGCGCATCCTGTTCTACACAGGGGTCAGCCGCAAAATCGGTGAGGTGCACGACGGCGCGGCCACGATGGACTGGATGGAGCAGGAGCAGGAGCGGGGCATCACCATCACCTCCGCGGCCACCACGGCCTTCTGGAAGGGCATGGATCGCTCGCTGCCCGAGCACCGCTTCAACATCATCGACACCCCCGGCCATGTCGACTTCACCATCGAGGTGGAGCGCTCTTTGCGCGTGCTCGACGGTGCCGTGTTCGTGCTGTGTGCCGTCGGCGGCGTGCAGTCGCAGTCGGAGACAGTCTGGCGCCAGGCCAACAAGTACTCCGTTCCTCGCCTGGCCTTCATCAACAAGATGGATCGCACCGGCGCGGATTTCGACAAGGTCGTGGCGCAGCTGAAGGAGCGCCTCGAGGCCAATCCCGTGCCGATGCAGCTGCCGATTGGCGCCGAGGACGACTTCGTCGGCGTGGTCGACCTCATGTCGATGCGCGCGATCTACTGGGACGACGCGTCCCAGGGCATGCAATTCGAGTATCGCGACATCCCGCCGGATCTCGTCGAGCCGGCGCGCCGGGCGCGAAGCTTCATGGTCGAGTCGGCGGCCGAGACGTCCGAGGCGCTGATGAACAAGTACCTCGACGAGGGCGATCTCAGCGACCAGGAAGTGATGGCCGGGCTGCGGGCGGGCACGCTCGCCGCCACGCTGATCCCGGTGTTCTGTGGCTCGGCGTTCAAGAACAAGGGCGTGCAGGCGGTGCTCGACGCGGTGATCCATTTTCTCCCGTCCCCAAGCGATCGCCCGCCGGTACGGGGCGTCGACGAGCGCGACCGCGAAGACTCGCGCATCGCCGCCGACGACCAGCCGTTCGCGGCGCTGGCGTTCAAGATCATGATCGACCCGCTCATCGGCGCGCTGACGTTCTTCCGCGTGTATTCCGGCACGCTCAGCTCCGGCGATGCGGTGTACAACCCGGGGAAAGGGCGCAAGGAGCGGATCGGCCGCATCATGCAGATGCACGCCAACGAGCGCGACGAGATCCGCGAGGTACGTGCCGGCGACATCGCTGCGGCGGTGGGGCTCAAAGATGTGACGACGGGCGACACGCTGTGCGCCAGTGATCACGTGATCACCCTCGAGCGGATGACGTTCCCTGAGCCGGTGATCGCCATGGCGGTCGAGCCGAAGACCGCCGCCGACCAGGAGCGGATGGGTGTTGCACTGGGGCGGCTGGCTGCGGAGGATCCGTCGTTTCGTGTGCGCATCGACCCCGAGTCGGGCCAGACCATCATCGCCGGTATGGGCGAGCTGCATCTGGACATTCTGGTCGACCGCATGCGCCGCGAGTTTCAGGTCGAGGCGATCGTCGGCAAGCCTCAGGTGGCATATCGCGAGACGATTCGCCGGCCGGTGCGGCAGGAAGGGCGCTTCGTGCGCCAGTCTGCCGGCAAGGGGCAGTTCGGCCACGTGGTGATCGAGTTGACCCCGCGCGAGCGCGGCCAGGGATATGCGTTCGAGAACGCCATCGTTGGTGGCGCGATCCCGCGCGAATACATTCCCGCCATCGACCGGGGCGTCCAGGAGGCGATGGCCAGCGGTCCGCTCGCCGGATTCCCGGTGGTGGACGTCGGTGTCCGCTTGGTCGACGGCTCGTTCCACGAGGTCGATTCGTCCGAGCTGGCGTTCCGGATTGCTGCGTCGCAGGCGTTCAAGGAGGCCTACGGCAAGGCAGGTCCCGCCCTGCTGGAGCCGGTGATGCGCGTGGCGGTGGTGACCCCCGACGAGCACATGGGGGACGTGATGGGCGACCTCAGTCGCCGTCGCGGTATTCTGCGGGGCTCGCGCGACGCCGGCTCGGTCAAGGCGATCGATGCGCTGGTGCCGCTGGGCGAGATGTTCGGCTACGCCACCAGCCTGCGCTCGCTGACCCAGGGGCGGGCGACATACACGATGGAATTCGATCATTACGCCGAGTTGCCGGCGTCGATGGCCGAGCAAGTCACCAGGAGGGCCTGACAGGGCCAACTTTCGTTATAATTGCGGTTCTTTTTTCAGAGGTTAGAGTCATGGCAAAGGGTAAATTCGAGCGCACCAAGCCGCACGTCAACGTGGGCACGATCGGTCACGTGGACCACGGCAAGACGACGCTGACGGCGGCGCTGACGAAGATCGGCGCAGAGCGCTTCGGTGGCGAGTTCAAGGCGTATGACGCGATCGACGCGGCGCCGGAAGAGAAGGCGCGTGGTATCACGATCTCGACCGCACACGTGGAATACGAGTCGCCGAACCGCCACTACGCCCACGTGGACTGCCCGGGCCACGCCGACTACGTGAAGAACATGATCACGGGTGCGGCGCAGATGGATGGCGCGATCCTGGTGTGCTCGGCCGCCGATGGCCCGATGCCGCAGACGCGTGAGCACATCCTGCTGTCGCGCCAGGTGGGCGTGCCGTACATCGTGGTCTTCCTGAACAAGGCGGACATGGTGGACGACGCCGAGCTGCTGGAGCTCGTCGAGATGGAAGTGCGCGAGCTGCTGTCGAAGTACGACTTCCCGGGCGACGACACGCCGATCATCAAGGGTTCGGCGCTGAAGGCGCTGGAAGGTGATCAGAGCGAGATCGGCGTGCCGGCGATCATCGCGCTGGTGGACGCGCTGGACAGCTACATCCCCGAGCCGCAGCGCGACATCGACAAGCCGTTCCTGATGCCGGTGGAAGACGTGTTCTCGATCTCCGGTCGCGGCACCGTGGTGACCGGTCGCGTGGAGCGCGGCATCATCAAGGTGGGCGAGGAAATCGAGGTCGTGGGTATCCGCGACACGCAGAAGACCACCGTGACCGGCGTGGAAATGTTCCGCAAGCTGCTGGATCAGGGTCAGGCGGGCGACAACGTGGGCCTGCTCCTGCGCGGCCTGAAGCGTGACGACGTGGAGCGCGGCCAGGTGCTGGCCAAGCCCGGTTCGATCACCCCGCACACCGACTTCGAGGCCGAGGTGTACGTGCTGTCGAAGGACGAGGGTGGCCGTCATACCCCGTTCTTCAAGGGCTACCGCCCGCAGTTCTACTTCCGCACGACGGACGTGACCGGTGCCGTGACCCTGCCGGAAGGCGTGGAGATGGTGATGCCGGGCGACAACGTGAAGATGGTGGTGAGCCTGATCCACCCGATCGCGATGGACGAAGGTCTGCGCTTCGCGATCCGCGAAGGCGGCCGCACCGTCGGCGCCGGCGTGGTGGCCAAGGTCATCAAGTAAGGCTTGTCCTTGCCTTCCGGCGACGCCCCTCGTGGCGTCGCCCGGTGGCTGGATGCAACGGCGGCTACGGCCGCCGTTGTGCTATCCAGCGTCAGCGGCAAGGGAAAATAGGCTGACCCTCTTTTCTTTGTCGTTAGAGCTTGCTATGCTTGACGGGTTATATGGAGGGCTTGCTGCTCGTCAGTGAGCCTCCTTACCGCGAAATGAGGTGCAGGATGCGCTTCGAGTTCGCTGGCACGGAACGCCTGGGGCTATGACGCGATCACCAAGGCTTGCGCCTTGTTGATCTTTGTTTTTACGCCTTTTATACTTTTCTGCTCGGCAAGTCGGTTTTCCGGCTTGCCGAACATTTTGGGCGGCCCCTGGTGGCGGCCCGCGCACGTGGTGGCATGGGTTGTGCGGAGCGGTGAGAAGCCGTTCCGGATCACAGTTTTTGTTCTTTAGACAACAGGACACGGTTATGGCGAACCAGAAGATTCGCATTCGGCTCAAGGCGTACGATCACCGTCTGATCGACCGCTCGGCCAGCGAGATCGTCGAGACGGCCAAGCGCACTGGCGCAACGGTTCTCGGTCCGATTCCGCTCCCGACCAAGATCGAGCGCTACACCATTCTGGTGTCGCCGCACGTCGACAAGGATGCACGCGACCAGTACGAGACCCGTACGCACAAGCGTGTACTCGACATCGTTGACCCCAACGACAAGACCGTGGACGCGCTCATGAAGCTTGATCTCGCCGCTGGCGTCGATGTTCAGATCAAGCTCGGTTGAGCGATAGACAGGATACGAAGATGAGTATCGGACTGGTTGGCCGCAAGTGCGGCATGAGCCGACTCTTCACTGAGGATGGCCGCTCGATTCCGGTGACGCTGATTGAAGCGACGCCGAACCGCGTGACCCAGGTGAAGACGGAAGAGAATGATGGCTACAGCGCTGTGCAGGTTGCGGCGGGCGTGAAGCGCGCCTCGCTGCTGACCCAGCCGCTGAAGGGTCACTACGCCAAGGCGAAGGTTGAGCCGGGTCGTGGGCTGTGGGAGTTCCGCGTGTCTGCCGACGATCTCGGCAAGTACGCTGTCGGCGCCGAGATCAAGGCGGACGACGTGTTCTCCGCGGGCCAGATCGTGGACGTCGCCGGCGTGTCGAAGGGCAAGGGTTTCCAGGGCACGATCAAGCGCTGGAACTTCAAGATGGGTGACGCCACCCACGGTAACTCGCTGTCGCATCGCGCGCCGGGTTCTATCGGTCAGCGCCAGACGCCGGGTCGCGTGTTCCCGGGCAAGAAGATGTCCGGCCACATGGGTGCGGTCAACCGCACGCAGCAGGGTCTGGAAGTGGTCAAGGTCGACGCCGAGCGTCACCTGATCGCGGTGAAGGGCGCGGTGCCGGGTGCTACCGGTGGCGACGTCGTCATCCGTCCGACCACCAAGGGTTGAGGAGAGACGCCATGGAACTGAATGTCATTGGCGCCAAGCCGCTCAGCGTGTCGGACGAAGTGTTCGGCGGCGAGTACAAGCAGGCCCTGGTTCACCAGGTGGTCGTGGCCTACCAGGCCGGCGGTCGCGCGGGTACCAAGGCCCAGCTTTCGCGTGGTGAGATGTCCGGCACCACCAAGAAGTTCAAGAAGCAGAAGGGCGGCGGTGCCCGCCACGGCGACTACCGCGCCCCGATCTTCGTCGGCGGTGGTGTGACGTTTGCCGCCAAGCCGCGCAGCTTCGAGCAGAAGGTCAACCGCAAGTCGTACCGCGTGGCGATCCGCTCGATTCTGGCCGAGCTCAATCGTGCCGACCGTCTGAAGGTCGTCGAAGGCTTCGGCATCGACAGCCCGAAGACCTCCGCCATGGTCGCCAAGCTCGCCGAGCTCCAGGTGTCCGGCCGCGTGCTGCTGGTTTCCGAGGATGCCACCGAGTCGCTGTTCCTGGCGGCGCGCAACATCCCGTACGTCCATGTGGTCGACGTGCTGGCACTGAATCCGGTCAGCCTGGTCGGCTCCGACTACGTGGTCATGACCGTCGATGCGGTGAAGAAGATCGAGGAGTGGCTGGCATGAGCAACGAACGCATTCTCAACACGCTGCGTGCCCCGCACATCTCCGAAAAGGCTGCCCGCCTCGCCGAGAGCAACCAGTACGTGTTTGTCGTCGCCCCCGAGGCAACCAAGGCCGATGTCCGCGCCGCCGTGGAGCAGATGTTCGACGTCAAGGTCGAGCAGGTGAACCTCGTCAACGCCAAGGGCAAGGTCAAGTCCTTCCGTTTCCGCACTGGCAGCCGCCAGGGCAAGCGCAAGGCCTATGTGCGCCTCGCCGATGGTCAGACCATCGATGTGTCGGCCAAGGCCTGAGCCAGGAGTTCTGTGAGATGGCACTAATTACGCACAAGCCGACCTCGCCCGGGCGTCGCGACGCAGTCAGCGTCCGCACGGAAGGTCTGCACAAGGGCGCTCCCTACGCGCCGCTGACCGAGTCGCAGTCGAAGACGGGTGGTCGCAACCATTACGGTCGCATCACCACGCGTCATCGTGGCGGCGGTCACAAGCAGCATTACCGCATCATCGACTTCAAGCGCGACAAGGAAGGCATCGCGGGCGTCGTCGAGCGCATCGAGTACGATCCTAACCGCACCGCGCACATCGCGCTGCTGTGCTACGCCGATGGCGAGCGCCGCTACATCATCGCGCCGAAGGGCGTGGCGGTGGGTGACCGTCTGGTGTCCGGCTCCGATTCGCCGATCAAGGCCGGCAACTGCCTGCCGCTGCGCAACATCCCGGTCGGCTCGACCGTGCACTGCATCGAGATGAAGGCAGGCAAGGGTGCGCAGATCGCCCGCAGCGCCGGCGCCTCGGTGCAGCTGGTGGCTCGCGAGTCCGGTTACGCCACGCTGCGTCTGCGCTCCGGCGAGATGCGCCGCGTGCCGGTCGACTGCCGCGCCACCATCGGTGAAGTCGGCAACTCCGAGCACAGCCTCAAGAAGCTGGGCAAGGCCGGCGCCAAGCGTTGGAAGGGCATTCGTCCGACCGTCCGCGGCGTGGTCATGAACCCGGTCGACCATCCGCACGGCGGTGGTGAGGGCAAGACTTCTGGTGGTCGTCATCCGGTCAGCCCGTGGGGCACGCCGGCCAAGGGCTACAAGACCCGCAACAACAAGCGCACGCAGCAGTTCATCGTGCGTCGTCGCAAGTAACAGGAAGCCGACATGCCGCGTTCTCTGAAGAAAGGTCCGTTCGTCGACCTTCACCTTGTCAAGAAGGTGGAAGCTGCGGTTTCCGCCAACAACAAGCGCCCGATCAAGACCTGGTCGCGTCGCTCGATGATCCTGCCGGAAATGGTCGGCCTGACCATCGCCATCCACAACGGTCGCCAGCACGTGCCGGTGCTCGTCAACGAGAACATGGTCGGGCACAAGCTCGGCGAGTTCGCGGTGACCCGCACCTTCAAGGGCCATGGCGGCGATAAGAAGGGCAAGTGATGAGCACTGAAGCCAAAGCGATCCTGCGCAGCGCCCGCATCTCGGCGCAGAAGGCACGCCTGGTAGCTGACCTGGTCCGCGGTCTCCCCGTGGGTCGCGCCAGCGACGTGCTCCAGTTCACCAACAAGAAGGCCGCACACCTCGTTCGCAAGGTGCTGCTGTCGGCCGTCGCCAACGCCGAGAACAACCTCGGCGCTGACGTGGACGAGCTGAAGGTCTCGCGCATCTTCGTGGACGAGGGTCCGGCGATGAAGCGTATGTACGCCCGCGCCAAAGGCCGCGGTTCGCGCATCCTGAAGCGCACCAGCCACATCACTGTGGTCGTTGGCAACTGACTGAGGGTATAGACGATGGGTCATAAAGTTCATCCCACCGGTATCCGCCTCGGCATTGCCAAGGACTGGAACTCGAAGTGGTACGCAAACAAGGCTGACTACGCCAACTATCTGGTCGCCGACCTCAAGGTCCGCGACATGCTTCGCAAGAAGCTGGCGCAGGCCGGCATCTCGAAGATCCAGATCGAGCGCCCGGCCAAGACCGCCCGCGTGACGATCCACAGCGCCCGTCCGGGCGTGGTGATCGGCAAGAAGGGCGAGGACATCGAGAAGCTGCGCAAGGAAGTCAGCCAGATGATGGGCGTCCCGACGCACATCAACGTGAACGAGGTTCGCAAGCCGGAGCTCGACGCGCAGCTGGTGGCCGAGTCGATCGCGCAGCAGCTCGAGCGTCGCATCATGTTCCGCCGCGCCATGAAGCGTGCGGTGGGCAACGCGATGCGCCTCGGTGCCCTGGGTGTGAAGATCAACGTTTCGGGCCGTCTGAACGGTGCCGAGATCGCCCGCTCCGAGTGGAGCCGTGAGGGTCGCGTGCCGCTGCACACGCTGCGTGCGGACATCGACTACGGCACCGCCGAGGCAAAGACCACCTACGGCATCATCGGCATCAAGGTGTGGATCTACAAGGGCGAAATCTTCGACATGGCGCAGATTGGCCAGGAGTCGAAGGAAGAGCAGTCGCAGCCGCGCCGCGAAGGTGGCGAGGGTCGTCGTGAGCCACGTCGCGAAGCCGGTGACGGCCGTCGCGAGCGGTCGGCGAAGTAAGGAGAGTTGCCATGTTGCAACCCAAGCGAACCAAATTCCGCAAGCAGTTCAAGGGCCGCAATGACGGCCTGGCTTTCAGCTCCAACCTCGTCAGCTTCGGCGAGTACGGCCTGAAGGCGACCACTCACGGCGCCCTCACTGCCCGTCAGATCGAGGCGGCTCGTCGTTGCATCACGCGTTTCGTGAAGCGCGGCGGCAAGCTCTGGATCCGCGTGTTCCCGGACAAGCCGATCACCAAGAAGCCGATCGAAGTCCGCATGGGCGCGGGTAAGGGCGGCGTCGAGCTGTGGGTCGCGCCGATCCAGCCCGGCCGCATGCTCTATGAAATCGAGGGTGTCGACGAGCCGACGGCACGCGAGGCGTTCCGCCTGGCCGCCGCCAAGCTCTCGGTGCAGACCCAGTTTGTCAGCCGGGCGGTGATGTGATGGCTATCAAAGATATCAACAACAAGTCGGTCGAAGAGCTGAACCAGCATCTGCTGGACCTTCGCAAGGAGCAGTTCAATCTGCGCATGCAGAAGGGCACCGGCCAGCTCAGCCAGCCGCACCAGCTGCGCCGCGTTCGGCGCGACATCGCCCGCACGAAGTTCGTGCTCGGCGGCAAGAAGTAAGGGACGGCGGACATGAGCGACAATCAGAAACAGGCACGCACCCTGCAGGGCCGCGTAGTCAGCAACAAGATGGACAAGACGGTCACGGTGCTGGTCGAGCGTCAGGTGCAGCACGGCCTGCTCGGCAAGATCATCCGCCGCTCCACCAAGCTCCACGCCCAGGACGACCTGGGCGCGAACGAGGGCGACGTGGTGCGCATCGCGGAATGCCGCCCGCTGTCGAAGACCAAACATCACCGCGTGGTTGAAATCCTCACGCGCGCCAACGTCTAAGGGAGGGTGCAGACATGATCCAGATGCAAAGCACGCTTTCCGCAGCGGACAACAGCGGCGCCAAGGAGCTGATGTGTATCAAGGTGCTGGGCGGCTCCAAGCGCCGCTACGCAGCTATCGGTGACGTGATCAAGGTCACCGTGAAGGATGCCATCCCGCGCGGCAAGGTGAAGAAGGGCGAGGTGTACAACGCCGTGGTCGTTCGCACCGCCAAGGGTGTGCGTCGTCCCGATGGCTCGCTGATCCGTTTCGACGGCAACGCGGCTGTCCTCCTCAACAACAAGCTCGAGCCGATCGGCACCCGTATCTTCGGGCCGGTTACCCGCGAGCTGCGCAGCGAGAAGTTCATGAAGATCGTCTCGCTCGCGCCCGAAGTGCTCTGAGCGGAGTAATAACCATGAACCGTATCCGCAAGGGTGATCAGGTCCTCGTGATCACCGGCAAGAACAAAGGCCAGCGCGGCGATGTGCTGCGCGTCGATGGCGATCGCGTCTTCGTCGCCAACGTGAATCTGGTCAAGCGCCACACCAAGGCGAACCCGCAGGCCAACCAGCCCGGCGGTATCGTCGAGCGTGAGGCCTCGATCCATCTCTCCAATGTGCAGCTGTTCAACCCCGCCACGAACAAGGGTGAACGCGTTGGCACCAAGACGCTCGAAGATGGGCGCAAGGTCCGCGTGTTCCGTTCGAGTGGCGAGGTCGTGGACGCGTAAGGAACACGATCATGACGCGCCTTGAAAAATTTTATAAAGAGCAGGTAATCACCAAGCTCACCGAGAAGTTCGGCTACGAGAACGTGATGCAGGTTCCCCGCATCACCAAGATCACGCTGAACATGGGTGTGGGTGAAGCGGCGGGCAACAAGAAAGTGCTCGAGAACGCCGTGGCCGACATGGCCAAGATTGCCGGTCAGAAGCCGATCACGACCAAGGCGCGCGTTTCCGTGGCCTCGTTCAAGATCCGCGACGGTTGGCCGATCGGCTGCAAGGTGACCCTGCGCCGCGCCCAGATGTGGGAGTTCCTCGACCGCCTGATCAACATCTCGCTGCCCCGCGTCCGCGACTTCCGCGGCGTGTCGGGTCGCGCCTTCGATGGCCGTGGCAACTACAACTTCGGCGTGAAGGAACAGATCATCTTCCCCGAAATCGACTTCGACCAGATCGACGCGATGCGTGGCATGGACATCTCCATCACCACCACCGCCAAGACCGACGCCGAAGCCAAGGCGCTGCTGGAAGCTTTCAGCTTCCCGTTCCGCAACTGATACGCGAGAGATAACCCATGGCAAAGACCTCGATGGTCAACCGCGATCTGAAGCGGACCAAGCTCGTCCAGAAGTACGCCGCCAAGCGCGCCGAACTGAAGGCGGTCGTGCTGAGCCCCAACGCCTCGTATGACGAGAAGATGGACGCCCAGACCAAGTTGCAAAAGCTGCCGCGTGACGCGAGCCCGGTTCGTCAGCGCACGCGCTGCGCGCTGTCCGGTCGTCCGCGCGCCGTGTACAAGAAGTTCGGCCTCGGCCGCAACAAGCTGCGTGAAGCGACCATGCGCGGTGACGTGCCGGGTCTGCGCAAGGCCAGCTGGTAATACCTGATCGGATGACTGCAGTGGGCTAGTTTCCCGCTGCAGCCCATCCAGCAGGCGGGGCACCCCGCCTGTTGACGCTACGGCGCCTCGATATTCGCCAAAGCCGGAAAAGGCTGCTACACTCGTCGGTCTGCGCAACGCAGGCTGCCTCGCTGCAGCTCACAATCTAGAATTGATTTCCGGTTTTATCGGATATCGGTGCACTCTGAAGGATGTTTTCATGAGCATGACTGATCCCATCGCCGATCTGTTTACGCGTGTGCGCAATGCCCAGCTGTCGGGCAAGCAGGCCGTAAGCATGCCGTCGTCGAAGCTGAAGGTGGCGATCGCCAACCTTCTCAAGAACGAGGGCTACATCCTCGACGCCAAGACTTCCGACCAGGAAGGCAAGCCGGTGCTCGAGATCAAGCTCAAGTATTTCGAAGGCCGCCCGGCCATCGAGACCATTTCCCGAGTCAGCCGCTCCGGCCTGCGCGTCTATCGCGGCAAGGACGAGTTGCCGAAAGTGCTCGGTGGCCTCGGTATCTCGATCATTTCGACTTCGGCCGGTCTGCTGACCGACGCGCAGGCCCGTGCCAAGGGCCTGGGCGGCGAAGTCATCGGCCAAGTGGCATAAGGAGTCGACGATGTCCCGTGTTGCTAAGAAGCCGATCAGCCTGCCCAAGGGCGTGGAGCTGAAGGTTGCCGCCGAGGGTGTCTCGGTGAAGGGGCCGAAGGGCTCGCTGTCCGTGCATGCCCTGCCGGGCGTGAACGTTGCCGTCAACGACGGCGTCGCCACGATCGAGCTGGCCGAGGGCGCTGACGACAAGTTCGGTGGCACCGCTCGCGCGCTGCTGGCGAACATGATCAAGGGCGTGTCCGAGGGTTACGAGCGCAAGCTGGAGCTGGTCGGCGTGGGTTACCGCGCATCGATGGCCGGCAAGGCGCTGAACCTGAGCCTGGGTTTCTCCCATCCGGTGGTGTTCAACGCGCCGGAAGGCGTGACCATCGAAACTCCGACGCAGACCGAGATCCTGATCAAGGGCTCGGACAAGCAGAGCGTGGGTCAGGTGGCTGCCAAGATTCGCGGCTTCCGTCCGCCGGAGCCCTACAAGGGCAAGGGTGTGCGCTACGCCGGTGAGAAGATCACGCTGAAGGAAGCCAAGAAGGCTTAAGGCGGCGTCCCGGTGAATGCCGGGTGCCTGCTGAAGTCGATCCGCTTTCTGGAGAACATGACGATGAACAAGAACGAATCCCGCCTGCGCCGCGCCAAGTCGACCCGCTCGCACATCCGCAAGCTCGCCGTACCGCGCCTGTCGGTGCATCGCACGGGCCAGCACCTGTACGCACAGGTGTTCGACGCTTCGGGCACCAAGGTGGTCGCTGCCGCGTCCACCGTGCAGAAGGCGGTTGCCGAGGGCTTGAAGGGCACCAAGAACCTCACCGCCGCTGCGGCGGTGGGCAAGGTTATTGCCGAGCGCGCCCTGGCGGCCGGCATCGATGCGGTCGCCTTCGACCGCTCCGGCTTCCGTTATCACGGTCGCATCAAGGCCTTGGCCGATGCGGCGCGCGAAGCTGGCCTGAAGTTCTGATGTAACGGCTGCCGCGCCTGGCGTGGCAGCCGCTTGAAGTACCTACAACTCCAAGCGGCCCAGCCGCAAGCAAAAGTCCCGCATGGTCGGGCACATGGAAAAGAACATGTCTTCTAACGATCGCGAAAATTCAGACGGCCTGCTCGAGAAGCTGATTGCCGTCAACCGCGTGGCCAAGACCGTCAAGGGTGGCCGCCAGATGAGCTTCACCGCATTGACCGTGGTCGGCGACGGCGAAGGCCGCGTCGGTTTTGGTTATGGCAAGGCGCGCGAGGTGCCGGTGGCCATTTCCAAGGCCATGGAGCGTGCGCGCCGCCAGATGGTGAACATCGAGCTCAACAACGGCACGCTGTGGTACGCCATCAAGGCCAATCACGGCGCGGCACGCGTCTACATGCAGCCCGCTTCGGAAGGTACCGGCGTGATCGCCGGCGGTGCGATGCGCGCCGTGCTGGAAGTGGTCGGCGTGAAGAACGTGCTGGCCAAGGCGGTGGGTTCGCGTAACCCGATCAACCTCGTGCGCGCCACCATCAAGGGTCTGCAGGCTGTCGCCTCGCCCAAGAAGATCGCCGCGAAGCGTGGCAAGACCCTGGATGAGGTGTTGGGCAATGGCTAAGAAAGAGACCGCCGACAAGACCGTGCGCGTGCGCCTGGTCAAGGGTCTGCGTGGCGTGCAGAGCCGTCATCGTCTGAGCGTCAAGGCCCTGGGCCTGGGCAAGCTCAACGACGTCCGTGAGCTGAAGGACAGCCCGCAGGTGCGTGGCCTGATCAACACGGTCTATTACCTGGTCCGGGTCGAGGAGTAATCATCATGCGTCTTAACGACATCAAGCCGGCCGCCGGTTCCCGCAAGACGCGCCTGCGCGTCGGCCGCGGTATCGGTTCGGGTCTGGGCAAGACCGCCGGTCGCGGTCACAAGGGTCAGCACGCTCGCGCGGGCGGCACCCACAAGTACGGCTTCGAAGGCGGTCAGATGCCGCTGCAGCGTCGCCTGCCGAAGGTGGGCTTCCGCTCGCTGAAGAAGGCGGAGAGCCAGGAAGTGTTCCTGTATCAGCTGGCCACCCTCAAGGCGGACGTGATCGACGTCGTGGCGCTGCATCAGGCTGGCCTGATCGACAGTCGCGCGAAGAAGGTCAAGGTCGTGGCCAAGGGCGAGATCGGTCGCGCTGTGAAGCTCTCCGGCGTCCTCGCCACGGCCGGCGCCAAGGCGGCCATCGAGGCGGCCGGCGGCAGCGTGGAGTAATCCAGTGGCCGCAGCCAAGGGCAGCCAGCTCGGATCGCTCGGCAAGCTGACGGAACTGCGTCAGCGCATCTTCTTCGTGATTGGTGCGCTGATCGTCTTCCGCCTCGGTTCGTTCATCCCCGTGCCGGGGGTGAATCCGGAGGCGATGACGCGGCTCATCGAGCAGCAGGGCGGTGGTCTGTTGAACATGTTCAACATGTTTTCCGGCGGATCGCTCTCGCGCATGTCGGTGTTTGCACTCGGCGTGGTGCCGTACATCTCGGCCTCCATCGTGGTGCAGATGATGGGCTCGGTGATCCCGAGCCTGCAGAACCTGCGCAAGGAGGGCGAGGCCGGTCGACGCAAGATGACCATGTACACACGCTTCGGCACCGTGGGACTGGCGGCGTTCCAGGCGTTCGGTATCGCAGTGGCGCTGCAAAAGCAGGTGGCGGCTGGCGGCGTGCCGGTGGTCTACATGCCGGGCATGGGTTTCGTGATCGCGTCGGTGGTGGGTCTCACGGCCGGCACGATGTTCCTGATGTGGCTGGGTGAGCAGATCACCGAGCGTGGCATCGGCAACGGCATCTCGCTGCTGATCTTCGCCGGTATCGTGGCCGGGCTTCCCGGTGCGGTGGCGCATACCCTCACCATGCAGGCTAACGGCGAGCTGGGCAGCGGTCTGAAGCTGATCCTGATCGTGGCGGTGGTGCTGGCGACGACGGCGTTTGTGGTGTTCATGGAGCGCGCCCAGCGGCGCATCACCGTGAACTACGCGCGCAAGTCCGGCGGCCAGCAGGCCTACATGAACCAGAGCTCGCACCTGCCGCTGAAGATCAACATGTCGGGCGTGATCCCGCCGATCTTCGCCAGCAGTCTGCTGCTGTTCCCGGCAACCGCGCTGAGCTGGTTCGGTACGGGGCACCAGTCGCGTTGGCTGCAGTCGTTGACCCAGGCGCTGACCCAGGGTGAGCCGCTGCACGATGTGATCTTTGCCGTGCTGGTGATTACGTTCGCGTTCTTCTACACCGCGATCGTCTTCAATTCGCAGGAGACGGCGGACAACCTCAAGCGCTCCGGCGCGCTGATTCCGGGCATCCGCCCGGGCAAGGCGACCGCCAGCTATATCGATTCGGTGATGACCCGCCTGACCGGCGTGGGCGCTCTTTACCTGGTGCTGGTGTGTCTGGTGCCGACGTTCATGCAGAAGTCTTGGAACGTGCCCTTCTACTTCGGCGGTACCTCGCTGCTGATCGTGGTGGTGGTGGTGATGGACTTCACCTCGCAGGTGCAGGCCCATCTGGTCAGCCACCAATACGAAGGTTTGCTCAAGAAGGCCAATCTCCGCCGCAACTGATGGCTGCTGGGGCGTAGGAGCTGGGCTGGATCGTGGGGAAGCGGGCGGCGGGTGCCGCAGGGCTTTCCAGTGAAGTTAATTCAGGTTAAAATTGCGCGTTTACCGCGCACGAAACGCATCGGAGAAAGAACATCATGGCGCGCATCGCGGGTGTCAATTTGCCGGTCCAGAAACACGTCTGGGTCGGCCTGCAGAGCATCTACGGCATCGGCCGCAGCCGGTCCAAGAAGGTCTGCGCGGACGCCGGAGTGGTTCCGACCACGCCGATCAAGTCCCTCAGCGAGGGTGAGGTGGAGAAGCTCCGCCACGAAATCGCCAAGTACGTTGTCGAAGGCGATCTGCGTCGCGAGGTGGGTATCGCCATCAAGCGTCTGATGGATCTGGGTTGCTACCGCGGTCTTCGCCACCGTCGTGGCCTGCCGGTGCGCGGTCAGCGCACGCGTACCAACGCCCGCACCCGCAAGGGTCCGCGTCGCGCGATCAAGAAGTAACGGATTCGAATTATGGCCAAGCCTGTCAAGACCAAGAAGAAGATCAAGCGCGTTGTCACGGATGCCGTGGCTCACGTGCAGGCCTCCTTCAACAACACCATCGTCACCATCACCGATCGCCAGGGCAACGCGTTGTCGTGGGCGACCGCTGGCGGCGCCGGTTTCCGCGGTTCGCGCAAGTCGACCCCGTTTGCCGCCCAGGTCGCCGCCGAAAAGGCCGGTCGTGCCGCTGGCGACTACGGCGTGAAGACCGTCGAAGTGCGCATCAAGGGCCCGGGCCCGGGCCGTGAGTCGGCGGTGCGTTCGCTGAACGCGCTCGGCTACAAGGTGCTGAACATCATCGACGTCACGCCGATTCCGCACAACGGCTGCCGTCCCCCCAAGAAGCGTCGAGTCTAAGGAGCATACCCATGGCCCGTTATCGTGGAGCTACCTGCAAGCTCGCCCGTCGTGAGGGTTCGGACCTCAGCCTGAAGAGCCCGGCCCGCGCGCTGGACTCCAAGTGCAAGCTGGAAAACAAGCCCGGTCAGCATGGCGCCAACAAGCGCATGCGCATGTCCGATTATGCCGTCCAGCTGCGCGAGAAGCAGAAGGTCAAGCGCATCTACGGCGTGCTCGAGCGTCAGTTCAGCAACTACTACACCAAGGCGTCGACCCTCAAGGGCAACACCGGTGAGAACCTGCTGCGCCTGCTCGAGAGCCGTCTGGACAACGTCGTCTATCGCATGGGCTTTGCGGTGACCCGCGCCCAGGCCCGCCAGCTGGTTGCCCACAAGGCAATCCTGGTGAACGACAAGAAAGTGAACATTCCTTCCTACCAGGTCCGTCCCGGTGACGTGATCGCCCTGACCGAGCGTGCGCGCAACCAGCTGCGCGTGCAGGAAGCGGCGACCGTGTTCGACACCATGGACCTTCGCCCGCAGTGGGTGGAAGTGGATGCCAAGAAGTTCGCCGGCACGTTCAAGTCGGTGCCGGATCGCGGTGATCTGCCGTCCGACATCAACGAAGCGCTGATCGTCGAGCTTTACTCGAAGTAATCAACCGGAGCTCTGCATGGCAGTTTCGTCAACTAGCGTGCTGCGGCCTCGCGGCCTCAGCGTCGAACAGCTCGCAGCCAACCGCGCCAAGGTGGTGGTCGAGCCGCTCGAGCGTGGCTTTGGCCACACCCTGGGCAACGCGCTGCGCCGCGTGCTGCTCTCCTCGATCCCCGGCAGTGCCATTGTCGAGGTCGAGATCGATGGCGTGCTCCACGAGTACACCACGCTTGAGGGTCTGCAGGAGGACGTGATCGAAGTCCTGCTGAACCTCAAGGACGTCGCGATCCGCCAGCACTCGGGCGACGAGGTCACGCTGACCTTGTCCAAGAAGGGCAAGGGCGTGGTCACGGCGGGCGACATCACGGTGGACCACACGGTCGAGATCATCAATCCCGAGCACGTGATCTGCCATCTCACCAAGGACATCGCGCTCAACATGCGTCTGAAGGTGCGTCGTGGCGTCGGCTACCAGCCGGCCAGCACGCGCCAGCATCCGGATGAAGAGACCCGTCCGATCGGCCGCCTGCAGCTGGACGCGTCGTTCGCGCCGGTACTGCGCGTGGCCTACGAAGTGGACGCCGCTCGCGTCGAGCAGCGCACCAACCTCGACAAGCTCGTGCTCGACATCGAGACCAACGGCACCATCGGTGCGGAAGACGCGGTTCGCAAGGCTGCCGAGATCCTCAACGACCAGCTGTCCGTGTTCGGTGACTTCTCGCGTCGCGAGAGCGCCACCGATACGGCTGAGAAGAGCGGTTTCGATCCGCTGCTGCTGCGTCCGATCGACGATCTGGAGCTCACTGTGCGTTCGGCGAACTGCCTGAAGGCCGAGAGCATCTACTACATCGGCGATCTGGTGCAGAAGACCGAGGTGGAGCTCCTGAAGACCCCGAACCTCGGCAAGAAGTCGCTGACCGAGATCAAGGACGTGTTGGGTGGCCGCGGTCTGGCGCTCGGCATGAAGCTTGAGAACTGGCCGCCGCCGGGCCTTTCGCACGGCATGCAGCTGGGTTGATGTATCTGTGCCGCGGTCGCCATGCGACCGCGGCATTTTGCCGAGTGTGGGCCAGCTGCGGCCGACACGGTTCCGGCAACGTTCGCGGCCCTTGGCCGCATGCCCCAGGTCCAGCCTGGCGGCGATCGCAGCAGCTGATCCGTCATCACTCATAGCGGGCAACCGCGGGACGCCAGCCATCGTGCCGGCCTCTCATAACAACACAAGAGATTTTCGCCATGCGTCATATGAAGAGCGGCCGCAAGCTCAACCGCACCAGCAGCCATCGCGAAGCGATGTTCCGCAACATGGCTTCGTCGCTGATCAAGCACGAGCTCATCCGTACCACCCTGCCCAAGGCGAAGGAACTGCGTCGCGTGGCCGAGCCGCTGATCACGCTCGCCAAGACCGACGGCGTCGCCAACCGCCGCCTCGCCTTCTCGCGTCTGCGCGACAAGCAGGCTGTGGGCAAGCTGTTCGTCGAGATCGGCCCGCGTTACCGCGAGCGTCCCGGCGGCTACCTGCGCATCCTCAAGTGCGGCTTCCGCCCGGGCGACAACGCGCCGATGGCGTACGTCGAGCTGGTCGATCGCCCGCAGGCTGTCGAGGCCGTCGACGCCGAGTAAGCCTCGGATCGGGATGCTTGAGCGTCCAGACAACAAAGCCCCGGCTGGTTGACCCGCCGGGGCTTTTCTTTTGTCGCGTTTCGGATGTCGCCCCAGGCTGACAGGCGTTCGGCGACAGGTTAATGTCGGCTACCGCACTGCACCACGATGTCATGAATCCACTTGCCTGGTCCTACCGTTCCGTCGCCATCGCTGGCTTCCTGATCTGCGCGGGCCTGCTCGGCTACGCGCTCTACGCCGAGCACGTGCTGGCGATGATCCCGTGCCCCCTGTGCATCTTCCAGCGCATCGGCTTCATGGTGATGGGGGTGTTCTTTCTGCTTGCGGCGATCCACGCGCCGCGAGGTCGTGGCCGCTGGGTCTATACCGGCGGTGTATTGCTTGGTGCGCTGTTCGGTATCGCGGTGGCCGGGCGTCATCTGTGGATCCAGTCGCTGCCCGCTGATCAGGTGCCGTTGTGTGGCGGCGACCTGAGCTACATGCTCGACACGTTTCCCTTTGCGAAGGTGCTGAAGCTCGTCTTCACTGGTTCGGGCGAGTGCGCCAAGGTGCAGCCGGTGATGGGCCTGCCGATGCCGGCCTGGACGCTGCTGTGGTTCGTGCTGCTGGCGGTCTGGACGGTCGTGGCGACGCGCCGGCGGAGCGCCTGATATGTCGACGCCCCCACACGCGATGACGCCGCCTGCGGCCGGCGACTGGTCGCCGTCGTCGTGGCAGCAGCGGGTCGCCCTGCAGCAGCCTACATACGACGACGCCGGCGAACTCGCCTCGGCGACGGCGCAGCTTGCCGCCTTGCCGCCGCTGGTCACCTCGTGGGAGGTGCTCGCGCTGAAACAGGCGCTGGCCGAGGCGCAGGATGGCCAGCGTTTCCTCTTGCAGGGTGGCGATTGCGCCGAGAGCTTTGCCGACTGCACCAGCCCGATCATCTCCAACCGGCTCAAGGTGCTGCTGCAGATGAGCCTGGTGATGGTGCACGGGCTGAAGAAGCCAGTGCTTCGCGTGGGCCGGTTTGCCGGCCAGTACGCCAAGCCGCGTTCGGCCGATACCGAGACACGCGATGGCGTCACCTTGCCCAGTTTCCGCGGCGACGTGGTCAACGCGCCGGCGTTCACGCCCGAGGCGCGACGTGCCGATCCGCAGCGGCTGATCCAGGCGCACGCGCATTCGGCGCTGACGATGAACTTCGTGCGCGCACTGATCGATGGCGGCTTCGCCGATCTGCATCATCCGGAGTATTGGGATCTGGCCTGGGTCGAGCATTCGCCCATGGCAGCGGAGTACCGGCAGATGGTCGCCTCGATCGGCGACTCGCTGCGCTTCATGGAAACCCTGGCCGGCCCGATTACCGGGTTCTCGCGGGTGGATTTCTTTACCTCACATGAGGCGCTGCTGCTGCATTACGAACAGGCGCTCACCCGCCAGGTGCCGCGCCACCCCGGCTGGTTCAACCTGTCCACGCACTTTCCGTGGATCGGCATGCGCACCGCCGCGCTCGACGGCGCCCATGTGGAGTACTTCCGCGGCATCCGCAATCCGGTGGCGGTGAAGATCGGCCCGTCGGTGACGCCCGAACAGCTGCTGCCGTTGATGGATGCGCTCAATCCGGATGACGAACCCGGCCGGCTCACGCTGATCCACCGCATGGGCAACGCGGCCATCGCCGACAAGCTGCCGCCGCTGCTGCAGGCGGTGAAGCGCGAGGGGCGCCGCGTACTGTGGGTCGCCGACCCCATGCATGGCAATACCGAAAGCACCTCCAACGGCTACAAGACGCGGCGCTTCGACAACATTCGCGGCGAGCTGGACCAGGCGTTCGACATCCACGCCGCGGCCGGCACGCGGCTGGGCGGCGTTCACCTGGAGCTCACCGGCGAAGACGTCACCGAATGCCTCGGCGGCGCGCGCGATCTGGTCGAGCTCGACCTCGATCGCGCCTACAAATCCACCGTCGATCCGCGGCTCAACTACGAGCAGTCGCTGGAGCTGGCGATGCTGATCGTGCGCAAGTCCGGCGGCATGGCCTGAGCGATCGCCTTACCGCGATGGCGCGCGTTTTTCCTCTTGGATGCGCTGTCGCATGGACTCCTCGCCGAGCTGTGCGTACGCCTTGCATGCGTGGGGATCGCGCAAGGCGTCGCGGTCTCCGGCGTCGCGTGCGGCCAGGCGTTTGAGCAGGTCGCTGGCCTCCGGATGCGGCGTCATCAGGATGTCGCAGGGCAGGGCGGCGAGCATCGCCAGGGCACGGCGGAAGTCGCCCAGGCGCTCGGGATGGGCCGGATCGGTGAAGCGGTAGCTGCCGGCCGCCAGCAGCGTGAGGCTGTCGGCGTAGACCATCGCGCGGCATTGCGTGCCCTCGCACGAGGTCCAGGTCCAGCTGGTGCTGCCGGGCGTGTGGCCGGGCGTGGGGTGCGACTGGATCACCAGCGAGCCGAGGTGCACCGTCTCGTTGTCGCCGATCACGCGCACGTGGTGCACCGCCGGGAACAGCGGGGCGTCGCCATGCTGGGGATCGTCGATGTCCTCGCCGCCGGCGGTCAGTGCCCGCGCCTGTGCCGCACGGGCCAGCACCTGCGCGCCGCTATCGCGCGCCAGCGCGGCGATCGCGCCGGCGTGGTCGCCATGGGCGTGCGTCAGCACGATCCGCTTGATGTCGCGCACGTGGAAACCGAGCTGACGGATGTTCGCCTTGATCATCGGAGCGTTTTCCGGCAGCGTCGCATCGATCAGCACATGACCCTGCGGCGAGGTGATCAGGATCGCGCTCAGGCCATGGCTGCCCACGTACCAGGTGTTGCCGTAGATCCGCTCCGGCGCCTGGGGCTGGCTCCAAGTGGCACGCAGGGCCGCGCCCGGTGAGGCGGCGGCGCTGGCGCTACCGCCGGCGAGGGCCAGGCAGGTGGCAAGGATGAGTCGGCGGTAACGGCGCATGCGATGTGTTCCTTCGATGGGTGAATCGCCAGGCTACGGTGCGCAGCGGGCATCGCGCTGACGGTTCGCGGGCGCCCTGGCGGCGGTGCCGGGCGGGCTCGACGCTCGGCCTTCGGCAAGGCGATCGGATGGGCGATGTTACGTTCAAGTCACCGCCGACTGCGCCGCGTTCGGGCCTGTCTACCTGCACCCGCCGAACTCGCGGGCGGCTAAAGCAGACGCGACGCCAGGCGCCCTGGCCGTGATCCACATTCGTTGCGACAGGTTGTCGCGATCGGCCCGCCGCCGCCCGCAGCGCATCGGGCCCGATACCGCGGGCGCCTATACTTGGCAGATGATCATCCCCTCATCTCCCCGACACTGGGCGGCGCTGCTTCTGGCGTCCCTTCTGGCTGCTGCCGCGCATGCCGACGATGCGGCGCCGCGCACCGTGCCCGATACGCTGGCCCAGCGCATCGCCTCGTGCACCGCCTGTCACGGCGAGCACGGCGAAGGCACGCCGGACAGTGGCTTCTTCCCGCGTCTGGCCGGCAAGCCCGCCGATTACCTGGCGCGCCAGCTGCGCTATTTCCAGCAGGGGCTGCGCAAGTACGGGCCGATGGAATACACCGCGCGCCCGCTCAGCGACGCCTACATGCATGAGATCGCTGAGTACTTCGCCGCGCAGCAGGTGCCCTACACCCGCTCGCCCGCGCCGAAGGTGTCCGACGCGCTGCTCGCCCGCGGCGAGGCGCTGACCGTGCACGGCGATCCGGAGCGGAAGATTCCCGCCTGCGCGGCCTGCCATGGCAGCCAGCTCACCGGCGTGCAGCCCTCGACGCCCGGACTGGTCGGTCTGCCCTACGACTACGTCAGCTCGCAGCTCGGTTCCTGGCGCACCGGCACGCGCGCCGCGGCCGCGCCCGACTGCATGGCGACCATCGCCAACCGGCTCACGCCGGCCGATATCACCGCCGTGTCCGCCTGGCTGGCCAGTCGCGAACTGCCGGCCGACATGCACGCGCAGCCGGCCGGTTCGGTGCAGCCGCCGCTGCAGTGCGGCGTGCTGGATGCCACGGCGGCCACGACGCGCGCGGGAGATGGCGCATGAAGTGGCTGATCCGTTCCTTCCTCGTGCTGCTGGTGCTCGCGCTCGGCGCGATGGGCTGGTGGCTGTTCGCCGCGCATCGCGGCGGCGCTTCGCTGGCGCAGACCGGCCAACTGACGGCTGGCGAAAACCTGTCCGATCCGGCCCTGATCGAACGCGGCAAGTACCTGGCGACCGTGGGCGACTGCGCCGCCTGCCACACGCAGCGTGGCGGCGCGCCCTTCGCGGGCGGGCATGAGGTGCCCACGCCGTTCGGCAACATCCCCACGCCGAACATCACGCCGGACGACGAAACTGGCCTGGGACGCTGGAGCTTTGCCGACTTCTGGCAGGCGCTGCATGCCGGCAAGGGGCGCCATGGCGAGTTCCTGTATCCGGCGTTCTCGTACACCTCCTACACCAAGGTCACCCGCGACGACGCGCTGGCGATGTTCGCCTATCTGAAATCGCTGGCGCCGGTGCACCAGCCGGCCAAGGCGCTGGGCCTGAAGTTTCCCTACAGCGTGCGCAGCGGCCTGGCCGCGTGGCGCACGTTGTACTTCCGCGAGGGCGTGTACCAGCCCGATGCGTCGAAGTCGGCCGAATGGAACCGCGGTGCCTACCTGGTGCAGGGCCTGGGCCACTGCAACGAATGCCACGTGGCACGCGACGCGCTGGGCGGCGTGCCGGATCAGCCGGCGCTGTCCGGCGGGCAGATCCCCGCGCAGGACTGGTATGCGCCGGATCTGAGCACCCAGGCGCACGGCGGCCTGCACGGCTGGAGCCGCCAGGACATCGTCGACCTGCTCAAGACCGGCCAGTCGGCCAAGGGCAGCGCGTTCGGCCCGATGGCCGAGGTGGTGTCGCGCAGCACGCAGCACATGACCGATGCGGATCTCGCCGCCGTGGCCACCTACCTGGAATCGCTCCCCGCGCGAGCGCAGCCGGCGGTGGCCGTATCGGCGATCGACAACACCGCGCTGATCAAGCACGGCAACGAGATCTACGATCACCAGTGCGCCGCCTGCCACGGCAAGGATGGCAACGGCGTACCGGGCGTGTATCCGCCGCTCAATGGCAACTCCTCGGTGGACGAGCCCACCGGCATCAACGCGGTCCGCGTGGTGCTGCTGGGCGGCTTTCCGCCAGTGACGGCCGGCAATCCACGGCCGTACTCGATGCCGCCGTTCGCGCAGTCGTTGAAGGATGCCGACGTGGCTGCGGTGGTGAGTTACATCCGCCAGGCTTGGGGCAATCACGCCGGGCCGGTGCTCGAGCGCGACGTGGGCAAGTATCGACAGACGCCTATCGATTGATCGGCCTTGCGCGCAACTGCCCGCAGAAACGGCACGCTTCGGCGTGCCGTTTCCGTATCCGGCGCCCGCGCACCCTACTGCGGCGAATGGCCGGCACTGCCGGGTAAGATGCGCGCTTGCCTCACGACACCCGAAGCGAACGCATGATCATCAATCCGAAAGTCCGCGGTTTCATCTGCACCACGGCGCACCCGGTGGGCTGCGCGCACAACGTGATCGAGCAGATCGACATCACCAAGGCCAGCGGCCAGAGCGGCAACAGCCCCAAGCGCGTGCTGGTGATCGGTGCCTCCACCGGCTACGGCCTGGCGTCGCGCATCACCGCTGCGTTCGGCCACGGCGCCGCCACGCTCGGCGTGTTCTTCGAGAAGCCCTCGAGCGACACCAAGACCGGCACCGCTGGATGGTACAACTCCGCCGCGTTCGACCAGGCCGCCAAGGCGGCGGGTCTGTACAGCAAATCGATCAACGGCGATGCGTTCTCCGACGAGACGCGGGCCCGTGCCATCGAGCTGATCAAGGCCGAGATGGGCGGCCCGATCGACCTGGTGGTGTACTCGCTGGCCTCGCCGGTGCGCAAGCTGCCCCAGACCGGCGAGCTCAAGCGCTCGGCGCTCAAGACCATCGGCGAGCCGTTCACCGCGACCTCGATCGACACCAATCGCGACACCGTGGTCAACGTCACCGTGGAGCCGGCGACCGAGCAGGAGATCGAGGACACCGTCGCCGTGATGGGCGGCGAGGACTGGGCGCTGTGGATCGAGGCGCTGAGCGCCGCGGGAGTGCTGGCCAATGACGCCACCACCGTGGCCTACAGCTACGTGGGCACCTCGATCACTTGGCCGATCTACTGGCACGGCACGCTGGGTCGCGCCAAGCAGCACCTGGACAACACCGCCGCCTCCCTGCGCGATCGCTATGCCTCGCATGGGCTTAAGGCCTACGTCGGCGTGATGAAGTCGGTGGTGACTCAGGCCAGCGCGGCGATCCCGGTGATTCCGCTGTACGTGTCGATGGTGTTCAAGATCATGAAGGCCAAGGGCATCCACGAAGGCACCATCGAGCAGATCAACCGCCTGTTCCGCGACTTCCTCTACCGCGCCGACGGTGCCGCGCCGCAGCTCGACGATGAGCACCGCCTGCGCCTGGATGACTGGGAGCTGCGCGAGGACGTGCAGTCCGAGTGCAAGGCGCTGTGGCCGACAGTGAACACCGAGAACCTCAACCAGCTCACCGACTACGCCGGCTACCGCCACGACTTCCTCAAGCTGTTCGGCTTCGACCGCAGCGACGTGGACTACACGCAGGACGTGGCGTCGGACGTGCGGTTCGATTGCGTCGAGATGTGACGCGGACTTGCATGCCGCAGACCAACGGGCGCCTTCGGGCGCCCGTTTTGTTTGGGAGCCGGTGACTTCAAACTCCGCGCACCCGTTCGGCCAGTTCGAGCCACGGCGCGATCGACCAATGCCCGCGCGCTTGCCCCGACGGCGAGGGCAGCACGAACACCTGCGTGGTGCCGATGCGCTCCGGCTGCACCCCGTAGGCCAAGATGCCGCGCCCAAGCGCCGCCTTTGCCCCGTGCTTGCTGGTGAAGGCCAGCCAGCGCGGCGCGAAGCGCTCGATCTTGGCCACCAGCGCCGGCACGTCGAACGCGTCGCGTGGTAGCTCGCTGTCGTTGCCGCTGTGGTACTTGGCCAGGTCGGTGAAACCAATGCCCAGAGCGGGCAGTTGCGGAAATTCGTGCGGGGCATACAGCCGCGGCGTCAGCGCCACCTCGGCCAGCGCGCGCCAGAACAGGTTGCCCGGATGCGCGTAGTACGCGCCCTCCCGCGCCGAACGCGCGCCCGCCGCGGTGCCGCAGAACACCAGCGCCAGGCCGTCCTGCAGCACGTCCGGCAGGATGGGGTCGTCAGCCGGTGGTGCCATCAAGCAGGAAGTCGGTGAACTGGAAACGCTCGTCGCGTAATACCGATTCGCCCTTGCGCAAAGCCAGCGGAGTGCGGAACAGCGGCCCGCCGAAACTCAACGTGTGGAACTCGCCGCGTTCCCCGCACGGGTCGACTCCGGCGGGCAGGGCATCGAGCAGGGCGCCATCGAACGCGCGGCCGCAGAAGCTCGCCTCGAGCTGCTGCGTATCCACGCAGCACAGCATCGCCTGGTGGCCTTCGGCGACGAAGCGGCGTGACAGCGCGGCGGTGTCCTCGCCCCAGATCGGGAATACCGCCCGCCATTCGGCCTTGCCGAGCTGGCGTACGCGGTAGTCGCGCACGTCCTGCAGGAACAGGTCGCCGAAGGCGCAGTGGCGGATGCCCGGCCAGCGCATGCGTGCCTGGGCCAGCGCATCGGCGTGGGCTTGCTCGTAGGCTTCGTTGGAACCGGGCCAGTCCATCTCCACGACCAGCAGCGGCAGCTCGAGCGCGGCCGCCTGGGCATCGAGGATGTCGCGCCGCACGCCGTGCATGGCGATGCGCTCGTAGGTGCGGTTGACCGTGGTGAGCAGCGCGACCACCTGCCAGTGCGGGTCGGCGCGCAGCCGCTGCAAGGCCATCAGGCAGTCCTTGCCGCCGCTCCAGGCGAGCAGGATGGGTGTCGGAGTCATGCGCTCACTTTACGTGATCACGCTGCCCACATGGCGTGGACGCGCGCCCTGCGAAGCTGTCCGCATGACCGATTTCCTGCTCGACCTGTGGGGACGCTCGGCGGCGTTCCGGTTGATGACGGCGGCGGCCGTGGCGCTGTTGATCGCCATCGCGGTGCATCGTGCGATTCGTGCCCTGCTGTGGCGGCTGAGCGCCGATCACCCGATGGCGCGCGACATGCTGCGCTTCGCGCGGGCGCCGATGGGCTGGCTGGTGCCGCTGGCAGCGCTCGCCGTGGTGCTGCGCGCGCGTCCGGAACCCACGTTGCAGGCCCCGGTATCGCTGCTTTCGCATGCCCTGGTGGTGGCCCTGATCGGCGTGGCGAGCTGGCTGGGCGTGCGCTGCGTGCAGGCCGCCGAGGCGTTCTTCGCCCGGCGCTTCCCGGTGGACATGGCCGACAACCTGCGCGCCCGCCGCGTGCTGACCCAGGCGCGCGTGCTGGGTCGCACCGCCAGCGTGCTGATCGTGTTGCTCGGCCTGGCCGCCGCGCTGATGACGCTGCCGCTGGTGCGCCAGGTCGGCGCCAGTCTGCTCGCCTCGGCCGGGCTCGCCGGACTGGCGCTGGGACTGGCCGCCAAGCCGGTACTCAGCAACCTGATCGCCGGCGTGCAGATCGCGTTGACCCAGCCGATCCGGCTGGACGACGTGGTGATCATCGAGGGCGAGTGGGGTCGCATCGAGGAGATCACCGGTACCTACGTGGTGGTGCACATCTGGGACGAGCGGCGGCTGGTGGTGCCGCTGAACTGGTTCATGGAGCACCCGTTCCAGAACTGGACGCGATCGAGCGCGCAGATCATCGGCACCGTCTTTCTGTGGCTGGATTACCGCGTGCCGATGGCTGCCCTGCGCGAGGAGCTGACGCGGCTGTGCCGCGAGGCGCCGGAGTGGGATCGCCGGGTCTGCGTGCTGCAGGTGACCGATACCAGTGAGCACTCCATGCAATTGCGTGCGCTGGTCAGCTCCGCCGATTCGGGGCGCAACTGGGACCTGCGCTGCCGTGTCCGCGAGGGGCTGCTGTCCTTCGTGCAGGCCAATTACCCGCAGGCCCTGCCGCGCTGGCGCGGCGAATGCGGCGAGGCGGCCGAAGCTCCCGGCGACCTGGGCGGGCGGCCGGTGCGCCAGCCGCCCCCGCCCCAGCGCAGTCCGCACCCGGAAGACGGCGCCACGACGCCCGCGGCAGCCCCGGACGCCAGCGCCTGAAGCCGCTGCGGCGGCCCGCGCCACAACCGGCCAAAGTCAAGGGCGCGCGCGCATCGACAGTGCGCCAAGCCAGCCGCTATAAAGGTCCTTCCGGTTGGGGGTAGTGGCGGTGAGCGAAGAGATTCTGATCAATGTGACGCCGCGCGAAACCCGTGTCGGCATCGTCGAGAACGGCATGCTGCAGGAGGTGCACGTGGAGCGCGCGTCCCGGCGCGGCTACGTGGGCAACATCTACAAGGGCCGGGTGCAGCGGGTGATGCCCGGCATGCAGGCGGTGTTCGTGGACATCGGGCTGGATCGCGCCGCGTTCCTGCACGCCTCGGACATCATCCGTCCGGCGATTCCCGGGGTGGAAGGCGAATCGAACGGCAACGGCCACGTGCCCTCGATCAGCGAACTGGTGCACGAAGGCCAGGAGATCGTGGTGCAGGTGGTGAAGGACCCGATCAGCACCAAGGGCGCCCGGCTGTCCACCCATCTGTCGATTCCCTCGCGCTACCTGGTGCTGCTGCCGCATGCGCGCACGCTGGGCATTTCCGCGCGCATCGAGGACGAGACCGAGCGCCAGCGCCTGAAGGACGTGCTCAATCCGTTGATCGGCGAAAACCCGCTCGGCTACATCGTGCGCACCAACGCCGAGGGGCAGTCGGCCGAGTCGCTGGCCTTCGACGTCACCTACCTGGGCAAGGTGTGGCGTGTGGTGCAGGAGAACATCGCCAAGGCGCGCGTGGGCGAGCGCGTGTACGAGGAGCTGTCGCTGCCGCTGCGCAGCCTGCGCGACGCGCTCAACGAGACCATCGAGAAGGTGCGCGTGGATTCGCGCGAGACCTTCGAGAAGGTGGCCAAGTTCGTGCACAAGTTCATGCCGAGCCTGGACGACCGGGTCGAGCACTACGACGGCGAGCGGCCGATCTTCGATCTGTACGGGGTGGAAGACGAGATCCAGCGCGCGCTGAAGAAGGAGGTACCGCTCAAATCCGGCGGCTACCTCATCGTCGACCAGACCGAGGCGATGACCACCATCGACGTCAACACCGGCGGCTACCTCGGCACGCGCAATCTGGAGGAGACCGTCTACCGCACCAACCTGGAGGCGGCGCAGGCGGCGGCGCGCCAGCTGCGCCTGCGCAACCTGGGCGGCATCATCATCATCGACTTCATCGACATGACCGACGAGGAGCACAAGCGTCAGGTCATCCGCATGCTGGAGAAGGGCCTCGCCCGCGACCACGCCAAGACCACGGTGTACCCGATGTCGGCGCTGGGCTTGGTGGAGATGACCCGCAAGCGCACCACCGAGAGCCTGGAACGCCAGCTGTGCGAGCCGTGCCCGGCCTGCGCCGGCCGCGGCACGCTGAAGACCGCCGAGACGGTGACCTACGAGATCTTCCGCGAGATCACCCGCGCCGTGCGCCAGTTCAACGCGGCCAAGCTGCTGGTGATGGCCAGTCCGGCGGTGGTCAACCGCATCCTCGAAGAGGAGTCCACCGCGGTGGCCGAACTGGAGGAGTTCATCTCCAAAAGCATACGCTTCCAGGCCGAAGAGCATTATTCCCAGGAACAGTTCGATGTGGTTCTGCTGTAACCCGCGGCGCAGCGCGGTCGGCCTCCGGTGAGATCCCCCTGGGCGCGACATGCGCACGCGCTGGCGCGCGCGCTGGGCTGGACGGTCGGCATTGGCCTGATCACCGTGGCGGTGATCGCGGCACTGGCCCAGGTGCTGCTGCCCGAGCTGGCGCAGCATCCGCAGTGGGTCGCGGCGCAGCTGAGCCAGCGCCTGCACCGGCCGGTGAGCTTCGACACGATGCAGGGGCACTGGACGCCGGCCGGCCCACGTTTCGCGCTGCGCGGCGTGACCATCGGCGCGGCGGATGCCGGCCAGGTGCCACTGCGCATTCCCCAGGCGGACCTCACGCTGGATTTCGGCGGTTGGCTACTGCCGTCGCGGCATCTGCTCAACTTGCGCGCGCGCGGCCTGCAACTGGACCTGAGCCGCGGCACCGACGGCCGCTGGGCGATCAGCGGCATGGGCACGGCGGGTGGTGAATCCTCCGCCCCGCTCTCGCTGGGCAACCTGTCGCTGGACCTGTGGCTGGACGACCTGCACATCGACGTGGCTGACCAGCGCACGGGGCGTCACTACAACGTGCTGGCCGAGCAACTGCGGGTGGGGCTGGGTTCCAGCCGCGTACGGCTGGGCGCGCGACTGCGCCGCCCGGGCGCGGCGGGCATGCTCAGGGCCGCCGGTGATTTCCGTGCCGACGGCAGCAGCGGTCGGGTCTGGCTGGCCGGCGATGACCTGGACATCAAGGCGATGCTGGGCGACGCGGTATTGGCCGGCTATACGGCCGAGAGCGGCCACGGCCGGCTCGCCGCCTGGCTGGACTGGCGTGCCGGCAAGGTGGTGCGCAGCCTGCTGCAGACCGATCTCACCGACGTCTCGCTGCTCGGCCCCGACGGCAACCGCGCCGAGGTGGCGGCCATCCGCGGCGTCACCGAAATCCGCCAGACCGCCGATGGATACCGGCTGGCCTGGGCCGGTGACGACGGTAGCGCGCTGGTGGCCGCACTGCACCGGCCTTCGGCCGACGCGTTGCGGATTGGCGTGGCCGCCAGTCACCTGCAGCTCGCGCCGCTGGTGCCATGGCTGGCGCTCAAGCCGAACCTGTCGCCGGCGCTGGCACAGTGGCTGGGCGCGGGCAAGCCGCGTGGCGAGATCGCCAGCGCCAATCTGCAGTGGCAGCGCGGGCCTGGGCTGCTGCGCCTGCAGGCGCAACTTCAGGGTGTGGGCATCGATCCGGTCGGCCGTCTGCCGGGCATCGACCGGCTCGACGGCACGCTGCGTGGCGACGCCACGGCCATTGCGCTGGAGCTGCCCGCGCAGGCCACCGTGCTGCGCTTTCCGCGTGCCTTTGCCCAGCCGTTTGCACTCTCGCAGTTCGGCGGCCAGCTCGCCGTATGGCATGACGACGACGGCGCCCACCTGGGCGTGGATGCGCTCGATTTCACCGGCGCCGGCTTTGCCGGCCAGGCCCGTGGCGAAGTGCTGCTGCCGGCCGACGGCGGCGCGCCGTTCCTGGATATCTACGCCCACGTCGATCACGCCGACGTCTCGGCGGCGAAGCTGTTCTGGCCGACCACGATGTCGCCCAAGGCGGTGTCGTGGCTCGACCGGGCGCTGGTGGCAGGCCACATCGACGGCGGCGATGCGCTCGTGCGCGGCAGCCTGGCCGACTGGCCGTTCCGCCACAACGAGGGGCGTTTCGAGGCGCAAGCACGCATCAGCGATCTCACGCTGGATTACGGCGAGGGCTGGCCGCGGGCCGAGCACGTGGCGGCGGTGGCCAACTTCATCGACAACGGCATGCTGGTCCAGGCCACCGGTGGCGACGCCTCGGGAGTGAAGCTCGACCACGCGGTGGCGCTGATTCCCGATTTCGGCGATGCGCTGCTCGACCTCAATGCCAGCGGCAGCGGCAGCGGCGGCAGCCTGATGAACTTCGTCAGCCACAGCCCGATCGCCGCGCATGAGGCCGATACGCTGGCCAAGCTCAAGCTCGGTGGCCAGGGTGATTTCGACTTCCACCTGCTGTTGCCGCTCAAGCCGGGCTCGGAGCTGCAGCTCAACGGCACCGCCCAGCTCACCAACGCCGACCTGAGCGCGCCGGAATGGAAGCTGCAGCTGGACAAGCTCACAGGCCCGCTGCAGTTCGACGCCCATGGCCTCACCGCCGGACCATTGCAGGCGGGTTTCCGCGGTCAGCCGTCCAGCCTGCAGATGCGCATCGCGGGCGCTACCGGCGATCCGAACGCGATGCTGTCGGCCAGCCTGGATGGTCGCTACAGCTTCGCCGACCTGGTGCACGACCAGCCGACGATCGCCTGGCTGGGCGATGCCTCCGAGGGACGCAGCAGCATGCGCATCGGCTTAGACATCGCCCGCGACGATCAAAACGCGCCGTGGCACCAGACCTTGAGCGTCGACTCCACGCTGCAGGGCATCGCCCTGAAGCTGCCCGCGCCATTGGACAAGCCGGCGTCCAGCGCGCAGCAGTTGCACGTGAGCCTGCCGCTGCCGGTTACGGCGGCGGATCTGCATGTGTCACTGGGCGACGTGCTGCGCGCGCGCTTTCGCCTGCCGGGCGCCAACAACGAGCCGCTCGGCGGCACGCTGGCCCTGGGCGACCAGATGCCGGACACCGTGCCGGCGCAGGGCCTGCGTGTACGCGGGCACGGCGATCGTCTGGACGTCAGTGGCTGGATCCAGCACGTGGTGGCCGGCAGTGCCGGCGCCGGCGCCCCCACGCTGGAGAGCATCGACGTGACGGCCGATCACGCCACGCTGTTCGGCAGCGATTTCCCTGGGCTGCATCTGCAGGTGCAGCCGAAGGCCGGCGAACTGGCGATCGACGCCGACAGCGCCACGCTGGCCGGCCATTTCCAGGTGCCCACGGCCGAGCTGGACAAGCGCGGTATCACCGCGCGGCTCAAGCGCCTGTACTGGCCCAAGGCGGAGCCGCCCAAGGACGCCAAGGGCAAAGCCTTGCCCGATACCGGGCCCACTCCGGAGCAGGCGGCGCGCACCGGCGTGAAGCCCGCCAGCCTGCCGCCGCTGCATCTGCTGGTGGATGACCTGCGCCTGGGCGATGCGCGTCTGGGCGAGGCGCGCATGGAGAGCTGGCCCACCGCCAACGGCATGCACATGGACCAGTTGCGCGCGCTGTCGCGCAGCGTGCAGATCACCGCCTCGGGCGACTGGAACGGCACGCCGGAGGCCAGCCGCACGCACCTCAACATCGACTTCGCCGCCGAGGACATCGGCAAGATGCTCGGCGCGTTCGGCTTCGATGGCCTGTTCAACGGCGGCAAGACGCGCGCTCATCTGGACGGCAGCTGGCCGGGCGGGCCGTCGGCGATCACCCTGGCCAACCTGGACGGCAAGCTCGACGTGCACGTCACCGACGGGCGCATTCCCGAGGCGACCTCGCCGGGCGTGGGGCGCCTGCTCGGCCTGGTCTCGCTGGCCGAGCTGCCGCGACGGCTCACGCTGGATTTCGGCGACGTGTTCGGCAAGGGCCTGGCGTTCGACACCATCGACGGCAGCTTCAATTTCGCCGATGGCAATGCCACCACCAAAGACCTCAAGATCCACGGTCCCGCTGCGGAGATCACCGTCAGCGGCCGTACCGGCATGCGCGCCCGCGACTACGACCAGCAGCTCTACGTGGTGCCGCACGTGGGCAACAGCCTGCCGGTGGTGGGCGCGGTGGTCGGCGGGCCGGTCGGCGCGGCGGCCGGGCTGGCCGTGCAGGGGCTGCTCGGCAAGGGCCTCAACAAGGCCGCCAGCGCGCGCTATGCGATCACCGGCAGCTGGGACAAGCCGGTGATCACGCTGATCGAGAAGCGCGTGCCCAAGAGCGCGCCAGTCGAGCCGGTCCCGGCAGCCTCGAGTACGGTCCCGGTGGTGCCGGCTCCTGCTAGCTCCAGCGCACCGAAGCGCTAGGTCACTGGTCGGTCGGTTCGGCCGGTTTTGGTGGTCCGCGGAACGGAAACAGCTGCTGGCGGATGAAGCCGTCGGGCATGTAGTCGCCCACTACGCCGTAGGTGTCCGGAAAGCGCCGAGTGGACTTCACCGCCGTGCCGAACAGGTAATCGAGGAACGCGTAGTGCGCGGCGTAGTTGCGATCGATCGCTTCGTCGTCGGAGGCGTGGTGCCAGTGATGGAAGTCCGGCGTCACCACCAGGTATTTCAGCGGCCCCCACGGCAGGTGCACGTTGGCGTGGTTGAACACCGCCTGGAAGCCGACCACCAGGATGTAGGCATTCATCACGCCCTCGCTGAAACCCAGGATGTACAGCGGCGCCAGCACCGCCACCCGGGTCACGATGAGCTCGAGCATGTGCTGGCGCGAGCCGGCCAGCCAGTCCATCGTCTTGGTGCTGTGGTGCACGGCGTGGAAGCGCCATAGGAAAGGCACCTCGTGGTACGCCCGGTGCGTCCAGTACTGCGCCAGGTCGGCGATCAGGATGCACAGCAGCAGCTGCGGCACGAAGGCGATGTGCTGCACGGTCTGCTGGAACGCGCTGGCGGTGAGCCAGCCGAACAGGTGGTGCAGCAGGAAGTTCACCGTCAGCAGCGCCAGCCCCACGATGAAGTGGTTCACCGCGAAGTGCTTCAGGTCGGTCTGCCATTCCTTGCGGAACACGGCCTGGCCCTTGTACAGCGGAAACAGCTTCTCGATCACCACGAACACCAGTGTGGACCCGAGCAGGTCGAGGATGAACCAGTCCAGCCCGATGTACGGCGTGTGGTCCGGGAAATTGCCCACCGGCACGCGCGAACCGCCCAGCGCGGTGGCCGCCAGCACGAAGGCGAACGCAACCGCGTTGATGTCGCGCGAGCGGCCCAGCACCACGTTGCCCAGCGAGATGCCGCCGGCCACCAGCAGGCCGCCCAGCAGCAACTGGCGCAACACATTTACCGAATACTTGTGGCGCAGGTCGGGCGTGGTCAGGTATTGCGGGAAGTGGAACGCCAGTACCGCGAGCAGGCTCAGCACGCCCAGTGACAGGGCGATCACGCCGCTGATCCGGCCCAGCCCGGCGTGGAGCTCGCCGTCGCTGCGCAGCAGCTCGCGGGTCTCGGTGACCGGCTGGTGCAGGGCGTGTTCGATGGCTTCGCGCGTGCGTTCGCGCCTGGACGATGGCCGCATGAATGGTTTCCCCCGTGGACGCCTTCCTGGCGTTGGCGCATCGTAGCGGATAGCCACGCCGGCCGGCGCTTTAAAGCCCGCCCCGGCGGCCCCACCTTAGCCAGTCACTCCGGATACCGATGCTGATGCCCATGTCCACACTTCTCGAGCAAGTCCAGCAGCGCCTGCTCACGCCCGGCGGCCTGGCCACCGGTGACCTGGAGCGCGTGTTCGACCAGCTGATGGCGCCGTCGATCGACGCCGCGGACCTATATTTCCAGCACTCGCGTAGCGAGTCGTGGACGCTGGAGGAAGGCATCGTCAAGGACGGCAGCCACTCCATCGAGCAGGGGGTGGGCGTGCGCGCCATCAGCGGCGAAAAGACCGGCTTCGCCTATTCCGACGAGATCGTGCTGCCGCAGTTGCTGGAGGCCTCCAAGGCGGCGCGCGCCATCGCGCAGGACGGCCGTGGCGCCGGGCGCCCGCTGGCGCTGGGCAATGCGCGGTCGCTGTATCCGGCGATCGACCCGGTCGAGAGCCTGCCCAACCCGGACAAGATCGCCCTGCTGCGCGAGGTGGATGCCTACGCGCGCTCGCGCGATCCGCGCATCACCCAGGTGATCGTCAGCCTCGCCGCCACGCTGGACACCATCCTCATCGCCGCCTCCGACGGCACCCTGGCTGCCGACGTGCGCCCGCTGGTGCGCATCAACGTGCAGGTGATCGCCGAGGCCAACGGCCGCCGCGAGCAGGGCTATGCCGGCGGCGGCGGGCGCTACAGCTACGGAGAGTTGATCGCCAACGGCCGCGCGCTGGCGTTCGCCGACGAGGCGGTGCGCCAGGCACTGGTGAACCTGGAGTCGATCGACGCCCCGGCCGGCCAGATGACCGTGGTGCTCGGCCCGGGCTGGCCCGGCGTGCTGCTGCACGAGGCGATCGGCCACGGCCTGGAGGGCGACTTCAACCGCAAGGGCAGCTCCGCCTTCGCCGGCCGCATCGGCCAGCGCGTGGCGGCCAAGGGCGTCACCGTGGTCGACGACGGCACGCTGGCTGGCCGCCGCGGCTCGCTCAGCATCGACGACGAGGGCACGCCCACCGAGTGCACCACGCTGATCGAGGACGGCATCCTGGTCGGCTACATGCAGGACAAGCTCAACGCCCGCCTGATGGGCATGAAGCCCACCGGCAACGGTCGCCGCGAATCGTTCACCCAGCTGCCGATGCCGCGCATGACCAACACCTACATGCGCGGCGGCAGCATGGACCCGGCCGAGATCATCCGCTCGGTGAAGAAGGGTCTATACGCGCCGAACTTCGGCGGCGGCCAGGTGGACATCACCAACGGCAAGTTCACCTTCTCTGCCAGCGAGGCCTACCTGATCGAGGACGGCAAGATCACCGCGCCAGTGAAGGGCGCCACCCTGATCGGCTCCGGCCCCGAGGTGCTCAACCGTGTCTCGATGATCGGCAACGACATGGCGCTGGACGAAGGCGTGGGCGTGTGCGGCAAGGACGGCCAGAGCGTGCCGGTGGGCGTGGGCCAGCCGACCCTGCGGATCGACGCCATGACCGTGGGCGGCACCGCGTCCTGACGCATGCGCTCTCGCCCCTCGGGGAGAGGGCGTCTGATGGTCAGGCGTCTTCGTCGTTCGGCGCTTCGCCACCAGAGGCGCCATCGTCGACGTCCGCTTCCAGCTCCTTCAGCAACTGGAATATCTCGCGATAGGCCCGCGGCGGCTTGTTCGGCGTGGCCTTCTCGATCCGCGCCTGGCGAATCAGCGAGCGCAGGTGCTGGCGGTCGAGATCGCTCTGGCGGGCGATGAGTTCGGCCAGCGCGTCGTCGGATGTTTCATCCGCGATGAGGCGATCGCGCAGCGCTTCCATGCGATGCATGGCGGCGGTTTCCTGGCGCTGCTTTTCACGGTTCACGCCGAGCGCGGCGCGGGCGGCGGCGAAGGCGTCGTCGTCGTAGCGGCGCATCACTTTGGCGAGGAAGCCGAGCTGGCGCTTGCGCGCGATGTGCGCGGTGATGCGGCGCACGTTGGCGATCTCGTTGCGCACATCCTCGGGCAGGTCGATCTTGGCCAGCTTGGCCGGCTGCATCTCCACCAGCTGGACGGCGAACGCCAGCACGGCTTTCGCGTCGCGGCGCTGCTGGGTGCGGCTGGGGCCGTATTCGGTGTCGTCCAGCTCGTGCTGGTTGCGGCTGCGGCTGGGGCTCACGAGGAAGTTCCGGTGGAAGGGTTGTCGGGGGTGTCGTCGCTGTCGGCCTGTTCCAGCGCAAAGCGCGGAATCGGCTCGCCCTCCAGCTCCACCGTTTCGCAGAACATCGCCGCCGGGCGCACCCACAGGCCGTGCTCGCCATACAGCGCCTGGTACACGACCAGCGGTTCCATCGTCTCGCTGTGGTGCGCGGTACCCAGCACGCGATAGCGCTGGCCCTTGTAGTGGCGGTAGATGCCGGCGGCTGGTTGCATGGGACTCTCCACAGCGGCCAGACTGGCGCGCTCTTTTCAACCGGGCCGTGCGACCCCATCTGTGGGGATTCGGACGGCGAGGGTCGTCCATTCTACCCGCCCCCCTTGCAGGAATCCCACGTGAGCGAGATCGCCCTCCACCCCGACCGCAGCGCCGACGAACTGGACCGCCTGGCCAGCCTGGCCGAGGACGTGATCCGCCGCGCCCGCGCCGCCGGCGCCAGCCAGGCCGAGGTGGCCGCCAGCATCGACACGGGGCTCAACGTGAACGTGCGCCTGGGCGAGGTGGAGACGGTTGAGCACACGCGCGACCGCGGCTTCGGTCTCACCGTGTACTTCGGCCAGCGCAAGGGCTCGGCCAGCACGGCGGACCTCAATCCCGACTCGATCCAGGCCACCATCGACCAGGCTTGCGCGATCGCGCGTTACACCGAGGAAGATCCGGCCGCCGGGCTCGCCGACGCAGCGCTGATGGCCACCGACTTCCCCGATCTGGATCTGTGGCACCCGTGGGCGATCGATACCGCCGGCGCCATCGCGCTGGGTCAGCGCATCGAGGACGCCGGGCGCGCGCATGCCGGCATCAGCAACTCCGACGGCGCCGGCGTGCAGATGGGCGAGAGCCTGTCGGTGTACGCCAACTCGCACGGTTTCGTCGGACGCGAGCGCGGCACGCGGCATTCGATCTCGCTGTCGCTGATCGCCGGCGACGAGGCCGGCATGCAGCGCGACTACTGGTACGACAGCGTGCGCGACGCGGCGAAATTCATGGACGCCAAGGCGCTGGGCGACAAAGCCGCCGAGCGCACCCTGATGCGGATGGGCGCGCGCAGCCTGTCCACCCGGCAGTGCCCGGTGCTGTTCGCGCCGGAGCTGGCGCGCGGGTTGATCGGGCATCTGGTGGGCGCGGTGAGCGGCGGCGCGCTGTACCGCCGCGCCAGCTTCCTGCTCGACCACGTGGGCCAGCCGGTGATGCCGGCATGGATGAACATCGTCGAGCGGCCGCGGCTGATCGGCGGGCAGGCCTCCGGCGCGTTCGATGCCGAAGGCGTGGCCACCCGCGACAGCGCGCTGGTCGAAAGCGGCGTGCTGGCGCGCTACGTGCTCGGCAGCTACTCCGCGCGCAAGCTCGGCCTGGCCACCACGGCCAATGCGGGCGGCATCCACAACCTCATCGTCGACGCCGGCAGCGCCGACGGCGCGCGCAGCGATTTCGCCGGCATGCTCCAGCGTCTGGGCACCGGTCTGCTGGTGACCGAGGTGATGGGCCAGGGCGTGAGCACCACCACCGGCGACTACTCGCGCGGCGCGGCGGGCTTCTGGGTCGAGAACGGGCGGATCGCCTACCCGGTGGAGGAGATCACCATCGCCGCCAACCTGCGCGACATGTTCCGCGGCATCGTGGCCGTGGGTAGCGACGTGGACCCGCGCTCGCACATCCTCACCGGCTCGATCCTGCTCGAGCGCATGACGGTGGCGGGCGAATAGCCCATCCACCCCGTGCGCAAGAGGCTGCGCCCGCGGTAGCATCTGCGGCAAATCGCCACGCCGTGGCGGTCTGCCACCACTACCGAGGGTCTGGTCATGAGCGTTCCACCCGATGACGTCGTTCCCCCGCCGCCGCCGCACGACGAAGCGCCGGCCTCTGTCGTGCCGACCGCCGAAGAGCGGCAGTGGGCGATGTTCGCTCATTTGTCCGCGCTGCTCGGCGGCCTCTTGACGGGACACTGGATGGGCATCGGCTGCTTCATTGCGCCGTTGATCATCTGGCTGATCAAGAAGGACACCCTGCCGTTTGTTGCCGATCAGGCCAAGGAGGCGTTGAACTTCAACATCACCGTGGCGATCGTCAGCGCCGTGCTGCTGGTGCTGACCGTGGTGACCTTTGGCATCGGGGTGTTTCTCACGCTTCCGGTCGGCGTCATCGTCGGCATTGCCTGGCTGGTCCTGGTGATCATGGCGGCGATCAAGGCCAACGAGGGCGTCACCTACCGCTACCCGTTCGCGCTGCGGCTGATCAAGTAAGCCGGTTGCCAGTACAAGAAAAAGGCCGCCCATTAGGGCGGCCTTTTTCGTTGGGTCAGGCGGATCAGCGCAGCCGGTGCGCGGCGTACAACGCCAGCTCGCGTAGCGGTGAATGCGGCGCGTCCAGCGGGCCGAGTGCGGCGAGCGCTTCCTCGGTGAGCTCGGCCAGCCGGGCACGCGAGGCATCCAGCCCGAGGATCGAGGGAAAGGTGGGCTTGTCGGCGGCCGCGTCCTTGCCGGCGGTCTTGCCGATCACTGCCGATTCGCCTTCCACGTCGAGGATGTCGTCGCGCACCTGGAAGGCCAGGCCCACGGCGTGGGCGTAGCGGTCCAGCGCATCGAGCGTGTCGGTGTCCGCGCCGGCCGTCATGGCGCCGAGCTGGACCGAGGCGCGGATCAGCGCACCGGTCTTGCAGGCGTGCATGTGCTCCAGCTCGGCCAGCGTCAGCACGCGGCCCACCGCGGCCAGATCCAGCGCCTGGCCACCGGCCATGCCCTCGGCGCCACAGGCGCGGCCCAGCGCGCGCTGCATGGCCATGCCAACGGCCGGCTCCACCGGCGCCTGCGCCAATAGTTCGAAGGCCAGAGCCTGCAGCGCGTCGCCGGCAAGGATCGCCATCGCCTCGCCGAAAACGATGTGGCAGGTGGGGCGGCCGCGGCGCATGGCGTCGTCGTCCATCGCCGGCAGGTCATCGTGCACCAGCGAATAGGCGTGGATCAGCTCGACCGCGCAGGCCGGCATGTCGAGCGCGGCATCGTCGTGACCCAGCGCGTGGCCGGCCGCGTAGACCAGCAGCGGGCGCAGCCGCTTGCCGCCACCCAGCACGGCGTAACGCATGGCGCGGTGCAGGTCGGTGGGCGGGGTGTCGTCGGCGGGCAGGGCATCGGCCAGCGCGCGGTCGGCGCGGTCGATCAGCGCCTGCAGCGCGGGGCCAAGCTCAGAGTTCGGGTTCAAACGGTTCGGCGCTCTCGGGGGCGTCGGGGTCGAGCAGCAGGCGCACGCGCAGGTCGGCCTTCTCCAGCGCCTGCTGGCAGTGGCGGTACAGGCCGATGCCGCGCTCGAACGAGGCCAGCGAATCGTCCAGGCTCAGGTCGCCGCCTTCCATCTTCGCCACCAGCTGCTCGAGCTCGTCGAGCGAGTGCTCGAAGTCGGCGACTGGCGCGGGATTGGCGGGGGCGGGAGCGGTCTTGGCCATGGCCGGGAACGCTAACGCAGCGAGGGCGCTGAATCAATGGAAAAGCGCGCTGGCTGCGACCGTAAGCCGTGGCGCGCGGCCGTTCGCGGCGCAGGCGTCCAGCGCGTTCGGGTCGGCCCGATCAACCGGGGTGGCGGGCGCCTCGGCCAGGGCGCCAGTGCAGACGCTCGCCGGGCCCGCCGAGCAGGGTCTGGCCGCGTGCGGTGAGCCAGCGGTCGCCGACCGCAATCAACGCCTCGCCCTCGTAGATCATCGGGCAGCCTGCGCGCTGCCAGGGCGGCAGCGCGGCCTGCTGGAACAGGTCGCGCAGCTCGCGGGTATGGCGATCGCCGGCCGGCTTGAGGTGCTCGCCACCGCGCCGCAGGCGTACGCTGAGCGGCGTATCGAGCGCGCCATCGAGGGTGAGCTGGCCGCCGTCAGGCAGCGCGAGCGGACCGCCCGGCCAAGGGGCCTGCCAGCCTGGATCAAAGGTGACGGCAGGCGGTAGCGCCCACAGTCGCCCCTTCCATACGTGCAGTTCGGCGCCGGGCCAGCGGATGCAGGGCACGCGTCCCTCGCGCGCATCGAGCTGGCGCTCGATCTGCGCGCGCTGGGCGTGTCCGGGTGCGGGCAGCTGGCGGGCATGCAGCCAGTGGTCGAGCAGCGGTTCGCGCAGGGCCGGCGCCAGCGCACGCCAGCCGGCGGCGTCGAGGCTGGCGCTGTGCGCGTCGTGCAGGCGGTCGAATGCCGACAGCCACTGCTCGCGCAACGAACCGGCGGCGGCGCGGCAGAGCGCGGCGCTGTGGGTGATGGCGTCGACCGCGCCCGGCCAGTGCGCTGCCAGGCGCGGCAGGATCTCGCTGCGCAGCTGATTGCGACCAAGCCGCGGGTCGGCATTGGCTGGATCATCCAGGCAGGCCAGTGCATGGGTTTGCACATAGCTGCGCAGCGCCACGCGCGGAAGCTTGAGCAGCGGGCGCCACAGCTCGCCGGCGCCCAGCGGTCGGCGTTCACGCATGCCGCCGAGCCCCTCCGGCCCGGCGCCACGCAGCAGCTTCAGCAGGACGGTTTCCGCCTGATCGTCGCGATGGTGTGCGGTGAGCAGGCGCTCGCCCGGCGCGAGGTGGTTGGCCAGGGCGGCGTAACGCGCCTCGCGCGCGGCGGCTTCGACGCCGCGTCCGGCGGCGAGGTCCACCGTCACCTGCAGTACCGTGCACGAAACGCCGAGGCTCGCGCAGAAGGCGCGCGCATGGTCCGCCCAACGCGCGCTGTCCTGGTGCAGGCCGTGATCCACGTGCACCGCACGCAGTGCACCGCGACCCGGCAGCGCGGCCAGGGCATGGAGCAGGGCGGTGGAATCGGGGCCGCCGCTGAAGGCCACGCACAGCGCGTCCTCCGGCGCTGCGGCGAGCTGGGCGGTCAGGTGCTGGACGAGCGAGGCGGACAATGGCGCAGAGGGACGGGCAGCGGCGTGCCGCGTTACTTGCGGCGCTTGTTGCGCACGTACAGCGTGCGTGCCGGGCCATCGCCGCGCTGGTCGATCTCGAACAGCCCGATCGCATCGACCAGCTCGCTGAGCTTGCGGTAGCCGTAGTTGCGCGGGTCGAACTCCGGCGCCTGCTTGGCCACGGACGAGCCGATCGCACCCAGGTGCGCCCAGCCGCTGTCGTCCGACACGCCATCGATCGCGTTGCGCAGCAAGCCGACCAGGCGCGCATCGCCCTTGAGCTGCTGCTGCGACATCGGCTTGGTCGGATGTTCGTCCTCCGGCTTCTCCACCAGCAGCTCGGTGTAGATGAACTTGTCGCAGGCGGCGACGAAGGGCTCGGGCGTCTTCTTCTCGCCGAAGCCGTACACGGTGAGCCCAGACTCGCGGATGCGCGCGGCCAGCCGGGTGAAGTCGCTGTCGCTGGAGACGATGCAGAACCCGTCGAAACGCCCGGTGTAGAGCAGGTCCATCGCGTCGATGATCATCGCCGAATCGGTGGCGTTCTTGCCGCGCGTGTAGCCGAACTGCTGGATCGGCTGGATCGAATAGGTGAGCAGGGTTTCTTTCCAGCTCTTCAGGTGCGGGCCAGTCCAGTCGCCGTAGATGCGCTTGGCGTGGGCGGTGCCGTACTTGGCGATCTCGGCCAGCAGTCCCTCGACGATGGCGGGCTGGGCATTGTCGGCGTCGATCAGCACGGCGAGGCGGGCAGAGGCAGGCGTGGCCATGGCGGTGGGTTCCTTGGGCGATCCGGCCTGCATCATCGCAGAGCCCGGGGTCAGTACGGGACACCGGCCTTGGTCAGCTCGGTGCGCAGGGCCTCAAGCCCAAGCCATCCATGCCAGCGGGCGATCTCGTGCCCGTGGCGGAAGACGTAATAGGTCGGCATCGCCCAGGAGTCGAGCATGGACCACTCGCGGTCGCGCCACGCGACGTGGATCGGCTGGGTGGGGAAGGCGCGGTTCCACGTCACCGCGTCGGCCGGCGGAGTGCCCTCCGCGGCCAGCCACACGGCGTGTTGGTGAAACAGTGCATCGAGCCGCGGATCGGCGGCAATGGCGCGCGCGGCGTCCTCGGAAAAGTGGCAGGCGGCGACGACCACGATGCGCAGCGGAGCATCAAGATCGACCGCCTCATGACGCATGTGTCGACCTTCGGCGTAGACGCTGAGCACGGTGGGTTCGGCCGCGGGGATGGTCGGGTTGTCCAAAGCCGGCAGGGCGATGACCGCCATGCCCGGATGCGCACGTGCCAACGCGCTCGCGGCATCGAAGTCGCGCGAGGTGACGCGTGCCCGATAGAGAGGCAGGAAATCCGCGTCACCGGCCATGCCGCGCGATTGCATGACGCCCAGCACGCGGGTGAGGTCGTCGGGGGCGCGACCGTCGGGATCGGCGTCCAGTGCCACTCGCGCTGCGCGGGCCAGCAGGCGCAGGTCGGGCGCGCTGGTGCTCTTGAACGAGGCGGGTCGCATGTCCTCGGCGAACAGTCGCGCGTAGTTGCTGGTCACCGCAGCTCGCCGCGCTGCGTCGGCTCCGCGGTGGTCGGCCAGCACCAGCGCGTCGTAACGCTGCTCTATCTCGCTCTCGGTGCAGGCGTCGAGCGCGCATCCGCGCCGGCTCGCGTCTGCCACGCGCTCCGCCAGGCGGCGCGTGTACTCATGCGCAGACAAGCCCGTGCCACCGACATAGGTCTGTGCACCGAACAGCGCCATCACTGCTTCGGCCTGCGCGTGCGTCAACTCGTTGGCCAGATCGTCGAGGGAAAAGCCGCCCAGTCCGCGGCGCCCGAAGCGAAGCTGTGCCAGGAAGCGCTTGCGTCCACCGGGCGATAGCGCACGCAATGGCGATCGCTCCATCGGCGTGTCGCGCAGATAGCGGGCCAGTGCTTCGGGTGTGGCGATGGGAGCGGGGACGGCCGGCGCGCCAGAATTGGCGGAGGCGGTCAGCGCAACGAGTGCGAGCGCAACGGCTAAGGCGATGCGAAGCATGGCGATCCTCGTCGGGGGCGATTCCGTTCGCGCCCGACGATAACAGCCATCTGCCGCGGGCTCAGCCCTCGGCGTAGGCGCCGTAGCCGCGTAGACGCTGGTAGCGCTGGGCCAGCAGGTCGCTGACGTTCATCGCTTCGAGCCGGTCCAGTTCGTTGAGCAGCACGGCCTTGAGGCGAATCGCCATGGAGTGCGGGTTGCGGTGTGCGCCGCCCAGGGGCTCGCGCACCACCTTGTCGATCAGGCCCAGCTCGAGCAGGCGTGGCGCGGTGACACCCATCGCGTCGGCGGCGTCGCGCACCTTGTCCTGGCTCTTCCACAGGATCGAGGCGCAGCCTTCGGGCGAGATCACCGAGTAGATCGAGTACTGCAGCATCAAGGTGCGGTCGCCTACACCGATCGCCAGCGCGCCGCCGGAGCCGCCTTCGCCGATTACCGTGCACACCACCGGCACTTTCAGTTCGGCCATTTCGAGCAGGTTGCGGGCGATCGCCTCGCTCTGGCCGCGCTCCTCCGCGCCCACGCCGGGGTAGGCGCCGGGGGTGTCGATGAAGGTGAGGATGGGCAGGCCGAAGCGCTCGGCCATCTTCATCAGGCGCAGCGCTTTGCGGTAGCCCTCGGGGCGCGGCATGCCGAAATTGCGGCGCACCTTGCCCTTGGTGTCGCGGGCTTTCTGGTGACCGATGATCATCACCGAGCGGCCGTTGATGCGGCCCAGGCCGCCCACGATGGCGGCGTCGTCGGCAAACGCGCGGTCACCGGCCAGTTCGTGGAATTCCTCGCAGATCGCGCCGATGTAATCGAGCGTGTACGGCCGACCGGGATGGCGCGACAGCTGGGTGACCTGCCAGGAATTGAGGTTGCGGAAGATCTCGGCCGTCTTGACCTTGAGCTTCTCGCGCAGGCGGCGCACCTCGTCGTCGATGTTGAACGCCTGGCCGTCGCTGGCGTGGCGAAGCTCGTCGATCTTCGCTTCCAGCTCGGCAATGGGTTGTTCGAAATCGAGGAAGTTGGGGTTCATTCGGCGCGGTTCAGGACAGTAAGCAGTTCAGTATAGCGGGGCGCGAAAAAACGCGAGAACGCCGCCGTATTGTAGGAGCGCACCCTGCGCGCGAAGGCTTTTTGGCTTTGCTGTCGATCAGGAGCAAGAGCGTTCGCGCACAGGGTGCGCTCCTACTCCTGGCTTTTGACGATGCGCAGCCGCGCGGCTTCCACGCCGGGCAGGGCGCGCACGGCGCGCAGCAGGTCGGGGATCGCCTCCACCCGCCAGGCTTCGCCCAGTTCGAGGTCCGCCTGGGCGTCGCGGTTGTGGTAGCCGTGCAGCACCACGCTGGCGCGCCCGCCGCGGAAGCCGGCCAGGGTGCGCTGCAGCTGGGCGGGAAAGTCCGGCGAGATGCCGTTGAGCTTCAGGCGCAGCAGGCGGGCATGCCGGCGGCAGGCGTCGGCGAGGGTGATCGCGCTGCGCGCGCGCACCTGGAAACCGCCGCCGGAGAAATCGTCGATGCGCAGACCACCTTCGACGATCAGCATCTCGTCGCGTACCAGCAGCGGCGCGACCTGCTGGAACAGTTCGCCGAAGAAGCTCACCTCGATGGTGCCGGTGCCGTCTTCCAGTCGCACGAAGGCGTCCGAATCGCCGCGCTTGCGCACGGCGGTGACCATGCCGGCGACCGTCCACGGCGTGTCCGGGCCGCGGCGGAAACGGTTGGCCTCGCCGTCATCGTTCTTGCGCGGCCGGGGCGGTTGGTAGCGGTCGACGATCTCGCCCAGCGGGCAGGTGGACAGCTGCGCCAGCTCGTCCTTCCACGGGTCGGTGGGATGGCCGGAAAGGTAGTGGCCGAGCGTGTCGCGTTCGCCTTTGAGCTTTTCCTCCAGCGGCCACTCGGGCGCCGTCGGCAGGTCGATCTGCACCACCGGCGTCACCGCGCCCATCGCCGCGCCGAACATGTCGTTCTGGCCGGATTGCTTGTCGCGCAGGTGCTGCTCGGCGGCCTTGATCGCGTCGGGCAGCTGCAGCATCAGGCTGGCGCGGGTGGGCGCGAGCGCGTCGAGCGCGCCGGAGTAGATCAGCGCCTCGAGCACGCGGCGGTTGAGCTTGGTGGGGTCCACGCGGCGGCAGAAGTCGGCGAGGTCCGTGTAGGGGCCGTGCGCGCGCTCGGCGACGATCGCCTCGCAGGCGCCCTGGCCGACGCCCTTGATCGCGCCCAGGCCGTAGCGGATGGTCTTGGGTTCGGTCGCCACGAACATGAATTCCGAGGCGTTCACGTCCGGCGGCAGCACGGTGATGCCGATCGCGCGCGACTCGTCCAGGAACGTCACCGCCTTGTCGGTGTTGTCCATGTCCGAGGAGATCGTCGCGGCCATGAATTCGGCCGGGTAGTGCGCCTTCAGCCAGGCAGTCTGGTAGGACACCAGCGCGTAGGCGGCCGCGTGCGACTTGTTGAAGCCGTAGCCGGCGAACTTCTCCATCAGGTCGAAGATCTGGTCGGCCTTTTCGCCGGTCAGTCCGTCCTTGGCGGCGCCCTCGCGGAACTTGGCGCGCTCCTTGGCCATTTCCTCGACTTTCTTCTTGCCCATCGCGCGGCGCAGCAGGTCGGCGCCGCCGAGCGAGTAGCCGCCCACGATCTGCGCCATCTGCATCACCTGCTCCTGATAGACCATGATGCCGTAGGTCTCTTTCAGGATCGGCTCGACGCGCGGGTCGGGATATTCCACCTCTTCCTTGCCGTGCTTGCGCGCGACGAAGCTGGGGATCAGGTCCATCGGGCCGGGGCGGTACAGCGCCACCAGCGCGATGATGTCCTCAAAGCGGTCGGGCTTGGCGTCTTTCAGCATGCGCTGCATGCCGGAGGATTCGAGCTGGAACACGGCGACGGTCTGCGCCTTCTTCAGCAGCTCGTAGGGCGCCGGGTCGTCCAGCGGCAGCGTGGAGATGTCCAGCGGCCCCTCGCCGCTGTGTGCGCGGCGCGCGTTGATCGCCTTCACCGCCCAATCGATGATGGTGAGCGTGCGTAGGCCGAGGAAGTCGAACTTCACCAGGCCGACAGCCTCGACGTCGTCCTTGTCGTACTGGGTGACTACGCCGGCGCCGCCCGGTTCGCAGTACAGCGGGGCGAATTCGGTGAGCGGCTTGGGGCCGATCACCACGCCGCCGGCGTGCTTGCCGGCGTTGCGGGTGAGGTTTTCCAGCTTCAGCGCGAGGTCGATCAGCGGCCGTGCCTCGTCCTCGTCCTGCTCGTACAGCTCGCAGAATTCCTTGACGACGCGGTCAGGCTCCTTCTTCGATTTTTCGCTGCGGCCGAGTGCATCGGACAGCGTGAGATCGAGCGGGCGCGGCGGGATCAGCTTGGCAATCTTGTCGACCGCGTTGTAACCCATGCCCAGTACGCGGCCCGAATCGCGAAGCACCGCCTTCGCAGCCATGGAGCCGTAGGTGATGATCTGGCTGACGTGGTCGCGGCCGTACTTGCGCGACACGTAGTCGATCACCTCGTCGCGGCGATCCATGCAGAAATCGATGTCGAAGTCGGGCATCGACACGCGTTCGGGATTGAGGAAGCGCTCGAACAGCAGGTCGAACTGCAGCGGGTCCAGGTCGGTGATCTTCAGCACCCAGGCCACCAGCGAGCCGGCGCCTGAGCCGCGACCGGGACCCACCGGGATGCCGTTCTGCTTACCCCAGTTGATGAAGTCGGCCACGATCAGGAAGTAGCCGGGAAATCCCATCTTGACGATGACGTCGAGCTCGCGCTCCAGCCGCTCTTCGTACTCGGCCAGCGTCTTGCCGGGCGCCAGCGGCGCGGCGGCCAGGCGCTCGGCCAGGCCCTGGCGCGACAGCTCGCGGATGTAGCTGGCCAGGTCGTGGCCTTCGGGCACCGGGAAGTCCGGCAGGTAGTAGGTACCGAACTGCAGTTCCAGATTGCAGCGCTTGGCCAGCTCGACGGTATTTTCCAGCGCCTCGGGCAGGTCGGCGAACAGCACCTGCATCTCCTCGGGCGACTTCAGGTACTGCTGGTCGGCGTAGTCGCGCGGGCGCTTCGGGTCGGCCAGCACGCGGCCCTGGTTGATGCACACGCGCGCCTCGTGCGCCTCGAAATCTTCCTGCTTGAGGAAGCGCACGTCGTTGCTGGCGATCACCGGCAGGTTGAGCTCGGTGGCCAGCGCCAGCGCGGCGGTGTTCCAGGTTTCCTCGCCCTCGCGGCCGCAGCGGGTGAGTTCGAGGTAGAGGCGGTCGGGGAACAGCCGCAGCAGCGGACGCAGGCGCGCCGAGGCGGCCTCGATGCCCTGGTTCACGGCGATGCGGCCGATCTCGCTGTCGCGACCGAGCAGGGCGATCAGGCCATCGGTGGCGTCGGGCGTAAGCCAGAGCGCATCGACCATCGCCTTGCCGCCGTGCTGGCCGTCGCGCCAGGCGCGCGACACCATCCGCGAAAGATTGAGGTAGCCCGGGTGGTTCTGGCACAGCGCGGTGAGCCGCCACGGGCGCGGGTCGTCCGGCGCGCTGATCCACAAATCGCAGCCGCCGATCGGCTTGATGCCGGCCGCGCTGCACGCCTTGTAGAACTTCACCAGCGCGAACATGTTGCTTTCGTCGGTGAGCGCAACCGCCGGCATGCCGGCGCGCACGCAGCCGTCGACCAGCGCCTTGATGCGGATGGTCGAGTCGACCAGCGAGTATTCGCTGTGCAGGTGCAGGTGGACGTAGCGGGCGGACATGGTGCACGCGCGAGGTGGTCGCCCAGCCTAGCCGCGGCCCTGCGGGGCGGCAAGAATTGACATCCTGTGCCGGGACCTCGCGCCAGCTGGCGTCTGGCCTGCGCCCTACGGGCCGCATGTGCGGCCCGCGTCGAGGTGGGCGATCAGCGGATGGCGAAGCGCTCGCTGACGTCGGCCGCCGGGTTGAGATGATCCAACGGACCGATGCTCAGCCCGCGGCCGTCGTAGTCGCGATGCTGCGGGCTCGGCGGCGCCGTGGCCGCACCGGCGAGGGGCGCGTCGGCGCTGCCGCGGATTTCGCTCGGGAACAGGAGGGCCGGCGTGTCCGTCGCCATCGGGGGGTGGGACCGTTGCGATGTCATGGCGCGACTCCAGGCGGGGGTTCCGCGGTCGGGAGGATGCTTCCCGGTCGTAGCGCGCGCATCGGACCGGGCAGCATCCGTGCGTGGGGTGGCGGCTGGATGGCCATGCCGGTCGCCACCGTGGTGTCCTTGGCGTCATGGATGCAGGCAGCGGCCGAAAGGTTGCGCGGGGATCCGTGACACGCCGGACGTGGGGACATCGGGCGATGGCAAGATCTTACGCCGCACTCCGCGCGCGGACGCATGCCATCAGACGGGTGTTCATGAACATCCGGTGGCCCTGCTTATGCTTGGCCGGTGGCGTCGACGACGGCCGCTCAGAACAGCGTCATCTGCTCCAGCGCACGGCCGACCGGGGCGAAGCTGCGCCGGTGGTGCGGGCAGGGCCCCAGACGCTGGAGTGCGTCCAGATGGGCGGGCGTGGCGTAGCCCTTGTGGACGGCAAAGCCGTAGCCGGGGTGCTCGGCATCCAGCTGCACCATCAGGCGGTCTCGGCTCACCTTGGCCAGGATCGAGGCCGCGCTGATCGCCGGCTCCAGCGCGTCGCCGCCGACAATCGCGCGGCCGGCGCAGGGCAGGTCGCGTGGCAGCGCGTTGCCGTCCACCAGCGCCTCGTGCGCGGTCGGCGACAGTCCGGCCACCGCGCGGCTCATGCCGACCATGGTGGCCTGGAAGATGTTGATGCGGTCGATCTCCTCGGTCTCGACCACGATCACGCAGTGCGCCAGCGCCCGCTCGATCACCTGCAGGTAGAGCGCTTCGCGCCGGCGCTCGCTGAGCTTCTTCGAATCGTCCAGCCCCACGATCGGCCGGGATGGATCGAGGATCACCGCGGCCACCACCACCGGCCCGGCCAGCGGGCCGCGTCCGGCCTCGTCGACGCCAGCGACCAGCACGCGCTGGTCGGGCGCGATCGGCGGTTTCATCCGCACCCGGCTGGCGACATCACCGCGCACCGGGTCGCTCCAGCAGTTCCTCCACGGCATCGGCGGCGGCATCGCCGGCGTGCCCGTGCAGGTCCACGCGAAGCGCGCGGTGCAGCGCCTCGAAGGTCGCCACGATCTGCCCGCGCCGCTCGCTGTCGTTGAACAGCGCCAGCGTGTCATCGGCCAGGTGCGCGGCGGTGCAGTCGTCCTGCATGCGCTCGGCGACGGGCAGCGGGCGATCCAGCCCGTTGGCGCGCGCCAGCACGTTGGGCAGCGAATAGATGTCGGTCTTGAGCATGCGCAGCCACCGGGCGATGCGGTAGCTCACCGGTGACACGCGGTAGCCGACCACCATCGGCCGCTTGGCCAGCATCGCTTCCAGGGTGGCGGTGCCGGAGGCGAGCAACACCACGTCGGCGGCGAGCATTGCCTCATGGGCCTGACCATCGATCAGCTGCAGCTGCAGCGGCACCGGCCAGTGGCGGCCGACCTGGGCCAGCAGCGCCTGCACCTGCGCCCGCACGCGCGCGTTGGCGGCGGGTACCACCACCCGCAACCCTGGGATGGCCGCCGCCACGCGCGCGGCCGCGTCGAGGAAGATCGCGCCCAGCCGCTCGATTTCCGAGCCGCGACTGCCCGGCAGCACCGCCAGCACCGGCACGTCGTGCGGCAGCCCGAGCGCGTCGCGCGCGCCCGCGCGGTTGCCGACCATCGGAAAGCGATCGGCCAATGGATGGCCGACGAAGCGCGCGTCGACGCCGTGGCGGGCGTAGATCGGCGGCTCCATCGGAAACAGGCACAGCACGCGGTCGGCGCTGCGTCCGATCTTTTCGGCGCGCTTCTCGCGCCAGGCCCACACCGAGGGGCTGACGTAGTGCACGGTGCGCAGGCCCGCTTCGCGCAATCGGCGTTCCAGACCGAGGTTGAAGTCCGGTGCGTCGATGCCGATCACCACGTCCGGCCGCGTGGCGATCAGGCGTGCTGTCAGTTCCTTGCGCAGTCTGAGCAGGCGGGGCAGGTGGCGCAGCACCTCGGCCAGGCCGAACAGCGACAGCTCGGCCATGTCGTACCAGCTCTCCAGCCCCTGCGCCTGCATGCGCTTGCCGCCGATGCCGATGAAGCGGGCCTGCGGGTAGCGCTGGCGCAGGGAGGCCAGCAGGTCGCCGCCGAGCTGGTCGCCGGATTCCTCGCCGGCGATGACGGCGATGAGGGGTGCGTCCGGCGAGACTTCGTTCAATGCCATACGGATGTCCCTACCTCGGGTAAAAGCAGGAGCAAGAGCCCGTGCCTGATGGCCCGATAAGCGGGGCGCTTAGCGGGCCAGCGCGCGCTCACTGCGATCGAGGAACTCGAGCATGGCGCGCACGTCTTCGCTTTCATGCGCCTGGGCGGCGAGCTGCTCGCGTGCTTCGGCCTGGCTCAGGCCGGCCATGTACAGCGTGCGGTAGGCGCGCTTGATCGCCGAGATGCGGGTGGCATCGAAGCCGCGGCGCTTGAGGCCCTCGCTGTTGATGCCACGCGGGCGGCCGCGGGTCTCGTTGGCCATCATCACGAAAGGCGGCACGTCCGAGCCCACCAAGCAGCCCATTCCGATGAACGCGTGCGCACCAACCTTGCAGAACTGGTGCACGCCCGAATAGCCGGACAGGATGGTCCAGTCGCCGATCTCCGCGTGACCGGCCAGCGCCGAGTAGTTGGAGAACACCACGTGGTTGCCGATCTGGCAGTCGTGCGCCACGTGCACGTAGGCCAGCAGCCAGTTGTCGTTGCCGATGCGGGTGATGCCACCGCCGTCGCCGGTGCCGCGGTTGATGGTGACGAACTCGCGGATCAGGTTGCGATCGCCGATCACCAGCTCGGTGCGCTCGCCCTTGAACTTCTTGTCCTGTGGCGCGCCGCCGAGCGAGGCGAACTGGCTGATGCGGTTGTCGCGGCCGATGCGGGTCGGCCCCTCGATCACCACATGCGGACCGATCGTGGTGCCCGCGCCGATCTCCACGCCCGGGCCGATCACGCTGTAGGCGCCGACGCTGACGTTGTCGCCCAGCACGACCGACGGGTCGATCTGCGCGGTGGGATGGACCGAGGCGGCGTGGCTCATTTGTCGGACCTCGCGGCGCACATCAGCTCGCAGCTGGCTACTTCCTTGCCGTCCACCAGGGTGCGCGCCACGAACAGGCCCATGCCGCGCATCAGGCGCTTGAGCGAAACCTCCATGCGCAGCTGGTCGCCGGGCACCACGGGGCAGGCGAAGCGGGCGTTGTCGATCTTGGCCAGGTAGAACAGCGGGCTGCCCTGGTTGCCCTTCAGGCGGCTGGAGATCTGGGTGAGCAGGCCGGCGCTCTGCGCCATCGCCTCGACGATAAGCACGCCGGGCATCACCGGATGGCCGGGGAAATGGCCCTGGAAGAACGGCTCGTTCATGGTGACGTTCTTCAACGTCACCACGCTGGTGTCGGGTACCAGCTCGATCACCCGGTCCACCAGCAGGAACGGATAGCGGTGCGGCAGCAGCTGCTGGATCTGCTCGACATGCACCGGCAGGCTGAAGTCCGCGGCGTAATCACTCATTGTTGCTGTCCTTCTCCAACGCCGACAGTCGGCGCGCGTAATCGTCGAGGTGTTTGAAGCGGGCGGCGTTCTTGCGCCACTGGCGGTTGTCCTGCAGCGGCGTGCCGGAGGCGTATTCGCCGGGCTCGCGGATCGAATGGGTCACCAGGCTCTTGGCCATAATGGTAACCCGGTCGGCCAGTTCGAGATGGCCGAGCACACCGGCGTTGCCGCCGATCATGCAATAGCGGCCGATCTTCGCGCTGCCGGCCACCGCGGCGCAGCCGGCCATGGCGGTGTGCGCGCCGACGTGCACGTTGTGGGCGATCTGGATCTGGTTGTCCAGGCGCACGTCCTCTTCCAGCACGGTGTCGTCCAGCGCGCCGCGATCGATGGTGGTGTTGGCGCCGATCTCGCAGTCGTCGCCGATGCGCACGCCGCCGAGCTGCGGCAGCTTGATCCAGTGGTCGGTGTCGAAGGCCAGGCCGAAGCCGTCCGAGCCGATCACCGCGCCCGGATGCACCAGCACGCGCTTGCCGAGCGTCACCCGCGTCACCAGCGTGACGCGGGCCACCAGCCGCGATTGCGCGCCCACCACGCAGCCCTCGCCGATGATGCAGTGCGGGCCGAGCACGGCACCGTCCTCGATCAACGCGCCGTCTTCCACCACGCAGCAGGGGCCCACGCTGGCGCTCTCGCTCACCCGTGCGGTGGGGGCGACGACCGCGCTGGGATGCACCCCCGCGGGAGCGGCCGGCAGGCGCTCGAACAGCGCCGCGATCTTGGCGTAGGCCACGTACGGATCGCGTGCGATCAACGCGCTCGCCGGACACTGCGCAGCATCCGCCTCACGCAGCACCACGGCGCCGGCGCGTGTGTGCGCGAGCTGGCTGGCGTACTTGCTGTTGGACAGGAAGGTGAGCTGATCCGGCCCGGCGCCGGCCAGCGTGCCGACGCCCTCGATCAGGCGGCTGCCGTCGCCGTGCACGCGCAGGCCGAAGCGTTCGGCCAGCTCACTCACCGTGTACTTGTAGGCGCTCATGCGTACTCCCGGAAAGCGCGCCATTGTAGGGGAGGCGCGTGCGGCTGTCCGTGCGGTGGCGAAGGGAAGCGTGGCCCCACAACGCACAAGCGCGGCCGGAGCCGCGCTTGTGGGATCTGCCGCGCCGATGTTGTCGACGCTTAGAACTGGCTGCCGAAGGTGAACTGGATGCGCTCTTCGTAGTGACGATCTTCCGGCTTGGAGCGGATCGGCGTGGCAAAGTTGATGATCAGCGGGCCGATCGGCGCCTGCCAGTGCAGCGAGATACCGGCGGAGGCGCGCAGATCCTTCGCCTTGAAGCTCTGGTAGTCCTTGTAGGCGTTACCGACGTCGACGAACAGCGAGACGCGGGCGGTGTTGATGTCCTTCAGGAACGGCAGCGGCAGGTACAGCTCGGTGGTGCCGAGCACCTTGAACGCGCCGCCGATCGGCTGGGCGTAGTTGTAGTAGCTGCCGTTGCAGTTGCCCTTGGCGTCGGGAACGATCGGTGCGCCGTTGGTGCCCACGCCGGAGCACACGCGCGGCCCCAGGGTGTTGTCCTGGAACCCGCGCACGTCGCGCACACCACCGGAGTAGAAGTTCTGCCAGAACGGGTAGTCAACCTTCTGCCCGGCGACGTAGTTGCCGAAGGTGCTCGAATAGGTTTGGCTGCCGTAGGTCTTGCCGTACTGCGCCTGGGCGTCGGTGTAGAGCACGAAGCCGCCGCCGACCGGCCAGTAGTGGTTCGCTTCGCCGCTGACGCGGAAATACTCCACCGTGGAGCCCGGCAGCGCGACGTCGGTGGACAGCGACAGCAGGCCGCCACGGGTCGGTGCCCAGTAACCGTTGCGGGTGTCGTGGTTCCAGCCCAGCGTGCCGGTCCACTCGTGGATGGTCTTGTGGCCCAGAGCGTTCTGGTAATCCAGCAGCACCTGCGGCGTGTAACCGTCGAACAAGTTGATCTTGTTGCTGCTCAGGCCCAGGCCGACGCGCAGGCTGTCAGTCTCGGTGATCGGAATGCCCAGATAGGTCGAGAACGACTTGGCGCTGGTGGCGTAGTTGGCAAAGTCGGTGTTGCCGTAGTCGGTCTTGGAGTAGCCCAGGCTGTAGCCGATGCCGACGCCGCTGTCGGTGAGGTACGGGTTGTAGTAGCTGGCGTTGACGCGCTTGTAGTACGTGCTGCTTTCCGCACCCACGCTGAAGCTGTCGCCGGTGCCCAGGAAGTTGTTCTGCGACACCGAGGCGGACAGGATGATGCCCGAGTACTGCGAGTAACCCACGCCGAACTGCAGGCTGCCGGCGGACTGCTCTTCCACCTTCACCGTCACGTCGACCTTGTCGTCGGTACCCGGCACGCGCTGCTTGTCGATGTCGACCTTCTTGAAGTAGCCCAGCTGCTGCAGGCGTATCTTCGAGCGATCGATCGCCGCCTGCGAATACCAGGAGCCCTCGAGCTGGCGCAGCTGGCGGCGCATCACGTCGTCTTCGGTACGGGTGTTGCCCTGGAAGATCACGCGGCGCACGTACACCCGCTGGCCCGGCTCGATGTAGAAGGTCATGTCGACCGTGCGCTTGTCCTTGTCCAGCTTCGGCACCGGGGTGACCTTGGCGTAGGCAAAGCCGATATTGGCCAGGATGCCCTTGATCGCATCGGAGGTGGCCTCGACCGCGGCGCGGTTGAAGGTGTCGCCGGCCTTGACGAACACCAGCTTGCGCAACGTCTCCTCGGGCAGGATCAGCTTGCCCAGCAGGTGCACGTCGGACACCTTGTAGATCTCGCCTTCCTTGATGCTGGCGGCGATGTACATCTCGCGCTTATCCGGCGCGATGGTGACCTGGGTGGAGTCCACGCCGAAGTCCGCGTAGCCGCGATTCATGTAGTAGGACTGCAGCTTCTCCAGGTCGCCGGAGAGCTTCTCGCGCGAATACTGGTCGTTCTTCGAATACCAGGACATCCAGTTGGTGGTGCCCGATTCGAAGTTGTCCTCGATCTGCTTGTCGGTGAACTTGGTGTTGCCGACGATGTTGATTTCCTTGAGCTTGGCGACCTTGCCCTCGCGGATCTCGATGTCCAGCGCCACGCGGTTGCGATCCAGTCGCGTCACGTGCGGGTCGACCGACACGTTGTACTTGCCGCGGTTGTAGTACTGGGTGATCAGCTCCTGCTTCACGCGGTCCAGCGAGAGACGATCGAAGGTCTCGCCCTCGGACAGGCCGATCTCCTTAAGGCCCTTGCGCAGATCCTCTTCCTTGATGTCCTTGTTGCCGCGCAGAGTGAGCTTGGCGATGGACGGGCGCTCGACCACCTTGATCACCAGGATGCTGCCCTCGCGGGTGAGCTGCACGTCGCTGAAGAACTTAGTGTTGTACAGCGCGCGGATGGCGCGCTGGGCTTCGTCTTCGGTGAGCTGGTCGCCCTTGTTCACCGGCAGGTAGTTGTAGACCGTGCCGGCAGAGATGCGGCTGAGGCCATCGATACGGATATCGGAAACGACGAACGGCTCGAAAGCCACCGCGTTGGCGGAGAGGGAGGCAAGCAGGATCAGGGCGGCGATACGCTTCATCGTCGATTCCGTTGGGTTATTTCTGCGGGACGATCAAGACGATCGCCCCGGACAATGCGTGGAACAGGAGCATATCCGTGCCGCGGCACAGGTGCCCGAGCGGCCCGGATCGCTCGTCCCGGAGAGGGGCCGGCGATGCAGGCAGCCAGCAGGGAGGGCCGCCATCGCTGCGATCACGACAGCAGGATGCGATGCAGGTCGTTGTAGAACGCCAGGCCCATCATCATGAACAGCAGGGCAAGCCCCACATACTGGCCGGCGATCATGGTGCGCTCGCTCACCGGGCTGCCCTTGACCAACTCGATAAGGTAATACAGCAGGTGACCGCCATCCAAGAGCGGGATCGGCAGCAGGTTGAGGATGCACAGGCTCAGCGAGACCATGCCGAGGAAGTTGAGGAACCAGGCCGGCCCCATGCTGGCCGATTGGTTGGCGACCTGGGCGATGCCGATCACGCCGGAGAGATTCTTGGTGGATGCCTCGCCGGTGAGCATCTTGCCGATCATGCGGAAAGTCTGTGCGGCGCTGCTCCAGGTGGTGCCAAACGAGGCGCTGAGCGCCTTGAGCGGACCGTAATGCTGGATCGCCAATTCGCGCGGCTGCGATTCCACGCCGATCACCCAGCGGGCCGGCTGGCCTTCGAGCGAGGCCAGCTCGGCCACGACGGTAAGCGGTACCGTGGCGCCGTTGCGCTGCACGATCACGGCGAGCGAAGGCGACTTGGCGGCCTGCTCCGGAATCAGCTTCTGGAACTGCGCGTAATCATCGACCGCGATGCCATTGACGCTCACGATGCGGTCGCCGGCGCGCATGCCGGCCTTGGCAGCGGGCAGGCCGGGCATTGCCGTGCCGACGATCGGTGCGGCCGGTGCCAGCGAGAGGCCAAGCGTGTCGAGGTATTGGCCGACATCCTGGCCCGCCGGCAGCCGGTCCAGCGGCAGCGAGATGGCACGCTCCGTGCCGTCGACGCTGCGCACCTGCATGCTGAGCGGCTCGCGGCCGAGCAGGGCGTCGACGAGGTCGTCCATGGCGCCGGTCCAGGTCGTCACGCGCTGGCCGCCCACGCTGAGCACGCGGTCGCCCGGGCGGATACCCGCCTCGGCGGCCATGCTGTGCGGCGCGGCGGTAACCACCGGCGCCGCATCGGGCCGACCGAGCATGAACATCGCCCAGAACGCCGCCAGCGTAAAAATGAGATTGAAGCCGGGGCCGGCTGCCACGATCGCGATGCGCTTCCACACCGGCTTGGCGGTGAACTCCTGGTCGCGCAAGGCGGGGTCGACGTCACCCTCGCGGGCGTCGAGCATCTTCACGTAGCCGCCCAGCGGGATCATCGCCACCTGATACTCGGTACCGTCGCGCGCGGTGCGCTTCCAGATCGCCCGGCCGAAGCCCACCGAGAAGCGCAGCACTTTGACGCCGCAGCGGCGCGCGACCCAGAAATGGCCGAATTCGTGAAAGGTCACCAGCACGCCCAGCGTGACCAGCAACCAGAACACCGAGCCGAAAAAAGGATTCATCGATAAGAGCTTATCAGCATGCGTGGCGGAGGATGCGGCGCGCGGCGGCGCGCGCGGTCTGGTCACGCTCGACGAGCGTCCGGACATCGACCACGGGCTGCGCCGGCAGTTCCGCCAGCACACTCTCCACCAGGTTGGCGATGTCGAGAAAACCCAGCGCCCCGGCGAGGAAGGCTTCCACCGCGACCTCGTTGGCCGCATTGAGGATGGCCGGCGCGTCGCCGCCGGCGCGCAGCGCCTGGAAGGCCAAGGCGAGGCAGCGGAAGGTGTCGGTATCGGGCGGCTCGAACTGCAGCGGCGCCAGTGTGACCAGGTCCAGCGGCGCCACACCGGTATCGACGCGTTCGGGCCAGGCCAGCGCATGGCCGATCGCGGTGCGCATATCCGGGTTGCCCAGCTGGGCCAGCACCGAGCCGTCGGCGTAGTCCACCATCGAATGCACTAGGCTCTGCGGGTGCACCAGCACCTCGATGGCATCGGCCGGCGCGCCGAACAGGTGGTGCGCCTCGATCACCTCCAGCCCCTTGTTCATCAGGGTGGCCGAGTCGACCGAGATCTTGCGGCCCATCACCCAGTTGGGGTGGGCGCAGGCCTGCGCGGGCGTGATGTCGGCCAGCTCGGCGCGCTTGCGGCCGCGGAACGGGCCGCCGGAGGCGGTGAGGATCAGCCGCCGCACGCCGCTTGCCACGAGGTCGGGCCGGCCGCCCGGCAGGCACTGGAAGATCGCGTTGTGCTCGGAGTCCACCGGGATCAGCTCGCCACCGCCCTCGCGCAGCGCGGCCAGCAGCAGCGGGCCGGCCATCACGATGGATTCCTTGTTGGCCAGCAGCAGGCGCTTGCCGGCGCGGGCGGCGGCCAGGGTGGAATCCAGCCCGGCGGCACCGACGATGGCCGCGACCACTGTGTCGCACAGGTCGCCCGCGGCCGCGGTGCTGATCGCCTCGGCCCCGCTGGCGACCTCGCAGCGCACACCAGCGGCAGCCAGCGCGCGGGCGAGTCCGGCTTCCAGCGCCGGGTCGGCGATGATCGCCAGTTCCGGTCGGTGCCTCTCGCACAACGCGACCAGGGCGTCGACCTGTCGGTGTCCCACCAGCACGGTGGCGCGGAAGCGCTCCGGGTGCCGGCCGATCACATCCAGCGTGCTGCCACCGATCGAGCCGGTGGCGCCGAAGACGGCCACGCGCCTCATGCGAGCGACATGACGTCGAGCAGCCACAGGCCCAGCGCGAACACCGGCATCGCGGCGAATACGCTGTCGAGGCGGTCGAGCAGGCCGCCGTGGCCGGGGAAGATCTGGCCGGAATCCTTCATCTTGGCGTGGCGCTTCATCAGGCTCTCGATCAGGTCGCCCACGATCGACGCGGCCACGGTGAATGCCGCCACCACGATCAGCCCGACCAGTCGCGCATCGTGCACGCCGAGCAGCCAGCCGCCGATACCGACCACCAGCGCCGCTGCCACGAACGCGCCGTAGACGCCCGCCCAGGTCTTGCCCGGACTGATCTGCGGCGCGAGCTTGCGCTTGCCGAGAAAGCGGCCGGCGAAGTACGCGCCGATGTCCGCCGCCCACACGATCGCCAGGCCGAGGAAGGTCCACCAGTGACCGTGCGCCGGGATGCGGTGGATCAGCACCAGCGCCGCCCAGGCAGGCACCATCACGAACAGGCCGGCCATGAGCTTGATGCGGCGGTTTTCCGGGGTGGGCGCGGCACCGAACGCGAAATGGCGCAACCATGCGCAGGCCACCAGCCACCACAGCACGCCCACGGCGGCGAGCGCGCCCCACAGACGGGGATCGTGCGGCCACCAAGCGCCGACGACGATCAGCGCGAACAGCACCAGCATGGCGACCCGCGCCGCGGTGGAAGTCAGCCCGCTGAGCCGGGTCCATTCCCACACGCCCACCAGGAACGCCGCTGCCACGATCGCCGCGAAGACCGGCGTGCCCGGCCCCAGGATAATGAACAGGGCCAGCGGAATCAGCAGCAGGGCGGTAAGGGTGCGCTGGAGCAACATGAAATTCCTTCGTGGGTCAGCGCGCGGGCGCGGGGGCGACCTGTTCGCTGGTGCGCCCGTAACGGCGCTCACGGCGAGCATAGTCGTCGATGGCCCGGGCCAGGCAGGCCTGGTCGAAGTCCGGCCACAGCGTATCGGTGAAATAGAGCTCGGCGTAGGCCGCCTGCCACAGCAGGAAGTTGCTGATGCGCTGCTCGCCGCCGGTGCGGATGAACAGGTCCAGCGGCGGCAGTTCGGCCAGGCTCATCCAGCGTCCGAGGGCCGCCTCGTCCAGCGCCTCGGCCGTCAGCTCGCCGCGGCCGATCGCCAGCGCCGCCTGCCGTGCCGCCTGCACGATGTCCCAGCGGCCGCCATAGTTCACCGCGATGTTGAGCTGCAGGCGGGCGTTCTGCGCGGTGCGCGCCATCGCCCGCTCCATGCGCTGGCGCAGTTCGTCGCTGAAGCCCGCCAATTCGCCGATGAAGCGCAGCCGCACGCCCTGGGCGTGCAGCTCGTCGACCTCCTTGTCCAGCGCGCGCAGGAACAATCCCATCAAGGCGCTGACTTCGTCCTCCGGGCGCTGCCAGTTCTCGCTGGAGAAGGCGAACAGGGTGAGCGCCTCGACGCCCTGGCGCACGCAGCCCTCGATCACGTCGCGCACCGCCTTGCGCCCGGCGTTGTGGCCGAAGCTGCGCGGCTGGAAGCGGGCCTTGGCCCAGCGGCCGTTGCCGTCCATCACGATGGCGATGTGGCGGGGCACCCGCGCCAGCGCGTTCATGCGCGCGGGAGCGGGCTGACCAGGAGGCGCGCGAGCCGCATCGTCAGATGCTCAGCAGCTCGTCTTCCTTGTGCTTCACCACCGCGTCGACGTCCTTGACGAAGCGATCGGTCAGCTTCTGGATCTCGTCGTCGGCCTTGCGCTCTTCGTCTTCGGTGATCTGCTTTTCCTTGAGCAAATCCTTGACCTGCTGCAGGGCGTCGCGGCGGATGTTGCGGATGGCGATCTTGGCGTTCTCGCCCTCGTGGCCCACGTGCTTGGCCAGCTCGCGGCGGCGCTCCTCGGTGAGCGGCGGCATGTTGAGGCGGATCACGGTGCCGGCGGTGGTCGGCGTGATGCCGATGTCCGACGCCATCAGCGCCTTCTCGATCACTGCCACCAGGCTTTTCTCGAATGGCGTGATGATGATCGAGCGCGAATCGCCCAGCGCCACCGAGGCGACCTGGTTCAGCGGCATGTCCGAGCCGTAGTAGGGCACCTTGATGTTGTCCACCAGCGCGGTGCTGGCGCGACCGGTGCGCAGGCGGGTCAGGTCGTGCTTGAGGGCATCGATGCTCTTACCCATGCGGGTCTGGGCATCGTTCTTGATGTCGTTGATCATGGGTCGTCTTCCAATGGATCAGGCTAGCCGGCGAGTATACCAGCCGGTCGTGGGCGGTCCGGACGGCCCGCCAGGCCGGCGGCGCGGCGTGCGCTCAGCTGGCGCCGACGGTGGTGCCGATCGGCTCGCCGCGCATGATGCGCATCAGGTTGCCCGGCACGGTCATGTCGTAGATCACCATCGGCAGGCGGTGGTCGCGGCACAGGGCGATGGCGGCGGTGTCCATCACCGCGAGCTTGCGCTCGATCACCTCGTCGTAGGTGAGGTGGTCGTAGCGGGTGGCGTCGGTGTGCTTGGCCGGGTCGGCGGTGTAGATGCCGTCCACCTTGGTGGCCTTGAGCAGCAGGTCCGCGCCCACTTCCACCGCGCGCAGGGCGGCGGCCGAGTCGGTGGTGAAGAAGGGGTTGCCGATGCCAGCGGCGAACAGCACGATGCGACCCTTCTCGATGTGGCGGATCGCGCGACGGCGGATGAAGTCCTCGGCCACGTCGTGGATCGGCAGCGCGCTCATCACGCGGGCGAAGCCGCCGCGCTTCTCGATCGCGTCCTGCATCGCCAGCGCGTTCATCACCGTGGCCAGCATGCCCATGTGGTCGCCGGTGACCCGGTCCATGCCGGCCGCGGCCAGGCCGGCGCCGCGGAAGATGTTGCCGCCGCCGATCACCACGCCGATCTGGATGCCGGCGCGCTGCACCTCGATGATCTCGTCGGCCAGGCGGCCGATCACCTTCGGATCGATGCCGTAGTCGGCCTCGCCCATCAGCGCCTCACCGGAAAGTTTGAGCAGGATGCGCTGGTGCTTGAAGGATTCGCTCATGGGGACTCCGGCAGGGTGGGGCAAACCGGCGCATTGTAGCGGCGGCTGCAAAGTGTTCGTAAGAATTCTGTGGGCGGCGCGGCCGGCAGGGCGCAGGCGGGGAGTCGCGCTCGACCTGTCACACATGAAAAAGCCGCGGTTCCCCGCGGCTTTTCCGGTACTGCGTGCGGCCGGAAAAAATCAGACCTGCATCGCCTTGGCGACCTCGGCGGCGTAGTCTTCCTGCACCTTCTCGATGCCTTCGCCAACGGCCAGGCGGGCCACCGAAACCACTTCGGCACCGTCCTTCTTCAGCGCGTCGCCGACGGTCACGTTGGTGTCCAGCACGTACGGCTGGCCGAGCAGGGTCACCTCGGACACGATCTTGTTGATCTTGCCGGCGATGATCTTCTCCAGGATCTCGGCCGGCTTGGCCTTGTCCTTGTCGGTCATCTGGCTCAGCGCGATGTCCTTTTCCTTCTCGACGAACTCGGCCGGCACGTCTTCGGCCTTGATGTACTGCGGGTTCATCGCGGCCACATGCATGGCCACACCCTTGGCCAGCTCCTCCGAGCCGCCCTTCAGGGCCACCAGCACGCCGATGCGGCCGCCGTGGATGTAGCTGCCGATCACGCCGTCGGTCTCGACGCGCGCCATGCGGCGCACTTCGATCTTCTCGCCGATGGTGGCGATCAGCGCCTTGGCGCCTTCCTCGACGTTGCTGGCGCCCGGGAACGCGGCGGCCTTCAGCGCGTCGATATCGGCGGCGCCGGACTCCAGCGCGACCGTGGCAACGGTGTCGCTGAACTTCACGAAGTCGGGGTTCTTGGTGACGAAGTCGGTCTCGCAGTTGACCTCCACCAGCACCGCCTTGCCGGCGGACTGGGCGGCCACGATGCGGCCTTCGGCGGCGACGCGGTCGGCCTTCTTGTCAGCCTTGGCCAGGCCGTTCTTGCGCAGCCACTCGATGGCGACCTCGATGTCACCGTTGTTCTCGACCAGGGCCTTCTTGCATTCCATCATGCCGGCGCCGGACCGCTCGCGCAGTTCCTTCACCAGCTGGGCGGAGATGTTGCTCATGTCAATTCCTCGAATGCTTGGGAGCGGCGTGGCCCGCGCGGGGCCACGCCGCGGATGAAGCGACAGGCTTACTCGGCGGCGTCGGCCGACTCGCGACCGCCGCGGCCACGGCCGCCGTCACGACGCGGCGCACCAGCGCCCTTCTTGGCCGGAGCGCGGCGCGGGGCGGCGGCCTTGCGGTCGTCGTCCTTGGCCACCGGGTTGCCTTCCTCGTCGAGCTCGACGAACTCGTCGGCGTCGCCCTGGGCGGCGTTCGGCGCGGCGGCCTTGCCTTCCAGGATCGAGTCGGCGGCGGCGCGGGCGTACAGCTGGATCGCGCGGATCGCGTCGTCGTTGCCCGGGATGGCGTAATCCACCAGCTCCGGGTTGTAGTTGGTGTCGACCACGGCGATCACCGGGATGCCGAGCTTCTTGGCTTCCTGCACGGCGATGTCTTCGTGGCCGATGTCGATCACGAACAGCGCGTCGGGCAGGCGGTTCATGTTCTTGATGCCGCCCAGCGAGTTCTCGAGCTTCTCGCGCTCACGGCGCAGGGCCAGCACTTCGTGCTTGACCAGCTTGTCGAACGAGCCGTCGGTCTCGGCCGCTTCCAGTTCCTTCAGGCGGGCCACCGACTGCTTCACGGTGCGGAAGTTGGTCAGCATGCCGCCGAGCCAGCGGGCGGTGACGAACGGCATGCCGGCGCGTGCGGCTTCCTCGGCCAGCGGCTCACGGGCGGAGCGCTTGGTACCGACGAACAGGATGGTGCCGCGCTTCTGCGCCAGACCCGACAGGAAGTTCATCGCGTCGGTGAACAGCGGCAGGGTCTTCTCGAGGTTGATGATGTGGATCTTGCCGCGCGCGCCGAAGATGTACGGCGCCATCTTCGGGTTCCAGTAACGGGTCTGATGACCGAAATGGACGCCCGCTTCGAGCATCTGGCGCATGGTGACTTGGGCCATGGGTGTAACTCCGAATTGTCGGTTCCGAAAAGGAACCTGGGGGTTGGGACCTCCACGTATCCCCGACTTCGACCGCGGCGTTTCCTGGTAAGTGGCGGAAACGGACGCGGCACCCCGAAGGCGGTGCCGATACGTGTGTGGCGTTGGTTGGGCTTGCTCCGCGGCGCGGTTACAATGCCCGTTCGCTGTGCAGCCGAGATCGCCCGAAATGGGCGGGTACGGTCTGCAAAACTCGTGAATTGTAGCCGGTGCGCCGGTTAGGCGGCAAGTTGCCGGCGGACGTTGATCCCCCGGCCCGCCGCCGCCATCTGGGTGGAACCATGGCCATTACCCTGAAAACCCCCGAAGACCTGGCCGCCATGCGCGTGGCCGGCCAGCTCGCCGCCGAAGTGCTGGCGATGCTGAAAGAGCACGTCAAACCCGGTGTCACCACCGAGGATCTGGACCGTCTCGCCTACGAGCACATCGTCAAGGTGCAGAAGGCGGTTCCGGCCAACGTCGGTTACCACGGCTTCCCCAAGACGCTGTGCACCTCGGTCAACCACGTGATCTGCCACGGCATTCCGACCGAGAGCAAGGTGCTCAAGGACGGCGACATCATCAATCTCGACGTCACCGTCATCAAGGACGGCTGGCACGGCGACACCAGCCGCATGTACTTCGTCGGCACCCCGTCGGTGCTGGCCAAACGGCTGGTGGACACCACGCACGAAGCGATGATGCGCGGCATCCAGGCGGTGCGCCCGGGTGCCACGCTGGGCGACATCGGCGCGGCGATCCAGAAGCACGCCGAGGCGGCGGGTTTCAGCGTGGTGCGCGAGTACTGTGGCCACGGCATCGGCAAGGTCTACCACGACGAGCCGCAGATCCTGCACTACGGCAAGCCCGGTACCGGCATCGAGCTGAAGAAGGGCATGACCTTCACCGTCGAGCCGATGATCAACGCCGGCAAGCCGCACACCAAGCAGCTGCCCGACGGCTGGACCGTGGTCACCAAGGACCACTCGCTCTCCGCCCAGTGGGAGCACACCATCGCGGTGACCGACGACGGTTTCGAGATCCTCACGCCCTGGCCGGATGCCTGAGGGCGGGAAGTGGGTGAAGAGGAAAGTGAGAATTGAGAGGGGCGTCCGGTGATCGTGGCGCCCCTTGTTTTTGACGGCCCACGGCTTTTTTGATGACCCACGGCCCGCGGTGAGGGTAGGCCCCGTGCCGCCGAGCCACCGCGCCAGCCGTCAGCACCGGGCTTGCTCGGGCTCTACACTCACTTCTCGCTCCTTACTCCTCTTCACTCACTCCTCTCCATGACCGCCGCCTCCGTCCCGTTGCCGCCGTTACCGCGCCTGCCTGTCGCCGTACCGCGCTCGGGCGTCTCGACCGAGGCGCGCAAGGCGTTGCGTCAGTTGCTGGGCGACATGGATCGCGCGCTGGCCACGGCTTTTCGCGATGGCGCCGATGCCTCCGCCCTGGCCACCCGCCGCGGCGAATCGGTGGCGCGCATCGTGGTGCACGTGTGGAGCGCCTGCCTGGGTGAGGTGGTGGATACCGCGCTGTTCGCCGTCGGCGGCTTCGGCCGGGGCCTGCTGTTTCCGTATTCGGACGTCGACCTGCTGGTGCTCACCACGCGCGACGAGCCCGCGCTGCGCCGCGCGCTGGAGCAATGCTTCGCCACGCTGTGGGATATCGGCCTGAAGGTCGGCCATGCGGTGCGCGAGCCGGCGCAGTGCAAGGCGCTGGCGGCCGAAGAGGCCAGCGTGTTCACCAGCCTGCTCGATGCGCGCCGGCTGGCCGGTGATCCGGCGCTGGACGCGGTGCTGCGCGGCATCGTCGACGATCCCGCGTTGTGGCCACCACGCGCCTATCTCGGCGCACGGCTGGCCGAGCGCAACGCCCGTCACGCCCGCTTCGACGACACCGCCTACAACCTCGAACCCAACCTCAAGGACGGCCCCGGCGGCCTGCGCACGCTCGATTCGCTGCGCTGGCTGGGCCTGCGCCTGGCACACGCCGACGGCTTCGACGCGATGGTTGCCGAGGGGCTGCTCGATCCGGCCGAACGCGCCACGCTGGCCGAGGCCGAAGCCACGCTGCGCCGCTACCGCTTCGCCCTGCATCTGGAAGCGGGTCGGCCGGAAGAGCGGCTGCTGTTCGACTTCCAGCGTGGGCTCGCGGCCCGACTGGGCTTCGTCGACCAGCACGAGAAGAACCTCGGCGTGGAGCAGTTCATGCAGGGCTACTACCGCGCGGCCAGTCAGGTTGAGCGGCTGGGTGTGCAGATTGTCGAGCGCTTCGAGGAAATGCTCGAGCCGGACGGGCCGATGACGCCGATCGGCGACGGCTTCGTGCAGCACGGCCGGCGCATCGCCGCCAGCGATCCGGAGCTGTTCATGACCCGGCCGGCGGCGCTGGTGGAGATCTTCCTGGCCCGGCTGGATCACCCGGAGCTGATCGGCTTCAGCGCCGAAACCATGCGCCGCATCCATCAGGCCACCGCGACGCACGGCACCGCGCTGGCCGACGATCCCGCCGCGCTGGCTGCGTTTCTCAAGCTGCTCCAGCGCGGCGCACCGGCGGTGGACGCGCTGTGGCGGATGAACCGGCATGGCCTGCTGGCGGCGATCCTGCCCGCGTTCGGCAAGGTGTTCGGGCGCATGCAGTACGACCTGTTCCACGTCTACACCGTGGACGAACACACGCTGCGCGTGCTGCGCAACCTGGCGCGCTTCGCCGATCCGGCGGCGGCGAAGGAGTTCCCGCTCGGTTGCCAGATCTGGGCCTCGCTGGACAAGCCCGAACTGATGCTGCTGGCCGGCCTGTTCCACGATATCGCCAAGGGCCGCGGTGGCGATCATTCGGTGCTGGGCGAGGAGGATGCCCGGGTGTTCTGCACGCGGCTGGGCATTTCGCCCGAGGGCGTGGAGACGGTGGCCTGGCTGGTGCGCTGGCACCTCTTGATGAGCACCACTGCGCAGCGCCAGGACATCACCGATCCGGACGTGGTGACGCGATTCGCGGAGGCGGTGGACGACCGCCTGCGGCTGGATCGCCTGTACCTGCTCACCATCGCCGACATCATCGGCACCAGCCCGCGGTTGTGGAACGCCTGGAAGGACCGCCTGCTGGCCGACCTCTACACCGCCACCCGCTACGCGCTGCGCAGCGAGGCCGCGCTGCCGCGCGATGCGGGCGCGAGCATCGCCGAATGCCGCACCTACGCCATGGCGCTGCTGGAAGCGGAAGGCTTCGCGCCGGCGCAGGTCGAGCAGGTGTGGACGGATTTCCCCGAGCGCAGCTTCCTGCGCCACCGCCCCGAGCAGGTCGCCTGGCAGACCGCGGCGATCCTGCGCGCCGCCGGCACGCTGCCGCTGGTGGAGGTGCATCCGTTCTCGATTCGCGGCAGCACCGAGCTGTTCGTCTACGCGCCGGACCGCGACGGCCTGTTCGCCAGCGTCACCGCGATGCTCGACCGCATGCACTTCTCGGTGATGGAGGCGCGCGTGCTCAGCTCGCCCAGCGGGCTGGCGATGGACACCTTCCTGCTGCTGGAGGCGGACACCCAGATGCCCGCCAACGCCACGCGCTCGGATGAACTGCGCCAACGCCTGCTGCGCGCGCTGGCCGAGGCCAAGCCGGTGCAGCCGACGCGCCGCGGGCTGTCGCGGCACCTGAAGCATTTCCAGATGCCGCCGCGCATCGCCTTCAGCGCGATCGACGGACGCACCCAGATGGCCCTGGTTTGCACCGATCGCCCCGGATTGCTGGCGGCCGTGGCGCAGGTGCTGCTGGAGGTCGGCGTGCGCGTGCAGGACGCGCGCATCGCCACCTTCGGCGAGCGGGTGGAGGACTTCTTCCAGCTCACCGACCGCCACGATGCCCCCTTGTCGGCCGAACTGCAGGAGCACCTGCGCAGCGCGCTGCTGCAGCGACTGGCGCCGGCCAAGGCTTGAGGGCCTGCTCGAACGTGGTCTTAAGCGAGGCGTAGTTGCCGGGGCCGCGCCGTGCTTCCCGCTTTAGCCCCCACCCCTGAGCTTGCTCGTGCGAGAGGGTTGGGTGAGCAGGCTCGGATGTCGTCGCAGGAATCCGGGTGTTGCGGTGTTCGCCAGAAGCCCCCCCTCACCCCAGCCCTCTCCCCCGAACGATGAAGCCGTTCAGAGGATGAGGAAGCGAAGCGCGGATGCCGGGGCCGCGCCGTGCTTGCCACTTCAGCCCTCTCCCCTGAGCTTGCTCGGGGGAGAGGGTTGGGTGAGGGGGCCGGGATGTCGCAGGCATCCGGATGTTGCGGTGTTCGCCAGAAGCCACTCCCCTCACCCCAGCCCTCTCCCCAACCGATGAAGCCGTTCAGGGGAGAGGGAGCGAAGCGAGGATGCTTGGGGCGGAGTATCGTCGGCCCGCCGCAATGGGCGGCCCGGTTCGGGGAGTGTCATGTCGACCAAACGCATCGTTGCGCTCGCTGCGGCGGGCCTGTGCCTGTGGGGCGCGCTCATCGGATCGGCGTTCGCGGCCGAGCCTGCCGCCAAGCCGACAACGAGCTGGGTCTATCCGCTGATTCCCAAGTTCGGTGCGGTGCACCCGCGGCCGGACCTGCCCGAGCAGCCCGATCCCAAGGCCGACTACAAGGTGTTCGTCGACGTGGTCAGCGGCAACCCGGACCACACCAAGCCACTCGAATCGCTCGATCGCCTGGCGCGACTGGTCAACCTGATGGCCTACGCCAAGGTGCCGGCCAGCCACGTGCACATCGTGGCGTTGATCGAGCGCCAGGCGACCCCGGCCGTGTTCGGCAACGCGGCGTATCGGGCGCACTTCCAGTTGGACAATCCCAACCTGGAGATCCTCCATGCGCTGAAGGCCGCCGGCGTGCACCTGATGGTGTGCAGCCAGGCGCTGGCCGGCATGGGTGCGGCCGACAACGACGTGTCGCCGGATGTCACGGTGACGCTGTCGGCACTCACCGACGCGGTGGTCTACGGCCAGCGCGGCTACAGCTACATGCAGCTGTAGTGGACTGCGGACGTCTGGACGGCCATTCGGCGGCACGCTTCGGTCCGCGGTCGGGCGCGTGCCGCCAAGTGCAGTAATCTTGGCGGCCCGACCTCCGATCACAGGCCGTATCCGCCCATGCAGCAGCTTGCCTCCCTCATCGACGACGCCTTCGAGCGTCGCGCCTCGCTCGCCCAGAGCGAGATCGAAACCCATCTGCGCCCGGCCGTCGGCCAGGTGCTCGACCTGCTGGAAAGCGGCGAGCTGCGCGTTGCCGCGCCGGACGGGCAGGGAGGGTGGACGGTCAACCAGTGGGTAAAAAAGGCGGTGCTGCTGTACTTCCGCATCAACGACAACCGCGTGGTGGACGGCGGCCCGGCCGGCGCCTTCGACAAGGTGCCGCTGCGCTTCGCCCACGGCGACGACGACTCGCTGCAGCAACTTGGTGCGCGGGTGGTGCCCGGCGCGCTGGTGCGCCGCGGCGCGCACATCGCCAGGGACGTCGTGCTGATGCCCAGCTACGTGAACATCGGCGCGCACGTGGGCAGCGGAACCATGGTCGACACCTGGGCCACGGTGGGCTCCTGCGCGCAGATCGGCGCGCGCGTGCATCTGTCCGGCGGCGTCGGCATCGGCGGCGTGCTCGAGCCGCTGCAGGCCAACCCCACCATCATCGAGGACGACTGCTTCATCGGCGCGCGCTCGGAGGTGGTCGAGGGCGTGGTGGTGGAGAAGGGCAGCGTGATCGGCATGGGCGTGTTCCTCGGCCAGAGCACCCGCATCTACAACCGCGCCACCGGCGAAATCAGCTACGGACGCATCCCGGCGGGCAGCGTGGTCGTATCCGGAAGCCTGCCTGCCAAGGACGGATCGCACAGCCTCTACGCCGCGGTGATCGTCAAGCAGGTGGACGAGAAGACCCGGTCCAAGACCGGCATCAACGACCTGCTGAGGAGCTTCGAATGAGCGTCGAACTGTATGGCCTGACCAAGTGCAGCACCTGCGACAAGGCGCGCGCCTGGCTGGATGAGCACAAGGTCAAGCACAGCTTCACCGACTACCGCGACGAGCCGATCGCCCCGGCCACGCTGAAGGCGTGGGCGAAGGAGCTGACCTGGGAGAAGCTGGTCAACCGCGCCAGCTACACTTGGCGCGACCTGAGCGAGCAGCAGAAGGCGGCCTCCAGCGACGCCGAGTGGCTCGCCCTGATCAAGGAATACCCCGCGCTGGTGAAGCGTCCGGTGGTGGTGAAGGACGGCGCGGTGAGCGTCGGTTTCACCGAGAAGAAGTTCAAGGAGCTGTTCGGTGGCTGAAGCCGCCGTGCTCTACGGACTGGCCGGCACCGAGGCGTGCCGCAAGGCCTGCGCGTGGCTGGACCGCTTCGGCCACGCCTACCGCTTCGTCGATACCCAGCGCGAGCGCCCCGCGCCCGAAGCGCTGAAGGCCTGGGCGCAGGCGGCCGGCGGTTGGGATGCGCTGGCCGATCGCGGCGGCAAGGCCTGGAAGAACTTGCTGCCACAGCGGCGCAACCCGGAGAGCGATCCGGAATGGACGCTGCTGATCCGCGAGCATCCGGGCGTGCTGCGCCAGCCGCTGACGGTGCTGGCGGACGGCCGCGTTGTCGCGGGCTTCACCGGCGGCAGCTACGAAAAACGGTTCGGCAAGACCGCCAGGACAAGCGCATGAGCGACGTACTGGATCTCACCTGCGAGCTGATCCGCCGCGCCTCGGTGACGCCCGACGATGCCGGCTGCCAGGCGGCCATCGCCGCGCGCCTGATGCGAGCGGGTTTCCGCGTGCGCCACCTGCGCTTCGGCGAGGTCGACAACCTGTGGGCGACGCATGGCGACGGCGGCGCCACGCTGGCTTTCCTCGGTCACACCGACGTGGTGCCGACCGGGCCGGCGGATGCATGGCGCTTCGATCCGTTCACGCCCACCGTGGTCGACGGCATGCTGTACGGCCGCGGCGCAGCGGACATGAAGGGCTCGGTGGCGGCGATGGTGGTGGCGCTGGAGGCCTTCGTCGCCGCGCATCCGGATCACGCCGGTCGTGTCGGCCTGCTGCTGACCAGCGATGAGGAAGGGCCGACCAACCTCGATGGCGTGCGTCGCGTCGCCAGCGGTTTCCGCGCCGATCACGAACGTATCGACTGGTGCGTGGTGGGCGAGCCCTCGTCCACCGCACGCCTGGGCGATCTGATCCGCGTCGGTCGGCGCGGCTCGCTCAGCGGCACGCTCACCGTGCGCGGGGTGCAGGGTCACGTGGCCTACCCGGACAAGGCGAAGAACCCGATCCACGCCTTCGCCCCCGCGCTGGCCGACCTGGCCGCCGAGCGCTGGGACGAGGGCAATGCCGATTTCCCGCCGACCTCGTTCCAGGTCTCCAACCTCAACGCCGGCACCGGCGCCACCAATGTGATTCCCGGCGTGCTCACCGCGCTGTTCAACTTCCGCTACAGCACCGCCAGCACGGCGGACGATCTGAAGGCGCGCACCGAAGCGATCCTCTCCCGTCACGGCCTGGATTACGCGCTGGACTGGAACCTCTCCGGCGAGCCTTTCCTCACCCCGCCGAGCGGCCGCCTGCGCGAGGTGGTGGTGGACGTATGCCGCGAGCTGGCCGGGGAGATGCCCGTGCAAAGCACCGGCGGCGGCACCTCGGACGGCCGCTTCATCGCGCCGCTGGGCGCCGAGGTGGTGGAGCTGGGTCCGGTCAACGCGACCATCCATCAGGTGGATGAGTGTGTGGCGGTAGCCGACCTGGAGGCTCTGCCGGCGATCTACGAGGCGATCTGTACGAGGCTGCTCGCCGGCGGCTGATCCGTCCGCAGCGGGGCGACTGCGCTGCCGGTTCGATCGCCGTGCGCGAGCTACGCGGTGGGCCGATCAGCCCTCGACGCAAGCCGCGGCGCGCTGGCGCAGCAGGGTCTGCTCGCGCGCGTTGCCGGTCAGTGCCGCTGCCTGCAGGAAGGCCGCGCTGGCTTCGGGGAGGCGGCCGAGTTTTTCCAGCAGGTCGCCGTGCACCGCCGGGAGCAGGTGGTAGTGGGTCAGCGCCGGCGCCTCGCGCAGCGCTTCCACCAGCGGCAGCGCCGCGGCCGGGCCTTCGGCCATCGAGACAGCGACGGCGCGATTGAGCTCCACCACCGGCGAGGGCAGCACGTCGACCAGTTGGTCGTACAGGGCGGCGATGCGCGGCCAGTCGGTGGCCGCTGCCTCGGGGGCGCGGGCGTGGCAGGCGGCGATGGCTGCCTGCAGCGCGTAGGGGCCGGTGCTGCCGCCAAGTTTCTCGGCGCGCGCCAGGGAGGTCAGGCCGCGCTGGATGGCCAGGTGATCCCAACGCGCGCGGTTCTGCTGGGCCAGCAGGATCGGCGTGCCGTCGGGCTCGACGCGCGCGGCGCCACGCGAGGCCTGGATCTCCAGCAGGGCCAGCAGGCCGTGCACTTCCGGCTCGTCGGCCAGCCGCGCCGCCAGCGTGCGCGCCAGCCGCAGCGCTTCCTCGCACAGCGTCGGGCGCATCAGGTCGTCGCCGGCGCTTGCCGCGTAGCCCTCGTTGAAGATCAGGTAGATCACGGCCAGCACGGCGTCCAGCCGCTCGTGGCGCTCGTCGCCGCGCGGTACCTCGTAGGTGGGTTGCTTTTCGGCCAGCGTGCGCTTGGCGCGCACGATGCGCTGCGCCACGGTGGCTTCCGGCTGCAGGAAGGCGCGCGCGATCTCCGGCGTGGTCAGGCCGCCGAGCAGACGCAGGGTGAGTGCGATCTGCCCCTCGCGGGGCAGCACCGGGTGGCAGGCGGTGAAGATCAGCCGCAGCAGGTCGTCGCCGATGTCGTCGTCGAGCGCGTCGAGGTCGGGCATCACGTGCGACTCATGCTCGGGATCCCCGCCCAGCAGCGCGTGCTTGCGCTCGGTGAGCTGGCGATGGCGCAGCTGGTCGATGGCGCGATGCTTGGCGGTGGTGGTGAGCCAGGCGCCCGGGTTGTCCGGGATGCCGCTGGTCGGCCAGCGCTCCAGCGCGGCGACCAGCGCGTCTTGCGCCAGCTCCTCGGCCAGATCCAGGTCGCGCACGACACGCATCAGCGTGCCGATCAGCTTGGGCGATTCCAGTCGCCAGACGGCGTCGATGCGGCGGTGCAGTTCGGCGGTATCCATACGGCCGATCACAGCACTGGCGGGGCTCCTGGGCAAGCATGCCGTTGCCATCACCTCGGGCGTTCGGCCAGCTGCTCGCGCAGGCGGGCTTCGGATTCGCGCAGCTCGGGCGACATGATTTCGGCGAAATCGGCCTCCTCGTACAGCGGCCGGATCTCGATCTCGCACTCGCCCACGAACGGCGGCGGGCATCGGCGCGCCCATTCCAGCGCTTCGTCCATCGAGCGCACCTGCCACAGCCAGAAGCCGGCGATCAGCTCCTTGGTTTCGGCGAACGGCCCGTCGATCACCAGTTGCCTGCCGCCGGCGAAGCGGATGCGCTTGCCCTCGCGGCTGGGCTTGAGTCCTTCGCCGGCCAGCATCACGCCGGCCTGCACCAGCTCCTCGTTGAAGCGATTCATCGCCTCCATGATCTCGGCGTTCGGCATCGCCTGGGTCTCGCTTTCGGACTCATCGGTGGCCCGCACCATCACCATGCATCGCATCGTCGTCGCTCCCGTCGCCGGCACGGGCCGGCGTTCATTGGGACGACGGATGGCGCGGGCGCGGATCGACAAGCCGCGACGACGGAGTCCTAGCGTGCCGGCTGCATGACCAGCGTGTGGCTTGCCGGGCCGGGCAGGAACGGGGTCGGGCGACCCTTCACCCAATCCTCGTGGCCGGCGCCGAAGAACGGCGACAGCGGGTTGTCGCTCTGTCCGCCGGGCATGTGGAAGATGCCGCGGTCTTCGTGGCCGGGCGACACGTCCAGCCGCTCGGAGGCGCCAAAGCCGGGCGCGGCCACGCGGGGCAGATTGCCGTCGCCGGGCAGTGGCTCATCCGGCATGTCGATGAAGCGCGCCAGCCAGCCGGGCAGGGCGCGCGCCAGCGGGTGGTTCACCGCCGTGCGGTTGCGCTCGCCCCAGGTGCGCGCGGCCAGGCCGCCGGGCTGCTTGCCCAGTTCGCCGACCACCTGCTTCGCTGCATCGACGAGCAGGGCATGCCAATCGGGGTAGGCCGGATCGAGCAGGTGTGCCGGCTGCCGGTGGACCAGGGCCCACACGGCCGCTTCCGGATCGCCCAGCCCGGGCCAGGTGAAGTCGGCGAAGCGCGCCTGCACGCGCGCGGCGAACGGCGCCAGCACGGCGGCGTGCACGCGCTCGCGGAAGGCGCGCACGAGGCGGTAGTCCACGCTGTCCACCGCGGCGCGGCCGCGCCAGTTGCCGGTGAGGTCGCGCAGCTGCACCAGCTGGGGATCGGTGCTGCCGGCCAGGGTCTGCTGCAGAAATTGCTGCCAGCGGGTGAGCAGCACAGCACGGGTGTCGAGCTGGATATCGAGCAGGTCGGCCGGGGAGAAGCGAGCGCGCATGCGCAGGTCGTCCCGGATGGTCTGCGCGCGAGCGCCCAGATCGTGTCCGCCGTTGCCCAGCAGGGCCAGGGCGGCGCCATCGACGGTGCGGTTGTTGGCCGTCCAAAGTCGGCCGTCGGCCGGGTTCTCGATGCGCGGGTACTGCGCCGCGCTGGCCCAGCCTACCCAGCCAGTATCCGGGCCGACCAGTCGGCCGGTACCAGCGGATCGATGCCCCGACGCAACGGGATGCTGTTGCTGGCGATGGTCCAGCCGATATGCCCGGCGCTGTCGGCGACGAGCAGGTTCTGCGCCGGCATGCCCAGCGTGGGCGCGAGGTCGAGCGCGTGCGCCATGTCGGGCGCGCGTTCGAGCTGCATCAGGGCGAGGTTGTAGCCGCGCGGCCGGTCGCCGGTCCACGCGAGCGCCAGCGGCGTGCCGTCGGTGTCGCGGGCGAGGATCGGTCCCCAGCGCGTGTCCTGCACCGTCATCACGTGATCGGGCGCGCCCTTCACGTGGATCGTCTCGCGGTGCGCGGCGATGTCTTCCCAACCCTCGGGCGTGCGGTAGCGGCTGGCGTTTGCGGGATCGCGCTGCACGCGGATCCAGTCTTCCCAATCGCCGTAGCTGTTGGTGAAGCCCCAGGCGACCTGGCCGTTGGAGCCGACCACCAGCGCCGGCGTGCCGGGCAGGGTGACACCGCTGGCGTCGCGCATGCCGTTGGGCGCGCCGGCATCCGGGTAGCGCAGGCGCGCGCGGAACCACAGGTTCGGCACGCGCAGGCCCAGGTGCATGTCGTTGGCCAGCAGCGCTGCGCCGCTGCCGGTGAGCGCACCGGCCACCGCGAAGCTGTTGCTGCCGGGACGGGCGTCGTCCAGCGCCGGGGCCAGCACGTCGGCGAGGTCGTGTCCTTTCGCCGTCGCCTGGTGGCGCAGGTCGAAGGTGGCGGCGTCCGGCACCACCGGTTGTCGCGACAGCGTGCCGGTGAGCGGCGCCTCCCAATCCGGGTCGGGTGCGAGCAGGAAATCCACCACCGCGCGCGGCAGGGCGGCGCGCATCTGGGCGATGCGCAGCTCGCGCGTGTTGCCGCCGTCGCTGTTGAGGTCCAGGTACATCGCGGCGATCACCAGCAGGCTGTCTTCCGACCGCCACGGCTGCGGCCGCGTACCGAGCAGGAAGTACTCCCACGGCCGCACGGACAGATCGCCCAGCCCGGCATTCACGCCATCGCGGTAACGATCGAGCGTGCGGCGCTGATCGGCCGGCAGTTGCGCGTAGGCCTGCTCGACTACCGCGCGCAGGCGCAGGCGGCGATGTGCGATATCGGTCGGCAGTGCGGCCTTGCCGACCAGCGCAGACAGCTCGCCGGCGGGCAGCCGGCGCATCAGGTCCATCGAGAAGTAGCGTTCCAGCGCGTGCACATAGCCCAGCGCATAGCTGAGGTCGTCGCGGGTCTTGCCTTCGAGCGTGGCCGTGCCCAGCGCATCGCGTTGGATGCTCACCGGGGCGCTCAATCCGCGCGCCACGACCTCGCCATCCAGCGCGGCACGACTACGAGCCAGCAGCACCCACGCACCAATGCCGGCGGCGAGCACCAGCAGCACGAGGGCCACGAGCAGGCGGCGCGCCCAGCGCCATACGGTCTCGCGCCTCATGAATCGCCGAACACCGCGAAGATGCCGGCATAGGGCTTGAGCATGAACGAGGGCGCGCCGCTGTAGCCTTCGCCGTCCACGTAAAACTGCGAAATGCTGCCGTCCAGGTACAGCGCGTCACGGCAGCCCAGGCCGTCACGGAACAGCCGCGCGAAGGTGTGGAAGTTCACCGGTGTCTCGCTCACCGCGAACACCACACGCGTGGGCGAAGTCGCGCACACGCCGCTGCGCCACTTCATGCTGGAGGAGTCGTCTTCGAACTGCGCGTTGAGCTGGCCGTCGATCACCAGCATCGGGCCGGACTGCGTGGCCAGCGCCGCGGCCTTGCCCTCAGCCTTGAACGCCTCGGTGGTGCGCACGGCGGCGCGGCCGTCGGCGTATACCGCGAACACGCCGTTGGGCTGCATCGAAAAGTTGCCAGCGGCCGGATTGCCGCGGGCGCGGTTCAGCGGCACCAGCGTGCGTCCGCCTTCCACGTACAGGCCCAGCGGGGCGTCCTTGTGGTCGTAGATGCCCGCGTTGGCGGCGAACAGCAGCCGCTTGCCGTGGCGCGTGCCCCACTGCTGCAGGGCGTCGATGCTGCCGTAGGCCTGGCCATCGTCGGGGTTGCGCCAGTGCAGGCTGAGGCTCTGCCGGGTCAGGTCGATGCTGACCACGTGGAAGCGCTGGCCATCGAACTCGCGCTCCTCGCTGTCCAACGCGCGCGCGCGCGGCGTGCAGCCGACCAGCAGGGCGAGCAACAGCGCGGCGCCGATCAGCGGGCGCCAGCGGGGAAACGTCAGAACCGGTGCGGGTGATCCAGGCATTCCCCGATGGTCGCCGGGCGATACGGGTTGACGCAAGGGCGCGGGCGGTGACGGTTCAGCCGGCGCACGCGGCGGCGCTACACTGTGCGCTTTGCCAGCCTCCGCCATGCCTTACTGCCCCATCGTCGCCACGCTCGGCTATGTGCTCTCGCCCGATCGCCGCCGGGTGCTGATGATCCACCGCAACGCGCGCCCCGACGACCAGCATCTGGGCAAGTACAACGGCCTGGGCGGCAAGATGGAGCCGGGCGAAGACGCCGCCGCCTGCATGCGTCGCGAGATCCGCGAGGAGGCCGGCATCGAGTGCACCTCCATGCAGCTACGCGGCACCCTCAACTGGCCCGGCTTCGGCAAGCAGGGCGAGGACTGGCTCGGCTTCATCTTCATCGTCGACGCCTTCGAGGGCACGCCGCTGCAGACCAATCCGGAAGGCACGCTGGAGTGGGTCGAGCGCGACCGGCTGATGGAGCTGCCGATGTGGGAGGGCGATCGCCACTTCCTGCCGCTGGTGTTCGACGAGGACCCGCGCCCGTTCCACGGCGTGATGCCGTACAAGGACGGCCGCATGCAGTCCTGGTCGTTCTCCCGCCTGTGAGCGGTGAAGACCGGCGCATCCGCATCGTTGCTGCGGTCATCCGCGACGTGGCCGGTCGCGTGCTGCTGGTGCGCAAGCGCGGCGCGACGGTGTTCCAGCAACCGGGCGGCAAGCGCGATCCGCACGACGCCGACGACCTCGCCACGCTGGCCCGCGAGCTGCACGAGGAGCTCGGGGTGACGCTGGTGCCCAGTTCGGCGCAGTACCTGTGGCGCGCAAGCGCACCGGCGGCGAACGAGCCCGGTCACACCGTGGAAGGTGAGGTCTACGCGGTGGAGGTGGCTGGCGATATCCGCGCCCAGGCCGAGATCGAGGAACTGCGCTGGATCGATCCGGCGGCGCCGGGCGACCTGCCGATCGCGCGGCTCAGCCGCGAGCACATCCTGCCGCGTCTCTGATACCTCGCGGCAGGGCGCTTGGCGATGTCACGAGAAGCCGCGGGCGATTCGCGCGCTCGCGGGTCGTGGCGACCGGCGACCCTGCTTCAGGGATTTCCGCACAATAACTGCCGCTCAGCGCCCGACGCGGCGCCCGTCGTGGTCGAAATGGCCCTGGCCGGCGCCGATCGAGATGCTCACGCCGCCGGTCGGGTGGTCGCAGTCGCCGAACGCCTTGGAGAGGTTGACGGTGCCGGTCTGGTAGTTGCCGTTGAAGTGACTTCCGGCGACCACGCCGGTTCCAACGCTGCCGTGCACCTGGGTCTTGTTGTAGGTGGCGTCGTCGCAGGTATCGGCCGGCTCGTTGGCCGCGATCGCCGCGTCGGTGGTGCCGCTGGTGTCGCCGTAGTAGACGCCCGGTGCGGTGCTGGCGCTGGCGGGTTTGGCCGCGCTGCTGCTCGCGGCGGGAGCGGCGCTGGGCGGGAGCTTGAGGTTGAGTGGCTGGCTCGCACTCTGCGCCGCGGCAGAGGTGGCCAACGCGCTGGCGAGGAGGAGGCCGAGGGTTCGATGGAAAGTCATGTGCGCTCCGCGGGTGATGCCGTGTCAACGCGTGGGGACGCGGTACGTGCACAGCCATGCTTTGGGTGCCGCGAGGACGGGAAGTTCCTGCCGGCGCCAAAAGCGGTCGATCCCGCAACCCACTGTAGGAGCCCGCTCGCGGGCGATGCCTTGGCTTTGGTGTCGCATCAAGGCAAAAGCATCGCCCGCGAGCGGGCTCCTGCGGGGCGGTGCGGGGACGATGGTCTCGACCCGGCGCAGGCCGCGCGGCAGTGCGCGGCCTTTGGGATTCGTGCTTCGTGCCATGCCTGGGATGTGTCGATAGGGTTGCTGCCCTCCGCCACGACGCCGCCGATCCATGCGACTCACTGTAGGAGCCCGCTCGCGGGCGATGCTTTTGCCTTGATGTGACACCAGAGCCAAGGCATCGCCCGCGAGCGGGCTCCTACAAAAAGCGGTGGGTTCAGCCGGTGGTTTCGATCCGCTCGACGCGGCGCAGGCCGCGCGGCAGCACGCCGCCGCGGGTGGCGCGGTTGCCGCCGTACTCGACCAGGTCGGCCCATTTCAGCGTGAGCTTGCGCTGGCCGGCATACATCGTGACCTCGCCCTTGCCTTCGGCCACCACGGCCACGCCCACCACGCGCTCACCTTCCGTCATCTGCTTCTTCGGGATCTCGATCAGCTTGTTGCCCTTGCCCTTGTCCAGTTCCGGCAACTCGGCGACGGAGAACATCAGCAGATGGCCTTCGGAGGTGACCACCACGATGCGGTCGCGCGACGGATCAGCGCTGACCTGCGGCGCCAGCACCTTGGCGCCGTCGCTGAGGCTGATGATCTGCTTGCCGGCCTTGTTGCGGCCGGTGAGCGCCTCGAAGCGGGTGACGAAGCCGTAGCCGAAGTCTGTGGCGAGGATCAGCCGCGTATCGTTGTCGCCTGCGGCGAGCGCGTCGAAGCTGGCGCCGGCCGGCGGGGTGAAGCGGCCGGTCAGCGGCTCGCCGTTGCCGCGTGCCGAGGGCAGGGTGTGGGCCGGGGTGGAATAGCTGCGGCCGGTGGAGTCGATCACCGCGATCTGTTGGGTGGTGCGCGCCCTCACCGCGGCGAGCAGGCCGTCGCCTTCGCGGTAGTTCAACCCTTCGGCGTCGACGTCGTGACCCTTGCCGGCACGGATCCAGCCCTTCTGGCTGAGCACCACGGTGACCGGCTCGCTGGCCACCAGCGCGCTCTCGTCCAACGCCTGCGCCACCTCGCGCTGCACCAGCGGCGAGCGGCGGTCGTCGCCGTACTTGGCCGCATCGGCGCGCAGTTCTTCCTTGATCAGGCCCTTGAGCTTGGCCGACGACTTCAGCAGCACGTTGATGCGCGCGCGCTCCTCTTCGAGCTGGTTCGCCTCGGCGGTGATCTTCATTTCCTCGAGCCGGGCCAGCTGGCGCAGCTTCGTCTCGAGGATGTAGTCGGTCTGCTGTTCGCTGAGCCGGAAGCGGCTCATCAACACCGGCTTGGGCTCGTCCTCGGTGCGGACGATGCGGATCACTTCGTCCAGATTGAGGTAGGCGATGCGCAGGCCTTCCAACAGGTGCAGGCGGCGCTCGACCTTGCCCAGGCGGTGCTCCAGACGGCGGGTGACCGTGGCGGTGCGGAAGCTCAGCCACTCGGTGAGGATCTTCTTCAGATCCTTCACCTGCGGCCGGCCGTCCATGCCGATCATGTTGAGGTTGACGCGGAAGCTCTTCTCCAGGTCGGTGGTGGCGAAGAGGTGCTGCATCATCTCGTCGGTGTCCACGCGATTGGAGCGCGGCACGATCACCAGCCGGATAGGGTTCTCGTGGTCGGACTCGTCGCGCAGGTCCTCGATCATCGGCAGCTTCTTGGCGCGCATCTGCGCGGCGATCTGCTCGAGGATCTTCGACGGGCTCACCTGGTGCGGCAGCGCGGTGATCACCACGTTGCCGTCTTCCACGCCGTACACCGCGCGGGCGCGCAGCGAGCCGTTGCCGGTGGTGTAGATGGCCAGCAGCTCCTTACGCGGGGTGATGATTTCCGCCTCGGTCGGGTAGTCCGGGCCGAGCACGTGCTCGCACAGGTCGGCGACGCTGGCCTCTGGATCATCCAGCAGGCGGATGCAGGCGCTCACCACTTCGCGCAGGTTGTGCGGGGGGATGTCGGTGGCCATACCCACGGCGATGCCCATCGAGCCGTTGAGCAGCACGTGCGGCACGCGCGCGGGCAGCCAGCTAGGTTCGTCCATGGTGCCGTCGAAGTTCGGCACCCAGTCCACCGTGCCGTGGCCGAGCTCGCCCAGCAGCGCCTCGGCGATCGGGCTGAGCTTGGACTCGGTGTAGCGCATGGCCGCGAAGCTCTTGGGGTCGTCCGGCGAGCCGAAGTTGCCCTGGCCGTCCACCAGCGGGTAGCGGTACGAGAACGGCTGCGCCATCAGCACCATCGCTTCGTAGCAGGAGCTGTCGCCGTGCGGATGGAACTTGCCGATCACGTCGCCGATGGTGCGCGCCGATTTCTTCGGCTTGGCGGTGGCCGCCAGGCCCAGCTCGCTCATCGCGTAGATGATGCGTCGCTGCACCGGCTTCAGGCCATCGCCGACGAAGGGCAGGGCGCGGTCCAGCACCACGTACATGGAGTAGTCAAGGTACGCGCGCTCGGCGTATTCCTTGAGCGGGATCTGTTCGTAATTGGCTTGCAGGTTCATTTTTTCGATCAATCGATAAGCGCGCCGGCGGCGCGGACAGCCGGTCGATGGTGCCAGAACGGGCCGGGGGGTGACAGCTTGCGCCGGGCACTATGCCGTGCTGCCGTCGCACGGATTGCGCCGGCGGTGCTGGCTCCCGACCGGGGCGCTCGGTATCGTGCCGGTTTTGCCGCTCGCGCCTCGCTCCATGCCGTCATCCCGCCTGCTCGGCCCCGCCGATCCCGCCCCGTTCACCGTCTATCGCGCCAATGGCGCCTCGCCGTTCCTGCTCACCTGCGACCACGCCGGCCGCGCGGCACCCGCCGCGCTGGGCGACCTAGGCGTGCCGGCGCCGGAGTGGGATCGCCACATCGCCTGGGATATCGGTGCGGCCGGGATGGCGCGGGTGATCGCCGAAACGCTGGATGCCTGGCTGATCTGCCAGACCTATTCGCGGCTGGTGATCGACTGCAACCGCCCGCTGGACGCGCCCGGTTCCATCGTCACGATGAGCGAGCGCACCGCGGTGCCGGGCAACCACGAGCTGACCGCCGACGCCGTGGCGGCCCGGCGCGAGGAGATCTTCCAGCCCTACCACCAGCGCACGGTGGCCGAGCTGGACCGGCGCGCCGCCGCTGGCCGGCCGACGATCCTGGTCACCGTGCACAGCTTCACGCCGGTGTTCATGGATAACGCCCGCGCGTGGGAGCTGGGCGTGCTGTACCAGCGCGACGCGCGGCTGGCCCACCCGTTGCTGGAGGTGATGCGCGCCGACGGCTGGTGTGTGGGCGACAACCAGCCCTATGCGGTGAGCGATGCCACCGACTACGCGATCCCCGTCTACGGCGAGCAGCGCGGCCTGCCGCACGTGGAGCTGGAGGTGCGCCAGGACCTCATCGCCGACGCCGAGGGTCAGCGCGTGTGGGGCGAGCGCATGGCGCACTGGCTGCTGCGCGCTGCTCAGCACGCCGGGCTGATTCCCCCGCCGTTGTAGTTGTAGGAGCCCGCTCGCGGGCGATGCCTTGGCTTCGATGCGGCATCAGGGCCCAAGAGCATCGCCCGCGAGCGGGCTCCTACAAGGGAGGGGGTGGGTCGTTATGGGGCGGGGACGCGAGCGCTGTTGATGCCGAGTTTCTGCAGCTGTGCCTGCACGCTGTCGGGGCCTGCCAGGTGCGCGGCGCCCACCGCGATGAACACCGTCCCGGGCGTGTCGAGCATGGCCTTGATGCGGCTCGCCCAGCGGGCGTTGCGCTGCACCAGCAGGCGTTGATAGAGCGCCGGCGTCTCGCGCTTCATCAGGTCGTTTTCCAGCCGGGCGATGCCCGCATCGTCGCCGGCCTGCCACGCATCCAACAGCGCCTGCAGTTCGATGCTGGCGTGGTCGGCCTCATGCACGGTCTGGCGCAGCATGTCCAGCTGCATCGCGGTCGGCATGTCGGCGAGGAAGTGGATCTGCTGCTCGGCGGTTTCCAGCGCGCGCACCGGCTTGCCCGCCTTGGTCATCATCTCGCGCAACTGCCGGTCGACGCCGCGCGCCGGGTCCAGCCCGGCCTTGGTCAGCGGCGCCAGCGTCAGCGTGAGGGTGGCCAGCCAGGGGCGCATCACGTTGAGCGCCGTGGTGCCCGGCAGGGCGGCCTTGCGCGCGGCCAGTTCCAGCCGGTGGAAGTCGCCGGAAGAGAGCAGGCTGGACAGCGGATGCGCTGCATCGATGCCCAGGCGCAGCACCAGCGCGGTCATGTTGGCTGGGTTGTCGTCGGTGATCTCCACCATCAGCGCGTCGCTCTGCGCCAGCGCGTGGTCGAGCGCGTCGTAGTGCCAGTCGGCATTTTTCGGCAGCAGGTGGATGGTGCCGAACAGGTACAGCGTGGTGTCGGCATCCTTCACCACCCACAGCGCCGGCTTGGCGAGGGACGGGGTAGGCAGCAGCGCAAGCGCGAGCGCAGCCAGCAGGGCGAGGACGGCGTGTCTCACAGCGGGCGCAATTGCTCGTCCAGCGAGCGGGTCTGCGCGGTCACCTCGTCGCCGGTGTGGCGCGTGCTGCGGCGCTCGACCAGCAGCAGGTGGCACTCCTCGTCCGCCACCGGATGGTGGCGCACACCCTTCGGGACCACGCACATCTGGCCGGCGCCCAGTTCCACTACGCCGTCTTCCAGTTCGATGCGCAACGAGCCGCGCAGTACGTAGAACAGCTCGTCCTCATCGGCGTGGCTGTGCCAGGTGAGCGAGCCGTGCACCTTGGCCACCTTCACCAGCGTGTCGTCCACCGCTGCAAGCACGCGCGGTGACCAGAGTTCGTCGAGCCGCGCGGCGGCGTCGGTGGGGGTCAGTACCGGGATCATGCCGCGACGGTAGGGCGCAGCGCGGCGGCGATCAAGGTCGTGGACTCACGCCGCGGCGGGCGCGCCAGCGTGGCGTTCGCGCTTGGCGGCAAGCAGCTGCGCATCGGCGCGGTCGAACGCCTCCATGATCGGCTCGCCATCGCCCACGCCCACCACGCCGAAGCTGGCCGAGAGCGGGCGGGACATGCCCGCCACGGTGAGCCCGGCCAGCGCCTGCGCCAGCCGCGTGGCGGTGGCCTGTGCCCGGTCCAGCGCCAGCCCCGGCAGCAGCACCATGAATTCGTCGCCGCCGAAGCGGCCCACCAGGTCCGACTGGCGCAGCTGCATGCGCAGCGTGCGCACCAGGCCCACCAGCACCTGATCGCCTGCGGCGTGGCCGAAGTGATCGTTGACCTGCTTGAACTCGTCGATGTCCAGCACGATCAGCGACACCGGCAGGCCCTGGCCGTGCGCATCGACCAGCTCTCGCGCGGCGCATTCGAAGAAGTACGCCTTGGTCGCCACGCCGGTCAGCCCGTCGCTGAGCGCCAGCTCGCCGAGCTGCCGGTTCTGGGCGATCAGTGCGGGCACGCCCAACCCGAAGCAGGCGCTGGCGGCAATCACGCAGATGGCGAACTGGTAGACCAGCGCCTGCCCGACCAGGCCCAGCGCCGCGACCATCACGGCCACCGTGGTGCCGAACAGCGCGATGCTGGCGGCGCTGCGCAACGGGCTCTCGGTATGCACGATCCACATCTGCGGCAGGATCAGGAAGAACAGCGCAAAGGCTGCCTCGTGCCCGTCGGTACGCGCGCTCAGCAGCAGCACGCCCAGCACCAGCATCACACTCAAGGCGAGCTTGCCCACGTAGGCGCCACGCCCGCGCGTCTGTGGCTGGAACGACAGCCCGCCCAGCCAGGCCTCGATCGAGGGATAGCGCAGGCTCAGCAACCCGATGAACAGCGGGGTGAAGACCAGCACGCCAGCCATGTCGCCGATCCACCACGGCAGCCACAGGCCCGGCGTCGCGGCCGGATCGAGCATCTCGGCCAACGCGAGCGCGCGCACACCGAGCAACGCGGCAGCCAGCGCGGCGAGCGAGCCGATCGCGAGAAACGCCATCACCACAGCCGGTGCGGTGGGCGTGGCGCGACGGCGGATCAACCGTCGCAGCAGCAGGGCGCCGGTGCCGTAGGCCAGACAGTGCGCGCCAGCGAACAGCGCGCCGGCGCCGAGCAGGTAGCCCGGTGGCGTACCGGTGAGGTACAGGCGGTCGATCCACAGCGTGGCCGCCATGGCGCAGGGCACCAGTACCGGCAGCGCACGCCAGCCCATCACCAGCAGCGCGGCAAAGGTCAGGCCGGCGGACGGGAACCACAGGCTGGCATGGGGCGCGTACTGCATGAGGCCGGCCATACGCCACAGCGCCAGCCACGCCACCGCCAGCACGAGATAACGGTAGGCCACGCTGCGCTGCGCGCCCCATTGCGCCCACTGGCGCAAGCGTCCGAAGTCGTTTGCCGTCATCACGCTCCCCCCGTGCAAGTGCCGCCTCGCGGGGTCCCCCGACCCCGGCGAGCAGTATGCCGATCAGCCGACCCGTTCAGCAAAATCGCCGCGTCGACGGCGACCGCCCGGGCCGGTCCGGATCATCTGGCCTCGACCGCATCGAGGAACTTCACCAGCCCGGCGAAGTAGGTCTGCTGGTCGTCGTACATCGACATGTGGCTGCCCTTGGGGCACAGCAGCAGCTGGCCCTTGGGCAGCTTCTTCGCCATCTGCGCCATGTAGTCCGGATCCATGGTGTCGTACCTGCCGGCGATCACCAGCGTCGGCACGGTGATGGTGTGCAGGTCCTTGCTGCGGTCCCAGTGCTCCAGCACGCCGCTGGCGCCCAGTTCGCTGGGGCCCTGCATCAGCGTGTAGATGTGGCTGTTGACGTGGCCGAACGCGCGGGTCACCGGCTCGGGCCACTGCGCCTGCGGCATGCGCAGCACGTGCTTCTCGTAGTGCATGGTGGTCAGGATCTGCATGTAGCGCGGGTCGTCGGTGCGATGCTCGGCCTCCATCGCCTTCACTTCGGCCAGCTGCTTGGGATCCATCGCCGGCTCGAGCACGTGCTTGGCGTACTCGTTGTACTGCGGGATCGAGTCGACCATGTTGGAGATCACCAGGCACTTCAGGTGCTGCTGGTATTTGAGTGCGTACTCCATCGCCAGGATGCCGCCCCAGGAGTGGCCGAGCAGGCAGAAGTTGTTCTTGTCCAGGTGCAGGGCCTGGCGTACCTGCTCGACTTCCTCGACGAAGCGGTCGGTGGTCCACAGCGCGTCGGTGCCCGGGCCCTTGGGCTGGTCGGAATAGGCCGAGCCGAGCTGGTCGTAATAGATGTATTCGATGCCGGCGGCGGGCAGGTAGCTGTCGAACGCCTCGAAGTATTCGTGCGTCATGCCCGGCCCGCCGTGCAGCAGCAGCACGGCCAGCTTCGGGTTGTTGCCCACGCGCTTGGTCCACACCCGGAATTTCCCGAGCGGGGTGGTGATCGGAATCATCTTCACTCCGCCGGAGAGCACGTCGTCGTGCCCAGCGTGGCTGTAGTAGCTGGCCGGTGGCGCGGACTGCGCGGCGGCGGCGAACGGCAGCACGAGGGCGGCCAGCAGTGCGGCAAGCTTGTTCATGGCGTTTCTCCCCGGGAAAGCGCCATGACTATCCCGCCGGCCGCCGCCGTCGGCAAGTCAGACCAAGGTCCGCCCCTCAGCGCGGCGCGCGGTAGCCGCCCGGCACGCCGTGCTGGCTAAGCACCAGCTGCCACAGTTGGTCGCGCCGGCTGCGGAACACGGCGGCCGACACGCCCAGGTAGAAATGCCACATGCGGCGGAAGCGCTCGTCGTAATGCGCTGAGAGCTCCGGCCAGGCGCGATCGAAGTTGTCACGCCAGGCCATCAGCGTGCGGTCGTAGTCGGCGCCGAAGTTGTGCCAGTCCTCCACCACGAACAGTCCTTCCAGCGCGGCGGCGACCTGGCTGGCGGCGGGGATCATCGAATTGGGAAAGATGTACTTCTCGATCCACGGGTCCGGTTGCGCCGGCGCACCGTTGCTGCCGATGCTGTGCAATACCGAGAGGCCGTCTTCCCGGAGGCAGCGCCTCACCGTCTCGAAGTAGCTGCGGTAGTTGCGCCCCCCGACATGCTCGAACATGCCGATGGAGTAGATCGCGTCGAACGGCTCGTCGAGCTCGCGGTAGTCCTGCACGCGGATCTCGATCGGCAGCCCCTGGCACAGCTCGCTGGCGAAGGCGGCCTGCTCGGTGGACACGGTGATGCCCACGCCTTCCACGCCGTAACGCTCGGCGGCAAACTTCAGCGCCTCACCCCAGCCGCAGCCGATGTCCAGCACGCGCTGGCCGGGCCGAAGCCCGAGCTTGCGGCAGACCAGGTCGAGCTTGGCCTCCTGCGCGTCGTCCAGGTTCTCCGCCTGCGCCCAATAGCCGCACGAGTAGACCAGCCGCTTGCCGAGCATGGCGCGGAACAGGTCGTTGCCCAGGTTGTAATGGGTTTCGGCGACCTCGAAGGCGTGCTCGCCGCGCTGCCGGTTGAGGAAGCGGGCCTTGAGGTGCGCGAGCAAGGTGTCGAGCGTGCGCAGCTCCTGGTCCAGGTGCGAGGAGAGGATGCGGGTGAACATCCCGGGGAGGTCGTCGGCGTCCCACCAGCCGTCCATGTAGGCCTCGCCCAGGCCCAGCGAGCCGTGCGAAAACACGCGGGCGTACAGGCGCTCGTCGTGTACGCGCAGGTCGCAGGGGCGATCGCCGTTGATCTCGATACCGGCCAGGGACAGCAGCTGTTCGGCCTTGCGTCGCAGCGAATCCGAATGCATCGGCGCCTCCTACGCGTTGCGGGTACGGTGGGCCGGCGGCCGACGAGACGTGGCGCTGCGGACGCGACCCGAGCGGCGATCGTACAACTGCGCCAAGGTCGCCAGCATCGGCCAGGCCGCGTCGGTCGCGCGTCAACGTCGCGCTAGGACGCCTCGACCACCCCGAACTCCGCCGGGAAGCGCGCCCAGAACAGCGGCGCCTTCTCCTCCTTCACCAGTGCCACCAGGGTGTCGGCGGTAGCCGCGTCGACGATGAACTCCACCAGCACGCATTGCTCCCCGGCCAGCTCGAAGAAATGCGCGGCGTTGATCTGCCCGTGGCGACCGAAGCCGGCAATGGTCTTGAACGCCGAGCCGCCGTGGACGTGGTGTTTCTTGGCCGCCTCCAGCAACCATTCGTACAGCAGCATGCCGTGGTGCTTCTGGTTCTCGTGCATGTAGAAACGCAGCGAATAGCCGTTCATGCGAATGCTCCGAAAGGTGGTGGCAGGCGCCTCAGCGGGCGGCGGTGAGGGCGCGGACGAGGCCGATGCCGGCCAGCGTCATCGCCAGCGTGCCGATCACGTGGACGCTGACAATCGCCAGCATCCACGCGTACTGCTGGCGCAGCATCAGCGTCACCGTCTCGGCCGAAAAGGTGGAGAACGTGGTGAGCCCGCCCAGGAAGCCGGTGGTAAAGAACAGCCGCGCGGCCGGCGAGAGCGCGTCGAACTGGCTGAACACGCCCATCGCCAGCCCCATCAGCAGCCCACCAAGCAGGTTGGCGCCCAGCGTGCCCAGCGGCAGCGTGGGGAACAGCGGGTTGAGCCAGAAGCCAAGCATCCAGCGAAGCACCGCGCCCAGGAAGGCGCCGCAGCCGACAGCAAACAAAGAGGTGAGATCCATGCGCATCCGGATTCCAGCAGTCGTGGTGCGGGCGCGGTGGGCATCGTCAGGCGGCGCCTGAAAAAATGCCCGGCCACCCCGCGAGGGGTTCAACCAGGCATCATCAGCCTTGCGGCGGTTCGGGGAGGCATGCCATCTCCCATCTGTCAGGCGATCGTAGCAAATGCGGCCCGCGGCCGGTCAACTGCGCCGCGCTGGCGATATGCTGGCGCGCCTGCCCGCCGACTGTCCGAAGCGCCCCATGACTTCCGCCGCCCCCACCGTTCCGCGCAGCCTGCCATGGCTGCTGGCGGGGTTGTCGATGATCGGCCCGTTTTCCATCGACGCGGTGTTTCCGGCGTTTCCGTTGATCGGTGGTCACTTTGCGGTGGACGACACGGCGCTGCAGCAGCTGATCAGCGTCTATCTGCTCACCTACGGCGGGATGAGCCTGTTCCACGGCGCCATTTCCGACGCGATCGGGCGCAAGCCGGTGATCATCGTGGGCATGCTGGTGTACGCGCTGGCCTCCGCGGGCGCGGCGATGTCCACCTCGTTCGCCATGCTGCTGGGCTGCCGCGCGCTGCAGGGCGCCTGCGCCGGTGCGGGTCTGGTGGTGGGGCGCGCGATCGTGCGTGATTCGCTGCAGGGCGCCGCGGCGCAGAAGCTGATGTCGCGCGTGATGATGATCTTCGGCGTAGCGCCGGTGATCGCGCCGATGGTCGGCGCGCAGCTGCTGTGGCTGGACGGCTGGCACGGCATTTTCTGGCTGCTCACCGCGTTCACCGTGTTGATGGCGGTGGCGCTGGTGGCGCTGCTGCGCGAGACCCATCCGCCTGAGAGCCGCACGCCGTTCGTGCCGCGCGAGCTGGTGGCGACCTACCTCTCGTTCGGGCGCGATCGGCCGTTCGTGCCGTTGCTGATCTCCAGCACGATCAACTTCTGCGGGCTGTTCCTGTTCATCGCCTCGGCGCCGCGCATCGTGCGCGAGTTGCTGCATCTGTCGGCGCAGGGCTTTCCCTGGCTGTTCCTGCCGGTGGTGGCGGGGCTGGTGTTCGGCGCGTGGTTGTCGGGGCGACTGGCCGAGCGGCACAGCGTGACTTTCACCGTGAACCTCGGTTACGCCTCGATGGGCTCGGCCTGCCTGCTGCACCTGCTGGGCGGTCTGCTGGCGCCCGCCGGCGTGCTGCCCTGGTCGATGCTGCCCTTGGTGCTGCACGGCATCGGCGTGCAGCTGGCCTTTCCCACCCTGACGCTGCTGCTGCTGGACCGTTTTCCGCAGCGCCGCGGTGGCGCCTCCTCGGTGCAGGCGTTCGTCAGCCTGCTGCTCAATGCTGGCGTGGCCGGTGTGCTGTCGCCGCTGCTGTCCTCCAGCCTGCTGCCGCTGGCGGTGGGCAGCAGCGTGCTCACCGGCATCGGCTGGCTGGCCTGGCGCTGGTACCAGCGGCGCCTGCGCGAAACGCCGCCCGCGCCGCCGCCGCGCGACGTGGAACTGCAGGCGCAGATTGCCGAGCCGCGCTGAGCGAAGCGCCCGAACATGAATCGTTCCCCGGCGCGGCTTTGACATCGACGGGCGAGGCTGGGAGCCTCAGGGGGTCTGCCACGCAGACAGTCTCCGTTGCCGTCGAGCGCTCGCGCCGCGGCATCACCCTCCCGCGGAACGGCATGGCCATCGCCAGGCGATCCCCATGCCCCGCCTTCCCGAAGGAGTTCTTTCATGACGAACCTGACCCGTTCGATCCTTGCCTCGCTTTCGCTGACCCTGGCGGCCGGTGCCGCCCAGGCGCAGAGCACGTCTCCGACTGCCCCGCCCGCATCGGCGACGCCGCCGACCCAGTCACAGCCCTCGCAGCAGCCGCAGCCGCAGCCAGCCGATCCGGCGATGGCAGCGCGCTGCACCTCCACCGCCAAGAGCATGATCGGCGCGCTCGACCGCAGCGACATGACGGCGGCCACCAAGTCGTTCGACCCGAAGCTGCACGAGAAGCTGCCGGACGACAAACTGAAGGAAGGCTGGGCGTCGCTGGGACAGAAGTTCGGCCAGCGCTCGGGTTTCGGCCAGGCCCAGAGCCAGCAGATCAATGACGTGACCGTGGTGTTGCTGCCGATGACCTACCAGCGCGGCAAGGTCGGTGCGCAGGTTGCCTGCAACGACAAGGGCGCCGTCCTCGCGTTGCAGATCGGCCAGATCGCTCCGCCAAACACGTCCACCAGCCCGGGCATGACGCCGAAGGCGCCGTCCGGCGGCTGATCGGCACCGCCTCGCGCAAGCCCGGACGGGCGCACCCTCGGGTGCGCCCGTTTGCTTGTCCGCCGTGCGATGCACGTCGCGCGGCGAGGGTTGGCATGACTTCTGCCATGCGGCATCGCGCGCCGTCGCACTTAGGCTGCGCGCTCCCCAGCCATCAAGCGCCGCGTTTCGTGGCTCGCCCGCATGCTCCCACTCCGTGACAGTTTTCGTGGTTTCCCGTGGCGCCGCCTGGCGGTCGTGTCGCTGCTGCTGTTCGGCTGCGCCGGCATGCGCACGGCCGAGGCCGCCGATGGCGGCGCCGGGATCAAGGTCGACGGGCACATCGATCCGGCCGAGTGGGCCGGCGCCCGGCACATCACCGATTTCCGCAAGGTGCAGCCGCTCAACGGCGACCCGGCCAGCCTGCCGACCGAAGCCTGGGTGCTGTCCACGCCCAAGGGCTTGGCAATCGCCTTCCGCTGCATCCAGCCGCCGGGCGTGCCGCGCACGCGGCAGCGCATTCGCCGCGACGAGCAGGCGCAGGTGGACCGGGTCAACCTGATGATCGATTTCAACGGCGACGGTCGCACCGGCTACGACTTCACGGTCACGCTGAGCAACGACATCGACGACGCGGTGATCACCAGCGAGACGACGTTCAACACCGACTGGGACGGCAACTGGAAGCATGCCGTGAGCGAGGACGCCCGCGGCTGGAACGTGGAGATGCTCATCCCCTGGTACATCGCCCCGATGCAGGCCGCCGACGGCGACGCGCGTACCGTGGGCATCTATCTGGACCGCGTGATCGGCTCCACCGGCGAACGCGACGCCTGGCCGGTGGCCAGCTTCAGCCGTGCGCGCTTCGTGTCGGACTTCACCCCGGTGACGCTGCCGGCCTACAACCAGCCGCTGCTGGCGGTGACGCCCTATGTGGTGGGCGTGCGCGACCAGGTGCGCGGGCGCGACCAGGGCAAGGCGGGCGCGGACATTTTCTGGAAGCCGAACGGGCAGACCCAGCTCACCGCCACCATCAACCCGGACTTCGGCCAGGTGGAGAGCGACGATCTGGTGGTGAACTTCGGCGCCGAAGAGACCTTCTTCACCGACAAGCGGCCGTTCTTCACCGAGAACCAGGGCATCTTCGATTTCAGCCTGCTGATCGACAACAGCCAGCTGATCTACACCCGGCGTGTCGGCGGCCCGGCGGACGACGGCAGCGGCGCGGCCGACGTCGAGGGTGCGGTGAAGCTCAATGGCAGCGTCGGCACCACCCAGTACGGCGTGATGGCGGCGCAGGAAAGCGGCGACGCCGGGCGCAGTTTCGGCGCGCTGCGGCTGGAGCACGATTTCGGCGCGCAGGCGCTGGGCCTGCTGGCTACGCATGTGGAGCGGCCGTTCCTCGATCGCGACGCCAACGTGCTGGGCATCGACCATCGCTGGCAGCCGAACGACAAGCTCACCGTCACCAGCAACGTGGTCGGCAGCCGCATCGACCAGCACGGACAACTGGTGACCGGCGTGGGTGCCACCAGCGTGGTCGAGTACGAAATGAACGAGCGCTGGACCCAACAGTGGCTGGCCATGCATTTCGACGACAAGCTCGACGTCAACGACTTCGGCTATCTGCCGCGCAACAGCCTCAACTACCTGCACTGGGAAGTGCAGCGCCGTTACGCCAATCTGCCGGCCGATTCGAAGTACGCCTCACACCGCTGGCGATTCCGCATCATCGGGATGGACAACGACCGCGGCGTGAAGCTGCAGCGGCAGTTGCGGATCATCCGCCAGAGCCAGCTGCGCGATGGCGGCGAGGAGGACATGCAGCTCAACCTCAACACGCCGGCCTACGACGACTTGCTGACCCGCGGTCACGGTGTGCTGCGCATTCCCGCGATCCATCTGTTCGACTGGACGCGCACCAGCCCGCGCCAGGGCGACTGGGCGTGGAAAAGCGAGATCACCGCTTCCGGCAGCGACCGCGTGGGCATGCGCCGGATCGGCTACGAGGTGCTGTTCGAGCCGACCTACTTCTTCAGCGATGCGCTGAGCGTGTTCGGCGGGCCGGATTACCGCTACCAGCCGGAGTGGCTGGTGTGGCAGCACGACAACCTGATCGGCAGCTTCGACAGCCACTCGATCCTGCTCGACGCCGGCGTGAACTGGAACATCAGCGGACGCCAGGAGCTGCGGGTGAAGCTGCAGGCGCTCGGGCTGGACGCGCGCCTGCGCGGCGCCTATCGGGTGAACCCGGACGCGCGCGCCGTGCGCACCAATGATCCGGTCAACGATTTCAGCGTGCGCAATCTAGGGTTCCAGATCCGCTACCGCTATGAGCTGGCGCCGCTGTCGGATCTCTACGTGGTCTATGCCCGCGGTGGCTACCTGCTGGATCCGCGCTACACCGAGGCCGGTTCGCAGTTCGCCCAGAGCTTCGACCTGCGCGACAGCGAGCAGCTACTGGTCAAGCTGTCGTACCGCTTCGAGCTCTGAGTTCCACCGGGAGCTGCCGGTCGAGCAGGAACTGGCGGGCGTTCTCCGCGTCCTGCTCGAACCAGGCGCGGGTCGAGCCGAGCCGGAACGAATAGCCCCAGGCGTCCATGTCGGCCATCAGCCGATCGCGCCCGACACCCGGGAGCGCATCGGCCAGCACGATCTGCAGGTAGCAGGTGGCGTCCTCTTCCTCGATCGAGTCGGTGGCGTCGGTGTGCACCGCGGCGCGGCGCTCCGGCGGCAGCACGATCAGGTGGCAGGCCTCGTGCAGCAGCGAGTGCACCGGCGTGTCGCCGCGGGCGTAGACGGTGGTGCCAATGATGCCGGCCTCTTCGTCACCCCAGAAGCTGCCGGGGATCGGCTCGCCGTCGGCGACGCGCTCGAGCCGCAGGTCGAAACGCGCAAGCAGCGCCGCGGCCGGCGCCTCGCCCAGCTCTGCCAGGCGCAGCACGGCGTCGACACTGGGCGCATGGACGGGAGCCGTGGGATGCATGCCGGTCAGCTATTCAGCCGCACGCCGTGCGGCTGACGATGGTGCGGCGCGCGGCTCAGGCCGCGCCGGGCTTGCCATCGGGCAGGGCGACCGACAGCTCCAGCACTTCGTGGCCGCTGTCGTGCTCGAGGTTGATCGAGATCGCCTCGATGTCCACCTGCACGTACTTCTTGATCACTTCCAGGAGCTCGTTGCGCATCATCGGCAGGTAGTCAGGCGCACCGCGGGTGGAGCGCTCCTGCGCCACGATGATGCGCAGGCGCTCCTTGGCGACGTTGGCGCTGGCTTCGGGCTTGCGCTTGAGGAAATCGAGGATACCCATGCCGATCAGCTCCCGAACACGCGCTGGAAGAAGCCCTTCTTGGTCACTTCGGTAAAGCGCAGCGGCTTATCTTCGCCCAGGATGCGGGCCACGGTGTCGCTGTAGGCCTGGCCGGCCATCGAGTTCTCGTCGAGGATCACCGGCACGCCGGCATTGGAGGCCGCCAGCACGTTCTCCGATTCGGGGATCACGCCGACCACGCTGATGCCGAGGATCTCCTCGACGTCCTTCACGCTGAGCATCTCGCCGGCGGCCACGCGGCCCGGGTTGTAGCGGGTGAGCAGCAGGTGCTGGGTGATCGCGCCCTCGCCGCGCTCGGCACGGCGGGTCTTGCTGGCCAGCAGGCCCAGGATGCGGTCCGAATCGCGCACCGAGGACACTTCCGGGTTGACCACCACCACCGCGTGGTCGGCGAAGTACATCGCCAGGTGCGCGCCCTTCTCGATGCCGGCCGGCGAGTCGCACACGACGTAGTCGAAGCCCTCGTCGGACAGGCCCTGCAGCACCTTCTCCACGCCTTCCTGGGTCAGTGCGTCCTTGTCGCGGGTCTGGCTGGCGGCGAGCACGTAGAGGTTCTCGTAGCGCTTGTCCTTGATCAGCGACTGCTTGAGCGTGGCCTCGCCGTGCACCACGTTGACGAAGTCGTACACCACGCGGCGCTCGCAACCCATGATCAGGTCGAGGTTGCGCAGGCCGACGTCGAAGTCGATCACCGCGACTTTCTTGCCGGCAATGGCCAGGCCGGTGGCCAGCGAGGCGCTGGTGGTGGTCTTGCCGACGCCGCCTTTGCCGGACGTGACAACGATGATCTGTGCACTCAAGGGTTCATCTCCCGGGTATTCGTTATTGTTCTAGTGGATCGTCCGGCCCGGAGGGTTCAGAGCCGCGCGATCATCAATTTTTCACCATCGAGCCAGCATTGCACAGACTGGCCCTCCAGATCCTTGGGGATCTGTTCAAACACGCGGTAGTGGCCGGCGATGGCCACCAGCTCGGCGCGGAAGTCGGATACGTAGATGCGTGCCTTCTCGTCGCCCTGAGCGCCGGCCATGGCGCGACCGCGCAGGCCGCCGTAGATGTGGATGTTGCCGTCGGCGATCACCTCGGCGCCGTTGGCGATGGCGCCGGTGACGATGAGGTCGCGATCGCGCGCGTAGACCTGCTGGCCCGAGCGCACCGCGCCATCGTGGTGTTGTGCGCCGAGCGCGGGGCCGGCCGGTGCCGACGCAGCAGCGTGGATGGGCTCGCGCGCCGGCGCCGCCGAAGCCGGTGCCGGCTGGGCGGCCGCCGCGACCGGCGCGGCGGCACTGCCACCCTCCGGCTCGTACGCAGCGCGGAACTTGGCGATCAGCGGCAGGCCCATGCGCTTGGCCAGCGCCTCGGTCTCGCTGGTGCCGTAGGCCAGGCCCACCGGCAGCATGCCCGCGGTACGCACGGCTTCGAGCAGGGCATCGACGATGCCGTCGTCGGGCAGGTCGAGCAGGTGGCTGAGGTCCAGCACCACGGCGGCGCGGGCGAACAGTTGAGGCGCGGCGCGCACGCGGCGCTCCAGCTCGTCGCACAGCGCCGCGGCATCGGGGCGGCGCACGCGCACGCAGGCAATGCCGACCTGGCCGAAACGGAGGTCGCAGGCGTCGGAGGTGTCCATCTTGGCGTTCATGCGTGGGGTTCGTTCGGTGGGGGCAGGCGCTCGGCCAGCCAGGGTTCGGCGGGCAGGCGGCCGTGTTCGAGGTAGGTGTCGCGCACGTAGCCGTAGCTCGGCAGGTCCTTGGCCAGCAGGCTGACCTGCGGGCCGGAATCGCCCATGCGCTGCTGGCCGACTTCCTGGAAGCCGTAGGTGCCGTGGAACAGCACCACCACGTCGTCGCGCGGCTCCAGGAACACCTCGCAGGCGAGCAGCGGCACGCGCACTTCGGCGTAGCTGGTGACGTCGCAATAGAAGATGCGGCCCAGGCCGTGGCGGCGGAACGCGTTGGCGATCACGATGCGGTCGATGTAGAGGAACTGCGGATAGTGCTCGCAGAACCAGCGGTAGTTGGGGCTGTCGTAGTCGCGCCCCTCGCGCATGGCGATAAGGAACCCGGCGAGCTCGCCGTCGATCTCGGCGACGCGGAAATAGTCCGCATGCTCGTAGAAGAAACGCAGCTGGGCCGCGTCGATGGCGAGGATGGAGCGGCCGGCGGCATTGTTGAGTGCCAGTACGGCATCCAGGTCGTGCTCGCGCACGTCGCGGATGGCAAGGGCCATTCGTTGCTCCGCTTGGGTGTCGAAGAGGGTGTCTTGCCCGCGCGGGGCGGGCAGGGCGGCGCATTATGCCACGCGGGCGCCGCCCCCACACCCGCATGGGGCGATGTAAAACCGGCGTAAAGCGGTCTGCTCACGGTGGGTGCCGCCGTGACTTCTCGCGCATTGCGGCCGCCGTGGCGGGGCCTATGATGCGGCCATGCCCTGGTTCCAGTTCAATCACGTACGCGTCCTCCGGTATACCGGCCTGTTCACGTACCTGTGCGTGAGCCTGCCGCTGTGGCCGGGGAACTGGGGGCTGGGCCAGTCGCATGTGTGGTGGTGGAACAGTCCAACGCTCTCCAGCTGGTTGCTCTCGTACCTGTTGTTCGGGGTGGCTTTCATCTCGCTCACCGCCCGGAGCCAATTCAGTGGGGAAGGGGCGCTGCGTCCAGCCACCAAACTGCTGTTGCTGTTGCTGATCACCGAGGCCGCGGTGGCGGTGGGCTGGTTCAGCCAGAGCGGTCTCTCAGCGATGCTGATGTTGGTGATCGCCGTGGTACTTCCCTGGCAGTTGCCTGTGGTCGCCGGCCTGGCCTGGTTGCTGGGCCAGAATCTGCTGCTGATCCCGGTGATCGCCAGCTACCAAGGCTGGACGGTAGGCACGGCGATCCTGCAGGTATGCATGTATCTGGGTCTTTCCGCCCTGGTGTTCATCACCTCCACCGTGGCGACGCAGCAGGCCGAGGAGCGCGAGGTGCAGCGCCGGCTCAATTCCGAACTGCGCGCCACGCGCGCGTTGCTCGCCGAATCCACCCGCATTGCCGAGCGCATGCGCATCGCGCGCGAGCTGCATGACCTGATCGGGCACCACCTCACCGCGCTCAGCCTGAATCTCGAAGTGGCCAGCCACCTGGCCAACGACAAGGCCGCCGAGCACGTGCGCAAGGCGCAGGCCACGGCCAAGCACCTGCTGTCGGACGTGCGTGAGGCGGTGAGCGAACTGCGCCAGGACGATGCGATCGACCTGACCCAGGCGTTGCGCAGCCTGATCGAAGGCGTGCCCGGCCTGGACGTGCACGTGCAGACGCCGCCGCGCTTCAGCGTGGAAGATCCGCGACGCGCCCAGGTGCTGCTGCGTTGCGCACAGGAAATCATCACCAATACCGCGCGCCACGCCGGCGCGCGCAACCTGTGGCTGCATTTCGCCTATGCCGAAGACGGCATGCTCGGTCTGCATGCGCGCGATGACGGCCGCGGTGCGGCCAACTACACGCCCGGCAACGGCATGAGTGGCATGCGCGAGCGCCTGGCCGAATTCGGCGGCAGCGTGATGGTGGACACCGGCGCCATGCAGGGATTCGCGCTGACCGTGCGGCTGCCGCTGGGCGAGGTCAGCGCACTGGCGCACGCGCCCACTCGCTTCGAGCCGCCGGCGTTGAGCCTCCCATGAACCCGGCCGCGCGTTCGGCCGGCCCGGCGGCATGCCAGAATGTCCCCTCGCAGGGGGACTGCGGTGTTGCCCCGGCGCCGTGCCAGCCACGGTGCCAGCACAGTTATCCACGTTTCTGAGGATCCGCAATGATTTCTGTCTGTCTCGTCGACGATCAGAACCTGGTGCGCCAGGGGGTGCGTTCGCTGCTGGACCTGGCCGAGGACATCCGCGTGGTCGCCGAATGCGCCGATGGCGCGCAGGCCGTGCTGGAGATTCCGCGGATCAAGCCCGACGTGGTGCTGCTGGATCTGCGCATGCCCAACATGAGCGGTCTGGAGGTTCTGCAGGCGCTGTCCGCACGCAACGAACTGCCGCCCACGATCATCCTCACCACTTTCGACGACGACCAGCTGGTGCTGCAGGGCCTGAAGGCCGGCGCGCGCGGCTATCTATTGAAGGACGTGTCGCTGGAGCAACTGGTGGAGGCCGTGCGAACGGTGGCTGCCGGCGGTTCGCTGGTGGCGCCGATGGTGACCCAGCGCCTGCTCGCCGGGGTCGGGCGCATCCAGAACCAGTTCACCAGCCTGGAGCAGCCCGATCCCCTCACCGAGCGCGAGACGGAGATCCTGCGGTTGCTCTCCGGCGGCTACTCCAACAAGGAAATCGCCAACTCGCTGAAGGTGGCCGAGGGCACGGTGAAGAACCACGTGTCGAACATCCTTTCGAAGCTCGGGGTGCGCGATCGCACCCGCGCCGTATTGAAGGCGCTGGAGCTGGGCATCGTCTGAGCCGCACGTACGTTCGGCCGTCCATTCGGTGACGCATGTACGGGCGCGCCATGGGGTGCGGGGCCTCGCGCAGCCTCATTTTCGGCCTTCTGGAGCGTGTTGCGGCTGCAGATGGCGTTCCTCGGCGCGAGCAAGTAACATCCGTCGCTTCGGCATGCGTTCCCCCCCGCTGAGACAGGTTTCCGAGGGAAGACTTCCCGGCGGTAACGGCGATGCCATCAAGTGCTGCGTAGAGACGCTCGGAGAACCCTGGAATGATGCGTGTTCTTGAATTACTTATGGCCCTGGTCATCGTGGCCGTACTGGCTGTGGTGGTGGGCATTGCGATGCCCGGCAGTGGCCATGTGGAGAGGTCGCTGGTCATCGGCAAGGACATCCGTCAGGTCTATGACGTGCTGAACAACTTCCGTCGCTTCGGCGATTACGCCGAGCTCACCGGCAGCGATCCGACGATCAAGTACGACCTCTCGGGCAAGGCCTACGGCCCCGGCGCCGAGATCAGCTGGACCGGTGCGCCGAAGAAGGCCGGCAGCGGCAAGCTGACCATCGCCAGCGCCACCCCCGAGTTCAACAAGATAGACTCCTCCGTCAACTCCGCCGAGATCGTGTGGAACCTCGACGGCGACTGGCGCGGCAGCGACAAGCACTTCACGCTGGATCTGGAGCGCGAAGGCCGTACGCACAAGCTGACCAAGGTCACCTGGGCGTATGACGTCAAGTACGGCTTCAACCTGCTGAACCGCTACTCCAACCTCTACATCCACGGCGCACCGGATGCGTTCATCCAGTACAGCCTGACCGGCCTGCAGAATATGCTTGCCTCGGTCAAGAACGTGGACTACAGCGAGCTGGTGCCGTACATCGAGCAGACCAAGCCGACGCCGGTGCTGCTGGTGTCGACCAAGATCGAGCGTGAGGGCGGCCTCGATGCGCTAACCGAAGCAACCGACGGCGCCGTCAAGCTGCTGCAGGACACCGCCAAGAAGCTCAACGTCAACGTGACCGGTCCGCGCATCCTCGTGGTGAACAACTACGGCGACCAGACCTTCACCTTCGACATCGCGCTGCCGATCGACGCCACCACGCTCACGGTGGCCGGCCAGAGCCACGATCTCACCGCCGCGACCACGCCGACCCAGCCGGGCGTTCCGGCCGCCGCCGGTTCCGCCGCCGCGCCGGCCAGCGCCGCCTCGACCGAGGCTCCGGCCGACGCCGTCGCCGCCAACGCGCCGGGCAGCACCGACAAGTACGGCCGCCTGATCATCGATCAGGACGTTCGTGCCACCATGATGGCCGGCGGTGCAGTGCTGAAGGGCGAGTGGAACGGCACCTACGCCGGCGTGCCGCAGACCCGCGACGAGCTCGAGGCGTACGCGCAGACCCACGGCTACAAATACGACACCGTGGTGAACCGCTTCTACGACGTCCTGGCTCGCCCGGAACAGATCGACACCAACAACAACATCACCCAGTACGCCCGGTACGACGTGTACCTGCCGCTGAGCGATGCTCCGGAACAGACGCCGGAACAGGAGGCGGGCATCCAGCCGCCGACGCTGGACGAGTCGCCGGCCGCTTCCTCCAGCAGCGCCGCTCCGGCCGCCGCCGGTTCCGCTGCGGCGCCGGCCGAGGCTGCCAGCGCCGGCAACTGATCGGACCGACGCAAGTCATCGAACCCCGTCCGCCCGCGGACGGGGTTTTTTGTTGCCTGCAGTCCATGCCGGACATGCCGGCCGCCGAACTTTTGCGGCCCCTTGCGGTACATTGCACGGCGCGGCGTCATCGCCGCTTCCTGTTCCCTGGCCCGCGGGGCCGCCCACGCCCGTCGCCGGCCTTCCGATGATCGAAACCGACCAGCTCACCCGACGCTATGGCAGGTTCACTGCGGTGGACGCGCTGAGCATCCGTGCCGAGCCGGGGCAGGTGCTGGGGCTGCTGGGCCCCAACGGTGCGGGCAAGACCACTGCGATGCGGATGATCGCCGGCTTCCTCGCGCCGACCTGCGGCACGGCGCGCGTCTGCGGCCACGACGTGCGCACCGCACCGCAGGAGGCACGTCGCGCGCTGGGTTATCTGCCCGAGGGGGCGCCGAGCTACGGCGAGCTGACGGTGCGCGAGTTCCTGGTATTCATCGCGCGCATGCGCGGCTTCACCCGCAGCACGGGTCGCCAGCGCTTCGAGGAAGTGATCGCCCGGCTGCAGCTGGAGGACGTGCTCGAGCAATGCATCGACACCTTGTCCAAGGGGCTGCGCCGGCGCGTGGGCCTGGCCCAGGCGATCCTGCACGATCCGCCGGTGCTGATGCTCGACGAACCCACCGATGGTCTCGATCCCAACCAGAAGCACGCGGTGCGTCAGCTGATCGACGCGATGGCGCGCGAGCGCACCATCCTGGTCTCCACTCACCTGTTGGAAGAGGTGCACGCGCTGTGCAACCGCGTGGTGATCATCGCCCGCGGCCGCCTGTTGGCCGATGCCACGCCGGCGGAACTGGAACAGCGCTCGCGCTATCACGGTGCGGTGTCGTTCAGTGCGCCGGGCAGCGCGGTGTCGCAAGAGATGCTGGGCCGGATGCCGCAGGTAGCGGCGATCGAGGTCGATCCGCTGGACGGGCGCATCACGGTGTTCCCCAAGCCGGGCGAGCGCATCCTCGAAGCGGTGGAGCAGTTGCTGCGCGCACAGGGGCTGGAAGTATCCGAGATCCAGCTCGAGCGCGGCCGCCTGGATGAAGTGTTTCGCCACATCACCACGATGCCGGAACCGGCGACGCCGGGGCGCGCGGCATGAGCCCGGTCCAGGCCATCGTGCGGCGCGAGCTGCGCAGTTATTTCGTGACGCCGGTGGCCTATGTGTTCCTGGTGATCTTCCTGGTGCTGGCGGGCATCCTCACGTTCTACAGCGGTGACTTCTACGAGCGGCGACAGGCCGACCTGCAGCCGTTCTTCGCGATGCATCCGTGGCTGTACCTGATCCTGGTGCCGGCGGTGTCGATGCGGCTGTGGGCCGAAGAGGCCAAGTCCGGCACGCTGGAACTGCTGCTGACGCTGCCGGTGCGGCTGTGGCAGGCGATGCTGGGCAAGTTTCTGGCGGCCTGGTTGTTCGTGGGGCTGGCGCTGGCGTTGACCTTCCCGATCTGGATCACCGTCAACTATCTGGGAGATCCGGACAATGGCGTGATCCTGGCCGGCTATCTCGGCAGCTGGCTGATGGCCGGTGCGTTCCTCGCCATCGGCGCCTGTCTGTCGGCGCTCACGCAGAGCCAGGTGGTGGCCTTCATCCTCACCGCGCTGGTGTGCGTGCTGCTGCTGTTGGCCGGGCAGTCGCAGGTGATCGACTTTTTCCAGGAGGCGCTGCCGCGGCGGCTGGTCAACGGCGTGGCGCACCTGAGCATGCTGCGCCATTTCGAGGCGATCGCCCGCGGCGTGCTCGACCTGCGCGACCTGGCCTACTTCGTGCTGAGCATGGTGGCCTGGTTGACTGCCGGCGTGCTGTTGCTCGACCTGCGGCGGAGTCGCTGAGCGTGCGCCGCTGGACGTTCGGTCGACGCTCGCGCCTGGCGGCCACTTTGGCCGCGCTGGTGCTCGTGTTCATCGCCGCCGCGCTGGCGTTGAGCCGCTGGGTGCACGTGCCGCGGATCGATCTCACCGCGGACCGGCTGTACACGCTGACGCCCGGCACGGTGCAGATCGTCGGGCACCTGCAGCGGCCGCTGCGGCTGACGCTGTATTTCTCCGAACACGCGGCGCGCGACCTGCCGCAACTGCGCAGCTACGAGCAGCGGGTGCGCGAGATGCTGCAGGAAATGGTGGCGCGCTCGTCCGGCAAGCTGCACCTGCAGATCGTGGACCCGGTGCCTTACTCCGACGACGAAGCGAGCGCCGAGGGCAACGGCCTGACCCCGCTCAGCGGCGGCAGCAACGGCGAGCGCGTGTTCTTCGGCCTGGTCGGCACCACGCTGCCGGCCGATGGCAATGCCGTGGACGGCGTCGACGGCAAGACGCTCTCGGTGCCGTTCTTCGACCCGGCGCGCGAGACTTTCCTCGAGTACGACATCGCCAAACTGATGTACGAGCTCAACGAGACGCAGAAGCCGCGTATCGGCCTGATCAGTTCGCTGCCGATGAGCGGCAACCCGGTTATCGGCGAGCCGGCATGGACGGTGCTCGGCCAGCTGCAGCAGCTGTTTTCGATCACCACGCTGGACCCGGGCAAGCTCAAGCGGATTGGCAAGGATCTGCCGGTCGTGCTGCTGGTGCATCCCAAGCACCTGTCCGACGACGCGCTCTATGCGCTCGATCAATATGTGCTCGGCGGCGGCCACCTGGTGGTCTTTGTCGACCCGGATGCGGAGCTCGACAACGCTCCGTTCGTCGATGCTTCCACCGGCGTCACCGACGATCACAACTCGGACCTGCCGCGGCTGTTCAAGGCCTGGGGCGTGGTCTACGACGATCGCAAGGTGGTGCTAGATCGCTCGCGCGCGCTGAAGATCGAGCTGGGCGACACCAGCTTCAGTCATCCGGCGATGCTCGGCCTGGGCGGGCAGGAGCTGAACCGTGGCGACGCCGTCACCGCCAGCCTGCAGCAGATCGACCTGTCCTCCGCCGGCTACTTCGATCTCGCCCCCGATGCCACCGCGCGGCTGGTGCCGTTGCTGCAATCCAGCGTCGATGCGCACGTGGTGCCGGTGCAGCGCGTGATCGAGGCGGCCAGCGACCCGTCCCTGCTGCTGCGCGACTACACGCCCGACAACGCGCACTACGTGCTCGCCGCCCGCCTGCGCGGCACGCTGAGCAGCGCCTTCCCGGAGCGCACCTCGCCCGTACACTTGGCGCAGTCGGCGCCGAATGCGGAGGTGATCCTGGTGGCCGACACCGATCTGCTGACCGATCGGCTGTGGGTCGACACCCAGAGCTTCCTCGGCCAGCCGATGCTCAACGCCTTCGCCAGCAACGGCGACTTCATCACCAACCTGGTGGACAACCTCAGCGGTTCGTCGGCGCTGCTGTCGATCCGCGGGCGCTCCACTTCGCAGCGGCCGTTCACCCGCGTGCAGGCGCTGCAGAACGCCGCCGACCAGAAGTTCCTGCTGAAGAAGCAGGAGCTGGAGCGTGAGCTGGCCGAAACGCGCAGTCGGCTGGAAGAACTGCAGCCGGCGCGCGGCGGCCGCGATGGCCAGGCGAGCGCGGAGCAGAAGCGCGAGATCGAGCAGTTCCTGCAGCGCAAGCTGGCGATCAGCAAGGAGCTGCGTGACGTGCAGCACCAGCTCAACGCCGAAATCGACGCGCTGGGCCTGCGCGTGAAGTTCATCAATATCGTGGTGGTGCCCGCGCTGGTGACGCTGCTGGGTCTGCTCTATGGCTGGCGCCGCACGCGGCGCAGCCGCCGACGCGTGTGAGGGTGGCAATGTGCCGCGCGAGTGCGCCACGTGTAGCCGCTAAGCTGATCGACTTGGCCGCTGTCCGGCCGGGATCGTGCCCGTGATGTCGACGCTGTTGAAATGGATCGTGCCGTGGGAGTTCTCATGGCTGTTTCTGGCCACGTTCGTGCTCGCCTGCGTGCTGTACGTGCGCGGTGCGACGCGGCTGCGGGTGAGTCGCGGCCGCCAGCTGTCGTTCTGGATCGGCATGGTGATGATCTACGCGTCGCTGCACACGTATTTCGATTACTACGCCGAGCATGAGTTCTTCATGCACCGCATCCAGCAGGTGCTGCTGCATCATCTGGCGCCGCTGCTGATCATCGCCTCGTATCCGGGGACGGTGCTGCGCGCGGGGCTGTCGTTGCCGCTGCGCGTGCGCCTGCGCACCGCGCAGCGTACATGGCCGTCACGGCTGGCCAGCGCGGTGCTGCTCAATCCCGCCTTCGCCACGCTGACCTTCGTGGCGTTCATCCTGGTCTGGCTGATTCCGCACATGCAGACGCTGGCGATGCTGGACTGGCGCATCTACCGCTTCATGAACTGGTCGATGGTGGTCAGCGGCTTCATCTACTGGTGGCTGGTGCTCGACCATCGCCCGCGCCCGCCGGGCCGCATGACGCCGGGTGTGCGCGTGCTGTCGCCGGGTATCACCATGACGCCGCAGATTCTCGCCGGCGCCATCGTCACGTTCTCCAAGACCGACCTCTATCCGATCTTCGAGATCTGCGGCCGTGCCTTCACCTTCAACGTGCTCACCGGTCAGCTGGTGGGCGGGGTGATCATGTGGGTGCCGGCGGCCATCATCGAATCGATCGGTGGCCTGCTGGCCTTGCGCCAGTGGCTGCGCCTCTCACGCAGTGGGCGGATCCGCCGCGAAAGCGACGATCGGCGCCGCGCAGCCGCGGCGAGAGCGACGGCGCGCAGCGCCGGCTGAGCGAAGCGGGTCGCTCCGGCTCAGTGACCGTGCGGCATCGCGCCGCCGTGATCCATGGGCATGGCCGGATCCATGCCGGCCGGCGCCTTGTCACCCGCATCGACCGCGTTGGCGGGGCGCGCGAGGAAATCCACCGGCAAATGGCTGCCATCGGCGAAGTCCAGCGTGACCGGCACCGTCTCGCCGGCGTTTACGGCCTTGGTCGCCTGCATCAGCATCAGGTGGTAGCCGCCCGGGGCCAGCGCCACGCTGCCGTGGGCGGGGATCGCCAGCTGCTCGACCATGCTCATGCGGCCCATGCCACCCTCGGTGGTGCTCTGGTGCAGCATCACGTGTGCGTAGCGGGCGCTGGTGGCGCCGGTGAGTGCGACGGCGGTGTCGCCGCTGTTGTGCAGCGTCACGTAGCCGCCGGCGGGCAGGTTGGCGGGCAGCACGCGGATCCACGCCTTTTCGGCATGCACCTGGGCGGCCTGGTCGGCCTGCGCGGCGCCGGCAAAAAGCAGGCCGGCGGCAAACAATGCGGAAAAGCGACGGGTCATCATGGTTGGGCTCCGGGGGCGAGCAACAGGTGCAGGTCGTGGACCAGATCGTCCTGCGAATCGGCAGGGGTGGACAGCAGGCGCGCATGGCCCTGCGCGTCGAAGATGTAGATCGCCGAGCTGTGGCTCACCTCGTAGTTGCCGTCGCCGGGATCGGGTTCGCGGCTGAAGGCGGAGCGATAGCGCTTGCTCAGCGCCTCGATGTCGCCCGGCTTGCCAGTCAGGCCGACCGCACGCTTGTCGAACGCGTTGACGTAGGCGTGCATCACCTCCGGCGTGTCGCGCGCCGGGTCGACCGACACGAACAGGATGCGCGCGCCATCGGCGAGCGGCCCGAGCCGCTGCATCAACACATGCAGATGGGCGAGGGTGAGCGGGCAGACGTCCGGGCAGTGGGTGTAGCCGAAGTACAGCAGCACCACCTTGCCGCGATAGTCCGCGCCGGTGGCCGGCTTGCCTTGGTCGTTGACCAGGTTGAAGTCCAGGTCCGGCATGTGGCCGGTGACCTGGGTGAGCCGGAACGGCAGCGGCGTGCCGCGCTGGCAGCCGGCCAACAGCAGGGCTGCGGCAAATAGCAGCGAGACGGCAAACCAGGGAATGGCGCGACGCGCGCGCATGCGAAGATCGGAAATGGCCATCCCCCAAGGATACGCCACGGGCGTCTACGGCCATCTCCCTGAGCGAGGAAATCACCCGATGATGCGACAACCTGCCACCCGCGGCGCCTCATGGCTGGTGGCGCTGGCCGGCGCCAGCGGCGTGTTGCTGGGCGCCTTTGGCGCACATGCCTTGCGCGGTCACCTGGATGCGTCGGCCATGAGCTGGTGGCAGACCGCGGTGCAGTACCAGCTGTGGCACGCGCTTGCCCTTGCGCTGGCGGTGCATGCCGGGCGCGGCCGCGCCCGCCGCTGGGCGGTGTTCGCCTTCGCGATCGGCATCGTGCTGTTCAGCGGCAGCCTGTACGCGATGGCGCTGGGGGCGCCACGCTGGTTCGGTGCGATCACGCCGTTGGGCGGGCTCGGTTTCGTCGTCGGCTGGGTAGCGCTGGCCATCGCCCTGGGCCGGCCCGGCGACGAGGCCTGAACCCCGCCGCACCTGCGCCGGGCAGGCGTCATGCGCTCGTCACGTACGCCGGGCAGGCTGCGCGCATGAGCACCGCGCCCGCCACCCTCGATGCCTTGCCGCCTGCACGTCCACGGCGCCGCCATGTGGTGGCCGCGGGAATCCTGCTTGCCGGCATCGGCGCGCTGCTGCTGGCCGGCCGCGACCGTGACCCGGTCGCCACGCCGCCGTTGGCGGTGAACGCGCTGGTGCACTGGCAGGACGACAGCCACGACTGGCTGCTGGTCGCCGACCGCACGGCCCACGAACTGGTGGTCTACGACGCCGCGACCGGCGAGCCGCTGCAACGCCTCGGCCACGACGACGGACTCGGTTCGGTCGACACGATCGCCGCGCTCGGCGATCACCTGCTCGTGCAGAACACGAAGGGCCGGCCGACCCTGCTCAGCCTGCCATCCCTGCGCGCGCAAGCGCTGGCGTCGCGCTGAGGCGGCGATCGATCAGCGCGCTGCGGCTGGGGCCTGGTGCGCGATCCACGCAGCGATGTCGCCGATCACCTTCGGTTCCATATGAGCCGGCTTGGCGTAGTCGGCCGGCGAGGGCGGCTGGCCGCTGGGCGTGAACAGGTGACTGAGCCCGGCGTAGCTGCGCAACGTCACGCCTGAGTCGTGGGCAAAAGCGTGCTTCCACGCCGCGAAGTCCTGCGCCGGCGGCACCTGGAAATCCGCCATGCCCTGCATCACCAGCAGCGGTGCATGCAGGCCACGCGCCGTGTCGATGGCGTCGTAGTGGGCCAGGCTCAGCCACCAACTCGCGGGCGCGTGAAAGAACGTGCCTGCGGGCGGATGGGCGGGATCGGCCTTGGCCAGGGTGTCGCGTGCCGCCTCCACCTCGTGGATCTGCGCCGTCATGACGGCGTGCGGGGTGCCCGGCAACGCGCTCAGGTATTTCAGTTGCTGCAGCACCACGCCCAGGTCCAGGCGCTCCGGGGCCGCGAGCAGGATGACCCCGGCCAGGTGCCCGTCACGCTGCGCGATCCGCGGCGCCATCAGCGCGCCGAGACTGTGGCCGATCACGAACACGCGCTGGCGGTCGATGTGCGGCTGCTGGCGGAGCAGGGCGAGCGCGGTCAGCGCGTCATCGGTGACCTCGTCGTCGACCGTGAGCGAGGTGGTGGCCAGCTGTCTGCCGTAGGTGAGTGTGCGCTTGTCGTAGCGCAGTGAGGCGATGCCTACCTTGGCCAGCCCCACGGCCAGGTCGCGGAAGGGTTTGTTCGGGCCGATCGTTTCGTCGCGGTCGTTGGGGCCGGAACCGGCGACCAGCAGCACGGCCGAAAACGGACCATCGCCCGGGGGCAGCGTGAGCGTGCCCGGCAGCGGCCCGAATGGCGAACGCACGGCCAGCGGCTGTTCGCGCACGCCGGGCGGGAGTGGGCCAGCGGCGGCATGATCCTCACCGGCCGGTGCCGGGGCGAAGAACAGGGCGGCCACCTGGCCATCCTTGTCGCAGGCCACCCGCATCAGCAGCGTGGCCCGGGCGAAGTGCAGCGGCGTTTCCACCATCGCCTTGCCTTGCGCCGTCTGCGCCTGCGGTGTACCGATGTCCTCGAGGGCGCCGACCTGGGCTGGCAGGGCCTGTGCCCAGACGGCCTGCAGCTTGCTCGCCGGCAGGCCCGAACGCATGGTCGGATCGAAATCGCGTGTGGCGTCAGCGAAGCGGCCTTCGCGCAGGCTGGCCAGGATGGCGGCCGAGCGGCTGCTGCAGTCGCCAGTCGTGGCGGCCTGTGCATGGGTGGCGACGCCGCTCGCCAACAGGACGGCCAGCAGCAGCGCTGGCGATACCAGAGTGATGCGCATCGAAAAGCTCCTTATTCATCGTCGTCCATCGCTTCGGGTTGGGCCGGTTTGAGCCGCCCGGCCTTGCGCAGCGCGTCGCGCAGCAGGTACTCGATCTGCGCGTTGACGCTGCGCAGTTCATCCTCGGACCAGCGCTGCACCGCTTCGAGCACGGTGGCGCTGATCCGCAGCGGATAGGCTTTTTTCTCGGCCGCCATGCGCTCAGCGGGCGGCACGTCGGCGCGACGCGAGCGCCAAGACGAACAGCACGATCATCACGGGAAGGACAGTCATCGTCACGCTCCTCAGCTGTACAGGCTGCCGGCGTTGACCACCGGCTGGGTGGCGCGATCGCCGCACAGCACCACCAAGAGGTTGCTGACCATGGCGGCCTTGCGTTCTTCGTCCAGCTCCACCACGCCCTGCTCGCGCAGCTTGTCCAAAGCCATCGCCACCATGCCCACGGCACCCTCCACGATACGCTCGCGCGCCGCCACGATGGCGTTGGCCTGCTGGCGCTGCAGCATCGCCTGGGCGATCTCCTGTGCGTAGGCGAGGTGGCTGATGCGTGCCTCGATCACCTGCACGCCGGCCTTCTCCAGCCGTGCCTGGATCTCGTCGCGCAGGTGGTTGTTGATCACCTCGCCATGGCTGCGCAGCGAGGGCTTCTTGTCGTCGTGTGCGTCGTACGGATAGTTCTGCGCCATCTGGCGCAAGGCCGACTCGCTCTGGATGTGCACGAAGTTCTCGTAGTCGTCCACGCAGAACACCGCCTCGGCCGTGTCCAGCACCTGCCACACCACCACCGCGGCAATCTCGATCGGGTTACCGTCGCTGTCGTTGACCTTCAGCTTGCCGCTCTCGAAGTTGCGCACGCGCAGCGAGACGCGGCGGCGGCTGTAGAACGGGTTGGTCCAGCGCAGGCCTTCCTCGCGCACCGTGCCGGCGTACTTGCCGAACAGCTGCAGCACCTGGCCCTCGTTCGGCGCCACCTGGAAGAACCCCTTCAGCAGGAACGCCGTCAACACCAGCAGCCCGACGCCGACGAAGAAGTGCGTGCCCGGCTCCACCCCCGATTTCAAACCGATCAGCTGGCTGACGCCGATGGCCGCCAGCACCAGGCACACCACGACAAACGGAATGCCCGCGATCGAAAACCCCTTGCGCTCGTTCATGACCTTGCCTCCCTAAGTTGTGCGCATTGGATATCAAATTGATATCACATGGCAAGTGCCGGCTGCTGCTGGCCGTGACGCCTGGGTGGCCGTGGAAGCGGCCACTACAATGACGTGGCCCACCGACCGGAGATCCTGCATGAAGCCTTTCGGCACGCCGCTCTCGAACCGCGCCCTGCGCGTGCTGCTGCTCGGCTCGGGCGAGCTGGGCAAGGAGGTGGCGATCGAGCTGCAGCGCTTCGCCGTGGAGGTAATCGCAGTGGATCGCTACGCCAATGCGCCGGCGATGCAGGTGGCCCACCGCAGCCACGTGATCGACATGCTCGAAGGCGCCGCGCTGCGCGCGGTGATCGAGGCTGAGCAGCCGGACCTGGTGGTGCCGGAGATCGAGGCGATCCACACGCCCACGCTGATGGAACTGGAAAAGGGCGGCTTGAACGTGATTCCTACCGCGCGCGCCGCGTGGCTGACGATGGACCGCGAAGGCATCCGCCGCCTCGCCGCCGAGGAGCTCCAGCTGCCCACCTCGCCGTACCGCTTCTGCGACGACGAGGCGCAGTACCGCGCCGCCGTCGAGGCGCTCGGTTTCCCGTTCGTGATCAAGCCGGTGATGAGCTCCTCCGGCAAGGGCCAGAGCGTGGTGCGCGATGCATCCGACGCGCAGGCGGCATGGGATTACGCCCAGGCCGGCGGGCGTGCCGGCAAGGGGCGGGTGATCGTCGAGGGCTTCGTCGATTTCGACTACGAAATCACCCTGCTCACCGTGCGCCATTGCGACGGCACCAGCTTCTGCGCGCCGATCGGCCACCGCCAGGAGGATGGCGACTACCGCGAGTCGTGGCAGCCGCAGCCGATGAGTGACGCGGCGCTGGCCGAGGCGCAGCGTCAGGCCACGGCGATCACCGCCGCGCTGGGTGGCCGGGGCGTGTTCGGCGTGGAGTTCTTCATCAAGGGCGACACGGTGATCTTCTCCGAGGTGAGCCCGCGCCCGCACGACACCGGCCTGGTCACGCTGATCTCGCAGGATCTGTCCGAGTTCGCCCTGCATGCGCGGGCGATCCTGGGCCTGCCGATTCCGCTGATCCGCCAGCTCGGGCCGTCGGCCTCGTGCGCCAAGCTGGTGGAAGGCGACGGCGCCGCGCCGCAGTACTTCGGCGTGGCCGAGGCGCTGGCCGAGCCGGATACGCAATTGCGCCTGTTCGGCAAGCCGGCGGTGAAAGGCCGTCGCCGGATGGCGGTGACGCTGGCGCGCGACGAAAGCATCGAGGCAGCCAAGGCCAAGGCGATTCGGGCCGCGTCGGTGCTGCGGGTAGAGTTGCCAAGCAGCTGATCGCGCGCGCGGCGGCTATCACACGATCCACGACGGGAGAGAGCAGGGCATGGAGACATCCGGATTCGCGCATTGGCTGATCGTGGTGGTGCAGGTGTTCGCCGCGCTGTTCTTGCTGCTGCTCGCCATGGGCGTGGCGCTGGTGCTGGTGACCTGGTTCGTCGACCGCAACCAGACGTCCAACTCGGTCCTGCGCAATTTTCCGGTGATCGGGCACTTCCGCTACGGCTTCCTGCGGCTGGGCGAGTTTTTCCGTCAGTACCTGTTTTCCAGCGATCGCGAAGAACTGCCGTTCAACCGCGCCGAGCGCGTGTGGGTGTATCGCGCGGCAAAGAACGCGGAGAACACCAACGCCTTCGGCTCCACCCGCGACCTGCGCGCCGAGGGCGTACCGTTTTTCGTCAACGCCGCGTTCCCGGCGCTGGGCGATCATCACGTGGAGCCCAAGCCGCTGCGCATCGGCCCCTATGCGCGCGAGCCGTACGACCACGCCGCGTTCTTCAATATCTCGGCGATGAGTTTCGGCGCGCTGTCGGCGCCGGCGGTGCGGGCGCTGTCGGTCGGCGCGGCGCGGGCCGGCATCTGGATGGACACCGGTGAGGGCGGCCTGGCGCCGTACCACCTGGAAGGCGGTTGCGACATCGTGTTCGAGATCGGCACGGCCAAGTACGGCGTGCGCACGCCCGATGGCCGTCTGGATGACGACAAGCTCACCGCGATCTGCGCGCACAAGCAGGTGAAGATGGTCTCGATCAAGCTCGGCCAGGGCGCCAAGCCCGGCATGGGCGGCTTGTTGCCGGCAGCCAAGGTGACGCCGGAGATCGCCGCGATTCGCGGCATCCCGGTGGGACAGGATTCGCAGAGCCCGAACCGCCATCTGGACATCGCCAACGTGGCGCAGCTGATGGACGCCATCACGCACATCCGTGACCTCACCGGCAAGCCGACTGGCTTCAAGGCGGTATTCGGCGACATGCGCTGGATCGGCCAGCTGTGCGACGAGGTGGACCGTCGCGGCATCGAGAGCGCGCCGGATTTCATCATCGTCGACGGTGCCGAAGGCGGCACCGGCGCTGCGCCGCAGACGTTGATGGAGGGGGTCGGCCTGCCGTTGCGCGAGGCGCTGCCGGAGCTGGTCAACACGCTGATCGCGCGCGGCCTGCGCGAGCGCATCAAGGTGATCTGCTCGGGCAAGTGCATCACCGCCTACGACGTGGCCTGGGCAATGTCGATGGGCGCGGACTTCGTCAACTCCGCACGCGGCTTCATGCTGGCGCTGGGCTGTATCCAGTCACTGCAGTGCAACCGCAACACCTGTCCCACCGGCATCACCACGCAGAACCCGCGGTTGCAGCGCGGCCTGGTGGTCACCGACAAGAGCGAGAAGGTGTACCACTACGCGAAGAACGTGATGCACGAGGTGGGCATCATCGCGCACAGCTGCGGGCTGGACGATCCACGCGAACTGGACCGCAGCCACTGCCGCGTGATGGGGGACGACGGTGTCTCCATGCCGCTGGAGAAGCTGTTTCCCTACCCGAAGCCGGCAACGCGCGGTTAGGCCCTGGTAGGAGCGCACCTTGTGCGCGAACGCTTTGGCTTTGCTGTGTAGATCAGGGGCAAGAGCGTTCGCGCACAGGGTGCGCTCCTACACGGTGGGCATGGCCATCCAGCCCTCCGGTCCGCGTACCTGCAGCGGCTGGAAGCGGCGCTTGTAATCCATCTTCGGGTGGCCCTCGATCCAGAAGCCCAGGTAGACCCACGGAATGCCGCGGCGGCGGGCCAGTTCCACCTGCTGCAGGATCGCCCAGGTGCCCAGGCTGCGCGCCGCCTCGTCCGGGTCGAAGAAGGTGTAGACGGCCGACACGCCGGTGAGGCAGACGTCGGTGACGGACACCCCGAGCAGACGCGCGCCTTCTCGGAACTCCAGGAACAGCGTGGGGCTCCACGGCGCGGTGAGGAAGCGGCGGAAGTCGCTGGCTTCGGCTTCGTCCATGCCGCCGCCGGCGTGGCGCGTGCGCAGGTAGCGCTCGTACAGCGCGTGCCGCTCGGCGTTGTAGCCGGGAATGCATTCGACCAGGCTGAGGTCGGCATTGCGCTTGAGGCAACGCTTCTGTGCGCGGTTGGGCACGAAGTTGGCCACGTCGATGCGGCACGGCGTGCAGGCCTTGCACTGCGGGCAGCTGGGAAAGTACAGATGCCCGCCGGCACGGCGAAAGCCGCGCTCCAGCGCCGGCCCGTACAGCTGGTCCAGCTGCGGGGCCGCCGGGTCGATCACCAGGTTCTGCGCCGTGCGCTCGGCGAAATAGCCGCAGGCGTGGGGCAGGGTCTGGAACAGGCGGACGCGTTCGGAGCGCATGCCCCGATTCTATGCCTGCGCGGGCGCTGCGGATCAATCGTCGTGATCGATCGCCAGCCAGTGGGTGAGCTGGCCCTGGGCATCGCGCACCGGCTCGATGGCGAGTCGAACGGCGAGGGCGCTGCCGTCGGCGCGGCTCAGTTGCACGCCCAGCATGGCTTGCTGATGGGCATCCAGATCGCGCTGGATCCGCTCCAGCGTATCGTCGTGCGGGCCGGTGTCGTGCAGCAGTTCCGATACCGGCAGGCCGGACAGCGCCTCGGGCGTGCGGCCCAGGCGCCCGGCCAGGCGACTGTTGCTGAAGGTGATGGGCGCGGCATGCCACGGGCGGTGACCGGCCTGCATGATCAGCACGCTTTCGCGAACGCGCTCTAGCGAGGCGCCCAGCAGAGCCAGGTGGCGTTGGTAGTGCTTGCGCTCCATCAGCTCGATGAGCACGCGCAGGCTGCGCGCCGATTCCAGGTGGGCAGAGGTCCACAGGCGCGAGCGGCCGCGCACGGTTTCCTGCCATGCGGCGAAGCTCTGTCGTGGCGATAGGCGCGCGCCGGGAATGGTCTCCAGCTTGGACAGGTGCGGGTTGCCGCCCCAGCGCACGTCGTGGACCATCTCGCGCCGCGTCCACATGATCGCGCTGTGCGCGTCCGGCGCCAGCGGCATGAAGATGATGCCGGCGGCCTTCGGTGCCAGGTCGGCCAGCATCGGGAAGCGCTCGCCTAGCGCGGCGGTGTGCAGCACGCCGCTGATCGCATCGTGATCGGCGCTGGCCGGTGCAACGGCGGTCCGGATGCGGGCCAGGCCTTCTGGCGACGGCACGTGGCCGTGGGTGATCAGCTCGTCGCCGGCGAAGATCGCCACGCCGTCGGCATCCACCACCTCCAGCAGCTGCGGCGCCAGTTCGCCCAGACGCGCGGCGCTGATCTGCTCGTTCTCGCTGAAGGCGGTGATCAGCTTTTCGCGCACGGTCAGCAGGCTGCTTTCCAGTTCTTCCTTCTCCACTTCCTGCAGTGCGCCGATGCGCATCGCCAGGGCACTGGCGGCGCCGTCGGCCAGCTCGCGCATGTCGTGGTCGGCATAGCGCGGTGCATAGTGGTGGCAGGAGATGAGCCCCCACAGCCGGCCGTTGACGATGATCGAGGCCACCAGGGTGCCGGTGACGCCCATGTTGGACAGATACTCCAGATGCACGGGCGACACGCTGCGCAGCGAGACATCGCTCAGATCCAGCGGCTGACCGGTGCGGGGATCGTCGGTCGGCACGATCGCGCTGGGCGTATAGCGCACGTCGCTGATGCCGCGCACGCGGTTGCGCAGGTACAGCGCGCGCGCCTGTGCCGGGATGTCGGTGGCCGGGTAGTGCAGGCCCAGATACGGCTCCAGCCCACGGCGCAGCGACTCGGCGATCACTTCGCCGTTCCAGTCGCGGTCGAAGCGGTAGATCATCACCCGGTCGTAGCCGAGCAGGTTGCGCAGGCTGCGCGCCACGCGCGCCGCGGCGGCGTCGATGCTGCGGTCGGCTTCGAGCTGGCGACCCAGCTCGTAGCTGCGGCGCAGCGGGTCTTCGTCGAACCGCGCCGCGTGCGGAGCCAGTTCGATCAGGCTGTGCTGCTCGTAGCGGTGCATGGCCGCCACCCAGCGCGCTTCGAGCGGCAGCTCGCGCCGGGGGAACTGCACGGGTACCCAGCCAGTGTGCGATGGCCGCGTACCGTCGTCCTCCGGCAGGCGATCAAAGCCGATCAGCGACGGCCACGGCGCGCCCAGGATCTGGTCCAGGGGCAGGCCGATCACCTCGGTGGCATTGGCGCTGGCCTGGGTGACGAGGCCGCTCGACGCATCGACCGCCAGCAGCACGCCGTGGGGCTGGATGGAACCGGGAAGGTGGATCGGTTCGCGCGCGCAGGCCTCCAGGTCAACCGGCGCCGGGGGCGTCAGCGGCGCCGTCATGCACGCACCGCCTCCAGCATGCGCTGGGCACGTCCGAACATGGCGCGGGCAGCGGCGATGGCCGTCTGCTGCTGGTCGAGCTGGGAGAGTTGGTGGTCTAGCATCGACTGAAACGTCCTCCAGGTTCCGCGGCCGGCCTCCTGGCCAAGGCGGAAGAAGTGATGGGCGTGTCCGGGGAGGCGCTTCTCCAACAGGCGGAGCAGGATCTGGCCGCCGAGCGCCGAGCCCTCGATCACATAGAGCTCGCCCCATGATGCGGAGGAGCCGCCAACGACCTGTGAATGAGAGGCGCAAGCGAGCGGGAGCGGTTCATCTTCGCGAGACAGCCCCCAGTCAGCGAGGTCGCGCGCCAGCGCCTCGCTTCGGCTGGCGTAATACCAGCCCGCATCGGCCAGTTCGCCGTGCAGCCACGCGGCGCGCTCGGTTTCCCACGCGCGGTGCAGGGCGTACTGGCCCACCAGCAGTCGCCCGTAGGCGGCGGGGTCCAGCTGGCCATTCAGCAGCGCCTGCATCACCGCCGTGCGTTCGGCGGCAGCATGCTCGTGGCGGGTGGCGTCGCGCAGTTGGCGATGAGCGGGTGGAGGGCCGGGCGGCATGCAGCGGATGACGGGCGCCAAACGCCTAGATCAGGCCCATGTAGCGCAGCATCAGCAGCACCACCGCACCGCCCACCGAGAGCAGCACGATGCGACGCACGCGCGTGACGGTGTGCTGGCGCTGGTTGATGGGCGACGGGTTGCGTGCTGCGGCCAGCGCATCGCCATGACGGATCACCGGATCGATGCCGATCTCCTTCAGCAGCTCGCGGGCGCGGGTGTAGTCGTCGGCGTGGGTGACCCATACCTGCGGCCACTGCTCGCGGCTTTCGCGCTGCTGAATGTAGCTGAAGCGCTGGTGCGCGCGTCGGTTCCAGCGCGAGACGTTCTGCACCTGGCACTCGATGCCGTGCTCGCCGAGCAGGGCGACCAGGCGGTCGATGTTGGGCTGGTGCGGCGAGGTGTAGAGCTGGCGCATGGTGCGGGTCCGTCGGTGATCAGCTGTCGCGCAGGCGGATCAGGCCTTCCTGCGCGGTGGAGGCAACGAGGCGGCCGTCGCGGCTGAAGATCTGCCCGCGCGCCAGGCCGCGCGAGCCTTGCGCGGTGGGGCTGTCGAACGAATACAGCAGCCACTCGTCCACGCGGAACGGGCGGTGGAACCACAGCGCGTGGTCCAGGCTGGCCATCTGCACGTTGTGGGTCATGTACGAGATGCCGTGCGGCAGCGTGGCGGTGCCGATCAGGTGGAAATCCGAGGCGTAGGCCAGGAGCGCGCGGTGCAGGATCGCCGAGTCGTCGATCGGCGCGGTGAGGCGGAACCAGATGTGCTGGATCGGCGGCCGCTTGACCGGATGCAGATCGTCGCGCGGCCACACCTGGCGGAACTCGAACGGGCCGTCGATACCCAGCCAGCGCTGCAGCTTCACCGGCAGGCGGGCGAGCTCCTCGGGCGACAGGTGACGCATCGGCTCCACGTCGTCCGGTGCCGGCACTTCGGGCATTGAGGTCTGGTGCTCGAAGCCCTTTTCCGGCTCCTGGAAGGAGATCGAGCCGTTGAGGATCGGCTGGCCGTGCTGGATCGCCACCACCCGGCGCGAGGAGAAGGTGCCGCCGTCGCGGGTGCGCTCCACGCTGTAGACGATCGGCGCGTCGATGTCGCCGGCGCGCAGGAAATACGCGTGCAGCGAGTGCGCCTCGCGGCGCGGGTCCACCGTGCGCTGCGCGGCGGACAGCGCCTGGCCGAGCACCTGGCCGCCGAACACGAAACGCGTGCCGATGTCGCGGCTCTGGCCGCGGAACAGGTTGTCTTCCAGCCGCTCCAGGTCCAGCAGGTCGACCAGTTCCTGGACGTGTTCCTCGCGCATGGCTGCTCGATAGGTGATGAAGTGAGCCGACGATTATAGCGGGGCCGGGTGATGGACATTTTGGCGAGTGCCCGACGCCGGCAGCGACTCGTCAGGCGCGAATTCGCCGCAACCCGCACCTGGCCAGCACCGCTTCCCATGGAAACAGCGGTCCCGGATCCAGCTTGCGTGCCACCTCCGCCGACGGATCGTTGCTGGCCGGCATCCGCGCCGTGTCCAGGTCCTCGTGCCCGGCGATCTCCCGCAGCGCCGGAAATTCATCCCGCAGCAGGGCCAGCAGCTCCACCAGCGCGGCGATCTGCGCGTCCGGGTACGGCTCGGTCATCGTCTGGTGGCGCGCATCCCACCAGTGCGGGTAGCGGCCCAGATTCACCAGCTCGATGCCGATGGAATGCGGGTTGCAGCCCCGCACGTGGTGCGCCACCCGCGTGCCGGGCACGTAGCGCTCGATGCGGCCGTCGCGGTCGATGTAGTAGTGCCCGCTGTTGCCGGTGCCGCTCTCGTGCTGCACGTGTTCGCCGTATTCGCGCGCGGTGGCGAGGTCCGGCAGCTCGGTGCAGTGGATCACCACCAGGGTCACCGCGTCGGCGGGGCGTGCGGCGAGGCGGTCGACGTAGGGCAGGGGGTGGTCGTGGATGAGTGGCGGCATGGGCGAAAGTCTCGCACGGCGCCGGGTATCATGGACGGCCCGCCCCGCCCAGGAGCCGCCATGCGCAGCCCGATCATCCTCTCGCACGGTTCCGATTCCGGCCCCGACGCCACCAAGGTCAGCGCGCTGGCCGCGCTCGCCGAATCGCTGGGCTGGACCACGCTGCGCCCCGATTACCGCGAAGACGACGCGCTGGGCTACGCCGGTTCCGTGCCGGCGCGGCTGGCCCGCCTGCGCGCCGCAATCGAGGCGCAACCCGCGCCGCCGGTGCTGGTGGGTTCCAGCATGGGCGCGTTCGTCTCCGGGCTGGCCTCGCTGGAGCATCCGGTCGCCGGCCTGTTCCTGCTGGCCACGCCGGAGAGCATCCCCGGCTGCGAGGTGGATTTCGACGTCACCCCCGACGTGCCCACCGTGCTGATCCACGGCTGGCGCGACGAGCTGTGCCCGCTGGATGACATGTACACCTTTGCCGCGCGACGCCAGCTGCCGCTGCTGATCCTCGACGACGACCATCGCCTCGGCGCCAGCGTCGACGCCATCGCAGGGCAGTTCCGACTGTTCCTCGATCAACTGGCGGCGCGCGCATGACGGCTTTCTTCGCCAGCTGCCCGAAGGGCCTGGAATACCTGCTCAAGGACGAACTGGCCTCGCTCGGTGCGCAGGACACGCGCGAGACGGTCGCCGGTGTGCACTTTTCCGCCACGCTGGAAACCGCCTACCGCGCCTGCCTGTGGTCGCGCCTGGCCAGCCGCGTGCTGCTGCCGCTGGGCGAGTTCGACGCGGCGACCGACGAGGCGCTGTATGCCGGCGTTCAATCGATAGACTGGTCGACCCATCTCGCCAGTCACGCCACGCTGGCGGTCGACGCGCACACCACGCTGAGCAAGCTCACCCACAGCCAGTACCTGGCGCAGCGGGTGAAGGATGCGGTGGTCGACCAGTTCCGCCAGCGCGACGGCGAGCGTCCCAGCGTGGATACCGACGAGCCGGACGTGCGCATCAACGTGCGCCTGCGTCGCGATCGCGCCACGCTGTCGCTGGATCTCTCCGGCAGCCCGCTGCACCGCCGCGGCTGGCGCGAGCTGCAGGGCGAGGCACCGCTGAAGGAAAACCTCGCCGCCGCGATGCTGCTGCGCGCCGGCTGGCCGCAGATCTACGCCGAGGGCGGCGCATTGCTCGACCCGATGTGTGGCTCCGGCACGCTGCTCATCGAGGGGGCCTGGATGGCCGCCGACGTGGCGCCGGGGCTGCACCGCGAATACTTCGGCTTTCTCGGCTGGGCGCAGCACGACATCGCGCTGTGGAAGCGTTTGCACGAGGAGGCCACGCAGCGCGCCGAGGCCGGCCTGCGCGCGCTGCGCTCGTGCTTCTTCGGCTCCGACTCGGACCCGCGCATGGTGCAGACCGCCAAGCGCAACGCACAGGAAGCGGGCGTCGCCGGCTTCTTCACGCTCGATCGCCACGACGCCCTGCACGTGGCGCCGCCGCCGGGCGTGCCGGGCGGCCTGGTGATCACCAATCCGCCCTACGGCGAGCGCCTGGGCGAGCGCGAGCAAATGCCGCCGCTGTATCGCGCGCTGGGCGAAACGCTGCGCGCCCGCTTCACCGGCTGGCGCGCCGCCGTGCTGGCCGGCGACGTGGAGCTGGGCCGGGCGATGCCGCTGCGCGCGGAAAAGAAATACACGCTCTACAACGGCGCGCTGGAAACCGTGCTGCTGATCTTCGAGCTGCACGCCCGCGAGGCGATGCCGCACGAGTCCAAGCCGCTGTCGCCCGGCGCGCAGATGCTGAAGAACCGGCTGGAAAAGAACCTCAAGCACCTGCGCAAACGGCTGCAGCGCGAGGGCATCCACTGCTGGCGCGCCTACGACCAGGACCTGCCCGAGTACGCCGCCGCCATCGACGTCTACGCCAACGCGGCGGACGACACCTGGCTGCACATCCAGGAATATCGCGCGCCGGTGGAGATCCCGGTGGAAACGGCGCGCACGCGCATGCGCGAGATCACCCGCGTGGCGGGCGAGGTGTTCGGCCTGCCGCGCGAGCGCATCGCACTGAAGACCCGCGAGCGCGGCAAGGGCGGGTCGAAGTACGGCCAGTTCGACCAGCGCGGTGAATTCGTCGAGGTGGAAGAGGGTGGCCTGAAGTTCCTGGTCAACCTCACCGACTACCTCGACACCGGCTTGTTTCTAGACCACCGGCTGGTGCGCGCGCGCCTGCGAGAGCTGGCCAAGGGCCGGCGCTTCCTCAACCTGTTCGCCTACACCGCCACCGCCAGCGTCTACGCGGCGGCCGGCGGCGCGCGCGACACCACCAGCGTGGATCTTTCGGCAACGTACCTGGACTGGGCCTCGCGCAACCTCGCACTGAATGGCTTCACCGGCAGCGCGCACAAGCTGATCCAGGCCGACGCGATGGAATTCCTGCGCGGCGAGCGCGATCGCTACGGGGTGATCTACGTCGATCCGCCGACCTTCTCCAACTCCAAGCGCGCCGAGGATTTCGACGTGCAGCGCGATCACGTCGCCCTGCTCATGGCCTGCGGCGACCGGCTGGCGAACGACGGCGTGATCGTGTTCTCCAACAACTTCCGCCGCTTCGCACTGGATCGCGCGGCGCTGGAGGAACGCTTCACCATCGAGGACTGGACCGCCCCCAGCATCCCGTTCGATTTCGCCCGCCGCGCCGACATCCACGGCTGCTGGCTGCTGCGTCCGCACGCGGTGGCGAGCGACGTGAACCCGTGGGATACCGCCCGGATCAAGCGTCGGTGAGGTTTCAGTGCGCATTAAGTCGGTGAAGCCGAGCATTCACTACGCATAGACGCACACAGGTGGTGACCCGCATGAACAGCAAAAGCAAGATCGCAGCACTCGCCCTGATGACGGCTTCGGCGCTCTCGCTGCCGCTGAGCGCGACGGCCGGTGGCTGGGGTCATCACGGTGGCTACCGCGGTTACCACGGTGGCGGCTACTACGGCGGGTATCACGGTGGCTACCATGGCGGCTATCACCATGGCGGCCACTGGAGCGGCGGCCGCTGGATCGCCGGTGCGCTCGTCGCCGGCGCGGTGGTGGGCCTGGTGGATGCGGCGGTCAATCCGCGCCCGGTCTACTATGACCGCCCGGTGGTCTACGCCCGCCCGCGCACGGTGATCTACGAAGATCGTCCTGTTGTGGAGCGCCGCGTGGTGGAAACGCGCACCGTGGTCTACGACGACGGCTACCCCACCCGCTACGTGCGCGACGACGGCTACTACGGCGACTGATCGCGGCGAACGATTCCAGAGAAAAAGCCCGGCACAGGCCGGGCTTTTTCTTTGCGCGCAGACGCCGCCGAAAGCTCAGGGCTTACGCGTGGGCTGGTCGGCCGCGCTGCCGCTGCGCCGTGCCTTGGCCGACAGGCGATCGAACTCGGCCTTGTCGATGATCTGCACCGACTGGATCGCGCACGGCGGCTGCTCGTGCGAGCGCACCGTCTCGCCGACTTCGCCGCAGATGCGGCTGTTGCCCAGGGCCTGGTTGGACGGGTTGGGCCGGAAGATCAGGCCTGCCGGCCCCAGGCCCAGCCGCGGGCAGTCGCTCTGCAGGTCGACGCGATAACGCTTCGGCCCGGTGCGGACAGCGGCGGTGCGGTTGTCGACGATGTGCCACTCGTTGATCTGATCAATGCGAATGCAGTCGCCGATCGGCTTGATCGGCGTGCGTGCCTGCGGGGCGGTGGCGGCGCTGGCCGCGGCGGTCACCAACAGGGACAGCAACAGGGCGGAAACGGGCACTTTCATGGTTCACCTCGTCATCGGGTTGTTGGATCCGGCGAGCGCGGCCGGGACCTTGCACAGCTGGCCTGGAATCACTATCTGCCATCGGCGTATCACAGGATCTGAACGAATGCTGCGGCAACATCGGACGTTGTTCCCGTTACCAGCCCTTCGCATGCTCGCGCGCTCTCGCCGCCCCATGATGGATCTGCTGTCGTCATTGTCCGGGGGCGCCGCGTGACGGTAGCTCCCATGGCCATCGCGGCCGATCTCCTGCCACGCTTCCAGGCCATCCGACAGCGCACGGTATCGCTCAGCGCCCCGCTGAGCGCGGAAGACCTGATGGTGCAGTCGATGCCCGATGCCAGCCCGGGCAAGTGGCACCTCGCCCACACCACCTGGTTCTTCGAACAGTTCGTGCTGTCGCGTCGTCCCGGCCACGCCCCGCGACGGCCCGAGTGGATGGTGCTGTTCAATTCCTACTACCAGTCGGTTGGGCCCATGCATGCCCGGCCACGTCGCGGCCTGCTGTCGCGCCCCTCGCTGGCCGAGGTGCTCGATTACCGACGTTACGTCGACGAGGCGGTGAGCGAACAGCTCTCGACCGGCGACGATCCGGAACTCGCCACGCTGGTGGAGCTGGGCTTGAACCACGAACAACAGCATCAGGAGCTGCTGCTCACCGATATCAAGCACGCGCTGTGGTGCAACCCGCTGCTGCCCGCGTACAGCGAGCCGTCGCGCGGGCCGGCAGGCGCGCCTGCGGCGCCGATGCGCTGGGTAGCGGGGCGCGAGGGCATCGTCGAGATCGGCCATGCTGGTGGCGGGTTCACTTTCGACAACGAGACGCCGCGCCACCGCGCCCTGCTGCAGCCGCACGCACTGGCCCATCGGCTGGTGACCAACGCCGAATACCTTGCCTTCGTGCACGACGGCGGCTATCGCGAACCGGGCCTCTGGCTCTCCGACGGCTGGGCCACGGTGCAGGCCGAAAGCTGGGAAAAGCCGATCTATTGGCAGCCGGATCTGGCCAGCGAATTCACCCTGCATGGCGTGACGGCGCTCGACCCGGCCGCGCCGGTATGCCACCTGAGCTATTTCGAAGCCGATGCCTTCGCGCGCTGGGCCGGCGCGCGCCTGCCGACCGAGGCGGAGTGGGAATCGGCCGCCGCCGCATTGCCGGTGCGGGGAAACTTGCAGGACAGCGGCCACCTGCATCCGCAGCCGGCACCGGGCGACGAGGGGCTGGTGCAGATGTTCGGCGACGTGTGGGAGTGGACCGGCTCACCCTACGTCAGCTACCCCGGTTTTCAGACGCTGCCCGGCTCGCTGGGCGAATACAACGGCAAGTTCATGAACGGGCAGTGGGTGCTGCGCGGCGGCAGCTGTGTCACGCCGTGCGACCACGTGCGGGCAAGCTACCGCAACTTCTTTCCACCTCACGCCCGCTGGCAGTTCGCAGGGATTCGACTGGGACACGATCGATGAATTCACAAGTAGCGGATCTTCGCGACGACGACCGTCGCCCGCCGGACAACCTGGTGCTGGAGATCGTCCAGCGCGGCCTGCGCGCCAGCCCCAAGCGGCTGCCCTCGTGGCTGTTCTACGACGAACGCGGCTCGCACCTGTTCGAGCAGATCTGCGAGCAGCCGGAGTACTACCTCACCCGCTGCGAGATCGCGCTGATGCAGTCGCACGGCGCACAGATCGCGCAGGCTCTGGGCCCGGACGTGCGCCTGGTCGAATACGGCAGCGGCCACGCGATCAAGACCGACATCCTGCTGCAGCACCTCGCCGCGCCGGTGGCCTACGTGCCGGTGGAAATCTCGCCCGAGCCGTTGCGCCAGAGCGTGCAGCGCCTCACTGCAAGGTTCCCGCAGGTGCCGGTGCAGCCCCTGTGCGCGGACTTCACCAAGGGCCTGCGCCTGCCGGTCTCGCCGCGCGGCGCGCGGCGCACGGTGATCTATTTCCCCGGCTCCACCATCGGCAACTTCGATGCCGCCGAAGCGGCCACGCTGCTGCGCAAGATGCGCGGCGAAATGGGTGAGAGCGGTGGCATCCTGATCGGTGTCGACCTCAAGAAGGACGTCGCCCTGCTGGAGGCGGCGTACAACGACGCGGCGGGGGTCACCGCCGAGTTCACCCTCAACATGCTGGCCCACGTGAACCGCGCCACCGGCAGCGATTTCAATCTCGGCCGCTTCCGCCATCGCGCTCGCTACAACCCGATGGCCGGGCGCATCGAAACGCACATCGTGTCCACCGCCGAGCAGAGCGTCAGCGTCGGCCGCCAGCTGGTGCGCTTCCGTGAGGGCGAAGCGATGCAGGTCGAATACAGCTGCAAGTACTCGCTCGAGGATTTCGCCGCACTGGCCCATCGGGCGGGCCTGGAAGTGCGCAACGTGTGGCTCGATCCCGAAGAGATGTTCAGCGTGCAATACCTGGTGCGCGCGGGCGCAACCAGCTGACGACGCCGGGAACCTTCGTTTCGACTACGTGACGGCCGGCCGCTGAGGGCCGGCCGTGGACGTGGTCCGGCGCCCAAGGGATGTGTGGCGCGAAGTGTCAGCCCGGTTCCGACGACAGCCATCGTGGGGCGCATGGCCCGGCTGCACGCGGTGCCGGGCCTCGATCGTAGGGCAGGCGGAAGAGGGCGCGCAGCGGGGTCATTCCGCCCGTGCCTGCAACGTCACGCCGCATTCCCGCCCCATGACTGCGATGCCACACTCGCCTGTCATCCCCAGGCCTGTCGCATGCACGACCACGTATCTCCCCGCATCGCCATCCTCGGCGCCGGCATGGCCGGCCTCACCTGCGCACACCGGCTGCACCAGCAGGGCCTGTCGCCGGTGATCTTCGAGAAGAGCCGCGGCGTCGGCGGGCGGCTCGCCACGCGCCGCACCGACAGCGGCGATGCCTACGACCACGGCGCGCAGTTCGTGACGGCTCGTGATCCGGCCTTTGTCGATCTGCTGGAAAATCTGCAGGAGGCCGGGGCTGCCGCCGCGTGGTCGCCGCGCCTGCCGGCGGATGCCGTGCAGCCCACGCACACGTGGTGGATCGGAACGTCCGGCATGAGTGCGCTGGTCCGGCCGCTGGCCGACGCGCTGGATATTCGCCTGCGTTCCACCGTGAGCGCGCTGCGTCGACTCGCTGACCAGTGGGAGCTGCGGTTGGCCGAGCAGGGCCATGCCGAATACTTCGATGCCGTCGTCATCACTGCGCCTGCGCCGCAGGCCCGTGCGCTGCTCGCTGGGCGTGTCGCCGCTGGCTGATGCACTGGAGCGCATCGACATCGCGCCATGCTGGGCGGCGATGTTCGCCTTCGATGCGCCGCTGGACGTGCCGTTCGAGGCGGCACGCTTCGACGCGGGCCCGATCGCCTGGATCGCTCGGCAATCCAGCCGCGGCGGACTCGTGGGCCACGGCGACCGCTGGCTCGTCCACGCCGCGCCGGAATGGAGCGCCGCGCATCTGGAGCACTCGCCGGACGAAGTCCTGACGTTGATGCTATCGGCCCTGGCCGAATGGACGGGCGTGGCGCTGCCGCCGATCACGTTCGCCCAGGCCCATCGCTGGCGTTATGCGATGACCACCCGGCCGCTCGGTCAGCCGATGCTCGCCGATGCGTCCGCGCGCCTGTGGGTGGGCGGTGACTGGTGCCTCGGCGCGCGCGTGGAAAACGCGTTCCAGAGCGGGTGGGCGATGGCGCAGGCGATCGGCGCCGCCTGGTAGCCGCGACTACAAATCCTCGCCGGATTGCCCTCAGGCCGGCCGTCGCGCGCCCAGCATGATCAGCACTTCCTGCGCGCTGCGGATGCGCTCGGTGGCGCCGGGCAGGTCCAGCGTGACCTTTAGCTTGTCCTGACCTTCGAGCTTGTAGACGCGCGGCAGGCTCTGGATCAGCTTGATGATCAGCAGCGGATCCACTTCGGGCTTTTCGCGGAACAGGATGCGCCCGCCGGTCGGGCCGAAGTCCAGCTTGCGGATCCCCAGCGGCGTGGCCATCAGCTTCAGCGTGGCCAGCGCGAACAGGTTCTTGGTCGGCTCGGGCAGCAGGCCGAAGCGGTCGATCATCTCCACCTGCAGGTCGCGCAGGTGCTCGTCGCTCTTCGCGCTGGCGATGCGCTTGTACAGGGTCAGCCGCGCGTGCACGTCGGGCAAGTAGTCGTCCGGGATCAGCGCCGGCAGGTGCAGCTCCACCTCGGTCTCGTGCTCGGAGCTCAAGTCGAAGTCCGGCACCTTGCCGCTCTTCAGTGCACGCACGGCGCGGTCCAGCAGCTCGGTGTAGAGGCCGAAGCCGATCTCCTGGATCTGGCCGGACTGTTCGTCGCCCAGCAGCTCGCCGGCGCCGCGGATCTCCAGGTCGTGGGTGGCCAGGGTGAAGCCGGCGCCCAGTTCCTCCAACGAGGCCAGCGCTTCGAGGCGCTTCTCGGCATCGGGCGTCATCGACTTGCGATCCGGCACCACCAGGTAGGCATAGGCGCGGTGATGCGAACGACCGACGCGGCCGCGCAGCTGGTGCAGCTGGGCCAGGCCGAAGCGATCGGCGCGGTTGATGATGATGGTGTTGGCGGTCGGGATATCGATTCCGGTCTCGATGATCGTGGTGCACACCAGCACGTTGAAGCGCTGGCGGTGGAAGTCCGCCATCACCTGCTCCAGCTCGCGCTCGGGCATCTGGCCGTGGGCGATGCCGATGCGCGCCTCGGGAATCAGCTCCTGCAGTTCGCGCGCGGTGCGCTCGATCGATTCGACCTCGTTGTGCAGGAAGTACACCTGGCCACCGCGCGACAGCTCGCGCTGAAACGCCTCGCGGATCGTCGCCGGATCCCATGCCGCCACGAAGGTGCGCACCGCCATGCGGTGTGCGGGCGGGGTGGTGATCAGCGACAGGTCGCGCAGGCCGCTCATCGCCATGTTCAGCGTGCGCGGAATCGGCGTGGCGGTCATGGTCAGCAGATCCACCTCGGCGCGCAGCTTCTTCAGCCGCTCCTTCTGGCGCACGCCGAAGCGCTGCTCCTCGTCCACGATCACCAGGCCCAGATTCTTGAACTTGATGTCCGGCTGCAGCAGCTTGTGGGTGCCCACGATCACGTCGATCTGGCCGTCGGCGAGGCGCTTGAGCGCCTCGTTCACTTCCTTGGTGGAGCGGAAGCGCGAGAGCACGTCGACCTTCACCGGCCAGTCGGCGAAGCGGTCGGCAAAGTTGCGGTAGTGCTGCTGGGCGAGCAGGGTGGTCGGCACCAGCACCGCAACCTGCTTGCCGGCGGTGGCCGCGGCGAACGCGGCGCGCAGCGCCACCTCGGTCTTGCCGAAGCCCACATCGCCGCAGATCACCCGGTCCATCGCGCGCGGCGCGGCGAGGTCGCCCAGCACGGCGTCGATCGCCTGCTCCTGGTCCGGGGTTTCCTCGAACGGGAAGCTGGCGCCGAATTCCTCCACCAGTTGGCGATCCACCGCCATCGACTCGCCGCCGCGCGCCTCGCGCTGGGCGTAGATCGCCAACAGCTCGGCAGCGACATCGCGCACCTTCTCGGCCGCCTTCTTGCGCGCCCGTTCCCACGCGTCGCCGCCCAGCGAGTGCAGCGGTGCCAGCTCCGGCGCCGTGCCGGAGTAACGGCTGACCAGGCCGAGCTGCGCCACCGGCACGTAGAGCTTGTCGCCCTTGGCGTACTCGATGATCAGGAACTCGCCTTCCATGCCGCCGAGCTCCATCGACTCCAGGCCCTGGTAGCGGCCCACGCCGTGGTCGACGTGCACGATCGGCGAGCCGATCGACAGCTCGGTGAGATCGCGGATGATGGTGTCCGGATCGCGCGCCTGACCGCGCCGACGCTTGCGCTCGCTGCGCACGCGCTCGCCGAACAGTTCGCGCTCGGTGAGCACGGTGATCGCGGGTTTGGTCAGCGCGAAGCCCTGTTCCAGCGGGGCGATGGTGATCGCGAAGCGCGCACCAACTCCCTCTCCCGCGGCTTTGCGCGATGCGGCTCCCTCTCCCCCGGCTTGGCCGGGGGAGAGGGTTGGGGTGAGGGGGTTGCTCTTGATTTCAGACGAGCAGCCAGAAGCCCCCCTCTCCCCAGACCTCTCCCCCGACTGCGTCAGGGGAGAGGGAGCAGTCCCGGCCAGCCCGAGGAATGCGCTCCAGCTCTCCACGTTCGCCGGCTTCATCCCCGCCGCCGCCAGCTGCTCGATCAGCGACTCGCGCCGGCCGGCCGAGTCGGCAGCCACCAGCACACGCCCCTTGTAGCTGGCCAGGAAGTGCTTGAGCGATGTGCCGGGCTCCTCGCCCTTGCGATTCAGCGCCACCTCGGGGGCCGGCTGCGTGCCGGCATCCACGCTGTGCTCGTGGCCGGAGGGCACGATCTCCACGCGCAGGCGCTTGTTCCACTGCTCGCGCAGCTGTTCGGGCGAGAGGTACAGCTCGGCCGGCGGCAGCACCGGGCGCTCGATGTCGTGTGCGCGCTGGTCGTAGCGCTCGGCGGTCTGCGTCCAGAACTGCTCGGCCGCCTCGCCGGCGCCTTCGCCCAGTACGAACAGCGCATCGCTGGCGAGGTAGTCGAACAGCGTGGCGGTCTGCTCGAAGAACAGCGGCAGGTAGTACTCGATGCCGCCGGGCGTCACGCCCTCTTTCATGTCCTGGTAGAGCGGACAGCGGCGGATGTCGATCGGGAAGCGCTCGCGCAGGCGCGTGCGGAAATCCTTGGCGGCGTTCTCGGTGAGCGGGAACTCGCGACCGGGCAGCAACTCCACCTTCTTCACCGGCTGCTGCGAGCGCTGGGTCTCCGGGTCGAAGCTGCGGATCGATTCCACCTCGTCGTCGAACAGCTCGATGCGGTACGGCTCGGCCGCGCCCATCGGGAAGATGTCGATCAGCGCGCCGCGCACCGCAAAATCGCCGGCCTCGGCCACCTGCGGCACGTAGCGGTAGCCGGCCGCCTCGAGCCGGCGCTGTTCGGCGAGCAGGTCCAGTTTCTGGCCCTTGGCCAGCATCAGGCCGGCGCCGGTGATGTGGCTGCGCGGGGCGATGCGCTGCATCAGCGTGGCCACCGGCACCACCAGCACGCCGCGCGTCACCGACGGCAGTCGGTACAGCGTGGCGATGCGCTGGGAGACGATCTCCGAGTGCGGGCTGAAGATGTCGTAGGGCAGGGTTTCCCAGTCCGGGAAGTGCAGCACCGGCAGGTTGCCGGCGAACAGCTTCAGCTCGTCTTCCAGCGCCGAGGCGCGCTGGGTGTCGCGCGTGACGGCCACCAGCAGGCCGTTGTGCGAACGCGCGGACTCGGCGATCAGCAGCGCGCGGGCGGAGCCGTGCGGCGGCGTCCAGAAGCGGCGCTGGCGCGGTGTGGTGGGAAGCGGCGGGTGGGAGATCGTGGGGCTGGAATCGGGCATGGACTGGCGCGTGGCTCGTCGACGCGCGGAACGCGCGGGTAAAGCGCACAAGTGTACTGCGACCCCGCCGCCGAGCCGGCAGCCACCGCCCCTATGTAGGAGCCCGCTCGCGGGCGATGCTTTTGCTTTGATCTCGATCCAGGGCGAAGAGCATCGCCCGCAAGCGGGCTCCTACAACGGGAATGGGCAGTCGCTAGAGCTTGAGCGAGATCTGCGCGGTGCCGGGCTCGTCGGTGGCGGGGCGGCGCTGGAAACCGAGCTCGCGGCACAGCTGCAGCATCGGCCGGTTCTCCATCAGCACGTAGCCCCAGATCTCGTGCAGGCCGCGGCGCCGGCAATCGTCCACCAGGCGCTGCATGAGCAGGGCGCCCAGGCCGCGCCGGGCCCAGTCGTGCTCCACCAGCACCGAGAACTCGGCGCTGTTAGCCGACTCGTCCACGTAGATGCGGCCCACGCCGCGCATCTCGGCCGGTTCCACCGCCTCGTCCATCAGCACGAAGGCGGTTTCCTTCGCCGGGTCGATGTTGCACAGGCGCTGCGCCATCGGCTCGGGCAGCTCGGACATCGCGTGCAGGAAGCGGCGGCGGATATCTTCGGGCGAGAGCCGGGTAAAGCAGCGCTTGAGGGCGGCCACGTCGTCGGGACGGATGCTGCGCAGGAACAGGTTGCGGCCGTCGCGCGTGCGCACCGGCTCGCCCACGTTGGCCGCGGGCACGGCCTCCAGGCGGGGGGCGAAACGCTCGCGGCTACGCGGCGGGACGATCATCGACGGGGCGGCGCGCATCAGGGTCGGAATCGGCAGGGCGTTCATGTCCATACTTTAGCGTATCTAGTGCGCTGCAACATGAACGTACGCGACACTGGTATGGCCGGCTGTATCGCTCGCGGAAGCAGGCGGGAGGCGACTTTCCGGGCGTTCGTGCCATGATGGTCTGCTCCGATCATGCCGCGATGCGGCAACCCGCCACAGGAGTTCTCTGCGATGTCCCAGCAACTGGCCCAGCTCACCGTGCTGGTGAACGACTACGACGAGGCGATCGCCTGGTTCACCACGCGATTGGGCTTCACCTTGCGCGAGGATACGCCGCTCGGTGGCGGCAAGCGTTGGGTGGTGATGGCGCCGCCGGGCTCCGATGGCACTGGTCTGCTGCTGGCGCAGGCGGCAACCGACGAGCAGCGGGCGGCCGTCGGTCGCCAGGCGGGCGGACGGGTGTTCCTGTTCCTGCGTACCGACGATTTCTGGGGCGATTACCGGCGCATGCTCGCCGCCGGCGTCAGCTTCCGTGAGACGCCGCGCGAAGAGCCGTACGCCACGGTGGTCGTATTCGAGGACCTGTACGGCAACCCCTGGGACCTGCTGCAGCCGAAAGGCTGAGCCGCCCGCTCAATCGGTAACGTCGGGCTCGAAGAAGCTCCAGCGGATGTCGGTAAATTCGGCCTTCATCGCTGCCTCCACCGCGTTGATGGCATCGATCAGGCCGCGGTCGGAGCTGGCCGGCTCCATCTTCGCCTTCACCGCCACCATCACGTCCGGGCCCATCTGCAGGGTGATCAGGTTGAGCACCTCGGCCACTTCCGGCCGGCTCTTGAGGAAGGTGAGCAGCTCGGCGCGGCGGCGCGGCTCCACGCCCTGGCCGATCAGCAGCGCCTTCACCTCCACCGCCAGCAGCACCGCCACCACCAGCAGCAGCACGCCGATCGCCAGCGTGCCCAGCGCGTCGAACATCAGGTTGCCGGTGAGCATGGTGGCGCCCACGGCCAGGGCGGCCAGACACAGGCCGATCAGCGCGGCGAGGTCTTCGCCGAAGATCACCAGCAGTTCGCTCGAGCGCGTCTCGCGAAACCAGGTCCACAGCGGCTGGTTGCCGCGCGCCTTGTTCACTTCCTGCATGCAGCCGCGCATCGAGATGCCTTCGGCGACGATGCCGAACACCAGCACGCCCAGCGCCAGCCACGGCCACTTCAGCGGTTCGGGATGGCTGAGCTTGTGCATGCCCTCGTAGACGGAAAACATGCCGCCCACGCTGAACAGCAGGATGGCGACCAGGAACGACCAGAAGTACATCGCCCGGCCCCAGCCGAGCGGGAATTCATCCGAAGCGGGTCGCTGCGTCTGGCGCATGCCGAGCAGCAACAGGCCCTGGTTGCCGCAGTCGGCCAGCGAGTGCACCGCCTCGGCCAGCATGGCGCCCGAGCCGGTGACCAGGGCGGCCACCAGCTTGGACAAGAAGATCGCGAAGTTCGCGCCCAGCGCGAGGAAGATCGCCTTGAGCGAATTGGCATGGCCGGACATGCGGGTGTTCCATCACGGGATCGGGCCGCACAGTGTAGCGGCGGCGCAGATCCTTGCGCCGGCGGGCGGCTCAGTGGATGCCCACGCCCACACCCACGCCGAAGTGGACGTTGTTGCGCCCGGCCTGCATCTCCTCGGCCGTCCACGCGTGGGCCTGGTCGACAGTGACCAGCGGGAACACGTAGTCGGCCTCGCCGACCTTGCCCGCGCGGCTGCCGTTGAGCTTGCCGGCCACCGTGATCAACGCGCCGTTGGGGTAGGCCATCGGCTCCACGAAGCCGTGCATGACCGCGATGAAACGTCCGTTTCCGGTATCGCCCACCTTGGGGCGCTGCGAGGAGTCGAGCGGATAGGCCAGCACCTCGATCTCGCTGCGGTCGGCCAGGTTGTTCACGCTGACCACGCGGCCACCCCAGATCACGCTGCCGTTGGCATAGCGCTCCGGCGCGCGCGCCACTTCGAATGGCACGGCGGCCACGGCATTGGGCGCCACCTTGTAGATCGGCGCCGGCGCGCAGGCGGCCAGCGCCAGCAGCGCGGTGGAGGCAAGCAGAGGGCGAAGAAGGCGACGCATGGCAAGGCTCCTGGGCAGACGGCAAGACAGCATGGCGCAATCGCGATGGACGTCCGAACGGGGCCGGATACGCCCCGCCGAATCGAGGTCGCCAGCTTAGCGCGGCCGCGCTGAACGTGGCGGCGGGCGGCGCGATGGCGAGGGCGGGGTGGGCGCCTCGGCGCTGTCGTTGGCCAGCCAGTCCAGCTTCCACTCGGCAGGCTCACCCTGACCGAGCAATCGCGCCATCGCGCGCAGCGGCTCGCGCAGGGTCTGGTCGAGATTCCACGGTGCGTTGAGCACCACCATGCCCGAGCCGTTGAGGCGCAGCGGTGAATCGTCCGGGTGCACCAGCAGTTCGGCGCGCAGCACGCGGCGGGCGATGCCGTGCTGCAGGCCGCGCAGGAACGGCTGCACCTGGCTGCGCAGCTTGATCGGGTACCACACCGCATAGACACCGGTGGGCCAGCGCTCAATCGCCCCCTTCAGCGCCTGCTCGATCAGCCGGTACTCGGCCTCCTGCGCCTCGTACGGCGGATCGATCAGCACCAGCCCGCGCTTCTCCTTCGGCGGCACCAGCCCCTTCAGCGCCTCGTAGCCATTGCGGTGATGCACGTGCACGCGCGCGTCGCGCTGGAACAGTTCGCGCAGGCGCGAAGCTTCTTCCGGATGCAGTTCGCACAGCTGCGCACTGTCGCCCTCGCGCAGCGCCCGCGCCGCTTGCAGCGGCGAGCCGGGATAGAGCTTCAGGCCGTCCTCGTTGCCGGGCAGGGCGAGGATGCCGTCGAGCCAGCGGCGCAGTAGCGGCGGCAACGAAGCGGAAGCCGCATCGGTGGCGCCCATGTCGGGAAACAGCAGGCGGTGGATACCATCCTTGTACTCGCCGGTCTTGCCCGCCTCGCGCCCGTCCAGCGCGTAGCAGCCACTGCCGGCGTGCGTGTCGATGTAGGCAAACGGCGTGGGCTTGGCCTCGAGCGCCTCGATCAGCGCCAGCAGCACGGTGTGCTTGAGAACATCGGCGAAGTTGCCGGCGTGGAAGGCGTGGCGGTAATTCATGGGGTGCGACCGGCGGAGAAGGCCCCAGTATAAGTGGCGGCCTTCCTCCCATCTCGGCAGCGAACTCGCTCAGCGGCCGAAGACGTCCCCGATCGCCGTAGCGATCTCGCCCGCATGCGTTTCCAGGGCGAAATGCCCGGTGTCGAGGAAGCGCACGTCGGCATCGGGCAGGTCGCGCTTGAACGCCTCGGCACCCGGCGGCAGGAAGAACGGATCGTGCTTGCCCCAGATCGCCAGGAAGCGCGGGCGATGGGTGCGGAAGTACGCCTGGAACACGGGGTACAGCGCCACGTTGCTCTGGTAGTCGCCGAAGAGGTCCAGCTGTATTTCGTCCGACCCCGGCCGGGCGAGGTAGTGGTTGTCCAGCGCAATGCCATCGGGCGATATCTGCGATTCGTCGGGCACGCCGTGCACGTACTGCCAGCAGGTGGCTTCCGGCGCCAGGAAGGCGCGCAGCGCATCGCGGTTCTTCTGCGAGGGATCGCTCCAGTACGCCTGGATCGGGTTCCAGCCTTCGCTGAGTCCCTCGACGTAGGCGTTGCCGTTCTGCGACACGATGCCGGCGATGCGCTCCGGATGCTTCATCGCGATGCGCAAGCCCACCGGCGCGCCGTAGTCGAAGACGTAGACCACGAAGCGATCGAAGCCGACCACCTCGGTGAACCGGTCGATCACCTGTGCCAGATGGTCGAAGGTGTAGGAGAACCCATCGCGTGGCGGCATCGCCGACTGGCCAAAGCCCGGCAGGTCCGGCGCGACGATGTGGAAGCGGTCGGCCAGCAACGGAATCAAGTCGCGGAACATGTGGCTCGAGCTCGGGAAGCCGTGCAACAGCAGCAGTTTCGGTGCGCCCGGGCGGCCGGCTTCGCGATAGAACACGTTGAAGCCGTCGACGTCGGTAGAGCGGTAATGGATGGTGGTGGACATGGCAGTTCTCCTGGCGGTGGGGCGCGCGGTGGCGCATCAATCGGTGCTGGCCGTGCGAAAGGCGCTGCCGGGGGCTTCCGGCCGCAGGTACAGGACCAGCGCGGTACAGACGAGAAGGAATCCGGCGACGGGCGACCACAGGGCGATCGCCGTCGCGGCAGCGAAGGCCAGCAGCGTGCCGGCCGAGCGGCGCCGAGCCATGCGCCGGGCGCGTTCGCACAGTTGCGGTTCGTCGGCTTGCGCAAAGACGTCGCGCTCGAACAGCCGGTAGGCGAGGTTCACGCAGACGAAGACCCCGGCATAGAACGCCACCGGCACGGCCGCCAGCTCGGTGCGTGCGATCCAGGCGGTGGAGAAGGGCACCAGTGACACCGCGAACAGGTGCGCGAAGTTCACCCAGATCAGTCGCGGCGTGGTGCGGCGAACGAGCCGCAGCAGGTGATGGTGGTTGACCCACACGATGGCGATGAACAGGTAACTCGCCGCATAGCTCACCGCCGTCGGCCACAGCGAGCCGAGTGCGCTCAGCGAGGCGCTTTCCGGTGCTCTCAGCTCCAGCACCATCAGCGTGATGATCACGGCGACAACGGCATCCGAAAACGCGCCGACGCGCTCGGTGCCTGCAGATTCGGGTGTCGTATGCATGGCGGCGTTCCCCGTGCGATGGCTACGGCGGCTAGTTCAGTGGGCGAGGGCGTCGCGCTCGTCCGGCGCCAGTGCCGCGGCGTGGACCAACGCCTTCACCCGGTCACTGCGCGAGCCGCCGACGACGGCGCCGGGGTAGGCGCGGCCAGCCGGCACCGCCGGGTCATCGACCCGCTCCAGGGCGGCCACGTCGTCGGCGCAGGCTGTGAAGGAAATCGGTGAAGTAACCGTCTTTATGACGTTTTGGCGGACTTGATGGGCAATCTTGCTCCAGCTCGAGCCATCGGCCCAGGCTCTGTGCATCCATGCGGCCGTATTCACGTTCGTCGCCATGACTTGCCCTCCATCCGGCCTGTTACGGGGGGCAGCCATGACCGACGCTGCGTCGCAGCCGTAACTTGATAAATATTGTTATGGAGGTTATTTCCGCCATTCGTAACTTGTCAACATCATTTTTGATGGTTACCGTTGCGGCCATGGAGGTGACCCGTGACCTTGTTGATGCCTGCGCTCTTTGTGGCCGATGCCCCCGGCCTGGATTTCCTCAATTCCGTCGCCACGCCGGTGGACAGGCCGCTGGACTGGCTTGCCGATGGCGAAGGCCTGCTTAACTGGCTTGGGCAAGCCGCACTGGTGCCGCACGAGGTGCTCGAGCGTTTCCGTAAGGAGGCGATGCCGGGCGAACTGGATCGCGTCGCCGCGCAGGCACGCGATCTGCGCGAGTGGTTTCGCGGCTTCGTGCGGGCGCACAAGGGACGGCCGCTGACCGCCGAGGCGCTTGCGGAACTGGCGCCGTTGAACCGGCTGCTGGAGCGCGACGAGCTCCATGAAGTGGTCGGCCCCGCCACGGAAGCGGCGCACGGGCTGTCGCTGCAGACCGTGCGCCGGTGGAAGTCACCTGAGTCGCTGCTGCTGCCGATCGGCGGCACGCTGGCGCGCTTGCTGACCGGCGAAGACTTCGCCTCCGTCAAGGCCTGCGAAGGCCCGAACTGCACCTTGCTGTTCGCCGATCACACCCGGGCGCGCAATCGCCGCTGGTGCAGCATGGAGCTGTGCGGCAATCGCGCGAAGCAGGCCGCGCACCGCCAGCGGGCGCGCGAGCGCCGGTGAGGCCGGATCAGTAGGCGACGGTGATGCGCCGGTTGGCGGCGTCGCGTCGTTCCAGCCGGTCCAGCAGGGCGACGGCGTAATCGGCAATGGAAATGCGGCTGTGGCCGCTCGCATCCACCAGCAGCTGTTCGCCGCCGACGCGGTACGCGCCGGTGCGTTCGCCCGGTTCGAGCAGCGCTGCCGGACTCACGTACGTCCATTCCACCGGCCCGCGGTAAGCGCGGAACACCTCCAGCGCTTCGCCTTGTGCCTCGGCTTCCGGGCGCCAGGCGGCGGGAAAGTCGGGGGCATCGATGACGCGCCGTCCGGGCGCGACCTCGAGCGAGCCGGCGCCGCCGACCCAGGCCAGCCGCGTGATGCCGGCGTCGCCCAGATGGTCCAGCAGGGTGCGGGCGTAAGCCGGCACGCGGCTGGCGTCCTGATCGCGTCGGGCCGAGAGGCTGGCGATGGCGGCATCGCTCCCGCGGGCCGCGTCGGTCCAGCTGGCAGGGCGACTCACGTCGCCGGTGACGACTTTCAGGTGGTCATGCCGCTGCGGCAGGCGGGACGGATCGCGCACCACGGCAGTCACCTCGTGGCCGCGGGCGAGCGCTTCATCCAGGAGGCTTTGGCCGATGTGGCCGGTGGCGCCGAACAATACGAGTTTCATGGGTTCTCTCCGGTGGTAGGTAGCGCGCAGCATGCGCTTCGGATTGGTGGCGATAAACGGCATCCGATGCAATTCACTGTAAAGTTGAAATTGACAGTGAAGGAGGTGGTCGATGCGCGGCGATCGGGCGGATCAGGTCAATCTCAACCGGCTGGCGGTGTTCGCGGCCGTAGTGCGGGCCGGCTCGTTTACCGCGGCCGCCGGCGCATTGGGCATGACCAAGGCGATGGTCAGCCAGCACCTGGCGAAGCTGGAGCGCGAGCTCGGTGTGACGCTGCTGGTGCGCAGCACGCGACGCATGTCGCTGACCGAGGCCGGCACCACCTTTCATGCCGACTGCGAGCGCCTGCTGGCCGAAGCGGAAGCGGCGATCGAGCGCGTCGGTACGGCGCGCGACCGTCCCAGCGGCACGCTACGGCTCACCGCCTCGCTCGACTACGGCAACGCGGTGGTGGTGCCGCGGTTGGCCAGCTTCATGCGCCGCTATCCGGCGGTGCAGGTCGACCTGGTGTTGAGCGACCACGTCAGCGACGTCATCGCCGAGCGCTTCGACCTCGCCATCCGCGGCGGCTGGCTGCGCGATTCCAATCTGCGTGCGACGCGGCTGGGCGGCTTTCGCCAGTTGCTGGTGGCGGCGCCAGCGCACTTGGACGAGCACGGCACGCCGCGCCGGGTGGACGAGCTTGCCGGTCGTGCTGCGATCGCGATGTCCGCGCTATCGCAGCCCTTGCGCTGGACCTTCACCGGCCGCGGCGGCCGTCGCCAGACGGTGCGTCTGCAACCGGTGGCCCAGGCGAACAGCGCCGCCGCAGTGCGCGGCCTGGTGCTGGCGGGCGTCGGCATCGCCGTGCTGCCGGACTATCTGGTGGAGGACGACCTGCGCGCCGGCCGGCTGGTCGCCTTGCTCGCAAGCTTGCGACTCCCCGAGGGCGGCATCCATGCGGTTTATCCAGGGCCGCGCGCGCCGGCCAAGGTGCGCGCCTTCATCGATCACTTGCAGGCGGCGGAGGGGTGAGCGAGGCGGGCTTCGCGGAGCGCCATCGCCGCTGCCCGTTGGAGCCGCGATGCTCTTATTCCCACAAAAGGAAATCCCCCTCGAAGCCGTCACACCCACAAAAAGAAATCCACCCTCACAGCCGTCATTCCCGCGTTCGCGGGAATGACGTCGAGGTGGGCGTGCGGGCCTCGCTGTTCATGCCAGATCCGATGTCTACGAATCGACGGCTACACCGCACTCGAGCACTCACTCCACCACGTTATGACTCTCCGCCGTGCCCAGCAGCTCCGGCTGCGCCGGTTCGCGCGCGTCGCGGTGCAGCAGTGGATGGATGAACACCGCGCCGATGATCACCGCCACGCCCACGTAGAACCACGCGTGCAACTCGCGCTGCTCGCCGAGCAGCACAATCGCCAGCACAATCGAATAGACCGGCTCCAGGTTGGTCACCATCTGCACGCCGAACGCACTCAGGTGGCGCAGCGCCACCAGCGCCAGCGCGAAGGGCAGCAGGGTGCAGCCGAAGCTCAGCGCCAGCAGCAACAGCGTGTCGTGCAGCCCCGGCACCGCGAAAGCGCTACCGGCATGCGGCAGCAGCGGGCCGAGCAGGGTAAGGAACAGCGTGCCGGTGCCCAGTTCCAGGCAGGTGACGGTAAGCGGATCGCCGTGGTCCACCAGCCGCTTGTTGAACGCCCCGAACAGCGCCACGAACAGTGCCGACAGCGCACCCACCGCAATGCCCATGCGCATGCCGTGCGGCACGCCACCCACCACCATCGCCACGCCAGGCACCACCGCCGCGGCGATCACGAGCTCGCGCGGGTCGAACCGCCGCCGCGCGATCCACGGCTCGATGAAGGACAGAAACACCGGCCCCAGCGCGATGCAGGTGGCGCCCACCGAGGCGTTGGACAGCTTGATCGCGCCGTAGAAGGTGAGCCAGTGCAGCGACACCAGCACGCCGATGCCCGCATACGACCAGCGCAACCGCGCCGGCATCGCGCGCAGTCCGCGCCACACCCTGGGCACCAGCAGCAGCGAGCCGGCCACCAGCAGCATGCGCCACCACACCAGCGGCAGCGCCGGCAGCGAGATCAGCTTGCCGAGAATGGCGGTGAAGCCCCACAGCAGGACACAGAAGTGGATCTGCAGGCGGGCCTTGCTGACGGGCTGCATGGGTCACGAGGGCGCGGGGAAGGTGCGCCATTCTAGTGGTGCGCCGGGACTTATTTCGCGCGCTGCTTGGTCGGCTCGCTCACCTTCAACTTGCCCGCGCTGCGCAGCTGCTGCAGTACCACCTGGCAGGTGTTCTCCGGTTGGTCGTGGTTGGGCGAGATCAGCGCCAGCAACGCGGCGGCGGGGGCGGCGACGGTGCCCAGCGCCACCGCGCCGCCGGCACGCAGCGCCAACGGGCCGGCCTGCACGCCCACGTCCGGATCCTTCAGTGTGCCGCGCACGTACAGCGGCGAGCGCAGCGACAGGATGCGCAGGCCCTTGGTCTGCGGCTTCACGTCCAGGTCGAGCTTTTCGTTGCTCATGTTGACCGTGCCGTCGACGTTGATCACCGCGTCCTTGGTGTCGAATACGAACAACTGCGTGCGGAACAGGCCGTCGGTGGCCTTGAGGTCGGTGGCGGCGCAGTTGATCTCCACCGTGCGATCGCCGAACAGCTTGCCGAGGATGATGTTGCCCACGTTGAGCCCGGCGGTCTCCAGCAGGTTCTTGCTCACCGCGCCATCGTTCATCAGCAGCTTGAGTTCGCCGTCGGCGCTGCCCAGCAGCGCGGCGACGGAATTGCCCTTGGCGTCGAGATCGGCGCGACCGTTGATCTCGCCCAGGCTCGTGCGCATCGCGTCGAACTCGGGGAACAGCGCCTTGAGCTTGATGTGGCGTGCATCGAGCTGTATCTGGCCGGGCATCGGCGAGTGGCTGCCGTCGAGCACCAGGCGACCGTCGACCTTGCCGCCGGCCAGGCCGAAGGCAAGCGGATCGAGGGTGAGCTTGCCGGCGTCCATCACCAGGTGCGTGGACAGCGAATCGATCGGCAGCGCCTTCACGTGCTCGATGTGCTTGGCTGCAAACGTCACGTCGGCGTCCATCGCCTGCCAGCGGTCGGTGCGGAACTGCTCCACCGGCAGCGCCTTGCCGGCCGGCTGCGGTGTGCCGTCACCGCGCTGCTTCTTCTCGCTGTTGTCGTCGGCGCCAATCAGCGGGGCCAGGTCGCTGAACTCCAGCGTCTGCGATTGCATATCGCCGGTGAGCTTGGGGCGCGCGCCGCCGGTGGAGAAAGTGAGATCGCCGGACAGATCGCTCGAGCCCACCCGGCCACGGAAATGCCGATAGCGGAACTGGTTGCCGTGGTCACCAAGCGTGGCGCTCAGGCGGCCGCGGGTGGCGTAGGGGCGGGTGTCGGGCAGGGTTACGCCGAGCAGCGGATAGAGCTTGGCCATGCTGGTGCCGGCAAACCACAGGTGCAGATCGAGCGCGCCCAGGTGCAGCGGATCGGTCAGCGTGCCGGCCAGGCCGATGTGCGTGTCGCCCACCTGCACGCGCGCCTGCACCGGAAACGGCCGGCTGCTGCTCTGCAGGGCCAGCACCGCGCCGATGCGGCCGGTGCCCTTGGCCACCGCGCCCTGGTAATGGCCGCTGGCGGTCCAGCGGAACTGGTAGCGCGTACCGCGCGCTGCCTCATCCGGCTTCTGCTCGCGGTCGTCCTTGCTGGCCGCAGCCCGGGCGACCGCCTTGCTGGCGGCGGCGCCCACGGTGTCCCGGGCCTGCGCCTGGGCGGCCTTGTCGTTCTCGGCCACGATCTGCTCGTAGGGAATCGCCTGCTGCAGCGGCTCCACTACGATCTTCAAGTCGGTACGGGTAGCGGCGTCGTCCAGGCCGATGCGGCCCTGGTCGAAACCCACCTCACCCAGCTGCAGCGACCAGCTTGATGGCTTGTCGCTGTGCGGCAGCGTGAAGGTCCAGTTGTCACGGCCCTTGCCGTCGCGCTCCAGATCGATCGATGGCTGTACCAGCTGCAGCGACGGCACCTTGATGCGGTGGGCCAGCAGCGGCAGCGGCGAGAGCCGGAAGCGCAGCGCATCGAGCTGGGCGAACTGCGGTTGCTTGGCCCACGCCGGGTTGCCGATGGTGATGTCACGCGCGGTGAACTGCGGCCACGGCAGCCAACTGCGCCAGCCCGATTCGCTGCGTTCGCGATGCCACGCCAGGCTCAGGTCGCCGTGGATGGTGAACGGCCGTCCGATCGCCTGGCTGACCTTGTCATCGATGAACGGCTTGAGGCGGTTCCAGTCGAACAGCGCCACCACCAGCACCAGCACGGCTAGCAGCGCCACCAGCGTGCCGACGATCCATGCGATGACCTTGCTTCTGCGTTTCATCCGATGCCTCCCGTTGCGTGGATGCCGCGGCCCGCATCGGGCGGAACGACGGTTACGGGATAGCGGTTGGCACGAAAAGATTTCGTGCTCGCGCCGTGCACGGCCTCAGCCGCGATTCATCGCGAGGCGGCCGCCGCCGCTGTTACGCAGCGGCTTTCCAGTAGCCGGTGGCCTTGATGCAGTCCTTCGTCACGCCGCGCTCGGCGAGCATCTGGCGCAGGCGCCGGGCGCGCTCGGATTCGGCGGCGATCCAGTGGAAGGTGTCACCCGCGGGCGGGTGCCACGCGGCCAGCGCCTGTTCCAGGCTGGTGCTGGTAGCGGCGTCGGCGCCGTCGCGTACTAGCCAGGTGAGACGTAGCTCGGCCGCTGAAGCCAGCGGCTGGCGATCGGCGTGTTCAGGGATCTCCACGAACACCTCGGCGCGCTTGCCGGCGGGCAGTTCCTCCAGCCAGCGGCCGATCGCGGGCAGGGCGGTTTCGTCGCCGAACATCGCGTAGGTATCGAAGTCCTCGGCGATCACCAGCGAGCCGCGCGGGCCTCCCGCGCCGATCGTCTGCCCCGGCCTTGCCTGCGCCGCCCAACCGGCGGCCGGGCCGTCGCCGTGCAGCACGAAGTCGATGGTCAGCTCCTGCGCGAGCGCGTCGTAGTGGCGGGGCGTGTAGTCGCGCATCGGCGAATAAGCCACGCCCGCCTCGTACAGCGGCCCGTTCGGGCCGACCGTCGGGCGCACGATCTCGCCATGGGCATTGGGGAAGAACAGCTTCACGTGATCGTCCGGCGCGGCGCTGACGAAATCGTGCAGCGCCGCGCCGCCTAAGACGATGCGCCGCATGTGCGGCGTCAGCGTCTCGACGCGCCGGACCTCCAGTTGGCGGAACGCCAGCGGGTGACGTAGCGAGAGATGGGTATGCATGGGCATGCGCGAGCCGTTACGCCTCGTTGCCACCGGCGATCTCGCTGGCGGCACGCGCCAGGATCTTCGCCACGCGCTGGCCTTCGGCCTTGGTCCAGTCGGTGCCGCGCATCAGCAGCGCGTGCTTGAGCGCGTGCATCGCCTTGTGCACGTTTTCCGGCATCGCAGCGCGCGCGGCCATGCGCGCGCTGTGGCGGGTCTGCTCCATCACCGCTTCCACCGCCTCGCGGTTCTCCTCGACAAAGGCGCGGCCCTCGTCGGTGATCGCGTAGCTCTTGCGCCCGCCGGCTTCCGGCTGCACCGCGGCGTGGCCAATTTCCTCCAGCATGGTGAGGGTGGGGTAGATCGCTCCAGGGCTGGGCGAGTACTGGCCGTTGAACATCTCCTCGATGATGCGGATCAGCTCGTAGCCGTGCCGCGGCTGCTGTTCGATCAGCGCCAGCAGCAGCAGGCGCAGGTCGCCATGGCCGAACATCCGCCCGCCACCACCCCGGCGCCCGCCGCCGCGCAGGCCGCCCATATCGCCCAGCGCATCGCCGCGGTCGCCGCCGAACGGACCACCGCGCCAGCCGTGGCGGCCTGCTTCAAGGGTGTCGTGGTGCCGGTGATGGTGGTGCGCGTGATGGTCGAAGAAGCGTTCGCGCCACATCGCGAAGCGCTCGCTGCGATCGTCGCAGTGGTGGTCGTGGTGCCCGGCGTGCCCGCCACCGAAGAAGCGCTGATGGAATCGCATGATGTATCTCCGATATATCGTGATTGACGAGCAAAAGATATATCGCAAGAATATCGAAAGACAAGCCCCGCGATCGCCATGTTCGTCCGCTCGCGGGCATGCGTCACCGTCACTCCCTAATGTCCGCGCCGTGGCAAGCTGCCACCGGACGCTCGCCAAGGACCGCCGATGCCACCCCCGCACACCCCAGGCGCCAGCCCCGCTACCGGCGGCCGCCGCCACGCACCGCCGCCCCCGCCGCAGAGCCTGCGCGAACGCTTCGCCGCGCTGCGCAACGTGCCGCCGTTCCTGGCCAGCATCTGGCAGACCAGCCGCTCGCTCACGCTCGCCAGCGTGGCGCTGCGCCTGCTGCGCGCGCTGTTGCCGGTGGTCACCTTGTACGTGGGCAAGCTGATCGTCGACGAGGTGGTGCGGCTGGTGCGCGCCGGCGTGCCGCATGCCGACATCGCCGCGTGGCTGCACGGCGGCGAGCTGGCGCACCTGGCGCTGCTGCTGGGGCTGGAGTTTGCGCTGGCGGTGCTGGCCGACCTGCTCGGCCGGCTGGTGGCGCTGGTCGACTCGCTGCTCGGCGAGCTCTACGCCAACACCACCTCGATCCGCCTGATGGAACACGCCGCCTCGCTGGATCTGGAGGACTTCGAGGACGCCGACCTGCAGGACCAGCTCGACCGCGCGCGCCGCCAGGTAGCCGGGCGCGGCAGCCTGCTCTCCCAACTGCTGCAGCAGGCGCAGGACGTGATCACCTTGCTGAGCTTCGCGGTGGGTCTGGCGGTGTACGCGCCATGGCTGATCGTGCTGCTGGCGGTGGCGCTGGTACCGGCGTTCCTGGGCGAGTTCCACTTCAACGCGCAGAGCTACGCGGTGAACTACCAATGGACACCGGAGCGGCGCGAGCTGGATTACCTGCGCATGGTCGGTGCCAGCGCCTCGAACGCGAAGGAGGTGAAAAGCTTCGGCCTCAACCCGTTCCTGATCGAGCGCTACCGCGTGCTGTCGCAGGACATGTACCGCGCCAACCGCCGCATCGCGCTACGCCGTGCCGGCTGGGGCGGGCTGTTCACCACGCTGGGCACGCTGGGCTATTACGCCGCCTACGCGTTCATCGCCTGGCGCACGGTCACCGGGCAGTTCTCCATCGGCGACCTCACGTTTCTCTCCACCTCGTTCCGCCGCCTGCGCACGCTCTTGGAAACCCTGCTCACCGGCTTCTCACAGGTGGCCGGGCAGGCGCTGTACCTGGACGACCTGTTCTCGTTCTTTCGCATCCAGCCGGAGATCCTCTCGCCACCGAACCCGCGCCCGTTCCCGCGGCCACTGCGCGAGGGCTTCGTGTTCGAAGACGTGGGCTTTCGCTATCCCGATGCCGAGCGCTGGGCCGTGCGGCATTTGAACTTCACCCTGCGCGCGGGCGAAGTGCTGGCGCTGGTGGGCGAGAACGGTGCCGGCAAGACCACGCTGGTGAAACTGCTCTCGCGCCTGTACGACCCGGACGAGGGCCGCATCCTGCTCGACGGCCACCCGCTCACCGAGTACGACCTGGAAGACCTGCGCCTCAACATCGGCGTGATCTTCCAGGACTTCGTGCGCTACTACTTCAACGCCGCGGACAACATCGCCGTGGGCCGCATCGAGGCGCGTGGCGACGAGCCGCGCATCGCCGATGCCGCCCATCGCAGCCTCGCTGACCAGGTGATCGCGCGGCTGCCCAAGGGCTACGCGCAGATGCTCGGCAAGCTGTTCAAGGGCGGCGTGGATCTCTCCGGCGGCGAGTGGCAGAAGATCGCCATCGCCCGCGCCTACATGCGCGACGCGCCGCTGCTGGTGCTCGATGAACCCACCGCCGCCCTCGACGCGCGCTCGGAGTACGAGGTGTTCCAGCGCTTCAAGGAGCTCTCGCACGGCAAGACCGCGGTGATCATCTCGCACCGCTTCTCCACCGTGCGCATGGCCGACCGCATCATCGTGCTGCAGCACGGCGCCATCGAGGAGGTCGGCACCCACGAGGAACTGCTCGCCGCCGGCGGCCACTACGCCGAACTGTTCGAGTTGCAGGCGGCCGGCTACCGCTGATCGGCGGTCGGCCGGGAGGCGCCGGCACGGCCGCCATCCGTAAAGTTTTGCCGCCAGCGACCGACATCCGGAGACAACACCCGGTTTCCGACGCCTATCGGCAACCGGGGTAGCGCCGCGCCATGGGGCCGGCGCATCGTCGCAGCAGGACAGGGGCGTCTCATGCGCGTGTGGCTGGTACCGCTGAAAACCCGCATCGAATCGCTGGCGACGGAGTTCGCCGGCCGGTTCCCCGGTGCCTTTGCGCTGGAGCCGGGCAAGGTGGTCGCTATCGGCGGTCGCGACACGCCCGTGCTGCTCAGCGGCGGCCAGGCGCTGAACCTGGACTTCTCCCGCCCGGACGCCTTCACCGCCGAACGCGGCGCCACCGCCACGGTGTTCGTTCGCAGTGGCGACGACTTCGTGCGCATCACCACCTCGGTGAAGAAGAAGGACGGCGGCCGCGCGGTCGGCACGCTGCTGGATCGCTCGCACCCGGCGTGGGTGAAGCTGCAGGCCAAGCAGTCGTTCACCGGCTACGCGACGATCTTCGGCACCCAGTTCATGACCCGCTATGACCCGGTGCTCGACGTCCGCGGCCAGGTGATCGGTGCGCGCTACGTGGGCCTGGACGTGAGCCACATGCGCAGCCTCGGCATGCCGTGGCGCCTCGCGCTCGCCACCGCCGCCGGCAACGCGGCGATCTGGCTCGCGTTGTGGCACCTGCTGCCGGGCGAGCACACGCGCGCCGTGGCGGGCATGGCGCTGCTGGCGTGCGTAGCGGTGCCGGCGATGGTGTGGGCGCTGGTCCGGCGCAACATCAGCGGCCCGATGAGCGAATGCCGCAGCGCCGCCGGCAAGATCGCCGCTGGCGACCTCAGCGCCCAGGTGCCGGTGGATCGGCGCGACGATATCGGCCAGCTGCTGCAGGCGATCAACGGCATCAGCGTCGGCCTCGCCGACGTGGTGACCCACGTGCGCCAATCCAGCGACGGCATCCACGGCGCCACCGGCCAGATCGCCGCCGGCACCGCCGACCTCTCGCACCGCACGCAGGATCAGGCCGCCTCGCTGGAAGAAACCGCTGCCGCGATGGAGGAACTCACCGCCACCGTGCGCCAGAACGCCGACCACGCGCGCGAAGCCGATGCGCTGGTGTCCTCCGCCGCCCGCCTGGCGAAGGAAGGCGGCGAACTGGTGGCTCAGGTGGTCACCACCATGGGCGACATCAAGGCCAGCTCGCAGCGCATCGAAGACATCGCCGGCATGATCGACGGCATCGCCTTCCAGACCAACATCCTCGCGCTCAACGCCGCCGTGGAGGCGGCCCGCGCAGGCGAACATGGCAAAGGCTTTGCGGTGGTCGCCACCGAAGTGCGCGGCCTGGCCCAGCGCGCGGCCACCGCCGCGCGCGAGATCAAGGAGCTGATCGGCGCGGCCGTCGCCACCGTCGATACCGGTGCCGCGCTGGTCGATCGCACCGGCGATACCACCCGCCGCATTGCCGACGCCATCCAGCGCTCCGCCGGTCTGATGAGCGAGATCGCCGCCGCCAGCGAAGAGCAGAGCAAAGGCATCCAGGAAGTGGGTGCGGCCGTCAGCCAGATGGACGAAGCCACCCAGAGCAACGCCGCGCTCGTCGAAGAATCCGAAGCCGCCGCCCGCAGCCTGCAGGAGCAGGCCGAATGCATGCGCCAGGCGGTGTCGGTGTTCCGCACCGCGGATCAGGTGGTGCGCGCGCTGTAGTAGCCGCGTGCTCCATTGCTGTCGGGCTGCCCGCTCACTTGGGGCCTCAGGCGAAGCTTTGCTCTTCTCCCTCTCCCCCCGACGGGGGGAGAGGGTCGGGGTGAGGGGGCTGGGTGCTCGCCTCAGGACTGCAACCAAGCAGCGCACTTCGTGCGTTCCCTTTACCCCAGCCCTCTCCCCCGCAAGCAGGGGAGAGGGAGCGCAGCGGGTGCGTGCTTCGAGGATGGTCGGTTTCGCCTGTCGCGGATTCCGCAGCGCCACGTGCGGCAAAGAGGGGTCACGTAAAGCCGCCTTTTGCTCCATGCATCAAGCGAAGCCGCGCCTTGCTCCCTCTCCCCCCGACGGGGGGAGAGGGTCGGGGTGAGGGGGGCCGGGTGCTCGCCTCAGGACTGCAACCAAGCAGCGCACTTCGTGCGTCCCCCTCACCCCCAGCCCTCTCCCCCGCAAGCAGGGGAGAGGGAGCGCAGCGGGTGCGTGCTTCGAGAATGGTCGGTTTCGCCTGTCGCGGATTCCGCAGCGCCACGTGCGGCAAAGAGGGGTCACGTAAAGCCGCCTTTTGCTCCATGCATCAAGCGAAGCCGCGCCTTGCTCCCTCTCCTCCCACCGGGGGGAGAGGGTCGGGGTGAGGGGGGCGGGTGCTCGCCTTAAATCGGCAACCAGGCAACGCGCTACGCGCATCCCCCTCACCCCAGCCCTCTCCCCCGCAAGCAGGGGAGAGGGGGCAGCGCGGGTGCGTGCTTCGAGGATGGTCGGTTTCGCCTGTCGCGGATTCCGCAGCGCTACGTGCGGCAAGGAGGGGTCACGTAAAGCCGCCTTTTGCTCCATGCATCAAGCGAAGCCGCGCCTTGCTCCCTCTCCTCCCACCGGGGGGAGAGGGTCGGGGTGAGGGGGCCGGGTGCTCGCCTCAGACCATCAAGCGAAGCCGCGCTAAGCGCATCTCCTCCCACCCGTCCACCGATCAAGTCGAGGGCCGGCACTCCCCCTCACGCAAGGGAGCAAAAGCGCCAGCTCACTTCGATCCATTCTGTTGCAGCGAACCAGCAGCCTGGCTCGCCCTGCCGCCGCCTCACTTCCCCGCCACCGCCCGCGTCGGCACGCTGATGCTGCACAGATCGATCTTCCCGGCTGGCCGCGTATAGAACGCATCAACACGGTTGCGCTTGGCCTCGATCAGCGCGGCAAAGCTCCGGCTATCCGTACGCAGCACCTCCACAGCCGGCCGCTGCGCCGCCGGCAGATCCGCGGCCAGCGCCACCGACACGATCGCCGTACGCTGCTCCGGCTTCTCGTAAAAGCCCAGCGGCCCGATGCCACGGGGCAGGCCGGAGAGATACTCCATGCCCTCGAGCACCCGTCCGGCCACCGCCAGATTGCGGTCCAGCCCGCGCGGCGCCTGGCCGATGATTGCGTACAGCGAACTGCCGCTGCCGGTGTTCGGCGCCACGTCGCGCGCCACGCCCACCGTGCCGTAGCAGTGGGTGATCCACTCCTCCTTGCTGGCCGGGTCGCGTGCCACCGGGAAGCCCTCGGAGAAGCCCACCTGCGGCGCGTACACGTCGCCGTCCGGCAGCCTGGTGAACTCCAGTTTCGGATCGAGCGGACGGGTGAACTCCGGCGGCAGCGTCTTCTTCGCCGAGCCCAGCGACTTCATCTTCGAGCGGTCCGCGTTGTCGTCGTCGTTCGGGTCACCCCACTGCGTGACGAAGTTGTCCTGCACGCGGATCACCGCCAGCCCGTCGAAGTAATGCTCATGCGCCATCGTGCGGATGTTCGCCGCGTGCAGCGGCGAGAAATCCGGCGCCAGCTCGATCAGCACCCGATGCTCCCCCGCCAGCGTCATCACCAGCAGGTTCTGCGGATCGGGCCTGCGCCACTCCGTCGGCTTCGACGCGGCGAGGATGTCCTTCGGGGTCAGCGAGGGCTTGGGCTTGGCCTGGTCGGCCAGTGCGGGTAGCGAGGCGAGCAGACAAGCGGCGAGGGCGAGGGCAGTCGGGCGAAGGCAGGGCATGGTGGTCAGGTCCGGTGGTGGAGCGAGAGGGGACGTTAGCGTGATATCCCGCGGCGGTCATCCGGGTCTCATGAGGCACGGATCGCCCCCACCGGGGACACCCGCGCGGCGGAACGTGCAGGCCCCCATACCGCCAGCTGGCCCAGCAGCCACAGCAGCAACGCGCCGAGCAGTGGAACGTAGAGCGGCATGTGCGGCAGCGGATAGAGCATCTTCATCAGACCGAGGTTCGCCAGCACCGCCAGCAACACGCCGAGCACTACGCCAGTGCTCACGATCAGGAAGTTCTCCGTGTGGAAGTACCGCAGGATGTCGCCGGTGCTGGCACCCAGCGACCGGCGGATGCCGATCTGCCGGCGCCGCTGGCTGACCCAGAAGCTGCTTAGTCCGACGATGCCACCGGCAGTGGCCAGCAGCAGCGAGCCGCAGACGATGCACATCAGGATCGCCACGCTGCGATCGCTGGCGTAGGTGCGTTCGCGGGTCTGTGCCAGCGTCTGGACGTCCTCCACCGGGTCGATGATGCGTATGTCGCCACGCGCTTCGAGTGCCTTCAACGTCGCGGCGATGATGGGCTGCATGGCCGTATCCTTAGTGCGGACCAGATACATGACGCCTTGCGGATCGACGTAGCGCGCCGGCACCAGCACGTTGTCGCCATCGGCCTCCCGGGTCCAGCTGAGCGGTCCCTGCAGGCGGTCGAGGATGCCGACGATGGCGGACGGCCCGGTCGGCAGGTACACCGTCCGACCCAGCGCCGATCCGGCGGGAAACAGTTTGTCGGCCAGGCTGCGCGTGATGATGCAGCTGGGATAGGCAGCCTTGTCCTCCGGCCCGGTGACGCGGACCTCCTCCGGGTGGAAATTGCGCCCGGCCACCAGGGAGACGCCGAGCGTGTCGAGCGTGTGGTCGTCCGCCATGGAGAGCATGGCGAACTGCGGACGGATAGTCTGGTCGGGCCGAAGCCGCACGCGGGTCGGTAGCGCAGCCACGCTGCTGGCGTATTGCAGCGGCGCCGAATTGCTCGGCGACGCGTCGCGCACGCCTGCCACATGGCGCAGCACGTCGAGGTCGGTACGGATGTCCGCATCGATCTGCGCGGCTTCGCGGCCGATCTTCCACCGGTTGTGGATGACGAACAGGTGGGCCTCGTCGGTTCCGGTGTCGCGCGCAAGGTGAACTACGCGGGTGGCCACGATGAACAGCGCATTGGATGCCACCGCCAGGGTCAGCGCCACCTGCAGCACGATCAGCGTGGTGGCCACTTTGTGCCGGGTCAGCGCGGCCACAATCGGGCGCAGCTGCGTGAGTGTGCGGGTCAATGCCATGTCGGAGCCCTCAGCTGTTGACCTTGATCTGCCAGGCGGGCTGGGTCTGCGCCGCGCGCCAGGTCGGATACAGCGCGGCAACCACGGTGGCCGCGATCGCGACTCCCGCGGTCAGCGCCACCAGAGAGGCGTCCGCATGCACGAGCGCGGCAATCTTCGGTTCGAACAGCCCGCCGGCGCCCCACACGCCCAGCAGAGTCAGTACTACACCGAGGACACCGCCGAGACAGCCCAGCGTGGCACCTTCAATCAGGAACTGCCGGTAGATGGCCGCGCGCGAGGCGCCCAGCGCCCGGCGAATACCGATCTCCGGCGCCCGCCGCATGAAGCGGGCCAGCATCAGGCCAACGACGTTGACCAACACGATGAGCAGGAAGCTTGCAGAGATCAGCATCGACAGGCTCGACGCCTTCGGCGTGATGCGCAGGTACGCCATCCAGTCGGTCAGCCCGGTCAGGCGCACGTTGGGAGCCCAGCCGAAGCGTCCCAGCCGCTGCTGCTCCAGGGCGTAGTTGCGCAGGTAATCGCGGTAGCGCTGGGCATCGGCGGATGTGGCCAGTTCCACCCATGCGGCGATCCGATCGCATTCGCCGTGCAGGTAGGCATCCCAGCCCGTCGTATCCGGCGTTCCGGTCGCCGTGGGGCAGTTGGCGTACTTGCTGTCCTTGTGCATGTCGATCGCCCGAGCGAACGGGATGTAGATGTCGCCCGGGTCGTCGTAGGCCTCGTCGGTGCCCAGGGCGCCCATATCGAAGAAGCGCGGCTTCGGGCGCCAGTCGTCCAGCACGCCGGCAATGCGGAAGGCCTTCCCGTCCAGCCGCAGCTCCTGCCCGACGCTGTCCTGTCCGCCGAACAGCTTGCGGTTGAGGTGCTGGCTGATCACGACCACGTTGGCGCGCTGGTCGTCATCGCTGGTGGACCAACCGCTGCCGTAACGAAACGGCACGTCGAACATCGGGAAGAAATCGGCGGTGACCGCGTCACCCCACAGCGACATCGCCGGCACCGAGCGGTTGTCCGATTCCACCTGCCACCCGGCGGGGTAGAGCAGGGTTTGCCGGCTCGCCTTGTGCGCCTTCCACAACGCCATGGCATCGGCGTAGCTCAGCGTGTTGGGCGGTTGGCCCTGCCAGGTATTGGACGGGCCGACGTTGTCGATCTGCGGCACGTAGAGGCGCGCGGAGCGGGAAGGGAGTGGGTCGCTTGTCGTCGCGCGGAACACCGCATAGGACACCATGCAGGAGGCCACACCCAGCGCCAGCAACACGATCACCAGCGCCGTCAGCGCCTTGCTTCGCGCACTGCTGCGCAAGGCCAGTGCCACGTAGTAGCTCCACATAACGCCCCCTGTAGCGTCGTCCGATGACCGAGGATGCCCGGCGTGCATCACGGGCAAGAGTGCATGTTTTGCCCGGTGCTGGATAGTCGGGAAGCGACAGGGCCGGGTTCATCGGTTCCACGCGGGAGAAGTGTTGAAGTTGGCTTCGAGGTGGACGGCCCTCGGGATGCCTTGTCTCGCGGAGTGGTTCATCAGCTCACGTCCGATACCGCGACCCATGCACTCGGGCAGCGCGAAGACTGCATCAGGCTGCTCTGAGAGAGGATTCCTTGTGCCCGTGCCCACCATGCGGCCTTCCACCTCTACAACGTGGAATGCCTCAATCGCACGCCGGGCAAATGACGCGGCATCCCCGGCGGTTCAGATCGTCAGATCCCGCTGGGCATGGCATTCCGCGCACTGAGCCAGGATCGCCTCTCACCGGATGGCGAACGCAGCGGGTGTGTCTGCAAGAGCGGCGAATGCATGGAATGTAGGTGACCCGATCCCGTTCGGCTGGCTCAGTGCACCGACCGGCTATCTTCACCGGCTTCGCAGTCGTCTGATACACCCGGCTCCACAACTGCGCCGCACTGAATCGTCGGCGTTCTTGCCGCTCGTGCCGAAGACGGTGAACTGTTAGCAGCCATCGGGCGCCGCCGCTATCCCTCAGAAACTACGCACGGGTTGTCCAGTGCGGCGTTTCTCCATCGCTGGCCGGGCTTGAAGCGCAGCGCCTTCTTTTCCACGAGGTGCCAGGAGGCCGTCGCTAGAGCGAGCGTCACCGGAACGGTGATGGACAGCAGCCCAAGGTAGGGCGTTTGCCTGCCCATCAGGGCAACACCTATCTGCTGCACGGGCCATGCGTAGATGTAGATGCCGTAGGAGAGATCGCCGATTTTCGGGATGTCTCGCAGGCCGGGCCAGGAGCGCAGGCCGATCGCGATCGTCAGGGGCGGGACGACGAACGCGAGGCCAAGTTTGGTCTGATGCATGCGAATGAGCGCGTAGCCCAAGGCCAGGCACAACGCCGTCGGCAAGGGCTTGCGTAGGTACGGGTAGGCGCGAAGCAGGCTTCCGGCGGCGAAGTAGAGCCCGAAGTACGCCAGGATCGTGTTGCCGGACTGCCCACCTGACAGCGCGAAGCAGCCAAACAAACCCGCGGCCAGTACGAGGGAAGCGCGCCGAGTGGCCAAGCCCGCTACCAGCAGGAGCGCGTAGCAGGCGACCTCGTATTTGATGGTCCAAAGCGATCCGTTGATAAGGTGCCTGGGGTTATCGGGGAATCCTGTCAGCCCGAGCGCGGCGATCACCGCCCAGGTCAGCGGCATGGATACGCACAGGGCCGGCGCCATCCGCAAGGTGCGGCGGGCGGCAAAGCGCAGCATGTTCGGGTCGCTCAGCCAACTGGAGGTGACCAGGTAGCCGCTGATCGCGAAGAAGATGAGCACGCCCAGGTTGCCGAACGAATGGTCCCCAACGAGCCTTGGTTCCCACCGGCCGGACAGGGCGAACTGATGGCTGACCAGGACCAGGAAGGCGCCCATGAGCCGCAAGGCATCGAAATTATTGCGCGGTGCGTTGTTCATGCCTCTTCATCCCCCCGTTTGCTACGGACCATAGAGCTTGGGGATGGCGCTGGGGCGTCGAATTCAGGTCCGCCTTGGGCCGGGGCGGACTCCCGGTATCTCTCTGGTCAGAGTCCACTTTTCCTGCGCAGGTCGGCTTGAGCGACAGCCTTCGATCTCGACGGTTCGCGCACTTCGCCCGTCAACACTTTGAACGCCTGTCCGATCTGCTCCGACGTGAATCCGCAATGCCCTTCGCCGACCGGCGGCAGCACCGTGGGCGCGCGGCCGTGCGCGGCCTGCACCATGGCCGGGTAGACCGACTGGAAGTGCGCGGTGATGAGCGGGTCGTCGTGGTTGTACTGCAGCACCAGCGGCTTGTGGACGTTGCCGCTGAGCGAGGTAGCTGTTGCCAGGTAGCGCATGGCCTGCGGATCGCCGGTATAGCGGTGCACGCTGCGATTGAACGCCACATCGTCGCCGAAGCCGGCATAGTCGGTTCGACGGTTGTCGACCGGCAGGCCCTTGGCGCGCGTGATCATCTGGTGCAGCACCAGGTAGTGCACGCCGAGGGCGGCGGCCAGGTTACCGCGCGATACCTGGGCGTGCCGGGCGAGAATCTGCGCGGCGGCTTCGTTGGTTTTCAGCGCGGCATCCACCGCTTGCATCACCTGCATCTGGTTGAGCGTGGGGGCCGTGGGATTGGCGAGCCCGCCTGGCGGCAGCCCCGCGACATGGGGAAAGAAGTCGTCGAAGGCCACCAGCGAGGTCAGCAGATCGTTGGCAACGCGCGTGCCCGGTACGTTGGCGCCGCACAGCGACAACGCGCCGTCGTAGTGCTGACCAAGATGCTCCAGGCTGGACAGCACCACGTAGCCACCCATCGAGAAGCCGACGACCCAGGCGTGCTTGGGCTGGCCGTGCTTGCGGGTGAACCAGGTGCGCAGGCGCTCGTTGTCGCGCAGCGCGTCATCCACCGCCCAGCCCTGAGTGGCGTAACTGCTCTGCGCCACCGCATAACCGGCCGCAAGGAACACCGGCGCTTCGTCGCCCAGCGGTTTGGGTGTGGGGCGCGGCGTGCCGATCGGCTCGAAGCCATGCAGCAGCATTACCAGCTCGCCGTTCCAGTGCGCGGGGATGTCCACCCGGTAGGGCGCGCCTTGCAGGACGCCGGTGTCGCTCGTGGCAGGTGATGCCGTCTTGGGTTTCAGAGCGCTGTCATGCGCGCCTGCCGCGCCAGCCCCCCAGGGCATTGCTGCAACTGACAGAAGCACGGCCGCGCATTTCAGTTTCCGGATCATCGGGAGCAACTCCTTCGCGTTGTAACGATCAGGGGCAGCGCGCACTCATTGCGCCGCCTCGGAGCGTCAGTTCCGGCCGAGCCTCTGGCCGTAGTGGGGATGGCAAATCACCGGATCAGGTGCTTGACCATGGGGATGCACGTCAGGGTCACGCCGAGGGTGGATCGATAGGTGGATAGCTGATCGCCCACAAATCCGAGTCGCCGATAAAACGGCGCCGCGTTCAAGGTGGAATCGAGATGGATGGATTCCAGTCCGGCGCCGAGAGCAAGGTGTTCCAGATGATCCATCAGGGCACGCCCGACGCCTCGTCCCATCTGGTCGGGGAGAACGAAGATGGCGTCGATCTTTCCTGAGGCGAGGTCGATCATGCCCGTGCCCACGATCCGGTCATCCACCTCGGCAATGTAGAAGTTGTCGGCCACGCGCTGGGCGAATGCTTCCGACATCTGGCCTGATGTCCAGATATCCAGATCCCGCTCGGAATAGCTGCCCCGGCATTGCGCCAGGATGGCCTCTCGCCTGATGGCGAAGCTGGCTGGTGCGTCTGCGATGGTCGCTTTGCGTATATGCAAGAGAAATCCTCTTCCCTCTGATTGGCCCATCGCTGAGCGTTGCCCGCAAGGGGCGGAGCCGGATCTCGAACTGCGCCGCAGCAGACTCGGGGCCTTCGATGGCTCGGATCGCTGGAGACGACTTTAGTGACTGCATTGGCCGCTGGCTTTTGCCGGCTCCGGAATCGCCAGATACACCGTGCTCCACAACTGTGCCGCGTTCGACTCGTCCGCGTCTTTGCCACTCGCGCCGAAGGCGGCGACCTGGTAGCGGCCGTCGGCGTAGCGCCAGGACCACAGCTCGGAGTTGCTCATGTCGCGGGTGGCGTCGATGGCCTGCCACAGGCAGGCTTGCGCGCCTTGCAGCTTCCGGCGCGTGGCGGCGGGGAGATCGGTGCGGGCGAGCTGGCGGGCGAGCCCGGCCGCGGTGAGGGCCTGTTGCCACGACCACACCACGGTGCCGTGGTAGGCGCCGGGAGTGAACAGGGCCTGCTCGGCGGTCGTGGCGAAGGCAGGGTTGGCCACCAGCATGCCGACCGGCGTCATCAGGCCGGCGGGGAAGGGGCGGCGCAGCAGTTCGGCGTCGGCATCAAGCTGGGCGGGGCTGGGCTGGCCGAACAGCAGGGCGAAGCCGCCGTCGCTGTTCTGCACGCGGATCGTGTGGCCGTCGGCATCCAGCGAAAGCGCCTGGAAATGCACGGGCTTGTCGCCGATGGCCTTGAGTGCAGGTGTTGCCGGCACGTCCATCGCCTTGGCATACGTGGTGATGGCCTGCCGCGCGGCGGCGCTGTCCACGGTGACGTTGAACAGCGCGGGCGCCTTCGCGCGCCACACTTGGGCGGCGTGGGCGAAGCCGTCGAGCATCGCTTGGTCCTGCTCGTTCGCGTAGGGCGCGAGCAGGCCACTGCGGTACAGCGCGCTGGCGGCGTCGAGCGCAGCGGGCACCAGGATCGCGTTGACGTCGTAGGCGTAGCGACCGCCGCCGAGGCCATCGTTGCTGTCGCGCCAGTCGCCTACCGGTACGCCGGGCTTGAGCGAGACCAGGTTCGCCGCGACCGGATCGGCCGCGAAGGCCTTGGTGTGCGCCGCGATGTAGCGCAGGTTGCGCATCAGCGCCTCGCCAGCGTGCGCGTCGCCCAGCTTGCTGGCGAGGAACGTCTTGGCGCGGGCTTGGCCGCGCGCGTCGTCAAGCAGCCACGCCTGCGTCACCGGAGCGAGCAGGAAGTCGCTGTCGACCATCTTGTAGTCGTAGACGGGTGCGTCGGAGCGCGAGCCGTCCGTCTTCATGTGATCGAGGATGGCGAACTCCCCGATGTCTTCCTCGTGCGCCACCTGGCCGTCGGGCGAGAGCCGCTCGAGCACCGAGCGCAGGCCGGTCTCAACTGCCTGTGGCTGCAGTGCGGGCATCAGCAGGCGCACCGACATCAGCGTGTCGCGGCCGAAATAGGTGTCGAAGCGCCACGAACCGGCGAGGTATTTCTCGCGGTAGCTGAGGAAGCCCAGCGCCTCGCGTGCGGCGCGGTCGTTGCGCGCGGTGTCGTTGAGTAGCGCTTGGCCGGACACCGGGGTGAGCGGCGTTTCGCCCGACAGCGCGGTGATCTTCAGCGTGATCGTGCCATCGCTGGCGGCGACGAAGTGGCCATCACGCAGTGCGCCGTGCATGGCGGTGACGCTCAACGCGTAGCCGGGTGCGCCATCGAGGCGGTCGCGCGACCAGGCGAGCGTGTTGCCGTCAGTGCGCGCGCTGGTGAGCACCTCCTTCGGCGCAGTGCCCTGGCCCTGGTAGTCGCGCAGCACGCGGATGCTGGAGAGCAGCGCCTGCTTCGGCGCCAGCGTCGGCGTGTGCAGCGTGGCGGTGAAGCGCACGCCGTGCAGCGGGCGGCCCTTGGCGTCGGATTGCGTGAGCGGCGTGGCTGGGCCGTCGAGCGTCCACGTGGCCGGCGCAGCCACCGGATCGAACCACAACCCCACGCCGCTGTTGCCGGCGGGGAAGGCGACGATCAGCCGCGGGTCGGTGCCCGAGCGCAGCACGATGTGCGCGGCGACGTCGCCCTGGCGCACGAAGCGGTTGAGGTTGAGGCCCTCGCTGCGGTCGAAGGTCTGTTCGTTGGCAGCCCACGCGGTCGAACTGAACGCGGCTCCGAGAACGATCCACCCACCCCACCGCTGACACATCCGCATACCGAAACCTTATGTTTGCTTCATCGCCCGCCGCGATTCTGCGCCGGGGAGCACACAGTAACGGGCTCCGCGTAGAGCAGCATGGTGCTTTGCAGCATGCGTCCATGCGCGAGCATGCCGTAGCGGTGCCTTTTGATCGAGAGCCAAGATTTGTCAATACGGTTTTTGGGAATTGACAGCACTTTTGGACCTGCGGTACTGGTCAATGGCGCTTGATCAGACGTAGTTGATACCAGGGAAGAAATGATTTGGGACAGGACGCCGAAAAGGCTCGCTGCGGTGTTGGAAGCCACCGTTGTTACCGAGCCTGCACCGTCCTCCAACATTCCCCGCCTGGTGACAGGCTCAAGGTCGAAAGGGCTTGGAATTCGCCAGCCCCAGGCCGAGAGGGGGTTCGCACCTCGCGAACATGTTGTGACGAACGGAGTTGTCATGAAAGAAAAAATCAATGCCAAGACTGCAGCATCATTCTGTGCCTTGCTGGCCGCGATGGGGATTGCCGCGCCTACCGTGGCTTCGGCCTCGGAGGTAAGCAGCAATGTGCAGGCCATCCGTGAAACGCGAGCCAATCTGCCGCAGATCAGGGAGTCGAAGTTGCTGCTGGAGACGACCAATCGGTCGTATGAGAAGCAGCTGTTGGCGGCAGCGCATGTCGACGGGACGGTTCATGGTGACGGCACGGTTCACGCCGATGTAGGCACCAAGGAGCCGAAGAAGCCGGCCCAATCCTTCGACGAAACCGCCTGATTCATGACTGAAGCGGTCCCACGTGGCTTCGCTGCGTGGGACCGCGCCGACCAGGGAAAGGACATGTCCGCAGCCACCATCGATTCCGTTGCCGAAGAAGCATCCTTGGCGCTTGTCGAGAACAAGCGCCGCGCCCCACTCCAGATGTATCTCCTGAAGGTCGCGGAATTCTGCAACCTCAATTGCGATTATTGCTTCATGTTCAATCTCAAGGATTTTTCCTATCAGAAGAAACCCAGGAAGATGTCGCTTGAGGTGGTCAAGGCCGCAGCCGTCAACGCGGCTCGTGTCGCTCGTCTACAGGAAGTGCCCTACATCACTTTCTCGCTCCATGGCGGTGAACCCACGATCGTGGGCATGGGGTGGATTGCCGAGGCGGTCGAGGTTTTGCGCGAGCAAGCGTCCGACGACCTGCGTATCGACATCTATCTCCAGACCAACGGAGTGCTGATCGATCGGTCCTGGATCGACTTCGCCAAAAAACATGGGATCTTCATCGGCGTGAGCATGGACGGCACCCGTGAAGCCCATGACAGGCATCGTGTGGACCACAAGGGGCGCGGTTCGTACGATCGCGTGGTGAAGAGCTTGCAGCTTTTGGCCAAGGAGGACGACATCTTCACCGGAACCCTCACCGTGATGGATCCGGATGTCGATGGCCTGGAGGTGTATCGATCGCTTCGCGAGATCGGTGTTGAGGCGATGGATTTCCTTTGGCCTCTTGACTACAACTGGGACAACCTTCCCCCCGGATTTTCCGATCCGCAATGCACGCGCTTTGCGGACTACCTGATTCCCATCTTCGATGCTTGGTGGGAAGAAGATAATCCGGGCATCCAGATTCGGCATTTCCAGAACATGATCGCCGGCCTGCTTGCTTATCGCTCGAGGCTGGATGCCATCGGTGCCCCTCCTGTGAGCATCGTCAGCATCGACACGGACGGAGGCATCGAGCCCGTCGATTCGCTACGTGCCTGTGGAGATGGTTTTACCGAGCTTGGACTCAACATCCTCCGCGACCCGGTAGAGATGGTTTACACCAAGGATTTGTTCAAGACGACCATTCGCGGCAAGGACAATCTTTGCGAGGCTTGCCAGATCTGTCCGATCAAGGATGCCTGCGGCGCAGGCTATTTGCCGCATCGCTACAAGTCGGGGGAAGGCTTCGGACAGCCCTCGGTCTACTGCAAGGATCTCTGGAAACTGATCTCGCATATCAGCTCGCGTATGGCGGACGAATACAAGGCCGAGCGCTTCTCGATCGCTCCGGACAAGACGATGCCGACCATCATGTGATCCGCGCCTGGCTCATTCCACTATCGGCTGCGAGCTTTCTGCATGTTCGAATATCACCTTCGTTGTGCCTTGCATAAATCCCTTCGGCGCCCCTGGCTGGCGTCCACATTGATATTGATTATCGGCCTGGGTGCGGCAGCGTGCATGACCACGCTGTCGGTGCTTCGTGCGGCGACCCGGGATCCCATGCCGGGACTTTCGCAGCTGATGTATGCGCCAAGCATCATGTCCCGCGGCCAGGCGGCAGCGACCCTCGCCGCCGCGCAAGGTCTGGTCGATCATGCGACGGCGATGAGGTTGCTGACTCCCGCACGCAATGTGCGGGTTCTTGCGGACTACGCAATAAGCGGTATCGCGCTTCCGCAGCGACCGGGAACTCATCCGACAGCGATCTACGGTCATGCCGTAAGTACCGGTTTCTTTTCCATGCTGCATGTACCGCTCGTGTTCGGGGGAGCGTGGTCGGCGGCTGACGAAGATCGCGGGGATCTCTTGGTGGTCATAAGCGAGAAGCTCAACAACCGCATTTTCGGAGGGCGCAACAGCGTCGGTGAGACCTTGCGATACAACGATTCCACCCTTCGCGTGGTCGGAGTCATGGGCGAGTGGGAGCCCAGTCCACGCTTTTACGATGTCAACGTCGGAAACGGCTACCCGGGCACCGACGAAGATTTTTTCGTTCCGTTTGCTTCGGCCCTGGCCAATGAATTCAGTTCCTCCGGAACGGTTTCGTGTGTCGAAGCTCCCCGTGGCGGCGGACTCCATGCATTGATTGATTCCCGTTGCCTCTGGATCTCGGTCATTGCCGAAACTCAGGACAAGGACGCCATTGGGGCACTGAGTGAGGTGCTCGACAGCACAGTCAAGGGTACGAGCGCCGATGGCACTGCCGATTCGGAGCGGTCCGGCACGATGATTCCTCTTAGCGCTCTTTTGGAACGCAAGAACATCGTGCCCGCCGGCACGCACGCCTCGGTGGTCGTCGCGATAGCGCTTTTCCTGGGTTGTCTGATCACTGCTGCCAGCCTGATGTTGAGCAACTATCTGGGCCGGACCACGGAGCTCGGCTTGCGCCGGGCCCTGGGCGCGAAGCGTCAAGACATCCTGGGAATGCTTCTGGTCGAATCCGCGTTGATAGGAATCCTGGGCGGACTCATCGGTGTTGCGCTGACCCTGGCCGGCGTGGCGGCCGTGCATCGGTTGCTGCCCTCGGGCCCTGCCGAGCTGGCGACCTTCCAGTTTGGCGCCTTGGTGTTGACGATGTTGGGCACCCTGGTCGCGACGGTTCTGGCGGGTTGCTATCCCGCGATGACCGCTTCCCGGGTACTGCCATATGCGGCCATCAAGCAGGGGTGACGACATGACATTTTCCACCGCCGACCTCGCGGCTACGTTGAGACAGAAGGCAAGCGTATTTTTTGTTGTATTGCAGGTGGCCGTGGCGTTGGCGGTCGTGGCCAACGCCACATACATCATCATCGAACACGTCCGCATGATGGCGCGGGATTCCGGAGTGCGCGGCGATGACGTGTTTTCGGTGACGCAACAATGGCTGGATGCTCCTGCCGCTACCCCTGATGCGACCGAGGTCCTAAGCGCCAGGGAAGTGGCGGACATGCAGGCGATCCGTGCGGCTCCGGCAGTCGAGCGTGCGGCTGTGCTCAATACGCTGCCCCTGACGCAGAACCTCTGGACAACCTATGTGGGGACCGAGGCCTCGACGCATGCTCACGGCATGCTCGTCAGCCTATACAGTGGTGATGAGTCGGCGCGAGCTGTGCTCGGATTAAAGCTGTTGAGCGGTCGTGACTTCCGGCCCGAGGAAATCCACTCGCAGGCAGACGGGGAGGCGGCCGCGCCGGCGGTGGTGATCGTGAGCGCTCATATGGCCCGACGATTGTTCGGCAATGCGAATGCCTTGGGCCGACTGATCTACCTGAACAAGGGGGAGCAGCCTTCGCGCATCATCGGGGTGGTCGAGACTTTGCAATCCCCCGCAATCTACAGCCTTTCCGACGGGTCGATATGGGATACCGCACTGCTGCCGGTGCGCAAGGTCGCGTCGTTCACCCGGTATGTCGTGCGTGCCAAGTCCGGACGCATCGACGACGCCGTGGACCAGGTGAAGGCAGCGCTATACCGGAAGGATCCCAATCGGTTGCTCACTGAAGGCAGCATCTACAGATTCAGTGACATCCGGTCCGATGCCTATCAGTTTGATCGCGCGCTGACCTACACCATGATCGCGGTCAGTGTGATCATGATTTTTATCGCAGGAGGAGGCATTTTCGCGATCACCAGCCTATGGACAGCGCGTAGAACCCGGTCCCTCGGTATCCGTAGGGCACTAGGAGCCCGTCGTTTGGACATCATTGCGTTCGTGCTGACGGAGAACTTCGTCCTGGTAGCCGTCGGGTGCCTGATCGGCATCGGCCTGGCGATCGGCATGAACATGCTGTTGATGAAATGGTACGAGGCTTCCCGGATCAGTGGTTCTGTTGTCCTTTGCTCCGTGGTGGCGGTCTTGTTGCTCGGGCAGCTTGCTGCGCTGCGACCGGCGTTGCGATCCGGGAGTGTCGACCCGGGAACGGTCATCCGAGTGGTTTGAGTGGTTCGGACAGACGGAGTCTTCGCAGAGGGAGAGGAAACGTTAGAACGCTCGGTACATGCCTTGCTAGGCCGAGTTGGGTGCGGTCGGGTTCGCGGTGAATGTGCCTGGGGCACGCCACGTGGCCAATTGCGTGTCGGGTTTGCATGGGCTCGAGCGGTCGGCCTCCCGCATGTCGGCAGCTGAAAAAGGCGCAGGATCAGGTCGATTTTCGACCACTCTGTTCGTCGCTTCATGACGGCCGGGTGGGCCAGCTCTGCAAGGAGATCTATCCGACCTGCGTCGCGCCCAGCATCGTCCACACGCCCGCCATCACTACCCATTGCCTTGCACGCATCGATCCGGTCCTCGTCGCTGGAAGCGTGCTGCATCCTAGCGCCCGCGCGCGCCGGTGTGGCGCGACGGTACAAACGCAGCGGCCCGGGATGCGGGGCATCCCGGGCCGCGATCGGCAACGCGCGTCGGTGGATTACGACCAGAGCGTGCGGCCGAAGAACGTGAGCGTGCGGTCCCACGCGTGCTCGGCCCACACCGGATCGTACTGGGTGCGGCTGATGCGGCCCGGACCGGCGGCGGTCTCGTTGGCGAATGCGTGGTAGGCGAGGTAGCGGTGGAACTCGACGCTCACGCCGGCGTCCTTGAGCTTCGCCTCCAGCTTGTCCACGTTGTGGATGGGGAAGAACTCGTCCTGCGTCGCCCAGTGGCCGAGCACCGGCGCGGTGATCTTGCCCGCGTCGATGTATTCCAGCGGCGGCATGCCGTACCACGTGGCGCCGGCATCCACCGCTACGCCCTGGCCGAGCGCGAGCATCGTCAGCGCGCCGCCCATGCAGAACCCGGTGAGGCCGACCCTGTCGGAGCGCTGGCGCAGGAATGCGACCGCGCCGGCGATGTCCTGCGTGGCGGCTTCGGCGAAGTTGAGGCCTTCCATCAGGTGGTGAGCTTCCTCTTCCTCCACCGTGCTCTTGCCGCGGTAGAGATCGGGCACCAGCGCAAAGTAGCCGCAGCGCGCCAGCCGATCGGCCACGCCGCGGATCTGGTCGTTCAATCCCCACCATTCCTGGATCACCACGACGGCAGGCGCGCCCTGGGTGTGCGCCGGCGTGGTCAGATAACCCTGCACGTCCTTTCCGTCGGGCCGCTTGAAACTCACTGTGGAACCGCTGTGTGTCGTCACGACAAGTCTCCTGTGTGGGGTGGAGTGGCAATCGGGGCTTGCGGCGGTGAACTCGCGCCGCGAGCGGCCTTTCAGCGTAACGCATGGGCGCGATGCGAGCGCCGCGGTGGGATGTCGCCATGACCGATTGGCGCTCGACGCGTTAGCCCTCTCCCCTGAGCTTGCTCGGGGGAGAGGGTTGGGTGAGGGGGCCCGGATGTTGGCGGCTCATCGGCGCGGCGGTTGTCGCCGGAAAGCGAAAAGCCTCCCCCTTACCCCGACCCTCTCCCCCGAACGGTGAAGCTGTTCAGGGGAGATGGAGCGAGGCGCGGGCTTCGGTTTGGCGCGGCGCTCGACGCGTTAGCCCTCTCCCCTGAGCTTGCTCGGGGGAGAGGGTTGGGTGAGGGGGCAGGGATGCTGGTGGCTCATCAGCGTGTCGCTTGTCGCCAGAAAGCGAAAAGCCGCCCCCTCACCCCGGCCCTCTCCCCCGAACGATGGAGCTGTTCAGGGGAGAGGGAGCAAGGCGCGGGCTTCGCGCTGGCGTGGCGCTGGGAGCTTTAGCCCTCTCCCCTGAGCTTGCTCGGGGGAGGAGCAAGGCGCATGACTTCATACCCATGGACTAGTCATAACTTCGCACTATGCTTCATCCCGACACAGGTAGCAGGGCGGGTATGTCGTGGATGAGGACGTCGTCAGTGCGCTGAAGAAGTTCCAGAAGGAGCTGTCGGCCGGCACCGTCTCGCTGGCGCTGCTCGCCGTGCTGGGGCGTTCGCGGCAGCCGATGTACGGCTACCAGATCGCCAAGCGGCTGGAAGAGGCGGGCGAGGGGGTGCTCGCCGGCAAGCAGAGTGCGCTGTATCCGGTGCTGCGCAACCTGGAGGCGGCGGGTCTGCTGGCCAGCGAGGTGGAGCCATCGGTGAGCGGGCCGCCGCGCCGCTACTACCGCATCACCAAACCCGGCCGCGAGGTGCTGCGTGAGTGGATCGCGGCATGGCACGCCACGCGCGATTCGGTGGACCGGATTCTTGAGGGAGAGCTGTGATGACTGCACCACGCACGATTGCTGATTACCTCGCGCAGCTGCGCGATGCGCTGCGCGGCGCGGACCCCGCGTTGATCCAGGACGCGCTGTACGACGCCGAGGAACACCTGCGCGCGGAGCTGGCCGACCAGCCCAACCGCAGCGAGGCCGAGATGCTGGCCCAGGTGGTGGGTAGCTACGGCGCGCCGGACGAAGTGGCGGAGATCTACCGCGATCAGGAGATCAAGATCCAGCGCGCCCTGCGCCCGCCGCCGGCACCGAAGCGGCGCTCGCTGATCGGCCGCTTCTTCGGTGTGGCCGCGGACGTACGCACCTGGGGCTCGCTGTTCTACATGCTGCTGGCGCTGGGTACCGGCATCGCGTACTTCGTGCTGGTGGTGGTGGGCATGTCGCTATCGGCCGGCCTGTCGGTGTTGATCATCGGCGTGCCTTTCATCGTGCTGTTCTTCGGCACGGTGCGGGTGCTGGCGCTGATGGAAGGGCGCATCGTGGAGGCGATGCTGGGCGTGCGCATGCCGCGGCGGCCGCCGTATCCGTCTTCCGGTACCACGCTGATGAAGCGCATCGGCGCGATGTTCACCGACCCGCGCACCTGGACCACGATGTTCTACATGCTGCTGATGCTGCCGCTGGGTGTGGTCTATTTCTCGGTCACTGTGACGCTAATGACGATGGCGCTCGCATGCATGGCCATGCCGTTTGCCCGCGTGCTGGATTGGGGCGAGGTGAACCGCGTGTTCGTCGATGGCACCATCACGTTCGACTGGGGTTTCGGCCCGCACGTGCCCGGCTGGGGCGAGCTGATCGCCGTGGGCGTGGCCGGCGTGCTGGTGTTCTTCGCCACCCTGCACCTGGTGCGTGGGCTGGGCCGGTTGCAGGGGCAGCTGGCCAAGCACCTGCTGGTGGCGAGCGCGGCGGGCTGATCATTATTCGACAGCTCGGTGGGTGGGGCAGATCGATCGCGTGGTGGTTGTCGCAGGAAAGCGAAAGCCTCCCCCTCACCCCGGCCCTCTCCCCCGAACGATGAAGCTGTTCAGGGGAGAGGGAGCAAGACGCGAACTTTGGGTTGGCATGGCGCTCAACGCTTTAGCCCTCTCCCCTGAGCTTGCTCGGGGGAGAGGGTTGGGTGAGGGGGCGGATGTTGGTGGCTCCTCCGCGTGGCGGTTGTCGACGGAAGGCTAAAGGCCTTCCCCCTCACCCCGGCCCTCTCCCCCGAACGATGAAGCTGTCCAGGGGAGAGGGAGCAAGGCGCGGACTTTGGGTTGGCATGGCGCTCAACGCTTTAGCCCTCTCCCCTGAGCTTGCTCGGGGGAGAGGGTTGGGTGAGGGGGCCGGATGCTGGTGGCTCCTCCGCGTGGCGGTTGTCGCCGGAAGGCTAAAAGCCTTCCCCCTCACCCCGGCCCTCTCCCCCGAACGATGAAGCTGTTCAGGGGAGAGGGAGCAACGCGCCGCTCCGGGCTGACGCGCGCTCGTTGCTTTAGCCCTCTCCCCTGAGCTTGCTCGGGGGAGAGGGTTGGGTGAGGGGGCTGGATGCTGGTGGCTCCTCCGCGTGGCGTTTGTCGCCGGAAAGCGAAAGGCTTCCCCCTCACCCCGACCCTCTCCCCCGAACGATGAAGCTGTTCAGGGGAGAGGGAGCAAGGCGCGGACTTTGGGTTGGCATGGCGCTCGACGCTTTAGCCCTCTCCCCTGAGCTTGCTCGGGGGAGAGGGTTGGGTGAGGGGGGGGCGCGATGTTGGCGGCTCATCGGCGTGGCGGTTGTCGCCGGAAAGCGAAAAGCTTCCCCCCTCACCTCAGCCCTCTCCCCCGAACGATGAAGCTGTTCAGGGGAGAGGGAGCAGAAAGCGCGGCTTCGGGCTGGCGTGAGCTCGCTGCTTTAGCTGCTCCGCCGAACAACGGGCTTCACCTGCCGCGCATCGAAGACCAACACTCACACCAAGCCCAGATCCTTTGGCCGGGCCTGCGGAAACACCGCCTGCAACTGACTACCGCTCAGGCCCCAGAGCCGCTGCAGCAAGCCGCCCAGCACGTCGCGGTAGTTGTTGAGCACGGGGTAGTCGCGGTTCTGCAGCAGGTTGGGCTGGGTCACGGCCACCTGCTCGCCGGCGATGCGGCCGCCGCGCACGCCGCCGCCGAGCACCCAGTACGTGGTGCCGTGGCCGTGGTCGGTGCCTTTGTCGCCGTTCTCGCGGAAAGTGCGGCCGAACTCGGAGAGCACCACCACCGTGGTGCGGTTCCACTCGTCGCCCAGCGCGTCGGCGTAGGCGGCGAGGCCCTCGCCCAGGTTGCGCAGGTTGTTGGCCAGGCCGCCGGTGACGCTGCCCTGGTTGACGTGGGTGTCCCAGCCGCCGACGTCGACGAAGCCCAGCCGGTACTGCTCGCGCATCAGCGTGGCGATGCGGCGCGTTTCGCTGGCGAAGTTGCGGGCGCTGGGCGCGCCGCGGCTGGCGGCGGTCATCTCCTGCATCAGGTCCTGGGTGACGTTCTTGCGCAGCGCCAGGCCGTCGGCCGACGCGGAGGCGAGCGGCGTGCCGCGGTACATGCTGGCGAGGATGTCCGCCTGGCGATCGTTGAAATGCGCCTTGGTGTTGCCCTTGAGCGAGATGTTGGGGATGTCTTTCGCCGCGCCCTGGAAGCTCAGCGGCAAATTGCCGGTGAAGGCGATCGCCGGTATGCCGGTGAGCTGGCCGGACAGCCGCGCCATGAAGCCGGAGCGGTAGTTGCCGCTGTGGTCCAGCGGCTCGCCGCGCTCGATGTTGTCCTGCGTCTCGAAGTGGCTGCGCGAGAGGTCGTCGGTGCCGGCGAACGGCACGAAGGCCACCTGCTTCTTCTGCCACAGCGGGTAGATGGAATCGCGCAGCACCGGGTTGAGGCCCCAATGGCTGTCCAGCGGCAGCGCGGCGTTCGGATTGCTGGCATCGGGGCGGGCGATGGCCAGCGTGGGGCGCGACTCGTAGTAGAAATCGCTGCCGGTGGGCACCAGCAGGTTGTTGCAGTCGTAGCCACCACGCAGGAACACCAGCAGGAAGCGTGGCGTGCTGGCGGGTGCTGCAAACAGCCGGCTGGAAAATGAGAACGCCGGGGCAGCGAGTGCGGCGGCGGCCGCGGTGCGGAGAAACTGGCGACGATCCATGGTGGGAGCCTCTTCTCTCAGCGGGTGTTGAAGTCGGGGGAAGCGAGCAGGAAGGTGTTCCACTCGGCCGGCGATTTCGCCTGCGCCAGGGCGTCGCGCGTGTGCGGCGACAGCCACGGTTGCATGGTCTGCGCGAACAGCGGGCCGTTCAGTGCCGGCGGGTCAGGGCGCATGTGTGGCGGCCTCGGGCCGGCGTCGTCGTCGGCCGCGGGCTCGAACAGTCGGCTGCGGCCGCTGCCGATCATGCCGGCGATGTCGAAGCGTTTGGCCATCTGTCCCGAGCCGGACCAGCTGGCGTTGTCCAGCGGCCAGCCGTCCGGCGTGATGCGGCCGTAGATCGGCTCGCCCATCTGCTGCAGGGCACCCACCAGCGGCTGTGCGTTGCTGATCGGCCGGCCGTCCAGACTCACGCGCATGGCCGAGACGAGAAACTGCATCGGGTCCTTGAACTTGCCGCCCGCGGTGGCAGTGATCTCCTTCGCGGTGAACAGCGTGCGCAGCACGGCGGCGATGTCGCCGTCGGTGCGCTGGAAGGTTCTGGCCATCGCGTCCACCAATGCGGGCGGCGGATCGTCGGCCACGAAGTACTGCGCCAGCTGGCGCGACACGAAGCGCGCGCAAGCTGGCTGGCTGACGATCAGGTCCACCGCCTGCTCCACCTCCTCAAAGCCACCGCCACGGATGCGGTGGCCGAGGAAGGTCTTGTCGCTGTCGTCGTGGCGGGCCGGGTTGAATTCGAACAGGCCGCGCTGCACCACGCCGCGCTGCGCGCCGCCGAAGCGCGCGAAGCGTCGCCTGCCTTCCATCTGGCGCGGGCGCGCCACGCCCACGCCGGTGAGAATCAGCGCCAGCTGCTGCACATCCTGCTGGGTGTAGCCGCTGCCCACGCCCAGCGTGTGCAGCTCCATGAGTTCGCGCGCGTAGTTCTCGTTGACCTTGCCCTTGGCGTTCTGCGCGTTGTCCAGGTACATCAGCATCGCCGGGCTTTCCAGCGTGGCCATCACCAGGTCACGGAACTTACCCAGCGTGTGCGGGCGGATCACATGCTCTTCGTAGTCCGCCGCCAGCAGCTTCACCGGCCCCTTGGCGCCGTACACGCTGAAGTGGTTCAACCAGAACCACACCATCTGCTCCTTCAGCGGATTGCTGCCGTAGATGGCGTGCAGCAGCTCGGCTTGCTGGGCCTCGCGCAGCAGCTTGCGGCCGTCCTTCTGCGCCGTTTTCTTGGCGGCGACCTTGGCGTCGCCGTCGGGCATCGTCTTCACCTGCTTCATCTGGTCGCGATAGCGCTTCACCAGCTCCAGTGGCGGCGTGTTGATCGCATCGTAGCTGTCGATCAGCTGCTGGATGGGGGAGGGCAGGGTGTCGTTGCGATCGGCGAGTGCTTCATCGAGCCAGCCCTCGCGGCCGAGCTGCCGGTAGCGCGCCAGAGTGGCGCTGTCCACGCCGAAGCTGGCGCGGCGCAGCCAGGCAATGTCGTCGTGGGAAAGCGGCGCGCCGGGGGAGCTGGCGAGCGCGGGCGCTGCGCCGGCCGCGGCCAGCAGCAAACCGGTGGCGAGCGAGGCAAAGACGAGGCGCATGCGAAGCCATCCGTGCAGTGGGCGATGCGATGGTCAACGCGGAACCCGCGCTACGGTGTACCGGGTGCTGCCGTCGCGTCCGCCCCGTTCAGCCTTCGCAACACCTTGCGCCCCTTGTAGGAGCGGCTTCAGCCGCGATGCTCTTGGTAATCCGCCGCTCTCGCGCAAGCGGACGGCTCGCCCAATCAAAACTCGTCCACGAACTCCACCCCCATGCCGCGCTCGCGCCCGATGAACTCGGCCACGCTCTGCACCGCGTCGACGCGGTTGGCGTTGGGCGCGCGCACTTCCACGTAGTAGATCTTGCCCTCGCTGTCGTCCACCAGTTCGCTGGAGCTGGAGTCGTCGCGCATCATCGGGGTGAGGTCGTCCACTTCTTCCACGTGCTCGATACCGTCGATGCCGTGCAGGGCGTTGATCACGGTGTCGGCGTCGTCGCGGCTGCCGATCAGGCGCATGCGGACCATGGGCATGGGCGTACTCCTCGGTGGGGGATGGGGCATCGTGCGCCGCCTTGCGTGGGCGTCGGGTGATGCTGGCGCGACGGCAGTTACCATGCGCGCTGACCGCCAGGATGCCCGCCGTGCCCAAGACCTACGACCGCGCCTATTTCGACAAGTGGTACCGCCACCCGGACCACACCGTCGCCTCGCCCGCCGAGCTGCGCCGCAAGGTGGCGCTGGCCGTGGCGCAGGCCGAGTACTACCTGGGCCGCCCCATCCGCAGCGTGCTCGACGTGGGCTGCGGCGAGGCGCCGTGGCGCGCCCACCTGCGCGCGCTGCGCCCGGAGGCGAGCTACCGCGGGCTGGACGCCAGCGAGTACGTGGTCAACCGCTACGGCCGCAGTCGCAACATCGGCCTGGCCACCTTCGGCCAGCTCGAATACCTGCGCTTCGACACCCGCTTCGACCTCATCGTCTGCACCGACGTGCTGCACTACCTCAAGCCCGCCGAAATCCGCGCGGGCCTCGGCGGCATCGTCGACATGCTCGAAGGCATCGCCTTCGTCGAAGTGTTCACCCGCAGCGATGACCCCGACGGCGACATGCACGGCTTCGTCGCCCGCACCCCGCAGTGGTACTTGCGCGAGTTCCAGCAGGCCGGGCTGCTGCCGTGTGGGTCGCATTGCTACCTGGGCCCCAGGCTGGAGCGGCGGGTGGCGGCGTTGGAGCGGGCGCAGGTGGTGGTGGGTTGAGGTAAGGGCGGATGTCGGGCCCAGAGCGGACGCTATAAGCGTGCGCATTTTTGGAGGGTAACGTGAGCAATTTGGACGCACAGAACAAAGTCGCCGGACTATTTGTTGACCTTGTTGCAGCTCGGGCCGGCACCGGCCGAGCTGTGCACGCGGAAACCGCAATTGCAGCAGCGGCTCGGTTGTCAGGAAGTCTGCTCCTGCGATCGTTCAATCTCGATATCAACAAATTTGAACCTGGATCGGTACTTCTTTCAGAGAAGGCCAATGAGGAAGGGCCGCAACTGATCAATATATTGGGATCGATGCTTCAAAACTTCGGAGTCGTGCTCGACAAGTCGAAAATCGGCGGCAGCAATGCACTTCGGGGCGAGGAGCCAAAGCTATCGGTTGTTCAATCGCTGGTGTTGCTGCAAGAGGATGCCGTGCGGATCGCTGAAGAGAACCGCCTAAGTCTTAAGGAGGCTGCCCAGTCCGCAGCAATGGGTACGGCCTTTATCGTCAAGGAATGCGCAGGGAAAATAGGCGCAGAAGTCAGCTTCAATGTCGCGCTCTATGGGGTCATCGAAGGGTCCAAGACAGTGCCGCCGCGGCTTCAGTTGCCTAAGAAGCCGTCGTGGAAATTTTGGTAGGCAGTGTCTGATTTTGGCTCGAAGCGGTCGCTCGAAAGTACACTCTGGGCCGGGTTTTGGACCCGGGTTTTGTTTGTCAGAATGGCGTCGATGACCAACAGGGGAACAAGGATGCGTAAGAGTTTGAGCACGTGGCTCGCGGTGCTGGCAATGGGCGTGGTGCATGCGAAGAGTGCCAAAGACCCGATCGTGACGGATCCTGTTTACGCACAGCCACGGAGGCTGGTGGCGATGGATAACGGGCGGCGAATGAACATTTACTGCCTTGGTCATGGCAAGCCCACTGTGATCCTTGATGCGGGGATGGGGGACTCGACGATTTCTTGGGCGTTGGTGCAAAAGCCGATCGCTGCAGACACACGCGTGTGCTCATACGATCGTGCGGGTCTCGGATTCAGCGATGCGTCGAATCGCCCGAGCACTGCTCTAAACATTGCCGAGGATTTGCACAAGCTATTGCGGGCTGCTGGCGAGAAGCCGCCCTATGTGCTCGTGGGTCATTCGGCAGCAGGTATGTATATACGTGTCTACGCAGACCGCTATCCAAAAGATGTGGTGGGCTTGGTATCAGTGGAGGGATCGCACGAGGATCAGTCCGAGCGTGGGTGGGCGATTGGCGAACCGGGCCAGCAAGCCAAGTGGGATGCATATCTGGCCGAGTACGACAGTTGCGTCACGGAGGCCCGCAAAGGTCTCGTTCCTGGTACCCCTGCTTTCGAAAAGTGTGTCGGAGCTCCGGATCCACGTTTCAGCGCCGAGATCAACGCGGCTCAGATGCACTACGCGGCGACGGAGCGGTGGCAGGCAGCAGCGGCTTCTGAGCGTCACGCCATCTTTTACGCCAGCGCCGACCAGACCCGCCGGACGCGCCGCAGTTTCGGGGACATGCCAATCGTAGTGCTCACGCATGCACCATACCCACCCGCGAAGGACGAGACGCAGGCCTTGCGCGATCAAAGAACCCTCTCGTGGGAAACCATGCACAACGAAGTGGCGGCCATGTCCACCCGGGGATTCAACGCCATTGTTCCGGGGGCAGGGCACTACGTCCAATACGATCGTCCGCAGGTCGTGATTGACGCAGTGGAAAACGTGGTGGGTCTCGTTCGGCGTGAGCGAGCCGATGTGGCATCCAGCGACTCAAAGCCGTGAACTGCGAGCGGGTGGGCCTCTTTGCGCGGCGATAGCGCGGCTGACTCGCAAGTGCGAGTGTTTTACAGCGCTCATCTAGATGAGTAGCTCCTTGCGCAGCCGCTGCGCATCGCGCAGCGGTGAGGCGCCGAACAAGCGAGCGTAGTCGCGGCCGAACTGCGAGGGGCTTTCGTAGCCCACGCGGTATGCCACATCCGAAGCGGTTCGCGCGCCGGTCATCAGCAGTTGCCGGGCGCGCAGCAGGCGGAGCTGCTTCTGGAACTGGATGGGGCTCATCACGGTGACCGCCTTGAAGTGGCGGTGGAAGGTGGCGGGGCTCATCGCGGCGAGGTCGGCGAGGGTTTCGACCTGCACGGGGCGGTCGTGGTGTTCGCGCAGCCAGGCGATGGTGCGGCGGATGCGCGAGAGCGTGCTGTCCGGCAGCGCGATCTCGCGCAGCATCCATCCCTGCGGGCCTTGCAGTACGCGATACAGGATCTCGCGCTCGTACACCGGTGCCAGCGCAGCGATGTCGCCCGGGTGCTCCATCAGGCGCAGTAGTCGCAACCATGCGTCGAGCAGTTCCGGCGTGGTGGGGCAGACGCTGAAGCCGCGTTCGTCGTGCGTGCCGGTTTTCGGCGTGGGCATGTCGTCCAGCAGGTCCGCGACCACGTCCGGATCGAGCGTCAGGGCGACGGCCAGGTAGGGCCGGCCGTCGCGGTCCGGGTGCACGGTGCCGGTGGCCGGCACGTCGATCGACATCACGAAGTAGTGGGTGGGGTCGTAGCGATAGGTCTGGCCGCCGATGGTGAGGGTTTTCCCGCCCTGCAGGATCAGGTTGATCATCGGCTCGTACACGGCCGCCAGCTGGTGCTCGGGAATCTCGCCCTGGACCATGGCCACGCGCGGCAGGCCGGTTTCGGTGCGGCGGTTCTCTGCATGCGCCGTGAGTCGGTGCAGTTCGGCCAGGGCGGAATCCATCGGTGGATTATGCCGGCTGCGCCGGTCGCCACCGCGCATTTGAGAGGATCGGGCAAGGGTGCGCGACGATCCGGCCAGAGTCGTCCGCGCGAGCGACCTACGCTGCCTGCATCTTTCGCACGCTGCAGGGCATCCCCATGAAAATCGCATTGATCACCGGCGCCAGTCGAGGCATCGGACACGCCGCCGCGCTGGCCTGCGCGCGGCACGGCTTTGGTGTCGTCGCCACCTACCGCAGCCATCGGGCCGGTGCGGACGCGCTGGTCGAGCAGATCCGGGGCGAAGGCGGCAAGGCGGTGGCCCTGTCGCTGGATGTGGGCGACGTCGCCAGCTTCGAGCGCTTCACGCGCGAGCTGTCGACCACGCTGGAGCGGGAGTGGGGGCGGGCGTCGTTCGATGGCCTGGTGAACAACGCCGGTCACGGCGGCTTCCATCCGTTTGGCACGATCACCGAGGCCGTCTTTGATGGCTTGATGAATGTGCACCTCAAGGGGCCGCTGTTCCTGACCCAGGCGCTGTTGCCGCTGCTGGCCGATGGCGGCTCCATCGTCAACGTGAGCAGCGCCACCACGCGCGTCGCCACCGTGGGCGTGGCGCCGTACGCGGCCATGAAGGGCGGCCTGGACGTGCTGACGCGCTACATAGCCAAGGAGTTCGGCCCGCGCCGCATCCGCGCCAATTCGGTTTCGCCGGGCGCCATCCGCACGGAGCTGGGCGACAGCGCTTTGGACAAGCATCCGGAGTTTGCGCAGATGCTCGCCGATCAGACCGCCCTGGGGCGGGTGGGGGAGGCGACGGACGTGGCCGGTGTGATCGCCTCGCTGCTGCTTCCCGACAGCGGTTGGGTCAATGCGCAGCGGATCGAGGTTGGTGGCGGGTACTGCATCTGATGGCAATGACCATGCGACCCGCCATCGAGATGACGACCTTCAAGCTGGTTGCCGGGCTGCAGCTGGCGGACTTCATCGCCGCGAATGCGGACGTCGATCCCTGGCTGCGGCGGCAGCGCGGATTCGTCTCGCGAATGCTGCTGCAGCATCCGGACGGCACGGTGGTGGATCTGGTCGTCTGGAAGCGGGTGGCCGACGCCAGGGCTTCCGCCCGTCGCCTGATGCGCGAGCTGGCCGATGCGCCGGTGCATGCGGCGATCGATCAGGGCACCGTGTGCTGGTCGGTGAGCCCGATCGCGCACCTGGTGCCGTGACGGGTAGGGCCGTCGTTTTACCGGCGCGTGCCGATACCGTTCGGGATAAAAAAAGCCGCCCGAGGGCGGCTTTTTCGTACAGCGATGAAGTACCCGATCAGCCGCCGCGCGAGGCGCGCTTGCGGTCGTTCTCGGTGAGGTGCTTCTTGCGCAGGCGGATTTCCTTCGGGGTGACTTCCACCAGCTCGTCGTCGTCGATGAAGTCCAGCGCCTGTTCCAGCGAGAACTTGATCGCCGGGGTGAGCTGAATCGCGTCGTCCTTGCCCGAGGCGCGCATGTTGGTGAGCGGCTTGGGCTTGATCGCGTTGACGGTGAGGTCGTTGTCCTTGGCGTGGATGCCCACCAGCTGGCCTTCGTACACGTTGTCGCCTTCGGCGGCGAACAGCTTGCCGCGCTCCTGCAGCGGCCCCAGCGAGTAGGCGGGGGTGGTGCCGCCGGCGTTAGCGATCATCACGCCGTTGGGGCGCTTGGCGATCTGGCCTTCTTCCTTCGGACCGTAGTGGTCGAACACGTGGAACAGCAGGCCCGAGCCCTGGGTGAGGGTCTTGAACTGGTTCTGGAAGCCGATCAGGCCACGCGCCGGGATCATGTACTCCAGGCGCACGCGGCCCTTGCCGTCCGGCTCCATGTTCTTCAGCTGGCCCTTGCGGATGCCCAGACGCTCCATCACCGGGCCCTGGTGGATCTCTTCCACGTCGACCACCAGCTGCTCGAACGGCTCCATCATCTGGCCGTCGATCTCCTTGATGATCACTTCCGGACGCGACACGGCCAGCTCGTAGCCCTCGCGGCGCATGTTCTCGATCAGCACCGACAGGTGCAGCTCGCCGCGGCCGGAGACCAGGAACTTGTCCGCGTCCGAACCCTGCTCGACCTTCAGCGCCACGTTGTGCACCTGCTCGCGGTCCAGGCGGTCCTTGAGCTGGCGGCTGGTGAGGAACTTGCCGCCGGAGAGGTCCTTGTTGCCGGCGAACGGCGAGTTGTTCACCTGGAAGGTCATGCTGATGGTCGGCTCGTCCACCGTGAGCGCCGGCAGCGCCTCGGGCTTGTCCAGCGCGCAGACGGTGTCGGAGATGGTGAGGTCGGCGATGCCGGAGATGGCGACGATGTCACCGGCTTCGGCGCTGTCCTGCTCGATGCGCTCCAGGCCCATGAAGCCCAGCACCTGCAGCACCTTGCCCTGGCGCTTCTTGCCGTGGCGATCGATCACCGCCACCGGCATGTTCTTCTTCAGGGTGCCGCGCTGGATGCGGCCGATGCCGATCACGCCCACGAAGTTGTTGTAGTCGAGCTGGCTGATGCGCATCTGGAACGGGCCGTCCGGATCGACGTCCGGCTTGGGCGCGTGCTGCATGATCGCCTCGTACAGCGGGGTCATGTCGCCTTCGCGGGCGTTTTCGTCCAGCGAGGCGTAGCCGTTCAGCGCCGAGGCGTAGACGATCGGGAAGTCCATCTGCTCGGGCGTGGCGCCTAGGCGGTCGAACAGATCCCACACCTGCTCCACCACCCACTCCGGGCGCGAGCCGGGGCGGTCGATCTTGTTGATCACCACGATCGGCTTGAAGCCCATCGCGAACGCCTTCTGGGTCACGAAGCGCGTCTGCGGCATCGGGCCGTCCATCGCGTCGACCAGGATCAGCACCGTGTCCACCATCGACAGCACGCGCTCCACCTCGCCGCCGAAGTCGGCGTGTCCGGGGGTGTCGACGATGTTGATGCGGTTGCCCTGCCAGGTGATGGCCGTGTTCTTGGCCAGGATGGTGATGCCACGCTCCTTTTCCTGGTCGTTGGAGTCCATCACGCGCTCGGCCAGCACGGTGCGCTCGGAGAGCGTGCCGGACTGCTTGAGCAGCTGGTCGACGAGGGTGGTTTTGCCATGGTCGACGTGGGCGACGATGGCGATATTGCGCAGCTTTTCGATGGACATGGGTAAAGGCTCGGCGGGCGCCGTAAGGGCCGCCTGAAAGGTGGGCTGAAGGATTAACCGCCGGATTATACGGGCTTGTGTGACAACTTGCTGCGCTGCCGCGGAAAATGGTTCAGCCGCGCGGGCGCCGGCGTTGCGCCGACGCCCGTGGAAAAGGGGCTGTCAACCGGCTCCGATCAGGGCTGGCGGCAGCTGGCCGGCAGGTTCTTGGCGGGAATCTCGTCGGAATAGCAGCTCCAGCGGATCGCGTTGTTCTCGAGCGCCGGAGTGAGCTCCAGCGTCTTGCCGGCGATCTGTGCGTTGGCTTTGCTCGGTGCCTCGCTGCCGAAATGCACGGTGATCGTGCCCTGTTCGCCGACGCTGACCGAGTCTACGTATTTGCCGTGTATGGCAGGTGGCAGCGGCAGGCCGGTCGCCGCGTTGCTGGTCGGCCAGCGGCCGCGCTGGGCGCGATATTCGGCCACCGCGGTCTTGGCGGTATCAGCCAAGGTGAGGCCCTCGGCGACCTGTGCGCGGATGACGTAGTCTTGATAGGCCGGGATCGCGATGGCCGCCATGATCGCGACGACCGCCACCGCGGTCATGCCGCTGCCGTTGCCACTGGCGCCGATCAGCTCCAGCGGCTGCTGCTCGTAGTTCACCCGGAACGCGATGCCGTCGTTAGTGACGCCCAGGCTGAGCCCGGCAATGCCGTGATGCGGCAGCTTCAGCGTGTGCGCGGCCGGCATCGCCATCAGGTCGACGTTGCCGCCGCTGAGATCGTTGATGATCTGCAGCAGCTGCAGGTAGGCGTAGTAGGTGTTGCGCTGCGCGTCGCGGGTCACGGCGGTGACGCCGAGCAGGCTGTCCGCGCCTTCGTAACCTCGGGCCTTCAGCCAGCCGTCCAGCGCCAGCGAGGGATGTGCGGCCGCGCGATCGGCCAGCGCCTGCGGCACCTTGGCGAAGATCAGGAAGTTGCCGTCCTCCACCCAGTAGAAATGGGTGCCGACGCGCGCGGCAAGTTCGGTGATGGCGGCCATGCCGGGATAGTTTCTCTTCGCGGCGTCCTCCGGCTTGGTCGAGCCATGCACGGTGAGCGAGTGGACGGTGATGCCGTCCAGCGAGCGCTCGGTGAAACGCCACTGATGCTGCTTCGCCAAGCGCTCGATCTGCGCGTAAAGCGCCTTGCGGTCGCGCACGCGCAGCGCCGTGTAGCTGCCCGCGTCGTCCTCGAACGAGATCAGCTCAGGGCCGACCCACTGCACGATCTCGGCGAGATCGAAGCCGGTCGCAACCTTCCACTTGGCCATTGCCTCGCGCCAGCTGGCCGCGCGCTCGGCGCCGAAGTCGAGCGCGAGATTGTTCTCGAAGGCCTGCCATTGCGCGGCACCGGGCAAGGCGACGTTGGCCACCCAGCGCGGCGCGCCGGCGGTGTCGAAGCTGGGGTCGAACTGCTGCGGGGCGAGGTAGCCGAGCAGGCGCGACTGCGGCGCGTGAATGCGCAGCTGCATGTGGCCGTGGCCATCCATGCTGCCGGCACCGAAGGCGACGCCGTCGGCCTTGCTGAGCAGGTCGCCGGGCAGAGTGCCCGCGGTCGGTGGAATCGCGCCGGTCGCCAGGCTGCCGACACCGTGCAGGCTGACCCAGCCGAACAAGCCCTCGCCGGAGCCGTCGATGGCGTGCTCCTGCGTGGCGATGGCCTGTGCCACCGGGGTGTCGGTCTGCGTCTTGGCGATGCCTGCCAGAAGGGTGGAGAGCTGGGCGTTGTCGGTCGCCTGCTTGCCCACCAGCAGGAACAGTCGCTGGCTGGCGGCATCGAAGTGCAGCGGTGCGCCCATCGCCAGCTGGCTGTCGCCGTTCGCGTCGAACGGTCTGGCCAGCGTCATCGCGGGGCCGAGCGCGGCAAAGCGCGCGGCCACTTCCGCACCGGTGTGCTGTGCCAGCCGCATCGACAGCAGCACCTGGCTGCCGGGCGACATCACGCCGATCGGGTCGCTGGCCACCGCCTCCAGCGGCGAGCGCAGGTCGACCAGCAGCGGGATCACATAGGCAGCCGCGCCACTGTCGGCGAGCACCTTGTCCTTGGCGATCGCCTCGCGCAGCGCGGCGATGGTGGCGAGGTTGGCATCGCCGGCGGTGACCTGGTCCAGCGAGCGGCCGTCCGGCACCGCGCCGATGAGACCCCACGGCGAGGGAATGCGCAGGTAGGCGACGGTGGTGGGCGGCAGGTGACTGCGCAGCCAGGCCGGTTGCGAGAGGGCGTCCTGCGCCCGCTGCAGCGTGGCGGCATCGACGGTTGCCGGCCGGGTGTCGGCGGCGTCATCGCGATGGCAGGCGGCGATGGCAAAACAGGCGGCCGCGACAGCGGCGGCCACGGAGCGGCGCGAAAGGTTCATCCCTGATTTTCCCCTGACGGTAGGCGTCCAGGCCCCGGGATGGAGGCGGACGCAACATCGGCGAGCCTAGCAAAACCCGCAGGCCGGATCAGGCGCGCTGGCCGATCCGGCCCGGTGGCGGCTATTGCAGCAGGCTGACCTGGTCGGCGGCGGTGTACCAGAGCAGCTGGTAGTGGCCGTAGGGGTAGTCGAGGCTGCGGTCTTCGCCGGGGATCGACGAGGTGTGCACGCCGTCGACGGTGCACACGCCGCCGTAGCAGTTGATCTCGTCCACCCAGGATTTGAACGAGTACATGTGCACGCCGAAGCGGTGGCCGGCGATCGAGTCCAGGAACGGGCTGTGGATGGACAGGCCGTAGGTGCCGCAGGTGCTGTTGAACACGTTGTACGGGTACACGCCGCAGCTCCACAGCCCGTGCACGGCGCCGGCGATGCCGATGAAGGTGTTCACCTTGGCCGCCACGCCGAGCTTGTCGATCTCGCGCATGGCGAGCGTGACGCCCATGGAGTGGCCGATCACGTCGATCTTGCCCGAGCACGAGTTGGCGATGGCGCTGGAAATGGCGTTCTTCACCGGCGTTTCTTCGCTGCCGTCGTGGTCATTGCAGGCGGCGCAGTACGGGTTGCCCCAGGATGGGCGGATGATCTGCGCGTCGGTCCAGCCGTTCTGGCGCAGCAGGTTGTAGGTGTTGACGAAATCGCCGGGGCTGCCGGTGTTGCCGTGGACCATCACCACGGTGTCATGGCAGACGGCGCGGGCCGCCGTGGCGGGTATCAGGAGCAGCAGGGCGAGCAGGACGTGCTTGATCGACATCGCGTGTTTCCTCCTTCGCTACATGCCTCGCGGACGAGGCGGGTGGCGCCGCGCGCAGGCGCGGGGCCGGATGGGTAGCGACATCGCGGCGTGGTGCTGCCGGGGGAGGGATGTCGGGGGGGCGGGTTTGGCTTTTAGTGCCGCGGCATCAAGGTTCACCAAGCTTGCTGTAGGAGCGGCTTCAGCCGCGATGCTCCAGGCTTTAGTTGTGCATCAGGAGCAAGAGCATCGCGGCTGAAGCCGCTCCTACAGGTTCTATACGAGCAGGTTCTATACGAGCCGCGGGTGGCGCTCACACCACCCCCGTCACCGCATACACCGCAATGACCACCCCTACCGCCAGCGTCTTGATCACGGTGATGGCGAAGATGTCCTTGTACGACTGCCGATGCGTCAGCCCGGTCACTGCCAGCAGGGTGATCACCGCGCCGTTGTGCGGCAGCGTGTCCATGCCGCCGGAGGCCATCGCGGCCACGCGGTGCAGCACTTCCATCGGGATACCCGCGGCTTGCGCGTTGTGAATGAAGGTGTCGGCCATCGCCGCCAGTGCGATGCTCATGCCGCCGGACGCCGAGCCGGTGATGCCGGCCAGCGCGGTCACCGACACCGCCTCGTTGACCAGCGGATGCGGAATCGCGCGCAATCCGTCGGCGACCAGCTTGAAGCCGGGCAGGGCGGCGATCACGGCGCCGAAGCCGTATTCGGAAGCGGTGTTCATCGAGGCCAGCAGCGCACCGCCTACGGCGGCCTTGCTGCCTTCGGCGAAGCGCGCAATCACCGGCTTCCAGGCGGTGGCGAGCACGCACAGGATGCCGACCAGCAGCGCGCCCTCCACCGCCCAGATCGCGGCAATCTTCGCCGTCTCCTGCACGATCGGTTTGGCCTCGCCGACCACGGCGGGCACGAATGAACTGCTCACGCCGTACAGGCGCGGGATGGCGTCGGTGAGCAGCTTGTTGACCACGCCCACCAGCAGCAGCGGAAGAATTGCCAACAGCGGATGGGCCAGCTTGCCGTGCTCGAACGGCGCCGGCTCATTGAGTAGCTCGGTGCCGTAACCTTCGCCCGCCGCGGCGGCCTTGCGCCGGCGCCATTCCAGGTAGCTGAGGCCCACGACGAGGATGAACAGCGCGCCGATCGTGCCCAGCCACGGTGCGGCCCAGCCCGTGGTGCCGAAGAACGCGGTGGGGATGATGTTCTGGATCTGCGGCGTGCCCGGCAGCGAATCCATGGTGAAGGTGAACGCGCCCAGCGCGATGGTGCCGGGGATCAGCCGCTTGGGGATGTCGCTGGCGCGAAACAGCTCGGCGGCAAACGGATACACCGCGAACACCACCACGAACAGCGACACGCCGCCGTAGGTGAGCAGCGCGCACACCAGCACGATCGACAGCATCGCGCGGCTGCGCCCGACCAGGCCGATGGTGGCTGCGACGATCGCCTTGGAGAAACCCGACAGTTCGATGAGCTTGCCGAACAGCGCACCGAGCATGAACACCGGGAAGTAGAGCTTGAGGAAGCCGACCATGCGATCCATGAACAGGCCGGTGAACATCGGCGCCACCAGCGACGGCTCGGTCAGCAGCACCGCGCCCAGCGCAGCCAGTGGCGCGAACAGGATGACGCTGTAGCCGCGGTACGCCGCGAGCATCAGAAAGCACAGCGCGGCGAGCACGATCAGGAAGGCCATCCTTGCGGTTCCTCGGCGGTGGCATGAAGCACGATGGGGTCCGGAGTATCCGCACGCCTCGCCGCCGCGGGCACTGTACGAAGGTACAAGTGTGACCGCCGCCCATGCTGCCTAGGCTTGCTAGCCATCAAGCATCCATCGTCGATGGCTGCGTCCACGCGAGCCGCCCTCAAGGCGGCCAGCTCACCGAAGGGAAGGGGAAACCATGAAGCGCACGCACCTGAGTCTGGCGATCAGCCTAGTGATCGGCTTGTCCGGCAGTCCGCTGCTGCACGCGCAGGACACCGCCGCTGCGCCGAGCGTCGACAAGGCCAAGCAGCTGGACCAGATCACGGTGACGGCGCGCAAGCGCGAGGAGACGCTGCAGGACGTGCCGATCGCGGTCAGCGCGTTCACCGCGCAGTCGCTGGAAAAGCAGAACGTGCAGAACCTGGCCGACCTGCAGGGCAAGGTGCCATCGCTGCAGATCTACGCCGCGCGCGGCTCCAACACCACGCTCACCGCCTACATCCGCGGCGTCGGCCAGGCCGACCCGACCTGGGGCTTCGACCCGGGCGTGGGCATCTACCTGGACGACGTCTACGTGGCGCGTCCGCAAGGCGCCGTGCTGGACGTGTTCGATGTCAGCCGTATCGAGGTGCTGCGCGGTCCGCAGGGCAGCCTGTATGGCAAGAACACCATCGGTGGCGCGATCAAGTACGTCTCCAACCCGCTGCCGGTGAAGACCGAGGGCTCGGTGGAAGTCACCGCCGGCACCCACGGCGAGAAGGACATCAAGGCCAGCATCGGCGGCGCCAGCGCCGACAAGGTGTGGCGTGGCCGCGCGGCGATCGCCAGCGAGCACAACGACGGCTTCGGCACCAACCTCAACACCGGCAGCCGCAACGGTAACAAGAACACCAATTCGGCCCGCGCTACGCTGGGCTTCTTCCCGAGTCAGCAGTTCAACGCGCAGCTGGAAGTGGACGGTGTGCGCGACAACTCCAATCCGCGCGGCGCGAAGATGCTGATCGCCAACAAGTTCGACCCGGCCTATGCGCCGCTGTCGAGCGACTTCGACACCCGCGGTGGCATGGCCCAGCTCAACCGCACCAAGCTCTACGGCACCGCGCTCACGCTGAACTGGGTGGCCAGCAACGACTGGTCACTGAAGTCGGTGACCGCCGTGCGCGGTTCGCACACCGACACCGCGATCGACTTCGACACGCTGCCGGAAAAAATCGCCGACGTCAGCGCGCTGTACAAGGATCACCAGTTCAGCCAGGAGCTGCAGGCCAACTACGACGCCGGCGGCAGCCTGCACGGCGTGGCCGGCCTGTATTACTTCAACGGCTCGGCCAGCGGCCAGATCCACAACATCTTTCTCGGCTCGCCGCCCTACACCACCCTGGGCTACTCGCAGTACGGCAGCACCGGTGGCCGCGTGGGCACGCGCAGCCTGGCCGCCTACGGTGACTTCGCCTGGGACATCAGCCCCGAGTGGAGCCTGGATGTGGGCGTGCGTCTGACCCGCGAAACCAAGACCGCGCTGATCCAGAACTACGGCTTCGCCGACGAATCGTTCAGCACGCCGATCTCGGTGCTGGCCAACTTCTCCGGCTCGCACACCACCAACAACGCCTCGCCGAAGGTGTCGCTGGACTGGAGCGCGAGCGACCAGGTGAAGCTCTACGCCAGCTACAGCACCGGCTTCCACTCCGGCGGCTACAACATCCGCGCGAACTGCGCGGCGATTCCCAGCTCGTGCCGACCGATCAACGACGAGAAAGTGCAGTCGTTCGAGCTGGGCAGCAAGATGACCTTCTTCGACGACGCGCTGATGATGAACACGGCGCTGTTCCACAACATCTACTCCGACATCCAGCTGTCGGTGTTCACCTCCTACACCTTGCCCAACGGCAGCCAGGGCTTCTTCGGCGACTTCACCAACGCCGGCAAGGGCCATATCGATGGCCTGGAGGAGGAGTTCGCCTGGAAGCCGGCCGATGGCTGGACGTTCAGCGGCAACTTCGCCTACCTCAAGACCAAGTACACCGAGTTCCTGAGCGGCGGCGTCAACATCGCCGACCAGCAGAAGTTCACCAACGCGCCTAAGTGGTCCGGCGGCCTGTCGCTGGAAAACACCCGGCCGGTGGGTGACGGCGGCAGCCTCACCGCGCGCATCAACTACGCCTACCAGGGCATGGTGTATCCGGAAACCACGCTGTCGCCGCTGATCGCACAGAAGGCCTACGGGTTGTGGAACGCGGGCGTAATCTGGCAGATCGATCAGCCGTGGAGCGTGAGCCTGCAGGGCACCAACCTGGCCAACAAGTCCTACCGCACCACTGGCTACAACATCGGTGCGCTGGGTATCGTCACCGGCTTCTACGGTGCGCCGCGGATGGTGACGCTGAGCGCGCGCTACACCTTCTGAGGCGGCTGCGCCGCTCGCCCTGCGACCCGTGCGATGCTCTCCCCGATCGCGCGGGTCGTTTTCTTTTCCAACGTGCCTCGAGGAGTTTTCGATGCCTTCGTTCCCCCCACTGCGCCTGCTGGGACTGAGCCTTGTGCTGGTCGCCGGCGCCGCCTGCGCCGCGCGCCACGATGCGCGCCTGCCGCACCTGCAGCTCGACGCCGCACGCGTCGCCGTGGTCGGCCTCTCTTCCGGCGCATACATGGCTACGCAGGCGCAGCTGGCCTATCCGGAAATCTTTCCCGATGCGGCGCTGGTGGCTGGCGGCCCCTACGGCTGCGCCGGCGGCAACCTGCAGACGGCGCTGAGCAGCTGCATGAAGGGATCGCCGGCGATCGACGTCGACGCGTTGGTGGCGAACGCGCGCAAGCGCGCGGCGGCGGGCGAAAACGGCTCGTTGAGCGCGCTGGCCAAAGCGCACGTCTACCTGCTGCATGGCAAGGCCGACGGCGTCGTTGCGCCCGCGGTGGCCGAGGCGGGTGCGCAGTTCTACCAGCGCCTGCGCGACGGTGATCCCGCGCTCGCCGGCATGCAGGTGGTGGACGATGGCGCGCGCGATTTCGCGCACAACCTGCCGATCGCGGCGAAGGGCGCGGACTGCGGCCAGTCGGTATCGCCGTACTTGGGCCACTGTGGATTCGACGCGGCCGGCGAGATCTTCCACCAGCTGTTCGGCGCGTCGCCGCAGCCGGTGGCTGACGCGGCCACGGGGCGTGTGCTCGATTTCGACCAGGACGCGCTGCGCCCCGACGGCGCCGATGCCTTGCTGGCGCCCAAGGGTTACCTCTACCTGCCGCCCGCCTGCGCCGCCGGCAAGCCGTGCGGGTTGGTGGTGGCGCTGCACGGCTGCAAGCAGAACGCCGATGCGATCGGCGAGACGTTCGTGAAGGACGCCGGCTTCAACCGCTGGGCCGACGCCTACGGCGTGGCGGTGCTCTATCCTCAGACCCGCGCAAGCTTCGCGCCCTTGAATCCGCAGGCATGCTGGGACTGGTGGGGATACTCCGGCACCGACTACGACACCCGCCACGGCGTGCAGCTGCGCTGGCTGGTGAATGCCGTGCGCGCGCTGGGGCTGCCTGCGGGGCAGTGATGGCGCGGCGCGCTGTTGACCTGCATGGTCGTCACCCCGGCGCAAGCCGGGCTCCAGCGTCTTCGCTTTGCCTGGCTGGGCGTTGCAAAGCAAGAGCAAAGAGCTTTCGTCCTCCTGCGGAGGGCGAGTTACTTCTCTTTTGCTTGTCCAAAAGAGAAGTAACCAAGAGAAAACGACACCCCGCTTGGCGCTTGCCGCCCATCCATGGGCGGCAAGTCCGTGAGCCGGGGCCGGGCTTTTCGACCGGACTCCTGTCCGGGCGAAAAGTCATCGGCGTCCGTGCCGATGACCGCTACGCGGCCTGTCGTCCCCGCCTCACCGCCGCACAGGGGCCCCGGGTAGGGCAGCGGGCCATCCTGGCCCGCACCCGGTGGAAAGCCGAAAGGCTGAAAAGCCAGAGCAACAGCAAAGTAACCGCAAAGCGATGCTTTGCTGTTGCTCTGGCTCTTTTGAGAAGTGCGCGCTGGGAGCGCGCTGCTCTATCCGGGGCCCCTATGGCGCGGCGGGTGGGTGTAGGAAAGGCCCCGCAGGGGGGGCTCGCATGGATGCGAGCCAGTTCGACGTCAGGGCAGGAGCCCTGTCGGCGAACCCCCGGAACCCACCCGCGCACCCGGAGGGCAGGATGCCCGCAGGGCGCGCCATCGGGGTGCCCCTCTCTTTGGTTACTTTCTCTCGGGCAAGCGAGAGAAAGTAACTCGCCCTCCGCAGGAGGACGAAAGCTCTGTGCTTCGAGGCCTTGGAGGAATCCGGCGTCATCGCGACTGAAGTCGCTCCCCCAGGCACACAAGCCATGCTGAGCACGCCCCTGATCGCCGCCGCCGCGCTGCTCTGGCTCGGCCTGCTGTTCGGCGTGGCGCTGCTGGGCGAGCGGCGGCCGCAGTTGTTCGAGAAGCGCTGGGCGATCGTCTATGCGCTGTCGCTGGCGATCCACTGCACGTCGTGGACGTTCTACGGCACGGTGACGCAGGCCAGTCGCTCGGGCTGGTGGCTGCCGCCCACGTTCGTCGGTGCGATCGCGATGTACCTGCTGGCGGTGACCGTGCTGCGCCGACTGGTGCAGCTGGCGCGCGAGTACAACGCGGGTTCCATTGCGGATCTCGTCTCGGTGCGGCTCGGCCGCCATGCGGGGCTGGCGGCGCTGGTGACCGCGGTGATCATCATCGGCATCGTGCCGTACATCGCGCTGCAGCTGAAGGCGGTGGCGATGAGTTACGCCATGCTCAACCGCGGGCAGCTTGCCGAATCCGAGCCGTGGCAGGACTCGGCGCTCTACGTGGCGCTGCTGATGGCGCTGTTCGCGATGCTGTTCGGTACGCGGCGCGCCTCGTCCACCGCGCACAATCGCGGGCTGGTGCTGGCGATGGCGTTCGAGTCGCTGTTCAAGCTGGGCGCGATGCTGGCGCTGGGCTCGCTGCTGTTCACGCCGCTGCCGGCGCACCTGCCGCCGGCGTTGCCGGTGCCGCACGAAAGTCGCGGCTTTCCGGCGCTGATCCTGCTCGGCGCGCTGGCCATGTTCACCCTGCCGCACCAGTTCCACGCCGGCGTGGTGGAGTGCCGCGACGAGCGCCACGTGCGCACCGCGCGCTGGCTGTTTCCGCTGTACATGCTGCTGATCTCGCTGCCGATCCTGCCGCTGGCGCGGCTGGGCGACGCGTGGCTGGGGCCGAGCGGCGTGCCGTCGGACCTGTACGTGCTGGCGCTGCCGATGGCGCAGGAACGACACGGCCTGGCGCTGGTGGCGTTCCTCGGTGGCCTGAGTGCGGCCACCAGCATGGTGGTGGTGGCCACGCTCGCGCTGAGCCTGATGGTGGTGAACCACTTCATCGCGCCGCTGCGCGTGCGTGCGGGTTGGGGGCGCGACGAGCGCGGCGACCTGCGCGGCGAGGTGATCAGCCAGCGGCGCGTGGCGATCCTCATCGTGATCCTGCTGGCGTGGGGTTACAGCCGCGTGCTGGCGCGCAACGACGCGCTGGCCGACATCGGCGCGATCTCGTTCTCCGCACTGGCCGGGCTCGCGCCGGCGCTGCTGGTGGCGATGTACAAGCCGCAGCGGGGGCCGCGCGCGGTGGCGGCCGGACTCGCTGCAGGCACGCTGGTGTGGTTCTACATCCTGTTGCCGGTGGTGCTGCCGGAGGCACCGGCGTGGCTGCTGGCCGGCCCGCTGGGACAGGACTGGCTGGCACCGGACCGCCTGCTCGGCCTGGGCGAATGGAGCCGGCTCGGTCGCGCGGTGGTGCTGAGCCTCGCGGTGAACGTGGCGGTGATCGCCTGGGTGGCCGGCACGCGCTACGGCCAGGCCACCGGCGCCGCGGGTGTGGGTGATGTGGGCGTGGCGGAACTGCGCGCGCTGGCGGTGCGCTTCCTGCCGCCGGAGCGCGTCGAGCACCTGTTCGCCCACGCGCCCGCGCACGGGCTGGCCGGCGCCACGCGCATGGCGGAGGTGGAGCACGAACTGGCGGCAGTGATCGGTGCGGCCTCCGCGCGATTGCTGCTGGAAGTGGTGCATCGGCAGGGGCGTGGCGATCTCGATACCGTCGCCGCCATCGTCGGCGAGGCGGCGCAGGACCTGCGCTTCAACCAGCGCGTGCTCGAGGCTGCGCTGGAGAACATGAGCCAGGGCATCTGCGTGGTCGATGCCGAGCTGAGGCTGGTGGCGTGGAACAGTCGCTACGCCAGCCTGTTCGATTACCCGGCCGAGCTGCTGCAGGTGGGTCGGCCGGTGGCCGACCTCACACGCTACGCGGTGACGCTGGGCATCGTCGGCGAGGTGTTCGACGAGGACACGCGCGAGGCGCGCGTGCATCGTCGGCTGCAGCACATGCGCTCGGGCACCCGGCATCTGTCCGAGCGGCAGTTTCCGGACGGCACGGTGGTGGAGATCCGCGGCAACCCGATGCCGGGGGGCGGCTTCGTGGCCACCTTCACCGACGTCACCGCGTTCCGCCAGGCGGAGGCCGCGCTCAAGCGCATCAACGAAACGCTGGAGCAGCGCGTGGAGGAGCGCACCCGCGCGCTGGCCGCCGCCTCCAGCGAGGCGCAGCGCGCCAACGAGGCGAAGAGCCGCTTCCTCGCCGCGGTCAGTCACGACCTGATGCAGCCGCTGCACGCCGCGCAGCTGTTCGCCCACGCGCTCACCGAGCGCGGCGCCGATGCGGCCACCGCGCAGCACCTCAACGGCGCGCTGTCGGCCACCGAGGGCCTGCTCGCGGGCCTGCTCGACATCGCCCGGCTGGAGGGCGGCCGGTTGCACCCGCAGCCGCGCGCGGTGGCGCTGGCCGAGGTGCTCGATCCGCTCGCTGCCGAGTTCCGCGCGATCGCGCGCGACCGCGGCGTGCGCTTCGACGTGGTCGCCACGACCGCATGGGTGCGCACCGATCCGCAGCTGCTGCGCCGGGTGCTGCAGAACTTTCTCTCCAATGCGCTGCGCTACGCCGAGTGCGGCCGCGTGCTGCTGGGCGTGCGCCGCCGCGGCGACGCGCTGCGGGTGGAGGTGTGGGACACCGGGCCCGGCATCGCGCCGCAGGAGCAGCAGCTGATCTTCCAGGAGTTCCGCCGCGGCAGCGCGGCGGGCGGGCAGGGGCTGGGCCTGGGCCTGTCGATCGCCCAGCGCATGGCGGCGCTGCTCGATCATCCGCTGGGCCTGCGTTCCACGCCGGGACGCGGCAGCGTGTTCCATCTGGACGTGCCGATCGTCGTGCCACCCCGGTTGCAGCCGGAGGTTGCCGTCGCGCTGCAGTCTCTGCCGGCCGGTCGCGCCGTGGTGGTGGACAACGAACCGGCTGCGCTGGCCGCGCTCAGCCACCTGCTTGCGGGCTGGGGCTGGGAAGTTCACGCCGCGCGCAACCTGGAGCAGGCCCTTGCCGCGCCGTGGCCAGCGGATATCCACATCCTCGATTTCCACCTTGACGGCGGTCGTACCGGGCTCGAGGTGCTCGATCAGCTGCAAGCCCGCCATGGGCCGGTCAGTGCCGTGATCGTCACCGCCGACCGCGACGGCGAGCTGCGCCAGCGCCTGCTCGATCTCGGTGTGGGCGTGCTCTACAAGCCGCTCAAGCCGCTGGCGCTGCGCCAGGTGCTGCAGCGGGCGGCCAAGGGCGTGGTCGCAGCGAGCTGAGGTGCCCGGGGCATCACTCGGGCTGCGAGAGGATGGCGTCGCGGGCCTTGTAGAAATACGCCGCCACCCTGAGCAGGCGGCTGTTCACGAAGAACACCCCGTAGACGCCGCTGGTGCGGTCGATCCACGGGAACGTGCCGAAGGCGCCGGGGCTGGAGACCAGGGTGCAGTCGCCGGCCTCGGTCCAGCGCTCGCACCAGTTGCCCAGCGCATACTGCGCGGCCCGGTCGCGCGCGCCGGGTGGGCGATACGCCATCGGCTTGCCCAGCGTCTGCACCTTTTCCATCGCATCGACCGCCTGCACCGACAGGACCTGCCGGCCACCGTAGCGGCCGTGCTGCGCCAGCATGGTGAGGAAGCGCATGTAGTCGTCCGCCGTGGTCACCACGCCGCCCTGCAGCAGCGGGTTGCGCGTCTGCTGGGGCGATACGCCATGCGCGGGCAGGTGTTCCCAGCAGGTGTGATGCATGCCCAGCGGACGCGCGATGCGTTCGTCAAACAGTGTGGCCCAGCGCTCGCCGGTGACCGCTTCCACCGCCGCGCCCGCCACCTGGAAGCCCGGTCCGCCATAGCGGAACACGGTGCCGGGTGGATCCTGCAGCGGACGACGGGCGACCTCGGCGGCGGATTCGGCCAGGGTCATTTGCGGATCCTGGCGGATGTCCAGGCCGTCGCGCAGGCTGCCGGTGCCGGAGGTCTGCGCCAGCAGCTGGCGCAGGGTGATGCGGCTGGCGGCGCCGGTGAAATCCGGCAGGTAGCGCGAAACAGGCGCATCGAGCGCGAGGCGGCCATCGTCCACCACGCTCATCACCAGCGCTGCGGTCATCCATTTGGATGCGGACGCCACCGGCAGCTCCGCGTCGGGTGCGATCTTCCCGAGGTCGAGGCGGAACAACAACCGGCCCTGGCGCATCACGATCGCGGTCAGCCCCGGCGCGCCGGATTGCACGGCCTGCTCGAGCTGCTTGCGCACCGTGGTGGGAATCGCGACCGGCCCCTGGCTGGCGACGGCAGGTGCCGTGGTGGCCCGGTACAGGCGCTTGCCACCGCGGACCAGCAACGCCACGCAGCCAGACAACCCGAGCAGTATCCCGACAGCCAGCAGCAGCCGGCCCCTGGCACGCATGGCGCGGCTCGTCATGGCGCATCCGCTGCCGCGTCGATCAGCTCGCCGCCCCACGCGGCCGGATCGCAGTCTGCGATGGTCTGCGAGAAGGTCCATACGTGTCCGCCGAGATCCACCGCGGTGTATTGGCGCTCACCGAAAACGTAGTCGGTCGGGGCGCTGGCGATGCGCGCACCGGCCGCCGTCGCGCGACGGAAATGCGTGGCCAGGTTGGCTACGCGCACCATCGTCGCGTGCGTGCTGTTGACGCCGAGCGGGTAGGGCGGGTCGCTCTGCGCCACCACGATGCAGGCTCTGCCGAAGCACAGCTGGGCGCGGTGATCACCGATGCGCAGACGCTCGTCGAACCCGAACGCCGCGCCCAGCCAGGCCACCGCCGCGCGCAGGTCAGGGTAAAGCAGCACCGGGATCACCGTGCAGGCAGGCATCGAGCGGTTCGGTGGGGGCGCGGGCTCATCCTTGAGCTCCGCACAGACCGCCAAGGCGGGAGTCATCGCGGCGACCTCAGCGCGAGCCGCGGCGCTGCTGGATGTAGGCGACGATTTCGGCGGTGGAAAGCTGGCCGTTGTTGTCGGTATCGATCTCGGCGAAGTGCGTGGCCAGGCGCGGCATGCCCTGGCTCGCTTCGTCCTGGCTGAGCTGACCGTCGTGGTTGGTATCGGCAGCGGCGAACCGGTCCCTGGCCTTCTCGGCGATCTTCTGGTTGCGCGAGTCGCTCCCCGCGCAGCCGCCCAGCCCCAGTGTGGACAGTGCGACAGCGACCGCGAGCGTCGCGGCGAGGTGGGAGGAGCGTGCTTGCATGCCGGATTCTCCGTGTAAGGTGAAGCCGGATCGTAGGCAGCGATGTCACCCGCAGGTGTTTCCGCTTCGGCGCAAATGTGAGCGAGTGTGTGCCGGGCGGCCGGCAGCAACATCTGCTTACACGCGGCGACGGCGTGCGCGCGTCGCGGGCGGTGACCATCGGGCCGGCGCGGGCGATCCCTGGCCGCTGGCGGTGTCCGCGATCAGGTCGATCAGCCAGCGCAGTCCCGCATCGCCATCGTGGGCGGCTTTCCAGAGCGCACCGACCCGATGCACCGGCGTCTCGAACGGCAGCAGGCTGACCCGCAGGCCGAGGCTGCCACTCCATGCTCTGGCGACGTAGTCGGGTACGGTCACCAGCACCGGGTTCTCGCGCGCGATGAACGGGTTGGTGGCGAAGTGCGGATTGCCGAAGATCACCCGGCGCCGGTGCCCGAGCGCTTCCAGCTGCTCGTCGACGAAGCCATGCAGCTCTCCGTCGAACGACGTCAGCAGATGCGGATGGGCGAGGAACTCGCGCAGGCTCAGCCGTTCGCGTCGTGGCTGGATGCGGCGCGGGTGATACAGGCAGACGAAGCGCCAGTCGAACAGGTCCCGGCGTCGCAGCCAGGCCGGCAGGTCGCCGAACATGCCCAGAGCGAGTTCGATCTCGCCGCGCTCCAGCATGCCTGCCGCGCGATGCCGGTCGGTGTCCAGCGTTGCCAGCGTGATACCGGGTGCCTGCCGCGAGAGCTGCAGCAGCAGACGCGGGAACAGCGCCACGCCGACCGCCTCGCTCACGCCGATGCGGTAGCGGCGCGTCGACTGCGCCGCGTCGAACGGACGACCGGCGCTCATCGCCTGGTGCAGGCCCGACAGCAGGGCGTCGATCGGTGCGGCCAGTTCCAGCGCGCGCGGGGTAGGTTCCATGCCGGCTTGTCCGCGCACGAACAACTCATCGCCGAAGGCTGTGCGCAGGCGCTTGAGCGCGCCGCTCACCGCCGGCTGCCCGAGAAACAGGCGCGCCGCGGCGCGGGTGACGTGGCGCTCCTGCATCAGCGCGTGAAAGACCAGCAGCAGATTCAGATCGAGCCGGCGAAGATCACGTTCGATGATGTTTGCCATGATCACAAACGATTTGAGTGATGACCGAGCCAGCATGCACGATGTCTTCGCAGGCCGCACGTGCGGCATCGATGGAGACGACGGTCGTGAATACCGGCATGGGCAAGGTGGTGGTGTTGGGTGGTTCGTCCGGCATGGGGCTTGCCACGGCGGCTCGGCTGGCCGGCATGGGCTATGCGGTGGTGGCGACGGGGCGCGACGAGGCGAAGCTGCATCGCGCGCTGGAGCCGCTGCAGGGCGAGGTGTCCGGTGTGGCCTTCGATGCCGCCGACCGCGCGGCGCTGGATGTCTTCTTCGCAGGCTGCGGCGTAGTCGACCATGTGGTGATCGCGTTGAGCGGCGGCGAGGGTGCCGGCGCTTTCCGCGAACTGGATCTCGCCGCGCTGCGGCGGGGGTTCGCCGCGAAGTTCTGGCCGCATGCGGAGGCGGCGCAGGCCGCGCTGCCGGCCTTGCATGCGGGCGGCAGTCTCACCTTCATCAGTTCGATCTCGGCGCGTATTGCCAATCCCGGTACGGCCGGGCTGGCGGCGATCAACGCGGCGATCGAGGCGATGGTGCCGATACTGGCGCACGAGCTGGCGCCGATGCGGGTCAACGCCGTCTCTCCGGGCGTGGTCGACACGCCGTGGTGGAACGCGATGGGTGAGCAGGGCAAGCGGGATTTCTTCGCGCAGCACGCAGCGAGCCTGCCGGTGGGGCGCGTGGGCCAGGCCGACGATGTCGCCCAGGCGGTCGCTTTCCTGATCGGCAATGGTTTCACCACCGGCACCGTGCTGGCCTGCGACGGCGGTCTGCACCTGCTCTGAAAATTGGCGCCGACTCGGTGGAGCGATCGTCCGGAAAAGTCCGGACGATCGTTCGCCGCTTCAATGGCTGGCGGCGGCTGCCCAGTCATCGATGGTGCGCACGGTCGCCTGGCGCGGGAACACTTTTTCCACCAGCACGCGATGCACGTCCGGGTCGCCGTCGAGGCAGCCGTCGGCGAGCACGGTGAGGCGATAGTCGAGATCGGCCGCCAGGCGCACCGTCGACAGCACCACGCCGCTGGTCGATACGCCGGCCAGCACCAGGTGGCGCACGCCCGCGGCACGCAGCACCACGTCCAGGTCGCTGCCGGCGAAGGCACCGATGCGGCGCTTGGTCACCAGCACGTCGTGCGACTGCACGTCGAGGTCCGGGTGGATGCGGGTGTCCGGATGGGTTTCGAGCAGGCGGCCGCTGGTGCGGATGCCGGCGAAGATGCGGTTGTCGCCGGCCACTTCCGGGTAGCCGTCGCGGAACGCCACGCGCACCCAGATCACCGGCAGCTGCATGGCGCGGGCGGCGGCCAGCGCGCGGCCGATGCGCGGGAGGAAAGCGGGATCGGGATAGTTGGCGAGGATGCCCGGCTGCAGGTCCATCAGCAGCAGGGCGGTGTCGGCGCGGGCGGCGTCGGTCATGGGAATCTCCGTGGCGGGGAATCTGGAAGCGGGATCAAAGGACCCGTGCGGGCTCGCCCAGCTCCAGCGCCTTCAGCACGCCGCTGGCCTGGGTGCGGTTGCGCACGCCGAGCTTCTCGAAGATCGCGGTGACATGCGCCTTCACCGTGCGTTCCTGGATCGCCAGGCGATCGGCGATCTGCTTGTTGAGCAGGCCGTCGGCGAGCAGGGCGAGCACGCGGTACTGCTGCTCGGTGAGGCGGGCCAGCCGTCCGGCGAGGTCGGCATCGGCCGGGTCGGCGGGCAGGGCGGCGACGGCGGCCGCGAGCGCCGGCGGCAGCCAGCGCCGGCAGTCGAGCACGGCGCGGATCGCCTCGCCGATTTCGGCCGGGCTGGCGCTCTTGGGGATGAAGCCGGATGCGCCGTGATCGAGCACGCGGCGGATCACCCGCGGCTCGTCGTGCGCGGACACCACCAGCACGGCCACCCCTGGATGCTGGCCGCGCAGCGCGGCCAGGCCGGACAGCCCCTGGCTGCCGGGCATGTGCAGGTCGAGCAGCACCAGGTCGATGTCGGCGTCCACGCGCAGGCGTTCCAGCGCGGTATGCAGGTCGGCCGCCTCCAGCACGGTGCAGTCCTCCACGCTGGCGGCGGCCGCCTGGCGCAGGGCGGCGCGGAACAGCGGGTGGTCGTCGGCGATCAGCAGGCGGGGCATCGGGCGAACTTAACCGGCGGCGGCGAGGACGTCGAGCAGGTGCACGCGCGACATGCCAGGCATGGACTTTCGTACGATAGCCGCCCGGGATGCGCTTGCTATCGTGCATGGATGAACCTGCGCACCCTCTGCGTCCTGCCGCTGCTGGCGCTGGCCTTGCCGGCGTGCAGCACCCATCCATCCCGAGCGGAGGTGGCGATGTCCCGTCCCGAGTTCCTGGTCAGCGACGTGCGCGTCACCGAACACCGCGATCACGACGATCTGCTCAGCGCCGGCCTCGGGCTGGCCGGCCTGGCCGGTGCGCCGTCGCCGTTCGTCGATCCGGCGCATCCCACGCCGGCCGAACTGCGCCGACGGGCGATCCAGACCAGCTGGAAAGGCATCGCCGATCTCGGCCCGCTCGGCGGCTACGGCACCGTCTACGGTGCGGTGCCGACCGTGCCCGGGCGCGAGTTCCAGGCGTTTGCGCGGGTGCCCGGCGCCAGCCAGCCGCATCGCGTGCTGCTGCAGGTGCCCGATGCGTTCGACGCCGCGCATCGCTGCCTGGTGGTGGCGCCGTCGTCCGGTTCGCGCGGCGTGTACGGCGCGATCTCGCTGGCCGGCGCATGGGGCCTGCCCAAGGGCTGCGCGGTGGCCTACACCGACAAGGGCACCGGCGCCGGCTATTTCGACTACGCCGACGACAGCGGCGTGCAGCTGGACGGCACGCGCGCCAAACGCGGCGAGGCGATGCTGGAGTTCGAGCCCAAGCTCGCCGCCGCCGATGCCGGCATCGCGGTGAAGCAGATGCACTCGGGCGACAACCCGGAGGCGGACTGGGGCCGCGACGTGATCCAGGCCGCGCAGTTCGGCCTGGCCATGCTCGATCGCGCATTTCCCGCGCAGGCACCGTTCACGGCGCAGAACACGAAGATCATCGCCACCGGCCTGTCCAACGGCGGCGGCGCGGTGCTGCAGGCCGCGGGCCTGGATGACGATCATCTGTTCGCCGGCGTGATCGCGCTCGAGCCCAACGTGTACGTGCCCGGCCACGGCCGGGCGATGTTCGATTACGCCACCGAGGCGGCGGTCTGGTTGCCGTGCGCGCTGACCACGCCGCGCTTCGCCAAGGCGCCATTCGCGCGCGCGCCGGATGGCTCGGTGGCCCCGGCCGCCGTGCAGCGCTGCAAGACCCTGCATGCGCAGGGGCGACTCGCCGGCAGCACGCTGGCGGCGCAGGGTGAAGCGGCCTACGAGCAACTGCGCGCGCACGGCTGGACCGACGAGGCGATCGCCACCGCGGCCAGCACCACGGCGTTCGACCTGTGGCGGGTGATCGCGGCCGGCTACGCCTCCTCCTACGCGCGCACCGGCGCCACCGAGATGCCGTGCGGCTTCCGCTACGTGACGATCGACAAGGACAACCAGCCGGCGCCGGCCGACCCCGCCACGCGCGCGGCGTGGTGGGCAGATGGCTCGGGCATTCCGCCGGGTAACGGCATCGCGCTGCGCGGCGGCATGGATCGCAGCGACGATCCCACGCTCGCCAGCCTCGATTGCCTGCGCCAGCTGTGGACCGGCGACGACGCCGACGCGCACGCCCTGCAAGCCAGCATTGCCGCCACCGCGACCCGGCTGCCGCGCGCCGACCTGCCGCTGTGGGTGCTGCACGGCGCCAGCGACGGCCTGCTGCCCACGGCGTTCACCTCCGAGCCCTACGTGGCCTGGCTGCGCAGCGAGGGCCGTGCGCCGCTGTACTGGCGGGTGCCGTACGCGCAGCACTTCGACGCCTTCCTCACCGTGCCTGCCTTCGGCGCGGCGCACGTGCCGCTGATGCCCTATGGCTACACCGCGCTGGATCGATTGTGGTCGCACCTGTTCGAGGGCGCGCCGTGGCCGAGCGAACTGCCCACGCCGGCAGCGCAGCCGCGCGGGGAGTCCGCGCTGCGCCGGGAGATGCTCGGCTTGCCCTGAACGGCCGGGGGCGGGGTCACGCCTGGGGTCGGCCGGCTGCGTTATCCTTGCCGGCCCTTTGCCGCCGTGGCCGCCCACGGCAGCGCGTCACGAGCCCAAGGATTTGCGATGACCATCAACGTTACCTTCCAGACCAACCGCGGCCCGATCCACCTGCGCCTGCATGACGACAAGACCCCGGTGACGGTGGCGAGCTTCGTCAACCTGGCCAAGCGTGGCTACTACGACGGCCTGTCGTTCCACCGCGTGATCAGCGACTTCATGATCCAGGGCGGCTGCCCGCTGGGCACCGGCACCGGTGGCCCGGGCTACAAGTTCGAAGACGAATTCAACCCGTCGCTGCGTCACGACAAGCCGGGCGTGCTGTCGATGGCCAACGCCGGTCCGCGCACCAACGGCAGCCAGTTCTTCATCACCCACGGCGCCACGCCGTGGCTGGACGGGAAGCACAGCGTGTTCGGCGAAGTGGTGGGCGCGGACGACCAGAAAGTGGTCGACGCAATTCGTCAGGGCGACACCATCGAGAAGGTCACCGTGGAAGGCGACGTCGACGCGCTGCTGACCGCCCAGGCCGAGCGCGTGAAGGAGTGGAACGCGATACTCGACGCGCGCGGCTGATCGGCGCCGCCATGCGTTGCGACAGCGGCCGCCTTTGGGCGGCCGCTGTCGTTTGAGACGGGGCCGCAACGTGGCTGGATCGGCCTATGCTCGGCCGGCGAGGCGCGGTGGCGCGCCGATCCAGGGAGCAGGCCATGTCATTGCTGGGCGATCTGTTGGGTAGCAGCGGGCAGGGCGGGGGTTCCCTGCTGGGAACGGCCGCGGAGCTGATCCAGCGCGCTGGCGGCGTGCAGGGCCTGGTGGCCCTGCTGCTGCAGCACGGGCTGGGCGACGTCGTGCAGTCCTGGGTCGGCACCGGCGCCAACCAGCCGGTGTCGCCGGGGCAGCTCGGTCAAGCGCTCGGCGGGGGTGGGCTCGGCGGTGTACTGCAGGAGATGGCGAGCAAGCTGGGCATGGACCAGGGCCAGCTGCTGGGCCAGCTGTCGCAGGTGCTGCCGCACGCGGTGGACCACCTCACGCCCGACGGGCAGGTGCCAGCGGACGGCGGTGGCAGGGTCGATCTCTCTGCACTGTCCGGCCTGGCCGGAAACTCTTCGGCTGAGCCGGAGGAGGCCCGGCGCACGCGCCGGGCCTCGGGGTGTTTCGCGATCAGGACGACTTGTTCTTGAACACCGCGTGGTAGAGCACCAGCAGCACCACGGCGCCGATCACCGAGGCGATCAGTCCGGCGGACTCGCCCGGTCCATAGATGTGCAGCAGGTTCTGTCCGGCCCACGTGGCCAGGACCGAACCGGCGATGCCGATCAGCGCGGTGATGATGAAACCGCCCGGGTCGCGGCCCGGGGTGAGGAGCTTGGCGATCAGGCCGACGATCAGGCCCACCAGGAACACCCAAAGCCAATGCATGTGCGAAATCTCCGTGTCGGGACGATGGCCTCCGGCCGGGAGCGCAGGCGATCCGGCGCCTCGCGATGCCGCGCGCCGCGGCACTGGCGCATCTTGCTCCATCGGCGGCCGGTACGCGTCACTCCGCGGCGGCCAGTGGGCGCGTGGTAAACTTCGCCGGTTTGCTGACCGGAAATCCCCTCGAGGACACCATGCCCCAGCTCGCCCAGCGCGTCGGCCGCGCCAAGCCCAGCGCGATCATGCTGATCGCCGAAAAAGCCAAGCAGCTCAAGGCCGCTGGCCGCGACGTGATCAGCTTTTCCATCGGCGTGCCGAACTTCCTGCCCGGCGAGCACGTGTACGCCGCGGCGCGCGAGTCGCTGAGCCACGACTCCGGCCAGTACGGCAGCAACCGCGGCGCCGAGGCGCTGCTCGATGCCTTCCTCAAGCACATCGCGGCGCTGGGCCTCACCGGCTACGGCCGCATGAACCTCTCCATCGGCATCGGCGCCAAGCAGGTGCTGTACAACCTGGCCGAGGCGATGCTCGACGAGGGCGACGAGATCTGCTTCGCCGCGCCGTTCTGGACTACCTACCGAGACATCGCCGACATCGTCGGGGCGAAGGCGAACATCCTGCACTGCGGCCCGGAGCAGAACTACAAGCTGGTGCCGGCGCAGCTCGAAGCTGCATTGCAACGCAGGCCGAAGGTGTTCCTGTTCAACAACCCGTCGAACCCGACCGGCATGGTCTACACGCGCGAGGAAATCGTCGCGCTCGCCGAGGTGCTGGTGAAGTATCCGGACACCTGGATCATCACCGACGACATCTACAACTCGATGGTGTTCGACGGCATCGGCTACCACAACTTCGTGCACGCGAAGCCGGAGCTGAAGGACCGGCTAGTGTTCGTCGACTCGCTGTCCAAGACCTACGGCATGCCGGGCTGGCGCGTGGGTTTCATCGCGGGGCCGGAGTCGGTGGCCAAGGCGGTCACCACGCTCAACTCCAACCACATCACCAGCCTGCCGGAAGTGATCACCGCCGCCGCGGTGGCCGCGCTCAGCGGTCCGCAGGACGTGCCGCAGGCCAAGTGCGCCGAGTTCGCCGCCAAGCGCAATACGGTAATGGCCGCGCTGAACGCGATCCCCGGCGTGGTCTGCCCGCGACCGCAAGGCGCGTTCTATGCGTTCCCGGACATTTCCTGCGCGTTCGGCAAGCGCCACGGCGAGCTGGCCATCACCGACGACGTGAGCTTCTGCGCCGCGCTGCTGGAAGCCAAGGGCGTGGCCTGCGTGCCGGGCTCGGCCTTCGGCGAGCCGCGCGCCATGCGCATCTCCTACACCTGCCCGACGGTCCAATTGCAGCCGGGCCTGGATCGCATCACCCGATTCTTCGCCGAACTCACCTGACGCCCCCTGTAGGAGCGCACCCTGTGCGCGACTGCCTTTGCTTCGATACGCCATGAGGCGATCGCGCACAGGGTGCGCTCCTACAACGAACCTACCTCACTGAAGGAGTCCCACCATGAAAGCCCCCGTTCGAGTTGCCGTCACCGGCGCCGCCGGCCAGATCGGTTACGCCCTGCTGTTCCGTATCGCCGCGGGCGACATGCTGGGTCCGGACCAGCCGGTGATCCTGCACATGCTGGAAATCACCCCGGCGCTGCCGACGCTGCAGGGCGTAGTGATGGAACTCAATGACTGCGCCTTCCCGCTGTTGGCCGGCACGGTTGCCACCGATGACGTCAACGTCGCCTTCAAGGACGTCGACTACGCGCTGCTGGTCGGCGCACGTCCGCGCGGCCCGGGTATGGAGCGCAAGGACCTGCTGGAAGCCAACGGTGCGATCTTCGGCCCGCAGGGCAAGGCGCTGAACGACCACGCCAAGCGCGACGTGAAGGTGCTGGTGGTCGGCAACCCGGCCAACACCAACGCCCTGATCGCCCAGCAGAACGCCCCGGACCTGGATCCGAACTGCTTCACCGCGATGGTCCGTCTGGACCACAACCGCGCGCTGAGCCAGCTCGCCGAGAAGACCGGCAAGCACTCCACCGACATCAAGAAGATGACCATCTGGGGCAATCACAGCTCCACCCAGTACCCGGACCTGCACCACGCCACCGTGGACGGCGAGGCCGCGCTGAGCCTGGTCGATCAGTCCTGGTACGAGAGCGACTTCATCCCCACCGTGCAGCAGCGCGGCGCGGCGATCATCAAGGCGCGCGGCGCCTCCTCGGCCGCTTCGGCTGCATCGGCGGCGATCGACCACATGCGCTCGTGGGCGCTGGGCACCGCCGAGGGCGACTGGGTCTCGATGGGCATCCCGTCGGACGGCTCCTACGGCATTGCCCCGGGCGTGATCTACGGGTACCCGGTGACGATCAAGAACGGCAAGTACGCGATCGTGCAGGGCCTGGAAATCAACGATTTCTCGCGTGCCCGCATGGATGCCACCGACAAGGAACTGCGCGAGGAGCGCGCCGGCGTCGAGCACCTGTTCGCGAAGAAGTAAGCCGGTTCGTTTCGGCTTGAGGGAAGGGCGGCTTCGGCCGCCCTTTTTTTGGATGGTCGTCGCCGATTGCCTGTTTACTTCCTCGCCGTCATCCCGGCGGACGCCGGAGGCGCTCTTCAACGCGAATGCCGGTCATCCAGCGTCTTTGCTCGACCCTCAAAAGCGGTTTCGACGTCCTTCGGCCGCCGAGTCACTTTCTCTTGCTTGCCCAAGAGAAAGTAACCAAAGAGAACGGCACCCTGCGTCCGTCGTCCCTCCGCGCCTGCGGCGCTCCGGGCACGCGGGTCGGGCCGGGCTTTTCGACAGGGCTCCTGCCCTGACGAAAAGGAACGGGCGTCCTGCCCGTTCCCCTGCGGGCCTGATCGTCCCGACCCGCTCGACTCCCGAAGGGAGTTTCGGACGGCTCGCTTCGCATCGCCGCGCTTAAATGCATGCGGCGCGCCGAAATACAAGGCAGCGCGAGGCGCTTCCAGTCTCTAGAATGCGCGGCCGTTTTGCTTGGTCGGATACGCGCTGCATGGACATCGTCGTCAACGAAGATCTCAAGGCCTACATCGAGCCGATGACGCCGGAGGAGTACGAGGCGCTGGAGCGCAGCATTCTCGCCGAGGGTTGTCGTGATGCGCTGGTGCTGTGGGGCGAGATCCTGGTCGACGGGCATCACCGCTACGCGATCTGCCGCAAGCACGGCCTGCCGTTCCAGACCGTGCAGCATCCGCATTTCCAGTCGATGGACGATGTGCACCTGTGGATGATCGACCAGCACCTGGGGCGGCGCAGCCTGTCGGTGTTCCAGCGTGGCGAGTTGGCGCTGCGCAAGCGCGACATCCTCGCTGCACGTCGCTCACAGGCGCGGGTGAAGTTGCCGCCGTTGCCGCCGATTCCGGAAGACGCGGAAGCGGCCACGGAAGATGCGGCGCCGGCGATCGAACCGGCAGCCAGCGCGCCGGAGGCGCCGGTGGAGGCGCCGCCCAGTCGCGAGGCGTTGGCGAAGGCAGCGCGCCTGAGCAACACGCAGGTCGGGTTGATCGAGAAGATCCGCAAGCAGGCCGCGCCGGAGGTGGTGGAGGCGGTGAAGGCCGGAACGATCTCGATCAACGCCGCCGCGGCCGTGGCCAGCCTGCCGGAGGATGAGCAGCGCGCGGCGGCCAGCGGCGGCGACAAGGAACTGAAGGAGGCCGCCAAGCGCGTACGCGAATCGCGGCGCAAGCCGAAGGAGATTCCGGCGGACGAACCGAACGCCGCCGCTGGCGCGGAGGATGAACTGCAACAGCTGCGTCGGCGTGTGGCGGAGCTGACGGCCGAGGTGGCCTCGCTGCGCCAGCAGTTGTCCGAGTTGCAGGGCGGATAAGGGCGCGGCGCGACAGCCGGGGCTGCGCGCCGGGCTGGTCGTCAGTGTGGGCGGGCGATCGCGCTCGTCGCAGCCTCGCGCACGTAGGTGAGCAAGGCATCGTCGACCGCACTGCCGCTGCGCAGGTCCGGCTCGCGCGCATAGGCCTCGCGGATCTTCGCGTGGGTGGCCGGATCGTCGCCGGCGTACTCGCGGAACAGCGCCATCCAGCGCTGGGCCAAGGCCTGCACGGCCGGGTCGTGCGCGGGCACGCCGTCGGCGAGTGCGGTGCGCAGTTCGGCGATGAGCTCGGGCCAGGCGTACATCTGCTTGCCGTAGTGCTGGCGCATCCGCTGCATTTCGCGCTCGTCGAGGTAGCGCGCGAAGATCGCCAGCCGCGCGCTCACCATGGATTCCTCCACGAACCGCTCCAGCGCCGGCGTGATGCCGCTGCGTTCGCGCATGCCCGGCTCGTCTTCGGTCATCGTGCGCAGGCGCAGCAGGAAGGCCGGGTTGTTGCCGGTGCCGCGGCCGACCATCTCCATCCACTGCAGGGCGAGTTGCTGCGCGTCGGCGTCATCCGGCGTGGCGCCGCGATCCATCGCCGACTGCACGGCAGTCACCAGCGCGCTCCAGGCCGGCAAGACGTCCGGGTCGGTGTGCAGCGGCAGGGTCTTGAGTTCCTCGGGAGTGAAATATTTTTCGTACATCGTCATCTGCTCCAGCGTGTCCAGCCAGTCGGCCAGGTCGGGGGACTGTCCGGCCACGAGTTGGCTGCGCAGATGCATCAGCCGCTTGCGCAGGCGGGCGGCATCGGCCAGGTCGCGGTCGAGCTGGCCGATCTGGCGATCCACCAGTTCGGCCAGCGGTGGCTGTGGCCCGGACAGGGCAAGTCCGATGTCGGCCAGCGGCAGGCCCAGCTGACGCAGGGCCTGGATGCGGTGCAGGCGCTCGATATCCGCCTGCCCGTAGAGCCGATAGCCGGCACCGGAGCGCGAGGACGGACTGAGCAGGCCGATCGCGTCGTAGTGGTGCAGGGTGCGCACGGTCAGCCCGCTACGCTTTGCCAGTTCGCCCACCGTCAGCTGCATCGCTAGTCACTCCGTTCGCCTCGCGCGGACCGCACGCTAAGGGCTCACGTTACGTGAGGGTCAAGCCCTTTGGCCACGAGCGGCGCACCGGCGTTGCCGGTGCGCCCTGAGCTAGCGGAGCTGGTAGGAAAAACCCAGATTGATGCGCGGGCGCCGACGGCTCGCCTCGAGCGGCCGATCGCCAAACGGTTGCGCCAAGGTGAGATCGACCGCGTAGTGGCGGTCGTCGGACATGCGCAAGCCCACGCCGGCCGAGCCCAGGCGGTCGATCGGCAGATGGCCCTGATGGACGTAGACCCGGGCCACCTGCGCAACGACGTACGGGGTCAGCGTTTTCAGGTAACGCTGTCCCACCGACCAGTTGCGGTTGAACTCCAGCGACAGTCCCCAGCCGCTGTCGCCGGCGGCCTCGCCAGGATCGTAGGCCAGCGCGTAGCGCGCCCCGCCGAAGGTGATCCGCTCGGTGCTGGGCAGGGTGTCGGCGCTGTACTGCCCGGCTACGCTCAAGCGCGTGCCAAAGCGCGCGGTCCATTGATCGGCCTGCTCGAGACTGGCGTTGTAGCGGGTGAAAGCGACATCGCCGGGGTACGCCAGCGGGACATCGCTGAGGCTGCTGCGGGCGACCGACTCCGCGCCCCAGCGGTTCAGTCCCTTGGCGACGGCGAAGCTGAGCTTGCGGCTGCGGCGGGTGCTCGTGCGCTGGTCGTCGAAGGTGGCGAAGAGCACGCGGACTCGGCTGTCCAGGCTGAGCTGCGCGTTGGTGACGATGTTGCGGTAGCGGTCGATGACGTCGGCGCGATAGGTGCCGCCGCCGATCTCCTGCACATGATCGGCGGAAAGCTGCAGCGGGTAGCTCGCGGCCAGTTGCAGGCGGTGCTGGGTCAGACGCCGGCTCAGGTCGGGAAGCGACTGGAACGAATCATCCGGCCGGCCGTCGTAGCGCGAGCCGTCAAGGCTCAGCTGCAGCCCGTCCGAACCCACCGGAACCGCCAGCGAACCGGCATCGTAACGCTGCGAGCCGCCACCGCGCGGAAAGAGGGTGGACAGCGTGAGCTTTTCGCCCAGCGGGGAGAGACCGTTCAAGGTGGCGCTCAGCAAGCCCTGCACGCCGGGGTGATTGAAGTCGACGCTGCTGGCCAGGTTGAAGCGGGTGCGCGTGAGGTTGAGTTCCAGCCGGGTGGCGCCGTCGGTGGTGGTGGGGGCTGGAACGTTGACATCGACGTGAGCGCCGGGCAGCCGGCCCAGCAACTGCACGTAGCGCTGGAACGTCGCGGTGCGCAGCGGGCGCTCACCCTGGATGTGCGCAGTAATGGCGCGGATCTTCGGCTCCAGTGAGCCGGCGTCGCCGTTGATCTGCACCTGCGCCACATAGCCTTCCACCACCACCACGCGCACCACGCCTCCGGCGAAGGTCTGGGGCGGGATGTAGGCGAACGAGAGCGCGTAGCCGTGGGACTCGTACAGTGCCCTGACCTTGTCGGCGGCGGCGATCAGGTCGGCCACGCGCACGCTGTGTCCGGCCAGCGGCTGGAACAATTTCGCCATCTCGGTCACCGGCAGCGCGTGTGCGCCGGCGATTTCGAAGCGGGTGGGAACCAGGGTCCGTGCCAGCAGCGCCTGCAACTGCGCGTTGCGCTGCGGTTGCACGCTGAGTCGGATCGCTGGCGTCGGCGCCATCGGCACCGGCGTCGGCAGGGTCTGCAGGGGATTGCCCACATACGGGCGGGATTGCTGTGCCTGGGCGCCGGCGACGAGCGTGGCGCCGAGCAGCAGGCAGGCTCCTCTCTTCATGACGTGTCCTTACGTGTCGTGGATGGGGAGTCCGGGCGGCGAGGGCGCCCGTTGGCGCAATGGAAGCGGGGGCGTTACCGCCCCCGCTCCGGGTCTTGCCTGGATCGTCAGTTGCTGCCCCCCTTGGAGCCGAGCAGGCCGCCGAGCAAGCCGCCCGAGCCGGAGGAGCTCTGCGACGAGGCCGAACTGCCGCCCTGCACCGTTCCGGAGAGGCCGAGCGTTCCGGACAGTCCCACGCTGCCGGTGAGGCCACCGACCGCGTTGCCGAGGGTGCCGGTGACTGGCTGCAGTACGCCGCCGCCACCGCCACTGCCAGCACCGGCCACGCCATTCACCACCTGGCTGAGCGTGCCGGTGACCGGTTGCAGCGGGCCGCTGGCGATCGCATCACCCAGGCCGCCGCCTACCGCGGTGACAGCCTGTCCGGTGGTGGCGACGACACCGCCCACGGTGCCGGTAACCGGCGCAAGCGCCGTGTTGTCGCCAATCGTGGCCAACGTTCCGCCGGCGCTGGTGACCGTCTGCCCGAGTCCGCCGACCGTGCCGGCCGCCGCCGTCGCGGTCACTCCGACTGGATCGGCGATGCTGCCGGTTTGGCCGAGTCCGTTGTTCAGGCCAGCGCCGAGCGTGCCCAGCGAACCGCCCAGCGTCTGCAACGTGCCGCCCAGCGCCTGAGTGGTGCTGCTGCCGCCCAGTGGCAGCGACTGCGAAGCCACCGCGCTACCGAGCCCGCTCACCAGGTTCGAGCCGCCATCTACCAGGCCGCCCGCGGAGCGTGAGGCCAGCGCCACGATGTTGGTCGAGCCGCCACTGGCGCCGGACTGTCCCAGCACGGCGATGGGCGTGACGACCCCGCTCAACGATTGCGTGAGCGATTGCACCGATCCGGCCGCGATGATCTGGTCGAGCGCGGTGCCGCCATCGCTGAGTCCGTTGCCGAGCATCGAGATGCCGCCGCCCAGTGCGGAGGTGATCGGCTGGATCGGCGACCCCTGGAACGCGCCGAGGCTGTCGACCGTCTGGCCAAGACTGTCCACGGCGTCGCCGGTGTATGCCACCACGGTTCCAGTGCTCCCCAGGGTGGTGCCGACCGGGTCGTCGATGTTGCCCACTTGGCCCAGGCCGCTACTGACGCCATCGCCCGCGGCGGTGACCGCGTTGCCGACATTCGTGACTACGCCTCCGAGTCCGTCGGTGACGCCATTGCTGCCGCCGAGCAATACCTGGTTGGGAATCTGCGCGCCGATGCCCGACACGGCTCCGCCTGCAGTCGCCACGATGTTGCCGGCGTCGGTGAGCACCGCTCCGGTCAGTCCGCTGGGTGCGGGCAATGAGCCGCCGCCATCGCCGGAACCGCCGCCATCGCCACCGCCACCGGATCCGCCACCACCGTCGCCGGATCCACCGGAACCTCCGCCCGATCCTCCAGAGCCTCCGCCGGAGCCGGTGCCCGACCCGGTGCCTCCGGATCCTCCGCCGTTGTCACTACCACCCCCGGCGGGCGTGCCACCTCCACCCGCACTGCCCGGCGGCGCCGAGCTTCCCGGTGGATGGTTCAACCTGACTGAGCCGGAACCGCTGCAGCCGGCGAGTGCCAGGGCCCCTGCAGAAAGACAGCTGACAATAAGAAAGCGTGTCTTCCACGATGACGTCGTCGTCTTGCGCATGATCTGCCTCCTGAACGTGCGTTCTCGAGATCGAGCGAAACGTACCGCTCCATGTGCTTACCACCCCTGCACTTGGAGCGTACGAGCCCCGACGTGTAAGGGATGCACGCATTCAGCAATTTGTCGGTAGCGGCGCCGATCCGCTTTGCTTTGTGCAAGTTGTTGATGGATATGAAGATTGACGGCTCTTGACGGGGCGGGAGGCGGGGCCGACGCGATTGTCCGACCAAAGTCGGGTCTGGCCGATCCGCAGGCGCGGTATATCGTCGATCGCCATGGGCGAGGGAGCAGGCATGGGCTACGACGCGTTCTACCGGCAGTCGATCGAGGAGCCGGAACGGTTCTGGGGCGAGCAGGCGCGGCTGATTCACTGGGACACGCCGCCGCAGCGGATTCTCGATGCCTCGAAGCTGCCGTTCCGCCGCTGGTTCGTCGGCGGCACCACCAACCTTTGCTACAACGCGGTGGACCGGCACCTGGCCGAACGCGGCGAGCAGCTGGCGCTGGTGGCGATCTCCACCGAGACCGGCGTCACCGAGGAAATCACCTACCGCGTGCTGTATCGCGAGGTGAACCGCTTCGCCGGCATCCTCCAGGGGCTGGGTGTGGGCCGCGGTGATCGTGTGGTGATCTACATGCCGAACATGGCCGAGGCGGTGTACGCGATGCTGGCGTGCGCGCGCATCGGCGCGATCCACTCGGTGGTGTTCGGCGGTTTCGCGGCACACAACCTGGCGCTGCGTATCGACGACGCCGAACCGAAGCTGCTGATCTGCGCCGACGCGGGCATGCGCGGTGGCAAGGTGATTCCGTACAAGCCGCTGGTGGACGCGGCACTGGCCGAAGCGAAGGCGCCGCCGCCGCACGTGCTGATCGTCAGCCGCGGGCTGGATTCGGATATGCATCGGGTGGGGGGCCGCGACCTGGACTACGCCCGCCTGCGCGCTGAACACATGAACGACGAAGTGCCGGTGGAGTGGCTGGAGTCGAACGAACCCAGCTACCTGCTCTACACCTCGGGCACCACCGGCAAGCCCAAGGGCATCCAGCGCGACGTGGGCGGCTACGCGGTGGCAATGGCGATGTCCACGCGGCTGGTGTTCGACATCGCGCCAGGGCAGGTGATGTTCTCCACCTCCGACGTGGGCTGGGCGGTGGGGCATTCGTACAACGTCTACGGTCCGTTGATCGGCGGCGCCACCTCGCTGCTGTACGAGGGGTTGCCGACGCGGCCCGATCCCGGCGTCTGGTGGCGTTTGTGCGAGAAGTACAAGGTCCGCACCATGTTCTCCTCGCCGACCGGTATCCGCGTGCTGAAAAAGCAGGACGCATCGTGGCTGAAGTGCGCCGACCTTTCCCATCTGAAATGGCTGTTCCTGGCCGGCGAGCCGCTGGACGAGCCAACCGCGCACTGGATCACCGAAGGCCTCGGCGTGCCGGTGATCGACAATTACTGGCAGACCGAAACCGGCTGGCCCGCACTCACCCTGATGCCGGGGCTGGAGTTGAAGCCGGCGAAATGGGGCTCGCCCGGGCTGCCGGCACCGGGCTACAAGATGAAGGTGATCAACGAGATCACCGGCGAGGAAGCCGCCGCCGGCGAGAAAGGCGTGCTGGTGATGGTGCCGCCGCTGCCGCCGGGCTGCCTCACCACCGTGTGGCGCGATGACGACCGCTACGTCAACAGCTACTTCAGTCACTTCAAGGAGCTGCTGTACAGCTCGCTGGACTGGGCGATCCGCGACGCGGACGGCTACACCAACATCCTCGGGCGCACCGACGACGTGATCAACGTGGCCGGCCATCGGCTGGGTACGCGCGAGATCGAGGAGTCCGTCGCCACCTATGCGTCGGTGGCCGAGGCGGCGGTGATCGGCATGAAGGATGAGCTCAAGGGGCAGGTGCCGGTGGTGTTCGCCACGCTCAAGCAAGGCGCCACCGCCTCGTCGGAGGAGGCGGCGCGCGGCATGCAGCAGGCGGTCACCGACCAGCTCGGCCCGGTCGCCCGCCCCGCGCGCATCTACGTAGTGAATGCCTTGCCGAAGACGCGCTCGGGCAAGCTGCTGCGCCGCTCGCTGCAGGCTCTGGTGCAGGAGACCGATCCGGGCGACCTGTCTACGCTGGACGATCCGAATTCGCTCGACGAGGTGCGCAAGGCGCTGGAGCGGGGGCCGGATCTGGGGAGTTGAGGGCGCGTGGTTGTCTGATGACGACGCCGGCTTGCGCTGGCAGACACCCTAGCCGTTCGCCCTGAGCGTAGGCCTGAAAGGCCGAAGTCGAAGGGTTCGCGCGAAGTGCTTCGACTCTGCTTGCTGGCGCAAGCGACGCTCAGCACGAACGGTATGACGTCACGAAGCAAAGCCCCTCTCCCGGCGGGAGAGGGGCCAACGCGGGAAGGTCAGGCCGCCGCGGCTTGCTGCTTCGCCGGCACCGGCAATCGCATCAGATGGTCGAACGCGCTCAGCGCGGCGGTGGAGCCGGCGCCCATCGCGATGACGATCTGCTTGTACGGCACCGTGGTGGCGTCGCCGGCGGCGTACACGCCCGGCACCGAGGTCTCGCCGCGGTCGTTGATGACGATCTCGCCGCGCGCCGACAGTTCCAGCGTGCCCTTCAGCCACTCGGTGTTCGGCAGCAGGCCGATCTGCACGAAGATGCCTTCGAGGTCGACCGTGTGCGTGTTGCCGCTGACGCGATCCTTGTAGGTCAGGCCATTGACTTTCTGGCCGTCGCCGAGCACCTCGGTCGTCTGCGCGTTGAGCAGGATCGCCACGTTCGGCAGGCTGCGCAGCTTGCGCTGCAGCACCTCGTCGGCACGCAGTTGGCTGTCGAACTCGAGCACGGTGACATGGCTGACGATGCCCGCCAGGTCGATCGCTGCCTCGATGCCGGAGTTGCCGCCGCCGATTACCGCCACGCGCTTGCCCTTGAACAGCGGGCCGTCGCAGTGCGGGCAATAGGCCACGCCCTTGTTGCGGTATTCATCCTCGCCGGGCACGTTCATCTGCCGCCAGCGTGCGCCGGTGGAGAGGATCACGGTCTTGGACTTCAGCGTCGCGCCGTTCTCCATTTCCACCTGGACCAGGCCATCGGTGGCGTCGCTGGCTGGAATGAGCTTGGTCGCGCGCTGCAGGTTCATCACGTCGACTTCGTGCTCGCGCACGTTCTGCTCCAGCGCGGCGGCGAGCTTGGGGCCTTCGGTGTGCGGCACGGAGATCAGGTTCTCGATACCCATGGTGTCCAGTACTTGGCCGCCGAAGCGCTCCGCGGCCACGCCGGTGCGGATGCCCTTTCGTGCGCTGTAGATCGCTGCGGCCGCGCCGGCCGGGCCGCCGCCGACGATCAGCACGTCGAAGGCGTCCTTCGTCTTGAGCTTTTCGGCGTCGCGCTTGGCGGCGCCGGTGTCGAGCTTGGCGACGATCTGCTCCAGGCTCATGCGGCCCTGGTCGAACACTTCACCATTCAAGTAGACGGTGGGCACCGACATCACCTGGCGCGCGTCCACCTCGTCCTGGAACAGCGCGCCATCGATCGCCACGTGCTTGATCTTCGGGTTCAGCACGCTCATCAGGTTGAGCGCCTGCACCACGTCCGGGCAGTTCTGGCAGGACTGCGAGAAATAGGTCTCGAAGGCAAAGTCGCCATCGAGGTTACGGACCTGGTCGATCATGTCCTGCGTGGTCTTGGACGGATGACCGCCGACCTGCAGCAGGGCGAGTACGAGCGAGGTGAATTCGTGGCCCATCGGAATGCCGGCAAAGCGCACGCCGATGTCCGTGCCCACGCGGTTGATCGCGAAGGAGGGCTTGCGTGCGTCGTCGTCGCGGCGCACCAGGGTGATCTTGTCCGAGAGCGCGGTGATTTTTTCCAGAAGCTCGTGCAGCTCGGCCGACTTGGCGCCGCCGTCGAGCGACTCGACGATCTCGAGCGGCTGCGTGACCTTCTCGAGGTAGGCCTTCAACTGGGCGGAGAGATTGGCGTCCAACATGGCGGTTTCCCTGGTGATGGGGTGAGTCTGGCGAGCGCCCGGGAAAATCTTGGGCGTCGCGAGCCTTCGATGGGAGAGCGAAGGGTCCGGGAGAGCCCCGGACCGGGCGCGCGCATCGGGCGATGCGCGCGCGGGGCGGCATCAGATCTTACCGACCAGGGCCAGCGACGGGGCGAGGGTCTTCTCGCCTTCCTTCCACTTGGCCGGGCACACCTCGTTCGGGTGGGCGGCGACGTACTGGGCGGCCTTGAGCTTGCGCAGAGTCTCGGTGACGTCGCGGGCGATCGCGTTGTCGTGGATTTCCAGCGTCTTAATCACGCCTTCCGGATTGATGATGAAGGTGCCGCGCAGGGCCAGGCCTTCTTCCTCGATGTGCACGTCGAACGCGCGGGTCAGCTGGTGGGTCGGGTCGCCGACCAGGGCGAACTTAGCCTTGCCCACCGCCGGCGAGGTCTCGTGCCACACCTTATGCGAGAAGTGGGTGTCGGTGGTGACGATGTACACCTCGGCGCCGGCCTTCTGGAACTCGGCGTAGTGATCGGCAGCGTCCTCGACCTCGGTCGGGCAGTTGAAGGTGAAGGCGGCCGGCATGAAGATCACGACGGACCACTTGCCCTTCATGGAGGCGTCGGTCACTTCAATGAACTTGCCGTCCTTGTAAGCGTTCGCCTTGAACGGCTTGATTTCGGTGTTGATCAGGGACATGAGATCTCTTCCTGTAGCTGGGTTGAAGGGATGGGTGAAAGCGTTGATGGACACAACGATACGTGGAAGCCGTCGATTAATCTAATTGATTGTCGGCATGGTCGAAATTGACAAAAGCTATCGATTGAGCCGGATCGACATGGCCGATCCCCGTCACCCGCCGCGTGCTGGCGGGATGCCCGCGTAGGTAGCGCGCGGACGGATCAGGCCGCCGCTGGCGCGCTGTTCCAGCGCGTGGGCCAGCCATCCGGCCATCCGGCCCGCGGCGAACAAGGCCAGCCCGACCTCGGGTGACCCACCATAGATAGTGACGATCGCCGCCAAGGCAAAGTCCAGGCTTGGACGCAGCCCGCACTGGTGTTCCACCGCGGCGGTCAGTTGCTGGATGCCGCGCATGGCCGCGCGCCGTGGGTGCAGGGCCTGCAGCTGGTCCAGCAGCAGCCCGGCGCGCGGGTCGCCATCGGGGTACAGCGGGTGGCCGAAGCCGGCCAGCGCATCGCCGCGACGCAGGTACTCGCGCACCAGTTCGTCCGGCTGGCGCTGACGCAGGCTCTGCTGGATCAATGCGTGGGCACGCGCGGTGGCGCCACCATGCTGGGGGCCGGACAGCGCCGCCAGGCCGGCACTGGCGCCGGCATGCAGGCTGGCGCCGGTCGACGCGGCCACGCGCGTAGCGAAGGCCGAAGCGTTGAGTTCGTGATCGGCGCACAGCACCAGCGCGCAACGCACCAGCGCCGGCAGCTCGCCGTCCGCAGGCGACCAGCGCGCCGCCAGGCTGGTATGGATCGGCTGGCGGCTGGCTTTGCCGCCGCTCAGCAGCGCCGCGCTCTCGCGCAGCAGCTGGGCCGCGCACAGGCGCCCCTGCTCGGCATGGGCGGCGTGCGAGTGGGGTGCGGACAAGGCCAGCAGCGGCAGCGCAGCTGCGGTACGTTCCAGAGGCGGCAGGTTTTCCTGACGCAACAGCACCGCCAGGCCGGCGGGCCACGCACGCACGGGCGCGGCCGCGAACGGGTCGTCGTTTTGGGCGTCCCACAGCAGGCGCGCGGTGTCTTCCAGCGTGGCGCCGGATTGCGCCAGCGTCAGGGCGGACTGGCCACGGTAGTAGTGACCGTGCGGGCGGATCAGCGAGATCCGCGTCTCCATCACCGGCAGGCCCCAGGTGAGGCTGTGCGCCGCACCCTGCGCTGCGCCTCGGCCGGCCTGGCGCCGATCGATCAGTGCGGCCACGTCGTCGGCCCGATATTCCCGGCTGCGCCCGTCCGCACCGGGGCGCGAATCGATCTTGCCGCGGCTTACGTAGGCGTACAGCGTGGCCAGGCTCACGCCGAGGCGTGCGGCGGCATCGGCAGCGGGTAGGTAGTCGGTCGCCATGGCGACATATTGATCGATTCGATCAAGATTGATCAACATGTTTGGTCCTCACTACAGTGCCGCCCATCGCGGTTGCGCCGGCTCGCACGGTGTCATCGCCTACAATTGGATGTTTAGGAGAACCCGCATGACTGCCAACGCTTCCGCCGGCGCCCGCTTTCGCGCCGCGCTTTCCGAGGAGACTCCGCTGCAGGTGATGGGCGCGATCACCGCCTACGCCGGCCTGATGGCCAAGCGCGTGGGCTACAAGGCGCTGTACCTGTCCGGCGGTGGCGTGGCGGCGAACTCGCTGGGCATGCCCGATCTGGGCATCAGCACCATGGAAGACGTGCTCACCGACGCGCGCCGCATCGTCGACGCCACCGGCATGCCGCTGATGGTCGACATCGACACCGGCTGGGGCGGCGCCTTCAACATCGCGCGCACCATCCGCTCGTTCATCAACGTCGGCGTGGCGGCCGTGCACATCGAGGACCAGGTGGGGCAGAAACGCTGCGGCCATCGGCCGGGCAAGGAAGTGGTGTCCAAGGGCGAGATGGTCGATCGGGTGAAGGCGGCGGTCGATGCGCGCACCGATGCGGGCTTCGTGATCATGGCGCGTACCGATGCGGCCGCGGTCGAAGGCATCGACGCGGCGATCGAGCGCGCCTGCGCCTATGTCGAGGCGGGCGCGGACATGATCTTCCCCGAAGCGATGAAGACGCTGGACGACTATCGCCGCTTCAAGGCAGCGGTGAAGGTGCCGATCCTGGCCAACCTCACTGAGTTCGGCTCCACGCCGTTCTTCACCACCGACGAGCTGCGCAGTGCCAACGTGGACATCGCGCTGTACTGCTGCGGCGCCTACCGCGCCATGAACAAGGCGGCGCTGAATTTTTACGAGACGGTGCGCCGCGAGGGCACCCAGAAGAACCTCATCGACACGCTGCAGACGCGCGCCGAGCTGTACGACTTCCTCGGCTACCACGCCTACGAGGACAAGCTCGACGCGCTGTTCGCCAAGGACTGACCCACGACCACCGTAGGAGCCCGCTCGCGGGCGATGCTCTTCTCGTTTTGATGTCGATCAGGAGCAGAAGCATCGCCCGCCAGCGGGCTCCTATAGACAGGCAATGACATGCCGGGCCGCCAGGCCCGCGCCATTCGCACCAGGAGATCCACGATGACCGAGCAAACCCTGCCCAAGCCGAAGAAATCCGTCGCGCTGTCCGGCGTTGCTGCCGGCAACACCGCGCTGTGCACGGTGGGCCGCAGCGGCAACGACCTGCACTACCGCGGCTACGACATCCACGACCTGGCGGCCAAGGGCTGCTTCGAGGAAGTGGCGCACCTGCTGGTGTACGGCGTGCTGCCCAACTGGACCGAACTGCAGAACTACAAGGCCCGCCTGAAGCGCCTGCGCGGCCTGCCCGCGCCGGTGAAGGGCGCGCTGGAGCTGCTGCCGGCGTCCACGCATCCGATGGATGTGCTGCGCACCGGCTGCTCGATGCTGGGCACCGTGCTGCCGGAGAAGGAAGATCACAACCTGGCCGGCGCTCGCGACATCGCCGATCGCCTGATGGCCAGCTTCGGTTCGATGCTGCTGTACTGGTACCACTTCAGCCACAACGGCAAGCGCATCGAGACCGAGACCGAGGACGACTCGATCGCCGCGCACTTCCTGCACCTGCTGCACGGCAAGAAGCCCAGCGACCTGCACGCGCACTCGCTGGACAAGTCGCTGGTGCTGTACGCCGAGCACGAGTTCAACGCCTCCACCTTCACCGCGCGCGTCATCGCCGGCACTGGCTCGGACATGTACTCGGCGATCACCGGCGCGATCGGCGCGCTGCGCGGCCCCAAGCACGGCGGCGCCAACGAGGTGGCGATGGAGATCATCGCGCGCTATCGCAGCGCGTCCGATGCGGAGGCCGACATCCGCGCCCGCGTCGAGCGCAAGGAGATCATCATCGGCTTCGGCCACCCGGTGTACACGGTGTCCGATCCGCGCAACGAGATCATCAAGGAGATCTCGCGCAAGCTGTGCACCGAAGGCGGCAACCCGACGCTGTTCGACGTCTCCGAGCGTGTCGAGAAGCTGATGTGGGACGCCAAGAAGATGTTCCCCAACCTCGATTGGTACTCGGCCAGCGCGTATCACATGATGGGCGTGCCGACCGCCATGTTCACGCCGCTGTTCGTGATCGCGCGCACCTCCGGCTGGAGCGCGCACGTGATCGAGCAGCGCCAGGACGGCAAGATCATCCGCCCCAGCGCGAACTACACCGGTCCGGAAGACCAGACCTACGTGCCGATCGACAAGCGCTGACCCAAGCGGCCGCGCGAGTGCCTGCATGCATGCGGGCACTCGCGCAGGCCCCAAGCGTGAGCGGCTCATCGCGGCTCGTCGACGCAGGCTGCACGCGCGTTTCCCCAACCTCGCGGCTCCCACTCGCCAGCCTGTGCATGGAGCCGTTGCATGTCCATTCGTTTCTCCCGTTCCCCGTCGCTGCGCATCGCGCTGCTTTCGCTGCTTCCCCTGGCCGCATGGAGCTCGGCGTCGTTCGCGCAGAGCGACTCTCCCTCGCCGGCGCTCGACCGTGCCTCGTTCCGCATCGGCGGCTATTACGCCAATGTCGACACCGATATTGGCGCGAGCGACAACAGCGGGATCGCCACCGGCACCTTCAACCTCGAGGACGATCTCGGCTTCAAGGATCACGAGACCGTGCCGCGTGCCCGCGCCGACTTCCTCATCGGCGACCACCAGGGCCTGGCGCTGGACTACTACAGCATCGATCGCAGCCGCACCGCCTCGCTGGCGCGGGGCATCAGCTATGACGGCGTCGACTACGCGGCCAACGCGAGCGTGCGTGCCAAGCTCGATTTCGACTTCGGCAGCGTCGCTTGGCGCTGGTGGTTCGGCCACGGTAACGATGCCTTCGGCGTGGGCCTTGGTGGCGCCTGGTACCAGATCGATACCCGGCTGAGCGGGCAGGGCGCGATCACTGGCCTGCCGGACGGCCCGATGACCGCTTCGGTCGACACCGGCAGCAAGGACAGCGCCTGGGCGCCGATGCTCCAGCTCGGCTGGCGCCACGCCTTCAACGACCAGTGGCGCATGTACATCGACGCCTCGGGCGTGAAGAAGAACGGCGGCCGGCTGAGCGGACACATCTACAACACCGCGCTCGGCGTGGAATGGATGCCGTGGGAGCACGTCGGCTTCGGTGCCGAGTACAACTTCAGCCGGATCAAGCTCGACTGGCGGCGTACCGCGTACACCGCCAAGCTCGACATGAAGTTGAACGGCCCCTCGATGTACGTGAACTTCCGCTTCTGACGGAGACTCACGCGTGGCGGTGGCGGTGGCGGTGGCGGCGCTGGCGTTCGGCCAGCCAGCCGCCGCCGCAGATCGCCAGCACCAGCAAGACGTCCAGCGCGTAGCGCGCCCAGGGCCGCGGATCGAACCAGCTGGCGGTGAGGTGATCGTGCGCAATCATCCGCGCCGCCGTCCAGGCGATTGCGCCGGCGCCGACGTAGATGATCACCGGGAAGCGCCCGATCAGCTTGAGAATCAGCGTGCTGCCCCAGACGACCAGCGGCACGCTGATCAACAACCCCAGGATGACCAGCCCCATGTGGCCCTTGGACGCGCCGGCGATGGCCAGCACGTTGTCCAGGCCCATCAGGGCGTCCGCCACCACGATCGTCTTGAGCGCCGACCAGAACGTGTCGCCCGGGCTCACCGCCGGATCCTCGTCTTCGTGCTTGAGCAGCTTCCAGGCGATCGGCAGCAGCAGCAGGCCGCCGGCCAGCATGAGTCCAGGCAGTTTGAGCAGGTAGACCACTACGGCCGTGAGCAGCACGCGCACCGCCACCGCGCCGAAGGTGCCCCAGAACACCGCCTTTTTCTGCAGTCGCGGGGGCAGGTTGCGGGCGGCCAGGGCGATCACGATCGCGTTGTCGCCTGCCAGCACGAGATCGAGCAGGACGATGGCGAACAGGCCGGAGAAGAATTCGGGGGTCAGGAAATCCATGCGGTTCATTCCAGCGCGCGGGACAAATGCAATAACCACGGCCGCACGCAGCCCCGCGGTTACCGCAAAAGTCTCGTTCGCGGCGGGACCGCTGCAGTGACCGGAGCGGTGCTCCGCTCGTGATGACGACCACTGCACGAACGCCGGCAGAATCGGCGCCCGGAACTACTCCCTTTTGGGATCAGTAGCTGGGCATTCTCGTGGGCGCCGCCCATGGCAGTCAAGGCGCGAACGCTTAAGCCAGACGCCTTCTCCCACTACAATGGCCGGCCAGCATCCAGCGTTGCTGGGCCCGCTGCAGCCTGCCATCTGCGACCGATGCGCAGCGGCTGCCGCTCCTCAGCATCCTATGTTTTCACCTGAAGGATCCCGATCTCCATGAACGCCGACCATCGCCGCCTCCTTCCTGGCACCTCGCTGGACTATTTCGACGCGCGTGCGGCGGTGGAGGCGATCCAGCCGGGCGCGTATGACACGTTGCCGTACACCTCGCGCGTGCTGGCCGAGAACCTGGTGCGCCGCTGCGATCCGGCGATCCTCACCGACTCGCTGAAACAGCTGATCGAGCGCAAGCGCGAGCGCGACTTTCCGTGGTTCCCGGCGCGCGTGGTGTGCCACGACATCCTCGGCCAGACGGCGCTGGTGGACCTGGCCGGCCTGCGCGATGCGATCGCCGATCGCGGCGGCGATCCGGCCAAGGTGAACCCGGTGGTGCCGGTGCAGCTGATCGTCGACCACTCGCTGGCAGTGGAGTGCGGCGGTTTCGATCCGAACGCGTTCGCGAAGAACCGCGCGATCGAGGATCGCCGCAACGAAGACCGCTTCCACTTCATCGAGTGGACCAAGCGGGCATTCGAGAACGTCGACGTGATCCCGCCGGGTAACGGGATCATGCACCAGATCAACCTGGAGAAGATGTCGCCAGTGGTCGGTGTCCAAGATGGCGTGGCCTATCCTGACACCTGCGTGGGTACCGACAGCCACACGCCGCACGTGGATGCGCTGGGCGTCATCGCCGTCGGCGTGGGCGGGCTGGAGGCGGAGAACGTGATGCTCGGCCGTGCCTCGTGGATGCGCCTGCCCGACATCGTCGGCGTCGAGCTCACCGGCAAGCGCCAGAGCGGCATCACTGCCACCGACATCGTGCTGGCGCTCACCGAGTTCCTGCGCAAGGAGAAGGTGGTCGGCGCGTATCTGGAATTCCGCGGCGAAGGCGCGGCCAGCCTCACCCTGGGCGATCGCGCCACCATTTCCAACATGGCGCCGGAATACGGCGCCACCGCGGCGATGTTCTTCATCGACGAGCAGACCCTGGACTACCTGCGCCTCACCGGCCGCAGCGATGAGCAGGTGAGGCTGGTGGAGACCTACGCCAAGGCCGCCGGTTTGTGGGCCGACACGCTGGCGCAGGCGCAGTACGAGCGCACGTTGACCTTCGACCTCTCCTCGGTGGTGCGCAACATGGCCGGCCCGTCCAACCCGCACAAGCGGCTGCCGACCTCCGACCTCGCCGCGCGCGGCATCGCCGGCGCGTGGACCGAACAGCCGGGCCAGATGCCCGACGGCGCGGTGATCATCGCCGCCATCACCAGCTGCACCAACACCAGCAACCCGCGCAACGTGATCGCCGCCGCGCTGCTGGCGCGCAACGCCAACGCGCGAGGGCTCACCCGCAAGCCGTGGGTGAAGAGCTCGCTGGCTCCCGGTTCCAAGGCGGTGCAGTTGTATCTGGAAGAAGCGAAGCTGCTGCCGGAGCTGGAGAAGCTCGGCTTCGGCATCGTCGCGTTCGCCTGCACCACCTGCAACGGCATGTCCGGCGCGCTCGACCCGGCGATCCAGCAGGAGATCATCGACCGCGACCTGTACGCCACTGCGGTGCTCTCGGGTAACCGCAACTTCGACGGCCGCATCCACCCGTACGCGAAGCAGGCGTTCCTGGCCTCGCCGCCGCTGGTGGTCGCCTACGCCATCGCCGGCACGATCCGCTTCGACATCGAACGCGACGCGCTGGGGCACGATGCCGACGGCCGGCCGGTGACGCTCAAGGACATCTGGCCGTCCGACGAGGAGATCGACGCGATCGTCGCGGCCAGCGTGAAGCCCGAGCAGTTCCGCGCCGTCTACGAGCCGATGTTTGCCCGCACCGGACGCACCGGCACGCGCGCGGCGCCGCTGTACGACTGGCGTGCGCAGAGCACCTACATCCGCCGTCCGCCGTACTGGGAGGGCGCCCTCGCCGGGGCGCGCAGTCTCACCGGCATGCGTCCGCTGGCGGTTCTCGGCGACAACATCACCACCGATCACCTGTCGCCGTCCAACGCGATCCTGCCCACCAGCGCGGCGGGCGAGTACCTGGCGAAGATGGGCCTGCCGGAAGAGGACTTCAATTCGTACGCGACCCACCGCGGCGACCACCTGACCGCGCAGCGCGCCACCTTCGCCAACCCCACGTTGGTCAACGAGATGGCCGTGGTCGATGGCGAGGTAAAGAAGGGTTCGCTGGCGCGCGTGGAACCGGAAGGCAAGGTGATGCGCATGTGGGAAGCGATCGAGACCTACATGGAACGCAAGCAGCCGCTGATCGTGATCGCCGGCGCCGACTACGGCCAGGGCTCGTCGCGCGACTGGGCCGCCAAGGGCGTGCGGCTGGCCGGCGTGGAGGCGATCGCGGCCGAGGGCTTCGAGCGCATCCACCGCACCAATCTGATCGGCATGGGCGTGCTGCCGCTGCAGTTCAAACCGGGCACTGACCGCAAGACGCTGGGCATCGACGGCAGCGAGACCTTCGACGTGGTGGGTGCGCGCACGCCGGGGACGGACCTCACCCTGGTGATCCATCGCAACAACGGCGAACGCATCGAGGTGCCGGTGACCTGCCGCCTGGATACCGCCGAGGAGGTGTCTATCTACGAAGCCGGCGGCGTGCTGCAGCGCTTCGCTCAGGATTTCCTCGAGGCGTCGCAGGCGGCATGAGCCGGATCGCGAAGCCGCGTCTATTCTTCGCGACCATGCCGCCGCCGGTACTGGTGGATTACATCGGCGCTCTGCTGGATCGGTTCGGGCTGCCCCAACGTCTGGGAAGCGCGCTGTTCGCACCGGCGAACCTGCACCAGTCGTTTTCCGAGCGCATTTTTCTGCCGACCGATGAAGACTGCGCGGCGCTGATGCAGGTGGGTGCGGCCGTTTCCGCGGCCTCTTGCACGCTGCACTTCAACCGTATCGTCGGGCCGGCGAGCACGTCGGGTCCGATCCATTGGGCGATGCGTACGCGTGGTGTGCCGCCGGCGTTTACCGCCTTGCTGCAGGCGATTCAGTCGCGTCTTGTTCAAGCAGGACTCGGCCATATCGCCACCAACGTCACGCCGCACATGACCTTGAGCTACGGCGCCCCCGAGCCGCTGGACAAGATCGTGCTTGACCCACCAATCCGCTGGACCATCGACGAGTTGTGCCTCGTCATCGGTGGCGGCCATCCCTACCGTTACGACATCATCGGCCGTTGGCCGTTGCTGCCTGAAATCGATCCCCCCGCGACGCAGGCTGGCTTGTTCTGACGCGGCGCGAGCACTTCCGGAGATTCCCATGTCGCATGCTCCACAGATCCGCATTCCCGCCACCTACATGCGCGGGGGCACCAGCAAGGGCGTGTTCTTCCGCCTCGACGATCTGCCCCAGGCCGCCCGGACGCCCGGCACAGCGCGCGACGCCTTGCTGATGCGGGTGATCGGCAGCCCCGATCCCTACGGCAAGCAGATCGACGGCATGGGCGGCGCCACCTCCAGCACCAGCAAGACGGTCATCGTGTCCCGGAGCACGCGGCCGGATCACGACGTGGATTACCTGTTCGGCCAGATGGCCATCGACAAGGCGTTCGTCGACTGGAGCGGCAACTGCGGCAACCTGTCGGCTGCGGTCGGTCCGTTCGCCATCGCCAGTGGCCTGGTCGATCCCGCCCGCGTGCCGCGCAACGGTATCGCCATCGTGCGCATCTGGCAGGCCAACATCGGCAAGACGATCGTCGCCCACGTGCCGATGACCGATGGCGCGGTGCAGGAGACCGGCGATTTCGAGCTGGACGGCGTGACGTTCCCGGCCGCCGAGGTGCAGTTGGAATTCATGGATCCGGCCGCCGAGGAAGAGGGCGCGGGCGGCGCCATGTTTCCCACCGGCAACCTGGTCGACGACTTGGAGGTGCCCGGCGTCGGCACGCTCAAGGCGACAATGATCAATGCGGGCATTCCTACGATCTTCGTCGAGGCCGCGGCGATCGGCTACACCGGCGCCGAGCTGCAGGACGCCATCAACGGTGACGACAAGGCGCTGGCGATGTTCGAGACGATCCGGGCACACGGCGCGCTGCGCATGGGCCTGATCCAGTCGCTGGACCAGATCGCCACGCGCCAGCACACGCCCAAGGTGGCCTTCGTCGCGCCGCCGGCCGACTACGTCGCTTCGAGCGGCAAGCCCGTGAAAGCGGGTGATGTCGACCTGCTGGTGCGCGCGATGTCGATGGGCAAGCTGCACCACGCGATGATGGGCACGGCGGCGGTGGCGATCGGTACCGCTGCCGCGATTCCTGGCACGCTGGTTAACCTTGCCGCTGGTGGCGGCGAGCGGCAGGCGGTGCGCTTCGGTCATCCGTCGGGAACCTTGCGGGTAGGTGCTGAAGCCAGGTTCGCCGGCGGTAGCTGGACGGTTACCAAGGCAATCATGAGCCGCAGTGCGCGCGTGCTGATGGAAGGCTTCGTGCGGGTGCCTGCGCCGTAGTTTGCCGGCAGCCGACTTTTCCTCGCGGCGACATCATCTGAGTAAGCTGGTGGACATGCGTGCCGCGATGACGGGTGAATCGTCGCGGTCGAGCAGCAGTTCCTCAGCTTTCAGGAGACGAGCGCCATGAGCATCCACGATACGCGTTCGGCGAAGCGACCGGAGCCCGACCAGCCACTGGTGGACATCGCCGATTACGTGATCGATTACGTGATCGATTCCACCGAGGCGTACGACACCGCGCGCTACATGCTGCTCGATTCGCTGGGCACCGCGCTGATGGCGATGCGGTTTCCCGAATGCGTCAAGCATCTGGGGCCGGTGGTTCCGGGCGCAACGCTGCCGGGTGGAGCGCGGGTGCCCGGCACCAGCCATGAACTCGATCCGGTGCAGGCGGCGTTCGCCATCGGCACGCAGATCCGTTGGCTGGACTTCAACGACACCTGGCTGGCGGCCGAATGGGGCCACCCGTCCGATAATCTCGGCGCGATCCTCGCCGTGGCCGATTACCTGAGCCGCAAGGCCGAGCGCGAGAGCGGCCAGCCGATGACGGTGCGCGCCGTGCTGGCATATGCGATCAAGGCGCACGAGATCCAGGTCTGCTACGCGCTGAGGAACAGCTTCAATCGCGTTGGCCAGGACCACGTGATCCTGGTGCGGCTCGCTTCCACGGCGGTGGCCACCGCGATGTTGGGCGGCGACAAGGAACAGATCGTCACCGCGCTGTCGCACAGCTGGATCGACAACGGCGCGTTGCGTACCTATCGCCACGCGCCGAACACCGGGCCGCGCAAGAGCTGGGCTGCCGGCGACGCTTGCCGCCGCGCCGTCATCCATGCGATCAACGCTGTCCATCGGGGCGTGGTCGGCTACCCATCGGCGCTGTCGGCTCCCACCTGGGGCTATTACGACGTGGCCTTTGGCGGCAGGGCCTTCGAGTTCGAGCGGCCGTTCGGCAGCTACGTCATGGAAAACGTGCTGTTCAAGATCAGCTTTCCGGCCGAGTTCCATGCACAGACCGCGGTGGAATGCGCCATGCAACTGCATGAGCAGGTTGCCGACCGGTTGGAGCAGATCGACAAGGTGGTGATCGAAACCCAGGAGGCGGGTCGTCGCATCATCGACAAGACCGGGCCGCTGGCCAATTACGCCGATCGCGACCACTGCATCCAGTACATGGTGGCCGTCCCCCTGGTCTTCGGCCGCCTCACGGCAGACGACTATGGTGATGCCGTGGCTGCCGACCCGCGCATCGACGCCCTGCGCGAGAAGACGGTGGTCAGCGAGAACCCGCGGTTCACCCGGGACTATTTCGATCCGGACAAGCGTTACATCGGCAACGCGGTGCAGGTGTTCTTCAAGGATGGATCGAGTACTGCAAGAGTGTCCGTCGACTACCCGATCGGCCACCGCAAGCGTCGTGCCGAAGGTATCCCATTGCTGCTCAAGAAGTTCGAGGCGGCAATGCAGGGCCATCTACCCGCACACAGGGCTCGAGTGGTGCTGGAGCAGGTGGCCGATCCGGCCGCTCTCGATTCGATGCCGGTTCAGCGTTTCATGGAACTTTTCACGCTGTAAAGACAGCGTGAGCCGATAATCCATTTCGTCTTAAGGCGGGGCAGGCAGCCTTTCGCGGGGCGTTGTTCATGGCGCACCGCAGCCTGAAAGATTTCGATAAAACAGAAATCACCAAGGAGACACCTGATGAAACGTAAGGGCTTGTATTTTCTGATTGCTTTGGCCCTGGGCGGCGTGGGTGCCGTTCACGCGCAGGACGCGGCACCGGCACCGGCGGACAGCGCGCCGAGCATGAGCTCGTCGAGCTACGATGACCGCTGGTATATCGCCCCGACCATCGGTGGCTATTACAACGACACCGACCGCAACACGAACAGCCGTCAGATTTACTACGGTCTGGGCGTGGGCCGCTTCATTTCGCCGAATGCCTCGATCGACATTTTTGCCGACCGCACCAAGCGTGACGTGGATTCGGCGGTGGGCGGCGGTAACTGGTCGAACAACAGCTTCGGCGTAGCCGCTCGTTTCTACAGCGGTGACTGGAACGCCTGGCGTCCGTACCTGCTGGCCGGCGTGATGGGCAGCAACCACCACAACCGTGGCGACCAGGGCTTCTCGCCGGCGGCTGAGCTGGGTGTGGGCGTGTCCAAGACGATCACCGACAGCTCGGACGTGCGCATCGAGACCGGCTACCGCTACGACTGGGACAACAAGAGCCAGCCGGCGCAGGATGGCTACGGTGACTGGTTCCTGGGCTTCAGCATCGTGTCGCGCTTCGGCGCGCCGCCGGCTCCCCCGGCTCCGGCCGCTGCGCCGGCTCCGGCCGCCCCGGACTGCTCGACGCTGGACAGTGACGGTGACCAGGTGAACGACTGTGACGACAAGTGCCCGGCGACGCCGGCAGGCACGATCGTCGGTCCGGACGGTTGCCCGCAGAAGGTGGTGATCGACCTGCGTGGTGTGAACTTCAAGTTCGACTACCCGAAGAAGGGTCACGTGAAGGCGGACGAGATCGGCAAGGCGCTGGCCGAGCCGACCGCGGACTCGATCGCGATCCTGGATCAGGCGGTGGACACGCTGCAGCGCTACCCGCAGGTGAAGGTGACGGTGGCCGGTTACACCGACTCGAAGGGTACGGATGCGTACAACCAGAGCCTGTCGGAGCGTCGCGCGCAGATCGTGTACGACTACCTGACGGCGCATGGTATCGACGCGAGCCGCCTGGAAGGTCCGATCGGCCACGGCGAGAACGATCCGGTCGACACGAACGACACGGATGCCGGTCGCGCCCGCAACCGTCGCACGGAGCTGCAGGTTCAGCAGTAAGAACCTCTGTCGTACCCATGAAGAAGCCCGGCATCTGCCGGGCTTCTTCTTTTTCGGAATAAGCCGAAGGGGGATAGCGCGGTTCCTGAACAAGGCCTCACCAGCGTGTGTCGAGCCAATGTGAACTGCATTCCACTATTTAACGGTTTTGATACACTTCCTCGCGCTTGCGGCAGGAAGGTCAAGCAAAGGGCCGCAAGGCCCTATCTGTTTGAGTTTTGTTCTGACGCGCGATTTCCGTCTGATGTGGAATGGACGCGAAAACCAATAATCAAAGGAGACACCTGATGAAACGTAAGGGCTTGTATTTTCTGATTGCTTTGGCCCTGGGCGGCGTGGGTGCCGTTCACGCGCAGGACGCGGCACCGGCGCCGGCGGACAGCGCGCCGAGCATGAGCTCGTCGAGCTACGATGACCGCTGGTATATCGCCCCGACCATCGGTGGCTATTACAACGACACCGACCGCAACACGAACAGCCGTCAGATTTACTACGGTCTGGGCGTGGGCCGCTTCATTTCGCCGAATGCCTCGATCGACATTTTTGCCGACCGCACCAAGCGTGACGTGGATTCGGCGGTGGGCGGCGGTAACTGGTCGAACAACAGCTTCGGCGTAGCCGCTCGTTTCTACAGCGGTGACTGGAACGCCTGGCGTCCGTACCTGCTGGCCGGCGTGATGGGCAGCAACCACCACAACCGTGGCGACCAGGGCTTCTCGCCGGCGGCTGAGCTGGGTGTGGGCGTGTCCAAGACGATCACCGACAGCTCGGACGTGCGCATCGAGACCGGCTACCGCTACGACTGGGACAACAAGAGCCAGCCGGCGCAGGATGGCTACGGTGACTGGTTCCTGGGCTTCAGCATCGTGTCGCGCTTCGGCGCGCCGCCGGCTCCCCCGGCTCCGGCCGCTGCGCCGGCTCCGGCCGCCCCGGACTGCTCGACGCTGGACAGTGACGGTGACCAGGTGAACGACTGTGACGACAAGTGCCCGGCGACGCCGGCAGGCACGATCGTCGGTCCGGACGGTTGCCCGCAGAAGGTGGTGATCGACCTGCGTGGTGTGAACTTCAAGTTCGACTACCCGAAGAAGGGTCACGTGAAGGCGGACGAGATCGGCAAGGCGCTGGCCGAGCCGACCGCGGACTCGATCGCGATCCTGGATCAGGCGGTGGACACGCTGCAGCGCTACCCGCAGGTGAAGGTGACGGTGGCCGGTTACACCGACTCGAAGGGTACGGATGCGTACAACCAGAGCCTGTCGGAGCGTCGCGCGCAGATCGTGTACGACTACCTGACGGCGCATGGTATCGACGCGAGCCGCCTGGAAGGTCCGATCGGCCACGGCGAGAACGATCCGGTCGACACGAACGACACGGATGCCGGTCGCGCCCGCAACCGTCGCACGGAGCTGCAGGTTCAGCAGTAAGAACCTCTGTCGTACCCATGAAGAAGCCCGGCATCTGCCGGGCTTTTTCTTTTGGCTCCCGCCTCATGCTCCGCCACCGCGGCATAAGATCCCCGGCGTGACCTCAACGCACGGCCTTGAAGATGGCTACGGCAAGGCAGCTGGGGTCTCTTAACGACATCGCAAGAAAAAGCCCGGGCAAGCCGGGCTTTTCTCGTCTTAGCGGGGCGATTCGATCAGTCGGAGCGGCGCTGGAACCGGTAATGCCCGACCAACCACTCGTTGCCGTCATCGAAACCGAACAGCTCCGCGCAGGCCATCCAGAACATGCGCCAGCGCTGGTGCCAAAGATTCGCGGCCTGCTCGCCGTAGGTGCCCGCCAGTACCTTGAGGATTTCCTCGCGGTGAGCGTCCTGGTTGGCCAGCCAGTGGTTGGAGGTCTTTTCGTAGTGGGTGCCGGACAGGCGCCACTGCTGTTCGATCACCATGTGCTGTTGGAAATGCATGAAGGTATCCGCCGCCGGCATCAGGCCGCCGGTGAAGAAGTGGCGGCCCATCCAGTCGTCGTCGCGCTCGGTCTCGAACGGGTACATCAGTTCGCGGTGGCAGAAGATGTGTACGAAAAGCTTGCCGCCAGGGCGCAACCAACCGGAGATGCGCTGCAGCAGCATCTGGTAATTGCGCACGTGTTCGAACATCTCTACCGACACCACGCGATCGAACTGCGCCGGATCGAGCTCGAGCCGATTCACGTCCTCGGTAATCACTCGCACGTTGTGCAGCCCGCGCTCGCGGCAGCGAGCCTCGATGTGTTCGCGTTGCGGGCGTGAGTTGGAGACGGCGGTGATGAGGGAGGCGGGATAGTGCTCGGCCATCCACAGCGTGAGCGAACCCCAGCCGCAGCCGAGCTCGAGAATCTGCTGTCCGTCGACCAGCTCGGCGCGCTCGCTGTAAAGCGCGAGCATCTTTTCTTCGGCCTCGTCGAGCGTTTCGCTGCCAAGCGGGTAGTAGCAGCTCGAATACTTCAGACGCTCGCCCAGGCACAGTTCGAAGAAGCGCGGCGGCAACTCGTAATGCTGGCGATTGGCCGCATCGGTGTGGAGGGCCAGCGGGCTCTGGCGCAGCTGCTGGAGCTGGTCGCGAAAGCGCTGCCAGGTGGCTTCCGCTCCGCCCGCGCGCTCCTCGCGCAGGCGCTGCGCGCACAGCCGGCGGATGCCCAGCCGCAACAAGCTGTCCGGGATCAGTCCGCGCTCGGCCAGGCGCGTCAGCCCCCGCTCCTCGGTCTGCTCGATGGCGTCGGCGTTCAAGGCGAGAGTGTCAGTCATGGGGTCGATCCTCAGCTTTCGGGAACCACGGGATGAAGGGGCTGGTGGCGCGCTGGTAGCGGCGATAGTCATCGCCGCGGCTGCGCAGCGCCTGCGCCTCGGTGAACGGAATGCCGGTCACGCGATACAGCGACACCAGCATCAGCACCGGCCCCAGCCACGCTAGCCAGGCCAGCGGTGAGCCCCACGCCAGCAACACATAGGCGAACCAGTGCGTCCATTCGAAGAAGTAGTTCGGGTGTCGCGAATAGCGCCACAGGCCCGCGCGGCACGTACGGCCGCGATTGGCCGGATCTTCGCGGAAGCGTGCCAGTTGGCGGTCGGCGATCGATTCGCCATACAGGCTGCCGAGCCATACCAGCGTGCCAAGGATCATCAACGAGGCCGTGCCGTCGCCCGGGTTTGCCGCCACGGCGAGAAAGGGCAGCGAGAAGATCGCGGTGAACAGCGCCTGCGCCTGGAAGAAGCCGAAGAACTTCGCCTGGTTGTCCCGCCAGTGCTGGCGTAAGTACCGGTAACGGCCGTCCTCGTCCTCGGTGCGGATACGGTGCAGCAGGTGCAGGAACAGCCGCAGCGCCCACAGCCCGCCGAGCAGCGCCAGCAGCCCACGCAGGGCCGGCGATCCCGAGCCGACGGCGGCATAGAACACCGCGCTCAGCCCCATCGTCGCGGTCCAGATCGCATCCACCAACGTGGCGTTGCGCGTGCGGTACTGCACGAACCAGCCTGCCGTCATGGCCGCAGCGGTGACCAGCCACACGGTTAAGATTTGCCACCAGACGTCATGCCACATGCACGGGATTCCCTGTCGAAGAAGTGGTGCGCCGGCGCTCGAAACGCTGCGCTATCGCAATGAGTGTCGGCATCGCAATGAGCCAGCCGGCGCCCAGCGCGATCACTGCCGGCGTGCTGCCTCGCGGAAAGGCCACGGCGTGCCAACCTCGCGCAGCGCCGAGATAGGCCAGTGGTGCGCCGACTGCGCCCAGCGCGGCCGCCAGCGGCAGCCGGCCATGCAGGAAGCGAAAGCTGTGCCGCAGGGTCAGCGAGAACGCCGCCCAGATCGCAATGATCCACACCGGCGCCGCGTTCGGTAACGGCACGGCCGACGCGTACGCCACCAGGTCGCTGGCCGCGAGCGTGGAATCCAGCGCGATGCCGATAAGCACCGCCACCGGCATCAGCCACGCGTCGATGCGCCCGTCCGGCCGGCTCAGGTACCAGGCGGCAAACGGAACCAGCGCCAGCGGCGCCAACCACCAGTAGCCGGTGGCCGCACCCCACACGGCGGCAAACCAGACCAGCTGGTAGCCGATGGCGTTGGCCCAGACTTTCATCGGCACACCGTCAGGCCGCCGCCGAAGAGGGCAGGTCGGGCAGGTACGAGGCGCGGCGGCAACCCGGGCGCGTCAGCAGCATCTGCACGTTGCCGATCGAGCGCTCGCGGAAGCCGCCCTCGCAGTAGGCGAGATAGAACTCCCACATGCGGATGAAGCGCTCGTCGTAGCCGGCCTGCATGACCTCGCTGCGGCGGCCCAGTAAGCGCTCGCGCCACGCCTTGAGAGTCAGCGCGTAACTCGGGCCGATGTCCTCGAGGTGGAACAGGCGCAGGTCGCTGGAATGACCGGCGGCACCGAGCATCGCGCTCACCGACGGGATGAAGCTGCCCGGGAAGATGTAGCGCTTGATGTAGTCCACCGACTTCAGCGCCTGCTCGTAGCGATGATCCTCGATGGTGATGGCCTGGATCAGCGCCATGCCGTCGTGCTTGAGCAGGCGCGAGATGGCGCCGAAGTAGGTCGGCATGAATTCGGCGCCGATTGCCTCGATCATCTCGATCGACACCAGCTTGTCGTAGCGGCCGGTGAGGTCGCGGTAGTCGTTGAGCAGGATCTCGATCCGGTCGCCCAGCCCGGCCTCGGCCACGCGCTGGGTGGCCAAGTCGAACTGCTCGCGCGAAATGGTGGTGGTGGTGACGCGGCAGCCGTAATGCCGGGCGGCATGGATGGCGAAGCCGCCCCAGCCGGTGCCGATCTCCAGTACGTGGTCGGCGGGCGACAGGTCCAGCTTCTGGCAGATGCGGTCGAGCTTGCGGGTGGAGGCGGTCTCCAGCGACTCGCTCTCGTCGGCGTAGATCGCCGAGGAGTACATCAGGTCCTTCGACAGGAACAGGCCGAACAGGTTGTTGCCCAGGTCGTAGTGCGCCGCGATGTTGCGCCGGCTGCCCGAGCGCGTGTTGCGGTTGAGCGCGTGCCACGCTTTCATCGCCAGTCCGCCGAGGCGGGCGAGGCCGCTTTCCATGCCGTCGAGCAGGTCGCGGTTGCGCACCATGATGCGGATCAGCGCCACCAGGTCGTCGCAGTGCCACATGCCTTCGATGTAGGCCTCGCCGGCGCCCACGCTGCCGTTGGCGGCCACCAGCCGGTAGAAGCGCGGATCGAGCACGCGCAGGTGCACGCGCAGCGGTTCTTCGCCGTCGATCGGTGTGCCCAGTTCCACCGAATCGACCGCGTCGTCCAGCGTGAGGCGGCAGCCCTTGAGCTGGCCCATCTGCGCCAGCAGGCGGCCGCGCAGCAGGCGCTCAAGACTGCCCGGCTGCGTGGCGATGGCCGGCATCTCCTCGGCGGCGGTGCTCAGTTCGATATCCATGGGGTCAGTTCTCGTGATGCTTGGGATGGTCGTAAACAGGGTTGCGCGTGAGCCACAGCTTCAGGGCCTGCCAGTGGATCGCCCACACCACCTGTAGCGTCATCAGCGGGTAGCGCCACAGCACGCGGGCCAGCCCGGCGCCGTCCAGCGGCCGGCGTTCCAGCACCAGCGTGGCGTCGAAGTCGCGACGGTCGCCGTCGAGCACATTCATATGTACGCGCAACACGTCGCCCGGGATGCTGAAGCGCCAGTCGTAGCGACGCGCCATCGGCATGAAGGGCGACACGTGGAAGGTCTTGTCGAACGCCCAGGCCGCCACCGTGCCGCGCGTGCGGCCCTCGGCGAGCGGCAGCACGTAGGCATGGCGCTCCTTCCACGGCGTGTTGGTGATCTCGGCGACGATGGTTTCCAGCGTGCGGCCGTCCGCGGCGTAGCAGTAGTAGAAGCTCACCGGGTTGAACACATGGCCGCCGTAGCGCAGGTGGGTGAGCAGACGGATCGGGCCGGTCGGGCGCGTGCCGGTGTGTTCGGCCACACGTCGGCGCACGGCTTCGTCCAGCGGAAGCTCCACCGGGCCGAGGTAGTCGCTGCGGCGGAACTCGGCCACGTTGCGGCGATCGCTCGACCACAGCCAGCGCCGTGCGAACAGCGTGGGCAGCTCGGCCAGATCCAGGTACAGCATCACCATGCGGTAGCGGAACGCATGGGCGCGCGGCGCATGGCGCCGATGGCGCACCCAGCCTTCGTAGATGGCGCTCGCCAGAGGTTGCGCTGCGTATGCGGCTTCGGCGTCCTCGCGGACGATCCCGGAAGCCGGTGACGGGGCGACCACCGGTTGGCGCAGGGCCGAGGTCACCACTGCACTCCTAGCGCGCGGGTCACTTCCACCGCGCTGCGCATGCCGTCCTCGTGGAAACCCCAGCCCCAGTAGGCGCCGGCGTACCAGATGCGGTCCTTGCCCTGGATCTCGCCCTTGCGCTGCTGCGCGGCGACAGAGGCGTGGCTGTATTCGGGGTGCGCATAGCGCATGCGGCGCAGGATCTTGTCCGGGTCGATCCGGTCGGTGCAGTTGAGCGACACGCAGAAGGTGTCCTGCGCATCCAGCGACTGCAGCAGGTTCATGCAGTAGGTCACCGTGCAGGCTTCGGTGGGCGAGGCGGGGATCAGCACGTTCCACGCCGACCACGCCTTGCGCCGATGCGGCAGCAGGCGCGTGTCGGTGTGCAGCACGGTGTCGTTTTCCTGGTAGCGGATCGCGCCAAGCACCTCGCTTTCCGCAGCCGTGGGGGCGGCGAGCATCGCCAGCGCCTCGTCGCTGTGGCAGGCCAGCACCACCTGGTCGTAGCGCTCGCTGCCGAGCAGGCTCACCACCTCCACACCGTCGGCGTGGCGGTGCACTTCATGCACGGGACAGGCGATGCGTTCGGTCACGTTCCAGCGCTTGCGCAGGGCGTCGACGTAGCGGGTGGAGCCGCCGCGCACCACGCGCCACTGCGGCCGGCCCTCGATCTGCAGCATGTGGTGGTTGGCCATGAACTGCACGAGATAGCGCGCGGGGAAATCGAGCACCTTGTCGCTGGGCGAGGACCACAGCGCAGAGGCCATCGGCACGATATGGCGGTCGCGGAACATCGCACCGTAGCGGTGCTCGCGCAGGTAGTCGCCCAGCGTCGGGCCGGCGTCAGCGGTTTGCAGCAGCGCCGGCGACTCGCGGTAGAACCGGGTGAGGTCGCGCACCATGCCGTAGAAGGCCGGCGAGAGCAGGTTGCGGCGCTGGCAGAACAGCGCATCGACGGTGGTGGTGCCGTACTCGAAGCCGCTCGCCTCGTCGTGCACGGCGAAGCTCATGGTGGTGGGCTGCGAGTCCACGCCGAGCTCGGCGAATAGCCGGCTCAGCAGCGGGTAGTTGTCCGGATTGAACACGATGAAGCCGCTGTCCACCGCGTAGGGGCGGCCGTTCGAGCTGACGTCGTGGGTATGCGTGTGGCCGCCGATGTAGGCGTTGGCTTCGTACAGGTCCACCTGATGCTCGCGCGACAACAACCACGCCGAAGCCATGCCCGAGATACCGCCGCCGATGACTGCAATGCGCATGACGTTCCTCAGCGATCGCGGCGTTTGAGGCCGGCGGGCACGGCCTTCAGTTCGCGCACCAGCCCAACCAGGGCCATGGCGCGCAGGATGTAGAAGGTGATGTCCACCTCCCACCAGCGGAAGCCCTGCCGCGCCGAGCCGGGGAAGTGGTGGTGATTGTTGTGCCAGCCCTCGCCGAACGTGAGGATCGCCAGCAGCCAGTTGTTGCGGCTGTTGTCGCGCGTCTCGAAGCGGCGGCTGCCAAAGCGGTGGGCCAGCGAGTTGATCGTCACCGTCACGTGGAACAGCACGATGGTGGAGATGAAGAAGCCCCACACCAGCAGCTGCGGCCCGTTGGTGCCGAGCTCCGGATGCGCCACGCCCAGCCAGCGGCCCAGGAAGAACAGGCCCACCGCCAGCGCCACCGGCACCAGCAGGTCGAAGCGGTCGAGCAGGCGCAGCTCAGGAAACTTCACCAGGTCCGGGATCTTCGCCCAGTCGGTGCGGAAGCCGGCGCGGCTCAGGAACCAGCCCATGTGGCTGTGCAGGAACCCGTGCTGCACGGGCGAATGCACGTCGGCCGGGGTGTCGGCGTGGCGATGGTGGTTGCGATGGTGTGCCGCCCACCACAGCGGGCCGCGCTGCACGGCGGCCGCGCCGACCACTGCGAATGCGAACTGCACCGGCCGCGACGCCTTGAATGCACGATGCGAAAAATACCGGTGGTAGAACGCGGTCACCGCGAACATGCGCAGCGCGTACAGCCCCAGCGCCACCCAGAACGCGAACCAGGAAAAGCCGACCCAGAACACGCCCAGGCAGGCCAGGTGCATGCCGATAAAGGGAAGCACCCGCGCCCAATCGATACGATCGTCATCGTCGCCGACGGCGTCCTGCGCGCTGGTGTCGAACCAGCGCACCAGCCCGGTGAGCATGCGTTTGACGACGTGCGGTTCTGCATGGCCGGTTTTCATGGGTGACGTTCTTCGCAAAGCCCGCGACGGTAGTGGCTGCAGATACGGCTGGCGGCCCACGATGGATGCAGCGCTTCCTGCATCGTCGCCAGGCCGTCACCGGCGAATGGCGACCGCCGACGGTTGCCGCACGGAGGCCGCGCTGGCTACGCTGGGCGGATGACCCGATCTCCCCGCCGCCCGGCGACGCCCCCGACCACTCCGCGCCACGGTCTGGCGCGGGTGCTGAGCAAGCTCGGGGTGTGCTCGCGCAGCCAGGCCGAGCAGGCGGTGCGGGACGGGCGGGTAAGCGTCGACGGTAGGCGCGTGCTCGATCCGGAGCGCCCGACCGATCCGGCACGCGAGGTGATTGCCCTGGATGGAGCGAGCGTTCGGGCGGCAGCGCCTGTCTACATCGCGCTGAACAAGCCGCGCGGCATCGTGGTGAGCGCCGCGGACGAGCGCGGCCGCGACACGGTCTACCATCTGATCAAGGACGCCGGCTTGCCCTGGCTGGGGCCGGTGGGTCGACTCGATCGCGCCAGCGAAGGCCTGCTGCTGCTGAGCAACGACACCGTGTGGGCGGCCGGTCTGACCGAACCGAAGCACCACGTCGACAAGACCTACCACGTGCAGATCGACCTCCGCCCGGATGACGCCCTGTTGGCGAAGCTGCGTGCCGGTGTGCTCGATGCCGGCGAGCGGTTGGGCGCGGTAGCGGTCAACGTGCTGCGCGAAGGCGAGAAGAACGCCTGGCTGGAAGTGGTTCTGGACGAAGGCCGCAACCGGCACATCCGCCGACTACTGGCGGCGCACGACATCGGCGTGCTGCGCTTGATCCGCGTGGCCATCGGCTCGCTGCTCCTGGGCGAATTGCCCAAGGGGCAATGGCGACACCTCACTCCCGACGAGGTGCACGCTTTGCGACGTGGTTGATTGAGCGGAGAAGGGTGTTGTCGGGTGGCCGTTCGTGATCAGAGACGCCGCGTGCAAGGCAAAAGCCCCCCTCACCCCAGCCCTCTCCCCCGAACGATGAAGCTGTTCAAGGGAGAGGGAGCGAAGCGCGGGCTCCCCGCTAGCGTGTGGCTCCGCGCTCAAAGCCCTCTCCTCCGAGCCTGCTCGGGGGAGAGGGTTGGGTGAGGGGGGGCGCTTTGGGCTTCTGGTGTTTGTCGGTGAGGTGCGGCGTAGGTAAGGCAAGAGCCGCCCCTCACCCCAGCCCTCTCCCCCCGAACGGAGAAGCTGTTCAAGAGACAGGGAGCGAAGCGCGAGCTCCCCGCTAGCGCGCGGCTCCGCGCTTAAAGCCCTCTCCTCCGAGCCGGCTCGGGGGAGAGGGTTGGGTGAGGGGGCGCTTTGGGCTTGGGGTGTTTGTCGGTGAGGTGCGGCGTAGGTAAGGCAAGAGCGGCCCCCTCACCCCAGCCCTCTCCCCCGAACGATGAAGCTGTTCAGGGGAGAGGGAGCGAAGCTTGGGCTTCCCTTCAGCGCGAAGCCTCTTGCTTAAGCTTCCTCCCTCAGCGGGAGGCACCCCCGCCTCAGCCGATCACGCCGAGCCGTTTGCCGATGCGGGTGAACGCATCGATCGCGCGATCCAGATGCTCACGAGTATGCGCCGCGCTCATCTGGGTGCGGATGCGCGCCTGGCCCTGCGGCACCACCGGGAAGAAGAAGCCGGTGACGTAGATGCCTTCCTCCAGCAGGGCGCTCGCCATCGCCTGCGCCTTCGGCGCGTCGTAGATCATCACCGGCACGATCGGGTGCACGCCCGGCTTGATGTCGAAGCCGGCGGCGGTCATGCGTTCGCGGAAGTAGGCGGTGTTCTCCTGCACCTTGGCGCGCAGCTCGCCGGCGCTTTCGAGCATGTCGAACACCTTGATCGCCGCGGCCACCACGTGCGGCGGCAGCGAGTTGGAAAACAGGTACGGGCGCGAGCGCTGGCGCAGCAGTTCGATCACTTCCTTCGGGCCGGTGGTGAAGCCGCCCAGCGCGCCGCCGAGCGCCTTGCCCAGGGTGCCGGTGAAGATGTCGATCTTGTCCATCACGCCGTTGACTTCGGCCGCGCCGCGGCCGGTGGCGCCGAGGAAGCCGGTGCAGTGGCATTCGTCGATGTGCACCATCGCGTTGTACTTCTCGGCCAGCGCGGTGATCTGGTCCAGCGGGGCGATGAAGCCGTCCATCGAGAACGCGCCGTCGGTGGTGATCAGTTTGATCTTGGCGCCGGCGGCGTCGGCGGCCTGCAGCTGGGCCTCCAGGTCGGCCATGTCGCAGTTGGCGTAGCGGAAGCGCTTGGCCTTGCACAGGCGGATGCCGTCGATGATCGAGGCGTGGTTGAGCGCGTCGGAGATCACCGCGTCCTCCTCGCCCAGCAGCGGCTCATACAGGCCGCCGTTGGCGTCAAAGCAGGCGGCGTAGAGGATGGTGTCCTCGGTGCCGAAGAACTCGGCGATCTTGACTTCCAGCTGCTTGTGCAGATCCTGCGTGCCGCAGATGAAACGCACCGACGCCATGCCGAAGCCGTGGGTGTCCAGCGCCTCCTTAGCGGCGGCGATCACGTCCGGATGGTCGGCCAGGCCGAGATAGTTGTTGGCGCAGAAGTTGAGCACCTTGCGCCCGCCTTCCAGCTCGATCTCGGCCGACTGCGGCGAGACGATGATGCGCTCGGCCTTGAACAGGCCCTGCTCGCGGATGGAGGCGAGTTCGGCGGCGAAACGGGACTGGCCGGGGTAGCTCATGGCGGGGACCTTGTGCGAGGGCAAAACGCTATTGTCGCCCCTCGCGGCGGGGCTGTGAAGGAAGCCCCGCCGTTGGCCGACGCTACTGGTGCAGGCCGAAGTCCACCCGGGTGGTCTTGCCCTTGTCGTCGATGCCCTTGGCATCGAGCAGCACCGGCTTCTCGTCGTAGCGGGCGGCATCGAGCTTGCCGGTGAGCCAGCTGCGCACGGCATCGGCGCGGCGCTTGGCCAGTGCTCGCATCGCCGGCTCGTCCACCGCCACGTTGGCTTCCATCAGGCCGCGCATCTCGTCCGGGTCCAGCGACTTCTTCAGGCCGAGGAAGTTGCGCGGCTTGTTCGGGATGTCGTCGTGCTTGTAGGCCCGCTTGAGATACTTCTCGACCTGGTCCGGCGTCACCCGCACGGCGGCGAGGGCGGCATCGGACACGTCGGCGTCCTTGCCCTTCTCGTCCAGCACCAGCTCGCGGCGGATAAGGTTCTCCACGGTGACCTTGCGCAGGCCATCGCGGTCCTTGGTGGGGTCGACCCGACCGATGATGTCCAGCTTCAGCGACGACTTCTTCTGGAGGATCGCCACCAGCTTGCCCAGCCGCTCCTGCGCCTTGGCGTCGAGGATCGCCGAGCCTTGCGCGAACTCGACGTAGCCGAGGTCGGCACCGGGGCCGCCGAAGGCCGCGCCGAGCAGGCGGAACGGTGCGGTCACCGCCTTGGCGATCAGGTTTCCCAGCGCCCGCCAGACTAGCCCGCCCACGCTGAACTGCGGATCGTCCAGCGAGCCAGACACCGGCAGGTTCACGTCGATGTTTCCCTCGGTGTCCTTCAGCAGCGCCACCGCCAGCTTTACCGGGAGGTGCTTCGCGCCGGGGCTGGTGTCGCGCTCGCCGAAGGTGAGCTGGCTGATGAAGATGTGGTTGTCGGCCTCCAGCTTGCGCTGGTCGAGCTGGTAATGGACGTCCACGTTGAGCTTGCCGGAGGTGATCGGGTAGCCGGCGTACTTGCGCGAGTAGCCCGCCAGCCCGGTCAGTTCCACCGCGTCGGCCTTGCCCTTGATGTCCAGGAAGGCCACCGGCTGCAGCGGGTTGATGGTGCCGCTGATGTCCACCGGCGAGTTCTCGTCCAGCGCGGCCTGCACGGCCAGTTCCGCCGGTGGATCGCCCGGCTGGGTGCCGAAGGCGCCGATCTTGCCGGTGAGCTTGGTGAGGTTGGCGGTGTAGTTGGGCTTGATGAAATTGTCGGTGTAGTTGAGCTGGCCGTTCACCAGGGTGATGCCGCCGAGGTGGATCTCGGCCGCCGGTGCGGCGCCGGTCGCCGCGGCGGGCACTTGCGCCACCGCGGTCGAGGCGGCCGGTGGCGGCGTGGGTGCGCTGGCCGCCGGGGCCGGCACGCTGCCTTCGGTGCGGGTTACCGACACCGGCGCGGACGCCGGCGAGGCCACCACGTCGGACAGGTTCAGCCGTCCATCCGCGTTGATGATCACGCGGGCGTAGAACGAGGTGAGTACCAGCGCGCCGACGTCCACCCGCGGTGCGTCCGTCCCGATTTCGGCGTCCAGTCGCGAGGCGGTGAGCGTGCGCCAGCGCAGGAAGTCGTCGCCGGTGAGCTTGTCCTGCACGCGCACCCGTTCCAGCGCGGTGTTGCCCTGGTAGCGCAGCGAGGGCGTGCGGCTGCGGGCGTCGTAGCGCAGCTGGCCATCGCTGGTCAGGCGGGCGCTGGCGATGGTCACGTTCAGCGGCACGCTGAGATAGGGCACGAAGCGGGCGATGTCCAGGTTGCGCGTGCTCAGCTTCAGCTCGGCGCCCAGCGGATCGGGGCGCAGCGGATCGGGGCGCAGCGTTCCGCTGGCGTCGAAACTGCCGCGGTCGATCGTGCCGGCGAGCGCGAATGGGCGCGCCTCGCCGAGCTTGTCGCTGAGGCCGTCCAGGTGGCCCTTCATCGCCGTGATCTGGGTGGACACCGGGCGGGTGCCGGCGGCGAGGTCGGTGAAATCCATACTGCCGTCGTCCAGCGCGAGGCGGCCCAGTTGCCAGTGCCAGGGAGTGACGGGGGATGGGTCACCCTTCGATGTGGCCGGCGCTCCCGGCAGCAGTTCCATCAGGCTCAGCGTGCCGTTGCGAGCGCGCTCGATGTCCAGCGCGGGGCGGTGCAGGGTGACGTCGCCCAGCTGCACCTGGCGACTGGCCAGGTCGAACAGCGGGATCGCCGCGTCGAGCCGGCTCCACGCCATCGCCGGACCGTGTTCCTTCTGTTGCGGGGCGAGCGCGAAATCGCGCACCGTGGCGTGCGCGTCGCTCAGGTGCAGGTTGACCGTCTTGCCCCAGTCCAGCGCGAGCTGGCCGCCGGCATCGAGCCGTCCCTGGGTGACCGGCGCGCGCAGGTCGGGCGCGGCGACTGCTTGCAGCGGCGCCACCGCCACCTGCTTCAGGCCGAGCGCGGCCTTAAGCTGGCCGGCCGCCAGGTCCAGCGTGCCCCGCGCCGTAATGTCGCCGCCACCGAGCGCTGCGGCCAGGTTCAGCGTGCCGGCGGGTGCCTTCAACAGACTCAGGCCGTGCAGCGCCCCGCGCACGCGGGTGAGATCCAGCGTCTGCCGCGTGGCGTTGGTGTAGCGCACCGCGCTGTCGGTGAGGAACAGCCCATCGATGCGCAGGTCGGTGGGTGCAGCCGGTGGTTGGCCAGCAGGTGTGGGCGTGTCGGCGGTCAGCGCGTCGAAGTTGCTGTGGCCGTCGGCGTTCTGCCGGTAGCTCAGCGCGGCGCGGTCCAGCACCAACGTGCCCAGGTGGTAGCGCGAGAGCAGCGGCTGCACGTCCACCAGCTGCGCGCCGCCGTGACCCAGGTCGAGGATCGGCGCGCCCTGGCGTGTCGCCAGCGCGAAGCTGTCCAGTTGCAGGTGGCCGGTGAGCTTGAGTTGCGGGGTCGGCTGGCTCTGCTGGCTCTGCACGAAGTGCAGGTCCAGCACGCCGCTCAGCAGGCCCTTCGGGATCGCCACCGGCAGCGCGGACGGCGGCACGTAGGCGAGGTAGCGCGGCAGGTCCAGCCGGTCGACCTGGAAGTGCATGGTCGATTCGCGCGAGTCCGCGAACGGCTTGGTCTGCCCGTCGATGCGCAGCGGGCTGCCGTCCACTCGCATCGCCAGCAGTGGCTGCACGTAGATGTCGGTGTCGCTGGGCAGGTTGGCCAGGAATGGGATGCCCACCTCCAGTTGGTCGACGCGGTGGCTGGCCCGGGTGGGCTGGTCGTCGAAGCGCAGGTCGCCGTTGTGCACCTGGATGTTCGCCAGCGCGAAGCGCGCGGGCGGCGAGGGCGGGGCGCCCGGCTTGGCGGCGTAGCGGTCGATCAGGTCGGAGAAGTTGAAGCGACCGTCCGCGCTACGCGCCAAGTGAATCTGCGGATGATCCAGCCGCAGCGCGTCGAGCACCGGCGCCATGCGGAACAGCGAGGTCCACGAGGCGTTGATCACCGCCTCGTCCACGTCGACGAAGGCGGCCTTGCCGTCGCGCCCGCCGATGTGCAGGCGGTCCAGCTGCAGGCGCAGGGTGAACGGGTTGAAGTGCACCTTGCCCAGCGTCACCGGGCGGGACAGCGCCGCACTGGCGCGCTTCTCGATCTGTCCGCGCAGAATCGGCGGCGCGGCGAAGAAGCCGAGCAGGCCGAACAGCACCAGCAGCGCCGCAGTGATCAGCAGGCCGCGGCGAACGCGATGCGATTGGCTCAACGCCCGGGCGTGGGCCACGGCGCGGGCCGCGCGAGGATCTTCCAGAAGGCGACGAACGCGCATCGCAATGCACTCCCCGAAACGTCGTGGGCCGGCCGGCGGGATGGTCGCTGGCCGGTGCTATCCGTGGCCCCTGCGGATCGGCGGCAGTGTACGAAGAAGCGACGCCGGCGCACAGGCGCCGGCGTCATCTCGTCGCATGGTGGGGGCGGTGCAATCGCCCGCGGGATCGGCCGGCCTTCAGCCGGCTCGCCTCAGCTCCAGCTGCAGACGACCTTGCCGCAGACGCCCTGGTCCATCAGGTCGAAGCCGCGCTGGAAGTCGTCGATGGCGATCTGGTGGGTGAGCACCTTCTGCAGCGGGAAGCCGGTGAGCACCATCTGGGTCATCTTGTACCAGGTCTCGTACATCTTGCGGCCGTAGATGCCCTGCAGGGTGAGGCCCTTGAAGATCACCTTGTCCCAGTCGATGCCGGCGCCGCGCGGCATGATGCCGAGCATCGCGATCTTGCCACCGTGGTACATCACCTCGAGCATGTCGTTGAACGCGCGCGGGTTGCCGCTCATCTCCAGGCCCACGTCGAAGCCCTGGATGTGCAGGTCCTTCACCACGTCGCGCAGCGACTGGTTGGCCACGTTGACCACGCGGGTGGCGCCCATGTCGGCGGCCAGCTTGAGGCGGTAGTCGTTGACGTCGGTGACCACCACGTTGCGCGCGCCCACGTGCTTGGCGATGCCGGCGGCGATGATGCCGATCGGGCCGGCGCCGGTGATCAGCACGTCCTCGCCGATCACGTCGAACTCCAGCGCGCAGTGCGCGGCGTTGCCGTACGGGTCGAAGAACGCGGCCAGCTCGGACGGGATCTGGTCGGGGATCGGCCACAGGTTGGAGGCCGGCATGGTCATGTACTCGGCGAACGCGCCGTTGCGGTTCACGCCGATGCCCACCGTGTTCGGGCACAGGTGCTGGCGGCCGGCGCGGCAGTTGCGGCAGTGGCCGCAGACGATGTGGCCTTCGGCCGAGACGCGGTCGCCGATGCTGTAACCGGTGACGCCCGGGCCCATCTCCACGATGCGGCCGACGAACTCGTGGCCGATGGTCAGGCCCGGCTTGATCGTGCGCTGGCTCCACTCGTCCCACTTGTAGATGTGCAGGTCGGTGCCGCAGATCGCGGTCTTCTCCAGCTTGATCAGCACCTCGTTCGGGCCGACCTCGGGCACCGGCACTTCTTCCATCCAGATGCCGGGTTCGGCGTGGCGCTTGACCAGGGCTTTCATCGTCTGAGGCATGGGGGCATCCATCGAGGGGTGATGCGGCGGGGAGGCCGCAGGATCAGCCGGCGATTATACGGGCCGCACCCGCCGGGCCGCTTCGGCAGCGCAGCATCGGGTGGCCGGACCATCCGGCTGTCCCTCTACACTTTGCCGATGGCTATCGACACCCGACCGCTCGCGATCTTCCTGATGGGCCCCACCGCCTCGGGCAAGACCGCGCTCGCCTGCGCGCTGGCCGACCGCTTTGCGGTGGATCTGGTGAGCGTCGATTCCGCGCTGGTCTACCGCGGGCTGGACATCGGCAGCGCCAAGCCGGATGCAGCCACCCTGGCGCGCTACCCGCACGCGCTGATCGACATCCGCGACCCGGCCGAGCCCTACTCGGCCGCCGACTTCCGCGCCGACGCGCTCGAGGCGATGCGCGCGATCACTGAGGCGGGCAGGGTGCCGCTGCTGGTCGGCGGCACCGGGCTGTATTTCCGCGCCCTGCAACAGGGGCTGTCCGCGCTACCGGAAGCCGATGCCGAGCTGCGCACGCAGATCGGCGCCGAAGCGGCGGAGATCGGCTGGCCCGAGCTGCACGCCCGGCTCACCGGGCAGGACCCGGTGGCCGCCGCCCGCATCGGCCCCAACGACGCCCAGCGCATCCAGCGCGCGCTGGAGGTGATCGCGCTCACCGGCCGGCCGATCTCCGAACTGCAGGGCAGCCAGCCGCGCGAGCCGTTCCCGTGGCGGGTGCTCAAGCTGGCCTTGCTGCCGGCCGACCGGGCGCCGCTGCACGCGCGCATCGCCGAGCGCTTCGACGCCATGCTGGCCGCCGGTTTCCTCGACGAGGTGCGCGCGCTCAAGGCCCGCGGCGATCTGCACGCCGACCTGCCGGCGATCCGCGCGGTGGGCTACCGCCAGGCCTGGCAGCACCTGGACGGTGAGTTCGATGCCGCCGAGCTGCGCGATCGCGGCATCTTCGCCACCCGCCAGCTGGCCAAGCGCCAGATCACCTGGCTGCGCAGCGAGCTGGACGCCCGCTCGCTCGACCCGGAACGGGCGGATCTCGCCGGGCGGGCCGTGGACGCGCTGGAGCTGTTCCTCGGCACCCCGGCCGACGGCCCGGTGTGACGGCCGGCGCGGTCCGGTGACGAGGGTGCCCGGGCGGCTTTCGCCCCTGATTTAAAAGCGGTTAAGATCGAGCGGACTTGGTCCGGAGCGGGCGCGCTTTTTTGTCCGGACCGCAGCTTTGACGGGGGAGTAATAGAACAATGTCCAAAGGACAGTCCTTGCAGGATCCATTTCTCAACGCACTACGCCGGGAGCGCATCCCGGTGTCGATCTACCTGGTCAACGGCATCAAGCTGCAGGGGACGGTGGAGTCGTTCGACCAGTTCGTGGTGCTGCTGCGCAACCAGGTCAGCCAGATGGTCTACAAGCACGCCATCTCCACCGTGGTGCCCAGCCGCAACGTGCGCGTTGGCAACGGCCACGACGGCCCCGGCGAAGCCTCGGCCGCGCCGGCCGAACACGAAGCCTGATCCGCTCCCGCACGGGCGCGCACCGGCTTGATCGCAGCGGGCAAGCCCCCATGACAGGGGTTTGCCCGGCAGGACATTTCCGCACCCGTGTTTGACAGACAGAAAAAAGGCGACCGCGCGCTTCTCGTGCTTCCGCATTCGCGCGGCGAAGGCGATGCCGTGCGCCGCGGCGAGGAATTCGCCGAGCTGGTGAAATCCGCCGGGGCCGAGATCCTCGGCGCCATTCCCGCCCGCGTCGAAGTACCCAACCCACGCTTCTACATCGGCACCGGCAAGGCTGACGAGGTCGCCGAGATGGCGCGCGCGGTCGAGGCCGACGTGGTGCTGGTCGATCACCTGCTCACCCCCGTGCAGGAGCGCAACCTGGAAAAGCACCTGGGCGTGCGCGTGGTCGATCGCGCCGGGCTGATCCTGGACATCTTCGCCCAGCGCGCCCGTTCGCACGAAGGCAAGCTGGAAGTGGAGCTGGCCCAGCTCAAGCACATCGCCACCCGGCTGGTGCGCGGCTGGACCCACCTGGACGCCCAGCGCGGCGGTGCCATCGGCAACCGTGGCCCAGGCGAAACCCAGCTGGAAACCGACCGCCGCCTGCTCGGCGAGCGCGTCAAGCAGCTCACCAAGCGGCTGGAAAAAGTGCAGACCCAGCGCGGCCAGCAGCGCCGCGCGCGCCTGCGCAACACGGTGCCGCGGGTGGCCCTGGTGGGTTACACCAACGCCGGCAAGTCCACGCTGTTCAATGCGCTCACCACCGGCGGCGTGTACGCGGCCAACCAGCTGTTCGCCACGCTCGATCCCACCGTGCGCAAGGTTGACGACCTGAGCTGCGGCCCGGCGGTGATCGCCGACACCGTGGGCTTCATCCGCGACCTGCCGCACGACCTGGTCGCCGCCTTCCGCGGCACCCTGGCCGAGGCGCGCGACGCCGACCTGCTGCTGCACGTGTGCGATGCCGCCGACGAGGATCGCGAGCGCCTGCGCCAGGTGGTCGACGGCGTGCTCGAGGAGATCGACGCCGGCGACCTGCCGCAGTTGCAGGTGATGAACAAGATCGACCTGGCCGGCGCCGAGCCGCGCATCGTGCGCGACGGCGAAGGCCGCCCGACGCAGGTGTGGCTGTCCGCCGCCACCGGGGCCGGGCTGGACCTGCTGCGCGAGGCGCTGGGCGAACTGCTTGGCGGCGAGCGGCTGCAATCCGAGCTCAGCCTGCCGCTGTCCGCCGGCCGGCTGCACGCCAGGCTCAAGGCCGCCGGCGCCATCGTCGGCGAGCGGGTCGACGAGGACGGCTGGCACCTGGACATCGACGCCCCCCGCAGCGTGATCGCCCCGCTCAGCGGCGGCCAGGACGTCGACGCCGCGCTGCTGCGCGACCTGCTCGAACGCACCGCGCAGCCGGTCGAGTGACCGGCAGCACCGCGGAGCCTCTGGTAAACTCGCGCCTGTTTGTGCCCACGGCCGGCGCGGGGCGATCCCTGCGGTTCCTGCACGCGAAGCACGTCATGACCCAACCCGTCACACCTGTGTTCCGGCTGCTGTTGCCGGCCTCCCAGCGGCCTCAAGGAGACTGACCATGGCCTGGAACGAACCCGGCGACAACGGGCAGCGCAATCCGTGGGGCAAGAAAAGCCCCAGCGGCGGCAAGGCGCCCAACCTCGACCAGCTGCTGAAGAACCTGCGCAACCGCCTGGGCCGCCTCGGCGGCGGTGGCGGCGGCATCGTCACCATCGTGCTGGCGCTGCTGATCGCGTGGATGCTGTTGAGCAGCTACACCATCATCAACACCAGCCAGAACGGCGTGGTGCTGCGCTTCGGTCATTACTCGCGCACGCTCGGCCCGGGTTTCCACTTCAAGCTGCCGGCGCCCATCGAGACCGTATCCAAGGTGGAGACCACCCGCGTGCGCGCCATGGTCGACCAGGTGCGCATGCTCACCAGCGACGAGAACATCATCGCGGTGAACTTCAACGTGCAGTACCAGGTGTCGGACCCCCGCAAGTACCTGTTCTCCACCAACGACCCGGACGACACGCTCAAGCAGGCCGCCGAGGCCGCGGTGCGTTCGGTGGTCGGCGCCCATTCGATGGACGACATCCTCACCAGCCCGGGCGAGGACGTGGTCGCGGCCGCCGCCCCGGCCGTCGCCGCCTCGGTGGCCAAGCCCGCGCCGGCGCCGGTGGTCAGCAAGGCCAGCGGTGACCAGGACCGCGTCACGTTGCAGCAGCAGACCCGCGAGGCGCTGCAGCGCACGCTGGACAGCTACGACGCCGGCCTCGTGGTCACCGACGTGAGCTTCCAGAACGTCTCTCCGCCGGACGAAGTGAAGGCCGCCTTCGACGACGTCAACGCCGCCCGCGAAGACAAGCAGAGCGCCGTCAACAAGGCCTACGCCTACGCCAACCAGGTGATCCCGCAGGCTACCGGCGAAGCCTCGCGCATCGTCGCCAAGGCCGAGGGCGACAAGGCCGAGCGCGTGGCCCGTGCCACCGGCGACGCCGAGCGCTTCAACCTGCTGCTGAAGGAATACAAGGCCGCCCCGGCGGTCACCCGCCAGCGCCTGTGGCTGGAAACCATGGAAGAGGTGATGGCCCGCAACGCCAAGGTGGTCGACGGCTCCAACGGCCGCAACATCATCAACCTGCCGGGTGCCGCGCCCAGTGCGCCGGTGAGCGCGGGGGTGTCCGTCACCGGTGACGCCAACGGCCAGGAGAAGCAGCCATGAAGATCTCCGCCCTTGTCGCCATCGTCGTGGTGGCGCTGCTCGGCATGAGCAGCATGTACGTAGTCAGCGAGGGGCAGACGGCCCTGCTGCTGCAGTTCGGCCGCATCGTGCGCACCGGCGACCAGCCCGGCCTGCATTTCAAGCTGCCGCTGGTGCAGCAGGTGATGCGCTTCGACAACCGCATCCTCACCATGGACGCCCAGCCGGAGCGCTACTTCACGTCCGAGAAGAAGAGCGTCAACGTCGACTTCTACGTGAAGTGGCGCATTGCCGACAACGCCGATTTCTACCGCGCCACCGGCGGCGACCCACTGCAGGCCGCGCAGCGCCTGAGCCCGATCGTGAAGAACGCCCTGCGCTTCGAGTTCAACGGCCGCACCTTGCAGGAGCTGATCACCGGCGGGCGCAAGGACATCACCGACAAGGTGCGTGAGCAGACCGACGCCGCCGCGCGCAAGAACCTCGGCATCCAGGTAGTGGACGTGCGCATCAAGCGCATCGACCTGCCCGACGAGGTGAGCGACTCGGTCTACAAGCGCATGAAGGCCGAGCGCCTGCAACTGGCCAACGAGCTGCGCTACACCGGCGAGCAGATGGCCACCACCATCACCGCCGACGCCGACCGCCAAGGCCAGGTGCTGCGCGCCAACGCCGAGCGCGACGCGGCCAAGACCCGCGGCGAGGGCGACGCCCAGGCCGCGCTGATCTACGCCCAGGCGTATGGCCAGGATCCGGAGTTCTTCGCGTTCTACCGATCCATGGAGGCGTATCGTCACGCCTTCGGCGACGGCAAGAGCACGCTCATCGTCAAGCCGGACGATCCGTTCCTGCAGTATTTCCAGTCCAGCGCCGGAAAGCGCTGAGGCAACACGCACGCGACACACCAACGGGCCGCCGATCGGCCCGTTCCAGCCGGCTCTGGCCCTGCGGCCCGAGGGTGCGTCGCGCGCGGGCGTGAGGCGGTTGCACGGATGCAGCCGGCCAGCGCCACCGCAACACCCGCGCAGTACCTCCTGCCCCGCCGATCGGGGCGCCACACGAGAGCAAAGCCATGGGCAAGTCCGTAGTCATTCTTGGAGCCCAGTGGGGCGACGAAGGCAAAGGCAAGATCGTCGACCTGCTGACCGAACGCGTAGGCGCCGTCGCGCGCTTCCAGGGCGGCCACAACGCCGGCCACACGCTGGTGATCAAGGGCAAGAAGACCGTCCTCCACCTGATCCCCTCGGGCATCCTGCGCGACGACGCGCTGTGCCTGATCGGCAACGGCGTGGTGCTGAGCCCCGCCGCGCTCAAGAGCGAGATCGAGGAGTTGGAGGCCAACGGTGTCAACGTGCGCCCGCGCCTGAAGATCAGCCCCGCCACGCCGCTGATCATGCCGTACCACATCGCGGTGGATAAGGCGCGCGAGGTCAAGGCCGGCAAGAGCGCCATCGGCACCACCGGCCGCGGCATCGGCCCGGCGTATGAGGACAAGGTCGCCCGTCGCTCCATCCGCGTGGCCGACCTGATGTACCCGCACGAGCTGCCCGAGAAGATCAAGGCCGCCGTGGAGTACCACAACTTCATCCTCACCCAGTGGCTCAAGGCCGAGCCGGTGGACTACCAGACCGTGCTGGACGAAGCGCTCACCTACAGCGAGTTCATCCGCCCGATGGTCGACGACGTCGCCACCATCCTGCACGACGTGCGCAAGGAAGGCGGCAACATCCTGTTCGAAGGCGCGCAGGGCGCGCTGCTGGACATCGACCACGGCACCTACCCGTACGTCACCTCCAGCAACACCACCGTCGGCGGCGCGCTCGCCGGCACCGGCGTGGGCGCGGGCGACATCGACTACGTGCTGGGCATCTGCAAGGCCTACGCCACCCGCGTGGGCGGCGGCCCGTTCCCCACCGAGCTCAACGACGAGATGGGCGAGCGCCTGCGCAAGGTCGGCAACGAGTTCGGCGCCAGCACCGGCCGTCCGCGCCGCTGCGGCTGGATCGACCTCGTGGCGCTCAAGCGCGCCGTGCAGATCAACGGCATCAACGGCCTGGCCATCACCAAGCTCGACGTGCTCGACGGCCTGCCCACCATCAAGGTCTGCATCGCCTACGAATACCGCGGCAAGCGCCGCGAGCTGGCGCCGCTGGATGCCGACGGCTGGGCCGAGTGCAAGCCGGTGTACCTGGAGTTCCCGGGCTGGGAAGAATCCACCGCCGGCATCCGCGAGTGGGACAAGCTGCCGCCCGCCGCTCGCGCCTACCTGCGCTCGCTGGAAGAGCTCTCCGGCTGCCGCATCGCCCTCGTCGCCACCGGCGCCGACCGCGACGACACCATCATCCTGGACGACCCGTTCGCCTGATCGGTCGTCCTCGACGCCACTGAAAAGCCCCGCCTCGGCGGGGCTTTTCTTTTGGGCGATCGGCGCGGCGGGCAAGGGCAGGGCGCGCCTGACCGGCATCCGTAAATCCTGCGTGTAGCCGCGGGCCCCAGCCCTGCACGGCCGGCCAACCCACGCGGGCCGAGCATAGGTCGCCCCATCACCGCGCGCAGGAGGCCCCATGGCCGACAAGCATCCGCGAGGCGATCGCAAAGACGGCGCCTCCACCACCGACGACATCGCAAGCAAGGCCACGCGTCCACCCGGCAGCGTCGGCGGCCGCAGCGGCACCGGCCAACAGCAACCGCACCAGCGCTTCGACCGCGACGAGGCGGCGGACACCATCGTTCCCGAAGCCATCGGCGTCGGCACCGATGCCAGCGAAGGCACCCAGGGTGGCGGCTCGGCGATCGACCGCGAGGTGCGCATCCAGGAGCGCAAGCAGCAGAACGACGCGGGTGGGCGCTCCGGTCGTCGCGGCGCCGGCGGCATGGATCCACCGCCGGGCGCACCCACGAAGAAGCGCTGACCACCCAGCGCGCCATCAGCCATGAGGCGGCCCCACGCAACCACGTGGGGCCGCTTTTCAGGCAGCCTCCCGCCCCCGCCGGATCAGCGTGATCTTGCCGTTCGGCTCCAGCCGCGCCACCGCGATCGTCGCCTCGTCCTCCAGGCCCGCCTCGTGCAGGGCGCGGTCCAGCTCGGAGTCGGAGATGTCGTGGTGACGCATCTTCGAGCGATCGCGCCGGCCATCGCGCACCAGCACCGTGGGCCAGCCTTCCACCAGCCGGTTGAAGCGCGCCGAGCGGGCGCTGGCCCAGCCGATGATCTTCTGCATCGCGAGGATGCCCAGGGTGCCGATCACCGGCGCCAGCAGCGAGTGGTCGTCGCCCAGGATCGCCGTGCGCAGCACGCCGCCCACCAGCACCAGCACGACAATGTCGAACGCCGACATGTCGCCCAGGCCGCGCTTGCCGGTGAACCTCAGCAGGGCAAGCAGGCCGATGTACACCAGCGCGCCGCGCAGCGCGAACGTCCACCACGGCATCGAAAGTTGCATGGCATCGTGCATGGCAAAACCTCCCGTCGTCGGTCGCTCCTGTCTGCCACAGCCGGCGTCCAGAATGCGTCGGCAGCGCGTGGTGCAAGCGCGCGATGACGGCACCGGCGGCAACGAGGGAATGTGGCGGGTAAGCTGGGCCGGTTCATGCCAGCGAGGATCGCCATGCCCTGCTTTCGTCTGCGCCTTCCAGCCGCGCTCGCGCTTGCGCTGCTTACTGCCGCCAGCGCGTGGGCGGGCGACGCCAGCCGCCCGCTCGATCCCAGCGAGCTCGATCGCACCGCATCGCCGTGCGTGGATCTGGATCGCTTCGTCAACGCACGCTGGCTGGCGGCGCATCCGATCCCGCCGGACGAAGTGCGCTGGGGCGTGTTCGATCAGCTGACGCTGGCGAGCCTGGGTGTGCAGCACGACATCGCCGAGGACGCCGTACGTGCCGTCGATGCACCGCGCACCGAGCCCACGCGCCGCCAGCTCGGCCTGCTGTATCGCGCCGGCATCGATAGGGCCGCCATCGACCGCGCCGGCCTCGCGCCGATGCAGCCCATGCTGCACGCCATCGACGCGCTGAAGCGTCCGCAGGACGTTGCCCACCTGATCACCCACACGCTCGCCGGTGGCCAGCCGCTGGTATTCAGCTTCGGTGTGCAGGGCGACTACCGCGATGCGCGTCGGCAGATCGGTGCCGCCGCACCCGCCGCGCTCGGCCTGCCCAACCGCGACTACTACACCGACGCACGCTACGCCGACGAGCGCGCCGCCTATCGCACCTACATCGCCCGCGTGCTGCAGATGGCGGGCACGCCCGACCCATCCCGCGCGGCGGACGATGCGCTGGCACTGGAAACCGCCCTCGCGCAGGCCACGCCGTCACCGGTGCAGGCGCGCCAGCCGGCCAACCAGTTTCATGCCGTGCGGCCGGCCCAGGCCGATCGGCTGACGCCGCACTTCGCCTGGGGCACCTTCCTCACCGCCCAGGGCCTGCCCGCCGACAGTGAATTCTCGCTGGCGCCGCCGGCCTTCTTCGCTGCGTTCGACCACCAGCTTTCCACCGCGCCCATGGCGCAGTGGCGCGCCTATTTACGCTTTCACGCGCTGGATGCCGCCGCGCCATATCTGGCGCAACCGTGGCAGGACGCCGCCTTCGACTTCCACGGCCACACGCTCACCGGCCAGGCCCAGCCCAAGCCGCGCTGGCAGCAAGTGCTGGGTACGGTGAACGCGCAGATGGGCGAGGCCATGGGCCGCCAGTACGTGGCACGCACCTTCTCGCCCGCGGCCAAGCAGCGCGCGCGGGTGCTGGTGACGCGGCTGCTGGCGGCGCTGCAGGCGCGCATCCAGGCGCTGGACTGGATGAGCGACACCACCAAGGCCCGCGCGCTGGCCAAGTGGCGTGCGTTCCTGCCCAAGGTGGGCTATCCCGATCACTGGCGCGACTGGACCGGCCTCGATCTGCGCGCCGGCGGCTATTACGATAAAGTGCGCGCGCTGCAGCGCTACAACCACCGCGACGCGATGGCGCGCATCGGCAAGCCCACTGACCGCACGCGCTGGAGCGTGCTGCCGCAGACGGTGGACGCGTTCTACCGCGCCGAGGACAACTCCATCACCTTTCCCGCCGCCATCCTGCAGCCGCCGTTCTTCTTCGCCGACGGCGACGATGCCATCAACTACGGCGGCATCGGCGCCGCCATCGGCCACGAAGCCACCCATGCCTTCGACGATGCCGGCCGCCAGTTCGACGGGCAGGGCAACCAGGCCGACTGGTGGACGCCCGAGGACAACGCCCGCTTCAACACCCGCGCCGACGCGCTCGCGCGCCAGTTCGACGCCTACGTGCCGCTGCCGAACCACCCGGATGTGCACGTCAACGGCCGCCTCACCCTGGGCGAAAACATTGCCGACCTTGGGGGCCTACACGTCGCCTACGACGCCCTGCAAGCGGCACTGAAAGCCAACCCCGCCGAAGCCGCCAGCCGCATCGACGGCTACACCCAGGATCAGCGCTTCTTCCTCGCCTTCGCCCGCATCTGGCGCGGCCGCATGCGCGAGGCACAGACCCTGGTCTACCTCGCCAGCAACCCGCACGCCCCACCGCACGAACGCATCCTCGGCACCGTCGGCAACATGCCCGCGTTCGCCCGCGCGTTCTCATGCAAGGCCGGGGATGCGATGGTGCGGCCGGCGGGAGAAGTGGTGAGGATCTGGTGAGGCTGCGGCGGGGCTGCGCTCATCGGGCGCGCCCATGCCGCCGTGGTGGACCTGAAGGGCGCGCCGCGTTGCTGGTCGCGCCGCTGCCGGCGTGAGCGGAGGGAGCGCCCTCGGCACACTCGCCATATCGGTGGCAGGCGCGCCCCTGCGATGCTCGGTGCTGCCCGCTCTTACACCGCCGCGTCGATAATCGCCTTCATCGTCGCCTCCACGCCGCGCGCCGCCTCGGCAATCAGCGGATCGCGCGAGATCAGCGACAGCTGGTCGGTCGGCGGCACCATCCCGATCCAGGTCGCGCCGTCCTGCTCGTACACCGACACCCGGCACGGCAGCGCCATATTCAGCGTCATGTCCATCGCCAGCACCTCCGACGCCTGCTTCGGGTTGCACACCTCCATCACGATGCAACCGTTGGCCAACGGAAAACCCTTGTCCGCCAGCGTCTGCTTGAAGTCGTAGGTGTGCAGCACGCCAAAGCCGTGGGCCTTCACTGCGGACTGCATGGCTTCGACGGCCTGGACGAGGGGTTTGGTTGTCTGCTTCTTGTAGATCATGGTCGCGTCTCCTAGAGGGGCAAATCTTCGCGCACCATGCGCTTCCGCGAGTACCGGTTTCGTCAAGTCGGAGCCACATCGCGCTTTCATGCGAGGGGGCGCCAGCGTGATGACGGAGCGCCTGGTTCCCACCCCGCAAGGCGGCGCTCTCGGGGCGGATGGTGAGTGGGCATATCCGCCCTTGGTGGTTGCGCCCATGCCGCCTAAGATCACCCGCTTGCCGCGCTGCGCGCCGACGTCCACGGGTTACGGGGGCGCCGGACAGGATGCAGTGCATCACCATCCAGTTGTTTCCAGGGGCGCTTCCTCGCGATGAACCAAACCTCCCTCTCGGCCCTCATCTGGTCCGTCGCCGACCTGCTGCGCGGCGACTACAAGCAATCCGAATACGGCCGGGTGATCTTGCCGTTCACGGTACTGCGTCGGCTGGATTGCGTGCTGGAAGCCACCAAGCCCAAGGTGCTGGCGGAAAAGAAGAAGCGCGAGGCAGCCGAGATCGACCCCGATCAGTTTCTTCGTCGCGTATCGGGCGTGAAGTTCTACAACGCCTCCCCGCTGGACCTGCCCATGCTGGTAGGCGACCAGGACCACATCGAGTCGAATCTGCACAGCTACGTGCAGGGCTTTTCGTCCGAGGTACGCGAGATCTTCGAACGCTTCGACTTCGCCGCCCAGGTCAACCGGCTGGCCAAGGCCGACCTGCTGTACCTGGTTACCGAAAAGTTCGCCAACGTCGATCTGCACCCCGACAGTGTCGATAACGTGCAGATGGGCCTGGTGTTCGAGGAGCTGATCCGCAAGTTCGCGGAACTCTCCAACGAAACCGCCGGTGAGCACTTCACCCCGCGCGAAGTCATCCGGTTGATGGTCAACCTCATTTTTATCGAGGACGACGAGGTGCTCACCCCCGGCAACAGCGTGGTGCGCGCCATCTACGATCCCACGGCGGGCACCGGCGGCATGCTCTCGGTCGCCGCCGAGTTCCTGCGCGACCACAACCCGGAGGCGCGCCTGTCGCTGTACGGCCAGGAGCTCAACGACGAGTCCTACGCCATCTGCAAGGCGGACATGCTGATCCGCGGGCAGGAGGTCACCAACATGGTGCCCGGCAACACGCTCAGCGACGACGGCCACGCCGCGCGCAAGTTCGACTACATGCTGTCCAACCCGCCGTTCGGCGTGGAGTGGAAGAAGGTCGAGAAGGCGATCCGCAAGGAGCACGAGGAAAAGGGCTTCGACGGCCGCTTCGGCCCTGGCCTGCCGCGCGTGTCCGACGGCTCCATGCTGTTCCTGCTGCACCTGGTGTCCAAAATGCGCCCGGGGGTGGACGGCGGCAGCCGCTTCGGCATCGTGCTCAACGGCTCGCCGCTGTTCACCGGCGGCGCCGGCAGCGGCGAAAGCGAGATCCGCCGATATCTGCTGGAGAACGACTTGGTGGAGGCCATCGTCGCCCTGCCCACCGACATGTTCTACAACACCGGCATCGCCACCTACGTGTGGGTGGTCTCCAACAAGAAAGAGCACGACCGCAAGGGCTACGTGCAACTCATCGACGCCGGCAGCTTCTGGCAGAAGATGCGCAAGAGCCTCGGCTCCAAGCGCAAGGAAATGAGCGACGCGCACATCGACGCCATCACCAAGCTGTTCGGCGAATTCCAGGAGGCTGAACTGGCCACCGTGTTCGACGCCGACGGCAAGGAAGTGGAGCGCACCATCATCGCCGCCGCCGAATTCGCCCCCGAGCCGCCGCCCGGCAGCAAGGTGAAGGTGGCGCCGCTGGCGCGCATCTTCCGCAACGAGGAGTTCGGCTACACCACCATCACCGTCGAGCGCCCGCTGCGCGACGAGCAGGGCAAGGTGGTGCTGGGCCAGAAGGGCAAGCAGAAGGGCCAGCCGCAGCCGGACAGCAGCCTGCGCGACACCGAGAACGTGCCGCTGGGCGAGGACATCCAGGCCTACTTCGAGCGTGAAGTGCTGCCGCACGCCCCCGACGCCTGGATTGACGAGGCCAAGAGCAAGGTGGGCTATGAGATTCCCTTCAACCGCCACTTCTACGTGTTCGAGCCGCCGCGCCCGCTGTACGCCATCGACGAGGAATTGAAGGCTGTGTCCGCGCGGATCATGGCCATGCTGGGAGAACTGGCCGAATGACCACGCAACCCATCCCGCCCCAGCCCCACCGCGCCCACCCGCACTCCCACGCCCACACCCAGCTCCCCCTTACCATCACGACCGCTACCGTCCCCATCACCCTCACCGACATGCCAGCGCAGGCTGGCATCCAGCGTCTTGGCTCGCGCGGAGTACGGTCGTGAGCCTGCCGCGGTATCCGGAATACACGGAAAGCGGGATCTCTTGGTTGGGGGAGATGCCTGCGCATTGGGACGAACGGCGCACAAAATATCTGTTCGACTTGATGAAGCGCCCGGTCCGTGATGAGGACGAGATAGTCACCGCTTTTAGAGATGGCCAAGTCACCTTGCGAGGCAATCGCAGGACAGATGGATTTACGAATGCTCTCCAAGAGATTGGGTATCAGGGTGTTCGGCGTGGAGACCTCGTTATTCACGCCATGGACGCCTTTGCCGGGGCGATTGGGGTCTCGGACTCTGATGGCAAGTCCACGCCGGTCTACTCCGTCTGCCGTCCTAAGATGGGGACAACCAATTCCCACTACTACGCACATGTCCTGAGATACATGGCCATCGGTGGCTTCATTGCCTCGCTAGCGAAAGGTATCCGAGAGCGCTCCACTGATTTCAGGTGGGCAGATGCGGGTAGCCTTCTCCTACCGATGCCGCCGTTGAAAGAGCAGGAGGCGATCGTCGCGTTCCTCGACCGCGAAACCGCCAAGATCGACGCCCTAATCGCCGAACAGGAAAAGCTGCTGGCGCTGCTGGCCGAAAAGCGTCAGGCCACCATCTCCCACGCCGTCACCCGCGGCCTCAACCCCAACGTCCCCCTGAAGGACTCCGGCATCCCCTGGCTGGGCGAAGTGCCGGCGCATTGGGATGTCATGGCCTTGGGGCGGGTAACTGTCAGCAAATGCGACGGTCCGTTCGGTTCTGGCCTCAAGTCCGATCACTACGTCGAAGAGGGGGCTCGGGTAATTCGCCTGCAAAATATTCGCGGTGGACGATTTGATGACCGGGATGCCGCATTCATCGAGCTTGGATATTTCGAATCCGAGATGGCGAGGCACGAGGTCAGAGAGGGCGATCTTTTGATCGGGGGCCTCGGTGATGACAACAACGTCGTGGGCCGCGCATGCGTTGCTCCCGAGCATATTTATCCTGCTCTGGTGAAGGCTGATTGCTTTCGCTTTCGGCTGGACACCGATCGCGCCCTCCCGGAGTTCGCTGCATGGGCTTTGACCGTCGGTGCGACCTACGATGCCGGGAATCTCTCGTCGGGTTCGACAAGATCCCGCATCCCGCTTTCAGTCATGGCATCGCGGAAGATTCCCTTGCCTCCGGTTGACGAGCAGCGCGAAATCAACCGATCTATCGAAGTCCTTCAATCCGAATTTGATCGGCTCGCGGATTCGGCGGAACAGGCGGTCGAGCTTTTGCGCGAACGCCGCAGCGCCCTGATCTCCGCCGCCGTCACCGGCAAGATCGACGTGCGCGCGCGTCAGTAAAAATTATTTGTAACGCCCGAGGGGAGGTCAGAATGGATTCATTGCAGATCGCGGCATCGCTCAAGCGTTACGGCTTCCACGAAGTGGAGGACAAGACCCATGCCCTGGGTTATGCCCATCCGGCGATGGGTGGTCAGCGAGTCTACGTCAAGGTCTCTCGCAGCGAGCGCAGGGAAAAGCCCAAGGCGGTTGCCAAACAGCCGCTCGTATTGCATCCGACGACGGCTAAGCGTGCAGGCTTTGATGCAACCCGTGTCGCCAAGCTGGGCCCCAACTACCTATACAAGAACACCAACCTGTCCACGTTTCCGTACAAGCCGGGCTCGAGCGCTACCGGAATTGCCGTGGACGTGCCCGACTTGTCGGCGTTGACGGAGCTGCTTGCCGTTCTTGGGGTGAGCGTCGCGCCCGTGGCGGACCATGCTGTGGCACCCGACGCTCTAAGCACTGTCCCGGCTTCGCCTTCGCAGGTTGCACAACTTGCTTCACCGGCCGTGACGAAAGAGATGGTCACGACTGCCAAGCCCGTAAAGTCGTCAATAACTTTTCATGCCGTCAAGGACGTTGATTTCGCCGAGCATTGTTGTCGGCGCTCAGGGATGCTCAAGGCGGGCGCTTTTGATCTGGACGCGCTGACAATCGCGGTGGAGGGAAAGCGGAAGTTGCGCTTCGCGCCTTTGGGAAATTGTCCGGGCGCACCGGTCGTGGCCTTGGTGGGGATCACCCCGGGAGGTCAGATCGAAACTTTCGCTCGGGCGCTGGCCACAATGCCGGTGGAGCAAGCTGCCAGTCATGCGGCGTTCCACGGGGCGCAGGAGGTCATCAAGCAACTTCTTGCAGCACATGGGTTTGCAGATGCGCTTGGGATATCGCTGGACGGCGATCTCAATGACAACCCCGCCATCCTCACTACCTCGGTCGTGAAGTGCTGCCTGATGGTGGATGACGGCTATCGATTCGCTGCGCCGGACATTGCAGCAAGCCCGGCCGCGAATCGTTGTGCAACCGAACGTCTGGTTGGTGAGTTGCGGGCCTATCCCACCCTGCGCTGGGTTGTTGTGTTCGGAAAGCCGGCATGGGACGCCATGCACGAACTTCGATTCGAGGGAAAGCCGGTGATCGATCGATTGCGAGACCACGGCCTGACTGTGGTTCAGTTCCCGCACTTCGCCCAGAATTTTCAGCAGCGCGCGCTTTTTGCGCGCAGTCACGATCAAGAGCCCGAGCTGCTTCGCGCGAATCCCGAGTTGGCGAAGTATGCCGAAGGCGCGCGGAGCATGCGTGCCTTGCTGCTACGGGCAATGGAAGGCAGCCGGAGGGAAATGGCATGAGCGACATTCAATTGTTCCGGCTCGCCTCGGGGACAGCGCAGGAACTGGCCGGCCGCGCGGCAGCCGTTGAAAAGCACTTGCAATCCCTGATCGAGGAGCACATGCCGACCTTCCTCGGCGTGCGCTTCCTCGCCACCGAGTACGTCACCGGCAAGACCCACAAGGGTCGCATCGACTCGCTGGGGCTGGACGAGAACGGCTGCCCGGTGATCGTCGAGTACAAGCGTCACAGCAACGAGAACGTGATCAACCAGGGTCTGTTCTATCTGGACTGGCTGATGGATCACCGCGCCGAGTTCCAGTGGCTGGTGATGGAGAAGCTGGGCAAGGAGGTGGCCGAGCAGATCGACTGGTCCGGCACGCGCCTGCTGTGCATCGCCGCTGACTTCACCCGCTACGACCAGCACGCGGTGCAGCAGATCCCGCGCAATATCGAGCTGATCCGCTACAAGCTGTTCGGCGAGGATCTGTTGCTGCTCGATCTGGTCAACAGCGTGAGTGTCGACGACGCGACCACCGCCAAGGCCGATGCCGCTGGCTCGACCACCAGTACAAAACCCAAGCCGGTGGGCAAGGACAAGACGGCGGAGGAGCAGCTCAGCCAGGCGCAGCCCGTCATCAAGGAGCTCTACACGGCTCTGTCCGGCTACCTGCTGGCGCTGGGCGACGACGTGCAGGAAAAGCACCTGAAGCTCTACGTCGCTTTCCGGCGCCTGAAGAACTTTGCCTGCGTGATCCCGTACCGGGACAAGCTGCTGGTGATGCTGAAGCTGGACCCGGACACGGTGGCGCTGGAGGAGGGCTTCAGCCGCGACGTGCGCAACATCGGCACGTGGGGCACCGGTGACCTGGAGCTGTGCCTGCGGACGATGGCCGATTTCGAGCGGGCCAAACCCCTGCTGGATCGCAGTTATGGCGAAAGTTGATGGCTGAAGCGACCACAGATCTGCACGCGAGGGTGTTGCTGTTTTGGCAACCTTGGTTGCTGATTGGGCAACAGGCTTTGTCTGAGCGTTGATCGCGCCGCTAATTTCAGTTTGGGGTCCAAGTGAAATTAGCGGGAGTCAGTCCGACGCTACGAGACCGGCTCTTTCTGCAGTGACACGCTTGCCGTGCTCCGTTTAATCCGCGATATTCGCGATTCGCGAATTGCGAATAACGAGCCCGAGCCGTGGAACTCAAGCCGCAGGACCTGCTGGTATTGCTCAAGGTAGCTGCCCACCCGGGCCAGCGCTGGACCTATGCCGCGCTGGGCGAGGCGCTGACGCTCAGCGCCTCGGAAGTGCATGCCTGCGTGAAGCGTGCGGTGGCGTCGGGCCTGGCCGTGGCGCGCGGACGCGGCGACTGGGTGCCGGTGCGTCCGGCACTGGCCGAGTTCGCCGTGCACGGTGTGCGCTATGTGTGGCCGGCGCAGCCGGGGCCGGTGAAGCGCGGGGTGCCGACGTCGTTCGGCGTGGCGCCGCTGGCGGGGAAGATTTCTGCTGCGGCCGACGAAGCGCCGGTGTGGGCGCATCCTTCCGGCACGGCCAAGGGGCCGAGCCTGTCGCCGATCTACCGCTCAGCTCCGCAGGCGGCGTTGCTTGATCCCGCCTTGCACCGTCTGCTGGCCTTGCAGGACGCGATTCGCGCCGGCCGGGCGCGTGAGCGCTCGCTGGCGGCGGACCTGTTGACCAAGGAGCTGGAGAGTATGGATGCGCGGGGATGATCCGAACCTGGCCACCTTGCGTGTGATCGCGCAGGCTTTGGGCGACCTGCGGGAGCAGGTGGTGTTTCTGGGCGGTGCAGTGGCGGGATTGCTGGTTACTGACCCGCTGGCCGAAGGCGTGCGCGCCACCGTCGACGTGGATGCGGTAGCACAGGCCGGATGGGCGCAGTTCCAACGCCTCCAGCGTGAGCTGGCACGCCGGGGCTTTCGCGAGGATGCGGACAGCGGCGTGATCTGCCGCTGGATCCATCGCGACTCCGGCGTGGTGTTCGACCTGATGCCGGAGAACCCGGACGTGCTGGGCTTCGCCAATCGCTGGTATCCGTATGCCGTGGCGACTGCGCAGCGGGTGCCGTTGGGCGAGGGGACGCAGATTCGGCGGGCGACGGCGGTGGCCTTCGTGGCGACCAAGCTGGAGGCCTTCGCCGGCCGTGGGCGGGGCGACGTGCTCGCCAGCCACGATCTGGAAGACGTGTTGAACATCGTCGATGGTCGCGAGGAACTGGTGCGGGAAGTGGCCCAGGCATCCGCGGATGTGCGGCAGGCCATCGCGGAGGCGTTTGCCGGTCTGCTGGCGCGAGCGGGTTTTCTCGATGTGCTGCCGGGCCTGATCGCCGAGCCGGAGCGCGCGGACGTGGTGGCCGATCGCCTGCGGGCGATGGCGGAAGGACGCGAATCTACAGGGGAAGGACGGGCATGAATCTGCACCGCGAGCATCACTTCGAGCGCGAGATCTGCGCACACCTCGCCGCCCACGGCTGGCATTACGCCGAGGGCGACGCCCAGTACTTCGATCGCGCGCACGGTCTGTATCTGCCGGACTTGCTCGCGTGGATCGAGACCACCCAGCCGGAGAGCTGGGAGCGCTTGACCAAGGCGCACGGTCCGGCCATGCCGGCGCGCCTCGCCGAGCGCATACGCAAGAACCTGGACGAGCGCGGCACGCTGGAGGTGCTGCGCCGGGGCGTGGAAATGATCGGGCTGAAGGCGCCCCTGGCACTGGTGCAGTTCAAGCCGGCGCTGGCGATGAACCCGGCGCTGGAGCAGCGCTACGCAGCCAATCGCCTGCGTGTGGTGCGGCAGGTGAAGCACTCGCCGAACAACCCGAACGACGCGCTGGACCTGGTGCTGTTCGTCAATGGCATCGCGGTGGCGACCGCAGAGCTGAAATCCGACTTCACCCAGAGCGTGGGCGATGCGGTAGACCAGTACCGCTACGACCGGCATCCGCACCCCAAGGGCGGGGTGGCCGAGCCGCTGCTGTCGTTTCCCGGCGGTGCGCTGGTGCATTTCGCCGTGAGCCAGGCCGAGGCGATGATGACCACGCGGTTGGCCGGGCCGGCCACACGCTTCCTGCCGTTCAACCTGGGCCACGGCGGCGGCGCGGGCAACCCGCCGAACCCGGATGGCTTCGCCACCGCCTACCTGTGGGAGCAGGTGTGGGCGCGCGACAGCTGGCTGGAGATCCTTGGCCGCTACCTGATCGGCAAGCGCGACGACAAGAAGCGCCTCACCAGCGTGATCTTTCCGCGCTACCACCAGCTCGACGCGACGCGAAAGCTGGTGGCCGACGTGCGCACGAACGGGCCGGGGCAGCGCTATCTCATCCAGCACTCGGCCGGCTCGGGCAAGACCAACTCCATCGCCTGGAGCGCGCACTTCCTGGCCGACCTGCACGACGACCGGAACGCCAAGCTTTTCGACAGCGTGCTGGTGGTGTCCGACCGCAACGTGCTGGACGCGCAGTTGCAGGAGGCGATCTTCGATTTCGAGCGCACCGCGGGCGTGGTGGAAACCATCACCAGCGAGCGGGGTAGCAAGAGCGCGCAGTTGAAGGCTGCGCTGGAGGCGGGCAAGAAGATCATCGTCTGCACCATCCAGACCTTTCCCGCCGCCATGAGCGCCGCGCAGGAGCTGGCCACTACCGAAGGCAAGCGTTTCGCGGTGATCGCCGACGAGGCGCACAGCTCGCAGACGGGCGAATCCGCCGCCAAGCTCAAGCAGCTGCTGAGCGCGCAGGAGTGGGCCGAGCTGCAGGACGGCGGCGAGGTGGACACCGAAACCATGCTGGCGGCCGGCATGGCCGCTCGTGTCGGTGGGCAGCAGGGTCTCACCTATGTGGCGTTCACCGCCACGCCCAAGGCCAAGACGCTGGAGCTGTTCGGCCGTCCCGGCCCGGACGGATTGCCGGTGCCGTTCCACGTGTACTCGATGCGGCAGGCAATCGAGGAGGGTTTCATCCTCGATGTGCTGCGCAACTACACGCCGTACAAGCTGGCGTTCCGGCTGGCTCATGAAGGCAGGGAAGTCGACCAGGCCGAGGTGGAACGCAGTGCGGCGATGAAGGGGATCATGCAGTGGGTGCGCCTGCATCCCTACAACATCGCGGCCAAGGTGCAGATCGTGGTGGAGCACTACCGCGAGCACGTGCAGCCGCTGCTGGCGGGCAAGGCCAAGGCGATGGTGGTGGTCGGCAGCCGCAAGGAGGCCGTGCGCTGGCAGAAGGCGGTGCGCGAGTACATCGCGCGGCAGAACTACCCGCTGGGCGTACTGGTGGCCTTCTCCGGCGAGGTGAACGACCCGGAGAGCTTCCCCGAGCCGGTCACCGAGACCAGTGCGGATATCAATCCCGGCCTGAAAGGACGCGACATCCGCGACGCCTTCGCGCAGCCGGACTACCATCTGCTGCTGGTGGCCAACAAGTTCCAGACCGGCTTCGACCAGCCGCTGCTGTGCGGCATGTACGTGGACAAGATGCTCGGCGGTATCCAGGCGGTGCAGACGCTGTCGCGACTGAACCGCGCGCACCCGGGCAAGGACACCACCTACATCCTCGACTTCGTCAACGACGCGGCCGAAATCCTCACCGCGTTCAAGACCTACTACGCCACCGCCGAGCTGGAAGCGGCCACCGATCCGCACCTGGTGTTCGACCTGCGCGCCAAGCTCGACGCTAGCGGTCACTACGACGATTTCGAGGTGGATCGCGTGGCCAGGATCGAGACCGATCCGAACGCCACGCAGGCCCAGCTGAGTTCGGCGATGGCGCCCGTGGCGGACCGCCTGCTCAAGCGCTACCGCGCCGCCCAGCTGGCCCGCGCCGATGCGCTGGGCAGCGGCGACGAGCCGGTGGCACAGGCGCAGAAGGACATCATGGACGCGCTGCAGCTGTTCAAGGGCGACATGGGTGCCTATGTGCGGCTGTACGCGTTCCTGTCGCAGATGATCGACTACGGCAACACCGACATCGAGAAGCGCTTCATTTTCTACAAGCGGCTGATCCCGCTGCTGGAGTTCGGGCGTGAGCGCGAGACGGTGGACCTGTCCAGGGTGGTGCTGACCCACCACACCTTGCGCAGCGCCGGGCGGCAGCCGCTCAACCTCAAGGACGGGCAGGGCGAGTACAAGCTGCCGCCGCTCGATGCGGTGGGCAGTGGCTCGGTGCAGGAAAAGGAGCGGGCCTTGCTGGCCGAGATCATCGAGAAGGTGAACGGCTTGTTCGAGGGGCAGGTCACCGACGGCGACCAGCTCGTCTACGTCAACGGCGTGCTCAAGGGTAAGTTGCTGGAAAACGACACCCTGGTGCAGCAGGCCGGCAGCAATAGCAAGGAGCAATTCGCCAGCTCGCCAGATCTTCGCGAAGCGCTGGTGCATGCCATCATCGACGCGCTCGATGCGCACTCGGTTATGAGCTCGCAGGCGCTGAAGTCGGAGCGTACCCAAAGCGGGTTGATGGATATCCTGCTTGGCCCGGGGCAGCTCTACGAAACGCTGCGAGCCAGATCCGAGGGGCGCGCCGCTTCAATTCCGTGAGTTGCAGGGCTGATGCTGATGCTGCTGGAGAATTGGCCGGCAGGGAGGCTGGGCAGGTATCGCAAAGGACTTTCCACGCGGCGGAAGGTGTAAAAGGTAGCGATCCTTAGGATGCTCTTGACCGCATGACAGCGCTGCCTGGCACGTCCATCTTCCCCCAAGGTCACTTCCTCGGCCGCACCGAGACCTGCTGGTCCGCGGGCGGCTTTGCGCTGACGCGGATGGTGCCCACGGTGCCGGAGCATGAAGTGCATGAGCACACGCATGCGGAGGCGCATTTCGTGGTGTTGCTGCGCGGCGAGTATCTCTCCAGTGCGGAGGGCGCCCCGGCGTTGGCGCGGGAGCCGCTGGTGATCTACAACCCGCCGGGTACGTTGCATCGCGACCGGTTTCGGGGCGATGGGGTGGGTGGGGAGTTCATGACGGTGACGCTGGGCATGGGCACGCTGCGCGAGTACGCGCAGGCGGTGGCCTTGCCGGATCGGCCACGCGCGTTCGCCGCGGGCGAGGGCGAGGCGTGGCGGCGGCTGGCCGGGCTGGCGACGACGCGGGAGGCGTCGGACGCGTTGCACTCCGAATCGTTGTGCGCGGAATTGCTCGATGCGGCCTCGGCGCCGCTGCGCGAGCGGCGCGAACATCTGCCGCCGTGGCTGTGGCGGGTGCGGGAAATGCTGCACGACGACTGCGGAAGCGAGCTTTCGCTGGGCGAGCTGGCCACAGTGGCCGGGGTGCATGCGGTGCATCTGACGCGCAGCTTCCGCCGCCATTTCGGTTGCACCCCCGGCGACTACCTGCGCCGTTGCCGGCTGGCCAAGGCTGCGGCGTTGCTGACCAGCTCGCGCGAGGCGCTGGCGGAGGTGGCCGCGCGCTGTGGTTACTTCGACCAGGCCCATTTCGCGCGCAGTTTCCAGGCCGCCTTCGGGCGCTCGCCGCGCGCTTACCGCCAGGCAGTGGCCGACGCCTGACGCGGCAGGTTTGCCGGATACAAGAATGCATGACGGTGCCCGGCTAGGATGCCTGCGCGCGGCCCGACGCGGGCCGCATCACAACGGAAAGGGCGAGACATGCGCGTGCGCAACGGTTGGGCCGTGATGATGGCGGGATGTCTAGTGATGCTGGCGCTGCCGGCACACGCAGCGGTCAGTCCGGAGAAGCTGGTCGGCCTGTGGGGCAACGAGACGCAGATGACCCAGCCGGTGGCCGGGCGGCTGGTGCTGGATCTGCGCGGTGCAGCTGGCGAGGCGCACATTGGCGGCATCACGGCGCCGGTGTCGCGGGCGGGCGACGAGGTGCGTGCGGTGCTGGCGGGCGGGCTGGGCACGTTTCGCGGTCACTGGTCCGCGGACCATGCGCGCATCGACGGCTTCTGGGTGCAGCCGCCGTCGGCCTTGCGCAGCGCCTACGCCACGCCGCTCACGCTGACCCGGTCGCAGCCGGATGTGTGGATGGGCACGGTGCAGCCGCAGGACGAGCGGCTGTCGCAGTACCTGAAGATCGAGCGGAGTGCCGACGGCAGCCTGCGGGCGTTTCTCCGCAACCCGGAGGCCAACCTCACGCGCGACCGCTGGATGACCGTGGCGCTGGACGGCGATGCGGTGACCTTCGGCGATCCCGCGCGGCCACGATGGCAGCTGCACGCGAACTACGACGAGGAGACCGGGCAACTGCAGGTGAACTGGCAGGGCATCGGCGTGTTCGCCTTTACCAAGCGCGGTCGTGCGGATGCCATCGGCTTCTACGCCAGCACGCCGCCGGCCGACACGCCCGCCTGGCGCGCGCCGCTCACGCTGGGGGACGGCTGGGGCACGGAGGCGCCCGCCTCGTCCGGCTTCGATACGAAACACCTCGATGCGTTGCTGGCGCGCCTGCTGCAGAGCGACGATGCCGGTACGCCGCAGGTGCAGTCGCTGCTGATCGCCCATCGCGGCAAGCTGGTGGTGGAGCGCTACTTCCACGGTTTCGACGCCGACCGACCGCACGACAGCCGCTCGTCCGGCAAGACGTTTGCGCCGTTGCTGGTGGGGTTGGCGATGGCGCAGGACAAGACGCTGACGCCGGACACGACGCTGCGCGCGATGCTTCCGGCCTACCGCGATGCTTTCGCCAGCGATCCGCGCAAGGCCCGCATCACCGTGGCCGACCTGATGACGATGACCTCGGGTCTGACCTGCGACGATAGCGACGACCAGTCCCCCGGCAACGAGGACGCCATGCAGAGCCAGCAGGCGCAGTCCGACTGGTACCGCTACACGCTGGCATTGCCGATGGTGCGCGAGCCAGGCGGGCACAAGGCGGTGTACTGCTCGGCCGGTATCAACCTGCTGGGCGCGGTGGTCGCCCAGGCCACCGGCGCATGGCTGCCGGACTTCTTCCGCCGCACCGTGGGTGACCCGCTGCAGATGCGCGACTATCACATCAACCTGATGCCCGGCGGCGGCGCGTACCTGGCCGGCGGCATCTACATGCGGCCGCGCGACATGCTCAAGCTCGGCCAGCTCTATCTCGACGGCGGACGCTGGAACGGCCGGCGTGTCGTCGACTCCGAGTGGGTGAAGGCCTCGACCGCCGAGCACAGCGCGTTCACGCCGGATCATCGCTACGGCTACGGCTGGCACCTGCACACGATGACCGTGGACGGACACGCGTATCGCGAGTACGCGGCCGAGGGCAACGGCGGCCAGTTCGTGATCGTGGTGCCGGAGCTGGAACTGGTGGTGGGCATCCAGGCCGGCAACTACGGCGACTTCGCCACCTGGTACAAGCTGCAGGATCTGGTGCCGACGTTCGTGATCCCGGCGCTGCAGGGGCGTCGCTGAGGCGATGGCGTCAGCCGGCAGAGCGGACAAGGCCCCGCATCACGGGGCCTCGTTCGTTTCAGGCAGCTAGCTCAATGCCGGCGCTGCTTCCGAATATGCCGACTATTGCGGTTCTCCGCGCGGTTGAGGTGCGCGGTTTCTTTCTTGGTGAGGTGGCCGTTGTGGCGGGCTTCGTCGGCGCTGGCGCGCTGGGCGATGTTGGCGTCGTGCTTCTCGTCGCGGGCGGCCTGCTTGGGCGTGATGGTGCCGTTGGCGACGCCCTTGTCGATGCGCTGTTGCTGGTTGTCCACGCGCTTGTTCACTTCGTTGACGCGCGGGTGGTGGGGTACGGGTGTGGCTTGCGCCATGGCGCCGGTGGCGGCGAGGGCACTGGTGGCGAGCAGGGCGATCAGACTGCGGCGAACGGTGGTGCGAGGTGCCATGGTGATCTCCTCAGGTGCGTGGATGGGCAAACGGCGTCTTGCGTCGCCGGGGTGTCGTAAATCCTTGCGCTGCAAGGGTTTGGCGGCACCGACCGGTGGGCGCGGACAGTAACGCCAGCCCGCCGCAAGGAGTTGACGGCGCCCGGGTGATCGATGGCGATGATTCAGTCTCGCGGCGCTGCAGCATGTTTGGGCGTGACTTCCGGCCGTGTCCGGCCGACGGCGCGCGCCTCACCATGGGAGTAATGGGGACAATCCGTTTCCGTCTTCCGGTCCGGTGCGGCGCAGGTCGCCGTGTATCCGATACCGGGTTCATCCTGCAGGAGAAGTCATGCGTCGTTATCTCGTTTCCGCCATTGCGCTGGCCCTGGCCGGCGTGTCGATGGCCCCGCTTGCGGCCACCGCCAAGGCGCCGCCGATGCGCGAGGCCACCACCCAGTTGCCGCGTGGCGTGGTGCCGACGCACTACGACGTGGCCGTGGTGCCGCATGCCGACAAGCTCGCCTTCGACGGCAAGGTCACGATCACGCTGAATGTGCTCAAGCCCACCAGCAGCATTACGCTCAACGCGGCGGACCTCACGTTCTCCGAGGCCTCGCTGACGCCGACCAAGCTGAAGATCATGGTCGGCAAGCCGAAGGTGACGGTGGATGAGAAGGCGCAGACGGCCACCTTCACCTTCGATCACCCGGTGCCGGCCGGCGAGTACCGCCTGGCGATGACCTACACCGGCAAGATCGGCACCCAGGCGAACGGCATCTTCGCGCTGGACTACGACACCAAGGCCGGCAAGAAGCGCGCGCTGTACACGCAGTTTGAGAACTCCGACGCGCGCCGCTTCATCCCCTCGTGGGACGAGCCGAACTACAAGGCCACCTTCGACCTCACCGCCACCGTGCCGAGCGCGGACATGGCGGTGAGCAACATGCCCATCGTCTCCAAGAAGGACCTGGGCAACGGCATGACCGAGGTGCACTTCGGCCAGTCGCCGAAGATGTCCACCTACCTGCTGTTCTTCAGCGTGGGCGAGTTCGAGCGCGCCACCAAGATGGCCGAAGGCACCGAGATCGGCGTGATCGCGCAGAAGGGCATGGTTGACCAGGCCGACTTTGCGCTGGAGTCGTCCGCCGCCGTGCTGCACGAGTACAACGACTACTTCGGCGTGAAGTACCCGCTGCCGAAGCTGGACAACATCGCCGCGCCGGGCCAGAGCCAGTTCTTCTCGGCGATGGAGAACTGGGGCGCGATCTTTACCTTCGAATACTCGCTGCTGCTCAACCCGACGATCTCCACCCAGGGCGACAAGCAGCGTGTGTTCAACACCGCTGCGCACGAGATGGCGCACCAGTGGTTTGGTGACCTGGTGACGATGAGCTGGTGGGACGACCTGTGGCTCAACGAGGGCTTCGCCTCGTGGATGGCCGAGCGCACCACCGAGAAGCTGCACCCGGAGTGGCACACCAACCTCGACCTGGTCGGCACGCGCGAAGGCGCGATGTCGCTCGACGCGGTCGCCACCACCCATCCGGTGGTGCAGCACGTGGAGACGGTGGAGCAGGCCAGCCAGGCGTTCGACTCGATCACCTACTCCAAGGGCCAGGCGGTGATCACCATGCTCGAGGCCTACGTGGGCCCGGAGACCTGGCGCACCGGCGTGCGCAATTACATCAAGGCGCACGCCTACGGCAACACGGTGTCCGATGACCTGTGGAAGTCGGTGCAGGCCGCGGCCGGCAAGCCGATCACCCAGATCGCGCACGACTTCACGCTGCAGCCGGGCATCCCGCTGATCCGCGTGCAGACCACTGCCTGCAACGCCGGCAAGACCGAGGTGCTGCTGAGCCAGGGCGAGTTCACCAAGGATCGCCCGAACAAGACGTCGCTGCGCTGGCACGTGCCGGTGATCGCCAAGACCCTCGACGGCAAGCCGGTCACCACCGTGGTGGACGGCAAGGGTTCGGTGACTGTGCCGGGCTGCGGCCCGGTGCTGGTCAACGCCGGCCAGACCGGCTACTACCGCACGCTGTACTCGCCGCAGCAGTTCGCGGCGCTGAAGGGCGACTTCGCCAAGCTGGCGCCGATCGACCAGCTCGGCCTGATGGGCGACACCTGGGCGCTGGCGATGGCCGGCCAGGAGCCGGTGGCCAACGTGCTGGAGCTGGCCAAGGCCACCCCGGCCGACGCCGACCCGCAGGTGTGGGGCGAGGTGGCCGGTTATTTCAGCGCCATCGACAGCTACTACAAGGGCGATGAGGCGCGCCAGACCCGCTTCCGCGCGTTCGCGCTGGAGCGACTGCGCCCGGTGTTCGCGCGCATCGGCTGGGAAGCCAAGGCCGGCGAAAGCGTGCCGACCGCGCTGCTGCGCACGCAGATGATCGGCACCCTGGCCGGCCTGGGCGACAAGGACGTGATCGCCGAGGCGCGCCGCCGCTTCGCCGCGCAGAAGACCGACCCCAACGCCGTGCCGGTGCCGCTGCGCAAGACCATCACCGCCATCGTCGCCCGCAACGCTGACGCTGCCACCTGGAACCAGCTGCACGACGAGGCCAAGGCCGAGACCACGCCGCTGATCAAGGACCAGCTCTACGCCATGCTGTCGGTGGCCAAGGATGACGCGCTCGCCAAGCAGGCGCTCGACCTGGCGCTGACCCCGGAGCCGGGCGCCACCAACAGCGCGGGCATGATCCGCATCGTGTCGTACGACCATCCGGACATGGCCTTCGACTTCGCCGTGGCGCACCGCGAGCAGGTCGACAAGCTGGTCGACTCCACCTCGTCCAGCCGCTACTACCCGGCCCTGGGCGCCACTTCGTTCAAGCCGGAGATGATCGACAAGATCAAGGCGTACGCCGATGCGCACATCGCCGAGGGCTCGCGTCGCGTGGCTAACACGGTGATCGCCAACATCCAGTACCGCATGATGATCCGCAACGATCGCCTGTCTGACGTGGATGCCTGGCTGGCGAAGAACGCCGACTGATCGGTGTTCTAACCTGAGTGATGTGAGAAGCCCCGCAGTGCGGGGCTTCTTTTTTGGTCGGTCGCCGGGCGCGGTCTATTGCGCACGATCAAGCGGGGTGACGAGCTCCTGGCGCATTCGCGGCAATGGCGGCCACGAAGGTCCGCCGCCGTCCCACATCTCCGGTGCGCACAGCACCCCCTGTAGGAGCCCGCTCGCGGGCGATGCTTTTGGCTCTGATGTCACATCAAAGCGAAAGGCATCGCCCGCGAGCGGGCTCCTACAGGGGGTTCGAGTGCCCCTCGCGAGGCTGCCTAAATGCTTTCGTTGTGGCGAATCCGGGCCGAAGACTTCTGCCGCGACAATGGCGAGGCGGCCCAGTTCGACGCCACCCCCGCTGCAGCGATTCTCTCAACGCTCCGCTCAACGTCGCCCGTAACGGGGCGCCGCCTCGTTCACCTGCGGATCGCCGGCCAGGATAAGGCGCGGTCGCAACCAGTCGGCGAACTCCTGCTCGGTAAGGCTGCCTTCGGCGAGGGCGATGTAGATCGGATACAACTCGACGTCGTCGGCCTGCAGTTCTGCGTCGTTGAGAAGAATGAAGGTTTCGCAGAGCACCGCGGCAGTACGCTTGTTGCCATCCATGAAAGGGTGATTGCGCGCCAATCCGAAGGCCAGGCTGGCGGCAAGATCGGCGAGATCCGGAGGCGGTTCGCCGTAGGCATGACGTTGCTGAGGTCGCCCCAGTGCGGAGTCGAGCAAGCGTTCATCGCGCACGCCAGCGATGCCGCCGTGCTCGGCCAGTTGACGATCATGCACGGCGAGCGCCAGCGCCTTTTCGATCCATACGATCATGGCGAGTCCCCCTACTGAGCCAGCTTGTTGAGCAGGCTGCGCCGCTTGCGCATTACCGTTTCGGCCACCTCCATCTGCTGCGCCAGCGTGGGATCGAACGCCGTCAGCCGCACGCCGTCGGGGGTCTCGATGGCATACAGCTCGTCGCCTTTTTCCAACCGCAAGCGGGCCAGCAACTCTTTGGGCAGGATGACGCCGGCGGAATTGCCGATGCTGGTGATCTTGAGCTTCATGGCGGGCTCCGCGTGATGGTTATAACGCATGTTATACCGCGCGTCGGAGCAGGGACAAGCAGGCCACCGCGAGCCCTGGACTCATGCTGCAAGCCACCCGGAGCGTCATCACCCCTCGCTCACCCCTGTAGGAGCCGCTCGCGGGCGATGCTTCTGGCTCTGATGCCACATCAAAGCGAAAGGCATCGCCCGCGAGCGGGCTCCTACACACGGGCGGGTGCATCGTGGGCCGGTAGCCGTACGGTCTAAATCCGGGGTGCCGTGCGGCAGTCGCCACCACACCGCTCATCTCCTGTAGGAGCCCGCTCGCGGGCGGTGCTCCTGGCTCTGATGCCACATCAAGGCGAAAGGCATCGCCCGCGAGCGGGCTCCTACACACGGGCGGGTGCATCGTGGGCCGGTAGCCGGACGGTCTAAATCCGGGATGCCGTGCGGCAGTCGCCACCACACCGCTCATCTCCTGTAGGAGCCCGCTCGCGGGCGATGCTTCTGGCTCTGATGCCACATCAAGGCGAAAGGCATCGCCCGCGAGCGGGCTCCTACAGGAGGGCGTGGGTTACAGGTCGGTGGACAGTTCGAAGCGCAGGGTGAACACCAGCGCGCTGCGTGCGGTGGGGTCGGTGTTGGGGTGGATCACGTATTGCAGGTCGGGCTGCACGGCGAGCCATTCGGTGGCTTGGGCCAAGTAGCTCAGCTCGATGGAGCGTTCGGTGGCGGTGGTCGGCTGTGGCGCCTGTTGCTGCCGGTAGGGGCGGCCGTTGCGCGCTACGGCGACGGCCAAACCCAGTTCGTCCTGGGGGCGCTGCGCGAACGGACCGGCCAGCACGGTGCCGACGCCGAGGTAGCGGCCGAAGCGTGCGACTGCTGGATCGCCCGCACCGATCTGCGCGAACAATGAGAGGCTGCGGCGGCTGTCGTGTGGGTCGCGCACGACGGTGCCATCCGCCACCGCGTAATACCCGGTGGCGCCGTGCTGGCGTGCGGCATTGGAACCGGGTGCGAGCCGATCGAAAGTGGCGGTGTAGTGCCACGCGCCGATGGCGAGCTTGCCGGCGTACATCGGCAGCATGGCGTTGCGGCCGATGCGCAGGCGCGCATCGCCGGGCGGGCGCGCGCCGGGGCGGTCGAGCAGGGCGAGCTCGGCAACGTATAGACGGCCATCGCCGCGCTGGAATGCGCGCAGCCGGTCGCCATCGCGGATCAGCGGCACGCCATCGAGCGCGGCCGCGCGCAGCACCATGCCCTCGGCGGGCTTGTAGGCGACCCGTGCCCCCAGCGCCGTGCGCGGAAAGATCGACGGCCCGTCGACGCCGGTCTGCGCGAACTCCGGCCCGATGCCAAACGCGCTGTTGAGAAACAGCCCGCCGGACTGCGTGCGGTCGAACTCGCTGTTGACGTCGTACAGCCCGGCCAACACCGAGACGCTCGCCCGGGCGAGGTTGTGCTCGATCCAGGCTTCCTCGAGCTGCAGGTTTGGCGACGCGCTGAGGTTGTTGACGCCCATGGCATCGCCAACGAACGAATCGGGCTGCCCGCCGTGGATCCACAGCGCATCGACGTAGGCGTGGGTGCCGGTCCAACCCGTCGCGCGCTCGAGATCCAACAGGCTGCGCAGGTGCAGGTTGCCGACGTAGGTGGACGAGCGCGCCACACCGCCGTGGAGGTTGCTAATCGCGGCGCCGTCGTAGGTGACCGAGGTCCGAGCCCAGCCCGGGTCGTCGGCGCTGGCGTTGGTTGCTGCCAGCGCCAGCAGGGCAGCCAGGGCGATGGCAAGGCGCGGCGGCATGGCGACGGTTCGCAGGACGGAGAGCGAAGTATAGGCGCGCGCCCGCGCAGGTTCGCGCCGCTCAGGACGCCGGCGGCAGCGGCTGGCAGCGCGCGTCCACCGCGGTGGTGTCGGTGCGCACGCAGACCTGCGCAGTGGCCGGCAGGCCGGTGACATCCTGCTCGGCGCCGGCGTCGACCGTCAGCTGTTTCAGCGGCGGCTGGCGGCACGCCTCCTGGCCGTCGCACGCCTCGGCAAACACGGTGTAGTGGCAGCGGCCATCCTGGGCGGCGCGGCAGTCGAAGTGGGCTCGGCCGACGAGGACCTCCACGTGGCTGTCGAGCACATCCACCCCATTGGCGGTGGTGCGCTGGGTGAAGCTGCGGTGCGGGTGATCGCAGCCGAGCATGCTGGCGACGAAGGCGAACAGCGCGACCAGGCGGTAGATCGTGTACATGGCGGTGTCCTCGCGAACGGGCGCTCACATGGTCCGGAACAGCACCATGAAGGGCTGGCTGACGGTGAGGGTTTCGGGGCGGTTCTTCAGCCGCAGCAGGCCGCGGCCGGTGTCCTCGCGCACGATCGAGGCGACGGCCTTGAGGTTGACGATGGTGGAGCGGTGGATCTGCCGGAACACCTGCGCGTCGAGCACTTCGAGCAGCTCGCGTAGCGGCGTGCGCAGCAGGGCTTCGCCCTCGGCGGTCATCGCCACGGTGTACTTGTTGTCGGCGCGGAAGTAGGCGACGTCGTCGACCATGATCAGTCGCGTCTCGCGGCCGGTGCTGGCGGTAATCCAGGTCAATGGAGGGGCCTTGGGTGTGGTGGCCGCACCCTGCGCGAGATCGCGCAGCAGCTGGCCGAGATCGGCCGGCAGGCGGCCACTGGCCAGTCGCGACTGGATGCGCTGCACGGTGGCGGCGAGGCGCTCGGGGGTGACCGGCTTGAGCAGGTAGTCGATGGCGCCGCGCTCGAACGCGTCGATGGCGTACTGGTGGTAGGCGGTGGTGAACACGATCTGCGTGCCTGGGCTGCTAGTGGCGGCGGCTGTAGCGACATCCATGCCGGTGAGGCCGGGCATGCGGATGTCGAGGAAGGCGACCTCCGGCTGCTGCTCGGCGATGGTCTCCAGCGCGCTGGCGCCGTCCTCGCACTCGGCGACGATGCGCAGTTCCGGCCACGCCTGGTGCAGCAGGCGCACCAGTTCGTCGCGCAGCAGCGGTTCGTCTTCGGCAACGACGGCGCGGGTCACGGCGTCACCTTCGACGCGCCGGCCGGCGTCGCGGCAATGGCCGTCACGGTGATGGTGGCGGCGACGCCGTCGGGCACGTTGGCCACCACCGCCAGCGAGGCGCGCTCGCCGTAGAGCAGGCGCAGGCGCTCGCGCACGTTCTTCAGCCCGATGCCGGTGCCGCCGGTGGCCACGCCGAAGCCCTGGCCGTTGTCCGCCACGGTGACCATCACACGGTCCTCGTCGCGGCGGGCGAAGATCCACACCGTGCCGCCGCCGGGCTTGGGTTCCAGACCGTGCTTGATCGCGTTCTCCACCAGGGTCTGCAGCATCATCGGCGGCAGCGCGATGGTGCGCAGCGCGTCGGGCACGTCCACCTCCAGCGCCAGCCGCGCGCCCATGCGGATGCGGATGATCTCCAGGTAGGCGCGGGTGCGCTCCAGCTCGTCGCCGAGGGTGGATAGCGACTCGTCGGCGCTGGGCAGCGAGTGGCGCAGGTACTGGATGAGATGGCCGAGCATGCGGTCGGCCTGGGCCGGCTCGCTGCGGGTGAGCAGCTGCGCGCTGGCCAGCGTGTTGTAGAGGAAGTGCGGTTCCACCTGGGCGTGCAGCAGGTTGAGCCGGGCCACGGTGAGTTCCTTCTCGGTGGCGGTCTGCGCGGCGGCGCGCTGCTCGTTGCGGCGGTACTCGGCAACCCGCCGGGCGATGGCGCGGGTGACTGCCTCGGCGTTCTCCAGGTTGGTGCCGTCGTCGACGCGGAACCAGTCGCTCCACGCGGCCGCCTCCGGCTCGCACAGCAGCGTGACGCTGCCGGTGCCGTTGACCGGGGTGACCGTGGCGGTGATCTGGTTGCGCAGGCTGCCCAGCCAGTTGGCCGGGTTGAGCCGCTGCACCCAATGGCGGCCGTAGGGCTGCGGGCGGTTGATCTTGGCGCGTATCTGCAAGCTGTCGCGGGCGCTCTCCACCTCCTCGATGCGCGGCAGCTCGCGGATCGCCGCGTCGATCAGGTCGAACGCCTCGCCCGCTTCGAACGGGATCTCGATCTGCCGGCGCTGCCGGTTGGCCAGCGCGCTGGAGTCGATTTCGCCGGCGATCAGTCGCACTCGGCCCAGGTGCGAAAACGCGCCGGTGATCACGAAGGCCAGGGTGATGAAGTAGACCAGCGGCACGAAGTGCTGGTCGTGATAGCCCGGTGTCGCGCTCCAGAACAGCGCGCCGACCAGGAACAAGGCCGACCACGCCAGGGCGATACGCAGAACGAAGGACAGGCTCTTGAGCATGGTGCAGCCGGCATGGACAGGATGCCGCAGAGCTTAATCGCGCCCGCCGCCCGCGCTACGCCCGCGGCGACGAAACCGCGTTTGGGGGCGACGAAAGCCGCCCGTGGCATCGTCAAGAGGACTGGCGGCACCTCAAGGCGGATCATCGGTTGCCGCTATGCTTGCGATACCCACCCCTGGCCTACGCGGCGCGCATGATCGGTAGCTTCCACGTTGTGCTGGCGTTCGTCGCACCGCTGATCGCAGCGACGACGGTGTACCAGGCGTTCGACATCGCGCCGCGGCTGGCCGCCTCGCGCGAACGCTGGCAGCGCGTCAGCTGGTATGTGGTGGGCATCTGGATGGTGGGGCTGGGCATCTGGTCGCAGCACTTCGTGGGCGTGCTGGCGCGCGTGCCGCAGCTGCGCGACGGGCTCGATCCGCTGCTGTGCATTGCCTCCGGCCTGGTGGCGATGCTGCTGGCCGCGGTGGTGCTGGTGGTGGCCAACGTCGCCACGCTCTCGCCGCGGCGGCTCGTGCTCGGTGGCCTGGCCACGGGCGCCTGCGTGCTGCCGATGCATCTGTTGATGGTCGCCTCGCTGCACCTGCCGTCGGTGCGCGTGGGCCAGGTGGACGCGATGTGGGCCTGGTATGGCCTGGCCAGCGTCGTCGGCACCGGCGCGCTGCGCCTGGTACACGTGTTCCGGGCGCGCCACAACCGCGCGCTCAGCCGACGCATCCCGGCGGCGGTGGCGATCGCCGTGGTGCTGGGCGCAGCGCTGCACGTGGCGATGCGCGTGTCCGGGGCGCGGTTCCCCGGCGGCGACGAGGCCGATTCGGCCGCCGTGGTGTGGGTCGGCATGATGATCGGCATGGTCGCGCTGGTGTCGATGGCGGCGTCGATCGGGCTGTCCGAATGGGTGACCCGGCTGTACCGACGCACACGCCGCCTGGCCGGGTCGCTGGACGACCTCAACGACCGCCTGCGTTACCTGGCCACGCACGACGCGCTCACCGGCCTGCCCAATCGGGTGACCCTGGTGGAACGGCTGAAGCACGCGCTAGTGGGCGCCCGGGCAGGCAGCGGGCACGTGGCGGTGCTGTACATCGATCTGGACGGCTTCAAGAACATCAACGATTCACTTGGCCACGGCGCCGGCGACCGACTGCTGTGCGCGGTGGCCGAGCGCCTCACCGGGCAGCTGCGTTACGACAGCGTCGCGCGTATCGGCGGCGATGAGTTCGTGGCGGTGCTCGAGCGCATGCGCGCGCCGGACTCGGCGCACGGCATCGTCGAGCGGGTGCTGCAGGTGATGCAGGATCCGTTCGTGATCGAAGGCACCTCGCTGTGCGTGACACCCAGCATCGGCGTGGCGCATTTCCCGCAGGACGGCGAGGACGTGGAGGCGCTGATCGCGCACGCCGACGTGGCCATGTACGCAGCCAAGCAGTGCGGCCGCAACGGCTACAGCATCTACGACACCAGCATGCGCGAGCGCGCTGAGCGGGCGCTGACGATCCAGCGTGGCCTGCTCACCGCGATCGAGGACGGCAGCCTGTCGCTGCACTTCCAGTCCAAGTACGACAGCCGCAGCGGGGCGATCGTCGGCGCCGAGGCGCTGGCGCGCTGGACGCATCCGGAGCTGGGCGCAGTACCGCCAATGGAGTTCATCGCGGTGGCCGAGCGCAGCGGGCAGATCGGCCGCATCGGCGAATGGGTGATCCGTGAGGCCTGCCGGCAGCTCGAGGTGTGGCGCAAGCGCGGCCTGCCGCCGATCCGCATCGCGATCAACCTGTCGCCGCTGCAGCTCAACCAGCCCGGCCTGGTCGACACCGCCGCGCGCATCGTCGCCGAGGCCGGCAGCGATCCGTCGTGCCTCATGTTCGAGGTGACCGAGAGCATGGCGATGGAGAACGCCGAACGCACCACGCTGATGCTGCAGAACTTCCGCGCGCGCGGTTTCGAGTTCGCCATCGACGATTTCGGCACCGGCTATTCCAGCCTGGCCTACCTGCAGAAATTCCAGGTGCGTCAGTTGAAGATCGATCGCTTCTTCATCCAGGCGCTGGACGAGGGCGGCACCGAGGCCCGCGCGATCATCGCCGCGATCATCGAGCTGGCCCACACGCTGGCGATGGAAGTGGTGGCCGAAGGCGTGGAAACCGCGATGCAGGCCGAGCTGCTGCGCACGCTGGGCTGCGACCAGGTGCAGGGCTACTACCTGTCGCTGCCGATGCCGCCGGGCGAGTTCGAGCGGCGCTGCCTGAGCACACCGGCGGCCTTGCCGTTCTGAGCCTGCGGCAAGAAAAAGCCCCGCCGGGGCGGGGCTTTTCTTGGACGCGCAGGGCGCGCCTTTACATCACGTTCGGCTCGCTGAACGCCTCGATCTCGCCCTTGAAGGCCTCGACCGGGATGCACGCGCACATGATGTTCTTGTCGCCGTAGACGTTGTCCACGCGCGCCACCGGCGGCCAGTACTTCTGCAGCTTCAGGCTGGGCAGCGGGAAGGCCGCCAGCTCACGCGGGTAGGCGTGGGTCCACTCGCTGCCGGAGACCATCGCGGCCGTGTGCGGGGCGTGCTTGAGCGGGTTGTCCTCGCGGTCGAGCTTGCCTTCCTCGATCGCGCGGATCTCGCCGCGGATCTGGATCATCGCGTCGATGAAGCGGTCCAGCTCGTACTGGCTCTCGCTCTCGGTCGGCTCGACCATCAGCGTGCCGGCCACCGGGAAGCTCAGCGTGGGCGCGTGGAAGCCGAAGTCGATCAGCCGCTTGGCCACGTCCTCGGCGCCGATGCCGGTGGCATCCTTGAGCGGGCGCAGATCCAGGATGCACTCGTGCGCCACCAGGCCGTTGCGGCCGGTGTACAGCGTCTTGTAGTGCGGCGCCAGGCGCTTGGCGACGTAGTTGGCGTTGAGCAGGGCCACCTGGGTGGCGCGACGCAAGCCCTCGGCACCCATCATGGCGATGTACATCCAGCTGATCGGCAGGATGCTGGCCGAGCCGAAGCTGGCGGCCGAGACCATGCCCACATCGCCTTCGCCGCCGAAGGTCTTGGGCAGGAACGGCGCCAGATGCGACTTCACCGCGCACGGACCGACGCCCGGGCCGCCGCCGCCGTGCGGGATGCAGAAGGTCTTGTGCAGGTTGAGGTGGCTGACGTCCGAGCCCCACTTGCCGGGCTTGGCCACGCCGACCAGCGCGTTCATGTTGGCGCCGTCGGTGTACACCTGGCCGCCGTGCGTGTGGATGATCTCGCAGATCTGCACGATCTCCTCCTCGAACACGCCGTGCGTGGACGGGTAGGTGACCATCAGCGCGGCCAGGCGGCTGGAGTACTTCTCGGCCTTGGCGCGCAGGTCGGCGACGTCGACGTTGCCGTTGGCGTCGCAGGCGGTAACCACCACCTGCATGCCGCACATCTGCGCGCTAGCCGGGTTGGTGCCGTGGGCGGACTCGGGGATCAGGCAGATGTCGCGATGCCCTTCGCCGCGCGAGCGGTGGTAGGCGCGGATCGCCAGCAGGCCGGCGTATTCGCCCTGCGCGCCGGAGTTCGGCTGCAGGCTCACCGCGTCGTAGCCGGTGCACTCCACCAGCATCGCTTCCAGCCCGTCGATCAGTTCCTTGTAGCCCTCGGCCTGCTCGGCCGGCGCCAGCGGATGGATGTTGCCGAACTCCGGCCAGGTCACCGGGATCATCTCGGCGGTGGCGTTGAGCTTCATGGTGCACGAGCCGAGCGGGATCATCGTGCGATCCATCGCCAGGTCCTTGTCGGCCAGCATGCGCATGTAGCGCAGCAGCTCATGCTCGCTGTGGTGGGTGTTGAACACCGGGTGGGTGAGGAAGTCGCTGCTGCGCACCAGCGCGGGCGGCAGCGCGTCGGCGGTGGCGGCATCGAGCGCGTCGATGCTGTCGATCTCGGCGCCGAACAGGCCGGCCAGCGCGATCACGTCGGCGCGGGTGGTGGTCTCGTCCAGGCTGATGCCGATGGCGGTGCCGTGGATCTGGCGCAGATTGAAGCCGCGCTGCTCGGCGCTTGCATGCACCGCGTCGGCATCCACGCCGGTGATGTGCAGCGTGTCGAAGAAGTGCTGGCCGACCTCGACGCCGGCATTGCGCAGCGCGGCGGCGAGGATCGCGGTGAGGCGGTGTGTACGGCGCGCGATGCGCTTGAGGCCGTCCGGCCCGTGGTAGACGGCGTACATCGAGGCCATCACCGCCAGCAGCACCTGGGCGGTGCAGATATTGGACGTGGCCTTCTCGCGGCGGATGTGCTGCTCGCGGGTCTGCAGGGTGAGGCGGTAGGCGGGCTTGCCCTCGGCATCGACCGACACGCCGATCAGTCGGCCCGGCATCGAACGCTTGAACGCGTCACGGCAGGCCATGAACGCGGCGTGCGGGCCACCGAAACCGAACGGCACGCCGAAGCGCTGGCTGTTGCCGATCACGATGTCCGCGCCCCATTCGCCCGGTGCCTTGAGCAGGGTGAGCGCGAGCAGGTCGGTGGACACCGCCACCAGGCCGCCGCGGGCGTGCACGGCGGCGGCGACGGCGGCGTAGTCGTGGATCTGGCCGAAGGTATCCGGGTACTGCAGCAGCACGCCGAAGCTGTCGACGGTGGCGGCCTCGGCGTCGTCACCGATCTGCAGATCGATGCCCATCGCCTCGGCGCGGGTGTGCAGCACTTCCAGCGTCTGCGGGTGCACGCCCTTGGACACGAAGAACAGGTTGCTCTTGGACTTGCACGAGCGCTTGGCCAGGGTCATCGCCTCGGCCGCGGCGGTGGCCTCGTCCAGCAGCGAAGCGTTGGCGATGTCCATGCCGGTGAGGTCGGCGCACATCGTCTGGAAATTGATCAGCGCCTCCATGCGGCCCTGCGAGATCTCGGCCTGGTACGGCGTGTAGGCGGTGTACCAGGCGGGGTTCTCCAGGATGTTGCGCAGGATGACGTTCGGCGTGTGGGTGCCGTAATAGCCCTGGCCGATGAAGCTCTTGAAGACGGTGTTCTTCGAGGCGATCGCGCGGATCTTCGCCAGCGCCTCCACCTCGGTGACCGGGGCGGGCAGGGCCAGCGGCGCGGGCGACTTGATCGAGGCGGGCACGATCGCGTCGGTCATCGCTTCCAGCGAGGGCTGGCCGATGACGTCGAGCATGTGGGTGATCTCGGCGTCGTTCGGGCCGATGTGGCGCTCGATGAAGGAACCGTGGTGCTCGAGCTCGCGCAGCGAGGGGGAGGAAGACTGGCTCATGGCTGGGGGCATCCGGGAATACACGTGCCGTGCCGCACGCGGGGCGCCCCTCTGTCCTTTTGCCTGAGAGTTTGGAGGTGGGCGATTCACTGCCGCACCTGGTGCCCCTTCGGCGCCGGATTCAACCGGTCTCTCCAGAGTGTTTGCGCACGATGGTTTTTGGGCCTGAGCGATTACGGGCGTTGCGCCTTCGGCAGCGGTCGATCCGGTGAGGGTCCGAACGCTTCTCCCATCGTGCGTTTACCCGGCCGATTATACAGGGCGGCGGGCCGCTGTCTGGGCACCCGGCGGAGCCGGTGGGGGCGGTTCAAGCGGCACCTGGCCGGGTGCGTCACCATGGCGCGGCGTCTACCATGCCCGCTCCCCACCCCGGAGCGCCGCGATGAGCCTGCCGCCCTTCCAACTGGAACAGATCGACCACGTGGTGCTGCGTGCGCGCGACCCCGCAGCGCTGCAGCGCTTCTACTGCGACGTGCTGGGCTGTCGCGAGGAGCGCCGGCAGGACGAGATTGGCCTGGTACAGCTGCGCGCCGGTGCGTCGTTGATCGACCTGGTGAGCGTGGACGGCAAGCTCGGCCGTTATGGCGGCCGGGCCCCGGACGACGAAGGCCGCAACATGGATCACCTGTGCCTGAGCGTGGCCGGCTACGACGAGGCGGCGATCGTGGCGCACCTGCAAGCCCACAACGTGCGGCTGGGCAGCATCGGCTCGCGCTACGGCGCCCGCGGCGAGGGCCCCTCGATCTACTGCTTCGACCCCGAAGGCAACATGGTCGAGCTGAAAGGCCCGCCCCACCCAGGCTGAGCCCCGCTTCTGTAGGAGCCCGCTTGCGGGCGATGCTCTTTAGCTTTGATGTGGCATCAGCGCCAAAAGCATCGCCCGCGAGCGGGCTCCTACAGATCGGCGAGCGGCTCAGGCCAGCACGGCGTGCAGGCGCACGCAGTCGTCGAAGCGCCAGTCGGTGAGCTCGGGCCAGGGGTTGCCCGGCAGGTTCACCAGTACGGCGGCAGCGCCGGCGGCGCGGGCGCAGGCCAGGTCGTAGGCGTAGTCGCCCACCATCACCAGCTCTGCGGGCGGCACGGTCCAGCGCGAGGCGAGGTGGTGCAGGCCGGCCGGGTCGGGTTTCGGCGGGGCGTCCTCGCGGCCGAGCACGTCGACCGGATCGAAGCAGTCGGCCACGCCGATCGCTTCCAGTGTGATCAGGGCCAGTTCGCGCAGGTTGCGGGTGAGGATGCCGAGCCGGCAGCCGCGCGCGACCAGGCCGCGCACCAGTTCCGCCGCGCCGGGTGCCGGCCGCGAGGCATGGGCCAGCTCGCGCTCATGCTCCAGCAGCCAGGCGCGCTTGGCGCGGGCGTCGGCGGGAGGCAGGGCGGCGATGTGCGCCAGGATGTCCTCGTCGTCACGGATGTCGAGCGCGCGGCGGATCGCGGCGAAATCGTGCATCGCTACCGTGAGCGTGCCGTCCATGTCGAACACCCAGTGGCGGCGCGTGGCGAGGGCGTGAGGCGAGGCGGGCATCTGCGGGTCATCCGCTGCGGCATGCATGAACCGCGGAAACGACGAAGCCCGCATCGCTGCGGGCTTCGTCTACAATTGGTGCCCAGGAGAGGACTCGAACCTCCACGGTTTTACCCGCTAGTACCTGAAACTAGTGCGTCTACCAATTCCGCCACCTGGGCAGGTGGTCCGCGCAACCTTTCGGTCAGCGCGAGCCGCGTAGAGTAGGCACCTCCCCGAGGGTTGTCAACTATCCTGTCGCAGAATTTTCCCCGCGTCGGTGCCCCTCGTGCACCGCGCTCTCAACAAGGCAACTGAGTGACCAGAAAAAAATCCAACCGCGTCGGCAAGGGCAACGCGCCGACGCATCCGCAAGACGCGGCGACGCCGAAGGCCGCCGCACGCAAACCGCGCTCCAACGGCGGCGCGCCGCGCAAGGGCTCCGGTGCGATCCGCGACCCGCACGCCGAGCGCGAGGCCCAGCGCTATGAGCGCCCGATTCCCAGCCGCGAGGCGATCATCGCCCTGCTGGAAGATCGCGGCGAATGGCTCAGCGAGGCGCGCATCGCCGAGGCGCTGAAGCTGGATGACGAAACCGACCTGCTGGCCATGCGCAAGCGCCTGGGCGCGATGGTGCGCGACGGCCAGTTGCTGCAGGGCCGCCGCGGCGACTACGCGCCGGCGCAAAAGCTCGACCTGATTCCGGGCGTGGTGATCGCCAACGTCGAGGGCTACGGCTTCCTGCGTCCGGACGAGGGCGGCGACGATCTCTATCTTTCGCCGCAGCAGATGCGCACCGTCATGCATGGCGATCGCGTGCTGGCCAGCGTGGTCGGGCTCGACCGCCGCGGCCGCCGCCAGGGCGCCATCGTCGAGGTGCTGCAGCGTCGCTCGCCGCGGCTGGTGGGTCGCGTGGTGGTGGAGAACGGCGTCACCGTGGTGGCGCCGGACGATCGTCGCCTGCATCAGGACATCCTGATTCCCGCCGGGCAGGAGCTGGGAGCCACCAACGGCCAGATCGTGGTGGTGGAGATCACCGACCCGCCGAGTCAGCACCGCGGTCCGCTCGGTGCGGTCCGCTCGGTGCTCGGCGAGCGCCTGCAGCCCTCGCTGCTGGTGGAAATGGCGATCGCCAGCTACGACCTGCCCAGCGAGTGGCCGGCTGGCGCGCTGCACGATGCGGCCCAGGTGGAGCCGGAAGTCACCGCCGCCGAACGCGAGGGGCGGGTGGATCTGCGCAAGCTGCCGCTGGTCACCATCGACGGCGCCGATGCGCGCGACTTCGACGACGCCGTGTATGCCGAGCCGCGCCGCGGTGGCGGCTGGCGGCTGATCGTGGCGATCGCCGACGTGTCCCACTACGTCCGCGTCGGCAGCGCGCTGGACAAGGAGGCGGTGGAGCGCAGCACGTCCACCTACTTCCCCGGTTTCGTCGTGCCGATGCTGCCGGAGACGCTGTCCAACGGCATCTGCTCGCTGAACCCGAAGGTGGAGCGGCTGTGCATGGTGTGCGACATGCAGGTCGATGCCAGCGGCGAAGTGACCAAGTCGAAGTTCTACGACGCGGTGATGCTCTCGCACGCGCGCCTCACCTACGACAAGGTGTGGCAGGTGGTCGGCCTGAACGATGCCGATGCGCGCGACGAAGTGTCCGACGTGCTGCCGCAGCTGGAGAACCTGCACGCGCTGTACAAGGCGATGGCGCAGCAGCGCCAGCGCCGCGGCGCGATCGACTTCGAGACGCCGGAGGTGAAGTTCCGCCTCGACCAGCGCGGCGAAGTGGAATCCATGGGCGCCACCGAGCGCAACGACGCACACAAGCTGATCGAGGAATGCATGATCGCGGCCAACGTGCAGGCCGCGCTGTTCCTCGAGAAGAAGAAGATCCCCGCACTGTTCCGCGCGCACGAGCCGCCGCCGGCGGAGAAATACGAGGACCTTCAGCAGTTCCTGCGCGAGTTCAAGCTCAGCATGCCGCCGATCGCCGAAGTGGCGCCGGCGGATTTCTCGGAGGTGCTGCGGATGGTGCGCGAGCGCCCCGAGCGCGAGCTGATCCAGTCGGTGCTGCTGCGTGCGCAGAGCATGGCGGCGTACCAGCCGGACAACCGCGGCCACTTCGGCCTGGCGCTGAGTGCGTACGCGCACTTCACCTCGCCGATCCGCCGCTATCCGGACCTGCTGGTACACCGGGCGATCCGCTACGCGCTCACCGGAGGCAAGCCGGAGAAGTACAGCTACACGCCGACCGAGATGGCCTCGCTGGCGGTGCACACCTCCCAGCGCGAGCGCCGCGCCGAGGAGGCCGAGCGCGATGTCGACGAGCGCTTCAAGTGCGCTTGGATGAGTAAGCACGTCGGCAGCGAGTTCGACGGTGTGGTGACCGGCGTGACCTCGTTCGGCCTGTTTGTCGAGCTGGACGACTCGAAGGTGTCGGGCCTGGTGCACATCAGCCAGTTGGCCAACGACTATTACCACTTCGACCCGCTGCGCAAGTTGCTCAAGGGGGAGAAGTCCGGCGAGCAGTTCCGCCTGGGCGACCACGTGCGCGTGCAGGTGCTGCGTGCCAGCCTGGAGGATCGCAAGATCGACTTCCGGCTGGTGCCGCAGAAAAAGAAGGGCGTGCCGCCGCCGCGGACGGCCAAGGCCTACGACTACTCCGCCAGTGGCGAGCGCTACTCGCTGCCCAAGGCGGCCAAGCCGGCGGTGAAGGCAGAGAAGGCGCCGGGAATGTTCGGCCGCGCGGCAAAGGCGATCGGTCGGGCGTTCGGACGTCGCGACGCGGAGCTGCCCGTGGCCGCGCCGGCAAGCGATAATCCACCGCCGCGTTCCCGCGCGCCGGCTCCCGCGGCCGAAACGGCGTCGCGCAAGCGTCGTGGTTCGTCTTCGCAGGAGGTCCGCAGCCAGGGTGCGCCGCGCAAGGGTGCCTCGGGCCAATCGTCCGGTGGACGCCGAAGCGAGGGCAGCAAGTCCGCGCCGGCCTCGGCCGGTGGGCGCAAGCGCGGCGGTCGTTCCTCGAAACCCAAAGGCAAGTCATGAGTGAGAGTTGGATCGTCGGGATCAACCCGGTCGAAGGTGCGCTGAGCAACGATGCCGAGCGCGTGCGCGAGGTGCTGGTGGAGCAGGGCCAGCGCAACGCGCGCGTGCAGGCGCTGGCCGAGCAGGCCAAGGCGCTGAAGGTTCCAGTGCACCATCGCCCGCGCGATCAGCTGGACAAGCTGGCCGGTGAGGCGCGCCATCAAGGCGTGGTGGCGCTGTATGAGCCGCCGCCGATGGCGCACGAGGGCGACCTGGCTAAGCTGATGGAGCGTGATGGCCCCAACACGCTGGTGCTGGTGCTCGACGGCGTGACCGATCCGCACAACCTCGGCGCCTGCCTGCGCAGCGCCGCGGCGGCCGGCGTCACGGCGGTGATCGTGCCGAAGGATCGCGCGGTGGGCCTGACCCCGGTGGTGCGCCGCGCGTCGGCCGGCGGCGCCGATCGCGTGCCGCTGATCGCGGTGACCAACCTCGCCCGCACACTGCGCGAGCTGAAGGACGCGGGCGTGTGGATCACCGGCCTGGCCGGCGATACCGACACCTCGATCTACGGCGTGGACTTCAAGGGGCCGGTGGCGCTGGTGCTGGGCAGCGAAGGCGAGGGCATGCGCCGGCTGACCCGCGAGCTGTGCGATTTCGTGGCGAAGATCCCGATGCCAGGCACGATGGAGAGTCTCAACGTGTCGGTGGCCACCGGCGTGGTGCTGTTCGAGGCCTTGCGTCAGCGGAGTGCAAAGCGATGACCTTTCACTGGTACGACCTGGCCGGCTACGCCGGCGTGCTGCTGATCCTGCTGGCGTACTTTCTACTGCAGGCCCACCGGCTGCACGGCAACAAGCTGGCGTATCAGCTGATGAACATCGTCGGCGCGTTCGGCGTGCTGCTCTCGCTGGTTTTCGGCAGCTTCAACTGGTCAGCATTCCTGCTCGAAGTGGCGTGGATCGCCATCGGCATCTACGGCATCGTGCGCGGCGCCGCCCGCCGCCGCGAAGCACGCGAAAAGCCACTGCCCACCCCGTGACCCTCTGACCCGGTAGGAGCTCGCTCGCGGGCGATGCCTTGCTTTTGATGGTGCATCGGTGCCAGGAGCATCGCCCGCGAGCGGGCTCCTACAGAGTACGGCGGGCTTTCGACCATCGCGTTGATCAAGCTCAATCACGCACCGGAAGGTTGCCCAGAAGGGCGCCCACGCCCTTGTAGGAGCCCGCTTGCGGGCGATGCTTTTCGCTTTGATATCGCATCGGAGCCAGGAGCATCGCCCGCGAGCGGGCTCCTACAGGACGCGGCGGGCTTTCGACCGTCGCGTTGATCAAGCTTCATCACGCAACGGAAGGTTGCCGGGAAGGGCGCCCCGCTCTTGTAGGAGCCCGCTTGCGGGCGATGCTTTCGCTTTGATGGCGCATCGGAGCGAGGAGCATCGCCCGCGAGCGGGCTCCTACAGGGGGAGGGTATGGCGGCTTATTCGCCGAGCTTGCCCAGCTCCGGGCTGGAGGTGAAGTCGCGCTTGGTGCGCTGCTTGTCCAGCGGCTCGCCGTGTACCTGGAACCACACGTTCTCGGCGATGTTGGTGGCGTGGTCGCCGATGCGCTCGATGTTCTTGGCCATGAACAGCAAATGCGTGCACGGCGTGATGTTGCGCGGGTCTTCCATCATGTAGGTGAGCAGCTGGCGGAAGTAGCCGGTGTAGGCCTCGTCCAGCTCCGCGTCGCTCTTCCACACCTGATAGGCGCGCTCGGCGTCTTGGTCGCGGTAGGCCACCAGGACCTCACGCACTTCGGCGGCGGCCAGCGTGGCCAGGTAGCCCAGGCCCTTGGTCGGGGTGACTGGCGCGACCATCGACAGCGGGATCGAACGCTTGGCGACGTTGGCGGCGTAGTCGCCGATTCGTTCGATGTCGGCAGCGATGCGCAGTGCCGCAAACACGTTACGCAGATCGCCGGCCATCGGTGCGCGCAGCGCCAGCAGGCGCACCACGTCGTGGCTGATCTCCTGCTCCAGCTGATCGATTGCGTCGTCGTTGGCCACCACGCGCTGGGCGGCGCGCTCGTCGCGACGCTCGACCACGTCGATCGCCGACTCCAGCTGGGTCACCGACAGCTCGCCCATGCGCACGATTTCGCCGGTGAGGCGGGCCAGTTCGCTGTCGTAGCTCTTGATGATGTGTTCGCTGCTCATGGGAACCTCTGATGCCTGCTGCGGACGGGGCTGACGTCACGCCGATGATTGGATTCTTGCCTCGACGTCATTCCCGCGAAAGCGGGAATCCACTGGCTCTTGCCGAAGGTCAACATGGGTTCCCGCTTTCGCGGGAATGACGCTTGCCAAAAGAGAGGTTGTAGGGGCTCAACCGAAGCGGCCGGTGATGTAGTCCTCGGTCTGCTTCTGGCCCGGCTTGGTGAAGATCTTCTCGGTGCCGTCGTACTCGATCAGCTCGCCCATGTACATGAAGGCGGTCTGGTCCGAGCAGCGCGCCGCCTGCTGCATGTTGTGCGTCACGATGACGATGGTGAACTGGCTCTTGAGTTCTTCCACCAACTGCTCGATACGGCCGGTGGCGATCGGGTCCAGCGCCGAGGTCGGCTCGTCCAGCAGCAGCACCTCGGGCTTGAGCGCGATGGCGCGGGCGATGCACAGGCGCTGCTGCTGACCACCGGAGAGGCCGAGCGCGTTCTGCTTGAGCTTGTCCTTCACCTCGTCCCACAGCGCGGCGTCGCGCAGGGCCTTTTCCACGCGCACGTCCATGTCGGCGCGCGAGAGCTTTTCGTGGTGGCGGATGCCGTAGGCGACGTTCTCGAAGATCGTCATCGGGAACGGCACCGGCTTCTGGAACACCATGCCCACCTTGCTGCGCAGGCGGTTCATCGAATAGCCCGGGGCGAGGATGTTCTCGCCGTCCAGCATCACTTCACCCTTGGCTTCCAGCTTGGGGTAGATCGCGTAGATGCGGTTGAAGATGCGCAGCAGCGTGGACTTGCCGCAGCCGGACGGGCCGATGATGGCCGTCACCTTCTTCTCCGGGATCGCCATGCTGATGCCTTTCAGCGCATGGAACCCGTTGTAGTAGAAGTGCAGGTCGTTGACCTGGATCTTGGTCGGCACGGCGGGTGCCTGGCTGGCCGATGGCTGCGGATGAAGGCCGGCGGCGGCGGACTCAGTCATGGGACACCTTGTTGCGGGAGAGGACCAGGCGCGAGGCCAGGCTCAGCAGGAGGACGAACATCGTCACCACGAACGCACCGGCCCAGGCCAGGGCATGCATCGCCTCGCCGGGGTCGTTGGCGTACTGGTAGATGATCTGCGGCAGGCTGGCCATCTTGTTCATCGGATTGACCACCATGAAGTTGTTGCCGAAGGCGGTGAACAGCAGCGGCGCGGTCTCGCCGCTGATGCGCGCCAGCGCCAGCAGCACGCCGGTGATGATGCCCGAGCGGGCGGCGCGGATCAGGATCTGCAGCGTCAGCTTCCACTGCGGCACGCCCAGCGACAGCGCTGCCTCGCGCAGCGTGGAGGGCACCAGACGCAGCATCTCGTCGGTGGTGCGCACGATGACGGGCAGGGCGATCAGCGCCAGCGCCACGCCGCCGGCGAAACCGGAGAAGGTGGTGTTGCCGTGGGTCAGCGCGGTGCTCGGCAGCACCACGATGGTATAGACGAACAAGCCCATCACGATCGACGGCGCCGACAACAGGATGTCGTTGAGGAAGCGGATCGTCTCGCCGAGCTTGGTGCGGTTGGCGTACTCGGCCAGCCAGGTGCCAGCCAGCACGCCGATCGGGGTGGCGATGGCGATGCCGATCAGGTCGATGATCAGGCTGCCGACCATCGCGTTGGCCAGGCCGCCATCGGCGCCGTAGGCGGTGATCTTGGTAAACAGCTTGAGATCCAGCGCGCTGATGCCCTGGCGCAGGGTTTCCCACAGGATCCAGGCGAGAAAGCCCAGGCCGATCAGGGTGGCCAGCACGCTCAGCGACAGCGCGATCCAGTTGGTGATGCGGCGGCGAAGATACAGCGCGCTCATCAGACGCCCTCCCGCTTCTTGAGCTGGCGCAGCATCAACCGCGCGATCAGCAGCACGACGAAGGTCACCACGAACAGCAGGAAGGCCAGCGCCATCAGCGTGGACTTCTGCAGGCCCACCGCCTCGCTGAACTGATTGGCGATAGTGGAGGCGATCGAGGCGCCCGGATCCAGCAGCGAGGGCGACATTTCCATCGCGTTGCCGAGCACGAAGGTTACCGCCATCGTCTCGCCCAGCGCGCGGCCCAGGCCGAGGAAGATGCCGCCGATCACCGCCGAGCGGGTGTACGGCAGCACGATGTCCCAGGACACCTCCCAGGTGCTCGAGCCCAGCGCATAGGCCGACTCCTTCAGGCGCGTGGGCACGGTCTGGAACACCTCGCGCATCACCGAGGAGATGAACGGAATGATCATGATCGCCAGCACGATGCCGGCGGTGAGCACGCTGGCGCCGAACGGATAGTTGCTGGCAAACAGCTTGCCGATGAACGGCACGTGGGCCGCGACCCAGGACACCTTGCCGTCGTCCGGGCTGTCGCCCAGGTAGTTGGTGAGCCAGGGCTTGATGTGCTCGGCGAAGAACGGGGCGAAGATGAAAAGGCCCCACATGCCGTAGATGATCGAAGGGATGCCGGCCAGCAGCTCGATCGCCGAGGAGACCGGCGTGCGCAGCCACGGCGGCGCCACTTCGGAGAGGTACAGCGCGATGCCGAAACTCACCGGCACGGCGATGATCAGCGCGATCAGCGAGGTGGCAATGGTGCCGTAGACGGGCACCAGCGCGCCGTAGTTGTCATTGCCTGGGTCCCACGCCGAACTGGAGAGGAAGTGCCAGCCAAACGTGCCGAAGGCATGGCGGCCGCCCCACAGCGTGGCGCCCGCGGCACCCAGCAACGATGCCAGCACGAGCAGCGCACAGGCCATGAGCAGCCAGCGGAACTGGCGGTCGTGACGGGCATCACGGCGGCTGCGCTGGTCCTCGGCATCGCGGGTCGCCGGGGCGTCGGGCGGGCTGGACATGGGGTGGCTGATCCTTTCGGGTGCAGGCGCGCAGCTTACCGGCGCCTTCAATGGAAAGCCGCCCCTGGACCACCGGGGCGGCTGATCGGTCGGCGTCCTGCCGGATGTGGCGGTGCGTTCACACCGCCACCGATCGGATGAATCGCGATCTTACTTCTGGAAATCCGACGCCCAGTAGGCTTCGATCTGCTTGACCAGCGTCGGCGGCAGCGCGACGTAGTCGAGCGAAGCGGCCTGCGGCTGACCGTTCTCGAACGACCACTTGAAGAAATCGAAGGCCACCTTGGTGTGCTCGGCGTTCTTCGGCTTCTTGTACATGATCGCCCAGGTGGTGGCGGTGATCGGCCACGCGGTGGCGCCCGGGGCATTGGTCATGATCAGGTTGAAGTCCTTGGCGTTGGCCCAGTCGGCCGTGGCCGCGGCAGCCGCGAAGGCGTCGGCGTTCGGCTTGATGACCTTGCCGGCGGCGTTGCGCATGTCCACCCAGCTGATCTTGTTCTGCACCGCGTAGGCGTACTCGACGTAGCCGATGGCGCCCTTGATCTGGCGCACGTACTGCGACACGCCCTCGTTGCCCTTGCCGCCCACGCCGGTCGGCCAATCCACGGCGGTGCCGAACTTCACCTTGGCCGCCCAATCCGGGCTGACCTTGGTCAGGTAGTTGGTGAAGTTGTAGGTGGTGCCCGAGCCGTCCGAACGGTGCACAACGGTGATCTTGCCGGCCGGGATGCTCACGCCGGCGTTGAGCGCGGCGATCTTCGGGTCATTCCAGTTGGTGATCTTGCCCATGAAGATGTCGGCCAGCGTGGCGCCGTCGAGTTTGATCTGGTCGGACTGGATGCCCGCGATGTTGACCACCGGCACGATGCCGCCCACGACCAGCGGGAACTGGCCCAGGCCGAACTTCTTGAGGTCTTCCGAGCTCAGCGGAGCGTCGGAGGCGCCGAAGTCGATGGTGCCGGCCTTGATCTGCGCGATGCCAGCGCCCGAACCGACCGACTGGTAGTTCAGCTGGTTGCCGGTCTTCTCGGCATAGGCGGCCGACCACTTGGTCAGCACCGGATAGACGAAGCTGGAGCCGGCGCCGGTGATGTCGGTGGCCTGGGCGGCCATGCTCATCAGCGAGGCCGCGGCGATCACGGCGATGCGGGATTTGGTTGAGGTCAACACGGTAGCTCCTTGAGGAGGAAAGTCACGGGATGAGGCCCGCCCCTTCCGCCATTACAGCGGGTGTGTGTTGCAATGAAATGAGATGAATGTTTCATCCGTGTGACAAACCGTCATCCAGGTGTCACAACACGCCCAGGCCGATGTGTTCGCGCTCGAAGGTTTCCAGCCGGCGCCAGCGGTTGACGATGCCGCAGAACAGCTCCGCGGTGCGCTCGGCGTCATAGATCGCCGAATGCGCCTCGCGCGAATCGAAGTGACCGCCGGCGGCCAGCACCGCCTTGCTCAGTACGGTCTGCCCGTAGGCCAGCCCGCTCAGCGTGGCGGTGTCGAAGCAGCTGAAGGGGTGGAACGGGTTGCGCTTGTGTCCGGTACGACGGACCGCCGCGTTGAGGAAGCCCAGATCGAAGGCGGCGTTGTGGCCCGCCAGCACCGCGCGCTGGCAATGGTGGTGGCGCATGGCCAGCCGCACCTCGTTAAAGACGTGGTCCAGCGCCATCCGCTCGCTCAGCGCCCCGCGCAGAGGGTTGTCTGGGTCGATGCCGGTGATCTCCAGTGCGCGCGGATCGAGGTTGGCGCCCGGGAAGGGCTCGACATGAGCGGAAACCGCCGGCTGCGGGTGCAGGTAGCCTTCGCTATCCATGCTCAGGGTGACGGCGGCGATTTCCAGCAGGGCGTCGCGCTCGGCGTCGAAGCCGCCGGTTTCCACGTCCACCACCACCGGCAGAAAGCCGCGGAAGCGGTCGGCCATGCGGCTGGCCAGGCTCTTGTTGAGGTCATCCATCGGCGAAGCATATCAGTGTGGCACCCGCGGACTCGCGCGTGCTGGGGCGCGAAAGGTGACAGCCGGTGGTGGCTGACTTCGTTCTGTCACATTTCGTCAACATGACTGCAAAGGGATGCCCGCAAACTTTTAACGTCCTGCTTCGCCGACCACGGATTCAAAGGGGCGCGGTCGAGGTGGCGTTATCCATCCAGCGGAGATTTCCCATGCGTTCCAAGTTGCTCGTGGTAGCTATTGCTGCCGGTCTCGGGTTCAGCAGCATCGTGTCGGCCGCGCCGGCCACCAAGACCACCAAGGCTTCGGCCACCTCGGCCACCACCAATGCCGAAATCGAGATGCTGAAGGCCCAGCTGGCGGCCATGCAGTCCAAGATCAACGAGCTGGAGCAGCGCACCGACGCCCAGTCCGAGATCAACGTCAGCACCGGTCAGGCGATCGAGAAGGTGCAGGCCTCGGCTACCAACGACAAGAAGCTGGCCAAGCTCGAGAAGCTGGTGAACGACACCACGCTCAACGGCAAGATGTACTTCGATTTCTCGAACATCAGCCAGAAGAACAGCGATACCGGCAAGACCAACGCCACCGGCACCGGCCTGGACGTGAAGCGCTTCTACCTGTCGGTGACCCACAAGTTCGATGACATGTGGTCGGCAAACCTAACCACCGACTTCAACTATGTCGGCAGCGATGGCGAGACCAACCTGTTCGTCAAGAAGGTCTACGTGGAAGGCAGCTTCGACCCGGCGTTCAAGCTGCGCATGGGTTCGGCCGACATGCCGTGGATCCCGTTCGTCGAGAACTACTACGGCTTCCGCTACGTCGAAAATACGCTAACCGACCGCCTGCACTACGCCAACTCGGCCGACTGGGGCTTGCACGCCTTCGGCGACCTCGGTGGCAAGACCCTCAACTATGCGGTGTCCGTGGTCAACGGCAACGGCTACAAGAACCCGAGCCGCGGCAAGGGCGTGGACGTCGAAGCCCGCGTTGGCTTCGTGCCGTTTGAAAACGCGATCATCGCGATCGGCGGTTACAACGGTCACCTGGGCAAGGACCTGCAGAACTCCTCGGCCATCAACACCGCTTCGCGCGCCGACCTGCTGCTGGCCTACGCCGACAAGAACTACCGCTTCGGTGCCGAGTACTTCACGTCCAAGAACTGGAACAACGTGACGACGATCTCCACCGACAAGGCCGACGGTTACTCGGTGTGGGGCAGCGTGGCGGTGGCCGACGGCGTCTCGCTGTTCGCTCGTTACGACAGCGCCAAGCTGAGCAAGACGCTCGACCCGAAGGCCAAGGACACCTACTACAACGCCGGCGTGCAGTTCGATATCACCAAGGGCTTCCAGCTGGCCGCGGTGTACAAGCACGAGAAGGGCGACAAGTCGGTCAACACCCCGATCCCGCCGCACGTGCAGAACGTGAAGACCGACGAAGTGGGCATCTTCGGCCAGGTGGCGTTCTAAAAACGGTCACACGACCCCGGCAAGATGCCGGGGTCGTGATCCCGAATATCGGAAGGGAGTTCGACCCAGGGACGGAAAACGGCGGGCAGCAGCCCGCCGTTTGCTTTTGTGCGGCGCCAGCGCCGCCTCCCTTTGTAGGAGCCCGCTCGCGGGCGATGCTCCTCGCTCTGAATGTAGAATCAAAGCGAAAGGCATCGCCCGCGAGCGGGCTCCTACATGGGTTTGCGAGCCGCGTGGTTTAGGCGGGGGTCTTGTCCTTGTAGCGGCACAGGTCGCGGATCACGCAGTGCGGGCAGTCCGGCTTGCGCGCCTTGCACACGTAGCGGCCGTGCAGGATCAGCCAGTGGTGGGCGTCGAGCTTGAACTCCGGCGGCACAACCTTCTCCAGCTTTGCCTCTACCGCCCGCACGTCCTTGCCGGGCGCCAGGCCGGTGCGGTTGGACACGCGGAAGATGTGCGTATCCACCGCGATGGTCGGCTCGCCGAAGGCGGTGTTGAGCACCACGTTGGCCGTCTTGCGGCCCACACCTGGCAACGCCTCCAGCGCCTCGCGTTCGCGTGGCACCTCGCCGCCGTGTTGCTCGATCAACAGTCGGCACAGCGCGATGACGTTTTTCGCCTTGGCGTTGAACAGGCCGATCGTATTGATGTACGCCTTCAGGCCGTCCTCGCCCAGCGCGAGGATCGCAGCCGGTGTGTTGGCCACCGGATACAGCTTGCGCGTGGCCTTGTTCACGCCCACGTCGGTGGCCTGCGCGGACAACACCACGGCCACCAGCAGCTCGAACGGCGTGGTATAGGCCAGCTCGGTGGTCGGCTTGGGGTTCAGCTCGCGCAGGCGGGTGAACAGCTCCACGACGTCGGCGCGCTTCATTCGGGGTTTCCCTGCTTCTTCGCCTTGGCGCGGGCGAGCGCGGCCAGTACGGGGTTGCTCGGTGTCGCTGCGGCATCCACCGCGGCCTTGCGCGCGGCCAGTTCGGCCTCATGGGCCGCGCGTTCGCGCGCCAGTCGCGCCTCGCGGCGCTGGAAATGCGATCGCGCCGCTGCGGCGCGGTCGGCATCTTCCGCCCAGGCCAGCGGCATCGGCTCCAGCACGATGCAATCCACCGGGCAGGCCGGCACGCATAGTTCGCAGCCGGTGCAGTCGTCGATGAGCACGGTATGCATCAGCTTGGGCGCGCCGACGATGGCATCGACCGGGCACACCTGGATGCACTTGGTGCAGCCAATGCAGTCGGCTTCGACGATGCGCGCCAGCGTGCGCGACTTCTCCACGCCGTGGGCGGTGTCCAGCGGAAGGACGGGCCGGTCGAGCAGGGCGGCTAGTTTCGCGATGCCGGCCGCGCCACCCGGCGGGCAGCGGTTGATCGGCGCCTCGCCGCGCGCGATCGCCTCGGCGTACGGGCGGCAACCGTGGAAGCCGCACTGCTCGCACTGGGTCTGCGGCAGGATCGCGTCGATGCGGGTGGCCAGAGTGTCGATCGGTTCGCTCATGCGTGGTGGGCGGTCGGGGCGATAATCGCCGATCCGATACTGCCGTATTCCTGCTTGCGGAGTCTGCCCATGAAAGTCTTCCCGCTGAAACACGCGCCGCTGACCGTCGCTTCGCTGCTGCTGGCCACCGCCATCGGTGCGGTTGGTTCGCTCGCGCTGGGCCACGTGGGCCCAGCGCGTGCCGATACCGCCCCAGCCGGAGCGCCCGAGAGCATCACCGTTTTCATCGATGCCCACTTCGGCATGCGCAAGGACCACCTCGCCGGCCAGCTCACCAAGTCGCATGCCGATTTCGCCGCACGCGGCTACCGCTACGTGGACATGGCGCCGTACAACGAGAACGGCGACCTGGTCGGCGTGTTCGTGACCTACAGTCGCCGTTGAACCGGTGTCAGCGCACCGTGGCGCCCGGCTTGGCGCCGGCGTCGGCGTCGAGCAGGAACAGGTCGCTGCCGCCCTCGCCGGCGGACAGGATCATCCCCTCGCTCAGGCCGAAGCGCATCTTGCGCGGCGCCAGGTTGGCGATGAACACCACGTTGCGACCAACCAGCGTTTCCGGCTCGCCGTAGGCGGCGCGGATACCGGAGAAGATCTGGCGCGTGCCCAGCGGGCCGGCGTCCAGCTCGAAGCGCAGCAGCTTGTCCGAGCCTTCCACGAATTCGCACACGGTGACCTTGCCCACGCGCAGATCGAGCTTGGCGAAATCGTCGATGCCAATGGTGGTGGCCGTGGTGGCGGCAGCGTCTGAGGGAGCGGGAGCGGGCGTGGCGTCGGTCATGGCTTTCTTCACTTGCTTGGGTTTTTCGATGGAAACAGGCGCGCCGGCGGGAGTGCCGAGCGATTCCTTCGAGGCCTCGACCATCGCTTCGATCTGCTTCGGATCGAGACGGCTGAGCAGCGGCTCGAAGGGCGCGATGATGTGGTTGTGCAAGGCGGCGCGGGCATCGTCGAAATCGATGATCGGCGCGGCCAGGAACTGCTCGGCCGCGGCCACGGTGGCGGGCAGGATCGGCTTGAGCAGGCCGCCGAGCAGGCGGAACGCGGCGATCGCGAACGAGCACACCTGGTGCAGTTCGACGCGGCGCGACTCGTCCTTGGCCAGCGTCCACGGCGCGGTGGCGGCGATGTGGCCGTTGACGAGGTCGGCCATCAGCACGAAGCGGCGGGTGACCTCGGCGAACTGGCCTTGGTCGTAGAGCTCGGCCAGGCCGTCGTAGTGCTCCTGCAGGCGGTTCCACAGCTCGGTTTCGGTGGCGCCGAAACGTTCGGCGAGGCGACCGTCAAAGAACTTGTGCACGAAGCCCGCGGTGCGGCTGGCGATGTTCACCCACTTGCCGACCAGGTGCGAGTTCACGCGCTCCTCGAAGGCCTTCAGATCCAGGTCCACGTCCACCGGCGCGTCGTCGAGCATGGTGGCGAAGTAGTAGCGCAGGCACTCCGGGTTCAATCCGGCGTCGAGATACGTGCGCGCCTGGATGAAGGTGCCGCGCGACTTGGACATCTTCGCGCCGTTGACGGTGAGGTAGCCGTTGACGTGCAGCGCGGTGGGCGTGCGAAAGCCCGCGCCGTGCAGCATCGCCGGCCAGAACAGGCCGTGGAAGTTGATGATGTCCTTGCCGATGAAGTGGTGCATCTCGGCGGCGCTGTCGGGCGCGAGGAAGTCGTCGAACTTGAGCCCGGTCCGGTCGCACAGCGCCTTGAAGCTGGCCAGGTAACCCACCGGCGCATCCAGCCACACGTAGAAGAACTTGCCCGGCGCGTCGGGGATTGGGAAGCCGAAGTAGGGCGCGTCGCGCGAGATGTCCCAGTCCTTCAGGCCGCCGTCCAGCCACTCGCGCAACTTGGCTGCCACGCCGCTGTTGGCCACCGGCTGACCGTTCGAGTACTTGCCGGCGAACCAGTCGCGCAGCAGGCCCTCGAACTTCGACAGCTGGAAGAAGTAGTGTTCCGAATCGCGCAGCACCGGGGTGGCGCCGGACATCACCGAGTACGGGTTGATCAGGTCGGTGGGTGCGTAGGTGGCGCCGCAGTTTTCGCAGTTGTCGCCGTACTGGTCCGGCGTCTTGCACACCGGGCAGGTGCCCTTGATGTAGCGGTCCGGCAGGAACATCTGCTTGTCCGGATCAAACAACTGCTGGATGTCGCGACGGGCGATGGCGCCGCCGTCGCGGAGGCGCGTGTAGATCAGCGTCGCCAGCGCGCGGTTCTCGTCCGAATGGGTGCTGTGGTAGTGGTCGAACGCCACGCCGAAGGCGGCGAAGTCGGCCTCGTGGCCGGCGCGAATGCCGTCGATGTAGGTCTCCGGCGCCAGTCCAGCCTTCTGTGCTGCCAGCATGATCGGCGTGCCGTGCGCGTCGTCGGCGCAGACGTAGACCACCTCGTGGCCGGCCATGCGCTGCGCCCGCACCCAGATGTCGGCCTGGATGTAGCCCAGCAAGTGGCCCATGTGCAGCGCGCCGTTGGCGTAGGGCAGGGCATTGGTGACGAGGAGGCGACGGCTCATGGCAGCTTGCTTGGCTTAAGTGACCGCGCATTATGGCATGGACGTCCAAATCACCCCGGCCCTGCATGCCACGTCGGAGCCACGAAAAAGCCCGCCGGAGGGCGGGCTTTTCAGATCGAGCGCGAGGCGCCGGTTAGGGCTGGCGTTCCCACACCTGCGAGCGGCCGAGCAGGGCAAAGCCGATGTAACCGTGCACGTCGAGCTTCTGGCCGCCGTCGGTCAACGTGAGCTTGACCTTGTATTCCTTGCCGTTCTTCGGGTCGAGGATCTTGCCGCCGTCCCACACGTCGTCGTCCTTGGTGACGCCCCACATGATGGTCATGCCCTCGATCGGCTGGTTCTTGCGCGCGCCGTCGCACTCCTTGCAGATCGGGTTCGGGCCCTCGTCGGAGTTGAGCACCTTGACCACCTTGGCCTGCAGCTCGCCGTTGTTGTCGGTGATCTCGACGATCGACTTCGGCTGGTGGGTCTTGTCGTCGATGGTCTTCCAGGTGCCGACCGGTGTATCGGTGGCGGCGAAGGCGGAGCCGGCGATCAGCAGCAGGCCGGTGGCGAGGGTGAAGCGGGATAGCAGCGTCATGGTGGTCCTCCCGTACGAAAGCGTATGGGGCGAGCGTGCCGAGGCCCCCGAAGCGGGTCAAGCTGCAATGCGCAAGACCTCACCTGGCCTCGGTGCGCCCTGATCTGGCGCAGCCGGGTGCGTGTCGGGGGCTGGCATAATCGACGGTCTCTCCCCTCAAGACATGCCCCCCATGACCCAGGCGAATGAAGCCCTGGTACGCCGCATCCTCGGCGACCTCATCGACCCCCACACCGGCGCGCCGCTGGCCGATGCCGTGCGCGCCATCGGCGTGGACGGCGATCGCGTATCGGTCGACCTGCAGCTGGCCTATCCCGCGGCGACCGCCGCCGATACGCTGGCCACTCAGGCGCGCGATGCGCTGCAGGCCGACCCGGCGATCGCCGCGGCAGCCGTCTCGGTGATCAGCCGCGCGCAGGTGCACAAGGTGCAGGGCCAGCTGGCGCCGCTGCCGAACGTGAAGAACGTCATCGTGGTGGCTTCGGGCAAGGGCGGCGTGGGCAAGTCCACCGTGTCGGTGAACCTGGCGCTGGCGCTGGCTGCCGAGGGCGCCAAGGTGGGCATTCTCGATGCCGACATCTACGGCCCCAGCCAGCCGCGCATGCTCGGCATCAGCGGCAAGCCGCAGTCGCCGGACGGCAAGTCGATCATCCCGATGCAGGCGCACGGCCTGCAGGCGATGTCGATCGGTTTCCTGGTGGACGAGGAAACCCCGATGATCTGGCGCGGTCCGATGGTCACCCAGGCGATGATGCAGCTGCTCAACGACTCGCGCTGGGAGGCGCTGGACTATCTAGTGGTCGACCTGCCGCCGGGCACGGGCGACATCCAGCTGACGCTGTCGCAGAAGGTGCCGGTGGCTGGCGCGGTAATCGTCACCACGCCGCAGGACATCGCCCTGCTTGATGCCCGCAAGGCGCTGAAGATGTTCGAGAAGGTCGAGGTGCCGGTGCTGGGCGTGGTGGAAAACATGGCCACCCACGTGTGCTCGAACTGCGGGCACGAGGAGCACATCTTCGGCGAGGGCGGCGGCCAGCGCATGGCCGAGCAGTACGGCGTGGCCTATCTGGGCTCGCTGCCGCTGGACATCCGCATCCGCGAGCAGGCCGACGGCGGCAACCCGACCGTGGTGGCGATGCCCGAGTCCGACCTGGCCGCGCGCTACCGTGAGATCGCCCGTAACGCTGCGGGGCGGTTGTCGCGCCAGCCGCGTAACAAGGCGCTGGGCCTGGGCAAGGTGGTGGTGCAGGGCGCGCCGACCGCATGACGGCGCCATCGCGTCGCCGGGTGCTGTGCCTGTCCGGCAGTCTGCGGCGCGTGTCGGCCAATACGGCCGTGCTGGAAGCGGCGCGCGTGCTGGCGCCGCCGTCGCTGGAGCTGGTGCTGCATGACGGCCTGGCGGCGTTGCCGTGGTTCAACCCGGACGACGAGCGCGATCCGCTGCCCGCCCCGGTGGCTGCGCTGCGCGAGGCGGTCGGCGCCAGCGATGCGCTGCTGATTGCCTGTCCGGAATACGCCCACGGCGTGCCGGGCGCGTTCAAGAACGCGCTGGATTGGCTTGTGGGCGGCCTGGAGTTTCCCGGCAAGCCGGTGGCGCTGATCAACGCCTCGGGGCGCGGCTCGCATCACGCGCAGGACGTGCTGGTCGAAGTCCTGCGCACCATGTCGGCCACCTTGCTGGACGAGGTCTCCGGCACCGTGCCGCTGCCAGGCGCCGGCTGCGAGGCGGCGTGGATCGTCGAGCAGCCGGCCCTGCGCGAGACGCTATGCACGCTGCTGGCCCGCCTGGACCGGGCGCTGGCGCAAGCCTGAGCGGTCGTCCCCGTGCTATTTTTTCGCACTTGGCGGCGGCCGACGGCGGCTGCACCGACCCTTTGACGACCGGAGCGCGCGTGAGCATCAAACCCGACAAGTGGATCCGCCGGATGGCCGAGCAGCACGGCATGATCGAGCCGTTCGAGCCGGGCCAGGTGAAGGTGCGCGACGATCAGAAGCTGATCTCCTACGGCACCTCCAGCTACGGCTACGACGTGCGCTGCGCGCGCGAGTTCAAGATCTTCACCAACATCAATTCCACCATCGTCGACCCGAAGGCGTTCGATCCGACCAGCTTCGTCGACGTGGAGGCGGACGTGTGCATCATCCCGCCCAACTCTTTCGCGCTGGCGCGCACAGTGGAGTACTTCCGCATCCCACGCTCGGTGCTCACCGTGTGCCTGGGCAAGAGTACCTACGCGCGCTGCGGCATCATCGTCAACGTGACGCCGCTGGAGCCGGAGTGGGAAGGCCACGTGACGCTGGAGTTCTCCAATACCACGCCGCTGCCGGCGCGCATCTACGCCAACGAGGGCGTGGCGCAGATGCTGTTCTTCGAGTCCGACGAAGAGTGCGAGACCAGCTACAAGGATCGCGGCGGCAAGTATCAGGGCCAGCAGGGCGTTACCCTGCCGCGCACCTGAATACCCCATCGCTCACGCTCGACGCCATCCACACCCGACGGCGCTACACTCGTCCGCTGTCACGCATACCCTGCAGGAGATCCGCATGATCCGTCTTTCCACCCTCGCCGGACGGCTGGTTGCCGCCACGTTGCTGGCCAGCGCGCTGGTCCTTACCGGCTGCCATCGCGGCGATACCAAGGCGGAAGTGGCGGCGATGCAGGCGCAGCAGCATTTCGATGCCGTGATCAAGGCCTACAAGGGCGGCCAGTTCCTCGTCGACGACGCCGTGCTCAGCGCCATCGATACTGGCAGCCACTTCGCCTACCTGAAAGACGCAGGCAAGCTGCCCAAGACGGTGCTGCTGGTGCCCAGCGACGACTCCAAGGTGCGCAAGCAGCACCTGGAGTACATGGCCCGCATCGCGCTCGATTACGGCGTGGTCGTTTACTACGACAAGAATGGCGAGCTGAAGCAGATCAACCCGCAGGAAACCAAGGCGCGCGCGCTCGAGGACTACCACGCCCCGGCCAAGATGGGCGATGACCAGAAGAGCAAGAGCGCGGCGGGTAGCGACATGGAAGATCGCTCGCGCGGCTACTGAGCGCTCGGCGGAAACTAATGCATGCGCGGCGAGCCTGATCGCGGCGCTAACGGACGGGGCGAGGACTGGCGAAGTCCTCGCCCCGACTCGTAAGAGGCAATGGGGCAGCTGTTGGACACACCTCAGCCAGCCGAGCGCGAATCCGGGTAGTCGACGGGCTAGGCCCGCACCCAGAAATGTTGCCGCGGCCAGGCAGGAAGGGATGAAGGACGCTACGGGACGTGGTGGTCTGCGGCTCGCCAGTGGTCCCGCAATGCATGGATCCGTTGCTCTTGCCCTGGCGCGCCATACGGCTGAGCCGTTCCGTTGCCCCACACCGGCCCAGGCCAGGCTGCATCGCCCACCATCCGCGCCACGACGTGGACGTGCAGCTGGCGAACGATGTTGCCCAGCGCCCCGATATTGAGCTTGTCGCACGGCGCCACCGCGCGAAGCGCTTGCGTGGCGGAGCGGATCTCTCGCCAGAGTTGCTCCTGATCCGCTTCGTCCAGATCGTGGAGCTCGCTCATGCCGGCACGGCGCGGCACCAGCAGCAGCCAGGCGAAGCGCGCGTCGTTCATCAGCCGCACGCTGCACAGCGGCAGGTCGATTACCGGCACCGAGTCGGCCGCCAGGCGAGCATCCAGTGCGAACTCTGCCGTCATGCCGTGCTCCCCAGTTCCCGCGCGAAGAAATCCAGCGTGCGCTGCCAGGCCAGCGCCGCGCTGGGGGCATCGTAGGCGTGCGGGTCCACGTCGCGGTTGAAGGCGTGCCCGGCCGGATAGGTGTACACCGGCATCTGCGGCAGCTTCTCGCGGTGCTGTTGCACCGTCTCCGGTGGGATCGAGGTATCGCGCTCGCCGAAGTGGAACATTACGGGTGCCTTCGGCGTCGTATCCAGATACGCCGGATTGCGCGCGCCGTAGTAGCTCACCGCCGGCAGGCCCAGCCGCTGCGCCGCGCGCAGCGCGACCGTGCCACCCCAGCAGAAACCGACCACGCCGATACGCCCGGCCGAGGCGATCGCTTCGGCGGCGCTGGCCACGTCGTCTACCGCCAGCTCGATGCCAACCTCGGCCACCAGCGTGCGGCCGCGGGCGAAGCCGGCCTCGTCGTAGCCCAGCTCCACGCCGTTCTCGACGTGGTCGAAGAAGCACGGCGCGATGGCGGTGTAGCCGGCCTCGGCGAAGCGGTCGGTGATGGCGCGGATGTGCGCATTCACGCCGAAGATCTCCTGCACCACGACGATGCCCCCGCGCGGAGGGCCAGCCGGCCGCGCGAGATAGGCGCCGATGCAGTGCAGGCGGGTGGTGTTGAGGCTGATCGACTGGCCCATGAGCTCGCCCCCGGGAAGTTCGCGAAACCGGAAGTCTAGTGCGCCTGCTGCTGCGGAACCGAACGCCCGGGCCGGATCAGCCGACGTGTTCGGCAAGAAAGGCCAGCGTGCGCTCCCATGCCATGGCCGCGCTGGCTGCGTCGTAGCTGTCGCGGCGGTCGCAGTTGAAGCCGTGATCCGCCTGGTACTCGTACAGCGGCGCGTCCGGGTTGGCCGATGCGACTGCCGCGCGGTCGGCGGCGGTGATGTGGGTGTCCTTCAGGCCGTAATGGAACATCAGCGGCGCCCTGGCTGGCTTGCCGACCAGCTGCGTGTTGCCGCCGCCGTAATAGCTCACGCTGGGCAGGCCAAGCTCGATGGCGGCGGCATAGGCGATCGTGCCGCCCCAGCAGAAACCGACAGTGCCGACCCTGCCGGCCGTGGCTACGCGTTTGGCGGCGACGGCCACGTCCTGCAGCGCGCGCTCCAGGCTCACCTGCGCCTTCAGCGCCACGCCTTCGCGCATGCCCTCGGCGTCGTAGTCCAGCTCCACACCCGGCTTCGCCGAGTCGAACAGCGCCGGGGCGATCGCCACGTAGCCGGCAGCGGCGAGGCGGTCGGCGATGTCGCGGATGTGCGCGTTCACGCCGAAGATTTCCTGCACGACCACGACACCGCCGCGGGGCGAGCTGGCGGGCCCGGCGAGGTAGGCGCCGATCGGCGTGGTGCTGGACAGTTCGATCATCTGGCCCATGGGCACTCCTTCGATGGGATGGGGAAAGGCGCGACAGGGTAATACCTGCCGTGTCAGGCATACGTGGTGAACGAGGGGCTGGACGCGTGCGGCGGGGCGCCGCGGTACAATGTTGGGCTGCCTCATCCGGTAACTCTCATGTCCGCCCAGTCCACCTCCCAGAAGATCGGCTTCGTCAGCCTCGGTTGTCCCAAGGCGCTGGTCGATTCCGAGCGCATCCTCACTCAGCTCAAGGTGGAGGGTTACGAGATCGTGCCCAGCTACGACGCGGCCGACGCGGTAGTGGTGAACACCTGCGGTTTCATCGACGCGGCGGTGCAGGAGTCGCTGGACGCGATCGGCGAGGCGCTGCACGAGAACGGCAAGGTGATCGTCACCGGTTGCCTGGGCAAGCGCGAGGAGCTGATCCGTGAGGCCTACCCGGACGTGATGTCGATCAGCGGTCCGCAGGACTACGCCAGCGTGATGAGCGCGGTGCATACCGCGCTGCCGCCGTCGCGCAACAAGTTCCTGGATCTGGTGCCCGACACGGGCATCAAGCTCACGCCCAAGCACTACGCGTATCTGAAGATTTCCGAGGGCTGCAATCACCGCTGCAGCTTCTGCATCATCCCGTCGATGCGCGGTGACCTGGTCTCGCGGCCGGTCGACGAGGTGCTGCGCGAAGCCGAAAAGCTGGTCAAGGGCGGCGTGAAAGAGCTGCTGGTGATCTCGCAGGACACCAGCGCCTACGGCGTGGACGTGAAGTACGCCGAGCACCTGTGGCGCGACAGGAACTACCGCACGCGCATGACCGAGCTGTGCGAGGGCCTGTCCGAGCTCGGCGTGTGGACGCGGCTGCACTACGTCTACCCGTACCCGCACGTGGACGAGCTGATGCCGCTGATGGCGGCGGGCAAGATCCTTCCCTACCTGGACATCCCGTTCCAGCACGCCAGCCCGCGCATCCTCAAGCTGATGAAGCGCCCGGGCAACATCGACAAGACGCTGGAGCGCATTCGCAACTGGCGCAAGGCGGTGCCGGACCTGACGATCCGCAGCACCTTCATCGTCGGCTTCCCCGGCGAGACCGACGCCGAGTTCGAGGAACTGCTGGACTTCCTGCGCGAGGCCGAGCTGGACCGCGTGGGTGCCTTCACCTATTCGGCGGTGGACGGCGCCCGCGCCAACGAGCTGCCCGACCCGGTCTCCGAGGAGCTGAAGGAAGATCGCCTGGAGCAGTTCATGGCGGTGCAGGCGGAGATCTCGGCCGCGAAGCTGCAGCGCAAGGTCGGTCGCACGATCCAGGTGCTGGTCGACGAGGCGAACGAGGCCGGCGCCGTGGCGCGTTCGGCGGCCGATGCGCCGGAGATCGACGGCACCGTGCTCATCGCCGACGGCCAGCAGCTCAAGCCCGGCCAGTTCGTGCAGGTGGTGGTGGAGTCGGCTGGCGAGCACGACCTGCACGCCCGCCTGGCGCAGCCCGTACTGCCGGTGGTGTGAAGCGGCAGCGCTATGTCGCCCCGGCGCGCGAGGCGGTCGATCCGGCCGTGTTCGCCGCGCCGCCGCTGGCCGACTGGAGCGAGTACGACGCGCTGCTGCGCGACGCGCACTGGCCAGAGATCGATGCGCTCAACGCGCTGCGTCACGATGCGTCGATGCCGCGCTTTGCGGCGCAGGATTCCGCGCTGCTCGCCGACGGCCTGCACTACGAGCAGCGCATCGCCGAACGCGGCGTCATCGCCACCCGCGAGCGCAACTGGCACGATCTGTTCAATGCCCTCGTGTGGCTGCGCTATCCGGCGCTCAAGCAGGCCCTGAACCAGCGCCAGGTCGAGGAGATCGCCCGCATGGGCCCGCGCGAGCGGTCACGCGCGCAATGCGCGATGACCCATTTCGACGAGGCCGGGGTGATCGTGCGCGTGGCTGACACCGAGTTGCTGACGCTGTGGGATGCCCACGACTGGCACGGCCTGTTCTGGCGCGAGCGCGCCGCCTGGCAGGACGGGCGCATCGACGTCGCGGTGTTCGGCCATGCCCTGCTGGAACGTGCGCTCACCCCGGGCAAGCTGCTGGTCGGCAAGGCGCTGGTGGTGGCGGCCGATGCTGCCACGGCGTGGGAATCGATCGTTGCCGGACTGGCGGAGCGCGTCGCGTCGGGCACGCTGCTGCGCGATCCGCTGGAGCTGCGTCCGCTACCGCTCTCGGGTATCCCGGGGTGGCATCCGGACAATGACGACGAGGCCTTCCATCGCAGCGCACCGTGTTACCAGCCGCGGCGACCGGGGCGCCTCTATCCCCCGCCGGTCCGGCTCGCCTCGCCTCGATGATGGCGCCGGCGCCGCAGGCTAGAGCGGCACAGGCCTCGTCGACCGAAGCGCATGACGGCCCCGGAGCCGGCGCATGGGAGCGATCATCGGCCCATGAAGCGCACCGGTAAAATGGACGTAGCCGTGGGCCATGTGGCCCGCGCCGTATCAGTCGACGGTGAGTCCAAGTGAAATGAGCGAGTACTTCCTGACATCCGGCCGCCTCGGCTTCCGGCATTGGCGGCAGGCCGACGAGCCGCTGGCTCTTGCACTCTGGACGGATCCGATGGTGACGCGATTCATCGCCACCCGGCCGCTTGCCGGGCACGAGGCGCTGCTCCGGTTGAACCGGGAAATCGACACGCAGGCGTCCCACGGCATCCAGTACTGGCCGATGTTCCTCCTCGAAGGCGATGTGTTCGTCGGGTGCTGCGGCCTCCGGCCGAGGGAGCGCGAGCCTGACGTTCCCGAATTCGGCGTGCACCTGCGCCCCGACCACTGGGGACGTGGCCTCGCGGCCGAGGGCGCGCGAGCGGTGTTTTCCCATGCCTTCGAGTCCCTGGGCTGCCGGGCGCTGTTTGCTGGACACAATCCCGGCAACGACGCGTCGCGCAAGCTGCTGACGAAGCTCGGCTTCACCCATACCCATGACGAGTTCTATCCGCCGACGGGCCTGATGCATCCGTCGTACCGGCTCGTCCAGGTCGGGATGGGAATTCCGGACGTGGCCTGAGGCTCTCCCGCGGGAATCGCGGGGCCTGCCTTACGCCTCGTACCGGACGTCGACGATCACGAAGGCCGCGCGCCCACCGGGCAGTTCGGCCTCGAACTCATCGTCCACCCGTTTCTTCATCACCGCGCGGGCCAGTGGCGAGTCGACGCTGATCCAGCCTTTCTTCGCGTCGGTCTCGTCCGGGCCGACGATGCGGTAGCGCAGGATCTCGCCGCTGTCGACGTTCTCCAGTTCGATCGTGGCACCGAAAAACACCATGTCGCGATCGGCGGGTGCGCCCTCGGCCACCTTCAGCGACGGGATGCGCTTGCTGAGATAGCGCACGCGGCGGTCGATCTCGCCGAGCTGCTTCTTGCGGTAGGTGTACTCGGCGTTTTCCGAGCGGTCGCCTTCGGCGGCGGCGGCGGCCAGTGCCTTGACCACTTCCGGACGCAGCGTGTGCCACAGGTGGTCGAGTTCGGTCTTCAGCCGTTCGAATCCGGCGCGCGTGATGATGGCCGTCGACGACGGCGCGGGCGGGCGCCAACGGCTCATGCGCGGGTTCCGGACTTGAGTTGCTGGATGCGGGCAAGCAGCTCGCCGTGTTGGGGATGGTCGGTCCATGCGCTGGCGATGCGACCGAGCAGCACGCTGGCCTCCATCGCTTGGCCGTCGGCTTCGAGCTCGCGCGCGGCGAGCAGGGCGACGGCGGGAGCGCGCCCGTCGCGCGGCCAGTGCGCCAGCCATCCGCGGCAAAGTTTCAGCGCCATCCGCCGCATGCCGTGGCGTGCGGCGACTTCGGCGATGGCACCAGCGTTGCCGGGGTCGTCCGGCAGGAAGTCCGGATCGATCGCGCTGCAATCCTGCACCATGCCCAGTGCCTTGCGCGGCTCGTTGGCAGCCATCAACGCCGCGATGCGGATCTGGCCGTGCACCAGCAGCGCGTTGGTGAGCTGCTGCTGTCGCAGCAGGTCGCGGTAGGCCTGGTGCAGTTCGGCCGGCGCTTCGCGATCCTGCAGGCGCGGCACCAGCAGCCGCGTGGCGGCCATCGGGTCATTAGCCGCCAGTTCGTGCACGCGGTCGAGCAGGCGCTGGTCGTCGTTCTGGCCCAGCGCCTCGGCCAGCACCTCGGCTTCGGGCGTGAGGCCGAAGTGCTCGTGGCGGCGGTGGATCATGGCGCCCATCAGGTGGAAGCCCAGCACGATCAGATACGTGTAGGCGAAGCCGAACAGCGGCAACGACAGCAGGCGCGGCAGCCCGGCAGTGATCCATGTGGCCAGCAGAGCCAGCACGCCGACCGCGAGGTTGATGCCGACCGGAATCAGGTAGCTCCAGCCGAAGCGCCGGATGATCTCGCCCCAGTGCGCCGGGTTCAGCGCCACCAGCAGACTGCCGTCGAACGCCAGCGCCATGTCGATGGCCGGCAGCACCAGTGCCACGGCGAGCAGGGTGGGTGCAAACAGCGCCGGCGAGTAGAACGGCATCGCCACGCAGAACGCGGCGGCCACCACATGCACCACGGTCAGCCCCCAGGCCGCGCGGTCGCTGTCACCCAGGCCCACGTCGGGCGGGTCGGCGAAGCCGTTGGCGGTATGCAGCATGCATTCGGCGGCATAGCGCCAGGTGGCGCCCCACACCAGCAGCGAGGCGAGCAGGCCCAGGGTCAGCGGCAGCAGCGCCAGGTAATGAAGCAGCACGAGTCCGACCAGGGTGGGCAGGGCGGCGCCGCGCAGCGGATAGCCCAGGCCGCCCACGAGCCGTTCGGCCAGCGGCGTGTCCGGATCGATCGAGCGAAAGCGGGCGTGCGCCGGTTTCAACGCTTGCCGCCGAAGATGCCGCCCAGCACGCCGCGCAGGATCTGCCGGCCGAGCTGGTTGCCGACCGTGCGCACGGCGGACTTGCCCAGCGCCTCGATCATGCCCTGGCGGCGCTTGGTGCCGAACAGCGCATCGTGCACCGCCTCGCCCCAGGCCGAGCCGGGTGTGCCGGCTGTGGAGGGGGCGCTGGTGGCGACCTTCTCCGCGTCGGCGGCCTTTTCCTGCGCGCGGGCGGCGAGCTTTTCGGCGGCCGATTCGCGGTTCACCGGCGTGTCGTACTTGCCGCCCACCGGCGAGCGCATGCGCACCGTCTGGCGCTCGTCCTCCGTGATAGCGCCGATGCGGCAGCACGGCGTGGTCACCAGCACCTGCTGCACCGGTGCGGGCACGCCGCCGTCGCCGAGCGTGGAGGCCAGCGCCTCGCCCACGCCGAGCTGGGTGATCGCCTCGACCACGTCGAGCCTGGGATTGGCGACGAAGGTTTCCGCCGCCGCCTTGACCGCCTTCTGGTCGCGCGGGGTGAAGGCGCGCAGCGCGTGTTGCACACGATTGCCGAGCTGGCCGAGGATCTCGCCGGGCACGTCGTCCGGGTTTTGCGAACAGAAGTACACGCCCACGCCCTTGGAGCGGATCAGCCGCACCACCTGCTCCACGCGCTGGCGCAGCGCGGGCGGGCAGTCGTCGAACAGCAGGTGCGCCTCGTCGAAGAAGAACACCAGCTTGGGCTGGTCCAGGTCGCCCACTTCCGGCAGCTGCTCGAACAGCTCCGACAGCAGCCACAGCAGGAAGGTGGAGTAGAGCTTGGGCTTCATGATCAGCTGGTCGGCGGCCAGCACGTTGATCACGCCGCGACCGCTCATGTCTTGGCGCATCAGGTCGACCAGGTCCAGCGCCGGCTCGCCGAAGAACTGGTCGGCGCCGTCCTGCTCGAGCTTCAGCAGCGCGCGCTGGATCGCCGCGATGCTCTGCGGGCTGATCAGGCCGTACTGGGCGGAAATGGTCTTGGCGTTCTCGCTGGCGAAGCCCAGCATGCTGCGCAGATCGGCCAGGTCGAGCAGCAGCAGGCCCTGGTCGTCGGCGACCTTGAACACCACCTCGAGCACACCCTGCTGGGTGTCGTTGAGCTCGAGCACGCGGCCGAGCAGGGTGGGGCCCATCTCGCTGATGGTGGCGCGCACCGGATGGCCGAGCTTGCCGTACAGATCCCAGAACACCACCGGATTGGCTTGCGGCTTCCAGTCGGTGAGCTTGAGCTTGTCCAGGCGCGCCTTGAGCTTGTCGCTCGGTTCGCCGGCGGCCATCGCCAGGCCGGCCAGATCGCCTTTGGCGTCGGCCAGGAAGCAGGGCACGCCGAGCCGGGAGAAACCTTCGGCCAGCACCATCAGCGAGACCGACTTTCCGGTGCCGGTGGCGCCGGCGATCATGCCGTGGCGGTTGCCGTAGCGCGGGTCGAGGCTGACGCTGGTGCTGTCGTTGCGGCCGATCAGGATCTGGCTCATGGCAGGTCACTCCTTGGCAAGGCGTCGATTCTAACCGTGGCTCACGCGATTCATTGAGTCCGCTGTCGCGCGCGGCTATGGTGATCGTTTCGTCCTTGCCGAAGTACCTCATGTCCGTGCGTTTGCCGCTGTACCGTTCGCTTTCCCTCGCTGTCGTCACCCTGCTGGCCGGATGTGCCAGCGCCCCCGGCAAGGCGCCCGCATCGCCCTCGCTCAATGCCCTGTATGGCCAGCTCGACGCGGCCAGCAAGGGCTACGAGAACGCTCTGCGGCAGGCGCGCGAAGGTGACGATCAGGCATCGCAGAAAACCTTGGTTGCCGCGCTCGACCAGTTGAAGAAGGCGTCGGCCCAGTGCGACAGCACGCCGGGCTGCGAGCCACAGCGTTTTTATTCGGTATTCGATCGGCTGCTGCGACTCAAGGACGGCAGCGCGATCGGCGACGAGGGGCTGGAAACGGCCGGCGAATCCACCTCGCCGGACGGCGCAGCGGGTGGCGCGGCCGGATTGCCCCAGGCGCAGCGCAGCGTGACCCTGCTGCACGGACAGAAGCTGTCCGAACTCATCGCCATGAACGGCCCGGTGAAGGCGGCGCTGGAGATGTGGCTGACCCAGTGGCGGCCCAACCTGATGGACGCCTGGGTGAACTACCAGTACCTGCGCCACGAGATGTGGCCGCAATACCAGAAGGCCGATCTGCCCGAAGCCGTGCTGTTCGGCATCCTGGCCAAGGAATCCGGCGGCAAGGTGCATGCGGTTTCGCGTTCCGGCGCGGCCGGGCCACTGCAGTTCATGTATGCCACCGGCGTGCGTTTTGGTCTGAGCAGCGACAGCGGCTTCGATACGCGCTTCGACCCGGCCGAGGCGGCGCGCGCCAACGCGCAATACCTCAACGAGCAGTTGCGCGTGTTCAACAACAATCTCGAACTCACCCTGGCGGCCTACAACGGCGGCGAAGGGCGCATGCGCCGGCTGGCTGGCGACCGCCCCGGCGTGAGCTTCTACGATCCATCGGTGTACGACGAGCTGTCGCAGGAAACCCGCGACTACGTCCCGGCCGTGCTGGCCGCGGCGTGGCTGTTCCTGCATCCGCAGAGCTACAACCTGCGATTCCCGAAGATCGACGGCCAGCCGGGGCAGGTCGTGCTCAAGCGCTCCGCCTCGATCTCCGAGCTCACCGTCTGCCTGGGCAATGCCGGCGACATGCCGGAGGGCTGGTTCCGCACGCTGCGCAACCTCAACCCGCGGTTCGATCCGGAGGCGCAGCAGCCGGTGGGAACCACGGTGTACCTGCCCAAGGCGCTGGAGGCGTCGTACGCGTCGCGCTGCGTCGATGGGCCGTGGCCGATTCTGGCGGCGGATCTGCACAACGCGGTGGTGCCCAAGCCGGTGGCGGTCGCACCGGCGCCGGCGCCAGCGGTCTCATCCAAGCGTGCGCGCCGCTATCGGGTCCGGGCGGGAGATACCTTGATCAGCATCGTGCACAAGCTGCGCTGTTCCAGCGTGCGCGAGGTGGCGGAGGCGAATCATCTGACCCGGCATCAGATCCGGGTGGGGCAGGTGCTGACGGTGCCCGAGTGCCGCTGATCTGACGGAAGGTCTTCGGCGGCAGGCCAGCCCCCGGGGGGGCGGTGAATCAGGCGGCGGCCGAGACGTTCATCCAGCTTTCGCTGGTGTCGCCCTCGCGGCGGGTTTCTTTCAGTTCGCGCAGCAATCGCATGAGCTGGCGATAGACGGTCTGTAGTCCGCCCTGACGGGCGTCCTTAGTCTCGTGATAAGTCACGGCCAACCACAGCGCGATGCCGCGGATCGCCACTTCCACATTTTCCGACCGCGCGCGGGTGTAGCCGATCTCGGTGCCCTGGCCCCACGGCAGGTAGCGCTCTTCCGGCGGCGTGCCGTACAGGTGCGGGAAGTCGCAGCGGGTCGCCTGCCCGATCTCACGCAGGGTCAGCGTGCTCAACCGGGTGCGGTTCTGACGCGACAGGGCGTCGATGCTGCGCTGGATCTCACGCAGCTGGCGGCTGAGCTGGCGGGCACGGTTGATGGCGATGAGCTGGGTCAGCAGGCGCATGGCGTTCTCGGGCTCGAAAGGGCAGCGCGGTTCTGGCGCTGAACCGGAGCTTACCCGAGCCTTGGGCACATTTGCACCTACGGCGTCACAAGATGCCCTCGGGCGACAGTTGCTGGCCGCCCAAGGTGACGCAGTGCGTCACTTTTTCCCGAGGCGCTGGCCGACTTTCACCGCCTGCTGCGGCACCAGTGGGTCGAGCGCGGCGCTCCCCGGCGGCAGCAGCACGATCACGGTGGAGCCCATGTTGAAGCGGCCCATCTCCGCAAAGCGTTCCAGCTGGATGTCGCGGTCGGCGAACGACTTGCGACGGATGCCGGGCGCGTAGGGCGGAATCACCAGCCCGTCCCACACAGTGGAGACCGACGACACCAGGATCGCTCCCACCAGCACCACCGCGAACGGCCCGTGCTCGCCGTCGAAGTGGCAGACGAGGCGCTCGTTGCGGGCGAACAGGCGCGGGATCGCCTCCACCGCGAACGGCGCCACGCTGAAGATGCGCCCCGGCACGTGCACCGTCTCGCGCAGCGTGCCGGCCAGCGGCATGTGTACGCGGTGATAGTCGCGGGGCGACAGGTACACCGTGACGAAGCGGCCGTCGCGGAACGGCGCTGCCGCGGCCTCGTCGCCCAGGAGCTCGGCCGCGGTGAACGACTGCCCCTTGGCCTGGAAGATCCGTCCGTCGACGATGTCGCCAGCCTGGCTGATGCGCCCGTCGGCCGGGCACAGCAGGGCGGCAGGGTCGGCATCCGGGACGCGCGCGCCCGGCTTCAATGCGCGGGTGAAGAAGGCATTGAAGTGTTCGTAGGCGTCCGGATCCGGCTGCGCCGCCTCGGCCATGTCGACCTGGTAGTTGCGCACGATGGTGCCGATCAGCCAGTTCTTCCACGGGCGGAAGGTCCAGCGGGTGGCCCAGTACACCAGGCGCGACAGCGCGCGGTGCGGCAGGATGTATTGCAGGAATACCTTGAAAGTCATCCGGCCAGTATAGAGGCCGGGCGCCTATAATGGCCGGCTCGCCAATGCCGCCCGGAATGTGCCGTGACCGCCGAACTGTCCACCATCATCGACTTCATCCGCTACGGCGCCAGCCGCTTTTCGGCGGCCGGGCTGACCTTCGGCCACAGCCACGACAACCCGATCGACGAGGCCACCCACCTGGTGCTCGCCGCGCTGCATCTGCCGCCGGATCTGCCGCCAGCCTACGGCACGGGCAAGCTGGTGGCCGACGAGCGCGGACGCGTGCTGGGGCTGATCGAGCGCCGCGTCAGCGAGCGCGTTCCGGTGGCCTACCTGGTGGGCGAAACCTGGTTTGCCGGGCTGAAGTTCAAGAGCGACCGCCGCGCGCTGGTGCCGCGTTCGCCGATCGCCGAACTGATCGAGTCGGGCTTTGCGCCGTGGCTGGACCATCGCCACGTGGAGCGCGCGCTGGACGTGTGCACCGGCTCGGGCTGCATCGGCATCGCCATGGCCGAGTACAACCCGGACTGGCAGGTCGACATCGTCGACATCAGCCCCGAGGCGCTGTCGCTGGCGCGCGAGAACATCGTGTTCCAGCACGTGGAAGACCGGGTCGAGGCGATCGAGTCCGACCTGTTTGCCGGCGTGCAAGGGCGTCGCTACGACCTGATCGTGTCCAACCCGCCCTACGTCACCGAAGACGAGTACGCTGCCATGCCGGGCGAATACCGGCACGAGCCCAAGCTGGGCCTCACCTCGGGCGAGGACGGTCTGGACCTGTGCCTGCGCATGCTCGACGAGGCCGCCGATTACCTCACCGAGGATGGTCTGCTGATCGTCGAGGTGGGCGAGAGCGAGCGAGCACTCAACGCGCTGCTGCCGGAGGTGCCGTTCGTGTGGATCGAGTTCAAGGTCGGCGCGATGGGCGTGTTCGCGCTGGAGCGCCGCGATCTGGTCGAGCACGCCAAGGCGATCCGCGCGGCGGCACAGGCCCGCCGCTGAGCGAACGCGGCGCGGCCGCCGCCAGCGGCTGTGGCAAGATGCAGTGCAGCATGACGCCGGCTGATCCGGCGTCGGCACTCTCTTTCTCAAGCGGTAGCGTCCGTGTCCAGCAACTCCTTCGGCAAGCTTTTCACCGTCACCACCTTCGGCGAAAGCCACGGCCCGGCCATCGGCTGTGTGATCGACGGCTGCCCGCCCGGCCTGGCCATCGCCGCTGAAGATTTTAGGCAGGACCTGCAGCGCCGGGCCACCGGCCGCACCCGGCACACCTCCCAGCGGCGCGAGGACGACGCGATCGAGATCCTTTCGGGCGTCTACGAAGGGCGCACCACCGGCACGCCGATCGCACTGCTGATCCGCAATACCGACCAGCGCAGCAAGGACTACGGCGACATCGCGCAGACCTTCCGCCCGGGCCACGCCGATTACACCTACTGGCACAAGTACGGTATCCGCGATCCGCGCGGCGGCGGTCGCTCGTCGGCGCGCGAAACCACCATGCGCGTGGCCGCCGGCGTCATCGCCAAAAAGTGGCTGGCCGAACGTCATGGCGTGCGGGTGCGCGGCTACCTGGCCCAGCTCGGCGAGATCGTGCCGGCGGCGTTCGACGTCGAGGCGGTCGAGCAGAATCCATTTTTCTGGCCCCATGCCGGCCAGGTACCTGAGCTGGAGCGGTACATGGATGCGCTGCGCAAATCGGGCGATTCGGTGGGCGCGCGCGTCAACGCGATCGCTGAGGGCGTGCCGCCGGGTTGGGGCGAGCCGATCTACGGCAAGCTCGACGGCGACCTCGCCGCCGCGATGATGTCGATCAACGCAGTCAAGGGCGTGGAGATCGGCGACGGCTTCGCTGCGATCGCCCAGCGCGGCACGCAGCATCGCGATGAAATGCATTTGGACGGCTTTACGTCCAATCATGCCGGTGGCATTCTCGGTGGAATCAGCTCCGGGCAACCGGTGACGGTCTCGGTGGCGTTCAAGCCCACGTCCAGCATCCTCGTGCCCGGAGACAGCGTGAATGTCGCGGGCGAGGCGGTCGAGGTGGTCACCAAGGGCCGGCATGACCCCTGCGTCGGCATCCGCGCCACGCCGATCGTCGAGGCGATGCTGGCGCTGGTGCTGATGGATCACGCCTTGCGCCATCGCGCGCAGTGTGGCGACGTCGGGCCGGTGCAGCCGCTGATTCCCTGATCGGCCCGCGCTCGTCCCTCCCTGCAGGAACTGGAATGACCAAGCGGTACAAAGTGTGGGTGTCGCGGCCCCTGTTTCCCGAGGCGCTGGCGCGGCTGGAGCAGCATGTCGAGCTGCACGCCGAGGCGATCGAGCGCGTGCATTCGCCCGAGCAGTTGCGCGAGCGGCTGGCTGGCGTGGATGCGGCGATCATCGGCCTCTCCGATCGCGTCGATGCGACCACCCTGGCGGGCAATCCTCGGCTGCGGGTGATCGCGAACCTGGCGGTGGGCTACAACAATCTGGATATCGACGCGCTCACCCGCGCCGGCGTGCTCGCCTGCAATACCCCGGACGTGCTCAACGAAACCACCGCCGACTACGCATGGGCGCTGCTGCTGGCTGCGGCCCGGCGCGTCGGCGCGGCCGAGCGCTGGCTGCGCGCCGGCCAGTGGACCGGCGCCATGCGGTTTGACGACTGGCTGGGCGTGGATCTGCACGGCAAGACGCTGGGCATCCTCGGCATGGGTCGCATCGGCCAGGCGGTGGCGCGTCGTGCCAGCGGTTTCGACATGCGCGTGCTGTACCACAACCGCACGCGCCTGCCCGAGGTCGTCGAGCGCCAGTGCGCCGCCCGCTGGGTGGACAAGGCCGCGCTGCTGCGCGAGTCCGATCATCTGGTGCTGGTCTTGCCGTACACGCCGCAGAACCATCACGTGATTGGTGCCGCCGAGCTGGCGCAGATGAAGCGCGGCAGTGTGCTGGTGAACATCGCGCGGGGCGGGTTGGTGGACGAGGCGGCACTGGCGGCCTCGCTGGCCACCGGGCACCTGGCCGCCGCTGGGCTGGACGTTTATGAGGATGAGCCGGTGGTGCATCCGGCGTTGCTGGCGCTGGAGCAGGTGGTGCTCAGCCCGCATCTGGGCAGCGCCAGCGCCGATACCCGCCGCAACATGGCGCAGCTGGCGGTCGACAATGTGCTGGCGGGCCTGGGCGTGGGGCCGGACGCGGGCCGTCCGCCCGCGCCGATCAATCCGCAGGTGCTCGCCGCGCGAGGCGTTCTCGGTAAAGCGTGATCGCAATCACGATCGCGCGGTTCGCAGGTTTGTGTTGCGCTCCGCCCCGGCTAGATTCCCGCGGATGCGGGAACGGCAATGGCCTGGCGGCCCTTTCCGATTTTCCTGACAGACAGACGGATCATGAGCAAGAAGAGCAGCTACAAGGTGGCAATGGTCGGTGCGACCGGCGCGGTGGGTGAGACCCTGCTGTCGATCCTGGCCGAGCGCGATTTCCCGGTGAGCGAGCTGGTGCCGCTGGCGAGCGAGCGCTCCGCTGGTGGCCAGGTGGAGTTCGCCGGCAAGAAAGTCACCGTGCAGAACCTCGCCGACTACGACTTCACTGGTGTGGACATCGCATTCTTTTCCGCCGGCGGCTCGGTGAGCCGCGAGCATGCGCCGCGCGCGGCGGCAGCCGGCGCGGTGGTGATCGACAACACCTCCGAGTACCGCTACCAGGACGACATCCCGCTGGTGGTGAGCGAAGTGAACCCGCACGCCATCGCCGACTACACCGTGCGCGGCATCATTGCCAACCCGAACTGCTCGACCATGCAGATGCTGGTGGCGCTGGCGCCGATCCACCGGGCGGTGGGCATCGAGCGGATCAACGTGGCGACCTACCAGTCGGTCTCCGGCGCCGGCCGTTCCGGTATGGAGGAGCTGGGCCGGCAGACCGCCGCGCTGCTCAACTTCCAGGACGCCGAGCCGGCGAAGTTCCCCAAGCAGATCGCCTTCAACGTCATTCCGCACATCGATGACTTCCAGCCCAACGGCTACACCAAGGAAGAGATGAAGATGGTGTGGGAGACGCGCAAGATCCTCGAGGACGCCTCGATCGCGGTGAATCCCACCGCCGTGCGCGTGCCGGTGTTCTACGGCCACGCCGAGGCGGTGCACGTGGAAACGCGCGACAAGATCACCGCCGAGCAGGCGCGCGCGCTGCTGGAACAGGCGCCGGGCGTGGTGGTGATGGATGAGCGCAAGGCCGGTGGCTACCCGACCCCGGTCGGCGACGCCGCTGGCAAGGACCCGGTGTTCGTCGGCCGCATCCGCGAAGACATCTCGCACGAGCGCGGCCTGGACCTGTGGATCGTGGCCGACAACATCCGCAAGGGCGCCGCGCTCAATGCGGTGCAGATTGCCGAGCTGCTGATCGAGGACTATCTCTGAAGGTGCCCCCATGCTGCGCAGGCCCCTGCTGACGGCCCTGTTCGGGCTGATGATTTCCACGGGGGCGGCCGCCGCCGCCGCCCGTGGCGAGTCCACGCCCGCGACGGTGACGCCGGATCGCGATCCGGCGTTGCTGCAGCAGTCGGTCAAGCGCAGCAGCACCGAGGTGAGCCGCCTGCAGCACGATGTGGCCGCGCAGGAGCGCCGCAGCCGCGAGGCAAACCAGCGGCTGCGTGAGCAGGACCGCAAGCTGGAGCAACTGCGCCGGCAACTGCAGGTCATGCAGGCCGACACGGGGGTAAAAAAACAGGGGCAGTGACGTGGTTTGCGCCGGTGAGAAGCGGGCGCAGCAATATCGTGCAAGTATTCGCCACGCCTATTGTTGATTGGCGGGCATCTAACTAAAGTGGCGCGTTATTCGGGATGCCGCCGCGTTTGCGGCGGGTCGGGGAGCGTCACGGGTCGTCCGGGGGAAATACGATGAATCGTTCGTTGAAACTGTCCATGCTGCTGGCTTTGGCACTGGGGAGCAGCCAGACAGTCGCGCTGGAGCTGGGCCAGATTCGGGTCAAGTCCGCCCTGGGTCAGCCGCTTGTCGCCGAGATCCCGGTGACCCCCGAAAGCCCGGCGGATCTGCGCAATCTCAGCGCGCGCCTCGCGTCGGACGAGGATTTCGTGCGGGCCGGCATCACCGAGGGACGTACCCGGGTGCCACTCAGCTTCGCCATCGTGAACGGGCCGGGCGGAACCAAGCTGATCCGGATCACCAGCACCGATGCAATCAACGACCCCTACCTCGATCTGCTCGTGCAGGTGGATAACGCCGCCGGCAAGAGCGTGCGCGAGTACACCATTCTGCTCGACCCGCCTGGCGCCGCGCCGGCCCCGCCGCCCGCCCCGGCTGCGGCGGCCCCGCGCCGCACGGCGCCGGCATCGGCGGCGGCATCGGCGGCGGCACCGCGACCGGCTGCAGCGCCGGCTGCCGCCGCGAGTGAGGCGACCGCTCCCGGCTCGAGCATCACCGTGCAGAAAGGCCAGACCCTGTCGGCTATCGCCCAGCAGGTCAAGCCGGCAGGCGTGGATCTCAGCCAGACCCTGCTGGCGCTGAAGCAGTCCAATCCCGGCGCGTTCTATCGCGACAACATCAACGCCCTCAAGAGCGGTGCGGTGCTGCGCGTGCCAACGGCTGAAGAGGCTCGCGCCATGACGGTGGCCGCGGCACTGGAAGAAGTCCGCCGCCAGAACAGCGACTGGCGTGCCGGTGCGGTCGGTACCCCCACCAATGTGGCCGACTCGGCCACCCGCGCCACGGCGTCCAGTTCACCCACCGCGCCGGCGTCCAAGCGCGACGACCATCTGCAATTGCTGCCTTCGGGTGAAGGCGCAAAGAACGCCGCATCCGGTGCCGGCAAGGGTTCTGCGGACGTACGCCGCGACCTGCAGCGCAGCCAGGAAAGCCTGGCCACGCTGCAGCAGCAGGGCGCCGAGTTGCGCTCGCGGCTGAAGGACCTGGAGGACATCAACAGCAAGAACGAGCGCCTGCTGTCGCTGAAGGACAGCGAGATCGCCGAGCTGCAGCGCAAGCTGGCCGAGGCCCGCAAGGGCGCGCCGGCCGGCGAAACCGCCGCCACTCCGGCGGCGGCAGTGGCTCCAGCATCGACCCCGGCCTCCAGTGGATCGGTGGCCGCGAAGGCGGCACCGGCAACCGCCTCAACCGCCGCCGCTTCGATGGCGTCTGCCGCCAGCGTGCCGGCCCTTGCCTCCTCGGCGTCGCCCACCACGGCGTCCGCACCGGTGGCGGCCAGCCAGCCGACCGCGGCCAAGCCCGCTGCAGCGAAGCCCGCGGCCGCCAAGCCAGCGCCCGCAAAGCCGGCACCGGCCTCGGCCGAGGAGCCTTGGTATATGCAGACCTGGGCGTGGGGCGCGGGCGCTGCCGCCGTGGTGTTGCTGCTGCTGGTGGCTCTGCGCGGTCGTCGCAACAAGGCGCCAGCGAAGGCCTCCAACTCGTCGCTCGCCGACCGCTTCGGTGCGGTTCCGCCGCTGGGCGATGGCGAGGCCGATCCGGACCAGGACGAGCTGCTCGACCAGCTCGCCGAGCATCCGGACGACATCAGCCTGCACCTGGAATTGGTTAGCCTCTACTACCACCGCCGCGACGTGGAGCATTTCGAGGCGGCCGCCGAGGCGATGTACGCCCACATCTCCGACCCGCAGCAGTCCGAGTGGCAGGATGTGGCGGCGATGGGCGAAGACCTGGTTCCCGGTCACCCGCTGTTCGCTGGTGTCGATACCTCGGTGCCCGAAGCCGAGCGTGCGCCGCTGGGCGGGTTCAACCTGGACGACCACGACGCCGATGCGACGGTGTTGGCCCCGGTGCCGCCGCCGATGCCGACCGGCCCGTCGAAGATCAGCGAGTACCATTTCGACTTCAATCTGACCCCGCGCCAGGAAGCTGCCCGCAAGGCCGAGGCCGAGGCCGAAGCCGCGGCCGAGCTGCACGGGGAGCCGGAACCGGCGTTCACCGCCGATGCGGACGCCCACGATGCGTTTGACGACGCCTCGCCGGCGCCGGCTGAGGCCGGTGGCGACATCCCCGCCTGGGATCAGGGGATCAGCGGCATGGACTACGAGCCGACCGAGTTCAGCGACGATCCGATCGATACCAAGCTCGACCTGGCCCGCGCCTATCTGGACATGGGCGACGCCGATGGCGCCCGCGCCATGCTGGAAGAAGTGCTGGCCGAGGGCAGCCAGCCGCAGCGCGATACCGCGCGTCGCCTGCTTGACGGCATCGCCTGATCGCTCCTCATGCGTGACCCGAACCCGGGCCGGCCCTGTGCCGGCCCGGGTTTTTTGTGCCGGCTGCTATGCTCTGCCGCCGTCCTGAACCCACCTGCATCCCTTCATGCGCATTGCCCTGGGCATCGAATACGACGGCACCGACTTCTCCGGCTGGCAGCGTCTGAGCCACCGCGACAGTGTGCAGGGCGCGCTGGAAAAAGCCCTCTCTTTCGTCGCTGCGCAGCCGATCGACGTGACCTGCGCCGGGCGCACCGATGCCGGCGTGCACGGGCGCTGTCAGGTGGTGCATTTCGATACCGAGGTTGAGCGCGACCCGCGCGGCTGGGTGCTCGGCGCCTGCTCCAACCTGCCCACGTCGGTCGCGGTGCTGTGGGCGCAGCCGGTGCCCGAGGATTTTCACGCGCGCTTTTCCGCACGCAGTCGCCGCTACTGCTACCGCATCCTCAATCGCCCGGTGCGGGCGGCGCTGGACGCGCGTTACGTGACCTGGGAACGCCATCCGCTCGATGCCGCGCGCATGCACACCGCGGCGCAGGCGCTGGTCGGCGAGCACGACTTCACCGCTTTTCGCGCGATCGCCTGCCAGGCCGCCCACGCGCGCCGCGAAGTGATCGCGGTCTCGGTGCGGCGCGAGGGCGAGCAGGTGGTCGTGGAGATCGAGGCCAATGCCTTCCTGCACCACATGGTGCGCAACATCGTCGGTTCGCTGCTGCCGATCGGCCGCGGTGAGCAACCGGTGGCGTGGATGGGCGAGCTGCTGGCCGGCCGCAACCGTGAGGTCGCCGGGCCGACCGCGCCATCGTCCGGCCTCACGTTCATCGGCCCGCGCTACGAGGCGCACTGGGGCCTGCCGCCGGAGGTGAGCCAGTGAGCCGCACCCGCATCAAGTGTTGCGGCATGACCCGCGTCGAGGACGCGCGGCTGGCCGCCGAGCTCGGCGCCGACGCGATCGGCGTGGTGATCACCGCGCGCAGCAAGCGTCGGGTGGATCTGGCGCAGGCGCGGGCGATCGTCGCCGCGATGCCGCCGTTCGTGACCACGGTGGCGCTGCTGATGGACGACAGCGTCGAGACCGTGCGCTCGGTGAACGAGCAGGTGCAGCCGGACCTGCTGCAGTTCCACGGCGCGGAGAGCGACGCGTGGTGCGCGCAATTCGGCCGGCCGTATCTGAAGGCGGTCGCGATGGGCGAGGGCGCCGCCGCCCTGCCGCGCCTGCGCGAGTATCCGCGTGCAGTGGGTCTTCTGCTTGATGGCCACGGTCTGGGCGAACCCGGCGGCAGCGGCAAGGCCTTCGACTGGTCCCTGATGCCGACCGACTTGGCGCAACCGCTGCTGTTGGCCGGGGGCCTGCACGCCGGCAATGTGGGCGAAGCGATTCGCGCGGCACGACCGTGGGCGGTGGATGTAGCCAGCGGCATCGAGGCCTCGCCCGGGATCAAGGATCCAGAGCGCATGGCCGATTTCATCGCGGCGGTGCGCGCCGCCGATCGGGCTTGAGTGGAGCTGATCGGATGAGCCAGCCCATCGAGGAGCTTCGCCCGTCCGACCCGCTGCCCGACATGGCCGCGCTGGTCGCGCGCGGTTCGCCGCTGGTGCTGCGCGGCCTCGCCGCGCACTGGCCGGCGGTGGAGTGGGCGCGCGAGTCCGATACCGCCCTCGCCCGCGGCCTCGCCGCGCTCGACGCCGGCGGCGAGGTCGACACCCTCGTAATGGCTCCGCAGGAAGACGGCTGCGTCGGCTACAACGCCGATCTCAGCGGCTTCAACTACGACCACTTCCGCGTGACCGTGACCGAGGGATTGCGCCGCATCGCGCATGAGGCAAGGCAGGAGCGGCCGCACGGTGTGGCGATCCAGAGCGCGCCGGTCGCTGACTGCCTGCCGGGGTTCCTCGCCAATCACCCGCTGCCGCTGCTCGATCCGGCGATCGCCCCGCGGCTGTGGATCGGCAACCGGGTGACCACGCCGGCGCACTTCGACGAGTACCACAACATCGCCTGCGTGGCCGCGGGGCGCCGGCGCTTCACGCTGTTCCCGCCCGAACAGGTGGGTAATCTCTACATCGGTCCGCTGGACTTCGCGCCCACCGGCGCGGCGATCAGCCTGGCCCGGCTCGACCGTCCTGACGACCCGCGCTTTCCGCGCCTGCGCGAGGCATTGGCCCAGGCCCAGGTGGCCGAGCTGGAGCCGGGCGATGCGATCTACATTCCGCCGCTGTGGTGGCACCACGTGGCCTCGCTCGGTCGGCTCAACGCGCTGGTGAACTACTGGTGGAAGCCGGTGCCAGTCGGCGGCGCCGCCACCGGCACGGCGCTGGGCGCGTTGCTGCACGCGATCCTGGCGTTTCGTCGTCTGAGTCCGGCCGAGCGCGCCGGCTGGCGCACCCTGCTGGATCACTACGCGTTCGGCGACGCCGATCCGGGCGAACACATCCCGGCCGGGCGCCGCGGTGCGCTGGGTGAACTCACGCCTGAGCAGGCGGCTGCGCTGCGCGAGACGATCAGGCGTTACCTGTAGCGGGCGCCTCGCGCAGCTCGCCGGCCAGCCATCGGGCCAGCCCGGTGCCGCGCTCCTCATTCGCCCGCGCCGGCGTGGCCAACACCCACTGCGATTCGGTGGTGACGAATCCCCACGGCGCGATCAGCCGGCCGGCGGCGAGGTCGTCGGCGACCAGCGGCTGCGGCGCGATCGCCACGCCCAGTCCGGCTAGTGCCGCTTCCAGCAGGTAATACAGGTGTTCGAAGCCCTGGCCGGTCGCGCGCGGCGCGGCGACAAGGCCCGCCGCGCGCGACCAGTCGCTCCAGGCCTGCGGACGCGAGGCGGTGTGCAGCAGCGGCTCGTCCAGCAGTGCGGCGGCCGGCGCCCGCGCCAGTCGCGTGGCGCCGGCGTAGCGGGGGCTCAGCACCGGGCCGATTCGTTCCGGCGCCAGCGGCATCACCTGCCAGCCGGCCGGCCACGGCGGCGCGCCGATCAGCAGGGCTGCGTCCAGCCCACGCAAGTCCGGCGACGGCGGTGCTTCCTGCGCGGACAGGTGCAGGGTCAGGCCGGGCAGGTCGTGCGCCAGCCGGTCCAGCCGCGGAATCATCCAGCGCGCCAGCACGCTGGCCGGACAGCCGAGCACGAACGGAGCGCTCGACGGCTGACGCAGCGCGGCCCAGGCGTCGCGCAGGCCGTCGAAGGCGCCGCTGGCTGCTTCACGCAGCCGATCGCCGACCTCGGTGAGCACCAGGCCGCGGCCTTGCCGGGCGAACAGCGGACGGCCGAGTGCCTCTTCCAGTTGCCGGATCTGCCGGCTGACCGCGCCGTGGGTCACGTGCAGGGCTTCGGCCGCGCGGCTCACGCTCTGCAGGCGGGCGGTGGCCTCGAAGGCGCGCAGGGCGTTGAGCGGGGGCAGGTCGCGTTCGGTCATATGTGACATTTACTCACATGTCGGTGAGAACTTCTCGCTTTTTATCGCGATGCCATCAGCTTATGCTGGCGATTCAGTCGGCATGACATGCCGGCCCGATTGCAGTTTTTCGCACAGGACACCCACCATGGCCACGCCCGCACCGCTCGCCACCCCCACCGTCACCGACTTCCACGCCTGGCCCGATCCGCACGGCCGCTTCGGGCAGTTCGGCGGCCAGTACGTGGCCGAGACCTTGATGGCGCCGCTAGCCGAGCTGACCGAGGCGTACGAGCGCCTGCGCACCGATCCGGAGTTCCTCGCCGAGCTGGACCGCGACCTCACCCACTACGTCGGCCGGCCCAGCCCGCTGTATCACGCCGAGCGGCTGTCAACGCACTGGGGCGGCGCGCGCATCATCCTCAAGCGCGAGGACCTGAACCACACCGGCGCGCACAAGATCAACAACACCATCGGCCAGGGCCTGGTCGCCAAGCGCATGGGCAAGCCGCGCATCATCGCCGAGACCGGCGCCGGCCAGCACGGCGTGGCCAGCGCCACGGTGGCCGCGCGGCTGGGGCTGAAGTGCGTGGTGTACATGGGCGCCACCGACATCGAGCGGCAGAAGATCAACGTCTACCGCATGAAGCTGCTTGGCGCCGAGGTGGTGCCGGTGATCTCCGGCTCGAAGACGCTGAAGGACGCGCTGAACGAAGCGATGCGCGACTGGGTCACCAACGTGGCCGACACCTTCTACATCATCGGCACCGTGGCCGGCCCGCACCCGTACCCGATGATGGTGCGCGACTTCAACGCCATCGTCGGTCGCGAGGCACGCGCGCAGATGCTCAACGAATACGGCCGGCTGCCGGACGCCATCACCGCCTGCGTCGGCGGCGGCTCCAATGCGATCGGCCTGTTCCACGAATTCCTCAATGACCGCGACGTGCGCATCGTCGGCGCTGAGGCGGCGGGTGAGGGCATCGGCAGCGGCCTGCATGCGGCCTCGCTGGCGGCCGGGCGTCCCGGCGTGCTGCACGGCAACCGCACCTACGTGTTGTGCGACGACAACGGCCAGATCGCCGAGACCCATTCGATCTCCGCCGGCCTCGACTACCCCGGCGTCGGTCCCGAGCACGCCTTCCTCAAGGACGCCGGCCGCGCCGAGTACGTGGGCGTCACCGACGCCGAGGCGATGGAGGCATTCCACCTGCTGGCGCGGATGGAGGGCATCCTGCCCGCGCTGGAGTCCAGCCATGCGGTGGCGCAGGCCATGAAGCTCGCGCGCGAGCTTCCAAAAGATGGGCTGGTGCTGTGCAACCTCTCCGGCCGCGGCGACAAGGACGTGCACACCATCGCCGCGCGTGAGGGCGTCACGGTGTGAAAGCAGGAGTGAGTGGAGAGGAGTGAGAGAGAAGCCACTTCGCTCCAGGTCACTCGAATCTCCCGAACTTGCCACCTCTCACGCCTCACTCCTCTTCACTCACTTCTGGCTCTCATGTCCCGCATCGACCAACGCTTCGCTTCGCTAAAATCCGCCGGCCGTACCGGCCTGATTCCGTTCGTCACCGCCGGCGATCCCGCACCGGAGCACACCGTGGCGCTGATGCATGCGCTGGTCGACGCCGGTGCCGATGTGATCGAACTCGGCGTGCCGTTTTCCGACCCGATGGCCGACGGCCCGGTGATCCAGCACGCCAGCGAGCGAGCGATCGCCAAGGGCGTGGGCCTGGCTGACGTGCTGCGCTGGGTCGCCGAATTTCGCCAGCGAAATGTCGACACGCCGGTGGTGCTGATGGGTTACCTCAACCCGGTGGAAATCCATGGCTATGCGCGCTTTGCGGCCGAAGCGAAGTCCGCCGGTGTGGATGGCGTGCTGCTGGTGGATTGCCCGCTGGAAGAAGCCGCCGTGCTGGAGCCTTTGCGCGCCGCGGGGCTGCAACTGATCCGCCTCGCGGCGCCCACCACCGCACCCTCGCGTATGGCGCAGCTGTGCGAGAACGCCGAGGGCTTCCTGTACTATGTGTCGTTTGCCGGCATCACCGGCGCGGGTCGTTTGAGCACTCGCGATATCGCCGCCCGCGTGGCCGATATCCGGGCCCACGCCAAGGCGCCGGTGGCGGTCGGCTTCGGCGTGCGCGATGCGCAGAGCGCGAAGGAGATTGCCGCGTTCGCCGATGCGGTGGTGATCGGCAGCGCGCTGGTGGAGCGGCTGGACGGAGCGGGACAGGCGGACGAAATCGCCGTCCGGGTGAAGGATTTCCTGGGCCCTATCCGCGCCGCACTCGATGCACACTGAAACGGTCGCCTGACCGTTTCGGGTCAGGAAACGGTTGAGGTGTTGCGATGAACTGGCTGCAGAAGATCATGACTCCGCGCGTGCGCACGCAGGGCGCGGCCGCCGGCAAAGGCAAAGTGCCCGAGGGCGTGTGGGAGAAGTGCAGTGGCTGCGGTGCGGTGCTGTATCGCCCGGAGCTGGAGCGCAACCTGATGGTCTGCCCCAAGTGCGGCCATCACCACTACATCAGCGCGCGCGACCGGCTCGCCTCGCTGTTCGACGAAAGCAGCACGCAGGAGTTGTGGGCCAACCTCGAGCCCACCGATCCGCTGAAGTTCCGCGACTCGAAAAAGTACCGCGATCGTGTCGTGGCCGCGCAGAAATCCACCGGCGAAAAGGACGCGCTGGTCACCATGAGCGGCAAGCTCAAGGGCCGGCCGTTGATGGCCGCGGCATTCGAGTTCGCCTACATGGGCGGCTCGATGGGCTCGGTGGTCGGCGAGAAGTTCGCCCGTGCCGCCGAAAAGGCGCTGGCCGACCGCAGCGCGCTGGTGTGCTTCTCCGCCACCGGCGGTGCGCGCATGCAGGAGTCGCTGTTCTCACTGATGCAGATGGCCAAGACTTCGGCCGCGCTGGCGCGCATGCGCGATGCCGGCGTGCCGTACATCAGCGTGATGACCAACCCGACCACCGGCGGCGTCTCGGCCAGCCTGGCAATGCTTGGCGACATCAATGTGGGTGAGCCCAAGGCGCTGATCGGCTTTGCCGGCCCGCGCGTGATCGAGCAGACCGTGCGCGAGACGCTGCCGGAAGGTTTCCAGCGCGCGGAATTCCTGCTCGAGCATGGCGCGATCGACATGATCGTCGACCGCCGCGAGATGCGCGACAAGCTCGCCGACGTGCTCGGTCTGCTGATGAAGGCGCCTCGCGCCGCCTGATCGCCCAGCGCGGATGGACTCCACGAAGCCGTCGCATCGCACGATGCGGCGGCTTCGTCATTTGTGGCATGGCGTTGTCCACAGCCCATGTGCATGGCCTGCGGAGAACCCTGTGGACAAGCCGCCTTTGCGGCTTTGCGCTCAGTGACTTGCTACGCGTCGATCATTTCCTGAGCAGTGGCGCGCAGGTTTTCCACAGCTTCTGTGGAACGCGATGGGAGAAGCCTGTGGATAGGTGCTCTATCGTGCTGATCGCACAACACATCCACACGGCGTGCGCAGAAACTGCTCAGGCAACCATCGCCGCGATCGGCATCAGCCACAGCGCCAGCGAGCCCAGTGCGCTGCCGATGCCGATGGCGGCCAGGACATCGCTCGGATAGTGCAGGCCCAGCACCACGCGCGATGCAGCCACCAGCGCGGTGAAGCTGAGCAGCAGCGGCGCCAGCAGCGGATACCAGGCCAGCGCCACCACGGTGAAGCCCACCGCCTGCAGCGTGTGCCCGGAGGGAAAGCTGAATTCGTCCAGCGGCGGCACGTGGGCGATCACCCCCGCGCATACGCGGAACGGCCGCGGCCGTTTCGTCCAGCGCTTGAGCAGCCGATACAGCGCCAGTGCGGTGAGGCCGGTGAGCGCCATATGGGCGGCGGCGAGCACGCCGCGCCGGCCGTCGAACAGCACCAGCGCCAGCATCAGCGCATACCAGAACACGCCGTCGCCCAGCCGGCTTACGGCGCCGAAGAAGATGCCTACGGCACGACGCGCGCCCCAGCGATTGGCCGCCACGCACATGCGGCGGTCGATCGCGAAGCGCGGGCCGGTCAACTCAGGCGTGGGCGCGAGCGGCGGCAGGCTGGACATGGTGGCTCTCCCGGGCGAGCTGGATCAGCAGGGATTCGAAATCGCGGATCACCGACTCCGGCGACAGCGCCGCGACGCTGGCATGCGCGGCGCGACCCATGTGACGGATCAGGCTGGGATTGCCGGCCAGCGTCACGGTGGCGTCGATGAAGCCCGCCTCGTCGCCGGGCTCGAGCACGTAGCCGTTGCTGCCGTGCTCCATGTGCTCGCGCGCCGCGCCTTCGCGATACGCCACCACCGGCAGCCCCGCGGCGAGCGCCTCGAGGATCACGTTGCCGAAGGTCTCGCTGAGGCTGGGGAAAGGGAATACGTCCGCGCTCGCCACGTGCCGCGCCAGCGATTCGCCGCGTTGCATGCCGGCGAAGATGAAGTCCGGGTTCGCCGCCTGCAGCGCCGCCCGGGCCGGGCCGTCGCCGACCCAGACATAGCGGGCATCGGGCGAGCGCTGCTGCACTGCGCGGAACGCACGCACCGCCAGGTCGAGATTCTTCTCGGCAGCGATGCGGCCGACGTAGAGCACCACCGGCGCGTGTCCACCGACGCCCCACTGCTGACGCAGCTCGGCATCGCGATGGCGAGGATGGAACTGCTCGGTGTCCACCGCGCGGCGCAGGATGCGGGCGTTGACCACGCCCAGCGCCCCGAGCTCGCGCTTGAGCGCCTCGGTGGGCACGAGGGTGGCGCCGCCGCGGTTGTGGAAGCGGCGCAGGTAGCCGCGCACCGCCTCGGTGAGAAAGCCCACGCCGTAGTGCGCGGCGTAAGTGTCGAAGCGCGTGTGGAAGCCGGTAGCCGCGGGGATGCCCAGATGCTGCGCGGCGCGCATCGCCGACCACCCTAGTGGGCCTTCCGTGGCCACGTAGATGGCGTCCGGCCGTAAGCGGTTCCAGCGCTTGCGCAGCATGCGGCCACTAGGCAGGCCGAAACGCAGGCCCGGGTAGCGGGGGAGGGCCGCGCCGCGGGTTTCCACCGGCAGCATGCCGGGCTCGTCGACGAACGGCACCGGCTGGCGCGGGCGGATCACTTCCACCGTGTGCCCCTGCGCGGCGAGTCCGGCAGCCAGGCTGTGCACGGTCAGTGCGACGCCGTTGATTTCCGGAGGATAGGTTTCGCTGACGATGCCGATGCGCATGGCTACACCTTGGCTGGCTTGGCACAGCTTCGGCGCAGCGCGTTGCGCGGGCATGGCGTCGACATGACGCCCCGGTGACGGCGGCGCGGATGGGCTGGCGGGCCAGGCGCGATGCGATCGCTGCATCCACCAGGGCCGTCCCTCGGGGTGGATGCTCTCGACGGGCGAGAGGACTATTCTCGCGTTGCTGGCGGTCGATCAACGGGTCAGCCACGCCCGGAGGAACAAGCCATGAATCGCTGCGTCCCCATGACCTTGTGCACGCTGATGTCGCTCGGCCTGTCGACCACCGTGCTGGCGGTGGCCCAGCCATGGCCGCAGGAGGCCGTCCGCACCGCGGAGGGCGCGCCGGCCCATCGCGCCCGACCGCCCTTGTTCCAGGTGCGCTACGTGCTGGTGAAGGCGACACCGACGCCGCCGAAGGATGAGTTGCCGCTCGATTTCGGCAATGGCGAGCCGGCGATCCGGTCGTTGAGCTTCTCCGGCTGGCCAGGTGCCCAGCTCCAGGGCGGCACTACCAAGCCCAACACCATCATCTGTTATGGATGGTCGTGCATGGATTCGCTACCGCGCTGAGCCGCACCCATGGTGGTGGTCAGGACGCGCCTTCCAGCGGCACGGTTTCAACGCCCGAAGTAGACCGACACCCCGAGGTTGCCCAGCCAGCGGCTGGCATCGCCCTGCAGTCGATGATCCACGCCCGCATCGAGCTGGATGCGCGGCGTGGCCATCCAGGTCAGGCCGGCACCGCCCAGCCATCCGTGCTGGCGCCCGGCGTCATGCACACTGGCCAGTTCGACGTAGGACCCCCAGGTTCCCGACAGCGCCACGGTGTCGCTCGCGGCCAGCGTGGTGCTGTGCTGGTGGCCCTCGCGCACGCCCTCCCCATAGACGCCGAGCGACTGGCGCGGGGTGAGCTGCCAATTGCCCTGGGCGCCGAGCAGGTATTGCCGATGCCCGGCGCGCAGGGCGGGGTTGCCGTCGGTGAAGGTCACGCTGCCCAGCAGGCCCCAGCTGAAAGAGCCGGCCTGATCGGGGAGCGCGAACTTCACCCCGAGACTGCTGCTGCCACGGCCGTGCACGGTGTCGCGCGACGTACCCCACGTGGTCAGCCGGTTCCACGGTGAACTGGCCAGCTGCAGCTCGAACGGCCCGCCGACGCCCAGGCGCAGCAGCGTGTCGGCGCTGTACTGGCGCGACGTGAGCCCGTCGGCGCGGTCCTGGCTGACGTCGGGCAGGCCCTGTTCGAGCGTGATATCGCCCGCGCCGAGCACGGCCGGGGTGAAGCCGAGGCCCGGGCGGTCGTAGCCGGGATTGTGCGTCTGCCCGCAGGCATTGCCGGCCAGCAGCACGCCGGTCAGCGCGGCGACGAGGCGAGCCCGGCGGCCGCGGCAGGATGGTCTAAAATGCGCGATTCCCCTTTGCATGCAGCCAGTATCCCATGACCGTCCGCACCCGCTTCGCTCCCAGCCCCACCGGCTTCCTGCATATCGGCGGCGCACGCACCGCGCTGTACTGCTGGCTGGAGGCGCGTCGTCGCGGTGGCGAATTCGTGTTGCGCATCGAGGACACCGATCGCGAGCGTTCCACCGATGCGGCCGTGCAGGCGATCCTCGACGCGATGCACTGGCTCGAGCTGGATGCCGACGAGAAGCCGGTCTACCAGACCCATCGTCTCGATCGCTACAAGGAAGTGGCCGACCGGCTGCTCGCCGAAGGCAAGGCGTACTACGCCTACGAGTCGAAGGAAGCGATCGAGGCCATGCGCGAGGCGGCCATGGCCGCCGGCGAGAAGCCCCGCTACAACGGCTACTACCGCGACCGCAACGAGCCCTATCGCGATGACCCGAACCGGGTGATCCGCTTCAAGAATCCCACCGAGGGTTCGGTGGTGTTCGAGGACAAGGTGAAGGGCCGCATCGAGATCGCCAACAGCGAGCTGGACGACCTGGTGATCTTCCGCTCGGACGGCTGGCCCACCTACAACTTCGCCGTAGTGGTGGACGACATCGACATGGGCATCACCGAGGTGATCCGCGGCGACGACCACGTCAACAACACGCCGCGGCAGATCAACATCTACCACGCGCTGGGCGCGCCGGTGCCGGAGTTCGCGCACCTGCCGATGATCCTGGACAAGGAGGGCAAGAAGCTCTCCAAGCGCACCAACTCGGTGAGCGTCATGGAGTACCGCGCCGACGGCTTCCTGCCGCATGCGCTGCTCAACTACCTGGTGCGGCTGGGTTGGTCGCACGGCGACCAGGAAATCTTCTCGCGCGAGGAGATGGTCAAGCTGTTCGACATTGCCGACGTCAACAAGGCGGCCTCGCGCTTCGATACCGAAAAGCTCGCCTGGCTCAACCAGCATTATCTCAAGACCGATGACCCGGCGGCGATCGCGCCGGAGTTCGAGTGGCACCTGCAGCGCGCGGGCTACGACCTGGCCAAGGGGCCGGCACCGGCCGACCTGATCGTGGCGCTGCGCGACCGCGTGCACACGCTCAAGGAAATGGCCGAGCGCGCGGCGATCTGGTTCGGCCCCATCGTCGAGTGGGACGAGAAGGCCGTCGCCAAGCATCTGAAGAACGACAGCGCGGTCGCCGTGCTTACCGAGGCAAAGGCGCTGCTGGTCGGCTGCGCGTGGAAGCCCGAGCCGATCCATGCGGTGATCGAGCAGGTGGCGGCGAAGCTGGAGCTGGGCATGGGCAAGATTGCCCAGCCGCTGCGCGTGGCGATGACCGGCACCCAGGTCTCGCCCTCGATCGATCACACCATCTACCTGGCCGGCCGCGAGCTGGCCTTGCAGCGCATCGACGACGCCATCGCGCGGGCGCAGGGATGATGGTGCTCCCCATGCCACCGCGCTTCGGCGACCGGCATGGATGAGCTGCTGAGCAAGGCGCTGCAGGGCGTCGATCCGGATGCACCCGGCGCGTTCTGGCAGGTGTTCGGCAACCTGATGGGGCTGGTGCCGTGGACCGCGCTCACGCTGTGGAGCGTGTTCTTCGTTGTCGTGGGGGCCGGGCTCGGCTGGTGGCGCGGGCACACGCGCGCCGGCGTGTTGTGGGCGCTGGCGCTGGGGCCGATCGGCTGGCTGGTGGTCTTGTGGTTGCCGCGCGCGCAGCCGGGCGTGCCGCCGCCCTTGCCGAAATCGGCGCGGCGTCGCTAGCGCGAAGCAGCGTCGGGGGCTTCCGCTGGGTGCGATGGCCCCCATATCAGGCTTCACCGGGTGGCCGCATTTCCCGGATGTATGATGCCGCCCGAGGTGATCCCATTGAGCAAGCAGGCGACCGGCAAATTTCACACGCATCACGAAGGCGATCCCGCAGGGTTCGTCAACGCGGTGTCGCATGCCAGCGAGCAGCGCGGCCTGCGCCTCACGCCGCTGCGCAAGGAAGTGCTGGAACTGGTGGCCGCTGCGGGCAAGCCCGTGAAGGCCTATGACCTGCTCGACCAGCTCCGAGAGCGCCATGGCAATGCGGCGCCGCCCACGGTGTATCGCGCGCTCGACTTCCTGCTCGAGCAGGGCTTCATTCACAAGCTCGAATCGATCAACGCCTTCGTGTCCTGCCACCATCCGGCCGAGGCGCACCAGGTGCCGTTCCTGATCTGCGACGTGTGTTCCAGTGCGCAGGAGGTGTGCGACGCGCGGGTGGCCGCACTGATCGAGTCGCAGGCGGCGAGCTTCGGTTTCCGCCCGCAGGCGCAGACTCTGGAAGTGCACGGCGTCTGCCGCCATTGCAGCAAGGCGTGAGGCCGGCTGCAGGGCGTGTTGGCGCGCCGCTGGCGTCGCTCGACGTTATAAAGTAACATTCGCTCGTTGAGAGCCGGGTCCCCGTCCGGCTCGTCGAGTGGGGTAACCCATGGATTCCGAGTCTTCCGGCAAGTCGTTCTGGTGGCATGTCGCCGATCGCATCGGTGCGACGGCCTCGTTTCTGTGCGCCATCCACTGCGCGCTGCTGCCGTTCGTGCTGGCCCTGCTGCCTTTCATCGGGCTGGAGTTCCTGGCCAGTCATACCTTCGAGCGCATTTTCGTGATGTTCGCCTGCGCGCTGGCCCTGTTCAGCCTGGGGCGCGGCTATCGCCGCCATCGCGTGGCGCAGCCGCTGACCTTCGCGCTGCCGGCGCTGGCCTTGCTGCTGGCCGGGGTGACGGTCGCCGAGGGCGGCTCGATCGTGCTGCACAGCGTGATGGTCACCATCGGCGGCCTGCTGCTGGCGTTCGCGCACTTCCTCAACCTGCGCGCCGACCGGCTGTACGACCACGTGCACGGCCCGAACTGCGCTCACTGAACGGCGCCGGCTTGCGATTTGCACGCCCGCTGCTACGATGATCGGCCGTTCTCGCAATCACACGCATTTGAAGGAGTTTCCATGGGTAAGGGCGATCGCAAGACCCGTCGCGGCAAGATCAACCGCGCCAGCTACGGCAACAGCCGCGCTCATGGCGCCGTGCCGGCAGTGGCCGGCGGCAAGCCCACGGTGACAAAGCCGGCGGCGGCCAAGAAGGCTGCGCCGAAGAAGAAGTCCGCCTGAGCCATTCGCTCGGTGGAACATAGAAAACCCCGCCTGGTGCGGGGTTTTTTATGGCTGTCGGAATCTCAAGGTGCGCGGCGCTGGCCGCCGATCCAGCTCTCGCGCAGCAGCGCGCCGCCAATCCAGTAGCACAGTTCGGCCGGCTCGCCGACGTTCCACACCGCCAGGTCGGCGCGCTGGCCTACCGCCAGCGTGCCACGATCGGGCAGGCCGAGCGCGCGGGCGGCATGGACGGTCACGCCCTTTAGGGCCTCCTCCGGCGTCAGCCGGAACAGCGTGCACGCCATGCCGGCGGCCAGGCGCAGCGACAGCAGCGGTGAGGTGCCGGGGTTGCAGTCGGTCGCCACCGCCATCGGCACGCCGGCGGCGCGCAGGGCGTCGATCGGTGGCAGCCGGGTTTCGCGCAGCGCGTAGAACGCGCCGGGCAGCAGCACCGCCACGGTGCCGGCCCGGGCCATTGCATCCACGCCGCTGGCGTCGAGATATTCCAGATGATCGGCTGACAGCCCGTCGTAGCGCGCCACCAGCGCGGCGCCGCCCTGGTCGGACAGCTGCTCGGCATGCAGCTTCACCGGCAGGCCCAGCGCGCCGGCGCGCTCGAACAGCCGCTGTGTCTCGCCTGGCGTGAAGCCGATGCCTTCGCAGAACGCATCCACCGCGTCGATCAGGCCTTCGCCGGCGAGCGCGGGCAGCCAGTCGTCGCACACGGCGTCGACGTAGGCCTCGCGACGATCGCGATACTCCGCCGGCAGCGCGTGCAGCCCCAGAAAGGTGGTGCGCACGGTGACGCCGAGCGTGGTGCCCACCTGGCGCGCCACACGCAGCATCTTGCGCTCGTCGTCCAACGTAAGACCGTAGCCGGACTTGATCTCCAGTGTGGTGACGCCGTCAACCAGCAGCGCCTCGGCGCGGGGGAGCGCATCGTGCAGCAGATGGGCCTCGTCGGCCGCGCGGGTGGCCGTCACGGTGGAGACGATGCCGCCGCCCGCCGCGGCGATCTGGGCATAGCTGGCGCCGTTGAGGCGCAGGTCGAACTCGTGCGCGCGATGGCCGCCGAACACCAGGTGCGTGTGGCAATCGATCAGCCCGGGTGTGAGCAGCGCGCCGTCGAGCGACCGTACCTCGTTGGCCAGCGTGTGCGCCGCACCGGGCAGGGCCTCGCGCGAGCCGACCCACGCGATGCGGCCATCCTCGATGGCGATCGCGCCGTCCCGGATCAGGCCGAACGGCGCCTCGCCCGTGAAGGTGGCCAACGTGGCATCGAGCAGCAGGTGATCCCAGCGGACGGTACTCATGGTGCGGGGCGTTCCGGCGGCGGTTCGTCGGGCATGACGTGCAGCGCCGAGGGATCTTCCACCGGCACCGGTCGAGCGAGCAGGGCCTCGTCTTCCGGATCGTCGCGACCTTCCGCCGCGGCAGCCTGCACGCGTTCGAGCGCGGCATGGCGCTCCAGCTCCTGCTGGTAGCCCGCCACCAGTCGGTCGGCCAGCGCGTGATAGACCGGTTTGCGGCACACCAGCGTGGATACCGCGCGCGCGAGCAGACAGGCGGCCATGATCGGCAGCGCCATCTGCTGGTTGGCGGTGAGTTCCATCGAGATCACCGTAGCGGTCAGTGGCGCCTGAGTGACGCCGGACAGATACGCCGCCATCGCCAGCAGCACCACGGCCGAGGGATCGGTACCCGGCATCAGCGCACTGATGTTGTTGCCCAGGCCCGCGCCGACCGCCAGCGCGGGTGAAAAGATGCCGCCGGGAATGCCGGCCCAGTACGAAGCGATGTTGCCCAGGAACTTCAGCGCGCCGAAGCCCTGCACCGTGTCGCTGTGCCCGGCCAGGATCGCCTTGGCCTGCTCGTAGCCGGTGCCGTACAAGCCGGTGTGGGTGAGCAGGCTCAGCAGCACCAGTGCCAGGCCACAGCAGGCGGCGAACACCACCGGCTGACGCGCGCGCAGGCGCCCGACCACGCCGCGCAACCCGGTGTCGTGCGGCAGGATGAGTCGCGCGAACAGCCCGCCGGCCAGTCCGCAGACCAGTCCAGTGGCGAGCACCGCCAGCCACGCCTTGCCCAGCGGCAGCATGATGTCGAAGCGCCCGAAGTAGGCGTAGTTGCCCAGAATGCCCAGCGACACCACGCCGGCGATGATCACCGCGGTGAGCAGGATGCCGCTCATGCGGTGCTCGAACGCGCCGCTCATTTCCTCGATGGCGAACACCACGCCGGCCAGTGGCGTGTTGAACGCCGCGGCCAGACCGGCGGCCGAGCCGGCCAGGATGAAACGTCCCGCCCCCACGGCATCGCTGAAACCGAAGCGGCGGCCCAGCGTGTACAGCAGGCCCGCGCCCACGTGCACGGTCGGGCCCTCGCGGCCCACCGAGGCGCCGCCGAGCAGGGCGGTGAGGGTGAGCGCCATCTTGCCGATCGCGATGCGCAGCGAGAGCAGGCTCTTGCGGAAGCTCTCGTCTTCCACCTCCAGTGCCGCCATCGCCTGTGGAATACCCGAGCCGCGGGTGGGCTTGAGCGCGCCCTGGGTCAGCCAGGCCAGCACCGCAAAGGTCAGCGGGGTGATCAGCAGCGGCCAGTAGCGGCTGTGCGCCACCACCGACTTGAACACGCCAAACAGCGCGTCGGCCGCGCTCGCCATGCCGACTGCGGCCAGGCCCACCAGGACCGCACCGGACCAGAACAGCACGCGCCGGCGCCACTGCGCGGGCGAAAACAGCCCCGACTCGCCCAGTCGCTGCAATTGCTCCATGTAGGCACCGCGACGCGGTGCCGGGCCCGAGGGGCCGCGTTCTTCGGGCGGCGTGCCGCTGTCGTCGGTGTTGCTCATGCGCCGGTCTCCGGTTTCGGGGTCCAGCGCGTCTGGTACAGGTCGAAGCGACGGTCCTTGAGGTTCTGCACGGCGCCGGCGTTACGCGCGCGGGCCAGGCTCTCCAGGCGCAGGTCGGCGAACAGCACGGTCTCGATGTTCGGCGTGGAATCGGCGGCGATGCCGTCGCGCGCGAACGGGAAATCGCTGGGCGTGAGGATGCAGCTCTGACCGTACTGGATGTCGAAGTTGTTCACCCCCGGCAGGTTGCCCACGTTGCCCGAGAGCACCACGTAGCACTGGTTCTCGATCGCGCGCGCCTGCGAGCAGTAGCGCACACGCAGGTAGCCCTCGCGCACGTCGGTGCAGAACGGCACGAACAGGATCAGCGCGCCCTGATCGGTGAGGTGGCGGGCCACTTCGGGGAATTCGGAGTCGTAGCAGATCATCACGCCGATCGGGCCGCAGTCGGTCTGGATCGTCGCGGCGCTGTCGCCGCCGGTGATGTTCCACACGTTGCGTTCGCTGGGCGTGGGATGCAGCTTTTCGCGCTCGTGGATCGAACCGTCGCGCAGGCACACGTAGCAGACGTTGTGGATGTCGCCATTGGGCTGCTCGGTGGGATGCGAGCCGCCGATGATGTTGATGTTGTAGCGCACCGCCAGATCGCTGAAGAGCGCCTTCACCTGCGGTGTGTACTGGCTCAGCTTGCGGATCGACTCGAACGGCGACAGCTCCTCATTCTCGATCGACAGCAACTGCAGCGTGATCAGCTCGGGGAACGTGACGAAGTCCGCGCTGTAGTCGGCGGCGATGTCGGTGAAGTACTCCACCTGGGTGGCGAACTCCTCGAACGACTTGATCCGCCGCTGGAAGTACTGCACCGACGCCACCCGCACCGAGTCCGGCAGGCTCTGGTGCGAGGTGATCGAGGGCGTGTCCGGATGATCGTGCAGTTGCGGATTGCGCCACGCCAGGTGCACGGCGTAGCCGAGCGAGTCGTAGTCCGAGGGCACGTAGGCGCGCAGCAGGCCGATCATCTCGAAGTCGTTGTTGAGCTGGAAGCTCAGCGTGAGGTCGCGGCGCTTGCCCTCGGCCACCGCCTGCACGTAGGCCTCCGCGCTGCCGTAGCGCTGGATGTTCTTGGCCAGCCCCGGGATGCGCCCGCCGAACACGATGCCGCGCAGCTTGAGGTCGGTGCACAGCCGCTTGCGCGCCTGGTACAGCCGCTGACCGATGCGCATGCCGCGGTAATCCGGGTGCACCACCACTTCCATGCCGTACAGCCAGTCGCCGTCGGGCTTGTGCCGCGAGGCCATGCCGCCGCCAGTGATCTGCGCCCAGGTGTGCGGCGCCAGTGCAGCCGCCTCGTCGATACGGAAGGTGGCGCAATAACCCACGATGCGCCCCTCGTACTCCACCACGAACTGACCCTCGGGGAAGTGCGTCTGCTGGGAGCGCAGCATCTCGGCCGAATGGCCCCATTCGGGGGTGTAGACGCGGGCGGTGAGTTCGACCAGCTGCGGCACATCGGCGGGGACGGCCTGGCGCAGCAGGAGCTTGGGCGTGTGCTCGTGGTTTTTCTTGGCCATCCGCCCATTATGCCGCAGCGCCGTAAAGGCCGAGTTGCCATGCGGCCATTACACTCAGCGCCTTTGCACGGATACGGCCCATGACGCAGCCATCGATGCAGCGCCTCTTCCACGCCACGCACGGCTGGTACGGTCACACCTGGCAGAGCGATCTGTCTCTGGCGGTGGATGGCGACGGACGCCTCGCGTCGGCTGCGCGCGATGGAACCGGCGAAGCGCTCGGCCGCTGGGTGCTGCCGGGCATGCCGAACCTGCATTCGCACGCGTTCCAGCGCGCCATGGCCGGCCTGGCCGAGCGCCGTGGCCCCGGCAACGACAGCTTCTGGACCTGGCGCGAGGCGATGTACCGCTTCGCCGCCGCGCTCGATCCCGAGTCGCTGCAGGCGATCGCCGCGCAGCTGTACGTGGAAATGCTCAAGGCCGGCTACACGCAGGTATGCGAGTTCCACTACGTGCACCACCAGGGCGACGGCACGCCGTATGCCCAGCGCGAGGCGATGTCGCTGGCGCTGATCGAGGCGGCGAAGGAGGCGGGCATTGCACTCACTCTGTTGCCGGTGCTGTACATGACCGGCGGCTTCGACGGCCGCGCGCTCAACGAGCGCCAGCGCCGCTTCGGCCATGCCGAAGTCTCCGACTACGTGCGCCTGCTCGAAGCGCTGCGCGCGCACGAGTCGCCCGACCTGCGCGTGGGCATCGCGCTGCATTCGCTGCGCGCGGTGCCGGAGGTGGCGATGCGCACGCTGCTGGCCACTGGCGCAGCGCAGACCGGCCCGATCCACATCCACATCGCCGAGCAGTTGGGTGAAGTGCAGGATTGCCTCGCCGTGCGCGGTGCGCGGCCGGTGGAATGGCTGCTCGATCACGCTACGGTGGACGCGCGCTGGTGCCTGGTGCACGCCACCCATCTCACGGGCCACGAAACCTCGCGGCTGGCTCGCAGCGGCGCCGTCGCCGGGCTGTGCCCAACCACCGAGGCCAACCTCGGCGACGGGCTGTTTCCGCTGGCCGATTATCTCGATGCCGGCGGCACGCTCGGCATCGGCTCCGATTCGCACATCTCGGTGTCGCCGGTGGAGGAGCTGCGCTGGCTGGAATACGGCCAGCGGCTGGTCACCCGTCACCGCAACATCGCCGCTCGCGGCGAAGGCGAGAGCGTGGGCGAGACGCTGTGGACTGCCGCGCTGCGCGGCGGGGCGCAAGCCGCCGGCCTGCCGATCGGCGCGCTGCAGGCCGGCCAGCGCGCCGACCTGCTGGTGCTGGACGATGATGCCCCGCTGCTCGCCGCACGCGACGCGACCTCGGCGATGGACAGCTTCCTGTTCGCCGGCAACACGCCGCTGGTGCGCCACGTGATGTGCGGCGGCCGCTGGGTGGTGCGCGATTTCCGTCATCACGACGAAGCGCGCATCGGCATGCGTTATCGGCAGGTGGTCGAGCGGCTTGCGCGCGGCTGAGCCGCCTCGCTGTCTGCGCTCTGAACGCAAGCTTCAGCGAAGTCAGCGTGTCGTTGCGCCCGGCGTTTCCTGCAACACCTCCCTGCCAGGAATGCCGTCATGCTCCGTTGCTCCCGTCTGCTTCTCGCCGCCGCGCTGATCGGTGGCCTGGGTTCGCTCACCGGCTGCGTCGTGGTACCCGCGCATGGCCACGCCCGTGTCTGGGTGCCCGGCTACTGGGCGCGGCCGCACGTGTGGGTCGAGGGCCACTGGCGCTATCGCTGAGCGGGTCGAGGCCGCTCAGACCGGCGGCTCCAGCTGAGTGCGCAGGAAATCGATGAATACGCGCAGCTTTGGCGGAACCTGGAAGCGGCTCGGGTAGTACAGGTAGAAGCCGTCGTACTGCGGCAGCCAGTGGTCCAGCACGGTCTCCAGCCGGCCGGCCGCGACGTGTTCGCGTACGGCCGGCTCGAGCGTGTGCGTGAGGCCGAGGCCATCGAGCGCGGCGCGAATCGCCAGCGCCGGTTCGTTGACGATCAGCGGTCCGTTCACGTCGATCTCGAACCAGCGTCCGCGTTGCGCGAACTCCCAGCGATAGATCGCGCCGCTGCTTATGTAGCGATTGCGCACGCAGGCGTGCGACTGCAGGTCGCGCGGATGTTGCGGGCGGCCGTGCGCATCCAGATACGAGGGCGTCGCCGCGACGACCGAGCGCACTTTTCCGCCCAGCGGCACGGCCACCATGTCGCGGGCCAGGCGTTCGCCCAGGCGGATACCGCAGTCGTAGCCATCGGCGACCAGGTCCACCAGGCCGCCGGTGGCGTGGATGTCCAGCGTGATGTCCGGCCAGCGTCGCAGGAACTCCGCCTGCATCGGTGCCACCAGCCACTCCAGCACGATCTCCGGCACGGTCACGCGCAGCGTGCCCGCCGGACGGTCGCCGTGCTGGCGCAGTTCGTCCAGCGCGCCGTCGATGGCCGCCAGCGCCGGCGTAATGCGCTCCAGGAACAGCCGGCCGGCTTCGGTCAGGCCGACGCGGCGCGTAGTCCGTTGCAGCAGGCGCACCCCAAGGCGTTGTTCCAGCTGACGTATGGTTTGGCTCAATGCCGACGCGGTCACCTCCAGTTCGGCCGCCGCGCGGGTGAAGCTGCCGTGCCGGGCGATGAGGTGGAATGCGCGCAAGGCAGGGGTGTGGTCGTCGCGCATTGATTAGCATTCCTTAATAAAGCTTCAAGAGAATCGGGATTTTTCTACGTGATGACAAGGGCCAGACTGGGCTCGCCATCCACGGAGGAACCCGCCATGCCGCTCGATCATTACTACACCCTCGGCCGTTCCGGCCTGCGCGTCAGCCGCCTCGCGCTCGGCACCATGACCTTCGGCGAGGACTGGGGCTGGGGCGCCGCGGAAGACGCCGCGCGCGCCATGTTCGACCGTTACCTGGACGCCGGCGGCAATTTCATCGACACCGCCGACATGTATACCGAGGGCGCCAGCGAAACCATGCTGGGCAAGTTCGTGGAGCAGGCGGGCGTGCGCGACCGCGTGGTGATCTCCACCAAGTTCAGCTACAACGCCGAGCCCGGCAATCCCAACGCCGGCGGTAACGGACGAAAGAACATCATGCGAGCGGTGGAGGGTTCGCTGCGCCGCCTGCGCACCGACTACATCGATCTCTACCTGCTGCACACCTGGGATCGCCTCACGCCGGCCGAGGAAGTAATGCGAGCCTTCGACGATCTGGCCCGCGCGGGCAAGATCCGCTACGCCGGACTGTCCGATGTGCCGGCCTGGTACGCGGCCCGTGCGCAGACCTATGCCGAAGCGCACGCCCTGACGCCGCTGGTCAACATGCAGCTCGAATACTCGATGGTCGAACGTCACATCGAGCACGAATACGTGCCGCTGGCGACCGGGCTGGGCATGGGCATCACCGCATGGAGCCCGCTGGGCATGGGCTTGCTGTCGGGCAAGTACCGCCCCAGTCAGGGCGGCGGCGAGGGCGAGGGCCGCCTGGCCAAGGTCACCGCCGCACCGGGATTCGAGCGCTTCACTGAGCGCAACTGGCGGATAGTCGCCACACTGGAAGAGGTCGCGCGTGAAAGCGGCCGCAGCATGGCGCAGATCGCGTTGAACTGGGCTGCCAACCGCCCGGGCATTGCTGCGTTGATCGTTGGCGCCACCAAGCTGGCGCAGTTGGACGACAACCTTGCCGCGCTGGATTTCGTTCTTCCCGAAGTGCTGCGCGCGCGGCTGGACGAGGCGAGCGCGCCGGATGCGCCCTTCCCGTACTACATGTTCGTCGATCGCCAGCAGACCCGCCTGCATGGCGGCGTGGCCGTGGGCGACAAGCCGGCCGGATACGCGCCACCGGTGTGCGTGGATGCGGTGGAAGCGCGCAACATCCAAGCCAGCCGCTGAGGAGAGCCCGTTATGTCAGTCACTTTTTCGCACAGGAAGAGCGGCGCGCCTCAGGCGCGCTGGATCGAGGCCGCCGGCGCGCATTTTCATGCCGAGCTGGCTGGCAGCGGCGAAGCCATCGCGATGCTGCACGGCTTTCTGGTCGACAGCGGCCAGTGGGACGACGCGTTCGCCGCGCTGGCCGATACGCATCGCGTGTTGCGCTACGACCTGCGCGGTTTCGGCCGCTCGTCCATGCCTGCCGTGCCGTTCTCGCATCACGACGACCTGGCGCGCGTGCTCGACGCCTGCAATATCGGGCGCACCGCGCTGGTGGGCTGCTCGGGCGGCGCCGCTACGGCGCTTGATTTCGCCGTGGCGTATCCGCAGCGCGTCAGCGCGCTGGCCCTGATCGGCGCCGGCTACTGGGGCCACTACGCCAGTCGCACAGCCGAAGCACGGGCCTTTCTGGCCGCGCTGGAAAGCGGCGATGCCGAAGCCTTGGTGGCAACGTCGCTGCGGGCGTTTGTCGACGGCCCCCGCCGCGCGCCGGAGCAGAGCCGTGCGGCGGCGCGCGAACGCATTGCCGCGATGAGCGCGTGGAACTTCGGCCGCGACGACGGTTACTGGAAACACGCCACTCTGCAACGCACTCCGGCAGTGCCCGCGCTGGAGCGGCTGGTCGAGCTGGACCTGCCGGTGCTGCTGATCGTCGGCGAAGAGGACCAGCCGGAGGTCGTCGAGCTGTCCGAGCGCCTCGCGGCCGGCCTGTCGAATGCCCGCCTGGTGCGCGTGCCGGACGCGGGCCATCACGCAGACATCGAGCGGCCCGACATCGTCTTGCCGCTGCTCGGCGCGTTCTTCGCAGAGGTGCGCGCATGAGCCGCCCGCCTTCGTATGGCGCGCCGATCGCCCTGGCCGAAGCCGCTCGCGTGATGGCGGCCGCCCAGGCCGAGGCCGTGCGCAATGACTGGCCGATGGTGATCGCCATTGTCGGCAGCGGCGGCCATCTGGTGATGTTGCATGCGCTGGACGACGCCCAGCACGGTAGCGTGGCCGTGGCGCAGGCCAAGGCTGAGACGGCGGTGAATTTCCGCCGCCCCAGCAAGCTGTTCGAAGAGGCCATCGAGGCCGGCGGCCTGGGCCTGCGGGTACTGGCCATGTCCAACCTGCTGCCGCTGGACGGTGGCCTGCCGCTGATCGTCGACGGTTGCGTGATCGGCGCCATCGGGGTTTCGGGCATGCAGTCCACCCAGGATGCGCAGGTGGCCGCGGCAGGCGCCGCCGCCTTGCTCGCCGAGGCCACGACGGTCCGCAGCTGAGCGCGCTGGCGGCGGGGCGTGCAGCAGCCGATCGTGTCCGCAATTGTCCGAGGTCATGAAACGCCGCCCGGCCAGAGACTAGGCTCGATGCCGTGGCCGTCCGCGGGCGGCGTTGGCAATGAGGGTGTGCATGAGGTCGACGTCCCCGCCAGCGGATACCGGACCGGTGTTCCGTGCTCGCGGACTCACCAAGACCTACCGCATGGGCGAGGTCGAGGTGGCCGCGTTGCGCGGGGTCGATCTCGACCTGTTCCGCGGCGAGTTCGTGGTGCTGCTGGGGCCCTCGGGCAGCGGCAAGTCGACCCTGCTGAACATCCTCGGCGGGCTGGATGCGCCCAGCGGTGGCGAGGTCTGGTACGAGGGGCATCACCTAACCGGCGCCACCTCGCGCGAGCTCACCCAGTTCCGCCGCGAGCACGTGGGCTTCGTGTTCCAGTTCTACAACCTCATTCCCAGCCTCACCGCGCGCGAGAACGTCGCCATCGTCACCGAGCTGGCCGACGATCCGATGACGCCGGAGGAGGCGCTTGCGCGCGTCGATCTGGCCGATCGCATGGATCACTTTCCCGCCCAACTCTCCGGCGGCCAGCAGCAGCGTGTTGCGATCGCCCGCGCCATCGCCAAGCGGCCTGCGGTACTGCTGTGCGACGAGCCCACCGGCGCGCTCGACTCGGCCACCGGCGTGCGCGTGCTCGAGGCGCTGGAGCGCGTCAACGCCGAGCTCGGCACCACCACCGTGGTGATCACCCACAACGTCGATATCGCGCGCATGGCCGACCGTGTGCTGGTGCTGGGCGACGGCCGCATCGTGCGCGAAGAGCGCCCGGCCAAACGGGTGCCGGCGCGGGAGCTGAGCTGGTGAGCGCGCTGGCGCGCAAGGCGCGTCGCGATCTGTGGCACCTGCGCGGGCAGGCGCTGGCGATCGCGCTGGTGATCGCCGGCGGCGTCGCCACGCTGGTGATGTCGCAGTCCACCTACGCCTCGCTGATGAACACGCGTGCGCAGTTCTACCGCGAGGGCGCGCTGGCCGATCTATGGGCACCGCTGGTGCGCGCGCCCGACACGCTGACGCCCCGGCTGGCGGCGATCCCCGGCGTGCAGACGGTGCAGACGCGCCTGCTGGCGCCCGGCACGCTCGCGCTGTCCGGCTTCAACGAGCCGGTGCGCGCCGAGGTGGTGTCGTTGCCGATCGAGGGCGGGCAGCCGCGGCTGAATCGCGTGCAGCTGCGCAGCGGCCGGTTGCCTTCGCCGGATGCGGACAATGAGGTGGTGCTGGGCGAGGCGTTCGCCTCGGCGCATGCATTGCGCGTGGGGGACCAGGTGCAGCTGATCCTGCGCGGACGCCAGCGCACGCTGCGCGTGGTCGGCATCGGCAGTTCGCCGGAGTACGTCTACCAGAACCCGCCGGGCGCCGTGTTCCCGGACTTCAAGCGCTTCGCCGTGCTGTGGATGAACCGCCACGCGATGGAGAAGGCGCTGGGCATGGATGGCGCGTTCAACAACGTGGTGCTGCAGCTGGCCGGTGGCGTGTCGGCCGCGCCCACCATCACCGCGCTGGATGCGCTGCTCGCGCGCTACGGCGGCGTGGGCGCGTACGGCCGCCACGAGCAGACCTCGGCGCGCTATCTGGAAGAGGAGATGCGCCAGCTGCGCACCATGGCGCGACTGTTTCCGGCGATCTTCCTGGGCGTGGCGGCGTTCCTGCTGCACGTGGTGCTGATGCGCCTGATCGGCACGCAGCGCGAGCAGATCGGCGTGCTCAAGGCATTCGGTTATCCCGATTACCGCCTCGCGCTGCATTACCTCGCGATCGCCGGCTCCATTGCGCTGGTCGGCGCGCTGCTGGGCATCGGCGGTGGGGCCTTGCTGGGGAGCTGGCTGGCGCATGTCTACCAGGGCATCTATCGCTTTCCTTATCTGGCCTACGCGCTCGATACGCGCGCGGTGACCGTGGCGCTGGCGGTGAGCCTGGGCGCGGCGGCGGGCGGTGCGTTGATGGCGCTCCATGCCGCAGCGCGGCTGCCACCGGCCGAGGCGATGCGCCCGCCATCGCCGCCGCGGTTCGGGCCGGCGCTGGTGGAGCGCCTCGGTGTGCAGCGCTGGCTGTCGCCGTCCTCGCGCATCGCGCTGCGTGACCTGGCGCGTCGTCCGTGGCGCGCGTTCGCCACCGTCACCGGGCTGGCGCTGGCCTCCGCGGTGATGGCGGTGGGACGCTTCCAGGGCGATGCCATCGATTACATGGTCGATACCCAGCTGAGTCTGGCGCAGCACCAGGATCTCAGCGTCACCTTCATCGACCCGGCCTCGCGTGCCGCATTGTTCGAGCTGGCCGCGCTGCCGGGCGTGCGCGTGGCCGAGCCGGTGCGCATCGTGTCGGTGCAACTGGTGCACGGCGCGCGTCGCTATCGCACGGTGATCGAGGGACTGCCACCCGATGCGGTGCTCAGTCGTCCGCGCGATACGCAGCTGCGCCCGCTGGTGCCGCGCGGCGACGGAGTGCTGCTCACCGACTACCTGCGTGACCGTCTCGCGTTGGCACCCGGCGACACCGTGCAGGTGCAGGCGCTGGACGGCCACCGCCGGCGTCGCGAGCTGCGCGTGGCCGGCTTCGTGCCCGAGCCGATCGGTGCACAGGGCTACATGGCGCTCGATGCGCTCAACCGCGTGCTGGGCGACGGCGACGTGATCTCCGGCGTGCTGCTCGGCGTGACGCCGGGCGCGGAGCCGGCGCTGTATGCGCGGCTGGACCGGCGACCGTGGGTGGCCGGCGTCAGCGCGCGGCAGGCCGGCATCCGCAGCTTCTACGCCACCATGGCCGAGAGCATGCGCGCGTTCACCTGGATCGCCGCGCTGCTGGGCGCGCTGATCAACGTGGGGCTGGTCTACAACGCCGCCCGCATCAGCCTGTCCGAACGCGGCCGCGAGCTGGCCAGCCTGCGCGTACTGGGCATGACCGAGGGCGAGGTGAGCGCGCTGCTGCTGGGCGAGCTCGGCGTGCTGGTGCTGCTGTCGCTGCCGTTCGGCTTCGCCGCGGGCTGGGGGCTGTGCTGGCTGATGGTGCAGGGCTTCCAGTCCGAACTGTTCCGCGTGCCGGTGCGGCTGACCACCGCCACCTACGCCTTCGCCGGGCTTACCGTGCTGGGCGCCAGCGTATTCTCCGCGCTGCTGGTGCGCCGGCGCATCGCGCGGCTGGATCTGATCGCCGTGCTCAAGACCCGTGAGTGAGACCTGCCCATGAAGCGCACCCATCTCGCTGTCGCCGTGGTCGCCTGCGCCGCCCTCGCTGCGGTGGCGTGGTGGGCGCTGCAGACGGCGCCGCGACCGGTGGAGCTGGCGCGCGTCACGCGTGGCCCGCTGGTGGAGCGCTTCGAGGAGGAAGGCCGCACCCGGCTGCCGCGGCGCTGGGTGCTCTCCGCACCGATCGCCGGCACGGTCCAGCGGATCGATCTGCTGCCCGGCGCCACGGTGCAGGTCGGCCAGGTGCTGGCGGTGATCGAACCGCTGCCGGCGGCGCTGATTGATCCGGCCAACCGCGTGCGGCTGGAAGCCGAGGCGCAGGCCGCCGCGGCGGCTCGGCAGGCCGCCGCGCAGCGCCTGGCCGCCGCGCGCAGCGATGCGGCGCTGGCGCAGCGCGACGTATCGCGCATGCGCACGCTCGGCGCCGGCGGCGTGGTCAGCGTGGCCGCGCTGGACGAAGCCGAAGCGCGGGTGGATCGCGCCCGCGCGATGGCCGCGGCGGCCGAGGCCGAGCAGCAGGCCGCGGCGCAGCAGCACGCGGCGCTGCTGGCCTTACTGCAGGGGCAGGGCCGGGCCGGCGGCCACGCGGTGGCGCTGCGCTCGCCGATCGACGGCGTGCTGCTGCGCCGTTATCAGGAGAGCGCAGTGGCCGTGGCCGCCGGCCAGCCGCTGCTCGAAGTGGGCGACCTGCGCACGCTCGAGGTGATGGTCCAGGCGCTGTCGCAACAGGCGCTGCGGCTGCAGCCGGGAACGCCGGCACGCATCCTGCGCTGGGGCGGCGCGGCGCCGCTGGAGGCACGCGTGGCGCGAGTTGAACCCGGTGCCTTCACCAAGATCTCCGCGCTCGGCGTGGAGGAACAGCGCACCCAGGTCTGGCTCGACATCACCTCGCCGCCCGCGCAGTGGGCCGCGCTCGGCGACGATTTCCGCGTCGAGGTGCAGTTCGAGGTGGCGCGCCAGGCCAACGTGCTGCAGGTGGCCTCGAGCGCGCTGTTCCGCGACGGCCGGCGCTGGGCGGCGTATCGGGTAGAGGGCGGCCGCGCGCATCGGGTGGCGGTGACGCCAGGCACCGAGGGCGACGGCGCGGTGGCGGTACTTGCCGGCCTGCGCGAGGGCGATCAGGTGGTGGCGTATCCGGACGACCGCCTGGCCGATGGCCAGCGCGTGCGTGTGGTGGAGCCGTAAGCCATAGGTCAGTGCATCAGTGCGTCCAGTGCAGCCCACCCAGCGCCGCATGCAGGGCGCTCCACGCCTGGTTTTCCGTGAACGGTGGAGTGGCCGGCGGGTCGTACACCTCCGGCCGCGTGCCGTATACCAGCAGGTCGATCGCCACGCAGTGGCCCGCGCGCACGGCGCGGTAGCCGTCGACCTTCAGGTAGTGGCTCATTGCCGCGTCGCCGGCGCGGAAGTGCTGGAACGCCACGCCGTCGAGCTTCTCGATCGAGGTAGAATCCGGCGCCGCGCTGGCGGGAATGTCTTCGCAATGGGCCAGCGCCTCGGCCGCGTCGCTCTCGCTTACGCGCAGTTCGCCGGCGGTGATCTTGTTGGAGCCGTCCATCACCAGGGCGCCCAGTGGCCGGCCCTGGCTGTTCTCTCCCGCAAACGTCTGCCAGGCGCCGGCGTCGAGATAGCTGCGCTGGAAGTCGCGGCGCAGCGTCATGCCTGAGGGCACGGGCAGCGTCAGGCCCAGTGTGGCCTCGCTGAATGTGCGCGGCGCCGGCGTCTCGGCGGGAGGCGTGTCGGCGTGTGGCGCGGGTGGCGCGCGGTCGTGGCAGGCGGCAAGCGCCAGTCCGAACAGGGCCAGCAGCGGGCGAAGGGTCCTCATCGCGGTCACTCCGTGGGGCGGCGTTGCGATCCTCAGTTCTCGCCGATGAAGACAATGGCTGCCCGGCGTGGGCGCGGCGTGCAGGCGGCGGTCGCAAAGAAAGAGGCGCCCGCTTGCGCGGGCGCCTCCAGCAACGGACGGTTTGCCCGTTTTACTGCGCGGTGCTGGCCGTCGGAGCGGGGTGGCTCTTGCGGAACTCCTTCCACTGCTCGCGGCGGGCTTCGCGCTCGCTGCGCATCGTGGCCAGCTGGGCCTTCTGCGCCGGCGTCAGCACGGCGTAGATCTGCGCCTTCACCTTGGCACGCTGCTCGATACGGGCCTGGGTGGCCTGGCCCTCAACCTGCGCCAGGCGGGCGGCCGCGGCCTGGTAACCGACCTGGTCCGGCGTCATCTGCCCGAACGCTTCGCGCTGGGTGCGCAGCGCCTGCCACTGGCCCTTGTTCTGCTCGCGGCTGGCCTGGGTGATCTGCTTGATGCTGGCCTTCTGCGCATCGGTGAGGTTGAGTTTGGCGAACGCCTCGTGCATGCCGTGATGGCCGCGGTGGCCGTGACCGCCGAAGTGGCGGTCGCCGTCGTGACCGCCGGTAGCCGCGTAGGCCGCACCGGTGAGTGCCAGCGCCGAGGCCAGGATGAAACCGAGGGAAGTCGTCTTGCGCATGGGGGACACCTCTTGCTTGGGTGGGGAGTGGTGAGCATTGGACGACACTGTTGCGTGTATGTTCTTTGCGCAAACGTAAAGATCGGTAAAGCCCGTGGCGCGCGCGTCGCGGACCCACTGGAATGTCCCCCATGCCCCGCATCCTGCTCGCCGACGACGATCGCGCCCTGACCCGCCTGCTGGCCGACTACCTGCAGCGCGAGGGTTTCACCGTGGACGTGGTGCACGATGGCGAAGCCGCCCTGGCGCACCTGCGCGACGGCGCGCAGCGGCCGGATCTGCTGATCCTCGACGTGATGATGCCCGGCCGCGACGGCCTGGAAACCCTGCGCGAGCTGCGCCTGCAGCAGCGTCTGCCGGTGATCATGCTGTCCGCCCGCGGCGAGCCGGTGGACCGGGTGATCGGGCTGGAGCTGGGCGCCGACGACTACCTCGCCAAGCCCTGCCTGCCGCGCGAGCTGCTGGCGCGCGTGCGCGCGCAGCTGCGCCGGCAGAATCCAGAGGCGGCGGCCAACGTGCAGGTCGGTGCGCTGCGGCTGCAGCCGGGCGATCGCCAGGCGTACGTGGGTGCGCGCGAGCTCAACCTCACCGGCGCGGAGTTCCAGTTGCTGCTCGCGCTGGCGCAGCGCGCTGGCGAAGTGGTGGACAAGGCGACGCTGACGCGCCTGTCGCTGGGCCGCGAACTGGAGCGTTTCGACCGCAGCATCGACGTGCACGTGAGCCGCCTGCGCCACAAGCTGGCCGAGGCCTCCGACGCGGCGCCGCGCATCGAATCGGTGCGCGGTTCTGGCTACCTGCTGCTGGCGGGGGCGGCATGAATCCGCTGCGCAGCTCGCTCTATTGGCGCTTGCTGCTGGGTTTCTGCCTGGCCAACCTGGTGGTGCTGTTCGTCGGTGGCGCGCTGGCGCAGCGCTTCATCGAGTACTCCACCGCGGTGGAGATCGACTGGCCCACGCTCGCCAGCGATGCGCGCGACGCCTACCAGTCCGGTGGCGAGCCGGCCCTGCAGGCATGGTCGCAGGCGCAGCGGCACGAAGGCATCGAGGCGACGCTGTTCGAGCATGGCCGAGCGCTGTCGCCGTTCCGCCTGTATGGCCCGATCCAGCGCGACCTGCCCAACCTGCTGGGCGCCGGGCACGATCTTTTGATGCAGCCGCGGCCCGGCCTGTATCTCGCCGTACAGGCGGTGTCCGGCAGCGACGGGCGCAGCTACCAGCTGGTCGCGCTGAGTCGCTCGCACACGCGCTTGCGCCAGCACACGCGTCAGCGCATCGAGCTTACCGTGCAGGCGGTGCTGTCGTTGCTGCTGGTGGGTGGCATCGGCTGGTGGATCGCCCGCAGTGTGGCGCGCCCGGTGGCGGCCCTGCGCGCCACCACGCAGCGGATGGCGGCGGGCGAGCTGTCTGCGCGCGTCCACTGGCGCGGACGCTCGCGACGTGACGAGCTGGCCCAGCTCGCCGGCGATTTCGACGCGATGGCCGAGCGCATCGAGGCGCTGGTCGCGCACGATCGCGGCGTGCTGCAGGATCTCTCGCACGAGCTGCGCTCGCCGCTGGCGCGGCTGCAGCTGATCCTCGATTTCGCCGAGCGCAGCGCCAGCCCAGCCGAAGCGGCCGGCTACTTCCGCCAGGCCGAGCAGGAGATCGCGCGGCTGGATCGCCTCACCGGCGAGATGCTGGCGCTGTCGCGACTGGAAGGCGGCCTGCCGGGCATGCAGGCAGACGTGGTGGATCTCGCCGCGCTGGTCCGCGATGCCGCCGCGCGCGCCACGTTGGAAGCCGGCGCGCGCCACATCCAGCTCAACGTGCGGGCTGATGCCGAGGCGCCGGTCAGCGGCAACGCCCAGCTGCTGGAGCGCGCGGTCGACAACGTGCTGGGCAACGCGATCAAGTTCGGCGCACCGGGCACGGCGGTCGAGCTGGTGCTGGCGCCGTTGGATCACGGCGAAGTGGAACTGACCGTGCGCGATCACGGCCCCGGCGTGCCGGAGCCGGAGCTGGCGATGCTGTTTAGGCCGTTCTTCCGCGGCAGCAATGCGGCGCACGCCGACGGGCTTGGCCTGGGGCTGGGCATCGTGCAGCGCGTGGTGCAGGTGCACGGCGGCAGCGTGCGCGCCGCCAACGCGCCAGGCGGGGGATTGGAGGTGACGCTGCGCCTGCCGCTGACGCGGACCGACCAGCGCACGGTTTAAGCTGGCGCGTGCAGGCGCCTGGCCTGCGTCAGTCCAGCGATGTGTTCCACGATGTCCACTCCGGCTTCCGCCGACGGCCGCCTGGCCGACACGTCTACCGCCATTCGCCACGGCACGCCCGCGTTCCGCCGCACCAACCTCGCGCTGTTCGCCGCCGGCCTGGCCACGTTCGGCCTGTTGTACTGCGTGCAGCCGCTGATGCCGCAGTTCAGCCACGACTACGGCGTAAGCGCAGCGGCCAGCGCGTTGTCGCTGTCGCTCACCACCGGCGTGCTCGCCTTCGCCATGCTGTTCGCTGGCGCGCTGTCCGATGCGGTGGGGCGCAAGTCGGTGATGGCCGTATCGCTGCTGTCCTCGGCGGTGCTGGTGCTGGCCACCGCGCTGGTGCCGGATTGGCACATGCTGCTGGTGCTGCGCACGCTGCTGGGGCTTACCCTGAGCGGCCTGCCCGCCGTGGCGATGACCTATCTCAGCGAGGAGATGCACGCCGATTCCATCGGCTTAGGGATGGGCCTGTACATCGCTGGTAACGCGATCGGCGGCATGGGCGGACGGCTGGTGGCCGGCGTTCTGGCCGACTACTTCGGCTGGCGCGTGGGCGTGGCCACGGTGGGCGGCATCGGGCTCATCTCGGCGCTGCTGTTCTGGGCCAGCCTGCCGCCGTCGCGGCACTTCGTGCGCCAGCCGCTCAACCTGCGCAGCCTGCTCGCGCGCTTCGCGGCGATGTTCCGCGACGCCGCATTGCCGTGGCTGTTCGCCACCGGCTTCCTGCTGCTGGGCGCCTTCGTCACCGTCTACAACTACATCGGCTACCGCATGCTGGCACCGCCGTACTCGTTGAGCCAGGCGGTGGTCGGCGCGATCTTCAGCGTCTACCTCATCGGCACCTTCAGCTCGGCGTGGATGGGCCACCTGGCCGGCCAGCTCGGTCGGCGCAAGGTGCTGTGGACGGCTTTCGCGCTGATGCTGGTGGGCGTGGCGCTCACCGCGCTCACGCCGCTGTGGCTGATCGTGCTGGGCATCGTGGCGATCACCTTCGGCTTCTTCGGCGGCCACTCGATCGCCAGCAGCTGGGTGGGGCGGCGCGCGGGTGCCTCCAAGGCGCAGGCGTCGTCGATGTATCTGTTCTCGTATTACATGGGCTCGAGCCTGGCGGGTGCTGGTGGCGGGTTGTTCTACGCCTCGCATGGGTGGCATGGGGTGGTGGCGTTTGTTGGTGTGCTGGTGCTGGCCGGGTTGCTGGTGGCTTGGCGGCTCTACCGTGTGCCGCCTCTGGTCAATGTGGCGACGTTGCCTACGCCGGCTAGTCAGGGGGCGATGCCCTGAGGGGGCTTTGCCGGTGGTGGGATCGACGCTTCCACGCGGCGCTCCGTGGACCGCCACAAGCCCACGCTTTTCGCCAGACGCCACACGCTCTCCTGCCGTCATTCCCGCGGACGCGGGAATCCACTTTGCTCTTTATCGCTTTGCTTCAGAAGCAACAGCCAAGAGCGGTTTCGTCCTCCTTCGGAGGCCGAGTTACTTCTCTTTGTGTGGCCACGCGCCCGTCCGGAACGGGCGCGAACGGCGAAGCCGACCCGAAGGGCGGAGGGCAGGATGCCCGGAGTAAAGAGAAGTAACCAAGAGAAAGGCCCCCGCCTCCGCATGCGCCGTCATTCTCGCGAAAGCGGGAGGTGCGTTTCAGCGGCGCAAGCCGGTCATCCAGTGTCTTTTGCTCTTTCCGGACTCCTGGATCCGTAGAGCGAAGAGCGTTTCGTCCTCCTTCGGAGGGCGAGTCACTTCTCTTTGCGTGGCCAAAGAGAAGTAACCAAGAGAAAGGCCACCCCGCTTTCGCGCCTCACCGGTCTGCGACCGGTGAGGTACGCGTCCGGGCTACGGGGTTTGTCGACAGTCCATCCATGGACTGACGCCAAACTGGCTCGCATCCATGCGAGCCACCCTTCGGGCTGATCCTCCGCCCGGCCGCCGCTGCAGAGGGGAGGGAAGATCAAAAGCCGCGCGCGTCGCGCGCGAAGGCTCGGCGATCGCTGACGCGATCACCATTGCCTTTGCGCTGTTGTCCATGCCGATGCTGGTGCTGAAGCTGAGGACGTAGTCGCAGTTGTTTCCGCTACCCAGCCCAACGACCCGGAAGACCAACCCGCGCGCTTCCAGACCCAGGTCGACGCCAAGGATGCCGGCGACGACGAGGCCATGCGGTCGCCGTCGCTGTGGCTCTGGATGTGGCTGTAGCTGGAGCTGGTGCTTTGGCCGTTGGCCTGGCCTTTGCCCTTGCCTTTGACCTCCACCTCCCTTGTGAGGCAGTGAGCCGGGGACGATCAGGCCCGCAGGGGCATCGGCAGGGATGCCGATGCCTTTTCGCCAGTGCATGGATGCACTGTCGAAAAGCCCGTCCGCGGCTCACGGACTTGCCGGGCGTAGCCCGGCAAGTGCCGAGGAGGGTCGCCTTCTCTTTGGTTACTTTCTCTTGGCGACCCAAGAGAAAGTGACTCGGTCGCCGAAGGCGAACGAAAGCTCTGGCTCTTCTGATCTCACTCCGAACAACTTCCGTGTGGACCGCGCGGAAGCGGCAGCCAAGGAGCTTGCGAGCCACTACCCGATGCCGGAACCCCACCTCCAATCCTGCACCCACACCTCACCGCGCCGCCGGCACCAACATCCCCTTCACCGCCTCGTAGTCGCCATCATTCGGCGCCGCAGTGATACGCAGCAGATGAGTCATCAGCGGATACACATCCACGTTCGAAAACTCCGGCACCACCAGGTGCTGGCGGAACGCCGGCCCGTGCGCCAGGAACAGCGCGCGCATCGCCGGGTCGGCATTGTCGAAGCCGTGCTCGCCGTAGATCGCCTTGCCGTGGTGAAGCATCGTGGTGGTGTTGCTGGTGATCAACCAGCCGACCTGGGCCAGGCAGAACAGGGGTGGCACGCGCGGGTTGTGGCCGTAGTGCAGGCGGGCGGGAATCTGGCCTTTCTTCCAGCACTGCATGTGCGGATGCGGCTTGAGCAGGGCGGCTTCCACCTCGGCCTCGCGGCCCGGTGCCGGGATGATCCCGGAGATCGCGCCGGTCGACACCACGCGCGCATGGCCCGGGGTGATCAGGTCGTCGAGGAAGATGCGCTGGTTCGGCGGCGTCGCGGCCATGCCGTGGTCGGCGACCACAATCAGGTTGATGCGATCGAACAGGCCGCGTTGCTTCAGCCCCGCGACCAGTCGCGCCAATGCGCTGTCCACTTCACCGATGGCGGCATTGGTTTCCGGCGCATCGGGGCCGTAGTAGTGGCCGGCGGTGTCTACCGCCTCGAAGTACAGCGTGAGCAGTTGCGGTCGTTTGTCTGCGGGCAGGTCCAGCCACGCGAGCAGCTTGTCCACGCGCGCGTCGTACGGCATGTCGCCGTCGTAGGGGAGCCAGTGCTCGGGGCGTACGCCGTGGATCGCCGCTTCGGAGCCGGGCCAGAACATGGTGGCGGTGTGCAGCCCCTGTTTTTCTGCGGTGACCCAGATCGGCTCGGCCTCGTTCCACCAGCGCCCGTCACCCACCGCCTGGCGATTGCCGAGGGTGAAGCTGCCCAAGGTTGGGTCGAACATCGCGTTGTCGACGATGCCGTGCCTGTCCGGGTAGCGGCCGGTGACCAGGGTGTAGTGGTTGGGAAAGGTTAGGGAGGGAAACGAAGGCTCCATCGCGCGCGCTCGCACGCCGTCGTTGGCCAGCGCGGACAGCGTGGGCGAGATGCCGCGGTCGAGATAATCGGCGCGAAAGCCGTCGATCGACACCAGCAGCACCGGCGCGGGGGCGGCAGCCTCGGCTTGCACGACGGGGCGCGTACTGGCACAGCCGGCCAGCAGGGCCAGCGCGGCGCAGGGAATCCAGCGGAGAAAATGGGTCATGGAAAAGCAGGTCGAGGGGAGGGGCGCCGATGATGTGCGAGCGCGCTGCCGGCGTCATAGCCCGAACGGCCTATGGCGCCTTGATGCATCCATGCGCTGCGCCATGCTCTTAGCGCGCTGCGGGCACCAGCATGTCCTTCACCGCGTCGTAGTTGCCGTCGTTCGCCGCGGGCGTGATGCCCAGCAGGTGCGCCATCAGCGGATAGACGTCCACGTTCGGGAACACCGCATGCCCCACGCCGCGCCGGAACGCCGGCCCGTGCGCCACGAACAGCGCCTGCATGCGCAAGTCGGCGTTGTCGTAGCCGTGTTCGCCGCGCGCGTGGTCGTCGGCATGCATGGCCAGGTACTTACGCGTAGAGATCGTCCAGCCCACATCGGCCAGGCACAGCAACTGCGGCACGCGCGGGTTATGGCCGTAGGCGAGGCGGGCCGGTACGCGCGTCTTGTCCCAGCACTGCATGTGCTGCTGCGGTTGTTCCATGCGCGCCTCGATCGCAGCGAACGCGCGCGTGTGGCCGGGTTTCGGATCGATGCCGGCGAATACGCCCGCGGTCACCAGATCCACCTGGTCCAGCGGCAGCAGATCGTCGAGCGCAATGGCGTGCCCCACCGGCACCGTGGCCATGCCGTGATCGGCCAGCACGATGATGTTGATGCGATCGAACAGGCCGCGCTGCTTCAGCCCGGCGACCAGCCGGCCCAGCGCCTCGTCGGTCTCGCGCAGGGCCTGGTTCACCTGCGGCGAGTCCGGCCCGAAGTCGTGGCCGGCGTGATCAACCGCGTCGAAATACAGCGTGAGAAAGCTCGGCCGCTGGCCGGGCGGCAGATCCAGCCAGGCGAGCAGCTGGTCCACGCGCTGGTCGGGTGTCACCGCGCCGTCGTAGGGCCGCCAGTGATCGGGATGGCGGCCGTGGATGTCGGCTTCAGTGCCGGGCCAGAACATGGTGGCGGTCTTCAGGCCCGCGCGGTCCGCGGTTTCCCACAGCGGCGTGCCTTCGGCCCACCAGCGGCCGTCGCTCACCGCCTGGCGATCCTTCAGCGCGAAGTGGCCAAGCTGCGGGTCTTCCATCGTGTTGTGCACGATGCCGTGGTGGTCCGGGCGCAGGCCCGTTACCAGCGTGTAGTGGTTGGGAAAGGTCAGCGAGGGAAACGAGGGCTGCATGCCCTCGGCGTGCACACCGTCTTGCGCCAGCGCGGCGAGCGTGGGGCTGAGGCCGCGGTCGAGGTAGTCGTAGCGGTAGCCATCGATCGAAACCAGCAGCAGCGGCGTGGGCGAAGCGGGCGGGGCAACGTGTTGCGCGGGAAGCTCGGCACAGGCTGCGACAAACGGCAGCAGGACGCAGCCGAGCAGACGGAACAGGATTTTCATGCGTTGAAACCTACGATCAGCGACACCACAACGGGCCATGATCGCGCATAGGTGTGACGATGACATCTCGTAAAGTTTTCGCCTGCTCGCTGACGGCGTCCGTTCTTGCGGTCGCCGCGATCGGCACTGCCTGGGCTCGCCAGACCCAGCCGCCCGTGCCGCCCACACCGCCGCCGCGTCCGGTGCTGATCCAGCCCACGGCGGCGCAGCAGCGCTTCCGCCAGGCCGTGCAGCAGAGCCAGGTGCGCGACCAGTTGCGCAAGAGCGAGGTAGAGCACCAGCTGCGGCAGGAGGCGATCGAGCGCACGCGTCGCCCGGCCCTGAATCGCCCGGCTTCGAGCAGCAGCACCGCCAACGATGCGCAGGTGGACAAGGCCGAGCAGGCGCTGGATCAGCTCTACCGCGCGCAGCAGCGCGATCGCGTGCAGCGCTACAGCGATGCGTTGCTGCCACAGCCGGTGCCGCAGGTCAGCGAAGGCAGCGTGCCGGCGCGCAGTTCCAGCAGCGGCGGCCGCTGAGCGCTCGCCGCCGCTAAGTGCGTGACGTGTTCCCGCGCCGCGGCGTCACCGCCGCCACCAGCGCCGCGGCCAGCGCGGCCATCCCCAAACAGACGAACCAATTCCCCCAGCGCGCATACAGCGTGTGCGTATCGCGCAGCGGCAGCGCGCCGATCAGCTCGGCATCGTGCTGCTCGCTCGAGGCCTCGGCCACCACGCGGCCGCGGTCGTCGCTCAGGGTGAGGCGCCCCGAGCGCGCGGCGCGGGCGATCGCGAAGCCGCTCTCCACGCCGCGCATGATCGCCATGCGGCCGTGCAGCCAGCCGTCGATGCTGAAATCCCACGCCGGCACCAGCAGCAACTGCGCATCGCGCGCCGCGTAGGCGCGGCCGATGTCGTGGAAATCCATGTCCTTGCAGATCGCCAGGCCGATGCGCGGCGTACCCGGCAGCATTCGGTAATCGTCACCCGGCGTGTACTGCTTCTCGAAGCCGGGAATCAGGTGGTGCTTGGCGTAGGTGGCGGGCATCGCCGCGCCCGGCACAAAGGCCATCGCCATGTTGCGTTCGGCCCGCGGCTCGCCGGTGAAATCGATGCCCGCGTCCACGATCAGGCCGTGGCGCTGCGCCGCGTCCGCGAACGCGGGGAGCGTCGCGTCGCCGGTCGCCAGCACGGTCTCGGGCAGCACCACGATCTGCGCGCCGGCGGCCGCGAGGCGATCGATCGCCGCCACGTAGCGCGCCTGCAGTGCCTGTCCCGCGGCATCGCGCAGCGCGGGGCGAATGGGTTTCTCCAGCGACACCAGGCCCACCCGTACAGTCGACGCGGCCGGAGCCTGCAGCCGCCAGACGCCGAATCCCAGCGCCGATCCGAGCAGCACCACGCCCACCGCCGCCACCGCGCGACGACCACGCGCCGACACCTGCGGCGCGGCCAGCACCGCCAGCACGGCCGGCACCAGCAACAGCGCAAAGCTGATGCCCCACAGCCCGGTGAAAGCGGCCAGCTGCAGGATCGCCAGCGCATCCATCTGCGTGTACGCGATACTGCCAAACGTGCCGTGCGGCGAGAGCTGCGTGTTGATGTATTCGATCGTCACCCACAGCGCCGGAACCGCCAGCGCCGCAGCCACGGGGCGCTCGCGCACCAGCAGGCGACGGAACAGCAGCACGCAAAGCGCCAGCGTCACGCCGGGCCCGGCCACTGCCGGCACGATCGTCGCCAGCGGCAGGCCGATATAGCCGTGCAGGTAACTCCACTGGTTCAGGCCGCCCAGCGCGTACGCCGCGAATGCCGCCAGCGCGGCCCAGCGCCGGCGCACCCACGGCGCGAGCAGCAGCACCGGCAGCGGCGCCAGCCAGGTCAGCCACCACTGCGGCGCCAGGCCGCTGCCGAACCACCAGCCCGGCGCCGACAGCGCCACGGCGGCCAGGCCCAGCGCCAAGCCCTTGCGATCAAGCCTTGATGCCATCGATCACCCTCCGCAGCGATGCGAGATAGAAGGCGCGGAACTGCGCCTCGTCGTAACTGAAGCGACCGGCGCGATACAGCACGATCAGGCCGTGCGCCTGCGCCCACAGCGTCATCGCCACGTCCCACGGATCGTCCTTGCGCAACACCCCCTGACGCATGCCCTCATCGATCGCGTCGGCAATCACGGTGAGCGTGGGCGACTGGCGCTCGCGGAAGTCTTCGGGGAACCGACGCGCGTCGTCACGTCGCAGCGAGAACGCGTGATCGAACAGGTGCGGGTTAGCCAGCGCGTAGTCGAGGTAGGGCGTGAGCAGCGCCAGCAGCCGTTCCAGCACGTCCGGGTGCGTGCCGTGCGCCGCCCATTCGTGCGCGATCGCCTGGAAGCTGTCGTCGGACAGACGCTTGAGCAGCGCCTCGCGATTGGGGAAGTGGCGATAGATCGCCATCGGCGTGATGCCGACTGCGTCGGCGATGCGGCGCATGCTTACCGCCTCGGCGCCGCCGCGCTCGAACAGCTTCAGCGCAGCGCGCAGGATCTTGTCGGATGTGGAAAGGCGAGGCATGTATACACTGTATACGTGCCAGTTTCGCAGCGTCAATGTGCCGCTCGGCACACCGCGCCCTCAGCCGCCGAACAGGTCGCCCTGCGCCACACGCCGCTCCATCGCCAGCAGGTACTGCTTCACCGGCAGGCCGCCGCCGAAACCGGTGAGGCTGCCGTTCGCGCCGATGACCCGGTGGCACGGCAGCACAATGGGTAGCGGATTGCGCCCGTTCGCCGCGCCCACCGCGCGCACCGCCTGCGGCTCGCCGATGCGCCGCGCCACCTCGCCGTAGCTCTGCGTGGCGCCGTAGGGGATGTCCGCCAGCGCCTGCCACACCGTGAGCTGGAACGGGGTGCCCACCGGATGCAGCGGCAGCTCGAACACCTGCCGCGTGCCGGCGAAGTACTCCTCCAGTTGCTCGCGCGCAAACTGCACCGCCCGCGGCGCGCGCACCCAGTGCGGCGCAGCGCGTTTCGGGTGCCGCTCGTTCTCGAACCAGATCTGCCGCAGCCCATGCTCGTCGGCTACCAGCCGCAGCGGGCCGACCGGCGAGGGCATCTCGTCGAACCAGATCGCGTCGCTCATCGCTTGGCTCCGGTCGCCACGGCCGCCTCGCCCACGCTGCGCCACAGATGCATCACCGCGTACGCGCGCCACGGCCGCCACGCTTCGGCACGCTGCTCCAGTGCGCGCGTGCTCAGTTCCTCTCCGGCCGGCGCCGCCGCGCGCCGCAGGATCAGGTCCGCCGCGGGAAACGCATCGGGGTGGCTCAGCGCGCGCATCGCCATGTAATGCGCGGTCCACGCGCCGATGCCCGGCAGGGCCACCCAGCGCTCCACGAACGTGTCCAGCGGCTGCTCCGGACGAAAGTCGATGCGCCCGTCCAGCAACGCCTGCGCCACCGCACGGATCGTCGCGATGCGCGCGCCGGTAATGCCCAGCGCGCCCAGGTCCGCCTCGGCCAGTTGCGCCGGCGTAGGGAAGATCCGCTCCAGCCCCGGCAGCGGCGCCTCCACCAGCGGCGTGCCGAAGCGCTGCACCACGCGCGAGGCCAGCGTGCGCGCCGCGGCCACGCTCACTTGCTGGCCGAGGATCGCGCGCACGGCAATCTCGAAACCGTCCCAGCCGCCGGGCAGGCGCTGGCCCGGGTGCTTCTTCGCCAGCGGCCCCAGCACCGCATCGCGCTTGAACACCGCGGCGATCGCCTGCGGCGAGGCATCCAGGTCGAACATGCGGCGCAGCCGCGTTACCACGCCCAGCAACTGCGCCGGCGCCACACCGTGTAGTTCCAGCCGCAGCGCGTGCTCGCCTTGCGGCCACGCGCTCAGCCGCAACCATGAAGGCTGCGCAGGGTCGCCGAACACGCGCGCGTAGCTCGCCTCGTCCACCGCCTCCACGCCGGGCAGCGCACGGCCGCGAAGGAATGCCAGCAGCGCGGTGAAATCGTATGGCGGTCGGTAGCCCAATCGCAGCACCAGCGGTGCACCGGCCGGCGCACGCGGCTGCCGGCGCAGCTCGCGTGGCGGCAGCCGGTTCGCCTGCGCAAACGCTGCGTTGAACCGACGCAGGCTGCCGAAGCCCGCCGCCAATGCCACCTCGGTCACCGGCATCGCCGTCTCGGTCAACAGTTGTTTGGCGAACAGCAAACGCCGCGTGGTGTGCACGCTCAGCGGCGGCACGCCCACGTGCTCCACGAACAGCCGCCGCAGCTGCCGTGCGCCGAGATCGACCCTTGCGGCCAGCTCATCCACCGAGCCGGTCTCCAGCGCGCCGTGCTCGATCAGCGTGAGCGCCCGCGCCACCGCGTGCCCACCGCGCTGCCAGTCGCCGTTGCCCGGCGCCAGCTCCGGTCGGCAGCGCAGGCAGGGGCGGAACCCGTCCGCTTCCGCCGCCGCCGCGCTCGCGTAATAGCGCACGTTGGTGGGCTTCGGCGACGGCGCCGGGCACACCGGCCGGCAGTAGATACGCGTGCTGGTGACGGCAGTGAAGAACAGGCCGTCGAAGCGCGCGTCGCGACTCAGCCGGGCGCGTTCGCAGGTGCGCGCGTCGGGCAGTGCAGGGGGCAGGGGAGTGTCCATGCCGCGCAGGCTAGCACCGGCTCGGCGGACGAACTCGCCGTTTTCGGACATGGATGCTGGGGTGGGTGGTGCTTCTCCGGTTGGGGCTGCCCTTCGACTTCGGCGCGGTGCGCCTACGCTCAGGGCGAACGGTTTTTTGGGAGTGGGCGCTTCGGTTGATAGGCATGGCCGACTCCAGGGCCTTCAGCGCTTCCGCTGCGCGGGTGAAAGCGCGTCACGCGCCGTCACCTCACACCGTTCGCCCTGGGCGTAGGCGCACCGCGCCGGAGTCGAAGGGCCTGAAACCCCAAGCGGACCGGCATCTCCAGCTACAACCCCAGCGCGCCCCCGCATCTGCACCTCGCGCAAACGCTGCCACCCCTCCGCATCCGTCGGGCGCCCCTCGTCACCCCCAGCGAACTGCACCCGTCGAGCCCCATCACGCCCGCGCCACTACCCCCCAACCGTTCACCCTGAGCGTAGGCGCTTCGCGCCGAAGTCGAAGGGCCCGAAACCCCACGCCACCCGGCTCTTAATCCCAAACCCAACTACAACCCCAGCGCACACCCCGCATCCACACCGCGCGCAAACGCCGCCAGCCCCTCCGCATCCGCCGGGCGCCCCTCATCACCCCCGTCGAACTGCACCCGCCACGCCCCATCGCGTCCGCGCCGCCACACCGTGCTGAAGTGCCCGATCGTAGTGTGCGCCTGGCCATCCTTGCCGTGCGTGGTGAGCACGTACGGGCCGCTGGACAGCGCCAGGCGACCGTCCGCGCTCAGCACCACGTGGGCCGGCTGCCAGTCCAATTGCAGTTCCTTGCCGGCGACGATCGGCGCCCACGCCGCGGCAATCGCCGCCGCGCCGCGCACCGGATGCGTGGTATTCGCATCGAACACCGCGTCATTGGCAAGAAAGGTTCGGAACGCCGCCGCGTCGTGCTCACGCACGCTGCGCGCGAACGCCTGTTCGCGTTGCCACACCTGGCAGGCGGGGGACGGCGTGGCCGTCGCGGTCATCAGCAAAGCAGCGAGCAGGATCATCGGCCGGACTCCTCAAGACGGTGTACGCGCGAGCATCCGCGCGCCGCTTGGCCGCCGCCAGTGCCGGGCGATGCGCGAGCGCTCAGGCGTCGATTGCCGCGTCGCGCGTCTCGTTATCCGGAAACTCCATGAACACGAAGAACGGCACGCCCCGCGCATGCCCGGCCCGCGCCATCTCCTCCAGCGCGCGGCGGCTCGCCGCGTAGGCTTCCGGGGCGGCGCGGCAGAACGCCACCGCGTGATCGAACAGCAGCACGCGTCCGGCGCCTTCATCGGCGCGCAGCGCCGCGTCCAGCTGCGCCCACGAGCCGGAAGCGGCCGCCGGCAGGCCCGCCTGCGTCGCGATGCGCTGCAGCGCGGTCGCCTCGTCGTGACAGTCGGCCAGATCGATGCGCAACAGTGCGAGCCCGGCGCGCTCGGCGTCGCCGACCAGCGTCACCGGATCATCCGGTGCCACCCGGTACACCCCGTCGCGTCCGGCATCGTGCAGGTCGATGCCCAGCACCCTGGTCGTCATCGTGATCTCCTTCGGCTGGTGGTCGGGCGATGATGCGCCAGCGCGCCGCCGTGCGCCAAGCCGATGCACCGCGCGCTACAGCGCATCGGCATCGAGCAGGCGCGGGCCGCTGCCGCTGTCGCCGAGTCGGTCCTCGGCGTTGCGCAGCGGGCACTTCTTCAGCGACAGGCAGCCGCAGCCGATGCAGCCGGTGAGTTCGTCGCGCAGTTGCGTGAGGCGGGCGATGCGCGCGTCCAGCTCGGCGCGCCAGTGGCTGGACAGGTGCTTCCAGTCCGCCATGTTCGGCGTGCGCTCGTCCGGCAGCTCGGCCAGCGCCGCGGCGATCGACGCCAGCGGCAGCCCGGTGCGGTTTGCCACGCGGATCACCGCCAGCCGTCGCAGCACGTCGCGCCGGTAGCGCCGTTGGTTGCCGGCCGAGCGCCAGCTGCGGATCAGCCCCTTGCTCTCGTAGAAGTGGATCGCCGACACGCTCAGCCCGCTGCGTTCGGCCACCTGGCCCACGCTCAGCGCCGGAGCATCCGATGCCTTGCCCATGCTCGACTTCACACGCTTGACCTCAAGTTAAGTTGAGGTCGTACCGTGCCGCAGGTCGCGCGTGCAGACAAGCCGCGCGCGTTTCATTCCCCGACCGAGGCACGATCCATGTCCACGTCTTTTTCCGCCGCTCCGCTCCCCTCGCCGATGCAGCGCCTGGCCGCGCTGTTCCACCCGCAGCACGCCCGCGGCGTGCTGTTCGACGGCCCCGCCCACCGTTCCATCGACGCTGCAGCGTCGCCCGCGCCGCTGCACGCCCATTTCGTGCTGCGCGTACGCCAGTTGCTCGCCGCCACCGACGAAGCGGCCCGTCAACGCCTGGAGCAGGAGGTGCTCGATCTTTCCGTGCCGCTGCACGCCGCCGGCCTCTTCGAGGTGCTGCAGATTGCGCATGCGCCGCTGGCGACCATGGTGGCCGACCACCTGGCGACGGCCACCGGCAGGGTCGCCGCGCCGGGTTAGCATGAGGCCCCCATCCACGACCCCGCGCTCCATGCCCTCCGCCACCGTACCGGCTGCACACCCCAATCGCCCCATCGTCGACACCGTGGTCTTCGACCTCGGCGGCGTGCTGGTGGATTGGGACCCGCGCTACCTCTACCGCACGCTGTTCGACGACGAGGCTGCCATGGAGCGCTTCCTCGCCGAGGTCTGCACGCCGGAGTGGAACCTGGCGCAGGACGCCGGCCGCCCCTGGGCCGAGGCGGTGGCCGTACTCAGCGCGCAGCACCCGCACCATGCCGAGCACATCGCCGCCTACCGCACGCGCTGGCTGGATACCTTGCGCGGCCCGATCCAGCCCACCGTCGACCTGCTTGGCGAACTGCGCGAGCAGGGCGTGCGCCTGTACGCGCTCACCAACTGGTCGCAGGAAACCTTCCCGCTGGCGCGCGAGCGCTTCGATTTTCTCGGTTGGTTCGAGGGCATCGTGGTGTCCGGCGAGGAGCAGCTGATCAAGCCCGATCCTGAAATCTTCCACCGGCTGATCCAGCGCTACGCGATCGAGCCGGCGCGCACGCTCTATATCGACGACTCACTCCGAAACGTCGCCGCCGCCGAAGCGCTGGGCATGCACGGCTGGCACTTCCAGGGCGCGGACGCCTTGCGTGCCCACATGCGCGCACTCGGCCTGCCGGTATAGCACCCGCCCTTGGGGCGGCGGGCGGCTTCGGCGATCATGGCCGGTGACGCCGGCGCGGTGCCGGCCAGGAGTTCCGGGCATGATCGATACCTCCAAACCGCCGCTGCCGCGCGGCATGCTCGCGCTAGGCTGGAGCGGCGTGCTGCCGTTCGCCGGCGCGCTGCTCGCCGCCTTTGTGTGGCCCGCCTGGGCCGGCTTCGCCGCGGCGGTGTTCGTGGCCTACGGCGCGGTGATCCTCAGCTTTCTCGGTGGCGCGCGTTGGGGCCGCGGTCTGGCCGGCGGCGTGTCGCCGCTGCGCTTCGTGGAAGCGGTGATGCCCAGCCTCATCGGCTTCTCCGCGCTGCTGTTGCTGCATGCGCCGATGTACGCGCTGGCCTTGCTCGCCGCCGGCTTCGCGATCTGGCTGGTGATCGATCAGCGCGATCCGCTGTGGACTGCCCCGTACCGGCGCATGCGGCTGGGCATCAGCCTGGTGGTGCTGGCGCTGCACGCGGGCTGGCTGCTGGTGTGATCGCCCACCGCGTGGCGTAGAACGTTGCGTGCACCGCGCGCATCACACCGCACTCGGCCCCCGCGCCGACCCGCCCGCACTCACCACCCCGCCGTCCTCACCCGGTGATCTCCACAAAAGCCAGCGTGTCACTTCGCGGAGGTCGCCATGCGCAGAGCGGCGTCCAGCACCTCGTCCTTCCCGGCGCGCACGCCGGCCACAGTCGGCTCGACCGGCACGTCCGGTGTCGTGCCCAGCGCCTGGTAGCGGCCGGTGCCGTCGTGGTGCGTCACCTTCATGCCGGTGAAGATGATGCCCATGCCTGAGGGCAGCATCATCGTGGCGATGTTGCCGTCCACGCCCGCCGTGGTACTGCCGATGAGCGTGCCCAGGCGCTCGTCCTGCACGTAGCCGGCGAATGCCTCGGCCTGGCTGATGGTGCTGCCGGCGATCAGGAACAGGGCGCGTGAGGCGAGGTGCGGGGGCGCCGGCTGCAGGTCCCAGCCGAGGTCGTCGTAGCCAGCGCGTTCGCCGAACGGCCCGACGTAGCGCGGTATGTGCATCCAGCGGGCGTGTTCGGGATGGGTGAGGAGATGCTCGAGCAGGCCCTGGGTGAGGCGGGAATCCTTCGGGTAGCCGCGGTCGTCGTAGATCACCGCACGCGCCGCCGCCAGTTGCGCGTAGCGCGGCGCGACGTCCTCCAGGCGCGCGCGCGCCAGATCGACGTACCAGACGTCCGGCGCCAGCTCGGCGACCGCGGCGGGGCGCGGTGGCTGCGGCGTCCGTGCCTCGCTGTAGGCGAGCGAGACCGTACTCGTGGTGCCGTCGGCATGGCGCAGCGAGAAGGCATGGGTTTGTCCGGGGACTCCCCAGGCCAGGGTCTGCAACGCCTTCCAGGGGCGTACGCCTGGCCGTCCCGACATGCGCGCCTGCACCGCGTCCGCCGCCTGCGGCATGGGCACGCCGTCCAGCGCCGTGACCACGTCGCCCACCCGAGCCTGCTGTGGCTCAGTGGTGGCGACTACCACCCACTGGCCAGCCACCGGCGCCAACTGCACCGGTAGGCTCAGCCGTTTGTGCACCGTGCTGTCCATCACCGTGCCATGGGCGTCCTGCAGCGGCGCCATTAGGCGCTGCAGCGCTTCCATCTGTGTCTCGCGTGAGGTTGCGCGGGCCGTGTCGGCGAGCGCGGAGTCGAGCAGCGCGTCCCATGGCCGCGTCAGCACCTCCTCGTAGGGATAGAAGTGCCGCAGCGCGCTCCAGGCGGCCACCGCATCGCCCTGGCGCACCGCCGTGCTGGCGATCGACTGGTGCGGGTCGGGCAAGGCGGCCAGTCGTGCCTTCAAAGCGCTCAGTGCCTCTGCCTGCGCGGGGGTCACCTTTGCCTCGCCATCGCCTAGGGTCAGCGCCACGCGCGCGGTTAAGCCGTCGCCGAGCGGGAACGTGGCGACGTGGCCAGGTCTGGGCGGGGCCGAAAATAGCGCGTCAGGGCCTCCGGCTTCGGCCAGCTGCAGATAGCCGCCCTGGTCGCCGTGCCACTGCGCGGGGCTCGTCTTGCCGTCGATCGCGCCAACCGGTATCCACCCGTGCCCGGGCGTTGCCGCCGCAGCGAGCGCGGGAAGCGGCAATGCCTTCCAGCCGCCATGGCCGTCGTCCACGGCAAGCTCAAGATGGCGCACGGCCACCGCCGACGTCGCGCCGTCGTCACTGGCGGTGAGCGTCACGCCCAGGTTCAAGGTCTCCACGTCCTGCGCCAACGTGGTCTGGATCGTGTAGGGATGCCAGGCCTGGTCCGGCACCTGCTCTTTCGCGGTGTTGCGGAAAAACGCCACGCTGTGGTTTGCACGATCGGCGCGCAGCCAAAGCCCCGCATGTTGTTGGGCCGCCTCTCGGTCCAGTGCGCGCAACTCGCCGCGAAGACGCACGGTTTGACCGCGCAGCGGCATCGCTGGCTGTTGCGTCGTCAAGCCGGTGAACGCCTGCGCTCCCGCGCGATGCGTCCGAGCGCCGCGGTACACGCTGCGCGGCGAAGGAAAGCCGAGGTAATGCCAGGCCACCAGCGGCGGAGTCTCGCCGCCATGCCACGCGGGCAACGGCGTGCCGCTCGCCGCGACGTCGATGCCCGGTCCCAGCGGCGCGAACAGCGCCTGCAGCGTGCCTTGCAACGCATGCGCATCGCGGGCCTGCGCGGCCTCGCCGGCACCGAGCACGGCCAGACGGTTCCAATCCACCTGTTGCGCCCCGTCGCCGGGATAGAAGTAGCGCACCAAGCCGTACAGGCGGGCGAACGCAGCGACCTGCGCGCGTTGCTGCACGCTCAGGGGCGCCTGTGCCTGCGGCGGCGCCCCCGCCGCTGCCGTCGTCATCGTTCCCAAGGCCGCCCATACCAGCGGCGCGCGTATCCACCATTGCATGCGGCTTACTCCTGTTGAGCCTGGATCGCCGAGCATACGCAATACCGCGTGCCAAGGCCCATGCCGCACCGCCCCTTTCCGCGCCGGGGCCGGCTCGCCACAATCGGAGCTTTCACCGGTTTTGCGAGATCGCCATGAACGCCCCCACCCGCATCGACACCACCCGCACCATCCGCGCGCCGCGCGGCACCGAGCTCAGCTGCAAGAGCTGGCTCACCGAGGCGCCGTTCCGCATGCTGCAGAACAACCTCGACCCCGCGGTGGCCGAGAACCCGGCCGAGCTGGTGGTGTACGGCGGCATCGGCCGCGCGGCGCGCAACTGGGAGTGCTTCGACGCCATCCTGCGTTCCCTGCGCGACTTGAACGATGACGAGACCCTGCTGGTGCAGTCCGGCAAGCCGGTGGGCGTGTTCCCCACCCACAAGGACGCGCCGCGCGTGCTCATCGCCAACTCCAACCTGGTGCCGCACTGGGCCACCTGGGAGCACTTCAACGAGCTCGATAAGAAGGGCCTGATGATGTACGGCCAGATGACGGCCGGCAGCTGGATCTACATCGGCTCGCAGGGCATCGTGCAGGGCACCTACGAAACCTTCGTCGAGATGGGCCGCCAGCACTACGGCGGCAACCTCAAGGGCAAATGGATCCTCACCGCGGGCCTGGGCGGCATGGGCGGCGCGCAGCCGCTGGCCGCCACCCTGGCCGGCGCCTGCAGCCTCAACATCGAGTGCCAGCAGAAGAGCATCGACTTCCGCCTGAAGACCCGCTACGTCGACGAGCAGGCCACCGATCTGGACGACGCGCTGGCGCGCATCGCCAAGTACACCGCCGCGGGCGAAGCCAAATCCATCGCGCTGCTGGGCAACGCGGCGGATGTGCTGCCCGAGCTGGTCAGGCGCGGCGTGCGCCCCGATGCCGTCACCGACCAGACCAGCGCGCACGACCCGGTCAACGGCTACTTGCCGCAGGGCTGGACGGTGGAGCAGTGGTTCGAGCGCCGCAAGAGCGATCCGGCCGGCACCGCCAAGGCCGCCAAGCAGTCCATGAAGGTGCACGTGGAGGCCATGCTCGCCTTCCATGCCCAGGGCATCCCCACCTTCGACTACGGCAACAACATCCGCCAGATGGCCAAGGACGAAGGCTGCGCCAACGCCTTCGCGTTCCCCGGCTTCGTGCCCGCCTTCGTGCGCCCGCTGTTCTGCCGCGGCATCGGCCCGTTCCGCTGGGTGGCGCTCAGTGGCGACCCGGAAGACATCTACAAGACCGACCAGAAGGTGAAGGAGCTGATCCCTGACGACGCCCACCTACACCGCTGGCTGGACATGGCCCGTGAGCGCATCAGCTTCCAGGGCCTGCCCGCGCGCATCTGCTGGGTAGGGCTGGGCCTGCGCGACAAGCTGGGGCTGGCGTTCAACGAGATGGTGCGCAACGGCGAGCTGAAGGCGCCGGTGGTGATCGGGCGTGACCACCTGGATTCGGGGTCGGTGGCGTCACCGAACCGGGAGACCGAGGCGATGAAGGATGGCTCGGATGCGGTGTCGGACTGGCCGCTGCTCAATGCGATGTTGAATGTGGCGGGGGGGGCGACTTGGGTGTCGCTGCATCATGGCGGTGGGGTGGGGATGGGCTACAGCCAGCACTCCGGCGTGGTGATCGTGTGCGATGGGTCGCGCGAGGCGGATCAGCGGATTGGGCGGGTGCTTTGGAATGATCCGGGGACCGGGGTGATGCGGCATGCGGATGCGGGGTATGAGGTGGCGATCCGTTGTGCTGAAGAGCAGGGGTTGAAGTTGCCGATGATTGGTTGAATTAAATAGGAAAGGGAATTTATTGATGAGCACTAGCTGGTCAGCACTAGGATTCTCGGCGAGCCCATATAACGTCCAGCCTCTTAAGGTTGCGGAAGATCATGTTCCACTTCTTGTCGGAAGATCAGACGACGGGGTTCAGTTTTGTACATTTATTGATTCGGCGCCGGAGGGAGTTTTTGTTATTTCGGGCAGTCCTGGTGTTGGGAAGACGAGTTTCTTTAATATTTTCCAGCACCTGCTCGAGAGCGGCAGGGCATCCTGCGGCCCTCGGTTACTTGCAGCAAGGACCTTGTGCCCATTACAGGCTGATGATAGTGCGAGGGTTATAGCGCTTAGAGTTCTTCAGATTTTGATTAAGAACGTTGATGAGTGGTGTCGCATTAGGTCGCGAAACCTTCCATCGCAGATTGAAAAATTGTCATCATGGATTGGAGGAAAATCATCAGTTTCTTGGGATTTTTCAATTTCGATTCTTGGTAATGGTGGTGGCATCGGCAGGTCCGTTCAAATGCCTGCAGTTTCTGAGGCGACATTTGAGAATTTTCAAGATGCCATCTCTGTTGTCGTCGCCGAGGTTGTTTCTAGGCTGGATTTCGATGGTGTTTTTATTGCTTTAGATAATGTTGAAAACTTAAATAATGACCGGCTGTCTGAAATATTAATGTCATTTCGAGACACGCTTTTCTCTGTTGAGAAAGTGTGGTGGGTGATAATTGGTCAGAGTGGCTTGTATAGTTTAGTTCAGGCGCTTGACTCGCGTGTAACGGATAGAATTGCTGGCTCGGGCCTCGAGCTATTGCCAATATCTCTTGATGAGCTGAGCAATGCTGTCGATTTCCGCGTCGAAAAATTTCACGAGCGGGCGTCGGGCAAGTCTCCTTTGTCAAATAAAATACATAAGATGTTATATGAGGCATCTTATGGTGAGATTAGGTTTGTTTTTAAATATTGCAATACGATATGCCTGAATGTTGTCTCCGATGTTAGGAAACATATCCTCGCACAAAAAATTCCCTTCACGGAGGAGTCGTTCAATAGGATTATGGGCGAGTCCATGATTGAGGATTGCATAGACGATGATCTGGCTGCAGAGGTGTTGAAGAGGATCGTGGCGCTCGAGATAGATGGTTTGGGTTTGAGACAAAAAGATAAGAAACTTCTTGTCGACATTGGTGCGGCAGGTCAGGCTAGATCAAAAGATTTTAAATCTTTTGGCTTTTCTTCTGGACAAGATTTTTCGTCCAATTACTTGACTCGACTCCAGGCGGCTGGGCTTCTCGTTAGAAAGCAAGAGGGGAGGGCTGCAATTTATAGATTGCGCGGACTTTCTGTGCTTGCAAATAGGTTTGGTCTTTTGTGAATTGAATAAGAGGGGCGGCAGGATAAAAATCGTAACAAAGAGCTGAAGTCAAAGTGCATTTTCTATGGGGGAATGGGGGCGGGGTATTATATGATGTCGGCCTTGCGCGTACGAAGAGTGTGTCCGAACTGTAGCTCTCCAATAGAGCCAACTTTGTTCAACAGCTAACGGGGTCAGGTTCACTTATCCAGCGAAAACAGTGGCAGGAAAGGCCAAGGGTCAGAGCGCACTTTCTATGAAGCTGTTGCTTTGAACGGTTAATCTACACTCTGTTTTGGTCGAATGGTGGGCTTGATCTTTACCGGCTTTCCGTTCTTTTAAAATTGAAGGATTTCGTTATGAAAGGGATTTTTTGTTATCGCCCAGGTGTAATGCTTCTAGCGGGCATCTTGAGCTCATTTCTCACCGTTCCTTCGTTTGCAGGGCGAGCCTACGACCAGGTGGCAAGCCCCTCCAAAGGTAGCCAGACGGCGCGGCCTGTTGAGCCGTTCCACTTCAAAGTGGCTTACCTTGGCATGTCGCTGAGCGAGTTCAAAAGTGCAGCCAAGGGCGAGCCTTATGACGCCGAGGTGGGGGTGAAACGCTCCCTATTCGGAAAGCGCCGACCAGTGATGGAGAGTTTGCCAACGCCGCTATGTTCTGACTCTGGCGGAAAGAAAGTTCTATCTGGGTTGGCCCGTTTGGCGCCGGGCGAGGTCTACTGTGATGCCTCGCCGGGCGAATCGAACATCCAGCTGCGCACAGTAGCAGGGGCACCAGCGATTAAGATCTTTTACCTCTTTTATAAAGATCGACTGTATTGCATTTCGATGGATGCCTTGCCCGAACAGTTTGAGGTGCTTGAAAGCGCATTCGCGAATAAATACGGCAAGCCGGCCCGGTTGCACGATGACACTTATCAGAACGGCTATGGCGCCAAGATGGTCGGCAAAAAGTTTCTTTGGAAACGAGGCGAAGAAATGATATTGCTGAGGGAAGGGCGAAGCGCGAATGGCGCCGCGCTCGGTCTACCCGCTCGTGCGGTCTTCCTTAATCCATCTCTCGCGCCGCCAGGGGCCGCTCCGGTAGTCGATTTCTGAATGAAAGGGCGAAAACAAAACAGGGGTCAGGTTCGATTTCCAAAGCTGGATCAGCGTGCACTTTCCATCGACGGCGATGGGTAAATAGTCGACTTTGACCCCTGGATTGCCTGTTTTTCCTTTTTAAATATTTTCATGAGGGCCTCCGATTTGCGACGCGCATCTTTCGCTGTGTCGACAGTTATGTTGCTTCTCGCGGGAGCGGGGCATGCGGGCGATGCCACGTGCAGAAAGGAAGATGAGCGGGCGGAGAAGATGCGCTGGGCCGCAGTGCGTCTTGAGGTATCAAAACAAGATTTTATGAATGCAGTCATGGAGCTGGAGCGCTGCAATGCGTCGCATGGCAAGAGTTCACGAGCCGGCGATCAACGCGTGTGGGGCGGCGCAACACAAGGACTGCAAAAACTGGGGTCAGAGTGCACTTTCTGGAGCGCCTTCGCCCCCAAAGTCGACCCTGATCCCTGTTTTGGCCTCGCACTTCCGATCAAGCGATAGCCAGATAATTAAAGGGGACGTGGCTAATTAAGTCCGATCGCGAAGGTTGTCCCACCGTGGCCGTCCTTGGGCACGATTAAACGGGGCGTGGCTAATTAAATGCATTACCAATCAAAGGTGCGTGGTTAATTAAATTGTTCGTGAAGTTTGCGGGACCACCATCGACCGGTGAAGGTCGGCCTGAAGCGGACGTACCGTACAAGGGTGAACTCGCATCTACACTAGTAGCCAGGGGGAAAGGATGCAGTGCATTCATTGCAACACAGAGTTGGACTCCAATGGGTTATGCGAGGGATGCGGTCGTCAGGCAGGGGCGCAGGCCTTGCCACCACCTCTCACAAAGCAGAAGTCACTTCATCGGGCTGACATCCCGCGGTTCGCCTGGGGTTTGTCGTGCGCTTTGCTGCTGATAGCGAATTTTACTGTCGCCATGGAGCGCATGGGTGGTGATGTCGCCAAAGCGCAAGGCTATGCGCTCGCTCCCGCCATGGTGGCCGCCGGAACAGCATGGCTGCTGCATCGTGTTAGCGGTTTTCGCTTCAGGCTTTCCATGACGCTTGGTCATTTAGTTCTAGCCAGCCTTCTTCTGGTGGGCGATCTTTGGTCATCACAGTCAACGATAGGAAATCTGGCAACGGCCCAACGTGACGACGTTTCCCAACCCCGGGCGCCTTATGAAATCCAGTGGCCCGATGGATGGCAGGTCAAAGTGGCTGCGATTTCTCCAGAAGAAAATCTCAACGGCGAAACCGTTAAGGTCATCAAGCTCGAACAGGGCGCGCCAGTAGCCGCCTTCGAGCTACTGGTGGCAGAAAAGAATGGATCCGTAACGACGTTGCAGGACACGTTGAAGCGTTCGATTGACTACGGGCGGGATCTGGCCGAACGCAGCGGAGGAAAGTATCAGGCTGCACAGCCGGTTCAGGGATACATCGGAGCCCTGCCGTCGTTGACCGAAGACGTCAATATGACCAATGGAAACGTTGCCATCCATGAAACGTATTCGCTGGTGCTGGGTGACAGGAATGCATGCACGTTGATGTTCGCCGCTCCCGACAGCACTTATGACCGGTTCCGGGATGAGATGCTCAAGACACGCGATACCTTGGTCTGTCACTGAGGCTGCGATCAACTGGGCTAACGGGGCGGCTAACGGGGTCAGGTTCACTTTCGCCTTGCTCGGGAGCGAGCTGGGCCGCGTTTTCGAAAAAGCGAGTTAAAAGGGCGTGGCTAATTAAATCGGCTCGCTACCCGGCTAAGGCAGTGGGGCATTTTTTGCATCAAGAACGGGTTGATTAGTTGAGCTTTTGATTGCCAGCTGCTGAGCTCGCTTGCAAAGCGTCTTTTTATTTTTTCAAAAAAAAACAGGGGTCAGGTTCGACTTTCAGATCGGAAGAACAGGAGCTAACGGGGCGCGCTCATTTTCCCCTTGCTCGATTTGCTTGCTTGATCTCGATCTGGCGGGGGGGCATGTTCACTTAGTCAGTTCTTTTAAGGAGTTTTTGCGATGGCAAACTGGTTCAAAGAGGAAATGAAAGAGGGTAGTTTGCACGCTAAAGAGTTGATCGAGTTCAAATTAAAGGGGACGTGGCTAATTAAATCCGGTCGTCGCCTGGCGTCCGATTCGCCCGTCAAGCTTCTCCGCTACGGCTCCCGACTCCGCAGGAAGCTCTAGCGCTTGGCGCGTACTCGCTTCTGCGCCGGAACATCCTGACCTTGCTCCGCCAGCTCGCGAGCAAGTGAAAAGACTTCGTCCAGAGACACAGACAGCTCGCTCGCCATGCGCTGCATGGATTTCAACGAAGGATTGCGGCAGCTTCGCTCGATGCCGCTGACGTACGTGCGGTCGAGGCCCGCGTTCAGAGCGAGCTGCTCCTGGCTGAGCGAATGTCGCTCGCGCAGGAGTCGAAAGGCGGGGCCAACGTAGGGGGTGAGGTCCACCGGACAGTCGAGTCCGGTGGGCTTCAACGTGTTGCGATGCGCTTAAGCATGTCGAGGTCCAGTAGATCGCCAAGTGGCACGCCCAGTGCCTCTGCGAGGAGCCCCATGTTGTCGATCGAAATGTTGCGCATCCCGCGCTCGACTTCTGACACGTAGGTGCGGCTGAGCCCAGCCTGCAAAGCGAGCGCTTCCTGGGATAGATCCTGAAGGCGTCTTGCCCGCCGGAGGTTGCGTGCGAACACGAGGCGAGGCGATGCGTTGGCAGATGCTTTGCTCATGGGGCAAGCATCCGTGTGCATGAGGTTGACGGCTACAAACTATAAGTCTATAAACGACAACTATAAGTGACATATAGTCTTTTTGTAAGTGAAATCTGACTTGTATAGATTGCTGGTCGGCTTAGAAATCAAGCTGTCCGGCACGTCACCCAGGGAGACACGCCATGACGCAGGAACGCCTTGCCTTCGGAGTCACCGTCAACCAGTTCGACCAGCTCGTTCGCTTGCTCCGCACGATCACCGCCAACGGAGATGTGATGACGGTGGGCGGTGCCGAATCGCTGCATCGACACACGGTATCGGCGCTGGGCGAGGGCATCTTTGAGGCCGCGCTTGAGGTGCAAGGGGTGCTCGATGAAGTGGAGGGGCAACGCCTGCCCAGAGAGCCACGTACTGCAAACGCCCGCCCTCACCGCGGAGCCGCATCGGCCAGCTGACCGGCAACCGTTCGTGCATCGGCGGCGGGCTCAGCAGAGCCGCGGTCCATTATTGCCCCGTCGCCGCAAGCGAGGGCGATAACGCAGCAAGGAGACACGACCATGGATCGTGCACCGTCCCTTGAGCAACGATCCGTTGACACGTTCGGCATCGCGCTCTCCCTTAGCAACTACGAGGCCCTTCGCGATCTCTGCGACGAGTTGCAGCTACTGGTGGCACTCACCGCCACTACCCACCCAATCGACGACGAGATTCTCCCGGTGAATCTCAAACGCGCCGCGCTGGCCGGCTATCTGCGCGGCGTAGCCGAGCGCATCGAGAACGCGCTGGAGGAGGGTGATGGCTTGTCCGATGCACCGGCCGCGCGCCTGGACGCGGCGAGCTAGCAACGGCAGTCCAACCGTCATGCCGATCGGTGTCGGCACTGAAGGCATCGCAGCCGGGAAGAGCCACGCATTGAACCCCGAGGGACGCATCTACGGCGCCATCGGGAAAACAGGGGTCAGGTTCGACTTTCTGATCGAAAAGTCCACTCTGACTCCTGTTTTGGTGTCGGCTACGATGCCGCACGATGCTCGTGCCCACTCTCCCCAAAACCATCGGCCTGCTCGCCTATGACGACATGCAGGTGCTGGACCTCGCCGGTCCGCTGGACGTGTTCGGTGGCGCCAATGCGTGTGCGCCCGGCGTGCCACCGTACGCGTTGTGCGTATTCGGCCTGGGGACCCAACCGGTGCGGGCGGAGAACGGTTTGTCTCTCGTGCCGGAGCGCGTGCTGGAGGACGTGCCACCGCTGGATACCTTGCTGATTCCCGGCGGCATGGGCGCACGCCTGGCTCTTCCCAGCGATGCGCGCCTGCGCGACTGGCTACGTGAGCGCGCGCGGGACACCCGGCGCATCGTGTCGGTATGCACCGGGGCGTACGTGCTGGCGGCCGCCGGCTTGCTGGACGGACGCCGCGTCACCACGCATTGGCGATTCGCCAACGACCTGGCGCGTCGTTACCCGGCCGTGCAAGTGGAGACGGACCGGCTGTTCCTGCGCGACGGCCGTTTCGCTACCTCCGGCGGGCTGACCGCGGGCATGGACCTGGCGTTGGCGCTGGTGGAAGAAGACCTCGGCGCGCCGGTGGCGCTGGAGGTTGCGCGGCAACTGGTGATGTACATGAAGCGACCGGGCAACCAGGCGCAGTTCTCCACGCCGCTCGTGGCCCAGGCGCAAGGCGGCGGGCGCCTGGGTTCCTTGGTGGATTGGTTACTGGCGCACCTGCACGAGCCGGTCGACATAGCGCGCATGGCGGCGCAGGTGGCGATGAGCCCGCGACACTTTCGGCGGGTGTTCGCCGAGACGTTCGGCACGACGCCGGCGCGCTTCGTCGAGACCTTGCGGCTGGAACAGGCCTGCCTGCGCCTGACGCAAGGCAGGGCCCCGATCGGGCGCATCGCCGCGGGCGTGGGGTTCAACAGCGCCGATGCGTTCCGCACCCGCTACGGCGTGACGCCGAACGACTACCGCGAGCGCTTTTCCGCCTGACCGCTGGCCGCATTCGTCGGCTCTGCGTCCGCCGCGCGGTGCGCCGGCCGCGCAGAATGAGGGGCTTCCTTCCTTGCTCGAGTTCGTCCATGCGATCGACAACGTCCGGCCTGCTGCTGATGGCGCTTTCGTTTTCCGCCGGGGCCGTGGTCATTCGCCACGACGTCGACGACGCGCGGTACCGAGTGCCGGATACCACGTTGCCGGCGCTCGTCGACCTGCCGACCGAAGGCCAGGGCGTACTGATCGCGCCGCGCTGGGTGCTTACCGCCGCCCACGCGGTGACGTGGCAATCCGGGGGCGTGCACACGGTGACCATCCACCACGTGCCGCGGAAGGTGGCGCGCCTCGTGCTTTACCCGGGATACCGGCCACTGCCCCAGCCGCTCATCGACGAAGCGCTGAAGACCGGCGATGCGACGCGGATCATCGCGTTCCTCGCGGCCTCGAACGATGTCGCCCTGCTGGAACTGGCCGAGCCGGTCACCGATGTCACGCCGCTGGCCTTGTATCGACACGGCGACGAGTTGCGGAAGACCGTCGAGATCATCGGCAAGGGCGCAACCGGCTCCGGAACGCATGGGCAGGACGGCCCGCATCGCACGGCGCTACGCCGCGCCTTCAACACGATCGATGGCGTCCAGGACCGATGGTTCACCTACACCTTCGACAGGCCGCCGGCGGCGCTGCCGCTGGAGGGTGTTCCAGGGGACGGCGACAGCGGCGGTCCCGTGCTCATCCAGACTGGAGGGCATGCGCAGGTCGCTGGTTTGGTTTCGTGGAAGCGCGGAAAAGACAACGCCTTGTTGCTTCATCCCGGCTTCTACGGCCAGACCAACTACAACGTGCGCGTGAGCCACTACGCGCACTGGATCGATGGCGTCATGCACGGTGACGCAATTAAAGGAGACGTTGCTAATTAAATTCTGCTGCCGTCCGGAGGGTAGGGCGGTTGCCTGACTTAATTAGCCACGTCCTTTTTTTCTCGCTTTTTTCCTTTTCTCGGCAAGCCATCGACCGCACGATATGCCTCTGGGCCTCCGCGGTGCAGGCGAGCCAGCAGCGCCGGACGATAAGCAGCGCTAATGCTTGCGCATCGTCGCCACGATAAAGGGGACGTGGCTTAAATCGGCTCGCGAGGGTCGGTCCGCGGTGGCCGCCCGCGGGGCCGGCAGGCGGCAGGGCGAACGAGCGTGGGTTGCGCCATGTGCTGGAAGCGCTCATCGCCGAGGGCGCGTTCCTGATGGGCATAGGCGCGCAGGCGCTTTAGATCATCGGTTGCGATGCCGGCGTCCAGCCAACGCCGATACAATTAAAGGGGACGTGGCTAATTAAGTTCGGGCGCCCCCGACACGGCGATGTGCTGGCCAATCTGGTCATGTTCCCTTTGCTGATCGGTTTGTCTATCGAGCGGGTGAACTAAGCGGTGCAGGGGCGGGTAGTCCCTGCGGCATAACTGAGGGAGCGGCTTCAGGGTGATGAAAACGGATCGCAGTCTTTCGCCATCGGCCATGGCACTGCTGGTGCTTACCGCCGGAGCCTTGCCACAGGCGCAGGCACAGTCGTACTTCGGCAGTCCGGTGGAGGGCACCTTGTGCCACACCGGGGAAACCGTGTTGTTCGCCTGCCCTTCGGGGCAGAAGCGGATCGCCGTCTGCGCGGCCCCCGTGGAAGGCTCGCCGTTTGGTGTGCTGCGCTACCGCTTCGGCAGCAGCAGCCATACGGAACTGGAGTTCCCCATCCGTCCCCAGCCCGCACGGGAGTACGCCAGCGGAAACAGCCTCGGCGATGGCGGACGGGGAACCCTGGTTTATTTGCGCCTGAATAATGGCGGCACCAGCTATACGGTGTATGCAGAGGCGGTCAGCCCCACCTATCAGCGCACCGACGCAAGCGAGCGCAGCGGCGTCGTCGTCGAAAGGCATGGCAAGCTGCTCTCCAGGCTCACGTGCGATGCGGAAGCGCGCACCTATTCGGGGATGCTGCTCGACCCGAAGTTTCTGGGCGATGCCGTGCCGCTTGACCCGAGAGTGCCGCCCGGCTTCCCCACCTACAAATAGCGTTGAAGCAATAAAAGGCTGGGGCCGAAATAAAGGGGGCGTGGCTAATTAAATTCGTTCGCCGTCTGGCAGAGCGGGGCGCCTGCCTGGGGTGGTTGGCCACGTCCCCTTTTCTGGACGGTGTGCCATGCTTCCGGCAGGCGACGCACCCCTCGGCTCGGGAGGTAGTTCGGTATGGATCTGATGCGCATCCTGCGGGCGCTGGAGGAGTTTCTCTACGAGCTGGTGGGCTGGCTGGTGTTCTATCCGCGGACCTTCTGGCGGATCCTGCGCGACCCGCCCGCGTCGGCGCGCTACGTGCTGCGTGAGCTTGCCGCCCCGCCGGAGAAGCAGTTCGCCGCCAGTGTCAGCCCCGTGCTCATGCTGATTTTGTCGGTCGTGCTTGCCCATGGCATTGAAATGCTGTCGCGGCAGTCACTGCCTGACATGGCCAACCCGGTGGGGCACCGCCTGTTCGAGAGTGAGCAAGGGATGCTCATCACGCGGTGCGTCGTGTTCTCGGGTTATGCCCTGATTGCTGCCCTGGTCACATTGCGACGTCAGAAACAGGCCGTCACCCGCGACACCTTGCGTGGCCCGTTCGCGGTCCAGGCGTTCCTGATCTCGCCTCTCGTGGTCATGCTATCCCTGGGGATGCTGCTGATTGATCTCGAAGATGACTATGCACTCCCCGGCGGGGCGCTGATCATTTTCTCCATCGTGTGGTACGTGTGGGCGCGCATCCGAACCTACGGGGCGCTCACCGAGACAGGCTGGCCGCGCGCCACCGTGATCGTTATCGGTACCTTCCTCGGCACCACCGCCTTGGTGGTGGCGATCACCCAGTTTCTGTTCCGCTGATCCGACCAGGCATGTGGTGAGGCCAGCGAATATTCATTGCACGAAGCCTCTGCATTTTCCGTTGACCGTTGACTCGTTGCGTTTGTCCCTTTCCACCATGGAGGAATTGACATGAAGCTGACAGCACTGAGTTCTACCTGCATCGCGATGGCAGCAATGCTTGCTTTTGAGGGCGCGCATGCCCAGACGGGCAACGGCGATCTCGATCTGGTGTGCACGGGCACGGGTGAAAAGGTGCAGAGCCAGACCGATTACAGCTGGGACAAGAAAAGTCACGAGTACAAGGACCACACGACCGTCGGCAAGGGACAGGTCAGCGGAACCGTGCAGGTGCAGATCCGTGACGGCCAGGGGCGTATGCGCGTGCCGAAGTCGCTGCTGCCACCGCTCGTTACGGGCTCCGACGACGGGTGGTTTGCTATCCGCAACCTGAGCGTGAGGCCGGACCGCATCGACGGCTCGATCAAGCTCAATGGGCTCAACAAACCCAATATCTCCATCGACCGGCGCTCGGGCACGCTGAGGATCGACGGCATGGAAAGCTTTGATGGCACCTGCAGCGCCTACAACGCCGGAGCCACGAAGTTCTAGAGGCCCCGCCCGAGCTTCCTCGTGTGGAGATCGGAGCAAGACGCGGTGCTTCAGGTCGCGACGCGAGTCAGCCAGCAGCGACGGCGTGGCATGGAGTGGCGTGGCGTGAAGCGGCGTGTGACGATCATGGCTTTGCGCACGACGGCGCTGGGCCCATCATCGGCGGTGGACCACGGGGGAGACGGATCATGGCAATGAGAGCCTGCGCAGCGGTGGTCCGTCGCAGCTGGCTGCGCGCAGCCGTGGCTGTCCTGCTCGCTCTCGGCGCGAGCGCGCATGCAGCGGATCGTCCTCGGACCTGCCTGGTCCTGGGCGGGGGCGGCGCGCGTGGCGCCGCACACATCGGCGTACTCAAGGTGCTCGAGCGCCAGCACATTCCCGTGGACTGCGTCGTGGGCACCTCGATGGGCGCCGTGGTCGGCGGCCTCTACGCCTCCGGCTACAGCGCCGCGCAGATCGAGACGATCCTGGACGGTATCGACTGGCGCACCGTGCTGTCGGACGACCCCTCGCGCAGCCACCGTTCGATGCGCGCCAAGGAGGACGACCTGCGCTTTCTGGGCGGTATCGAAGTGGGCATTCGCCATCACGGCGTCGCCCTGCCGCAGGGACTGAGGCAGGGCCAGAACCTCGACCTGCTGCTACGCCGGCTGCTGCTGAAGGATTGGCGGGTACACGACTTCGATCATTTGCCGATCCCCTTTCGCGCGGTGGCCGCGGATATCGGCTCGGGCGAGAAGGTGGTCTTTTCGCAAGGCGACATCGTCACCGCCATCCGCGCCAGCATGTCCATCCCCGGGGCGTTCGCACCGGTGAAGCAGGACGGTCGACTGCTGGTGGATGGCGGCATGGTGGACAACGTGCCGATCGACGTGGCGCGGCAGATGGGCGCGCAGCGCATGATCGTGGTGGATGTCGGTTCGGGTCTCGAACCGGTGAGCAAGCTCGACTCGCCTTTTGCAGTCGCGCGGCAGATGCTGGTCGCGGTGCTCAAGCGCGAGAGCGATGCGAAGCTCAAGACCCTGGGCCCGCAGGATCTGCTCATCGCGCCGGATCTGGGCACCCTCGCCAGCGAGGATTTCGACCGGGTGGCCGATGCCCTGCGCGCCGGCGAGCGCAGCGCCGATGCGGTGCAAGCACCGCTGCGGCGCTTCGGGGTGCCGGCAGCGGAGTACGCCGCGATCCGACAGGGCCAGCAGTCGCCCGATACCGGGTCGGCGCCGGTGGTCGCCTTCGTCGAGGTGCCGCACGGCTCCAGCAAGACGGCCGAATACGTGCGCCATCGCATGAGCTCGGCCATCGGCAAGCCGCTGGATGTCGACGAGGTGGAAGAGAGCGTGACCGCCGCCTACGGGCAGGGCCACTACCAGACCATCCAGTGGGCGCCGATCGAAAAAGACGGCCAGACCGGTCTTCTCGTGGAGCCGGAGGACAAGAGCTGGGGGCCGGATTTCCTGCGCACCTCGCTGCGCCTGTCCGACGATTTCACCGGCAACAGCAGTTACCAGCTGCTGTCCGAGTTCAACGCGACCGGTCTGAACAGCCTCGGCGGCGAAGCGCGCGCGCGGCTCGGGCTGGGGCGGCTGACGAACATCCATCTGGAGTTCCACCAGCCCTGGGGCGACCAGGGCCAGTTCTCGGCCGCGCCCTACGTCGACTATCGGGCCTACAACCTGCCGCTAACCATCAACAGCAAGCTCTCCTACGCCGTCCTGCGTCGTAGCGACCGGGTGGGAGGCTTTCGTCTGGGCTGGGCACCGGACAACGACTGGAACATCTCCGCGGCGATCGAGCGAGGCGAGGAGAAGCTTTCGCTGCGCGTGGGCGACCCGAATGTGTTCAAGAACAGCTTCAGCAACCGCATCGCCAGCGTCAGCCTCGATCTGCTGCATGACACCTTGGACAGCTCCGGCTTTCCGCAGCGCGGCAATCGTCTCTATCTATCCGAGCGTCAATATCTGACCGCGCTGGGTTCGGTGCAGAACGCCAGCGTGACGCAGGCCCGATGGGATGGCGCCATGACGTTCGGTCGCAGCACGTTCCTGCTGGGCGCCAGTTATTCCGCCTCGGGCGGAGGCGAGGACATCGTGGCCACCTACAGCCCGCTCGGCGGGCTGACGCACCTCTCCGGCTATCCCGAGAACGCGATCCTGGCCGATACGACCTTCCTCGGCCGCCTCGTCTACTACCGTCGCATGACAGCGCAGAGCGCGCTGGCGTCCTTCCCGGTCTACCTGGGAGGCAGCGCCGAACTGGGCGCCTGGGGGCCTCGCGGAACCCCCATTTTCCGGCGATCGATGACCCCGGCGGGGAGCATCTTCGTGGGTGTCGATACGTTTTTCGGTCCTGTGCTCTTCGGCTACGGACGGGCCAAGGGCGATGCGAGCGCGTTCTATCTGACGTTCGGCCCGCTGTTGCGCACGGAAACCGGGGAATAAGCTTCGCGATGAGTCAGGTCACGACCGGCGTCTGAAAACTGGGGGCAGAGTGAACTTTCCTGGAACGAGCGACGTAGGAAGCCGGCTCTGATTCCGGTGTTCCTGGTGGGAGCGCGCGTCAAGCCAGCTGAGGGGCTAAACCATGCGGATAAGGAAATGAATCGAGTCAGGAGAACCCACGGCACCCTTGCAGCCTGGAACGACGATCGAGGCTTCGGCTTCATCGAGTTGTCGGGAAGCGGCGAAAGGGTCTTCGTGCACATTTCGGCCTTCCCGCGGGGCGGCGCGCGGCCGGCTGTCGGTGAGCTCGTTTCGTTCGAAATCGACGCGCGCGAGGCAGGCAAGAAGCGGGCGGTGCGCGTCATGCGGTGCGGCAGCGGCTCGCCGCCGCGGCGCATGCGGCAGCCGGCGGCTGCACACCGGAGCAGCGTCCTCGGTTCGCTGGTCACTTTGCTTTTGCTGATCGCGGTTGGTTGGTACGGCTACCAGCAATTCAGCGGGAATCACGAGCCGCCGGCAATACCGCACCCGCATGCTGCACGAAGCGTCGAGCCGCCGACGGCCTCACCCTTCCGCTGCGACGGTCGCACGCGATGCCCGCAGATGAACTCATGCGCCGAGGCCAAGTTCTTCCTCAAGCAGTGCCCAGGCACGCGGATGGATGGCGACGGGGACGGCGTGCCCTGCGAGAGTCAGTGGTGTTCAGCGGAGTAAAAGGGCAAGCGAATATCGAATAGACGAGGATGTGGCTAATTAAATTCGGGCTAATAAAGGGGGCGGCGTGGCTAGTTAAATCCGGCTACCGTGCCGTTCTCCTTGATCTACGCCTCTTGCCTCCAAGCGAAGCCGTCATGTAGATGCTAGATAGCTTGATTCAATGAATGAATGTGGTTCGCATGTCTATGGGTTTGATCTGTATTCGAAGTAATCAAGTGGCGTGACTACTTGTCAGAGGGGCAGGTTTCTTATCCAATGGTGAGGCGTGAGTGCTGCTTTTCTGAAAAATCACCTTTGGCTAGGCTGTACTACGACGCGCCGTAGCGTGGCGAACGGAGCGGCGCCGGATGGATCCGAAAAGGGGGAAGTGAGAATGTTCAATAGCGATGCCTGCGTACGGGCCAGTAGCATGGTCCGCGTCTTACGGGGCCTGATTGCCGCTACCGTAACGGCGGCGGCACTGTGTCTTGGCGGTTGCATCCAACAGCCTTCGCGGGCTCACGTGGCTCCCGCGAACGGTGAGGGAGGGGTGCTGCTGAAGGTCCTAGAGAATCTACCTATCCGAAACGACGTTTTCTGGGGGCAGGTCACGGTGCGTCGGGTACCGGACGCTAGCGATAGCAGTATCCGCTGCTACTCGCTTCGGGTGAACTTTTTGGGGCAGTCAGCCGGCTCCTGGTGGGGTGGTGCGCTGCCCGCAGGTACATATGAATTCCCAGCGATCGGTGCCGGGGAAAAGCCCGAGGGGGAGTGCAACAAGCGCTATCTGCTGGCGCCACACGAATCGCGTTTTGGGCGATTTGTTATTACACCGGGTCACCTGACCTATCTCGGTGTGATTGCTCAGACAGGGGGTAGGGACCAGTACAACTCGTTAATGATTCCAGTATTCGGCGGCAAGCAGGAGGACATCGGGGAAATACTTCGAGAAAGTTTTCCCGAGCTTGGGGCATTAGAAGTGCGCTCTCTGGCGGGTTGGAAGGACAGCACCCTGCCGGCGGCGCAAGAGGCCGTAACACAGTATGCGCTTGACAATGCCTACGGATTACTGGGTCCTTCGCAGGCACCCGATGGCGCCTGGATCTTCGGAAGTAGGGTGGGCGTGGTGCGTTCGTGGCACCGTGGACAATCTCAGGCCGAATCGCATTACACCGGCTATAACGTGGCGCTGGCGACGACAGCTGTGCTGCCAGATGGATCGTGGCTTGCTGCAGGCGATGAGTCGACGTTATTGCGCTCTGCTGATGGCGGAGTCGACTGGCGCTCGGTCCGCGGCGATCTGCCTTTCGGGCAGATCGCACATGTTGTGGCGATCGGGCCGGAGGTGCTTCTCACTCTTGTCAGAGAAAACGATGTCTTGATCTACAGGGGCGACGTTCGCTCCGGGCACTGGAAACAGGTCGCGTCCCATCGACTGGAGTTTGCCGTCTGGACCGGCATGAGGAACGTGCGTCCAGAATCGGCACTTATCGGTGACACATACGTGACCACGCTACCGTCCAAGCGGCTCGCGCTTTACCACGTATCGACGGGAACTTCTGAGGAGCGGGGCTTACCCGGTTCCGTCATGGCGTTCTCAGCTAGCGACGATGGTGTGCTTCGCTGCCGATGCACGGCGAGCTTTGCCTTCAGTCCTTATGAAAGCCACGATTTCGGTAAGACCTGGCAGTCGTCTGACTTCCCCCGTTTCATGACGCTACCCTTCATGATCGATGCTTCGCACGGCGCCACCGCATATCAGTCAGGGGCCTTCGATCGGCCGACGATGGCCTACACGGACGATGGTCGTAGTTGGCAACGAGGCGTGGATGCACCAAGAGGCCTTAATCATTTCTTTCGGTCTCGTGACGGCCAGTTCATCTACGTCTCCGACGAGGCCGGTTTGCTGTGGGAAAGCAACGATGTAGGTAGGCATTGGGAGCTCGCCCTGCACGTCACATTACCGGCGGGCGACGAGGTATTCCCATAGGGTGGAAAGAAGTTTAACTAAAAAGGACGTGGCTGATTAATCGGCTAGCGAAGGCTGGTTTGCCGGGGCGACCGCGGGACCGGCAGGCGGCAGGTGGCTGGGCAATCGCGCGTCATCTCCACAATGTGCTGGGAGCGCTCATCGCCCAGCGCGCTTGCCTGGCGGCATATGTGCGCGGGCGCTGCAGGTCGTCGGGCGTGATGCCGGCGTTCAACCACTGGCGATAGGCATGGGCGCACGGCGAGGTTGTTCCCCAGGGCGAGGTAGAGCGGGGGAGCGATCTGTCGGCGGGTGTAACCGTTGCCGGTAGGCGCGCTCCTAATTGGCCACGTCCTCTTTTCCGCATTGCTGGCTTTTTGCGCGTGTTGGCGATCCGGGGCGCTCGGCTCACGCTTTGCGGCCGGGGTTGGCCCGGCCGCGATCGACCATGGATTGTTGGGCTAGATCGCGATGCGCTGGGCGACCGCGTCGACCGTGTCGTGTATCGCATTACTGATGCCCGCGGCGATTTCGTTCTTCGACGCAGGCTGGTACTGGTAGAAGGTGCGGAACGTGTAACTTTTCCCGTCCACGCTGAAGATCAGCCAGGTCACGATGACATCGTGACCGCCGCTTATTTCAGAGGAGTAGTACTCGCCTTCCTTGCGGTCGTCGCATCCGACTTGATGTTCGTTCTTTCCCCGCTTAGTCATCGGGTCTGCGTCGACGATCAGGCGCTTGAAGGTGTAAAGATTGGCGTTGACCAGGCCGGCTTTCGCCAGGCGGTAACCGATATAGCCGCCTTCCATGGAGCCCACCTTGTTAAGCATTTTCAGGCGCTGGTTCTGATAGACATCAAAGCGCTGCAGCACGACGTGGTGCGTGCTGATTTCCGGACGGTCCTGGGCCAACAGTGAGGCAAAGATCTGCGCTTTGGGCGGGTTGAATTCCGCTTTCGACTCCATGTGTATGCCGAAGCGGCAGCTGTAGATATTTCCCTCACCGGCGAGATAGCCAGGATAGTTGTCCGGCTTGGTGGCATCAGTGACAAAGGCTGTGTCGATCTGAGATGGCGTGGTGACGCTGACCGGGTTGCCGATCGAGGCGCAGCCGGAAAGAAGCGCCGCGACCAGCGGCGCGTAAATGATCTTCCTCATGATTTCCCCCTGTGCTCCGTGTGTGGCGTCCGCAACCTCTTGCTGCGGAAGCGCTAAGGATTCTGTTGTCTGATCCAACACCCGTCAATTGGCACATCATTGGCAATAAAAGGGAACCACCGCAGACGGTAAATCGTCCCGCTGTTTAAAGCGGAAGGCGCGTCAGAGCACACGGAAAGTTGGATCCGACCTCGGGCGGCTAATCCCGCGGCAACGCATACACCACGATCTGGTCGCCCACCTGATCCTTCAGGATGGTGTTGCCGCCCGCCACGAACGCCACATATTCGCGCCCCTTGTATTCGTACACGGCGGGATTGGCGACCGCGGGGGCCTGGGCCTGATTGGACCAGAGCTCCTTGCCGGTCGCCAGCGAATAGGCGCGCACCTTGGCGTCCATCGAGGCGCCGATGAAGATGACGCCGCCGGCGGTGACGGCCGGGCCGCCGATGGTGGGCGAGCCCCAGCGCTCCGGCATGAAGAAGCCGTATTGCTGGGAAGCGCCCACGGGCCGGCGCCATTTGACCTCGCCGGTGTGCATGTCCAGCGCGACCAGCTCGCCGTACGGCGGTTTCCAGCACGGCATGCCGAGCCAGTTGCGCGCCACCTCCAGGCGCATGCCGTAGGGCGCGCCCTTCTGTGGGTAAAAACCCGACTCGTTGCCCGAGCCCTTGTGGGCTTTTTCGTAGGCCGCGCGATCGTAGAGCTTGATGTACTGCACCAGGCGCGAGGTGTTGACCACGGCGGTCTGGCTCACCGGGTCGAACGCCACACCGCCCCACTGCACGGCACCGGCGCTGTCGGGAAAGGCCAGCGTGCCTTCGCCGCGCGTGGTGGGCGGCGTGTACATGCCGTGGTATTCCAGCTTGTTCCACAGGCGCGAGCACTGGCCGGCGCCGACCACGTCGGCGAGCGTCCAGACCTCGGGTTTCTTCGACTGATCGAGCAGGGGCTTGGGCCGGGTCGGGAACGGCTGCGTGGGCGACAGGTGCTCACCCTTCACCGAGCCATCGCCGCCGGGCACCGGCCGCTCCTCGATCGGCCACACATCCTCGCCGGTCTTGCGGTTGACCACGAACAGAAAGCCCATCTTGGTCGCCTGGATCAGCGCGGGGATCGGTTTGCCGTCGACCGTGATGTCCACCAGCGTGGGCGCGGAATCCACGTCGTAGTCCCACACATCGTGATGCACCCATTGCCGCGACCAGACCACCTTGCCGGTTTCCACATCCAGTGCCGTGGTCGAGGTGGCCAGGGGCGCGTCCTCGGTACGGTTGCCACCCCAGAAGTTGGGCGATGGCGACGACACGGGCACGTACACCAGGCCGAGCTTCGGGTCGGCGGACATCTGCGTCCACACGTTGGCGGTGCCACTGTGCTGGCGCATCTCGGGCGTCAGTGCTTCGAAAGTCCACTCGCGCTCGCCCGTGCGCGCATTGATCGACCACACGGTGCCCGGCGGCGCGTGCTCATACGCCCAGTCCTTGCCCGCCCAGCCGAGAATAAGGTGATCGCCCACCACCGTGGGCGGTTGCAGCAGTGACAGCGGCCACTTGTCGTGCGTGGTGTTCCATCGATTGACGTCGAGCACGCCATGGTCGGCAAAGCCCGTGCACTTCTTGCCGGTGTCGGCATCCAGCGCGAACAGCCGCGCATCCATCGTGCCCATGTAGACGATCTTCTGGCACGGCATGCCCGGCACCGGATTTTTTGCGGCCCAGTACGCCACGCCGCGGTTCTTCAGCGCTGGCTGCGTGGTCGCCTTGAGCGGCGTATGCGTGTCGAAACTCCACTTCACCTTGCCAGTGCCGGGGTCCAGCGCGATCAGCCGATAGAACGGCGTACCGATGTAGATCGTGTCGTTGGCAAAGATTGGTGTGGCCGACCACACCGTGGCCGGCATCTTGCCGCTGCCGTCGGACATATCCCCGGTGTGGTACTCCCACACCTTCTGAAGGTGCTGCACGTTGGCCGCGGTGATCTGCGTGAGCGGGCTGTACTTCTGCGCGTTGAGCTGGCCGTGGAAGCTATCCCAGGTGGCTTGCGCCGCGTTGTTCGATGTTTCACCGGCCGCTGCGCTGCCGGCTTCCTTAGGCGCGGAGGGCGGCTGGGCGCGCAGCGATACGCAACCTGCCGTCAGCAGCAGTGCGACGCCCGCCGCTGCCGCGAGTCTTGCCGGGGAGATCTTCACCGTGAGCAACGTTCGACTCCTCATGCGTGTGCGCTATGGTGCGTGCCAGCGGAACGCAGCAACTCCATTACCAAGCCGACAAAGCCCGCGCCCATCGCCACGCAGATCCCCCATCGATGGAGCAGCAGGGCGGCGAAGCATGTCGCCAACAGCAGCAGCACGATCAACACGCGCAGCGCGATCCGCGCCGCATGTTTTCTCACCGCACCCAGCGCCAGCGCCATGGCGGCCAGCACGGCACAGGCCATGCTGACCGCGAGCGCCCCCAAGGTGCCCGTCACACCGGTCAGCGGAGCGAAGTACGCATAGAGCGCGAGGAGCAGCCCTGCGACCGCACTGGCGAGAAGCAGGATCAGGCCGGCCGGGAAGAAGCGGAGTGAGGTCATGGCGACAGCGGTTACCGGGATGGAAGTGCGCGCGGTGGAAACGCCCTCGCTTCGCGTCAAGCGCGCTGGGGCCAAGCTGCTACGCGCCGTTGTGCTTGGCGGGCTGGGGCATCGCCACCAAGCTTCGCGCCGCCCGCGCGCACTTCACGTGAAGCGAGCAGGGGCGGTGCGGACAACCGAACGAAGTGAGCTCTGAGGTTTCACCTCGTCTGCTACCGATAGCGCCATCGGGTTGAGCACCGGTGGAGGGGCGATCGCGGCGACCGAGGCGGTTTGTCGTACTCCATCGGCCATGTCCAAGGTGCACGTCGCAAGGTTGGGTAGGGCCCACGCGTGCTGTAGACCGGCGGGCAGGTAGCTGCTGGAAACGGATCAGTAAGGGCGGATGCATTGCAACCGGCATGGCCGGCGCCGTCTCTTCTGGTGGATCGGTTCGCCCCGATCGGACGAACCCCGGCACGCGTAGCCCCGGCCCCCCTGATCACCACCGTGCTCGCACCAGATCAAGCATGGCCTTCACCGAGGCCCGATGACACCAAAGGAGAGCTACATGTCAGTCCGCGGATTGGGTTGGGTCGCGCGATTCGCGCTTGCGCTTGCGCTAGGCGGCAGCAGCGTCGTGGCACACGCAACGGAGGTGCGGGCCAGCGAGGTGGAGACTGCGAAGCTGTCCGCCACGCTCTACGTACCCGCCCATGGCAACAAGCACCCGGCACTGCTCGTCCTGGGCGGCGCCGAGGGCGGCCGTGAGTGGGCGCGCGGCGTGGCGCGAAAGTTGGCCGAGGAAGGGTTTGTGACCCTGGCGCAGAGCTATTTCAACGGACCGGGTTTGCCCAAGACGTTGGCGAACATCCCGCTCGAGCGGTTCCAGCAGGCCGTCGACTACCTGCAGGCGTTGTCGTCCGTCGAGCGCGGCCACCTGGGCGTAGTCGGGCTTTCCAAAGGCGCGGAGGCCGCACTCGGGCTCGCTGCGCGCGAGCCGCGCCTGCGCGTCGTGGTGGCCGCGTCGCCGTCTGATGTGGTCTGGCAGGGGATCGATCGTTCGGGCGGCGCGCCGGCCAGTTCCTGGAGTTTCCGCGGCGTGCCGCTGGCCTATGTGCCCTTCCAGCCGTGCGCGCGCTGCCGCGGGCTGCTCGACCTGTATACCCAAAGTCACCCGCAGGCGCTGGCGGCCGACCATGTCGAAGGCAAAGGCATGGCCGCATCGGTTCTGCTTATTTCCAGCGAGCAGGACCAGGTATGGCCATCGACCGCCATGGCCCGTGCGCTTGCGGCCCGGCTGCGTCGTGAAGGTGCCGCGGTGGTCTCGGTGATCGACTACCCCACCGGCGGCCATTTCGCTTTCGGCCTCCCGCCGACACCCGCCTCCGCAAAAGAGGACGCCGGCTTCGGCGGCGGTACCCCAGACGGTCTCGTATTGGCGCGCAAGGAAAGCTGGAAGCGCGTTCTCGCGTTTTTGAGAGCGCATGAATAGCGTGGGTGGAGGAACTGGCCCTGGGTTGACGGACGCCGTTCTTTGGAACGGAGACAAGCTCCCTATCCCGGGCCAGGCCCCATTCGCTTAAGGGGGAAGGTTCACTTCGCCCGGAAGCGAACCGTCCCTCATTCTTGGCTGACGGAAGTCGTTTTATCCGCGCCCCTTGGCCCGGGGGCCGTTATTCCTGCAGCGGGCGAACCTCGGACTCGCCCTCGAACCCGGGCCAATAAGTGCGGTGCAGTTCCATGAACTTCGTGGCCAGCGCGACGGCATCGGCGTGCGTGGGGGCTTCAATCAGAGAGTATCCGCCCACGACTTCCTTGGCCTCGGTAAACGGACCGTCGGTCACGGTCACCTTGCCGTCGGCAAGGCGCACGCGCGTTCCCTTTGCGAGGGGTTGCAGCCCGGCCCCGTCGATGAACATCCCCTTTTGTGCGTACTCCGCGATGAATCCGCCCATTGCCTCGAACAGCGCAGGCGGGACTTCGCTGAAGTCGTAGTCCTTGGGGTGTTTGATGAACATCATGTACCGCATCGTGTATGGCTCCTGACGGATGAAGGCGAGGGTGGTTCCGGCCGGCCCGACCGGCCGGGTTGGCGGCCACGTCGAGCGCCGCCCCCTCCACGACGAATGATGCCTGCTGAAATCGACGCCGCGTCGAACAAAAGGGACGAGCGGAGCATGGCTAATTGAACCGATTTGCGAACGCTTGCCCTCCGTGGTCCAGGTGCCCTGATCGGAGGCTGGCCATGGTCCCCCGTTGATACGGCCAGTGGAGGCACTGAAGCGCGGTGCTCACATCACTACGCAACCGCAGCACGGTTTGGTCTTTTTGAGTGTGTCGGCCATGTGGCTGTCCTGGCTCACGCGGGACGAGCGGCGCTGCTCCTGGTGGACTGCCGCTGTCTTGGCTTCAGACATTTCGTGCATCCAGGCCGAGTTGAAATTGCGCCCGCCAGGGTCGAGCTCCGCGGGTGCACCGCTGTGTAGCCGGCTGAGCTCGGCCAGCCATTCCTCAGCAGTGCCGATGAACACGCGCGGGTCGCCGCCGAACTGCGCGATGCTCGGGTCGACGATGAGCCGGTTGTCGTCGGCGTCGCCAGTCCAGAGGGCGGCCATCGCGATGTGGTTCTGCGCGTAGTCGCCCCGGACCAGTGCATGGATCGGGTAGCACCTTCGCGGTGCGTTGCTCCAGAACAGTGCGGCCGTGCACAGCTCGTCGCTGACCTGGTCGCACGAGCCTCTTTCGACGGACACGAATTTCAAGGCTTGGGCACGGATATAGGCGTGGTCGGGCCTGGACATGGGCGAACCTCTGCAGCGTTGGAGTCGCTCTGGGCATTCATGTAATGCGCAGGAACGTGGCCCATTCAGTCAGGCGTGCGAAAGCAGCGGTGAGCTTCGACTTTCCGCTCAGCCTTGAGCATGCCGTGGCAGGCCGACTTTACGCGGTCAGCGAAACTGAGCCCGGAGTTCACGTTGAGGGCTGACCGAGCGCCAGGTGAAGTGCGTTCTGCCCCTGACTGGACCATGGCCATGGAAGAGGTCGGCCGGCTACCATCTCGCCGTTCTTCAGGGGAGTCCAAAGCAATGCGTCGATTGGCCGGTGCGCTGGTACTGGCTGCGCTGGTGTGTGCCGGCGTCGGCGCCGCTCGGGCGCAGCGTGGCGAGCCGCGTTATCCGTCGCCCGATGGCAGGCCGCCGCCAGCCGGTATGCCGCCTCCCGATGGCCGCTTCGGAAGGCCGCCACCCCCTCCGCGCCCGCCGCCGCCACGCCCGTTCCAACGAACCGACCCGACGCCGCGGCCGGCACCGGCTGACGTCCTGCCCACCGTAGCGCCGATCTCCGCAGCGGCGCCGCCTATCGCCACGCCGGCGGCACCTCCCGCCGCAGACGACGATGTCGCACCGATGCGGACGGCGTCTGCCGCGTCCGCCCCCGCGAAGCCTGCCGCGGCATCCACCGCTCCGGCGCAGACGGTGGTGCCGGAGCAGTCGATGCAAACGCCGGCGCCGCCGAGTCGCTCGTTGACCTGGTTGTGGTTGCTGGCACTCGGCGGGGTGCTGCTGGCGTGGTGGACGGCGTGGCGTCGTGGCCAGCATTTGCGTGATGAAGCCGAGCGGCTGGCGCGCCAGCAGCGCGTGCTCAAGTCGGCGCACAGCCACCTGCAGCGCAAGTCGGAGCAGTTGCAGCACCTTTCCATGCACGATCCGTTGACTGGCGTGCTCAATCGGCAGGCATTCGGCGTGGAACTACGCGACCGCATCGATCATCTGGCCAAGTACAACCTGCCGTTGAGCCTGATCGTGTTCGACCTGGACCACTTCAAGCAGATCAACGATCGCCAAGGCCACCTGGTGGGCGACAAGGCGCTCGCCCTGGTGGTGGGTGTGGCGCGCGAGCATCTGGTAAGCGACGACATGCTCGGTCGCTTCGGCGGCGACGAGTTCATGGTGGCCTGTCCGGGCCAGACCGCCGCGCAGGCGCTCATCCTTGCCGACACCCTTCGTCAGGCCGTCGCCGCGCGTGCGCCGATCGCCGATCCGCCCATTCCCGGTCTCACCCTCAGCCTGGGCGTGGCGCAGGCCGATCCGGAGCGCGGCTACGACATCGACGATCTCTTCGCCCGCGCCGATGCGGCGCTGTATGTGGCTAAGCAGCGCGGGCGCAACGCTTGCGTGGCTGCGGACGAGGATGCGCCCATGCCCGTCGCGTCGGCCGCGGTGCGGCGGCATCTTTAAGCGGGCGCGTACGCCGAACGCAAGGACGGCTCGAGAAGCTGGCGCGAGTGAAGCCCGCTGCTGGGACAGGCCGCGCGGGCTGTGCGTTTGAAGTGGCCGCGATCGTGCGCAACAACGAAGGCCGCGCTGTTCTGGATCTTGAGCTGCGTTACCAGGCTCGAGCCCGTGACACGATCCGGCGCGGTTTAACGCAATGATGCAAAGAGGGCTTCGACGACGTCACCTCAGCTAAGCCAAATACCGGCCGAGCTCGCGATGTGCAGCCCGGCGGATAGGAAGACCCGTCCATCTCAGGAACGAGCCGACATGAGACAGATCCAGACGCGCTCCAAGACCGGCGCGATGCTTTTCAAGAACCGTGCCCGCAGGGACTGGCTCAAGCGCAAAGGCATCGAGCGCGAGAACATCCAGCTTGGCAAGCGGATACGGAAGAAGACCCGGTACTACACGCCCGGCGAAATCCAGCCCTACATCGAGATGTTCGCCATCGCCGGCCAGCAGCGGCCTGGCCTGAATCCGGGAACCCACTACCGGCGCGTGGTGCATATCGCCTATACAGGCGGCCGTGCGGGCGACTTTGCCTTGGCCAACGCCATCGCTGGCTACAACCAGACGCCGGCCGGCTACGTCTGGCACCACTTTCACGACTGGGCGCCGCCGCTGGTGAACGGAGGCAGTGGCTACGGCACCTTGTATCTGATGACCGTGGCCGAACACGGCATCTACCACTGTGGAGGCGTGCTACAGGCCGAAACGCATCTGGGCGTTCCCTACCGGCCGTGAGCATCGAAGGGGGGCGTGGCCCGGCTCGGCCACGGCCCCTTCCAGCGATTACACCTGCGCCATACCACCATCGACAAAGAGCTCGGTGCCGTTGACGAAGCTGGCGTCGTCAGAGGCAAGGAACACGGCCGCGCGCGCGATCTCGACCGGCTCACCGACGCGGCCCAGCGGCACCTGCGCGGCGAGGGCGTCGAGCAGGCCCTGCTGCTGGGCCGCATCCGGGCCGGCGAGGTCGACCAGGCCCGGGGTGCGCGTGGGGCCGGGGCTCAGCGTGTTGAAGCGGATCCTGCGGCTCTTGTCGACGTCGAGAATCCAGTTGCGCACGAATGACCGCACGGCGGCCTTCGACGCGCCGTAGACGCTGAAGGCAGGCGTGCCGGTGGACGCAGCGGTCGAGCCGGTCAGGATCACGGAGGCGCCTTCGCCCAGGATGGGCAGCAGGGTCTGCACGGTGAACAGGGTGCCCTTGACGTTGCGGTTGAAGGTGTCGTCGAACTGCTCCTCGGTGATCGCCCCCAGCGGCAGCATGGAGCCGCCACCGGCGTTGACGAACAGCACGTCCACACGCCCGTGTTCGCCCTTGATGCGGTCGACCAAGTGCTGCAGGTCGCCGAGCTTGGCCGAGTCCACCTGCACGGCGATGGCCTGCGCGCCGATGGAGGCCGCGGCGGCTTCGAGCTCTGCCTTGCGGCGACCGGTGATGTAGACGGTGGCGCCTTCCAGGGCGAACTGGCGGGCGGTTTCCAGGCCGATGCCGGTGCTTCCGCCGGTGACCACTGCGATCTTGTTATCGAGCTTGCGTGACATGGCAGAACCTCATGGGTGAGTGACTGATGGCGAAAGAGTATCGACGGCGACTATGTAACTAAATAGAATCAAATGAAAACCATCGTTTCAAAAATGACATGTCCAAGCTGCCGGACTTCGAAGGACTTGCCCTGTTCGCCAAGGTCGCCGAGTGCCGCTCCTTCCGGGCCGCGGCGCGCGAGCTCGATCTCTCGGTGCCCACGCTTTCGCGCGGAATCGCCCGGTTGGAAAAGCGGCTGGGGGCGCGCGTGTTCAATCGCACGTCGCGCCAGCTCGCGCTGACCGCTTTCGGCACCAGCCTGCTGGGGCGGGCGACGCAGCTCTACCGTGATGCGGAGGAGGCCGAGGCGCTGGCGCGGGACCAGTCCGCCTCCCCGCGCGGGACGGTGCGTCTCGCCGTGCCGATGACTTTCGGCGTGCACTGGGTCGCCCCGTTGCTCCCGGCGCTGCTCGATCGCTATCCGGATCTATCTGTCGATCTGCATCTGTCCGATGCGGTGGTGGATGTCGTGGGTGATGGATTCGATGCCGCACTGCGCATCGCGGCGCTGCCCGATTCCTCGCTGGCTGCACGACTGCTGTGCAAGGTGTCGCGGTTCACCGTGGCGGCACCCGCTTACGTCAAGCGCTACGGCACGCCCAAACACCCGCGTGACCTCGACCCTTCTCATTGCCTTGCCTACGCGTTTCGCGCCGGAAGTGACGCGTGGCGTTTTCGCAACGGGCGCAAGGAAGAAGTGATCCATCCGATGGGGCGGCTGCGCGCCACCAACTCAGAGGCGCTGCTGCCGGTGCTGCTGGCCGGCCAGGCCGTTGCCGCGCTGCCCGAGTTCATGGCCGCCGAGTACCTGCGCGATGGCCGTCTGCTTCCGCTGCTGGCGGACTGGCAGCAACCCGGCGGCGGCCTGTACTTCGTGTCGCCAACCACCCGCCATCGACCGGCCAAGGTGGAAGCGGTGGCCAACTACTTCGCCGAGGTGCTCAGCGATCCGGTCTGGCGGTGGCCGAGTCGATCGAAGAAATGATTCCTGGAGTAGGGGAGATGGAGCGCTTTCGCAGCGCTCGTGAAGCATTCCGGCGCATGCACGGGCGCGTCGCCGGCCCAATCGTCGCCAGTCGGCCCAGCATTCCCATGCTCCGCGCTCGGCTTGAGGGCGCGTGCGCGCCGTGCGACGCAATCGAGGCTATCGACGAACTGTTCAATGCCGTGATGAATGTCGAAGTGGGCCAGGCTTTCCGATCGCCGTGGGGCTATCCACGGACGTCCGTCGACCCACCCCTTGTAGGAGCCCGCTCGCGGGCGATGCTCTGGCTTTGATGCTGGATCGAAGCAAAGAGCATCGCCCGCGAGCGGGCTCCTACAAGGGGTGGGGGAGGGTGCGGCGGGCTCGACGGCCCAGCTCCTTGGCGCGACTACAGCGTCTGCGCGTCGGCTTCGGGAAACCGGGCGACGACGTCTTTCACGCTGTCCGACGAGGGCCCTTGCCAGGTCTGCGAGAAGAAGCTGTCCAGCAATTGCACCGTCAAGCCCAGACCGCGCGCGCCGTCGATGGCGCCGTAGCGGTTCTCGCGCAGCTTCTCCGGCATGGCGGAAACCGGCAGCAGGGCGGAGTCCTGGAAATTGGCGTGGAACATGCCGCCGACGCGGACCCTGATCGCGCGCGGGCTGCGGCTGGCAAGCTGTCGCCAGATCCGGGCGCGGCGCACTTCGTTGTGCTCGGTGTCCCAATCGCTCTTGGGCTGTGCCGGCCGATCGGGCGGCTGTGTCGTCACGTACAGCAGCGGCACCCGGGGCTGCTCGATCGCCGACGCGCCGCCGTAGTCACCGTCCAGATTGGCAACGGCTTTCACCTGCGGCAGGCGGGCCGCCGCGAGAACGGCGGAAGCACCACCGACGGAGTGCCCGAACACGCCGATGCGGGTCAGATCGAGATGGCCGCCGTACGCCCGGTCCGTGGCCGCGTCCAGCACGGGCAGCTGCGTGATCGCCGAAGCGATGTCTTGCGCCATGGTGTCGTAGCCGTCGTCGTCCAGCGCTCGATTGGGCGCCATGCGGTTTCCCTCCAGGGGAACCACTTCGGCAATGCCCGGGGAGGCGATCGCGAGCACGGCGTAGCCGCGCGATACCAGTCCCTCGATCAGCGCGCTGTAGTTGGTGGGGAGCTGGTGATAGCCGTGCGCAAAAACGAGCACGGGAAACCGACCGCTCGCCGCTGGGGCGTCGCTGGCGTGCCACGGAGCGGCCAGCATCGCGCCGGCCGCGGCGACGCCGAGTCGACGCACCAGGCTGGGGCGATAGGCGTCAGCCCATGCGCCGTCCAGAGCCACATTCCCCACAGCTGGCGCCTGGCTTGTGGGGTAATAAAGCCAGCCTCGCAACTCGCGCTTGCCCGAGGAAGTGTCTTCATCGCTCCGGCTGCTGTCCGTCCATGCCACTGCACTGCGACCGATGCCATGGACAGTGGGAACCGGCGTCACCAGGGCCTCCACATGCCGCGGAGGTTCGTCGGCTGGCGCGCATGCGGTGAGCATGGCGACGATCAACGAGACAACGATGGGCCGACAGGCACGTCTGCACAGGGATGGCGTGGTCATGAGATCGCCGCTCGCGGGGAGTGGCATCCATGCTGGAGTGGCGCGCGGTACCCCGCATGTGCCGTTGGTTGGAAGGCGATCCGCAGCCCGATTTCACGGGCCAGCCCAAGCCGGGCGGAGCCAACAGCAAGGCATCTGCGTGGCTACCCGTCGACGATTTTCCGAGAGTCATCCACGTGCCAGCGTCCGCGCATCCACGCCGACGGTGAACCCGCTGCCACGCGTTCATCCCGCACCGTTCGCGCCCCGCTTACGGCGAATCGCCCACGCTGGCGGCTCCACTCGACCTTCGGGAGAAGCCAGTGAGCGAGCACAAGCAAAAGCCAGACGCACGGGAAAATACCTCGGCGACCAAGCCGTCCGATGCGCCTGGTGATGCCGGCCGGAACGAAGCTGGGGCCGGCACGGCGCATAGCAATGCGGATCGGCTTGACCTGATCGAGCAGGCGGACGACCGGACGGAGGAGTCTGCCCGCGAGCGGGCGCGCGACGTGGGTGCGCAGACGCCTGGCGATCCCGGCGACCTCCTGTCCCAGCCTTTGGGCGAAGGCAACTATGTGCGGGAGGGCGACCGCGAAGAGCCGCTGCGAGGGCAGGACGGAAACGACGACGAAGGGCGCTGATCGTGCGCTGAAAAGGGGCGTCTGTGCCGCTGCTTTCCGGAGCCTTGTCTGAAGAACGTATGTTCCGCGCGCCGTACTGGCACCCTTTGATCGGATCACTCGCCACCTTGCGCACTACCTCATTGAGCCATCAATGGGAGCGGTGCCATGGAAGATATCTGGGACGATGACGATCACGGTGGTGGTGGAGCTAACAACTCGCTGAAGATGAATGCGGCGTACCCATTCAGCAGGTACCAGCACTACTTCGTTCGATCGATCGCACTGCGCGGTACGGGATGGGACGGATCGCATCATCAGGAGCTGATGATCGAGCTTGGTCAGACCATCCCGACAACGCGGGTGCAGCGCGGCCACCTTCGGTGCCGGCCGGTGTTGCTTCGGATATCGCGCAACAACGGCCAGGACACCTTCCAGATCGGTGCCTCGGCGAGCAAATACAACACGCTGGTGCAGCGCTATGTCAGCCATCACACGATCACCTGCCGGCGGGTGCTGCAGGCTTTCGGCGAGGTTCGCAGGCTCTACCCAAGTTATGACAAGGGCAACTGCCGGCGGTTTGCCCAGGATATCTTCGAGGCCCTGGTGCCGTCCGTGACCGAGGATTTCGAGAAGGAATCCGGTGGACGTGGCAGCAACATGGATGAGATCAGGGATCTGTTCTTCTGAGGCTCCGCGCGGGTTCGTAGTCTTCGCGTCTATGCCTCCCGCAGTGTGTCACGGCGTGCACGACATCACCCAGCACGACGCCGTCGTGGTGCTCGGCCCGGGCGATCGATCAGTCGCGAGATCGCCAGGGCAAGCGCGTCCGACGTTGGGTTGTACACCATCATCGTGAGATCGGGCCGGCCCTCGACGGCGAAGGTGGAGAACTCCAGTTCGATGAGCCCGAGCAAGGGATGGCGAAGCCGTTTCAGGCCGTCGCCGTGGCCGGTGACGTCGCTGTTTTTCCACAGCCGCGCAAAGAGTTCGCTGCTGCGGCACAGCTCCTCGACCAGCTGGGTGATCTCGCCGCTGGCGCCGGCGCGCGCGGCGTCGGCGCGGAACGTGGCGACGACGAAACGGGCGATGCTCATCCAGTCTTCCTGGGCGGCCTGCACGCGTTCGCTGGAAAACATCAGCCGGAGGATGTTGCGCTGCTCGCGCGGAAGCTGGCTGTAATCGGTCAGTAGGGCCGCGGCGGCCGCATTCCACGCCACCACGTCCCAGGTGGCCGTGCGGATGATGGCCGGGCTGGTCTTGAGCGCATCGAGCACGCGCTGAAGACGGGGCGTGATGCCTTGCGGCGGGGTGTACTTCGGCTCCGGCGGATGCCCCAGCGCGAGCATGAACATGTGTTCGCGCTCGGGCTCGGTGAGCATGAGGCCGGCAGCGAGCCGGTTGAGCACCTCGGCCGACGGCGCGCCGCCGCGGCCCTGTTCGAGCCACGTGTACCAGGTGGGGCTGATGTGGGCGCGTTGCGCCACTTCCTCGCGACGCAACCCCGGCGTGCGACGTCGGCCGGCGGCGACGCCAAACGTGGCCGGGTCGAGCCGCGTGCGGCGATCGCGCAGAAACGTTCCCAGGGAGTGGCCGGAGGGCGTGGGCATGGCGGAGCCTGTTGGTTTCTATACCAGGATAAGATCACTACTTTAATAGGCTGGCACGACGCCGGAGACTCGTCTACCGACCCACCGTAGAGAGTGATCCCATGCGTATCTTCGTTACCGGTGCCACCGGCTTCATCGGCTCGCGCATCGTTCCCCAGTTGCTGGCGGCAGGCCACCACGTGGTCGGCATGACCCGGTCCGAAGCCGGTGCTGCGTCCTTGCGTGCCGCGGGCGCGGACGCGCATTTCGCGACGCTGGAAGACCTTCCTTCGATCCAGGCTGGCATCGAGGGCGCCGATGCCGTGATCCACACGGCGTTCGATCACGACTTCTCGAATTTCGTCGCGAACTGCGAGAAGGACCGCCGCGTCATCGAGGCGATCGGCGCGGTGCTGAAGGGCTCGCCCCGTCCGCTGGTGATTACTTCGGGCACCGGCATGGGGCAGGCCAAGCCGGGTGAACCGGCGACCGAAGACGTGTTCAATCCGGAGCATCCCAACCCGCGCCGGCTCAGTGAAATTACCGGGCAGGCGTTGCTGGAGGCGGGCGTGAATGTGGCGGTGGTCCGCCTGCCGCAGGTGCACGACGCGGTGCGGCAAGGCCTGATCACGCCGTTCATCGCGCTATCGAAACAAAAGGGCCGCGTCGCCTATCACGGCGACGGCCGCAACCGCTGGCCAGCCGCCCCCGTGGACGACGTAGCACGGCTCTATCGCCTCGCGGTGGAGAAGGCGGAGCCGGGCATGCGTTATCACGCCGTCGCAGAGGAGGGCGTTGAGGTGCGCGACATCGCGCGCGTGGTCGGGGCCGGCCTCGGCTTGCCCGTGGTGTCTGTCTCCGGTGAGGAGGCGCAGGCGCATTTCGGTTGGCTGGGCATGTTCGTAGGCGTGGACATGCCCGCATCCAGCGCGCTGACCCGCCAGCGCCTCGGCTGGACGCCGCAAGGCCCGTCGCTGCTGTCCGATCTCGAGCGCATGGATTACGCCGCGGTTGGATAGGCCGAGGTGGCGTGGCCTGCACTCTCTCGGTGCACAGGTCGCTGAGGTCGTCTCGGCGACCGTGTGCGATGCATGATGCGGCGTCAGCTCACTCGTCCCTTGCGTCGTGAGTGAGCTTGACGTCGCGCTTGCTACGCCGCAGGCGAGAGCGCCTGCTTGGCGCGGAAGGTGAGCCACAGCGCCGACAGAAGGAAGTAGAAGCCGCCGAAGGCGGCATAGGGCGCAAGCTGCGCGATGCCGGGCGTCGCACCGAACGCCTGGATGGAGAAAACGACACCGGCGAGCGCCGACTGTGCGCCGCTGATCATCATGAAGGCCTGCCCGCCGAGCTTGCGACGCCGGATGCCCACCGCCAGTTGAAACAGCCCCGCAAGCAGGGCCCACACGCCAAACACCAGCACGCCGCCCGCGTTGCCGCGCAGCGTGAAGACGACCGCCATGCACACGGCGATGATGATGCTGGTCAGTGCGTTGAACTTCTGCCCGGGGTTGGCCTGCCATCCGCCGCTGCGGCGCGCGTCGATCACATTGGCGACGGCGTCCCAGGCGGGATACAGCACCAGCAGCGCGCCGACGACGAGCCGCGAGGCAGAGGAGGACAGGGAGGCCAGAGCCACCCAGGCGAAAGCGGCGAGGGTGCGCAGGAAGTAGAAGTTGCGAAGCGAAACCATGAGGGGCATCCATGAGCGGGGGAGTGGTGCAAACCTCGTGTGGCCAGAGGTCTGCATGGGACCAACCCATTCGCCCGATCAGATGGACGGGTTACAGGCGCAGCGGTCCGATCCACTTCCCGACGTGATGCGCATCTTGTGCAGTGTCTCTACGCCACGCGCGTAGAACGTTCGGCCTCGGTCGCTGCGCGGGAGTCCCGCGGTGGCGATGCTTCCGCGTCAACGGGTCTAGTAGCGCTTCTGGCACAACTCGCAGAAAAAGCTGCGCCGGTGCGTCTTGCCCAGATGGCCGCGTTGCAGAGGGATGTCGTGGATGGGACAGCGCGCGCGGTTGTGCACCAGCCAGTGCTTGCGCAGGACGAAGGCTTTCTTCCAGGCGAGAAAGTCGAAGGCATAGGTGCGCGCCTGTTCCACCAGTTCGCGAAGCTTGCGCGGTGGCAGCGCGCCGAGCGTGGAAAGCGGGTGCACGCGGATGCGGTACAGCACCTCGTTCTTGATGATGTTGCCGACGCCGGCAAAAACCTCCTGGTCGAGCAGGGCGTCGCAGACGAGCGTCTGCGGCATGGCGCGGAGCTTCTTTCGGGCAAGGGCCGGATCCCAGGCATCGGACATCACGTCGGCCCGCCAGTCGTATACGTCGTCCAACGGCTCCTCGATCAAGCGCACCGAGCAGCTGTAGAAGTTGAGCTCGCCCTTGGCGAAGGCCAGGCTCAGCCGTGGCGCGGCGTCCTTGCGCTCGTTGATGCGGTAGCTGCCGAACATCAGCAGGTGGACGCGGATGGAGACGCTGCCGAGATCGATCAGGAACTGTTTGCCGAAACTGCGCAGGGCGCGCACGCGCTTGCGCTGGAGTGGCGTCATGTCGATCTTGGCGTTGCCCTCGGCGTGGAGGATGACCTTGCCGGCAAACTCGGCGGCCTGTTCGCGCAGGATGACGATGGAAGGGCCTTCGGGCACGGTGCGCCTCCTCGGGAGTGCCACGTACTGTGGCCAGCATTGCGCCGATGGAAGGTGAAGCTTTCACCGTCCCCGCAGGCGGGCGAGCAGGTCGAGCGCGTTGCGTGTGGCATGGCCGTGCGCCGTGTTGTCGAAGATGCACCAGCGCTGCGTTGTGCCGTGGCCCGGCTGCTGCAGGCGCCTCGCCAAGCGGTCGATGACCTCGTCGGGATAGCTGTCGTAGTACATGCGTGGTGAGCCGTGCAGGCGCAGGTACTGCAGATGCCGGTCGCCACCCGGCGCGCGAGCGCGCAGCGACAGCGCCGGGTCAGCGGCGACGCGCGCAACGCCATGCGCGGCCAGTTCCTGGCCGACCTCGGCGCTGAACCACGACACGTGGCGGGGCTCGCACGCCACCGGCCCTTCATGCAGGCGTCGCAGCAACGCCAGAAAGGGCAGGGCGACGCCGGCGTCCCAGGCCAGGCTGGGAGGCAACTGCAGCAACAGGCAGCCAAGCTTGGGGCCAAGCTCTTCGACCCCCACGAGAAAATCGCACAGCAGCGCCCGGCCATCGGCCAGCCTCGCTTGGTGAGTGATCGTTCGCGGCACCTTCACCGAGAAACGAAAGGCATCGGGCACTTCGCCGGCCCAGCGCCGGTACGTGGCCGGTTTGTGGTTGCGATAGAACGACGAGTTGATTTCCACCGCGTTGAATACCTGCGCATAGCGATGCAGGTGGCTACCAGCCTCGGGAAAGCTCGCAGCACTGTCGCGGGGGATGCTCCAGCCGGCGCAGCCAATGCGCCATGGCGTTGGTCGGTTCGTTTTGCGCGCCGTCATGGTGGGTCGGCTCCTCCAAGGAGTTGGCCACCGCGTTGACGCGAGCCGATCGCCAGGACGCCAGATGAGCGCTTGGAGGCTTTCGGCATGCGGCCGTGACCAGAAGTCCCGCGCATTTGCGCACTTACCCCGGGAAGGGGCCGTATACGATGCTCGCCCCTGTCAACGGCTGGTGATTCGCAGAAGGGGCGGGGAAAAGCCTCGTTGCGGGCAGCCCATGCGATCGCTGCCGCCGAGGCGGCGTCCATCGACTCAAGGATCTTTCATGGCAGATGTTCCCGTCGATCTTTATCGTTCCTGCAAGTCCTCCCACTGGGGCAGGACCGTGAGCAAGCGGGAGCGGGCCTTCGCCTCCGCGCAGGGCAAGGGCAGCCTGCTTCCGACCTATGAAGGGTTTACCCGCGGTGACGGTTCGTTCCGCGCGCCCGATGTGACGACGTTCAAGGACAGCGCCGGGACGGTCTGGGTGCGTGGTGTTGACGACAAGGACGCGCGCAACCGCGCCGTAGTGAGCGCGAAGGAGGGCGTGTCGGTCAGTACGTCCGCCGGCGGCTTCGGGTACAGCGGATGGTTTTACTTCCTCGTGCCGGAGGGGACGCCTGTGCCGGATTCGCTGGACGTCAAGGCCACTCCCACGCGCAACGACCCCGGGCATCATTCGATCCGCTGCCGTAACCTGATGCGCCAGGACGCCTACGAAGGCGCTCTGGATACGCTGGCCCGCGCGGCGCTGGCCAAGGCCGTCGAGGCGGGCAAGCCGTCGTTTCGTCATTCCTAACATCGAGAAGGCAGTGCCTCATGCGAGCTATCAGTGAACGCGACCTGGCGGTGGTGATCCCGCTGCTGGCGGCGAAGATCCGCGACCTCACGCTCGAGCTGCGTTCGAGCGAGGCACGTGGAGGCGAGCCGTCGGACGAGGCGGTGGAAGACCGCATGCAAATCCAGGAGATGCTCGAGCAGTACGACGGCATCCTCGATTCACTGCGCGAGGAATACGAAGAGGGCCTGAAGGAAGGCATCCAGTTGCCCGCGTTCGACGACCTGGTTCGGCCGTTTCGGCTCTGAGCGGGGCCGTGTAGGGAGGTCTGCACTTCTTCGCGCACCAGCGATCACGCTCCGTGAGGTTTCGCGCAACCGATCACGCAGCCAGTGGCGGGCGGTGTCCGTCTGCCAGGAAGTGTGCTGTCGGCAAACGTCTTCACTGTGCGGGCACTTGATGCGGCTGCCACTGGTGCCGATGGCGCGGGCGGTTGCATGGCGCAAAGGCTGGTCGGCGGAATCGCAAGAATCGGAGTGTTGGCGCCAGTCTGCGAGCTTAGTTTTTCCACTTCAGCGATCGACAGTGGAGAAGCGGCATGGGTGTACTGGCAGACAAAGTGGCCATCGTCACGGGGGCAAGTTCAGGCATCGGACGCGCAGCAGCGTGCCTGTTCGCCAGCGAAGGGGCGAGCCTGGTGGTCGTGGCTCGGCGGCAGCCAGCTCTTGAAGAAGTGCTGTCAAATATCGAGGCGGCCGGCGGGCGAGCGGTGGCGGTGGTCGGCGACGTAAGCGACGAGGCCACGGCCGCGCGCGCGGTGGAGGTGGCGGTTTCGACCTTCGGTGGTTTGGACGTCAGCTTCAACAACGCGGGGACGCTTGGCGAGATGGGCCCCACGCCAGCCATATCGATCGCTGGATGGCGCCAAGCGCTGGACATCAACCTCACCAGCGCGTTTCTTGGGGCGAAATATCAGATTCCCGAGATGCTCAAGCGGGGGTCGGGTTCGGTCATTTTCACGTCGACCGTCGTGGGGCATACCGTCGGCTTTCCAGGTGCCGCCGCATACGCCGCCAGCAAGTCCGGGCTGATCGGTTTGACGCAGACATTGGCGGCAGAATTCGGCCCCCAGTCGGTGCGGATCAATGCACTGCTCCCGGGCGGAACGGACACGCCGATGGCGGCGCAGATGAACGGTACGCCGGAGGCCATGGCCCATGTCGCCAGCCTCCATGCCTTGAAGCGCATCGCCAGCCCGGAAGAGTTGGCCCGGGCCGCCTTGTTCCTGGCGTCGGACGCGGCTTCCTTCATGACTGGAGCGGCGCTGCTGGTCGACGGCGGCGTGTCCATCCATCGAACCTAGTGCGCGGCTGCAGGAGGCGGTGGAGGGAGCCGGGGAGTCGGAGCGCGCTCGCCGCGACTCTGATCCCCTACCTCTTCTCGCGCCGGCGCTGTACGCCGCCCAATTCAGGGATGAAGTTCTCCCTGCCGGGAAAGGCCATCCATAGCCTGCGTTTCGTAGCCGGCTCCCTACTGGAAATGGCAGGGAGCGGGTGGATCAATGCGCCGCAGCCGCCGACGCGTCGAGCACGTCGCTCAGTTGTCCGAACTGCTCTTCGGTGCAGTTGGTGCTGCCGGAGGCGATGGCTTCGTCCAGCGCTTCCTTCGACGGGTGCAGGTCGCGCATGACGACGAGGGTCTGCCCGTTGTTTTCCTCGAAGGTCACCGTGGTGATCGCGCCCTCGCCGTCGCTTTCCTCGTTGGTCCACACGACCTTGGAGGGCGGTGTCACTTCCAGATAGCGACCGTGGAACACCGCGGGTTGGTCGGAGCAGGGGTGGCCGAACTCGAGGCGGTAGGTGCCGCCGGTGCGGGCATCCATCTCGCAGGCCAGGAAGGTCATGCCGACCGACGCCGGTGCCCACCACTTGCGGAACAGTTCCGGCCTGGTCCATGCCTCGAACACCAGGTGCGCCGGTGCGTTGAACCGTCGAGTCACGACCAGTTCGCGGTCGGACACGCGCTTCACTTCCACGCGATGGTTGCCGCGATCATTTTGCTTGCTTGCGTCCACTGGCCTTCTCCAGTCGTTTGAGTTCGTCTAGGACGCCGTCGAGCGAGGCGAAGCGCTCGCTCCACAGCTGTTGATGGCGCGCGATCCACGCCGCTTCCTGCTCCAGGCAGTGCGCGCCGAGCGTGCAGGTGCGCACGCGGCCGACCTTCTGCGTGGTGACCAGTCCCGCCTGTTCCAGTACGTCGACGTGCTTCTTCATGCCGGTGAGCGACATGCGGAACTTGTCGGCCAGCTCGGTGATGGAGGCGTCCGCGCGGGCGAGCTGCTCGAGCACGCCGCGCCGGGTGACATCCGCCAGGGCGGCGAACGAAGCATTGAAAGCGCTGGATTGACACTGAACCATATGGTTCAGTGTTGAGCAAAACCTAGACCGGATGCAAGTGCCTGCTGCCCGGCAGTGGCATATCGCATCGCAGGGCCGGCACGCCGCCCCGGTACGACGGCCGCCGACGGCCGCCCCGGGGGACGTGCCCGCCCAGGTTCGCTAGCATCTCTCTGATAAGCAAAAGAGCGAAGGGGAGGGAGACATGACAGCAACGCCACGGGCTGCGCTTCATGGGCGCGAGAGGCGCGCCTTATGGCGCTACCGACTAGCGGTGGGCACGGCGAGCGCGCTGGGCTGCCTGCTCCTGAACGTGTTGCCGGTTCGCGCGGCGGACGCCCCCTCGGCACCCGCCGGCACGCTGCATTTTGATGACGCCCGCCTGTTCCATCCGGCCAAACGCTTGCCAGCCAACGTGTGGACTGACGCGGCGAAGGACGATTCGCGCCAGGCCGTGCTGCTGAAGGCGGCCGACGGCGTGGTGTTACGCGGCTGGTTCTATCCCTCGCCGGTGGCCGGTGCGCCGTTCGTGGTGACGTTTCACGGCAACAACGAGACCATCGCGGATGCCTGGACCCAGGCCCGCGATGGCTTTCTCTACGCCCAGGTCACCCTCAACCTGCTGACCTTCGACTACCGCGGAACCGGCTTCAGCGACGGCGCCATCTCACTGGCGAAGGCGCGTGCCGATGCGTTGGCCATTTACGACCTCGCCACGAAGAAAGCAGCAGGGCGGCCGGTATATGTGGTGGGCTGGTCACTCGGTTCGGTGTTCGCCAGCCATGTGGCGGCGAGCCGACCGACCGTGGCGGGGCTGGTGCTGCTCGATCCGATGGCCGCCGCCGATGCGCTGCCTGCCAACATTGCGCGGGCGCTGCACCGACCGGTGGATGTCGCGGACAGCATCAAAAACGGCATCCGCAACGCCGAGGAACTGCGCCGGTATCACGGGCCGCTGCTGGTGGTGCACGGCACGGCGGACGAGGTCATTCCCATCACCGAAGGGCGCACCGATTTCGACGCCGCCGCCTCCACCGACAAGGTGTTCGTGCCGGTGGCTGGCAAGGGCCACGTGGCCGCTATCTGGTCGCTGGAGGCGGACGACGCGATGGCGGCGTTCTTTGCGAAGCACGCGCCGCCTACCAGCGCTACAAACTAGGAGTGCAGCGCGATAAGGGAGGTCAGGGAAGGGCCCCCGCAGCTATTTCCCTGTATTCGGCGGCAGGCCATTTCCAGACGTCGTCGCGTTGCCGACGCCTCGTACGGCACGGGGCGCGGTCGCCCGCCAAGGCGGCGCATCTGTCACACCGCCAGGCCGGCGTCCCCTTCCAGTACCGATTGATGCATCGTCGGCGATTCGCCTGCTCGCCAGAGCGGGATCTGGTGGCGCACGCGATAGCGCAGTGGTCCGCCGTCCACGCCGGGGCTGCGCTCGATCGGCCGTGGAATGCAGACGAAATCGGTCGCCATCGACTCGCCGTCCACCCGCACGGTGGCGTAGCCGTGGCCGCCCATATCGACGAACGACAGGTGCGGGGCGACATCCGGATTGCGGGCCGCGTGCGCCTTGGCCAGGTCACCGCTTTGCGCGTACTCCAGTGCCGAGCGGACGCCGTGATGGAGCAGCAGGTTGACCGTGGGCTGCGGCGCACCGCCGCCCGGGTTGGCGACGAACAGCGGGCGCAGCGGGTCGTCCGGCTTGAGGTTGTGCTCGTTCGCTTCGGCCATGCCCGGGGCGGAGATGGAGCCGACCACGAAGGTGACGCCCACCGGCTTGAACTCAGCGGGCGGCAGGGCCTTGGCGGCCAGGCCCGCCCAGAAGCTGTGTCGATCGCCAGAGAGGATGGCGAAGCCGGTGATGCCCGCATCGCGCACGGTGTCGAAGATCTCCGCGCGCTCGCGATAGGTGGTGCCCCAGTCACCGCTGGCCAGCACGGCGTAGCCGTCGGTCCACTTTTCCACTTTCGGCGGCAGGTGCTGCGGATCGATGCGCCAGTCGGGCGTACCCAGTGAGTTGCCCCAGATCTTCCAGGTGGCGGTCGCGGTGCGCAGGCGCTGCAGGAACCACGCCTTCTGCGTTGCGCCCAGCATGGTCTGCGCCGGTTCTTTGGCGCGGAAGTTGGCGATGCTCTTGTCGCCGAAGACGAGCTTTGCCGGCGGATGGCCCTCGGCGAACTCGCGGCCGGCGTCGATCTGCATCGCCAGCGTCTCGGGATAGAAGCTGAAAGGCGTGCCCGCGAACAGCGGCGCGAGCTCGTCGCGGTTGGCGGGGTCGTGCGAGCGAAAGCTGCGCTGGTCGGTGATCAGCAAATCGATGTGCCGGCCCCAGCGCAGCGCGCGATAGCCGATGAGGCTGTCGATGGCGGCGAGATTGTTCGCCTCGCGGCCCAGGCCGTGCTCGTCGAATTCGGTGATGGGCACATCCACCACGTGCGGCGCATCGAAACGGGCCAGCGATCGGCCCGGCGGCGTGACCCGCATCGGCTGGTATTCGAACCAGGCCTGGTTCGCGGCGACCTTCAGCGTCTGTGCGGGGATCGGCCCCGCCTCGCCGGGGAATTCCTGGATCGACTGCCAGCCCTGCCAGGAGAACTCGTGGTTGTCCCACATCGCCACGAACGGAAAGCGCGCGCGCGCGTCCTGGATGTCCGGGTCGAGCAGGTAGGCGTGGTAGAGCGCGCGGTAGTCGTCCAGCGAGCCCGGTACGGTGAAGCGGTTGTTGGCGACCTTTCGGCCGTGCGTGAACGTCACCGGGAATTTGATGATGCGGTCGTAGCGGTGGCCGTTCTTGACCTGGTCCGGGGTCTGCACGACCTCGTAGAAGAAGTCGCCCAGGTGCAGCACGAAGCCGAGCCGATCCGCGGGCGCCGCGCGTTCGTCCTCAAAGATCATCTTGCGGTAGGCGTTTTGCGCGCCCTCGCAGATGGTCTGGCAACTGACGAAGGCGAAGCGTGCGGGGCGCGGGTCGTCGGGCGCAGGTGCGGTGAGCGTGCGGCCGATGCGGCTGCCGTTGCCTTCTTCGTCGACGAAGCGATACCAGTATTCGCCGGCCGCCGACAGCTCGCCAACCAGCACGCGGCAGGTCCAGTCGGCCTCGGCGAGCACCGGTGCAGTCGCCGTCGCAATGACGCGCGTGAAGGCCGGATCCTGCGCCACTTCGACCCGCAGCGCGGCGTGCCTGCGGCCATCGGCGTACGGGCGTCGCGTCCACAGCAGCACGCTGTGGTGATCGGGATCGCCCGAGGCGACGCCCTGTGGAAACACCTCACGCCGCTCGCGCCAGCCACTGGCCGAAGGCCGCGCCGTCGCGCTGCCCCAGGCCAGGGTGGCGCCCAGGGCGGCGGCGAGCTTCAGGAACTGGCGGCGATTGAGCGTCGGCATGTCGGTCCCCGCTTGCGATCATTGAGATGTCGCCACGCTAGCCCCGGGAATCGCGCCAGTGAACGTGCCGGAAGTACCGCGATGAGACCGTTCGCCGCAGGGCCGTCATCAGGAGCGAAGCGGGGGGCTCGCTCGAGCGAGACCGGAAGCGAGCAGGGCACGCTCGCTTCACTCTGGCTCAGCTCATGGTTCGCTAGCGCGAGGGGCAACCACCCAGCGGCATGGTCGCAAAGCCAGGTACTGCGCTTAGTAGGGAGAGCGGCCCAGCGCATATGGCAGCCGGCCGGCTGCGTCCCCAGTCGTCGGCCTTGGATGCCCACACCTCACCTGGGGCCTGATTTGGCGGCGAGGTGCAGCCGGCGTCGGTGGACGCGCTGAGCTTTGACCGCCTACGAGACGCCTTTGTTTACATCCGGCAATGTGGAGGCGAGCTGTTTGCGCAGCAGCTGCAGATTGTTCACCGCTTGTTCGAGCATGGCGGTCATCTGGCTGGCCACATGCAGAAATTCGCGAGGATGCACGGTGTCGGTACGCAGGTCGGCCACCGTATCGACCAGGCCGGTCCCGTTCATCAGCAGCGCGGTGTCTTCGGACATGGTGGTGACCATGTCCCGTTGGCTCGCGTACGCCGCGGCATAGCTTTGCATGCGTTCCTGATCGATCCAGCCGGCCGACTGGTTGGCAACCATCACGTCCCACGCCTCGTGGCGCAAGGTGGGGAACATGAGATTCAGGTCGAAACCGTCCTTGGTCTGTTCCAGAACGCGTTGTGCGATCAAGTCATCGGCCATGTGTACCTTCAGGTCACGGCTGACTTCATCCCTGATTCGCTGCAGTCGTTTCAGTTGCGCCGAGTCGCGTTGAAGATCGATATCGCACTCCGCCAGATTCGCGCGGATCTCTGCTTCGATCTGTGTGCTGGCCGCGGCCGCTGCGTGTTCGTGGTGCACGTGTTCGATCCAGGCCTCCAGCCCAAGCGCCGTGAGGATGCTCAGCACGATCATCAGGTAGTGCTTGGCAAAGTCCTTGAGAGAGTGCAGACGTACTTTCAACACTTCGAGGTGCATGGTGGGCTCCGTCGGCTGGTGTGCTGGAAAAAGTGGCGATTCTAATCTGCCGTGGAGGTACCCGGCAGACTCAACGGGCACGATCGCGAGCCATTGACCATCCAACGTTACCCGGGCGTACTCCACTCAGTACGTGGCCGGGCGCACACGAGGGTGCTACCTACCCTTCGCTTCCGGCGCATCCGCGCTCGAGCCCCGTAGCGTATGTCGCGCGACAGCATCGGGATCATCAGCAACCGGAAGCATCAGTGGCAACTTTTCGCTCGTGGGTTGATGCCTGGCGATGATCATCGCAGCGACGCTCGTGCGTCGATCCGATTTATTGGTTCACTTTGGTGTGTCAGCTAACACAGGCGCTGTCCCAAAGACAGTTGCCGAGCAGCCATGTCCCACAGTTCCATGATCAACGTCCAGCGTGGGCCAGGGTCACGCAGAGCAGCAAACGCTGGGGACGAAGCGAATTGAGGGCCGAGAGTCGGCTGCACCTATCGACGGGGCTTTCTCGACCTCTATAGGCGTGCGCTCGTTCCGTCTCTTCATGTCCTGCCTGCGCGGCGGGGCGGCGATCAGGACGAGAACAGCGCCGGCCCCGCCTCGCGCATGAAGATGCGCACGGTGACCGGGCCGATGCCCTTGAAGCGGCGCAGGCGGCGCTCGAATTCCGCGCGGCTGTCGGAGGCCTCGGCGATGGCCACGACGCTTCCGCCGTACTCATCGAGCAGGGTGCGGCATAGCAGCGAGAGGCGCGTAGCGGTCGACTCGTCGTAGCGCGCGTAGCCACCTTCACCAAGGATGCGCACCAGCTCGGCGTGCGTGCAGTTGCACAGCTTGCGCGGCGTATCCCGACCGTGGGTGCGCACCAGCGCCTGCCAGGTGGCGGCGGCGATCCTCTGGCTGATCCGCTTACCGAACAGGAAGCTGGCAAGCAGCCACTGGAACAGGCTGTGCTCGTCATGTTTGCTGACGCTGATGTCCAGGTCCGCGGCGGTCATGTGGCGGCTCATGCTGAGAACTCCTGCAGGCGGCGATGGGGCCAACCTTCGGGCAGTGCGCCTTATGCGGAAGTGAGGCGAGGGTCAATCCGGGGAGAAGGGCGGGCAGGTGCAGGACGTTGCGCTGGCGGCGATGGGAGGCGAGCTCGCCTCCCGTTCGGGTGCACTCGGCAGCAGGTGCGCGTCAATCGTTCTGTTGAAGGGGCAGAGCGCGGATCACGTCCTCCCTGAGCAGATAGATCGACACCACCAGCAGCACCAGGTCTTTCAGCAGGAACGCCGCATTCATCGCCATCGCGGGAAATCCGCCGGCGCCGGCATCCCAGCCGTTGGGGACGAACGGCAGGGTCGTGAGCGTGGAGATGAAGGTGGCGATGGAGCCGAGTGCGCCAAGCACACCCAGCTTCTTGTTCCAGAAGCCCAGCAGCAGTAACGAGCCGAAGGTCCACTCGGCGGTGCCGAGAAGAATGGCGGTGCCGTGGATGCCCAGCACCGGGATCGTCCAGAAGATCAGCGGCCCGTGCTCGATCAGCGGTGCCAACGCCGCGATCTCGGAGGGGAACCATTTGTCGTATCCAAACCAGGCGAAGATGATCACCATCGCGGCGCGGAGCAGGTGATAGTCGAGGTCTTTCTTCAGCAGGCCGGATTTGGCGAGGAGCTGGAGGAGCGAATTCATGGCTTTTCCTTCGTGGGCTGGGCGTGGGATGTCGCGTCGTGCGAATCGGGCCGCGGAGGCGGCGTCCCGTCCAATCGGGTGCGTCGCTGCGACGAATCCACTGTACGAAGGGGTGCTACGGGCATGGATGCCGATCGTCTTGAAAAAGCGCTCGAACGTATCATTTGCACAAGCCGCGCTTGGCGACGTGCGCCTTTGAAAGGAGGCGACACGGCTCCGTCCTTGTGTTGCTACCTTGGTTCCTCTTCCTCACGGAGAACGCTCATGCGCCATCGCTTTTCCCGCGCTGCCGGCCGCCGTCTGTTCCTGCCGTGCCTCGCCGGCGTGGTGTGGATGCTTGCCGGCGCGGCTCATACCCAAACCGCCCGGCAGGCGATCAATCCACCTCAACTGCCGCCCGCGCATGGCTATTCGCATGTGGTGATCGCGCCGCCGGGCCGGCTCGTATCGATTTCCGGGCAGGTAGCGATGGATGCACAGGGCAAGGTTGTCGGCGCGGGCGATTTCCGCGCGCAGTGCGTGCAGGTGTTCGAGAACCTGCGGATCGCGCTGCGCAGCGCCGGCCTGGGCTTCAACGACGTGGTGCGCACGGATATGTACGTCACCGACTTGAGCCAGCTGGCCGTGCTGCGCGAAGTGCGCGCCCGCTATCTGCCGGCGCAGGCGCAGGCGACCAGCACGCTGCTGAAGGTCGACGGGCTGTTCCGGCCCGAATTGATGATCGAGGTGGCCGCCGAGGCGGTGCTTCCCGATCACCGCGCCGGCGAGTGAGCGATCCGAAACGGGTCGGGCCTCGCCATGATGGTGCTCGACGAAGCGACGGGCGACGTATGTGCGCGTACCTCGGGCGCGAAGTCCTGCTTCGCCAAGGGCAACGTGGCAGCGCTTATTGAACAGGTGCGTGTCCAGCGCGCGGCGCGGGAGGAGGCCGCGCAGCATCCGCCGCCGGATCTGCAGGGCGTGATGATCGCGCTGATTCGTTATCAGGCCACGGCGAAGGACGGCTATCTGCGGGCCAACCCGATGCCTCTGTACGTCTCACTCAACTGGCCGGATAGTCGCCGCCCACTGGATTTGTCCCAGGATTCCATCCGCCGACTTGCCGATACGGGTCTCGCCGTGTTCGCCGGTAGCACGGCGCCCACACCAGCCAAGAACGCGGAAAGCAACCGGTTCATGGTGATGGGCGTAGGTCTGCCCACGCGGCGGCAGGATGGGGACTATGACGTCAACTACGGTTTCTACTGCGGCATGCTATGCGCGTCCTGGCACGTGGCCGTGCTGCATCACGACGCGAAGGGCTGGCATGTCGTGTCGTCGCACATGAACGGCATTTCCTGACGGGGCAAGGGGAAAGATCCGCCGATAGGCCGGTTTGAGTCGTCCAATGGCCACGGACGATGCCGGAGGCCTCCTCGAGCACAGGGGCTGATCGATCAAGAGCGCGTGAGCCGGGGAGCTTCCAAAGTCGGCTCAGGCCGCGAATTTGTATGGCGCACTTACCAAGGGAGACCTCATGCGTCGTTTCGCCGTTCTCGTGTTTGCCACCTTTCTTATCGCACAGTCCATGGCGCAAGAGTCCGCCCCCGACCAGACCAAGCTGGTGCAGGAAGCAACGACGATTTCGCTGCGCGCGTTGCAGTTCACCCAGGGTGACCTGGCCAGCCTTCTTGACGCCAAGAGCCAGTTCACGACGGTGGGGTGGGCCGAGTTCATGAAGAAGCTGGAGGGCTGGCAGGACGAGAAGGGCGCAGCCACGTTCAGTTCCCGACTCGTTCCATCCGGGCCCGCACTGGATGTTTGGCGGCACGACGGCGTGGTCGACCTGACCATTCCTGGCGTCCTGGAGCAGGAGAGCCGCAATGCCTACGGCGGTGTCTCGACCACGAGGTACCGCGCGGAGGTCGATGTGCAGTTTGACGAAGGCTCGCGGGAGGTTGTGCACTTGAAGCAGCACACGTGCGGCGGCGCCAAGTCGCACCTTTCTTGCAGGTAGCGAGGCTGAAACGGCGCTACCGGCCACCGTCAGGTAAGGGCTGGCTGCTGCAGCCGATCGGCCAGGACTAGGCAGGTGCGCTCCGAGTCTGGCGGCATCGAGCTTCGCTTTTGGTACCTGGCGTCCGGGCAGAGGCCCAGTCCGCGGCCGTTGGAAGCTGGCCGACAGGTCTTCAAGTCCTCTTGTCGCAAAGGCGTCGTCGGGTGACTCGCTCTGAACGCCTAGCTGATCCCGGAGATCTGTCCAAGCCAGCGGTCGCCTTTGGATCGATAAAAGTGTGATTCGTAAATATTGAGTGCAGTGCATGCGCCGCGTAGAGTCCGAACTTCCACAGGTTCGCCGCGGTCGATCGCCGCCGGCAGCTCTGCCTTCGCGCCTCCACAGGGAATGGAACATGACCGTGCCGAAACCTTAGTCGTGCCGTCGTGTGCCACGTCGTCCCGATGGCTGGGCCACAAATATCTCCCCCTGGTTGAGTTGCTCTGATCCGCAAAGCGCGTGAGGTTCGCGCGCTCCGCGTGTCTGCGCGGCAACAACTCCTTGCCTCTTCATCGGGCCCCGCGTGCATCCGCGCGCTTGGGTCCACCACTCCTGTGTGTCGTGTTGCCGTCGTAGTGCGCGCGCAAGCGCTGCGCGATCCCGATTTCCCATCCGTCGATGGCCTGCACGCCACCGGCGAAATCTACCGACGAAGGAAGTAACGATGGCCGTGAAATGGAATGTCTCCGCCCCGAATCGCCGCAACCGGAACCGGCGCGAACTGCTCGCGCTGACTAGCCTGGCGCTGGCCGTGGCTTGCGCCTTGCCGGGTCACGCGCATGCCGCGAACTACACCGTGTCCACGCAGGCAGAGCTGGTCGCCGCCATCAATGCCGCGAACGCGGGCAGCGATCCCAGTTCGACCATCACGCTCAGCGGCGATCTCGCGCTCACGTCGTCGATGATGCTGCCAACGCCGAATAAGCCGCTGTCGATCGACACGCAAGGCTTTACGTTTACGGGAGTCGGAGCAGGGAACGGAATCGTCTTTTCTTCTGGTGGTGGAACACTGACGATTTCCGGCACGTTGTACGGCGGTGATGGCACCGATGTGGCCGGCGCGGCGTCGAATGGTGGTGGTGGCCTTGGAGTGAACCGAGGCAGCACCAACCTGGTCAACAACGGAACCATCACAGGTGGTAAAGGCGGCCACGCCAGCACAGGAAACTATGGCGGCCTCGGCGTTGCGCAGGGGGCGGGAACCTTCATCAACAACGGCGTCGTGACCGGTGGCATCGGCGACGGTGGATTGCCGAACGGCGTCGGCGCCACGCTCATCAGCGGCGGCACCATCACCAACCATGGCACCATCCAGGGCGGTGCTGGGCGGACGGGGACCGGCGGTATCGGCCTGGAGTTCAACGTGGGCGGCGGCACGCTGATTAACGACGGCACCATCACGGGGGGCGAGTCGCTGGGCGGCACGGCCACCGGCGGTTATGGCGTCTACGCTTCCGCCACCGGTGCCTCGGTGATCAATAACACCGGCATGATCGAGGGCGGTAGTGGCGCGGCGGCGATCCATGGCGTGTCTTCGCTCAACATCGTCAACAGCGGCACCATCAGCGCGGGTGCGGGCCAGGCCAACGCCATCCAGCTGGGATCGGCCACGCGCACCATCACACTGCAACTGCAGGCGGGCTCGACGATCAACGGCAACGTCGTCGGCGGCACCACGGCGAACGACACCCTGATTCTCGGCGGCGGCTCCGATGCGACATTCGATATCTCGGCAGTCGGTTCGACGGCGCAGTACCAGAACTTCGATATCTTCCAGAAAACCGGCACCAGCACCTGGAGTCTGGTCGGCACCGGGTCCGCGTCCACACCGTGGATCATCCAGCAAGGCACGCTGCAGCTGGGCAATGGCGGCACCAGCGGCAGCTTCGTTGGCGACGTGACCAACAACGGTGCCTTGGCGTTCAATCGCAGCAACCTGCTCACTTTCGCCAACGTGATCAGCGGCAGCGGTTCGGTGAGCCAGGTGGGCGCGGGTGAGACGGTGCTGACTGGCGCCAACACCTATACCGGCGGCACGACGATCAGCGCGGGCTCCCTGCGCATCACCAGTGACGGGAACCTCGGCGATGTGACCGGCGGCCTCAGCTTTACCGGCGGCACACTCGCTACCGGCGCGGACATCGCGTCGGCGCGCACGGTGGCACTGAACGGTACTGGCACGCTCTCCACCGACGCCGGCACCACGTTCACCCTGAGTGGCGTGGTGAGCGGCAACGGCGGCTTGACGAAGGTGGGCGGCGGCACGCTGGTGCTGGCCGGCACCAACACCTATGCCGGTGGGACGAGCATCGATGGCGGTGAAGTGCGCATCGCCAGCGACGCCAATCTCGGTGCGTCCGCCGGTGCGCTGAGCTTCGCCGGCGGCACGCTGCACACCACCGCGGACATCGCCATGAATCGCGCGGTGGCGTTGGGCGGAACGGCAACGTTCCTGACCGACGCTGGTACCACGCTAACGGAAGGCGGAGTCGTCACCGGCAACGGCGCCCTGGTGAAGACGGGTAACGGCACGCTGGTGCTTGCGGGCAACGACAGCTACGGCGGCGGCACCACAATCGCTGCCGGCACCTTGCAGGTGGGCAACGGCGGCGCCAGCGGCAGCGTCGTCGGCAACGTGACGAACAACGGCGCAATCGCGTTCGACCGCTCCGATACGGCCGCCTTCGCGGGTGTCGTATCCGGTACCGGCATGCTGGCCCAGAACGGCAACGGCACCACCGTGCTGACTGGTGCCAACACGTACACGGGCGGCACCACCATCGGCGGCGGCACGTTGCAGCTCGGCGACGGCGGCACCGGCGGCAGCATCGTCGGCAACGTCGCCAACGGCGGTACGCTGGTTTTCAACCGCTCTGACGAGGTCGACTTCGCGGGCGTTATCTCCGGCAGTGGCGATGTCGTGCAGGCGGGCACCGGCAATACCGTTTTCGACGGTGCACAGACGTACACCGGAGCGACTTCAGTCGAGGCGGGGCGGCTGTCGATCAACGGCTCGATTACCAGCGCGGTGGCGGTGCATGCCGCCGGCACGCTGGGCGGCACCGGCACCATCTTCGGCGACGTGACCAATATCGGTACGGTGGCGCCGGGCAATTCCATCGGCACGCTGACGGTGGCCGGGAATTATGTCGGACAGGGCGGCACGCTGGCCATCGAGGCGGCGCTGGGTGATGAGAGCTCCGCGACCGATCGCCTGGTGGTGACGGGCGATACGTCGGGCACGACCCATGTGAAGGTCACCAACGTCGGCGGCTCTGGCGCGTTGACTGTCCAGGGCATCCAGATCGTCGACGTGCGGGGCGCATCCAACGGCAACTTCAACCTGGTGGGCGATTACCTGTATCAGGGCCAGCCCGCGGTGGTGGGCGGCGCCTACGCGTATCGCCTGTACAAGAACGGCCTGAGCACGCCCGGCGACGGCGATTGGTACCTGCGTTCGCAGGTGATCGAATCCACTGCCGGTACTCCGCCGGCGACGCCTGTCACTTCGCCGCTGTACGCGCCGAACGTGCCGTTGTACGAGGTCTACGCGGGCATGCTGCAGCGCCTCAATCAGCTCGGCACGTTGCAGCAGCGCGTGGGCAGTCCCGATTTCAACGCCGATGACTCGTCGGCCTCGAACGACGCGCGCCCCGCCGCGGCGTGGGTGCGCGTCCACACCGATCACGCGGATTTCTCGCCGGAGGCCTCCACCGTCGGCGCGGACTACGCCGTGACGACACAGAAGCTGCAGGTGGGTGTCGACGGTCTGCTGCACGAGGGCAACAGCGGGGTGCTGGTGGCGGGCATCACGGCGCAGTCCGGCAAGGCGACCTCCAACGTGCAATCCACCTTCGGCCAAGGCCGCATCAAGGCCACCGGCTACGGCATCGGTGGCACGCTGACGTGGTACGGCGCCGGTGGCTTCTATGTCGACGCGCAGGCGCAGTGGAACCGCTATCGCAGCGACATCGAGTCGTACACGCTGGCCCGCGAGCTCGCCAACGGCAACCACGGCTCCGGCTACGACCTGGGCGTGGAAGCGGGCCAGAAGTTCGCGCTGGACGACGAGTGGTCGCTGATTCCGCAAGGGCAGGTGACCTATTCGTCGGTACGTTTCGACCGCTTCGTCGATCCATACGGCGCAGACGTTTCCCGCCGGGACGGCGACAGTCTGGAAGCCCGCGCCGGTCTCGCCGTGGATCACCTGAGTGCGTGGCGCAGCGAAAGCGGCATGGACCGCGCCCACGTCTACGGCATCGGCAATCTCTACTACGACTTCATGGGCGGCACGAAGGCTGATGTCTCGGGGCTCGCCCTGAACAGCAAGAACGCCCCTCTGTGGGGTGGCCTCGGTATCGGCGGCTCGCTGGCATGGAAGGACGGTCGCTACCGGCTGTTCGGCGAAACCCTCGCGCAGACGAGTCTGCAGCACTTCGGCGACAGCACCTCGTACAGCCTGCGGGTTGGCTTCAACATGCGGTGGTGACGGACGCGCGAACGAGGCAATGGGCAGGGCCAGTCGAACCGCTGGCTCTGTCCTAGCGCGCAACTCACGGCTGCGGTTGCGCGAATCGGGTGAGCAGAAAATCAATCGCGCTGCGCAATTTCGCGGTCGGGCGGGGGTTCTGCGCGTAGATCAGACACATCGGTGAGGGCGCCAGCGACCAGCTGGGCACCACAGTCACGAGGCGGCCAGCGGCGAGATCGTCGGCCAACACTAGCTCGCGCTGCAGCACGATGCCGACACCTCTCAATGCGGCGATCCAACATGCACCCCAAGTAGTGCTTCGATATGAAGCTCCGGTCAGATCATGATCCCGATGCCATGATTTCTTCGTAGCCGGTTCGTACCGTTGGCAGGGTGATCGAACCGCCCGTGAGCAGGCCGATGCGCAAGGCCTCGACCATTTCCTTTGGGGTGGCTCCTGCGCCTTTCGCATTCCGCAGATGGAAGCGCAGGCAGGGCTCGCAACGTTCCACTACGGAAATGGAAGCGCCGGTCAGTTCCTTGTACTTCTTCGGAATGGCCCCTTCGCCCCAGGTGGTCAGGTACATGTTGTGAAAGTCCTCAGTGAATGCAGGATCGGCCTTGCGCATCAGGTCTTCCTTCTGCGGTGGCGTGTCGGCCGCGCATGCGGCCGTGGTGGCACCGAGGGAGGCAAGGAGCAAGAGCAGAGGGATGGTTTTGGTCATGACAACTCCACGAAAAGCACGATGACGTGGGCAGGTTCACTTGTTTCTCGCAGAGGAGTGAGCCTGTCCGCGCTTGGTTGATGAGGTCACCCACAGCAAAGCAGGCTCAAGCCTTCTTACGGCCGGCCGGGTGCAGCGCGGCAGCCTGTGCCCTCGCGCGATTTGGACGGCTGATTCAGCCCGCCCCGCCTTCGGTGGGCTTCTGGTTCGCTGCCTCGAGCTGCGCAAGCACCTGCTTCCACGGCGTCGGCCCCTGATGCATGGCGAACACCGTGCGAACGTCCAGGTGCGCGCGATCGACCGCCTGTGCCACCTCGGCCATCAACTCGGGCTGGTACAGCGCGCCGGACTTCGGGTCGAGCACCAGGGTGTCGCTTGCGTACAGCAGTTTGGACGCGGGGAAATAGACCATGTACTGGCGGCCCGTGTCGGCGCCGCGCAGCGGGTACAGCTCGATCCGCTGCGCGCCGGTGCCGATCACGGTGCGCTCGGCGACGGTGTGCCACCGGGGCGCTGCCGGCCGGCGCTGGAGATCGTCCGGGTGGATTCGGTGGGGCGCATCCACCAGGCGCTGCAACAGGGGCAGGTTGAGGTCGAGCGCGTAGACCGGTAGGTGCCGGGCCACCGCTTCGCGCACGCCCGCGGCATGCGGCCACGAGTCCGACGTGGTCAGCACGGCCTTGATCGGAAGACCCGGATAACGCTGTTTCGCCAGGTCGAGCAGCCCGGCGGTGTAGACCGCCGAGATCGGCGACTCGAGCACCACCACGCCATCGTCCTGCTTGATCAGCGCGGTGTTCCAGGCGCCGGGGTAGAGGTCCACTCCGGGTGCGAGCGCGACCGGATGCGTGCCATCGAACGGACGCTCCCAGCGACTGCCGCCGGTCTCGCCAGCGGGCCGCTCGTGGGTGGTGTCGAACGTGTCTGCCGGCGTGGCTCCGTCGATGCTCACCGTGAGCACCTGGGTCGAGCGCCAGACCTTGCCGTTGCGCTCCTCGATGCGCGTGCTCGGATAGTGGATGCCGTCGACCAGGATCCAGTTGTCGTAGTCGATCTGCTCGCTCACATCACCCCAGGCGTACCAGAAGTCGTCGAAGGTGCGCGTGCGCTGCAGCGCGTCGGGGAGGTGGGTCACCGGATCGAGCAGCAGCTGCCAGGTGCGGCCGTCCACGTCGAACGCCAGGCTCGTGTGCAGCGCGCCGTGCAGCATCTGCGGCTTCTCGTAGCGCAGGTGAGCGGCATGGTCGGCGGTGAGCAGCAGGCGCACGGGTTCCTGCTGCAGCCGTTCGTCTAGAACGGCTCGGGCGCTGCCCGGCAGCGGCAGGCTCTGCGTGCCGCTGCGGTAGTCGCCGCCCTGTGGTGTCATCACCAGCGTGGAGGTGGTGTCGGTGGGGCTGGTGCCGCCGGCCTGTGGCCAGGTGAGCGTCTGCTCGCTGCGCACGCGCGCGCCGGCGAAGTCCAGCCACTCGTGGTAACGCTGGTACGAGGCCAGGAACGGCTCCTGCCGATAGGACTGCTCCATCAGCAGCGTGTGTCCCAGGCCTTGCCACTCGATGTGCGACACGGACTCAAGTCGGGCACGACCGCCCATCGCTTCGATGGCCGCATCCAGGCAGGCGCGCGGGGGACGTGTTTCACAGCCCGGCGTGCCGCTGGCCGCGGCCGTCGACACAGCGACCAGGGGAGCCAGGGCAATGACGAGAGCAGACGCGCGTCGGGTCGAGGCGGGCATGGTTGTTCCGGCAGTGGGGAAAGGTGTCGACGCTAGCGCTCGACCGGCAAGCTGGCCTGTAGCGTCAGTCATGCCGTGACCGATGGCAGGGGCGCGCTGCGAGGCGGCCGGTTCCATCACCATCGGCGTTGCGTCACGTCGGGGCGCGTGGCCCCGGCGGGTGGCAACTCATGCGTACTGCGCGATGCCGTTGCCGAACGACCAGTTCTCCCGCGCGGTTTCCAGCAGGTTTATAAAGACGTCCTGCGGGCGCAGTCCCGGGTCGGCGGCGAGCTTCTGCGCGAGACGTTGATAGAGCGCCTGCTTCTGCGCCACCGTGCGACCGCTGTTGCAGGTGATCTGCACGATTACCAGATCATCGCTGCGCTCGATGCCGAGGTAGTGCGGGTCGCAGTCGAACTCCTCGGGATCATGCTGATGGATCAGGATGAAGCGATCGTCTTCGGGCACGCCGAAGGTTTCTCGCATGGCCTGGTAAACCCCGCTGCGCAGGGCGGCCAGGTGCGCGGCGGGCTTGCCGCGACGCAGGGAGATGCGGACGAGGGGCATGGGTGTTCTCCTTCGATGAGTGGTCAGCGCGCGATGGCTCCCTGGGCGACGCAGCCGACGCGGTAGAGGCTGCATGCCTGGCCAGTGAGTCCGGCGCGCAGGTCCGGCCAGAGACGGAAGCGAATGAGTGTCCAGCCGGCGGGCTCGAACGCGGTCACGGCGGCGAGGGCGCCGTCGGTCACGGCTTGGTGGGCCACTGCGGCCTCGCGTTCACGCCAGCCTTCCAGCCATGCGCCGTCCGGTATCGGCACGACTTCGCGGCTGGCGCAGACCGCCGTGGCCAAGTCGCCTCGCATTGCCGCCTGCCACACCGACCATGTCTGCACCGCGGGACGGCCGAAGTCCCGGGCCAGCGTCGCGAAGCCGGCGCCGCCCAGGAAGGCGTTCATGCCCTCGCCGTCGTGCCACAGGTAGAACGGGGCGTAGCGGTTGGTGCCGCCGGGAAGCACGGCATCGTCGCGCGTCGCATAGAGGTAGGCTTTGAAGCCCAGGCCGGGGAATCCGTCGAGCAGGTGGCCCTTGTCGACGATCCGCCGGCGAATGATCGCCATGTCGTAGTCGGCGGGCAGGGGGATGTCGTACTGCATCGCAAGCAAGGCGGCGTCCTCAGTGGTGGGCGTCGAGCCGGCGCAGTTCGCTCAATGCGGACATGGCCACCGGCCAGCCGCCGTAGAAGGCGAGGTGGGTGATCAGCTCGACGAGCTCCTCGTCGGTGACGCCGTTGTCCCGCGCGCGGTGCAGGTGGAACGGCAGTTGTTCGGTGCGGTGGAGTGCGACGAGCGCCGCCACGGTGGCGATGCTGCGCTCGCGCGGAGCGAGACCGGGGCGTGCCCAGATGTCGCCGAACAACACATCGTCGGTGAGCTCGGCCAGCTTCGGAGCCAGGTCGCCGATGGCTTTGCGGGCGTAGTGGGGATCGTGCGGCATGCGCGGCCTCGTGAAAGGAGTTGACGGGGCATACGGTACGGTTACACGATGATCCTGAAAATTGGAATTTTCAAAAGTATCGATCCATAAAAGCAGGATGGTGAAATGAGCCGGGTGTCTTTCGATCCCGAAGTGCTGCGCAGCTTTTTGCTGGGCGTGGAGCTGGGCAGCTTCGCGCGGGCCGCCGAGCGGCTCAATCGATCCACCTCGGCGGTCAGCGCGCAGCTGAAGCGGCTGGAGGACCAGGCCGGAAGGCCGCTGCTGCGCAAATCCGGTCGTGGCATGGCGTTGACCGAAACCGGCGAGGTGATGCTGGGCTACGCGCGGCGTCTGCTGGAACTCAACGACGAAGCCGCCGCCGCGGTACGCGGGGTGGAGCTGGAAGGTCGCGTCCGGCTCGGCCTGCAGGAGGATTTCGGCGAGACGCTTTTGCCTGCGGTGCTGGGCCGGTTTTCGCGCGCGCACCCGAAGCTGCGCATCGAGGCGCGTATCGCGCGCAACGCCGAGCTATTGGACGGCGTGAATCACGGCAAGCTCGATCTGGCACTGGCGTGGGAGGGCGAGCAGAGCAGTCCACACGTCGAGCGCCTGGCGCGGTTGCCGCTGCGGTGGATCGGCTCGGCCGACGCACGCTCGTCGAAATTGCGCCGACGTGGCGAAGCGCTGCCGCTGGTGGTGCTCGATGCACCGTGCCTGGTGCGCCGTGCCGCCATCGATGCGCTGGACCGCGCGGGCATCGCTTGGCGCATCGCCTTCACCAGCGCCAGTCTCGCCGGCACCTGGGGCGCGGTAACCGCGGGTCTGGGCGTGAGCGTACGCACGCCTTTGGGCCTGCCCGCGGGCGTACGCGCGCTCACCGCCAAGGAAGCCGGCCTGCCGGCGCTGCCGATGCTGGGCCTGGCCCTGCACCGCGCCGACGCCGAGCCGTCCCCCGCCGTAACCCGGTTGGCGGAAATATTGGTCGACACGCTGATGCCATCGCTTTCTTAGTTCCGTTAGGTCAAATGGTTCAGTCCGGGGAATACGCGGTTACATTGGGCGGAAAAGCGGAATGGAGAGAGCCCGTGCTTGCGCCTACTATTTCGATCGATGTTCAAGGCCTCTGGGACAATTGGCAGCGAAGTCAGCGGGACGACAACATCAAGCTATCGAAAGTGACCGCTTATCGCTTGCTGATACGGCAAGGGAGTGCGCCGCCACCGATCACTTTCGAGAACATCGTCTTCGTCGATGGACTTGCGAGAATCAGGACGGCGGACGGCCGGCACAGAATCACAGCTGCACATCTCGAAGGGATGGCGACCATTCAAGCCGACGATACTGATCTCGCCCGTGCAATTAAGGACATGTTCAATCTGTGAGGGGCGATCGTGCACCGGCGGCGAAGAGTGGCTCCGTTCTGGCGCAGCGGTCTGGCCGTTATTGCGTGACTACAGCTCCGGCTGATAGCCGGGCCATACAGTCCTTCCGACTCCAAAGGCTGACCATGTCCGACATGCCCACTCCTCCTAGCCAGCGCTTTGAGCTGATCGATGCCTTGCGTGGCTTCGCGCTGTTCGGCGTGCTTTTGGTAAACCTCGAGAGCACCACGCTGTATGAATTCGTCCCGGCGGACGGCACTCATGGGCTGCTGATGACGCCGCTCGATCGCTGGTTGGACGGATTCATCGGGATACTGGTGTCCGGTACCTCGATCACGCTTTTTTCTTTGCTGTTCGGCGTCGGCTTCAGTCTGCAGATGCGGCGCAGGCAGAGCGATGCCCATGTCTCTCGTCGATATTTGCGGCGGCTGCTGGTATTGCTGGCTATCGGGATCCTGCACGCGCTTCTTTGGTGGGGAGACATCCTGCGCTACTACGCCGTGCTGGGCGCCTTGCTGTTGCCGTTGCAGCGGCTGCGCGTGCGCACCCTTGCCTGGGTGGGGGCGCTGGTAGTGGTACTGGCGCCGATGCTGCTGCGACCGTGGTTGCCGGCATTGCTCCCCACACAGTCCGTGAGCGATTCGGCCGCGCAATCGCTGGCTGCCTTCAGCGGCAACGATTGGGGTGAGATGGTGCGGGCGAATTTCGAGCGTGTGCTACACATGCTGCTTGCCGTCTGGATCCTGCCGACCTACGTGCTGGGTCGCTTGATGATCGGGGCGGCTCTCGGCCGCAGCGGCAAGCTTCAGCAAGCCTCGCAGGAATTGTCTTTCTGGCGTCGCCTCTTGATCATCATGCTGGCGCTGTTTGCGTTGGCGCAGCTTGGCCCCACGCTGCTGCCAGCGGGGTCGTCATGGCTGGATACGCACGTGTTCAAGCGGCTGGCGCTTGTGTTCTACCAGGCGCAACCGCTCTGCCTTGGTCTTAGCTACATGGCGGGGTTTGTCTTGCTCTACCAGCACGTGGGCATTCGGCGTCGGCTGGCGTGGCTGGCGCCGATCGGGCGTATGGCGCTCACCAACTATCTCAGCCAGACCGTGCTAGCCATCGCCTTGTTCTATGGTGTCGGTCTGGGCCTCGGTCCGGTTACACCTACCGCCATCGTGGCGTCGGCGTTGCTGATATTCGCCGCGCAGGCCATCACCAGCAGGTGGTGGCTTTCGCATTACAGCCAGGGCCCTGTCGAATGGCTCTGGCGGCGCCTCACTTACGGGCGCGCAGCACACTCCGGAACACCAAGCGGCGCCTTGACGGACAGATAGGCCTCGGCGATACGGGCGCCGGCGCGCTTGAGGCTGGCCTCCGGCACGTCTGCGTAGCTGAGCACGAGCGTGACGTGATCGGGCGGCATCCGGTGGAAGCGCTCGGCCGAACGAATGCGCACCCCGCGCGCCAGCGCTTCGGCCAGCAAGGCCGCGGTAGCATCGCGTGGCAGTCCGGGCAGGTGGACGAAGAGCGATCCTCCGGCCACCGAGCCGGTCACCGTCATAGCGTTGCCCAGGCGCGACTGCAGGGCGTCATGCAGGGCGCGGTGGCGCGGTGCCAGGCGATGGGCGATACGGCGCAGGTCGCGCAGGTACTGGCCGCTGCCGATGCATGCGGCAAGCACGTGCTGCTGCATCGCTACGCTGCCGCGGTCCGCCAGCCACTTGACCGCCAGGAACCGCTCGCGCAGCGCGCGGGGAACCAGCATGTAGCCCAGTTGCAGGGCAGGGAACATGGAGCGGGCAAAGCTGCTGACGTGGATCACCCGGCCGTGGCGATCCATCGACCACAGCGACGCGCAGGTGCGCACGCCGAAGCGGTGCTCGCAGTCGAAATCGTCTTCCACCAGGCAGGCATCGTGGGCGTAGGCCCACTGCAACAGGTCCCTGCGCCGGTCCTCGGGCATGACCACGCCGGTGGGGAACTGGAACGAGGGCGCTACGTTGATCAGCCGCACACCGTCGAGCGCCGCGGCATGGCGGCCGATATCGATGCCGTGCGGCCCTACCGGGCACGACACGATGCGCGCACCCATCGCTTCAAAGGTGTGTCGCACGCTCCAATGGCAGGGCTCCTCCACGCCGACGCCGTCGCCTTCATCGAGCAGGACGCGGGCGATCAGGTCGCGCGCCTGCTGGGCGCCGCTGACGATGAGGATGTCCTCGGCATCCACCTCGATCGCCCGCTCGACGCTGAGGTAACCGGCCACGGCCTTGCGCAGTTCCACTGCGCCCTGCAGCTCGGGATAGTCGGGCGCGTCGCGGCGGCGTAGCAGCGCCATCAGGTTCTGCACCCATGCCTTGAGGCTGCGTGGATCGGACTTCACGCGGGGCTGCGCCAGATCGATCACACCCCCCTGCAGCGCTGGCGGGACTGCTTCGGGCATGGCAGGGAGCGCCGCCCGTTGTGCGAGGCGGGACAGGCGCGGTTCGCGCAGCGTCTGGTCGGGGGCTTCGGCGAGCGGCGCAGCCGTCTGCGTGTTGGCGAGCTGCGCGCTTACGTAGGTGCCGCTGCCCGAGCGCGAATCCAGGTAGCCCTCGCTTTCCAGCTGCTCGTAAGCCATCAGGACGACGATGCGGGAAACCCCCAGCGCCACGGCCATCGAGCGACTGCCCGGCAGGCGTGCACCCGCCTGGAAGCGCCCCGAGCCGATGTCCCGCCGGATCGACTCGGCGATCTGGGCGTACAACGGTTCGTCTGTCTGGCGACGGTTGGCCATGCATGCTCCCCGGGGCGTCGCAAAGTGGTTACATCGAAAAAGCCCGCAACCGGTCATTTACGGTGCCGCGTGCCGTAGCCAATGATCATGCCATGGCAGGTGGGTGGCCTCTTAAGGCATACCGGCCGCCGCGACCGCCCGATCCGGGCCGCCCAGCAGGGGAGAACCGCAGTTGATCATTCCAGCCCATACCGGGCGAGGCCCCGGCGGCTTCGTGCGCCCGTTTTTGCCTGGCTTCGGGCCGTCATCGACGCCCGGTACATGCTCCAGCACACCACGACCGACCCAGGAGACCTCACGATGAAGCTTTCTACGTTGCCAGCGCGCAGGCGATTGGCGCTGATGAGTTGCCTGTTGTTTGCGGGCGTGGCTGGCGCGCATGGTGCCGGGGACCGCCACGCCGGGATCGACGACCACAGCACCGACCCGGCCTATGCCAGGTACTACCAGCAGACGGTGAACTGGGGTGGGTGCCCGCCGTCGCTGTTCACCGATGGCAGCACCATCCAGTGCGCCCTGGTCACCGTGCCGGTCGACTGGGCCGATCCGAGCCAGGGCGACATCACCATCGGCATTTCCCGGCCGCTCCATCCGGGGCAGTACTCCCGTCTGCTCTTGGTGAATGCGGGCGGCCCGGACAACTCCAGCGCCTCGCAGGCGGAAATGCTCGAGCAGCTGCAGCCACAGGTTCAGACCGATCACCTGGTGATCGGCGTGGATTTGCGCGGCATCAGCGATGGCCTCGGTACGCAGGTGAGCTGCGATTATGCGCAGCGCAGCGGCGCCGAGAATTTCATGGATGGCGACAGCCGCAACCCCACGATCGAGAGCCTCACCGCCCAGCAGGATTGGTGGAATCGTTCCATCAGTACCTGCCTGCAGCAGCACGCAACCTTCCTCAAGGGCATCAGCACTCCCAATCACGCGCGCGACCTGAACCTGGTGCGTGCCGTGTTGGGCTTCAAGCATGCGGATTTGTTCGGGGTTTCCAGCGGCAGCAGCCTCATGGCGTACGCGAGCCGCATGTTCCCGGACCGGTTCGAGCGCGTGGTGCTCGACAGCAACATGGATTGGGTGCACCTGGACTGGCAGCGGCAGGCGTTGCGTCGGGCGGCGATGGATCAGCTGAATGTGCAGCAGGCATTCATTCCCTTCATCGCGCGACACGACGACCAGTTCCACATGGGCACGACGCCACAGCAGGTGATGACGACGTTCCAGCGAATCTATCAGGCCACCTCGGAGCACCGCATGGGCACCGTGACGCCGGACCAGGCGCTCGGCGCACTGGACGGCACCGGCATGTGGGTGTTCTGGGATTTGCTGGTGCAGCCCGCGCTCGGTGCCATGTCGCAGGCGCTGGACGGAAACCCCGACCACATCGCCAACGCCGAACAGATCGCCGCATTCACCATTGCCGATCTGCGCACCAGCACCCGCTTCAACCCGATGTCCGATGTCCTGCAGTGCAACGACTCCGGCTCCACCGACCCACGTAGCCTTGCGCAGAAGATCGCCGACGTCCGCACCGACTGGGCCATCGGCGCCTCCACGTTGGTGGACAAGTGCCAGCACTGGCCGTGGCCACCGGCGCTCGACCGCCGCTTGGAGTCGCGTACCCGGGTCCATGCGCTGATGGTGCAGAACGAGTTCGACCCGTCCACGCCGTACTCGCTGGCGCTGAAGGATCGGATCATCGACGGCCATGCCGCGCGGATGGTGCTGGTCAACAACGCCGCCACCCACGGTGTGATGTTCGATGACAACGCCTGTACCACCAACGCGGAGTTCGCCTACCTCAACTTCGGTGTCATGCCGGCCCGGGACGTGGTCTGCCAAGCCAAGCCGATGCATTCCTTCGCCATGCAGGATGCGGTGACCTACGAGTACGGCTATCCCGCCGCGGGCTCCTGGCTGCCGCCCCCGCCGAACACCCACCAGGCGAACTGGGTGCTGGTTCCCTGAGGCGTTAGATCCAAAGGGGCAGGTCGGCGAACATCGGCCTGCCCCTGATTGAGGTGTCCAGCCTTTCCACAAGCCACACAGACAGAATGTGTAGGAGCCCGCTCGCGGGCGATGCTCTTTCGCTTTTGATGTGGCATCAGAGCCAGAAGCATCGCCCGCGAGCGGGCTCCTACAGTGAAGTGTCCGGCTCCGGCTTTGGGAGGCGTCAGTTGGCGCATTTGTCTTGGCGTCGCGCAGGGTTCTCCTGCGTTTCTCCGATCACTGCAGGTCGACGTCGCCGACCTTGTCCCGATAGTCCTTCTTGGGATCGGCGCCGAACAGCATCTTCACACCGGCCACCAGGTTCGACTCATTCAACCAGACCTCGGCGTGTTCCGCGTCGAAACGCAGCAGGACCAGTTTCGGATCGTCCTTGCCGTCGTACCAGGCAGCGATGAACGGATTCCACAGGCGATCGATCACCTGGCGGTCCTGATCCACCGACAGCTTGCCGTGGATGCTGGCGAACAGATCGTGGTCTTTCGCGCTGAAGGCGGCGATGGCCCGATCGCTGCGGGCCAGGTTTTCGACCACGGCGTTGCTCTGGCTGGTGAAGAACCAGATCGGTCCGCGGTCGCCTTCCACCAGCGCGGTCATCGGGCGCGCGTGTCCGTCTTCCACGCCGTTAAGGCCCAGCATGACGGTGCGGTCGGAGGAGAGGGCACTCCAGAGTTTTTCTTCGAGTTTCTGCTCGGTGCTCATGGGACAGTCCTTTCGATGGCCGGCGTCGGCGGCAGGAAAGGGTGTTCTAGAGGGTAGGCCGTGAAAGGCACGAAACTGAAGCGTGGGCCGGAGGCCACGGAAGCGGGGCGGGTGGATCCCGCGCCCGCCGTTACGGGCGGTGAGGCGGTCTCGATCCTGGCCTCAGCCTGCCTGGTCATTCGGCGGAACGGCCGCCGGGTCCATCCACATCGCTTCCCAGACGTGCCCGTCGGGATCGGCCAGGCTGCGGCTGTAGAGGAAGCCGAGGTCCTGCACTCGATTGACGTCAGAGGTGCCGCCGTTGGCCGCGGCGGCGGTGTTCATGGCGTCCACCGCATCGCGCGCCGGCAGCGAGATCGCCAGCATCACCTCGCTGGCGTCGGTCGACGGGATCGGCCGCTGGGTGAAGCTGCGCCATTTGTCGTGCGTCAGCAGCATCACGTGGATGGCCTCGCTCCACACCATGCATGCGGCGGTGTCGTCGGTGAAGTGCGGGTTGTTCGTAAAGCCGATGGCTCGATAGAAATCCATCGATGCAGCGAGGTCGTTCACGGGCAGGTTGATGAAGATCATGCGCGACACGGGGGTATCCTTCGGTGGTGGGGAGAGGGGCAGCAGGGGATCTGCGCTCGGTTCGACGATCGACGCCCCGCGTTTTCGACAAGCGCCGGGCCGACAGGGTGTGCTTTAGGCCGCTGGCCGCGTCGACACCGGCATGCGTTGCTGGTCGCATCCGGAACGGCCGGCGGGGCGTAACGTGATCGAGGGCAGCGGCGATGTCGTCCGTTGCCGGCGCGAGTGGGGCGTTCCTGGGGAGGCGAGACATGGGCAGGTCGAACACAAAGTGGTGGATGGCGGCGTGGCTGGTGGCGGTCTGCGTGACGGCCCATGCATCCGGAGCCGACGCGCGCCTGCGCGAAGCGGCGCAAGCCGAGCAGCCGGCGGTGATCGGCACGCTGCATGACCTGGTGACGATCGAATCCGGCTCGGCCGATCGCGCGGGGCTGGCGAAGATCGCTGACTATCTCGACCGACGGCTGCGCGCGCTAGGCGCGCGGGTGGACCGCATCCCGTCGGCCACGGGTGGCGCGGAACTCGTGCGCGGCGTGTTCGAAGGAAAGGGCGCACTCAAGGTGATGCTGATCGCGCACATGGACACGGTGTACGACAGCGGCATCCTGACGAGCGAGCCGTATCGCCGCGACGGCAACCTGCTGTACGGCCCGGGGATCGCCGATGACAAGGGTGGCGTGGCGGTGATCCTGCACGCGCTCGCCCTGCTGCGTGCGCAGCAGTGGGACAACTACGCTCGCATCACGGTGCTGTTCAATCCCGACGAGGAGACCGGCTCGCCCGGCTCGGGCGAAACCATCGCCCGGCTCGCGCAGCAGCACGACGTGGTGCTGTCGTTCGAGCCCTCGCCGGCCAAGGCGGTGATCAAGGACGAGGGCGTGCTGCTCAGCGCCGCGGGCACCTCGGAGGTGACGATGACCGTGCAGGGCCGCGCGGCCCACGCCGGGGCGGCGCCGGAGCAGGGGCGCAACGCGCTGATCGAGCTGGCGCACCAGTTGCTGGCGACGCGCGACGTGGCCGCCGGGGTCAAGGGCGCCCAGCTCAACTGGACTACCGCCGAAGCCGGCTCGGTGCGCAACCAGATTCCGCAGAGCGCCCGGGCGGGCGGCGACGTGCGGGTCACCGAGCCCGGCGCCAACGAAAAACTGCAGGCGGCGCTGCAGGCCCGGGTGCGGCAAAACCCGCTGGTGCCGGACACCACCACCACGGTCACCCTGGTGGCGCGGCGCCCAATCTACGTGGCGGGAGCGAAGGGCGAGGCGCTGGCGGACATGGCCCGCAGCATCTACGCCGAACTCGATGGCCGCCACCTGCTCATGCACCCGGGCACCAACGGCGGCACCGATGCCGGCTTTGCCGGGCGCTCCGGGCACGCCGCCGTGCTCGAGGGCCTGGGGCTGGCCGGCTGGGGCTATCACGCGAAAAACGAGTACATCGAGATCGACTCCATTCCGCCACGGCTGTACCTCGCCGCGAGAATGCTGATCGAGTTGGGCGCCAGGGCGTCGTCGCCGTGAGCCGTCACCCGCCTGCCGAAGGAGTCGCGATGGACCGTCCGCGCACGCACGATCACCTGCCGCCCCTGTTGCGCGGCCTGGGTTTTGCGCTGGTGTTGCTTACCAGCCTCGCGGTCGGCCTGAAGGAGCACCGCGCCAACCTGGAAACCCGCGCACGCATGGCCGAGGCGCGTGCGCGCATGGACGCGGTCGCCGCGGCTGCGCTGGATCATCCCCGCACCGACGCGATCGCGCGGGAAATCCAGCTGCTGCGCCTGCAGTTGCAGGAGCAGGACTTCACCGACCGCGTGTTCGAGAACCCGTTCTTCCTGCTGCTGGGTTCACTCGGCAGTGCCCTGGTGGCGGCATCGTTCTTTCTGGAGGCGCGGGCGAAGTGGCCCCGGCGCCAACGCGCCGGGCCACCGTCTTCGACGTAACGGCATTGCGGGCCGGCCTATGTCGCGGCCGATCCGCCGTTGAACACCGCCAGCTGGGCGTCGAACGCGCGCTTGAAGGCCGGCCGCGCCTCGCCTCGGGCGACGTAGGCGGCCAGGTGGGGGAACTCGTCCAGCAGACCGGACGGGCGCGCCCGGCGCAGCACGTTGACCATCATCAGGTCGCCGACACTGAAGGGGCCGTCGAGCCACTCCACCGTCTCCAGGCGCGGGGAAAGTTCGTGCAGTCGGGCGCGGATGCGATCGAGCACCAACGGCAGACGCTCCTTCGCCCAGGGCTTGTCGCCCTCCTGGAACTTCGCCGTCTGCAGCTCGAGGATCGGCGACTCCACCGTGTTGACCGCGCAGAACATCCAGGTGATGGCGCGTGAGCGACCCGCGGCATCCTCCGGTAGCAGGCCGGCATGATGCTGCGCCAGGTGCAGCACGATGGCGCCGGACTCGAACAGCACCAGATCGCCTTCCTCGTAGGTGGGAATCTGCCCGAATGGATGCAGCGCGCGATGGGCCGGTTCCTTCATCGCTGCAAACGACAGCAGGCGCACGTGGTACGGCAGGCCCACCTCTTCCAGTGCCCAGCGCACGCGCATGTCGCGCGCGAGGCCCTGGCCGCGGTCGGGGGAGCTTTCAAAGGCGGTGATGGTGGGGGTCATGGGTGGTCCGCTTGAGTGGTGGTGTGAGCGTGTCTGGTGACGGGGCAGGATCGATTGCGGCGGAGATAATCAATCGCCGCGCCGCGCCGCCTCGATGGCCGCGATGTCGATCTTCTGCATGGTCATCATCGCGTCGAAGGCGCGCTTGGCGGCGACGCGATCCGGATCGGTGAAGGCGGCAGTGAGGGCGCGCGGGGTGATCTGCCACGACAGGCCCCATTTGTCCTTGCACCAGCCGCATTCGCTGGGCTGGCCGCCGTGATCGATGATGGCGTTCCACAGGCGATCGGTCTCGGCCTGATCGTCGGTGGCCACCTGGAACGAGAACGCCTCGCTGTGCTTGATGCTGGGGCCGCCGTTGAGCCCCAGGCAGGGAATGCCCATCACGGTGAACTCCACGGTCAGCACGTCGCCATGCTGGCCGGCGGGGTAGTCGCCCGGTGCGCGGTGCACCGCGCCCACTGCGCTGTCCGGAAAGGTCGCTGCATAGAACGTTGCCGCTTCCAGTGCGGCGCCGTCGTACCACAGGCAGATGGTGTTCTTGCTGATCATGCGCTTTCTCCTGGTCGAGGAATGGGTGCTTCCTGTCCTTCGACGAACGATAGCGGCGCAGATCGACACACGGGCACGCGGCGGTTTCGTTCCCCCCGAAAGCCAATGACGTCTCCCCGTGCCAGAGCCGGCTGTCGGAAGGCTCGTGAGAGATGATCTATGTGGAGGGCGGTGGCCGCTTCCCACTCCTGAGCCGCGCGGTCGCGGTTTTCACGCGCCTCTCTGCGCGCTCACGCGGCCTCGTTCTTGCGCGCGCCGCGGATGTTCATCCCCGCCAGGCACAACTGCAGCACGATCAGGGCGTAGGCGTGGGTATGCCAGCCCCAGACGATCCAGAGCACGTTGCTGGCGAGGAAGCACCAGAAGCCGATGCCGCGTCGGGTACGGGCGCGCGAGGAGACGTACCAGGCAGCGATGACGGTGACGGCCATGGCCGGCCATTGGATAAGGTCGAGGTAATCCATGCGGGTGGGGTTCCTAGAACAGCGGACGGGGCGGGACGAGCATGGCGACGGGCGCATGAGCCGTCTGTGTTCGTGCCACCGACTGACGGGCGGGAATCGATGCGCTTCCAGCGCGTGATCCGTTTCGCGATGCACGGTGTACGGCCCTTTCACCGCCGCGTTGGAACGCTGTGGCGCCCCACCTGACCGGAGACTGCCGATGGACGCGATTGCCCTGTTGAAGAAAGACCACGACACCGTCGAGGCCCTGCTGTCGGAACTGGCCGACACCACCCCGCGCGCGCTGAAGAAGCGCAAGGAGCTGCTGGAGAAGATCCGCGTCGAGCTGAAGGCCCACACCACGATCGAGGAGGAAATTTTCTATCCCGCGTTCAAGGACAAGGGCAACGCCTCGGACGACGCCCAGATGTACTTCGAGGCATTGGAAGAGCATCGCGCCGCCGGCGACCTGGTGCTGCCAGACCTGCTGGAGACGGCGGTCGACAGCGAGAAATTCTCCGGCCGGGCGAAGGTGCTCAAGGAACTGGTCGAGCATCACGCCGACGAGGAAGAGAAGGACATGTTCCCGCGAGCCAAGAAGCTGCTGAGCTCGGCCGAGCTCGCCACCCTGGGCGAGCAGATGGCCACCCGCAAGGCGGAGCTGGTTAAGCAGCTGAAGTCCTAGCGCGCAGCCGGGCGCGATCGCCTCGGTGGCGGCACGAGCGCAGGCCGGTGTGTTCATCCGCAGGACACCCGGCGTCGTTCACATTGCGTGGTTTGGACGAGCGGAGCGACGATGGGTGACCGTCGGATGAAGTGGGCTGCCGCCCTGAGGCCTGGAGTGGATCAAGGGCGATGGCGGCGGTGGATGATGACCGGTGCGAGCGGCGGCCTGTTGGCGATCGGTAGCCTCACCGCCCATGCCGCCGCTGCGCGGCTCAACATCCACGTGCTCAACGATCGGCTTACCCTGGCGGTAGCACGCCATCCGCAGGTGTACCTGTACGGTCGCATCGATGCCGATGCGCCCCGGCGGTTCGAGAAATTGATGAAGTCCGGGCGCATCGCGCCCGGTTCAGACGTCTATCTCGATGCACGCGAAGGGGAGGCCGATGCCGGCATGGCGTTGGGTCGCCTGATCCGCCAGGGCGGCATGGCCACCCATCTGAGTGCGCCGCGCAAGACGTTCCCCCATGCCGGCGCCAGCCGCACTGCGGAGTGCGTGGACGCCTGCGCCTACGCGTTCTTCGGCGGGCTCTACCGTTGGGCGCCCAGCGGGTCCGATCGGCTGGGATTGACCCTGCCGAAAGGCGCCACGCCGGCACTGCCGGCTGCGGTGCGCGGATATCTGGCGCAGATGCAGGTGGACCTGGGCGATCTTGCACCAGCTCCGGGCACATCCCCCGGCCCGGTGCTGTGGCTCAGTGCCGAGCGTCTTGAGAAGAGTGGCGCGACGAACAATGGACGCCTGCCACCCACCGCCAGCTACGACATCCTCTCCGCCACGCCGACCCTGGATCTGCGCCAGGTCGACCGCAAGGGCGAGCACCGCCTCACGGTGACTTGCCGCCCCGGGCAGACGCTGGTTGCGGCTTACGAGCGGGTGGGAGCGCTGCATGCCCGCCAGGTCGTGGCGCGCGGTGCCCGTTCGTACCTGGAGTTGAACGGGCGCCCCATGCTGGTCGCCAACGATGGAGTGAGCGCCGAGGGCGACATGCTGGTGATCCGCCGCAACTTCCCACCGTCCGAACTGGTCGACCTGCTGTTCGCCGGGTCGGTGGGGGCGTGGGTCGACGGCCGCAGCGCCGCCTTCCGCGACGGTTTCACCCTGCACCCGTGGGGCGCCTACGCCAAGTTGAAGGTGTTCTATCACGCCTGCTGGCGCGCCGCGCCGTGGCCGCCGCGCGCGAAGGTGCCAGCGCGGTAGCGCGGGGCGAACCACACCGCGTCGAAGATGCCGACGCTGTCGTCGACATCTTCGCCACTATCAAAGTGGCCGACGCGCATGGGTGGCAGTCATTCGCCACGAATGGTTCAGCGGGAACCGCACTGGCACGGCTTGCCCTGTTGGCAGCCGCACGGGCAGGTCGAGGCGACGGGCGATGGCATCTGGCAGCCGCAGGTGCATGCGGCACCCACGCAATCGGTGCAAGGGCAGAGGGTGGTCTGGTCGTTCATGGGGGAAGCTCCAAAGGTTGGGGGAGGACAGGGCCGATCTGGCCTGCGGTGTGCATTCTGGCTAGGCTGATTTTGGCGATCTTGAATCTATGGGCTGACCGGATGGGCACCGATGGCCACTGTCGACCGCGACGATCAGGCACACCGGCGCCCGGTGGCTGGCATTGGCCGGATCATCGGCTGGCCCGGCGGCAGCCTGTGGATCGGCCGCCATCTTGGCCAGGTGCAGGACCACGCCCACCACGCGATCCAGATCTCGCTGGCGATGGAAGGCGGCTTTCGTGTGCTGGCCGGTAGCTGGGAGGACTGGCGCCCGACTCGCGGCATGGTCGCCATGCCGGATCGCCGCCACCGGTTCGATGGACGCGGCGCGGTCATCGCCACGCTCTTCGTGGAACCGACGTCTGCTCGCGGCGCTGCCTTGCAGCGGCGGTTCGCCGGTTCCGACGTTGCGCTGCTGGCCGACTGGGAGGTTCACGAAGCCGTGCAGCATCTGCACGTGCACTACGTCGCGGGCACCTGCGATGCGCTGATGGCTGGCTTCGCCCAGGGGGCCATCTGTCGTCTAGCCGGTAATCCGGCCACCGCGCCCAGCCAGGACCCGCGTATCACCGCGGCACTCGCGTGGATGCGCCCGCGCCTTGGCCAAAAGGTACGGCTGGAGGATGTGGCCGCCCAGGTCCACCTGTCACCCGGTCGCTTCCGCCATCTGTTCGTGAGCCAGACCGGCACGTCGCTGCGCGCATGGCTGTTGTGGGCGCGCATGGAGCGGGCGATGACGCTTGCGTTTCAGGGGCGCTCTTGGACCGAGGCCGCGCACGATGCCGGTTTCGCCGATGCGGCCCACCTGACGCGCACCTGCCGACGAATGATCGGCCTGGCACCGAGCATGCTCGTGCCCGAGGAACCCAAGACGGGATCGTGAGTGCGGCACTGGGTGGCTTTGCAGCGTGCGCACGCTCGCGCCAATCAGGCCGCGGCGGATGACGAGGCACGCGGGCCATGCGCCCCGTCCGCGCGTTGCCGATCTTGCTGCGGGCTAGAGTGCCGGACTGCCATCGGCCCATACGCGGGTGCAGTTGCGGCCCATGCGCTTGGCTTCGTACATGGCCTCGTCGGCGTGTGCGATCGCCTGCTCGACGGCATGCGCCGGCTCCAGCCGCGCGACGCCGAACGACATCGTGACGCCGATCGGGGCGTGTCCGTCGACTGGAATTTTCTGCGCGGCCAGCCCTTCGCGCAGGCGCTCCACCAGCGCGTGGCCGGTGGTCAGGTCGGTGTCCGGCAGGCACAGCAGGAACTCCTCGCCGCCGTAGCGGAACAGCTTGTCGTACGGCCGGAGGTTGACGATCAAGTACTGCGCTGCGGCGGCCAGCACCCGATCGCCGACCAGGTGCCCCCAGGTATCGTTGACGCGCTTGAAGTGGTCGATGTCCATCATCGCGACGCAGCATGATTGCACCGCCCGGTCCACCAGCGACTGCTGCTCGCGCAGCACGCCGAGCATGCCCAGCCGATTGCCCGCGCCGGTCAGCTCGTCGAGGCTGTACAGCGCGTTCTCCATGTCGCCCCGCAGCGTGAAGATCTGCAGCCGCAGGCTTTCCAGGGCGCGCGCAAAGGCGTCGAAGTCGACGGCGGCGACGGGCTGAGCGGTATCCAGCGAACCGAGCAGCGTCGACGCCAGCCGATGCATCCGCTGGTGCTCCTGCTCGATCGCGGCAAAACCCGGATGCCGTCGCAGGACGTCCGGTGCATCGTGGTAGTACCACGAGCCAAAGCGGCAGCGGCGATGGGCATCCGCAGCGACATCGTCGCTGTCGTAGGGCAGCCGACAGACCAGGGTGCGGATGATCGCGTCGTACCACTGGTGGTGACGCCGAAGCGCCAGGTCCAGCTGTTGCAGCCCGGCCTGGATCGCGGCACGGTCGGCGAAGAACGTCGTTTGCCCCACGGTTCGGCCTCTTGAACAGTTGCTGCTCATGCTACGGCGCGCTGGTGCCGCCACCAAGCAGCATGTGGGCGGCGTGGCATCGTCGCGGGCATCTGTTGAACGCAGCTTGGCTTGCGCTGTACGCGAGGCGAAGCGACGGGGCGCAGAGACTGCGGCCGTGCTCAGGTACGCTTGCCTGGCGCGGCATCTGGCGCTGGGGAGTGTTCGTGCAAGGCATCAGTCACATCACGTTTGTCGTCCGCGATCTCGACCGCATGGCGGCCTTCCTCTGCGAGGGGCTGGGGGCGCAGGAGGTTTACGACAGCGCAGGGCGCAACTATTCGCTGTCGCGGGAGAAGTTCTTCCTGCTCGGCGGAGTCTGGCTGGCGGCGATGGAGGGAGCGCCGCCCGTGGAGCGCTCGTATCAGCACGTCGCCTTTCAGGTGGCGGAGCCGGAGCTTGAGCTGTATCGGCAGCGGCTGGAGGCACTGGGCGCCGAGGTCAGGCCGCCGCGTGCGCGTGTGGAAGGCGAGGGGCAGTCCCTCTACGTCTATGACTTCGACAATCACCTGTTCGAGCTTCACACGGGAACCCTGGCGCAGCGCCTAGCACGCTACGCCCAGCCGTGAGTGCGCGGCGGCGCTGGCCATGGGACGCCTTTCACGGCCCAAGGACTACAACGGCGACAAGCGGCACGCCGGCGTGCCTCGCTCACACGGCTGTGTGCCGTCCCGGCGGATGCCAAGCGTCAGCGAGCTGATGGCGAGACCGTCATGTAGCGGGTGGTGATCGGCTCCGCGTGCCTGGGTTCCCCGTAACGCAGCCCTTCGCGGCGCTGACAAGTGCGCCGCTTCGACCCAGCACGCCCCGCCGGGATGGCGATATCGAGCGGTAGCCGCCGCGCTACTTCGGCAGGCTGACCACCGGTGCGAAGCCGCCGAAGATCATGCGCTTGCCGTCGAACGGCATGTTGCTGGCGTCGCTCATGCGCGGATCCTTCATGAACTTCTCCACGCCGGCATCGCGCGTGGCCTTGTCAGGCCACTCGACCCAGGAAAACACCACCGCCTCGTCGTCCTTGGCCTGCACTGCACGACGAAAATCGGTGAGTTTGCCGCTGGGCACGTCGTCACCCCAGCACTCCATGACGCGGATCGCGCCGACCTCCAGAAAGATCGGGTCGAACCTGCGGGCGTGGGCGAGGAACTGCTCGCGATTGGCCAACGGGACAGCAATCACGAAACCATCGATGTAGGACATGACGTTCTCCTTCGGCAGGCGGGGCGGCCGTGCTGGCGGCCCCTCACCAGGACGACGAGCGGGCGCACGGTCGATCGACATCGCCACCGCGACATCGCCACGCGAGTCGCAGTCCGCCCGTCTGCATAGACACCTTCGTAACTGGCCGAATCAAGCGGAGGGTTCTGCTTCCACCAGCTTGCCGAGCAGGACGAGGGACTGCTGCCAGCCCAGGTAGCACATTTCGACGGGAATGGCCTCGGGCAGGCCTTCCTGCAGTATTTGCAGTTCCGTGCCGCAGGCCACCGGTTTCAGGGTTATGGTGACGGCGATCTCACCCGGCAGCGCCGGGTCGTCGAAGCGGTCGGTGTAGCGGATGCGCTCGTGGGGCACCAGTTCGGTGTAGGTGCCACCGAAAACATGGCTCTCGCCGGTGGCGAAGTTGGTGAACGACATCCTGTAGCTGCCGTCCACGCGGGCATCGAGGTGGTGCACCTTTCCGGTGAAGCCGTTCGGCGGCAGCCATTTGGCCATGGCATCGGCATCGAGAAACGCACGGTAGACGCGCTCGGGCGGAGCACGCAGGACGCGGTGAAGGCGGACAGTATTCGGCATGGCAGCTTCCTGGGTCATGGAGGAGAGGTCCTCAAGCACACGACGGGCGGTGACGACGAAATTCGACAGGCCATTGGGGGCATCCACTCGCGCCGCTGATGTAAGAGACGGTTCCCGCATGTGCGCCATGCCGCGCAGGGAGGGCCCCGCGTGTACCGGTCCTCTTACGCGCGGCATGCGCGATGTTGGGGCCGGCGTGGTTAGGCTGCTTCGGACGGGAGATCACCTGGCTGCGCTGAGCCTGCCTATGGCCATGAGGAGGCGCTGCGACTCAGGCGTGCTGCGCGTCTGCCGCCGTGTGCCAGGCATGTTCGGGGTAGTAGCGCTGCATCATTCTTGCCACGTAGGCGAGCAGCCGGGGGCGCGCCTCGATTGCGTGTCGCAGCGGCGTATCGAAGAACGGGGTCGCCACGCCAGCAAGTACGCCCAGTGCAGTGGCGTCGACGCCGACCGGCCGCTCGCCGCCGAAGTAGTGGCGAGCGCCCAACAACTGCGCCAGTGCATCGATGGAGCGTTCGCCGGCCTCAGCGATCCGGGCCGGTGTGAGGCGGCCGATGCCTTGTGCATGAAGGTCCGCGCGCTTGCGCTCCTGCAATGCCTGGCGCATCTGCGCGCGTTCTGCCTCGCTGGCGCCGCTGGCGAATTGCGCCGGGCCCTTGGCGAAGTTGGCCGGGTCGATCCAGCGAAACCAGACCATGGCGAAGTACAGGTGGTCTTCGAGCGTGCGCTCGATGGCCCAGCACTCGGCACGCTGGCGGGCATCCAGCCCGGCATCGAGATCCGCGCCATAGGCGCGCTCGATGTGGGCGCGGATGAATGTGGAATCGGTAACGACTTCGCCCCCATCGACGATGTAAGGCAGCTTGCCACTCGGCGCCTGCGGCGGGATGGCCGCAACCCGCTCGTAGGCAAGCCCGGCCATCTTCAGTTGGACCTCGGTCTTCATCACAAACGGGCTGGTATCGGGCAGCCCGAAGGCCGCGCGGGTGACGTGCAGGGTGATGGGCGATGCGGACACGGGCGATCCTTGCGTTGACGGTCGCGCGCAATGTGCCCGAGAGCTGCTGACAACGTGCTGTCAGCAGGGCGGAGTCCTACGTCACGGCGGGACGCGTAAGCCGCGCGCAGAGCATGACCTCTGGCCCTTCGGCAGCTGACCGCGCTGCAAGTAGGCTGCGCACGGCCGCCGCGAGATGTGTCTCGACGGCAGCTGCAGGTAGGGCGTGTCACCACGTCCTTCCAACGCGCATCGTGAGCTGTACGCCAAACCCCTGGCAGGCTCACGCCCCACATCGATACGCAACGGAAGCAGGTCATCCTATGAATACAGAGTCTTCAATCAGTTCGGCTCCGCGCCGCCTGGGCCTCGTGCTGACCGCCGTTCTCGGCGTTTGCGGCCTGGCCGGTTCGGGTGCGGCTTGGGCGCAGTCCACAGTGGGCATGGTGTTTGGGAAGGCGCCCGCTGGCGATACCGTGTCCGCGGTGAGCACCTCCACCGGAGTCCAGCGCGAGGTTCACGTCGCCTCCAATGGCCGCTATGCGCTTCGTGCGCTGCCGGTAGGAACCTACACGATCACGTTGCAGGAAAACGGCAAGCCTGTTCTGCAGCACCGGAACGTCCCGGTCGTGGTGGGACGTGGAATCAAGGTGGATCTCGACGGCGCTGCCGGCAAAGAGTGATCTTGCGGGGGACGCAGTCGCCGCTCGTGGATGATTGGTGCCCGAATAAATCCAGCTGTTATTCCGGCAAGCCCGGGGCCGCCAGGTCCCGGGCTTTTTTGCGTCAACGCAGAAGCTCCTCGCGCCCAGGTTTATTAAGGCGGGAGAGGTCACCACTCTGGCTCTTATCCGGGCCGATTTGACGTGCATCAGCTGTAGCCTCTGGCGTCGCCCTAATCTCGACGGACATGGGTGCGTGGAGCACGTGCGGTGGCGGAATCTTCCATCACGGTGCGGTCGGGTGAGCTGGTCGCGTGGCGGCTGTTCGATATCGCTTACGCGATCGATCTCACGCGTGCTGAACTGTGCTGGTTCCCGTACGCCGACGAGGGACGGCGGACCCGCCTCAGCACCGCGCCACCCAAGGCATTGGCCTTCGGCGTGCCGCCGCTGGAGCTGCCGCTTGATCCGGTGAACCTGCTGCTGGAGGGCGAGCCGGTGACGGGCCGGGTCAGCGTTCGCCTGTACGACTTCGGCGTGGCTGCGTTTGCGGTGCGGGTAGCCGTTGAAGACGTGGCCTGGAACACCTTCGCCGCACGCTTCAACGCGCTCGACAGGGCGCTGGGTCCGGCGGCCCCAGACGCGTTTTGGTTGGAGATGCGTGCGAGCCTGTGTGCGGCCATCGTGCAGGCCCTGGATCGGCCATCGTCGGACGCCTCACTGCAGGAGGACTATCTGCTCGGCACCGTCCGGTCGCTCAGTGAGCCGCTCGAGGCCAGCGCTTTGAGCGAGCGGGTCGACCTGGCCGCGCTGCTTTCCGGTGAGACGCGCAAACTGTCCGACGCGGCGCGCCGGGATCTGTTGGCGCACAGTCATTCCTACTACGCAGACGACCTGGTGCTGCTCACGTGGGATCGGGCCTTCATCTATGAGCCGCGCGGCGACTCGGACGTGGCCGACGTGATCGAGGTGGCCAATGCGCAGCTGGTGGAGTTCCGCTACTACGACGCGCTGCTCGACGACGAGTTGCCGCGCATGTACGCGCGCGTGCAGGCTGCACGCGGCGCGGGATCGCTGCTCGCCGCGCGTCGCTTCGCCCACCTCGCGCGCGGGCTGCACATGCTGGTGGCCGAAGCTACCGAGCTGACCGAAAAAGTGGACAACGCTCTGCAGGTCACCGAGGACGTCTACCTCGCACGCGTCTACAGCGCGGCGCTCGGGCTGTTCCGCGTCCCCGCGCTCAGCGCCTCGGTGGACCGCAAGCTGGCGATCATCCGCGACACCTACGCGGCCTTGTACGAAGAGGCATCGAGCTGGCGGTCGGAATGGCTGGAGATCGCCATCGTGCTGCTCATCGTGCTCGAGGTGGTGCTGACCCTGCTGCGATACTGAGCTCGGGCGCCGTGGCGCTGACATGTCGCGGTGGCACGATGCGCATCTTCCCCGACGGACCCGGCCTCAGTGGGCCCGATCCAGTCGCCTGGCATAGGCGATGCCCGCGGGCACCGACAGCGTGATCAGCACTCCGCCGGTGTCGCCCGCCCCGATACTGAGCTGGCCGTGCAGCATGGTGGCGCGCTCGCGCATGCCCACCATGCCCCAATGCCCCGAGCGACGGCCGCCGTCGAGTACTGCCGGGTCGATTCCCTTGCCGTTGTCCTGGATGCGCATCACGAACTCGTGCGAGCTATACGACAGACGGCAGTGGATGGCGCTCGCCTGCGCGTGGCGCATGGCGTTGAGGATCGCTTCGCGGCCGATCTGGTAAATCTCGTCGCCCGCCTCGGGCGCCAGCGGTCGCACCAGGCCTTCGACGGTCATGCCGAATTCGATGTGGGGCAGTTGTTCGTCGGCCAGCTTGGCCAGCGCGGCGGCCAGGTCGAAATGTTTTGGAGCACCCGCGCGCAGCTCGCCGAGTCGGTCGCGTCCTTCCACCAGGATCTCCTCCGCCTGGTCCAGTGCGCGGTCCATCGATCGGCGGGCAGGGTGGTCGTCGCCGAGCGAGCGGGTCGCCGCATGCACCCGCAGGATCAGCCCCTGCACGCCTTGCAGCAACGTGTCGTGGAGTTCGCGCGCGATACGCTCGCGCTCGCCGTGGCGGGCCTCCATCTGCGCGCGCAGCATGGATCGAATCTGTTCGGTACGCAGCCACAGCATCAGTAACACCGCACCGACCCCGACGGCGATGCACAGCAGCAGGAACCAGCCGGTCTGGTAGAAGGCCGGCCGGATCTCGAACGCCATCTGCGCGCCGCGGGTGTTCCACACGCCGTCGTTGTTGCTGGCGATGACATGGAAGGTGTAGCGCCCCGGACCGAGGTGGGTGTAGCTGGCGTCGCGCCGGGTGCCCGCCTCGCGCCAGTTGTTGTCCAGGCCATCGAGCCGGTAACGGAAGTTCACCCGCTCGGGCATCGTCAGGCTCAGGGCGGTGTAATCCAGCCGCAGGTTCGCCGTGCCCGGCGGCAGTGCGATGGTGGCATCCGCAGCGTAGGACTTGCCATCGGCGACCAGCCCGCGGATGTAGACTGGGGGCGGCAGCTCGTTGCGCCATAGCCGGTGTGGGTCGAGCCAGGCCAGGCCATTGTCGGTGGCGAACCAGAGCCGGCCGTCGCTGGCTTCGACGGCGGATGACGAGCACCAGTTCATCTGCGGCGCCCCGGGCAGGCCATCCAGATAATCGAACAGCTCCGCCTTCGCCACGTGGGTGGGATCGGCCTGCAGCGCGCTTACCTCGGCCGCGTCGATGTGCACCACACCGTGCAGCTCATTCAACCACAGGTCGCCGGAGCGACTGGGGATGATGCCGCACACGGTGCCCAGTGCCGGCACGCCGGATACCGCCACGGTGTGGAAGCGCCCGTGCGAGAACATCGATAGCCCGGTCTCGCCGCCCAACCACATGGGATCGCCACCGCCGCGAATCACTCGGATGCGTCCGATCTGCAGCCCGTCGTGCACGCCGTAGCTGCGCAGCGTGCTACCGCTCAGCACGGCGACGCGATTGGCGGTGTAGCCGAACCAGCGGTCGCCTTTCGCAGTGGTGAAACTGGCGCTAGGTGCGCGTTCGAGCATGCCCGCGGGTGTGGCGGGTCGTTGCCAGCTGCCATCGCCGTCAATGCGCCACAGGCCGTCGTCGCCGTAGCCCACCCAGAGCTGGCCGTCGCCACCGCTGGACATCACTTCCCAGGCCCAGTCTTTCTTCATGCCCGTGGGCGACGGGAAGCGCAGGAAGTGGCTTCCGCGCTGGCGCCACACGCCGCCATAGTCGCCCCACCATACGTCGCCGGTGCGGGCCCGGTCGCCGGTGAACACGCTGCCCAGGCCTGCCGGAGACCCTGGCACCAGGCTTGCCGCGGTGAGTCCTGCCGCGACGGCGTTGTCGATCCGGTCCACGCCACGCGAGGTGGTGCCACCCACCCACAGCGTGCCGTCGCCGTCCGCCACGAGGGTGAAATTCTGCTGGCTCGGCGGCAGGGCCACGGGTACCAGTTGGCTGTGCCGGAACCGGTTCAGTCCGCGCAGGGTGGACACCCACAGATTGCCTTCGCGATCCTCCAGCAGCAGGCCGATCGCGTTGGATGTCAGTCCATCGGCTTGCTTGTAGGTGTCCATGGCCACGGCGCTGGCGTCGTCCAGGCGTTCGGGATGGCGGACCCGCCGGATGCCGTCGCGGGTGAGCGCGATCCACAGGCTCCCGTCCCGGTCGAACATGAAATCGTTGATCTGGGTGCCGTCGATGGCAGGGTCGACAACGGGTGCTACGGCGTAGCTGTGCGAGTCATACCGGTCGATCGACACACGCCCTTCGTCGGCGACCCAGATCTTGCCGTCGGGTGCCTCGGCCATCCGGTGCACGGAGCCGAGGGCGTCGTTCACGCGGACAAATTGTTTCGCACGGGGCGGCAGCACGTAGATGCCCGCCGTGGTGGCTACCCAGAGCGCGCCGTCGCGGCTGGCCAGCATCGACCACACGCGCGCACGCGCCATGCCCCACGAGGCGCCAGCATCCACCCACTTCGTCCCCTCGCGCAGGGCCAGGCCGTCCGCCGTGCCGGCCCAGATCCGGCCCTGGCCGTCTTCGGTCAGGGTGTACACGATGGAGCGCGGAATCTGCGCACCTTCGAACACCTGCAGGTGGCCGTGCGCAAGGTACCCCAGCCCCGACGGGCGAAACGCGACCCACAGCCCGCCCTCATGGGTCGTGGCCAGCGCATATACGTTGAACGAGGGCAGCGACTGGCCCGGCGGCGGCTGCAGTGTCTCGAAGCGAACGCCATCGAAGCGGTACAAGCCGCGTGCGCTGCCAATCCACAGGTAGCCATCGGCCGTTTGCGCCAGGGCGGAAATCTGGCTGGGCGCACCGTCACGGGCGGTCCAGGCGGTGTGGTGGAACTGCGCGATGCTGCGGTCGCGGTCCAGCGCGCCCGCCGGGGCGGCGAAGGCCAGCAGGACCAGGGCCAGCACGCGGAGCAGGCGATCGGACATCGGCAAATAGTGCCTGAAAGCGCTGCCCTGTCGAGCTGGGTCAGACCGCGAGTGCGCCGCCGTCCGTAGCCGCCACCACGCGATTGCGGCCAGCACGTTTGGCCCGGTACAACGCAGCATCCGCATCGCGACAGAGATCGGGCAGGTTATGCCCGGACGAGCTGGTAGAGGCGACGCCGATGCTGGCGGAAAGAAATACCACGCTGCGATGCAAAACCATCGGGTGGACCTCGATCGTATGACGGATATGGTCGGCGATGGCGATCGCCTGGTCGCGTAAGCAGTCTTTCAGCAGAATACCGAACTCCTCGCCACCCAGTCGCCCGAAGAGGTCGCCGGGACGAAGTTGTGCGCGGCATAGCTGGACCGCGTGCTGCAATACGATGTCGCCAGTCGCGTGGCCGTGGGTGTCATTGATCTGCTTGAAATGATCCAGGTCGATCCAGGCCAGGGAAGCATGGCCTGGCCGTGTCTCGAGCGACCGTAGCAGGCGGTTGCACTCGTTCATGAAATGCTGGTGATTGAGGATGCCGGTGAGGGCGTCGCGCGACGCTAGCTGCTTGAAATGCCTCCTTGATCGCAGGGTGCGCACCAGCCATAGCGCAACGACTGCAAGCATGAGCAGCAGCAGGGCGATCGATAGCCGAGTCGATTCGACGGCTTTAGCGTCGAGGGCGCGCTGCAATCTCAGGATACTGTTCTGCCGCCCCAGCTCGGCCGCTTCCAGGTCGCGAGTCAGGACCTGCTGCTGGATCGTTTGATACGCCAATGCCTGGGCGGCGGCATCGTCGAGCGCGCCCTGCTTCTGGGCAACGTATTGCTTGTAGTAGTCGAGCGCCGCTGTCGGTTGTCCATGCCGCTCGGCGAGCTGGTAAAGCAGTTCGTAGATGTCGGTCAGGAAGTTATTGACCTCGCCGGGATGAGCATTCGCAAGGACGGCCAGAGCTGTCTTGCGCGCTTCATCGTCGCGGCCAAGCTGCTCGTAGGCCTGGGCGCGCTGCGTCTGCGCCGAGAGTAAATGTGGGTAGTAGCGATTGTTCTGCAGGCTTGGCGCAATGCGGTCAAGCAGCGCTAGGGCCCTGCGGGGATGGTGTTCCTCCAGGTCCAGCGTGCTGATGATCAGTTCCGTGGCGGCCGCAATGATGGGTTGCCCGGCGGCCTTGCAGAGTTGGACCGTTTCTTCGAGTGCGGCGCTGGAGGCTGTCAGTTTTTCCGCGTTGTACAGAGCGGCCATCTGTTTGAAGCGGGGATCGCACAAGCTGCCGCCGGCCGGAATGGTGTCTTCCATCATTCGCGCGTACTGCAGTGCCGATTCGGTTTGTCCGGCCAGGTTGAGCATCTGCGAAAGATTGGCCAGGACCATGAAGCGTGCCGCCCTGTCGTGCAGGGTCGGCAACTGGATTGACAGCTGATGCGCGAGCTTGAAGGCGTCTTCGTAGCGGTGACTGATGGCCAGGTTGCTCAATAGCACCGCGGAGGCTTTGGCGGCTAACACCGGATTGCCCGAGTGTTCGATCACCGCGCGAAGCGGCTTCTCCGCTGCGGCGTAATCTCCCTGCAAGGTCGTTTCGAAAGCGTCCAGGTAGCGCAAATGCCATTGTTCCGCTGGGGTCAGCCGTGGTGCCTCACGATGGATCTGCGCCAGACGTTTCGCGAACTGGCGGTGGTCGCGAATTCGCAGGCGCTCGGTTTCATTGAGGAAAGCGCCGGGGTGGCGAATCGTGGCCCTGGCCGGAATAACGCCCGCGCACAGGCCCAGCGCCATGAGCCAAGTCGCCAGAGGCAAGGAGCGCTGGGCGGTGTGACGGACGCTCATCCCGGTGCCAGCTCACTGCAGTCGGCAAGCCCCTGGCTTGGCCTGCAGTCGTTCCGGCGCCTCTCGTCACAGACCGGGGCAGAGTTACGCTTTAGTCCGCCATTGGGGGGCATGGCGAACGCCAGAATCCAAGGGCACCCTTTATCGAGCGTGGTCGACTCCTCATGGCACGCGCGGACTCCGGACAGCACGGATTCCGCGGCAAGACAGAAAGCGCCTGCATGTCCGGTGTGCGCAGTCAGCGACATTTGCGCTCTTCCCTCCGTGGCAGGGCGATGCGAGCGGCGAGGCAAAAAGCGAATGACATCAGGCGTAAGTAACGGCGCGTTCATCGACGTTTGCCACTACCCGATTGCGGCCGGCGCGCTTGGCTCGATAAAGCGCGGCGTCCGCGGCACGACACAGCTGCTGCAGATCGTGACCCCAGTTGCTGGTGCACGCCACGCCGATGCTCGCAGAAATCGACACCGACGCACCATCCGACTGCAGTGGATGACTTTCGATCGCCAGGCGGATGCGGTCAGCGATGGCAATCCCCTGTTCGCGCGGGCAATCGGCCATTAGAACCCCGAACTCCTCTCCACCGAGCCGTCCGAGCAGGTCGCCTGGGCGCAGTTGATGCTGGCAGATCGCCACGCTGTGCCGTAGCGCCGCGTCGCCGATGGCGTGGCCGTGCGTGTCGTTGATCTGCTTGAAGTGGTCCAGGTCGATCCAGATGAGGCACGCCTGAGCCGGTCGCTTGTGCAGCAAACGAAGCCGCCGGCTGCATTCGCTCATGAAGTGCTGGTGGTTATAGATGCCGGTAAGCCCATCGCGGGTCGCCATGCGCTTGAAGCGCTGTTGCAGGTGCAATGTACGGAAAAGCCATAAAGCAATCGCTGCAAGAGTGATGATCAGCAGCGTGATGTACAGCCGACTGGTCTCGGCGGCCTTTGCATCAAGTGCTCTTTGCAATCTGAGCAGACTGTTTTGCTTGTTCAGCTCCTCGGCCTCCAGCTGGCGGGTGAGCACCTGCTGCTGGACGGTCTGATAAGCCAGCGCCTGCGCGGCGGCGTCGTCCACCGAGCTCTTGTTCTGCGCCACGTAAAGTTCGTAATAGGCGAGGGCCTGGGCAGGGTCGTGACTGCGCTTGGCGATACGGTAAAGCACGCCATACGCCACCGCGAGGTAGTCGCTGGACTCGCCTGCACTAGCCATACTGACTGCAGCCAGGGCGGCCCTCTTTGCAGCGGCTTCGTTTCCCAGTAACTCGTACGCTTCGGCACGCTGTACCTGCGCCGACAGTTCATGCGGATGGTAGTGATTGGTACGTATGCTGTCCGCCATCCGGTCGAGCATTGCCAGTGCTTCGGAGGGCTTTTTCTCACCCAGGTAGAGCGAGCTGGCGATCAGCTTCGCCGTGTTCACGGCAAGCGGTTGATGCGCAGCAATACATGAGGCAGCGGCTTCGTGCAGCTCTGGACTATCCGGCTTCAGCCGTTTGGCGCTCCACAGGGCGGCAATCAAGGCTGCGCGTGGGTAGCACAGGTTCATGCCCTCAGGGATCGTGTCCTCCATCATGTGGGCATATTTGATTGCCAGGTCCGGTTCCCCGGCGAAATTCAGCATCTGCGAAAGATTGCCGAGCACCCTGAAGCGGGTGGCCCTGTCCTGAATGCGTGGGAGATCGAGCGTGAGCTGGTGGGCCAGCTTGAACGCGTCCTCGTAGCGATGGTTGGTGGCCAGGTTGTTCATCAACGCTGCCGACGCCTTGGCCACCAGAATTGGATCGGATGACTGGCTGACCACACGCTCAAGCTGGCTTTCGGCCGCGGCATAGTCACCGTCGAGGGTGCTCTTCTGCGCATCCAGATAAAGCAACTGCGCCTGCTGGACCTTGGTCAGTCGGGATGATTCGCGGTGAATCCGTGCCAAGTGCTGGACGAACTGCTTGTAGTCCGTATTGCGCAGCGCTTCGGTTTGGTCAAGGTAGGCGCCTGCGTCCGCCATCTGCGTTTCTTCGGCAGCATGCACAGTTGGCAGCAATGCACAGAGCAACAACAGAGTTGCCCAGGTGGCTCGCTGGCGCCCTCCTCGCCGTGCGCTTCGCATGAGCGGGCTTACTGCCGGTCGGGCGAGTTTCTGCGGCGGTCAGGAGTGGGATGCTCCGGGGCTTCAACGCTATCGTCTTCGTCATCATCCGGCTCTTCTTCATGGCCGGGGAAATTCGTCGATTGCGGAGGCTCATTCGACTTGTTGCCGAGTTCTTCGGCCAAGTGGGAGCGGTCGCTCGAGGCCACGGCCGCCAGCAGCGAGGCGGATGCGTTTTCCTTTTCCAGCGTAGCCGCAAGTTCGGCGGTGTCTGCATGGCGCAGCGTTGCGTTCTGGCCGATACGTTCAAGTAGGTCGATGGTGTCCGACATGTGTTTCCCCCTGTCCTGGTAAAGCGGTAGGCGTAACGACCGGACGGTCAGGCGGACTTCGCCGTTCCAGTGCCAGCCGGTTCTTCATTGAGAGCGTCCAGGCGTTCCCGAATGGCGTGATTCTCCTTCAGCTGTGCAGCCGGAGGCAGTACCACCATGTCCTCGGCCGTGATCGCCATAAGTGGTAAATCGCGCACTGCCCCTCGCACAATGCGCGGCTGCTCGATCGGCAGCGTAGGCGCCCGATAGGCGATGACCTCATGGTCCAGGGGATAATCCTCGGCCAGTCGATCAACCAGCACCTGACGGTAGGCTGGGCCGGTGCTGAAGCGCTTGAGTGAGAGGTCGCCGACCAGGCCCACCTGCCACAGGATCAGATACCCGCACGGATCGATCCTGCGGTGATAGAACAGGAGCTGGCTGGCTTCCAGATGCTGGCAACCGAACCGCCCCGGATCGATGCCGAGGTCCGCATAGAGGCAATCTTCGGCGGAGATGCCGGGCTCCATGAGAGCGGTGAAGCCTTCTGCCCGGGCGGCCTCGATCACCTTGTGCGGCGACCAGGCGAATACGCCGGGGTGGCCGTAGAACACGGCGCACACCCGCTTGCCCGCCCGTACCTCCGCCATCATCAGGTCGACCCATTCGCGGTAGGTCTTCAGCCGCGACTTGCCTGGGGCGTAATACGGCTGGAGGCTGCGCACATCCGGGTGCATGCGCTGCAGCCAGAGCTCGACGATGCCGTCGGACAGTGCGGCGAACACCACGTCAGCTTGCTGGATGTGGCTGCGGGCCAGGGGCGTGAGGTGTGAGCCCAGGGTCATGCCGAGGCCGACGCAGGCAATGCTGCCGCGTTTGGTCGAAACGGTGATGGTGGGCTCGGACTGGGGCATTCAGTGATGGTAGGGCATTCGCGGCGGATGTATAAGCGGCGTGAAACACTCCGGGCGGACGGCCAAACAAAAACGGCGCATCGTCGCCGATGCGCCGTCATGGATAGCCATCCGCCGGCGGCTATTTCGCCTCGATCGCCTTCACCGCAGCCAGTGTTTCCTGCACGTGCTTGTTCGGGCTGAGCGCCGAATAGACGTGGGTGATCTTGCCGGTGGAATCGATGACGTACGAGGTGCGGTCCGACCATCCCGGGCGCATCAGCAGCGTGGCGTCGTATTTCTTGGCGATGACGGCGTCCTTGTCGGCGGCCACCGGGAACTTGCCGCCGCAGTGCTCGGTTTCCTTGGAAAAGGCCGCCAGCTGGTCCAGGTTGCCAGCGGTGACGCCGATCACCGTGGCGTGCAGCGCCTTGAACTGGTCGATGGCTTCGGAGAACAGGTGTGCCTCCACGTTGCAGCCGGAGGTGTGCGGCGCGGGGAAGAAATACACCACCACTGGGCCGTTCTTCAGCGCATCGGCGAGCTTGAAGGTGAACGGCTTGCCGGCCAGGTAGGCGGGCAGAGTGAAGTCCGGGGCCTGGGTGCCTTCCTTGAGCGCGGCCGTGGCCGGGGTGGAGAGCGTGGCGGCGCCGGCCAGGGCGAAGACGAGGGCGGCGAGCTTGGCGGGGAATCGCATGGGTGGGCTCCGGGTGAGGAATTTGCGAACCGTGGTTATACGCCAGAACCATGGCGAGGGATGCACGCCACCGCCTGGTGTTGCCGGTCAGCGCGCCGGCAGCAACGGGCGGAGCCGGCGCTGCCAGCGATACAGCTTGAGCACGAGATCCACGGCGACGAACAGCATCACCAGCCCGAGGCCGCCTCGCGCGCCCTCGTCGGCGGCGGCCGTCTGGAAAATGGCGCCGCCGGCGAGCCACCAGCCGAGCAGGATCAGCCACGCGATATCGAACCCCAGCTCCAGCCAGCGCGTCGTCGCCGACCAGCGTCCGCGCGAAAGCACGCCAGCGAGCAGGGCGAAGTTGCCCAGCCACAGCACCAGTACCGGCCACGCCCGGCTTTGGAGGAACTCCGGCGCGAACGCGAACCGCTGCGGCCAGGGTTCGGGCATCACCTGCACGATCCACGGCAGGGCCACCATGAAGGCCACGCCCACGGCGAAGCCGGCCAGGCCGAAGGCCATCGCAGCGCGATTCACCCGGTCCGGATCCACCACGCGTGGTCGCCAAGTGGTACGGGTCATTCCGATCTGGCGCAGCCAGGCAGCCGCCAGTGCACTCATGGCCATGAAGCCGGGCCACCACAGCGCGCCCAGGCCCCAGCTGAACCACCACGTCACCAGCGGCTGGTCCTGGAAGACGCGCGGCAGGGTCAGCGCCCATTGCAGCGCGATACCCACCAGCGACATCACCGCGAACGAGCGGCTCTGTTCGGCCGGGATGATCAGCATGCCCGGTGGGCGGTAGCGCGCGGCCACCTCGGCCGGAGTGCCGAACGACTGCAACATGGCAAGCACTTGTGCATCGGTCGGGACCGCTCCGACGCTGCGCTCGGCGAGCATTTCAGCCAGCAGGCCGCGCAGTTCCAGTCCGATCTCGCGGCGGTCCCTGCGCGGCAGGCGCCGCATGACGTCCGCCACGTATGCCTCGATTACATCGTTCGCATTCATGCCCCATCTCCTTGCAGAAGTCCGGCCATGGTCCCCACGAGCGAGTTCCAGCTGGCGGTCAGTTCGGCGAGCAGCGCCTCGCCGGCGTCGTTGAGTCGGTAATAGCGGCGCGGCGGCCCTTCCTCGATGCGCCATTCGGAAGCGAGCAGGCCCTGGCTCTCCAGACGACGGAGCAGCGGATAGAGCGTGCCCTCCTCGATGGCCATGCCGCGCTGGGCCAGCGCCTGGCGCAGCGAATAGCCGTACTGCGCCTGGCGCAACTGGGTGAGCACGGCCAGCACCAGGGCGCCGCGGCGCAACTCGAGTTCCAGCTTGGCGGTGTTGGATTCGCGGGCGTTGACCATGCATCACCTCGTAACGTGTGATGCACCGTACTGTGTATCACACAGTGTGTCAACGGCCGGTCGCCTTGGACGCCGTCACACCCTGCTCAACTGCTGATGGGTAGAAGGACGGCCCGTCGGTGCCGGGATCAGCGGCGCGTGGCGAAGACGCCGTCCAGCGCGGGGTGCGCGTCGAAACCGGCCTGCTGCAGGCGCTGGGTGACCTCGCGCGGTACATCGCGGCCGCTGGTCAGGCGGTTCGGACTGCCGGTGTAGTGGAACAAGCGGCCGCCGCGTCGCAGCACGCGCGCCAGCTCGCGGTAGAACGCCAGCGAATACAACTCGCCGGCGATTCCGAAGCGCGGCGGATCGTGCAGCAGCGCATCGATCGAGCCGTCGGCGACACCGGCGATAGCCTCGATGGCATCGGTGTGAATCAGTTGCAGGCGTCCGCCGCTGGCCGGTGTGTCGGGATCGGGCGACCACGGATTGAGCGTGCGCAGCCACAGCACGTCGGGGTTCTTCTCGAACGAGCGGATGCTCGCCACGCCCGCCTCCAGGCAGCAGGCCGCGAAGTAGCCCAGGCCGCCGCAGACGTCGAGCACCGTCTTGCCGCGTGGTTCGACCAACGCCACCTTGCGGCGTGCATCGTCCAACGGAGACTCCTTCGAGGTCGGCAGCATCTTGATGCCATCGATCTCGAACGTGGGCGCGCCCCACTCAGTCGGCACCAGCTTGATCAGCGATCCGGAGAAGCGCGAGACGGGCGCGAACTCCTCGCCATCCCACCAGTAGATCGTGCGGTCCTTGAGCTTGCCGGGGTAGGGGTAGTGAAGGTCGCGCCACTGCCAGGTGTCGGTGCCGAGCGTGGCTTGGCCGGTCGAGCGGCCAAGGTCCAGCGAGCCCTGCCACCCTGTGGCGCCGCGGCGAGCGGCGTCGAGCAAAGCTGCGCCGGTGTCGCGGGTCAGCAGGGGGCCGATGTAGTGTGCCAAGAAGGACTCCGGGGCCGATAAGCTCGGCACGTGGCAAGACGGGAGGGCCGGCATGGTAGCCCAGGCGGCGCGCCGGCACGGGCGCGTGTTGTGATAGTCAGGATGCCAAGGGGCACGGATGGGCAAGCGTCTGCGGATTGCGGTGGTGGGCTACGGCAGCGGCGGCCAGGCAGCGGCGCTGCTGCTGTCGCGCGACGGTCATGCGGTGGAGGTGTTCGAGCGGGTGCCGCATCCGGGCCCGGTCGGCGCCGGCTTCCTGTTACAGCCGATCGGCCTGCACGTGCTGTGGGAGCTGGGTCTGCTCGATGCGGTGCTCGCGCACGGCCGGCCGATCGCCCGCCTGTTCGGCGAGACGGCGGCGGGGCGCGCCGTGATGGACATGCGCTATGCCGAGCTGGACCGGCGCCTGTTCGGACTCGGCCTGCAGCGCGGGGCGCTGTTCCAGCTGCTCGACGCGGCGTGGCAGGACGGCCGTTGCCTGCATGCGGGGTGCGCCATCGTCGAGGTCGACACGCAGGCAGGCCGCCTCATCGACGCCGAGGGGCGCATCCACGCTGGCTTCGATCTCGTCGTGGTGGCCGATGGTGCGGCGTCGTCGCTGCGCGGACAGATCGCGCCGGCCACGCTGGATCGTCCGTATCCCTGGGGCGCGCAGTGGTGCCTGGTCGAGCAGCGGCATTGGCCGTGGGCAGATGAGCTGCGCCAGCGTTACGTGGCGGCGCGATGCATGGCGGGTATGTTGCCCGTCGGCACCCGGCCGGACGATCCCGTGCCCCGGATGAGCTTCTTCTGGAGCCTGCCGGTGGCCGCGCTCGACGCCGGCGCGGACACGGCCTCGTCGTGGCACGCAGGGCTCGCGGCGGTCTGGCCGGAGGCGGCCGACTGGCTGGCGTCCACCGACGTGCCGCGCGCTCTGGCACCGGCGCGCTATCGCGATACGGCGCATCGTCGATGGCATCGGGGCTGCGCGGTGCTGCTCGGCGACGCCGCGCACGCGATGAGCCCGCAACTGGGGCAGGGCGTCAACATGGCATTGCTCGATGCACTGGTACTGCGCGACGCCTTGCGCCTGCCGGTGCCCACGGCCGAGGCGCTGGCCCGATACCAGACCCAACGCCGCGACCACATCGGCATCTATCACTTCTGGAGCCGGTGGCTGACGCCGCTCTTCCAGTCCGAACGAAAACTCGGTCCGGCGCTGCGCGATGCGCTGTTCCATCCGCTCTCGCGCCTGCCCGGCGGGCGCGGTCAGATGCTGCGCGTGCTTACCGGTACCCGGCGAGGGTGGCTGGGCAAGGTTGTCTTGCCCCCGCCGTTCCTCCGGCAACTGGAGAAACGAGGGATGGCGACCGACGAGGCTGCCACGCCCGCACTGGAGCTCGACTGACGCTGCCATGGCCCGTCGCGGCCATGCCATGGGCCGCCGTGGGCGAAGGTGCGGGCTGTGGGGCCCCTGCGCAGGCTTGCCTGGTCGCGTGGGCGTCACTACGTCCTGACGAGGATCACGACGGGAGGTGCGGCATGCGGGGACGGACAACGTGGTGCTGGCTGATGACGATGCTGCTGCTGGCCTCCTCGCTGCATGCGGCGCCTGCCGATCGACGCGTGTTGTTCGTGGGCAACAGCCTGACCTACTTCAACAACCTGCCGGCGGCATTTGCCTCGCTGGCGCCGCCGGGCGAGGCGGTTGCGGTGGACGCGTTCGCTCGGCCCGGTGCCCGCCTGCTGGATGATCTGGACGATCCGATGCTGGCGCGCCTGCTGGCGCGCGGTCGCTATACCGACGTGGTGTTCCAGGAGCGCGGCGGTGACGCGGTGTGCATGCCCAGAAGCAGCGTCTGTCGGGAATTGTCGGCGGCGGCGCAAGCCAGCGCACAACTGGCCGCTGCCGCCCGGGCCGGCGGCGCGCGCGTGTTCTATCTGGGTACCTGGCAGGTCAATCCCATCGTCGAGCCCGCGCTGATCCATGGCGAGCGCATGATCGCCAGGCGCATGCAGGCGACCTATATCCCCATCGGCCATGCCTGGCTCGTCCTGCGTGCGGCCCAGCCCGATACGAACTGGCTGGCGCCGGATGGGCAGCATCCCGGCCGCGCCACCACGGCCCTGCTGGCCGTGCGCAGCTGGCAGTCGGTAACCGGCCGCTTGCCGACGCGCGCGCCCTGCGTGGGCGGCGCGCTCTATACCCAGATGCCCAGTGCGGACGGCTTTTTCCGGGTGAATCCGGATGCGCGGCCACGAACCTGCCTGGTTTCACCCGCAATGGTGCGAGCGATGCTCGGCGCGCCCTAGCGCGGCAGCATCGCCGATTCGAGACGACGCATCGCCGACAGCGTGCGCACCAGTTCGCGATAGCTCTGGGCAAGCTGCTCGTAGAGCGCGGCGGTGGCCCGGCGGCCGGCGTCGGCCACGCCCTGATAGGCGGCGCGGCCGATGTCGACGTAGTAGCCCACGCTGACGCGCCGGCGTTCGGCCACGTCCGGAAACAGGCCGGCGACGAGCAGGCAGCGGTCACCGACATCGCGCAGCGCATCGCCGCGGGCGGTGCCGGCCAGTTCGAGCGCGTCGAGCCAGTCCACGCCATGGGTGTGGGCGAGCAGCTGCGCGTCGCGCTGGAAGCGCAGCAGCACGAACACCAGATAGCTCTCGCGCGTCTCGTCGAGCGGATGCCCGGCGCGTTGCCCGGCCTCATGTACCAGCGCCTGCCACAGTTGCATCGGCGTGCCGTGCTGGAAGGTCTCGATCATGTCGTCCACCCCCTGTTGGTCATCGACGCTGCGAGCCTAGCGCGGCGTTTCGCAGGACGCGCGGCAGCCGGGGAAGGAGAGTGCTGACAGCGACTCGTCGATGTCGGGTTATTCGTAAAGCGCACACGACGAGGGGCGCCTCGGCGGGAGGCGTCCCTCGTGTTGCTTCCAGGGGTCGGTCGATCAATGCGCGGCGGCGGTGCTCGCGGCAGCCGGCTGGGTCCACAGCGTCGCCTCCACCGGGCCGCCCAGCATCTGCTGGCGCACCAGCGGAATCGGCGGGCCGCCGTAGCTGAGGAACTGGTCGTGGAAGGCTTTCAGCGCCTCGGCGCCCGGGTGCTTGGCGATCCAGTCCTCACGCAGCTGCATGATCATCAGCTTGCCCAGCGTGTAGTTGAGATAGGCCGGATCGTAGCTGCCGCGCGCCGCCTGCTGGCGGGCGCTACCCGGGTCCTGGAAGGCCTGCTCGCGGAACATCTTTTCCGACTCGGCCATGGTCATGCCGCCGGTGTGCAGGCCGATCGCCGAGAGGTAACGCACGTCGCGCAACAGCGCATTGGTGAGCTGGCCGATGTGCACCTCCGGCGTGGCGCCGTCCACGCCCTGGTCGAACATCATCTCCTCGGCGTAGTGCGCCCAGCCCTCGGCATAGGCGTAGCCGACGAACAGCCGGCCGAACATCCACTGTGCGCGATTGGCGTGCAGGAACTGCAGGAAGTGCCCCGGCCACACCTCGTGCGAGGAGACGAACAGCAGTGCCGCCTTGCCCGGCACGTAGGCGGCCTGGTCGGCCTTGCTCCAGCTCGGGTCGGGCGGGGCGATGTAGTAGACCGACGGCAGGTTTTTCTCGTACGGGCCGGGGATCTCGATGTAGGCGAAATTCCAGCGGTTGAACGGCGGCGCTTCCTCCACCTTGGCCTGCTCCGGTCCGGGGATGGTGGCGAGATTCTTGTCGACGACGAACTGGCGCAGGCTCGCCAGTTGCTTGCGCGCGCCTTCCACGGCGCCGCCTTCGGGTTTGTCGGCCGCTTCCTTGGCCACGCAGTCGGCCAGCGGCTTGTTGGGGGCGAACGCGTCGCAGGCCTTCTTCAGCGCATCGAGATTGCGCTGCAGGTCCGCCTCGCCGATTGCCTTGAGGCGATCCAGCGGCACGTCGACTCGCTCGGTGGCGTGCAGCATCGCGGCGAACTTGTCCGCGCCCAGCGCGTAGTTCTGCGTGGCCTGCGGCTTCTGCGCCTTCAGCCAGTCGGCCAGCTGCTGCGAGGCCTGGATCGCAGCCGCGTTGGCGGCCTTGAAGCGGGCCTGCAGTGCCTTGTCTTTCACGCTGGCGAAGATGCCCGGTACGTCGTTCTTGAAGAACGCCGCGAAACCGCCGAACGAGTTCACGCCCAGATCGATGTACGACGCCGGCAGCGGGGTCTTGAGGTTCGCCTTTACCTGCGCCAGCGCCTTCGGCAGCGCTTCTTCATAGCTGACGAAGGCCGCCATGCGCTCGGCCAGCGGCGCGTAGGGGCGAGTGAGATACATGCTCGGCGAGAGGTCGCCGGTGTAGAACGCCGGGTTGGAATAGGGAAAACCCGACTGCTCCAGCCAGAACAGCTGGCCATCGATGACGGCCAGCACGTAGTCGCGCTGGAAGCGACCGGTGGTATCGAGCGTGTCGTCGGTGAACGCCGCGAACGTGTCGTGCTGCGCGTGCAGCCAGTCGGCCATCGCCTTGAGCCCTTCAGGGCTGTAGTCGGGCAGCTTGCCGTCGTACTCGTGTTTGCCGGCGTTGGCGGCAAACACCGGGTTGTGCTCGAACATGCCCTGGATGAAGGCGTCTACGGCGGTGCCGAGCGCGGCCGTCTTGTCGGTGCTGACCTTGGAGACGGTAGCGGCCGGCGCGGGGGCGGCCGCGTCGCCGGGTGGTGCGGCCTGATCCTTCGAGCAGCCGGCCAGCAGCGCGGCGGTGATGACGGCGGACAGCGTGAGAACGCGCAACGATCGCATGGTGGATCCCCCTCGAGTGACGAGAGGTCCGAGCCTAGGTGGTGTGGCAATCGGCGGCAACGGGCCGGCATGTCGAATTTTTCCGCCATGGTTCGTCGTCGAAGTGGTGCGGCCTCCGGCGCAGGCCATGCCAGCCCTTCCCATGCGTCAAGACGGAGACGACATCGTGCAATTCCTTTCCATGATCCGGATCAACGAGAACGGCACGCGCCGGCCCGACGAACAACTGATGCGCGCGATGGGCCAGCTGATCGACGAGATGACCGCCGAGGGCACGCTGCTCGATACCGCCGGCTTGCGGCCGACGGTGGAAGGTAAGCGGGTGCGCCTGCGCAGTGGGCGCATCAGCGTGTTCGACGGTCCGTTCACCGAAACGCGAGAGGTGATCGGCGGTTACGCCATCCTGGAGGCGCCTACGATGCAGCGGGCGGTCGAGTTGACCCGGCGATTTCTCGCCGTGCATGGCGAGGGTTGGGAGCTGGAGTGCGAGGTGCGGCAGATGGAGCGCGGCCCGGATGGTTGCGGCTGAGCAGCCGCAGCGCTGGCGGTCAGCGGCGCCGGCGCTTCCAGCGGATCCAGCGGCGTTCGGCCCAGATCAGCGCGCGGCGCACGGGCCGGCGCAGGAATGGTAGATCCTGCGCGAGCAGCAGCAGGCCCAGCGGCAGCATCCAGATGCCCAACACCGGCAGGAAGCTGAGCAGCCCGCCGAACACCAGCATCAGGCCGAGCGGAATGCGCAGCCACGCCGCACCGGGCGCGCGCAGCCAGAGCAGGGCGCGATGCAACCAGGCGGGGAGCACCTGCTCGAGGCGATCGAGTTGATGATTCAGCCGTTGCTCGTCGCGTTTCACCAGCCACTCCCTTGCGTTTGCCTGCCACGAGGTTAGCGGCACCGGCTTTATCGCTCCCGAACAGCTCACCAGAAATACACCTGCAGCGATTCCTCCCGCCGCGCCGGCGGGATGTTCTGCAGCAGGCTGCGGTGATCGGGAAAATTCAGCGCGCTGCGCTCGATCAGGTTCTCGATCGCAGTCACGCTGTGCGGCGGCGTCTGGGCGCCGGACGTGGGCACGGACGCCTGCTCCGGAAACAGGCCCATGCCGGCGAGCAGGCTGTACCAGGACATCACCGGATAGCCTTGGCCGAATGCCCCCTGCTGGATGCCGCCGACGATCGGCCGACGCGCCAGCCAGGTCTTGAGCAACCGGGTGAGCGGCTCGGACAGCTGCGTATTGGCGGCGTTCGCGCGCCAGTAGTCGGTGTCGGTGCGGGTGTTGGTCTTGTAGTGGGCCACGATGTAGTCACGCGTGCCGTCGAACTGCGCGTTCACGGCGGCATTGAACGTCGCTTGTGCCGCATCACCCAGGTCACCCTTCTCCAGCGCATCGACGAACAGACTGGCGGTGCGCTGCACCAGCATCAGCGCCGTGGCTTCCAACGGTTCGATAAAGCCCTGCGCCAGCCCCACCGCCAGGCAGTTGCCGTGCCAGTGCCGCTCCACCCGGCCGGTGCGCATGCGCAGATGGCGTGCCGGCACGTCGGCATCAAGCAGGCCCAGGCGCGTGCGCAGCTCGGTCTCGGCCTGCTCGGGCGTGCAGAACGCGGTGCTATAGACGTAGCCGTTGCCGTAGCGCTGGGTGAGCGGGATGGTCCATGCCCAGCCGTGATCGAACGCGGTGGAGATCGTCTGCGACATGATCGGGCCGTGCAGCGGCGTGGGCAGTGCCACCGCCGCGTCATTGAACAGGGCGTCGGCATAGGAGACGTACGGCGTCTTGAGCGTCTTGTCGATCAGCAGCCCGGCAAAGCCGGTGCAGTCGACGAAGAAGTCCGCCGCCAGCGTCTGGTCGCCTTCCAGCTGCAGTGCGGCAATGTCGCCGTGCTCGTTGCGATCGACCGACATCACATGGCGCGGCAGGTGCCGAATGCCGCGCTCGATGGCCTTGCGCTGCAGAAACGCGCCCAGCAGTACCGAATCGAAGTGGTAGCCGTACCAGACATCGAACGGAAACTCGTGGCGCGGGCGCGGCGCCTTGCACTCATGCGCCAGCCGTGCAGCGAGAAAATAGCGATCCGGATGGGCAGGCACATCCTCGCCGTCCAGCCGCCGATGCACGTGATCGACGAACTGGGTCATGGTGAGGTTGTCCAGCATCGAGGCGAAGGCGTGGAAGTAGCTCTCGTGGCCCGGCCGGGTGGACCAGCCGTCGAAGCGGATGCCGCTCTTGTAGGTGGCATGGCAGGCGGGCATCCACTCGGCTTCCTCGATGCCCAGTTCCTCGAAGAAGCCGCGCAGCCACGGCGTGGAACCCTCGCCCACGCCGATGATGCCCACCTGCGGCGACTCCAGTACGGTGACCTGCAAACGGCGGCCATAGCCGGAATGGGCCAGCAGCAGGGCGGTCATCCAGCCGGCCGTGCCGCCACCGACAACGGCTACATGGCGGATCGGCGGTTCGGCATCGCGGGTGGGCCGGGCGGCGGCGACGCGGCGATAGACGGTGGCGGTGTCGGTCATGCGGGGCGCCGTCGGGAGCGGAAATCGCAGCGTAGTGCGAGCGCCCGCCAAACGGCTACCGCCGCGCTCCACTGGCGTACGCTGTGCCCACCACGGACATCCGGAGAGCGCCATGAAGCGTCTGCTGTGTCTTGCGATTGTGCTGTGCGGCCTGGGGCTGGCCGGCGCCGTGCGCGCCGCCGATGCGGTGCCGTCCACCTACGATGCCGCCCTGGCCCGGCGGCTGGGTGCCGACGCGCGCGGCATGCGCTCCTACGTGCTGGTCATCCTGCGGACTGGCCCCACACGCGTGCCGGATGGCAAGGCCCGGGATGCCATGTTCGCCGGGCATTTTGCCAACATCCAGCGACTCGCCGACGCCGGCCAGCTGGTGCTGGCCGGGCCGTTCGACGATGCCGGTGGCAACTGGCGCGGGCTGTTCGTGTTCGCGGTCGATTCGATCGATCAGGCGCGCGCTCTGGTCGCGAGCGACCCGGTGATCCGGCAGGGCGAAATGGTGGCCGAGTACCACCGCTGGTACGGCTCGGCCGCGGCGATGATGCTGCCGGAGATCCACCGCACGCTGACGCCACCGGCGCCGACGGGCGGTGCAGAGCCCCGCTGAGTGCCGTGCGGTTGCACATCCACCACGCTTGGCGCTCAATGCGTGCAGGCGCGCCTGCCGTGAGCAGGCCACGCGATGCAGCAGGAGATACGCCATGAAAATGATTACGCTCGTTCTCGCCGGTGCGCTCGCGCTGGCGGCCGGCAAGGCCGGTGCCGATTCGATGTCGCTAAACGGCTTCCGCGACCGCGTGTTGCCAGTGCTTGTGAAGGTGGACGCGCACGGCAAGGTCACCCGCGTCTCCTCGGCGGTGGAACTCACCCCGCGCTTCGATCGTCTGCTGCGCCAGACGCTGGATCAGTGGATCACCGGTCCGGCGATGGATCACGGCAAACCCATGTCCAGCCAGTTCGTGATGAAGCTGGGCATGCAGGCGACGGCGCGGGCGGATGGCGCCTACGACACCGGCTTCGTCTACCTGTCCAGTTCACCGGTGCCTGCGGGCGAGTGGATCTGGCAGCACGAGGACGGCCATCGTCTCGCCCTGGTGCGGGCTGACGGCGTGTATCCGCGCAACCTGCGCTATCGGCACCGCCCGATGCCGGTGTGGCGCCAGCCCTGGTTCGACGATCGGCGGATGCCTCAGCCGGCATCGTCGGCACCTTCCCAGACGCCTGCACCGACGAGCCGTCCGGGCCGCTGATCGCCCCGTTCAATCCCGATCCGGCGCGCCCAGCGGAAAGTAGTGCCGATAAGGGCGCGCCTCATCCACGGCGCGAGCAAACGATGGCCGCGCCAGCAGACGCTGGCGATAGGCGTGCACGTTGGCGAAGGTCGCCGCGATCGGGTGCGTCCAGTCCGCATAGAACAGGAACGGCGCCGCGCCGCAGTCGGCCAGGCTGAAGCGCTCGCCGACCGCCCAGGTACGACCGGCCATGCGTTGATCCAGCCAGGCGTAGGCGGTGTCGAGCATGGCGCGGGCCTCGGTGACGCCGTAAGGGTCGCGCTGGTCCTCGGGTCGGATGCTGTCGAACACCACCTTCTGTTGCGGCGTGGAAATGTAGTTGTCGAAGAAGCGATCGAGCATGCGCACCTCCAGTGCGTCGTCGGCATTGTCCGGCAGCAGGCGGCTCTGGCCGGGGTACTGCCGGTCCAGATGCTCGATGATGCAGGTGGCTTCCAGGATCGCCCGCTCGCCGTCGACCAGCACCGGAAAGCGCTTGATCGGCCAGCGCTCGGCCAGTTCGGCCTGCGCCTGCGGGTCTTCCAGCATGCACAGCTCGAACGGCGTGCCGTTCTCGTAGAGCGCTACCAGCACCTTCTGGCAGTAGGACGAGAACGGGTGGGCATAGAGCTGGGGCAGGGCAGGCATCGGCGCGTTTCTCCTGGAGGGTTTCGTTGACGACGAGCGACGCCGCGGCGGATCGACAAGTACCGGCGCATGCATCCTCCGTCGTGACAGAATTCCCGGGGCGGCGCGCCCCGCGGGCGCCATCCGGCCGCCACGAATGGACGCCATACTGTTGCCACATCCAGGGAGAGGTTTCTTATGTCACGTCTGTCGATTGCGCGGCGTCCCGGCTCGCCCAGGCGCCTGCTCGCGCCGCTGCTGTGCGTTCTGCTGGCCGCGTGCGGCGGCAGTCACGAGGGTGACAAGCCGGCGCTGCAGGGCGCACCGGCTGGCTCATCCACCTCCGCCCAGGCCGGCGACAAGGCCGGCTTCATGCTGATGTCCGGCAGCTCTTCGGTGCGCAACGATCGCACCCAGCTTGAGCTGGTGTTCAACGCTAAGCTGGCCTCGGCGCAAGCTTTCGACGACGTGCTCGCGGTCACCGGCCCCTCCGGCGAGCCGGTGAGCGGCAGCTGGGGCCTGAGCGATGACGGCACCACGCTGAGCTTCCCCTACGTGGCCCCCGACACGCGCTACGCGGTGGCGATCAAGCCCGGCCTGCTGGCGGCGGACGGGCGCACGCTCGGCCACGCGGTGAAGCGCGACATCTACTCCGGCAACCTGCCCGGCGCGGTGGGCTTCGCCTCGCACGGCAGCGTGCTGCCGGCGCGCGGCACGCGCGGCCTGCCGCTGGTGTCGGTGAACGTGCACGACGCCGATGTGGAGTTTTTCCGCGTGCACGAGGACGCGCTGTCGGACCTGTTCTGCTCCTACCCGCGCAACGGTCATCGCGACAGCTACGAGCTGGACCACGACCCGTACACCTACGACGCCTGCGGCCCGAACGGCAGCCGCAGCAAGCGCGCGCTCACCGACATGGCCGACTCGGTCTATGCCAACCACTATGCGCTCAAGGGCGGGCCGAACGAGCGCACTGTGACCTACCTGCCGGTACAGAACATCCGCGAGCTGGCCGAACCCGGCGTGTACATGGCCGTGGTCAAGGCCGCTGGCACGTTCAAGGGCGGCTACGACACCGCGACCTTCTTCGTGAGTGATCTCGGCCTGCACCTGCGCGTGTACCGCGACAACGTGCTGCTGCACGTGGCCTCGCTGCGCGACGGCACGCCAGTGGGTGGGGTCGCCGTGGAGATCCGCGACGAGGCCGGCAACCCCACGCTCAAGGCCACCACCGACGACGCCGGCAACGCGCTGATCGCCTACAAGGTGCGCGATTCGGACGTGCTGGTGGCACGCCACGGCAAGGACATCTCGGTGCTGCCGTTCAACCGGCCGGCGTTGGACGTGTCCAACTTCGACATCACCGGGCGCAAGCAGGCGCCGTTCGAGGTGTACGCGTGGTCCGGCCGTGACCTGTATCGGCCGGGCGAGACGCTGCGCGCCTCGGCGCTGCTGCGCGATGCCGACGGTCAGCCGATGAAGGCCCAGTCGCTGTTCGTGCGCGTGCGCCAGCCGGATGGCCGCACGCTGCAGGACACCCGGCTGGAGCCTAAACAGCTCAACTATTTCGAACTCAGCGAGGCGATTCCGGCCGATGCGCCCACCGGCTTGTGGCAGCTGGAGTTCCGCCTCGATCCGGCCAGCAAGGAGTCGGTGCAGGCGTTTCCCTTCCATGTGGAGGAGTTCCTGCCCGAGCGGCTGAAGGTGACCCTGGACAGCCCGCAGCAGCGGCTGGCGCCGAGCGAGCCGCTGCAACTGAAGGTGGCGTCGAGCTACCTCTACGGTGCACCGGCGGACGGCAACCGCTTCACCGCCAAGCTGCTGGTGGCGCCGGAGGTGCATCCGGTGGACGCCATGAAGGACACCTTCTTCGGTGACCCTACGGTCGACCTGCCCAAGTCCGCCGACGATGTGATCGACGCCAAGCTCGACGCGCAGGGCCAACTCGCCCAGGACGTGCCGCTGCCCGACGACGTCAAGCCGGTGGCTCCGCTGGCCGTGACGCTGTCCGGCAGCGTGTATGAGAGCGGCGGCCGCGCGGTGACCCGCCTGCTCAAGCGCACTTACTGGCCGTCCGACGCGCTGGTCGGCGTGCGGCCCGAGTTCGATCCCAAGCAGGGCGCGGAGAGCGAAAGCCCGGTCGGCTTCGAGATCGTGCGGGTGGGCGCCGACGGCAAGCGCGTCGCCGGCAGCCATCTCAAGGTGCGCCTGCAGCGCGAGCTGCGCGATTTCTACTGGCTGTACGAGCGCGACGGCGGCTGGAAATCCGACGCCAACCAGCGCCTGCAGCTGATCGATGAGAAGGACGTCGACGTCAGCGCCAGCACCAACACGCGCGTGGAGTTTCCGGTGGAGTGGGGCAGCTACCGCGTCGAGGTGTACGACCCCGCCACCAAGCTCACCACCGTGTTCCCGTTCTTCGCCGGCTACAGCTGGGACGACGAGAACCTCGGCAAGGAAGCGCGCCCGGACAAGGTGAAGCTGGCGCTGGACAAGGCGCGCTACCGCGCCGGTGACACCATGAAGGTCACCGTCACCCCGCCGCACGACGGCCCCGGCGTGCTGCTGGTCGAGTCTGACCATCTGCTTTACACGAAGAATATCGACGCCAAGGCCGGCGCCACGTTCTCGATTCCCGTCACCAAGGACTGGGAGCGTCACGACGTGTACGTGGTGGCGTTGGTGTTCCGCGGCGGCGAAGCGGTGGAGCACACCACGCCGGCGCGTGCGATGGGCGTGGAATACGTGGCGATGGATCGCAGCGACCGGCGCATCCCGCTCACCCTCAAGGCGCCCGCGCTGATGCGGCCGGGCAATCCGCTGGACGTCACCGTGCAGGCGACCGGGCTGGCGGGCAAGCAGGCCTACGTGACTGTGTCGGCGGTGGATCAGGGCGTGATCAACATCACCGACTACGCGGTGCCCGATGCGTGGTCGTGGATGTTCGCCAAGCGAGCGCTCGCCACCGAGGCCTACGACCTCTACAGCCGCCTCATCGAGGCGATGGACGGCGATACAGCTCGCCTGCGCTACGGCGGCGACATGAGCGGCGACGCGCTGCCCAAGGCCGCGCGGATCAACCCGAAGGTGCAGATCGTCGACCTGTTCGCCGGCCCGGTCGCCTTCGATGCGCAGGGCAACGCGCAGGTGCACCTGGATGTTCCGGACTTCAACGGCAGCCTGCGCGTGAGCGCGCTGGCCTATACCGACAGCCGCTTCGGCAATGCCGACGGCGCGGTCACCGTGCGTGCGCCGCTGGTGGTGGAGCCGAGCACGCCGCGGGTGATGGCCGGTGGCGACAAGGCGGTGATCAGCCTGGATCTGAAGAACCTGTCCGGCAAGGACGGCACGGCCAAGGTGCGCGTCACCGGCACCGGTCCGATCCGCATCGAGCACGGCGAACAGACGCTTGCGCTCAAGGACGGCGCCGGCACCACGCTGACCTTGCCGGTGACCGCCGGCGCCGGGGCCGCGGTGGCGGGCGTGGACATCCATGCCCAGCTCAACGATTACCAGGTCGACCGCCACTTCGAGTTCGCCGTGCGCCCGGCCTGGCCGGAGGTGCTGCGCAACCAGCCGCTGGCGCTGGAGGCGGGCAAGGCGCTAAGCATTGGCAGCGAGCTGCTGGCTGGGCTGATCCCCGACACCGTGCGGGCGCGCCTGAGCATGAGCACGCTGCCGCCGTTGCCCTACGGCGCGGCGTTGCGCGACATGCTGCGCTATCCCTACGGCTGCATCGAGCAGACCACCAGCAAGGGTTACGCCGCGCTGATCATGGACACCGCCACGGCCAAGGCGCTGGGCGTGACGCAGATGGATGACGCCGTGCGCAAGGCCGCCGTGGACAGCGCGATGGATCGCATCGCCTCGTTCCAGGCCAGCAACGGCCACTTCAGTTTCTGGGGCGGCACCAGCCCCATCGTCACCTTCACTACCCCGTATGTGGTCGACTTCCTGCTCGACGCGCGCGACGCCGGCTTCGCCGTGCCGCAGGACGTGCTGCAGAAGGCGCTGCAGCGCCTGAGCGACGACCTGCTGGCCGGCGGCCATCCCTACTACGGCTACGAACAGCACGACCACATGCGCCTGGCCGACGAGGCGTACTCCGGCTTCGTGCTCGCCCGCGTCAACCGCGCGCCGCTGGGCACGCTGCGAGCGATCTTCGACAACGAGCGCAGCAAGCTGGTGGCGCCGCTGCCGCTGGTGCATCTGGGCGTGGCGTTCAAGCTGATGGGCGACAACGAACGCGCGCAGAAGGCGATCGCCGAAGCCTTCGCCTGGACCAAGGAGCGCCCGTGGTACGTGGGCGACTACGGCTCGGACCTGCGCGACCTCGCGCTGATGGTCGCGCTCACCCACACCTACGGACTCAACAAGCCCGAGTACGACGCCAAGCTGATCGACTGGGCGCGCAACGTGGACAGCCACGTGCGCGAGCGCCAGAAGCAGGACGCGCTGTACCGCTGGTCGTGGTCGTACCTCAGCACGCAGGAGCAAGCCGCGATCGCCCGCGTCGCCAAGGCGTTCGGCGCGGCGGAGGCCGCACCGCTCGCCGCCACGCTGAGCGTGGGTGGCAAGGCCGAGACCGCGCCCGATAGTCGCGTGTGGAGTCGCGACCTCACCGCCGCCGAGCTGAAATCCGGCGTCAGCCTGCAGTCCACCGGCAGCGCCACCATCTTCGCCACGCTCGACGTCGCCGGCGTCACCCAGCAGGCGCCGCCCGCCGACGACAGCCAGATCGACGTGCGCCGCAGCTGGTTCACCACCGACGGCAAGCCCTGGGAAGGCGGCACGCTGAAGGAGGGCGACACGCTGATCGCCGAGCTCACCATCGAGGCGCGCATGGACATCCCCGACGCGCTGGTCACCGACCTGCTGCCCGGCGGTCTCGAAGTGGAGAACCTAAACCTCTCCGGCGCCCAGCAGTGGGCCGGCGTGGTCATCGACGGCATCGACATGGACCAGCACGATTCGGCCGCCAACGTGGTGCACGAGGAATATCGCGACGACCGCTACGCCGCCGCACTGAAGCTCGAGCGCGGCGACGCGGCCCACGTGTTCTACCTCGTGCGCGCCGTGACGCCGGGCACCTACGCCGTGCCGCCGCCGCTGGTGGAGGACATGTACCGCCCGGCGCTGCGTGGCATCGGCAAGGCCGAGCCGGTGCAGGTCAAGGTGGTGGAGCCGTGAGACCAGCGCGCTCGGTAGCCGCCGGGTTGACCGTTGCCGCAGGTTTCCTTGCTGCGAACATGGCATCGGCAGCAGTTGCGGAAGCGGCCACCCACGGCCGTACGATCCACGCCGAGGACGGCGTGGATTATCGAGCTCCGGGCTCGGGCCCCATGCGATTCGTGGGGCTCGGGCGGTATGGTGCCGGCCGGTTCGAGGGGCTCCTGGAGATTTCCGGCATCTGGCATTACGGCTATCAGACGGACGATCCCGAGGACGACTCCGACTATGGCGTGCCGGTGCTCTACTTGGTGCCTGATTCTTCCGCTGCGGAGAGGTTGCCGTACTGGTTGCAGCGGGGACACGTTCGCTCCCTTCGCTTTGCCAATGAGGCGATGGCGACCAACGCACTGGTTCCTCTGCCGACTCGCAACGCGCTTGCGGCAGGGCATATCCGATCAGCCAGCGGACGCGCGGTAGTGCGTGTCGCCGGATATCGCATCTCCATCGAATGCGATGCCCCGACCTACTGGACCACATTCGTCGCATTGAGGGACTCGGCGTCGTTCGCAACGAGCGGAAGCTACGTCGAGCGTCCCTGGTGCTGAGGTGGCGAGAGCGCCTGAAGTACTCAGGATGACCGTCGCATGGTGGGCCAATTGGCGGTACTGGTTTCGCAGGCTCGCGGCGAGCCTGGTCATGCTGTTGCTGGTTGCGCTGTTCCTGGACCGCCTCTTTCCTCTCCACCTGCCGCCCCCTGACGGCGGCAGCACCGTGGTGCTGGCGCGCGACGGCACGCCGCTTCGCGCTTTTGCCGACAGCGACGGCGTGTGGCGTTATCCGGCCTCGGTGGACACCGTCTCACCGCTCTATCTCAAAGCGCTGCTGGGCTACGAGGACCGCTGGTTCTACCGCCACCCTGGCGTGAATCCGTACGCGCTGGCGCGCGGCATGGCCGGTGGCCTGTTGCACGGGCGCATCGTTTCCGGTGGCTCCACGCTCACCATGCAGGTGGCGCGCATCATCGATCCGATTCCGCACACGGTGGGCGGCAAGGTGATCCAGATCCTGCGCGCGCTGCAGCTGGAAGTGCATCTCAACAAGCGGCAGATCCTCGATCTTTATCTCAACCACGCACCGTTCGGCGGCCCCATCGAAGGCGTCGAAGCGGCCTCGTGGGCGTACCTGGGCAAGCCGGCGAAGAACCTCTCGCGGGCGGAAGCGGCGCTGCTGGCGGTGCTGCCGCAGGCACCGAGCCGGCTGCGGCCGGATCGTCACCCCGAGGCGGCGCGCGCTGCCCGCGACAAGGTGCTGGCTCGCCTGCGCGACGAGGGCATCTGGACGGCCAAGCAGGTGCGCGATGCGCGGATCGAGCCGGTGGTGGCCCGTTCGCTGCACGCACCGCTGTCGGCCGCGCTGCTGGCCGAGCGGCTGCATCGCGAGCAGCCGGCGGCACGGCGTATCACCACCACCATCGACGCCAATCTGCAGCGCGCGGCGGAGGATCGGGTGAGCGGCTACCTCGCGCGCCTGCCGCAGCACACCAGCGCCGCGCTGCTGGTGGTGGACAACGCCAGCCACGAGGCGCGCGTGTATCTGGGCACCAGCGACTTTGCCGACCCGGACCGGCACGGCTACATCGACATGGTGCAGGCGCCGCGCTCGCCCGGGTCCACGCTCAAGCCCTTCCTCTACGGACTGGCGCTGGACGACGGCCTGATCACTTCCGAGAGCCTGCTGGTGGATGCGCCGCAGGATTTCGGCGGCTACCGCCCGGGCAATTTCGACGAGGCGTTCTCCGGCCCGGTCGGCGTGGCCGAGGCGCTGCAGCGATCGCTCAACGTGCCGGCGGTGGACGTGCTCGATCGGGTCGGGCCGAACCGTTTCGTGGCGCGACTCGCCGCCGGTGGGCTGGATCTGGGCCTGCCGGCCGGTGCGCAACCGAATCTGTCGATCATCCTGGGTGGCGCCTCGACGCGGCTGGAGGATCTGGTGGGCGCCTACACCGCGCTTGCCAACCGCGGCGTCGCAGTAGCGCCGCGCTACACGCTGCAGCAGGTGGCGCAGCCGCGCCGCCTGCTGTCGCCCGGAGCGGCGTGGATCATTCGCGACGTGCTGGCGCACAACCCGGCCGATGTGGAGGGTGCACCGCTGGAGGGCGCGGTTAACCGCCACGCGGCGGTGGCTTGGAAGACCGGCACCAGCTACGGCTACCGCGACGCATGGGCGGTGGGCGTCACCGACCAGTTCACCATCGGCGTGTGGATCGGCCGCCCGGACGGCACGCCGTCGCCCGGCCAGTACGGCGCGATCACCGCGCTGCCGCTGCTTTTCCAGATCGCCGACATGCTGCCATCGCGCGGCTTGGCCACGCGTTTCGCGCAGCCTGCCAGCGTGCGCTCGGTGGATATCTGCTGGCCGCTGGGCGGGGCGCAAGCAGCCACCGATCCTTCCCTGTGTCGCCAGCACCGCAGCGCCTGGGTGCTGGACGACGCGCTGCCGCCTACTTTCGCCGAGCGCGATCTCGGCGCGTGGTCGGCCGGCCTGGTGACGCTGCGCGTCGATGCGCAGGGCCGACGCCTCAGCGCCACCTGCCACGGCGCGGGCGAGCATGCGGTGCAGCTGGCGCGCTGGCCGGCGCTGGCCACACCGTGGCTGAGCCAGGATGACCGCGCCGCTTCCGCGCTGCCGCCGCTGGCGCCGGGTTGCCCGGCCGACTCGCTGGACAACGCCAGCGCCATCCGCATCGCCGGCCTCACCGACGGTGTGCGCCTGCGCCGCGCGCCCAACAGCAGCCAGCCGCTGCGCGTCACGCTTAAGGCGCTGGGCGCGACGGGCACCGTGCAGTGGCTGCTGGACGGCCGCTTGCAGGGCACCACCGAGGATGCGCACTCCATCGCGCTGGCGCTGGAGCAGCCGGGTGACCACACCATCACGGCGCTCAGCGCACGCGGCGCGTGGAGCTCGCTGCGGGTGAGCGTGGCGGGGCGCTGAGTTCCGCCTGGAGCAGCAGGCGATGGAGGGCGAGTGTGCAGCGCTGATGATTGGCGTGGCTGTGGACTGATCAACGCGCGGAACCATCACCGAACCTTGCCGCATCGACTCCGTCTCCCCGTCGGGGAGAGCCGGATGCTGGCGACGCTGCAGGCCTTGTTGTTGGCTCCTCTCCACCTTCTGGCCAGCCCCTTCCCCTTCAACTCAATCCTCTTCCCGAGGAGAGAGGAGGTATCGCGAGCGCAGGTGTTGAGCCGCACCGCGCGGGACGTTCTGTCTCGTTAGCGTCGACCGCACGCGCCCCTATGATGGCGACTGCTCCCTCACGCACGGGTCCATCGATGTTCGCCGAGTATTCGCGTTACGACGCCACCGGACTGGCTGCCCTAATCGCTCGCGGCGAGGTGAGCGCAAGCGAGGTGCTGGAAGCCGCACTGGCCCGCGCGGCGCAGGTGAACCCCGCGCTCGCCACGATCTACCTGCCGATGGAGGCGATTGCCCGCGCGCGCGCCGCCGGCCCGCTGACGGGTCCGTTCGCCGGCGTGCCGTTCCTGCTCAAGGACATGGGACAGGACTATGCCGGCGTGCCCAGCCCGTCCGGCAGCCGCGCGCTGCGTGGTTGGGTGCCTGACCGCCATGCCGACATCGTGCAGCGCTTTCTCGATGCGGGATTGGTGGTGTGCGGCAAGACCGCCTCGCCCGAGTTCGCGCTGAAGGCGGAGACCTCGCCGCAGCTGTGGCCGCAGCCCACGCGCAATCCGTGGGACCTGGCGCGCACGCCGGGCGGTTCGTCCGGCGGTGCGGCGGCCGCCGTGGCCGCGGGCATCGTGCCCGTGGCGGGCGCGTCCGACGGCGGCGGCTCGATCCGCATCCCGGCCGCGTACTGCGGCCTGTTCGGGCTGCGTCCCTCGCGCGGACGCGTGCCCTGCGGTCCGGCCGACGGCGAGCATTGGGAAGGCGCGTCCAGCCAGCACGTAATCAGCCGCAGCGTGCGCGATTCCGCACGCCTGCTCGACGCCATCGCCGGGCCCGGACACGGCGCGCCCTTCGTCATCGCGCCGCCGGCGCAGGCCTACGCCGAGGCGATCGCGCGGTCGCCGCGGCGCCTGCGCATCGGCTTCAGCACGCGTTCGCCGCTGGGTACGCCGGTGCATGCGGAGTGTGTGGCGGCCGTGCAGCGTGCCGCCGCCGTGCTGGCCGATCTCGGCCACGCGGTGGAACCGGCCGAGCCCGCGGTGAACGGCCGCGCGCTGGCCCGCAGTTTCATCACCATGTACTTCGGCCAGGTGGCCGCCAGCATGGCGCGCGCCCGCGCGCTGACTAGCGCTGGCGAGGATGCGTTCGAGCTGGAGACGCGCGTGCTCGGCCTGCTCGGGCGCACCATCAGCGCCGGCGAGTACGTGGCCCGCCACGCGCAGTGGAACGACTACGCGCTGGCGCTGGCCGACTTTCACCGGCAGTACGACCTCTACCTCACGCCCACCACCGCGCAGCCGCCCAATCGCATCGGCGAGATCGACACGCCGCCATTCCAGCGCCTCCTTGCCCGTGCCGTGCTGGCGCTCGGCGCCGGCCGCCTGCTGCTGGCCACCGGCATGGTCGACGAGCTGGTGGAGACCAGCCTCGCGCGCGTGCCGTTCACCCAGCTGTCCAACCTCACCGGCACGCCGAGCATGTCGGTGCCGCTGCACTGGGCGGCGGCGGAGCAGGGCGGGCCGGTGCTGCCGTTCGGCGTGCAGTTCGTGGCGCCGTTCGGCGACGAGGCGACCCTGCTGCAACTGGCCGCCGAACTGGAGCAGGCGGCGCCGTGGGGCGAGCGTCGTCCGCCCTGCTCGTGAGATTGCTACCCCATATTCACCAAGCCCTGATCTGGAGTTCGCCATGGCCCACCCCATCCCTGGCCTGATCGGCCGCAGCAGTTCGCATTTCACCCGGGTGACTCGCCTGGTGGCGGCGGAGTTTGATGTGGCCTACCAGTTCCAGCCCGTGTACGACCTCGGTTCCCGCGACAGGCGCGACTATGGCGGCAATCCCGCCATGAAGCTGCCGGTGCTGCGCTTGGGCGATGCATCCGTGTTCGGTACGGAGAACATTGCTAGGGTTCTGGCCGATCGAGCGAAGCGCCCTGTGCGTATGGTGTGGACAGAGCATCTACCGGACCTGGTCGCGCGCAATGCTCAAGAGCTGGTCTGGCATGCGATGGCAGCCCAGGTGCAGTTGGTATTCGGCACGCAAGCGGCGGGGTTGCCGGCCGAGAATCTCTATTTTATGAAGGCCTCAGAGGGGATGGCCCAGGTGCTGGAATGGCTCGACCTTCACCTCGACGAGGTGCTGGCGTCACTGCCTGCACGCGATCTGAGTCTGCTCGAGGTCACGCTGTTCTGCCTGCTCGAGCACCTGGCCTTTCGCCCGACGGTGCCGCTCCTGCCGTATACGTCGCTGACGGCCTATGCCGATCGATTCGGCCAGCGCGCCTCGGCGCGCAACACGGTGTATCACTTCGATCGTCCTCCCGTCTGAGCTGCGACCGCGCGTTCGTGCGTCGGCTGTACGACGTCGATTGCCGCGCGCCCGCAGGCGCACGCCAGAAAGCCGTCGGTAGGACGGCGACAGCCGCTGGGATAATTTGGTGCCAGTGAGCCAAGTGCTTGAAATGGAGGGCCGTCGCGTCGCCCAGATCCGCTGGCCTGCCTCTTGCTTCGGGCGTGCCGGAGCTGGACCCGTCGGGGAAGCAGGGCTGGCCGGCACCGCAGACGCGGCGCCGGTGGGCGGTTGTACCGAACGGTCCGCTGCTCGGGTGATGCCTCGGTTCAACCTTTTTCGACACGGGATGCTCTGTATGACCTCAAATCCACGCCCCTCCGCCTCGTCGCGCGCCCTACCCGACATTTCTGTTTGCCTCGTGTCCTTCATGCGGGGAGCGACCAGGTTCAGGATTGGCTCCGCTTGGGTGATGACGCCATTGGTCTTGGCCTTCGGGGTATTGGTTGCTGCCCCCGCCCACGCCAGCGCCACGACCGGTGGAACCAGCGCGACCAGCGGCGTGTGCTCGCAGAGCACCAGCCAGAATCAGCTGGCGTGCGGCAGCGGCAGCTCTGCCGGGGGGTACGGCAGCACGGCCGACGGATTGAGCGCCAACGCGTCGGGTAACTGGAGCGTGGCGGTCGGCTATGGCAGTCAGTCCGCGGGCAGCAGCGGAACGGCGCTGGGTAGCAGCAGCAGTGCAAGCGGCCCGCTGAGTACCGCGCTGGGCAACTGGAGCCAGGCCAGTGGAAGCAGCAGCACGGCCTCGGGCGCCTACAGTGCGGCGACCGGCGACTTCAGCGTTGCGACCGGACGCGACACCACCGCCATCGGCTTCGGTAGCCAGGCGAGCGGTGGCGCGGCGACCGCCGCGGGCAACGGCGATATCGCCCTAGGCACGCAAGCGACCACGTATAGCGCGACCCCCGCCGGCGGCAATATCGCGATCGGCAGTTCAACAGGCAGCCTGGGCGGCGGCTTTGGCGGGACGTCGACCACCGCCACGGGCGGCAACAGCGTGGCGTTGGGAACGGGCGCACAGTCGGCTTACGCTGGTTCGGTGGCGCTGGGTGCCGGCAGTGTCACCAGTGCCGCCGACCAGGTGAGCGTGGGCTCGGCCGGACAGACCCGGACCATCGCCAATGTGACCGCTGGCACAAATTCGACCGACGCCGTCAACGTGGCCCAACTCGATGCCTCCGTCGCCAGCGCCACTGGCGCGGTGCAGACGGCAGCGACCCAGGCACAGACTGCAGCCACCCAGGCGCAATCGACTGCCGCCTCCGCAATGCAACTGGGCCAGCAAAACGCTGTCCAGATCCAAGCCATGGTGAACGGACAGATGGGCGTGTGCCGGGTGAACCAGGGCGCACTGGAGTGCGCGGTGCAGGGGCAGACGGCCACCCATGCGGCTGGCCAGGGCGCGGTTGCCGTGGGCGGCGGCGCTTCGGCGGACGGCGACGGGGCAATGGCGCAAGGCCAGGGTGCCGTGGCGCGCTTCGCCGGGTCGGTGGCGATCGGCGCCGGTGCCCAGGCGAATGCCGATCCGACCACCGCGCTGGGCAATAACGCCGTGGCCAATGGCAACAATGCCGTGGCTCTGGGCGCCAACGCCGTCGCCAATGGAGAGAACTCGGTCGCTTTGGGCCAGGGCTCGGTGGCCAACGTCGACAATACCGTCAGCGTGGGCAGCGACACGTTGCGGCGCCAGATCACCCATGTCGCGCCCGGTACACGCGGCACGGATGCGGTCAATCTGGATCAGCTCAATCAAGCGAGCAATGGTTTGCTGGTACAGGCTCGTCGCTATGCAGCGCGTGCTGCTGCCCAGGCCATGGCCATGCCGACCGTGGCGATTCCGGCTGGTCGCACCAGTGGCCTAGCGGTGAGCGCAGCCACCTACGCCGGGTATGGGGCGCTGGGGATCGAATATGCCCGCACGATGAGCCAGCACCTGCAATTGCAGCTCGGTACGTCTGTGGCTTCGGGCGGCGACAGTGCCGCGCGCGCGACCGCCGTAGTGAGTTGGTAGGCATAGCGCGCTGGCGCGGCAGGCTTTGCCGAGACAAGGCCTGCCACTGCGCGACCGCCGAAAGCGGACCGCAAGCCGGGATTACTAACCTGCGGTACCGCCCGGCGAGGGCGAACGCGTGGAGTAACCGGTGGGAGAAGGTCGCCGAAAGGACGAAGCGGGCCGCGAGGTGAGCCCCGTGTTTTGGCGGCTGCTCGGGCTGCTGGCTCTCATGCTCTACCCCCTCCTGCATGCCGATCGCCCGTACAACGACGATCTGAAGCGCGCGCTGCTCGGGCGGGCCAGCTGGGATTCCAACGGCCGTCCCTTGGCCACACTGCTGATGCGCGCCCTGCAGTGCTACAACCATGCGATGGTCGACATCGCGCCGCTGCCACAGATCGGCGCTATCGTCGTACTGGCGTGGACGGGCGCACGGCTGGCACGGCGTTTCACCGACGCCTCGCCGTGGCTGGCCGCGCTGCTGGTGTTTCCACTCGGCGCGCAGCCGTTCCTTCTCGAGAACCTCTCTTACCAGTTCGATGCGCTGAGCATGGCGCTGGCGGTGTGGCTGGCGGTGTGGCCTCTGTTGCTGCCGGCCACGCGACGCGGCAGCGGCTGGGGTATTGCCAGCGTGTTCGGCGCGTTGTGCTTGTACCAGCCGGCGATCAACGTGTTCCTGGTGCTGGCGCTGGCCGAGCTGGTGCTCACGCAGGCGACCGATCACGCGGCGAGCGCGGGGCTGCGCACGCTGGGTCGTCGCGCCATGCAGATCGTGGTGGCGATGGTTGTCTACGAGCTGCTGGTGGGCATGCACATCAGCGGCTGGGTGAAGCGGCAGGCGGCACCCATCCGCAGCTGGCGCGAGATTCCGCGCATCGCCGACAACGTGGCCACGTTCTACGGCTTCGTCGGTGGCTCTTTCAATGCGGATTGGTGGGCCGTGTTCGGCACACTGGCGACGCTGCTCGCACTGGGCTGCGTGGCTGTGGGCCTGCGCCACGCGTGCGCGCGTGCCCCGTACCGATCGCGCGGCCAGCAGGTGCTGCTGATGGCGCTGGCCGTGGCCATGCCGGGGTTGGCGATGGTCGCGGCGCTGGGCCCAATGCTGCTGTTGCGCGCGCCGGAGATCCAGCCGCGCGTGCTGGTCGGCCTTGGCGCGTTGCTGGCGTCGGGGCTGCTGGTGTTGCGCGTGGCGTTGCGCACCCTGGCGTGGGGCGATCGGGTGTGCGTCACGGTGGCCAGCATGTTCGCGCTGGGCATGTGGGTGATCGCGAGCGCCTACGGCAACGCGATGACGGATCAGCAGCACTACGAGCAGCACATCGCCGGGCGTCTGGCGGACGATCTGGCGACACTGTCGGCTGCCCAGCCGATACATCGCCTGGTGGTGGCCGGCTCGGCCGGGTTCTCGCCGCTGGCCGCACACGTCGCCGGCGAATTTCCGCTGATGCGCCGCCTGGTGCCAACTTATCTCGATGCCGACGACCGCTTCGCCACCAGCGGCTTGCTGATGTTCTACCTGCCGCAGTGGGTCGATGCACGTCGACCACTGCTCAATCAGCCGCTTCCCGGGGATGCGTTGTTGGCGGCCCATTGCGCAGTTGCGCCTGACCGGATCGCCGCGGGCTATCGCCTGTGCGTGCAAGGCGGGATCGCCTGGGTGCAGTTCCAGCCGGCGGCCCTGCCTTCGGCCGATGAACGCCGGTGAGGGTGATCGGGCCGCAGCAACGCATCTAGCGTGCGGGACCGTTAAAGCACGGTGTCGTTGGCGAAAGCACCTGGCTCAGCGTATCCGCGCCATGCAGCTGCGATAGCGGCTGTCCACGCGTTGGGCAAACCAGGCGGTGGTGAGCTTGCGGGTGATCTTCGGGCTCTCCAGCCGGATCGTCGGCAGCATCGCGCGCGGTAGCGGTCGACCCTGCAGGCGGTCGGCGAGCGCGTAGACGCGGGCATAGGTGGGCGTGTCGGCAAACGCGGCGGTTTCGCCCTTGGCGAGGTCGCGGTGGATCGCCGCTTCGCTCAGGTCCAAGCGTTCGGCCAGGGTGCGCACGGCCAGCTCGGTCTTGCTGCGTGCGCCCCAATCGCCGTAGCTCACCAAGTCGCCATCGCGATCCAGCGGAATACCCGATGCTCGGGTTACCGCCGCCTGGAACGCCGCGTTGCGGCTGGCGTAGAAGCCGGCGTTGTAGTCGGCGAAGCGGTACAGCGGCGTCGGGTAATCGGCGGCGTAACCGAGCAGATGGGCGATGCCGAAATACAGGCCGCCACGCCGGCTGAACACCTCGTGGCGGATCGACCCGTCGACCGGATACGGGTAGTCGTGATCGTGTGCATAGGCTTCGGCGAACGCCACACTCACCTGCATCGGGCCGCCGGTGTGTACCGGGTTGGCCTCGCCGAACAACCGCTTGCCCAGCGGCACCATGCCGATGAAATCCTCATAGGCGCGGCTCAACTCGCGCTCGGTGCGGGCGTCGGCGATGCGGTCGGCGTAGCTACGGCCGTCCGGTCCGTGCAGCGCCAGTGCGCCGCGCACCAGCAACTGGGGGATATGGTGCTCGGCCGCGCGCCGGTCGATCTCGGCGCGCGCGATGCGCCCCAGCCCAGGTACCGCGGGATCCGACTGGAAGTTGGACTCCTGCCCGGCTACCGCGATGGCCGCACAAAGGTTGCTGCCACTGGGCTCGATCTGCTGGGCCGCGAACGCCGCGGTGATGTCGCGCGCCCAGCCGGCACGGTCGTCGGTCTGGGCTGGCAGCACGCGCAGGATGCGTGCCTGCACCTCGGCCGGATCCTGGCCGGGCGATTGCGCCTGCTGGGTGGCGCAACCGGCGATAAACGCCAAGGCGGAAACTAGCCAGAAGCGGTGTCGGCGGCGAGCGAGGCGGCGTGTCGCCACTGAGACGGTCGGGTAATCCATGCATCCTGGCGGTGGAATGGGAGCGCGCCATGATGGGGCATCGACGATGTCGCCAGCTTGAACAGGCTCTGGTTCGCGCGGCTGGCGTGCAGGGTGATAGGCGCGGTGCAATGGGGTCGGGTGCTTCTCCAACCACCTTATGCAGGGCCGCGCCAGCGCGGCCTGCAGGCGCCGCGCTGCCCTCGGGAGATGGTGCATGCTATGCCGCTGGCCAGGTCCGGCAGGTTGGGGGAGAACAGCGTGGAGAAGCACAAGGCCGGCAGCCTGGCCTGCGTGGGCGTGGGGATGATGCTGGGTGCCCACATCACCCCGCGGGCGCGCAGCTGTATCGAGCAGGCGGACGTGGTGTTCGTGCTGGTGGCCGATGCGCTCATGGAGGAGTGGGTGCGGCGGATGAACCCGGATGTGCGGAGCCTGCAACCGTTCTATCGCGAAGGAACATCGCGCATGCGCAGCTACCGGGGCATGGTCGAGGCGATGCTGGTCGAAGTGCGCGCCGGCAAGCGTGTGTGCGGGGCGTTCTACGGCCACCCCGGGGTGTTCGCCTGGGTGCCACATCGCGCCATTACCGAGGCCAGGACAGGAGGCCACGCCGGATGGATGGAGCCAGGCGTATCGGCCGAGGATTGCCTCTATGCCGATCTCGGTATCGATCCTGGCACCGTGGGCTGCCAGCACTACGAAGCGACGCGTTTCATGCTCTACCGGCGGCGCATCGATCCGGCCGCCTGGTTGGTGCTGTGGCAGATCGGCGTGGCCGGCGATCGCTCCTTGGCGCGGCGGACCACGGATGAGGCGCACCGGGAGGTGCTCGTCGATCGGTTGAGGAAGGATTACCCGCCAGAACACGAAGTCATCTTGTACCGGGCGGCCACGCTTCCCACCCAGCAACCCCTGGTTCGCCGCATACCGTTGTCGCGGCTGCCTCAAGCGGAGGTTGATCCATTGGATACGCTGGTTCTCCCACCTGCTGAGACGGCCGTGCCGGATCCGGGGGTAGCAGAGCGCCTTGCCGCATTGGTGGTAAAAGACACCCCATAAGGGGGGCGCGACGCGGGGTGCAAAAGCGCTAAACGGGGCCGGAGTCGGCGCTATGCTTGGAAGGACGCTTCAGAATGGGTGCGCATGGCGCGTGACCCGATGCCCGGCGTCGAAGGGGGAGTAATGGAAGATATCGTCGAATCACTGGAACGGCTGGGCGCAAACGCGCCGTGGGGGACGGTCAAGGGTGACAGCCCGGACGAAGCCGACGCGCTTCTCCGAGCGGGGATCCCGGCTGAGCTGAGCGCCCACGTTGGCCAGCCGCTCAACGGGATGGTTTTCCCGGCGGAGGAAGAGGAACAGGAAGAAGAAGGCGGCGAGGACGAGCAGTCACCGCCAGCGGCGCCTTCGGAATAGTCGCGTTCGTGGTTCACAGGGAGATGTCAGCATGACGCGGAAAGCGGTCACCGTTTCAGGGTGGCTGGTGGCCGCCGTGCTCTTTTGTGCCGTTGCGACGCATGCCTCGGCTCAGGTGGGATTCGACCCGGCGGCCGAAGCACTGTTCGCTCGGGCTGAGGCCATCAAGGTCGCGGACAATGCCGGCTTCAAGCAGTTGCTTGTCGACCTGTCCGCGCGCCGTGATGGCCTCAGCGAGACCCAGCGCTGGCACTTGGCCTACCTGCAGGGATGGCAGGACGTCTATCAAGGGCGGTATGAGGCAAGCATCACCGAGCTCAGGAGGGTGCTTGATGGTTCCACGGATCGCACCCTGCGCTTTCGCACTCGCGCCACGCTGATTAATCCCCTGGCAGCGACCCATCAGTACGAGCCCGCGTACCGCGAACTCGACCGGCTGCTCAAGGATTTGCCGTCGATCGAGGATCCTGTGGTCCGCTTCCAGGGTATCGGGGAAGCCACCCAATTGTTGGTGGCAGCGGGCCAGGCGGACCTGGCAACGCAATACGCCCGGCTGGGGGTGGCGCTGGAACCGCAAGGCATCAGCACGTGCCAGGCCACCTATCTGCTGGTCATGGCCATGTCCTCGGCGCGCACGCTGCCTCCGGAGGATCCCGCTTACGAACAGGGAATCGATGCTTGTGTGGCGACAGGCAATCTGTTCTGGGCGGACGCGATTCGCCTCATCCGTGCGCAGACGCTCATCCGGCAGGGACAGATCAGGCCAGCGCTGACCATCCTCCAGCGATTCCAGTCAGAGGTAGCGCGTTCTGGCTACGGTGCCTTGATCCATGACTGGGCCGCCACGTGGGCCGACGCCCTGTACCGCAGTGGCGACCTTGATGGCGCGTACCGCCATGCGAGGCAGTCGGTGCCCGATCAGCTGCCGGTCGCACCGACACCTCTGCTGGCTCGCGCCTATCAGGTGCTGTACGAAGTGGCCAAGCGACGAGGCAACGCAGCCGAGGCGCTGGACTGGCACGAGCGCTTTGTGGAAGCCGACAAACATACGCTCGACGCGGCCAGCGCCTCATCACTGGCGTACCAGCGTGTGAAGCAGGAGGTTGACGACAAGCTGAGGCAACTGCAGCAGGCGGAGGACAGCAACCGCATCCTACAACTGCGGCAGGCGCTGGACCGCAAGGCGGTGCAGGCCAGTCGCCTGTCGATCGTGCTGCTGCTGACGGTGCTCGCATCGGTGGTGTTCTGGCTGATCCGCCTCAAGCGTTCGCAGAAGCGCTTCATGCGACTGGCGCGTCACGATGGCCTTACCGGCATCTTCAATCGCCAGCACTTCGTGGAGCAGGCCGAGCGGATGCTGGCGGCGGCGCAGCGCGACGGGCAGCACGTTTGCCTGCTGTTGATGGACCTGGATCACTTCAAGTTGATCAACGATGCCCATGGGCATGCCTTTGGCGACCTGGTGCTCAAGCGCGCAGTGGCCGTGTGCCACGATCACCTGCGCAAGAGCGACATCTTCGGTCGCCTCGGTGGCGAGGAGTTCGGCATCCTGTTGCCGGGCTGCATGCTGGCCAGCGTTGCCGAGCGTGCCGAGGCCATTCGCGTCACCATCGCGGAAACGTCGGATGACGAAGACACGCGTGGCGTGGTGATCTCGGCCAGTCTCGGCGTGGCCTCCACCGAGCATGCCGGCTACGACCTGCAGCAGCTGATGGCCGACGCAGACAATGCGCTGTATCGCGCTAAGCGGGGCGGGCGCAACCGCGTCGTCCTCGACGACGTGCCGCAGGGCGAGGCCGCCTCGCTCTGATCGATCGCGTTCCACCGGTCGCGCGCGGATGCGACCGTAAGCATGCTTTGAGCTGCCGACGACGACCAGGCCAGGTGCACCAGCAACCGCGCCGCTCGCAATCCGCCGTCGTCTGTTTCATCCTTCAGTGAGCGTGTCGATCATCGTGCAGGGGGAGCGCGTCGATGTCGGCTCGCCGCAAGGTGGGGAGGGCGGGGCAGCATGGATTCGATCGATGACTTCGCTCATGCGTGCGGTGGCCGCTCCGCGCGAGCGCTGACGCTTGCAATGAACGCCAGGCACCGACGCGCGATGCGTTCGGCATGGCTGCTGGCGGTCGCCCTAGCTTGTGCCATCCCGGCGCGCGCACAGGACTCGCCACCGGCCACCGAACTGTTGGCCCGCGCCGAGCGCGACCGGACCGCCGACAACCCCGCCTTTCGCGCCACGCTGGCGCAGCTGGACACCTCTGCCCGGCAGCTGACCGAGACGCAGCGGTGGCATCTGCGTTATCTGCATGCGTGGCAGCAGGATTTCAGCGGTGACATCGCGCGTGCGCAGCGCGCTTTGCGCGAGATCATCGCTAAGGCACCCGACCCGCTGATCCGGTTTCGTGCCCGCACCACCTTGCTCAACACCCTCGCGCTGACCCGGCATTACGAGAACGCCTATCGCGAGCTGGATCTGCTAATGCGCGAGATGCCCCAGGTGCGCGACGTGACGGCGCGCTTCCAGGCTCTGGGAGAGGCGGCGCAGTTGATGACGGCGGCGGGACAGTACGACCTGTCGATCCGTTACGTGGACCAGATGCTGGCACAGCTGCCGCCGGGCGAAGGCGCATGCCGCGCACGCGTCCACAGCGAACACGCCCGCTTCCGCCGCGGTGGGCTCGATGCCTCCGACCCAGGCCTTGCCGAGGTCATCCGCCTCTGCGGTGCGGAGGGGCAGCCGCTGTTTGCCAACTACCTGCGCGGCGACGTGGCAGCCATGCTGATTGCCGAGGGTGATGCGGCGGGCGCCATCGCCCTGTTGCGCGAGCACCTGCCCGAGGTGGAACGCTCCGGATACAAGCGGCAGATGGCGCAGTTCAAGGCCCTACTTGCGCAGGCGCTGCTGGCAAGGCAGCAATGGGCCGCGGCGCGCGACAGCGCCCTGGAGGCAGTCACTGATGGGCGCGGGGATGGCATCAGCGAGCCGCTGACCATCGCCTACCGGGTGCTTTACGCGGTGGCGCACGAGGCGGGTGACGACGCCTCGGCGCTGGCCTGGTACCAGAAATACAGCGAGGCTGAGCGCGCCCACCTCGATGACGCCAGCGCGCAGGCGCAGGCCTATCAGGGCGTTCACTTGCGACTGGCCGAGCGCCGCCGCGAGGCGGAAGCCCTGGCTAGCCGCAACCGTATCCTGCAGTTGCAGCAGTCACTGGATCGCAAGGCCATGCAGGCCGGAGGGCTGCTGATTGCGCTGCTGCTCACGCTGCTGGCTTCGGTCGCGTTCCTGGCCGTTCGCCTCAAGCGCTCGCAGCGGCGCTTCATGAAGCTGGCTCGGCACGACGGTCTTACCGGTATCTTCAATCGCCAGCACTTCGTGGAGCGTGCGCAGGCGATCCTCGCCGCCGCTGCGACCACCCACGAACCGGCCTGTCTGATCGTGTTCGATCTGGATCACTTCAAGCAGATCAACGACGCGCACGGCCATCTCGTCGGCGACCGCGTACTGCGTCGCACGGTGGATGTATGCGCACGGCAACTGCGGACGGGTGACATCTTCGGGCGCCTGGGCGGCGAGGAGTTCGCCATGCTGTTGCCCGGCAGCTGTGTCGAGGACATTGCCGTGCGCGCCGAAGCGTTGCGGGTCGCGATCGCCAGTGCCGGCGGTGCCCGCGATCTGCGCGACGTGCGGGTGTCGGCGAGCCTGGGCGTCGCCGGTACGCGCGACGCTGGTCACGACCTGCGCCAGCTGATGGCCGATGCCGACGATGCCATGTACCGGGCCAAGCGCGCCGGCCGCAATCGGGTAGTCGTTGCCCGACCGGTCTGCGACGAACCCGAGTCGGCCTGAGTGTCCACCCATCGCGGTGCCATGCGGGGTGCGCCGCTCTGGCAGAATCGACCGACCATCGGTCCCATCGAGGTCATCGCATGTCCCGTGCCGAAGACGCGCCGGTCCAGTCCCCGCGCCGCGTGCTGTTTGCCAGCCTGATCGGCACCACCATCGAGTTCTTCGATTTCTACATCTACGCCACGGCGGCGGTGCTGGTGTTTCCGGCGCTGTTCTTCCCCTCGTCGGACGCCACCTCGGCGACGCTGCAATCGTTGGCCACGTTTGCGCTGGCGTTCTTCGCGCGGCCCGTGGGCTCGGCCGTGTTCGGGCACTTCGGCGACCGCATCGGGCGCAAGGCCACGCTGGTGGCGGCATTGCTCACGATGGGTCTCTCCACCGTGGTCATCGGCCTGCTGCCCACCTATGCGCGCATCGGCGTGGCGGCGCCGGCGCTGCTCGCGCTGTGCCGCTTCGGTCAGGGGCTCGGGCTGGGCGGCGAGTGGGGCGGGGCGGTGCTGTTGGCGATCGAGAACGCGCCGGCGGGGCGGCGGGCCTGGTACGGCATGTTTCCGCAGCTGGGTGCGCCGATCGGCTTCTTCCTTTCCACCGGGTTGTTTCTGGGTCTGACACGCGGCATCGGTGAGGCCGCCTTTCTCGCCTGGGGCTGGCGCGTGCCGTTTCTCGCCAGTGCGGTGCTGGTGGGCGTGGGCTTGTGGATGCGCCTGCGGTTGCACGAGACGCCGGCGTTCGCGCGGGCCATGGCCAAGCACGAGCGCGTGCGCTTGCCGATGCTGGTGGTGGTGACACGCCACACGCGCGCGCTGGTCGCGGGCACGTTCGTGGCACTGGCGACGTTTGTGCTGTTCTACCTGATGACGGTGTTCAGCCTGAGCTGGGCCACCAGCCGGCTCGGCTACGCACGCGAGGAGTTCCTGCTGCTGCAGATGGTGGGCGTGCTGTTCTTCGCCGCCACCATCCCGTTGTCGGCCTGGCTGGCGGATCGCTACGGCGCGCGTTTCATGATGGTGCTGTCGACCGTGCTCATCCTCGGCTTCGGCCTGGTGTTCGCGCCGCTTTTTGCCGCCGGCAGCGCGGCTGCCGTGCTGGTGTTCCTATCGCTCGGGCTGGGCGTGATGGGGCTGACCTACGGTCCGCTGGGTACCGTGCTGGCGCGGTTGTTTCCGGTGCCGGTGCGCTACACCGGCGCGTCGCTGGCCTTCAACATGGCCGGCATCTTCGGCGCGTCGTTGGCGCCGTATCTGGCGACCTGGCTGGCGGCGCGCCATGGGCTGGCGTCCGTGGGCTTCTATCTGGCCGGTGCGGCCGCGCTCACCTTGCTGGCGTTGGCGGCGATGCCCCGGGTTCAGGCCGATGGCGAGGGCTGAGCCCTGGCAGACTAAAGTCTGGTTCGGGCCGGTCGCTATCCCTGCGTGAACAGCATTTTTCATCCTGCGCTACTTCGGTGCCCTGGCCAGACTGCGGCCAGCGGCGCGGACGTGCGCGCACGTCAATCATGATGAATCTCTCCGTCCTGCCGGATCTGCTTGCCATCGGCGGGCTGGTGACGGTGTTCGCTTCGCTGGTGCGGCGAACCCAGCAGACGCGGTTGCGCTATTGGCTGGTGGGCTGGGTGATGATCCTGGTCCACATCGCGGCGCAGCTGGTCTATCTCAACGCCACCACCTGGGCCGACGCGGGTGAGGCGGTGTCGCTGTCGATGCTGCTGCTCACCAGTGTCGCCTTCATCTGGGCAGGGCAGGATCGTCATTCGGGTTGGGCCACCGGGTTCGCTTGGACCCTGCTGGTGGCCTCGCCGGACGTGCTGTTCGTGGTGCTGCTGGCGTGCGGCGTCACCGACCGCACCTCATTCCTGGCCCTGAGTGTGGTGGCCGCCGCCGCGGCACTGTGGCTGTTCCATATCGATCGCCGTCACGCGCGGCAGCGCGAACGCTGGCCGCTGGCCGCGGCCATCCTCGCCGCCTATGCGATCCAGGCGGCGCTGGTGCAGGCCGCCGCGTTGGAGCAGGCGCTGATCTGGATGCTGTTCTGGCACTACCTGCTGGTGGCCTGGTTCTTCTGGCGTGGAGCGGCCCGCACGAGCCTGGGCGTGCTGTTCACCACGGCCAGCTTCGTGGCGTGGGCGTCGGTGTTTCCGGTGGCGTATGCGCTGGATCGTTGGTTGCCCGGGCTGCGCATTCCCGACGAGTCCTGGAATCTGCCCAAGTTCCTGGTGGCCACCGGCATGATCTTTACCGTGCTGGAAGAGCAGCTCGGCGAAGCCAAGCACGATGCCATGCACGACGCTCTCACCGGGCTGCCGAACCGGCGGCTGTTTGCACGGCGGCTGGACGCGGCCCTGGTGCGGGCGCGCGAGCGACGCGGGCGGGTGGCGGTGCTGGTAATCGACATGGATGACTTCAAACAGGTCAACGATACGCGCGGCCACGCCACCGGCGACGCGCTGCTGATAGCTGCCGCCGAACGGCTGCAAGCGCGTCTGCGTGGCACCGACACGCTCGCCCGGCTCGGTGGCGATGAATTCGCCGCCATCCTTCCCGATGCGGACAGCCGAGAGGCAATCGCCGCCCTGGTGGAGAAGCTGCAGGCCACCTTGCGCCATGGGCTGGAGGTGCAGGGCGAGCGCATCGCCGTCCACGCCAGCATCGGCGTGGCGTTCTACCCGGATGACGGCCCGGACGAGGCCTGCCTCTACGCCGCCGCCGACCGTGCCATGTACGCCCACAAGCAGGGCGCACGCGAGCTGCGCGCGGACTGACGCGCTTGAGTTGTGCGGTGTCCGACATCATCTTGCGCTGACAGGGTCAGAGATTTCCGGTCGCCCGCGAGGCGTTCCGGAAGCTGCGAGACGGAGGCAGGCCATGGCAACCGGTTGGGCCGGCGACGGCGCCGTGCAGGACCAGATCGACGCGACGGTGAGCGATGCCGTGCAGCGGGCGCGCCAGCAATTGCGGCAGGGCCCCGGTCTGGAACGCTGCGAAGAATGTGATGCACCGATTCCCGCCGCGCGGCGCAAGGCCGTGCCCGGCGTGCGGCTGTGCGTAACCTGCCAGGCGGCGATCGACGCCGACCAGCGCGCCGCCGGCCTGTACAACCGGCGCGGCAGCAAAGACAGCCAGCTGCGCTGAGGCCTCTCGGGCCGGGCGCCCGCTCTCCCTTCCTGGTCGCCACGGCATATTGCACCGCGCATTTACGGCAGGGCACGTAAACGTTTACATTCCCGCGGTCCCTGACTCGGGCGACGGTCTGCCGGCGCCCGCCACCCCGCGGAGAATCGATGAACTTCCAGCCCCGATCCGGCCTGCGCCCCCGTTCGCTGCTCCTGAGCGCCGCCATCGCGATGGCCGTTGCCGGCACTGCCGTCGCCGCCCCGGCCGGTGCGCCTGCGAAGGCCCCTCCGTCCAACGCCCAGCTGGCTTCGCCGCAGATCGAGCACAAGGTCGACGCCCTGCTGGCGAAGATGACCCTGGCCGAGAAGATCGGCCAGCTCATGCAGTACAACGACCAGGGATCCTCCGCCCCCACGGCGGCCGACTCCGGTGCGGCCATTGCGGTGAACCCGGAAACCCGCGATCACGTCGACGCCTACGACCTGGCGAAGAAGGGCGAGCTCGGCTCGATGCTCAACGTGATCGGCGCCGAAAAGACCCGCCGCTTCCAGGAGGCGGCGATGCACAGCCGGCTGGGTATCCCAATCCTGTTCGGCGCCGATGTCATCCACGGCTACCGCACCATCTACCCGGTGCCGCTGGGCCTGTCCGCCTCGTGGGATCCGCAGTTGGTCGAGGACGTCTCGCGCATGTCGGCGAGCGAAGCCACCACGGCCGGGGTGAAGTGGTTCTACTCGCCGATGGTGGACATCTCGCGCGACGCGCGCTGGGGTCGCTCCACCGAGGGCGCGGGCGAGGATGCCTACCTGGGCTCGGCGATGGCGCGCGCCTACATCCGCGGCTACCAGGGCAACGACCTGTCCAAGCCCGAAAGCGTGGCCGCCTCGGTCAAGCACTTTGCCGCCTACGGCGCGGCCGAAGCCGGCCGCGAATACAACACCACCGACATGTCCGACATCCGCCTGCGCCAGGTCTATCTGCCGCCGTACAAGGCCGCGGTGGAAGCGGGCGCGGCCACGATGATGAGCTCGTTCAACGCGCTCAACGGCGTGCCGGCCACCGCCGATCCGTACTTGATGGACGAGATCCTGCGCAAGGAGTGGGGCTTCGACGGCTTCGTAGTGAGCGACTACACCGCGATCATGGAACTGACGCACCACGGCATTGCGCTGGACGCCGCCACCGCGACGAAGAAGGCGCTGGAGGCCGGCGTGGAAGTGGACATGATGAGCCACTTCTACGACACCCAGATTCCGAAGCTGCTGAAGGAGGGCAAGCTCTCCATGGCCACCGTGGACGAGGCCGTGCGCCGTGTCTTGCGAGTGAAGTTCGCGCTGGGCCTGTTCGAGCATCCCTACGCGCGCGGCACCGAGGTGACCCAGGCGGTGGATGCGCACCGCCCGCTGGCGCGCCGCGCGGCCGAGGAGTCGTTCGTGCTGCTGAAGAACGGTGGCCACGGCCAGTCGCCGGTGCTGCCGCTGTCCGCCGGCGTGAAGAAGCTCGCCCTGATCGGCCCGCTCGCCGACGACGCCAGCGAGATGCAGGGCGCCTGGGGCGGCGCGCAGCACCTGCCCGACGTGGTGACGCTGCGCGGCGGCCTGGCCGCGCGCATGAAGAAGGTCGGTGGCGAGCTGCTGTACGCCAAGGGCACCGACGTGCTCACCGACTCGCAGGCCGGCTTCGCGGCGGCCAAACAGGCGGCCGCGCAGGCCGATGTTGTGGTGATGGCGCTGGGCGAGTCCTCCAGCATGAGCGGCGAGGCGGGTTCGCGCGCGCACCTGGACCTGCCGGGCAACCAGCAGCAGCTGCTGGAAGCCATCGTCGCCACCGGCAAGCCGGTGGTACTGCTGGTGTTCTCCGGCCGCCCGCTGGTGCTCGACTGGGCCGACCAGCACGTGGGCGCGATCATGGAAACCTGGTTCCCCGGCACCGAGGCCGGCAACGCGGTGGCCAATGTGCTGTTCGGTGATGTCGCTCCCAGCGGCAAGCTGACCATGAGCTTCCCGCGCGCGGTGGGCCAGGAGCCGCTGTACTACAACCAGTTCCCGACCGGCCGTCCGGCCGGTGACGCCGACCTGAGCAAGCCGCCGGCCGGCGACACGCGCTTCATCTCGCGCTACATCGACGTGCCCAACGACGCGCTGTATCCGTTCGGCTACGGCCTCAGCTACACCACGTTCGGCTACTCGGATGTCGCGGTGTCGCGCAAGCAGGTGCCGCTGGCCGAGGCCAATCGCGCCGATGCCAAGAGTTTGGTGACCGTCACCGCCACGGTGAAGAACACCGGAAAGCGCGCCGGCACCGAGGTGGTGCAGCTGTATGTGCGCAACCTCGGCGCCAGCGTGGAGCAGTCGGTGCGCAGCCTGCAGGGCTTCCAGCGGGTGACGCTGAAGGCGGGCGAGTCGAGGCAGGTGACCTTCCAGCTCGGTTTCCCAGAACTCTCGTTCTACAACGTGAAGAGCCAGCCGGTGGTCGAGCCCACGCACTACACCGTGTGGGTCGGCGGCAGCTCGCTGGCCAGCGGCCAGGCCGACTTCGACGTGGTGCCGTAATCCGCGACCCGAATGGTGGATGCCGTCGCTCGCGGCATCCGCCATGGATGCGGTATAGGCGCCCCCGGCGGTAGCGGCGGTGCCGATCGTCTTGGCCCATCCTTCGGCACTTCAGTGACATCCGGTGGCGCGGCTAGATTGCCGCGCACGTTCACTTGAGGGATTTGCCATGCGTCACAGGCACTGGCTGTCGACGGTCTGCACCGTCCTGTTGGGTTTTACCGGTGTCGCCGGGGCGACCGGCGCCAAGTCGCGCCCGGCCGAGGTGGTGGTGCTGGCCACCTTGCACCAGATGCACGCCCAGGTGCCGGGCTATTCGTTCGACCGCCTGCGCCAGGTGATCGAGCAGCTGCATCCGGATGTGCTGTGCCTGGAGGTGCGCGCCGACAAGCTTGCTGCCCGCGCGCCCGAACAGACCAAGCAGGAATACCCGAAGATGATCTACCCGCTGCTGGCGCGCGGACACTACACGGTGGTGGCGATGGAGCCGTCCGAGCCCGAGTACGGCGCGATCCTGCGCCCGTATGTGCAGGCCAACGCGGCCTTCCAGGCCTCCGGTGGGGCGGCGGTTGCTGCGCTGGCTGCCTACTCGGACGCCACCTATGCCGCGCTGAAAACCCACTGGCGCGATGCCGCGGCGGTGAATGACGCCACCACCGACGACATGCTGCGCGCGAAGCACGCCTTCCAGCAGGCGGCGATCGGTGCCGGCGAGCGCGAAGGTTGGGAGCGCTGGAACCGGCACTTTCTCACCGTGATCAAGCAGGCGGCCGCCGATCACCCGGGGCAGCGCATCGTGGTCACGGTGGGCGTGGAGCACGGTTACTGGTTGCGCCAGCACCTTGCCGAAGCGGCGGGGCTCCGCCTGCTCGATACCGCGGCGCTGCTCTCGTCGGCCCTCACGCAGCCGGATTGAGCTGCCACAGCGCCGCGTTGAGCAAGGTGGCGAAGCTCACCCACGCGACGTACGGCACCATCAGCCAGCCGGCGGCGCGATCGCGGCGGAAGAACGCCACGGTGGTCGCCACGATGAGTGCGAGCAGCACCACGATCTCCACCAGCGCCACCGCGAGCAGGTGCCGTCCGAAGAACAGCCACGACCACGCGGCGTTGAACGCCAGTTGCGCCAGCCATAGCCCGGTAGCTGCATCGATGCCGCGCTGGCGCCACGCGCGCCAGGCGGCGATGCCCATCAGCAGGTAGAGCACGCTCCACACGGGCGCGAACACGCTGTTGGGCGGATTGAACGAAGGCTTGGCCAGCCCCGCGTACCAGTCGCCGGGCAGGAACCGGCTGCCCACGAAGCCGGCGACGAACGCCAGCAGCACGAATCCCACGAGTGACATCCACTGGCGCATCGGTCGCTCCGTCGCATGAAGGCGGTCGAGGCTAGCGGTGAGGCGGGGTGGTCACAAGCGCCGCCGCGTGAATGACTCGATCAGGGCGATACCTGTAGACATCGTTGTCAATCAATGCGCTGAAGTGCATCTGGCAGGGCGCGTAGTGAGCCGCCCCTGGCACGCGGGGCGACCGCACGAGAGATCACCGTCCACCGGCATGCTCTTTGTCCAAGTCCATTTCTATTAGGCCTTTATGTGCGGTCGCACCAATCAGGCGACCCGTCACAGTTTGGAAAAATTCGCATAGACAACGTTGTCATCAAAGGCTTACCAATGGACGCTTGGCGGTATCCATAAGCGGTAGCTGCAGGGATGCACCGGCGACGTCATCCCCACCGGCCGACAGGACGCGGCCGCGACAACGCCCGACAACCACCCGTAGCGATGTATCCATCAGGAGAACGTCCCAATGAATGTGAAGCGATCGGTTTCGTGGTCCCGTCTGGCGCTCGGCGTGCTGGGCAGTCTCGGCGGCTCGGTGATGTCGGCCGGGTTGTTGTCGGCCGTGCCGGCCACCGTGCATGCGCAGACGGCGGCCACCTGCGCGGCCGCGTGGAGCGCCGGAACGGCGTACTCCGGCGGCGCCGTGGCCAGTGAGAACGGCGTCAATTATCTGGCCAACTGGTGGACCCAGGGCGATGACCCGGCGACCCACAGCGGCCCCACCGGCTCGGGTCAGCCGTGGACGTCGCAGGGCGCTTGCGGCGGCTCCGGTGGCGGCAGCGGCGGTGGCACCGGAGGCGGTGGTTCGGGCGGCGGTTCCGGCTCCAGCTGCGCGGTTGCCTGGAGCGCCGGCACGGTCTACACGGGCGGGCAGACGGCCAGCGAGAACGGTGTGAACTACGTGGCCAACTGGTGGACCCAAGGCGACGATCCGGCCACCCACAACGGCCCCACCGGTTCGGCGCAGCCGTGGACGGCCCAGGGCAGCTGCGATGGTTCGGGCACGGGTGGCGGTGGCACGGGCGGCGGTGGCACCGGCGGCGGTGGTACGGGTAATCCGCCGCCAGCGCCGGACAGCCTGCTGTTCAGTCCGTACAAGGACGTCACCATCAACATGGACTGGAACACCAACACCATGCGCACCGCGGCCGCCACCGGCTCGCCGATTCCGGTGGTGGGCAGCAACAGTCTGGTGTCGAACTACGTGCCCAACCTCGGCGCGATCACCCTGGCGTTCGCCTCGGGCGAGTGCGGCAGCGAAAGCTGGGGCGGCATTCCCGGCGCGAACTTCGCCAGCGCCAACGTGCAGGCGCTGGCCGATGCGGGGGTGAACTACGTGGTATCCACCGGAGGCCAGGCAGGCAGCTTTACCTGCGGCTCGACGGCGGGCATGGCGCAGTTCATCAGCCGCTACAACAGCGCGCATCTGGTGGGCGTGGACTTCGACATAGAGGGCGGCCAGACCCAGACCCAGATCAACAACCTCGTCGCCGGCGCGGTCTACGCGCAGGGCCTGTACCCGAACCTGCGCTTCTCCTTCACGCTGGCCACGCTGGCCGCGTCCGACGGCAGCTACGGCGGCCTCAACAGCGTGGGCGACATGGTGGTGCGCGCGGTGCTGGCGTCCTCGCTGCAGCACTACACCATCAACCTGATGGTGATGGACTTCGGCGGCCCCAGCGCCGGCGTGTGCGTGGTGTCCGGCGGCGTGTGCGACATGGGGCAGTCGGCGATCCAGGCGGTGACCAACCTGCAGCACACCTATGGCGTACCGGCCAGCCACATCGAGCTCACCCCGATGATTGGCCTCAACGACGTCACCAGCGAAACCTTCACCGCGGCCAACGTCGATACCGTCACCGCCTATGCGGTGAACGCGGGCCTGGTGGGCGTGCACTTCTGGTCGCTGGATCGCGACACGCCGTGCGCCGGCGGCAGTACCGGCTACGCCTCGCCGGTGTGCAACTCGATCGACGGCACCACCTCGCTGGAATACACCCAGCGCTTCCTGCACGACCTGGGCCGTTGATCCGCTGACGGCATCACCCGCGCACGCCCGGCCCGCTGGTCGGGCGTGCTTGAAGGTACTTAGACCAAGGCCGTGTCGACAGCCGGCCGGCGTGCTCGCTAGCGTGGACGCATGCCATCTGCGCGCTCGGCCATGAGCCATCCCCGTTCTGCCCCTGCGCGCGCCGATGCCGGCTTCTACGCGCTGCTCGTTGGCGCCACCTTCCTCATGGGCTCGAGCTTCATCGCCGGCAAGATCCTGCTCGGCCACGGCGTGCCGGCGATCCTGCTGGTGGGCTGGCGGTTCCTGGTGGCGTCGCTCGCCACGCTGCCGCTGCTGACGATGGCGCGCGTACCGCTGCGTGCGCAGCTGTGGCCTGCGGCGATGGCGCCGCGGCAGGCGTGGACGGTCGCGCTGATCGGGCTGCTGCAGACGGCGGCGGTGATGGGTTTGCTGTTCGTGGGCATGCGCAGCATCCCGGCCGCCGCGGCGGCGATCCTGCTCTTCAGCAATCCGATCTGGGTCGCCTTGCTGGGGCGGCTGTTCCTGCACGAATCGCTGGGGCCGGCGCGCGTGGCGGGACTGCTGCTGGGCATGCTCGGCGTGGCGCTGGCGATCGGGCCTGGCGCGTTGCTGACGGGGCAGCACGATGCCCTGTTCGGCGAGCTGTGTTGCCTGGCCTCGGCGGTGTGCTGGGCGATCGCGACCACCCTCAACAAGCGCGCCGCGTTGCCGATCGGCGGCCTGGCGCTCAATTTCTGGCAGATGCTGATCGGCGCACTGGTGCTGCTGGCATTGGCCTATGCGGGCGGAGAGCGCTGGCCACCCGGCATCGGCGCCCGCGAGTGGCTGTGGTTCGCGTGGCTGGCGCTGCCGGCATCTACCGGATCGTTCGGGCTGTGGTTTGTGGCGCTGCGTCGCGGCGGCGCCACCCACGCCAGCGGCTGGCTGTTCCTGGCGCCGCTGTTCGCGGTGCTGCTGTCGGTCGCGGTACTGCACACGGCACTGTCGCCGCTGCAACTGGCCGGCGGTGCGCTTATCGGTGCGGACTTGTGGCTGGTGAACCGGACGCGGGCGTGACCGGCATCTCGCGCCAGGCGGCGAGCCGGGCGCGCAGCCAGTGCGCCGAGGTTTCCACATGGCCGTCGGCGAAGCGGATCGTGTACGGCTTGCCCGACATGGACGAACCGGTGGCGCACAGCCGGATGAAGTCATCGGCCGTGTGCACCCGGCTCCCCGCGTAACGTCGCTTGAGCTCAAGATGGTGCACAGCGGCACTGGCGTCGTAGCTGCTGCCGTTGCGGATGAATTGCGCGCCGTGCAGCTGGGCGACCGACTGGATCAGGTAATCGATCTTGCGCTGCTCGATGGCGGGAGCGTGCTGCGCCATGGCGTTGAACGTGGCGAACATCAGCAGCGCCATCCAGGCGAGCCGCAACAGGCGCCTCACAGCAGGCTCTCTACCGGCAGCAGCTTGATCAGTCCCACCTCGGCCTTGCGGCCGGCAGTGGCGTCCGGATCGCTGTCGTGGGTAACCAGCTGGCCGCCCTCGTCTCCCTGCCAGCGCAACCCGGCATCGGCGGCCGGCTTGGTCGGGTCGAGCATCACGCGCCAGGCGCTGGTGGGGCGGCTGGCATCGTCGAAGTAGCGCTCCACCGCTTCGGCCAGCGGCGCGTTGTCGACGATGATGCCCATCTCGGTGTTGAGCAGCTTGGAGCGCTCGTCCATGTTCATCGAGCCGATGAACACCTCGTGCGCATCCACCACGATCGCCTTGGCGTGCAGGCTCACCCCGGAGGATTTGCCCGCATCGGTGGCCGGCTGTTTCGCGCCCGGCGCGGGGCGCAGCTCGTACAGCTGCACGCCGCCACGCAGCAGCGGCAGCCGGTAGCGCGAGTAGCCGGCATGCACGGCCGGCTCGTCGGTGGAAGCCAGCGAGTTGGTGAGCACCTGCACGCGCACGCCGCGCTTGGCCAGGCCGGTGAGGAACGCGGTGCCGTCGTCGCCGGGGATGAAGTACGGCGAGATCATCTGCACGTGGTGCTGAGCGCCGTCGAGCATCGCCTTGATGTCCGGGCCGATGCGCAGGCTGGGATCGTCCCCGTCGGCGTCGATCTTGGCCGGCTGGTCGGCGACCAGGGTGGCGTGGCCCCAGAACCACTTGCCAGGCCGGTCGCCGGAGGGCCCGTGCGGCAGCTGCTCCAGCGTGGCCTGGGCGTAGTCGCTCTGCGCGAACTGCCGCGCATCGTGGGCCAGCTGCTGGCGCAAGGTGGCCAGTTCCAGATGACCGGGATGCTTGCCGCTGAACGCCTTCACCGGATAGGCCGCATCGCAGTTCCAGTACTCGTCGAACGCCTGCGAGGCCTGGCGCACCACCGGGCCGATCGCGATCAGGTCCAGGTCGCGGAAGTGCGTGCTTTCGCCGGCGTCGAAATAGTCGTCGCCGATGTTGCGCCCGCCCACGATCGCTACCGTGTTGTCCGCGATGAACGACTTGTTGTGCATGCGGTGGTTCAGGCGGCTGCCGTCGAGCACGAACTGCGTGGCCTTCACCAACCCGGAACGCGCACGGGTGCCGAACGGGTTGAACAGGCGCACCTCGATGTTGGGATGCGAGTCCAGCGCGTCGAGCATGTCGAGCTGCTTGTCGATGTTGATGTCGTCCAGCAGCAAGCGCACGCGCACGCCGCGATCGGCCGCCGCCAGCAGGCGCTGCGCCACCAGGCGGCCGGTCGCATCGTTGGCGAAGATGTAGTACTGCAGATCCAGCGTGTGCTTGGCATGGTCGGCCAGCGTCACGCGGCTCATCAGCGCGTTGGTGCTGAAGGTCAGCAGGCGAAAGCCGGATTGCTCGTCGTGGCTGGCGACCTCGCGATGCACGTAGCGGGCGCTGGGTGTGTCCAGCTTCGGCGGCAGTGCCGTGGTCTGCGGCTTGGGGAAGTCCTTGCGCAGCGTGGCGCAGCCGCTCAGGGCGAGCATGGCGAGCAGGCCGGGGGCGAGATGGCGCCAGCGTGTGGACATGGACGGCTCCGATGGCGAGGGATGGCAGCCGGTGACGGTGCGCATCGGCATGTAGCGCTTTCGTGAAGGGTGGCCATCCCTCCAGCCGGGGCAGCGTTTATGCTGCGCATTCCCCCCGCGTCGAGCCGGCGCGGCGACTGTCCATCTTCCACAACGGAGCGCGAACGACGATGCGCATACTGGTTCTCGGCGCCGGCGGTACCGGCGGCTATTTCGGCGGGCGGTTGGCCCAGGCGGGCGTCGACGTCACCTTTCTGGTGCGCGAGGCGCGTGCGGCGCAGCTGGACCGCGACGGCCTGGTGATCCGCAGTCCGCTTGGCGACGCGCAGTTTCCGGTGGCGCACGTGGTGGCCGCCGAGCTGGCCGAGCTGGCCGCCAGCCAACCGTTCGACCTGGTGCTGCTCAGTTGCAAGGCCTACGACCTGGACAGCTCGATCGATGCGATCGCCCCGGCGGTGGGCGAGCGCACCACCGTGCTGCCGATCCTCAACGGTCTGCGCCACTACGCCACGCTGGACGCGCGCTTCGGCGCGCCGCGGGTGCTGGGTGGGCTGTGCTTCATCAGCGCGATGAAGGGCGAGGGCGGCGAAGTGCTGCATCTGGGCAAGCCGGCTTCGGTCACCTTCGGCGAGCGTGAGGACACAGCGCCGAGCGCGCGCTGCGAGCAACTTGCCGCGGCGTTCGCGGCTGTAGGTGTCGATCGCCGCTACTCGCCGGATATCGCGCAGGATCTGTGGATCAAGTTCACCTTCCTCACCGCGTTGGCGGGCGCCACCTGCCTGATGCGCGCCAGCATCGGCACCATCGTGGCCGCCGAGGGCGGACGGGCTTTCATCGACGCGCTCTACGACGAGTGCGTGGCGGTGGCCGCCGCGGCCGGCCAGCCGATACCCGCCGAGGCGCAGGACAACGCGCGGCGCATGCTGACCCAGGCCGGCTCCACCGTCACCGCGTCGATGCTGCGCGACCTGGAATCGGGCCAGCGGATCGAGGGAGCACACATCGTGGGCGACATGCGCCAGCGCGCGCATGCGGCCGGGCTGGCGGCGCCGATGCTGGATCTGGCCTGGGTGCACCTGCAGGCGTATGAGGGGCGAAGCGCCGGCTGAGGGCTGAGTGCGGCAGCCGCTTATACTTGCGCGCCCACTGGCCGAGTCGCCGCGATGTCCGATCTTCCCGCCTGTCCGCGTTGCGGCATGGAAAACACCTACCCCGATGGCGCCAGCTGGATCTGTCCGGACTGCGCCCATGAGTGGCCGATGCATGCCGAGGGCCCGGCGGACGAGGACGCCGTGCTGGTGCGTGACGTCAACGGCCAGCGGTTGAGCGACGGCGACACCGTGCTGGTGATCAAGGACCTCAAGGTGAAGGGCTCCTCGATCCCGCTCAAGCAGGGCACGGTGATCCGCAACATCCGCCTGGTCGACGGCGACGCCGAACACATCGAAGGCAGCTCGGACAAGATCAAGGGCCTGGTGCTCAAGACCTGCTTTCTGCGCAGGGCCTAAGCCCACGGCGCGAGCGCGACGTTCAGAGCATCCGGCGCAGGGTGTTGTCGCGTTTCACCAGGTGGTGCCACAGCGCCGCCGCCACGTGCAGGCCGATCACCCAGTAGAAGATCTCGCCGAGCGATTCGTGCAGCTCCTCCACCACTTCCCGCGCGCCCGGATTGGCCTGCACCAGCATCGGCAGCGCCGTGCCCGACCAGGGCAGGGTGACCGGTTGGCCGGCGTAGTTCACTGCCAGGATGCCCAGGATCGGCTCGACCAGCAGAAACAGATACAGCGCCAGGTGCGTGACGCGCGCGGCCAGCGTGCTCAGCCGATCCGGCGGCGGCACGATCGGTGGCCGATGGCCGCGCGCCATGGCTACGACGCGGATGACCAGCAGAGCCAGCACCGCCAGTCCGGCCAGGTAGTGGCTCTGCATGGCCAGTCCGGGCGAGCCGCCCCCATCGTCATCCTCGCTCAGCTCCACCAGCAGGTATGCCGCCACGATGGCCAGCACGGTCAGCCAGTGGGCCAACCGCACGGCGATGGAATAACGGCTGCGCGTGGGAGCGGTCACGATGTGCGCGCCGACGCTCAAGGCTTGGGCCGCGGCGTGGTGGTGACGCTCGCGGGCAGCACCGGCAGCGTGACCTGCGGCTGGTCGCCGGTGAGGCTGCCGAGGAAGTCGGTGATGCGATCGATCTCGGCATCGCTCAGCTGCGCGCCGAGCTGGCTGCTGCCCATCACCGCGACCGCCTGGCGCAGGTCCCACACCTTGCCGGAGTGGAAGTACGGCGGCGTCAGCGCCACGTTGCGCAGCGAGGGCACGCGGAACACGTAGGCATCGCTCACCGTCTTGGTCACCGCGAACCGGCCGCGATCATCCGGTGGCAGGATCTCCGCGCCGGGGCGTTCCACCACGCCGAACGGCGCGTACATGCCGCCGCCCACGTTGATGCCGCCATGGCACGCCGCGCAACCCTTGCCGACGAACAGCGCGAGCCCTTCGGTCTGGTTGGCGTCCAGCGCGGCGGCATTGCCCTTGAGGTAGCGGTCGAACGGCGCGTTGGGTGTGATCAGCGTCGCCTCGAACAGCGCGATGGCGCGGCGGATGTTGTCGAAAGTGATCGCCTCGCCGCGGCCGGGGAACGCCTTGGCGAAGGCCTGGACGTAACCCGGGATCGCGCGCAGTTGCTCTACCGCGTGCGCCTCGGTGGTGTCCATCTCCACCGGGTTGACCAGCGGCCCGCCGGCCTGCTGTTCGAGGTCCTTGGCCCGACCGTCCCAGAACTGGGCGACGTCGAACACCGCGTTGTACACCGTCGGCGCGTTGCGCCCGCCGCGCTGCCAGCGATGGCCGAGCGAGGTTTCCTGCAGGTCCACGCCGCCCATGCCGATCATGTGGCAGGAGTTGCAGCTGATCGCATGGCTCTCGGACAGGCGCGGGTCGAAGTACAGCATCTTGCCCAGCGCCACCCTTTCGGGCGTTGCCGGATTGCTCGGCAGCGCCGGAGGCGTTGCCGGGATTGGCTTGAACAGCTGCTGTGCCCGCTGCTGCAGATCGGTCTGCGACCACGCCGGCGCAGCCACCAGTGCGCTGAGTGAGAGTGATGCCAGGAGGTGGATCGGTCGCATGGCGCAGCTCCCGTATGGAGGTGGACGGATGGGAGGCGGGCGCTCAGTTGCCGCCGCTCTGGTCGCCGGTGCTGCGCTCGCGTTGCTCTTGCTCGGTCTGCGTGCGCGTCGGGTCGCCCTGGCCGGATGCCGACGGGGTGCCCTGCTGCGTGCGTTGCCGGGTTTCCTGTTCGGTCTGCGTGCGCTGCTGCTGCATCGCCGGACCTGGACCCATGCCGCCCGGCCCCATGCCACCGCGCGCGCCCGGCCCCGGCGGGCTGTCGGGCAGGCGCAGGCCGCGTTCCTGGGCGCGCTTCTGCATCTCCTGGTGATGCTGCGCGCGGAACGCCTCGCGCTCCTGCACGGTCTTGAGGCTGCGCATCTTGTTGCGATAAGTGTTGCGCTCGGCCGGGGTCATCAGCTGCGAGCCATAGATGGTGTCGCGGTCCTGCAGGCGGTCCTGGTCGTGCAGTCGATCGCGCTGCACGTCACCGCGCGCCGCACCGCCGCCGCCCTGGCGGCCTTGCTGATCGGCGGAAAAGGCGGGCGTGGATAGGCTGCAGGCGAAGGAAATGGCCGCGGCTACGGCAAGCAAGCTGGGGTGGCGCATGACGGGATCTCCGTGACGTGATGACGTGGTGGGTCGTCAGCGTCGCGCGGCCGATGGCCGGTGGTGTTGATCTTCGTCAACGCGCCGGCGGGTATGCCGGCGCCCGTCAGGCGTCGTTCGAAGGCGCCGTGGAGCTCATCAGCAGACGGTTGCCGCCACGGCGCTTGGCGGCATACATCGCATCGTCGGCCAGCTTGAGCAGGGCGTCGTCGCTCTCGCCGTGGTCCGGGTAGAGCGCAATGCCGATGCTTGCGGCGATCACCAGCGTATGGCCGTCCAGTTCGAAGGGTTGATGCAGCTCGCGGCGGATCTTCTCGGCGACCGCCAGGGCATCGTCGGGCTGGTTGATCCGCGGCAGCAGTACGGCGAATTCGTCGCCGCCCAGGCGGCCGACCGTATCCGATTCGCGCACGCAGCGGCTCAGGCGCTGGGCCGCCTCGCCCAGCAGGCGGTCGCCCGCGGCATGGCCCAGCTGGTCGTTGATTTCCTTGAAGCGGTCCAGGTCCAGATAGAGCAGGGCGACCCGTTCCAGGTCGCGGCGGGCCCGGGCCAGCGCAGTCTGCAGCCGGTCGCGGAACAGCGTGCGATTCGGCAGGTCGGTGAGATGGTCGAAGCGGGCCATGTGGTTGAGCTGCGCTTCGGTCTGCTTGCGCTCGATGGCCGCGGCGACCTGGGTCGACACGAACTGCAGCAACTGGGTGTCGTCGTCGTTGTAGGTGACGTCACCGGTGTAGCTCTGCACCACCAGCACGCCGATCACGCCGCGCTGGGCAATCAACGGAACGCCCAGCCACGCCAGCGGCGCATGGCCGATCGGGCGCATCGCCATGATCGCGCGCACGCTGTCGCTGGCGGTGGCGACGTCGTCCGAACGCAGCAGCAGCGGCTGACCGCTACGCACCACCTCGGCGCTCAGCGTGCCCGAGTCGAGCGGACGCGGCGCGGGCGCCGGATCGTGGTCGTCGACGAAGTAGGGGAAGCTCAGCTCGTCGTGCTCGGCGTCATAGAGCGCCACGAAGAAGTTCCGCGCCGGCAGCAGCCCCGCAATGATCTCGTGCACGCGCTGGAACAGCGCGTCCAGGTCGGCCGTGGTGTGGGCGGCTTCGGAAATCGCGTACAGCGCCGCCTGCATCGACTCGCTGCGCTTGCGCCCGGTGATGTCGCGCGCCACGGCCACACGCACGCCATCCTCGGGTGACCAGTGGGCGGTCCACATCAGGTCGACCACGCTGCCGTCCTTGCGCACGTAGCGATTTTCGAAATAGGTGGAGGCCTCGTCGTTCATCACCTGTCGCGCGTGCTCCAGCGTGCGCTCGCGATCCTCCGGGTGCATGAAATCGGCCATGTTGCGGCCGATCATCTCCTCAGGCCGATAACCGAAGATGCGCTCGCTGGCGGCACTGACGAAGACGATCGTTGCGTCGGCTCGCACCACGCAGATCGCATCGACCAGCAGGTCGATCACGTTGGCCAGCGGCAGGGAGTAGGTATCGGGGCTCATGGGCATGGGGTCGTGCGGGAACGCAGGAGACCAAGCACATTCCGTGCCGACCAGGCTCCGGGCCGACGCGCGAACCATGCGACGTGGCCGCAGCGGTTCCGGGTGCGCGGCGGGGGCCTCATGGCTGCGGCGTTCCGGCGCGATCGAGCAAGGCTTCCAGCGCTCCGCGCCAGAGCTTCCAGTTGTGATGCCCCGGCAACATCAGCACGTGGCTGGCCGGCAGCTGCGGGCTCATCAGCTCGATCGAGCGGCGGAAGCGCTCGCTGGCGCCGTAGGCCACCCAGGTGGTGCGCGTGCGTTCCGGGCGGTGCGACCAGTCCCTCAGCGAACGCCACAGTTCGTGCTGGAAGGTGGCCGGGCCCAGCGGTTGCGGCGGACCGGGCTGCCACGCGTCGAGGCCGCCGGCCGTGCGGATTTCCCGATGGATGGCGCGGTCGCCGAGGTAGGGCGAAAGCAGCAGCAGGCCCGCGGCTTCGTCCGGATGCGCCTGGTCGTACAGCAGCGCGCCCAAGCCGCCCAGGGAAATGCCGACCAGCCACACCTGCCGATAGCGCTCGCGCGCGGGCGCCATGATCTCGCCGTGCAGGCGCACGGTGGCCTGGCCCTGGCGGTAATAAGGCATGGTCAGCCCGGTCAGCATCACATCGGCGCCGGGCCACTTCTGCTGGATGATCTGCGCGATGCCCGTGCGCGTGAGCGAGTCGAGGTTATCGCCGCGACCGGGCAGCACCACCACCAGCTGGCCCGTCGGTGCCTTGGCCGGGATCAGCGTGGTGGGAATCGGGCGACGCGGATCGCCACCGGCGGCACAGCCGCCGAGCCAGAAGCTCAGGCAGGCCAGGAGGGACAACAGGGGGCGACGACGGTCCATGTGGGCTCCTCGGTGGGCCTGGCAGTGGCCGCTGCCGGGCCATAGTTGACGCGGATGGCCGGCTTGCAGCGATTTTTACCGCTCGCGTTCGTCGACGCGCACCGGACGCGCGGCGTTCTCGCGCTGCTCCAGCCACGCGGCGAACGCGTCGGGGGGCAGCGGCGGGCAGATCAGGTAACCCTGCAGTCCATCGCAACCGAGCGTCTCCAGCGTGGCGCGCTGGCTCTCGCTCTCCACGCCCTCGGCGATGGTCGTCATGCCCAGGCGCCGGCCGACGTCGACGATGAAGCTGGCCAGCGGGCTGTGCGCCTCGGGCCGCAGGCCGCAGATGAAGGAGCGGTCGATCTTCAGCTCGTGCAGCGGCAACTGGCTCAGGTAGCTCAGCGAGGAATAGCCGGTGCCGAAGTCGTCCAGTGCGAGCCGGAAACCGATCCCGGCCAGCGCGTACATCGTCTGCAGCGCCGCTTCGAAGCCATGCAACAGGGCGCTCTCGGTGAGCTCCAGCGTGATCCGGCCCGGTTGCACGCCGGCCTCGCGCACCAGCTTTTCGGTGCGGTCGACGAACTCCGGGTGCGCCAGTTGCCAGGGGCTGACGTTCACCGCCAGGTGCTCGCCAAAGTCGACCCGGCGCGCGTCCCAATCGCGGATGCGCGCGCAGGCCTCGCTGATCACCCAGGCGCCCAGCGCGTGGATCAGGCCGGTTTCCTCGGCGATCGGAATGAACACGTCGGGCGGCACGTCGCCCAGGGTGGGGTGGCGCCAGCGCAGCAGGGACTCGGCGCCCATCAGCCGGCCTCCCATGCTGGTCTGCGGCTGGAAGTGAAGCTGGAACGAGCTCTCGCTGCCCAGGTTCTCCACCGCCGCGCGCAGGCCGCGTTCCAGTTCCAGGCGCTCGTCGGCCACGCTCTGCATCTGCGGTTCGAACAGCCGCACCGCGTTGCGGCCGGCCGCCTTGGCGCGATAGAGCGCGATGTCGGCGCGCCGGATCACATCGGGGGCATCGCCGTCGCGCCCGGAAAACAGCGCCACGCCGACGCTGGCGCCCACCGACAGCACGTTGCTGTCCACGCTGATCGGCGCGGCAAGGCGGGCGCGGACGTCCTGCGCAATCTGCTGCGCCTGCGCGCCAGCCAACTCCGCGTCGGCGGGCAGATCGGCCACCATCACGGCGAACTCGTCGCCGCCCAGGCGACCCAGCGCCGACTCGGGCGGCGCGGCTGCCAGCAGCCGATCGGCCACCGCTTCGAGCATGCGGTCGCCCACGTGGTGGCCGAGTGCGTCGTTGATCGTCTTGAAGTTGTCCAGGTCGATGACCATCGCCGCGCAGTGTCCACGCGACTGCCGGGCGTCGGCGGCCATCCCGGCGATCAGCTCCAGCACGCGCAGGCGGTTGGGCAGGCCCGTGAGCACGTCGTGGTAGGCCAGGTGACGCAGGCTCAGCTCGGCCTGCTCGCGCGTCTGCGCCTCGGCACGCAGGTAGCGCGTGGTCTGCTCCAGTTGCAGGGTGCGCTGGTGCAGCTGGCTGGCCATCGACAGCCCCATCAGCAGCACGAACGGCAGGAACGAAAAGGCGTCCACGTACGGATACGGCATGCCCATCAGGTCGATCACTAGGTCGCCCCACAGCAGCGCAGCGAACTGCACGGCCAGGCAGAGCCCCAGCAGCAGCGCGGGAACGCGCTCGCCGCGGCGAAACTGCAGCGCCACCATGGCCAGAGCCCAGGCGAAGGCGATGTAGGTGAGCAGGTGGAAAGCCCAGCCCAGCGGCGAGGGGATGCCGTTGAGCTTGGTCAGCCATTCGCCCCACGGCAGCTCGGCCGACTGCATGCCGCTGATACGGCTGAACAGCATGGTGCCGGGCGAGAACAGGTTCACCAGCAGGAAACCCAGGCATACCGCGCTGATGATCAGCAGCACCCGTCGGCGCAGCGGTCGTCCCGTGTAGCAGCCCACGAAAGTGAAGAAGAACGGAAACGAGACCGCCGCCGAGGTGCACATGGCGCGCAGCATTTCCACCGCGTGTGTCTGCGTCTGGGCGAGACCGAGCAGCGCATTGAAGAACGCCAGGCCGGCGATGCACAGGCACAACATCGCGTAGGAGAGGTAGAGCCGGTCGCGTTGCTGGCGCAGGCCGATCAGGATGAACTGGATGCTCGACGTGACCGCGATGCAAGCGGTCGCCACCAGCGCGGCTGTGTAGTAGCCGAATACCGCGTGCGCTGCAGCTTCCCCCATACCTACCTGTCCCCGGTTGTTACCATGGTCGCCAACGCTGCCCAGTCACGTCACGATAGCCCAAGCCACGGGCAAAAGCTGCGGCATGGCGAAGCAGCGGGCGCGGCATCCGGCGGTGGTTGGCTTCCCCTGTCTCGGCCACGGCGGCGGGTGCTTGAGTGAACCATCCCGGCCGCGCCGGGTCCCGTGGTATCGGTTTTCGCAGAGGTTTCCACATCATGAGCAAGCGTTCTTCCAACGGCGGTCGCTGGGTCATCGCCGTCATCGTGTTGATCGTCGTCGCCGGCGCCGCCTACTTTCTCGTGCAGCGTGCGCGCCAGGCCGACACCAAGCCGGCGGTATCCAGCGCACCGGCGCAGTCAGCGCCGGCGCCGGCCAGCACGGCCCCTTCGATCGCTCACCCCATCGCGCAGGCCGATACCGGCCCGGCGCCGGCCAGCACCGCGCCGCTGCCCTCGCTTGCCGACAGTGATGCGAACGTGGCCGACAGCCTGATCGCACTGGCCAGTGGCAGCGACATGAGCGCGTGGCTGGTGCGTCAGTCGGTGATTCCACGCATCGTCGCCACCGTGGATGCGCTGCCGCGTTCCGACATGGGCCGCTTCATCCTGCCGGTGAAGCCGGCCAAGGGCAGCCTGCAGATGGATCAGGCCAACGGCCAGAGCACGATCGGCGCGGCCAATGCCACGCGCTATGCGCCCTACATGCAGGCGCTGGCCGCCGCCGATTCGCAGGCCCTGGTCGACTGGTACGTGCATTACTACCCGTTGTTCCAGCAGGCGTACGTGGAGCTCGGTTATCCCAAGGCCTACTTCAACGACCGGCTGATCGCGGTGATCGATCACCTGCTCGCCGCGCCGGAGCCGACCCAGCCGCTGGTCGTCACGCCCTATAAGCAGGGTTATGCGTTTGCCGACCCGGCCCTGCAGGGGCTGTCGGTCGGCCAGAAGGCGATGGTGCGCATCGGCTCGGCCAACGAGACAGCGCTGAAGGCGAAGCTGCGCGACCTGCGCGCCCGCCTGGTCGGCAGTGGCCTGCATGCGGCCCCGGCGGCCGCGGGCTCGACGGCCAAGTAACGAGATACCGGCGCACGGACGCGTCACGCCGACGGCCGGCCCGGCGTCAGTTCAGCGGCGCGGCCATGATCAATCGATCCACCGGATAGCCGCGGGCTTGCGCGCGATCGCGGATCGCGCGGAACTGGCTCGCTGGCATCGACGGCTCGCGCGACAGCACCCACAGGTATTTGCGGCTTGGGCTGCCGACGACGGCCCAGCGGTAGTCCGGGGCCAGCTCGATCACCCAGTAGTCGGCCCACACCATCGGCAGCCAGGCCAGCCAGCCTGGCGCGAAGCGCACCTCGAGCGCGCCGGAGTCGGCATCGACGCGGCGCGCCACGCCGTCGGAGGCGTCCATCCCCTTCGCCGTGCGGCAGGCGTTGTGCACGCCCACCGTGCCGTCCGGGCGCGGCGTGTAGGTGGCGGTGATGGTGTCGATGCACTTGCGCTGGAAGAACAGCGGCAGGTGCGCGATCTCGTGCCAGGTGCCCGCGTAGCGCGCGAGATCGAGCGCAGGCACGGGCCGGTTTGGCAGCGGCTCGGCGGAGGCAGTCAGGCTGGCGCCCATCAGGGCGGAGAGGATCAGGGGGCGAATCATCGGTTTGCTCCTTGAAACATGGCGAGGTGCTCAGCCCAGCGCCACGACCTGTTGCGCCACATAGATCACCAGAAACACCGCCATGGCGATCAGCAGCCCGGACAGCAGCCGCTCCATGCGGGCGCTGCGGTAGGGCTCGCTGCTGTCGCGGTCGATCGCCACCCGGTTGCGGTGAAAGCGCATCGTCGCCACCAGCACCAGCAGGGCGCCGAACCCCAGCAATGCCAGGCCCAGCCATTCGGATGCCCGCACATGCAGTTTCGGCAGCGTGGCCCCCATCGCATGACTCGCGTAGGCGAGGAAGATGTCGAAGCGCTCCAGCAGAAAGCCGAACGCCATCACCGTGATCGCCGTACGTACCCATGCCAGGTAGGTGCGTTCGTTGGCGGCGTGGTCGCTGAAGCGAGGGATCATGGGCAGTTCTCCGTGGGCAGGTCGTCAATCTAGCCGGTGCGGTCCGCCGTTGCCCATCGCCACTGGGCGGCTGGCTGCGGCGAGGTGTCCGCTTGACCGCCACCGGTGCAGCGGTCACGCTGCCTACCTTCCAATAGGTAGGCCAATAGGCAGGTGACCCAGATGCAACTGCGTTCCGACTGGTCCGAGCGTGTCGTCGTCGACTCCGCCGTCATGGACTGGGCAGACTCCCCGGCCGACGGTGTGCAGCGCAAGATGCTCGAGCGCGACGGCGAGGAGGTGGCGCGCGCCACATCCATCGTGCGCTATGCCCCCGGATCGCGCTTCCCGCGCCACGTGCACACCATGGGTGAGGAGTTGTTCGTGCTGGAAGGCGAGTTCTGCGACGACAGCGGACGCTTCGGTCCGGGCTCGTACATCCGCAACCCGCCTGGCTCGGCGCATGCGCCATGGTCCGATACCGGCTGCGTGCTGTTTGTGAAGCTGCGCTATTTCGATCCGATCGACCAAGCCCGCGTGGTGGTGCATACGCGTGACGAGCCGTGGCTGCCGGGCCTCGTGCCCGGGCTGCAGGTGATGCCGCTGCACGACTTCCGTACCCAGCACACCGCCCTGGTACGCTGGGTGCCGGGCACGTATTTCAACCCGCACCGCCATTACGGCGGCGAGGAGATCCTGGTGGTGGATGGAACCTTCGAGGACGAGCATGGCCGCTACCCGGCCGGCAGCTGGATCCGCAGCCCGCATCTGAGCCAGCACCAGCCCTTCAGCCGCGAGGGCTGCACCATCCTGGTCAAGACCGGCCATCTGATCGCCCACGCCGAGGACGCCGCCGCATGAACTCCGCCACGGCAGGGACCGCCGCACGGGTGATGGACGTGGCCGAGGCGCTGATCCAGCAGCGCGGCTACGGCGGGTTTTCCTTCGACGACGTGGCGCAGGCGGTGGGCATCCGCAAGCCCAGCGTGCACCACCACTTCCGTACCAAGGCCGAGCTCGTCGCCGCGCTGGCGCGGCGCTACACCGAGCGCTTCGAGTCCGCACTGGCGGCGATCGACGTGGCCCGGCGCGATCCACTGGCGCGGCTCAAGGCCTACGTGCAGCTGTTCGCCACCACCTACGCGCAGGACGGCCGCCTGTGCGTGTGCGGCATGCTCGGCGCCGAGGCGGATGCCTTGCCGGCCGACGTCGCCGATGCGGTCGCCGGGTTCTTCCGGCTCAACCTCACCTGGCTCGCTGCCGCCTTCCGTGATGCGCAGCGAAGCGGCCAGGTGACCATCGCGCAACGCGCGGCGAATCTCGCGGAGCTGATGCTGTCGGCGCTGGAAGGCGCGATGGTGGTGGGGCGGGGCGGTCGCTCCGGCGGAGGCCCCGCGGCGGTCGGCAAGCATCTGCTGGCGACCCTCGCCGCCTGAGCCTGAAGCCCCACCTGTAGGAGCGCGCTCGCGCGCGATGCCCTTCATCACGACGCCGACAAAAAGCATCGCGCGCGAGCGCGCTCCTACAGTGTGATGTTGCGGCCTCTCGCCACGGTCGCAAAAAAGCGGCGACGGATTGCTCCGTCGCCGCTGCCGTTTCATCTGCTTACTTTGCTTCCGGCAACTGGATCAGCGGCACGGTGCCGCCGCCGGTGTACGTGGGCAGCTGGCCGTTCCACTTCTCCACCGCGGTCATATGGATGATGTCCGGGTTGGCGCGCAGCGCGTCGCCCTTGACGCGGATCGCCTGCGCTTCGGCCTCGGCGATCGCCAGCTGGGCCTTCGCCTTGCCCTCGGCCATCGCCACTTCCTTGGCCGCCTCGGCCTGCGCCTGGGCGATCTCGTTCTTGCGCTGCTCGGCCATCTGCGTGGCCTGGATCTTCGCGTTGATCGACTGCACCACCGTCGCCGGCAGGCGCAGTTCACCGATCCAGTAGATCTTCTCGATCACGATGCCGGTCGGTCCCACCTGCTGGCTCACGTCGTCCTGCACGGACTGGATCAGCGAGGCCTTGCCGCGGCCGTAGACCGACTCGATGCCCAAAGCGCTGGACTCCTTCACAAGCGAATCGCGCACCATGTTGCGCAGGTAGATGTCGGTGATCTCGTTCACTCCCTTGCGGTACTTCTGGAAGATCGTGGTCACCTTGTCCGGATTGATGTGATACGTGATGCCCACGTCCGCATTCACCGACAGGCCTTCCACGGTCTGGAACGTCAGCGACTCATCGTTCGGCGAGCCCTCCGTGGCGCTGCGGGTCCAGGTGTAGTTCTGGGTGAAGGTGGGGAAGGTGTAGAGGTCGTAGCCCCAGCCCACCCAATAGCGGCCCGGCTGCAGCTCCTGCAGCGAACCTTTGCCGTCACCGTACAGCTTGAACTTCACGCCGACGTTGCCGGCCGGCACCTTGCTGCACTGGGTCAGCGACAGCGCGGCGAGAGCGAGTACGAACAGGCCCACCAGTGTGCGGGCAGTAAAAATCGATTTCATGGAGAGCTTTCCTTAGTTGAAGGGACGTCCAAACAGCCGCCATGCCCAGACGAGCAGGGCGACCAGAAGAGTCAGGCCAGCCACGACCGCCAGCGTGCTGGCGGCCGAGATCAGCCACGGGCCGATAAGGCCCAGGTAAAGCGCCACGCAGACAACGAACAGCCCCAGGCTGATGGCGCGGTGGTGGCGCGATGGCAGTTGCATCGGTGGTTCTCCCCTTGAGTAGCGAGGCGCGACATCGGTATGGATGCACGCGGTGACGCCGCCGGCGGCGGCAAGGCGCTGCGGCATGAATCGAGGGCGGGCTCACGGGAAAGGGCTACACATGCCCGGCCGATGCGAGGGCATCGACGCAGCATGCAAGCGATTCGAGGGGGCAGCCGTCGTCCGGATCAGGCCGATACAGGCCCAGGGACGCGACTCACGACGCGGAATGGATCAGGGCGTTGGAAGCACGTCGGTCAGCGTGGCGAACAGCCCACTGGCGAAGATGGCCCAACGCGGATTGAAGGTGATCATGGTCGTGTGTGAATCGAAGGATTCGACCCGGCAAATTCTACGCCTGTCCAATGCGCAGTAAAAGCAAAATCGGAGGTGTTACGAAGTAACGTGAGGCGTTGTGCTGCAAAGGATGGCGGGGCATTTGCGCAACGCCGCGGCCTTGCATCTTTGGGTGACTTCTTCCGCGGCTGCTGGCTCTGGCGAGCGTGGCATTTCGGTGTTGCCGAGAGCATCTTCCTGGCGTGGCTCTCCGCGCGCCTGCGGCCGAATTTCTGCTAGCGTTCGCGCGCTGCCAGGAGAGCCAGCATGTTTTCCCAGACAAATAATCTGCGTCGCCTCCGCCGGCTACGTGTCATCGCTTATGTCGTGATGACGGTGATCGGCTTCATCGTGCTGGGCGTCCACATGCTGATGCACCGCTAGCGCAGCCAAGCGGTGCTTTGTCCTGTTCACAGTGCGCATCGGGCCATGTTTTAGTGACCGGACACCGCGTGCGGCACGTAGTGCGCTTCCAACGCGCTGATCTCGTCGGCATCGAGTTTCAGCGATAGCGCTGCGACAGCGTCGTCCAGATGAGTGGCCTTCGAGGCGCCGATGATCGGCGCGGTGACAAACGGCTTGGACAGCATCCATGCCAACGCCACCTGCGCCTTCGATACCCCGCGCTGCTCGGCGACGGTGGCCACGGCCTCGACCACGCGCCGGTCGGCGTCGGGCACCTTGTACAGCGTCTTGCCGAACTCATCGGTGCGGGTGCGCTCCGTCGCCTCGTCCCAGGCGCGGGTGAGGCGGCCGCGGGCCAGCGGGCTCCACGGGATCACCGCGATACCTGAGTCCTGGCACAGCGGCATCATCTCGCGCTCTTCCTCGCGGTAGAGCAGGTTGTAGTGGTTCTGCATGCTGACGAAGCGGGTCCAGCCGTGGCGCTCGGCCACGTGCTGCGCCTTGGCGAACTGCCACGCGTACATCGACGAGGCGCCGATGTAGCGCGCCTTGCCGGCCTTCACTACGTCGTGCAGCGCCTCCATGGTTTCCTCGATCGGCGTGGTCGGGTCCCAGCGGTGGATCTGGTACAGGTCCACGTAGTCGGTGCCGAGCCGGCGCAGGCTATGGTCGATCTCCGCCATGATCGCCTTGCGCGACAGACCCGCGCCGTTCGGCCCTTCGTGCATGCGTCCGTGCACCTTGGTTGCCAGCACGATGCGGTCGCGCTGGCCATAGTCCTTCAGCACGCGGCCGACGAACTCTTCCGAGGTGCCGTCGGAATACACGTTGGCGGTGTCGAGGAAATTGATGTCCTCGTCCAGCGCCTTGCGGATCAACGGGCGGCTGCTCGCTTCGTCCAGGGTCCAGGCGTGGTTGCCACGGGCGGATTCGCCGTAGGTCATGCAGCCGAGGCAGAGGCGGGAGACGTCCAGGCCGGTGCGGCCGAGTTTGCGGTATTCCATGGGAGTGGGGCTCCGGTGTGGGTAACCCGAGAAGGTTACTCTTCCTCGAATTCACCGGTCGTCATTCCCGCGAACGCGGGAATCCATTTTGTTTTTCGCGCTCAACAGCCGCTCAACAGCCAAGAGCGTTTCGTCCTCCTCCGGAGGCCGAGTCACTTTTCTCTGTTTGGCCAGAGAAAAGTAACCAAAAGAGAGGCCACCCCGCTTCCGCGCCTCCCGGGCCGATGGCCCGGGAGGTACGCGTCCGGGCTGCGGGGTTTGTCGACAGTCCATCCATGGACTGACGCCAAACTGGCTCGCATCCATGCGAGCCACCCTGCTGGCTGATCCTCCGCCCGGCCGCCGCTGCAGAGGGGAGGGAAGATCAAAAGCCGCGCGCGAAGGCTCGGCGATCGCTCACGCGATCACCATCGCCTTTGCGTTGTTGTCTGTGTTGTTGTTGCTGTTGCTGTTGCTGGAGCTGTTGCCGTGGCTCTTGATCTTGCTCTTGATCTCCACCTCCCTTGTGAGGCGGTGAGCCGTGGACGACAGGCCCGCAGGGGCATCGGCATGGATGCCGATGCCTTTTCGCCAGGGCAGGAGCCCTGTCGAAAAGCCCGGCCGCGGCTCACGGACTTGCCGGGCGCAGCCCGGCAAGCGCCGAGGAGGGTCGCCTTCTCTTTGGTTACTTTCTCTTGGCGACCCAAGAGAAAGTGACTCGGGCGCCGAAGGCGCACGAAAGCCCTTGATCGTGTACCCCTTGGCAAGACCTAGGCCATCCTGCTCGCTGTACTTGGCCAGCCTCAAGCCAGTCCTTCCTTTGGTCAATTACCCAGCAGAGCCAGTCAGCCGAAGCCCAAAGTCGCCATATTCTTCGTCACTGATCTTTTCAATCGAAAATTGAGCGTCGGGAAACTTCGCCAAGATTTGATACGTCCAGGCAGATGAAATGGCGGAAAGAATCCGTTGAGCCGAGGGGTCATCGTCTTCCCATTCATCGCCGACAGTTTCGTTGATGAATCCGTCCACGAGGACAATATTGACCCAGCTCTGTGCCTCGATCGGAGACTCGTAACTGGCGATCTTCTTATGCAGGTCGGCGAGCTCCTGCTCTTTATCCTTGATGAAGAGCAAACCATCGACTTCCACGATGTCCGCCACGAGCACTTCCACGCCGCTAGCCAGCTGAAACAGATCCATTCGGAGACCTTGAGTCTATTTTCGAGGCGCGACCCCAGCCTTTGGCTGGAATCGGATTTGGGTTCTCAATAACGGATCAGGGCTTCAGGTCCACCCGCAACACCAGCTTCCCCCGATGACTCCCATCGAACAACCGGTTCAACACCACCGGCGCATTCTCCAGCCCTTGGGCCACCGTCTCCTCCGTCTTCAACTTCCCCTCGCGGAGCCACCCGGTGATCGCGTGCACCGCCTCCTTCGTCTTGGTGTAATCGAGCACCAGGAACCCTCGCATGGAAAGGCGCTTCATGATGAACGGGCTGAAGTCGTCGCTGGGTTTCTCGCCGGAGTTGTAGCCGGCGATCAGCCCGCAGAGGGCGACGCGGCCGCCGATATTCATGCGGCCGAGCACCGCCTTCATCACCTCGCCGCCGACGTTCTCGAAGTTGACGTGCACGCCGTCGGGGGTGGCGGCCTTGAGCTGCTGTTTGAAGTCGGCGGCCTTGTAGTCGACGGCGGCGTCGAAGCCGAGTTCGTCGACCAGGTACTTGCACTTGTCGGCGCCGCCAGCGATGCCGATCACGCGGGCGCCGTGGATCTTGCCGATCTGGCCGGCGATGGAGCCGACCGAGCCGGCGGCGGCAGAGACCACCAGCGTTTCGCCGGGCTGCACTGGGGCGATGTCGGTCATGCCGTAGTAGGCGGTGACTCCGCTCATGCCGGCCGCGCCGAGCAGGGTGGGCAGCGGAATGCCCGGGTCGGCGGGCAGACGGACGTAGCCCTTGGCGCTCTCGTGCAGCACCAGATAGTCCTGCCAGCCGGTGATGCCCTGCACGAGGTCGCCCTCGTGGTACTGCGCCGAACGCGACTTCACGACGCGGCCCAGGCCTAGTGCGCGCATCACCTCGCCGATGGCAACGGGCGGCAGGTACTGCGGGATGTCGCGCATCCACACGCGGTTGGTCGGGTCCATCGAGAGGTAAAGCGTGCGCACCAGGACTTCGCCGTCCTTGAGCTCCGGAACTTCGGTTTCGACGAGGTCGAAGTTGTCGCGCTGGACCAGGCCTTCGGGGCGGGTCTTGAGGCGAAGTTGGCGGTTGATGAGGGACATGACGGGCCTCGTGATTTTCTTGGGGTGGAATTCACTGGATGCCAGCGTTCGCTGGGATGACGGATAGGTGGGGCTGGCGCGATACAGCGGCCTGCGTCCTGCCCGGGATGCGATAAACCCCTTGCTCGCCACCCCAGCGGCTCTCAACAGGCGAATGGCTGGTCAAGCTGGGGTCCAGCGTCTTCGGCTGTGCGTGAAGGCGACGCATCACACCGCCGACGCCCCGCCATCCACGCGCAGCTCGGCGGCGGTGACGTAGCGGCTTTCGTCGGAGGCGAGGTAGAGCGCGGCGTAGGCCACGTCGTCCGGTTCGCCGAGGCGGCGCATCGGGTTGCTGCGGGTGAGCTTGCGGATCGCTTCCTCCTCGCCGAGCTGCTGGAAGAACGGCTCGACGATGCCGGTGCGTATGAAGGCCGGATGGATGGAGTTGCAGCGGATGGCGAGCTGCTTGCGTGCGCAGTCGATGGCGACCGACTTGCTCAGCGAGGCGACCGCGGCCTTGGAGGCGTTGTAGACGGTGTAGTCGGGATCGACCTTGAAGGCGGCCATCGAGGAGATGTTGATGATCGCGCCGGGCTGGCTTTCTTTAAGCCAGGGCAGGGCGTACTTGCAGCCGAAGTAGACCGCTTCGACGTTCACGCCCATCACGCGCTGCCAGTCCTTGGTGGCGAGGCTTTCGACCCCACCCAGTGCGCCGATGCCGGCGTTGTTCACCAGTACCGAGAGTCCGCCCATGGCCTGTGCGGCCTGTTCCAGCAGCAGCGGCCACGGGGCTTCCTCGCGCACGTTCTGTGCGGCAGCCCAGGCCACGGTGTCGCCGTGCTCGGCATTGATGGCGTTGGCGTGCGCCCGCGCGCCGTCATAGTCGATGTCGGTGAGAAAGACCTTGGCGCCCTGGTGTGCGAACAGCCGGGCCATGGCGGCGCCGAGGCCGCCGGCCGCGCCGGTGATGTAGGCGCGCTTGCCGGCGAGGCGGTGGGCGGGAAGGTCAGTCATCGGCAGGTTCCTGGCTTGGAGCCCTCTCCCCTGGCTCTGCCGGGGGAGAGGTTGGGTGAGAGGGCGCTTTCGGTTTGGGTGTGATCGGGGAGAAGCGAAGAGCTTTCCCCCTCACCCCAACCCTCTCCCCCGAACGGTGGAGCTGTTCAGGGGAGAGGGAGCAGGGCGTGGGAGCTGAGGGACAGGTGGCGGTCATCGCGAGTTTCGCTTGAGCCCTCTCCCTTGGCTTTGCCGGGGGAGAGGGTTGGGTGAGGGGGCGCTTTCGGTTTGGGCGCTATCGGTGAGGAGGGAAGAGCCTTCCCCCTCACCCCGACCCTCTCCCCCGAACGGTGGAACCGTTCAGGGGAGAGGGAGCAGGGCGTGGGGTCTGAGGGGTGGTGGTGGTCATTGAGGGTTTCGCTTGAACCCTCTCCCCCGAACGATGAAGACGTTCAGGGGAGAGGGAGCAGGGCATGGGGTCTGAGCAGTGGTGGTGGTCATCGCGAGTTTCGCTTGAGCCCTCTCCCCTGGCTCAGCCGGGGGAGAGGGTTGGGTGAGGGGGGGGGTGGGCGTTATCGGTGAGAAGCACGAGCCTTCCCCTCACCCGGACCCTCTCCCGCGAACGATGAATCCATTCAGCGCAGAGGGAGCGCAGCGATCAGACGGAGAGGTAGCCGCCGTCGACGTTGAGCACGGCGCCGGTGGTATAGGAGGAGGCGGCGCTGGCGAGGTACAGCGCGGCGCCGGCCATCTCGGAGGGCTGCGCCACGCGGCGCATCGGCACGTGCGCCATCGCCTGCTTGAGGATGGCCGGGGTGTTGACCAGCACCGAGGCGAACTTGGTGTCGGTGAGGCCGGGCAGCAGCGCGTTGCAGCGCACGCCGGCCTCGGCGCATTCCACTGCGAAGGCCTTGGTCATCGAGATCACCGCGGCCTTGGTGATCGAGTAGATGCCCTGCTGGAAGCCGGGCACCACGCCGTTGACCGAGGCGACGTTGACGATCGAGCCGCCCCCACCCTTGCCCATACGCTTGGCCGCTTGGCTGGACATGTAGAAGTAGCCGCGGATGTTGACGTCGACGGTCTTCTGGAAGATCGCCGGGTCGGTGTCGGTGATCGGGCCGAAGTAGGGATTGGTTGCGGCGTTGTTGACCAGCACGTCGAGCCGGCCGTGAGCCGCGTCGATGGCCGCGTACAGCGCCTCGATCTGCGCCATCTCGCCGATGTGGCAGGCCAGCGCCTCCGCCTGGCCGCCCTCGGCGACGATGCCGTCGACGACTTTCTGGCAGTCCTCGAGCTTGCGGCTGGAGACGATCACGTGCGCGCCCTGCGCCGCGAACATGCGGGCGATCTCGGCGCCGATGCCGCGGCTGGCGCCGGTGACGAGGGCGATCTTGCCAGTGAGGTCGAACAGCTCGGTGGTCATGCGGGTGTCCTCGATGTCGAATCAGCGATAGGTGAGCAGGTCGGTGGCGCCGGCCAGGTGCGGCCAGGCGTTGTAGGTGACCATCTGCGGGTCGGTCCCGTTCACCCGCACGCGGCTCAGGCCGGTGTTGGCCAGCGGCCAGCTCAGGGCGAAGGTGCGTTCCGGCGGCGTGCCGAACAGGTGCGCGGCGATCACCGCGATGGGCCCGCCGGAGGTCACCACCCAGGTGTCGCCGTCGGCGTCACGGGCGCGGGCGGCGAGCGCGGTCAGCGACGCCAGCACGCCCTGGCGGAAGGCCGGCCAGGGGCGTGTGTATTGATGGTCGTGTGCGCCATCGGTCCATCGGTCCACTGCGGCGACGAACATCTGCTGGAAGGCGCGGTGTGGATCGCTCTGGTTGCGAAGTTCCGCCGCCAGGGCCTCCGCGCCGTCGAGGTCGGGACGATAGCGCTGCAACAGGTCGACGTGGTCCAGCTCGTCGAGCGCGGGAACGATTTCCACGGGCACATCGAGGCCGGCACCGCGCAGGCAGTGCTCGGCGGTCTGCGCGTGACGCCGCAGAGCGCCGCGCACCACATGCGCGGGCGTCGACTCGTTGGCAGCCAGCCAGGCGCCAAGGCGCGCCGACTGCTGCTCGCCGACCGGCGAGAGCCGGTCGTAGTCGGCGGCGCCGAAGCTGGCCTGGCCGTGGCGGATCAGCAGCAGGTCGCCCATGCTCAGCGCCCCGAGGCGGCGATGCGCCGGCGGCAACGCTGGGCCAGGTATTTCGCCGCGTCGCCGAAGCCGGCGAACTGCGGGTTGCTGGTCTGCCCCAGTGCGAAGCGGCGGTAGATCTGCTGCACGATCACCTGCAGGCGGAACAGTCCGAATACCTCGTGGAAGTCGAAGTGCTCCACGCTCCAGCCGGTGCGTTCGCCGTAGTACTCCACCACTTCGCGGCGGGTGAGCATGCCCGGCGCGTGCGTGGGCTGGCGGCGGAACGACTGGAACACCGGATCGTCGTCGGCCTGCACCCAGTACGCCAGCGCGCCGCCGAGATCCATCAGCGGGTCGCCCAGCGTGGTCATCTCCCAGTCGAGCACGCCGGTGATGGTGAGCGGGTCGGCCGGATCCAGCACCACGTTGTCGAGGCGGTAATCGTTGTGGATCACGCAGATCGCGGTCTCCCGCGGCGGCTGCTTGTTGGCCAGCCAGGCGATCACGTCGTTGCACGGATCGCTGCCGTCGGTCAGCGCCTGGCGGTAGCGCTCGCTCCAGCCGGCGACCTGCCGCGCGATGTAGCCCTCGCCCTTGCCGAGCGCGGCGATCGCCGGGTCGCCGGTGTCGACGCGGTGCAGTTCGACCAGCCGGTCGATGAAGCCGGTGCACAGCGCGCGCACGCCGGCGGCATCGAGGCCGAGGTCGGCCGGCAGCTCGCGGCGCAGGATCACGCCCGCCAGCCGTTCCATCACGTAGAAGTCGCAGCCCAGCACGTCGGCGTCGTGGCAGCTGGCGAGGATGCGCGGCGCGTACGGGTAGTGCGGGCGCAACGCGCTCATCACCTGCGCCTCGCGCAGCATGTCGTGGGCCGACTTCGCCTTGGCGCCGGAGGGCGGGCGACGCAGCACCAGTTCGCGATCGCCGTAGCGCAGCAGATAGGTGAGGTTGGAAGCGCCGCCGGGAAACTGGCTGAGTTCCGGCGTGCCGATGAGGCCGGCGATGTGCTCCTTGAGGAAGGCGTCGACGCGGGCGAGATCGAAAGCGTCCTCGGCGCGCACCGGGCGCGGCTGGTCGATGGCGGCGCTCATCGGGCGTCTCCGTTCTGCTGCTGGGCCTTGAGTTCGAGTTTGGCGACCACGGCGCGATGCACCTCGTCCGGGCCGTCGGCCAGCCGCAGCACGCGGGCGTAGGCGTATAGCGCGGCGAGCGGGAAGTCGTCGGACAGGCCGGCGCCGCCGTGGATCTGGATCGCCGCGTCGATCACCCGCTGCGCCATGTTCGGCACCACCACCTTGATCTGCGAGACCAGGCTCAGCGCGGCCTTGGGGCCGGCGGTGTCCAGCGTCCAGGCCGCTTTCAGCGTGAGCAGGCGGGCCTGCTCAATCGCCATGCGCAGCTCGGCGATGCGCTCGCTGTTGCCGCCCAGTTCGGCCAGCGGGCGGCCGAAGGCGACGCGCTCGCGGGCGCGGCGGCAGAGCAGGGTGAGTGCGCGTTCTGCCGCGCCGATCGCCCGCATGCAGTGGTGCACGCGACCGGGCCCCAGCCGCCCCTGTGCGATCTCGAAGCCGCGGCCGGGGCCAAGCAGGATGTTGCTCGCCGGCACGCGCACCCGGTCGAAACGCACCTGGCCGTGGCCGCCCGGTTCGTCGTAGTCGTGGAACACGGTGAGCATGCGCTCGACTTTGACGCCCGGCGCGTCCAGCGGGCACAGCACCATCGAGTGGCGTGCGTGCGGCGGGGCGTCGAGGTCGGTCAGCCCCATGAAGATCAGCACCCGACAGTGCGGGTGGCCGATGCCGGTGGACCACCACTTGTGGCCGTCGAGCACGACCTCGTCGCCTTCCAGTGTGGCGGTGGCGCGCATGTTGGTGGCGTCGGAGGAGGCGACTTCCGGCTCGGTCATGCAGAACGCCGAGCGGATCGCGCCGTCGAGCAGAGGCTTGAGCCACTGCGCCTGCTGCGCCGGCGTGCCGTACTTTGCCAGCACCTCCATGTTGCCGCTGTCCGGCGCGTTGCAGTTGAACACCTCCGGCGCGATGAAGCTGTGCCCCATGCGCTCGGCCAGCGGCGCGTACTCCACGTTGGACAGGCCCGCGCCGTGTTCGCCGTCGGGCAGGAACAGGTTCCACAGGCCTTCGGCGCGCGCCTGGGCTTTAAGCGTTTCCATGATCGGCGGCTGGTGCCAGCGCGTATGGTCGGCGCCGCCGGCGAGCTGGCTGGCGTAGACCGGTTCGGCCGGGATCAAGTGCTCGTGCATGAAGCGGTCGAGGCGATCGAGCAGTTCGCGGCTGCGGGCGGAGTGCGAGAAGTCCACGGCGTCGGCTCCTGATGATCCGTCGAGCGTACGCCGCCGGATGGAATCATTGAAATGCATGTGCCTTATGCGCAGTCATCGCCCGCATTGATATGCTCGGCCGGGCCTACCTGATGGATCGCCCCATGTCCGGCCGCCGCATCGACCTCAACCTGTTCCGCGTGCTGGACGCCATCCACGTGCACGGCGGCATCAGCGCCGCGGCGCGCGCGCTGCACCTGACCCAGCCGGCGGTGACGCACTCGCTGAACCGCCTGCGCGAGCACTTCGGCGATCCGCTGTTCGTGCGCCAGGGCAACCGCGTGCTGCCGACCGAGCGCACGCGGCGGATGATCGGCGAGGTGCAGCTGCACCTGAAGGGCCTGCAGGCCACCACCCAGCGGCAGGCGGCGTTTTCGCCGCAGACGCTGGAGCTGAGCTTTACCGTCGGTTTTCGCGACGTGCTGGAGTCGATCGCCTTTCCGCCGCTGATGCGGCGTCTGGCCGAGCGCGCGCCGGGTGTGCGCATCATCAGCCGGCGCGTGGCGGCGGCCGAGGTGGAGCGCGAACTGCTTGCCGGCACGCTCGATCTGGCGGTGGATCGTCGCCTGCGCGCGGGGGCGCGCGTGGCGAGCGAGCATGTGCTTGATGAGCCACTGGTGGTGGCGATGCGCCGTAGTCATGCGCTGGATGGACGCCCCCTGCGCCGCGCGGACTATTTCGCCGCGCATCACGTGGCGGTGTCGTCGCTGGGCGAGCCGATCGCGCTGGATCTGCTTTTGCAGCAGGACGGCCGTGACCGCGAGCTGCGGCTGGTGTGCCAGCACTACTTCGCCGCCTGCCAGGTGGTGGCGGGCAGCGATCTGCTGCTTACGCTGCCCGCTTCCTACGCGGCCGGCCTGGCCGCCCAGCTGCCACTGTCGCTGAGCCCCTTGCCGCTGAAGCTCAAGCCGGTACCGATCCACGCGTACTGGCTCGCCTCCAGGCACGACGACGCCAGCCACGCCTGGCTGCGCGAACAGGTGGTGGGGGCGATCCGCGAGGCGCCCGCCCTGCGCGCGACGCGCGGCAGGCGGGCGAGCAGAGCAGTCGCCGCGGCGGACCCTACTTGACCGGAGCGACCTTGCGCGGCTTGCTCGCCTTGGCCGCAACCGGCTCCTTGTCGGCGGCAGCACGCGGTGCGGTCGGCTTCGCCGTCAGCTTGGTCTTGTCCATGCTGTAGACGTTGTGGATGTCTTGCACGGACATTTCGATCTTGGGCGAGGTCATGGCGGGCCTTTCAGGTAGCGATCCAGGAGGGATCGGGAGCCGCGCCGGCCGAACACCGGTCGTGGTGGAGAACATCGCAGACGGCCGCCGGCGCGGGGCAGGGCGGGCAGACGCGAATACACCGCAGCATGCGCCGCGACAAGTTACGTGCCTGTAAGCACGGCTGGAACATCCGCGTAACCCGCGGTCCGCTAGAGTTCCGTAGTTATCTCTTCGCAGGGCCGGCAAGCCCGGGCTCCCGCGCCTTCGCACGCGATATCGCGCGTGCGCCCGCCGCTGCTCCCTGCCCACCGTCATCCCGCCACCGTGCCCGGAACGTTCCGTCGCCGGTCGGAAGTGTGCAGGCCGCATGCATCGCCAAGGAACCCGCCTATGTCCGCTCGCCGCGTCGCTCCGCCGCCGGTCACCACGTTGCCGTTGATCACCCGCTACTGCGGCTACCTCATTCGCTGCAGCGTCGACAGCTTCACCGTCACCCTTGCCGGGGACGAGGTGGTGCATCAGCCCTATCCGCAGGCCCGCAAGAATCTGGCCGACGACCATCTGGGCCCCTGGATGCTCGAACAGGCCAAGGCCTTCATCGACGCGCGGCGCGCCGGGCATGTCTGACGCAGCAGCACCGCGCGATCGCTATCACCAGCGCGTCGATCCCTCCGTGCAGTGCGACACCTGCGAGGCGGTGTGCTGCCGCCTCACCGTGGTGTTGATGCCGGAGGATCGCGTGCCGCGCTGGCTGGTGCACGAGGATGCGCGCGGTTTCCAGACGCTGGCCAAGGGCGAGGATGGCTGGTGTGCGGCGGTCGATCCGCTGGATTTCCGCTGCAGCATCTACGCCGACCGCCCGGCGATCTGTCGCAAGTTCGCCATGGGCAGCCCCAGCTGCCGCCACGAGCGCGCCGAATGGACCGCGCATCGCGCGTTGCCGACCACGGTGCAGACCTGGAGCGGCTGAGCTGCGCGCGGCATGCCACACTGCCGCCCCGTGTTTGTGGAACTTTCCGTGTGACGAACGAGCTTCGCTGCAGCGGCTGCCCCGGCGGGCTGCAGCCATGATCCACGCCGACCAGCCACAGGCTGCGCTGCCCGGGCTGGAGGAGCCGGCCGGATCGCTGCATCGCCTGTTCTTCGCCTTGGTTCCCCCTGAATCGGTGCGCGAGCAGATGGCCACCGTGGCCCACGCATTGCGCGAGGGCGGCGCCATCGAGGCGCGCTGGGTGAAGCCGGCGCGCTACCACGTCACCCTGGCCTTCCTCGGCGATCACCCCAGTCTGCGGCCGTCGTTGCTGGAAGCGGCACGTGCCGCCGTGGCCAAGGTGCGCGTGGCGCCCTTCACCTGGTCACCGGATCAGGTCGCGAGCTTTACCGGCCGGCGGCCGCCGTGCGTGCTGCGCAGCACGCACGCATCGCAGGCGTTGCAGACGCTGTGGGAGCAACTGCGGCGCGAGCTGTCGCTGGTGCGGCTGGGCGGGCGGATCGAGCGCAGCTTCACGCCGCACGTCACGCTCGCCTATGGTCTGCGCGATCTGCCCGCGCCGATCGCGGTGGCGCCGATCGCCTGGCCGGTGGATCGGGTGGTGCTGTTGCACAGCGAGGTTGGCAGCAGCGACTATGAGACGCTCGGCAGCTGGCGCCTGCCGGGCTGAGCTCAGTCCAGCGTCACCACCTGGTTGCGACCGCGCCGCTTGGCCTCGTACAGCGCGCTGTCGGCGGTGGCGAGCAGGGCATCCAGCGGCTTTTCGCCCGCCACCGCGGTGGCCACGCCCACGCTCACCGTCACTACGCCATGGGGGCTGCCCGCGTTGGGCACGGCCAGCGATTCCACCGCGTGACGCAGCCGCTCGGCCACCACCAGGCCGGCCTGCAACGAGGCGCCGGGCATCACCAGCGCGAACTCCTCGCCGCCGTAGCGCCCGAGCACGTCGCCACGCCGGCCGGCCGCACCGGCCAGCGCCTCGCTGACGCGGCGCAGGCAGGCGTCACCGGCCGGATGGCCATAGCTGTCGTTGAGACGCTTGAAGAAATCGACGTCGATCATCAGCACGGTGAGGCGGGCCAGGCCGGGTCCGTGTTCGGCGTAGGCGCGTTCCAGCGCCTCGTCGAGCGCGCGGCGGTTGGGCAGGCCGGTGAGGCTGTCGGTGTGCGCCAGCCGCTCGAACGCATCGTTCTTTTGCTGCAGGCCTTCCTCGATCTTGATGTGCTGCACCTGGGTCAGGGTGGTGCGCGCGCCGTAGCCGAGCACCGCCACCACCACGCCGGCCACGCCCAGATAGAAACGCTCCCGCAGCAGGATGATCGCCACTACCAGCAGCGCCAGCGCCATCAACAGCGGACTGGCGCTGCGCACGAAGCGCACCAGTGCCGGCGACGGCGGCTTTGCCGTGGGCGCCGGCTCGTGGTCGCGCCAGGCCTCCAGCGCGAAGGCGAGAAAGGCGATGTCGATCAGCGGATCGCGCAGCGAGCCGAAATCCGGGTGATCGCCCAGCGCAACGAAATGGTTGTAGTAGAAGGTGATCAGCGTATACAGCCCGGTGAACAGCACCATCGCCCGGTAGAAATGGCGCTCGCCGCGGCGGTCGGCGGCGCTCAGCCGGATGGCCGACGCCACCAGCAGAAACAGGTTTTCGGCGTCGAACATCGTCGCCACCAGCAGCGCCTGGGTCAGGCTGCCGGCGCCGCGCAGGGTGAGCAGGCTGAAGGTGTGCACGTAGAACAGATAGCCCAGCGCCAAGGCCAGCGCCGCGTCGATCACCCGCAGCAGCACCGACTCGCCTTCCACGTACGAGGCGGACACCGCCAGCACGATCGGCACGCCGAACAGGATGAACAGCAGCGTGCTGTCCCCCGGTGCCGCGTTGGGGTTGTCCAGGAACAGGTCCTGGCGAAGGCTGGCGAGCATGCCCAGCGTCCACAGCGCCATGGCCAGCGCCGCCAGCAGCCAGCCGCGGCTGTGCCGCCAGCCATCGCGCATGCTCCGGCGCAACGCGGCGGTGCATGCCAGCGCCGGTGCCGCTAGCAGGAACACGTAGGAGGTCTGCATCGCGAACGCAGGCAGGAAGAAGATGGCCGACGCATGCAACAGCACGAACACGCACGCGAGGAGCAGGGTCATCGGTGGCTTCCTTGTTCTACTCCGGCCCGATGGGCGCGGCGTGTCGCCACTACTACTACGCGTCGCAGCCCGCGGCAACCGACGCCTGCGCGCGCCACGCGATGTGGCACAGGTCATGGTCAAGGACGCCGCAGTTGGGTGCACACTGTGCGCTCCTTTCGTCACGGAGACCCGCCATGCGCCTGACCCTGCTTGCCGCCACGCTCATGCTTGCCCTGCCTGTCGCCGCCTCGGCCGCGGCTTCCTCCGGACACGCCACCTCCACGCCCGCCTATGTGCGCCAGGCGGTGGCCGACCCCGCCCGCAAGCTCGATGCCTCCAACGATGCACGCCGCAAGGTGGCCGCGCTGATGACCTTCGCCGAGGTGAAGCCCGGCCAGAAGGTGGTGGACCTGATTCCCGGCAGCGGCTATTTCAGCCGCGTGTTCAGCGCCATTGTCGGCCCGAAGGGCAAGGTCTACGGGATCTGGCCGGATGCCTACAACAAGGAGTCCGGCTCCGATTCGGACAACCTGCGCAAGCTCGCCGGCGAGCCGCACTACGCCAACATCAGCGTACTGGTGCAGCCGGCCGCGCAGTTCTCCACGCCCGAGCCGGTGGACCTCGTGTTCACCTCGCAGAACTATCACGACTATCCGGACAAGTTCATGGGCAGCCTCGATCCGGTGGCGTTCGACAAGCAGGTGTTCGCCGCGCTCAAGCCCGGTGGCCTGTTCGTGGTAGTCGATCACGTGGCGCCGGCCGGCTCGGGCATGCGCGATACCGACACGCTGCACCGCATCGATCCGGCCATTGTGAAGCAGCAGGTGGAATCGGCCGGCTTCGTGTTCGACGGCGAGAGCAACGTGCTGCGCAACCCGAAGGATCCGCATGACATCAAGGTGTTCGACAAGTCGATCCGCGGCCACACCGATCAGTTCGTCTACCGGTTCCGCAAGCCCAAGGGCTGAGGCGTGACCGTCACGGACGACGATCCGAAGCCGCAGCCGCCGTCGACGCCCGATCCGCTCGACTGCTGCGGCGAGGGCTGCGTGCGGTGCATCTACGACGTCCATGAGGAGGCGATGGACTGCTATCGCGACGCGTTGGCCGCCTGGCTGGCGCGTCATCCCGACGCATCCGGCTGAGCCGGACGCCTTGCCGGGAATGTCGCGACAAGCCCCGGCCGGGCGTGTACGTGATTCCCCCGATCTCGCCGCCGCAGCGTGCGCTGGTCGGCAAATGGACGTCCAAAACCGCGCGCAGGATTGATCGAGGTGGTGCCGCGGGTTAGATTCCCTGGCTCGTCTCAGGGGGAATACGTCATGAAGCGCATCGCACTGGCTATCGCCGGTACCGTTCTTTTGTCCGCATGCGGCCACGACACGCGCACGCCGGTGGCGCTGGGCACGTTGGTGGTGCCCAATCAGGCGCCCTGGCTGATCCTGTCACCGGGTCCGGAGCAGGTGGAACTGCGTGGCCTGGACAGCACCTTGAAGTTCCTGCCCGATCCGCCGCTGGCCAAGGCGCTGGAGGCGCAGCTGCGCGCCGGCGTGCAGCAGGATTACTTCGCCAACCTCACCATCGCCTGCGACGACATCAAGGCGGGGATGAAGGTGGACACCGACGAGGCACCGGATACCGTGCTGCTCGATCTGTCCCTGCGCTGCACGATCAACGCCAGCGGCCGGGTGAGCAGCCACGCGTACGCAGTGTCGCCGACCACGCCGGTGCCGGCCGGCTCCAGCGAGGCGACCTATGCCCAGGCCCTGGGCGTGCTGCTGCGTAAGGGCGCCGGGCAGATCGGCACCCAACTGTCGACCGATGTGCGGGCCAGCCGTCCCACTCCTTGAGTCGACCGGACGCCGCTAGACGGCGCGGGCCTCGGCGTCGCGGAACTGGCGGCGCAGGTCCTGCTGGCAGCGTTCGATCATGGCCGGAGTGAAGAACTCCGGCCATGCGCTGCTCAGGTCGGTGTCCGGCGAGGCGAGCGCGTGCTCGCCCAGCACCTGGGCCATCGCCAGCGTGTCGGCGCACAGCAGGGCGCGGCCGAGCGAACTTTCCGGCGGCGTGCCGGCTGCGGTGCGTTCCTCCAGCGCGTTGAGCACGTTGGCGGGCAGGTTCCAGTGGTGCGCCGCCCGCAGCGAAAGCTGCGCCGCCAGCTTGGCGCACGAGGCGAGGAAGTGGCTGGTCAGCGGGCCCAGTTCGGCCGGCGCTTCCTGGTCGAGCACGCGCACCACAGCGCCGGTGCCGGTGTTGCACACGATGCCGGCCAGGTACGCCTCGAACGGGTCGGAGCTGCCCTTGCCGAGATAGGCGCAGGCGTGCGCGCAGCGCTCGGCGTGGTCCCACAGCCGTTGCCCCGCGACGTGGCCGAACATGCCCGCGCTGGCGTGCAGGATCGGTTTCATCACGTGCATCGTCACCACCCGGCGCAGGCCGTCCTGGCCGAGCAGCACCACCGCGTGCTGCAGGCTCTGGATCGGGTGCAGGGTGCGGTAGTAGATGCTGCGGCTGACCCGCATCACTTCGCCTACCAGCACCGGATCGCGGCCGATCAGCTTGGCCAGCTGGGCGCCGCCGACGGTGTCGCTCTTGAGCGAGCGCAGCAGCTGCGGCAGCACGGTGGGCAGGCGCGGCAGGCTGCGTACGTCGAATGCGGTGCAGGTGCTTTGCAGGCGCCGCAGGATCGTCCGCTCTTCCTGGCTGGGCTCGCTGGCGTGGTAGTCGGGCAGGCCGAGCACGTAGCGGTGGAAGCGGTCGCCCAGCATCGCCAGTGACATCGCCTCGTGCGCGGCGGCGGTCGCCTCGGGGCTGGAAACGGCCTGGCCGTGCGGCGCGGGCGTGGGTCGGGGACGCGCCGGCGCGCGCGCCGGGGGCGGCGCATCCGCGTATCCCAGAATCCAGCGCCACAGGTTTTGCATGCACGCTCCCCCGGCCGGAACATCCGGCCTCGCAGCGGTGTTAACGGCCCGGAGGCGAAAAAATGTAGGCCGTGGCCCGGCGGGGTGGCATTGGCCCCCAGCCGCCCCTACGTAGAGAGGCTCCCGCCCCAGTGAGCCGCGCATGATTCCCTTCTCCATCCTGGACCTGGCCCCCGTCACCGAAGGCAGCGATTCCGCCCGGTCGTTCCGTCATTCGCTGCAGCTGGCCCAGTTGGGCGAGCGGCTGGGCTACCGCCGCTACTGGCTGGCCGAACATCACAACATGCCCGGCATCGCCAGCGCGGCGACGGCGGTGCTGATCGGCCATATCGCCGGCGGCACCTCCACCATCCGCGTGGGCGCCGGCGGCATCATGCTGCCCAACCACGCGCCGCTGCAGGTGGCCGAGCAGTTCGGCACGCTGGCCTCGCTGTATCCGGGGCGGATCGACCTGGGCCTGGGCCGTGCACCGGGAACCGACCAAGCCACCGCGCGGGCCCTGCGGCGCTACTTCGACAGTGCCGATGCGTTCCCCAACGACGTGATGGAACTGCTGGGCTATTTCGAGCCGGCGAGGCCGGGACAGGCCGTGCGTGCGGTACCGGGGGCGGGGCTGGAGGTGCCGGTATGGCTGCTGGGGTCCAGCCTGTTCAGCGCGAAGCTGGCAGCGCAGCTCGGCCTGCCGTTCGCGTTCGCCTCGCACTTCGCGCCCGATGCGATGGACCAGGCGCTGGCGATCTACCGCCGCGACTTCCGCCCCTCGGCGCGCCTGGCTGAGCCGTACGCGATCCTCGCGCTCAACGTGGTGGCGGCCGACAGCGATGCCGAGGCAAGGCGCCTGTTCACGACCCAGCAGCAGGCGTTCGTGAATCTGCGCCGGGGGCGGCCGGGGCTGATCCCGCCGCCGATCGACGACATCGAGGCGTTCTGGACGCCCACCGAGCGGCTCGGCGTGGAGCAGGCGCTGGCCTGCGCGGTGGTGGGCGACCCGGACACGCTGCAGCGCGGGCTGGCTGCGTTCATCGCGCGGCACCGGCCGGACGAGTTGCTGCTCACCGCCAACGTCTTCGACCACGCCGCGCGGCTGCATTCGTTCGAGCTGGCCGCCGCCGCGCGCGACGCACTGGCGGTGGCCGCATGATCCACCGATTGCGCGCTTCGGGCATCATGGCGCTCTTTTCCGCACGGCCAAGCCCTACCGCATGAAGATTCCCCACGGCCTGCAGCCGCTGATCGACGATGGCGTGATCGACCAGGTGTTGCGTCCGCTCAAGAGCGGCAAGGAGGCCTCGGTGTACGTGGTGCGTTCGGGCGATCACATCCGCTGCGCCAAGGTCTACAAGGACATGGCCCAGCGCAGCTTCCAGCAGCGCGTGCAGTACCAGGAAGGGCGCAAGGTGCGCGGCAGCCGCGAGGCGCGCGCCATGGGCAAGGCCACCAAGTTCGGCCGCAAGGAGGCCGAGGCCGCCTGGAAGAACGCCGAGGTCGACGCGCTTTATCTGCTCAGCGACGCCGGCGTGCGGGTGCCGCGGCCGTACGGCTATTTCAACGGCGTGCTGCTGATGGAGCTGGTGGCCGACGAGGACGGTCACTCCGCGCCGCGGCTGGGCGAGGTGGATCTGGATGCAGACACCGCACGCGCCTGGCACCGCTTCCTGATGCATCAGGTGGCCCGCATGCTCTGCGTGGGGCTGATTCACGGTGATCTCTCGGAATACAACGTGCTGGTGGGGCCGGACGGCCCGGTGATCATCGACCTGCCGCAGGCGGTGAGCGCCGCCGGCAACAACAATGCGCGCTTCATGCTGCGCCGTGACGTGAGCAACCTCACCATCACCCTGGCGCGCTTCGCGCCGGAGCTGCTGGAAACGCACTACGCCGAGGAGATGTGGGCGCTGTTCGAGCAGAGTGAACTGCATCCGGACACCGAGCTCACCGGCCACTTCACCTTCGACGAGCGCGCCGCCGACGTGGACAGCGTGATGCAGTCGATCATCGATGCGCGCGAAGAGGCGATCATCCGTCAGCAGGGACGCGAGGCCGCGCCCGAGGATTGAGCGGGCGGCAGCCCGCACATGTAGGAGCGCACCCTGTGCGCGACCGGCTGTGCGGTTCACCGCGATGCCCGTCGCCCACAGGGTGGGCTCCTACAATAGCCCGCACCTGTAGGAGCGCGATGCCGGTATTGATCAAAAAGGGCCGAATGGCGGCCCTCTCGTTCAACCGCCGGAGGTGCCGTTCCCCTTGGCCGCCACCACCGGCAATTCCACGTAGCTGGAGTGGAACACTTCCTGCGTGGCCTTGCGGTAGTCCTCCGGCTTGGCCAGGAAGATGTTCGGCACGAAGGTCTGCGGGTTGCGGTCGTACAGGGGGAACCAGCTCGACTGGACCTGCACCATGATGCGATGGCCGGGCAGGAAGACGTGGTTGGTGGTCGGCAGCGCGAACGTGTAGGGCAGCGGCGTGTTGGCCTGGATCGGTTTGGCCTCGGCGAAACCTTCGCGGTAGCGGCCACGCAGGATGTCCATCGCCACGGCGAGCTGATAGCCGCCCATCTCCGGCTGGTTGGCCACCTCGTCGGGATACACGTCGATCAGCTTCACCACCCAATCGCTGTCGGTGCCAGTGGTGGAAGCGGTGAGGTGCACCTGCGGCTGGCCGGCGATGGTCAGCGGCGCGGTGAGCACGTCGGAGGTGTAGGTGAGCACGTCGGTGCGGCCTGAGGCCTCGCGCTGGTCGTCCACCAGCCACTGCGACCAGGTCTGCCCGGCGTCGTAACCCACCGGCTGGATCGGCCGCGCGCGGAACGGCACCGGGTGCGCGGGATCGGAAACATAGCGGTCGCCGCCGTCGTCGACCGGCCGGGTGAAGCTGGCCTTCATGGCGTCGCCCAGATACAGCGGCTTCGGCGTGATGGTGCAGCCATGGTCACAGCCGGAGGGCCAGCGCTGTAGCCGCTCCCAGCGATTGGTGCCGGTCTCGAATGCGGTCACCGGCGCCACGTCGGCCTTTGGTGCCTGGTTCTTCAGATACTGCGCCAGGAACGGCCGCAGCACCTGTTCGCGGAAATACCGGCCGGTGTCGCTGCCGAACTTCAGCGCACCCAGGGCGCTGGCGTCCTCGATCTCCTGGCCGTGGTGCCACGGGCCCATCACCAGCTTGACCATGTTGCCGCTGGTGTCCTTGGGCTTGATCGCCTTGTACACGGCGATGGCGCCGTAGATGTCTTCCTGATCCCACAGGCTGTGCACCAGCATCACCGGCACCTTCAGCGGCTCTTTCGCCAGCAGTTTGTCCACTGCCTGGTCCTGCCAGAAGCTGTCGTAGGCCGGGTGCGCCAGCACCTTCTTCCAGAACGGCAGCTGCTCCATGCCGTGCTGGCGCGCCAGCTCGCCGGCGGAGCCCGCGCGCAGGTAGAGGTCGTAGTCGTCGTGCACGTTCGACCACCACTTGGCCGAGTTGTCGCGGGTGGCGGTCTGCTCGTAGATGTAGGGCAGGTTCTGTTGGCGGAACGCGCCGTTGTGGAACCAGTCGTCGCCCATCCAGCCGTCGACCATCGGATTCATCGGCACCGACACCTTCAGCGCCGGATGCGGATGGATCAGCGCCATCAGCGGCTCGAAGCCGTCGTAGGAAATGCCCAGTGTGCCGACCTTGCCGTTGCTTTCCGGCACGTGCTTCACCAGCCAGTCGATGGTGTCGTAGGTGTCGGTGGCGTCGTCCACCGGGGTGGGGTTGATCGGCCCGTGCGGCGGGCGGTTCATCACGTAATCGCCTTCGGAGTGGTACTTGCCGCGCACGTCCTGCACCACGCGGATGTAGCCGTCTTCCACGATCACGTCGGCCGGGTTGTCGTAGCCCTCCAGGTTGGCGGCGAGGCTGCCGCTCTGCGCATGCGTGGTCAGCGCATCGGCGTCGTAAGGCGTGCGGGTGAGCACGATGCCGGCCTTCTTCGCGTGGTCGCCGTTGAGGTTCTTCGGCACCAGGATGACCGTGTGCAGCTTCACGCCGTCGCGCATGGGGATCATCACCACGCGGCGCTCGAAGTCGGCGTCGGCGTTGACCGGGGTGAACTTCGCCGGCGTCTCGCTGGGGTAGTTCGGGTACTGCGGAGCGGCATCCTGCCTGGCAAAGGCGCCGGCCGAGACGGCCAGCAGCGCGGTGGCAAACGCCGGCACGAGGCCGGCCCGGAGAGAGGCAGGAAGCAGCTTCAGCAACATCGCAGTGGGTCCCCTGGGTGAAAGGCCCACGTTATCAGGCGCTGCTGCGCACCGGCCATTAGCCGATGGTCAGGAGGGCCGGCGCGTTCCCCTTACGCGGCAGCCATGCGCGTCGCCGCGCGCACGCTGACGCTGTGGCTGCCGTCCATCAGTTGCAGCTCGCCGTCCTGGATCAGCGCCTGCAGGCGCATGCCGCGATCGAGCAGGCCGACCAGTTCCTGCACGGTGGCCTCGGGGATGTCCAGCACGGTGAGGTTGCGGAAGCGGGTGAGGCTGCTGGCGATCTTGTCCCACCACACGTCTGCCGCGCGGCCGCCGTAGTTGATCACCACCACTTGCCGCGATTTGGCGCAGGCCTTGCGGATGCGCGCCTCGTCCGGCTGGCCGAGTTCGATGGTGAGCTCGATCTCGTCGGCGTAGCTCTTGCGCCACAGGTCCGGTTCTTCCTCGTTGCTCAGGCCCTTGCCGAACTCCAGTCGCTCGTCGGCATACAGCGCGAAGGCGAGCAGGCGCACCATCAGGCGCTCCTCGGTTTCCGACGGGTGGCGGGCGAGCGTGAGCGCATGGGTGGCGTAGTAGTGCCGATCCATGTCGCTGACCTGCAGCTCGACCTTGTAGATGGTGGCGTTGAGAGCCATGCGGGGCATTCCGTGATGTCAGCCGTGCAGTGTAGTGGGGCGTTGCACATTTGGCGGGACCGCGCGCGGCTATCGCGTTACCCTGCGCGTTCGCTATGACTACCCGCATCCCCGCCAGCACCCTGCACCTGCCGCCCGGCGACTGGCCCACCGTGCTGGACTGCCTGTGCGACCACTTCGCAGCGATTTCCCGCGCGCAGTGGCTGGACCGCATCGCCCGCGGTCGCGTGCTCGATACCGATGGCGTGCCGATCACCGCGCACACGCCGTACCGCGTCGGCATGCCGGTGCGCTACTTTCGCGAGGTGGCCGACGAGCCGGTGATCCCTGGTGAAGTGCGCATCGTGCACGTGGACGAGCACCTGCTGGTGGCCGACAAGCCGCCGTTCCTGCCGGTGACCCCGGCGGGCGTCTATGTCACCCAGACGCTGCTGGCGCGGCTGGTGGCGGCCACCGGCCACGCGCACCTGGCACCTTTGCACCGGATCGATCGGCTTACCCGTGGCCTGGTGATGTTCTCGGTCCGCCCTGACACGCGCGACGCCTACCAGGCGCTGTTCCGCGAGCGGCGCATCGGCAAGGTGTACGAGGCGCTGGCGCCACCGCTGCCCGAGCTGGAATTTCCGCGTGTGCGACGCTCGCGCATCGAGCGCGGGGAGCCGTTCTTCCGCATGTGCGAGGTGTCGGGCGAGCCGAACAGCGAAACCCGGATCGACGTGATTGAACGCGGCGAGGCGCTGTGGCGTTATCGGCTGGAACCGCTGACGGGGCGCAAGCACCAGTTGCGCGTGCAGATGGCCGGGCTGGGCGCGGCGATCGCCAACGATCCGCTGTATCCGGCGCTGCAGCCCGAGGGGCCGGACGATCCTGCGCGGCCGCTTCAACTGCTGGCACGGGAGCTGGCGTTTGATGATCCGCTGAGCGGGGACGCGCGGCGGTTCTGCAGTGGGTTGTCGCTGATGGAGCCAGGTCGTTGAGGGTGCCTGCCCTTCGACTGCGCTGCGCTACGCTCAGGGCGAACGGAGGGGAGATGAAGTGCTATCGGATATGGGAGGAACCAACTGCACGCAGCCATCGCACTCACGCCGTTCCTATTGATTGAATATCTGGACGCGGCGATGGCTCAATCTCCACCCAAGCGCCATCCCCAACCGTTCGCCCTGAGCGTAGCGCAGCGCAGTCGAAGGGCATCGCGCCGCGCACCGGGCTCTTTGTTCACCTCCCCAAGAATCCGAATGCGATCGACGTGCCGACTGTTTGCGGTGGCGCTTTGCCTGCTACTCATTTCACCGCACACGCGTGCCGGTGAAGCACGCGGCGCGGCTCTCGCCACCCCCATCACCATAGTCACCGACACCCTCCAACTCCCCAGCCCCGCCTTCGCCCCGCAGGCCTTCCACATCACGCTCTACCTGCCGCCGGGCTATGCGAATAGCAGCACGCGCTACCCCGTGCTCTACGCCAACGATGGCCAGGACATGCCCGCGGTCGGCCTGCAGGCCACCCTCGCGAACCTCTACGCCCGGCACGCCATCGCACCGGTGATCGTGGTGGCGGTGGATGCGTTGCCTGATCGCCTCGCGCTCTACGGCCTGTTTGATCGCGCTCGCCGGCGCAGCGTGGTGGGTGGCTCGCGCTTCGGAGCCATCGGCGCGCAGGCGCAGACATATGCGCAGTGGTTCGTCGACACGCTGGTGCCGACCATCGATGCGCGCTACCGCACCCGCCCAACGGCGGCCGATCGCGCCGTGCTCGGCTGGTCGCTCGGCGCGTTGAGCGCGTTCGGCCTGGGCTGGAACGACCCGGACGTGTTCGGCACGGTGGGCGCGTTCTCGCCCTCGTTCTGGGTGGCCGGCGAGCGAATCAGCGCGGCTGCCGTGCAGCACTCGCGGCTGGCGCTGCGGATGGTCGACCGCGGACCGGCGCGTCCCACCCTGCGACTGTGGTTTTCCATCGGCACCGGCGAGGAAACCAGCGACCGCGACGGCGACGGCGTGATCGACGCGGTGGATGACCTGCGCGATCTCGTCGACGGCTGGCGCGACATCGACGGCACGCCGCGCCGCGGCCTGCGCCAGCTCGGCTATCGCGTGGTGCAGGGTGACCCGGCGCATCCGCCGCGGGCGGGGCAGGTGGGGCTGGACGTGGTGTCCGGTGCCCACCACGAGGAGAAGGCCTGGGCGGCCGTGCTGCCGGATTTCCTGCGCTGGGCATTCCCGCCGCCGGGCTGACGCGCCGGGCCATGCGGCGGTGCGCGCTGCCATGGCGCCCCGTTACCGGCTATCTTTCGGGCCTTGTCCATCCGGGGAGTCCCACACGTGAGCCAACCGAAAGCGCCGGGCGCCGAGCCGCGCACCGAATTGACCGTACGCGGCCTGATCATCGGCGTGGTGATCACCGTGGTGTTCACCGCCGCCAACGTGTTCTTCGGCCTCAAGGCCGGCCTCACCTTCGCCACCTCGATCCCCGCTGCGGTGATCTCGATGGCGCTGCTGCGCGGCTTCAAGGACTCCACCATCCAGGAAAACAACATCGTGCAGACGATCGCCTCGGCGGCCGGCACGTTGTCGTCGATCATCTTCGTGCTGCCGGGCATGATCATCATCGGCTGGTGGACCGGCTTCCCGTTCTGGCTGTCGTTCGCGATCTGCGCGCTGGGCGGCATCCTCGGCGTGATGTATTCGATCCCGCTGCGCCGCGCGCTGGTGACCGGCTCGGACCTGCCGTACCCCGAAGGCGTGGCCTGTGCCGAGGTGCTCAAGGTGGGCGCTGGCGACGACACGACCGATACCGCGACCGAGGAAAGCCGCGCCGGCCTGTTGGCCGTGGTGTGGGGCGCCATCGTCTCGGCGGTGTTCGCCGTGGTCGTGGCCACCCAGGTGTTCGCCTCCGATGTGGTGAAGTTCTTCCGGGTGAACGACCGCGGTGGCGTCACCGGCTTCGATCTGGGGCTGTCGTTTGCGCTGTTCGCGATCGGCCACCTGGTGGGCATTTCGGTGGGCATCGCGATGCTGGTCGGTGCGCTGATCGGCTGGGGCTGGGGCGTGCCACATTACGCGGCGCTCGCCGGTGGCACCGGTGCGCTGGCGGACATCGCCCAGGCCACCTGGAGCACCAAGGTGCGCTACGTGGGCGCCGGCGCCATCGGCGTGTCGGCGATCTGGACGCTGGCCAAGCTGGTCAAGCCGGTCATCAGCGGCCTGGCCGGCGCCATGGCCGCCAACCGCGTGCGCAAGGCCGGCCAGGCCGACACCCTGCCGCGCACCGAGCGCGACATGCCGATCGGTCTGGTCGGCCTGATCACGCTGGCCTGCTTCGTGCCGATCGCCTGGCTGCTCGGCCACTTCGCCAACCTCAGCGGGCTGGGCAGCCAGATCGGCGTGCTGGCGGTGGGCGGCGTGGCGTTCGTGGTGTTGATGGGCTTTTTCGTCTCCACCGTGTGCGGCTACATGGCCGGCCTCATCGGCTCGTCCAACAGTCCGCTGTCGGGCGTGGGCATCCTGGTGGTGATCTGCTCCTCGCTGCTGCTGGTGGCCTTCGTGCAGCCGCACCTGGCGCCGGATACCGGCAAGGCGCTGGTGGCGTTCTCGCTGTTTGTCACCGCGGTGGTGTTCACCGTGGCGGCGATCGCCAACAACAACCTGCAGGATCTCAAGACCGGCCAGCTGGTCGACGCCACGCCGTGGAAGCAGCAGGCCGCGTTGATCGTGGGTGTCATTGCCGGCGCGGCGGTGATCCCGCCGGTGCTGGACCTGGTGAACCAGGCCTACGGCTTCCTCGGTGCCCCGGGCGTCAATCCGGCCAATGCCTTGCCGGCACCGCAGGCAGGCCTGATCTCGGCGCTGGCGCAGGGCGTAATCCAGGGCAACATCGATTGGACGCTGATCGAGGTGGGCGCGGCGATCGGCGCCGCCATCATCGTCATCGACGAGGTGCTGGCCCGCGTCAGCCGCTTCCGCCTGCCGCCGCTGGCCGTGGGCCTTGGCATTTATCTGCCGACCGTCAGCACGCTGATGGTGGTGGTCGGTTCCGTCGTCGGCTGGGTCTACGACCGTCAGGCGGACAAGGGCCCGCGTGCCGAACCGGTGAAGCAGCTCGGCGTGCTGCTGGCCTCGGGCCTGATCGTGGGCGAGAGCATCATCGGCGTGGTGATCGCCGCCATCGTCGCCTTCGCCGACAAGCTCGGCCTGCGCAAGGACGGTCCGCTCGCCCTGGTCGGCCCCGGCTTCGCCGACTACGCCGTGTGGCTCGGTGGTGGCGCGTTCGCCATCGTGGTATTCGTGCTGTATCGCTGGGTCGGCCGGATGGGCCGGGCCGGGGCCTGACGACAGCGAGCGGCATCGGCGGCGCTGTCCGGATGGCGCCGCTGATGCCGCTCTGGTCGTCACCCCGGAGCAGCACGAAGAACGCTAGTCTGCGCCAGTTATCTTGACCGTCATCCCAGCAAAAGCTGGAGGCGCCTTTCAACAGCGAAGCTGGTCATCCAGCGCCTCCCGCCACATCCTTCGAAGCCAACCGCGATGCCACCCATCAACACCAGCAAACTCGACCGCGTCGTCGCCGACGCCCGCCGCGCCGCCGAACAGCGCGGCCACGGCTACCGCGACCGCGCCCTGAAGATGTACCCGTGGATCTGCGGCCGCTGCGCCCGCGAGTTCGACCGCAGCAACGTGCAGCAGCTCACCGTGCACCACTGCAACCACAACCACGACGACAACCCCGCCGACGGCAGCAACTGGGAACTGCTGTGCGTGTACTGCCACGACAACGAGCACCAGCGTTACCTCGACTACGACAGCGGCACCCTCGATCCGGGCGACGCGCAGGCCCCCGCCACCGGCAACCCCTTCGCCGACCTCAAGGCGATGCTGGAACGCAAGAAGTAGCCGCGCCCGCGCTGCAGAAACAGGCGGGGCTGAAGCCTCTCCTACAAAACGCAGACGAGCCCGCTTCACCTGTAGGAGCGACTTCAGTCGCGATGCTTTTTGCCGTCGCATGCATCGAAAAGCATCGCCCGCGAGCGGGCTCCTACAACAGCGCGACTCCCTGTAGGAGCGCGCTCGCGCGCGATGCTCTTCCTCCCGCTGCGCCAGCCTCATCCCAGCCCACCCGCATCACCCCGCGTACAATCACGGCCCGCCCGTTGCCCTGAAGCCGTGCCGATGTCCCCTGTAGCCGCCGCTCCCGTCGACGACGTGCTCGATGCGCTGTTTCTGCCGCTGGAGGCGGGCGCTTTGCGCCTGTCGGCCGACGCCCGCGTGCTGTTCCTGCGCGCCCGCGACGGCTTTCGCCTGCGCGAGATGGCGCGCCCCGCCTGGCGCGGTGAGCAGAGCTTCAAGCCGTTTGCCGAGGCGCTGGAGCGCAGCCGGTTCCGCGTCGACGCGCGCGTCGACGCGGAACATTTCGACCTCGTGCTCGTGCTGCCACCACGCCAGCGTGACGAGGCGCGCGCCGTGTTTGCACGCGCCGTGCAGCTCGCCGCGCCCGGCGGCGTGGTGCTGGCCTGCGTGCCGAACGCCGAAGGGGCCAAATCCGCCCAGGCCGATCTCGCCGCTCTGGCGAAGCAGGGCGGCCAGCTCTCCAAGCACAAATGCCGCGTGTTCTGGACCGCGCCACTCGATGGCTCGCACAACGCGGCGCTGCAGGCCGAATGGCTCGCCCTGGATGCGCCGCAGCGCAATGCCGCCGGCTACTGGAGCCGCCCCGGCCTGTTCGCGTGGGATCGCATCGACGCCGCCTCCGCGCTGCTTGCCGCTCATCTGCCGCACGACCTCGCCGGCCATGTGGCCGATCTGGGCGTCGGCTACGGCTACCTCGCCAGCGAGGTGATTGCGCGCTGCCCGGGCGTCACCGCGCTGGACGGCTTCGAGGCCGAGCAGCGCGCACTGGAACCCGCGCAACGCAACTTGGCCGAGGCGCAGGAGCGGGCAGGGCGCCAGGTCGCCGAGGCGCTGCATTGGCACGACGTCACCGCCGGCCTGCCGGGTCGCTACGATGCCATCGTCAGCAACCCGCCATTCCACCAGGGGCGCGCCGACCAGCCGGAACTCGGCCGCGCCTTCATCGCCGCCGCGGCCAACGCGCTGCAACCACACGGCCAGCTGTGGCTGGTCGCCAATCGCCACCTGCCGTACGAGGCCACGCTCACCGCGCTGTTCCGCGAGGTGAGCGCGGTCGCCGACGAAGGCGGCTTCAAGGTCATCACCGCCCGCGGAGTGCGCGCATGAAACTGGTCAAGCTGATCGCCAACCTGGGCTACGGCAGCCGCAAAGAAGTGCAGTGGATGTTCCGCGAGGGCCGCATCACCGACGCCGACGGTGAGGTGCTGTACGCCGACGACAAGGTGGAGCACGCGCAGATCCGCCTCGACGGCGAGCCGCTCGATCCGCCCGCCGGCATGGTGCTGATGATGCACAAGCCGCTCGGCGTCACCTGCTCGCGCAAGGACGGCGGTCGCGTGGTCTACGACCTGCTGCCGCCGCGCTACCGCATGCGCGATCCCGCGCTGTCCACCGTCGGCCGACTCGACCGCGACACCAGCGGCCTGCTGCTGTTCACCGACGACGGCGCGCTGCTGCACCGGATCATCTCGCCCAAGTCCCACGTGCCCAAGGTCTACGAGGCCACCCTCGCCAACGACCTGCGCGGCGACGAAGTCGCAATCTTCGCCAGCGGTACCCTGCTGCTGGAATCGGAAACGACCCCGCTGCTCCCCGCCGAGCTGGAGGTACTGGAACCCCGCAAAGCCCGCCTCACCCTGCACGAAGGCCGCTACCACCAGGTCCGCCGCATGTTTGCCGCCGTGGGCAACCACGTGGAGGCGCTGCACCGGGTGTCGGTGGGTGGGGTGGTGCTGGGGGATTTGCCTGCGGGGGAGTGGCGGATGTTGGGGGAAGGGGAGATCGCGGCGATTTTTGGCTGAGGCGCTTCGCCTCGCTTGGTCGGGATGGAGACACGCTACAGGATCAGGTCGCTGGATTAGGCTGCAAAGCAGATGTTAGGTTCCTGATCTGAAAAAGATGCTCGGGAAAGCGGATTCGCTTCGTCCGCATTGTGCCGCCGGATTAGGCGCTGCGTCTTGAAATCTACATGGTATTAGGCTAACGGATATGACGCCCACTGATGCAATGAGCAAGTGCGGCGGCTTAGGGGCAGCAATGACCTTTGCCGAAGTTCTTGATGGTTCCTACCGCTACCCGTCACGCTACTTTGTTGCTAAAGATGGCATTTGCAGCGAACTTGTATGCAGCGACACCACAGAGAAGTCAGTCGAACTGGCTCGCTCGCTGGCAGAAAGCAACGACAGCCAGTCGCCGGGTGTCGCAATCGCGTATGACTCCGCTCTTCGTTTTCAAAATGAAAAATTCGATGCTGTCATGGTGGAAATGCAGGCATTTGGCAGTTCTGCGATTCGATGCGTTGTCGCCCTTCCATATCTAAAGCGAGACGGTGGCGAACTAACTACGTATAGACCAAAGATTCTGGTTATAGAGCACATGACCCAACATGAGGCAGGCATGGTATTTGACGCCTTCTTTTCATGGTTCACCTCATCGGAGCGTGCCTACAGCCGCTGGAAGGCTGCGTATGTGGGCTAACGGCCGTCGTAATGTTGGGTTAATGGAATATTGGCCTATCTCATCATTCCACTGGAACTGCGCGAAAATCCGTGGCGGTTATAACCTGGCGTTGCGCCCAAGCGCGCGTGCGGAGTAGAAGACTCCCCCCGGGGGACCGGTAAGTGTTAGGCAGTCCGGGCGCAGAAGGCGCCCCGTGAGGGTCTCTCTGCAGAGTTGCTCGGTGACTGCCGCCGCGATTGCCGCCGCCAAGAAATCAGGCGTCAGAGTGCACTTTTCCTCGTCAAGAGTCGGGTTGGCATGGAGAAAGGTGCTCTCAGGGCAGCTCATGCGGAGCCGGTGTCTTCCGCGGCGCCCCGGAACGTAGCGTCCGCCTTGCGGCATTTCTTCTCGAACCAGTGGTGCGCATAGGGGTTCTGGTTGTACGCGGGGATCTCGCGGTAGCCGTTGCGCAGGTAAAGCGCGCGCGCTTCGACCAGTGAGCGGTTCGTATCCAGGCGCAGCGTACGCAGGCCGAGGACTACCGCCTGTTGCTCGATCGCGTCGAGCAGGCGCTGGGCGATGCCCAGGCCGCGGGCGGAAGGGTCGACCCACATCCGTTTGATTTCGCCGACGCCGCGCGGGCCGGCTTTCAGGGCGGCGCAACCGACGGCGCGACCGTCGAGGCGGGCTAGCAGCAGTACGCCGGCGGGCGGGGTAAGTTCATCGGGAGTGGCCGATACGGTCAGGGCCGGATCGAAGCCGGTGTCGAAGCGCGTCTTCAGTTCGGCGAAGTAGGCATCGAAGCAGGCGCGTGCGTCGCTGCTGGTGGGATCGGCTGGCTCGATCGCGACTTCGGAGGCGCGCATGAGCCGCTCGACCTCGGCCATGGCGGCGAGCAGGCGGGTGCGCTGGGAGGAGCCCAGCGGGGTGATCAGCGATGTGGCCATGGCCTGCGATTGCTGGTCCAGGGCCGTCCACTCCGCCAGGCCTTTGCGGGTGAGGGTGGCGCGACGGACGCGGGCATCGCCGGGTGCGGGCTTGCAGGCAACCAGGCCGCGCGCCTCGAGCGAGCGCAGCAGGCGGCTGAGGTAGCCCGAATCCAGGCCGAGCCGTTCGCGCAGATCGCGCAGGTCCGCGCCGTCGCGGCCGATCTCGAACAGCAGTCGCGACTCGCCCAGCGGGCGGCCGCGGCCGAGGTAGTCATCGCTCAGCGCACCGATGCGACGCGTGATCGCGCGATTGAACGCGCGTACTTGCTCGATATGGGTCGGATTCATTGTCTGACTTTAGTCAGATAATGGACCAGGCGTCAATCGCCGACAGCGCGGCGGCGAGGAGCGTGGCTGCGCTTGAAAAGCAGAAGGCGCCCCGCGGGGCGCCTTCTTTTTTACAGACTCTGTAGCTCAGCGGTTGCCGCTGCGGTTGCCACCGCCGCGATTGCCGCCACCGCCACCGCCGCCGGGACGGTTGCCGCCGCGGCCGCCAGGGCGGGCGCCTTGCGGCTTGCCGTTGCGGTTGCCACCGCGCGAGGGGCCGCCGCCGGGGCCGCGCGATTCACCGCCGCCGGCGCGGTTGCCGCCGCCGAAGCCGGAGTACGGGTTGGCGTTGCCGTGGCCGGCCGGACGCGGGGCGCCGGGCTTGCCACCGCCGCCGGGGCGACGCTTGCCGCCCGGGCCACCGGGACCGCCGGCGGGCTTGCCGCGCGGGGCCGAGGGGCCGCCGGCATAGCCGTCGCGGGTTTCACCGGCGAACCAGGTTCGCACCGAGGGCAGTTCCTGGCCCGGCGCGACGCCGCGCTTGCCGCGACCGCCGCCCTTGCGGGGCGCTCCGCTGCGCTCGGGGCGGGCGACGTTGCCATTCACTTCGCGACCGGGCGGGCGCGGGCGCTTGCCGCGGGTCATCGGCTCGTCGCGGATGCGATCGAACGCACGCAGCTCGCGCGCTTCGTCAGCGGCGGCGCTGCTCCAGGCGGTGGCGCTGCCGCGCTCGGGGCGGTATTCGGTGACGTTGCGGGCGGCGCGGCGCTGGTGCAGCACCGGGCTCAGCGTGAGCACGGGCTGGGGCGCGCCCAGGCCGGTGACCTTACGCAGCTCCTTGACTGCTTCTTCGCCGAGCGCCTCGCAATCGCCGCGGCGCAGGGCGCGCGGCAGCTGCACGGTGCCGTAGCGGATGCGCTTGAGGCGGCTGACCAGGAAGCCCTGGGAATCCCACAGGCGGCGCACTTCGCGGTTGCGGCCCTCGCGGATCACCACGCGGAACCAGCTGTGGCTGCCGCCGCGGCTGATTATGGCGATCTCGTCGAAGCGGGCGGGGCCGTCTTCCAGCTCCACGCCAGCCTTGAGCTTCTCGATGATCTCGTCGGGCACTTCGCCGTGCACGCGGCACAGGTACTCGCGCTCCAGCGCGCTCTTGGGATGCATCAGCGCGTTGGCCAGCTCGCCGTCGGTGGTGAGCAGCAGCAGGCCGGTGGTGTTGATGTCCAGGCGGCCCACGGCGACCCAGCGCGCGCCCTTCAGGCGCGGCAGCTGCTCGAACACGGTGGGCCGGCCTTCGGGATCGTCGCGCGTGCTCATCACGCCTTCGGGCTTGTGATAGATGAGCACTTCGGTTTCGTCGCGATTGTCGGTGGCGACGACGAACTGCTTGCCGTCGAGCACCACGCGATCGCCGGCGTGCACGCTGGCGCCGATGCCGGCGGGGGAGCCGTTGAGCTCGACCTCACCGGCCTGGATGCGCTGCTCCAGCATGCGGCGCGAGCCGAGGCCGGCGTTGGCCAGCACCTTGTGCAGGCGCTCTTCGAGCTGCGGCTCGTTTTCGTCGCGGGTGGCGCGTTTGAGGGTTAGTACGGATTTCTGCGGCGCAGTCATGCGCGTGACTCCTTAGGAATGCTTGTCGGCGTCGCCGTGGTCGGCGTGCGCGGGGTTCGCTGCCTCGTCGGCAGTGGCAAGGCCGTCGGTGTGCGCCTCGGGCGCAGCGTCGTCGGCGGTGTCGGTGGGGATGGCGTCGGCAGGCTCGGTGGTGTCATTGAGCCCAGCCACGGTGTCCGTGGGGTTGGGTTCGTCCACATCGGCGGAAGAGATGGTGGGGTCTTGGACGTCGCCGGCCGGCTCGGTCTGCTCGGCGATCAGCGCTGCCTGTTCGGCGGCCTCGGCCTCGGCGGCATCGGCTTCCAGATCGATCGACAAATCCTTGATGACGCGGGCCGGCAGCGGCTCGGGCTCGAAGCGCAGCTGCGGGTCTTCCATGTCGCGGATTTCCGACAGCGGCGGCAGCTCGTCCAGCGATTTCAGGTTGAAGTAGTCGAGGAAGGCGCGGGTGGTGCCGAACAGGGCGGGCCGGCCCGGTACGTCGCGGTGGCCGACCACGCGGATCCAGTCGCGCTCTTCCATCGTCTTGATGATGTTGGATGACACCACCACGCCGCGGATCTGCTCGATTTCCGGCCGGGTGATCGGCTGGCGGTAGGCGATCAGCGCCAGCGTTTCCAGCAGGGCGCGCGAGTAGCGGCTGGGGCGCTCGGTCCACATGCGCGACAGCCAGGGATGCACGTCCTGCTTCACCTGATAGCGGAAGCCGGAGGCGACTTCCTTCAGTTCCACGCCGCGCCCGGCGCAATCCTCCACCAGCGCCTCGAGCGTGCGGGCGATCAGTTCGCGCGTCACCTCGTGCTCTTCGCCGAACAGCTCGACCAGCTGGGCCACCGTCAGCGGGTGGCTGGAGGCGAGCAGGGCGGCTTCCACGATCGGCTTGAGCTGTACCGGCGTGAGCGGCTCGGCACGGACCGCGGCAGCAATCGTGGCGGTGTCCTCGTTATCGCGGTCGTGGTCGTTGTCGTGGTCATTCATAGGCGGAGGCTTCTCCGGCAGATGCATCGTTGGGCTCGTCGGTGACTTCGGCGCCTTCGTCGCCGGAGAGCACGACCTTCGCCTTGAGGTAGATCGGCGCCAGCGGCGCTTCCTGCACGATCTCGATCAGCATTTCCTTGGCCAGCTCCAGCATGGCCAGGAAGGTCACCACCACGCCGAGGCGGCCTTCGGCCGGATCGAACAGCGTCTCGAAGCGCTGGAAGGCGCTGCCTTCGAGCCGACCCAGCAGTTCGCCCATGCGCTGGCGCACGCTGAGGGCCTCGCGCTTGATCGCGTGGTGACCAAACAGTTCGGCGCGGTGCATCACGTCCTTGAGCGCCAGCAGCATTTCCTTCAGGTCCAGCGGCGGCGGCAGCTTGATGACGTTGCGCTCGCCGGTATCGACCTGCACCGGCACCGTGTCGCGCTCCACGCGGGGCAGGGTGTCGATGTCCTCGGCGGCCTTCTTGAACCGCTCGTATTCCTGCAGCCGGCGGACCAGCTCGGCGCGGGGGTCTTCTTCCAACCCTTCCTCGCTGGGCGGCCGCGGCAGCAGCAGCCGCGACTTGATCTCGGCCAGGATCGCGGCCATCAGCAGGTATTCGGCCGCCAGTTCCAGCCGCATCACATCGCGCATCAGGTCGATGTAGGCCATGTATTGGCGGGTGATCTCGGCGACCGGGATATCGAGGATGTCCAGGTTCTGCCGGCGGATCAGGTACAGCAGAAGGTCCAGCGGACCTTCGAAGGCTTCCAGGATGACTTCCAGCGCGTCCGGCGGGATGTACAGATCCTGCGGCATCTGCAGCATCGGTTCGCCGCGCACGATGGCCAGCGGCATTTCCTGCTGCTGCGGCATCGACGCGAACACGTCCGGCGCGGTGCTACTGGTTGTCTGAGGCTCGGTTGGCTCAGTGCTCATCAATGCATGTCGTTGGGTCGCCGCCGAAGGCCGGCGGAGATTGCACACGATCGGAACCGGACCCGTCCTGCGGCTCGCGCCGAGGGATGCGGGGCTTGTATGCGCGCCGATAAAGCCGCGCCACGAGGAAAACGCTCCTGCTGCAGATGCCCTGCCTGGCCGGTGCCTTGGTCGCGGTGGCGCGGGATGAACCAGTCGGCGGCATCATCGTCGCGATCGCTTCCAACCGCTGGGCGTCCGGTCCGGGAGATGAGCCACGGTCGAGGCGCGCAAGCCGTGAGGCGTCGGGGACGCTACGGTCGTATCAGTCGGTCGGCGGAGAGCATCGAATGTGGCTCTCGGGACGCTCCCCACTGCCTCGCCGGCAGGATGGCGTCCGTTCTTAACCCCATGAATGGCCCACAGCGTAGCGGCTGCGCCGGGGCAAGTCCAGCGTGGCCGGTGGAGTGGCGGCAAGCGCGCAGCCGATCGTGTCGCAAATTGTCGCTCTACGGCACTGCTGGCCATCGCCCGCGTTCGTTGATCGGTGGCGCGTGTGCGCAAGTGCGCATTTCGCCGTGCCCGACGGCGCAGCGTGGCGTGGCATGGCAGTTGCTTTGCGATGCTTGTCCCTGCAGGAACTTCGTGCGCCAATGCAGCGCGCCGGCACGAAGTCCACACCCGCAGGCATGGGATAATCGACCGGCATCGCTTCGAGGGGAGGCTGCCGGTATGCAACGGCAGGCTCCGCGGGGCGGGCCAAGCGAGGGAGCATGATGGCGATCGAGAAGAATGCGGTTCAGTCCGGACACGAGCAGTTGCGTCCGGCGCGGATGCGCATCGAGACCACGGTGCTGATGAGCCACGGCGACCAGTCCCATCCGACCGAACTGGTGGACATTTCCGCCACCGGCCTGCTGGTGCGACGCCCCCTGGGCTGGAAGGGCGAACTGGGCGAGCCGTGGGTGCTGGACATGATCTTCGGCAACGACCTGCACATTCACCTGGAGGCCACGGTGGCGCGCATGTCCGATCACCACATCGGCTACGCCTATTCGCGCATCCCCGAAGACAAGCAGGTGCCGCTGTGGAACCTGCTGGGCGGCTACGCCGATATCCTGGAGCAGTGGCGCAACTGATCGCGCGCCGCCGTAACCCAACGAAAAACGCCCGCTTGCGCGGGCGTTTTGGTATCCGGCCGGTGCTGCCTCAGTGGGCGGCAGCGGTGGCTTTCTTCTCGTCGCGCAATTCGCGGCGCAGGATCTTGCCGACGTTGGTCTTGGGCAGGTCGCTGCGGAACTCGATGAACTTCGGCCGCTTGTAGCCGGTGAGGTTCTCGCGGCAGAACTCCTTGAGCTCCTCTTCGGTCAGCGCCGGGTTCTTGCGCACCACGAAGATCTTCACCACCTCGCCGGAGTGCTCGTCCGGCACGCCCACGGCCGCCACCTCGGATACGCCGGGGTGCTGCATGACGATGTCCTCGACCTCGTTCGGATACACGTTGAAGCCGGACACCAGGATCATGTCCTTCTTGCGATCGACGATGTAGACGTAGCCGTTAGCGTCCATGCGCGCGATGTCGCCGGTATGCAGCCAGCCGTCGGCGGTCAGCACCTTGGCGGTTTCATCCGGGCGCTGCCAGTAGCCCTGCATTACCTGCGGGCCACGCACCATCAGTTCGCCCACTTCGCCAAGCGGAAGCGGCTGGTTCTCTTCCGACCAGATCGCCACGTCGGTGGAGGGGATCGGCAGGCCGATCGAGCCGTTGTATTCCTTGAGATCCAACGGGTTGATGCACACAGCTGGCGCCGTCTCGGTGAGGCCGTAGGCCTCGGCCAGCGTGCAGCCGGTGACCTTCTTCCAGCGGTCGGCCACCGCGCGCTGCACCGCCATGCCGCCGCCAAGGCTCAGGTGCAGGCGCGAGAAATCCAGCTCGGCGAAACCCGGCGTGTTGAGCAGGCCGTTGAACAGCGTGTTGACGCCGGTCATCGCGGTGAAGTTGGACTTGGCCAGCTCCTTGACGAAACCCGGCATGTCGCGCGGGTTGGTGATCAGCCAGCTCAGGCCGCCCAGGCGCGTGAACACGAAGCAGTTCGCCGTCAGGGAGAAGATGTGATACAGCGGCAGCGCGGTGATGATCACCTCTTCGCCGGGCTTGGCGTTCTGCCCGATCCACACGCCGGCCTGCAGCATGTTGGCGACCATGTTGCCGTGACTGAGCATGGCGCCCTTGGCCACGCCGGTAGTGCCGCCGGTGTATTGCAGGAAGGCCAGGTCCTGGTGGCCCAGCGTGACCTTCGGCAGCGCGTGGCGCGCGCCTCGGTCCAAGGTATCGGCAAAGCGCACGGCCTGCGGCAGGTGGAACGCCGGCACCATCTTCTTGACGTGCTTGGCGACGGTATTGACCAGCATGCCCTTGAGGCCGCCGAGCAGGTCACCCACGCCGGTGGTGACGATGTGCTGCACGTGGGTTTCAGCCACCACCTGCTGCACGGTCGCGGCGAAGTTGTCGAGCACCACGATCGCTTTGGCGCCCGAATCCTCCAGCTGGTGCTTGAGCTCGCGCGCGGTGTAGAGCGGGTTGGTGTTCACCACCACGAGGCCGGCGCGCAGCGCGCCGAACAGCGCCACCGGATACTGCAGCACGTTGGGCATCATGATCGCGATGCGATCGCCCTTGACCAGCTTCAGCTCACCCGCCAGATAGCCGGCAAACCGCGCGCTCATGGCATCGATCTCGCCGTAGCTGAGCTTCTTGCCGAAGCTGGCGAAGGCCGGACGATCCTTGAACCGCTCGAAGGCTTCCTCCAGCACCGCAACGACCGACGCGTAGGCGTCCAGTTCGATCTGTGCGGGGACGCCATCCGGATAGTGGTCCAGCCACGGACGCTCGTTGCTCATGATGATCCTTGTGCTCCTGGTGAGAGGATGATCGCTGCGGCGCTCGGCCATCGACACGACGAGGCATTGGAGCATACGCTCGCGTATAGCGGCAAGCCGCGCCGCAACGAGTTCGAGGTCGTGTCGATGCTGCTCCGAAACGCCCTGCGCATACCCTTTGTTGCTGCCCTTTGCATGGCTGCGATCGCCTGTCACCGCACCCCGGACGAGGGCGCCGTGAGGCAGGCGGTGCAGGCCGCCGAACAGGCCGCAGAGCAGACCAATGCCGGCGCGTTCGCCGATCGTCTCGCGGACGACTTCACCGGCAACGCTGGCGAGGTGGACCGGGCGCAGCTGGTCAATCTGCTGCGGCTGGCGCACCTGCGCCACGAGTCCATCCACGTGCTGATGGGGCCGGTGACGGTGGAGTCGCGCGGCGACCGCTTCGTGGCCAGTTTCACCGTGACTCTCACCAGCGGCGGCCGCCTGTTGCCCGAGGACATGGGCGTGTATGAGGTGGAGAGCGCGTGGCGCCGCGAGGGCGACCAGTGGGTGTGCTATTCGGCGACGTGGAAACGGCCGCTCGATTGATTTGTTCCAAGCGCAGCGAAGTCGAGCTGCGACTGCGCGCTGTGACCACGAGGCACGGGCCGGGGCGATAGCGTCTGGCCAGGTCGGTCGGCACAAAGAAAAACGCCGCCCGGGCGGGCGGCGTTTTTCATCGAGCGTGGCTTGGCGGAACTCAGGCCGCTTTCTTGCTCGCCAGCTGACGCAGCACATACTGCAGGATGCCGCCGTGACGGAAGAACTCGCGCTCCTTCGGCGTGAGCAGCATGACGTGCACGGCAAACTCCTTCTTGCTGCCGTCCGGCGCGGTGGCGACCACCTTGGCTTCCTTCGAATTGCCGTCTTCCAGGCCGGTGATGTCGAACGACTCCTTGCCGGTCAGGCCCAGCGACTGCGCGTTCTTGCCGTCCTTGAACACGCACGGCAGCACGCCCATGCCGACCAGGTTGGAGCGGTGGATGCGCTCGAAGCTCTCGGCGATCACCGCCTTCACGCCCAGCAGCAGCGTGCCCTTGGCCGCCCAGTCACGCGACGAGCCGGTGCCGTATTCCTTGCCGGCGAGCACCACCAGCGGGGTGTTCTCGGCCTTGTACTTCACCGCGGCGTCGTAAATCGCCATCTGCTCGCCGGAGGGCACGTGCAGGGTGTAGCCGCCCTCGACGCCGTCCAGCATCAGGTTCTTGATGCGGATGTTGGCGAAAGTGCCGCGCACCATCACGTCGTCGTTGCCGCGACGCGAGCCGTAGGAGTTGAAGTCCTTCGGATCGACGCCCTTGGAGATCAGGAAGCGGCCCGCCGGGCTGTCCTTCTTGATCGAGCCGGCCGGGGAGATGTGGTCGGTGGTGATCGAGTCGCCGAACACGCCCAGTGCGCGGGCGCCGTGGATGTCCTCGACCGTGCCCGGCTCCTTGCTCATGCCGTCGAAGTAGGGCGGGTTCTTGATGTAGGTGGAGTCGTCCCACTGGTAGACCGAGCCGTCCGGCGAGGCGATCTGGCTCCAGCGGCTGTCGCCCTTGAACACGTCGGCGTAGTTCTTGTTGAACATGTCCGCGTTGATCGAGCCGGCGATGGCGTCGGAGATCTCCTGGTTGGTCGGCCAGATGTCCTTCAGGTACACCGGCTGGCCGTCGCTGCCGGTGCCGATGGCGTCCTTGGTGAGGTCGATGTCCAGCGTGCCGGCCAGTGCGTAGGCGACCACCAGCGGCGGCGAGGCCAGGTAGTTCATCTTCACTTCCGGATGCACGCGGCCTTCGAAGTTGCGGTTGCCCGACAGCACCGAGGCCACCGCCAGGTCGCCCTCGGCGATGCCCTTGCTGATCTCGGTCGGCAGCGGGCCGGAGTTGCCGATGCAGGTGGTGCAGCCGTAGCCGACGATGTAGAAACCGACCTTCTCCAGCTCCTTCAGCAGGCCGGTCTTCTCCAGGTAGTCGGTGACCACCAGCGAGCCCGGGCCGACCGAGGTCTTAACCCACGGCTTGGCCTTCAGGCCCTTGGCGGCGGCCTTCTTGGCGACCAGGCCGGCGCCGAGCATCACCGCCGGGTTGGAGGTGTTGGTGCACGAGGTGATCGCGGCGATCACCACCGAGCCGTCCTTCAGCTCGAAGTTCTCGCCGTCCTTGGTCACACGCACCGAGCCCTCGTCGACGCTGTTCGCCTCGTTGCCGATGGCGGTCGCGCCGCCTTCGTTGGCGAAGCGGGCCGATTCGCCGTTCTTGGTCTTGCGGTTGGCGGTGAGGCCGCCGACCACGTCGTGGAAGCTCTGCTGCACGCCTTCGAGCAGCACGCGATCCTGCGGGCGCTTGGGGCCGGCCAGCGACGGCTTCACGGTGGCCAGGTCCAGCTCCAGCGTGGTGGTGAACGTCGGCTCGACCGAGCTTTCGTCGTGCCACATGCCCTGGGCCTTGGCGTAGGCCTCGACCAGGCCGATCTGCTCTTCGCTGCGACCGGACAGGCGCAGGTAGTTCAGCGCTTCCTGGTCGATCGGGAAGATGCCGCAGGTGGCGCCGTACTCGGGCGCCATGTTGGCGATGGTGGCGCGGTCGGCCAGCGGCAGGTGCTTGAGGCCGTTGCCGAAGAACTCGACGAACTTGCCCACCACGCCAAGCTTGCGCAGCATCTGGGTGACGGTGAGCACCAGGTCGGTGGCGGTGACGCCCTCGTTGAGCTTGCCGGTGAGCTTGAAGCCGACCACCTGCGGAATCAGCATGGAGGAGGGCTGGCCCAGCATCGCCGCCTCGGCCTCGATGCCGCCCACGCCCCAGCCCAGCACGCCGATGCCGTTGATCATGGTGGTGTGCGAGTCGGTGCCGAACACGGTATCCGGGTAGGCCCAGCTCTGGCCGTCCTCGTCCTTGGTGAACACCACGCGGGCCAGGTGCTCCAGGTTCACCTGGTGCACGATGCCGGTGCGCGGCGGCACCACCTTGAAGTTGTTGAAGGCCTTCTGGCCCCAGCGCAGGAAGCTGTAGCGCTCCTGGTTGCGCTCGAACTCGATCTCGACGTTCTTTTCCAGCGCCGATTCCGAACCGTAGGCATCGACCTGCACCGAGTGGTCGATGACCAGCTCGGCCGGGGCCAGCGGATTGATCTGGGTGGCGTCGCCGCCGAGCTTCACCACCGCATCGCGCATGGCGGCCAGGTCGACCACGCAGGGCACGCCGGTGAAATCCTGCAGCACCACGCGCGCAGGCATGAAGGCGATCTCGGTGTCCGGCTCGGCCTTGGCGTCCCACTTGGCGATCGCCTCGATCTCCTTCGCCGTGACGTTCACTCCATCCTCGTGGCGCAGCAGGTTCTCCAGCAGGATCTTCAGCGAGAAGGGCAGGCGCTTGAGGTCGAACTGCTGGCCCAGCTTGGCCAGGCTGGCGAACTGGTAGCTCTTGCCGTTGGCCTGAAGGGTGTCGCGTACCGAGAATGAATCTTTCATGGGGAACTCCTGGCTGGAACCTGCGGCTGGGATGGGGTCGATCCCCGCAAGCGGTGGATCAAAGACAGTCGATTATCGCGCAAACGCCCGACGCCCGCGAAACGGACGGCTGACAACAAGGAGCGCGACGCGGATCGCGCCGCATAGGATGATGGACGCCTCCGGGGCGAACAAACGCATATGACGACATGCAGCATTCGATGATTTCGAGCAGCCTTGCGGCGGTTTCGCTGCGCGACCTGGCGCTGGTGCAGGCGGTGCATCGGCACGGCAGCTTCAACAGCGCGGCGCGGGCGATGCACATCAGTCCATCGGGGCTGTCGCACCAGGTGCAGAAGGTGGAGCAGGCGTTGGGTGGGCCGGTGTTCGAGCGCGGCGGGCGGAAGATCGTGCCGACCGCGGGCGGTCGCCGTCTGCTGGAGCAGATCGACGCCGTGCTGGCCGCCGCCGAGCACCTGCAGCAGGTGGCCCGCGCCGGCAGCGTCGCCTTCGGCGGCGAGCTGCGCTTGGGCGTGCCGGCCTCGCTGGGGCCGTACCTGCTGCCGCACCTGATCGCCCCGTTTCCGCAGCACTTCGCCGGCGCGCGCCTGAGCCTGTCCGAAGGCAAGCCGCGCGGCCTGCTGCGACGCCTGCACGAGGGCGAACTCGACGCCGTGCTGGCGCCGCCGCCGGCCACCGCGCCCAGCGGCATCGCCAGCCGGCCGCTGTTCTTCGAGCCGTGGGAAATCATGCTGCGCGCGGATCATCCGCTGGCCGGCAAGCCCACGGTGGCGCTCAGCCAGCTCGATGCCGGGGACGCCACGGTGATGGCCGAGTACCACCCCGACGGCGAGCCCGCCGCGGGTCAGGTGCAGGATGTGAGCCTGGAAAGCCTGGCCGCGCTGGTCGAACTGCGCGGCGGCTACGCGCTGGTGCCGGCGCTGGCGCGCGACCGGTTGGCGTCGATTCCTTCGGTGACGCTGGCGAAGATCCGCGGCCCGGCACCGGGGCGGGAGATTGCGCTGTACTGGCGCGAGGCGACGCCGTGGCATGACGACCTGCAATCCTTCGCCGAACTGCTGCGACAAATCGCGCGTCGCCGCCCGGGATTGCGCCTGCTCGATTAAGCCGGCTCAGCCGTTGTCCAGCGTGGAGCCGGTGAGCAGGCCGCGCGCCAGCATGGCGCATTGCTTGCGATGCACCAGCAGCTGCCACTGGCGTCCGCCGACCTGCCGCCACAGCACCGCCGAGCGCACGGCGGCGAGCAGGCAGGTGCGCACGCGCTCGACGATCGCGTCCTGCTGCAGCATCTGCGGATTGCCGGTGACCATCACGCGCGGCTTCAGCCGCGACAGCGTGGCGACATACAGAGCCGCGAGCCGGCCGATCACCTGCGGCGAATAGCGCCCGAAGTGATCCACCTGCCGTTGCGCCGCGAGCAGACCCTGCTGCAGCTCGTCGCGCTGGGCGGTGTGGCGGGCCAGCGCGCGTTCCAGCCGCATCACGGTGATGGCCATGCGGGTGATCGCCATGTCGCTGGAGCTTTCTTCCAGCTGGGCAATGAGGGTGCGCAGGCCCAGCCGCAGCGACGCGGTGCGGCCGTACACGCCGACCACCGAATCGGCATCGATGCGGAACACGCTGTCCACGCTCGCTTCAAAAGCCGCCTCGTCGCAGCGGCCCTGGTTGGCCAGCTGCTGGGCCAGCGCAGTGGCCTGGAACAGGCCGGCGAGGCCGAGCACGCGCTCTTCGGTCATGGCAAACAGGCTGGGCACGACTCACGACTCCGGGGAAACAGGGGAAAGACCGCCGAACGGCGCGTCGGTGGCGGCGATCACCGCGCCACCGAGGCACGCGTCGCCGTCGTAGAACACCACCGACTGCCCCGGCGTGACGGCGCGCTGGGGCTGATCGAACATCACCTCGACCCGCCCGTCGCGACACACCACGGTGCAGGCCTGGTCGGTCTGGCGATAGCGGGTCTTGGCGGTGCAGCGGAACTGGGCGTCCGGCGCGTCGCCGGCCACCCAATGGGGGTCATCGGCCAGCAACCGGGTGGACTGTAGCCAGTGGTTTTCGCCGCCCTGGGCGACGATCAGCACGTTGTTGGCGACCTGCTTGCCCACCACGTACCACGCCTCGCCGCTGGCGCCGTGACGCCCGCCGATGCCCAGTCCCTGGCGCTGGCCCAGCGTGTAGTACATCACGCCCTGGTGTTCACCGACTTCTCGCCCCTCGGGCGTGCACATCACCCCGGGTCGGGCCGGGATGTACTGGCTCAGGAACTCGCGGAAATCGCGCTCGCCAATGAAGCAGATCCCGGTGGAATCCTTCTTCGCATGGGTCGGCAGGGCCGCCTCGCGCGCCATCGCGCGGACCTGCTCCTTCGGCAGGTGGCCGATTGGGAACAGCGTGGCGGGCAGCTGCGCCTGGCCCAGCGCATGCAGGAAGTAGGTCTGGTCCTTGCCGGTGTCGGCTGCGCGCAGCAGCTGGAAGCGCCCGTCGCGTTCGCGCACCTGGGCGTAGTGGCCGGTGGCGATCTTCTCCGCGCCCAACGCGCGCGCTTCATCCAGAAAGGTCTTGAACTTGATCTCGCGGTTGCACAGCACGTCCGGGTTCGGCGTGCGGCCGGCGCGGTATTCGGCCAGGAAGTGCTCGAACACGCCGTCCCAGTATTCGGCGGCGAAGTTGCGCGCGTGAAACGGGATGCCGAGCCGGCCACACACCGCGACGGCGTCCTTGCGGTCGGCGTCGGCGGTGCAAGGGCCGGAGCGCTCGTCCTCCTCCCAGTTCTGCATGAACAGGCCTTCGACCGCATGGCCGGCCTGCTGCAACACCAGCGCGGCGACCGAGGAGTCGACGCCGCCGGAGATGCCCAGCATCACCTTCACGGGTAGGGATCCCCGTCGAGCAGGCTGCCGACCAGGGCGAGCGGATGGCGCTGTCCGGCCAGCCAGGCGTCGATGCTCTTGAGCACCAGCGGGCTGCGCAGGCGATCGCCCAGCGCGGCGATTTCCGCCCGGGTGAGCCACAGCGCGCGGCGGATGCCGCTGTCCAGCGGACGCTGCGGGTCGTGCGCCAGCGCCCGCGCGGCGAAGCTGAAGCGCACCACGCCTTCACCGTGCTCGTGGCTGCGCCACTGGTGCACGCCGATCAGGTGCTGCAGCTCCACCGTCCAGCCGGTTTCCTCCAGCGTTTCGCGCACGGCGGCGGTGAGCAGGCTCTCGCGGTCGTCCAGGTGTCCGGCCGGCTGGTTGTAGGCCAGCCGGCCGCCGACTTCCTCTTCCACCATCAGATAGCGGTCGCCGTCCGCGACCAAGCAGGCCACGGTCACGTGCGGTCGCCAGACGGATGAGGGGGCGGCGGTGGAAGACATCAGGCAATGGCCCTGCGGCACTGGAAAAGCGCTCATTGTGCCATCACCTCTCGCGGGGTCGCCAAAGCCGCATCCCCCGCGGCGTACAATCCGTATCAACAGGCAGGCACATCTTTTCTATGGCAAATCAACCCGAACACGAGCAGGGCACCGGGCACGGTCTCGCGCTGGAACCCTCCCGACCGGAGGTGGCGCGACCGCCGCTGTATCAAGTTCTGCTGATGAATGACGACTTCACTCCCATGGATTTCGTGGTAGAGGTGCTGCGTGGCTTTTTCGGCATGGATCAGGAAAAAGCGGTGCAGGTGATGCTCCACGTGCATACCCGCGGACGCGGTGTATGCGGCGTGTTCACCAGGGAGGTGGCGGAGACGAAGGTGACCCAGGTCAACGAATATTCACGGGCACATCAGCACCCACTGTTGTGCACTATGGAAAAGCTCTAGGCGACCCCATTTTGGCGTCATCGCGGCAGTCAAGCCGCTTGCCATCTACTCGGGAGACGGTCCGGATGTTCAGCAAGGATCTCGAAGTCACCATCGGCCAGTGCTACAAGCAGGCGCGCGAGCAGCGTCATGAGTTCATGACGGTCGAGCACCTGCTGCTCGCCCTGACCGACAACCAGTCCGCCGTTGGCGCCCTGCGCGCCTGCGGCGTCGATCTCCCACGGCTCACCGCCGAGCTGGAAAAGATCATTGCCGAGACCGTGCCGGTGCTGCCGCATGGCGACGAGCGCGATACGCAGCCCACGCTGGGCTTCCAGCGCGTGCTGCAACGCGCCGTCTACCACGTGCAGTCCTCGGGGCGGAAGGAAGTCACCGGCGCGAACGTGCTGGTGGCGATCTTCGGCGAGAAGGATTCGCACGCCGTGTACTTCCTGCATCAGCAGGAGATCACCCGGCTCGACGTGGTCAATTACATCTCCCACGGCATCGCCAAGATCGGCGAGGAGCCGTCGGCCGGTGCGGGCGGCAATGCCGATCGCGAAGGCGAGGAGGGCGGCGAGGGCAAGGGCAATCCGCTCAGCGAATACGCCAGCAACCTCAACGAGTTGGCGCTGGAAGGCAAGATCGACCCGCTGATCGGCCGCACCGACGAGATCGAGCGCACCATCCAGGTGCTGTGCCGCCGCCGCAAGAACAACCCGCTCTACGTCGGCGAGGCTGGCGTAGGCAAGACCGCGTTGGCCGAGGGTCTGGCCAAGCGCATCGTCGACGGCGAGGTCCCGGAGGTGCTCGAAGGCGCGACCATCTGGTCGCTGGATCTCGGTGCGCTGGTGGCCGGCACCAAGTACCGCGGCGATTTCGAGAAGCGCCTGAAGGCGGTGATCGGCCAGCTCAAAAAGCAGCCGGGCGCGATCCTGTTCATCGACGAGATCCACACCATCATCGGCGCCGGCTCGGCGTCGGGCGGCACGATGGACGCCTCGAACCTGATCAAGCCGATGCTGGCGTCGGGTGAATTGCGCTGCATCGGTTCGACCACCTTCCAGGAGTTCCGCGGCATCTTCGAGAAGGACCGCGCACTGGCTCGTCGCTTCCAGAAGATCGACGTGGTGGAGCCGACCGTGGCCGATTCCATCGAGATCCTCAAGGGCCTGCGCTCGCGTTTCGAGGAGCACCACGCGGTGGCCTACACCAACGAGGCGCTGAAGGCGGCGGTGGACCTGTCGGTCAAGCACATCCCCGACCGCCTGCTGCCGGACAAGGCGATCGACGTGATCGACGAGGCCGGTGCCCGCCAGCGCCTGCTGCCGGAAGATCAGCGGACCAACACCATCGACGTGCCCGAGGTCGAGTACATCGTGGCCAAGATGGCGCGCATCCCGGCCAAGCAGGTGTCGGCGTCGGATCGCGACGTGCTGAAGAACCTCGAGCGCAACCTGAAGATGGTGGTGTTCGGACAGGACCAGGCAATCGAGGCGCTCACCGCGTCGATCAAGATGGCACGCTCGGGCCTGGCCGACCCGTCCAAGCCGATCGGCAGCTTCCTGCTGGCCGGCCCCACCGGCGTGGGCAAGACCGAGGTCACCCGCCAGCTCGGCATGCAGCTGGGCATCGAGATGATCCGCTTCGACATGTCCGAGTACATGGAGGCGCATTCGGTCTCGCGTCTGGTCGGCGCGCCTCCGGGCTACGTCGGTTTCGACCAGGGCGGCCTGCTGACCGAGGCGGTCACCAAGCACCCGCACTGCGTGCTGCTGCTGGACGAGATCGAGAAGGCGCACCCGGATGTGTTCAACATCCTGCTGCAGGTGATGGACCGCGGTGTGCTCACCGACACCAACGGGCGCGAGGCGAACTTCAAGAACGTCATCGTGGTGATGACCACCAATGCTGGTGCGCAGCAGGCGTCGCGTCGCGGCATCGGTTTCGTCAAGCAGAACCACACCACTGATGCGATGGAGGTGATCCGCCGCATGTTCACGCCGGAGTTCCGCAACCGGCTGGACGCGATCATCCAGTTCAACTCGCTGGACTTTGACCACATCCTGCGCGTAGTGGACAAGTTCCTGATCGAACTGGAGGCCCAGCTGAGCGAGAAGCACGTGGCGCTGGACGTGGACGCCGACGCCCGCCGCTGGCTGGCCGAGCACGGCTTCGACCCGCAGATGGGTGCCCGTCCGATGGCTCGCGTCATCCAGGAGAAGGTGAAGCGGGCGCTGGCCGACGAGCTGCTGTTCGGCAAGCTGGCCGACGGCGGCAAGGTGAAGCTGGGCGTGCGCGACGGCGAGCTGGTGGTGGAGACCGAGGCGGCCGAGAAGCTGCCGGCGGTGGTCGAGTAAGAAGGCAGCCCGTGGGCTTGCCCACGGGCTGTGGACACGAAAAAAGGCGACGCCTCGGCGTCGCCTTTTTCTTGCTCCATGCTTCGTTCCCGACGCGGCGCCAAGGCAGCCGCTGCCGGATGTTCCGCTTACTTCATGCGGTAGGTGATGCGACCCTTGGTCAGGTCGTACGGGGTCATTTCGACCTTCACCTTGTCGCCCGTGAGGATGCGGATGTAGTGCTTGCGCATGCGGCCGGAGATGTGGGCGATGATCACATGCCCGTTCTCCAGCTGTACGCGGAACATGGTGTTGGGCAGGGTCTCCTGGACCGTGCCTTCCATTTCAATGACGTCGTCTTTGGCCATGCTTTCCGTCGTTCGGTCGGCAACCGATATGGTCGCGTAAGCCGACGATTATGCCACGTCCGGCGTTCTGGTTAAACATTCGTCAGGCGAACTGTTCGGCCAGCTTGCGCCGGATCTCGTCCTCGACCATGCCCTTGAGCGGCGAAAGCATCAGTCCGAGCTCGGCGTGGACCTCGACCGCCGCTGCGGTGACGGCGATGGAGCCTTTCACGCCGGAACGGGAAAAGCGCAGGGTGTCGCCGTCCCATTGGCTGTCCATGTCGAACTTCTCGCGCATGCGATTGGCGACGTGGTCGACCTTGGCGCGGGCGTCGGCGAGGGGGAGCTGGTGCGGCTGGCGGATATCGATCTTGGGCATGGCGCGATTGTCCGGCATGCGTGCGCCGGCTGTCACGCCGGGACGATCGCGCAGCGGTGCGGCTGTAGGGCTTGCTTCTGCTAGAGTCCCGCCGTCCGTCGACTGGTTCACAGATGCGCATCGAGTTTCCCCACGCCGCCCGCGAAGACGTCCCCTGGGATGGCCCCGTACTCACCATCGGCAGTGCGCCGGACAATGCCGTGGTACTGGGCTCGCACCAGGCGGCGGCGCACCACCTGCGCCTGTACAGCGACCGGCGCGGTTGCCTGCTGCAAGTACTGCCCGGCGGAAGCCGCATCTACGTCAATGCCCGCCCGGTGCGCGAACGCGCGCTGCTGCGCCCTGGTGACGTGCTCAGCGTGGGCGACTGCCGCATGCTGCTGAAGGCGGATCAGTCGCCCGATGCGCGCGAGGTACTGGTGATCCCCGAGCGCAGTCGCTGTCCGGTGGCCCTGCGCGCCGTGGCCGGGCCGCTGTCCGGGCGCGTTTTTCCACTGCACGATCAGCTCGAGCTGGGGCCGCAGGCTGCCGTTCCGCTTGAACTGCCGCAGGGAGAGTCCGCCTCGCTGCGGTTGTTCTGGCAGGACGGGCAACTGCGGCTCTCGCAGCAGCACGGCTCGACGCGTTACCCGCTGCGCATCAACGGCTGCGAGGTCGACGGCGCCGCGCTGCATCCGGGCGACCAGCTGGGTCTGGCCACGCACCGCTTCATCGTCGATGCGCCGGGCATGCAGCCGGAGCCGGAACTGGCGAGCTTTCCTTGTGCCGATCCTTTGCCCGAGGAACTGGCCGGGCCGCGCGGCGAGGTGTGGTGGCTGATCGTCACGGCCGCAGTGCTTGCCCTGGGCATCGCCCTGGTGCTGCTGGTTCGGCTCTGACAGAGCCGCATTGACGCTGCCTTGCTGCGCCGCGCCATAATGCGGCGGTCCATCAGCAGACATCGAGCGAGGTCCGGCAGTGAGCAGGGTGTGGAATTTCAGCGCGGGACCGGCGGCGCTGCCGCGCGAGGTGCTTGAGCAGGCCCAGCGCGAGCTGCTGGACTGGAACGGCTCGGGCATGTCGGTGATGGAGCAGTCGCACCGCGGCAAGCCGTTCATCGCGATGGCGGCGCAGGCCGAGGCGGACCTGCGCGAGCTGATGGCGATCCCCGCCGACTACGCCGTGCTGTTCCTGCAGGGCGGGGCGACCCAGCACTTCGCCCAGATCCCGATGAACCTGGCCGGCCCGGATGACAGCGCCGACTACATCGTCAGCGGCCACTGGAGCGAGAAGGCCGTGCGCGAGGCGGCGCCCTACCTGCGCGTGAACGTAGCGGCCAGCAGCGAGGCGCAGGGCTTCCGCCGGCTGCCCGCGCGTGCGTCGTGGGCGCTCGATCCCGCCGCGTCCTACGTGCACTACACGCCGAATGAAACCATCCACGGCGTCGAATTCCACGACATCCCCGAGGTCGGCGACGTGCCGCTGGTGGCGGACATGTCCTCCAACATTCTTTCCGCCCCGCTGGACGTGTCGCGCTTCGGCCTGATCTACGCCGGCGCGCAGAAGAACATCGGCCCTTCGGGCCTGGTGGTGATGATCATCCGCCGCGACCTGCTGGCCCGCCCCGGTCGACCGATCGCCAAGGTGCTGCGCTACGCCGAGCAGGCGGCGAATGACTCGATGCTCAACACGCCCAACACCTGGGGCTGGTACCTGGCCGGACTCACCTTCCAGTGGCTGAAGGCCCAGGGCGGCGTGGCCGCGATGGCCGAGCGCAACCGCGCCAAGGCCGAACTGCTGTATCGGGCCATCGACGACTCCAGTGGCTTCTACGCGAACCCGATCGAGCCGTCCGCGCGTTCGCGCATGAATGTGCCGTTCACCCTGAAGGACGCCGCGCTGGACGCCAGCTTCCTCAAGGAATCGGAGGGGGCCGGTCTGTTCGCGCTGAAAGGCCACAAGGCCGTGGGCGGCATGCGCGCGTCGCTCTACAACGCGGTGCCGCTGGAGGCGGTGCAGGCGCTGGTCGCCTTCATGCGCGACTTCGCCAATCGTCACGGATGAAACCAAGGCGCTGCGCCGCGCTTTCAGGCACCATGACGGCCCGAGTGTTTAGACGTCTATCCATCCAGGTTGTTTTTCATGTCTGATTCGAAGAACTCGCTGAGCGAGGTGCGCGAGCGCATCGACAGCATCGACCGGCAGATCCAGGAGCTGATTGCCGAGCGGGCCATGCGCGCCCGGGAAGTGGCCAAGGTGAAAGGCGAAGGCCTGTCCGCCATCGATTACTACCGGCCCGAGCGCGAGGCGCACGTGCTGCGCATGGTGGTCGATCGCAACAAGGGGCCGCTGTCCGATGCCGAAATGGTGCGGCTGTTCCGCGAAATCATGTCGTCCTGCCTGGCGCAGGAAGACCCGCTCAAGATCGGCTACCTCGGCCCCGAGGGCACCTTCAGCGAGCAGGCGGTGCGCAAGCACTTCGGCCATGCCGCCTATGGGCTGCCATTGGGCAGCATCGAGGAAGTGTTCCAGGAAGTGGCAGCCGGCCATGCCGACTTCGGCGTGGTGCCGGTGGAAAACTCGGGGCAGGGGATGATCCAGGTCACGCTGGACATGTTCCTCACCTCCGACGCCACCATCTGCGGCGAGGTGGAGTTGCGCGTGCACCAGTGCCTGCATGCGCTCACCGGCCAGCTGTCGGATGTGCGCCGGGTCTACGCGCATGCGCAGTCGCTGCAGCAGTGCAAGACCTGGCTGCGGCTGAACCTGCCCGGCGTGGAATGCACCGCGGTCAGCAGCAACGCCGAGGCGGCGCGTCTGGCGCGTCACGACGAAAGCGCCGCCGCCATCGCCGGCGAGACGGCCGGCAAGATCTACGGGCTCAAGACCGTCGCCACCGCGATCGAGGATCGCGCGGACAACACCACGCGCTTCTTGGTGATCGGTCGCTCGCTGTTCCCGCCCTCGGGCAACGACCGCACCTCGCTGCTGGTGACGGTGAACGACAAGCCCGGTGCGCTGTACGACGTGCTCAGTCCGTTCGCCAAGCACGGCGTCAGCCTGAACCGCATCGAGTCGCGCCCGGCGCACACCGGCAAGTGGCAGTACGCGTTCTTCATCGATGTTTCCGGCCACATCCACGAAGGCAACCTCAAGGAAGCGGTCGGCGAGATCGAGGCCAGCGTCGCCAGCCTGCGCGTGCTGGGCTCCTACCCGGTCGCGCTGCCTTGAGCGGCGCGCAGCGGGTGGACTGGACCAGCCGCCCGGCCGGTTCGTTGAACGGCGTGGTGCGCGTGCCCGGCGACAAGTCGGTATCGCACCGCGCGATGATGCTCGGCGCCATCGCCGAAGGCGTGTCGCACATCCATGGCTTTCTCGAAGGCGAGGACACCCGCGCCACCGCGGCGGTAATGCAGCAGCTTGGCGTGCGCATCGACGCGCTAGCCGGCGGCGAGCGTGTAGTGCACGGCGTGGGTCTGCATGGCCTGCGCGCCGCGGCCGGTGCGCTCGACTGCGGCAACGCCGGCACCGGCATGCGCCTGCTCACTGGCCTGCTGGCGGGGCAGGCGTTCGACAGCACGCTGATCGGCGATGAGTCGCTGTCGAAGCGGCCGATGCGGCGCGTGACCGATCCGCTGGCGCAGATGGGTGCGCGCATCGAGAGCAACGAAGGCCTGCCGCCGCTGCGCTTGCACGGCGGTCAGCGCCTGCACGGCATCCGCTACACGCTGCCGGTGGCCAGTGCGCAGGTGAAGTCCGCGCTGCTGCTGGCCGGGCTTTACGCGCAGGGCGAGACCGTGGTGATCGAGCCCCATCCCACCCGCGACTACACCGAGCGCATGCTGGCCGCGTTCGGCTGGCCGATCGAGTTTTCGCCGGGTCGGGCGCGACTCAGCGGGGGACATGTGCTGCGCGCCACCGAGGTGCGCGTGCCGGCGGATTTTTCCTCCGCGGCGTTTTTCCTGGTCGCCGGCAGCATCGTGCCCGGCGCCGAGCTGCGCCTGCCAGCGGTGGGACTCAACCCGCGCCGTACCGGCCTGCTGCAGGCCTTGCGCCTGATGGGCGCGGACATCCGCGTCGAGAACGAGGGCGAGAGCGGCGGCGAACCGGTGGGCGACCTGGTGGTGCGGCATGCGCCGTTGCGCGGCATCGAGCTGCCCGAGGCGCTGGTGCCGGACATGATCGACGAGTTCCCCGCGCTGTTTGTGGCAGCGGCGGCCGCCGAGGGCGCCACGGTGGTGCGCGGCGCTGCCGAGTTGCGGGTGAAGGAGTCCGACCGCTTGGCCAGCATGGCCGCCGGTCTGCAGTCGCTGGGCGTAAACGTGGAAGAGCGGCCGGACGGCGCCACCATCCACGGCGGGCCGATCGGCAGCGGCACGATCGACAGCCACGGCGACCACCGCATTGCGATGAGCTTCGCCGTCGCCGGTTTGATTGCCCAGGGACCCGTGCGGATCGGCGACTGCGCCAACGTAGCCACCTCGTTCCCGGGTTTCATGGAACTAGCCAACGGCTGCGGCTTCGACCTGGGCGGCGTGGCCCTGTAGGACCGCAGCCCCGGATCGAGTCCGGGGCGAGCTCTCTGCGCGACCAGCTCTTGCACAGGCCGCCCGGTGTCGCGCACAGGTGCGCTCCTACACACGGGCGCGGCCTGCGGGTTAGGCTTGCGGGCCCGTGATCGAGGTCGCCATGTCCCAGCCTGATTTCATCGTCGCCATTCCCGCCCGCTACGGCTCCACCCGCCTGCCGGCCAAGCCGCTGCGCGCCATCGCCGGCGTGCCGATGGTGGTGCGTGTGGCGCAGCGGGCGCTGCAGGCCGGGGCCAGCCAGGTGGTGGTGGCGGTGGATGATGCGCGCATCGCCGAGGCGCTGGCCGGGCAGGGCGTGGACATCTGCATGACCCGCGCAGACCACGCCTCGGGCAGCGATCGGCTGGCCGAATGCGCCGCTCACTATGGCTGGGCCCACGACGCCATCGTGGTGAACCTGCAGGGTGACGAGCCGTTCGCGCCCGCCGCCGGCATCCGCGAGGTGGCGCTCGCCCTGGCCCAGGACGATGCGCCGATGGCCACGCTAGCCACGCCGATTGCCGATGCGCACGAGCTGTTCGATCCCAACGTGGTGAAGCTGGTGCGCGACGCGCGCGGCCGCGCCCTGTATTTCAGTCGGGCGGCGCTGCCGTGGGCGCGCGATGCCTTTGCGGCCGGACGCGACACGCTTCCCGCCGATGTGCCGTTCCTGCGCCATATCGGCATCTACGCCTACCGCGCGGGTTTCCTGCGCCAGTACACCTCGCTGGCCCGCACGCCGCTGGAGCAGGCTGAGTCGCTGGAGCAATTGCGGGTGCTTGAACACGGCCATGCCATCGCCGTGCGACTGACCCCCGAGCCGTTCCCGCCGGGCGTCGACACCGAGGCGGACTTGGCGCGCGCCGAAAAGTGGCTTGCGGCGAACTCATGAGCCGCGGCGACTTCCTCATGGTTTGTCTGGGCAATATCTGCCGCTCGCCGGTGGTGGCCGAAGTGGTGCGCCAACGCTTTGCCGCGGCCGGGCGGCGCGTGGTGGTGGAGTCGTGCGGCACTGGCGGCTGGCATGTCGGCCAAGGCGCGGATGCGCGAATGTGCGCGGCGGCGCGCACGGCCGGGTACGATCTATCCGCCCACCGCGCACGCCAGTTGCACATCGACGATTTTCAGCGCTTCGAGCGCGTGTTCGCGATGGATCGCGCCAACCTGCGCGATCTCACCGCGGCCTGTCCGCCGACGCTGCGCGACCGGCTGGCGCTGTTCCTGCCGGCGGCCGGTGTGGGTGGCGCGGACGAGGTGCCGGACCCGTACTACGGCAGCGATGAGGATTTTCGACGCGTGATCGCCCTAGCCGAGCGCGGTGCTGACGGCCTGCTGCGCCTGACGCCGGCCTGACCTGCGCCACGGTGCGTTCGCGGCAGGCGCGGCCGCACACGATAGAATGCCGGTCATGCCCTCCGCCCCCGCGCATGCCTTCGACGGCAAGGCCTTCGTCCGCACCCTCACCACCTCGCCCGGCGTCTACCGCTACTTCGATGCGGACGACGAGCTGCTGTATGTCGGCAAGGCCGGCAACCTCAAGAAGCGCGTCGGCAGCTATTTCCTGAAGCCGCGGATGGAGCCGCGCATCGCGGCGATGGTGTCGCAGATCGCGCGCGCCGAGATCACCATCACGCGCACCGAGGGCGAGGCGCTGCTGCTGGAATCGCAGCTGATCAAGTCGCTCAAGCCGCGCTACAACATCCTGCTGCGCGACGACAAAAGCTATCCGTACATCTACCTGTCCGGCGGCGAGGACTATCCCCGGCTGGCCTTCCATCGCGGCGCCCGCAACCTGCCCGGGCGCTTCTTCGGGCCGTATCCGAGCACCTACGCGGTGCGCGAGAGCCTCAACCTGATGGAGAAGTTGTTCAAGGTGCGCCAGTGCGAGGACAGCTACTTCCGCAATCGCTCGCGCCCCTGCCTGCAGCACCAGATCGGTCGCTGTACGGCGCCGTGCGTGGAGCTGATCAGCGTGGAGGACTACGGCGTCGACGTGCGCCATGCGCAGATGTTCCTGGAGGGGCGCTCCAGCGCGGTGATCGATGAGCTGGCCGGTTCGATGGAGCAGGCCGCCATGGCGCTGAACTTCGAGCGCGCCGCCACGCTGCGCGACCAGGTGGCGGCGCTGCGCCGGCTGCAGGCGCAGCATCACGTGCAGGGCGCCAGCGCCGATATGGACGTGATCGCCTGCCGCATCGAGTCCGGCATCGCCTGCGTCAGCGTGCTGTTCTTCCGCAACGGCATCAGCCTGGGCACGCGCGACTTCTTCCCGCGCCTGCCGCTGGATGCCGAACCGGCCGACGTGCTGGCCCAGTTCATCGCGCAGTACTACCTGGAGCGCCCGGTGCCGCGCGAGCTGATCGTGGGCGAGGCGCTGGCTGACGAGGCGATCCTCGCCGAGCTGCTGGCGCAGCAGTCCGGCCACGCGGTGGAGATCAAGACCCGCGTGCGCGGCGAACGCGCGCAGTTCCTGCAGATGGCCGAGCGCAACGCGCAGGCTTCGCTGACCCAGCGCTTGGCCAGCCGGCAGACATTGGGCGCGCGCTTCGACGACCTGCAGAAGGTGCTGGGCCTGGACGAGCCGCCCAAGCGCATCGAGTGCTTCGATATCAGCCACACGCGCGGCGAGCTGACCGTAGCCTCGTGCGTAGTGTTTGGCCCGGAAGGGCCGGACAAGTCGCATTACCGTCGCTTCAATATCAACGGCATCACCCCCGGCGACGACTACGCGGCCATGCACCAGGCGCTCACCCGGCGCTTTCGCAAAGTCGCCGAGGGCGAGGGTGCCAAGCCCGACGTGCTGCTGATCGACGGCGGCGCCGGCCAGGTGGCGCAGGCGCTGGACGTGCTGCGCGAGTTGGGTGTCACCGGCATCGAGGTGGTCGGCGTGGCCAAGGGGCCGGGGCGACGCGCGGGCGAAGAGACGCTGGTGCTGGCCGGCAGCGGTCAGGAGATCCATCCGGGCTCGTCCTCGCCGGCGCTGCACCTGGTGGCGGCCGTGCGCGATGAGGCGCACCGCTTCGCCATCAGCGGCCACCGCAAGCGCCGCGAGAAGGCGCGCGAGCGCAGCGTGCTGGAGGACGTGCCAGGCATCGGCGCGCGTCGCCGTGCGGCCTTGCTCAAGGCGTTCGGCGGCCTGGCCGGCGTGGAGGCGGCGGGCGTGGAGGAGCTCATGCAGATCAAGGGCATCGACCGCGGCCTGGCCGAACGCATCTATGCGGCGATGCATCCCTGAAGGCGCGGTGACGTGAGCGCGGCGATCACGTCGCGGCGTGCGACACTTGGCGGCGGAGTCACCCGAGGAAGCAATTCGTGATGCGCATCAACCTACCCACCTGGCTCACCCTGTTCCGTGTCGCGCTGTTGCCGGTGATGGTGGTGGCCTTCTACCTGCCGTTCCGCGGCCACAACGTGGTGGCGGCAGTCGTGTTCCTGCTCGCTGCGGTGACCGACTGGCTCGATGGCTACCTCGCCCGCCGGATGAAGCTCACTTCGGCGTTTGGCGCGTTTCTCGATCCGGTCGCCGACAAGCTGATGGTGGCGGTGACGCTGTTCCTGCTGGTGGAGTCGCATCACCGCGTGGTGGAGTCGCACTACGGCACCGCCTTGCCGGATCACGACTGGTTCGGCGTGGTGATGGCGGTGACCGCCGCGATCATTGTGGGTCGTGAGATCAGCATTTCCGCCCTGCGCGAATGGATGGCCGAGATCGGCATGCGCGTGGCGGTGAAGGTGGCTTTCATCGGCAAGCTCAAGACGGTGATGCAGATGGTCGCGCTCACCGTGCTGATCGTGCAGCACGACGCCGAGACGCTGCGGCTGTACCACGTGGGCGAGTTCCTGCTGGTGGCCGCGGGCGTGCTCACCATCTGGTCGGGGCTGTATTACGTGCGTGCGGCGTGGCCGGCGCTCAGCGGCGACTACGACCGTCGTCCGCCGGAGCGTGACGATTCCTGAGCGCAGGGGGTTGACGGGTCGCGATCAGACGCTAGAATGCGCGACTCCGATGCGGGAATAGCTCAGTTGGTAGAGCACGACCTTGCCAAGGTCGGGGTCGCGAGTTCGAGTCTCGTTTCCCGCTCCAGATTCAATGCAAAGCCCTGGCCCAGTGCCGGGGCTTTTGCATTTCAGGGCCGCGGTGCCGGGTATGGGCCGGCGTCGCATCGACGGTCGATTCAGCGATCGATTCCGGGTTCTGCCTCTTCCCATCCTGCTGCCTTCTGCTATCATTTCGGGCTCAGACGCGGGAATAGCTCAGTTGGTAGAGCACGACCTTGCCAAGGTCGGGGTCGCGAGTTCGAGTCTCGTTTCCCGCTCCATCTTTGGCGAAACCTCGGATCACCGAGGTTTTGTTTTTTTCAGCGATGGCCTGGTGGCAGAGTGGTCATGCAGCGGACTGCAAATCCGCGTACGCCGGTTCGATTCCGACCCAGGCCTCCATCGTGTTCCGGGGCAAGTTCCAGGCCTCGCATGAAGCCCGCGCCAGCGGGCTTTTTTGTGCGCCGCGGTCCAGGCCGGGCCACCGGTCGCACGTGCTAGCATCGCGGCGCCGCGCATGGGCCCGGGTGGCGAAACTGGTAGACGCAAGGGACTTAAAATCCCTCACCCTCGCGGGTATGCGGGTTCGATCCCCGCCCCGGGCATTCCTTCACGCGCCGCGCGGCACCCCGGCGACTCCGGCCTTCAGGATTCCTGCGACGCCGCCTCCGTGCCGAGCGCCCGCCAGCCATCCAGGCCGAGCTTGCGCAGCGTGTCGATATTGCGCCGATAGATTTCGTCCGGGTCGCTCATTGCTTCGGCCGCGCGCTCCACGCTAGCTTCGCGCAGCAGGTGCAAGGTGGGGAAGGGCGAGCGGTTGGTGGCGTTCTCCACGTCGTCCGGGCCGGTGTCGGCGAATTGGTAGTGCGGGTGGAAGCTGGCCACCTGCAGCACGCCGTCGAGCTTGAGCGTCTCCACGGCGGCGTCGGCGACGTCGAGGAAGTCGTTGTAGTCGAGAAAGTCGCCCAGCACGTGCGGGTGGATCAGCAGCGTGGTCTCGCAGTCGGCGGCATCGGCCGCAGCCAGGCTCTGCAATTCGCCGCAGAGGTCGTCGAGCAGGGCATCGGTGTCGCGTGCATGACTCACCGCGTAGCGGATACGGCCCTGGATGAACGGCGCGCGGGCAAACGGGCACAGGTTCAGCCCAACCACCGCCCGTTCCACCCAGCGTTGGGTCGCCTCGACGTAGGGCGCGTCTTCCGGGGTCAGGCCGGCGGTGATGAAGGAGGATGCGTCGGACATGGCGGGCTTCCGTGGGCGGGCCGCGACTATAGCGGGGCGGCGTTCGTCACGCGCGGCCTAGGTCGGTTCGAGGGTTACCGGTACGCCGGTGCGCACGGTGTTGTGGATTTCGGCCACGGCGTCGGTGTGGCGGATGAGCTCGCCGATCTGCTCCGGCGATGCCGACGATTCCACCCGGGTGCGATAGCGGATGTCCCGGGCGGCCAGCCCGACGCCTGCGAATTCGGCGTGCGTCTCCACCTCCACCCGGGTCAACGCGATGCCCACGCGCTGGGCCTCGCGGTAGAGGTCGTTGCAGTAGCAGGTGGCCAGGGCCAGCATCAGGAATTCGCCACCGTTCACCGCCGAACCGTGACCGTCCGGTTTGGCGGGAACGGGCAGCTCCTGCATGGATCCGCCGGTCGCGACGCGCGCCTCGAGGGCACCGCCGCCGCTTTGCACAAACGCCGAAATCCGCATGATGCCTCCCGGTGCTTGCTGAGCTGGAACAGGCTTGAATCGCGATCCGCGATCCGTCGGCTGAGCAGCGGAACAGGGTTTGCCGCTCCGAGCCTGGCAAGGCTGCGCTGAAGCTGGCCGATTGACAATCCGCGTCGGCCACGCGGCAGAAAGGCCGCACGACGGAGGTGATGCGTAGCAAATGCGCGACGGCTCAGTGCGCGCTGACCATGACGCGGTAGCCATCCGGATCGCGCAGCGCGAACTCGGCGGTGCCGGTATGCGGATTGACCGCCGGCTCGTCGTCCAGCGCCGTTACCAGCGCGCGGGCGCGCCGCAGCGCATCGTCGAAATCGTCGACTCGGAAGAACAGCAGCAGCCCGTTGCCGGGCGCGGCCACGGCCGGGCTGTGCAGCGATGGATGGTCGTGCGTTCCCCAGGCGTGCAGGCAGAGCAGGACCGTGCCGTCTGCGCCCAGGATCTGGCCGAAGTACTCGTGCGCCGGCTGGGATGCGGGCAGGCCGAGCAGCGTCTGGTACCAGCGGAAGCTGCGGGCGACGTCGTCGACGCCGATGATGGTCCAGAGACGTTGCATGGTCGGCTCTCCCCGGAACGGCGATGGATGGCGACCGACCATACATGCTGGTGAGCGCGGGCGCGCGGCTTGCGTCCGTTCGGCTTCGCCTCAACCATGGCTGCATGACCACACTTCAGTTCGACAACGCCTTCCTCCGCGAACTGCCCGGCGATCCCGAGACGGGGCCGCGGATGCGGCAGGTGGAGGGCGCGCTGTATTCACGCGTGGATCCCACCCCGGTGGCGGCCCCGCGTCTGCTGGCGCATTCGGCCGAGATGGCGCAGACGCTGGGCTTCAGTGAGGCGGACGTAGCGCAGCCGTGGTTCGCCGAGGTGTTCGGCGGCAACCGCCTGCTGGAGGGCATGCAGCCCTGGGCCAGCAACTACGGAGGGCACCAGTTCGGCAACTGGGCCGGGCAGTTGGGCGATGGCCGCGCGATTTCGCTGGGTGAGACGGTGACCGCCGCGGGCGAGCGATGGGAGCTGCAGCTCAAGGGCGCCGGCCCTACGCCGTATTCGCGCACGGCCGATGGCCGCGCCGTGCTGCGCTCGTCGATCCGTGAGTTCCTGTGCAGCGAGGCGATGCACCACCTCGGCGTGCCGACCACCCGTGCACTGAGCCTGGTCGGTACCGGCGAATCGGTGCTGCGCGACATGTTCTACGACGGTCATGCCGCGTACGAACCGGGTGCCGTGGTGTGTCGGGTGGCGCCTTCGTTCATTCGCTTCGGGCATTTCGAGCTGCCGTTCGCGCGTGGCGACCACGCCCTGCTGCGCCAGCTGGTGGAGTTCACTATCCGTCGCGATTTCCCGCACCTGCAAGGCGAGGGCGAGGCGCTCTACGCCCAATGGTTCGGCGAGGTGTGCGAACGCACGGCACACACCATCGCGCACTGGATGCGCGTGGGCTTCGTGCATGGGGTGATGAACACCGACAACCTGTCGATCCTCGGCCTCACCATCGACTACGGCCCGTACGGCTGGATCGACAACTACGACCCGGAGTGGACCCCCAACACCACCGACGCCGGCCGCCGCCGCTACCGCTTCGGTCAGCAGATGCAGGTGGCGTGGTGGAACCTGTCACGGCTGGCCTCGGCGCTTTCGCCGTTGTTCGCCGGCGTGGAGCCGCTGCAGGCCGGGCTGGACTGGTACGCCAGCACCTATGCCACTGCCGAACGGCGCCACGCCGCGGACAAGCTCGGTTTCGCCGAATCGCGGGCGGAGGACGACGTTCTGCACGCCCAGCTGCGCGGTCTGATGGCGCAGGCGCAGATCGACATGACGCTGTTCTATTGCGCACTGCTGGATGTCGACCCGGCAAACCCTGCGCCGACCGCGGCGATGGAGGATGCGTTCTACGACGCCGATCTGCGCCGCCGGCACGATGCCGCGCTGCGCGACTGGCTGGCCCGCTACGCCCAGCGGCTGGCGCAGGACGCACAGACCCGCGAGCAGCAGCGCGAGCGGATGCGGCGCGTCAATCCGCGCTACGTGCTGCGCAACTACCTGGCGCAGGAGGCGATCGATCAGGCTACGGTCGGCGATCTCTCTGGCGTGCATACCCTGCTCGAGGTGATGCGCCGTCCCTACGACGATCAGCCCGGCCGCGAGCACTACGCGCAGAAGCGCCCGGACTGGGCGCGCGAGAAAGCCGGCTGTTCAATGCTCTCGTGCAGTTCGTGAGCCGGCGCAAGCAAGTTTCCCGCAGGTAAGGCGTCGCCGCTCAGCGCAGCGCCTGCGTCACGAACTGGCGCAGCTGACCGGCGTTGAGTGCGCCGGACTGGCGGGCGATCTCCCGACCCTCGCGCAGCAGGATCAGCGTGGGGATCGAGCGGATGCCGAAGCGCTGGGCCAGTGCCTGCTGGGCATCGGTATCCACCTTGGCCAGCCGCACGCGCGGTTCCAGTTCCTTCGCCGCCGCGGCGAACACCGGCGCAAAGCCGATGCACGGCCCACACCACGTCGCCCAGAAGTCCACCAGCACCGGCAGATCGCCGCGGCCGGCGACGGCGTCGAAGTTGGCGGTGGTCAGTTCCACCGGGTGACCGCCGAACAGCGGCTGATGACAGCGGCCGCAGTTGGGGTGCTGGCCCGTCCGTTCGGCGGGGACGCGGTTGAGGGCGCTGCAGTGCGGGCAGGGGATGGCGAGAGGCTGGCTCATGGAGGGGATCCCGGTGGGAGATGCCCGTGAGATGGTGGCTCGCCGCGGCCTTGCAAGCGGCGGAGGATTCAGCCGCGGACCAAGTGCGCCGGTTCTGCGTGGGGCCGCAGTTGCGCGATCCATGGTTCCAGTGCGCTCGTCAGGCGTCTCAGCGACGCGGCCAGCGCCTCGTCGGCGAGCGTGCCGTCGGCCTGCAAACGTGATGCGGCGGAGGCCACGAACAAGGTCGGGGTCGGCATCACCAGTGCGCCGCAGGCGTGCAGCACCTGGCGCAGTGCGGTCTGGGCGAGGCGCGTTCCCCAGGGCCCGCTGCTGGCCCCCGTGACCGCGACCGGTTTGCCGTGCAGCACCTCGCCTTGCGGGCCGTCGAGCGACAGCCAGTCCAGCGCGTTCTTCAGCACCCCGGGCAGCGACTGGTTGTATTCCGGCGTGGCGATCAGCAGGGCGTCGGCGGCGGCCACGGCGCTTCTCAGTGCCTCGACGCCCGCCAGCTCGCCGGGCTCGATGTCCTCGTTGAACAGCGGCACGGCGTCCAGATCGTCGTAGAGCTGAAGCGAGAGCGTATCCGGGGCATGCGCGGCCGCGGTCAGCAGCAGGCGGCGGTTCCATGAATCCCGGCGCAGGCTGCCGGGCAGGCACAGCACGCGATAGCGGTGGGAAGAAGCAGTCATCGAGAGGTTCCTTCTGCAGTGGGTGGGGCGGGATCAATGCGGGAGCAGCCAGATCGCGCAGAGCAAAATCAGCAAGGCCATGACGCCGTCCGCCCACCGGCGCGGCGTGGGCCGGGACAGCACCCCGGCGAGCGCGGCGCCGAAAGCTGCCCACAGCAGCAGGCAGCCGAGCGGGATCACGCCGAAGAGCACCAGCAGCCAGGGCAGTCGCGCGAGCAGTTCGCCGGCCGGTGTCGACCCCGTGGCCGCCAGTACCAACACCCAGCTCTTCGGATTGAGAAACTGGAAGGCCGTCGGGCCCACGAAGCCGGCGGGCGCTCCCGGCGCATCGAGCGCCGCGGCAGTACGACCGAAGGCGCGCCGGAGCAGCGCCAGCCCCAGCCACGCCAGATAGAGCGCGCCGCCGACGCTCAACCCCAGGCGCCACGCGGGGTGACCGGCCAACAGCGCAGCCACTCCCGCCACCGCCAGCAGCAACAGCAGGAGGCTGCCGGCGACGATGCCGGCAATGGCCGGCAGCGCGGCGCGCAGTCCGCCGCGGCCGGCTTCGCGCCAGACCACCAAGTTGTTCGGGCCGGGCGTCATGGCGCCGGCCAACAGCAGCAGCGCCAGTGGCGCGAGGTCATTCACGGTAGGTCGTCCAGAAGTCGATTCGTGGTCGGCCGATCGCCAGTGCGGATCGGATCGCATGGCCGCATGGTGCTGCCCGCCGCTGGTCCGCGGACGAAGCGCAATGGTCTAGAATTACGACCATGGAAGATCTGCCACTCAATGCGCTTCGCGCGTTTGCCGCGGTGTACGCGCACGGCGGTGTGCGGCAGGCCGCGCGGGAGCTGGGCATTGCCCATTCCTCCGTAAGCCGGCATCTGGCTGAGCTCAGCCGATGGGCCGGAGTGCCGTTGCTGCATGCGTCGGCCGGCCGGGGCGCCTTGCGCTTCACGGCGCAAGGCGAAAGCCTGGGACGGGCGACGCTGGTCGGTCTGCAGGCCATTGCGCAGGCCGCGGCTGCCGTGCGCGAGGTGCGTCCGGCGCATGCGGTGACGGTGTCGACCTCGCCGTCGTTCGCCGTGCGCTGGCTGCTGCCGCGCCTGCCCCTGCTGGAGCGGGCGCATCCCAGGATCGAGCTGTCGGTGCAGGTGGATCAGCGGCTCGATGCGCTGGACGACGGCCGGATCGATCTGGCGATCCGCATGGGGCCAGGGCCGTGGCCGGGCCTGCATGCCGAGCCCTTGATGGACGACGCGCTCTATCCGGTGATGAGTCCGTCCGCCTGGCAGGCCGCCGGTTCGCCGAACCGGCCCGAACAGCTGGCCAACCTGCGCCTGCTGCACGATCGTGACCCCCAGGCGGGCTGGGAGCGCTGGCGCCAGGTGCATGGCCCCAGGGCGCTGTCGCTGCAGCGGGGCGCGCGTTTTACCTCGTCAGACCTGGTGCTGCGCGCCGCCGTGCAGGGGCAGGGCGTGGCGCTCGCGCGCGATCGACTGGCGGCAGACGACCTGGCCGCAGGGGTCTTGTTGCGCCCGTTTGGCGAGCTGGCGGTGCCGCTGGGGCCGTCCTACTGGCTGGTGCGGCCCGCGGGCGAGCCGCGTTCATCCGTGCGCGCGGTGTGGGCGTGGCTGCGCTGGCAGGCCGAGGCGAGCCGCACGATCGGCTCGCCGGAATCTCGCTCTCTCTCTCGCAGCTGAGCCCAGGTGGGCGGCTGCGGCTGCTACCGGGTGCCGAGGGCGAGCTGGGAGCGCACGGCGTTCTCGATCGCGTCGTAGCCGCCTTCGCCGATGTGGGTGTAGACCACGCGACCCTGGCGGTCGATCACGTATTGCGCCGGCCAGTACTGGTTGTGCCATGCGTTCCACGTCGCGTAGTCGTTGTCCTGCGCCACCGGGAAGGTGATGCCCAGGCGCTTCACCGCGGCCAGCAGGTTGTCGGTGTCGCGCTCGGCGTCCAGCTCCGGCGTGTGCACGCCGATCACGACCAGGCCCTGGTCGCCATACTTCGCGTCGAGCGCCTTCACCTGTGGCAGCGCGTGCAGGCAGTTGATGCATTCGAAGGTCCAGAAATCCACCAGCACCACCTTGCCGCGCAGCGCGTCGGTGCTGAGCGGCGGCGAGTTGATCCAGCGGGTGACACCGGCAAACGCGGGCGCCTGGTCGCCACGGGTCAGCGAGGTTTGCGCGGCGGCCGGCACGGCGGCGATGAGCGGCAGGGCCAGCAGCGTGAGGCGGAGCAGGAAACGCGGCATCGGGGAATCTCGCAGGGGGCGGCCAGCGGCCGCGGTACCACCCATACGACGCAAACGGCCCGCCGGTTACCCGACGGGCCGTTTCATCAGGCGAGCGGTTCGCGGCTTACTTCACGCCGTACAACTGCTCCACGTCAGCACGCAGCTGCTTCTGACTGTCCGGGCGGGCGTAGAACATGTGGCCGCCGGCGTAGCTCTTCACCTGCACCCGCCTGGGGTCGCCCATCGCCGGCATCTGGTCGACCACCAGCACCGAGGCCATGAACGGGCAGGAGAGATCGTCCCAGCCGTGGGCGATCAGCACGCGCAGGCCCGGGTCGTTGGCCACCGACTCGCGCAGCTCGTTCACCGATCCGCGATTGGCGTCATCGTCCTCGTGCCACAGGCGGTTCACCTGGTAGCTGAGCGCGTTGTAGCGCGCGTCGATCTTCCAGCCCACGGTCTTGGTGACGAAGTTGACCATCGCCGTGGTGGTGGGCGCGATGATGCCGTTGAGGATCGGGTCGCCGGTCATCTGGCGCGGCGCGTACGGGAACGGGTCCCACGCGGTGACGTTCGAGTCGTAGCGGCTGCCCAGCTTGCCCTCGGCGCGGTAGACCTCGCGCAGGTAGGCCTGGGTCTCGATGCGTCCCCCCGAGCGCTGCACGAACAGCGGATCGAGGCCAGTCAGCTCGGTGACCTTCTTGATCATCGCCTCGGTGGCGGCCGGATCGCTGCGCCCCTTCATCAGCGTGGTGGCGTAGTCGCCGCGGGTGTAGGCGACGATCGGCGCCATCGCCGCGGGGCTGAGCTTGTGCTGGCGCTCCAGGTTGGCCGCCGCGATCGAGGGCAGGGTGAGCATCCACGGCAGCGGCGAGACGTTCTCGTCGTCCGATGCGGCCGGATCGAGATACGGCGATACCAGCACCAGGCCGTTCATCGCCACGCCGAGCTGGGTCTGCAGGTAGTCGGTGACGCGCGGCCCGCGGAAGCCGCCGTAGCTCTCGCCCACCAGGTACTTGCGCGAGTCCATGCGGCCGTTCTTCACCAGCCAGTCGTAGACGATGCGCGAGAGGTACTTGATGTCGTTGTCGGTGCTGTAGAAGAGCTCGGTGGCCTTCTTGTCGTCCACCAGCGCGCGGCTGTAGCCGGTGCCGATCGGGTCGATGAACACCAGGTCGGTGAAGCCCAGCCAGGTGCCGGGGTTGTCGCGCAACGTGGCCGGGTCGGACGGGTTGGCGCCGGCCACGCCGAAGTTCACCCGCTTCGGACCGATCGCGCCGAGGTTGAGGTACACCGACGACGCACCCGGTCCGCCGTTGAGCGCGAAGGTCACCGGGCGATCCTTGCCGGGCATGGTGTAGGCGGTGAACACCACCTCGCCGGTGATCTCGCCCTGCTCGTTGCGCACCGGCTGCGAACCCACGGTGACGGTGTACTTCAGCGTCTTGCCATCAACCGTGGCGCTCTGCGTGATGTGCGCGTCGGCCGGCAGCGGTGGGAGGTGGAAATCCTTGTCGGCGACGGCGGGCGCGTCGGTGGCGGCCTTGTCGGCGGCGAGGGTGGCCGAGGCGCCGAGCGTCAGCGCAGCGAGCAGGGCAAGCGAGAGGGTGTGGCGCACGGAGGCATCCTGGCGGAGAAAGCCCCGGACCGTAGCGGTCGGGGCGCGTCGGCGACCGTGCAGGAAGTCATGGCCTCGGGCGAGGCCACTGCTTCACTTGATGCTGACCAGCTCCACGTCGAACACCAGCGCGGCGTTCGGCGGGATGTCGCCACCGGCACCGCGGCTGCCGTAGCCCATCGCCGAGGGCAGCAGCAGGGTGCGCTTGCCGCCCACCTTCATGCCGGCCACGCCCTGGTCCCAGCCCTTGATTACCTGGCCCGCGCCGAGCGGGAAGGTGAAGGTGCCGCCGTGGTCGAACGAGCTGTCGAACTTCTTGCCGTGGTGATCCGGCGCCTTCGGGTCGTACAGCCAGCCGGTGTAGTTCACCTCCACCGTGTCGCCGGACTTCGCCTCGGCGCCGGCGCCGACGGTCTGGTCGATGGTCTGCATGGCCGGAATGTCGGCGGCCGTGACAGCGGTGCCGGAGGGGCTGGAGCAGGCGGCGAGCAGCAGCGGAACGAGGCAGAGCAGACGGCGCATGGAAGGAACTCGCTGGGAAGTGAACCGGCATTGTAGCCAACACCTTCCACGCGACGACGTCAGAAGGGATAGCTCAGCGACACGGTCACGCTGTTGTTCCAGTAGCCGGCCCCGCCGCCGCTCACCGATGCGGCCGAACTGCGCAGCGCGTGGATCTGCAGCCGACCGTTGTGCGGCAGCCGCCCCTCCAGCGATACATCCACTGCATAAATGCCGACGCTGGTGCCATCGGCGCGCTGGCGGCCGCCGTCAGCGACGGCGCGCAACCGCCAGCGCGGGCCGAGGCTCAGCACGCCGGTCACTCCCGCGGTGACGGCGCGGTAGTGGCGCGGGTTGAAATACGCGCCACCGCCGGGCTGGCTGCTACGAAACGCGCGCACGCCCAGTTGCGCACCGATCGCGGCGGGCGTGCCGCTCACATCCAGCGGGCTGAGCACCAGCCGCGCGGAGGCGCCGTAGCGACGATTGCCGTCGGTGAAGGTCTGGCGGTACAGCGTGGGCAGCAGATACAGCGGCGTGGCCGGGCGCCAGTTCGCGCCCAGGCTGTAGGTGGCATAGGCGATGTGCCGGTCGATCGCGGCGGTGGTGAGCAGCGGCGCGCGCTCGGCGCCGGCGTTGAGCCCGTAGCGATCGTCCGGTTGCCAGCTCCAGCGGGCGGCGCCCTGCAGGTACTGCCAACTGCCGGCTTGGCCCGCGCCCAGGCGCAGGTCCACGTTTTGCTCCTCGCCAAGGCGCCATTGGCCCAGCCCGGCCAGGTCGTGCAGCGAGCGCGAGCGGGCGTCGTCGCTCACCCGCGTGGTGTTGCCGGCAACGCCCCAGCGCCAGCTGCCGGCCGCGCTGCCCCGCAGCGGGGAGAGCGCATTCGCCCCGATGGTCCAGGTGTCGAGGCCTTCGCTGTCGTGGCTGTAGCTCGCATCGCCCTCCACCCGCGCCGCGGTGGCGTAGCGCATGTCGTCGGCGAGCAGGCCGAATTGGGTGCCGAGGTAGCCGCCATCCGTCGGCGGCGCGGTGGCGGCCAGCGCGGGGAGGGCACGATCCTGCCAGCCGAGCGACTGCGCCGCGCGCATGTGCTCCAGTGTGGCGCGCGGATCGCCGCTGGCGGCGGCGTCTGCGGTGAGCGCCCACGCCTGGCGCGGGTAGTCCTGGGCGTTCAGGGCTTGCGCCAGGCCGATGTCGGCGACGCGGCGCTGGGCGTCGTCCGCCGCCAGGGTGTCGGCCTGGCGGAAGGCCCGCTCCGCTTCGGCGGCATGGCCCAGCCACAGCGCCGCGCGGCCGAGGCCGATCGCCGCGGCGTAGGCGTCGGCCGGATGCCCGGCCGCCTGTTCGAGCCCCTGGGCAAAGAGCTGGCGTGCGCGCGCCGGCTCACCCGCTTCCATTGCGGCCCGGCCCGCGCGGATCGACGCGCCGGCGCCCGCGCTCTGGGCGTGCGCCAGCGGAGCCAGCGCCAGCAGGATGCACAACGACAACGCGGCCTTCATTTCGTGCCCCAGTGCTTGCGCAGGTTGAGCATTTCGGCGAGGTAGCCCAGCACGCAGCCCGGCTGCAGCACCAGGCCGTAGAACAGCGCGTAGACGAGGAAGCCGAGCGGGTTGCGCCGCACCTTCAGCCCCTGCGCGCGAAACATGTGCGACTGGATATAGAACATCAGGTAGTTCACGACGAAGGCCATCGGCAGCACCAGCAGGGTCATCGGCCCGGCGATCCAGTACACGCCGAACAGCGCCAGCACGATGCCGGGAATGAAGAACAGCGTGTAGGCCACGTCCATGTACGGAAACAGCAGGTTCCACCATACGAAGACCGTGCTCATGCGCGGCTTGAACAGCAGGCTGCCATGCGTCTTGAACGCCTCGATCAGCCCGCGCGACCAGCGCTGGCGCTGGCGGATGAACTGTCCGAACGTCGTCGGCGCGTTGGTGAAGGTGATCGCGTCCTCGCAGTAGCCCACGCGGTGGCCGAGTTTGAGGATGGCCCAGGTCAGCACGATGTCCTCGCCCACGCATTCGGGCCAGCCGTTGACCTCGCGCAGCACGTCGGTGCGATACAGCGAGAAGGCACCCTGGGCCACCAGCGTGCCCTGGAACAGGCTCTGCAGGCGCTTGATCGCGGCGATGCCGTGGAAGTAGTCCCACTCCTGGATCTTGGTGACCAGGTTGGTGCGCGAGTTGCGCAGCAGCACGCTGCCGGCCACCGCGGCGGTGTTCGGCGGATCGCTCAGGAAGCGTCCCACCAGGTGCCGCAAGGCGCCCTTGTAGAGGTAGGAGTCGCCATCCAGCGTGATGGTGAGCGGGTGCTGCGCCTGCTTCAGTCCCTGGTTCAGCGCGTTGGCCTTGCCGGCGTTCTGCTTCAGGTCGATCACCGTGAGCCACGGATATGAGACGGTGCCGAGCCGGGCCATGGTGGCGTCGCGCGAGCCGTCGTTGATCACCAGCACCTGCATCGGTCCGGGGTAATCCTGCCGGGCGATGCTGTCCAGCGTGCCCAGGATCGACGCTTCCTCGTTGTAGGCCGCCACCAGGATGGTGATGCCGGGGAACGGCCCGGTCCAGGTACGCGCTGGGCGACGGTCGGCCAGCAGGCCGGCGACCAGGAAGGCGTTCATGAAGCCGGGCAGGATCGCTACACCCCAGATCACCAGGTGTGCGCCAGCGGTACCGATGATGTGGCCCAGCTCGCGGATCCAGGGCGTGGCGAGGTACAGCGACAGCCCGGCCCAGCCGAAGGAGATCAGCAGGGTCAGCAGGAACTTCACCCGGACCGGCGTGTAACGCCGCCGGCGCTGGCGATCGGCGACAGCAATGACCGCGGGAGCGGTGGAGAGATTCAGGCCATCCGTGTCCGGTGCAGACTGCAGGGGCGCCAAGGGGCTCATGGTGATCGGTGTCGATGGGTGGAACGTGGGCCGAGCTGTTCCGTCGCGACACGCCGAAGCGCGTCGCGGGACAGGTTTCTGGAATCAACGGACGGGCGGTGGGAGCCGCCGAGTGAGGGAATGCACGGCCCATGCCAGGCTCAGGCGGCGTACGCGATGACTCCGCGCGGCGCGCTGCCGCATCCCCGGCGGCGCAGCCAGCCAGCCGGCAGGAACGAGCTGCCGCAAGAGTTTACAGGCTATGCGCGCCGGGCCGGCCAGCTAAGCGCCAGCTGACTGCCGGTTGCCGGCGCGGGCGACGGAGGCCGTTCGCCGGCGGGTACGCCTGGCGCGGCAACCGCCGACAGTCGTGACGTGACGCGCCGCAGCAGGTCGGCCGCGGCGGATGTGACGCTTTCGGTTAGGCGGTGCCGCGCCAGGCCGGTGCGATGGACTCAGCCGGCGTCCGGCACGCCCTCGGGAGCGCCTTTTCCCAGCACGTCGGGCAACGGGTCGCCCGCTTCGACGAAGCTCAGCGAGACCGAGTTCAGGCAGTGGCGCTGGCCGGTCGGCGGCGGGCCGTCGGGGAACACGTGGCCGAGGTGGCTGCCGCAGCGCGCGCACACTTCCTCGGTGCGCACCATGCCGTAGCTGGTGTCGCGGATGTAGCGGATGTGCGCCTCGTCATACGGCCGGAAGAAGCTCGGCCAGCCGGTGCCCGAATCGAACTTGGCGTCGGAACGGAACAGCGGCAGTCCGCAGAAGCGGCAGGTGTAGATGCCGGTTTTCTTGTTGTCGAGGAATACGCCGCAGAACGCCGCTTCCGTGCCGTGCTGGAGCAGTACGCGGTGCTCGTCGGCACTGAGGCCGGAGGTGATCGTCTGGCGCTGCGCGTCGGTGGGCGGGGTGAGGTCGAATCGGGACATGGCAGCTCCGTGGCGTTGGCGATCCCGCAAAGGTGGGGGCGACCGGGTGGGGTCCAAGCGGGCAGGGCACCGAGCCGGAGCCCCGCCTCAGGCCAGCGCCTGCAATTGCCCCTGCACGTCGTTGATGGCGTTGCGGATGCGCTGGCTGAAGATCGAATCCTCGTGGTGGATCAGCACCAGGCGTTCGGTGGCGCGGGTCATCGCCACGTAAAGCAGGCGCGCTTCCTCGGTTTCATCCTTGCCCGGCTTGGGCAGCGAGCCCAGGCCCGGGATGATCACAAACGGGAACTCCAGCCCCTTGCTCGAATGCATGGTCACCAGTTTCACCGCGTCTTCCACCACGAACAGCGTGCGCTTGGCATCGCCCTCGGCCAGGCGGCTGGCGATGCCCTCGCGCTTGAGCGCCTCGTGCAGCTTCTCGCCTTCCCACTGGTTGCGGAAGATCACGGCGATATCCGACAGCCGGCGGCCGTTGGCGGCCTCGTCGCGGATGCACTGGATCAGCACGGTGAGCTGGGCGGCGGCGGTGTCGGTGCGGATCAGCTCGGGGATCGCGCCGCGTCGGCCGGCGCTTTCCGGGGCGATCAGCGGCACGCCGTCGTCGTCGCCGGCACTCTCGATCAGCAGGTCGCTGGCGAAGCCGCGCGCCACCGAGAGGATCTCCAGCGTGTTGCGGTAGTTGAGCTTGAGGATGGTGGTGCGGCCCTGCGCCTGCACGCCCAGTTCCTTCCAGGTGAACTTGCGCCGGTCGCTCTTGCCGTAGATGTTCTGCGCGTCGTCGTACAGCACCAGCAGCGAATTGGTGCTGGGGTCGACCATCTGCACGATCAGCTTGTACCAGTCCGGCTCGAAGTCGTGGCCTTCGTCTACCAGCACGGCGCCGTACTGGAAGCGCGGGATCTGTCCGCGCTCCACGCCCGTCATCACCCGCTCCACCATCTGCTCGAAGAAGTTCTCGCTGCCTTTTTCTGGCAGGTCGACGTGGTAGGTCACCAGCATCTGCCGGCACCAGGCGTGGAAGTTGCGCACGCTGACCTTGTCGGCCAGGCCGCGCTCGCCGACCAGCTGGTCCAGCCGCGAGGCGAGGGTCTTGTTGTAGCAGAGCACCAGGATCGGCTTGGCCATCATCCGCGCCAGCTGCAGCGCGCGGAAGCCGAGGATCATGGTCTTGCCCGAGCCGGCCACGCCGTGGATCAGCCGGTGGCCGTCGCCGAGCGAGCGGGCCAGTTGCTCTTGCTGGGCGTCCATCACCTTGATCAGCTCGGGAATCTCGATCGCCTTGGCCGGCGCGTCCGCCGCCGGGAACAGGCCGAACTGGCCTGCGGCCGGGTCCACCCGCAGTTCGGGGAACAGGTGCCAGCGCACGCGATCGATCTGCGGCAGGGTCAGCGCCACCGGAAACACCTGCGGGAACATCGCCCACAGCCGCTCCTGGAATGCCTCGGCCTCCACCGTCTCGTAGATCTCGTCGCGGCAGATGACCAGGTGCGGCGGGATCACCGCCTCCAGCCCGGCCTCATCGAACTGCTTGCGGCTGATGTTGGCCAGCACCACGCCCCAGCCCCACGGCATCACCAGCTTGCCGGCGTGGCGGTGCCCGGGCGGGAAGTGCAGCGCCGGATCGCGCTGCAGTACCACGCCCACCTCCAGCGCGAAGGCGCGCGCCTGCAGCAGCGGGTTGTTCTCCTTCACCGTGCCGCGGTCGGTGATCAGGGTGAACTGGGTGCTGTCGGCCTGCTGGATGGTCTCGGCCTTCCAGTCCTTCACCTCCAGCACCAGCAGGCCGCGGCGCGGGTGCACGATGACGAAATCCGGATGGCGCTGCTTCAGACCGACGGGCACGTCGTACCAGATCAGGTAGTCGTCCTCGAGCTTCTGTTCGAGCCGTTCCGAGACGCGTTTCTCGCCGCTGGTCATGCGCGGCAGGCAGCTGTTGCGGGTCGGTATGAGGGTGGCCATCCAGCGTCCGGCGAGTTTTCCTACGGCGAAAGTAGCGAAACCCGGCAGGCTGTCAACGGCACAGGCCGATCCTGTGCCGTCACGAAACAATATGCGTTTCCGGCATGCGGGCTCCCGCATCCGGAGGGTGGCGGGTACTATGCGGTCGCCGTCGCCAGGGCAAGGGGGCGGGACGGTGTGCACGGCCCGTCATTGCGGGTCCCGGGGAGAGAGGATGCCGATTCAGGTCGAAACGCTGTCGCTGCTCAACGCCGTCCAGGCGCTGGCACTCGGACTCATGCTCTGGGCCGGCACCCATGGCGACAACGGGCCGGCTCTGGCGGCGATCCGCCTGCGGGCGCTGGCGCTGGGGATCGAGGCGGCCGGTTACGGGCTGCTCGCCCTGCAGGCATTCATCCCGCCCGCCGCCCTGCTGATGGGCGGCAATGCGTTGAACCTGCTGGCGCAGGGCATGGTGGTGGTGGCGATCCGCATGCTGCTGGGCAAGCCGCTGCGCTTGAAGTCGGCCACGCTGATTGCGGTGGTCGGCTGGGCTGGCGTGGCGTGGTTCGGCATCGTCGATCCCGACTACCGCCTGCGCGTGCTGTGGGGGTCGCTGGCGATCGCCGGCAACGTGCTGCTGAACATCGACGCGTTGCGCAGTGGCTGCCGCGACAGCGGCACGCGTGCGCGCTGCGTGCTGCTGTGGGTGTATCTGCTGGCGATGGCCCTGGTGGTGTGGCGCAATGGCGCGCTGTGGTTGAGCGGCAATCCGCCGGATCAGGTCGCCACGCCGTCGCCGATCAACGTGTTCTACGTGCTGCTGTCGGGCATGCAGCCGCTGTTTGCGAGCATCGGTTTCCTGCTGCTGTACAACGAGATCCTGCGCCGCGAGCTGCACGACCTGGCACGCATCGACCCGCTCACCGGCGTAGCCAACCGCCGCGCGATGGGCGAGGCGTCCGATCGCATGCTCGACGAGGCGCGTGCGTGGCGCGGCTCGGTGGGCGTGCTGCTGGTGGACGCCGACCACTTCAAGAACGTCAACGACCGCTTCGGCCACGACGGCGGCGACAAGGTGCTGCAGTCGCTGGTGGCCTGCATCCAGAGCATCCTGCGCGCCGACGACATCGTCGGCCGCGTGGGCGGCGAGGAGTTCCTGGTGCTTTCGCCCGGGGTGGACGCCGACGGCGTGCTCGCGCTCGGCGAGCGCATCCGCAGCACGGTGGAACGCGAGGTGCTGCAGATCGACGGCGAAACCTTGCGACTGACGGTGTCCATCGGCACCGCCGTGGCCGGCCCGGGGCAGTGGGACATGCCGCTGCTGCGCCGGCAGGCGGACGCGGCGATGTACGCTGCCAAGCGCGCGGGTCGCAACCGAGTGGTGGCCGGCGGCGAATTGGCCGCCTAAAACCGGCGCGCGTCGTCCGGGCGCTGCGGCGGAACGGCTACGTTCCAGCGATGCAGCGAGCGCGGATCGCGCCCCAGCCGCCGACAGGCGTGCGCGGCGATGCCTTCGGTGAGCGCGGCGCGGAACACCGGCGCCACCGCCCACAGCGCATGCGCGGCCATGCGCGCCTGCGCCCGCTGCACCGGCGTGCGACGCAGCATGCGCTGCGCCCACTCGGGCAGCAGCGCGGCCCCGGCGTGCAGGAATACGTCGCGTGACAAGCCCGCTGCCGGCACCGGCAGGCGCACCTTGCCAAGCACCTCCAGCACGAGGCGGGTGCGCTCGGTCCAGGTCAGGGTGGGGCGCACCTGGCGAAAGTACGCCACCACCTCCGCCTCGCTACGCGGCACATCGCGTGCGCCGAGCGCCTCGGCCACGCGTCGCGACTCGTCGTAGTAGCGGTCGGCCGCGCCATCGGGCAGCGCAATATGGCTGTAGCGCCGGTAGCCCTGCAGGAAGCTGTACGCCTCGGTGACGTGCACCCAGGTGAGCAGGGCCGGATCGTTGGCGTCGTAGGGACGGCCATCCTCGGCGACGCCGTGGACCTGATCGTGGATATGCCGCACGCGGTCGATCAGTGCCTCGGCCGCGGCGCGTGGGGCGTAGGTGGTGCCGCCGACGAAGGTGGTGGTGCGCCGCAGCCGGCCCACCAGATCCTCGCGGAAGTTGGAGTGGTCCCACACGCCGGCCAGCGCCAGCGGATGCAGGGTCTGCAGCATCAAGGCGGCCAGGCCGCCGGCCAGCATGCCGGGAAAGTCGGCATGGATGCGCCAGGTGGCACCGTCCGGGTCGAACAGACCCGGGTCGCCGGCGGGCGCGTCGTAGTCCACCACGCCACCGCCGTGACGCGGGAACGCCTCCACCACCCAGCGACGGATTGCCGCCTGGGCCGGGCGCGTCACCAGATGCAGTGGCGTGGGCATGACGCGATCTTATCCGGCGCGCGGGTCGTATCCGGCCGGCATGCCTCGCCTGCGGCAACGTGCGCCAGCGCGGGGCATCGCCCGGCTTATGCCATTTGCGACGTTTGCATCGCCGGCGCAATGTGTTATCCATAGTTGCATGTCGACCCGCACCTTCCACGCTTACGTCTGGTTTTATGGCTATCCGAAGCCGCAGGCGGAGCCAGGGGCGCGATCGTAGGCAACACACCGATCCCACCGAATCCTGAAAGCCGCCAGCCCACCACTGGCGGCTTTTTTCATGGCCGCGAGTGGACCCCGAACCCGAGGAGTTCCGCCCCATGAATCCGTCCACCGACGACCTGCGCATCCGTGAACTCAAGCGCCTGAGCACGCCCGCCGAAGTGATCGGCGACTGCGCCAACCCCGATGCCGCGCACGCGACGGTCAGCCGCGCCCGCGAGAAACTGCACGCCATCCTGCAGGGCCGCGACGACCGCCTCGCCGTGGTGATCGGCCCATGCTCGATCCACGACACTCGCGCTGCGATCGAGTACGCCCAGCGGCTCGCCGCCGAGCGCGAGAAGCACGCCGACGCGCTGGAAATCATCATGCGCGTGTACTTCGAGAAGCCGCGCACCACGGTGGGCTGGAAGGGGCTGATCAATGATCCGGATCTGGACGGCAGCTTCCGCATCGACCGCGGCCTGCGCCTGGCGCGCGGGCTGCTGATCGGCATCAACGAACTGGGCGTGCCGGCCGGCTGCGAGTTCCTGGACATGATCACTCCGCAGTACATCGCCGACCTGGTGAGCTGGGGCGCGATCGGCGCCCGCACCACCGAGAGCCAGGTGCATCGCGAGCTGGCCTCGGGCCTGTCGTGCCCGGTGGGCTTCAAGAACGGCACCGACGGCAATGTGAAGATCGCCGTGGACGCGGTGCAGGCCGCGTCGCAGCCGCATCATTTCCTGGCCGTGACCAAGGACGGCCGCACCGCCATTGCCGCTACCGCCGGCAACGGCGACTGCCACGTGATCCTGCGCGGCGGCAGCGCGCCGAACTACGACGCCGCCAGCGTGGAGGCAGCCAGCGCGTCGATCGCCAAGGCCGGCCTGGTGCCGCGCCTGATGATCGACGCCAGCCACGCCAACAGTGCCAAGAAGCCGGAGAACCAGCCGGCGGTGTTGGCCGACGTCGCCGGGCAGATCGCCAGCGGCGAATCGCGCGTGATCGGCGTGATGGTGGAGAGTCACCTGGTCGATGGCCGGCAGGATCTCGTGCCCGGGCAGCCGCTGACCTACGGGCAAAGCATCACCGATGGGTGCATCGACTGGGATGCGTCGGTCGCCGTGCTGGCCAAGCTGGCCGAAGCGGTGCGCGCCCGTCGGCGGAGCGCCCGCCAAGTGGCCTGAGCGAGACGCTCGTCAGGACTCCAGTGCGGCATCCAGCGTTATGGCTGCCTTGAGCACCTTCGATACCGGGCAATCGCTCTTGGTCGCCTGGGCGACGCGTTCGAACGTCGCCGCATCGGCCCCGGGCACGTCGGCCCGGCAGGTCAGGTGCACGGCGGTGATGGCGAAGCCGTCGCCGTCCTTGTCCAGCGTGACGACGGCCTTGGTGTCGATGCTGTCGGCGGTGAGCCCGGCCTCGCCCAGGCCCAGCGAGAGCGCCATCGAGAAGCAGGCGGCATGGGCGGCGCCCAGCAATTCCTCCGGATTGGTGCCGGGGCCGTCCTCGAAGCGCGAGGTGAACCCGTAGGGCGCATCGCGCAGCACACCGGTTTCGGTGGAGATGCTGCCGGTGCCGGTACGCAGGTCGCCGGACCAGTGGGCGGAAGCGGACTTCTTCATCGGGGAGTCTCCTTGCCATGGCGGGCCGCGGCGGCCCGGTTCGACGCGTCATGGTGCGCGCCGGGGCATTCATGAAACGCGAAATCCTGCGACCGCGACGCTGCGCCGATGCAGACGCCGCAAGCCGTATGCTTGCGCTTTGCCATGGAGCGCCCCGCATGACTGTCTCCTTCGACATCCAGCACGACGAGCTTGCCCACCGCTTCCACACCGTCGTCGATGGCCAGCATTGCCAGCTGGTCTACAGCCTGGGCGGCCCCGGCGGTGCGGTGATGAGCATCGACCACACCGGCGTGCCGGCGGCCGTCGGTGGTCGCGGTATCGCTGCGGCGCTGGTCCAGGCCGCGTTTGCACTGGCACGCCAGCGCGGCTGGAAGGTCAATCCGGCCTGCTCGTACGCGGCGGTGTGGGCACAGCGCCATGCGAACGTCGCCGATCTGCTCGTCTGACCCTTCCACGTCTCCTTCCACGTCGCCGTCCGGACCCATCGCATGAGCGCCAGCCTTCCGCCGGATTCGCCCCGGTCCCCTTCCTCGCCGCGCGGCTGGCGCGCATGGCGATCGCTGCGCGCGCGTCCGCGGCTGAGCCTGTCCGCGGCCATCTTCGTGCTGGCCGGCGCCTTGCTGGTGCTCGGCGGCATGCCGGTCGCGCCCTCGCTGCTGTTGGGTTTCGATGTGGGGGCGGTGGTGTTCCTTGGCGGCATGTGGCGGCTGTTCAACGACGCCAGCACGGCCAGCATGCGCGAGCAGGCACGCCAGCAGGACGCCGGTCGCTGGGGCATCCTGTGGAGTGCGATCGGCGTTACCGCGGTGGTGATGGTGGCGCTGGGCACCGAGCTGCATGCCGCCGAGAGCGGCGGCGTGCTCACGCTGGCGGCGGCGGGGCTGAGCATCGTGCTGTCGTGGCTGTTCATCAACGTGATGTTCGCCCTGCATTACGCGCACGGCTTCTACGGCGACTATGGCAGCCAGCATCAGGGGCTGGATTTTCCCGGCAAGCAGGAACCCGACTACTGGGACTTCGCCTACTTCTCCATCGTCGTCGGCATGACCTTCCAGGTGTCCGACGTGCAGATCACCAGCCGCACGCTGCGCCGCATGGTGTTGCTGCACAGCGTGATCGCGTTCTTCTTCAACGTGTTCATCATCGCGGTGACGGTGAACATCGTGGCCGGGCAGGCGTGAGGGCGAGCCGGTGATCGGGATCGTCGGCACGGACGGTGAGGGTTTCCGGTTCCTGCTGCCGCGCGCCAGCGGCGTGGTCGGCGGGCGACTGCGCGTGACGCCGTTTCCGCCGCGTCGGGTCGTTGCTCGCCTGGCGTTGTTCAATGCGCTGGTCACGCTGACCGTGATGGCGTGCCGGCTGGATGACCGCCACGGTCACGCCAGTCCGACGCATGGCTGGGTGTACCTCGCCGCACTGGCCGCATTGCTGGCTGAAGCGGTGTTCAAGCTGCGCTTTGCGCTGCGGCGTAAAGCGATTCGGGTAGAGCTGCCGCTGGACCTTCGACCGATCCCGTCGTGGCTGTGGGCCGAGTACGTGCAGTTCCTTGTCGCGCTGGTGGTCGCCACCGTGGCCAGCGTCGAGCGCGACCATCCCCGCTACGGCATGCCGTGGGAAGTGCTGGGCTGGCTTGCACTGGTGATGATCGCGCTGCCGTGGTTCAACGGCCTGCTGCTGCGACGCCGGCAGCGGCGGGGCCGCTGAGGGCCGTCAGCTCAGTCGCGGAAGTTGTCGAACTGCAGCGGCACGTCCGATTCGGTGGTGCGCAGCAGGGCGATCGCCGCCTGCAGGTCGTCGCGCTTCTTGCCGGTGACGCGCAGCTTCTCGCCGTTGATCTGCGCTTCCACCTTGAGTTTGGCTGCCTTCAGTGCGGCGATCAGCTTCTTCGCCGCCGGCTGCTCGATGCCTTGCTTCACGGTGATCTTCTGCCGCGAACCGACCACGTTGGTTTCCGGATCGGCGATGTCCAGCGCGCGCAGGTCGATCTTGCGGGTGGACAGGCGCGTGGTGAGGATGTCGCGCATCTGCTTGAGCTGGAACTCGCTGGCGCCGATCACCGTGATCACCAGGTCGTCCAGCTCGAACTTGGCGTTGCTGCCCTTGAAGTCGAAGCGCGTGGTGAGCTCGCGGTTGGCCTGGTCCACGGCGTTGGTGAGTTCGTGCTTGTCGACTTCGGAAACCACGTCGAAGGAGGGCATGGCGGCATCTCGCAGGGTGAAGGGAAGGGCGTCAGTGTAAGGCAGCCGGCGCATGGGATACTCCTTGCCCGCCTCCACGCCCCATCGTTCCAGCGCACGCTGGAATCCAGTGCCTTCATGCCCGCATCCAGCCACAGCCGCCGATTTCTCCTCAGCCCGCACGCGAGCACGTGCCCATGAACGTCGATGTGCTGGTGATCGGTGCCGGTGCCGCCGGCCTGATGTGCGCGATCACCGCCGGCCAGCGCGGCAAGCGCGTGTTGGTGGTCGACCACGCCAACAAGCCGGGCAAGAAGATCCTGATGTCCGGCGGCGGGCGCTGCAATTTCACCAACATGGGCACCACGCCGGCGAACTTCCTCTGCGCCAACCCGCACTTCGCCAAGTCGGCGCTGGCGCGCTACACGCCGTGGGATTTCATCGCGCTGGTGGAGAAGCACCGCATCAAGTACCACGAGAAAGAACTCGGCCAGCTGTTCTGCGACGAATCCTCCAAGCTCATCGTGCGCATGCTGCTGGACGAATGCGCGGCGGCCGGTGTCGAGGTGCGCACCAGCTGCGCGGTTACCCAGGTGCGCAAGGTCGAGGACGGCTTTCGCGTGCTCACCGCCGCAGGCGAGGTGCATGCCACCTCGCTGGTGGTGGCGACCGGTGGTCTGTCGATTCCCAGCATGGGTGCCACCGGCTTCGGCTACGAGCTGGCCAAGCAGTTCGGCCACACCGTGCTGCCCACCCGCGCGGGGTTGGTGCCGCTGACGCTGAGCGGCAAGCACCAGGAGCGCTACCAGGATCTGGCCGGGCTCGCGTTGCCGGTGAGCGAGGCGAAGCTCGGCAAGCGGAGCTTCCGCGCCGGCCTGCTGTTCACCCATCGCGGCCTCAGCGGCCCGTCGATCCTGCAGATCTCCAGTTACTGGCAGCCGGGCGATGATCTGCGTATCGACCTGTCGCCCGACGTCGATGTGGGCGCTTGGCTGATCGGCCAGCGCGCCGAGCGCCCCGCGGCCGAACTCAAGACCGTGCTCGGCGAGCTGCTGCCCAAGCGCCTGGCGCAACGCCTGTGCGAGCTGTGGTTTGAGAGCCGCCCGATGCGCCAGTACCGCGAGGCGGAGCTGGCCGACATCGGCAAACAGCTGCACGACTGGCCGATCACCGCCAGCGGCACCGAGGGCTACCGCACCGCCGAAGTGACGCTGGGCGGGGTGGACACGAACGAACTCTCCTCGACCACGATGGAGTCCAGACGCGTACCGGGGCTGTACTTCATCGGCGAGGTGGTGGACGTCACCGGCTGGCTGGGCGGCTACAACTTCCAGTGGGCCTGGGCCTCGGGCCACGCGGCGGGCGAAGTGGTGGGCTGACAGGGCCGCCGGCGCGCTTCGCGAGGAATGAACGCGGCGCGTGGTTCCATGCGCGGCTGATCGCTTGCTAGGAGAACCGCATGAAAGTCGGCTTTATCGGTCTGGGCGCCATGGGCAGCGCGATGGCGAGCAACCTGCTCGCAGCGGGACATGCCGTGACGGTGTGGAACCGCTCGGCGGCAGCGACCGAGCCGCTGGCGTCACTGGGCGCACGGGTCGCCAGCACGCCCGAGCGCGCGGTGCTCGGCGAGGCGGTGTGCTCGATGCTGGCGAACGACCAGGCGGTGCGCGCGGTGTTTCTCGATGGCGGGCTGCTCGACGCCATGGACCCGGGCACCGTGCACGTCAATCACGCCACCATTTCCGTTGCGCTGGCGCAGGAGCTGGCCGAGGCGCATGCGGCGCGGGGGATCGACTATGTCGCCGCGCCGGTGTTCGGCCGGCCGGATGCCGCGGCGGCAGCCCGGCTGCAGATCGTGGCGGCCGGCAAGCCGGCCGCGGTGGATACGGTGCGGCCGCTGCTCGAAGCGATGGGCGCGAAGATCTGGCCCATGGGCGAGGCGCCCGAGCGCGCCAACGTGGTGAAGATCGCGGGCAACTTCATGCTGGCGGCCGCCATCGAGAGCATGGCCGAGGCCAGTGCTCTCACCCGTGCGCACGGCGTAGGCGCGGCCGAATTTCTCGAGCTGATGACCAGCACGCTGTTCGCGGCGCCGGCCTACCAGGGCTACGGCAAGCTCATCGCCGAACAGCGCTACAGCCCCGCCGGCTTTGCGATGCCACTGGGCTTGAAGGACGTGGGCCTGGCGCTGAGTGCCGGCGAAGCACGCCGCGTGCCGCTGCCGTTCGCGGGCGTGTTGCGCGACAACTTCCTCGACGCGCTGGCCCACGGCGGCGAGGAGCTGGACTGGTCGGCACTGGCGCTGGTGGCAGCGAGGCGCGCCGGCCTGGATGAGCGCACCGACCCTTGATCAACGCACCGTCTTCCTTTCTGTAGGAGCCCGCTCGCGGGCGGTGCTGTTGAGCTTCGATGCGGCTCAGCGCGAAGAGCATCGCCCGCGAGCGGGCTCCTACAGGGACCGGGAGGGTCCCGTGCAAGGGCCGCGGTTTGGCCAGATTTCGCTCCGGATCTGCATCAAAGCCGGGCGCAGCGACCCCGGACCGATGCCTCGTCTTTCATGTAGATACCGTCTTACTTACCCACCAGCAAGGGCGCGATTGGGATCGAACGGGAGGCCGGAACGCACCACTCCCCAGGCGATGTGCAGCAGCTTGCGCATGGCTGCGCCCAAGGCCAGCTTGGGTGGCTTGCCGCGACCCACCAGGCGATCGAACAGGGCGCGCACCGCGCTGTTGTGGCGAATGGCCACCAGCGCGGGCATGTACAGCCGGGCACGCAGCAACGCATGGCCGAGCTTGGATAGTCGGCTTTGGCCGACCCACTTGCCCGACTCGCGGATCGCCGGATTCACGCCGGCGAAGGCGTCCAGTTGGCGGGGATCGTCGAAGCGCCGCAGATTCCCGGCAAAACCCTGGATGAAGGCTGCCGTCAGGTCGCCGATGCCGGGAATCGAGCGCAAGAGGTCATGATCGCGCCGCAGGTCCGGGTCCTGGTCGATGTGATCCTCGATCGCCCGCTTCAGCTCTTCGATCTGCTGATCCAGCGCATCGATCATGCGCTGGATCGAGGGGCGTACCGAGGCATCGCCGACCGCCAGGCGGTTGGCCTCCATCTGCCGCATCGCCTGCAGGTCGTTCAAGCGGTGCACCAGGGCGCGCAGCTGCCGCTGACCCGGCGTAGGCGGCGCCCACGGGCGTAGTGCGCCGTGGATCTGCTGGGCCATGGCGAAGCGGGCGATCAGCTCGGCGTCACAGCGGTCGGTCTTGGTCCGCGACAGCTCGCTGCGGGCATAGGCGGCGATCTGGGCCGGATTGACCACGTAGACCGTCACTCCATGCTCCACCAGCGCCTGCGCCAGCGCCTCGTGATAGATGCCCGTGGCCTCCATGCACACCCCAGCCTGTGGTGCGTGCTGGCGCAGCCATGTCAGCAGTTCGGCGAATCCGGCCGGCGTATTGGGCAGCTTGCCCTTGGTGCGGTATTTCCCCGGCCGGTCCAGCGGAACGGCCACATCGAAGCTGGCCTTGGCCACATCGATGCCTACCATCGGTTCGGTCATGTCACGTCTCCTGGCAGTCGTCTCAGACGCTGACCATCGACGATCCGCACGGCCGATCCTTACGCGTTCAGGCTCTCGCCGACCGGCGGGCCTCCGATACCGTTCAGGCGCTGGCGGATGGAACGGAACGAGGGCACACATCTACCCAGCAGGCGCGAAGCCTCAGGAGCCCGTCGGCGTCACCTCATTCCCACCGATGATCAGTCGGGAATTCTCGTCCGTTGCCGGACCAGAATCGAGACATAAGGAGCCCGCTTGCGGGCGATGCCTTTTGCCTTGATGCGGCATCAGAGCCAAGAGCATCGCCCGCGAGCGGGCTCCTACAGGGACGGGGCTCAGCGCGAGTTGCGGCGGCTGAGCCACATGTCGAGCTGGTTGGCGAAGGCCTGGCGGTCGCGCGGATGAAAGGCGGACGGGCCGCCGGTGTCCACGCCGGCGCCGCGCAGTTCTTCCATGAAGTTCCGCATCGACAGCTGCTGGGCGATGCTGTCGGGCGTGAACGGCACGCCGCGCGGGTTGACCGCTTGCGCGCCCTTGTCCAGGACTTGCGCAGCCAGCGGGATGTCCTGCGTTACCACCAGGTCACCGGCGGCCACCCGCCGCACGATTTCCGCATCGGCCACGTCGAAACCGCCGGCCACCTGCATGCTGCGCACGTAGCGCGAGGGCGGGGTACGCATCGCGTGGTTGGCGACCAGGGTGACGTGCACCTGCGCGCGCTCGGCGGCGCGGAACAGGATCTCCTTCACCGACACCGGGCAGGCGTCCGCGTCGACCCAGATCTGGGTATCGCTCACGCGGGCGTCCAGCGCAGGGTGCCATCGACAATCGTGTGCGTGCGTCCGCCCACCCACACCGCGCCATCGGCGTCGATCTGCACGAGCAGGCGCGCGTCGTAGCCGATCTCGCGGCCCTGGCTCACCGCATAGCCGCGGGCGAGCGGCCCGTGCGCTTCGGCCTGGGCCAGGTAGGCGGCGAGCAGGCCGTTGGCTGCGCCGGAGGCCGGGTCTTCGGCGATCCCGGCGCCGGAGGCCAGCGCGCGCACGGCCAATTGGTAGCCCTCGCCGGGCGCGCTGCGGGCGAACGCGCAGATGCCCATGCTGTCGCTGGCCTGGCCCAACGCGGCGATCGCCGCATGATCCGGCTGCCAGTCGCGCAGGCTCGCTTCGTCTGCGCACTCGACGATCCACCAGCGACGGCCGCCATCGACCAGCGCCGGCGCGAGCCCGCCGGTCGTCACACCGGCCAGGGCCGCGGCCAGCAAGGGGTGCGCGTCGGCACCAGTGGTGAGCACGCTCGAGGCGGGCGAACGCAGCAGCAGCTGGCGCGCGTCGCCATCGCCCTGTACGCGGATCGGCAATACGCCGGCCTGGCATTCCTGCCACAGCAGGCCGTCGTGCGGCGCGGCGAGGCCACAGGCCAGCACGGCGTGCGCGCTGCCCACGCTGGGGTGACCGGCGAAGGCAATCTCCTTGGTTGGCGTGAACATGCGCACGTGGTAGCTGGCGTTGGGCGCGGTGGGCGGTAGCAGGAAGGTGGTTTCCACCAGGTTGGTCCAGCGGGCGAAGCGCTGCATCTGCGCGTCGCTCCAGCCGCGCGCGTCGGTGACTACGCCCAGGTGATTGCCGCCGCCGAGGCTGGCGGCGAAGACGTCCAGGTGCAGGTAGCGAAAGGTATCCATCGGGGCTCGATCAACAACGCGGCGTGTGGGCCGAGCATGATAACGGGGTGCCGCGGCCCCGCCGCGCAGGCGTGGGCTCAGCCTGCCAGGCGACCGAAGCCGAACAGCGCATCGAGCGGATGCCGCCTGCCCTGGATTGCGTCGCGCACCATCGCCGCGGCGATGGTGCTGTAGGTGATGCCGTTGCCGCCGTACGCCATCACGAAGTGCACGCGCGGATCGTGCCCCGGTGCATTGCCAATGAAGGGCAGGCCGTCCTCGGTTTCGGCAAAGGTGCCGGCCCAGCTGAAGGCCAGCTCCGGCTGGATGTCGGGGGCCAGCGCGCGCAGCCGGTCCATCAGCTTGCCGACCTTGCGCGGCAGGGCGGCGGCCCGCTTGGCCGGCAGATCGAGGCGGTCGTCCTCGCCGCCGATGATGATGCGCCGGTCGTCCGTGCCGCGCAGGTATACGTACGGCCGCGCGGACTCCCAGATCACGTTGTCGTGCAGCTGCAGCGGCAGCGCGTCCAGAGGCTCGGTGATCAGCGCATAGCTGGAGTGGTTGACCGCCACGCGCTGCTTGAGCCAGCGCTGTGTCTCATAGCCGGCAGCCACCACCAGGTGCGCGCATCGCACCTGGGTGCCGTTGCTCATACGCAGGCGCAGGCCCTGCGGCTCGGCCGTCCACTCCTGCACCTCGCTGGCGTCGTGCACGCGCACACCGCGCCGGCCCAGTTGGCCGAGCATGACGCGGGCGAAACGGTAGGGGTCGAGCCGCGCCGCATGCGGCGTCCACAACGCCAGTGGTGCATCGATGCCGAAGCGCTCGCGCACGCCGGCCGCGTCCAGTTGCTCCACCGGCAGGCCGTGACGCTGGCGCGCCTGGTACTCGCGCTTGAGCGCCGCCACGTGACGACGCTTGCTCGTGAAATACAGGCTGCCGCAGGGGTGGAAGCCCACCGGCTCGCCCATGCCGGCGACGATGCCCGCCAGCGTGTCGATCGCCTCGTCGCAGGCCTGGTAGGCGCGAGCCGCGGTCTCGCCGTAGCGCTTGATCAGGTCGACCAGCGGCGTGTCGATCTCGTATTGCAGCAGCGCGGTGCTGGCCGCCGTGCTGCCCCAGCCGGCTTCGCGGCGGTCGATCACCAGCACGTCCATACCGGCCTCGGCCAGCGCATGGGCGACCAGGCTGCCGGTGATACCCGCACCGATCACCGCCACCTCGCATTGCGTGTCGGTGCGCAGCGAGGGGAACTGACCGATCAGTCCATTGCTGACGGTCCACCACGGGTAGCCGCTCTTGGTATCCATCCGGCCAGCATGCCGAGGGCGGCCGTCAAGGCTGCGTCACGGTCGACAGCGTGCGCGCCGCCCGCCAAGATGGCCGGCAGTCTTCCTTAGTCTTTCTGGTCCCCATGACGATCACCCTCATCATTCTCGCCGTGACCTGCGTGGTCTCCTTCATGGCGCTCAACAACGGCAAGCTGCTGGACGATCTGCTGCTGTGGCCGCCGGCCATCCAGCGCAGCCGCGAGTACTACCGGCTGGTGACCTACGGGCTGGTGCATGCGGATTTCGGCCACCTGCTGTTCAACATGCTCACGCTGTTCTTCTTCGGGCGGATCATGGAGAGCTTCTTCACGGTGCGCCTGGGCACGCTGGGCTTTCTGCTGTTCTACATGGGCGGGCTGGTGGTCTCGATCCTGCCGACCTACCTCAAGAACCGAAGCAATGCGCGCTATCGCAGCCTGGGCGCGTCGGGGGCGGTGTCGGCGGTGCTGTTCGCCTTCGTGCTGCTGGCGCCGTGGGCACGCATCTATGTGTTCGTCATTCCCATGCCGGCGATCATCTACGCGCTGCTCTACACCGCCTACTCGATCTATATGGACAAGCGCGGCCAGGACAACGTGAACCACAGCGCGCATCTGTGGGGCGCGGCCTACGGCGTGGCCTTCACGCTGCTGTTGGAACCGCGGGTGTTAACTCATTTCCTTTATGCACTGGCCCATCCCGGCGCCGGCTCATGAAGGAGACCCCGTGCCCGCTGCGCTCGCGCAAGACGCACCCCTGTTCATCGTTCTCAACCAGGCCTCCGGCAGCGGCGATCCCGACCGCGTAGAGGCATCCATCCGCCGCAGCCTGGAAGGGCGTGGTCGCGAGCACGAGATTCTGCGTGTCGACGATCCTGCCCAGTTGCCGACGCTGGCGCAGCGGGCGGTGGCGCAGGCGCAGGAGCGCGATGGCGCGGTGGTGGTGGTCGGCGGCGACGGCACCATCAATGCAGTGACCCAGGCGGTGTTGCCCAGCGGCGTGCTGTTCGGCGTGCTGCCGCAGGGCACGTTCAATTTCTTCGGCCGCTGCCATGGCCTGCCCGAGGGCGAAGCGGGGCAGGGCATGCTCGCGTTGCTCGATGCGAGCGAGCAGCCGGTCCAGGTGGGTACCGTCAACGGCCGCGCCTTTCTCGTCAACGCAAGTCTCGGCCTCTATCCGGAGTTGCTCGAACAGCGCGAGGAAGCCAAGCAGCGTTTCGGGCGCCACCGGCTGGTAGCGCTGGGAGCGGGGCTGCGGACCCTGCTGAAGCGGTTCCCCCGCTTGCACCTGTTGATGCGGGGCGATGCTCCCGCGAGCGCGCTGGACGCGATGACCCTGGTGGTCGGCAACAACCGCCTGCAGCTGGAGAAGATCGGCATCGAGCAGGCCACCGCGGTGGAGCGCGGGCGGCTGGTAGGCATTGCGGTGCGTCCGGTAGGGCGGCTGGCGCTCGTCGTGATGGCGATGCGCGGGCTGCTGGGGCATCTGGGCGAGCAGCAGCGGGTGGAGAGCTTCGCCTTCACCGAACTGGGGGTGACGCTGCGCCGCCGCCGCAAGGTCAAGGTGGCGCTGGATGGGGAGATCGACACCTTCGCGCTGCCGCTGCGCTTTGCGATCGCCCCGCGACCCTTGCGCCTGCTGGTGCCGCGCGGCGCCGAGCCCGAGCACGCGGCGTGAGCGTGCTGCTGCACATCTCCGACCCGCACTTCGGCACCGAGCGCGTGGAGGTGGTAGCGGCCCTGCAGCGCCTGGCGGCCGAACTGGAGCCGGCGTGCATCGTGGTGTCCGGAGACATCACCCAGCGCGCGCGGCGCGCGCAGTTCGCCGCGGCACGGACGTTTGTCGACGCGCTGCCGGCGCCGGCGCTGGTGATTCCGGGCAATCACGACATCCCGTTGTTCGACCTGTGGTCGCGACTGCGCTCACCCTATGCCCATTTCCGGGAGGCGTTCGGCGAGGCGCTGGAACAGGAGTGGAGCTCGCCGGACTGGCACGTGCTGGCGATCAACACCACGCGGTGGTGGCGACACAAGGACGGCGAAGTCTCGCCTGCGCAGATCCAGCATGTGGCGCAGCGGCTGGGCCAGGCGCAGCCGGAGCAGGTGCGCGTGGTGGTGACGCATCAGCCGATGCTGGTGATCCGGCAGCACGATGTGGGCAACCTGCTGCATGGCCACCGGCGCGCGGCCGATGCGTGGGTCGAGGCCGGGGTCGATCTGCTGCTGGGCGGGCACATCCACCTGCCCTACGTGCGCCCGCTCGATACGCGGCGCCGCTGCCGCACCTACGTGGTGCAGGCGGGCACGGCGGTGTCGCGGCGGGTGCGCGGCGACGTTCCCAATTCCGTGAATGTGCTGCGACGCGAGCGGGGCACGCACAGCTGCGTGGTGGAGCGATGGGACTACCACGTGGGCCTGGCGCGCTTCGCCCGGCGCGAGTCGCACACGCTCGCCTTGGCCCATTGAGCAGCCGCACCTCGCGCGCGATGCGGCACCTGCCCATGACAGTGATAAAGCAGCGCGCAATACTCAGATCGTAGTCATCGTGGTTCTGCTAATCCGAAGCCTTCGAGGCTTCGCAAGTCGGGCCGCGAATCCACCGATCACCGCAGGAGATAGACGCATGGCAATGACACGCAAGTCGGCCGCGAAGAAGTCCGCGGCAAAGAAAGGCACCGTAAAGAAGGCCACCGCAAAGAAGGCCGCTGCCAGCAAGAAGGCTGCGGCGACCAAGGCAGCAGCGAAGAAGACAGCTGCCAGAAAGCCGGTCGCGAAGAAGACCAGCGCGAAGAAAGCCGCGGTGAAAAAGCCGGCGGCCAAGACTGCTGCGAAGAAAGCGGCAACGAAGAAGGGAACGGTAAAGAAGGCGGCACCGAAGAAGGCTGCCCGCAAGGTGGCAGCCAAGAAGACGGTCGCCAAGAAGACAGTTGGCAAGAAGACAGTTGCCAAGAAGGCTGCGGCCAAGCGGCCCGCGGCGCGCAAGTCGACTGCAAAGAAGGCAGCGCCCCGCAAATCGGTGGTGAAGAAGAGCGTGAGCCCGAAAGCGGCACCGGCCAAGGCCGCTCCCCGCAAAACGGCTGCCAAGAAGCCCCCGGCGCGGACGCCCGCCCGCGGAACGGCGGCGAAGAAGGCCGCCGCCCCTGCAGCGCCAACGAAGAAGATCGCGGCCAAGCCGGCGGCCAAGCGCGCCCCCCCGGTGCGGCGCGAGCAGCCCGCCGAGGCGGCGCCGGTGCGGCACATCAGTCCGGAGGAGGCCGTGGCGCACATCCAGGCGCTGCTCGATGCCAAGCACGAGCGCGATCGCCAGGGGCCATCCTGGCCGGGCGCCGATCAAGCCGCCCATCCGGCCGGCGGTGCGCCGCCGATGCATCCCGATGCGCCGGCGTCGACCACGGCGCCCGCGGCGTTGGCGCACCAGCGGGGTGATCAGAGCAAGCGCGGCAAGGGATGAGCCCGGGCGTGCAAATCAGGGCGCGTTCATCGCGCGGAGCTAGCGTGATTGCCGGCCGCATGTCGCGTCCTTTCGCCGGTGGAGCGATCCCATGAAGAAATGGTTGCTGGGTGGAGCGGTGGTCATCGCCGCGTCGCTCCTGAGCGGCTGCTACGTCGCTCCGGGCTACAGCTACGTGCGCGATGGCTATGGCGGGGACGCGTACTACGGGCGCGGCACCACCGTGTACGATGACGGTTATTACGCGCCCGATTACTACGCCCCCGGCTACTACCGCCCCGGTTACTACGGCGGCTATGGCTATCCGGGCGGGGTGAGCGTGGGCATCGGCGCCACCTGGTATGGCCATTCGCGGGACCGATACCGCCACCGCGATCATGATCGGCATGACTATCGCGGTGACGATCACCGCGGGCATGCGTGGGGTGGTCACGGTGGTGCGCGCGACGATCACCGCACTTGGAGCGGCAGCCGGCCGGAGACGGGCCGCGGCAGCCGTCCGGGCCGATTCGAGGGAAGTGACCGACGCGGCAACCGCCGCGGCGGTCGCGATGACGATCGCCGATGAGGCACGATGGACGTTCCGGAGCGATGCCCCTGAACGTCCCCGATGTCTGATTCCCTGCGCCCGACTTTCCTGCACCTGACGCTCCCGCGCCTGGGCCTTCTTGTCGTCCTGGCGCTCTCGGCCACTGGCTGCGCCAGCGTGCGCTACTACGGTCATGTGATGCGCGGTGAGGCGCAGATCCTGCACCGGCGCGAGCCGCTGCCACGGGTCATTGCCGACCCGGCCACTCCCCCCGCGCTGGCGCGTCGCCTGACGCTGGCAATGCAGGCAAGGCAGTTCGCATCCACGCGGCTGGCCCTGCCGGACAATCGCAGCTACACCACCTACGTTGCGCTCGACCGCCCCTATGTGGCCTGGAACGTGTTTGCCGCGCCCCGCTACGCGGTGGATGCCGTGCCGCAGTGTTTTCCGTTCGCTGGCTGCGTCGCGTACCGCGGCTACTTTCGCCAGTCGCTGGCCGAGCAGCGTGCCGCCGAACTGGGCGGGCAGGGGCTCGATGTGTGGGTGAGCCCGGTGCCGGCGTATTCCACCCTGGGCTGGTTCGCCGACCCGATTCTCAGCTCGATGATGCACTGGGACGACGACGAGCTGGCCGGCACGATCTTCCACGAACTGGCGCACCAGCGCGTCTACGCCAAGGGCGACACGGCTTTCAACGAGTCGTTCGCCACTTTCGTCGAGCGCGAGGGTCTGCGGCAGTGGCGGCAGTCGCGCGGCCTGCCGCCGCCGGATGCTCGCGAGCAGGCGATGGACGAGGGCTTTACCCGGCAGGTGCTGGCCCTGCGCGAACGATTGCGCTCGGACTACGCACGCGGCGGCGACGAGGCGGCGCTGGCGGCGCGAAAGCACGACGACATCGCCGCGTTTCGACGCGACTACGCGCGATGGCGCGACCGCAACTTTCCCGGCGACCACCGTTACGACGCCTGGGTCGCCGCGCCGATCAACAATGCCCGGCTGCTGCCGTTCGGGCTCTACGACCGCTGGACCGGGGCGTTTGCCGTGCTGTTCGGCCAGGCTCAGCGGAACTGGGCGCAGTTCTACCGGCGGGTGCGGGCGCTGGCCGATCTGCGCCAGCCCGCGCGCCAGGCGGCGCTGAAGGGCCTCGCCGCGAGCGCAACGCCCGCGCCGTGACGGCTTCCGCTTGGGGGTGCCTGCCCGCGGCGACACCCCGGCCGCAAGAAGCTGCCGGCCTTACCCAGACGGCAGCTGAATATTTCTTCGGACGCCCTTGAACTTCCCCGGCGCGGTCCGCACTAAGTGTCCGTATCGCCGTGACGGCGACAGGAAGTGGTCCAGAACACCGGGCCACTGGGGGGTCGGCCCCTTCCTCCCCCGGATCGCCGACCTGACAGCCCCGGCATGCCCCTCCCCTGGCAGCCGGGGTTTTTTTATGCCCGCGGCGCCCATCGCGCCGATAATGGCCAAGCATTCTCTACACGGACCTGTTGATGATCATCCGCTCGCTGCTCGACACCGACCTGTACAAGTTCTCCATGATGCAGGTGGTGCTGCACCAGTACCCGGGCGCCGAGGTGGAGTACCGCTTCAAGTGCCGCAACCCGGGCGTGGATCTGGTGCCGTACATCGACGAGATCCGCGCCGAGCTGGAGCAACTGTGCACGCTGCGTTTCGCCGCCGAGGAGCTGGATTACCTGCGCGGCTGGCGCTACATCAAGAGCGACTTCGTCGACTTCCTCGGGTTGTTCCAGCTCAACGCCAAGTACGTGAGCATCACGCCGTCGGAGCACGCCAACGGCGAGATCGAGATTCGCATCCGCGGACCGTGGCTGCACACGATCCTGTTCGAGGTGCCGCTGCTGGCGATCGTCAACGAGGTGTACTTCCGCAACACCCAGCCACAGCTGGATCTATCGCTGGGGCGCGAGCGCCTGGCCGCCAAGATCGCCCTGCTGCACGACACGCCCGGCTACGCCGACTGCCGCATTGCCGACTACGGCACACGCCGCCGGTTTTCCCGCGCCTGGCACGAGGAGGTGGTCACCAGCTTGCGCGACCGGCTGGGTCCGCAGCTGGCCGGCACCAGCAACGTGGCGCTGGCCAGGCAGCTCGGCCTTACCCCGCTGGGTACGCTGGCGCACGAGTACCTGCAGGCGCACCAGGCGCTGGGTCCGCGCCTGCGCGATTCGCAGGTAGCGGCGCTGGAAGCGTGGGCACGCGAATACCGCGGCGACCTGGGCATCGCGCTGTCTGACGTGTACGGCCTCAACGCGTTCCTGCGCGACTTCGACATGTATTTCTGCAAGCTGTTCGACGGCACGCGCCACGACTCGGGCGATCCGTTCGCCTGGGGCGAGCGGGTGCTGGCGCACTATCGCGCCAACCGCGTCGACCCGCGCAGCAAGATCTTGGTCTTCAGTGACGGCCTGGACATCCCGCAGGTGATGAAGCTCTACGCGCACTTCCAGGGGCGTTGCCAGCTCGCGTTCGGCGTGGGCACCAACCTCACCAACGATGTGGGTCCGACGCCGCTGCAGATCGTGATCAAGATGGTCCGCTGCAACGGCCAGCCGGTGGCCAAGCTCAGCGACAGCCCCGGCAAGAACATGTGCGACGATCCGGCCTACGTGGCCTACCTGCGGCAGGTGTTCGAGATTCCGGCCGAGGCCGGCGGCTGAGTCCGTTCGGCGTCGGCGCGCGTATGAGACACCGACGAACGCTTGAGCGCCGGCCAGGCGAGCACCAGCAGCGAAACGAGGGTGGCGAGAGCGGAAATCAGCAGTGACATGGGCGCACGGCGGTGGGGCAGGCGACCACCATACCCGGCACCCGATGGACGGCCATACGGCCATTTCTCATAACCATATGCCGGCGCGCCACCTGGGCTGCCGGCCATGCCAGGGCTAGCACATGACCGACATCTACGACTTCACCGCCCGCGACATCGACGGCAACGAGCGCTCGCTGGGCGAGTTTCGCGGCAAGACCTTGCTGGTGGTCAACGTGGCCTCCAAGTGCGGATTCACGCCGCAGTACACCGGGCTGGAAAAGCTTTGGCGCGAGATGCGCGATCGCGGTGTGGTGGTGCTGGGTTTTCCCTGCGATCAGTTCGGCCACCAGGAGCCCGGCGACGAGGCGGAGATCCGCAACTTCTGCAGCACCCGTTACGAGGTGAGCTTCCCGATGTTTGCCAAGGTCGAGGTGAACGGTGCCGGCGCCCATCCGCTGTACCAGTGGCTGAAGAGCGAGGGCAAGGGGATTCTCGGCAGCGAGGCGATCAAGTGGAACTTCACCAAGTTCCTGGTCGACGCTCAGGGCCAGGTGGTGAAGCGCTACGCGCCGACCGACACGCCTGAGAAGATCGGCCGCGAGATCGCCGCACAGCTCGGCTGATCCGGCGGATCAGGGTGCGTGGCGGTCGGCGGCGAGCCGCTCGGCAATGGCATCGAGCTCGCGGCTGGCCGGGGGATCGCCTGCGGCCGGCTCGTAGCTGTTGAGCAGGAGCGCGAAGGCCAGATGCTGGCCCGAGGCGGTGGTGACGTAGCCGGCGAGCGCGTGTACGTACGTCATCGAGCCGGTCTTGGCCTGCACGTTGCCGGCGGCCGGTGTGCCGCGCATACGGCCGATCAGCGAGCCGTCCACGCCGGCCAGCGGCAGCATGTCGCGCAGGCTCGCCGCGTAGGGCTGGGCGGCCAGGTACTGCAGCAGCCGCACCATCGCCGAGGCGGTCACCAGGTTCTGCCGTGACAGGCCGCTGCCTTCCTCTAGCCGCGCGTCGGCGGGCGCGATACCGATGCGATCGAGCAGTTCGCGCAGGGCGCGCAAACCCCAGGCCTCGGTGGTGATGAAGCCGAGCGGCGGGGCATCGGACTGCTCGGCCAGTGTCCTTGCCTGCACGCCGGACATCAGCAGCAGGTTCTGCAGATAAAGATTCTGCGAGCGCTTCAGGCCATTGCGCAGGATCTCGCCCAGCGGCGGCGAGGCGATTTCGCCGACCAGGGTGGCGCCGGCGGTGACGGCGGTGTCGTCCTGCGGCCAGTGCAGCGTGCGGACCTGGCCGTCGATGGTCACGCCATGACGGATGAGCGCGTCGCGCAGCTGGGCGGCCGCGACGCGGGCCGGATCATTCATCGCCAGGCGCAACCGCCGCGGCGCGCTGGCGGCCGGCAGGCTGCCGAAGGCGTAGAGCGTGTCGCTGCCCGGCGCCCGGTAAAGGTTGAGGTCGCCGGCGCTGTTCGCCGGCGCGGTGATCAGGCGGCTGTCGATGGCGGGAATGGCCAGCGGCGGATCGAGCGCCAGATCGACCGTGCGCCCGGCTTGCGCGGCCGGCGTGAGGGTGAGCCAGCCGCTGTTCTCGTCCACGCTCAGCGCCGCCGCCGGGGCAGCGAAGGCGCCCAGCAGATCGCCGACTTCCCAACCCGAACCGATCGGCGGACCGGCGAAATAGGTGTCGTCGCCGACCAGGTCGCCGTGCACGCGACGGACGCCGTGCGCGAGCAACTGCGTGGCGAGCCGATCGGCCCAGTCGGCGCTGGCGGCGGTGCCCAGCGTGGGGTCGCCCATGCCATAGAGCACCAGCGTGCCGTCCAAGCGGCCGTGACGGATCGGCCCCCGGGCCAGCAGCCGCGTGGCCGTGCGCTGGTCGGCGCCCAGGCGGTCGAGCGTCAGCGCCGCGGTGAACAGCTTGGCGGTGGATGCGGGCTCCAGCAGCCGCTCGGCGTCGTGCGCGTAAAGCGTGCGGCCGGTGTCCAGCGACACCACCTCGATGCCCCAGCTGGCGTTGGCGAAACGCGGCGCGTGGATCAGCGCATCGATGCCCGCGGCGAGCGGGGCGGATGACGCGACGCCCGGTGGCGCGGACGGTTTGGCGAAGGTTGCCGGTACTGCGGCAAGGGCGAAAACGAGCGCGGCGGCCCAGGGAGCGAGTCGGTGCATGGGCGTCAGTATGGCCTGCCGAAGCCCGCTGTGCAGGCCGAAAAAGGCCGATCTGTTAGGCTTGGTCCCTCGTGCCGGTTGCCGCCGGCGGTGTTGCACCTACTACACGAGACTCTTCATGCAGATTGCTGACCACACCGTTGTTTCCTTCCACTACACGCTGACCGACGACCAGGGCACCGTGATCGACAGCTCCGCCGGGCGCGAGCCGCTCACCTACATGCATGGCACCGGCCAGATCGTGCCGGGGCTGGAGAAGGTGATGGTTGGCCGTGTCGCGGGCGACCAGTTCAAGGTCGACGTGGCGCCGGCCGAAGGCTACGGCGAACGCCACGCCGAGCTGGAGCAGCAGGTGCCGCGTGAGGCGTTCCAGGGCGTGGAGGACATCCAGCCCGGCATGCAGTTCCAGGGTCGCGGCCCGCAGGGCGTGATCAACGTCACCGTGACCAAGGTCGAGGACGGCGTGGTGCACATCGACGGTAACCACCCGCTCGCTGGCCAGACGCTGCATTTCGACGTCGAAGTGACCGACGTGCGCCAGGCCACCGAGGAAGAAACCGCGCACGGCCACGTGCACGGCCCGGGCGGTCATCAGCATTGATGCCCTCTGACGCGCTGCTGCGCGTCAGACCCGCCAACGAAAAACGCCGCCGTGAGGCGGCGTTTTTCGTTGCGATGGTAGAGCCCGCTCAGTACCAGTCGAGCAGCGACACGCCCACGCCCAGGTAGGTGGCGTTGTGGTTGTAGTCGATCAGGCTCTCGCCGTAGCCCTTGAACAGCTCCATGTAGCCACGCAGGTTGCCGCCGACCGGGAAGCTCCAGGTGAACTGTCCGGCGCCGTGGCTGCGACTGCCGCCGCGCATCGAATGGCGCAGCATCAGGCCGAATTCCTGGCCGTTCCACTCGTGCACGATCTGCACTTCGCCGCGGCCCATGTAGTCGCTGATGTCCGGGTTGTCGTCGGTGCTGCGGCCTTCCGGAATGCGCCACCACGGACGCACCATCACGGTCCAGCCGTCGCGCTCGAAGCCGACGTCGGCGATCACCCGGTTCCAGCTGCGCGACAGCGGGTTGGAGCGGCCGTTGGACTGATGATCCACGCCGATGCCGAGCAACCGGCCCTGCCAGCCGAGCACGTCGTAATGGGTGTTGAACACCAGCATCGCCTCGGGCTCGTAGTTCGTCTCGCGGAACGGGCGCGACAGCTTGGAGTTGTAGACCTGCCAGCGCGAGGACTGGGTGTAGCCGATCCACAGGTCGCCGCCGGCGTCGCCGAATACATCCTGGATCGCCTTGGTCTTCAGGCTCAGCTGGAACTTCGCCTCCACGTTCTGCAGTTGCTGCGCGGTGGGGACGGTGTTGTCGGGGTTGGGGCTGGTGGGGCGGTCGTTCTGATTGCTGGTGGCGAATACCGGTAGCACGTACACCGGCTTGTAGCCGCGAATGTTGAAGGTGCCCAGCTTGGCCTCCGGCGACAGTTCCCAGCGCGAATCGAGCAAGGACAGTGGTGCGGCCACCTTGTCGTTGCCTTCTGACGCCTTGCCGGCATCGCGGGCGAATAGCCGGACGTCTGCCGGGCTGGGGCGCTTTTGGGCCACCGGCAGGTTGACCCGGCCGGTGGCGCGGTCGTAGCAGGCCAGACGCTGGGCGTCGCTTTCGATGGCGGTGCAGCCGCGGATGTCCATCGGGTCGGGATTCTGGGCCTGCGCCGGCAGCGCATGGGACGCGGCTGCCACGGCTAGAGCCAGGGAAAGGGGGCGGAACGGTCGGGGCGTCTTCATGACGGAGGCCTGGGGCGGGGGGCGGTGACGGAACGGTGACACGACGAGGCCGGCCGCACATCTGCGCGGCCGGCCTCACCGGTGGGAACGTTACTGGTGTTTGGACCAGCGCGCGTATTCGGCGGCGCTCACGCGATGGTCGCGGTTGCTGTCGGCGTAGTCGAAATCATTGGCCAGCGGCGGATAGGCGCTGGCCTGGTCCGCGCTGATGAACTTGCCGCCGCCAGCAAGCTGTTCGAACGGTGGCGGCGCGGATGCCGGCGCCGGTGTCGGCAGGGTGCTGCGCAAGGTCACCTCGCCCTGCGGCGTCTGGAATACCGCCTGGCTGTGCGCCGAGGCATCCGACGACATGGGCGCCGCAGTGTCCGCTTGGCCGGTGCCCGGCGGCGGTAGGGGTGAGGGCGTGGCTTGTTGTGCCATGGCCTGGCCGGCGACCAGCAAGGCACCGGCTCCCAGCAGAGTGATCCAGGGTGTGCGCAATTTCATGATCGTTACTCCATGCCAGAATCGTGGGGAGAGGGGTGCGCTGCGAAAGCCCCGCGACAGCGGCCCTGCAGTGCACCGGGGCAAGCTAGCAAAGAGAGTGTCAATGCCGGCTCAACCCGTTGCTTCCCGCCTCGCTGCGCCCGCTGGCGATCGTCCGCTCTCGCTGGCGCAGGCCCGTTGCCTGCAACTGCATGCGCAAGGCCTGCTGCAACCGCCGCGCCGGCGTGCCCGCGCGGCGGACCTCACGGCCGCCGTCGCGCGCATGCGTCTGCTGCAGATCGACACCATCCACGTAGTGGCGCGCAGCCCTTACCTGGTGCTGCACGCGCGACTGGGCGATTACCCGCCCGAATGGCTCGAACAGGCACTGGCCAAGAGTGAGCTGGCCGAGTGCTGGGCGCACGAAGCCTGTTTCGTGCCAGCGGCCGACTACCCGCTGCATGACGCCTGGCGCCACCAGCGCGGCCATCACTGGTCGTACCGCCATGCAGCGCGTGTGCACGAGGAACACCGCGCGGAAATGGACAACCTGCTCGCGCACATCGCCCGCGAAGGGCCGGTGCGCGCAGCCGACTTCACCCGGGAAGACCGTGGCAGCGGCGGCTGGTGGGCATGGAAGCCGGAGAAGCGCTGGCTGGAGGCCTGGTTCGCGCTGGGCGAACTGATGGTGGTGCGGCGCGAGCGCTTCCAGCGGGTGTACGACCTGGCGACGCGGGTGCGCGCGGCATGGCCGGCACAAGCGCAGAACGAGCCGCCCGGTGTCGACGCGCTGCGCGAGCGGTTCATTCTCGACACGGTGCGCGCCCTGGGTGTCACCCCGGCGCGCTGGATCGCCGACTACTACCGGCTCAAGCCCCAGGTCAGCGCCCGCGAGTTGGCACCGCTGGTGGCGTCCGGTCAGTTGCTGGAAGTGGGGGTGCGCGACTGGGCGGAGCCGGCCTACGTCCACGCCGATCACGCGGCAGCGCTGGCACGGGCCCGCGCCGGTCGCCTGCGCGCCACCCATACGGCGTTGCTGTCGCCGTTCGATCCGCTGGTGTGGGACCGGCAACGTGCGCTGGGCATGTTCGATTTCGACTACGCGCTGGAGTGCTACACACCCGCGCCTAAGCGCCGCTACGGCTACTTCGTGCTGCCCATCCTGCATCGCGGCGCCCTGGTCGGGCGGCTGGATGCGAAGGCACACCGCGCACAGGGCGTGTTCGAGGTGAAGGCGCTGTTTCTGGAAGAGGGCGTGGCGCCGGACGAGCGCCTGGTTGGCGAACTGGCCAGGGCGCTGCACGAACTGGCGCAATGGCACGGCACGCCCACCGTGCGCATCGTGCGGTCGCGGCCGAGCGATTTCGCTGGGGTGCTCAGGGCCGCACTCAAGGCGCGTTGAGCTGTTTCAGTGCGTAGTGCTCGACGCGGTGGCCGGATCGGGCTCACACGCCTTGCCGTGCAGTGCCTGGCGCAAGCTGCGGGCGAGCGAGTTGCAGCGCGCCCCGAGCTGCGGGCGGATCTCCGGTCGCAGCGAGTCGCGCAGCAGGCTCTGGCGCATCTGCTGGTAGTGGGATTCGATCTGGTCCGGCTTGTAGATCGCTGCCGCCCGGTGGCAGGCGCGGTAGCTGGCCAGGTAGTCGTCGCAGGCCTGGATGCCGGTGTGCGCGGGCAGGGTCTCCTCGCCTTCCTCGCGCGCCGTCTCCGCGGCAGGGGCAGGGGTGTTAGCTGCGGCGGCGGCCGGCACCGGTCGGGAGTGCGCCGGGCGGTGCGCTTGCGCGGCCGGTTCGTGGGCGCAGGCAGACAGCAGCAGGCAGGCGGCGAAGCCGGCGAGGATAGGGCGGAGCGACGGCATGGTGGGTTCCCCGGTGTGCATGAAGGCCACGACTAGACTCTGTACCCGGTCAAGAAAACCTGAATGCCAGGCAGCGGCGGGGCTGCATGGGCCATTGTGCATGGCTCGATGCCGTCGCGGAGCTTTCCGACCTGTGGTTATAATTTTCCCCGCTGTGTTTGCCGGGGTCACCAGAGTCTTGTGACCCGATGCCGCTGATGCCTATCTGCTTCATCGCTTCACCCCTAGGATTTCCGCGCATTCCAGTCCCCTCGGCGTCCCTCGTGGTCGCCGGGTTCGATACCAGAAAACCTACGGAGTGACTCCCATGTCTGATCGTCAGATCGGTACCGTCAAGTGGTTCAACGACGCCAAGGGCTTCGGCTTCATCAGCCGTGACAATGGCCCGGACGTGTTCGTGCATTTCCGCGCGATCACCGGCAATGGCTTCAAGAGCCTGCAGGAAGGCCAGCAGGTCAGCTTCAAGGTGGTGCAGGGCCAGAAGGGCCTGCAGGCCGAGGAAGTGACCCCGGCCTGATCGGCTCGTCGCCTTTCCAGACCGAAAAGCCGGGCAGCGATGCCCGGCTTTTTTCATGTGCGTACCTGCCACCGCGCTGGCGCCTTGCGCCCGGTGAAAATCCGCTATGCTTTTTTCACTGTGTCAGCTCTTCGCCCCTGCGGGCCGTGTCGGCATCTGTCCGGCCGAGCTCACGCGTTGCGCATGACCCAGTCGGCCGTCACCCGGGCGGGTGGCGTGCCGGTCACGTCGAGCGTAATCGGAGTGAGTCATGTCGGATCGAGAGATTGGCACCGTCAAATGGTTCAACGACGCCAAGGGGTTTGGCTTCATCAGCCGTGAGAGCGGCCCGGATGTGTTCGTGCATTTCCGCGCCATTTCCGGCTCGGGGTTCAAGAGCCTCAAGGAAGGGCAGAAGGTGAGCTTCAAGGTGGTGCAGGGCCAGAAGGGCCTGCAGGCCGAGGAAGTCACCCCGGCCTGAGCGGCCGCGCGCATGTTCTTTGACAAGAGGCCGGCGTGTGCCGGCCTCTTGCGCGTGTCCGACATCCGGGCTGCCACGTCCCTGCGGCACTGTTTCACTGCCGACCCGTGCGTCGGCGCTGGCTGGAAGCCCCATGGCTTTTTCTCCTGAGGAGGCGCCGACGGCGCCGCAGATCGTGCCGGTCCGCACGGACGATGGCGCGCGTTTCGAATTGATCGTGACCCGCCCGTCGCAGCCCACTGCGCGCCGCGCGCTGCTGTGGCTGCCGGCGATGGGCGTGCCGGCGCGCCACTACCTGCCGCTGGCGCAGGCGCTGGCCGCGCGCGGTGTGACGATGGCGATCCACGAGTGGCGCGGCATCGGCTCGAGCGACCGCCGCGCCGGCCGCCGGACGAATTGGGGCTACCGCGAACTGTTGCAAAGCGATCTCGCAGCCAGCGCCGCGGCGCTGGCGGATCAGCTGCCCGGTAGCTCATGGGCGATGGGTGGGCACAGCCTCGGCGGCCAGCTGGCCTGCCTCTACGCGGCACTGCATCCGCAGCAGGTCGAGGGCCTCGTACTGGTCGCCAGCGGCGCGCCGTACTGGCGCGCGTTTCCGCATCCGTGGTCGTTGCGCGTGGCGTTTCACCTGGCGCCGCTGCTGGCCCGCCTGCGCGGACACCTGCCGGGTCGCCGACTGGGCTTTGCCGGCAACGAGGCGCGCGGGGTGATCGCCGACTGGGCGCGCAGCGGTCGCAGCGGCCGTTACGCGGCGCAGGGCATCGTGCAGGATCTGGATGCCGCGCTGGCCACGCTGCACACGCCGGTGCTGGCGATCCGCCTGTGCGACGACTGGCTGGTGCCCGCCGCCTCCCTGGACTGGCTGCTCGGCAAGCTGCCGCACGCGACCGTGCAGCGCCTGGACCTCACCACCGCGGCCCTGGAGGGCGCACCCGCCGACCACTTCGCCTGGATGAAGGCGCCCGCTGCCGTGGCCCACGCCATCGCCGACTGGGCGCGCTGAGGAAACAGCGCGTTCGCCGATCCCACCGCTGCGCGCCTTGAAGACTGCCGTGGTCGCCTGCAGCTAGCTCGTTTGTCCACGGAGGTCTGCCGATGTCCTTGTTCGATCCGCTGCCGCAGCGCTCTCTCACACTGCGCAACCGCCTCGTGGTGTCGCCGATGTGCCAGTACTCGGCCAGCGATGGCATGCCGGACACCTGGCACCTGGTCCACCTGGGCAGCCGCGCCGTGGGCGGGGCGGCGCTGGTGATCAGCGAGGCGACCGCGGTGTCGGCGCAGGGGCGCATCTCGCCCGGCGACACCGGCATCTGGAATCGCGCCCAGCAGGAGGCGTGGGCGCCGATCACCGCTTTCATCAAGGCGCAGGGCGCCATCGCCGGCATCCAGCTGGCGCACGCCGGTCGCAAGGCCAGCGCGCAGCGCCCGTGGGAGGGTGGCGGCGCGCTGTCCACCGAGGCGGGTGCGTGGAGCACGGTGGCTCCCTCGCCGATCGCTTTCGACGCCGGCTGGCATGTGCCCGAGGCGCTCGATCAGGCCGGAGTCGACCAAGTCGTCGCCGATTTCCGCGCCGCGGCCGAGCGCGCCCTGGCCGCCGGCTTCCGACTGGCCGAAATACACGCCGCGCACGGCTACCTGCTGCACCAGTTCCTCTCCCCGCTCAGCAATCAGCGTACCGACGGCTACGGCGGCAGCTTCGAGAACCGCACGCGGCTGGTGCGCGAGGTGGTGGGCGCGGTGCGCGAGGTATGGCCGGCCGAGCTGCCGGTGTGGCTGCGCATTTCCGCGACCGACTGGGTCGAGGGCGGCTGGGATGCGCAGCAGAGCGTCGCCCTGGCGCGCATGGTGAAGGAGCTGGGCGTGGACCTCATCGACGTATCGAGCGGCGGTCTGGTGCCGCACGTGAAGATTCCCGTCGGGCCGGGCTACCAGGTGCCGTTCGCCGCGCAGATTCGCCGCGAGGCGGACATCGCCACCGGCGCGGTCGGGATGATCGACGAACCGGCGCAGGCCGCGGCGGTGATCGCCGAAGGCGCCGCCGACGTGGTGCTGCAGGCACGCGAAAGCCTGCGCGACCCGTACTTTCCGCGCCGCGCGGCCAAGGCACTGGGCGCGAAGATCGCGGTACCGTTGCAGTACCAGCGATCGTGGTGACCGTTGACCGTCCTTCCCGGAGCTAAGCCATGGACCATTCCCCCCTGCTGATCGACGGCCGCGTGCACGACCTCGGCGACGGCTTTCGCGTGCGCCGCCTGCTGCCGGTGCTGCAGGCGCGCCACGTCGGCCCGTTCGTGTTCTTCGACCACATGGGCCCGGCCACGATGCCGGCCGGCAAGGGCATGGATGTACGCCCGCATCCGCACATCGGCCTGGCAACGGTGACCTGGCTGTTTGATGGTGCGATTCGCCATCGCGACAGCCTGGGCAGCGCGGTGGACATCCGTCCCGGCGCAGTGAACTGGATGACCGCCGGACGCGGTATCGCGCACTCCGAGCGCACCCCGCCGGCCGAGCGCGCGGCCGGGCACAGCCTGCACGGCGTGCAGGTATGGGTGGCTTTGCCGCAGGCGGACGAGGAGACCGCGCCGGAGTTCCATCACCACGAAGCCGGCGAGCTGCCGCGGATGATCCGCGATGGCGCCGCGCTGACCCTGATCGCCGGCACCGCGTATGGCGAAGCCTCGCCGGTCAAGGTGTTCGCGCCGATGTTCTTCATCGAGGCGACGCTGGAGGCGGGCGCTACGCTGGACTGGCCCGCTGAGCACCACGAACGCGGCGTGCACGTGATCGACGGCGAGATGCAGTGGGACGAGCTGACGGTGCCGGCCGGTCTGATGGCTGTGCAGGCCGGCAACGATGCCCCGCCGCTGCGCGCGCGCGAAGCGAGCCGGGTGATGCTATTCGGCGGTGCGCCGCTCGATGGCGAGCGTCATCTGTGGTGGAACTTCGTCTCCACCCGGCGCGAGCGCATCGAGCAGGCCAAGGCCGACTGGCAGGAGGGTCGCTTCGATCGCGTGCCGGGCGACGATGAGGAGTTCATCCCGCTGCCGGTGAAGTAACGCCGTGCGTCATGCATTTACGCGCGGGCGCGCGTAGGTCTGCGGCCAGACCCATCGGAGGTGCGCATGGCCGGCTTTTCCAGCTTCCGCGAGTTCTATCCGTTCTACCTGGGCGAGCACAGCAACCGCGTGTGCCGTCGCCTGCATTTTGCCGGCAGCCTGTGCGTACTGGCCATCGTGATCGTGGCGATCGCCAGCGGCCGCCTGGCCTGGCTCTGGCTGGCGCCGGTGGCCGGCTACGGCTTCGCCTGGGTCGGGCATTTCGCGTTCGAGAAGAACCGCCCGGCCACGTTCCGCCATCCGCTGTACAGCCTGGCTGGTGACTGGGTGATGTTCTTCGACGTGCTGCGCGGGCGGGTGCGGCTGTAGATCTGCTGCCGCCTCGCAGGACAGGCGGCTCCATTGTCCGCTCGTCATGCCCGCGAACGCCGGAATACATCTGGATCTCCGCAACATCACGTCGGATGACCGGCATTCGCCGTTGGAGAAGGCCGCTCGCGTTAGCAGTCGGCCGTCAAGACACAAAAAAGGCAGCCCGTCCGGGCTGCCTTTTTTTAGTGCGGCGGCGCCGGCTCACTTGCGCTGGTCGGCGCTGGCGTCGCGGGCGGCGCGGAACTCGGAGTCGCGACTCCAGTTCGGCCACTCGTCGGAGTTGGCCAGCTTCGAGCCGAGCGTGTAGAGCATGCCCAGATCGTGCGCCATGCCGGTGAAGCTCCAGTCGGCCTGCCACTGGTCGGATGGCTGGTGGTAGTGGTCCTTGGTGTAGGCCTTCTCGGCGGCTTCGCCGGCGGCCACACCACCGGTGGTCCAGTCGTCACCTGAGCCGAACGAGACCGCCGGCACGCCGCGCTTGGCGAAGGAGAAGTGATCGGAGCGGAAGAAGTAGCCCGCCTCCGGGTGCGGATCGGCCGCGTAGCTCACGCCGTCCGCCTTGGCCACGGTGATCAGGTCGTCGAGCAGGCCGAGCTTGGCGCTGCCGGAAATGGTGAAGTTGCGCGCCGGGCCGTGCGGGTCCATCGCGTCCATGTTGATCACCGCCACCGTCTTGGCCTCGGGGTAGAGCGGATGGGTGGCGTAGTACTCCGAACCGAGCAGGCCTTTCTCCTCGGCGGTCACATTGAGGAACACCACCGAACGCTCGGGCTTCGGCCCGTGCGCGAAGGCCTTGCCCAGCGCGAGCAGGGCCGCGGTGCCGGTGGCGTTGTCCACCGCGCCGTTGTAGATGCGATCGCCAGTGGCATCGGGCTCGCCCACGCCCAGATGATCCCAGTGCGCGCTGTAGAACACCGTCTCGTCCGGACGCTGGCTGCCCTTGACCCTGCCCAGGATGTTCTGCGACGTGATCACCGAAGCATCGACGTTGAACTTGGCTGAGAAGGTTTCGCCTTTCAGCGTGACCGGCTTGAAGTCGCGGGTTTGCGCCTGCTTCTTCAGGGCGTCGAAATCCAGTCCGGCGTCCTTGAACATCTGCACGGCCAGGTCGCGCTGGATCCAGCCCTCGACCTTGGAATGCACCTCGGCCGGATGCTCGCGCACGATGTCGAACTGGGTGTTGGTGTTGGAGTTCTTCACCGTGGGCCAGCCGTAGGAGGCCGGCGCCGTCTCGTGGATGATCAGCAGGCCGAGCGCGCCCTGGCGGGCGATTTCCTCGTACTTGTAGGTCCAGCGGCCGTAATAGGTCATCGCCTTGCCGCCGAAGTCGCCCTGGCCCGTCTCGAAATCCGGGTCGTTGATCAGCGCCACGGCGATCTTGCCGTGCAGGTCTACGCCCTTGAAGTCGTCCCAGTGCCGCTCGGGCGCCTTCACGCCGTAGCCGACGAACACCAGCGGGGCGTTGGCGATGTCCACGCGGGTGGAGCCGTCCTGCGCGGCGCGCACGGCGATCTGGTCGCCCTGGGTCAGCGGCTCGCTCTTGCCGCACACGGTCAGCGAAAAGCTGGGCGTGCCGGTGATCTCGAAGCGACCCAGCGGCACCGGCTGGGTCCAGCTGCGTTTGCCGTCCTTGAGCGCGCCGGCCGGCTGCAGTCCGGCGGCCTTCATCTGGCTGATCACGTAGGCGACGGTGCGCTTTTCGCCGGCGGTGGCCGGGCCGCGGCCCTCGAAGGCATCGGAGGAGAGCGTCTTGACCTGCTCGGAGAGGTAGTGCGGATCGAAGGCGGGCGCTTGGGTGTCGCCGGCCGCGGCGCTGGCAGCAGCCAGGGCAGTGAGGATGGAACAGGCAAGCAGTCGTTTCACGATGGGCCCCTGCGTTGGAAACCCCTCGATCCTAGCCGGATGCAGCGCACCGGCCCAAGGGCACCGACTCACCGCGCCGGCGTGTCGTCCTGCTCGCGCAGCCAGCGGCGATAGCTCACCACCCGCTCCAGCCCGAACCGGCCGGCCACGTCATCCACCAGCGCGTAGTGATACCAGTGCTCGCCGCGCAGCGTGGTGGCCGGGATCATACGCACCGGCGGGGCGCCCGGCTCATCGCTGTAGAAGCCGTCGCGGCTGCCGAACCACGGTAGCGCAGTGCCGTCGCGCAGCGCGGTGAGCACCTCCAGCGGCGCGCCCAGATCGCTGGCGATCTCGTAATGGGTGCGCAGGTCGTCGTCGGTCTGGATCAGCAGGAAGCGGCCGTCGCCGTCGGCATCGAGCAGCAGCAGGCCGGTGGGATTGACGTGCAGGTAGCACTCCACCGCGGGAAATTCCTGCAGCACGTCGCGCAGCACCGGCACGAACACCGGGTCGCGCAGGAAGTGCACGTCGCCCAGCGCCATCGCCTCGGACACGAACTGCCCCGCGCGCTCGAAGTAGCGCTGCTGCAGCGCCACGATCGCCTGCTGCAGCTTGTCCATCGCGCGCGGGTCGTTCTTGCGGATGAAGCGGTCGATCAGGCCGGAGTTGAACGCCTCGATCGCCGTTTCGTCGTCGGCGCGGCCGGTGAGCAGCACCTTGCCGATGTACGGGTTGTCGAGCTGGCGGCAGAAATCCAGCCCGTCCATTTCCGGCATCGCCTGGTCGACCACCACCACCGAGACCTCGCCGAAGCGGGACGGGTCGTGCATGGTGCGAGCGATCGAGTCCACGTCCAGCGCCATCAGTTCGCGGTTCGGCGAGGGATGCTCGCGCCAGCGGTACAGCCAGCCGCCGCCGGGCACGGCGCGGCTGTCGAGGCGGCGCAGGTCGCTCAGCGCCTGGCGCGGCGAGCTGTAGCTGCGTAGGCGCTGCAGCGGGTCGAGCATCAGGGGCACCACGCCGAGATAGGTTTCGTGGTCGTCCACCATGACCGTGGTGGTGGGGAAGCGGAACGGCGCCAGGCCGTGGTCGAAAGTCAGCCTCATGCGCGCTCGTCCGTGCCGCGGGCGGGGAAGGAAATCAGGAATTCGGTGTATTCGCCCCAGCGCGAGCGGCAACTGATGGTGCCGTCCATGCGCTCGACCGCCTCGCGCGAGAACGCCAGGCCGATTCCCAGTCCGGCGACGCCACCGCGGTCTTCGCTGTAGGAATAGAAGCGGTTGAAGATGCGCGGCAGCACGTCCGGCGGTATGCCCGGGCCGCTGTCGCGCACGCGAATCAGGCCGTGGTTGGCGGTGTATTCGAGGCGGATGTCGATCTCGCCCTTGCCGGCGCGACCGGTATGGAACAGCGCATTGCGCAGCAGGTTGAAGATCACGTGGGTCAGCAACGGCTCGCTGCCGAGCACGATGAAGTCGTCCTCACCATGCAGGTGAACGCGCTCCTGTTCACCGCGCGAGGCATAGGGATAGCGCAGCAACGCCTCGCGCAGCACAGCACGGGCGTGCAGCGGGCGGAACTGCTGTGGATCGAGCGGACGCGCGGCCATCAGCAGCATGTCGATGACCGTATGCGCGTGGCCGACCTCGTGCTCGATGGTGTCCATGCCCCGTTCCAGCGCTTCGAGGTGCGCGGGGCGCAGCTCGGCCACCGGCAGGCCCGCTTCCTGTGCCAGCCGATGGCTCACCAGCAGGTCGGGCAGGTAGCGCCGGAACGCCTGGCCGGCGATGTGCAGCGCGCCCAGCGGCGTGCGCAGTTCGTGCGCGATGTTGTTCGAGGCGCGGGTCAACGCCTGGATGCGAGTCTGGTCGGCGTGCTTCTGCGACAGGCTGGCCAGCGGGCCCAGGGCGACCGCCATGGCCAGCAGCGGCAGGTACAGCAACATGCGCTCGGCCGGCATCGGCAGGTGCGGGCCGAGCAGCCAGGCCAGCCACGCCAGCGTGCTGCCCACCGCGAAAATCGCCAGGAAGCCGGCCACGTCGAACATCATCATGGTGAGGTAGATCGACGCGAGGTGGATCAGCAGCCAGGCCGTGCTGCCGCCGTTGCGCAAGAGCATGTAGCCGGCGAAGAACGGCAGCACGAAGGTCACCGTGGCATGCCAGTAGGCCGGCAGCAGGGCGCGCAGGTGCCGCGGCCACCAGCGCTGCATGGACAGCGGCAGCAAAACCACGCAGCCGGCGATGCGCAGCGGCAGGCTCTCGTAAGGCTGCGGTAGCGCGTACTTCCATATCGGGTAGTACAGCAGCATGCACAGCGAGCCGATCAGGCTGATCGCCACCAGCGTCGGCTGCGACGGACGCGCGTGCTCGAACATCGCGTCGTCCAGCTGCAGCAGACGCAGCCGCAGGCGCGACCAGAGCGGGAGCGTGGCGGGTGGGGAGGTCGGCACGCGTGGTCTCGTCGCGACGGTCTCAGCGGAACCGCTTGTGGCAGCTGTCGCAGGCGTCGTCCACGGGCTGCAATGCGGTGGCGAGCGCGGCGCAGCTCGTCGGGGCCGCGGTCACGGCACTGCCAACGGCGCCCTGCAGCTTGTCCGAAGCCTCCAGGAACGGCTTCTCCGCCCCCTTGAACGCGGCCGGAATGTCCAGCGCGGTGGACTGCAGGCGTGCGAGGTGGGTAGCGATCGCGGCGGCGTCGCATTGGTTGGCCTTCACCGCATGGTGCAGCACGCTCGAGTGGTAGGCCATCACCGTCATCACCGCCTTGGGCAGCGGCGTGCGCTGATGCAGTGCGCTGAAGGTGAAGACGCTGCCGAGGATGCCGATGACCAATCCCAGCACGATGAGCAGGGCAGAGCGCATGGGTTCGAATTCCTGTCGAAAAAGGTGCCGGGCAGCATAGCCGAGCGCGGCGCGCTTTCCATCTGCCAGGCGTCGTGCGGACACACCGTCTTACAATGTGCGGCCTTGTCCGCAGGAGTTGTCCGCATGAGGTTCCCGTCAGCTTCCCCATCGACCGCCGGGGTGAGGCCATGAGCCGCGCTGGCGAAGAGGCGCTGCGCGAACGGTTTGCGGGCGTCGAGCGTCTGTACGGCGTGGGCAGCCTCGCACGGCTGGCCGAAAAGCACGTGTGCGTGATCGGCATCGGCGGGGTGGGCTCGTGGGCCGCCGAGGCGCTGGCGCGCAGCGGCGTCGGCCGGCTCACCCTGATCGATGCGGACGAAGTGTGCGTCTCCAACACCAACCGGCAGATGCATGCGCTCGATGGCGAGTACGGCAAGCCCAAGGTCGGCGTGATGGCCAAGCGCCTGCACGCGATCAATCCGCAGCTGCGCCTGGAGGCGATCGAGCGCTTCCTCACGCCGTCCACGCTGGACGAGCTGCTCGACCGCGGCTACGACGTGGTGCTGGATGCCTGCGACGCGTTTCGCGTGAAGCTCGAAGCCATCGCCTGGTGCCGCCGCCGCAAGCTGCCGATGGTTACGGTGGGCTCGGCCGGCGGGCGCACCGATCCCACCCAGATCCGCGTGCGCGACCTGTCGCGCACCGAGCACGATGCGATGTTCAGCCTGATCCGCAAGAAGCTTCGGCAGGATTTCAATTTCCCGCGCAGCCCGGCGCGCTACTTCGGCGTGTCGGCGGTCTACTCGCTGCAGAACGTGCAGTACCCGCAGCCGGACGGCACCGTCTGCGGCATCCGTCCGCCCGGCGGCGATACCTTGAACCTGGCCTGCGGCGGCGGCCTGGGCGCCGCCACCCACGTCACCGGTGCCTTCGCCTTCGCGGCGGTGGGCAAGGTGATGGAGAAATTGCTGGGGCCCTGACTCCCTCTCCCCCGAGCGTTGCTCAGGGGAGAGGGCTAAAGCGGTGCGGCGGCTTGATCGCAGGTTCGCCTTCACCGTAGCGGCAAGGCAATGCAGACATGCCGGACCGGTAGGAGCGCACCCTGTGCGCGACGCTCTTCCTTGGCGTCGTATAAAAGCGTCGCGCACAGGGTGCGCTCCTACACATGCGGGTCACCAGCCCATGTAGTGCCCGCCGTTGATGGCGAGGTTGGCGCCGGTGATCCAGCTGGCCATGTCGCCGGTGAAGAAGGCCACGGCGTGGGCGATTTCTTCCGGCTTGCCCAGGCGGCCCACCGGGATTTGCGCCACGATCTTCTCGCGCACTTCTTCCGGCACGGCCATCACCATGTCGGTGCCCACGTAGCCGGGCGAGACGGTGTTGACGGTGATGCCGAACTTCGCGTTTTCCTGCGCCAGGGAGATGGTGAAGCCGTGCATGCCGGCCTTGGCGGCGGCGTAGTTGGCCTGGCCGTACTGGCCCTTCTGGCCGTTGATCGAGCTGATCTGCACGATGCGGCCCCACTTGCGCGCGCGCATGCCCTCGATCACCGGGCGGGTGACGTTGAAGCAGGCGTTCAAGTTGGTGTTGATCACGTCCGACCACTGCTGGTAGTTCATCTTGTGGAACGTGGTGTCGCGGGTGATGCCGGCGTTGTTCACCAGGATCTCCACCGCGCCACAGCGCTCCTCGATGGCCTTGATCATCGTCTCGCACGAGACCGGGTCGGATACGTCGCCGGGCACCATGCACACCTCGATGCCCTCGGCCGCCATGGCCTTGCGCCACTGATCGGCCTTCGCCTCGTCGCGGTAGTTGGAGGCCACCCGGTGACCCTGGCTGGCCAGGTAGCGAATGATGGCGGTGCCGATACCGCCGGTGCCGCCGGTGACGAGCGCGGTGCGTTGGGTCATGTCCTCGATCTCCTTGGAGGGTGTGGCGTGGGCTGCGTGGCCAGGGCAAGGCGCAGTCAAAAAGGAAAGTTGGCCGCCGCGGCGGCCACCCGGTCTTTATAGCGGTTTAGACGTCCCATGCATTACTGCGTTGCCGCAAAAGTGTGGGATTGAAGCGCATCGATGTTGCAGCCAGCAGGTCGGCTGCGGTGACGGCGGGCGCTTCGTGCGGCAGGCCAAGGAACGCCAGCGCCTGGCGCAGTGCCGGCAGCGGGTTGCCCGGGTCGATCGCGGTGGCGTGGCTGGACTTGGACAGCTTGCGGCCCTCGTCGTCGAGCGCCAGCGGCAGGTGCAGGTAGCGCGGCATCGGCAGGCCCAGGCAGCGCTGCAGGTAGATCTGCCGGGGCGTGGAATCGAGCAGGTCGGCGCCGCGCACCACCTCGGTGATGCCCTGGTACGCGTCGTCCACCACGCAGGCCAGCTGGTAGGAATACAGGCCGTCGACACGACGGATCACGAAATCGCCGACCGCCTCGCGCAGGTTCTGCCGCTGCGGGCCCTGCAATGCGTCGTCGAAAGCGATCTCGATGTCCGGCACGCGCAGCCGCCAGGCGGGTGCGCGTTGCGGATCGGCTGGCGAGACGCACGCCCCGTCGCGATGCAGGCCGCCCGTCGCGGCCAGGTCGCTGCGACTGCACCCGCAGGCGAACAGGTGGCCGTCCGCCCGAAGCTGCTCGAAGGCCGCGTCGTAGGCCGCCCGCCGCTGCGACTGGAACAGCACCGGCTCATCGGCCACCAGCCCGAAGGCGGGCAGGGTGGCGAGAATGTCTGCCGCCGCGCCGGCGACTTCGCGCGGCGGGTCGATGTCTTCCATCCGCACCAGCCAGCGGCCGCCGGCGTGGCGGGCACACAGCCAGCTGCCCACGGCGGCCACCAGCGATCCGAAGTGGAGCGATCCGGTGGGCGAGGGGGCGAAGCGGCCGCGGTAGGTCATCGCGGCATTCTAAGCGGCGCGCGGCGTGTGCCGGCAAGCCGCCCAGCCCTTGAAACCGCCTACCCGCGCCCCGAATAGCGGGAGACGGCGCGAGCCGTGTTCGTCCCTTTTTCATGACTGCCAGAGAGCCAGCCATGCGTCGCATCGTCCTGTTCCTCGCCACCAATATTGCCGTCCTGTTGCTGCTGAGCATCGTCTGCCGCGTGCTGGGCATCGACCAGTGGGCGGCTTCCCGCGGCTATGGCGGCATGGGTGGGCTGCTGGTGTTCGCCGCGGTGTTCGGCATGGGCGGCGCCTTCATCTCGCTGCTGATGTCCAAGTGGATGGCCAAGATGTCCACCGGCGCCCGGGTGATCGAGCAGCCGGCGAACGAGGCCGAGCGCTGGCTGCTCGACACCGTGCGCCGCCATGCGCAGAACGCCGGGATCGGCATGCCCGAGGTGGCGATCTACGACGCGCCGGAAATGAACGCCTTCGCCACCGGCGCCAGCAAGAACAGCGCGCTGGTGGCGGTGAGCTCCGGCCTGCTGCAGCAGATGGACCGCGAGCAGGTCAGCGCCGTGCTCGGCCACGAGATCGGTCACGTCGCCAACGGCGACATGGTCACTCTCACGCTGATCCAGGGCGTGCTCAACACGCTGGTTATCGTCGCCTCGCGCATCGTGGGCCGGCTGGTCGATAGCTGGCTCTCCGGTGGCCGCGACAGCCGCGACAGCGGCACCGGTATCGGCTATTTCGTCTCGGTGATGGTGCTGCAGGTGGTGTTCGGCCTGTTCGCCTCGATAATCGTGGCGGCCTTCTCGCGCTGGCGCGAGTTCCGCGCCGACGCCGCGGGCGCCCGCTTCGCCGGCCGTGGCGCGATGATCTCCGCGCTGGAGCGCCTCAAGGGCAACCACGGCGAGAACACCCTGCCCAAGACTATCGCCGCGTTCGGCATTTCCAGCCCGCTTGGCGCCGGCTTTGCCCGCCTGTTCATGAGCCACCCGCCGCTGGACGAGCGCATCGCGGCGCTGCAGTCGCCCGGTTGAGCCCCACCGGTGCGCTCGGCTGAGCGTGCCTCTGATTCCATGGGGCCGTCATTCCCGCGAAAGCGGGAATGACGGCAAAGAAATTTCAGACCCTACGCAAGACCTGAAGGAACCACCACGCATGAATGCACCCGCCGAAACCCGCAAGTTCGAAGCCGAAGTCGCCCAGGTCCTGCACTTGGTCACGCACTCGCTCTACTCGCACAAGGAAATCTTCCTGCGCGAGCTGATCTCCAATGCGTCCGACGCCTGCGACAAGCTGCGTTTCGAGTCCATCGCCAACCCCGCGCTGTCCGCCGGCGACAGCGAGCTGCACATCGACGTGAGCTGGGATGAGACCGCGCGCACCATTACCGTGCGCGACAACGGCATCGGCATGAGCCGCGACGAAGTGGTGGCCAACATCGGCACCATCGCCAGCTCCGGCACCCGGCGCTTCCTGGAAGCGATGAGCGGCGAGCAGAAGGCCGACGCGCGCCTGATCGGCCAGTTCGGCGTGGGCTTCTACTCCGCCTTCGTGGTGGCCGACAAGGTCACCGTGATCACCCGCCGCGCCGACGCGCCCGAAGGCGAGGGCGTGAAGTGGGAGAGCGACGGCAAGGGCGAGTATTCGCTGGAGCCGGTCGATGCGCCGCAGCGCGGCACCGCGGTGACCTTGCACCTGAAGGCCGACGAGGACGAGTTCCTCAAGGGCTGGCAGCTGAAGTCGCTGATCCGCAAGTACTCCGACCACGTCGCGTTCCCCATCCGCACCCCGGTGGAGAAGGACGGCAAGCCGACCGGCGAGTTCGAGAGCACCAACGCCGCCTCGGCGCTGTGGACCAAGCCCAAGAGCGAGATCTCCGACGACGACTACCAGAGCTTCTACAAGTCGCTCGGTCACGACTTCAACGACGCGCTGGCGTGGACGCACAACCGCGTCGAGGGCAGCCAGAGCTTTACCACCTTGCTGTACCTGCCCGAGCAGCCGCCGTTCGACCTGATGATGGGCGGGCGCGACGAGCGCAAGGGCCTCAAGCTCTACATCAAGCGCGTTTTCATCATGGACGCGGCCGAGGAGCTGCTGCCGAACTACCTGCGTTTCGTGCGCGGCGTGGTGGATGCCGACGACCTGCCGCTCAACGTCAGCCGCGAAATCCTGCAGCAGAACCGCCAGCTCGATCGCATCAAGGGCGCCTGCGTGAAGCGCGTGCTCGACCTGATCGAGAAACTGGCGCGCGACGAGCCGGAGAAGTTCGCCACCTTCTACAAGGCCTTCGGCAACACGCTCAAGGAAGGCATTAGCGAGGACGCCAACAATCGCGAACGCATCGCCAAGCTGCTGCGCTTCGCCAGCACCAAGGGCGAGGGCACCGCGCAAAACGTCTCGCTGGACGACTACATCGGCCGCATGGCCGTGGGCCAGGACGCGATCTGGTACGTCACCGCCGACAGCTACGCCGCCGCCGCCGGTAGCCCGCAGCTGGAAGCGTTCAAGGCCAAGGGCATCGAAGTGCTGCTGATGTCCGACCGCATCGACGAGTGGATGATCGGCTCCCTGAGCGAGTACGAGGGCAAGAAGCTCAAGAGCGTAGCCAAGGGCGACGTACCGCTGGACGAGGCCGACAAGCAGAAGCAGGAGGAGGCCACCAAGGCCGCCGAGCCGCTACTGAAGAAGCTCAAGGAGCTGCTCGGCGATCGCGTGGGCGAGGTCAAGGTGTCCGCTCGCCTCACCGACTCTCCCTCGTGCCTCGCGCTGAGCGATTACGAGATGGCGCCGCACCTGGCCCGCCTGCTGCGTGAGGCCGGCCAGGCCATGCCCGAGTCCAAGCCCACGCTGGAGATCAACCCGGCCCATGCGCTGCTCAAACGGGTCGAGGCCGAGACGGACGAGACCAAGGCGCGGGACCTGGCCACGTTGCTGCTGGAGCAGGCGGAAATCGCCGCCGGCGCGCAGCTTCCCGATCCGGCCGCGTTCGTGCAGCGCATGAACCGCGTGCTGCTCGGCTGATCGCTGCTCGCACCGTAAAACGAAGAGCCCGCCAGCTGGCGGGCTCTTCGTTTCCACCGGCCGAGGCGACGCACTGACTTTCCGTGTCCAGCCCGGTACCGCCACGCTCAACCGCCCGCCCACCAAGGAGACGCCCCATGAAGCTCTACTACCTTTCCGGCGCCTGCTCGCTGTCGCCGCACATCGTGGCCAACGAGGCCGGTATCGCCATCACGCTGGACAAGGTGGATCGTGCCACCAAGGTCACTGCCTCGGGCGAGGACTATATGGAGGTGAACCCCAAGGGCTATGTGCCGGCGTTGCGCCTGGATGACGGCGAAGTGCTCACCGAAGGCGCGGTGATCGTGCAGTACCTGGCCGATCTCAAGCCCGAGAGTGGGCTGGCGCCACCCCACGGCACGCTGGCGCGCTACCGCTTGCAGGAGATCCTCACCTACATCAATTCCGAGCTGCACAAGAGCTACAGCCCGTTGTTCAATCCGGCGACGCCGGACGAGACCCGGGCCGAGCGGAGCGCTTACCTCACGCGCCGCTACGCCTATATCGAAGCCATCCTTGGCAAGCAGTCGTACCTGTTGGGCGAACACTTCACCGTCGCCGATGCCTACCTGTTCACCGTGACCCAGTGGGCTGCGCGGGTCGGCCTCGACCTGGGTCCGTTCCCGGCCCTGGCCCAGTACCAGCGCCGCATCGCGGAGCGGCCGGCGGTGCAGGACGCGATGCGTGCCGAGGGGCTGCTCAAGTAGGACCGACGCCGACGAGCGCCGCGTCGGCGGGATGCCGCGCGGCGAACATGCTGGAGGGTGTCCAGCACGAAACGCGAACGGGCAGATCCCGCGGCTTCGCGCACGTCAGGTGCCGAGCACGTCGCGGACGGTCTTGCGCGTGCGCCGGCCCACGGATAGTTCCGCGCCGTTGCGCATGGTCAGCAGCAACTGGCCGCCGGTGCCGGTGGTGATGCGCAGCACCGCGTCAATGTTCACCAGGGTGGAGCGGTGCACCCGCAGAAAGCCCGCGCCCAATGTTCGTTCGAGATGCGAGAGGCTGTCCCGCATCAGGTAACTTCGTTCGGCGGTATGTGCCTGCACGTAGTCGCCGTCGGCGGCGAACCATTCGATCTGCGCCAGCGCCAGGCGAAGTTGGCCACTGCCGAGCTCCACCCAGACCTGTTCGGGCGCGGCCGCTTGCCCGCGCCGGCCTGCGGCCTGCAGGGCGCGTTCGAGCGCATCGATGCGCTGGGCGTTGTCGAGCATGCGCCGTCGGGCACCCACTCGCTCGATGGCCTGCGCCAGGCGCTGCGGGTCGACGGGCTTGAGCAGGTAGTCGATAGCGCCGACCTCGAACGCCTGCGCGGCGTAGTGGGCATAGGCGGTCACGAAGATCACCGCGGGGCTGACCGCGGGCGAGATGCGCGTGACCAGATCGAGCCCGGCGAGCACCGGCATCTCGATGTCCAGCAGCAGGAGGTCCGCGCCGTGCTGGGCCAGCCACTCCAACGCCTGTATTCCGTCGCCCGCCGTGCCGGCGACTTCCACCGTCGGTAGCTCCTGCAGCATGTGCTCCATGGCGCGGCGCGCGGGCGCCTCGTCGTCGACGATCAGCGCGCGCAGTCGGCTGCTCACGCTCGCGCGTCCAGGTAGATGCTCGCCACGAAGCCGCCATCGGGGCGTCCGCGGGCTACCAGTCGCCCCGCGGCGCCGTGCAGCAGGGCGAGCCGTTGCGCCACGTTGCGAAGCCCTATGCCGAACGCGGGCGCGCCGGCTTCGAGGCTGCCGCGGCCGTCGTCCTCCACGCTCAGCATCCAGCCCTCGTCGGTCGGGGCGGCGCTCAGGCGGATGGTCATGCGGTGCCGCGTGTCGGCCAGGCCGTGCTTGATGCAGTTTTCCACCAGCGGCTGCAGGATCAGGTGCGGCAGCTGCCGGTCGAGCAACTGCGGGGGGATCGCCTCTTCCAGCTGCAGGCGATCGCCGAATCGCTCCAGTTCGATCGCCAGGTAGTGATGCAGCGATTCCAGCTCGGTCGCCAGCGGCACCTGTTGCGGCCGGTCATTGTCGATCGCGCTGCGTAGAAATGCCGACAGCGCGAGCACGCTGCGCTGCGCGCGGGCATTTTCCCGGTCCAGCACGAGTGCGTAGACGGTGTTCAGCGCGTTGAACAGGAAGTGCGGATTGATCTGCTGCAGCAGCAGCCGATGTTGCGCGTCGATGGCCGCGGCGCTGGTCTGCGCCAGTCGAAGCTCGCGGTCGCGGCGCTGGGCATCGGCGGCGAGCGCGAAGTAGAGCAGCGCCCAGGCGGTGAACACCCACAGCACCAGCATCGCCACATCCGGGATGTGCACCCAGCGCGTCGGGCCCCAGTGCGGTGCGATGACGTAGAGCAGCAGCTCGTTGGCCAGCGCGTACACGATGCTGGCCGCGATCACGCCGACGGCGGCGGCCAGGCCAACGCGCCAGGCGCCGCGGCCGCTCGCGTGCACCAGCCACCGCCCCAGCGCGAGGCAAAGCAGCGCGCCGAGCACGCACAGCGGCAGCCGACGCAGCGCTCGCTCCACCGCGAAGGGCACCGGCTCGACCAGCGCGTCGGCGGTCCAGGCGACGAAGGCCATGGTCCACAGCGCGAGCGTGGCGAGCAGCAGGGTGTGCGGTCGGTGCGGCGTCATGGAACGAGATTGCGACACGGCCTGGGCGAGGGCAAGGCCGCTCACCGAGCCGCGGCTACCGCTCGGCGAAAAGTCTTTGACCGGCGCCGCGCCGCTTTGCGATTGCTGAGGCTCTCCCGTGCTGGACACCTCATTCGCATGCGTTGGTTGACTGGACTGCTGCTCTTCACCCTGGCGATGTCGTTGCACGCGGCCGCCGCCGCCTCGATCACGGCAACGCGCACGACGCAGCCGATTCACCTGGACGGACGCCTGGATGAGCCGGTCTGGGCGTCGGCGCAGGTCATCGACCGCTTCTACGAGACCTATCCCGGCTCGCTGGTGCCGGCACCCGAGCGCACCGAGGTGCGCCTGGCGTACGACGATGATTTTCTCTACATGGGGTTTCGCCTGTGGCTGAAGCATCCCAGTCAGCTGCGAACGCCGTTCGTGCGTCGCGACAAGGTCAACTCCACCCACGATTACGTGCAGATCTATCTCGACCCGCAGGGCTCGCGACGCGGTTCGTACCTGTTCCGCGTCAACGCGCGCGGCACGCGCACCGACGGCTACCAGAACGAAGCGCAGGAGACCGAGACGCTCGATCCTGACTACGACTGGGAGGTCGCCTCGCACATCGACGCGCGCGGCTGGAGCGCAGAGATGCGGATCCCCCTGTCGACCCTGCGCATCTCGCGCAGCGGCCTGCAGCGGTGGGCGGTGGTGGTGACGCGCGGCGTGCCGCGCGATCAGAACACGCAGATGGCCAGCGCCCCGTTTCCGCACGACTCGAACTGCTTTCTCTGCTATGCCGGCACGGTGGTGTTTCCCGACCTGAAGGCCAAGTCCGAACACCTGATCGTGACGCCCAGTGGCACGATCACCCGTCGTCGCGATCGCGGCAGCTTTGGCCACGCCGACGACGTCCGCCTGCAACCCAGCCTCGACGCCAAATGGCTGCCGCGCGACGGTGCGGCGCTCGACCTCACCGTACGGCCCGATTTCTCCCAGGTGGAAGCGGACTCGGCCCAGCTCACCGCGAACCAGCGCTTTGCCCTGGACCTGCCGGAGAAGCGGCCGTTCTTTCGCGAAGGGGCCGACCTGGTGACGACGGCGATTCCGGCCGTCTATACGCGCAGCATCGCTGCGCCCGACTACGGCCTGCGCTACACCCAGCGCTCGGCCGGGCTGGAATACACCGCCTTCGGTGCCCGCGATGGCGGGCGGCCGGCGATCATCGAGCCAGGCTTTCTCGGCTCCACGCTGGTACTGCCGGATTTCGATTCCGACGATGCCTTCGCGCGCCTGCGCAGCACGCTCGCACACGGCGATGTCGGCGGCCTGGTGGCAGCCAAGCGCAACGACGACGGCAGCCGCAACCTGGTCGGCGGCAGCGACGCCACCTGGTCCAGCGATACCGATCGGGTGACCGGGCAATGGCTGGCCTCGCACACGCGCAATCCGAACCGACCGGACCTCGCCCCAAGCTGGCATGGTCAGGCGGTGCAGGGTTCGGCAACCCTGCTGCAGTGGGATCACAGCACCGATCAGGTCTGGTCACTGCGCTACGAGCGCTATTCCCCGGGCTTTCGAAGCTGGCTGGGCTATGTGCCGCGCGTGGGCTACCAGTCGCTGCACGGTGAGTACTACCGCCCGTTCTATTCGACGGCAAAATGGCTCAACACCATCGAGCCGTACGTGTCGGTGGACCGCCTGCGTGGGCTGGGCTCGAACCGCGGCAGTGAATCGGACGCCGCGCCCGGTCTGGTGCTGGCCGGTTACAAGGGCTTCGCCGCGGATATCTCGTGGCATCCGCACGCCATGGTGCTCGACGCCCAGGGCCACGCGCGACGCACCCGCTACCTCGCATGGCAATTCAGTGCGAGCCCGGGGCGATGGGTGCCTCTGGTGGCCTTCACCGGCAAACGCGGGGAGGTCGTCGACTACGCCAGCGGCGACGTGGTGCCCTCGACCACGCTCGGATGGCGCGTGCTGACACGCCCGCTGGATCGGCTGGAGCTGGAAGTGCAGTACGACCGCAATGTCCTGCACGGCAAGCCCGGCGAACAGCGACGGCTGATCGAAACGGCCACGCAGTTCATCGGCACTTGGCACTTCAACGCACGCTTCTTTGCGCTGCTCACCTGGCAGCGTTATGCGAGCGCGCGCAACGTTCCCGAGACAGACCACTACCGCAGCCGCACCGCCAGCGTGCAGTTCAACTGGGACGTGTCGAGAAAATGCCAGCTCTACTGGGGCGTGCGCTCCGGCAACGAGCAGCCCGCAGCACCGGCGATCGGTGGCGACGGCCGGGAGGTCTATCTGAAGGCGTCCTACACGTTTCGGGGGTGAGATGTGCAGGACTGACTGAGGATCATCGGAAGGCGTTAGCGCGCAAGAGCTGACGCCAGTCCATGGGAGCCTGCAAGGTGGCTTTCGTCGGGTGGTATGACGGCGCAACTGTGCCTTGAGCCGAGTCGTTGTCCCCACCACATTTCGCAGCTCTTTTCCGCGCCAGATAGACGTTATTTATGTGAGGTGTCGCACAGTTACTGTTCGTATAGCAATTTCCTACAGGCTGATCCTGCAATGGCCTACAGCGCTGTCCCTTGCGGAGTTACAGAGTTTATCGTGCTCGCTGGCTGTAGCGGGCTTCGTCCCTTACGCAAGGAGATAGCGTGATGAAAGCAATGCTTCCGATTATCGCCGTCACATTGGTTGCGGGTGCGATTTCACTGTATGCGCCCAAGGTGGCAGCTCATCTGGACTGCGGAAGGCTCTACCAGGAATGTGTGGACTCCGGTAATCCGGTTGGAGATTGCCAGCTTAAGGAGGATGAGTGCTGGGTTACCAACCACTGGCCTGACGGTGCGAAAATGTTTCAGCTAAAGGCCAAGGCGAACGATTAATCAGGTCTAATGCCGAAAAGGCGTCCCACGTGGACGCCTTTTTATTTTAATCGATGGATGCAAAAACGCGTGGTCCTGTCCATAGCGTCTGCATCAATGAAAATCCCGCGACCCTGCCTGCAGTTTGCCGAGCAGGTCGCTGAGGTCGGTGAGGCGGTGGGCGACGAGGTGGCGTACGCCGTCGACGTGTTGCCACTGGCCGTCGACCATCAGCAGGCGGGAGCTGATCAGGGGGCGGCGTTGCTGGGTGGCGATGTGCTGCCAGACGATCACGTTGATCGGGCCGTGCTCGTCTTCCAGCGTGACGAAGATGACGCCGCTGGCGGTGCCCGGTTGCTGGCGGGTGATCACTAAACCGGCGGCCCGCACGGGGCTGCCGTGCGGGGCGTTCAGCAGTTCGCGTGAATCGCGGCAGCGCCGCGCGCGCAGCTGGGCGCGCAACTGGCGCATCGGGTGCGGGCCGAGGCTGAGGCCGGTGGCGGCGTAGTCGGCGGCGGTGTCCTGGGCCACGCTGGGCAAGGGCAGTACGGCGGCGGTTTCCACGCTGGCCTGGCTTTCGAACAGCGGCAGTTGTGCTTGCACGCCGGTGACGGCCCAACGCGCGCGGTGACGATGGCCAGCGAGGCCGCGCAGGGCGCCCGCTTCGGCCAGCGCCTCGCGGTGGTGACGATTGAGATCGGCACGTAGGCAGAGGTCTTCCACGTCGCGGAAATCGCGCTGCTCGCGCGCCGCGACCATGGTGCGGGCGACCGCTTCGCTCAGGCCGTTGATCATGCGCAGGCCCAGCCGCAGCGCGGGCTGGCCGCGGGCATTGCGGGGGTCATCTTCCAGCGTACAGTCCCACTGGCTGTGGCGCACGTCGACCGGACGCACGGCGACGCGGCCGATGCGCTGCAGCTCCTGCACGATCTGGCTGGGCGCGTAGAAGCCCATCGGCTGCGAGTTGAGCAGCGCGCAGGCGAACGCCGCGGGCTCATGGCATTTGAGCCAACAGCTGACGTAGACCAGGTTGGCGAAGCTGGCCGCGTGCGATTCGGGAAAGCCGTACGAGCCGAAGCCCTTGATCTGCTCGAACAGCTGCGCGGCGAATTCGTCGGTGTAGCCGAGTTCGAGCAGGCCGGCGGTGATGCGTTCGCGATGCGGTTCCATGCCGCCGTGGCGCTTCCAGGCGGCCATTGAACGGCGCAGCTGGTCCGCCTCGCCGGCGCTGTAGCCGGCCGCGACGATGGCCAGCTTCATCACCTGCTCCTGGAACAGCGGCACGCCCTCGGTCTTGGTGAAGATCGCCGCCACGCTGGGATGGTGCTGCATGCGCTCACCGCGGCCATGGCGGCGCTCCAAGTAGGGATGCACCATGTTTCCCTGGATCGGCCCGGGCCGCACGATCGCCACCTGGATCACCAGGTCGTAGAACTCGCGTGGCCGCAGCCGCGGCAGCATCGCCATCTGCGCGCGGCTCTCGATCTGGAACACGCCCACGGTCTCGGCGCGGCGGATCATTTCATAGGTGGGCTCGTCGTCCTGCGGCAGCGAGGCGAGGGTGGGGAAGTCGCGGCCGCGCTCGGTGCGCAGCAGGTGCAGGCATTTGCGGATGCAGGTGAGCATGCCCAGCGCGAGGCAGTCGACCTTGAGCATGCGCATGGATTCCAGGTCGTCCTTCTCCCACTGGATGATGGTGCGATCGGGCATCGCCGCGTTCTCCACCGGCACCAGGCTGTCCAGCGCGGCGTCGCTGATGACGAAGCCGCCCACGTGCTGGGAGAGGTGGCGCGGGAAGTCGAGCAACTGGAAGGTGAGCTGCAGCACGCGGCGGATCAGCGGGCTGTCCGGATCGAAGCCGCCTTCGCGCAGCAGCACCGGCAGCGGCGTCTCGCCCTGGCCGCGGGCGAAGATGCGGCTGAGCTGGTTCACCTGGTCCATCGGCAGGCCGAGCGCGCGGGCCACGTCGCGCACCGCGCTCTTGCCGCGGTAGCGGATCACCGTGGCGGCCAGCGCGGCGCGTTCGCGGCCGTACTTGGCGTAGATGTACTGGATCACCTGCTCGCGTCGCTCGTGCTCGAAGTCGACGTCGATATCCGGCGGCTCGTTGCGCTCGGCGGAGATGAAGCGCTCCATCAGCAGGTCGATCTTGCCCGGGTTCACCTCGGTGATGCCGAGCGCGAAACAGACGGCCGAATTGGCGGCCGAGCCGCGACCCTGGCAGAGGATCTTCTCGCTCCGAGCGAAGTGCACGATGTCGGCCACGGTGAGGAAGTAGGCCTCGTACTGCAGCTGGCCGATCAGCTTCAGCTCGCGCTCGATCTGCGTTCCGATGGCCTCCGGCACGCCATTCGGCCAGCGCCAGCGCATGCCCGCTTCGGTGAGCTGGCGTAGCCACGAGGCGGCGGTGTGACCCTCCGGCACCAGCTCCTTCGGATAGCGGTAGTGGATGGTGCGCAGGTCGAAGGTGCAGCGTGCGGCGATGCGCAGGGTTTCGTCCATCAGCGCGACGGGGTAGTTGGCCGCCAGCACCTCGCGCCGGCGCAGGTGGCGCTCGCCGTTGGGAAACAGCTTGTCGCCGATGTCGGCCACCGGCTGGCGGTGGCGGATCGCGGTGAGCGTGTCCTGCAGCGCGCGGCGGCTGCGCACGTGCATGTGCACGTCGCCGCTGGCGACCAGCGGCAGATCCAGCGCGGCGGCCAGCTCGGTGAGTGCGTGCAGGCGTTGGCGATCATCCGGGCCGTGGTGCAGTTCCACCGCCAGCCAGCAGCGGCCGGCGAAGGTCTGCGCCAGCCAGTGGCCGTGCTCGATCTGGGGTTTCGTATCCGGTAGCCACAGCGCCAAGGTGCCGGGCAGGCCGTGGGCGAAGTCGGCGCGGGTCAGCCGGTACGTGCCTTTGTCGGCGCGGCGGCGCCCTTGCGTGATCACGCGGCACAACTGGGTGTAGCCGGCATGGTCCTCGCACAGCAGCACGAACTTCGGGCCGTCGTCGAGCTGGAATTCGGCGCCGACGATCAGGCGTACGGCGGGCGGTTCGTCCTTGGTCGGGCGGGTGGCGTCCTGCGCGTCGAGCGCGCGCACGATGCCGGCCAGCGAGCATTCGTCGGTGATCGCCAGCGCGGTGTAGCCCAGCGCCTGCGCGCGGGCGAACAGTTCTTCCGCATGCGAGGCGCCACGCTGGAAGGAGTAGGGCGACAGGCAGTGCAGTTCGGCGTAGCCGGGCGGCGGGTCAGCCGCGGATGCCGGCAGTGCGTGTGCGCGCGAGGCCGAGGCAGTCGTCGCGTCATTCGAGGCCACCACCTGCAGGCGGGAGCGCTTGTCCCGGCTCATGCGAACCAGCCGTGCAGCATCCAGCCGCGGCGTTCGTCCGGACGCTCGCCAGGCGGACAGAATGCCCAGGCGCGCTGGCCCTCGGCGGTTTCCAGCACGTAGTAGTCGCGGCGCAGGTCGCCGCCGTCCCACCAGCCGCTCTCGATGCGTTCGGGCCCGGCCAGCACGCGCACGTGCCGCGTGCGCAGCGGGATCGGCTGCGGCAGCAGCCAGGTGGGGCGCGGATGCATGCCAGGTTTGGCGGCACGCGAATCGGCGGAGGCTACGCGCTGCGCGCGCTCAGGCCGCGGATCGCCGGTGGCCTCCAGCCGGTACACGGCGTCGTCGCCCAGCCGCGCGCGCAGGCGTTCGTGCAGGTGCTCGAGCGGGATGGCATGCTCGGGGCGCACGTCGAACAGGTCGCGCCGCCCGGGCACGAACGGTGGCAGCTCGCTGGCGCGCAGGCGCAGCCATTCCACAGGATGGGTGAGCGTGATGCGCTCGAGCCGGCTGCGCGCAAACTCGAACAGGGCGGCGGCGTCGCGCTCCGGCTGCAGCAGGCCGATCGGCACGTGGGTGGGCCGCTGGCGGCGATGCCCCAGGCTCAGCGTGAAACGCTGCACGCCGCCGTCGCGACCGGCGAGAAACGCGGCGAGATCCCCGGTGAGCCGACGCAGCGGAAACGCCAGCGAGGCCAGCTGCTCCACGTCGAAATTGAACGCGATGCGTGCCTCGAACCGATCCGGCGGCTGGTAGCGCGGGCGCGGCAGCTGGCGTTCGCCGAGCAGATCGTCCAGATGATCGAGTAGCGCCGCACCGAAGCGTCGGCGCAGGCCGTCGCGCGGCAGCGCCAGCAGGGCGCCGAGGCGCTGCACGCCCATCCGCGCGAGCGCCTCGTCCAGTCCGTCGGGCAGGCCGGCCATGCTGAGCGGCAGCTTGGCCAGCCCGGCGTGGAGCTGCTCCGGCGTGGTCAGCGCGGCGCCGTCCGCGGCTTCGGCCAGCACGCGCGCGGCCAGCGGCGTGGGAGCGAGCGCGAGGCGGTGGCGAAAACCCATCGCGGCCAGGTCGTCGCGCAGTTTCTGCTGGAACTGCGGCCAGCGGCCGAACAGGCGCTGGCTGCGCTGCACCTCCAGTCCGATGGCGCTGGGCAGCTGCAGCACCTCGGCGCTGTAACGATAGGCCCAGGCGCCGAGCAGATCGTGCTGGCGCGCGGTGAGCGCGGCGTCGTGCGGCACGGCGTCGAAGCGGGCGAGCAGGGCGTGCGCGGTGGTCAGCGGCTGGCCGGGGTGGATGCCGGCCGCGCGCGCGCCGTCATTGGCGTCGAGGACGCGGCGCGCCTGCAGCGGGCCGTCGATCACTACCAGCGGCGCGGTGTCCTCCGGCGGGCGGCGACGCAGCAGCGTGTCCAATGCCAGATGCGGCAGGGTGATGCAGGCCCAGAGCATGGCGCGACCTCATGCGCCCGCGCGGGCCAGCACGAACGCCTGCGCCGGCGGCTGGCCACCGCGGCATTTGCGCACCCGCCACTGCGGCTGCGGCTGGGTCTCCAGCTCGATGCGCAGGGCCGCCGGCGAGGCGTGTGCGGCGTGGCGGCGGTCGCGGAACAGGAAGCCGGGCGTATGCCCGCTTTCTGCCGCCACCTGCAGTCGGCGCAGCGCGCGCTCGTCGGCCTCGCCAGGCCAGCCCAGCACGGCGCCGCAGGCGCTGCTACGCAGGCATTGCTCCATCGCCCACAGCGCATCGCTGCCCGAACCGGCACGCACGATGGTGACGTGACGCATGTCCACGCCGCGCGCCGACCAGCCGTCCACCCCGGGCAGATACGGCGGCGCCACCACCATCGCCGGGCGCTGCCGGGTGGCGAGCGTGGCCAGCGCGGGCAGCACCAGCTCGAGTTCGCCCACGCCGTCCAGCGGCAGCAGGATCTCGCTCAGCGCATGCGCCGGCCAGCCCCCCTGGGGCAGGGCCGCATCCAGCGGCGCCCAGCCGGTGGGCACGCCGTCGGGAGCGCCCTCGGTGGCCGGCCGCGCGCGGCCGCGCCAGAGCCGGCGGGCATCAAACAGCGGTGACAGCACCGCGCCGGACAGGACATCGCCCATGGCTCAACCCTGCCGGATCAGGCCCGCGAACAGGCCCTCGATGGCGAAGTCCTCGCGCGGGTCGGGATCGATCGGCTGATAACCGGCGCTGCGCGGCAGCAGACGCAACTGGCGACCCTTGCGGTACAGCCGCTTCACGGTGAAGCCATCGCCCACGCGAGCCACCACCGTCTGGCCGTGCTCGGCCACCGGCGTGGCGTGCACGCCAATCAGGTCGCCGTCGAGGATGCCGTCGTCGCGCATCGAGTCGCCGCGCACGCGCAGCAGGTAATCCGGGCGCAGCTTGAACAGAGCGGGATCCAGCCGCAGCACGCGCTCGGTGCTCGCTTCGCTCAGCAAGGGCTCGCCCGCCGCCACGCGGCCGATCAGCGGCAGCGCGAGCAGGTCGTCGGCAGGCACCGGGGCAGGCCAGCCATCCAATAGCCGGATACCGCGCGCCCGGTTCGGCAGCAGCGCGATCCGGCCCTTGGCCTCCAGCGCGCGCAGGTGCTTCACCACCGCATTGACGTGCTCGATCCCCAGTGCCGCACCGATTTCCTGCAGCGTCGGCGGCATGCCCTGCGCCGACGCGTGCTGGCGCAGAAAAGCGAGGATCTCGGCCTGGCGGGTAGTGAGCGACATGGTGTAAATAATTTCACCTTTGCGGTCGGATGCCAAGGGCCGGCGCAGGCATCAGAGCGCGCGCGCCTCTCAGCGGCTGCGACGGGCGTGGGCGGCCTGCGATGAGGCACGGATGCGCGCACGGGACAGTACACCGGCCCGTACGCCCGTTTCGGCACTTCGATTGGAGAGGACGCCTGGACTGATCCCGATCTGGCGCCGGGAGCATCGCGCCGGGCTGCCAGCCGCCAGCCCGGTGGCCGAGGGATTCCTCGCCCAGGCAGGCCGCGTCGTGCTCAGGGGCTCGCGCTGTGCTTTACCGCCAGGTCGCCTTTGCGGGTTCCGGGAGTGACGGTCCAGCCCGGCTTCAGCGTGAGCTTCCAGCCGCGGCCGGCTAGTGCCGGGTGACCACGATGGGGTCGCCCCGGGTGATGATCATCGTGTGTTCGTACTGCGCCGACAGGTTGCCGCGCGCACCCACCAGCGTCCAGCCATCGTCGGTTTCGTTGACGATGCGGCTTTTGGTCGATAGGAACGGCTCGATGGTGATCACCATGCCTTCGCTAAGCACGCGCTCGTCCGTCGGATCGAAGTAGCCAGGGATGTGCTCCGGGTCTTCGTGCAACGCCCGGCCGACGCCGTGGCTGGAGAGGTTCTCGATGACGCGGAAGCCGTAGGTCTTCGCGGTGCGCTGGATGGCGGCGCCGATGCCGTTGAGCGGCTGGCCCGCGCGCGCCACCTTCATCGCCTGCTCCAGTGCTGTGCGCGCGGCGTGGCACAGGCGCGTCTTCTGCGGGTTGCCCGGCGGTATCACCCGCGTGCCGCCGGTGTCGGCGAAATAACCGTCCAGCTCGGCAGAGACGTCGACGTTCAGCACGTCGCCGGCGTCGATCACGCGATCGCCGGGAATGCCGTGCGCGGCCTCCTCATTGAGGCTGATGCAGGTCGCGCCCGGAAAACCGTAGGTCAGCCTGGGCGCCGATCGCGCGCCGTGCTGCGCGAGCAGGCGCTCGCCCAGCGCATCGAGCTCGCGCGTGGTCATGCCCGGCTCGGCCGCCTCGAGCATCTCATGCAGCACGTACGAAACGATCCTGCCGATGCGCTTGAGGGCGACAACGTCGTCTTCGGTTTCGATGGTCATGGGGATCTCCACTGCGGGCATGGAAGGTTACCCCAGCGCGGTGGCCGTGGCGCCGTGCTGGCGCCCGGATCAATCGAAGTGCTCCGCCTCCGCCGGCGGCACCACCCAGCGATGCATGCGCGATTCGTAGACGGACACCGTGGGTGTCGGAAACTGCGGATCGGCGAACGCACCCACCGGGATGCTGATGAAGTCCGGCATGGTGTCCGGTTCGTAGTAGACCGTGGTGCCGCACACCGGACAGAAATGGAAGGTGCATGTGGACCCTTCATCCCCGGTCCGTGCGTATGCGGTGGATGTGCCCGCAACGGTTACGTCCCTGCGATGAAACCGCGCCTGCTGCGCAAAAGGGCTGCCCGTACGGCGCTGACACGCCAGGCAGTGGCAGATCGAGTTGCGCACGGGGTCGCCACTCACTTTGGCCGTGAGCTGACCACAACTGCAGGAGGCGCGACGGTTCGTCATGATCGATCTCTCGGGCATCTGACCTTGGTCCACCTAGTCTGCACGCAATCCGATCGTCCGGCGGTGGCGCGCCCCTGTCGGACGATAAGCGATTGGCCAAAAAAGGAACGCCCCGAGCATGCAGCCGGGGCGTTTACGTCGCTGGAAAGCGGAGGCGGTCAGATGTCCTTGGCGAGGTCCTCGGCCAGTCCGACATACCCACCCGGCGTCAGCTCCAGCAGCCGTTGCTTGGCCTCTGCCGGCAAATCGAGGCCATCGACGAAGCTGCGCATCGATTCGCGGGTGATGCCCTGGCCGCGGGTCAGCGCCTTGAGCTGCTCGTAGGGCTCGGGCAGGCCGTAGCGGCGCATCACGGTCTGCACGGCTTCGGCCAGCACTTCCCAGCTGGCGTCCAGGTCCGCGGCGAGGCGGTCCGGGTTGACCTGCAGCTTGCCCAGGCCCTTGGCCAGCGACTCCAGCGCGACCAGTGTGTGGCCGAAGGCGGTGCCCAGCGCGCGCAGCACGGTGGAGTCGGTGAGGTCGCGCTGCCAGCGGCTGATCGGCAGCTTCTCGGCGAAGTGGCCGAGAAGCGCGTTGGCGAGGCCGAAGTTGCCCTCGGCGTTCTCGAAGTCGATCGGGTTGACCTTGTGCGGCATGGTCGAGGAGCCGACTTCGCCGGCCTTCAGCGCCTGCTTGAAGTAGCCCAGCGAGATGTAGCCCCAGATGTCGCGGGCCAGGTCGATCAGCACCGTGTTGGCGCGGCGCACCGCGTCGCAGTATTCGGCCACGCCGTCGTGCGGCTCGATCTGCGTGGTGTAGGCGTTGTAGCCCAGGCCCAGGCTCTCGACGAAGCGCTGCGAGAACGCGCGCCAGTCCAGCTCAGGGTAGGTGATGGCGTGGGCGTTGTAGTTGCCCACGGCGCCGTTGATCTTGCCGCTGATCTCCACCTCGGCCAGCTGCTTGCGCTGGCGCTCGAGCCGCGCGACTACGTTGGCCAGTTCCTTGCCCAGGGTGGTCGGCGAGGCGGTCTGGCCGTGGGTGCGCGAGAGCATTGGCAGCGCGGCGTGGGTGTGGGCCAGCGTGCGCAGGGTGGCGATGATCTTGTCGAATGCCGGCAGCAGCACCTCGGTGCGAGCGTCGCGCAGCATCAGCGCGTAGGAGAGATTGTTGATGTCCTCGCTGGTGCAGGCGAAGTGCACGAACTCCTTGGCCTGGGCCAGCGCGGCGTCGGCACCGATGCGCTCCTTGATGAAGTACTCCACCGCCTTGACGTCGTGGTTGGTGGTGGCCTCGATCGCCTTGATGCGGGCGCCGTCGTCCACGCTGAAATCGGCGGCGATGGCCTTGAGCGTAGCGATCTGCGCCGGCGCGAAGGCGGGCAGCTCGGCGATCGCCGGCTCGGCGCCCAGTGCCAGCAGCCACTCGATCTCCACCTGCACGCGCCGGTGCATCAGGCCGTATTCGCTGAAGATCGGGCGCAGCGACTCGGCCTTGCTGGCGTAGCGGCCGTCCAGTGGGGACAGGGCGGTGAGGGCGTGGGTGGACATCGGGGCGTTCCGGCAACGGGAAAACCGCCATTTTACATGGCTTCCCAAGGTGGCGGCTCACGCGCTGCCGCCGTTGTAGGAGCCCGCTCGCGGGCGATGCTCTTTGGCTTGGCTGTGCGTTGCCGGAGACTTCGATGGGGATCAGGAGCAAGAGCATCGCCCGCGAGCGGGCTCCTACAGGGGGGCGTTTTCGCGGTGCTTACGGGGAGGCGCTTATAGTGCGGCGGTCTTTTCCAAGGAGTGTGGCCATGAGTGGCTTTCGTATCGAACACGACAGCATGGGCGAACTGAAGGTGCCGGCCGAGGCGCTGTATGGCGCGCAGACGCAGCGGGCGATCGACAACTTCCCCATTTCCGGGCTGCGGCTGCCGCGCGGCTTCATCCGCGCGCTGGGGCTGATCAAGGCGGCAGCGGCGGAGGCGAATCTCGCGCTGGGCCATCTGAAGAAAGGCCAGGCGGCGGCGATCCGCAAGGCCGCGCTGGCGGTGGCGGACGGCCAGTTCGACGACCAGTTTCCGATCGACGTGTTCCAGACCGGCTCGGGCACCAGCACCAACATGAATGCCAACGAGGTGATCGCGCACCTCGCCGCCAAGGCCGGCAGCAAGGTGCACCCCAACGACCATGTGAACTACGGGCAGAGCTCCAACGACGTGATCCCCACCGCGATCCACGTCAGCGCCACGCTGATGACGACGGAAGAACTGCTGCCGGCGCTGAAGTACCTGAAGAAGACCATCGAGCGCCGCGCCCGCGAACTGAAGAACGTCGCCAAGACCGGCCGCACCCATCTGATGGACGCGATGCCGATCACCTTCGGCCAGGAGCTCTCCGGCTGGGCGGCGCAGATCGGCGCGGCGATCGAGCGCGTTGAAGATGCGTTGAAGCGCATGCGCCGCCTGCCGCAGGGCGGCACGGCGGTGGGCACCGGCATCAACGCCGATCCGAAGTTCGGTGCGGCAGTGGCGAAGGAGTTGAAGAAGCTCAGTGGCGTGAAGTTCGAATCGGCCGCCAACTACTTCGAGGGCATGGCCGCGCAGGATGCGGCGGTGGAGCTGTCCGGTGCGCTGAAGACGCTGGCGGTGGCGCTGATGAAGATCGCCAACGATCTGCGCTGGATGAATTCCGGCCCGCTGGCGGGCCTGGGCGAGATCGAGCTGCCGGCCTTGCAGCCCGGCTCGTCGATCATGCCGGGCAAGGTGAACCCGGTAATCCCGGAGGCGACCGCGATGGTGGCTGCGCAGGTGATTGGCAACGACGCCACCATCACCATTGCCGGGCAATCCGGCAACTTCCAGCTCAACGTGATGCTGCCGGTGATCGCGTACAACCTGTTGCAGTCGATCGGCACGCTGGCCAACGTGTCGCGCCTGCTGGCGGACAAGGCGATCCTCGGCTTCAAGGTCAACACGAAGCGGGTCAACGAGGCGCTGGCGATGAACCCGATCCTGGTCACCGCGCTGAACCCGGTGATCGGTTACGAGAAGGGCGCCGCCACGGCCAAGAAGGCGTACAAGCAGCAGCGGCCGATCATGGACGTGGCGCTGGAAACCACCGGGCTGTCGAAAGACGAGCTGAAGAAGCTGCTCGATCCGCTGACGCTCACCAAGGGCGGTATCCACGGGGGCGGTGGCGGCGGTTGAGCATGGTGCAGCCGATGCTTTGAACACCCCAAAAGATAGAGCCCGGTGTCAGTTCGACGCCGGGCTCTATCTGAGGGCCGTGTGCGGTTGGATCAGGGCTGCGGGTGTACCAGCGCACCCAGTGCACCGTCGGGGAGCATGACGTCCATGTCGTGGCCGCCTCGGCTGACGGACAGCTTCGCTTGATTCTGCATATGCGCGTTCGCGAAGGTCACCAGGTCCACCACGTGGGCCACCGCGTGGCCGTCCACAGCGGTAATCAGGTCACCTTTGTGGAGGCCGTTCTGTCCCTCGGGCGAGATCGTCACAACCTCGATGCCCTTGCCATCCTTGGATGAAAGTTCGAGCGCACGGTCATTTGCACTGTGCCAGGTCAGGTTGTCCGTCGTGCCATGGATCTTGATGTAGCCGGGCCAGGCGGCGTGGGCGGCTGACGCCATCGTGGCGGCCAGAGCCAGGGTGCCGATGATTGCTGCATGTCGCATGGGGTCTCTCCTTGAGTCGAGGTCGGGGGCACGTCGCCCCCGGGATTCCGTCAGTCGTGGTTGTCATCGTCCTTGCCGCAGTCATCCACATCCTTCTGCGTCATGGTGGCGTAGGGGCGGAACTCCGGCATGGCCGCGGCGAGCTTCTGCTGTGAGCTGAGCATGTCGGGCAGGCGCAGGCAGAGCTTGGCGGCAGCGGCCTTGATCTGCTCGGTCTGCGGCTTGATGCGCTCCTCGATCTCCTTGTCGCTCTTGCCGGTGAGCGCGCCCCAGATCGCTTCCTTGGCCGCCTGGGTGCCCAGGTTGGCGCCGTGCTCGCCGATCTCCATGCCGGCCTCGGCAATGCCAATGATCTGCTGGCGGTAGTCCACCAGCATGGTGTGCTGCTCGGGCGTGGCCGGCACGGTCTTGCCGGCAATCACCAGCTCGCCCTGCGGGGTGATCACGGCCTTGGGCAGGTCGCCATGGTCGTCCTTGTCGTCGTGGCGGCCGTGACCGACGTGGACGTCGTTGATGTCGATGTCCTTGGTGGCCAGTTCCTGCTTGGCCTGCTCGATGCCCTTGTGGATCTCGGCGGAAATCATGGACGGGGAGGTCTGGTCCTGCGCGTCCTTGATGGCCTGCGCGGCATTGTCGGCGCTGTTCGAGCCTGCCTGGTCGGTCTGGCTGCATGCCGCCAGCGGCAGCAGTAACGCAAGGGCGAGGACACTGGCGGTGATCGCACGACTGGTGATGGCGGTGTTCTTCATCGGATTCCTTCCTGCTTGGGATGATTGGTATGTCCGCCTCGCCGGGGCGCAGGCGGGCAGGCCGCCGCAGCCTGGACGTGGCTGCGGGTCGGAAAACTAGTCGTCGTTGCCTTTGCGGCACTCGCTCACGCTATCGGTGGTGATCAGCTGGCCATAGGGCTTGAAGGCGTCCAGTTGGGTAGCGAGCTGCTCCTGGGCGCTGCGGATCTGCTCCAGGTCATCGCAGATCTTCAGCGCGGCCTGCTTCACCTTGTCGGTCTGCGCGTTCACCTTTTCTTCGGCTGATTTGCCCTCGCCGCCGGCCAAGTTGGATACCGCGCCCTTGATGGCCTCACCGGCAATCGCCGCGCCGACCTTGCCCGTTTCCACACCGTGCTCGCGCACGGCCTCGGCGCCGGCGTAGTACTGCAGGAACAGAGCGCGCTGCGCAGGCGTGATCTGCACCGGCTTGCCGTCCACCGCGAAATCGCCCGAGGCGCCGATGGTGGCCGAGGCGCCGTGTTCGGGATGGAGCACGATCTGGCTGCCTTCGACGCGGATGGCGCCGTTCTCGATGCTGGTGTTGCTGCCGTCGATCAGGGTGAGGTGATCGTCGCTACCGCTGCAGCCGGCGAGTAAGGCGGCGGCGAGCAGGGCGGGGAAAAGGTGCATGCGCATGGAGGACTCCGTGAGATCCATCGTCGGGAAGGAGGACGGCGGCCGTGTGGCCGCCGTCGTGCAGTGATGTCAGCTGTCGTCGCGCCAGCGGCGGAACCAGATAGCGGCGGCGATCAGGCCGATGCCGATGGCTACGCCGATCCACAGGTTGGCCGTGGTCATTGCCGCCCAGCTCTGGCCGAGACTCATCATGTCCAGGTTGCCGCTGTTGTCGAAGGTGACGGCGCGCGGGCTACCGTGGGAAACCACGAAGCTGCCGCCGAGGAACACGCTGAACAGGCCGCGGGCGACGATCTCTTTCCAGAACCAGGCAGAGGGCAGGTTGAACAGGCCCATGATGCCGAACCAGGTGATCAGCAGGCCGGTGGCGACCGGCAGGGCGACCGCCCACAGGAAGGGCTTGCTGCGCGCCCAGGCCGAGCAGAGCAGGAGCCAGCCGGCGGAGGGCAGGGCCCAGAGCACGTACACCGGGATGTAGCCGAGCAGGTTGCCCATGACGCGGAACGGGTGGGCCTGCATCAGCAACTGCCACACGTTGACGCCGTGGAAGGAGAGCGTGATCGCCACCATCAGCAGCTGTGCCATGCCGGCCACAATGCCCACCACCACGGCGATCACCGGAGCCAGCACGGTGGCGCTGAGCACCTTGGACAGCACGGTGCCGGTGTCGGAGATCGGCAGCGACTTCCAGAACAGGATGCTGCGGTCGCGACGGTCGTCGTACAGCGCACCCAGGCAGTAGAAGAACACCACGAAGCCGAGCACCACGGTGATGATGGCCATGGATGAGTACATGGCCACGTCGAGCACCATGCCGACCTTGCTCATGTCGCCGGCATCCATGCGCGACATGACGTTGCTCAGCTCGCCGCTGGCACCGAAGTGGATGCCGTGGCGGGCGCCGAGCACTTCGGCGGTGATGATGCCCATCAGGTTGAGCAGCAGGAAGACGCCACCGGTGATTACCGGTGCCCACAGGAAGCCACCGCGGTTCTCCCAGAACTCGCGTTTCACCAGCCAGTACATATTCGTCAGGGACGAGTTTTTCGGGGCCAGGGTTTTCATGCGTAGGTTCCCTTCATGGTGGCGACGAACAGGTCGCTGACCGAGGGGCGGCGGGTTTCGCCCAGCGCCTCCAGTTGCGCGCGTTCGACGCCGTCGAACAGAAAGATGCTCTTGCCGAACACGGTGCGTTCGTCGATCGGGCGCAGCGCGCGGGCGGCGTCGGCGCGATCGGCGCCCACCATGAGCTCGATGAAGCGCTCGCCCATGGCATCCATCTCGGTGTTGAGAACGATCTTGCCGTCGCGGATGAACATCAGGTCCGTGAGGATGTGCTCGATCTCTTCCACCTGGTGGGTGGTGACGATGATCGTCTTGTCCTCGTCGAAGTAGTCTTCCAGCAGGTTCTGGTAGAACTGCTTGCGGTAGAGAATGTCCAGGCCCAGCGTGGGCTCGTCGAGCACCAGCAGGCGGGCGTCGATCGCCATCACCAGCGCCAGGTGCAGCTGCACGATCATGCCCTTGGACATCTGCTTGACGCGCTGGTCGGGGGTCAGCTTGGTGCGCTTGAGCAGGGCTTCGCACTTGGCGCGGTCGAAGCGCGGGTGGATGTGGGCGACGAAGTCCACCGCATCGCGCACCTTCAGCCAGCGCGGCAGCACCGCGACGTCGGCGATGAAGCACACCTGCTCCATCAGCTTGTTGCGATCAGTGCGCGGGTCCATCCCCATCACGCTGAGCTGGCCGTCGAACGGGGTCAGGCCCAGGATCGCCTTGAGCGCGGTGGTTTTGCCGGCGCCGTTGGGGCCGATCAGGCCCACGATGCGGCCGGAGGGAATGGTGAAACTCACGTTGTCCAGCGCGGCGGTGTTCTTGTAGCGCTTGCTCAGGCCGCTGGCGGTGACTACGGCGTTCATGCGTTTTTCTCCGTGCCGTCGCCGGCTTCGCGCAGCAGGGTCTTCAGGTCCAGGCCCAGGCGCTGCAGCCGGGCGAACAGGGTGGGCCATTCCTCGCGCAGAAAGCGCTCGCGCTCGGACTTCAGTAGTGCCTCACGCGCTCCATCGTTGACGAACATCCCCAATCCCCTCCGTTTCTCAACCAGTTGATCGTCGACCAGCTCCTGATAGGCCTTGGAGACGGTCAGCGGATTGATCTGGAAATCCGCTGCCACCTGGCGTACCGACGGCAGCGGGTCGCCTTCGTTCAAGGCGCCGTCCAGGATCATCGCCACGACGCGTTCACGCAGCTGGCGATAGATCGGGACGCTGTCGTTCCAGGTAATGGTCATGAAGTTATTCCTTGCTGATGCGGCCGAGCTTGTTGGCAAACGAATAGTAGGGCATGGCCATTTGCGACCCGACCAGCGGGATGTCGGCTTCGGCACGGCCACCCAGGCCGCCCGGGGCCGGCAGCGCCGGCGTGTTGGTGACGGCGGTCAGCGCGGCGGCGCGCAGTTCTTCGGCAGTCGGGGTCACGTTGACCGGGGCCAGATCGATGACGTGGATGCCGTTGATCTCGGCGACCGGCACGCGGGTGATGCCGTGGTTCATGGAGGCGAGGCCGGCGGCGGTGATGAGGACGGCGGCGGACAGCGCGAGCAGGTTCGGTGCTTTCATGGCGGGTCTCCTTTAGTGACCTCGTGGACCGGTGTTGTAGTGAACTATAACACTACATTTCGAGGCGTCAATAGCCCAGCGCGAAAATCGCAACATGACTGATGGCCTATGCCGGAAAGCGCTCTGTGGCGCCGTTCTTGGGCCGATCCGCGACAGGTCCGGCGGAAGACCGGGATGACGCCCTGGGGTAAGGCTTCGGTGGCGAGGGTGCGGGAGAGGGCGTGCCACTCGCGGTGCCCATGCCCGGTGAACCGGCGTCGAGACAGGCGGAGAGGCCGCAGCAGCCGGCGGCGCACGGTATGGGCTGCGAGGTGCGTCTCTCGGCGCTATTCGCGCAAGAGCGGGCTTGCGGGAAAGAGGTTGAGGCAGAGGCTGAACGCCGGCGCTGATGGAACGCCGATTGGATCGTGCGCAACGCAAGATCGATTCCCGCTTGACCAGCCGCCGACGGTTAAAAAGCGTTTAGCGGGAATGACGCCGTTTTTGCAGCTCGCGCGCCGCCCATCCACGTTATGGGAAGTCAGTGCAGGGCGGGCCTACCCTGCGCAGTGCAGGCCCGCGGGATACCAACTTACGCGTGGCAGTGGATGACCCCGGGCAGCGCCAGGATCACCCAACGGCTTATTCGGCTGCGTACACCTGCTTGCCGCCGACCCAGGTCTGCAGCACGCGGGTCTTCCAGATGTCGGCGGGTGGGCCGGCGATGATGTCGCGGTCGATCAGGATGAAGTCGGCCCACTTGCCGGGCTCGAGCGTGCCGAGCGTCTTCTCGGCGTGCTCGGCGTAGGCGGCGTCGAGGGTGAACGCGCGCAGCGCTTCGGTCATCGTCATCGCCTGCTGCGGGTACCAGCCGCCCGGCGGCTGCCCCTGGTGATCCTGCCGGGTCACCGCGGAGTACAGGCCGAAGAACGGGTTGGGCGATTCGACCGGGAAGTCCGAGCCGCCGGCAATCACCGTGCCCTGGTCGAGGAAGGTGCGCCACGCGTAGGCGCCGGCCATGCGATCGTGGCCGATGCGCGCCTCGGCCATGTTCATGTCCGAGGTGGCGTGGGTGGGCTGCATCGAGGCGATCAGGCCGAGCGTCTTGAAGCGGGGGATGTCGCCCACCGCCACGATCTGCGCGTGCTCCACGCGGTTGCGGAACGCCTTGGCTTCCGGATGCACCTTGTAGGCGGCGGCGTAGCTGTCGAGCACTTCGCGGTTGGCGGCATCGCCGATGGCGTGGATGCACACCTGGTAGCCCTTGCCGAAGGCCTTCTCGATCATCGCGGTGAGCTGCGGCTGCGGCTGGAACAGCAGGCCGCGGTTATGCGTGTCGTCGGAATAGGGCGACAGCAGCGCCGCGCCGCGGCTGCCCAGCGCGCCGTCGGCATACAGCTTCACCGCGCGCACGCTGAGGAAGTCGTTGCCGTAGCCGACCAGCGGGCCGCCCTGGCTGATGGTGTCGAAGTCGGCGCCAGTGTTGTGGATCATTGCGTAGATGCGCGCGGTCAGCTTGTGCTGGTCCGCGTAGCGGCGATAGAGCCGGTAGGTGGCGGTGTCGATACCCGGATCGCCCACGCCGGTGAGGCCCACCTTGGCCATCTCGGCCAGGGCGGCGTCCAGGGCGGCCGTGCGCTGCGCCGGCGTCGGTTCCGGCACCTTGGCGCTGACCAGATCGGTCGCGCCGTCGACGAACACGCCGGCCGGGTTGCCCTTGGCGTCGCGCTCGATGCGCCCGCCCTTGGGATCGGCGGTTTTCGCGGTGACGCCGGCAAGGCGGATCGCCGCGCTGTTGGCCCAGGCGGCGTGGCCGTCGACGCGGCTCAGCCACACTGGGCGATTCGATACGACGGCGTCGAGCTCCTTCGCGGTGGGAAAGCGGCCGAGCTTCCAGATCTCCTGGTTCCAGCCACCGCCGATGATCCACGGCGCGTCGGGGTGCGCGTCCGCATATGTCTTGATTCGCGCCAGCGCCTCATCCAGCGAGCGGGTGCCGGTGAGGTCGACCTGCGTGCTGTAGTAGCCCAGCTCCATCACGTGGCCGTGGGCATCGATCAGGCCTGGCAGCAGGGTGCGGCCGCCACCGTCGATGACACGTGCCGTGCCGACCTTCGGCTGCAGCGTGGCGAGCTTGCCGGTGGCCTCGACCTTGCCGTGATCGACCAGCAGCGCATCGAAGCGTTGCAGCTGGCCGTGGCTGTCCAGCGTGTAGCCGTTGACGTTCTTCACCAGCAGATCGGCAGCCATGGCCGGAGCGGCCAGTCCCAGCATCATCGGCAGCGCCAGGCGCAGCATCATCGGCTTCATTCGCGTCGTCCCCATCGGTCCGCGGCGGGCCGGATGCCCACCAAAGGCCGCATTGGAACACAGGACGGCGCGGGCTTCCGAGCGCACCTCGCGGTGGGCGAGATGCGCTCGGCGGTGTCGATCAGGCGGCTTTGCGCAGCGCCAGTTGGCCGATCGACGCATGCGCCGCCTGCAGCGCGGCCTGCTTGGCGTCGTCACCCATCGCCACGCCTTCGGCGCGGATGAACTCCACGTCGGTGATGCCGATGAAGCCCAGCACCGTGCGCAGGTAGGGCTCCTGGAAATCCATCGCCGCGGCCGGGCCCTCGCTGTACTTGCCGCCGCGGCTGGAGGCGATGATCACGCGCTTGCCGCCGGCCAGGCCTTCCGGCCCGTTTGGCCCGTAGCGGAAGGTGCGCCCAGCGACCAGCACGCGATCAAGCCATGCCTTGAGCTGGCTGGTGATGGCGAAGTTGTACATCGGCGCGCCGAGCACCACGATGTCGGCGTCCAGGAACTGCTGCAGCACGGCTTCGTCGCGCAGGGCGTTGTCGCTGGCCGGATCCGGGTTCGGCAGCCAGTGCGACAGCGGATCGGCGGCCAGGTCGCGGTAGCTCACCGAGCTGGCCACGCCGTCGCGCTGCAGTTGGCCGACGATGGCGGCGGTCAACTGGCGGGAGATGGAGTAGGTGCCCAGCGCGCTGGTATCCAGATGCAGAACGTTCATGGCGAAAATCCTCGTGCTCGTGCGGTGGCCGGCGGTCCGGCGTTGCAGAGAACGATAGATTGCGAACGATAAATGGATAAGATGGGCAAATCAGGACGTATTGTCTTTTAATGGGAACAATCATGTATCCGCTCACCGGCACCTTGCAGGACCTCAACGACCTCTACTTCTTCGCCGCCGTGGTCGAGTACAGCGGCTTCTCGGCCGCAGGTCGCGCGCTGGGCATCCCCAAGTCGCGCCTGAGCAAGCGCATTGCGCAGCTGGAAGAGCGCCTGGGCGTGCGGTTGCTGCAGCGGACTACCCGGCGGTTCGTGGTGACCGAGGTGGGCGAGCGCTTTTACGGCCACTGCCGCGCCGTGCTCGAAGAGGCGCGCGCCGCGCAGGATGCGGTGGACGAGTTGCGCGCCGAACCACGCGGCGTGGTGCGGCTGAGCTGCCCGGTATCGCTGACCCAGACCATGCTGGCGCAGGTGTTGCCGGATTTCCTGCTGCAATACCCCAAGGTGCAGGTTCGGGTGGTAGCGACCAACCGCCGCGTCGATGTGATCAGCGAAGGCTTCGATGTCGCCATCCGCGTGCGCAACAAGCTCGATACCGACGCCACGCTGGTGGTGCGCAGCTTCGGCCAGTCGCGCGTGCTGCCGGTGGCGAGCCCGAAGCTGCTGGACGAGCGCGGTCGCCCCGCCACCCCGGCGGATCTCTCCGCGCTGCCAGCCCTGTCGATGAACGAGCACGACGGCGCGCAAAGCTGGGAGCTGATCGATGCCTCCGGCGAGCGCGTGGTGGTGGACATCCAGCCGCGGCTGATCTGCGGCGATTTCGCGATGCTGCTCTCCGCCGCCCAGCGCGGTGCCGGCGTGGCGATGCTGCCGGAGTTCGTCTGCGCGCCGGCGGTGGCACGCGGTGAGCTGGAAGTGCTGCTGCCGCAGTGGAGCGCGCCGGAGGGCGTGATGCACTTTGTCTATCCGAGTCGCCGCGGCCAGCTGCCGGGGGTGCGCGCGCTGGTCGAATTCCTGGCCGACCGACTGCCGGCGGCATCGCGGCAGGAGAGCGACATCTGCAGCAAGCAGAAGGCGAAGACAGTCGCCGCATGACGCATGCTAGCATCGCCGTTTGGCCATCCAGACGTATAAACCCATGCACATAAGCAGCAAGCTTCCCAGCGTCGGCACCACCGTCTTCAGCGTGATGAGCCAGTTGGCGGCTGAGCACAAGGCGGTGAATCTGGGGCAGGGCTTTCCGGACTTCGAGCCGCCGCAGGCATTGCGCGATGCAGTGACACGGGCGATGGCCGATGGCCGCAACCAATATGCGCCCGGTATCGGCCTGGCCAGCCTGCGCGAGGAGATCGCCCGCAAGACGCAGCGGCTGTACGGCCATGCGGTGAATCCGGACACCGAGATCACCGTGACCTCCGGCGCCACCGAAGCGATCTTCGCGGCGATCGCCGCGCTGGTGCGCCAGGGCGAGGAGGTGATCGTGTTCGATCCCGCCTACGACTGCTACGAGCCGGCGATCGATCTGCAGGGCGCGCGCGCAGTGCACATTCCCCTCAGCCAGCCGGATTTCTCGATCGACTGGCAGCGCGTGCGCGATGCCATCACGCCGCGCACGCGGATGATACTGATCAACAGCCCGCACAATCCCTCCGGTGCCGTGCTCTCGGCGGCCGATCTCGACGCGCTGGCCGAGATCGTGCGCGACACCGACATCGTGGTGTTGTCCGACGAGGTGTACGAGCACATCGTATTCGACGGCGCTGCACATCAGAGCGTGCTGCGCCACCCGGAGCTCGCCGCGCGCAGCGTGGTGGTGTCGAGCTTCGGCAAGACCTATCACTGCACCGGCTGGAAGGTCGGCTACGCGGTGGCGCCTGCGGCGCTGAGCAACGAGTTCCGCAAGGTGCACCAGTACCTCACCTTCTGCACCTTCCATCCGGCGCAGGTGGCTTTTGCCGAGTTCATGGCGAGCACGCCGGAGCACTACCTGGAGCTGCCGGCGTTCTACCAGGCCAAGCGCGATCGGTTCCGCGCGCTGCTGGCGCCATCGCGCTTCAAGCTGCTCGATGTGCCGGGCGGCTACTTCCAGCTGGTCGACTACTCGGCGATCCGCGACGAGGATGATCTGGCCTTTTGCCAGTGGCTGGTGCGCGAAGGCGGCGTGGCGGCGATTCCGCTGACGCCGTTCTGCGCCACGCCGCCGGGTACGCGGCTGGCGCGGCTGTGCTTCGCCAAGAGCGACGCCACCATGGAAGCGGCCGCCGAGCGGCTGGTGCGCCTGTGACCACGATGCAGCCGCTTACCGTGACCCTGGTGCAGGGCGCCACGCGCTGGCACGACGCGGAAGCCAACCGCGATTACTACGGTGCCCTGGTTCGCGCGCATGCGGGCGCCACGGACTTGTTCGTGCTGCCCGAGACCTTCCTCTCCGGCTTCAGCAACGACACGCGCGCCAGCGCAGAGACCATGGACGGCGCCGGCGTGGCCTGGCTGCGCGCGTTGGCGGGTGAGGTCGGCGCGGTGATCACCGGCAGCCTGGCGATCCGCGAGGGCGACACCGTCTACAACCGCCTGCTGTGGGCCACGCCGGATGGCGGCCTGTTGCAGTACGACAAGCGCCACCTGTTCCGCATGGCCGGCGAGCACACCCGCTATGGCGGCGGCAGCGAGCGGCTGATCGGCGAGCTGAAGGGTTGGCGCATCCTGCCGCAAGTCTGCTACGACTTGCGCTTCCCGGTGTGGCTGCGCAATCGCCGCAAGGAAGACGCGGTCGGTGGGATGGATTACGACCTCGCGCTGTTCGTCGCCAACTGGCCGGCGCCGCGTCGTCAACCGTGGCGCACGCTGCTGCGCGCGCGCGCGATCGAGAACCTCAGCTATGTGATCGGCGTGAACCGCGTTGGCGTGGACGGCAACGATCTTCCTTATGCCGGTGACAGTGCCGTGATCGATCCGGTCGGCGAGCCGCTGGTCGAACTCGGCACGCAGGAGCAGGTAGTCACCCTGCGCATCGACCCCGCGCCGCTGCTCGCGCATCGCGAGCGCTTTCCCGCGTGGATGGATGCCGACGAGTTCCAGCTGCTTCCGTAAAGGATGACAGGCGTGTAGGCGTTTTCTCGACACGGTTGTCGGGCCAGCGCGCGACGAATGCAAAACGCCGGAAATCGCGAGATTTCCGGCGTTTTGCTGTTGATCTCGTCGGTCGCGGCCCCGTAGCCTTCCGCCATCCGACGCGCTCCGGCACACCTGCGACCGTCTCGGATGCCGTTATCTCTTCAGGGGAAGAATCGATGTCACGCATGGATGTGATGGTGCGCGCCGAGGCGCGCGCGCTGCAGCCGATGGCCGCGGCCGACGATGAGCGAATGACGCGTAATCTGCGCGGCCGAATCTGGTTGCGTCTCTAGCACTTTCGCTCACGCGGCGGCGGATGTCGCCGTACGCACGAATACCTCCGACACGATTTGTCGCCTTTCATGCCGAAAGGCACGGGACGTCTTGTCCCTTTTCAGCCCGGGTGGCTGCTGATCGCACCCGTTTCCATTTCAGTTTCGACCCACGGAGTAACCATGAGAATTGACTCTCTCAAGCACGGCCTGCTCGTCACCGCGATTGCTGCCACCATGACCCTGACCGGCTGCTCCACCATGCAGGCCGGAGGTGGCAAGAATCCGGTGAGCGGCTCGGCCGGTGGCGCCAACAGCGCCAACGCCAACCCCACGCTGGAGCACTGCCCCAAGCCGCTGGGCACGCTGGCGGTGGAAGAGGACGAAGGCGAGCCGTGGTACGCGGTGCTGACCCAGCAGTACCACCTGCCGGCGACCACGCCCCTGATCCGCATGATGATCCAGCAGAGCAACTGCTTCGTGGTGGTCGATCGCGGTCGCGGCATGACCTCGATGATGCGCGAGCGCGACCTGGCTGCGTCTGGCGAGCTGCGCGGCAACAGCAACCTGCGGCCGCATCAGATGGTGGCGGCCGACTACGTGGCCACGCCAAACATCCAGTTCTCGCAAGACACGGGCGGTGGAGCGGCCAGCCTGGCCGGCCTGCTGCCTTACGGTGCGCTGGTAGGCGCCGTGGCCGGCTCGATGAAGACCCGAGAGGCGTCAACGACTCTGATGCTCACGGATACCCGTTCCGGCGTGCAGGTGGCCATCGCGGAAGGAACTGCCAAGAACACGGACTTCGGGTTTGGAGGCCTGTTCTCGGGTAGCTCGGCCGCCGGCAGGGCCGGTGCTTACGCCAAGACGCCGCAGGGCAAGGTGATTGCGGCAGCCTTTCTCGATTCGTACAACCAGATGGTGAAGGCGGTACGCGAGTACGCGCCGCAGCGGGTGGCCGGCGGCCTCGGCACCGGGGGACAGCTTGCGGTAGATGGCCAGGAGCGTCCGGGCAGTCATGCCGGCTATTCGCTGATGGATGCGCAGCGCAAGCTGGCCACGCTAGGCCTGTACAAGAGCAAGGTGGATGGTCGTCCCGGTCCCGGTACGACGTCCGCGCTCAGCAGCTTCCAGCGTATTCGCGGCCTGTCGGTGACCGGCAAGCTCGACTCGGATACCGCGGCTGCGCTGCAGGAGTAAGCCCGTGGCTCGCCGGCGATTGGCGGGACATGCCTCGTCGGACAACCAGGCCGCCTGCGGGCGGCCTGGTTTTCTGCGCTCACATCGCGCTGAGCGCCAAGGTGAAGCCGAGGTCCGTCATCGGGGCGCGTTCCTGCTCCAGATCGGCTTCGGTGAGCGGGTGCTGTTCCAGCCAGGCCGCCGGCAGGGCCAGGCGCAGGCGCTGCCGTGTGGCGGCCAGGCGCATGCTGGGCAGCGACTCCGCGCGACGGGCGCGGCGGAACAGTACGGCTAGGCGCAGCAGGGCGGTGATCTGCCGGGCCAGCATGCGGTAGCGCTGGGGCAGGGCGGAGATCAGCGCCTTCTCCGGCTTGCGCCGATGCAGTTCGACGATCGCCGCCAGCAGTTGCTGCTCCTGCCGCGAGAAACCGGCGAGGTCGGCGTGACGCAGGATGTAGGCGCCGTGACGATGATGCTGGCTGTGCGCGATGGCCAGGCCGATCTCGTGCACACGGGCGGCCCACGACAGCCACTCGCGGGTCTCCATGTCCAGTTTCCACTGCGGCGCGATCTGGTCGAACAACATCAGTGCAGTGGACTCCACCCGGCGTGCCTGGGCGCGATCGACGCCATAGCGGGCAGCCAGCGCGTCGATGCTGGCGGTGCGCGGGTCGCTGCCGCCGGCGCGGCCGAGCAGATCCCACAGCAGGCCTTCGCGCATCGAGCTTTCGCAGACGCGCATGCGCTCGATGCCCAGTGCCGCGAACGCCGCCTCGAAGATCACCACGCCGCCGGCGATCACCGGTGCACGGTCCTCGCCCAGTCCGGGGAGCTTTAATGCGCTTATCTGCCCTTGCTCGAGCAGGGCGTCGCGTAGCGAGGCCAGCGACGCGGGCGTGATGCCGTCGTCGGAGAATTTCATCGCCTGCACCACCGAGCCGATCGCCTTGGCCGTGCCGGACGAGCCGAATGCCTCGGTCCAGCCGGCCTCGCGATAATCCTCCTCGAACTGCTGCATCAGCAGGCCGATTTCGCCCCGCGCCTTCTGCCAGCGCTTGCGGTTGAGCTTGCCGCCGGGGAAAAAGCGCAGCGTGGAGGCGATGCAGCCCACCTGCACGCTTTCGGTATGCAGCGGTGCCACGCCGCGGCCGATAATGAATTCGGTGCTGCCGCCACCCACGTCGATCACCAGCCGCGGCTCGCGCGAGGCGGGCAGGTCATGCGCCGCACCGAGAAAGATCAGGCGGCCTTCCTCGCGGCCGGAGACTACTTCCACCGGGTGTCCAAGCGCGGTCTCTGCCGCGGTGAGGAACGCCTGCGGCGAGGCTAGGCGGCGCACCGTATTGGTGGCCACCGCGCGCACGTGCAGCGAGGGCAGGCCAGCCAGGCGCTGGCCGAAGCGCTTGAGGCAGTTGAGCGCGCGGGCGCGATGCTCGGCGTCCAGCGTGCCGTCACTGCGCAGGCCGGCGGCCATGCGCACGGTGTCACGCAGGCGGTCGATCACCCGCGGCTCGCCGTGCTCCACGCGCGCCACCACCATATGGAAACTGTTCGAGCCCATGTCGACGGCGGCGATCAGCTCGCCATCGCGGATCGGCACGTGATCGGCCAGCGTCATGCGCGGCACCCGGCGACGCGACGACTGCAGCGGTAAGACGGAAGAAAAGGCATGCAGGTCGTCCCTTACTTGGCAGTCGATGCGCAGAGCTTGTCGAGCAGCGTCTGCTGAGCGTTGTGCGCCGGCGCCTCGCCGGGCGTGGCGCGGGCATAGCGCCCGTTGCTGCCGAGCAGCCAGGCCTGGGTGTTGTCCGCGAGCGTATTGGCCAGCGTCTCGTCGAACACGCGCGCGGCCAGCTCCGGATCGAGGATGGGAAACGCCACCTCGATGCGCCGCATCAGGTTGCGCTCCATCCAGTCAGCGCTGGCGCAATAGATCTCCGGCTCGCCGTCATTGGCGAACCAGTACACGCGGCTGTGCTCGAGGAAACGTCCCACGATCGAGCGCACCCGGATGCGTTCTGAGATGCCGGGCAGGCCGGGCCGCAGGGTGCAGGCGCCGCGCACGATCAGGTCGATCTCCACGCCGGCCTGCGAGGCGCGGTACAGCGCCTCGATCACGTGCGATTCGTTCAGCGCATTGAGCTTGGCGACGATGCGCGCGCTCTTGCCGGCCTTCGCGTTAGCGGTTTCGCGTTCGATCTTCGCCACCACGCTCTTGTACAGCGTGAACGGCGAATGCAGCAGGCGCTTGAGGCTGATCGTGGGCCCCAGGCCCGAGAGCTGCTGGAAGATCTTGTGCAGGTCCTCGCCGATTTCCTCGTTCGCCGTCATCAGGCCGATGTCGGTGTAGAGCTTGCTGTTCGCCTGGTGATAGTTGCCGGTGGACAGGTGCACGTAGCGGCGCAGGCCAGCGCCCTCACGGCGCACGATCAACATCATCTTGGCGTGGGTCTTGAAACCGACCACGCCATAGACCACCTGCACCCCGGCCTCCTGCAGCCGTGTGGCCAGGCGGATGTTGGCTTCTTCATCGAAGCGCGCCCGCAGCTCGATGACGATGGTGACGTCCTTGCCGTTGCGCGCGGCATCCACCAGCAGATCGACCAGCGGGGTGTCCTCGCCGGCACGGTACAGCGTCTGCTTGATCGCCAGCACGTTCGGGTCCTGCGTGGCCTGGCGCAGCAGGTCGATCACCGCAGCGAAGCTTTCGTAGGGGTGATGCAGCAGCACGTCGCGCTGCGCGATCACTTCGAACTTGTTGCGGCTGGCCTCCATCAGCGCGGGAACGCGCGGCGTGAAGCGCGGGAACTTCAGTTCCGGCCGGTCGAGCCAGTCGTAGATCAGGCCGGCGCGGATGATGTTGACCGGGCCGTCGCAGCGGTACACGTCCGCTTCGTCCAGCTCGAAGTTCTCGATCAGCATGCGGGTGATCGCTTTCGGGCAATCGGTGCCGATCTGCAGCCGCACCGGCCGGGCGTAGCCGCGGCCCACCAGCTCCTCGCTGAGCGCCCGCGCGAGGTTCTCGACCTCGGCTTCTTCCACCATCAGCTCACTGTTGCGAGTGACGCGGAACTGGTGCGAACCGAGCACCTTGAAGCCCGGAAACATCAGGTCGACGAAGGCGTGCAGCAGCTCGGCCAGGAACACGAAGTGCTCGCCCGGGCCGCTGACCTCGGCCGGCACGCGGATGATCCGCGGCAGCGAGCGCGGCGCGCGCACCAGGGCCATGTGCCCCTCGTGACCGAACGCATCACGGCCCTTGAGCACCACCGCGATGTTGAGCGTCTTGTTGAGGATGCGCGGGAACGGATGCGCCGGATCCAGCCCCAGCGGCGAGAGCACCGGCAGCACCTCGTGCTCGAAGTAGCCGCGCAGCCAGGCGTGCTGGCGTTTGCTCCAGCGGCTGCGCGGCAGGATGCAGATGCCCTCCGCCTCCAGCCTTGGGCTGAGATCGTCCTGCCAAGTGGCGTACTGCTCGGCGACCAGATCCAGCACGCGGGCGCGGATGCGCGCCAGCAGCTCGCCGGAGGGAATGCCGTCCGGCCCGGGCGAGGCCGAACCGTAATGATGGTGATGCTTGAGCATGGCCACCCGCACCTCGAAGAACTCGTCGAGGTTGTTGGCCACGATGCTCAGGTAGCGCAGGCGTTCGAGCAGGGGCACCTGCGGATCGCGCGCCATCGCCAGCACGCGGAAATTGAACTCCAGCGCCGCCAGTTCGCGGCTGAGGAAGAGCTCGGGGGCACAGGGTTCGCCCGGGGCAGGGGCGTGAGGCGTGGATGAGCGGCGCATACGGGCATTCTGTCGCATCTCACCCCCGCGCACATCCCGTCGGCACCGGGGGAACGGCCAGGGGCGGCGGCCGGTTCAGCTCTCGTCGGCGCCGGCGGGCCCGAGCAGGCGCTCGCGCCCGAAATGGCAGGAGAAGGTGGAACCCTGGCCGGGGGTGCTTTCGATCTGCAGCCGCGCCTGGTGCAAGTTCAGCACGTGCTTGACGATCGACAGGCCCAGCCCGGTGCCGCCGCTGTCGCGCGAGCGGCTGGACGACACGCGGTAGAACCGCTCGGTGAGTCGCGACAGATGGCTGGCCGGAATGCCGAAGCCGGTGTCGCTGACCGAATAGGTCGCCCCCTGGGGACTGCGCTGCCAGCGGATCGTGATGGTGCCGCCGGCCGGGGTGTAGCGCACGGCATTGCTGACCAGGTTGGACAGCGCACTGTGCAGGTCCTTGGGCGAGCCGAGCAGGTCGGCTTCCGCGGTGGACTCGAGCACGATCTTGTGGCGGCCCTGGCTCAGCGCCTCGGCCTCCTTGCGCAGCGTGGCGAGCAGCGGCGCCATGGCGACGCGCTCGTCGGTCACGTGCTCCTGGGTTTCCAGTCGCGACAGGGTGAGCAGATCTTCGACGATCTGCCCCATGCGCTTGGATTGCGCCCGCATTTCTCCCAGCACCGGCGCCAGCTCGGGCACGTCTTCCGGATCGAGCAGTTCGAGGTAGCCGTGGATCACCGTCAACGGTGTGCGCAGCTCGTGCGATACGTTCGCAACGAAGTCGCGGCGCACCTGCTCCAGTCGCGTCAGGTCGCTGATGTCGCGCGCCAGCAGCAGGCGCTGGCGGCGGCCGAACGGCAACAGCGTGACGTTGAGGTGGCGATCGGGCCGACCCGGCGCCACGATATCATTGAGCGGCTCGCGGGCGCCGTCCTGCAGCCAGCCGGCGAGGTCGGAGTTGCTCAGCCGCTCGTGCAGGTCCGCGCCGCGATCCTGCGGACGGCGCAGGCCGAGCAGATCCTCTGCGGCATGGTTGAACCAGCGCACGTGCTGCTCGTTGTCGAGCAGCACCACGGCATCGGGCAGGTTCCCGGCGGCACTGCGCAGGTCGCGCAGGCTGGAGGCGATACGGCGGGTTCGCGTCATGAAACGGTCATGCAAGGGCGGGGAGGTGGGCGGTGTAGTCATCATGGCGCTGCGCAGATGACCGATCGACGACAGCAGCAAGACGATTTCCGCCGCGGCGACGACCGCGAAGCCGGCCGCGGCATGCCCACCGGCGAAGTGCCCCAGCAGTGCGCCGGCCAACAGGCCACCGCCCAGCCACGCAGCGAGAGTCGGCACGGCGGGCAAACGATGAATGCTCAAGGAGGGACGGCCCCGCGGTCATGGCGAGCCGGCAGCATCGGCAAAACCCTTCGCCCGCGCAAGCACCGAGGCGCACGCTCAGACGCTGGCGGAGAAGCGGTAGCCCGAGCCGCGTACGGTCTGCACCATGTCATCGAGCTTGAACGGTTCCAGCGTCTTGCGCAGGCGCCGGATGTGCACGTCGACGGTGCGCTCTTCGACATACACGCTGCCGCCCCACACGTGGTCGAGCAGTTGCGCGCGCGAGTAGACGCGCTCCGGGTGGGTCATGAAGAAGTACAGCAAGCGGTACTCGGTGGGGCCGATCGCCACCGGCTCGTCGCCGGCGAACACCCGGTGCGCCGGGCCATCGATGCGCAGCCCGCCCAGTTCGACGATGCCCGAGCCGTCGTCGCCGTGGCTGCGGCGCAGCACGGCCTTGATTCGCGCGATCAGCTCGCGCGTGGAGAATGGCTTGATGACGTAGTCGTCGACGCCCGCTTCTAGCCCGTTCACCCGATCCATCTCCTCGCCGCGTGCGGTGAGCATGATGATCGGGATCTCGCGACTGAGCTCCTCCTTGCGCAGGCGCCGGGCCAGTTCCAGGCCGCTGGTGCCGGGGAGCATCCAGTCCAGCAGGATCAGGTCGGGCACCTGTTCGGCGATCGCCAGCTGCGCTGCGCGCGCGTCGGCGGCCTGGGCCGCTTCCATGCCGGCCTTGCGCAGGGCGAAGGCGACCATGTCGCGGATCGAGGCTTCGTCTTCAACGATCAGGATGCGCTTGTGCACGCTTGCATTCGCCCAGGTGTCTGTGACGGTGAGATTGCAGCGTCATTATGTTACGTCGCAATGACAGTTGTGCCGCCCGACGATGACGGCGAGGTTACTGCGCCCCGCGATCGGGGTTGTCCTCGGTCTGCACCTTGCGCTTGCGCAGCTCAAGCACCAGCGGAGTCAGCTCGGCGATCCGGGCCTGGATGCGGGCGCGCGCGTAGTAGTCCAGGTCATCGCGCTTGAGCAGGCGCTTGAGCTGCTCGAGCGCATCGAAGGGCCGGCCCGCCAGGTAACTGGCGTCGGCGTACGCCTCGCCGGCGCGCGCCTGCTGCCCGGCCTTCTCGCTGGCGCGGGCATAGGTGCGGAAGATGTCCGGGTCCTCGCTGGTGTCCAGCGCCGGGCGCAGCAGGTTGGCCGCCTGTTCGGCCTGCGCCTTCGACGCCGTGCCCTGGATCAACGCCTTGGCGTAGGGCAGGGTGATCGCCGGGTTGCGCGGTGACTCGCCGTTCAGCACGGCGTAACGGCTCAGCGCATCGCTGCGGTCACCCTTCTGCAACAGCGCATCGGCCATCGCCAAGCGCAGGACGAGATTGTCCGGGTGGCTCGCCAGCAGGGGATCGAGCACCTGGATCGCCTTGTCGGGGCGACCGCTGCGGGTCAGCGCGAGCGCGTAGCCGTAGCGGTTGGCGGGGGTATCGAAGCCGTGGCGTGGCAGGTTCGCCGCGTAATAGGTCGTCAGCTGCGGCGCATCGCCAGCGAGCACGCGCACGCGTTCGCGCATCAATGCGTAGGTGTCCAGTGCCGTGTCGGTGCCGCCACTGCGGACCGGCGCCAATAGCTTGGTGGGATCGCGCACGTAGGCAATCGGCGCGGTGCTGCGCGCCCAGTGCTGCGGGTCGAAGGTGTTGCCGCTGGGCCGCTGCTTCTGCAGTGCGATGAGCGCTCCGGCGCGCTCCTTGGCGTCGCTGATGCGGGTGGTGGTGACCGGATGGTCCTGCAGCAGTTCCGGCACATCGTCGCCGCCGGAGCCGGCGCGCATGGTGTCGGACATGCGCTCGAAGAAGCCGGCCATCGCATTGGGGTCGAAGTCGGCCTTGGCGAGCGTCTGGATGCCCACGCGGTCGGCTTCGGTTTCGTCCTTGCGGGTGAAGTTGATCTGCTTCTGCATAATTGCGCCCTGGCCACCCATCAGGATGGCGCCGGCAGCGTCTCCCGCATGCGCGCCGGCACCCGCGGCGATGGCGCCCAGCAGCACCAGCGCCATCAGCGGGGCATCCTTCTTGGACGCCTCGAACGCGCGCTGCAGGTGGTTCTGGGTGATGTGGCCGATCTCGTGCGCGATCACCCCGGCCAGTTCGCTCTCGCTGCGGGTGATCTGGATCAGGCCCGAGTTCACCGCGATGTAGCCGCCGGGCGCGGCGAAGGCGTTGATTTCGGGATCCTTCACGATGAAGAACGCGAAGTGGTCCTTCGGCTTGTCGCAGGCGGCCACCAGGCGATAGCCCAGGTGGTTGATGTAGTCGTCCAGCAATGGGTCGTCGACCACCATGTCCAGTGCGCGCATCTGCCGCAGCATGGCGCCGCCGTAATCCTGCGCCTCCTGGTTGGAGATCAGCGCGTTGGCGGAACTGCCCAGATCGGGCAGGCGCACGTTGTCCTGCGCCCCGGCACTGAGGCAGAGGCCGGCAGCGATCAGGGCGGTGAGCAGGCGGGGAAGGGGGCGTCGTGGTGCCATGGCCATAGGTCGGCGACAATAGCACTGCGACCGCCGCGCTCGCGTCCGGTTCCAGCACCGCCCGGGCCGTTCGTTCAACCGGCGGCAGAACTTGCGCGCGGTCCGCCGCGACCCCACATCCAGCCACCTAACGGTTCCCCGGAGTCAGGTAATGCCCAAGATCGAGGTTTATTCCACCGCCTTCTGCCCTTACTGCGTGTCGGCGAAGAATCTGCTCAAGTCCAAGGGGCTGGAGTGGACGGAGGTGCGGATCGACACCGATCCGGCGCAGCGCGACGCCATGCTCGCGCGGAGCGGCGGCCGTCGCACGGTGCCGCAGATCTTCATCAACGACGCTCACGTGGGCGGCTTCGACGATCTGGTCGCCGCCGACCGCAACGGCAAGCTGGCCGAGTTGCTGGGAGCGGGTGCATGAGCGCCGAGAAGGATCGCCTCGCCGAGTTCACCGCGTTCCGCCAGCGCATGAACGAGCGCATCCTGGCCGAGGACAACCAGGTCGTGCGCCGTTTCTTCGCGCTGGACACGCAGACCTACAAGGCCGGCGCGCTGGACGTGAAGACCAAGGAACTGCTTGGCCTGGTCGCCTCGATGGTGCTGCGCTGCGACGACTGCATCAGCTACCACGTGGCCCAGTGCAAGGAGGCGGGCGTGACGCGCGAGGAGTTCTTCGAGACCTTCAGCGTCGGGCTGGTGGTGGGCGGCTCGATCGTGATCCCGCACTTGCGCCGGGCGGTGGATTTCCTCGACCAGCTCGAAGGCGGCGCCAGCCAGGCGGCGGAGTGCGCCGACCACGCTTGAGCGCGTGCAGCTTTTTGGGACGCTGCGTACCAGCATTTGCATCGCCAGCGGCCGCCGATCCGGTGGCCGCTGATGCGGGCATAAGCGATAATTTGGCGGTTATAAGGCCTCGATCTCCCCGTCGTGCGCCTTTCCCCGGAAACGCACCCCAAGGAGCATCCCCATGAGCAAGACCATTGCCGTGATCCCCGGCGACGGCATCGGCCCGGAAATCATGACCGCCACGCTGCGCGTGCTCGACGCGCTCGACTGCGGCCTGGAGTACGACTTCGCCGAGGCCGGCATGGTCGCGCTGGACAAGTGCGGCGACCTGCTGCCGAAGGAGACGCTGGACAAGATCGCCCAGCACAAGGTGGCGCTCAAGGGCCCGCTGACCACGCCGATCGGCGGCGGCTTCACCTCCATCAATGTCACCCTGCGCCGGCACTTCGACCTGTACGCCAACGTGCGTCCGGCGATCAGCTTCCCGGGCACCAAGTCGCGCTTCGAGAACATCGACATCATCACCGTGCGCGAGAACACCGAGGGCGCCTACCTGGCCGAGGGCCAGACGCTGTCCGAGGATGGCGAGGTGGCGCAGTCGATCATCCGCAACACCCGCAAGGGCAGCACCCGCATCGTGCGCTACGCCTTCGAGATGGCGGTGAAGAAGGGCCGCAAGAAGGTGACCGCGGTGCACAAGGCCAACATCATGAAGACCAGCTCCGGGCTGTTCCTCAACGTGGCCCGCGAGATTGCCAAGGAATACCCGCAGATCGAGTTCAACGAGATGATCGTGGACAACACCTGCATGCAGCTGGTGATGCGCCCGGAACAGTTCGACGTGATCGTCACCACCAACCTGTTCGGCGACATCCTCTCCGACCTCTGCGCCGGCCTGGTCGGCGGCCTGGGCCTGGCCCCGGGAGACAACATCGGCGAGCACGCGGCGATCTTCGAGGCCGTGCACGGCTCGGCGCCGGACATCGCCGGCAAAGGCATCGCCAACCCCTGCGCGCTGTTGCTGGCCGCGGCCGACATGCTCGACCACCTGGGCATGGTGGAGAAGGGCACCAAGCTGCGCCAGGCGATCCGCGACACCATGACCAACGACCGCGACAGCGTGACGCCGGATCTCGGCGGCAAGGGTTCGACCGAAAGCTTCGGCGAGGCGATCGCCCGGCGCGTTGCTGCCTGATCGGCGTTCGCTCGACCGATCGTGACACCGAGGGCCGCGGCACAGCCGCGGCCCTTTTGTTTGGGCGCGTAGCGGCCAGCGGCTAGGATCATCGCGTCGACCGCGCTACCGGCCCCCGATGCTTTTCTCCCTCTGGACCTTCGTCTACATCGCCGCTGCCGTACAGGCCGGGCTGCTGGGCCTGGCGCTGTGGCGACGCGCCGCCAACTGCGAGGCCAATCGCCTGCTCGCCGTGTGGGTGGGGCTGACCGGGATCGACCTGGCGGTGAAGGCGATGTTCTGGCATCTGCTCACGCCGGAGTGGTTCCGCGCCTATCGTTTCGTAGCGCTGTTTCCATTTCTCTACGGCAGTCTGTTCTACTTGTACGTGCGCGCGCTGACCCAGGGGCGCGCCTTCCGCCCACGTGACGCCGTGCATCTGGCCGGCTTTGTCGTGATGCTGGCGATCAACAGCTACGTGCTGACCATGGACGAGGCGGGGCTAGGGGCGATGGCGGCACGCTGGCTGGCCGGCGAGCGCACGATCGGCGCGTGGTTCGACCTGCCGCTGTTTCTCTACAGCGTGTCTTATGTGGTCGCAGCGCTGGTACTGGTCCGTACGTATCGGCGACGTCTGCGCCAGCGCCGCTCCGATGCCGACCGCCTGTCACTGCGTTGGATCAACGCGATGGCCGGGTTCCAGATCGCCATCTGGTGCCTGGCGATCGTACAAGCGCTGTTCTATCTGCCGGTTCTCAACTACGGCCTGCTGTTCGGCCTGATCGCGGCCTGGGTCTGCGTGGTGGGTTGGTTCAGCCTCGGCCAGCCGCCAGTACAGGATGAGCCGGCATCCGCGCAGATCGCGACCGCGGACGACGATGAGCCCACGCCCATCGATGCCTCACGCTACGCGGAGGTGGAGGCGCGGCTGGCGCAGCTGATGGCAGGCGATACGCCGCTGTATCTGGAGCCGGCGTTGACCATCGGCCAGGTCGCGCGGCGCAGCGGCTATCCCGAATATCTGGTCTCCGCCGTGATCAATCGCCGCCTGGGCGGCAGTTTCTGGGACTACGTCAACCGCCTGCGGGTTGAAGCGGTGCGGGAGCGGCTGGGCGATCCGGCCGAGACGCGCACCATCCTCGACCTGGCCTATGCCTGCGGGTTTACCTCCAAGTCCACCTTCAATGCCGCCTTCAAGCGGCAGGTGGGCGAGACGCCGAGCGGTTACCGCCGACGTCTCGCTGCCGCCACCGGCTCGATGGCCTAGGTGCCCGCGGTCGGTTGTCGGTGCAACGCGGCGATGATCGCCGCGGTGGCGTCGCCGATGCCGGTGCTGCCGCCCTGCACGGACAACCCCAGCCGGACCACCACCAGACGCTCGGATGGCACGATGACGACGTACTGGCCGAAAGCGCCGCGCGCGTAGAACATGTCCTTCGGCAGCTGCGGCATGCCCCACGGCGCATCCCAGACCGGCACGCTGCCTTCGTTGCGAAGGTTGGTCCAGAAGCCGGCGCCGTAGCCGGTATCCAGGGTCTGCGACGCGCTGTAGGCGGCCCACCCGGTAGGCAGGATGCGCCGGCCAGCGACCACGCCGTCGTCCAGATAGAGCTGCCCGAAGCGCGCGAAGTCGCGGGCGGAGGCGTACATGAAGCCCGATCCGAGCAGGGTGCCGGCAGCATCGGTCTCGATCACCGAGTGATGCATGCCCAGCGGCTCGAACAGCTCGCGCCGGGCGAAGGTTTCGGCGCCGATGGCGCCAGGGCCGCTCGCGTCGCCGACCAGCTTCGACAGCAGTGCGAAGCTGAGATTGCTGTAGCCCCAGGCGGTGCCGGGGGGATGCGCCAGCGGCATGCGCGCGGCATAGGCGGCCGAGTCGCTCTCGCGGAACCACATGTGTGTTGCCGGGTTCACCGGGCCTGCGGTCTCGTCGAAGGGCAGGCCGCTGTCCATCCGCAGCAGCTGGTCCACGGTGATCGCGCGATGCGGATTGCCGGAGGCTGTCCAGGCGGCGAGCGGCGCGGGCCCATCCAGCTGCAGCCGGCCCTGGCGCACCAGGATACCGATCAGCGCCTGGGTGACCGACTTGGTCACCGAGTGTCCCCAGATCGGCGTTTCCGGCCCGTAGCCCGGGGCGTAGCGCTCGGCGATCAGCCGGCCGTCGTGCAGCACCACCACGGCCTTGGTCAGGCGTGGACGCGCCGGATCCGGTTCGGCGAAGGCGAGGTCGAGCGCGTGACGCAACGCCGGATCGGCCGGCGCGACGACGCGGGGTCCAAAGGCATCGGCGATCACGGGGCGCCTGATCCCGCCGGCCTCGGGCACCGGACCATGCCCATGCATGACTACGCAGCCCAGGCCGGGCCGGTACACCGCCCGCGCCGGGAACAGGCCGAGCACGCTGCTGCGCACCTCGCCGCGAGGGTGGTCGACGGTGTAGTGCACCGCCCAGTCGATGCCGCCCAGCAACGGTCGTTGCTCCTGAGCAAAGACCTGATCGGGATCGACCCGCGAGACGAAGGCCGCCGCGCAGAGCGAGTCGCTGACCGACGCGGTGGCTACGTGCAGGGCCTCGCGGTTCAGCGCGATGAAGGCCGCTGCCGCGGCAAGCAGCGAGATGGACAGAGCCGCGACTGGCCGACGCCAGCCGATGGACGAAAGACGAAACATGAGCCCCTCCTTAAGGTGTGAACGAGGGGCGCAGGATGCTGCGACGCGGGCGCCGGATCGTCCGATCCGGCCGATTCGTACGGCCGGGCGCCGATTCGGCACGCTCGTACCAGAACTTCGCACGTCCCCGGCAGCTTGCCGGGAACGTGCGGCCGGAGCGCTCAGCCGTGCGTGCCGGCCCGGTAGCTGCCACCGATCGTGCGTGCGGCGACGTTGATCCGGTTCCAGCTGTTGATGGCGACCACCAGCAGCGTCAGGTCGACCAGCGCCTCCTCGTCGAAGTGCTGGCGAGCCTGCTCGTGGAGTGCGTCCGATACCGCCTCGGGCGAGGCCAGCTCGGTCAGTTCCTCGGCCCAGGCCAGCGCGAGGCGTTCGCGCTCGCTGTACAGCCGGGTTTCGCGCCAGGCCGGGAGCAGGTGGAGCCGCTGCTCGGTTTCACCGGCCGCGCGCGCATCCTTGCTGTGCATGTCCAGGCAGAAGGCGCAGCCATTGATCTGCGACACGCGCATCTGCACCAGTTCGATCAGGGCCGGCTCCAGCCTGCCGGCAGTACGGATGTTCTGACCGAGGGTGACCAGCGGCTGCATGGAGGCATAGTGGCGTTGGATGGCAAAACGGGTCATGCAAGGCTCCTTGGAGTGCGGCCGACATCGGCCGCTCAGGACAAGGACGTCGGAGCCCGGGTTTTCGTGACCGCCTGCAGCCGCGCCAGCTTGTCGGGATGGCGCAGCGCATGCACCGCGGCGATGTGTTCACCGTCCTCGGCGATTTCGATCCACAGCGCCGTGCCCAGTCGGTCGCCCTCGTGGATCAGCAAGGCCGGAGCGCCGTTGAGCATGGCCAGCTCGAAGCGGATCGCCCGCCCGGACAACTGGCCGGCCACCTGCTGATACAGCCGGGCCAGCCGCTCGGCGCCGTGCAGCGGCCGCAGCGCCGCGCGCACCACGCCGCCGCCATCGCTGATGTGCACCGCATCTTCCGCAAACAGCGCGCGCAGCGAAGCCAGATCGGGGCGCTGCATGGCCGCGACGAAGCGTTGCAGCAGGCGACGCTGCGTGCCCGCATCCACCCGGAAGCGCGGGCGCCCCTCGCGCAGTCGCGTGCGGGCCCGATGCACGCGCTGCCGGCAGGCGTCCTCGGCAATGCCGAGAATGGCCGCGGCCTCGGCGTGGCGGTAGTCGAACACCTCGGTGAGCAGAAAGGCGGCCCGCTCTTCCGGGCTCAGCCGCTCGAGCAGCAGCAGGAACGACAGGCTCAGCGTCTCGCTCCGCTCCGCTTCGGCCTCGGGGCGCTCGGCGTCCGTCGGCATCGGCTCGGGCAGCCACGGCCCGGTGTAGTGCTCGCGCTCGGTCCTGGCCCGGCGCAGGCGATCCAGGGCGAGGCGGGTGGTCACCGTCACCAGCCACGCTTCCGGATCGTCGAGCCGATCGGTTTCCTGCGCATGCCAGCGCAGCCAGGCGTCATGCAGAACGTCTTCGGCGTCCGCGGGGCTGCCAAGCATGCGGTAAGCCAGGCCGAACAGCCGCGGGCGGTGGTGCTGGAACAGGGCGGTGCGCGAATCCATCACACGGACTCCGGTGGGATGTCTCAAGGACGCACGGCGTCCGTCAAACGTGACGATCCGCCCGCGGCCGTGTCGGCGCAGCGGATCGTGCGTTCAGCGCACCAGCGGCCAGGGCGCCAGAAAGATCAGCCAGATCAGCACCAGCATGCCGGTGTACTTCACTGCGCGGAACAGCTTCGGATGCTTCTTCTTGAAGGCGCGGTTCCGCTCGCGGCTGCGCTGGTTGAGCGCAAACATGCGGTTGACGAAGCCGGTCTTCTCTTCCGGCGACTCGGTGTTCGGCGAAGCGGTGATCTTGCCCATGAAGGCGCCGACGCGATGGTTGAACGCGGTCATCCAGCGTGTGCGCAGCGGGCGTTCCACATCGGCGAACAGGATCACCCGGGTCTGGTCGGTCCGGTTCTCCGCCCAGTGCACGTAGGTCTCGTCGAACACCACGTCCTTGCCGTCGCCCCAGGCGTGCATTTCGCCGTCGACGAAGATGCGGCAGTCGTCGGAATTGGGCGTGATCAGGCCCAGGTGGTAGCGCAGCGAGCCGGCGAAGGGGTCGCGGTGCGGGTTGAGCTTGGAGCCGGGCGGCAGCAGCGCGAACATCGCCGCCTTGACGCTGGGGATGCTGTTGAGCAGACGCACCGTCTGCGGGCACAGCGCCTCGGCCGAGGCCAGCGGCTCGCCGTACCACTTGAGGTAGAAGCGCTTCCAGCCCTGCTTGAAGAAACTGTTGAAGCTGGCGTCGTTGTGCTTCTCCGCCGCGCGAATGTGTCCTTCGTCGAACAGCGACAAGGCCTCGGCGCGGATCGCTTGCCAGTTGGCCTGCAGCAGGTCGAGCTGCGGGAAGCCACGACGGTCGAGGATGGGACGCGCTGGCACCGCCGAGAACGCGTACATCAGCAGGTTGTACGGGGCAAAGATCGCCGAGTGGTCGACCAGCTGACGATCGAAACGCAGCCGGGCCCGACCGCGCAGGTGCACCAGCAGCACGCACAGCGCAAACAACGCAAACAGCAACAACAGGACAAGCCGCGGGGCGAGGATCATGGCGCAACGATCGATGGGAGACCCGCCAATTCTACGCCGCCGGCCCCTCCCTCACGCGATCCGCTTTGTAGGAGCCCGCTCGCGGGCGATGCTTTTCGCTTTGATGTCGATTCAGAGCAAACGCATCGCCCGCGAGCGGGCTCCTACAAGGGGAGTTAAAGCGCCTCGGAGGCGAAATCGGCCAGGCGCGAGCGCTCGCCGCGGCGCAGGGTGATGTGCGCCGAATGCGCCCAGTGCTTGAAGCGGTCCACCGCGTAGGTGAGGCCGGAGGTGGTTTCGGTGAGATAGGGCGTGTCGATCTGCTCCACGTTGCCCAGGCAAATGATCTTGGTGCCGGGGCCGGCGCGGGTGATCAGCGTTTTCATCTGTTTGGGGCTCAGGTTCTGTGCCTCGTCGATGATCAGGTAGCGCGACAGGAAGGTGCGCCCGCGCATGAAGTTGAGCGAGCGGATCTTGATGCGCGAGGCGAGCAGGTCGTTGGTGGCCTGGCGCCCCCAGCTGCCGCCTTCCTCGGGGTTGGCGAGCACTTCGAGATTGTCGGTGAGCGCGCCCATCCAGGGCGTCATCTTTTCTTCCTCGGTGCCGGGCAGGAAGCCGATGTCTTCGCCGACCGAGACGGTGGCGCGGGTCATGATGATCTCGCGGTAGCGCTGCTGGTCCATCACCTGGGCCAGGCCGGCGGCCAGCGCCAGCAGGGTCTTGCCGGTGCCGGCGGTGCCCAGCAGGGTGACGAAGTCCACGTCCGGGTCCATCAGCACGTTGAGCGCGAAGTTCTGTTCGCGGTTGCGTGCGGCGATGCCCCACACGCTGTGGTTCGGGTGGCTGTGGTCGTCCAGCAGCACCAGCGTGGCCTGCTCTTCGTCCACCGACACCACCCGCAGCTCCACGCTTTCCTCGCCGGGCAGGAACAGGCACTGGTTGGCGTACCAGTCCTCGCCCTCGTTGCGGTCGACCCGGTAGTAGGTGCGGCCGCGCTCGTTCCACGACTCCACCTCGTTATGGCGCTCCCAGAAATCTTCCGGCAGCTCGGTGGAGCCGGTGTAGAGCAGGGCGAAATCGTCCAACGCCTTGTCGTTCTCGTAATCCTCCGCGTCGATGCCGTAGATGCTGGCCTTGATGCGCAGGTTGATGTCCTTGCTGACCAGGATCACCGCGCGATCGGGCTGCTGCTCGCGCAGCTCGATGACCGCGGCGAGGATCAGGTTGTCCGCCTTGCCGTGGTTGCTGGTGGCGCGCTGCTGGAAGTAAAGGCGGCCGGTCTCGGCGCCGCGTTTGAGATTGACCCCCTGCGGGTTGTCCAGCGACAGGCCGTCCTTGATGCCGTGGCCATTGCCGCGCTCGATCAGTTCGTTGAGAAAGCGACTTACCTGGCGCCCGTTGCGGGACACCTCGGAGGCGCCTTTCTTCTTCTCGTCCAGCTCTTCCAGCACCGTCATGGGGATGAAGATGTCGTGCTCCTCGAAGCGGAACAGCGACGTCGGGTCGTGCAACAGCACGTTGGTATCGAGCACGTAGATGCGCTTGCTTCCGGTCATGCGGAAGAAACCTCGCTGGGCGAAATGGAGAGGAGGGACAGAACCCGCGCCACGGGCTGCCGCATCACGCGGCAAGACTTCCGAGCGCGCGCGTGGCGCCGACGCGCGATCGAAAAGGGGAGCTCAGGCCGCGGCGATGGCATCGAGCACGGCCTGCGCATGACCGGTCACCTTCACCCCGCGCCATTGCGCGGCCAGGCGGCCGTCCGGGTCCACCAGGAAGGTGCTGCGCACGATCCCCATGTGCTTCTTGCCATACAGCACCTTTTCGTGGATCACGTCGAACGCCTTGCACCAGGCCTCATCGGTGTCCGATATGAGTGGAAAGGGCAGGCCCTGCTTGGTGGCGAAGTTGGCATGCGAACGGATCGAGTCGCGTGACACGCCGATGACCTCGGCGTTGCGCTTGTGGAAGGCGGGATGGAGGTCGCGAAACTGTTGCGCTTCGGTGGTGCAGCCCGGCGTGCTGTCCTTGGGGTAGAAGTAGATCACTACCCAGCGACCCTTGTAGTCGGACAGCTTCAGCTCGGTGTCGTCGCCGGTGCGCCCTTTCAGGGCGGGAATCTTCTTGCCGATCTCAGGCATGGGGTCTCCTGCGGCGCCGCGCGGGCGTCGCATGGTCGAGGGGTGGATGGAGTGGTGCCGCGACATGGGCGGCGAAGGGAGCAGCATGGGTGGCGGTCGGGGCGAAGCCGCGGCAGCGGCGCTGGTTCCACGAAAGGTGCCCTGACTGCATGGCCGGCCTCACAAACGTCCCGGCCCAGAGACTAGCGCGTCTGGCGGCGAATGAAAGCCCTTGTCAGGGCCCTCGCGCCGCGCGATCCTCAGAACTTCACCGGATCCATGATGGCATCGAGGTTGAGGCTGTCGCACAGCTCCAGAAAGTCGTCGCGCAAGGTGGCGATATGGCTGTCCGACGGAATGCCGATGGTGATCTGCGCCTGGAACATTTCCGCACCGGTCTGCATCGCCTGGTAGCGCATCGAGCTGAGTTGTTCGACGCTGATGCGGTTGCGGTGGAAGAACTCCACGATGCGCACCAGGATGCCCGGGCGATCGGCGCTGACCACTTCCACCAGATAAGGCAACAGGCGCGAGTCCGGCTCGCGCGGCTGCGTGCGGTAGTGCACCAGGTGCATGTCCTCGTCGCGCGCCAGCTTGCCCAGCGCATTTTCGAGTTTCGCCAACGCGTCCCAGGCGCCACTGGCAACGAGCACCAACGAGCTGTCGGCGCCGATCGTGGAGACGCGGGCGTCGGACAGGTTGCAACCGGCGTCGGCGATGCGCCGAGCCAGCGTGAGCAGGGGACTCTTGCCGGCCGAGGACAGGGTCTGGATCAGCAACTGGTGGTCGCTGCCGGCGCGCGGAATGGTGCGGTTCAAAGACGGACCTGCCTGTGCGGGGACATGCCTGATGCGAACGCTCCAGGCGTTGGATTTTCGAGCTTACTTGCCCGTCGCGCGAGCCCGCAAGTAACATGCACGACTCGATTTTTGCTGGAATCCGTCCCTTGGACATCCGCGGAAGCATCTGTGCCCTGGCCACGCCCTTCGGCAGCGATGGTGCGCTTGATCTGGATGCCTTTGCGCGTCTGCTCGACTACCAGATCGCCGGCGGTACGCAGGCGGTGGTCGTGGCCGGATCCACCGGCGAAGCGCACATGCTCGAGCACGCCGAATTCGAGCAACTGCTGGCGTTCGCCGTGCGGCACGTCGCCGGTCGCATTCCGGTGATCGCCGGCACCGGTGAGGCCGGCACGGCCAAGACCGCGGCGCTGACCCGTCGTGCCGCCGAGCTGGGCGCCGCTGCGGCGCTGGTGGTGACGCCCTATTACGTGCGTCCCACCCAGGAAGGCTTGCGCCGGCATTTCATCGAAGTGGCCGAGCGGGGCGGTCTGCCGGTGATCCTCTACAACGTGCCCGGGCGCACCGGCTGCGACATGCTCCCGGAGACGGTCGCGCTGCTGCGTGATCATCCGCGCATCGTCGGCATCAAGGAGGCGCGTGCCGATGGCGAACGCATCCGGGCGATGGCGGAACTTGTGCGGGCCGATTTCGTCTATCTCTCCGGCGATGACGGCACGGCCCGGCAGGCCATGCTGGCCGGGGCTGCCGGAACCATCTCGGTAGTCGCCAACCTGGTACCAGGCGTGTTCCGTGAACTGTGCGATGCTGCGGTGGCTGGCCAGGCGGATGTCGCCGAGCAGGTCGATGCGCGTTTGTCGCCGCTGGTGGACGCGCTCAACGGAGCGCCCAATCCGATCGCGGTAAAGGCGGGCCTGCCGCTGCTCGGCCTGGGGACGGCGGTTCCGCGCCTGCCGCTGGTCGAACTGGCCGACGGCGCGGTGCGCCAAGAGATTCACCGGGCGCTGGCCCGTCTTGTTCCATTGGCTGTCGCCGCCTGAGGCGGGCGACATGACTCTCCCACGGAAATCCAATTACATGAAGAAAACGTCGCTCGCTGTGGCCCTGCCGGCCCTGGTTCTCTCCGGTCTCATGCTGTCGGGCTGCGGCATGTTCCGCTCGCACAAGTCGTGGGACACGGCCAAGCAGGAAGCTCCGCTGGAGATCCCGCCGGGCCTGGATACGCCGCCGGCCAGCGAGGCGCTGGTGATTCCGCCGCCGGGTGCCAACCAGCCGACCGCCAACGGTGCGACGGCGGCCGCCCCGGGCGCCGCCGCCACGATCACCGACGGTTTCGTGCTCAGCGACAGCGTGGATGCCGCGTACAAGCGGGTGGGCGATGCGCTGGCGCAGGGCGAGATCGGCCAGGTCACCGCGCGCGACGATGCCGCGCACACCTATGCGGTGACCGTGATGGCCGCCGCGCAGGTCGGCAAGAAGCCCGGCTTCTTCGGGCGCATGTTCGGCCGCGGCAAGGGCGATGCCTCACGCGCGACCCCGCATGAGATCAGCGTGTCGATCGCGCCCAGTGGCCAGAGCGGCAGCGAAGTGCGCGCCCAGGGCGAGGCGGCCGGCGTGGCCAAGCTGGTCGACGGCCTGAAGGCCAAGCTGGGGAACTGATCCGCAACGCGCCATGCACGCAAACAAAAACGCCGCCCCGAGGGCGGCGTTTTTGTTGATGGATGCGATGACTTGCGTGACGGTTGGCGATGCGGTCGACGATCAGCGCTCGAGCAGGTCGATCTTGTCCGGCTTGCCTTCCCACGCCTTGGCGTCGGCGGGCGGATCCTTGCGCTCGGTGATGACCGGCCACGCCTTGGCGAGTTCGGCGTTGAGCGGGACGAACTTCTCCTGCCCGGCCGGCACGTCGTCTTCGGGGTAAATCGCGTTGATCGGGCACTCCGGCTCGCACAAGGTGCAGTCGATGCACTCGTCCGGGTCGATCACGAGAAAGTTGGGGCCTTCATGGAAGGCATCGACAGGGCAGACTTCGACGCAATCGGTGTACTTGCACTTGATGCAGTTGTCGGTGACGACAAAGGTCATGCTGCCGAGGGCCTGTCGAGATGTCCGGCGGCTGGGCCGGACTGAATTGGCGCTCCCTACGAGGTTCGAACTCGTGTTCCCGCCTTGAGAGGGCGGTGTCCTAGACCACTAGACGAAGGGAGCGTTCTGTTTCAGAGCGCGCTAGTATAACGAAATTGTTTCGCCCGGCAATGCCTTTGTCGTTCCGGTGCGCCGCTTTTTTTCGCGTGTCGCCCTGACGGCACGCCGGCGTGTCGCATCCCTTGGCGGGATGCTCTTGCATCGGCTCGTGCGCTAGGCTTCCGGGATTCTCCGATCGGCAGGGATTCTTACCGCTTGAACTTCCAGACTGGGAACGATGACGCGCCTGCGCTGCGGATCATTCCGCGCGACCAGCACGCGATTTCCCGCAAGAACATCAGCAAGGCCGCGCTCCGGGTGCTGTACCGCCTCAACGAGGCCGGCTTCGACGCCTATCTCGTGGGTGGTGCGGTCCGCGACCTCCTGCTCGGCGGCCATCCGAAGGACTTCGACGTGGCCACCAATGCCACGCCGGACGAGGTCAAGAAGCTCTTCCGCAACTGCCGGTTGATCGGTCGTCGCTTCCGCTTGGCACACGTAGTGTTCGGCCCCGAGATCATCGAGGTGGCCACTTTCCGCGGCACCGGCGAGGACGACGGCGAGGGCGACCGCCACATCGTCGACGGCCGCATCGTGCGCGACAACGTCTGGGGCACGATCGAGGAAGACGCCGTGCGCCGCGATTTCCGCGTCAACGCGCTCTACTACGACATCAGCGATTTCTCGGTGCGCGATTACGTCGGCGGGATGCAGGACGTGGAGGATCGCGTGCTGCGCCTGATCGGCGATCCGGTGACGCGCTATCGGGAGGATCCAGTGCGCATGTTGCGTGCCGCGCGCCTGGCGGCGAAGCTGGAGTTCCGCATCGATGCCCCGGCTGCGGCCCCGTTCGAAACGCTCGGCCCGCTGCTGACCGAGGCGGCGCCGGCGCGCCTATTCGACGAGTCGCTCAAGCTGTTCCTCAGCGGCCACGGCTTGAAGAGCTTCCGCATGCTTGAGCAGTGCGGGCTGCTGAAGTTCCTGTTTCCCTCCACCGCGCGGGCGCTGGAGCGCGGCGACCAGGCGCTGCGTTCGCTGGTGGAGCAGGGGCTGGCCAATACCGATGCGCGGGTGATCGAGGGCAAGTCGGTGACCCCGGCTTTCCTGTTTGCCGTGCTGCTGTGGGGTGAGGTGCGCGATTACGCGCACGGCTGGATCGCACAGGGCATGGACATGTCCGAAGCCTGGGCGCGCGCTGCAGCGCATGTGGTGGGCGAGCAGTGCCAGCGCGTGGCGATCCCGCGACGGTTCACCTTCACGATGGAGGAGATCTGGTCGCTGCAGCCACGCTTCGAGCAGATCCAGCGCAAGCGGGTGTTCCGCCTGCTTGCGCAACCGCGCTTCCGCGCAGCCTTCGACTTCCTGCTGCTGCGTGCCGACGAGTCTCCAGCGATCCGCGAACTTGGCCAGTGGTGGGCGCATGCGCAGCAACTGCCGCAGGACGTGCTGGCCGCCGCGCTCCCGGCCAGTGGTGGCGGCGGCGCGCCGGACGTGCCGGCCGCCGCGGCGGCTGGCCGGCCACCGCGCAAGCGTCGCCGTCGGCGCAAGCCATCCGGCAAGTCCGGCTCGGCGTGAGTGCGCTGGCGGCTGCTCGCGACGCCTACGTGGCGCTGGGCAGCAATCTTGGCGATTCACTGCAGGCGCTCCGGCAGGCCGTGACTGACCTCGGCCGGTTGTCTGGGACTGAAGTGGTGGCCTGCTCGCGCTTCTATCGCACGCCGCCGTGGGGCGTGCATGACCAGCCGGATTTCATCAATGCGGTGGTCCGGTTGCGCACCGCCATGTCTCCGCACGAATTGCTCGATGCGCTGATGGCGATCGAGGCCGCTGCCGGCCGCGATCGCGACGGCCGACGCTGGGGCCCCCGCACGCTCGACCTGGATCTGCTGCACATGGACGGCGTCACGCTGGACGATCCGCGCCTCACGCTGCCACATCCGCGCATTCACGAACGCGCCTTCGTGCTGGCGCCGCTCGCTGACGTTGCGCCGCAGCTGGACGTGCCGGGGCAGGGGACGGTCGCGCAGTTGCTGCAGCAGGTCGATTGCACCGGCTGCACCGCGCTGGCCTGATTCGCGCCCTTCTGCTGCACTGCGGCGTCGAGGGTTTATGATGTGCGGCCCGCTCGAACCCAGGATCGCCTCGTGTACGTGCACAACGCCAGTACCCCCGACCGCAAGCCGGTGACCGTTCCGGGCCTGCGGGCGATGAAGGCCGAGGGGCGACGCATCGTCATGTTGACCGCGTACGACGCCAGCTTCGCCTTTCAGTTGGAAAGTGCCGGCGTGGACGTGGCCCTGGTCGGCGATTCGCTCGGCATGGTGGTGCAGGGACACGCCAGCACGCTGCCGGTGACGCTCGATCACATGGTCTACCACACCGCTGCGGTCGCCCGCGGCCTGCGCTCGACCCTGCTGGTGGCCGATCTGCCGTTCATGAGCGATCGCGATACGGGCCACGCGTTGGACGCCGGCGCGCGTCTGGTCGGCGAAGCGGGTGCGGCGATGGTCAAGATCGAAGGCGCCGCACCCCATGTGCTGGAGGCGATCGGCGCACTGGTCGCGCGCGCGATTCCGGTGTGCGCGCACCTGGGACTGACGCCGCAGTCGGTGCACAAGTTCGGCGGCTTCCGCATCCAGGGACGCGAGCAGGAAGCTGCCGATCGCGTGCTGGCCGAGGCTCGCGCGGTCGAGGCCGCCGGTGCCGACCTGATCGTGCTGGAAGGTATGCCCACCACGCTGGCCCAGCGCATCACCGAGGCGGTGTCCATCCCGACGGTCGGCATCGGCGCCGGCCCGCACTGCGATGGCCAGGTGCTGGTGCTGCACGACCTGCTCGGCGTCACGCCGGGCAAGCGGCCGAAATTCAGCAAGGATTTCCTGCTGGGGCGCGACTCGGTGGCGGCGGCCATTGGCGCCTTTGCCGATGAAGTCCGGCGGGGCGTGTTTCCTGCGCCCGAACACTGCTTCAACTGAGGTTTCTTCGATGCAGACCGTGCAAGATGCCGGCTCCCTGCGCGCCGCCGTTCGTGGCTGGCGCGCGGCCGGACAGACCGTGGGTTTTGTGCCCACCATGGGCAACCTCCACGCCGGCCACTTCTCGCTGATCCGGCTCGCGCGGATGCGCGCCGATCGGGTGGTGGCCAGCGTCTTCGTCAATCCCACCCAGTTCGGCCCGAACGAGGATTTCGACCGCTATCCGCGCACGCTGACGCAGGATCAGGCCGGGCTGGCCGAGCACGATTGCGACCTGCTGTTCGCGCCCGACGTGGCCACGATGTATCCGTATGGCCCGGCTCACACGGTGAGCCTGCGCGTGCCGCAGATCACCGAGAAGCTGGAAGGAGCGCACCGGCCGGGCCACTTCGACGGCGTGGCCACCGTGGTGTGCAAGCTGTTCAACCTGGTGCAGCCGGATCTGGCCGTGTTCGGGCAAAAGGACTTTCAGCAGCTCAAGGTGATCGAACGGATGGTGCGCGACCTGAGCCTGCCGGTGAAGGTGATCGGCGCGCCGACCCAGCGCGCCGACGACGGTCTCGCCCTGAGTTCGCGCAACCAGTACCTCTCGGCCGAGGAGCGGGCGCTAGCGCCGCGCATTCACGCCACGCTGGTGCAGATGCGCACGCTGCTCGCCAAGGGACACGCCGTCGCAGTGGTGGAGCAGGCGGCCGGCGCGCAGCTGGAGCGCGCAGGATTCGTGCCCGACTACGTGGCGATCCGTCGCGCTGAAGACCTGATGCCCCCCGTCGTGGGCGAGCGCAGCGCGCTGGTGGGCCTTATCGCCGCGCGATTGGGCCAGACGCGGCTCATCGACAACTTGCTGTTCGACTGAGCGGCACCATCTAGAGCCACGTACCCGCCCGTGTTGCAGCGCACCGCTGGCGGTTCGATAATTGGCGGCTTCGCAGGCCGTACCTGCCGGAACCCGATGTCATGCACCTGAATATGCTCAAGGCCAAGATCCACCGCGCCACGGTGACCCACGCCGAGCTTCATTACGAAGGCTCGATCGCCATCGACAGCCTGCTGCTCGAAGCATCGGGCATCCGCGAGTACGAACAGATCCACGCCTGGAACATCAACAACGGCAAGCGCTTCGTGACCTACGCGCTGAAGGCCGAGGCCGGCTCGGGCATCATCTCGGTGAACGGCAGCGCCGCGCACCGTGCGCAGCCGGGTGATCTGATCATCATCGCCGCGTTTGCCCAGCTCTCCGAAGCCGAGGCCGAGGCACACCAGCCGATGCTGGTGTATGCCGATGCGAAGAACGGCATCTCGCACACCAACCGGTCGATCCCGACCCAGATGGCCGCGGCCTGAGCAGCGGCGGCGCGGTGCGCTGCGGCGCCCGCGCTCAGGTTACGGGTGCGTCACCGGCGTGCCTTGGTGATACACCGCCTTCCATCCCTCCACGGTGCGCCGCCACAGCGTGGTGCGTCGGGTGATGCGTTCGCCCTGGCGTAGCCGATAGCTCAGCAGGTACAGGCTCGGCGCCAGCGGATGGCAGGCAAAGTCGTCCGCGGCCAGCGATTCGTGGAACGGATGCGCCACGCGCTGGCGCAACACCTCGAGCACGTCGTCGCGGCTGTAGCGTTGGCCGGACGCGCCGATCTCCCAGAAGCCGGGCTCGGTGATCCGCTCGCCGTCGGCCGGGCCGGCGCCTGACTCGGGGCGATGGAAGATCGGTTCGAGCTGGCGCAGGTCGTCCAGCACGTCGTCCAGTCGCGGCATCGGTTTCAGGCTCTCGCTCATGACGGATCTCCGGTGGTGGGAGTTGCCTCGTGCTGGTGCAGGGCCCAGGCCACGTGTTCGCGCACCAGGGCCGAAGGATGATCGGCGCGTGCGTGCAGCGCGGCCAATACGGCTTCCGAGCGTGGCGCGTTGCCCAGCGCCACGGCGATGTTGCGCAGCCAGCCCTCGTAGCCGGTGCGGCGGATCGCCATGCCTTCGGTGCGGCGCAGAAATTCCTCTTCGCTCCAGCCGAACAGCTCGGTGAGGCGGGCGCCATCGAGCTGGTGGCGCGGAGCGAAATCCGGCTCCGCGGTGACCTGTGCAAACTTGTTCCACGGGCAGATCAGCTGGCAGTCGTCGCAACCGAAGATGCGGTTGCCCATCGGCTTGCGGAACTCTTCCGGAATGCTGCCTCTGAGTTCGATCGTCAGGTAGGAAATGCAGCGCCGCGCATCGAGCCGGTACGGCGCCACGATCGCCCGGGTGGGGCACACGTCGATGCAGCGCCGGCAGCTGCCGCAGTGCTCGCTGGCCGGCGTGTCCACCGGCAGCGGCAGGTCGGTGTACAGCTCGCCGAGGAAGAAATACGAGCCGGCGCGGCGGTGGATCAGCACCGTGTGCTTGCCGATCCAGCCCAGCCCGGCGTTGCGCGCCAGCGCCTTCTCCAGCACCGGGGCGGAGTCGACGTAGGCGCGGTGGCCGAAGTCGCCGACCTGGGCGCGGATGCGCTCGGCGAGCCGCTGTAGGCGCTGGCGCATCAGCTTGTGATAGTCGCGCCCCAGCGTGTAGCGCGACACGTAGCCCAGCTCGCCGTTCTCCAGCACCGACCAGGCGTTGCGGATGTCCGGCGGCGCGTAGTCCATGCGCACCGAAATCACTCGTTGCGTGCCCGGCTCCAGCTCCTGCGGTCGGCTGCGTTTGGTACCGTGGCGCGCCATGTAGTCCATCTCGCCGTGGTGCTCGTCGTCGAGCCACCGCTGCAGGTACTGCTCGTCGCGCGCCAGGTCGACACCGCTGATGCCGGCATCGCTGAAGCCCAGCTCGCCGGCCCACTGCTTGATCGATCGCGCGAGCGCGACGTAGTCGATGGCGGTAGCGTCAGTGGCGGTGTTGTCGAGGCTGGGCATGGGCCTAGTTTAAGCGCTGCAGCGCCCCGGCCCGCCTTGCCTATAATCCGCCGATGACCGAGACCGATCACCGTTACGCGCTGTATACCGTCGAGCAGGTGCGGGCGCTCGATCGCCACGCCATCGATGTGCTCGGTATTCCCGGCTTCGAGCTGATGCGCCGCGCTGCGGCCGCCGGCCTGGCCAGTCTGCGTCGCCACTGGCCGCAGGCTCGCCGCCTTGCCGTGTGGTGCGGGCCGGGTAACAACGGTGGCGACGGCTATCTGTTGGGAGCGCTGGCGAAAGAGGCCGGCCTGCAGGTGGAGCTGATCGCCCTGTCCGGCCAAGCCACCGGCGATGCGTTGCAGGCGCGTACCGCATTCGAGTTCGCCGGCGGCCGCGTGCATCTGTTCGATCCCGCCGCACCGTGGCCGGACGTTGATGTACACGTGGACGCCCTGTACGGCAGCGGCCTCAACCGCGCGCCCGAGGCACCGGTGGCCGCCCTGATCCAGCGCATCAATGCCGGCGGCAAGCCAGTGCTCGCGCTGGACGTCCCCTCGGGGCTGGATGCCGATCGCGGCACCTGCCCGGGGGCGGCCGTGCGCGCGAAGGTGACGGTGTGCTTCATTGCGGCCAAGCGTGGCCTGTACACCGGCGTGGCTTCCGACTACGTCGGTGAGTTGGAGCTCGACACGCTGCAACTGCCCACGAGCCTGTGGCAGGCGCAACCGGCCGATGGCGAGCTGCTGCGGCCAACCAGTCTGCCGCCGCGTCCGCGAGTGGCGCACAAGGGCGATCATGGCCACCTGCTGGTGGTGGGTGGTGACCATGGCATGGGCGGCGCGATCCGCCTGTGCGGCGAGGCGGCGCTGCGCGCGGGGGCGGGACTGGTGAGCGTGGCCACCCGCGATGTTCACGTGGTGGCGCTCAACGCGGGCTGTCCCGAGCTGATGGCGCGTGGCGTGGACGGTCCGCAGGCGATCGCGCCGCTGATCGAGCGGGCCGACGTGCTCGCCGTCGGGCCGGGGCTGGGGCAGGGCGCATGGGGACACGCGCTGTGGCTGACCGCGCTGGATTCGGATTGCCCGCTGGTGCTCGACGCCGACGGCCTGAATCTGCTCGCGCGCGAGCCGCGCCGGTTCGATCGGGCGGCCGTGCTCACGCCGCATCCGGGCGAGGCCGCGCGTCTGCTCGGCGTGGATATCGCCACCGTGCAGGCCGATCGCTTCGCTTCCGCGCGCGAGCTGGCGCACCGCCACGGTGCGGTGGTGGTGTTGAAGGGGGCGGGCAGCCTGGTCGCGCATCCCGACGGTCGCCTGGCCGCGTGTCCGTGGGGCAATCCCGGGATGGCCGTGGCCGGCATGGGCGATGTGCTCACCGGCGTCATCGCGGGCCTGCTCGCGCAAGGCGCCACGGCGTGGGAGGCGGCGTGTCTGGGCGTGGGGCTGCATGCGCGGGCCGGCGATGCCGCGGCCGAAGCGGGCGAACGCGGGCTGCTGGCCAGCGATCTGTTCGGCCCGCTGCGCCGGCTGGGTAACGGGCCGCGCCATGCGTGAGTACAGCGTGCGGCTGCCTGACGAGGCAGCGACGGCGAGGCTGGCCAGCGAAGTCGGCGCGGCTATCGACGACGGGATGGTGTGCTATCTGCACGGCCCGCTGGGCGCGGGCAAGAGCGCGTTTGCCCGCGCGCTGTTACATGCCATGGGCGTGGCCGGCCGCATCAAGAGTCCGACTTACAGCCTGGTGGAGTCCTATCCGCTGGCGAGCGCCCAGGCTTGGCATCTGGACCTCTACCGCATCGCCGATCCGGACGAGCTGGAATGGTTGGGCATGGATGCCCTGGGCGAACCCGGTGCGGTCGTGCTGATCGAATGGCCGCAGCGCGGCGCGGGCGCCATCCCCGCGGCGGATCTCGAGGTGTTTCTCGAGTACGCCGGCAGCGGTCGCCGCGCCACCTTGCGGGCGGTCAGCGCACGAGGCGAGGGGCTGCTCAAGCGACTGCCAGCGCCGGACTCGCCGCCGGTTTGAGCGCGGCTCGCAGCGCTAAGTTTGCGTTTCTGCTGGAAAAATGTCCCGGTATGCGGCGGCGGATTAATGCCGGAGAAAGCGCGGCTTGCAGGGGTCTTCTGGACATGATCTGACGAATGCGGTGCAGGTTGCGGATATCCAAGGAAAAAGTGCTTGCAATGGCGTTTTCCCTGCGATTCAATGCAGCGCATGAGGGCATCCCTGTTCAGGACTGGCTTGATCGCGCTGGTGGCTTGCGCCGCCGGCTTTTCCGCGTTGTCCGCCGAGGCCGCCGATGTGCGCGCCGCGCGGGTCTGGGCTGGCCCGGACTACACCCGCGTGGTGTTCGACCTGAGCGGGCCGGTCAGCTACCAGCTTCGACACGACGCTGGCCGAGTGCAGATCGACCTGGGCAATGACCGTCTGGCCTCCGCTTTTGCCACCCCGTCCGCGCAAGGACTGTTCAAGGGCTTGAGCAGCCATCGTCGAGGCGGTCGGCTCGAGCTGGTCGCCGACGTCGACGCGCACAGCGCGCCGAAGAGCTTCGTGCTCAAGCCCGGCGGTGGCTACGGCTACCGGCTCGTGCTCGATCTGTATCCCGATGGCGCCAGCAAGCGCCCCAGCGCGTCGGCGGTGGCCAGTGCGCCGGCGCCGGTGATGAAGGCGGTGCATGTGAGCAAGGCTGGCCCCAGCGAAGTGCTGACGCTGCGCCAGGTGGCCGAGCAGATGGGCGGGCAGCGCAAGGTGGTGGTGGCGGTCGACGCCGGCCACGGCGGCGATGATCCCGGCGCCCATGGCCCCGGCGGCACGCTGGAAAAGAACGTGACGCTGGCCGTGGCGCGCCAGCTCGCGGCGCTGATCAACAAGCAGCCGGGCATGCAGGCCGTGCTCACCCGCGACGGCGACTATTTCATTCCGCTCAAGCGCCGCTACCAGATCGCCCGCGAGAAGAACGCGGACATGTTCGTGTCCATCCACGCTGACGCCTTCAAGAATGGCGATGCCAAGGGCTCGTCGGTGTGGGTGCTGTCGCCGCGCGGCAAGACCAGCGAGGCTGCGCGCTGGCTGGCCGATCGCGAAAACCGCGCCGACCTGATCGGTGGCGTGTCGCTGGACGACAAGGACGACAGCCTCGCCGCCGTGCTGCTGGACCTGCAGCAGGGCTACGCGATGCAGGCCAGCGAGTCGATCGCCGGCAATGTACTCAAGGCACTGGGGCATCTCGGGCCGACGCATCGCGGCTACGTCGAGCGCGCCAACTTCGTGGTGCTGCGCTCGCCGGACGTGCCGTCGATCCTGGTCGAGACCGCCTTCATCAGCAATCCGGTGGAAGAGCGCAAGCTGCGCGATCCGGCCCATCAGGCCGAACTGGCGCAGGCGGTGATGGGCGGCGTGCGCAACTATTTCGAGGCCACGCCGCCGCCGGGTACCTGGTTCGCCGCCGAGGCCGCGCGTCGCAGCGGGGCAATGCTGGCCGCCGCGCAGCCGGACAGCGATAGCCATGCATCTGTGGCTGCCGCGTCCAGCCGGGCCGACGAATCGGTCCGCGATCTGCATCGCGTGACCCGGGGCGAGAGCCTGGGCAGCATCGCGCGCCAGTACGGCGTAACGGTGGGCGCGCTCAAGAGCGCCAATCGCATCGACGGCAATACCGTCCGCGCCGGGGCAGTGCTGGCCATTCCGGCCGGCTGAGCGTCGCCGCAGCTCGTGCGCCGCCGGCGCGTTGCCTTCTCCATCTGAAGCCGCTCCCGTAAGCTACGCGGATGCCTGTCATCCGCGTGCTGCCTCCCGAACTCATCAACCAGATCGCCGCCGGCGAGGTCATCGAACGACCGTCGTCGGTGGTCAAGGAGCTGGTGGAAAACAGCCTCGACGCCGGTGCCACGCGCGTGGAGGTGGACATCGAGCAGGGGGGCGCGCGGCTGATCCGCGTGCGTGACGACGGCGGCGGCATCGCCCCGGACGAATTGCCGCTCGCCGTGGCGTCGCACGCCACCAGCAAGATCGGCAGCTTCGACGATCTCGAACACGTCGCAAGCATGGGCTTCCGTGGCGAGGCGCTGGCGTCGGTGTCGTCGGTGGCACGCTTTGCGTTGACCTCACGCGCGCGCGGCGCCGAGGCGGCGTTTCGCATCGAGGTGGACGGCGGCAAGCTGCAGGCGGCGCGTCCAGCGCAGCATCCCCCGGGCACCAGCGTGGAAGTGCGCGACCTGTTCTACAACGTGCCGGCGCGGCGGAAGTTCATGCGCGCCGAGCGCACCGAGTTCGCCCATATCGACGATCTCCTGAAGTCGCTCGCCCTTGCGCGCAGCGGCGTGGAATTCCGGCTCAGCCACAACGGCAAACCGCTGCGCGTGTGGAAGGCCGCGCGTGACGAGCAGGCCGCGCTGGCACGCGTGGCCGATGTGCTCGGCGAAGAATTTCCCGGGCGCAGCCTGCGGATCGACCATGCCGCGGCGGGCCTGCGCCTGTCCGGCTGGGTTGGCTTGCCCACCGCCTCGCGCGGCCAGCCCGATTCGCAGTTCTTCTACGTCAACGGCCGCCTTGTGCGCGATCGCGTGGTCGCTCACGCCGTGCGCCAGGCCTACGCCGACGTGCTGTTCCACGGCCGCCATCCGGCGTTCGTGCTGTACCTGGAGCTCGATCCGGCCGGCGTGGATGTCAACGTGCACCCGGCCAAGCACGAGGTGCGCTTTCGCGAGCAGCGGCTGGTGCACGACTTCCTGTTCCGCAGCCTGCATGAGGCGCTCGCCGAGACGCGTGCGGGGCAGGCGCTGCCGGCGTCGCCAGCCGCCGTCGCTGAAACGGTCGTGACGAGCGCGGGTGTGGCTTCCGGGGCGTCTTCCTACGGTGGCGGCTGGTCAGGCGGGGCGGCCACGCAGAGCCGCCTCAGCCTCGGTGTGCGCGAGCAGCCGCTGGGCGATTACGCCGCGCTGCTCGGCGCGGCGGCGCAGGGGGAGGCCAACGACTGGGCGTCGCCCACGCTCGCGCCGTCGAGCCCCGAGCAGGCGCCGCCGCTGGGCTTCGCCATCGCCCAGCTCAAGAGCATCTACGTGCTGGCGGAGAATGAGCACGGCCTCGTGCTGGTCGACATGCACGCCGCGCACGAGCGCATCACGTACGAAAAGTTGAAGGCCGCGCGTGCGGCCAACCACCTGCGCTCGCAGGTGCTGCTGGTGCCGCTCAGCCTGGCGGTGAGTGCGAAGGAGGCCGCGGCCGCCGAGGAGCATGCCGAGGCGCTGGCAGCGTGGGGCCTGGAGTTGTCGCGCGGCGGTCCGTCGGCGGTGGTGGTACGGCGCATCCCGGCCCTACTGGAAGGCGCCGACGTCAGCCAGCTCACCCGCGACGTGCTGGCCGAACTGGCCCAGCACGGCAGCTCGCGCCGGCTGCAGGAACTGGAGAACGAACTGCTCTCGACCATGGCCTGCCATGGCTCGGTACGCGCCGGTCGCCGACTGAGCCTGCCGGAAATGAACGCCCTGCTGCGCGAGATGGAAGCCACCGAACGCTCCGGCCAGTGCAACCACGGCCGTCCGACCTGGACCCAGCTCAGCCTCGGCGAACTGGACAGGCTGTTCCTGCGCGGCCGTTGACCGCCGGCATTTGCCTCGCTGCCGCGGCGCTGCCCATACTCGGCGTTCCCTCCCTACTGGCTGCCGCCCGATGATCCGTCGTGTTCCGCTGGCCGTTGCTTTCCTGCTTGGAGTTCCCCTCGTGCACGCTACCGATGCTCCCGTTGCCCCGGCTCTTTCCGCCCAGGACGTCACGCGCGAAGTCGAACAGTGGCGGCAGGGTCGGTTACAGCGGCTGACCGCGCCGGATGGCTGGCTCAGCTTGATCGGACTGGAGTGGCTACATGAAGGCGCCAATAGGATCGGTCATGCCGCAGACAATGAGATCGTGCTGGCCGCCGGGCCGGCTCATCTGGGCACCGTGACGCTCGGTCCGGACGGCGCGCTGTCGATCGCGCTTGCCGCTGGCAGCAGCGCCACGGTGGACGGCAAGACGGTCGCCAGCGCACCGCTGGTCGACGACATGCACGCCGGAACTGGCAGCCCGACGACGGTGCAGTTCGGCACCGCGAGCTTCTATGTGATCGATCGCGATGGCCGCAAGGCGCTGCGCGTGAAGGACACCGAGGCGCCCACCCGCAAGCACTTCCTCGGCATCGAGTCGTTCCCAATCGATCCGTCCTGGCGCATCGTGGCGAAGTGGGTGCCGTTCGATCCGCCGCACAAGCTGGAGATCGGCTCGGTGATCGGCACCATCGACGCGGTCGACGTGCCGGGCAAGGCGGTGTTCCAGCGCGACGGCAAGACCTTCGAACTGCTGCCCTACCAGGAGGAGCCGGGCGGCGAGCTGTTCTTCGTCATCGCCGACCGCACCTCGGGCAAGGAGACCTACGGCGCGGCGCGCTTCTTCTATGCCGCGCTGCCCGCAGGCGGCGTGAAGCAGCCCGGCAGCGTGGTGCTGGATTTCAATCGCGCCTACAACCCGCCGTGCGCCTTCACGCCGTTCGCAACCTGCCCACTGGCACCGCCGGAAAACCGACTGGACATCGCCGTGACCGCGGGCGAGAAGAAATACGCCGGCAGCCATCACTAGACCCTCCGCTCCTCTGTAGGAGCCCGCTCGCGGGCGATGCTTTTGCTTTGATGTCGATTCAAAGCGAAGAGCATCGCCCGCGAGCGGGCTCCTTATGTCTCGATTCTGGTCCGGCAACGGACGAGAATTCCCGACTGATCATCGGTGGGAATGAGGTGACGCCGACGGGCTCCTGAGGCTTCGCGCCTGCTGGGTAGATGTGTGCCCTCGTTCCGTTCCATCCGCCAGCGCCTGAACGGTATCGGAGGCCCGCCGGTCGGCGAGAGCCTGAACGCGTAAGGATCGGCCGTGCGGATCGTCGATGGTCAGCGTCTGAGACGACTGCCAGGAGACGTGACATGACCGAACCGATGGTAGGCATCGATGTGGCCAAGGCCAGCTTCGATGTGGCCGTTCCGCTGGACCGGCCGGGGAAATACCGCACCAAGGGCAAGCTGCCCAATACGCCGGCCGGATTCGCCGAACTGCTGACATGGCTGCGCCAGCACGCACCACAGGCTGGGGTGTGCATGGAGGCCACGGGCATCTATCACGAGGCGCTGGCGCAGGCGCTGGTGGAGCATGGAGTGACGGTCTACGTGGTCAATCCGGCCCAGATCGCCGCCTATGCCCGCAGCGAGCTGTCGCGGACCAAGACCGACCGCTGTGACGCCGAGCTGATCGCCCGCTTCGCCATGGCCCAGCAGATCCACGGCGCACTACGCCCGTGGGCGCCGCCTACGCCGGGTCAGCGGCAGCTGCGCGCCCTGGTGCACCGCTTGAACGACCTGCAGGCGATGCGGCAGATGGAGGCCAACCGCCTGGCGGTCGGCGATGCCTCGGTACGCCCCTCGATCCAGCGCATGATCGATGCGCTGGATCAGCAGATCGAAGAGCTGAAGCGGGCGATCGAGGATCACATCGACCAGGACCCGGACCTGCGGCGCGATCATGACCTCTTGCGCTCGATTCCCGGCATCGGCGACCTGACGGCAGCCTTCATCCAGGGTTTTGCCGGGAATCTGCGGCGCTTCGACGATCCCCGCCAACTGGACGCCTTCGCCGGCGTGAATCCGGCGATCCGCGAGTCGGGCAAGTGGGTCGGCCAAAGCCGACTATCCAAGCTCGGCCATGCGTTGCTGCGTGCCCGGCTGTACATGCCCGCGCTGGTGGCCATTCGCCACAACAGCGCGGTGCGCGCCCTGTTCGATCGCCTGGTGGGTCGCGGCAAGCCACCCAAGCTGGCCTTGGGCGCAGCCATGCGCAAGCTGCTGCACATCGCCTGGGGAGTGGTGCGTTCCGGCCTCCCGTTCGATCCCAATCGCGCCCTTGCTGGTGGGTAAGTAAGACGGTATCTACAGAGGTGGCCGCGAGGTGACTCAGCGGCCCTTGAACTTGGGCTTGCGCTTGTCTAGGAGGCGCGCGTGCCTTCGCGCATGTCCTCGCTGGAGAACACCAGGGCGAACGCCCGGGTTTCGAACTCCAGGGCCTGGTCAAGACCCGCTTCGCCGGAAATTCGGCTGGACATCGCGGCGAGAAGAGATACTCCGGAGGCCATCACTAAGGCAGCGCGTTCTCCGGTAGGAGCCCGCTCGCGGGCGATGCTCTTGGCTTCGATGCCGCATCAAAGCGAAAGGCATCGCCCGCGAGCGGGCTCCTACAGAGGTGGCCGCGAGGTGACTCAGCGGCCCTTGAACTCGGGCTTGCGCTTGTCCAGGAACGCGCTCGTGCCTTCGCGCATGTCCTCGCTGGAGAACACCAGGGCGAAGGCCTGGGTTTCGAACTCCAGGCCCTGGTCGAGACCTGCTTCGCCGCCTTGCAGTACGGCGTCGAGAATGCCCGCGGCGGCCAGCGGCGCGGCGGCGGCGAGCTGGTCGGCGAGCGCTTCGACCGTCTCGTCCAGCGCTTCCGGTGCGACCACGCGGGTCACGATGCCCAGCTCGTGGGCGCGCTGGGCGCCGATCGTGGCGCCGGTGAGGCACAGCTCCAGCGCCGCGCTGCGGCCAGCCAGGCGCAGCAGGCGCTGGGTGCCACCGAAGCCGGGGATCAGGCCGAGGTTGATTTCCGGCTGGCCAAATTTCGCCTTTTCACTGGCCACGCGCAGGTGGCAGGCCATCGCCAGCTCCATACCGCCACCCAGCGCGAAGCCCTGGATGCGCGCGATCACCGGCTTGCCGAGGCGCTCGATCAGGCTCATCAGGCGCTGCCCGGTGCGCGAGAACGCCTGCGCCTGCAGCGGCGTGTAGCCGTTCATCTCGGCGATGTCGGCACCGGCGACGAAGGCCTTGTCGCCGCTGCCGGCGAGCACGACCACGCGCACGCCATCTTCCTGCGCGGCCTGGGTGAAGGCGAGGGTGAGCTCGTTGAGCGTGTCGCGGTTGAGCGCGTTGAGCTTGTCCGGGCGGGCGACGGTGATGGTGCGGACGGCGCCGCGGTCGGCGATCTCGAGGTTGCGGTAGGCCATGGCGGAAACCTGCGGATGAAAAACCGCAGATGGTAGCAGCGGGAACCTTTGCGGCCGCCCGGAATCTGATGCCGGTACCGCACCGGGCAGCATGCTGCGTTCCGCGCACGTAGCGCATAGCATGGCCGTCAGGTGTCACGTTTACGGAGAGCGGCATGACGAAGTGGGCAGGGCTGGTAGTGGCGGCGCTCGGGCTGATCGGCACCGCCGCGCACGCGCAGCAGGCCGCCAAGGGGTCGGCCGCGGCCCCCACCGTCGACAAGGCCAAGCTGTCGTACGCGATCGGCTACCAGATCGGCAGCCAGTTCGCTGATGGCGATCCGGCCGTGGATCTGGCGACGCTCGAGCGGGCCATCCAGGATGCGGCCGCCAAGCGTCAGCCGAGCGTGCCGATGCAGGACATGCGCGCCCAGCTGCGCGCCCTCGACGATCAGATGCACGCCCGCGCCGTGAACGAGTTCCGCCGCGTCGCTGCGGCCAACGCGCGCAGGAGCGAGCAATACATGGCGCACAACCGCACCCAGCCGGGTGTGGTGCAGCTGGCTTCGGGGGTGCAGTACGCGGTGATCAAGCAGGGCCAGGGCACGGTGAGCCCTACGGTGGACAGCAAGGTCACCGTCAACTACCGCGGCATGCTGATCGATGGCACCGAGTTCGACAGTACCTTCGCGCACGGCAACCCGGTGAGCTTCGTGGTGAAGAGCGTGATTCCCGGCTGGCGCGACGTGATTCCGCGCATGCACGTGGGCGACCGCTGGAAGGTGGTGATTCCGCCGCGGTTGGCCTACGGCGAGCGTGGCGCCCTGCCACGCATCGGTCCGAACGAGGCGCTGGTGTTCGATATCGAACTGCTGGACGTCGCCAATCCCTGATCGGCGCCCGGCGCAGGCGCTATCATTACCGGTCATGTCGACCGATCCCCGCGCTTCCTTTTCCGACGCACCACTGACGCCCTGCATCGGCTTGTGCCGGCTCGATGGGCGCGGCTATTGCCTGGGCTGCCAGCGGTCGATGGGTGAGATTGCGCGCTGGGGCACCATGTCCGATACCGAGCGGCTCTACCTGATGCGCGTGGTGTTGCCGACCCGCAAGGGGTCGTGATGGAGCGCATCTGGCACGCGCTGGAGCCCGCCCTGCTGCCATTGGCCACGCCGCCGCAGCCGCCGGGTTGGAACCACGCGCCGATGAGCGAGTTGCTGGGCACCGCCGAGCGGCGCCCGGCGGCCGTACTGGTGGGCGTGCGCGAAGGCGTCGACCCCCGCGTGCTGCTCACGGTGCGCACGGCGCACCTGCCGTCGCATGCGGGGCAGGTGGCGTTCCCCGGTGGCGGCAGCGACCCCGCCGACCGCGACGCGATCGCCACCGCCTTGCGCGAAAGCGAGGAAGAAATCGGGCTGGATCCAGGCCTGGTGTCGCCGCTGGGCTTCCTCGACATGTTCGAGACGATCAGCGGCTACTGCGTCACGCCGGTGGTGGCGCGGGTCGCCGAGCACGCCACGGTGGTGCCGGCGCCGGACGAAGTGGCCGAGGTGTTCGAGGTGCCGCTGGCGTTTTTCCTGGAGCCGGGCAACCTGCGCCGCTACACCATGGAGTTCCGTGGCCACCAGCGACCGATGGTGGAGTTCGTGCATGGCGGGCATCGCATCTGGGGCGCCACCGCGGCGATGATGCTCAACCTGCTGCAGAGGATGGGACGCGCATGAAAACCACGCTGATTTCCGCCGCCGAGCTGGCTGCGTTGCCAGCCGGTGACGTGCTGATCGTCGATTGCCGCGTCGATCTTGCCGACCCGGACAAAGGCGAGCGCGACTGGCGCAGCGGGCATATCCCCGGGGCGGTCTACGCGCAGCTCGACCGCGACCTGTCCGATCTCTCGCGCCAGCATCTGGGCCTGGGCCGGCATCCGCTGCCGCTGGAGACGGATTTCGCGGCCGTGCTGGGTCGCTGGGGCTGGCATCCCGGCTTGCAGGTGGTGGCGTATGACGCTGCCGGTGGTGCCCTGGCCGCTGCGCGCCTGTGGTGGCTGATGCGGTTGGTCGGCGAGCGTGCGGTGGCGGTGCTCGATGGCGGTATCGGCGCGTGGGTCGCCGCCGGCCTGCCGTTAGAAACGTCGGTGCCCGAACGCGTGCCCACCACGGTAACGATCTACTACGACCCCGCGCAGCTCATCGTCGAGCATGCCGCTGTCACGACGAGTCCGCAGCAACTGCTGATCGATGCGCGCGCCGCGGCGCGCTATCGCGGCGACACCGAACCGCTGGATCGTGTCGGCGGGCACGTTCCCGGTGCGCGTAACCGCCCGTTCGCGGAGAACCTCGCCGCCGATGGGCACTTCAAGTCGCCCGGCGATCTGCGGCAGGATTTCCTGGCGGTGCTGCAGACGTACGCGCCGTCGCAGGTCGTGCACTCCTGTGGCTCCGGCGTCACCGCGTGCCATAACCTGCTGGCGATGGAAGTGGCGGGCTTGAATGGATCGCGGCTGTACGCGCCGTCGTGGAGCGGCTGGGTCAGCGATCCATCGCGGCCGGTGGCTACCGGGGCGGACTGAGCGCCCGGCCGGCTCGACTCACTTCTTGCGCAGCCGGTCGACCAGGCTCTGCAGCACCGTCTGCGTCTGCGGATGGAAGAAGCCATCGACGAAGGCATCCAGCGGCAAAGCATCCACGTCGGCATACGCCTCGGTAAGGTCGGCACGGGCTAGCGCGCGGGTGGCGAGCATCGCGTGCGAAGGCAACGCCAGCAGTTCGCGCAGCCAGTGCAGTGCCCGAATGCCTACCTGCTCGACGCCGGTGAGCTCGTCCACCATGCTGCAGGCCAGAGCCTGTGAGGATTCGATCATCGCACCGGCGACGAGCAGCCGCTCCGCGCGGTAGGTACCTACCACGCGGCGCAGTGCGAGCTGGATGCAGTCGGGCACGCTCAGGCCCACCTGCACCTCGTTGAGGCCGATCTTGAACGGTCCTTCGGCCATGATGCGGTAGTCGCAGAACAGCGACAGCACCGCGCCGCCGGCCGGGCTGTGCCCGGTGATCGCGGCGACGACGGGGATCGGCGAACGCGCCAGCGCGGCGCAGACGGCGAAGAACTCGCGCCAGAACGCGCGCACCTCGCTGCGCTCGCGCCCCATCAGCGCCGGCACGTCGACGCCAGCGGAGAACATGCCGGGCGCACCTGACAGCACGATGCCGCGGGCGCCGGCCGCGGGGGCCTCCTCGACCGCCGCGCGCAGTTGCTGCAGCAAGGAGAGATTGAGTGCGTTGACCGGGGGGCGGGCCAGCTGGAGTTCGACGATGGCGTCGTGGTGGATGCGATTGAGCATGGTCGTTCTCTGGTAGGCGGGCTTATTGCGGCTGGTCGTCGGCGGTCCAGGTGTAGCGCACGGCGTAGTCGAGCGTCGCGCTGCCGTGTGCCGGCACCTTCACCGCAAAGCCCAGCGTGTCGGCAGTGCTGACGGTGGGTTTGAGGCTGGAGGAGGCCAGCGTCCAGCTGCGCCAGCGCGCCGGGTGTTCGCGCACGGTGATCGTGCGGGCGCTGTCGCCGGCGTTGCTGAAGATGAGGCGGAACGCCTCGTCCATGGTGCGGCCCTCGCGATCGACATGAAACGCGGTGCGCTCGCGCTTGGCGCGCAGGTCGAACACGTTGCCGAGCGTGAGCTTGACCTCGGCGTCCTTCGGGGTGTCTTCGATGCGACTCTCGCCGATCACCTGTGCTGCGCCGCGGTCATCGCGCGCCAATACGCGCAGGTAGCCGGCCGGCAGGCTGTCGAAGGCGCGGAAGGTGAGCGTGCCGACCACGTTGGTGGGCCCGTCGACCATGATCGACGGTTGCGTCATGGGCTGCGGAGGCTGGTAGCCGCCGCCGGTTTCGTACAGCGCCGTGCGCTCGCAGGCGATGCTCTTGGGCGCGTACAGCGGCAGCAGGCTGACGGTGCCGTCCGGCAGGTCGACCGGCTCGGGCAGGCGATAGCTGCGGTAATCGCCGACGGTCGACTGCTGCGGCAGGTCGGCGGCCTTGCCGCGGAAGGCCATCGCCATCATTGGGGCCGCGGCGGGCTTGTCCAGACGCGGCTCGCCGGCGATCAGCGTGAGCTGGGCGTCGCGCCAGTCGCTGCCGCTGCGGTTGGCGACACTGGCGCGCGACTGCAACGCGATGCGGCAGCCGCTGCCATCGGCAAGGGTGCCGATATACGACGCGCGCCAGCCCAGTCCACCGGTCACGTAGCTGAGCTGCGCCGCGGCCGCCCCGGCGCGCGGCGCATCCACGCGCAGGTCGAGCCGGGTGCCGCCATCGACATCGCCGGTTGCGCGCACGGCCACGTAGTCGTGCACGAGCACCGTGTTGTCTCCCTGTTGAATCTGCAGTACATCGCCGGCCGAGCGCAGCATGCCGCTGAGGATCACGTCGCCCTGGTTGCCGAGCACGTCGACCTTGCGTCCGACCAGATCACTCACCCGCGCCACCCCGCCTTGGGCGAGCTGCAGTCGCTGCGACACCACGGTGGTCTTTGCGTCGTCGAACTGGAGTGAGAGTGCTTCGGGGTCGAGGTAGAGCGGCAGGCCGGCGAGGTGCGCATCGTGCACGCCGGCGACGAGGTTCAGCGAGCGAGGCTCGCGCACCATCGCGTAGCCCGTCTGCGCATGGCTGCCGTCGTTGGCGAACAGCGAGGCATCGTCACTGCGGTAGATCGTGATGTCGCTGCGGTCGGCCGCAGCGGCACCGGTGGCGAGCGTGAGCAGGAAGAGGGCGAGGGGCGTCTTGCGCACGGGCGAGCTCCTTGTCGTGTGGGTCCGGCGATCTTACCGGCACCGCATGAAGCGCAGGCATCGATCGAACCGGCGGCGTGACCCCGTCACGCCTCGCCGTGCGTTCAAGCGTCGACGGCGGCCGAATCGCGGATCGCCTGCGGCAACGGCACCGGCTTGCCGGTCGCGGGATTCATCCATACCAGCACCACCTGCCCATCGCAGTAGAGCTGCTCGGTATGCTCGGCATCGACGATGCGATGGGCGAGGGTTATCGAGCTGTTGCCCAGGCGCTCGCAGAACAGCTCCACGGCCAGGTGGCCCGGCCAGGCGATGGGCTGGCGGTAGTTGAGGTTGCTGGCCGCCAGCACCGGCATCGACGACTCGTCGAACCACGGGCCGGGCACGTGGCGCAGCCACTGCAGCCGTGCCTCTTCGAGGTAGGTGAGATAGGTGGAATTGTTGACGTGGTTGAAGGCGTCCAGGTCACGCCAGCGCACGTCCAGATGGGCCACGAACAGCGGCCTGGGTTCTGCCTGCTCGCCCGGCGGCGAGTTGTCGAGTTCGGTCGCCGGAGCGGCGTCGGCGGTCTTGGAGGCGCGCGTCTTGCGCGCCGGTTTCGGGGTGTCCTGCGAGCTCACGAACGCTTCTTCCTGGGCATGGGGCGGTGCTTGTCGGCCGAGGCAATGTGCTTGGTGGCGGCCTTGGTGCGCTTGGGGGCGTCGGCGCGCTTGGCCTTGGTGGCCTGGGTCGATTTCAACTGCGGCGCAAGGAAGCGGCCGGTGTGCGAGCCCGGGGTTGCGGCCACCGTTTCCGGCGTGCCCGACACCAGGATGCGCCCGCCGCCCGAGCCGCCCTCGGGGCCGAGGTCGACGATCCAGTCGGCGGTCTTGATCACGTCGAGGTTGTGCTCGATCACCACCACCGTGTTGCCCTGGTCGACCAGCTGGTGCAGCACGTCGAGCAGCTGCTCGATGTCGTGGAAGTGCAGTCCGGTGGTGGGTTCGTCGAGGATGTACAGCGTGCGGCCGGTGTCGCGCTTGCTGAGTTCCTTGGACAGCTTCACACGCTGCGCCTCGCCGCCGGAGAGCGTGGTCGCACTCTGGCCGAGCTTGATGTAGTCCAGGCCCACGGCGCGCAGCGTATCGAGCTTGCGGGCGATGGTGGGCACGTTCTCGAACAGCTTGAGCGCGTCCTCCACCGTCATGTCCAGCACGTCGGCGATGGTGTGGCCCTTGTAGAGGATGTCCAGCGTTTCGCGGTTGTAGCGCTTGCCGTGGCAGACGTCGCAGGGCACGTAGACGTCGGGCAGGAAGTGCATCTCCACCTTGATCATGCCGTCGCCTTCGCAGGCCTCGCAGCGGCCGCCGCGCACGTTGAAGCTGAAGCGGCCCGCGGTGTAGCCGCGCGAGCGCGCCTCCGGCACCTGCGCGAACATCTCGCGCAGCGGAGTGAACAGGCCGGTGTAGGTGGCTGGGTTGGAGCGCGGCGTGCGGCCGATCGGCGACTGGTCGATGTCGACCACCTTGTCGAACAGGTCCATGCCGGACGCCGATGCGTACGGTGCCGGCTGCGTACCTGCGCCGTTCAATTCCATCGCGGCGAGGCGGAACAGCGTGTCGTTGACCAGGGTCGACTTGCCCGAGCCGGACACGCCGGTGACGCAGGTGAACAGGCCGGCCGGGATCGCTAGGTCGACATTCTTCAGGTTGTTGCCGCTGGCGCCCTTCAGGTGCAGCCACGAGGCCTTGTCGATCGGCTGGCGACGCTTCTCCGGCACCTCGATGGCACGCTTGCCGGAGAGGAACTGGCCGGTGACCGAGCGGGGCGAGGCCAGCATGTCCTCCACCGTGCCCTGCGCCACGATCTCGCCGCCGTGCACGCCGGCGCCGGGCCCGATATCGAGCACGTGGTCGGCCATGCGGATGGCGTCTTCGTCGTGCTCGACCACGATCACCGTATTGCCGAGATCGCGCAGGCGGGTGAGCGTGCCGAGCAGGCGCTCGTTGTCGCGCTGGTGCAGGCCGATGGACGGCTCGTCGAGCACGTACATCACGCCGACCAGCCCGGCGCCGATCTGGCTCGCCAGGCGGATGCGCTGGGCTTCGCCGCCGGACAGCGTGTCGGCCTGGCGATCCAGCGTGAGGTAGTTCAGGCCCACGTCGTTGAGGAAGGTGAGCCGCTCGCGGATCTCCTTGACGATCTTCGCCGCAATCTCGCCGCGCCAGCCGGTGAGCGTGAGCGTCTCAAAGAACGCCAGCGTGTCGTCGATCGATCGATGGGTGAGCGACGGCAACGCGTGGTCGGCCACGAACACATGCCGCGCCGAGCGGTTCAGTCGCTGGCCTTCGCAGGCGGGGCAGGGCTGGTCGCTGATGTACTTGGACAGCTCCTCGCGCACCGCGGCCGATTCGGTCTCCTTGTAGCGCCGCTCGAGGTTGGGAACGATGCCCTCGAACGGATGCTCGCGCGTGACCCGCCCGCCGCGCTCGGTGAGATAGCGAAACGCGATCGCCTGCTTGCCGCTGCCGAACAGCACGGCCTGCTGGGTCGCAGCGGGCAGGTTCTTCCAAGGCTCGTTGACATCGAAGCCGTAATGCGCAGCCAGCGACTGCAGCAACTGGAAGTAGTGCGGGTTGCGCCGGTCCCAGCCGCGGATCGCACCACCGGCCAGCGAAAGCTCCGGATGGCCGACCACACGGGCCGGATCGAACACCTGGGTCACACCCAGACCGTCGCAGCTGGGGCAGGCGCCGATCGGCGAGTTGAACGAGAACAGCCGCGGTTCCAGCTCCGGCAGCGAGTAGTCGCACACCGGGCAGGAGTAGCGCGAGGAGAGCATCTGGTCCGGCTGGTCGGTGTGGTCCATGTCGGCCAGGATCACCAGCCCGTCGCCGAGACGCAGCGCGGTCTCGAACGATTCGGCCAGGCGCTGCTTGATGTCTTCGCGCGGGCGGAAACGGTCGATCACCACTTCGATGGTGTGCTTCTGGCGCAGGGTGAGCGGCGGCACGGCGTCCAGGTCGTAGACCGCGCCGTCGACGCGGGCGCGCACGAAACCCTGCGCGCGCAGCTGGTCGAACACCTGCACGTGCTCGCCCTTGCGGTCGCGGATCACCGGCGCCAGCAGCATCAGGCGCTTTTCCGGATCCATCGCCAGCGTGGCGTCGACCATCTGGCTGACCGTCTGCGCTTCCAGCGGAATGCCGTGATCGGGGCAGCGTGGCGTGCCGACGCGGGCGTACAGCAGGCGCAGGTAGTCGTAGACCTCGGTGATCGTGCCCACGGTGGAGCGCGGGTTGTGCGAGGTCGATTTTTGCTCGATCGAGATCGCCGGCGACAGGCCCTCGATGTGGTCCACGTCGGGCTTTTCCATCATCGACAGGAACTGCCGCGCATACGCCGAGAGCGACTCGACGTAGCGCCGCTGACCCTCGGCGTAGATGGTGTCGAAAGCGAGCGAGGATTTGCCCGAGCCGGACAGGCCGGTGATCACGATCAGGCGATCGCGGGGCAGATCCAGGTCGATGTTTTTGAGATTGTGCGTGCGTGCGCCGCGGATGCGAATGGTGTCCATCGCGCCGTGATATGGGGGAAACGATCACTATACCAATCCCCTGTGATCGGACCGTGGCCGCCGGTGGGCAGAGGATCGCTGCGCGGCCTGGTCGCCAGCGGTTTGTCGAGAGCGCCAGCTGTGGCTAAATGCCCGCTTCGCCGCCTCACTTTTCGGAGAGAACCCGCATGAAGCCGACATCGATCCAGCGCGCCTGGCGCACGACCGCCTGCATCGCCGTCCTGGCCCTGGCCAGCGCACCCGCCTGGGCCGCGCAGGCCAGCGCGCAGCAGGTGCGCGAGCTGATGGGCGTGTTCGGGGTGAACCGGATGTTCCAGCAGATGAACGTGCAGATGGCCGGGATGATGGGCCAGCAGTTGCCCTGCGTGCCGGCCAGCTACTGGAACAATTTTCTCGACGAGAAGGGCATGGCCGAGCTGACCGAGAAGATGATCCCGATCTACCAGCGGCACTTCAGCGCCGCGGAGATCGACGGGCTGCTGAAGTTCTATCGCTCGCCGCTCGGTCGCAAGGTGGTCGCCGAGATGCCGTCCACCATGGCCGAGGGCATGCAGGTGGGCCAGCAGTGGGGGCGCGAGCGCGCCCAGGCGATGATGGAGCAGCTGCAGAAGGACGGCACCATCACCGGCGAGGGGCGCTGCCCCGCCACTGCACCGGCCCAGCCGGCGCTGGGCAAGCCATCCGGCAAGCCGTCCAAATAGGCCCTGGGGCTGCCGATTTCAGGGGCTGGTCAAGGATTGACCAACGTTCGCGGCGGTCGCTATAATCTTGAGTCCGCCAGGGGCAGTGCACCGCCCGCGGAACCCAAGAGAATAACGACAGAAGGGACATTCCCATGAGTTATGCAGTCATCAAGACCGGTGGCAAGCAGTACCGCGTGCAGCAGGGCGACGTCCTGCGCGTGGAGCTGCTGAACGCCGAAGAAGGCGCCACCGTGAGCTTCGACGAAGTTCTGCTGGTGGGCGCGGGCGAGTCGATCACCGTCGGCGCGCCGACCGTGGCCGGTGCCACCGTCAGCGCCACCGTGCGCAAGCACGGCCGCGCCGACAAGATCCGCATCATCAAGTTCCGCCGCCGCAAGCACCACAAGAAGCAGCAGGGACATCGTCAGCACTTCACCGAAGTGGAAATTACGGGCATCAACGCCTGAGCAACTGGAGCATTGAGTCATGGCACATAAAAAAGGCGTAGGTTCCAGCCGCAACGGTCGCGATTCGAACCCGAAGTATCTCGGCGTCAAGATCTACGGTGGCCAGGCCATCGAGGCCGGCAACATCATCGTGCGTCAGCGCGGTACCCAGTTCCACGCGGGTACCGGCGTCGGCCTGGGTCGCGACCACACGCTGTACGCGCTGGTCGACGGCACCGTGCAGTTCAAGGTCCGCGGCGAGAAGAACCGCCGCTTCGTCGACGTGATCCCGGCCTAAGCCGAGTCCGTCGCGATCCGCGAAGGCCCCGCTTCGGCGGGGCTTTTGCTTTTTGGAGCCGTTGCAGCGCGCCCGCTTTGGGCGGCGGGTAACGGTTCTCGCTAGACTTTTTTCGTTTCCCACCGTTCTTACGCTCCTGGACCCCGCCATGAAATTCGTCGACGAAGCAGTCATCAAAGTCCAGGCCGGCGATGGCGGCAATGGCTGCATCAGCTTCCGCCGCGAGAAATTCATCCCGTTCGGCGGCCCCGATGGCGGCGATGGCGGCTTCGGCGGCTCGGTGTGGCTGGTGGCCGACGAAGGGCTCAATACCCTGATCGATTTTCGCCACCAGCGCAGCTTCAAGGCGCAGCGCGGCCAGAACGGCATGGGCAGCCAGATGTATGGCAAGGGCGGCGACGACACCACGGTGCGCGTGCCGATCGGTACCGTGGTCACCAATGTCGACACCGACGAGATCATCGGCGACCTCACCCAGCACGGCCAGCGCCTGCTGGTGGCACAGGGCGGCAAGGGCGGGCTGGGCAACATCCATTTCAAGAGCTCGGTGAACCGGGCGCCGCGCAAGTCCACCCCGGGCACGCCCGGCGACGTGCGCGAGCTCAAGCTGGAGCTCAAGCTGCTGGCGGACGTGGGGCTGCTCGGTTTCCCCAACGCCGGCAAGTCGACCTTCATTCGTGCGGTGTCGGCGGCGACGCCCCGCGTGGCGGACTACCCGTTCACCACGCTGCATCCCAATCTCGGCGTGGTCAGCCTGGGCACTGACCAGAGCTTCGTGATCGCCGATATTCCCGGTCTGATCGAGGGAGCTGCCGACGGTGCGGGCCTGGGCATCCAGTTCCTGCGCCACGTGTCGCGCACCAGCCTGCTGCTGCATCTGGTCGACATGGCGCCGATCGACGGTTCCGACCCGGTCGAGCAGGTGCGCGCGATCGAGCAGGAGCTGGCCAAGTTCGATCCCGAACTGCTGGAGCGCCCGCGCTGGCTGGTGCTCAACAAGGCTGACGTGCTGCCCGAGGACGAGCGCCAGAAGGTGGCCGAGGACATCGTCGCCCGGCTGGGCTGGACCCAGCCGTGGTTCATGGTCTCGGCGATCGCCCGCGAGAACACTATGGCGGTGTGCCAGCAGGTGCAGCGCTTCTTCGAGTCGCAGCGCTTGGCGCGCGCGGAAGCGACGGCCGAGGATGCCGGCTTCTCCGCCGGCGACGTGCGCCAGCGCGGCGAGGCTTAAGTTCCGGCTGTCGTGCGAGGCCGGCAGCAGGCCGGCACGCCGCGCTCTGCACCGCAGATATCCAGAAGAAGACAGACGTCCCGGCGCTCGCCGCTGGCCGGGCAATCGCGCATCATGCAGCGGTTGCCTCAGCCAAAGGAGCCGCCGTGCCGTCGCGCCGCGATTTCCTCAAGACCTCGATGCTGGCTGCCGGTGCCCTGGGGCTGCCCGGGCTGGCACGCGCATCCGCCTCGCCCGAACAGGGAGCGATTCCGGCCAGGGCCGGCGCCCGCGTGGTATCGACCTGGGATTTCGGCGTGCCGGCGAACCGGGCGGCGTGGCGCCGTCTGGGTGCGGGCGGCACGGCGCTGGATGCGGTGGAAATCGGCGTGCAGGTGCCGGAGGCCGATGTGGCCAACCACAGCGTCGGCAAGGGCGGTTATCCCGATCGCGAAGGTCACGTCACGCTCGACGCCAGCATCATGGATGGCGACGGCCGTTGCGGCGCGGTGGCGTGCATCGAGCGCATCGTGCATCCGGTCCGCGTCGCCCGGCGCGTGATGGAGGCCACGCCGCACGTGTTGCTGGTTGGCGATGGCGCGCTGCAGTTCGCCCGCGAGCAGGGCTTTCACGAGGAGGACCTGCTCACGCCGGAGGCGGCAGAAGCCTGGCATGCGTGGCTCAAGGAGGCCAAGTACCAGCCGGTGCCCAACAGCGAGAACCGCGACTATCACCAAAGCCTGGGTCTGCCGGGCGGCAAGCACAATCACGACACCATCGGCATGCTGGCCGTGGATGCCCACGGTCACTTGGCGGGCGCCTGCACCACCAGCGGCATGGCCTGGAAGCTGCACGGCAGGGTCGGCGACAGTCCGCTCATCGGCGCCGGCCTGTACGTGGACGGTGAGGTCGGCGGCGCGACGTCCACCGGTGTCGGCGAGGAAGTGATCCGCAACGCCGGCAGTTTTCTGGTGGTCGAGCTGATGCGGCAAGGCCGCAGTCCGCAGGAGGCCTGCGAAGAGGCGGTGCGGCGCATCGTGAAGAAGCGGCCCGACGCCGCCAAGGAGTTGCAGGTGGGTTTCCTCGCCCTGCGCCGGGATGGTGCGGCGGGCGCCTTCGCAGTCCAGCGCGGCTTCACCTACGCCGTCTGTGACGCCGAGAGCACCGATCGCGTGTTCGCCTCGCCCAGCGTGTACACCACGAGCTTCAACTGATGGCACTGCTGGAAGTGGCGGCCAGCTCGCTGACCTCGGCCCTGGCGGCGCAGGCCGGTGGGGCGGGAAGGGTGGAGCTGTGCGGTCAGCTGGCCGATGGCGGCGTCACGCCCTCTTATGGGCTGGTGGCGACGGCGCGCGACCGTCTGCGGATTCCGCTGTACGTGCTGGTGCGTCCGCGCAGTGGTGACTTTCTGTATGACGAGGCCGAGTTCGAGCTGATGCAGCGCGACATCGAGGCGTGCGTACGGCTCGGCTGCGACGGGGTGGTGATCGGGGCGCTCGATGCCGACGCCGGCGTGGATCTCGCCGGTTGCCGGGCCCTGGTCGCCGCGGCCGGTGGGCTGGGCGTCACCTTCCACCGTGCCTTCGACGCCGCACCAGATCCGGCCCGCGCGCTGGAAGACGTGATCGCGCTGGGCTGCGAGCGGGTGCTGACCTCCGGCGGCCATCGCAGCGCGCTGGAAGGGGCCGCACACATCGCGGCCCTGGTGCAGCAGGCGGCGGGTCGCGTACGGATCATGGCGGGAGCGGGGATACGCCCGGAGAACGTGGCGGACGTGCTTGCACGCAGCCGGGCCGATGAACTGCACGCTTCGGCGCGCGGCCTGTATCGGAGCACCATGCGCTGGCGCAACGAGCGACTGGAGGACCTGGCGGTGGATCGGCAAGAGACCGATCCGGCGATTGTCGCCGCGCTGGTGGCTGCCCTGGCGGTGGCGCAGGAGGCCTGAGGCCGGAAGATCGGCAAAGAAAAAGCCGGCTTGCGCCGGCTTTCTCACCAACCCGAAAAAGCAAACTGGCCTCAGGCCAGCTCGCGGATCTTCGCGTTGAGGCGGCTCTTGTGGCGAGCGGCCTTGTTCTTGTGGATCAGGCCACGCGCGGCGTAGCGGTCCATGACCGGCTGCGCAGCGGCGAACGCCTCGACGGCGGCAGCCTTGTCCTTGGCCTCGATGGCCTTGACGACCTTCTTGAGGGCGGTACGGACCATGGAGCGGGCGCTGACGTTGCGCAGGCGGCGCTGCTCGGACTGGCGCGCGCGCTTCTTCGCGGACTTGATGTTGGCCAAGGTAAAACTCCGGAAATGCTTGGGTTGGAAAAAAGACGCGCAATTATGCGGGCAATGCGCTATGGCGTCAACCGCTTAGCTCGTGCCGGACGGTGTCCGGCGGGGCTTTTGCAGCGCCTGCTATGGGGCGACGTGCCCGCATTGTGCCACAGCCGGGGCGCCAACTCGGCCGCGCTCGCTGTCACACTACGCGCTTCGTGCCGCCCGCCGTGCCGGGCCGCCCATCTTCGTTCACAGAGGTAGCGTCACCCGCATGAAGTCCCCCAGCATGCTGCGCGGGCTGCTGTCGTTCAGCAGCATGACGATGGTCTCGCGGGTCCTCGGCCTGATCCGCGACATTTCGATGAGCCACGTGTTCGGCGCCAATGCGGCGACCGATGCCTTCGTCATCGCCTTTCGCATTCCCAACTTCATGCGGCGCCTGTTTGCGGAAGGGTCGTTCTCCACCGCATTCGTGCCGGTGTTCACCGAGGTCAAGCAGACCGGCTCACGCGAGGAGCTGAAGGAACTGCTGGCCCGCGTGTCCGGCACGCTCAGCGGCGTGCTGCTGCTGGTCACGGCGCTGGGCATGATCTTCGCCCCGCAGGTGGCCTCGATGTTCGCGCCGGGCGCGCTGGACAACCCGCACAAGTTCGACCTCACCACCGACCTGGTGCGGCTGACCTTCCCGTTCATCTTCTTCGTGTCGCTGAACGCGCTGTCGGCCGGCGTGTTGAACAGCTTCCACCACTTCGCGCTGCCGGCGCTGGCGCCGGTGATTCTCAACGTCTGCATGATCGCCGGCGCGCTGTGGCTGGCGCCGCGGCTGCAGGTGCCGATCATGGCGATGGGCTGGGCGGTGCTGGTGGCCGGCGTGCTGCAGTGGATGTTCCTACTGCCGGCGGTGCGCGGGCTCGGCCTGTTGCAGCGGCCGCGCTGGGGCTGGAAGCACCCGCAGGTGCGCCGGATCATGACGCTGATGGTGCCGACGCTGTTCGGTTCCTCGGTAGCCCAGCTCAACCTGCTGCTGGATACCGTGGTGATCTCCTACCTGGTGACGGGCTCGCAGACCTGGCTGTGGCAATCCACCCGCTTCCTCGAGCTGCCGCTGGGCGTGTTCGGCGTGGCGCTGGGCACGGTGATCCTGCCCGCGCTGTCGCGCCACCATGTGGGCACGGACCGGGCCGGGTTTTCCCGCGCGCTGGACTGGGGGCTGCGTATCACGCTGCTGATCGCGTTGCCGGCGATGCTGGCGCTGCTGGTGCTGGCCGAGCCGCTGGTGGCTACGTTCTTCCAGAACGGAAATTTCTCGGCGTTCGACGCGCGGATGGCTTCGTTGTCGGTGCTGGCGTTGAGCGCCGGCTTGCCTGCCTACGCGCTGGTCAAGGTGCTGCTGCCGGCGTTCTACGCGCGGCAGGACACCCGCACCCCGGTACGTGCCGGCGTGGCAGCCCTGGTGGCCAACATGCTGTTCAACGGCGTGTTCATCGCGCTGCTGTTCGAGCTGTGGGCGACGCCGGCGCAGAAGCAGGGCAGCTGGATCGACGGCATCGCCCAGGTTCCCGGGCTGCACGTGGGACTGGCGATCGCCAGCTCGCTGTCCAGCTACGTCAATTTCGCCCTGCTGTGGCATTGGCTGCGCCGCGAGGGGGTGTACCAGCGCCTGCCGGGGTGGTCGCGGCACTGGCTGCGGCTGGGCGTGGCGTGTGCGGCGATGGTTGCCGTGCTGCTGGCCGGACGCTGGTTGTGGCCGGACTGGACCCATGTCGCGGTACTGGCGCGGCTGTGGCACCTGATGGTGCTGGTGATCGCCGGAGCGGGCACCTATGCCGCCGCGCTGTTCGCCCTGGGATTCCGCCTGCGTGACCTGCGCGGTGCCTGAACAAGCCCGGGGCAGGGCAGCCGGCCGCTATACTGGCGCGATGATCAAGCTTTCCAGGGACGTTGCCGGTGCCTGCCTGACGCCGCGCGGCAGCGTGGTGGCGATTGGCGCGTTCGACGGCCTTCATCGCGGGCATCAGGCATTGCTGGCGCAGGTGCACGAGCGTGCGCTCGCGCTGGAAGCCGAGCCGGTGGTGGTGAGTTTCGAGCCGCTGCCGCGGGCGTATTTCTCGCGCGAGCCGCTGCCGCGCCTGTCCAGCGTGCGCGAGAAACTGCGCGGGTTCGATGCGGCGGGCATGGCGCACGCCTTGCTGCTGCGTTTCAACGCCGCGCTGGCGGCGATGTCCGCCGAGGATTTCGTACGCCAGGTGCTGGTGGCCCGACTGGCGGCGCGCGAGGTGTGGGTGGGCGGCGATTTCCGCTTCGGCCACCGCCGTGCTGGCGACGTGGCGATGCTGGAGCGCTTGGGCGAAACGCTCGGGTTTGCGGCGCGCACGATGGCGCCGGTCACGCTGCACGACGAACGCGTGTCGGCCACCCGAGTGCGCGAGCTGCTGGCGGCCGGCGATTTCGCCACCGCCGCGCCCCTGCTCGGCCGGCCGTTCGTGATCGAGGGCAAGGTGGAGTATGGCAACCAGCTCGGCCGCACGTTGGGCTATCCCACCGCCAACATCCACCTCCGCGAGCGGGTCAGCCCGATCCACGGCATCTTCGCGGTGCGCGTGGGCCTGGGCGATGGCGAATGCGCCTGGCCCGGCGTGGCCAGCCTCGGCGTTCGGCCCACCGTCAACGAGGTGGCCGAACCGCTGCTGGAAGTGCATCTGTTCGATTTCGAGGGAGACCTTTACGGCCAGCGCATGGCGGTGGAGTTCGTCGGCAAGCTGCGCGACGAGCAGAAGTTCGACGATCTGGACGCGCTCACCGCCCAGATGGATCGCGACGCCGCGGCGGCGCGTGCCATGCTCGGCATGAATCCCGTGCTGGTGGGCGCATGACGGCTACGTGCCGCAAAGCGCCTGCCGGGCTTGTTTCAAGCCCGGCCAGCATTAGCATCTGAGGTTTGCCCGTGGCGTGCGCTGGCCGCACGCGCGCGGTCAGCCATGCATCACGTTCGTTCGGGGCAGCCCGGCGAACCCACCCGACGGCAACCAAGCTATGACCCAGGATTACAAGAGCACCATCAACCTGCCGCAAACGGATTTCCCGATGCGCGGCGACCTGCCCAAGCGCGAGCCGGACTGGCTGGCGCAGTGGGAGCAGGTGGATCGCTACGCGCAGATCCAGGCGCACACCGCCGGGCGCGACAAGGTGTTTGTGCTGCACGACGGCCCGCCCTACGCCAACGGCTCGATCCACATCGGCCATGCGGTGAACAAAATCCTCAAGGACATGACGGTCAAGTCCAAGCTGCTGGCCGGCCATCGCGCGCCGTACGTGCCCGGCTGGGATTGCCACGGCTTGCCGATCGAGATCGCGGTGGAAAAGAAGTACGGCAAGCCGGGCGACAAGCTCGACGCCCGCGCCTTCCGCCAGAAGTGCCGCGAGTACGCCGCAAGCCAGGTTGACGCGCAGCGCACCGACTTCAAGCGTCTGGGCGTGCTGGGCGACTGGCAGAAGCCCTATCGCACGATGGATTTCACCTACGAGGCGAACATGGTGCGTGCGCTGGCGCGCATCGTCGCCAACGGCCACGTGGTGCGCGGCGCCAAGCCGGTGTACTGGTGCTTCGACTGCGGCTCGGCGCTGGCCGAGGCGGAGATCGAGTACGCCGACAAGCAGTCGCCGGCGGTGGATGTGGCGTATGACGCGCTCGATCCGCAGGCGCTGGCCCGCCTGTTCGGCGTGGAGGCGGGCGACGCCATCGTCGCCGTGCCGATCTGGACCACCACGCCGTGGACACTGCCTTCCAGTCTGGCCGTGTCGCTGGGCGCGGAGCTGGAGTACGCGCTGGTCGAGGGTCCGTCGCGTAACGGCAAGCGCGTGCTGCTGGTGATCGCCAGCGCGCTGGCCGAGCGCGCCCTGCAGCGCTACGGCGTGGAGCAGGCGGTGGTGCTGGGCACGGTCAACGGCCAGGCGCTGGAAGGCGTACAGCTGAAGCATCCGTTCTACGCGCGCGAGGTGCCGGTGATCCTGGGCGAGCACGTCTCGGCCGAGGACGGCACCGGCGCCGTGCACACCGCGCCCGATCACGGCGTGGAGGATTTCACCGTGTCGCGCCAGTACGGCATCGGCACCATCAACTTGGTCGACGGCCGCGGCATCTACCGCGCCGACACGCCGCCTCTGGATGGCACCGCGCTAGCCGGCGTGCACCTGTGGAAGGCCAATCCGCTGATCGTCGAAGGCCTGCGCGCGCGGGGCGTGCTGCTGGCGCACGTCACCATCGAACACGCCTACCCGCACTGCTGGCGCCACAAGACGCCGGTGATCTATCGCGCCACGCCGCAGTGGTTCATCGGCATGGAGCAGGCCGGCCTGCGCGAAACGGCGCTGAAGTCGATCAAGCAGGTGCGTTGGGTGCCCTCGTGGGGCGAGGAGCGCATTGCCGGCATGGTGGCCGGGCGTCCGGACTGGTGCATCAGCCGCCAGCGCACCTGGGGCGTGCCGATCGCGCTGTTCGTGCACAAGGCCACCCAGGAACCGCATCCCGATTCCGTGGCCCTGATGGAGCAGGTGGCCAAGCGCATGGAGCAGGGCGGCATCGACGCGTGGTACGAGCTCGACGCGGCCGAGCTGCTGGGCGACCAGGCCGGCGATTACGAGAAAGTCACCGACGTGCTGGACGTGTGGTTCGACTCCGGCGTCACCCACTTCGGTGTGATCGGCCAGCGTCCCGAGCTGCAGCAGGGCGGCGCGCGCGACTACAAGGTGATGTACCTGGAAGGCTCGGACCAGCACCGCGGCTGGTTCCAGTCGTCCCTGCTGACGTCCTCGGCGATCCACGGTCGCGCGCCTTACGACGACGTGCTCACCCACGGTTTCACGGTGGATGCGTCCGGCCGCAAGATGTCCAAGTCGCTTGGCAACGTGGTGGCACCGCAGAAGGTGATGGATACGCTCGGCGCTGACGTGCTGCGCCTGTGGGTGGCCTCGGCCGACTACCGCAACGAGATGACCGTCTCCGACGAGATCTTGAAGCGCGTGTCGGACAGCTACCGCCGCATCCGCAACACCGCGCGCTTCCTGCTCGGCAACCTCGACGGTTTCGATCCGGCAAAGCACCTGGTGGCCGTGGAGGATTCGTTGCTGCTCGACCAGTGGGCCGTGCAGCAGGCCTACGACGTGCAGCAGGCGGTGGTCGCCGCGTACGAGCGCTACGACTTCCCCGAGGTGGTGGCGCGGGTGCAGAACTTCTGCACCAACGAGCTGGGCGCGCTGTACCTGGACATCACCAAGGACCGCCTCTACACCATGCCGACCGACAGCCGCGGCCGGCGCAGCGCGCAGAGCGCGATGTACCGCATCGCCGAGGCGATGGTGCGCTGGCTGGCGCCGGTGCTGAGCTTCACCGCCGAGGAAATCTGGCAGGCGCTGCCCGGCGAGCGCGCCGAGACGGTGCTGTTCGAGACCTGGTACGACGGGCTCGCGGCGACCCAGGCATCGCCCGAACAGCGCCGCTACTGGGCCGATCTGCTGGCGATCCGCGACGGCGCCTCGCGCGTGCTCGAGGGCATGCGCAAGGCCGAGCAGATCGGCGCGGCGCTGGAGGCGAAGTTGACCGTCCATGCTGATGCCACGCTGCTCGAGCGTTACCACTCGGCGGCGGACGAGTTGCGGTTCTTCTTCATCACGTCGGAGTTGGCGTTGGCGCCGCTGGCGCCGCGTCCGGATGATGCCGCGAAAGTCGAGCTGGACGGCGCCGAGGCTTGGGTGTCGGCCCGCGTCAGCGACGCATCCAAATGCGTGCGTTGCTGGCATCGTCGTGAGGACGTGGGCAGCCACGCCAACCATCCGGAACTGTGCGATCGCTGCGTAAGCAACGTCGACGGCCCCAGCGAGGATCGGCGCTGGTTCTGATCTGCCCTTATGACACCCCTGTAGGAGCGCGCCCTGTGCGCGACCGCTCTGGCGTTGATTGCGGCCAAAGGCAATCGCGGACAGGGTGCGCTCCTACGCCCCAGGAATCAGCATCATCGAATCGGAAGTTACGCCGCCCATGACCACCAAACCCAACGCGCTTCCCTGGCTGCTTGTTTCCGCCGCCGTCATTGCGCTCGATCAGTTGAGCAAATGGTGGGCGCTGGCGGCGCTGCAGCCCGCCGGCATGCCGCATCCGGTGATCCCGGGCCTGCTCAACTGGACGCTGGCATTCAACACTGGCGCAGCCTTCAGTTTTCTCGCCGAGGGGGCGGGCTGGCAGCGCTGGTTCTTCGTGGTGTTGGCACTGGTGATCAGCGCGGTGCTGGTGGTGTGGCTGGCGCGCACCGCGCGGCGCGACTGGCGCACGGCGGCGCCGCTGGCGCTGATCATCGGCGGCGCGATCGGTAACCTGATCGACCGACTGCACGCCGCCGCCGTCACCGACTTCATACAGGTCTACTGGCGGCAATGGAGCTACCCCGTCTTCAACGTGGCCGACTGCGGCATCAGTGTCGGCGCGGTGCTGCTGATCGTGTTCGGCCTGCGGGCCGGCAAGCGTGAGGGCATGCGATAATCCGCCTTCCGTCGTAGGAGCGCACCCTGTGCGCGACGCTTCTTGGTAGAACCTGCCAAGAGCATCGCGCACAGGGTGCGCTCCTACAGTGTCTCTCCCGCCACCGGGCCCGCCCATGGACATCCTTCTCGCCAATCCCCGCGGCTTCTGTGCCGGCGTCGATCGCGCCATTGCCATCGTCGAGCGCGCGCTGGAGTCGTACGGCGCGCCGATCTACGTGCGGCACGAGGTGGTGCACAACCGCTACGTGGTCGACAAGCTGCGTGCCGACGGCGCCGTGTTCGTGGAGGAGCTGCACGAGGTGCCCGACGGCGCCACCGTGATCTTCAGTGCCCACGGCGTCTCGCAGGCGGTGCGCGAAGAGGCCGATCAGCGCGCGCTCAAAGTGTTCGACGCCACTTGCCCGCTGGTGACCAAGGTGCACATGGAGGTCGCCCGGCTGGGCCGGATCGGCCGCAGCGTGATCCTCATCGGCCACGCCGGGCACCCCGAAGTCGAAGGAACGATGGGGCAGTGGAACCCGGCCAATGTTGGCGAGATCCTGCTGGTCGAATCGGTGGAGCAGGTGGCTACGCTGGCGCCGAAGTTTCCGCACGAGTTGTCCTATGTCACCCAGACCACGCTGTCGGTGGACGACACCAAGGCAATCATCGTTGCGCTGCGCGAACGGTTCCCCGACATCGAGGGTCCGCGCAAGGACGACATCTGCTACGCCACCCAGAACCGGCAGGATGCGGTGCGACGGCTGGCCGAGGCGGTGGACCTGGTGCTGGTGGTCGGCTCGGTGAACAGCTCCAATTCCAACCGGTTGCGCGAACTGGCCGAGAAACAGGGCGTGCGCTCCTACCTGATCGACGGCGCCGAGCACATCGACCGCGACTGGTTAAACGACGTGCAGCGCATCGGCGTCACCGCCGGTGCCTCGGCCCCGGACAAACTGGTGCGCGACGTGATCAGCCGTCTGCAGTCGTGGGGCGCCGGGCAGGTGAGCGAACTGGACGGCGAGCCGGAGAACATTACCTTCGCCCTGCCGAAAGAGCTGCGCATGGCCGACAATCACCCCGGCGCCTGATCGCCAACGGCGCTTCAGAAAAATAAAAAGGCCCGCAGCGATGCGGGCCTTTTTGCTGAAATGGTGCCGGAAATAGGAATCGAACCTACGACCTACGCATTACGAATGCGCCGCTCTACCAACTGAGCTATTCCGGCAAAGAGCCGCGAATTTTACGGAGTGAGCGAGTGTTGCGCAAGCGCGCGTACCGGGGTGTTCGGACGTTTCTCAAGTTGCCGCTCTGTCCGCCGTTACGTTGCCTGCACCAATCGGTGTTTCATGGCCATGGAGTGGCGACCGCCAGAGCGCCTGTCTTGTCGCGATCCCCCCCCTCACCCCGCATGCTTACCCTGGGCCTGGCGGCGCTGCTGGCGATGTCTGCTGTAGCCCTGGCCGGGGAGCAGGGCCGCGGGCCGTCGGCTGAGGGTTTTGATCGGCTGGCCGATCAGCTGGATCGCGGTGAGCTGGTCATCACGACGAGCGCCGACGCTCACAGGTTGCTTGACCAGCTCAAGCGGCAGATTCCGGCCGGAGATGTCCGCCGCGAGCTTCGCTACCGCTACCTGTTCTGCATCATGGGCATGGACGGCGATCCCGCCGTAGGTTTCGCCTACGCAGAGAAAGGGCTGGCGGACGCGCGGCGCGCCGGCTACGCGGATGCCGAGATCAACTTCCATTTCTGTCGTGGCGCCAACCAGGAGTCGCTGACCACCGCCCGTGATGCCCTGCCGGACTATGACGCTGGCATCGAGATCGCGCGCCGCACGGAAAACACCCGACTGGTCGCCGATGGGCTGACCTGGCGTGGCGCCGTGCAGTCGCTGCTTGGCGAGCATGCGCGGGCGCTGGTCGATTTTCTGGAGGCGCAGAAGTTCTACGACAGTGCCGGCGAAGCGATCGAGAGCGAGCAGAATCTGTTCAACGTCGCCGTCGCCTACCGGCGGATTGGCGAGCGCCGGGAGGCCCGCGGCTACCTCGATCGATTGATGGCACTGGGCATCCAGCGAAAGGATCTGCCGCAGCAGATGTCGGCCCACATGGAGCTGGGCTTTCTCGATTCCGAGGCCGGTACCGCAGAGTTGGAGCCAGCGCGAGCCCATTTCGTGGCGGCGCTGCAGATCGCTCGCTCCATTGGCAGTCACGTGGCGCAGGGCTCCGCGCACCTCGGGCTGGCGGAGGTGCTCAACCAGATGGGCGACTACCGTGGTGCGTTGGTGGAACTTGCCGCCGCGCGTACGGAACACGTCACCACGCGCGACCAATCCGACGATGACATGCTCGGGCTACAGGAGGGCGAGGCTTACGCGGGTCTGGGGGATCACCGCAAAGCCATCGAAGACTTCAATCACGCGCAGGCCCTACTGCGGAAAAGCGGCAACTTGCGCTATCTCGCCGAACTGCTCGATCACCGGTCGCGCAGTTACGAGGCGCTGGGCAAGACGGCTCTCGCACTGGCCGATCTGAAGAGCATGGTGAAGGTTCATCAGGCCCTGGATCGGAAGGCGCAGTCCGACACCTCCACCCTGATGAGCTACCAGTTCGATACGGCGCGCAAGGAGCAGGAAAACCGCAAGCTGGAAGCAGACCGCCAGTTGCGCGACGAGCAACTGGCCGCCTTGGAGCGGGTGCGCCGCTGGCAGCGGGCCGCGCTCGCTCTGGGTGGCGTGTTGATCGTGCTGCTGCTGTGGCAGGCGCAACGGCAGCTGCGCCGTTCCCGACGCCTGCACCGCATGGCGATGACCGATCCGCTGACCGGGGTGGCCAATCGAAGGCGCCTGGAGGAGGTTGGTGCGGCAGCCGTCGATCAGGCGCGCGCGCTCGGCCAGCCGCTGGCCCTGATCGCGATGGATGTGGATCACTTCAAGGCCGTCAACGATTCGCTCGGGCATGCGGCGGGCGACCGTGTGCTGGTCGCGATGGCCGCAGTCTGCCAAGGCGCCCTGCGGCAGGTGGACCGGCTCAGCCGCGTCGGGGGCGAGGAGTTTGTGGCGCTGCTTCCCGGATCGAGCGCGGCCGATGCCATGCTGGTAGCCGAACGCCTGCGTGTCGAGGTGAGCGCCCTGGCCCTGGACGAGCTTGCCCCGGCCTGACTATCACGGTCAGTCTCGGAGTTACCGAGCTGCGGCCATCCGACAGGTCGCTGGATCAGCTCCTGCGGCGCGCCGACCGGGCGCTCTACGAGGCCAAGAAGCTCGGCCGGAACCGGGTGGAGCAACTGCTCGACTGAGTCCCGCTTTCCCTGTGAAGTCGTTCACATGCCGAGCCTGGCGGATGCCGCTCGTCGGAAAAATGGCGCCGCCTGTCGTCTGAGCCAGGGGATGGTGACAGCCGCGACATACCCTTTGTGTGGGGTAAACGGGGGAGAGTCCTCATGCATGCATTGTCTCGCCAGCGAGGTGTATCGCTGATCGAGGTCATGGTCGCCGTGCTGATCTTCAGCATCGGCGTGCTTGGTCTGGCGCTTCTTCAGGCGAAGGGCGCGCAATTCACCAAGGAATCCGGTTCGCGTACTGCAGCCATCATCCAGGCGCGCAGCCTCGCCGATGCGATGCGAGCCAACCCCGCCGGAGCCAAGCCGGCGGACGGAGTGGACAGTTACTACATCTACAACGGTACGCCGGCTTACTCGCAGGCCGATTGCGACTCCACCACGCTGGCATCCCCGCAGGATGTGGCCAAGCGGGATCTCGCGTGCTGGGTCGTGGGGCTGAGAAAGCTCATTCCGGCGCCGCCCACAGGGGTGCAGATGGCAACGGTGTCCAAGGACACCAACCTCGGCACCCTGACCGTCCGCGTCTCCTGGAATGGTGTGGCTGGTGTCGGCGGCAACAGCAACCAGTCCTACAGCTTCAGCTATCTGCCCGAGTGAGCGAGGGAAACATGACCAAGCGTCTGCGCCGTGAGGGTGGTTTTTCGCTGATCGAGTTGATGGTGGCGCTGCTGCTCGGCCTGATCGTGGTGGGCGGCATCATTTCCGTGCTTCTTGCCAGCCGCAAGTCGTACCAGCTGCAGCAGGGCAACAACTTCAATCAGCAGAGCCTGCGCTTTGCCGTTTCCCAGCTGGATTGGTCGATCCGCATGGCGGACTTCTGGGGCGGCGTGAAGCGCAGTAACGTCAGTGGCTCGCCCTCAACTGCAGGTCTGGGCGGGAGCGGCGATTGTGATGCGGCTTGGGTGCTGGCCGACCAGGGCATCTACGGCTACAGCGGCGGCACCACATTTCCCCTCTCCGGGTGCGTCGATGACGCCAACTATGTGAAGGGTTCGGACGTCATGGTGGTCCGCTACGGCGATACCCATGGCTATTCCCCCAGCACCAGCGGCAGTACGGGGACGCCTTACACGTCGACCACCATCGACAACCGCACGAGCTTGTTCGTCGTCACGGGAGTGGGGCAGCAGGGCTATCTCTTCCGCAGTGGTGAGACGCCGCCGGACTCTCCGCTCGGCGTCAACGTGGGGCGCTATGTCTACCCGTATCAGCTGGACATGTACTACCTGCGCCCCTGCAGTGATCCCGGCACCGACGGCAAGTGCGGTACTGCAGATGACGGGGATGCCGCCGATCGCACGCCGACGCTGGTGCGTATGCATCTGGACAGCACCGGCGCGCTGACTTCCGAAGCCATCGTGGATGGCGTGGAGCAGATGCAGTTCGAGTATGCGGTCAACGTCGGTAGCGACAGCTACCAGGCAGGCGCCTTCGTCAGCGCTTCGGACCTGAACGACACCACGTGGAAGAACGTCATCGCTGTACGTGCAAGCATCGTTGCCCGATCGAAGACTCGCGACGTGAGCGTGCCCAATACGGGCGATTTCCAGGTGTCGGCGCACTGCCGTTACCAGATCGCGTCAAACGGCGCGCTGACCTTTCCGACGCTGACGGGCGGTAACGCCTGTGAGGACACACAAGTCAGCGTGTTTGGCGATCACCCGCAGCAATACACGCGGACGGTCTCCAGCAATGTCATCCAGATTCGCAACCGGGTAAGGGGCTGAGTGTGATGAAACATCGTTCCCTTGTTCGTCAGCGCGGCGTGGCGCTGTTTGTCGGGCTGGTCTTTCTCGTCGTGCTGTCGCTGGTGGCCATCACGGCCATGAAGGGCACGCTGATCGAGATGCGCATGGGCACCAGCACCGCGCGTCACGAGCAGGCCTTCGAGACCTCCGAGACGCTACGCGGCGTGCCGGTATCGTTGTTCGACGAGCACGTTTTCGAGCGCGGTTGGCCGTCGGTGCTGGGCGGCACGCTGCCGGACGCCGATTTCGATTACCAGTCAAAGTTTCCAAGCACGCTGCTGACCGCCGTGGCCGATGGCCTTCAGGACGACTGCAGCGGAAACCCCACGCTGCTCTACGCCCAGCTCCAGACCTGCGGCACCCCCGAGTCGCTCTACGACCCGTCCACATGGCATCCCGACATGACGTTGTCGGTCTGCGACGTGGCTGCTTCCAGTTGCTCCACCGAAGTGGGAGCGACGGTGAGCATCGTGCCCGATGGACAGGTGCTGGCCGAGGGGGCGGGAGGCGCGCAATCGGCAGGCTATCGCGGCCTCGGTGTTGGCGCCGCCGGCGGTGGCGCCAACATGTACTTCGAAATTCGCAGCGTGGGCACCGTGCCGGGCAACGGCATCGCCACCACCCATTCGCAGTATCGCCAGACCATTCGCAACTGATTCCCGGCGGGCTTCCTCATGAGCATTCTCAAACTTCATCGTCAGGGCCTTTTCGTCGGCACGCTTGTGGCGGCCATGGCGATCTTCTCGTTGCCCCCTCCGGTGGCAGCCACGTCGATCTCTGCGTCGAACCAGCAGGCCGGCGCCTATGCGCTTGATCCGCCGCTGGGCACCGCCGGCGCCGCGCCGCTGGTGATGCTGAACATTTCCCGCGATCAGGCCTTGTTTTCTAAGGCGTACAACGATTTCAGCGACCTGAACAACGACGGCACGCTGGAAACTACCTATTCCGACGCGATCGATTACGCCGGTTATTTCGATCCGCAGAAGTGCTACACGTACTCCGCCACGGACGGTTATTTCTCGCCTGATTCGGCAGCAACGGGTGCTCATACCCACTACTGCACGGGCAAGTTCTCCGGCAACTTCCTGAATTGGGCGTCGATGACGCGCATGGACGAGGTGCGCAAGATTCTCTATGGCGGCAAGCGTTCGACGGATACTGCGTCGGCCACGGTGCTTGAGCGAGCCTACCTCCCGACCGATGCTCACTCCTTTGCGAAGTACTACAGCGGTTCGGATATGTCGAGCCTCGTGCCGTCCGATTACGTTGGCAATACCACCGCGCCGACCACTACAGCTTCGGCGGCAGTGACCGTTGATGCGCTGAATGAAAATAGTCGGAACTACGCTAGGTGGAGCGTCGATGGCCTCGGTGCCGGTTTTACCTACGAGGTCGGCGACCAGCTTCAGTTCACCGCTAAAAACGACGGTAGCAACCCGCTCACGATCGTTACTGGCATCCGGGACATCAGCAACGGCCAGCCCCGAGTAAGGCTGGAGCTGGGGCAGTTCAGCTCCAATTGCAACAGCGTCAAGCCGACGGGTACTGGTGCAAACAACTGCATAGTTCAACTCAAATCCAAGAGTGGGTGGAACGTAGTCAATCTCAGCCGTACCGGCCTGACGATCTGCAACACGACCGTCAAAGGAAGTTCCACCAACTCGTCCCAGACCAACACGGCGCCCCCGTTGATGCGCTTCGCCAAGGGCGACTATGCCTTGTGGGGTGCCAACGAGAAAAAGCAGTGCCAGTGGCGCAGTGAGAACAGCAATACGCAGAGCGGGTTCGACAACGGTTTTCTCAGTAACGGCAATCGCGCTGCCTTTTCAGGTGTGTACGCGAATGCCGAAAACCCTGTGCTCGCGACTGGCATGGAGCTGACTGCGCGTGTCAAGGTCTGCGTCAGCGGTCTGATCGGTACAGAAAAGTGCAAGCAGTATCCGGACGCCACCAACACCAATAATCCCTACAAGCCCTACGGCCTCCTGCAGAAGTACGGTGAGGCGGGCGAGATCAAGTTTGGTCTGGTAACGCCGAGCTACGACAAGAACGTATCCGGTGGCGTGCTTCGCGCTGCGCTGCCTGGCCCGGGTACCAATTCGGGCAACTTCATCACCAGCGAGATCAGTCCCACGACTGGGCAGAAGACCGGCAACGCCGGCATCATCTCTACGTTGGATAAGCTCCGCATCTACGGCTATCGTTACGATCAAGCTGACAGCTATCAAAATGATGATGGCTGTCCCTATCAGCAAACAGGCATCGGTGGCACGGCAACCACCGACGTGACCGAAGGCAAATGCTCTTCGTGGGGCAATCCCATGGCTGAGAGCTACGTGGAAGCACTGCGTTATCTGGCGCACGGTACGGCCAACGCCAATTTCAACCCCGGTACGGGCGGCAAGGATGCTGCGCTCGGTCTAAGCGTGGTCACCTGGAACGATCCGATCAGCGAGGCCAACTATTGCGCCGCGCTCAACGTCATCAACATCAACGCCAGCGCCATCAGCTACGACTCCGATCAGTTGGGCGGCTTCAGCGATCTAGGCACGGGCAAGACCGTGCGCGGGTGGACCAAGCTCGTTGGCGATGGCGAAGGCATTACTGGCAAGTCCTGGTTCGTCGGCAACAGCAGCGCTTCGTACAACGGGACGGATGCAAATCTCTGCTCGGCGAAGACTGTGGCCAATTTCGGCGATGTGCTGGGCCTGTGTCCGGAAGTCCCGGCGCTCAAGGGCAGCTACGACATTGCCGGTGCGGCCTACGGCGCCCATGTCAACCGCATCCGCAACCTGGGCAACGACAGCAGCGGCAATCCGATCGTGCCTGCCGACGACAAGACGTCGCTCAAGGTCACCACGTTTGGTGTCCAGCTTGCGACCAATACGCCGCAGATCCGTGTGCCGGTTCCGGGCAATGCGGGCAAGTTCATCACCATCATTCCGGCCTACCGACTGGTGCTGCCCACAGGCGTGGGCGGCGGCGAACTGGTGGACTTCAAGGTGCTGTCGCAGTCCACGGACGGCACGACTGCGCGGGGCACCTTCTACGCGAACTGGGAGGACAGCTTCGCCGGTGGTGACTTCGACCAGGACATGTGGGGCATCATCAGCTACGAGGTGACGTCGACCACGGTGAAGGTGACGACCAAGCCGGTATCGGCCTCGACCAACAACGGTCAGGGCTTCGGTTACATCATAAACGGCACCACCCAGGACGGCCCGCATTTCCACTCGGGCATCTACAACTTCAACTACACGGATCCGCAGAACATCTCGGTGGTTGATGCCGCCGGCAACTCGCTCCTCAGCACCACCAACATCAATGCCTCTGGCGGTTGCGTCAACTGCACGGTCGATAACCAGGCGACCACCGCGGTCTACACCGTTGGCAGTACGTCGGCCGGCATCCTGCAGGATCCTTTGCTCTACGCTTCGAAGTGGGGCGGTTTCAAGATCGACACCAGCAAGGCGGATGGCACCGACACGCCGGCGAACGATGCCGACCCGACCGACCACACCAAATGGGACGCGGACGGCGATGGTATTCCGGACGACTATTTCCTGGTGACCAATCCCGCGAAACTCGAGGAGTCGCTTGACACGCTGTTCCGCAAGATCCTGGCGAAGATTGCATCGGGTACCGCCGCCGCCGTGGTGGCCACGAGCAGCAACGGCGTGGGGCTGACCTATCAGGCGCTCTACGAGCAGGAGCACAAGGACGACAGTGGCCGGGTGGCCAACTGGGCGGGCTCCTTGGCCGGCTTCTGGACTGATGCGGCAGGCTATCTGCGCGAGGATGCCAACCACAACTTCCAACTGGACGACTACACCGTCGACCCGGTCGTGATCTTCTCTTACCAGTCGGGCGCGCAGAAGACCATCGTCAACCGCTACTTCAGCGACGATCCCAAGGTGTTCAATATGGGAACGGCGATCCCGGTCGAACTCGACCAGGTCAACACGGTGTGGAACGCTCGCGACTGGTTGTGGAGCCCGACGCTGAAGGTGGATGCCAACCGCACCTACACGTCGGTGGCTACCAATACCAGCACCACGGCTGGTGGGCGGTACATCTTCACCTGGCTGGACAAGAACCATAACGGCAAGGTCGATAGTGACGAGACGGTGCCGTTCGAGTGGTCGAGCTTCAGCGGAACGAGCACCAATGGCACGTTTACCGACCAGCTCTATCGATTCCTCAACTCCGACGATGGCGCTTCAAACGGCGAGGCGAACAAGCTCGTGCGCTGGGTGCGCGGCGAAGAGATCCCGGGGTTGCGCAATCGCACCGTTGACTACAACACGGCCAATCCGAACCGGATTCTGCGGCTGGGCGACATCATCAACTCCACCCCGCTGGCGGTGAGCACGCCGGCAGAGTCGTACGACCTGCTTTACAACGACTCGACCTACGCAGCGTTCCGTTCGACCTACCGGAACCGGCGGCAGGTGATCTATGTCGGCGCCAACGACGGCATGATCCATGCGTTCAACGGCGGCTTCTACAACACCAGTTGCCAGCGCTTGACCGTACAGACGGATTCGGCCGTGTGCACCACGGCGAGCCCTAACACGGCAGCTGACCTGACCGGCACGCAGACCGCCCACCCGCTGGGTGCGGAGCTGTGGGCGTATGTGCCGGGTGATCTCCTGCCTCACCTGCGCTGGCTGGCCGATCCCAACTACCGCCACGTGTACTACGTGGACGGTAGCCCCATCGCTTTCGATGCCAAGGTGTGGGGTGATGGCGACACGACCCATGTCGGTGGCTGGGGAACGATCATGGTTGTTCCGTTCCGGCTGGGGGGCGGCACCATTACGGTGAACGCCACCAACAGCGGCACCGACAACCTCACCTCCGAGTCTGCGTACGTGGTGATGGACATCACCAATCCGGAGGCACCGCCGACGCTGCTTGCCGAAATCAAGATGACGGGACAGCGCGCAGTGTCGGTCCCCGCGGTCGTCGTGGTGCGGCAGGCTTCCTCGGGATCCCCGAACAAGTTCTTCCTCGCCGTCGGCAATGGCCCCACCGACGCCACGCGGGTCTCGTCCTCCAATCCGCTCTCGGTGAGCATCTACGACGTGGAGGCCCTGAAGAACCACAACGTGTCGCCCGTGCGCACGTTCAACATGCAGACTGCGGCGGCACAAGGCGGCGGTGAGGCGGTCAACAGCTTCTCGGGCGACCTGATTGCCTCCGACTACGACCTCAACGGTCTGGCGGAAAGCCTGTATTTCGGCAGCGTCCGCTCGCCCGCGACAGCCACCGGGACGGAATTCGGTGGCTCGTTCTGGAAGATCGCCATCAACGGTAATCCCGACCCGCAGCAGTGGACGGCCACTCAGATGCTCAGTCTGCGTGACGACACCACCAGCAGCACCGACATCGGGCGTCCGGTGACCATTCGCCCGACGCTCGGCCGAAACAACCGTGGTGCGCCGATGGTGTTTTTCGGCACGGGGCGCTTGTTCAACTCGCCGGACAAGGCGACCTCGGGCCAGCAGCGGATCTACGGCATTATCGATACCTCCCTGCTGAGCACGGGAGACGCGCAGTACAGCACGGCGCCGATCCCCTCCAGCAAGGTGGCCGATGTCACGGGGATCAACGTCTTCACGGATGGTTCGATCACCGGATCATCCGACGCGGACACGTTCGATGCCCTGTCGCAGCTGTTTGACACCACCGATTACCTGGGCTGGTACCGGAACCTGTCCACTTCAGGCACCAATCCGTCGGAGCGTGTCGTCAGCGCCCAGACGCTGCTGGGCAGCGTACTGCTCACCAACACATACGTGCCGGGAACGTCGATCTGCACCGGCCTGGGCACCTCGGCAACCTTTGGACTGAACTACAAGACCGGAACGGCCGATCCGAACCTGACGTTCTTCGGGTCGACGACGTCGGGCGGCAAGCAGATGGTCAATCCGTCGGCCAGCCTGGGGCAGGGCCTGCCGGCACCGCCGAGCCTGCACCTGGGGAGCTCCGATCAGACCGGGAAGAAGAAGGTGACGGCGTGCGTGCAGACCTCGACCGGTGCCATCATCTGCAAGGACATCGTCACGCTTAACCCGGTGACCAGCAGTGAACAGTCCTGGCGCGAACCGGTAGAAAATTGAGGATCAGGGGATGAACAAGGGAAAGGGTTTTACGCTGGTCGAGCTGATGGTGGTCGTGGCGATCATCGCGATCCTCGCCGCGATTGCGCTGCCGTCGTATCGCAAGTACGTGGTGAGGACCAACCGCACGGAAGCGACCGCGGCGCTCACTGATCTGGCGGCCCGCCAGGAACGCTACTTCTATTCGAACAACGTCTACGCCGGGGCGCTGTCCGACCTCAACGGCACCACTACGATGGGCACCAAGAACTATTCGTTCGGCGTCGTGGCTTCTGCCGCCAGCGTTGCACCGGCCACGTTCGACCTGACGGCCACGGCGACAGGTACGCAAGCGAGCGATGATGCCGAGTGCCAGACCATCTCCTTGAACGAAGCCGGCCAGTGGAGCTCGACGGGCTCCTCGACGAACAACCCCGCCTGCTGGGGCAACAAGTGAGCCGCGTAGCCTTCCATGCATGTGCCGGCACCGTCGCGCTCGTTTTCGCCGTCGCCACCTGCCATGCGCAGACGTTCTACAAGTGGAAGGATGCCAACGGCGCGACCCATTACAGCGACAGCCCGCCGGCGACCGGAAGCGCCACGAAAGTCGCGGTGCGGGCGGGCGTGAGTGCCGAGGCAGGGAAGACCGATCGACCGGCGCCGGCGGCCAGCGCGCCAGCGCCCGCCAGCCCGAGCCCGGAGCTGCTGGAGGCCGAGGCGCGGTACCAGAAGCAGTCGTGCGAAGCGGCTCGCCGCGATGTCGCCGCCGTGCAAAGCGGTGCAATGCTGGTGGACAACGGCGATCCTTCGCAAGCCAAGCGCCTGGATGAATCGCAACGCCAGGATGCGCTGGCGGCCGCCCAGGATCGCGTCAAGCAGTACTGCGGAACAGGGGCAGACAAACCATGAGAGTTCTCAAGCAGCGTGGCTTCACGGTGGTCGAGCTGATGGTGTCGATCGCCGTCCTGGCCATTCTCACTGCTATTGCACTGCCGAACTTTCGCGATTTCATGCGGCGCAATGCGGTGACTTCGCACACCAACGAGCTGCTCGGCGACCTTTCCTATGCCCGGCAACTGGCGACGACCGAGTTGTCCGTGGTGTCGATCTGCCCCACTGCCGACCCTTCGGCCAGCGCGCCAACCTGCAGCGATGACGGCAACTATGCGCAGGGCTGGCTGATCTACAAGGCCCCCTCGGCCGGGACCGATCTAGGCACCACTACTGGCTATCAGCTTCTTCGGGTCGCCCAGTCGATGAGCAACGTTTCGATCAGGGCCGACAGTACGGACGTGATCTCTTTCAATCAGCGCGGCGCCGCCCCGGGAGGCGAGGTCGGGTTTCATATCTGCGCCAAGTCGTCCTCCGACACGGTGGGCCAGAGCACCCCGGCGGCACCGGGTGTGCGGCTTCGGCTGATGGCGGCTGGCCGTGCAGCAACCAATCCGCTAAGTACCGCCACGGACAGCGATGCGGCTCAATTGCTCTGCCAATAGACCCCGTCGGTAATCGTCCGGCTCGCCGCCGAACCGCGACGATCATGGGGCGCTCCTGAGGTTATTGCAGCGAACCCGGCTGCTGCGTGGCACGTTACGTGCTAATAATTTTCCGGTTGGTGCGCATGCTCGCGTACCAGGGGGAGTGGCATGGGGCAGCAGCCTTGGAGGCAGCGCCAGGCGGGCGGGGATGCGCCTCAGCGTGCGCTGGCGATCGTGGCCTTGCTGGCGGGCGTCGTCAGCGCCTGCTGGCTAGCGTTCGCCTCACGAGCTCTGGTTGATATGGCGCCTGCATGCCTGCTGGCCGCCATGGCGCTCCTGGTCATTTTTTCTCCTTCCGCGTCCAACCGCGTCACGCGCGCGCTGTGGGCCGGACTGGCCGTGATGGTGCTGCTGGGCATCGCTGTCGTGGCGAGCCATCTGCCAGGTGCCTCCGTCCCCACGTGCTGGTTGCTGACCACGCTATGGCTTGCTTGGGTGATCCAGGCGCTGCCGCTGGGTCCGGCTGCGGACGCCGTGGCTCGCGGCCTGGCGGCCGGCGCGGCGCTGTCGGCGCTGGCTGCTCTTGTCGGTGCGCCGGGTACGGCGCTGGGGGAGGAGCTGTGGTTTGGCGCGGGCGTGCTGTCGCTCGGTGCAGGACTGGCGTGGATGCCTTCTGGTGAAGCGCGGCTGATCTTTTCCACCCTGCTGGCAGGACTGGGCTGGATGGGGCTGCTCGGCCTCGCGCTCGACTCGCCCTGGCTCAGTCGCGGAGGAATTGGCTCCGCACCGATCGCCTTGAGCGCCGCGCTGGCCTTCGTGCTGCTCGGGCAGGCTTTGTGGCTGTTGGAGAAGGGGCGGCGCTGGGGGGCGTTGATCGTCGCCATGCCATGTCTGGTGTTGGCCCTGACGCCGTTGCTGACCGAGTATGCAGGCGTGCCCGACCTGATCGGGCTGGTGCTGGGCGCACTGCGGGGCGCGCCACTGCCGGTGTCGTTCAGTGGAATGTCGCACAACGCTTCGGTGGGTATCTTTTTTTGCACCGCGGCGCTTGGCATCGCAGCGTTCGCCGGACGGCGCGCTGGCGCGTGGACGCTGGTGTGGGCGCTGGGCCTGGTGGTGGCGACGCTGGGGCTGCTGTCGGTGGCCGGACTGGTGCTGGGCACGCCAACAGTGGACGCCCTGGGTGGCCACAACGACGTGGCCTGGCCGACGGCGCTGGCACTGGTGGCGTCGGGCCTCGGTCTGGTGGCCGCGTGTCCGCGGTCGCCGTGGGAGAGCGCTTACCGAACCTATCTCCTGCCGGCCCTTCTGGGGCTGGGCGTGGTGTTGCTGGCCGTGTTGCTGTGGGTGGCGCTGCTGCGCCAGCAATCGGCGATCGAGCGGCACGAGCAGGGCGCTCGCCAGGCCAGCGTGCTCACCGCACTGCGCAGCGGCATGGATGCCCAAGTCACGGCGATCCGTCGCATGGCACGCCGGCTCGGCAGCGTCGATGAATTCACGCGGCAACACCTGTTTGCCGTGGATGCGCGGCAGTACCTCAACGACCTCGCCGGATTGCGCGCCATGGGCTACGTCGACCGCGAGCGGGTGCTGCGGCTGATCGACTCGCGTGACGGGATGAGCCTGCCGCCCGGCACCCGGGTGGACGACGTGCCGGCGCGTCGACGGATCTTCGATGCGGTCGACGCCGCCGACGACGTGCGCCTGAGTGGGCCGATGCAGCTGCTGCTGGGCGGCAGCGGAGCGCTGATCGTGTCGCCGGTCGACGACGGCTCCGGTCGCGCGGGTTACTTGGTGGGCGTGGTGGAGTACGGGCGGCTCTTTCCGGCACTGCTGGCGGCGCAGAGCGCTGTCGGCACGCTGCGCGTGGACGAGGACGGCCGCACGATCTACGCACGCGGCGCCAACATGTCCGGGACGCCGACGCCCGCACCACCGCTGGCGATGTATGGCCAGACGTGGCAGCTGATGCTGGGACGCCCGAACGGGCCGCCGCCTGCCGTGCACGCCTCGCTGATCCTGGTGCTCGGCTTCGCCCTCGGTGGTGTGTTGGCAGCAGCGCTGCGCCTGTCGGCCCTGGCGCGGCAGCGCGCGCGTCTGGCCGAAGCGGTCAGCGGTGAGCTGCGCGACCAGATCGAGGCCCGCGAGGTGGTGCAGGCGGCGCTGGCCGATGCCGAGCAGGACATGATCGCCGTGCTGGAGAGCATCAGCGACGGCGTGTTCATGGTCGACCGCGAATGGCGCTTCACCTACGTCAACCCGCAGGCGGCACGCATGCTTGGTGCGCAGGCGTCGACGCTGCTGGACGTGCCGTGCTGGAACGTGCTGACCGAGGTGCTCGACGACGGCGGCTGGGAGGGCCATCTGCGTACGCTTTGGAAGCGGGCGCTGCGCGATGGCACGCCGCTCAACATCGAGGCGGCCCACGGAACGAGCCAGCGCTGGTACGAGCTGCGTGCCTATCCGCACACCCACGGCCTCACCGTCTACCTGCACGATGTTTCCGCACGCAAGCGGCAGGAGCGCGAGCTGCTCAAGCGCGACGCCGAGTCGCGCCACGCGCTGCAGTTGGGGCGCATGGGTAGCTGGGAATTGCATCTACGCAGTGGCCGCCTGCACTGGTCACCGGAGACCTGCGCGATCTTCGGCGTCGATCGCAGCCCGGAAGAGGAGGGGCTGCAGGCGCTTCGCCGCCTCGTGCATCCGGACGACTGGCCGGCGCTGATGGAGGACCAAGCCCGCTTTGGCGGTGGCGCGGAGCGCGTCGAACGCCAATACCGCATAACCCGGTCCGATGGGCAGCAGCGGGTGATCCGGGCTGTCGGGGAAACGATCGGTACGGACGACGATCCGATCGTGGCCGGCGCAGTGCAGGACATCACCGAGCAGCAGCGCGCCAGCGAGGCATTGGCGCGGGCAATGGAAGCGACGCAACTGGTGATGGACAGCGCGCCTGACGTGATCATCGTGCTGGATCGGGAAGGGCGTTTCCTGCGGGTCAGTGCCGCGGCCGAGCGGTTGTGGGGCTACACGCCCGATAGCCTGATTGGCGAATCCATGGCCCGGCTTATTCACCCCGACGATCGCGCGGCCAGCTTTGCCGAAGTGGTGCGCATCGCCGGCGGCCAGCCCAACGCCAACTTCCGCAATCGCAATGTCGCCCGCGATGGCCGCGTGCTCTACATGCAATGGTCGGGCATCTGGTCCGAGCAGGCGCAGTGCCTGTACGTGGTGGGGCGCGACCATACCGAGATGCACCGCGTGGAGCAGATGGATGCGGCACAGCGGCGCATCCTCACGGCGATCGCCAGTGGCCAACCGCTGGCCGACGTGCTCGACGCCGTCGTGCTGGCCTACGAGGCGCAGCGGCCGGAGGCTTTGTGCTCGGTGCTGCTGCTGCGGGGCGGGCGTCTCTACCATGGCGCGGCCCCGCATCTGCCGCGTCAGTACGCCAAGGCCATCGACGGCGTGGTCATTGGGCCGGAGGTCGGCTCGTGTGGCACGGCGGCCTGGCGGCGCGAGCGCGTGATCGTGACCGACATCGCCACCGATCCGCTGTGGCAACACCACGCGTCGCTGGCGCTCCCGCATGGCCTGCTCGCGTGCTGGTCCACGCCGATCATCGCGCGCGACGGCGTGGTGCTGGGCACCTTTGCGGTCTACCACGGCGAAACGCACGATCCTTCGCCGGCCGAGCTGGCCAGCATCGACAGCCTGACCGCGCTGGCCGCCATCGCCATCGAGCATGACCAGGCCTTCCAGCAGCTCAGTACGAGCGAGCAGCGCTTCCGCTCGCTGTTCGATCACCACCCGGACGCCGTGCTTGCGCTCGATGGCGAGGGGCGGGTGCTGCAGGCCAACGGTTCAGCCTCGGCCCTGCTCGGCGAGACGGAGAGCGAGCTGCAGCAGCGGCCGCTGCTGCGCTTCTTCGACGCCGATCGCGCGCGCGCCGGGGCGGCGCTGGCAGCAGCCGCCGCCGGGGATGCCGAGCGGCTGGACGTGACCGTGCGCGATGGCCGCGGGGGACATTTCCCGGGAGCGCTGATTACCCTGCCGATCATCGTGCATGGGCAGTCCCGCGGCATGTTCGCGGTGCTGCAGGATCATCGCGAGCTGCGTCGCGCCCAGCAGGCGATGGCCAGCCAGCTGGGGCTGCTCTCGGCCATTGCTGATAGCGTGGGCGAGGGGCTGCTGGCGGTGGATGCCGACGGCGCGCCCACCTTCCTCAATCGCACCGGCGCGCGCCTCTTGGAGCTGCCGGCCTACGGGCTGCCGCAGGCCGAGGCGTTGCCGCAGGCGGGGCGCGAGGTGCTGCGCGGCATCCTGGGCGGCAGCGGATACGCCAGCAGCGACGACGCCCGCTTCGAACTGGGCGAGGGCCGCGCGCTCGATGTCGCCTACGTCGCCACGCCGCTGCGCACCGAGGGTGCGCTGGCCGGTGCGGTGCTGGCCTTTCGCGACATCGGCGACCTCAAGGAGGCGCGCCGCTCGCTACGTGAACGCCAGCGGTTCTTCGAGCTGTCGCTGGAGGTGTTCTGCATCTACGACGGCGAGAACGGGTATTTCGTACAGGTGAACCCGGCGTTCTGCCGGCTGCTCGGCTACGACGAAGCCACCCTGCGCGCGATCCCGCTGGCCGAACTGGTACATCCGCAAGACCGGCTGGCCACCGAGGATGCCGTCGATTGGCAGCGTGAGAGTGGCGAACTGTTGGCCGGCTTCGTCAACCGGCTGCGCCGCGCCGATGGCACCGACGTGTGGCTGGAGTGGACTTCGCGGCGTTCGCCGGAAGGGCTGATCTTCGCTGTGGCCCGCGATGTCACCGCCAAGCGCCAGGCCGATGCGGCGCTGGCCAAGGCGATCGACGACCTGCGCATCCGCAACCGCGAGCTGCAGGATTTCGCCTATGTCGCCTCGCACGACCTGCAGGAGCCGCTGCGCAAGATCCAGGCGTTTTCCGACCGCCTGCAGTCGCGTGTCGCCGCGAAGCTGGACGAATCGGCGCGCGACTACCTCCAGCGCATGGGCGACGCGGCCTCGCGCATGCAGACCCTGATCGACGACCTGCTCGCCTATTCGCGCGTCGGCACCCGGGTCAGCATGCCCGCCACGGTGGACCTGTCCGCCGAGCTGGCCACCGTGCTGGACGATCTGGACGCCCGCGTGCAGGAAGCGCGCGCCACCATCGAGCCGGGTGCGTTACCGACGCTGCAGGCCGACGCGTCGCAGATGCGACAGTTGCTGCAGAACCTGCTGGCCAACGCGCTGAAGTTCCGCGCGGCAGATCGTCCGTGTCACATCAGCATCAGCGCGCGGCCGCTGGGCGAGCAGTCGATCGCCCCCGATCGCTGGGAAATCCGGGTCCAGGACAACGGCATCGGTTTCGAGCAGACCTACGCCGAGCGCATCTTTGCGCCGTTCCAACGGCTGCATCCGCGCAACGTATACGCTGGTACCGGTATCGGACTGGCCATCGTCCGGCGTATCGTTGAGCGACACGGGGGTACGATCCACGCCGAGAGTCGCAACGGCGAAGGCGCCTGTTTCATCGTGGTGCTGCCGACGCAGGCGTCGGCGACGCTCACGCGCATGGCGGAAGACGCACCCTTGGTGAACACCGATCTCCCAGGAGCAGGGACATGACGCAATTGCATGGATCGTTGTCGATACTCGTCGCCGAGGATGATGCCGACGACCGCGTACTGCTGGCCGACGCCTTCGCCGAAAGCGGCGTGGTGGTGACGCTGGATTTCGTTCCCGACGGCGTGGAGCTGCTCGCCTACCTGGCGCGGCACGATGCCGACCCGAGCCTCGGGCTGCCCGACCTGGTGCTGCTGGATCTCAACATGCCGCGCATGGATGGCCGCGAGGCGCTGCGCGCTATCCGCGAGCACGAGCGGTTGCGGCATCTGCCGGTGATCATCCTCACCACCTCCACGGCCGAGCTGGACATCCGCGTGAGCTACCAGCTCGGCGCCAACTCCTACGTCACCAAGCCGCGCCGCTTCGACGAGCTGATCGCGGTGCTGCGTTCGCTGGAGCGCTACTGGATGGACATCGCCCGGCTCCCCTCGGACGCCCACCGGGGGCAGTCATGACCCACCCGCCGCTGCGCGTGCTTGTGGTCGACGACGACGAGGACGATTTCATCCTTATCCGCGACATGCTGTGCGACGCCAGCGAGGGCGGCTACACCTTCGAGTGGTGTGCCACGCCGGAGCAGGGGCTCAACGAGCTGCGCCGCGGTGCGCACGATGTCTACCTGGTGGATTACCTGCTCGGTCCGGCCAGCGGGCTGGACCTGATCGAGGCGGTGAACCGCGAGGGCCTGACCCGCGCGTTCATCGTGCTGACCGGGCGCGGCAACCAGTCGGTGGACATGGCCGCCATGGAAGCCGGCGCCAGCGACTATCTGGTGAAGGGCCTGATCGATGCGGAGCGTCTCGCGCGCAGCATCCGCTACGCCGTGGATCACACCCGCTTCGTCGAGGTGCTGCGCGAGAGCGAGACCTGCCATCGCCTGCTGTTCGACGAGGGGCCGGTGCCATTGATGCTGTTCGATGCGGACAGCCTGGAGATCCTCACCGCCAACGAGGCCGCGCAGGCCGAGTACGCCGACATCGTGCCGCAGCTGGTGGGCGCGCGGTTCGACGCGCTGCTGGCCCCGCACGAGAGCGAGCGCTTTGCCGCGCAGCTCGCCTCCGGGGAGTTGGTGGACGGCGAGCTCAGCGCGTGGGAATACCGCCGCGACGGGCACGCCTATCGTTACGTGGAGGGCATCTTCCACGCCATGGATTACCGCGGTGCGCGCGCAGTGCTGGCGCACATCCAGGACGTCAGCTCGCGCGTGCTGGCCGACGCCCAGCTGCATCTGCTCGACCGCGCGATCCATTGCGCCGGCAACGGCATCGTCATCGTGGCGGCGCGCCAGCCGGACGAGCCGATCATCTTCGTCAACCGCGCGTTCGAGCGCATGACTGGCTACAGCGCGGAGGAGGTGATCGGCCGCAACTGCCGCTTCCTGCAGGGAGGCGAAGACAACGAAACCGAGCGCGCGCTGATCCGCCGGGCGCTGGCCACCCGCGAGGAGAGCAGCACCCTGCTGCGCAACGTGCGCAAGGACGGCACGCTGTTCTGGAACCAGCTGTACATTTCACCGGTCAGCGATGCGCGCGGCACGGTCACGCACTACATCGGCATCCTCTCCGACGTCACCGCGCAACGTGACGCCGAAGCGCGGCTGGCCTACGCCGCCACGCACGATGCGGAGACCGGCCTGGCGCGCTATCCGGTGATCGAGTCGATGCTCGAAGAGCATGCCTTGCATCAGGCCGGGCGGCCGATGACGCTGATCTATGCCGACGTCGACCGCTTCCACGCGATCAACGAAACCATGGGCCACGAGGTGGGCGACAAGGTGGTGGCGGCGCTGGCGTGGCGCATGCGCGAGCTGGTCGGCGAGCGTGGCCGGTCGGCCCGTTTCACCGGCGACGAGTTCGTCATTGCCTTGCCGATGATGGCGCTGGACGACGCGATGGCGCTGGCCGAGCAGTTGCGCGGTGCCGCCGCGGTGCCGATCGACATCGCAACCGGCGAAGTACGGGTCACGATGAGCATTGGTGTGGCCACCTACCCGCAGCGGGTCGACAACCTGGCCGACCTGCTGCTGCGCGCCGAAGCGTCGATGACGCGCGCCAAGCACCTCGGCCGCGACCAGGTGTGCGCGTACTCGCAGGAAGACATGCTGCGCGTGGAAGACCGCCGCATGCTTGGCGCGCGCATGCGCGCGGCGCTGCTGGCGGACGAATTCTACCTCGACTTCCAGCCGCAGGTGTGCGCCGGCAGTGGACGCATGCTGGGCTTCGAGGCGCTGCTGCGCTGGCGCAGCCCGGAGCTTGGCCTGGTGATGCCCGACCGGTTTATTGCGGTGGCCGAGGGTATGGGGCTGATGCCGGAGCTGGGCCAATGGGTGCTCGATCGCGCCTGTGCGCAGATGCGCCGTTGGATCGACGAGGGTCTCGCCGATGGCCTGGTGATGGCGGTGAACGTGGCGGCGCAGCAGGTCCAGCGGCCGGACTTCGCCGAGCGGGTGGCGCAGACGCTGCAACGCCATCAGCTGCAGCCGGCACAGCTTGAGCTGGAGGTCACCGAGAGCTCGCTGATGGAGAACATCGACCGCGCACTGCAGTGTATCCACAAGCTTTGCGCGCTCGGCGTGCGGGTGGCGTTCGACGATTTCGGCACCGGCTATTCCAGCCTGTCCTACCTGCGGCAGTTCAAGGTCGACCGGCTGAAGATCGACAAGTCGTTCGTGCACGATCTCCCCGACGACGAGGACAGCGTGGCGATCGCCCGCACGGTGATCGCCGTGGGTCACCAGCTGCAGATGGACGTGGTGGCCGAAGGCGTGGAGACCGCCGAGCAGGCACGCCTGCTCAAGGCGCTGGGATGCGACGCGCTGCAGGGTTACCTGATCGGCTATCCGATGGGCGCCGAACTCGCCGGCGCGTGGCTGCGCGAGCGGCCGACCGGTGTGGCGTTGCCCAGCGGCGCGTAATGGTGGCGCCGGCGCGCGCCGGTCAATCCAGCAGGATCGGCTCGTGCATCCCCGGCATCTGGCTGGGGATGCCCAGCTGGTCCAGCCGTTCGCGCATCACCTGCATACCCACGTCGTAGTCGCCGTGCACCAGCAACACCTTGCGCCGCGGTGAGTGACCCAGCCAGTGCAGCAGCGCGGCCTGGTCGGCGTGGGCGGAAAAGCCGTTGATGGTCCAGATCTGCGCCCGCACGCGGATCTCCTCGTTGAAGATGCGTACGCTCTCGGCGCCGTCCACGATGCGGCGTGCCAGCGTGCCGTGGGCGGCATAGCCGACGAACACCACGCTGCAGCGCTCGCGCCACAGGTTGTGCTTCAGATGGTGGCGCACGCGTCCGCCGTTGCACATGCCCGAGCCCGCCAGAATCACCGCGCCGCCTTCCATCCGGTTGATCGCCATCGACTCGGCCGTTTCGCGGGCGAAGTGCAGGTTCGGCATGGCGAACGGGTCGCCGTGTTGCAGTTCCTGGCGGAAGCCGTCGTCGAAGCATTCCGGATGGCGGCGGAAGATTTCGGTGGCGGAGATCGCCATCGGCGAGTCGAGAAACACCGAGGTGTGCGCGGGAATGTGGCCGTCGCGGATGCCGCGGTGCAGGTAGTAGAGGATCTCCTGCGCACGCTCCAGCGCGAAGGTGGGGATGATCACGTTGCCGTGCCGTGCCACCGTCTCGCGGATCGCCTGGTACAGCTCGTCGACGGTATCGGGCAGCGAGCGGTGCGGCCGGTTGCCGTAGGTGGTCTCCATCACCACGTAGTCGGCGGCGGGCGCCGGCACCGGGTCGCGCAGCAGCGGGCGCCCGGGGTTGCCCTGGTCGCCGGAGAACACGATGCGGCGCACCTGCTCGCCGTCGTCCAGGGTGAGCAGGATCGAGGCCGAGCCCAGGATGTGCCCGGCGTCCAGGAACTGCGCCTGTACCCCCGGCGCCAGCGGCACGATCTCGCCGTAGGCGACCGGGCTGGCGAAGTAGTCGAGCGCGTGAAACGCATCGTCGAGCGTGTACAGCGGGGTGCTGGCTGCCTCGTCGCGACGCCGTCCGCTGCGCTGGGCGCGGCGCGCTTCCTCTTCCTGCAATCCGGCGGCATCGAGCAGCACCACACGGGCCAGGTCGCGGGTGGCCGAGGTGGCCAGGATGCGTCCGCGAAACCCTTCGCGTACCAGCTTGGGTATGCGCCCGCAGTGGTCCAGGTGCGCGTGCGTGAGCAGCAGCACGTCGACGCTGGCCGGCTCGAAGCCGAACGACTCGGCGTTGGCGCGTTCCTCCTCGTCGCTGCCCTGGAACAGGCCACAATCGATCAGGACGCTCAGCGTGCCGAAGCGCACGAGATGGCACGAGCCAGTGACCTGCTTGGCGGCGCCATGCGCGCTGTAGACGATGTGCTGGTTCATGGCGGGGATCTCCGTGGGGAAGAGGGCGGCGCGCGCAGGCGGCCGCCGCAGCGCTCGAGCATGACCTGCGCCAGCTCCTCGCTCAGGTCGATCTGCGATTGCGCCGAGGCGATGGTGTTGCTCACCACTACGCGGGCGGCACCGGCGGCGTGCAGCGCCTCCAGCGCGCCATTGGCAAAGATGCCGTGCACCCCCACGCAGACCGGCGGCGGCAGCGGCTGGTCGCGCAGGCATTGCACGGTAGCGATCATGGTGTGGCCGCTGGCGATGATGTCGTCCAGCACCACCGGGGTATGGCCCGCATAGCGGTCGAGCGCGGGCAGGGTGATGCGTACGTCGCGATCACCGTAGCGCTGCTTGGCGGCGACCACGCAGGGCGCATCGAGCATGCGCGCCACCGCGTTCACCCACTGCGCGCTTTCGCCGTCCGGCCCGATCAGCAGCGGCTGCGGCACCTCCTGCGCAATCCAGCGCGCCAGGCGTTGCGCCGCATGCACCACGTAGCCGTCCAGCGGATACACGTCGCCAAGGCGGCGGTAGCGGTGCAGGTGCGGGTCCACCGTGATCAGCCAGTTGAAGGCGCCGCCGAGCAACTGGCCGAACACCCGCGCCGACACAGCCTCACCCTCGTGGAAGCGCGTGTCCTGGCGCATGTAGGCGAGGTAAGGCGCCACCAGCCCCACGCGTGAGGCGCCCAGTTCACGCGCGGTGGCCGCGGCCATCGTCAGCGGCAGCAGCTTGGGGTCGGGGTGGTCCAGCGTGCAGACGATCACCGCCGCGCTGCGCGGCTGCGGCGGCTCGATGCGCACGCGGCTCTCGCCGTCGGGGAAGCGATGTACCTGCACCACCCGCCGCGGCAGACCGCTGTGCCAGGCAAGCCGGTCGGCCATCTCCTCGTTGCCGGGCAGGGCGTAGATGGCGCTCACGGCGCCTCCTCCAGGCAGACGATGGCGGGGTGTCGCGCCACGTATTCCATGGCGTAGGCCAGCTCGCCGGGGCTCTGCGCGTGCACGGTGAACAGCGGCTGGCCAGTGCTGACCCGGTCGCGTCCGTGCACCTGCAGGGTGAGCCCGGCCAGCGGAGCGGATGGCGCGCCGGCCAGCTTCGCCACGCGCGACAGGCGACGGTTGTCGATCGCCGTCACCACGCCGTCGCGCGGTGCCAGTACCGGCTGCTGCCACGGCGCGCTGCCGGGCACGCGCAGCCCGCCCTGGGCGGTGCAGATCGCCTGGAACTGCACCCAGGCGCGCCCGGAATCCAGGCATTCGGTGGCCATCTTCAAGGCCTGCGCAGTGCCGGCCAGGCCGCCGGTTTCCAGCACGGCCGCGGCGATCTGCAGGGCGCGGGCGCGCAGGTCGGCCGGTGCGTCGGCGTGGTTCTGCAGCACCGCGAGCACGTCGTGGGCCTCCAGCGCGGGGCCGATGCCGCGGCCGATCGGCTCGCGGCCGTCGCTGAGCAGCACGCGCAACTGCAGGCCGAAGGCCGTGGCTACCTGCTCCAGCAGCTCTTGCAGCGCCCGCGCTTCGGCGTCGCTGCGGATCTTCGCGGTGGGCCCCACCGGTACGTCGATGACCACATGGGTGGAGCCGGCAGCGATCTTCTTGGACAGCACCGAGGCCACCAGCTGGCCGGCGCTGTCCACGTCCAGCGCCCGCTCCACGCGGATCAGCACGTCGTCGGCGGGGGCGAGGTTCATCGCGCCGCCCCACACGATGCAGCCGCCGCAGCGCTCGACGGTGTGGCGCATGTGCGCCAGATCCAGCTCCACCGGCGCGAGCATGGCCATGGCGTCGGCGGTGCCCGCCGGCGAGGTGATCGCGCGCGAGGAAGTCTTGGGCATCACCAGGCCCAGCGCGGTGACAATCGCCACCACCACAGGCGTGGTGCGGTTGCCGGCCAGCCCGCCGATGCAGTGCTTGTCCACCACCGTGGGTTGCGGCCAGCGCAGCCGGGTGCCGGTGTCGACCATGGCGCGGGTCAGCGCGATGACCTCGTCGGTGGCGAGATGGTCGCCGCTGCAGGCGGTGATAAAGGCGGCCAGCTCCAGATGGCTGTAGCGATGGTCGACGATGTCGCGCACGATCGCGTGCAGCTGCGTGTCGTCGAGCTTGCGGCCGTAGATCTTCGCCCGCACGCTGGCGAGCGACTCGACGCTGGCCGAGTGGGCGATCACCACGTGCTCGTGCGGCTGCGGCTGCAGCGTGTGCCATGCCGATTCGCACAGCCCGGCCTCGTCTGGCGCCAACAGTTCGCCGTGCACGATGGCCAGCGTGGCCAGCAACTGGCGCGCGCCGATGCGCAACTGCACGCGGGCATGGGCGCCGAGGCCTTCGCTGCGGCAGATCGGCGAGGCGCGGTGCAGGTAGACGACGTGTTCGGCGCCGGTGTCGATGCCCAGCCGCCGCAGCCGGTCGCCGCCCACGGTAGGGCGGTGCGTGATGGTGCCGGGATCCGTGCCGATCTCCATCGACCCGCCTTCGCGCGGTGGCGCGTGCTGTCCGGTGGCCACGAGGAACCGCCCTAATGTCGCATCAGCACGGCCAGCGGTGCATGTGCCAACACATGGCGCGTAGCGCCGCCGAGGATGCGCTCGCGTACCGGCGAATGGCTGTAGCCGCCCATCACCAACAGATCCGAGCGGTCGTGCACGGTGGCCGCAAGCAGGGCTTCGCCGGCGTGGGAGGGCGTGGTGCGCAGCGTCTTGCGTTGGGCTGCGATGCCGTGGCGGGCGAGGTAGCGCGCGGGGTCGAAATCCGGCGCTGGCTCGTCCGTATCGTCGGGCGAGCGCGCCCTGGCCCCGTCGATCAGGGTGACGTGCTCGGCCGCATGCAGGAACGGCAGGGCCGCGTGCATCGCCCGGGTGGCCTCGATGCTGCCGTTCCAGCCGATCGCCACGCGCGGGAACAGGCCGCTGCGGTCGGCGCTGTCGGTGGGCAGCAGCAGGCAGGGCATTCGACAGCCCAGCAGGGCCTGGCCGAAATGCTCGAACGGGTCGTCACCGGCAAAGGCGTCGCGCGCCAGGATCACCAGGTCGTGCCAGGCGCCGAGCCGGTGCAGCGTCTCGGCCAGGCCGCCGCGGCAGGACACCCAGTCAGCACGGGGGGCACCGCCAGCGAGGGCGAGACGGGCGAAGGACGTCGCGTCGGCGGCCGACTCATGGGGCTCGTCCACACGTTCGAGCAGGGCCAGCACGGTCGGTTCGTGGCTGTGTCCGGTGGGTTCGGCCGGCAGCCGGCAGCCGGAGAGCCGGCTGCCCCAGCGGGCAGCCAGGCCGATGCCGGCAAGCCATGCCGCGTGCGATACGCCCTGGCGCACGGCCAGCACGTCGGTGGGCCAGCCGTGGTTGCGCACGGTCGGCATGCCCGCACCGTGCGCCGCGCCGTCAGTGGGCTGCGTCAGCGGCGGCACGGGGCGGGCATCCGAGTCGGACACGCCGCTCACAGCGCGAGCGTGTGAATGACCTGGCTGCCGTCATCCGGGTCGATATGGCGCTCGAAGCCCAGGTGATGAGCCAGCTCGCGCATCGGCTCGTTGTCGGCCGCGTCGATTGAGAACATCTGCTTGAAGCCGTTGCGCCTGGCCAGCTGGATCAGGTGCTGCATCAGCAGCACGCCGAGCCCGCGGTGGCGCCAGTCGTCGGCCACGGTCACCGCGCATTCGCAGCGCTTGCCGTCGTCGGTGGCGCTGTAGCGGCTCACGCCGACCTCGCGCAGCTTGCCGTTGTCGTGGGCGAGCGCCACGAAGGCCATCTGCTCGGGGTAATGCACGTCCATCAGCTGCTTGATCAGCGCCGGACTGGCCTTTTTGAAATCGCACAGGAAGCGCAGCCGCTTCGACTCGCCCGACAGGCGGGCAATGAACTCCTCCTCGCGCTCATGATCTTCCGCGCGCAGCGGACGGATCAGCACGCGCGTGCCGTCGCGCAGGGCTTCGATCCAGTGCGTGCCTTCCAGGGCTTGCGGTTGCGGTGACGGCTCGTGCGGACGAGCAGGAGGCTGTGCGCTCATGACGGGCTCCCGTGGGAATGCCATCGCATGCTAGGCCGCCCGCATGGGGGGAGCGTTGACCTCGGTCAAGAACGGATCGCGGCGGATCTCGTTTGCAGGCTTGCTGCTGGCACATGCCGCCATGCGTGGGTGCTCAGCAGCGACCTCGCGCCAGGCCACGCGTATCAACTGGCACGACACGGACATCCACGCCGAAAGGAGGCTGGGCCGACCGCCGTGAGTTCTCAGATGTCCCAGCGCTGCCGGACGGATGCAGGGCAGGTCAGTCGCTTGTCGCGCAGTCAGCTCCCGTGGCGGGAGCGCAGTAGCTACTGTGCAGTGCCTCGATCACGTGCAGTGCGGGACCGGGGGGGAGCGCGTAGTAGATGGTCTGCGCCTCCCTGCGGGTGGTGACCAGCCCGTCCTGGCGTAGGCGCGCCAGGTGCTGGGACAGCGCTGACTGGCTCAGGGTCATCGAAGCATGCATGTCGCTGACCGAGCGCTCCCCGCCCAGCAGCAGGCAGAGGATGCGCAGCCGTTGCCCGTTGGCAAGCGCCTTCAGAAGCGAGGCGGCTTGGTCGGCATTTTCGCGCATGGCATCGATGTCCATCGCGGCTGGGAAGGGCGGGGGGCGTCGTTTCATAGGGGCATCTCGGGATGTCATGCCGAAGGGCGAAGCTGCCCAGCGGGGGTTGTTGACATCTTAAGCTTTCACTAATTAAGATAAAGCTAAATTATATATCACTAATTTAGTGTGCGTTTGATCAGCGGCAAGGCGGTGATCTTCGCGCGGGTCCATCGTCCAACCCATCCCGATCTTTCCGTTCGAGCCACCCGTCAAGGAGTCCACTCATGGCAAACGTCATCGTCATCGGCGCCGGCATTGGCGGCATGTGCGCGGCCTATGAACTGCGGGCTGCGATAGGCAGCGATCACGCAATCACGGTGATCGGGGAGGCGCCGACCTTCTCTTTCACGCCCTCCAATCCGTGGGTCGCCATCGGATGGCGCAAGCCTTCGGACATTCAGGTGGAGGTGGCGCCTGCCCTGGGGCGTCGCGGCATCGACTACGTCGCTTGTGGAGTCGCCCGGGTCGTGCCGCAGGAAAGCCGCATCGAGCTGAAGGATGGCCGCAGCCTGGCCTATGACTACCTGGTGATCACCACGGGTCCACGCCTGGCGTTCGACGAGGTGCCGGGGTTGGGACCCCACGGCGGGTACACCCAGTCCGTATGCACCACGCCGCACGCCAACGACGCCTGGGCGAACTACGAGGCGTTCGTGAAGAACCCGGGGCCGGTGGTGATCGGCGCGGCGCAGGGCGCCAGCTGCTTCGGGCCCGCCTACGAATTCGCACTGATGCTCGACACCGACCTGCGCCGGCGCAAGATCCGCGACCGCGTGCCGATGACCTTCGTTACCAGCGAGCCCTACATTGGCCACATGGGGCTGGGCGGCGTCGGCGACTCGCAGGGTCTGCTCGAGCGCCAGTTCCGCCAGCGCCACATCCGCTGGATCACCAGCGCGAAGATCGACAAGGTCGAGGCGGGCCAATTCCACGTCTCCACGCTCGACAGCGCCGGCAAACCGGCTGGCGAGCAAACGCTGCCGTTCGCCTTCTCGATGGTCATCCCGGCATTCACCGGCGTTGAAGCCGTGCGCGGCATCGAGGGGCTGGTGAACCCGCGCGGGTTCGTGCTGATCGACAAGCATCAGCGCAACCCGACCTTCCGCAACATTTTCTCGGCCGGCGTATGCGTGGCGATCCCGCCGGTGGAAGCCACCCCGGTCCCTACCGGTGCACCCAAGACCGGCTTCATGATCGAGTCGATGGTGACCGCGCTGGTGGCCAACCTGAAGGCCGAGCTGGAGGGGCGCGAGGGCAACGCCGAAGCCACCTGGAACGCGGTCTGCCTGGCCGACATGGGTGACAGCGGCGCCGCCTTCGTGGCGCTGCCGCAGATTCCGCCGCGCAACGTCACCTGGGCCCGCGAGGGCAAGTGGGTGCACGTGGCCAAGGTGGCCTACGAGAAGTATTTCCTGCGCAAGATGCGCGCCGGCACCAGCGAGCCGCTGTACGAGCGTTACGTGATGAAGGCGCTCGGCATCGAGCGCATCAAGCCGGGCACCGGCAAGCACTGATATTGGTCCCTTCCCCACAGAGAACCGTCATGAACATCGATCGTTTCGTCCTCGCGTTTGCCGGCAGCGTGGTGCTGCTGAGCGTGGCGCTGGCCCATTTCGTCTCGCCGTGGTGGCTGTTGCTTACCCTGTTCGTTGGCGCCAACCTGCTGCAGTCGGCCTTCACCGGCTTCTGCCCGCTGGCGATGATCCTGCGCAAGGTCGGACTCAAGCCGGGCTGTGCGTTCGGCGACCGCTGATCCACCTTCCCCCCGAGAGGCCGACATGATCGTGCGCGTGCGCCACCTGGTTCCCTTTTTCGCGCTGGCCCTGCTCGCCGGCTGCGGCGACAAGTCCGCGCCTTCGGCGGGCCAGGCGCCCCGGCCTTCGCTTGCCTCGCAGGTGATCCATGCCGGCGACGCGTCCCGCGAGCAGACCTGGGACGGCGTCGTCGAGGCGGTCAACCAGGTCACCCTGACCGCGCAGACCAACGCCCGCGTGCTGGCCTTGCCCCACGACGTCAACGACGTGGTGCCGGCGGGCGCCGTGCTGGTGCGCTTCACCGACGTGGAGCAGCGCTCCTCGCGTGACGCGGCGCTGGCGCAGCTCGCCTCGGCGCGAGCCAGCTACAGCGATGCGCAGGCGTCGTTCGAACGCTTTTCCGCGCTGCTGCCCAAGGGTTACGTGTCCAAGTCGGACATGGACAGCGTGCGTGCCCGGCGCGATGCCGCCAAGGCCGCACTGGATGCCGCGCAGGCCCAGCTCGCGCAGGCGAAGCAGAGCGTGGACTACACCGAGGTGCGTGCGCCCTACGCGGGGGTGATCACGCGCCGGTTCGTGCACGTGGGTGAAGCGGTGCAGTCGGGGCCGCCGTCGCCGCAGCCGCTGATCGCGATGGAATCCCTCGATGCCCTGCGCGTCAGCGTGCAGGTGCCGCAGAGTTCGGTCGGCGCGATCCGCGCCGCGAAGAGCGCGACCATCCTCGCCGATGGGCGCCGCGTGCCGGCGAATGACATCACCGTGTTCCCGTATGCCGATCCGGCCACGCATACCTTCACCGTGCGCGTGGAGGTGCCGGGGCAGGACAGTGGTCTGCGTCCGGGCACGTCGGTCAAGGTGGCCTTTCCCGTCGGTGACGCGAAACAGCTGCTGGTGCCGGCTTCCGCGCTGGTGCGGCGCGGCGAGCTGATCGGCGTCTACGTGATCGGCGATCATGGTGTTTCGCTGCGCCAGCTGCGCGTGGGTGATCCGGTGGGCGACCGGGTGCAGGTGCTGGCCGGCCTGGACGATGGCGAGACCATCGCGACCGATCCGGTGGCGGCGCTGAACTTCCTCGCGCAGCATCGCGCCAAGGATGCGTCCGGCCATGAGTGAAGCAGGGAAGATGGGTATTTCCGGGCGCATCGCACGGGCCTTCCAGGCTTCGCAGATCACCCCGCTGCTGGCGCTGGCGGGGCTGTTGCTGGGCATCGCCGCGGCGATCATCACGCCCAAAGAAGAGGACCCGCAGATCGAGGCCACCATGGCCAACGTCATGGTGCCGTTCCCCGGCGCCAGCGTGGACAACGTCGAGCACTTGGTGTCGTTCCCGCTGGAGCAGAAGCTCTCGGAGATCCGCGGGATCAAGCATGTGTACTCGATGAGCCGTCCGGGCATGTCGGTGGTGACGGTCGAGTTCCAGGTCGGCGTGCCGCGCCAGGAGGCGCTGGTCCGCCTGTACAACAAGATCTATTCGAACGCCGACTGGGCCCCGCAGGGCCTGGGCGTCGGCCAGCCGCTGGTCAAGCCGTACGGCATCGACGACGTGCCGATGATGGCGCTCACGCTGTGGTCGGACCGGCCCGAGGTGGACGCCGAGCAGTTGGCCCGAGTCGCGCATACGCTGGAGACCGAGGTCAAGCGTATCCCCGGCACGCGCGACGTCTACACCCTTGGCACGCCCGACCGCGCGGTAACGGTGCAGATCGATCCGTTGAAGCTGGCCAACTACCAGCTCACCGTCGGCGATCTCGACCAGGCGTTGAAGGCGGCCAACATGGCGGCCGACGTCGGCAGCGAGATCGGCGACAACCGCAACGTGCCGGTGAAGGCCGGTCGCCTGCTGATGAATGCCGACGAGGTCGCGCACCTGGTGATCGGGCTGTCCGGCGGCAAGCCGGTGTACCTGTCCGATGTGGCGAAGGTGTCGGCCGGTGCCGACCAGCCCAGCCAGTTCGCCTCGTTCGGTGCGCCGCCCGGCAAGGCCGGCCCGCTGACCGGGCTGGTGCCGGCGGTGACCATCGCGATCGGCAAGAAGGCCGGTACCAACGCGCACACCATCGCCAGCGAGGTGCAGGCGCGCATCGCCGCGCTGCGCAACGTCTCGATTCCGGACAGCGTGCACGTGACGGTGACCCGCGACTACGGCTACACCGCCAACCAGAAAGCCGACGAGCTGATGCTGCACCTGGCGCTGGCTGCCATGGCGGTGGTGGCGCTGGTGCTGTTCGCGCTGGGGTGGCGCGAGGCGGTGGTGGTCGGCGTGGCGGTGGTGGTGACCCTGGCGATCACCCTGTTCGCCTCGTGGGCGATCGGCTTCAGCATCAACCGCGTCTCGCTGTTCGCGCTGATCTTCTCCATCGGCATCCTAGTCGACGATGCGATCGTGGTGGTGGAGAACATCCACCGGCACATGGCGCTGGGCGGCAAGCGCCTGCTCGAGGCGATCCCGCAGGCAGTGGACGAGGTCGGTGGCCCGACCATCCTGGCCACCTTTACGGTGATCGCCGCGCTGCTGCCAATGGCCTTCGTCGGTGGCCTGATGGGCCCGTACATGCGACCGATCCCGATCAACGCCTCGGCCGGCATGATGATCTCCCTGGCGGTGGCCTTCGTGGTCACGCCGTGGCTGGCGTTCCGGCTGCTCGGTCATCACGAGCACCAGGCACATGCGGGTCATGGAGAGGGGCTCAAGCCGTCGCGCATCGATGCGTTCCTGCAGCGCTTCTTCAAGCGCCTGATGACGCCATTCCTGGCCGGTCGCGGCGCGTCGCGCAAGCGCCGCATGCTGTTCGCCGGCATGGGCCTGCTGGTGCTGCTGGCGGTGGGTCTGGTCGGCGTGAAGGCGGTGATCCTGAAGATGCTGCCGTTCGACAACAAGAGCGAGTTCCAGGTGGTGCTCAACATGCCCGAGGGCTCCACCCTCGAGCAGACCCAGCGCGTGCTGGTGGAGATGAGCCAGGTAATCGACAAGGTGCCGGAGGTGAAGGACTTCCAGATCTATGCCGGCACCTCCGCGCCGATGAACTTCAACGGCCTGGTGCGCCAGTACTACCTGCGCAACCAGCCGTACCAGGGCGATATCCAGGTCAACCTGGTCGACAAGGACGAACGTTCGCGGCAGAGCCACGAGATCGCCAGTTCGGTGCGACCGGCGCTGGCCGCGGTGGCGCACAAGTACCACGCCCACATGGTGCTGGCCGAGGTGCCGCCGGGTCCGCCGGTGATGGCGCCGATCGTGGCCGAGATCTACGGGCCGTCCTACGGCGGCCAGCGCCAGCTGGCGCGGACGATGGAGCAGATGTTCGGCCAGACCGACGGCATCGCCGACATCAATTCGAGCGTGGAAAGTCCGGCTGCGCGGCGCAAGGTGTTCGAGATCGACCGCGAGCATGCTGCCACGCTGGGCGTGAGCCAGGCCGAGATCGTCTCGGTGCTGCAGGCGGCGATGGGCGGCGACCGCGCCACCTACCTGGGCGAGTCCGGGATCAAGTACGCGGTGCCGGCGTTGCTGCGGCTGTCGCCGGCGGCGCTGGCGTCGACTCAGACCATCCTCTCGCTGCGGGTGCGCTCGCGCAGCGGTGCGCTGATCCCGCTGTCCGAGGTGGTGAAGGTCAGCGACGAGCCGTGGGCAGGCGCGGTCTACCACAAGGACCTGCGCCCCTATGCCTTCGTCACCGCGGACGACGCCGGCAGCGAGGACAGCCCGATCTACGGCATGTTCCGGCTGGTCGGCAAGCTCGGCGCGGGCAAGGTGGACGGGCACACGCTGACCCAGCACTTCACCGGGGCGCCGATCGGCGACGACCACTACTCGATCAGCTGGAGCGGTGAGTGGGAGATCACCTACGAGACCTTCCGCGACATGGGCATCGCCTATTCAGTGGGCCTGGTGCTGATCTACCTGCTGGTGGTCGGCCAGTTCCGCAGCTACCTGGTGCCGCTGGTGATCATGGCGCCGATCCCGCTGACGGTGATCGGCGTGATGCCGGGCCACTGGCTGCTCGGCGCGCAGTTCACCGCCACCTCGATGATCGGCATGATCGCGCTGGCCGGCATCATCGTGCGCAACTCGATCCTGCTGGTGGACTTCATCAACCACGCGATCGCCAGCGGCCTGCCGCTGGAAGAGGCGGTGGTGGAGGCCGGTGCGGTGCGCGCCAAGCCGATCATCCTGACCGCGATCGCCGCGATGCTCGGCGCGTTCTTCATCCTCACCGACCCGATTTTCCAGGGCCTGGCGGTGTCGCTGGTGTTCGGCGTGCTGGTGTCCACGGTGCTCACGTTGCTGGTGATCCCGCTGCTGTATTACGCCATGCTTGATCGGCGAAGCCGCAAGACTGCGGCGATCACCGATGAAGGAGCGCACGCATGAGCGAGACCCAGGAGTTCACCCTGACCCTGACCCAGGAGAGCGATTACGTCTTCCGTATCGCCTTCGACGACACGCCGATCCCCGAGCTGGTCACCGACGAGACCGCGCCGCTGGGCACCGATCACGGCCCCAATCCTTCGCGCCTGCTGGTGGCGGCGGTGGCCAACTGCCTCAGTGCGAGCCTGCTGTTCGCGCTGCGCAAGTTCAAGAACAGCCCGGGCACGCTGGTGACGCGGGCACGTGCGACGCTGGGCCGCAATGAGGAGGGGCGACTGCGGGTGCAACACATCGCCGTCACGCTGGAGTTGCCCGAGGCGGTGGCCGACTACCAGCAGGCCGAGCGCCTGCTGGCGCAGTTCGAGCACTTCTGCGTGGTGACCGGCAGCGTGCGCGATGGCGTGCCGGTGGAAGTGAGCGTGCGCGACCGCGACGGCCAGCTGGTCCATCACAGCGAGGCGGAGTAGGGCGGGCGATCGAGGGCTGCGGCAGGGCGTCGCAGCAAGACGGATCGGGTCGAAAGAACTGACGGCGGTCAAAAGGCGAAACGAAGGGCTGATGACAATGCATCCGTCTTTCGACACAAAAACAAAGGAACGCCCCATGAAAGCATCCACTCTTGCCCTGACCGCCCTGGCCCTCGCCTTGGGTGCCGCATCCGCCGCCCACGCCGCCGATACCTCGCCGTGGGTGTTCCGGGTCGGCGTCCACACCGTCAATCCGAAGTCCAACAACGGCACGCTGGCCGGCATGAAGGCCACCATCGACAGCGACACCAAGCCGACCTTCAGCATCGAATACATGTTCGATCGCAACTGGGGTGTCGACGTGCTTGCCGCGCTGCCGTTCAAGCACACCGTCCGCCTCGATGGCGTGTCCGCCGCGACCACCAAGCACCTGCCGCCGACGGTGGGCGTGAACTACCACTTCCTGCCGGACGCCGTGGTGTCGCCGTTCGTCGGCGTCGGCCTGAACTACACCACTTTCTTCCAGACCCGCGGTGTCGGTCCGCTGCAGGGTACCCATGTAAGCATCGCAAACAGTTTCGGCGCAGCCGCGCACGCCGGCCTCGATTTCCGCATCAACGATCGTTGGCTGGCCACTGCGGATGTACGCTGGATGAGCATCGCCGGTGACGTGAAGGTAAACGGCACCAAGGTCGGCAAGGCCAACATCGATCCGCTGGCCTACGGCCTGAGCATCGGTTACCGCTTCTGATACCGGAGATGCGATCACTTTCGTCCACCAGGGAACCAAGGACATGATCGACAGCACGGTCGTTGAACTCTCGCGGTGGCAGTTCGCTGTCACCGCGCTCTACCACTATCTGTTCGTTCCACTCACTCTCGGCTTGAGCTTTTTCATCGCGGCGGTGGAGACGGTCTATGTCACCACCGGTCGCGCCGTCTACCGCGAGATGGCGGAGTTCTGGAGCAAGCTGTTCGTCATCAACATGGCGCTGGGCATCGCCACCGGCCTGACGATGGAGTTCGAGTTCGGCACCAACTGGTCGTTCTACTCGGGCTTCGTCGGCGACATCTTCGGCGCGCCGCTGGCGATCGAAGGGCTGATGGCGTTCTTCATGGAGTCCACCTTCGTGGGCTTGATGATCTTCGGCTGGAAGCGGCTGACCAAGGTGCAGCACCTGCTGGTGACGTACCTGGTGGCGTTCGGCACCAACCTGTCGGCGCTGTGGATCCTCATCGCCAACAGCTTCATGCAGAACCCGGTGGGCGCGAAGTTCAACCCGGTCACCATGCGCATGGAGCTGTCGAGCTTCTCCGAGCTGATCTTCAGCCACGACGCGCAGGCGAAGTTCGTGCACACCAGCATCGCCGGCTACGTCACCGCGGCGATCTTCGTCACCGGCATCAGCGCGTTCTACATGTACCGCAACCGGCACATGGCGATGGCGCGGCGTTCGTTCCGCATGGCGGCGCTGTTCGGCGTGCTGGCGACCGCCGGCGTGATCACCCTGGGCGACGCGCTCGGCTTTGTCGGTGGCCAGGCGCAGCCGTCCAAGCTGGCGGCGATGGAGGCGATGTGGGAGACCGCGCCGGCCCCGGCGCCGTTCAACGTGATCGCCTGGCCCTCGCAGGACGAGAAGCGCAATCGGTTCGAGGTGCAGGTGCCGTACGTGCTGACCCCGCTGCTTACCCACACGATGACCCAGGAAGTCCCCGGCGTGGACCGTATCGAGGCGGACGCGGCGCGACGGATCGCCAACGGCATTCCGGCGGTGGCGGCGCTGAAGGTGCTCAGCGGTGACCCGACCAACGCCGATGCGCTGGCCAAGTTCAACGCGCACCAGGCCGACCTCGGCTACGGCTTTCTGGTGAAGCGCTATGCCGCCGACCAGGACGTGGAGAAGGCCACCCCGGCGGACATCCAGAAGGCCGCGAACGACGCCGTGCCCAACGTCTTCGCGATGTTCTGGAGCTTCCGCGTGATGGTGGGCCTGGGCCTGCTGATGCTCGCCTACTTCGTGCTGGCGGTGATCTATTCGGTGCGCAACGACGTGCAGCACAAGCGTTGGTTCCTGCGCCTGGCGCCGTGGATGATCCCGGTGCCGTTCATCGCCAACGAGTTCGGCTGGCTCACCGCGGAGATCGGCCGCCAGCCCTGGACGGTGTACGGGCTGCTGCCTACCTGGATGTCCGCTTCGAGCCACAGCGTCGGCTACATGGTGTTCTCGCTGATCGGCTTCGTCGCCCTCTACACGGTGTTCATCGTGATCGAGATGTTCCTGATGGTGAAGTTCATCAAGAAGGGGCCGCACGACCACGCCGAACCTGGCCCGGCACCGACGATGCGGCCCGCCCTGGCGGGTGGCCGCGCGTCCGCTGTCGCCCTCATGCGCAAGGAGGACTGAGCGATGGAACTGTATTTCGCATTCAAGCTGCTGTGGTGGCTGCTGCTCGGCGTGTTGCTGATGGGCCTGGCGATCATGGTCGGCATGGACATGGGCGTGGGCACGCTGCTGCGCTTTGTGGGGCGTGACGACAACGAGCGCCGGGTCTGTCTCAATGCCATCGGCCCGCACTGGGACGGCAACCAGGTGTGGTTCATCCTGGGCGGCGGGGCGATCTTCGCGGCGTTCCCGCTGATCTACGCCACGGCGTTCTCGGGGCTGTACATCGTGATGCTGCTGCTGTTGTGGACGATGATCGTGCGCCCGCTCGGGTTCGAGTACCGCAGCAAGCTGCCCTCGCCGGCCTGGCGCAACGCCTGGGACTGGGCGCTGCTGGTAAGTGGTGCGGTGCCGATGATCATCTACGGCGCCGGCATGGGGAACATGCTGCGCGGCGTGCCGTTCCATTTCGACTGGGATCTGCGCTCGTACTACACCGGCAGCTTCGTGGCCCTGCTTAATCCGTTCGCGGTGCTGTGCGGCCTGCTTTCGCTGTCGCTGTCGATCTACATGGGCGGCGTGATGCTGCTGGGCCGCACGGGCGGCGCGATCGCTCCGCGCGCGCGCAAGGCGGCGATGGGCGCGGCGGTGGCGGCGATGGGGCTGTTCACGCTTGGCGGCATCTGGGTGTCGACCATGCACGGCTATGTGCTCGACCACGCGCCCGCGCCGGGCCTGCCGCAGAACCCGCTGCAGCAGCAGGTGAGCGTGGTAGCCGGCGGACTGCTCGCCAACTTCCATGCGCAGCCGCTGCTGTGGGCGGTGCCTGCGCTGGGCTACGCCGGCATGCTGCTGGGTCTGCTGGCCGTGCGGGCGCGGCGCTCGACGCTGGCCTGGTGGCTGGGCGCGCTGGCGTGGATCGGCGTGATCGGCACGGTGGGCGCGGCGCTGTTCCCGTTCCTGATGCCCTCCAGCACCGAGCCCGCGCAGAGCCTGACGATCTGGAACTCGGTCTCCAGCCAGACCACGCTGCTGTGGGCGACCGGCTTCGCTGCGGTGTTCGTGCCGCTGGTGATCTGGTACACGAGCTGGGCCTTCTGGGTGATGCGCGGCGAGGTGGATGCCCGCGCCATCGAACACGACGATCACGCCTACTGAGGGGCACGCCATGAAGACGTTTCTGCAGTTCCTGATCTACATGCTGCTGGCCGTGGTGGCGATCGTGATGGGCGTGATCCTGGGCGACTACGGCTCGTGGTACTTCGCCTGGTTCGTGGGCACCGCGATGATCGTGCTGGTGGCCGCCGCCGGCGGCGCCTGGATGGATGCGCACGACGACACGCCCGAGGGCGACGGCAGCATCGCGCACTGAGCGCAACGGTAGCGGGGGAGGGGCGAAGGGGACCGGTGACGGTCCCCTTCGTTTTGGTCAGCCCAGCAGATCCTGCAAGGCGCGGTACGGCCCATCCACAGCGGCCAGTGCGGCCGGGCTGCCGCGCTGCACGATGCGCCCGGCGTCCAGCACCGCGACCTCGTCGACCAGGCCGGCCAGCGGGCCGAGCTGGTGGGTGATCAGCAGCACCGTGCGGCCGACCATGGCACTGGCCAGCGAGTCGCACAGCGCGCGAGCGGTGGCGGCATCCAGGCCTTCGGTGGGTTCGTCCAGTAGCAGGATCGGCGCGTCCTTGAGCAGGGCGCGGGCGATCGCGAGTCGACGTGCCTGGCCGCCGGAAAGGCGCGTGCCGGACTCGCCCAGCGGCGTGTGGTAGCCCTCCGGCAGGGCCATGATCACCTCGTGCACGCGCGCGGCGCGGCAGGCGGCCTCGATCGCTTCCGCGTCGGCGTTGGGCCGGGCCAGCAGGAGGTTGTCCAGCACGCTGCCGTTGAACAGATAGGCGTCCTGCGAGACCACCGCGATGCGGCGGCGGGCGTCGTCTGGCGCGTAGTCGCCAAGCGGATGACCGCCGAGCGCGATCCGGCCCTCCTGGCAGTCCCAGAAGCGCGCCAGCAACTGCAGCACGCTGCTCTTGCCCGCGCCGCTGGCACCGACCAGGGCGGTGCGCGAGCCGGGGGCGAGCGCGAGGTCGAAGCGGTCCAGTACCCACGGCAGCGACGCGTCGTAGCGGAAGCGCACGCCATCGAACACTACGCCCGCGTCGACCGGAACCGGCGACTCGCCCGCCGGCGCGCCGACGGCCGGTTCGGCATCGACCACGGCAAAGATGCGTCGCGCCGCCGCCAGCTGCTCGCCCAGCATCTGGAACGCCAGCGGCAACGGCGTCACCGCCTCGAACGCGGCCATGGCGAACAGCGCCAGCATCGCCAGTTGCGCCGGGGCGATCGCACCTCGCGCCACCGCCGGGGCGACCGCGATCACCGCCCACCACAGCGCGAGATTGGCGCACAGGCCGACCGCGCCCGCAGCCAAGCCGGAGAGTCCGCTCAGCGCGCGTTGATCGTCCAGCAAGGTCTCCGACTGCGCCTGCACGCGGGCGTGCCAGTGCGCCTGCGCCCCGTACACGCGCAGCTCGGCGTCACCGCCCAGCGCGTCGGCCACGGTATTGCGCAGCGCCGCGCGCGTCTGCACCGCGCGGGCGCCGGCAGCCGCACCGCGCCGCTGCAGCCAGCGCGGCAGCCACACGCCGGCCACGCTCAGCAGCAGCGCCGTGCCCAGCGCCACCGGCACGCTGAAGAGCGCCATCACGGCGAGGATCACCACGCTGGCCAGCGCCGCCACCACCAGCGGCACGAACAGCCGTAGGTAGACCTGGTTGAGCGTGTCGATGTCGGCCTGGATGCGCGAGAGCAGATCGGTTGCGCGCAGCGTCTGCAGTCGCGCCGGGGCCAGCGGCTCCAGACGTTCGTAGAACCACACGCGCAGCTGTGCCAGCAGGCGGAAGGTCGCCTCGTGGGTGACCAGCCGCTCCAGGTATCGCCCGCCGGTGCGCACGAGCGCGAACGCGCGGATCAGCGCCGCCGGCGTGAAGAAGTTGAAGACCACGCCGGCCGCACCGGCCAGCGCCATCGAGGCGATGAAGTGGCCCGACACCGCCAGCAGGCCGACGTTGGCGAGCAGGGCGGCAAGGGCAAGCAAGCTGCCGCCGACCATCCAGCCGGCGTAGGGCCGGAACAAGGCGGCCAGGCGGCGCAGGTCGTCGCGGCCCTGCGTGGAGGGGGCGCACCGCTTCATGCCGGCACCTGCGCGGCGGCAAGCAGGTGGGCAAAGGGTCCGGAGCTTGCGCGCAGCAGCGTCATCGGCCCCTGTTCGACCGCGCGGCCGGCATCCATCACCACCACGTGCTCGGCCAGGTTCAGCGCGTGTAGCCGGTGGGTCACCAGCAGCACGGTGCGGCCGCGGGCGATCCGCGCCAGCGCGGCGAGTACCTCGCGCTGGCTGTGCGCGTCCAGGTGGGCGGTGGGTTCGTCCAGCAGCAGCACCGGGGCATCCTTGAGCAGCGCCCGTGCCAGCGCCAGGCGCTGGATCTGGCCACCGGAGAGGCCCACGCCGCGCTCGCCCAGCGGCGTGTCGTAGCCCTGCGGCAGCGCCTCGATGAAGGTATCGGCGCCGACGGCGCGCGCCGCTTCGCGCAGCGCATCGAGATCGGCATCCGGACGGCCCAGGCGCAGGTTGTCCGCGATAGTGCCCTCGAACACGTGCGCGCGCTGCGGCACCCAGGCCACGCCGCGCAGCCAGGCGTCGTCGCCGAGATCGGCGAGGTCGACGTCGTCGAGCCGGATCGCACCGGCCGTCGGCGCGATGAAGCGCAGTAGCAGATGGAGCAGGGTGCTCTTGCCCGCGCCGCTGGCGCCGACCACGGCGGTGACGCAACCGGCTGGCGCGGTGAAGCTGCAGCGGTTCAGCGCCACGGTGCCGTCGGGGTAGGTAAAGCTGAGTTCGCGAAACGCCAGTTTGGGTGCGTTCGTAGGCGCCGCCATGCTGCCGGTGCGAGGGGCCGGCGCCGGTTCGGCGAGGATCTGCACCATGCGCTCGGCCGCGCCGATCGCCTCCATGCGCAGGTGATAGACCGTGCCCATGTTGCGCAGCGGCGCGTAGAACTCCGGCGCCAGCAGCAGCGCGAACAGGCCGGGCAGGAACGCCAGTTCGCCCCACATCAGCCGGAAGCCCACCATCACCGCCACCACCGCGATGCTGACGGTGGCCAGGAACTCCAGCACCACCGACGACAGGAAGGCGACCCGCAGCACCTGCATGGTGCTGCGCCGGTAGTCGTCCGACACCTGTGCCACCACCGCTGCCTCGCGCCGGCTGGCGCCGAGCAGCTTGAGTGTGGTCAGGCCCTGCAGGGTGTCCAGGAAGCGCGCGCTGAGAAACGCCAGCACGCGCCACTGCTTCTGGTTGAGCTCCTCGGTGCCCTTGCCGATCATCCACATGAAGAACGGGATCAGCGGCGCGCTCACCAGCATCACCAGCGCGGACACCCAGTCGGCCGGCAGCACCGCGATCGCGATCACCAGCGGCACCAGCGCGGTCATGCGCATCGTGGGCAGGTAGCGCGCGTAGTAACCCTCCAGCGCTTCCACGCCGCCCACCACGCTGTTCACCAGGTCGCCGCGCGCCTGTCCCTGCAGCCAGGCCGGGCCGAGCCGCTGCAGGTGGCTCAGCAAATCCGCGCGCAAGGTGCGCCGTATGCTGGCGCCGGCCTGGAACGCCACGCGCTCGGCCACACGCGCCAACACGAAGCGCGCCACGAATACCGGCACCAGCGCCGCCAGCGCCCAGGCGATCCGCCGCAGCGGCGCCCCATGCATCACGCCGGCGGCGATCGCCCACGCCACCAGCCAGGCCTGCAGCACCAGCAACACGCCGTTGAGCAGGCCGAGCAGCATCGATCGCCGCAGCGGCGCGCGCACCTGCGGCAGGAAGCTCTTGAGCCAGGTTTCGGGACGCGGCAAGTCGGGGGCGGCAGACACGCTTCGGGCACCATCGGCAACGGGAGCGGGGAGCGTCGCGCCAGGCACGCGAGCCGCCGCAGGATATCAGCGTCGCCTGCTCAGCCGCTGCGGCGTGCGGGCGCAGCAGCACCCCGCCAGCGCATCAGCGCCAGCCAGCCCACCGCTACAGCCAACATCGCCGCCATCGCCAGCACGGTGTGGGCGTCCGGCACGGCCAGCCCCATCACCCGGCGCAGGAACGGGATCGCGATGACCGCCGCCAGCATCACCAGCACCGCGGCCAGCATGCGGCCCACCCACGGATTGCGCGCGGCACCGGGCGAGCCTTGCCGGTTGGCCAGGGTGAGCGCGAACACGCCGCCCACCAGCGCCGCGAATACCGCCGTGCGCGCCTGCGCCACGTCGCCTCCGTGGCCGAGCAGCAGGCCGTAGCCGGTCAGCAGCGCCATCGCCACGCCCAGACCCTGCAGCACGCCGCGGGCGAGGTTGCGCCAGGCGAACGGTGAGGCGTTCGGGCGACGAGGCGGACGTCGCATCACGTCCTCCGCGGCCGGCTCGGCCTCGAACACCACCGAGCAGGCCGGGTCAATCAGCAGCTCCAGCAGCATGATGTTCACCGGCATCATCACCAGCGGCCAATGCGCCAGCGTGGGCACCAGCGCCAATGCAATCACCGGCACGTGCACGGCGAACACGAAGCGCGTGGCGCGGGTGATGTTGGCGTAGATGCGACGACCCTGGCGGATCGCCGCCACGATGCTGGCGAAGCTGTCGTCCAGCAGCACCAGCGCGGCGGCCTCGCGCGCCACGTCGGTGCCGCGCTCGCCCATCGCGATGCCGACGTCGGCAGCCTTCAGCGCGGGGGCGTCGTTGACGCCGTCACCGGTCATCGCCACCACGCGGTCGCCGTGGCGCAACTGCTGCACCAGGCGCAGCTTCTGCACCGGCTGGACGCGCGCGCAGATGTCGACAGTGTCCAGTCGCGCACGCAGCGAGGGGTCATCCAGCGCGTCGATCTCGGCGCCGGTCAGCACCTGCGGCTCCCCGGTCAGGCCCACCATGCGCGCAATGGCCCGCGCCGTGGCCGGGTGGTCGCCGGTGAGCATGATCACGCGCACGCCGGCGGCGCGGCACTCGGCGAGCGCGGCCGGCACATCCGGTCGCGGCGGGTCGATCAGTCCGACCAGGCCGAGGAAGGCGAAGTCGAAATCGTGCTGGCTGGTGGGCCATGCGCCGCCACGCCAGGTACCGCGCGCCACGCCCAGCACGCGCAGCCCGCGCTCGGCCATCGCCTGCACCTGCGCGTGAATCGCCGCGCGCGCCGGGCCGGGCAGGTGGCACAGGTCGGCCACGGCTTCGGGCGCGCCTTTGGTGGCGAGCAGGTGACAGTCCGGCGCGCCGTGCGGATAGACCCGCGTCATGGCGAGGATGTCCGGCGAGAGGCCGTACTCGGTTTCCACCTGTAATTCGGCGTGCAGGTGTTCGGTGCCCTCGAGCCAGCGCTGACCAGTGTCCTGGATGGCCCGTTCCATCGGGTCGAACGGGTCGGCCGGCGTGGCCAGCACGGCGAACTCGAGCAGGGCGTGGAAGTGTTCGGGCAGCGAGGGGGCGTCCATCGCGCTGAAGTGCTCGCCGTCGACGGCCAGTTCGGCCACGCGCATGCGGTTCTGGGTGAGCGTGCCGGTCTTGTCCACCGCCAGCACCGAGATGGCGCCGAGCGTTTCCACTGCGTCCATGCGCCGGGTGAGCACGTTCTGCCGGGCGATGCGCCACGCGCCGAGCGCCAGGAACACGGTGAGGATCACCGGGATCTCTTCCGGCAGCACCGCCATGCTCAACGCCACGCCGGCCAGCACGCTTTCCAGCAGGCCGTGGTGGTCCCACAGCCAGGCGAGCAGGCAGTACGTCACGGCCAGCGACAGTCCGCTGACCGTGAGCAGGCGGATCAAGCGGCGCGACGAACGCTGCAGCCCCGACACCGCCTCGCGGGTACCGGCCAGCGACTGGCCGATCGCGCCGACTGCGGTGGTGCTGCCGGTGGCGAACACCTCCGCCACGCCCACGCCGCGGGTCACCACCGAGCTGGCCGACAACGTGCCGGCCGCCTCGCCGGGCAGCTTGCTCACCGGCACCGCCTCGCCGGTGAGCAGCGACTCGTCCACGTCGAGCTGGCCTTCGAGCAGGTGCGCATCGGCGGCGATGCGGTCGCCTTCATGCAGTACCAGCAAATCGCCGACCACCACTTCCACGCCTGGCACGCGCAGCTCCGTGCCGTCGCGGATCACCAGCGCGCGCGGCGCGGACAGCTCGCGCAGTGCCTCCAGTGCGCGCTGGGTCTTGCGCTCCTGCGCCAGCGTGATGCCGATGACGAACAGCACCGAAGCGAGCAGGAACAGCGCCTCGGCGCGATCGCCCAGCGCCAGGTAGATGCCGCCGGCGACCAGCAGCATCAGGAACATCGGTTCGGCCAGCACGCCCAGCGCGATGCGTGCCAGCGATTTGCGCTCGCCGCCGGGCAGCACGTTGGGTCCGTGCGCGGCGAGGCGGCGTGCGGCTTCGTCGCGGCTCAGGCCGGTTCGGTTGGCGAGTGCAACATCGACCGGCGAGGGGGACGCCATGCCCGGCTCCGTGGAGGATCGCGCCGGCCCGCTGCCGGCATGCATCGGCGCATCATCCACCCGCAGCGCTCAGTGGCACACCAGCACGGGCACGTTCGACTTCAGCAGCACCTTGTGCGTCTCGCTGCCGAGCAGCAGCCGATTGAGCCCGCGCCAGCCGTGCGAGGCCATCACGATCAGGTCGCAGTGCTTGTCGGTGGCCGTCTGCGCGATGGCCTGATGCGGACGGTCGTCCAGCACGTAGCTGGTGTCGCAGGCCACGCCGGCCTTGGCCGCCAGGTCGCGGATGTCGGCGAGGTAGCGCTCGGCGCGGGCGATCGATTCCTGCGTGTAGGTGAGCTCGGTGGCCGCCAGCATTTCGGCCATGTACGACACGGTGTGGAACGGCGGCACCACATGCAGGGCGTGGATGCGCGCGTGGCAGGTGCGCGCCAGCTCGATGGCCGTCGTGGCCGCACGGATCGACAGCTCCGAACCGTCGGTGGGAACCAGCAGATGCTTGAACATGGTCGACTCCCGCAAGACATTGGCAAGTTGCCCAAGCGTGGAGCGCGCGGGCTGCGGCCGCCTTGATGGACGTCAAGCCGGGGGCGCCTCGGATTGTCTATGGTCTTTCCGGATCGCCAGGAGTCGTTCGTGCCGCCATCCGAGTCCGCTTTGTCCGAGCGCCCGGCGTCGCTGTCGCGACGGCTGGGCGCGGGCCTGATCGCCGGCGCGGCGGACGACGACCCCAGCGGTATCGCCACGTACTCGCAGGCTGGTGCGCAGTTCGGGCTGGCGCCGCTGTGGTCGCTGTATCTCACGCTGCCGCTGATGATCGGCATCCAGATGGTCAGCGCCGAGGTGGGGCGGGTGACCGGGCGCGGGCTGGCGGCCAACATGCGACGGCATTTCCCGCGCTGGCTGACGGCGGTGCTGGTGGGGCTGCTACTGGGTGCCAACGTGTTCAACCTGGCCGCCGACATCGGCGCGATCGGCGAGGCGGCGGCGATGCTGCTCGGCGGCTCGCCCGCGGCGTACGCGCTGGGCCTGTCGCTGCTGTCGATGACGCTGGAGGTGGCGGTGCCGTTTCCGCGCTACGCGCCGGTGCTGCGCGTGCTCACATTGAGCCTGTTCGCCTACGTGCTCACCGCGATAGTGGTCGACGTGCCCTGGCGCGCGGTGCTGGCCGCGATGGTCTGGCCGCACTGGGTGCCGGATCGCGGCTATCTGCTGATGCTGGTGGCGATCTTCGGCACCACGATCAGCCCCTACGTGTTCTTCTGGCAAGCCTCGCAGGAAGTGGAGGAAGAGCTCGCCGCCGGGCAGCCGCCGCTGCGCGAAATGCCGCTCGCCGCGCCCGGTGCGTTCGGCCGCATCCGCTTCGATACGGCGGTGGGCATGGTGTATTCCAACGCGGTGGCGTTCTTCATCATGCTCACCGCGGCCGTGGTGCTGCATCCGCACGGCGTCACCGACATCCAGAGCTCGGCCGACGCGGCCCGCGCGCTGCGTCCGCTGGCCGGGCCGTTCGCGGGAGCAGTCTTCGCGCTTGGCATCCTCGGCACCGGCCTGCTGGCGCTGCCGGTGCTGGCCGGCTCGGCGGCGTATGCCGTGGCCGAGGTGTTCGACTGGTCCGAGGGGCTGGGGCGCCGCCCGGGCGAGGCGCGGCTGTTCTACCTGATTCTGGTGGGGGCGATGCTGCTGGGCCTGCTGCTCAGCCGCTCGTCGATCAACCCGATCCGCATGCTGTTCTGGTCGGCCGTGCTCAACGGAGTGATCGCGGTGCCGCTGATGGCCGGGATCATGGCGATGGCCTCGCGGCGTTCGGTGATGGGCGAGCTGGTGATTTCCCGCCCGTTACGCTGGCTGGGCTGGCTGGCGACGCTGGCAATGGCCGCGGTGGTGGTGGCGATGCTGCCGTTCTGGCGCTGAGCGGCGGCGGGCTTGACGTCGGTCAAGGTGCGACTGACGGTACGCAGCACAATCGCGCCGACACCAGACGCCAAGCGAGGACCGCCATGCTCGATCTCATCATCAACGTCGAACGGATGGACGACGATGCCCCCGCCAACGTCGTTGGCATGGGCACGGCGCGCCGGCTGGGCGCCTTCGTCACCGGCATGCACGTGGTGGCGGTGTACCCGCCGATCATGACCATGCCCGAAGCGATGGCCCTTCTCGATACCGAGGAGCGCGCCGCGCAGGCCCATGCCGGCTGGTGGCGCAGCCTGTGCGAACGCTACGGCGTGCAGGGCGAGTGGGAGGTACTGCGCGGCAGCTACGTACCGATCCTGGCCAAGCGCTCGCGCCTGGCGCAGTTCATCGTGACCGACCTGCCGGTGAAGAACCCCGATTCACCGATCGGTTTCGACAACATCACCCGCACCCTGTTCGGCGATGCTGCGCCGATGCTGCTGGTGCCGGAAACCTGGCAGGGCCCGGCCACGCTCGAGCGCGTGCTGATCGCCTGGAACGGCTCGGGCGAGGCCGCCGATGCGGTGAAGGCGGCGCTGCCGCTGCTGCAGCGGGCCAGCAAAGTGCGCGTGCTCGATGGCGAACGCGCCGGCCTGCCGGGACTGGCGCCACCGGCCTTGCCGCTGCGCGCCTGGCTGGCCCGGCAGGGCGTGACGGTGGAGTGGGAGCGCTTCGACGATTCGCCGAACACCGGCAAGGCGTTGCTCGACGAAGCCCGCGCGATGGATGCCGACCTGCTGGTGATGGGGGCGTGGGGCCGTTCGCGGCTCAGCGAACTGGTACTGGGCGGGGCCACACGCCACGTGCTCGACCACACCCATCTGCCGCTGCTGATGGCGCACTGAGCGCCATCGCCGTCAGGGGCTGAGCGCGGCGCGCGTGCTGGTTCGGCCACCGCCGCCGTTGAGGCTGGCGGTGACGCTCGTGCCGCAGTCGCCCAGGGTCGCCGCGTGGCTCAGCCAGCGCTGGTCCGGGTAGTAGGCGAACACCACCGAACGCTCGCGGATCGCATCGATCAGTTTGTGCGCCACGCCGGCGCGCACCGCCGGACAGCCCCAGCTGCGGCCGATCCGTCCCTGCGTCTTGGCGAACGCCGGGCTCACGTAGCTGGCGCCGTGGATCACGATGGCGCGGCTCTCGGCGTTGTCGTTGAAGCCGTCGTCCAGGCCCTTCAGCCGCAACGAGTAGCCATTGTGACCCTGGTAGGTGCCGTCGGTGACGAAGGTGCCGAGGCTGGACATCAGGCTGCCCGGCACATTGGAAAAACGTTCGGTGAGGTTGTCGCCGCTATTGCGCCCGTGCGCCACCCACTCCTTGAACAACAGGGTGCGCTGGTTCACGTCGAACACCCACAGGCGGGGCTCGGTGGAGGGGCGCGAGTAGTCGATCACGCTGAGCGTGCGCGCGGGCATCGCCTTCTGCACGCATTGCAGCGCGCGGGTCGCCAGGGCAATCACCTTGGGGTCGGCCGCCGGTGCCGCGCGGGACAGCGCGGCGGCCAGGTCACCGGCGCCCGGAGGCGGCGGGGCCGCGGCACGGCCAGCCAGCGGCAGCATGAAGAGCAGGGACACAACGCGGAGCACGCGACGCACCAGGGTGCGAGGGGCGAGGATCGACATCGGGGATGACCGCAGACGGCAGAGACGAGCGGCAGTCTGTCCGGCGCAAGCTGAACCAATTGTCAGGGAAAACTGAACGCAGTCAGCGGCTTCCGTGATTCGTGACCGGCTTCGCACCGGGGCCGGTGCCGCTTGCTGGCTCGGATTCGAGCAGCTTGGCATAGGGCGGCCCGGCCGGATTGCCGTAGCCGGGAAGGTCGGTCACCAGCACCGTGGAGCCCGGCACCAGGGCCCTCTGCAGGCGGGCGCCGAACGCCTCCGGAACGTGCAGGTGGCTGGCCATCTCGCCAGGTTCGGGCGCCGCGCCATCTCCCAAAATGCGGTAGGCCGACCAGTTCGGCAGTTTCGCGCCGAACGCGGCCTCGGGCGCGCCGACGCGGGTGCCGGTCATCACGTAAAGCACAATGCCCGAGGGGGGCGGATCGGCCACCTGAACGAGTGGCGAGCTGTCCACCAGCAGTCCGCCGCGGAGCACATAGACGGCGCGGTCGGAGGTGCTCACCACCACGCTCACCGGCGTCGCCTCCACACCGGGCGATGTGATAGCGGGCGGCGGCGCAGCGGATGCGTCCGCCGCCGCCACCGTGGCGGGCGACATCGGCGCACCGCTCAGGTCGATCGGCGCCACCGCGGCCGGGTGGGCGATGCGTTCGGGCGAGATGCGCGCGTCGGCCACCACCACGATGCCGCCGCGCTGGGTGATCGCGAACAGCTTCTCGGCGAAGGCCTGGGGCAGGCGCACGCAGCCGTGCGAGGCCGGATGGCCGGGCAGGGTGCCGCCGTGCAGGGCGATGCCGTCCCAGGTGAGCCGCTGCATGTACGGCATCGGGGCGTCGTCGTAGAGGTTGGAGCGATGCTCGCGCTCCTTCTGCAGGATGCTGTAGACCCCTGGCGGCGTCTCGTAGCCGGGCTTGCCCGAGCTGATCGGCCCCACGCCGATCGCCACGCCGTTGCGGTACACGTAGATGTTCTGCTCGTCCAGGCTCACCACGACCACCACCGGCCCGCTGGGCGCGATCTCCGGGTGCCAGAAGAAGCGCGTGCTGCCGTCCGCGCGGATCGCGCCGAGCGAGGGCAGTGCCAGCACCGCGCAGAGGATCAGGACAGGCAGGTGGCGGAATGCAGGGCGCCGGAATCGGGGCATGGGGTACAACGCGCTCAGGTATAGCTGCGGTCGAGCAGGGGCTCGACCATCATGGCCTCGGCCAGTCGCCCCAGCAACTCGTTGAGCGCAACCAGCACGTCGTCCGCACTGACCAGCCCCACCAGGCGGCCATCGCCATCCACCAGCGGCAGCCGGCGCACGCCGCTGCCGCGCAGGATGCCCACCACCTCGGCCAGCGTCGCGTCCGCGGGACACACGGCCAGCGGTGCGGACATCACCTCGCCCAGCGTGGTGCGGTCGAGATCGCGCGCCGCGGCGATGGCCTCGGTGACCAGGTCGCGGTCGGTGACCATGCCCACCGGCACCGGCCCGGAAGGCAGCTCGCGCGACACCACCAGGCACCCCACCTGCTGGCGGCGCATCAGGCTGGCCGCGTCGCGCACGCTGAGCGTGGCAGGGGCGTGGATGACGCGGGCGATTCCGATGTCCGAGACGCGCATGGCGATGATTCCCGCAGTGACGGATCCAGCCTAGGCGCCACTGCGGCCAGCAGGTTGACGCCGGTCAATCCGCCCGCACGCGGCCGGCCCGCAGGGCCAGCACGGTCATCGACAGCACGCTGCCCAGCGCGGCCAGCGCCATGTCCTGCTGGGCATCCCAGGGATCGCCCTGGGTGCCGAGGTAGGCCGTGCCCAGCTCGCCGCCGAAGCGCAGCGCGGCCAGCCATTCCACCAGCTCGTAGACCACCGAGTGGGACATCACGAAACACACTGGCAGGATCCAGCGCCAGATGCCGCGCGGCGGCGCCCGATGCGCGAACAGCTCTATCGCCATGGGCGTCACCAGCACGCCATAGAGGAAATGCACCGCCCGGTCGAAGTGATTTCGATGCAGCCCCAGCAGCCCATTGAGCGAATGGCCGGTGAGCCGGGCGAACGCCTCGTCGTAGGGCACCTCCGAATAGGTGTAATGCGCGCCCACCTCGTGCAGCAGCAGGAAGACGAACAGCGCCAGGTAGGCGCTGCGCGAGAAGGTCAGCCGCCGCCAGCCGATCACCAGCAGCGGCACGGCCACCAGCACGACGATGTTTTCCAGCAGCCAGTCCTGGCGGTAGCGCGGCGCGATGCCGAGCGCCGCAGTGGCCAGCGCGAACAGCGCCAGCAGGATCAGCCCAAAACGGGCCGACGCGCCGTGGCTTCCCCGATCCATGCCCCCTCCCGTGCTCGTCGCCCCGGCAGGCGCCGGGCGGCGGCCAGTCTGGCACGCGGCGCCGATGCCGGGCGTATGATCGCCGACACAACGCGGGCCGGATGCCCAAGGCCGGGTTCAAGTGCCACCGGAGAATGACGATAAGCCGGGTTGCGGCAGGGGTGGATGCTCCGCACGCAATCGATGTACGCGGCGATCGACGGTGGACGATGGACACCGATGGGGACAGGGCGACGAGGCATCAGCAGGCACGCATGGCGGTCGACGTGGAATCCGGCGAACAGGAAGTGGGGATGAGCGGCCCGACGGGCGCTGCCGACGGGCCGCTGCGTGCGGCGCACGTCGAGCTGCGCTCGCGCTTTTACCAGAGCGTCGCCGAAACCCTCACCTTGCTGCACACCGCGCCCGGCTACGACCGGCGCCTGGCGGTGGTGGAGATCGCGCGCATCCTCGCCGCCACCATGAGCCTGCCGCTGGTGTGGATCGGCCGCCGCGCCCCGAGTGAGGCGGTGGTGCAGGTGCTGGCCGCGGCCGGGCCGCAGTCCGATTACGCCGCCGAGCTGCACCTGAGCAACCGCGCCGACGATGCCGGTGGCAGCGGCCCGGTGGGCATCGCGCTGCGCGAGCATCGGGCGCAGGCGGTATCCATCGATGCACCGATGTTCGCGCCCTGGCGCGCCGCGGCTGCGCAGCATGGTTTCAGTTCCTGCATTGCTGCCGCAGCGGATACCCGCGATGGTGGCCAGCTGACCCTCGCCGTATACGCTGGCGGCTCGGCCGATCTCAGCGAAGACCTGCTGGACTGGGCGCAGCGGCTGGCCGACGAGCTGGCACGCTTCTGGGATCACCAGGCGCTGGTGGAACGCAGCGCCCGAATGAGCCGTTACCGCGACGCGCAGCGCACGATCCAGCGCGCGCTGCTCGACCAGCCCGATCCCGATGCGGTGTACCGCACGTTGGCGCAAGCGCTGGTGGAGATTGCCGGTGCGGCCGCGGTGGACGTGCACATCATCGATACACAGACCACGCAACTGCGCCGTGCCGCTCTGGTCGGACCGATCGCGGCGGCGCTGCAGCCACTGTCGCCCTCGCTGCGGCAGGCCGACGGCAGCGGCTTGACGGTGCCGATGCTGGCGCTGCAGTCGCGCGAGCGCCAGGTCCGGGTGCGCCCGCGCGAGCGCCGGGACATGTCGCCGATCTGGCAGCACGAGCCGCTGGCCCAGATGGGCGCGATGGGCTGCTGGCCGATCATGCCCCTCACGGGGGGCGCCGCGGCACGTCCGGACCCAATTGGGGTGTTCGTAATCGTGACGCGCGAGGAAGACGCGCTCGACGAGGAAATGTGCCGCCTGCTCGATGAGCTGGCCGATGCGACGGGGCTGGCGCTCAGCCAGCACGAGCGCCGGCGGATGCTGTTCGAGGAGCAGCAGCGGCAGACCTATCTGGCCCTGCACGATGCGCTCACCGGGCTGCCCAACCGCCGCGCGCTGGACATGCACCTGGAGTGCGCGATCGCTCGCGCCGAGCGCAACGAACGGCTGGTCGCCGCCGGCATGCTGGACCTGGACGACCTCAAGCCGATCAACGATCGCCACGGCCATGCGGTAGGCGATCGTCTGCTGGTGGAAGTGGCGCAGCGACTGCAACGCGCGCTGCGGCCGGAGGATTACGTGGCGCGCCTGGGCGGCGACGAATTCGTGCTGGTCTGCGAAGGCCTGCACGATGAGAGCGAGCTGGAGCCGCTGCTGGAGCGGGTGTGGCAGCGCCTGCGCGAGCCGTTGGAGATCGATGGCGCCACCTTCCACCTGGCGGCCAGCCTCGGCATCGCCCTGTTTCCCGATCATGCCAAGGGCAGCGGTGAACAGCTGCTGCGCCGCGCCGACCAGGCGATGTACCAGGTGAAGGCGCGCAAGCGCCAGCGCGAGCGGTGGTGGTCCACGCCGCTGATCGCCGCCGAACCGCTGCCGGCGCCGGAAGACGACGGCCGCAATCAGCCGCCGTACGGGTCCTCGGCAGCCGCGGTGCTGCAGCCCTGGTGCGAGACGGTGGCGCTGCGCCTGCCGGCGCTGATCACCGCGTTCCAAGCCGAACTGATGGCGCACGAAGGCATTGCCCGCCTGCTCGACGTGCTGCCGGACGCCGACCGCGAGCAGCTGAGCTCACGCTTCGCGCGTCACCTGCATCTGCTGCTGCAGCCGGAACTGGATATCGATGCTCATCGCGCCCAGGCCAGCCGCGCCGGTCGCTTCCACGCCGCCGCCGGACTGGAAGAGGTGTGGCTGCTGGAAGGCATCGAGCGCCTGCGCGATCTGATCGCCGCGATGCTCGGCGACGCCGCGGCGCGGGATCGTCGCCCGCTCAGCATCGTGCTGCAGCGGCTGGGGCTGGAACGCCAGTGGCAGCTGGAGAGCATGCGCGAACTGCAGCGCGCCCGCGTCGCCCTGCTGGCCCGTCTCAACGCACTGGCGTGGTCGGCCGACGGCTACCTCGAACTGATCCAGGGCGTGGTCGACATGCTCGCCGCGCATGACGAGATCACCTCCTGCGCGGTGGGGCGGCCAGACCACTCCGGTCAGCTCACCTACGAGGCCGTGGGCGGTGAGGCGTTTGCCAATTACCTGCGCGCGTTGGCGCGCGGCGAGGCGGCGCCGATCCGCGTCAATGCCGACAGCCCGCAGGGCGGCGGCCCGACCGGTCGCGCGTGGCGCACCTCCACCATCCAGCGCTGCCTGCACTACGGCACCGATCCGGTCATGGCGAGCTGGCGGGAGCAGGCGCTGGCGATCGGCATCGTCTCGAGTGTGGCGGTACCTCTGTGCCCGCTGCCGCCGACGCCGGCAGCCGTGCTCACCATCTACAGCGCCTATGCCGGCGGCCTGCAGAGCGAAGACCAGCAGGCCTTCGTCGACCAGCTGAAGAACCTGCTCGACCTGGCGCTGGCGCGACTGGCGCCGCCGCGACCCGGCACGGCGCTGCTGCCGTTCTTCGTGCGCGAGCGCTGGCGTGCGCTGATCGCCACCGATGCGCTGCAGGTGCACTACCAGCCGGTGGTGCGGTTGAGTGACGGTCGCGTCACCGAGCTCGAGGCGCTGGCGCGCGTGCGCGACGTCGACGGCCAGCTGCTGATGCCGGGACGGTTCCTGCCGGCGCTCGGCGACGACGACCTGGTGGTGCTGTTTCGCCACGTGCTGGCCCAGGCCACCGCCGGACGCGAGCAACTGGCCGACGCGGGGCATGCGCTGGACCTGTCGGTGAACGCCCCGGCGGCGGCCTTGCAGGATCCGCGGTACGCCGAAGCCGCCGCCGACGTGCTGGCGGCCACCACCTGCCGCGCCGAATCGCTGCTGTTCGAGATACTCGAGTCGCCCCTGGGCATGGAGCACGATGACACCCAGGCGATGGCCGGCATGCGCGCGTTCAAGGCGCTGGGCGTGCGGCTGGTGGAAGACGACCTCGGCGCCGGCTACAGCTCGCTGATCCGCCTGCGCCAATGGCCGTTCGATCGCGTCAAGATCGACCAGGCGATCGTGATGCAGGTGGTGGACGACCCGTTGCGCACGCTGCGCTTCATCCGCCAGCTGATCCGGCTCGGCCACGACCTGGATCTGGAAGTGGTGGTGGAAGGGCTGGAAACCCCGGGCCTGATCGAGGCGGCCTTGCTGCTCGGCGCGGACATGGGGCAGGGCTATGCCCTGGCACGGCCGATGCCGCTGGAGGAACTGCCCGCGTGGCTGCACGACTTCCACAGCGGCTGGGGCTCCACCGCGCCCGACACGGCGCTGGGCGCGCTGGCCGGTACCTTGCTGTGGGAAGAGCACCTGCACTCGGTGCCCGCCGAGCCGGCGTTCTGGCGCCAGCATGCCGATGCGCCTTGCCCGGCCGGTCGCTATCTCCAGCGCGGCCAGCAGCGCTGGCCGGCCTTGCATGAAGCGCACGAGGCCATGCACGCCGCAGCGTTGGCCGGCCCGCACGATGCCGGCTACCGGCACGCGCGCGAGGGCTTCCTCACGCTGTTGATCGAGCAGATGCGAGCCGAGGAGCGCAGCCAGGACGTGGCTGCCTGAGCGAGTCGGGAACCGGTGGCCTTCGCCACAACGAAAGAAGCCACCGCAAGGGTGGCTTCTTTCGTGAATCTAGAGTGGTGGGCGGTACAAGGATCGAACTTGTGACACCTGCCGTGTGAAGGCAGTGCTCTACCGCTGAGCTAACCGCCCGCCGAGAGCGCGCAAATATACGGGGTGTCCGTGCGGTGGTCAACCGGGCGGCAGCACTTTTTATCGCCGGCGGGTAGGGCGGCGCGCGATGGATTGCTAGACTGGCGCGCTTTCCACCCCGGACTTGCCCCGATGGACCTGCTCCAGCACGAACTGCATCGCATCCTCACCGCCCTGCAGGGTTTCGAACTGACCCCGTGGAAGGCGGTAGGTCTGCTGGGCTCGCTGATGTTCACCAGCCGCTGGTTCGTGCAGATGTACTACACCCGCAAGCTCAAGCGGGTGGTGATGCCGCTGGCGTTCTGGTGGCTGTCGGTGTGCGGCAGCGCGTTGCTGCTGGCGTACTTCATCGTGGGCAAGAACGACTCGGTGGGTATCCTCTCCAACTTCTTCCCGGCCTTCGTATCGGTCTACAACCTGGTGGTGCACATGCGTGAAGTGAAGCGCCGCCAGATGGTCGAGAGCGAGGTCTGAGTCCGCTCGCCCGGCCGGTGGATCAGTCCGGGTCGTAGTCCAGGATCGGCGCCAGCCAGCGTTCGGCCTCCTCGCGGGTCCAGCCCTTGCGCCGGGCATAGTCGTCCACCTGCTCGCGGGTGATCCGGCCGACCACGAAGTACTGGCTGTCCGGGTGCGCAAAGTACCAGCCGGACACCGCCGCGGCTGGGGTCATCGCGAAGCCCTCGGTAAGGTTCATGCCGGCGTTCGCCGGCGCGTCGAGCAGGGCGAACAGCGTGGCCTTTTCGGTGTGGTCGGGGCAGGCGGGGTAGCCGGGGGCGGGGCGGATGCCGCAGTAGCCCTCCGCAATCAGAGTGTCGTTGTCCAGCGCCTCGTCGGGTGCGTAGCCCCAGAACTCGCGGCGCACGCGCTCGTGCATGCGTTCGGCGAACGCTTCGGCGAGGCGGTCGGCCAAAGCCTTGAGCAGGATCGCCGAGTAGTCGTCGTGCGCCGCCTCGAAGCGGGCCACGTGCTGCTCGATGCCGATGCCGGCGGTGACCGCAAAGCCGCCGATCCAGTCGGCCTTGCCGCTGTCTTTCGGCGCGATGAAGTCGCTCAGGCAGAAGTCGGGACGCTCGGCCGGCTTGTCCGCCTGTTGGCGCAGGTGGTGCAGCGTCGCGCCCCTTGCGCTGCCTTCGAGGACGATGTCGTCGCCGACGCTCGCCGCCGGCCAGAAGCCGATCACGCCGCGGGCGGTCAGCCACTTTTCGGCGATCAGCGTGTCCAGCATCTTCTGCGCGTCGGCGAACAGCTCGCTGGCCTGACTGCCGACGATCTCGTCGGTGAGGATGGCGGGGTAGCGACCGGCCAGTTCCCAGGCGTTGAAGAACGGTGTCCAGTCGATGTACTGGCGCAGTTCGGCGAGGTCGTAATTCTCGAACACATGCAGCCCGGGCTGCTTCGGCTGGGGCGGCTGGTAGGCGTGCCAGTCGCAGCTGAAGCGCTGGCCGCGCGCCTTCTCCAGTGACACCAGTTGCTTGCCCGGGCCGCGGTTGCGATGGCGTTCGCGCACGTCGGCGTACTCGGCGCGCACCTTGTCCATGAACGCGTCCACCAGCTCCTTGCTGAGCAGCGACTGCGCCACGCCGACCGCGCGCGAGGCGTCCTTCACCCACACGGTGGGCGCCTTGTAGTGCGGGTCGATCTTCAGCGCGGTGTGCGCGCGCGAGGTGGTGGCGCCGCCGATCAGCAGCGGGATCTGGAACTCCTGGCGCTGCATCTCGCGCGCCACCTGGCTCATTTCTTCCAGCGAGGGCGTGATCAGCCCGGACAGGCCGATGATGTCGGCGTGGTGCTCGCGCGCGGCGTCGAGGATCTTCTGCGCCGGCACCATCACGCCCAGGTCGATCACCTCGAAGTTGTTGCAGCGAAGCACCACGCCGACGATGTTCTTGCCGATGTCGTGCACGTCGCCCTTCACCGTGGCCATCACGATGGTGCCGTTGTTCTTGCCGGCGTCGCCGGTGCGCAGCTTCTCTTCCTCGATGAACGGAATGAGGTGAGCGACCGCCTTCTTCATCACGCGGGCGGATTTCACCACCTGCGGCAGGAACATCTTGCCGGCGCCGAACAGGTCGCCGACCACGTTCATGCCGTCCATCAGCGGGCCTTCGATCACGTCCAGCGGACGCGGCGAAAGCTGGCGCGCTTCCTCGGTGTCTTCCACCACGAACTGGTCGATGCCGTGCACCAGCGCGTGGCTCAGGCGCTCGCGCACCGGCTTTTCGCGCCACGCCAGGGTTTCCACTACCGCCTCGCCTTTCTTGCCCTTGAAGCGCTCGGCGATCTCTAGCAGCCGTTCGGTGGCATCGGCGCGGCGGTTGAGCACCACGTCCTCGACGCGCTCCCGCAGATCGTCGGGGATGTCGTCGTAGATCATCAGCGCGCCGGCGTTGACGATGCCCATGTCCATGCCGGCCTTGATCGCGTGGTACAGAAACACCGAGTGGATCGCCTCGCGCACGGTGTTGTTGCCGCGGAAGGAGAACGACACGTTGGACACGCCGCCGGAGACGTGGCTGAGCGGGAAACGCTTCTTCAGCTCGCGCGTGGCCTCGATGAAGTCGACCGCGTAGTTGTTGTGTTCCTCGATGCCGGTGGCGATGGCGAAGATGTTGGGATCGAAGATGATGTCCTCGGGCGCGAAGTCGAGCTTCTCAGTCAGCAGCGCGTAGGCGCGCGAGCAGATCTCCACCTTGCGCGCGCAGGTGTCGGCCTGGCCGACCTCGTCGAACGCCATCACCACTGCGGCGGCGCCGTACTGCTGCACCTTGCGCGCCTGCTCCAGGAAGGCCGCTTCACCCTCCTTCATCGAGATCGAGTTGACGATGCCCTTGCCCTGCAGGCAGCGCAGGCCTGCCTCGATCACCGTCCACTTGGAGGAATCGACCATCACCGGCACGCGAGCGATGTCCGGCTCGGCGGCGATCAGGTTGAGGAAGCGCGTCATCGCCGCCTCGGAGTCGATGAGGCCCTCGTCCATGTTGACGTCGATGATCTGCGCGCCGTTCTCCACCTGCTGGCGCGCGACTTCAATCGCCTCAGCGTAGCGGTCTTCCTTGATCAGCTTGCGAAATTGCGCCGAGCCGGTGACGTTGGTGCGCTCGCCGACGTTGACGAACAGCAGGTCCGGCGTGATGACCAGCGGTTCGAGGCCAGACAGGCGGGTGTAGCGGGGAGTATTCATCGAATAAGAAGGCCGGCAGTAAATGCTCCCTCTCCCCTGGCGTAGCCGGGGAAGAGGGCTGGAGTGAGGGGGCGCTCTGATGCCTGGGGGAAGGGGAAAGCCAAGAGCTTCCCCCTCACCCAACCCTCTCCCCCGAGCAAAGCTCTGGGGAGAGGGCTCAAGCGCGCGCTGCCGCGCAGTCCTGCTCCCTCTCCCTTGGCGTAGCCGGGGGAGAGGGTTGGGGAGAGGGGGCGTTTTGATGCTTGGGCGAAGCGACCAGCCAAGAGCCTGTTCCTGGCCCAGCCCGCTCTCCCACTCGAGGGAAGGCTCCAGCGTCGCGGCAACTCGCAACTCACGCCGCAGCCTCATCCAGCGAAGGCAGCGCACGTGGCGCGCAGTCCTTCACCGCCTCCGCAATCGCACTGATGTGCGCCGGCGTGGTGCCGCAGCAGCCGCCGACCAGGTTGAGCAGCCCGTCCCGGGCGAAGCCGCGGATCACGCTGGCCATCTGCTCGGGCGTCTCGTCGTATTCGCCGAACGCGTTCGGCAGGCCGGCGTTCGGGTGCGTGCTGACGTAGCCGTCGGCGACCCGCGCCAGGGTCTGGATGTGCGGGCGCAGGTCGGCCGCGCCGAGCGCGCAGTTCAGGCCCACCGACAGCGGGCGCGCGTGCTGCACCGAGTAATAGAACGCCTCGGCGGTCTGCCCCGAGAGGGTGCGGCCGGAGCGGTCGGTGATGGTGCCGGAGATCATCACCGGCAGCCGCCCGCCGCGCTCGCGGAACAGCTCGGCCAGCGCGAACAGCGCGGCCTTGGCGTTGAGCGTGTCGAAGATCGTCTCGACCATGATCAGGTCGGCGCCGCCGTCGATCAGGCCGCGGGCCGATTCGGTGTAGTTGGCCGCCAGCTCCTCGAAGCTCACGTTGCGAAAGCCCGGATCGTTGACGTCCGGAGAAAGCGATGCAGTGCGGCTGGTAGGGCCGAGTACGCCGATGACGAAGCGCGGCTTGTCCGGCGTGGTCGCCTCCATCGCGTCGCAGGCCGCGCGGGCCAGCGCGGCGCCGGCACGGTTGAGCTCGTAGGCGAGGTGCTCAAGGTGGTAGTCGGCCTGGCTGATGCGGGTGGAGTTGAAGGTATTGGTCTCCACCAGGTCCGCGCCGGCCTCCAGGTAGGCGGTATGCACGCCGCGGATGATGTCCGGCTGGGTCAGGGTGAGCAGGTCGTTGTTGCCCTTCAGGTCGCATGCGCCGGGGTGATCGTGCGTATGCGAGGCGTCGTGACCGTCGGCGAAGCGCTCGCCGCGGAACGCGGTTTCGTCGAGCTGGTGACCCTGCAGCATGGTGCCCATGCCGCCGTCGAGGATCAGGATGCGCGCGCGCAGCGCGGCTTGGAGCTTGGCGACACGCTCGGGATGGAGCCAGGGCAGGGTGGTCATGGGCATGTTCCTCGATGGCCTACGGCTTGCGTGCCAGCAGGCTGATGACTTCGAAATGCGGCGCCTTGCGCTCGCGGCTGAGGCGATTGGCGCTCACCACATCCAGCCCCGCGGCTGCGGCAAAGCCTCCGAGCTGCTTGAGCGAGAAGCCGAGGTTGATGTGGTCGAACGGCTCCACCGCGGCGCGGTGGTCGTGCTCACCCAGCGTGACCGCCAGCAGGCGCCCGCCGGGACGCAGCACGCGGGCGGCTTCGGCCACGGCTACGGCCGGCTCAGCGGCGTAGGTCAGCGCGTGCAGCATCAGCACCAGATCGAAGCGCCGCTCGCCCAGGTCCAGTGCCTGCATGTCACCCTGGCGCACCTCCACATTGGAGAACGCCTGCAGGCGGCGGGCCGCGGCCTCGACCACGCGCTCGCTGGAGTCGATGCAGACGATCGAGCGCGCGTGCGGCGCCAGCAGTTCGGCGGTGATGCCGTCGCCGGAGGCGATGTCCAGCACGTCGCCGGTTTCCAGCAACTGCAGCAGCGAGCGGGCCAGGGTTTCCCAAGTGCGGCCGGGCGAGTAGTGGCGTTCCATGTCGCCGGCCACGGTGTCGGCCCAGCCGGCTTCCCGCGCGCGCTGGGCGAGCACGCCGGGAATACGCGCGGCGTCCTCGCGCAGCAGCGCGTCGTCGATGCTCTCGCGCAGCGATTTCAGCAACTGGTGCTGGTGCTCGTCGCCCTCGGTGTTGGCGCGGTAGTAGGCCGACACGCCGGCGCGACGGTCGCGCACCAGGTTGGCTTCCTTCAGCTTGGCCAGGTGGGTGGACACGCGCGGCTGCGCCAGATGCAGCACGGCAGCGAGCTCGGCCACGGTCAGTTCTTCACCTTCCAGGGCCGCCAACAGGCGTACACGGGTGGGGTCGGCCAGTAGCCGGAGCACGCTGGAGGCGGTCGCCAAGTCCATGTGTCATCCTTTTATCGCGATACAAAGATAAGCAAGGCTAGGCCTGCATTGCGGGGGCGTCAAGGGTTGACAGGACGGCCGCCGGCGGCGTGCTGACGCAGAGGGGCATCCACGGTGCCTCGCGCGCCGTAACTGCGCTGCCTACCGCGGCGTCGCCGATCCGCTGCTGCAAGCGCACAAGCCCGAGGGGGCCGCCACGCTAAAATGGTCGGCTAAGCCATCGCACCGGAGTAGTTCATGGATTTCCGTTTTACCGAAGACCAGCTGTCGATCCAGTCGATCGCGCGCGATTTCGCGCTCAAGCGCATCGCGCCGGTGGCCGCCGAGCTGGACGCGAAGGGCGAGTTTCCGCTCGACAACATCCGTGAGATGGGTCAGCTCGGCCTGATGGGCATCGAGGTGCCGGAGGAATACGGCGGCGCGGGCATGGACACCATCGCCTACGTGCTGGCGATGATCGAGATCGCGGCAGCCGACGCGGCCACTTCGACCATCATGTCGGTCAACAACTCGCTGTTCTGCAACGGCATCCTCAAGCACGGCACCGAAGAGCAGAAGCAGAAGTACGTGCGCGCGATCGCCCAGGGCGAGGCGATCGGCGCCTACGCGCTCACCGAGCCGCAGTCCGGCTCGGATGCCTCAGCCATGCACACCCGTGCCACCAAGAACGAGAACGGTGACTGGGTGATCAACGGCAAGAAGAGCTGGATCACCTCCGGCCCGGTGGCGCGCTACATCGTGCTGTTCGCGATCACCACGCCCGGCATCGGCGCCAAAGGTGTGTCGGCCTTCATCATCGATACGCAGAAGCCCGGCTTCCACGCCGGCAAGACCGAGCCGAAGTTGGGCATCCGCGCCTCGGCCACCTGCGAGATCGAGCTCAACGAGTACGTCTGCTCCAAGGACGACGTGCTGGGCGAGATCGGCAAGGGCTTCTCCATCGCCATGGGCGTGCTCGACGCCGGCCGCATCGGCATCGCCTCGCAGGCCGTGGGCATTGCGCGCGCCGCCTACGAGGCGACGCTGCAGTGGTCGCGCGACCGCAAGGCGTTCGGCCATCCGATCGGCACCTTCCAGATGACCCAGGCGAAGATCGCCGACATGAAGTGCAAGCTGGACGCCGCCACCCTGCTCACGCTGCGCGCGGCGTGGACCAAGATGGAGGCCGAGAAGAACGGTGGCCGCTTCAACACCGAGGCGTCGGTGGCCAAGCTGGTGGCGTCCGAGGCGGCGATGTGGATCGCCCACCAGGCCGTGCAGATCCACGGCGGCATGGGGTATTCCAAGGAGATGCCGCTGGAGCGCTATTTCCGCGACGCCAAGATCACCGAGATCTACGAGGGCACCAGCGAGATCCAGCGCATGGTGATCGCCCGGGCGGAGACCGGCCTGCGCTGACAATCGGCCATCCCTGTAGGAGCGCACCTGGTGCGCGACGCTTTTTGTCACGTGGCGCGAGGCATTCGCGCACAGGGTGCGCTCCTACAACAGTCCCGGCATGAGCCGGGCTTCCGGGATCTGCGAGGGCAGCGAGATCCGGCGAATGGTGATCGCCTGGGCAGAGACCGGCCTGCGCTGATAATCGGGCCATCCCTGTAGGAGCGCACCTTGTGCGCGACGCTCTTCGTCACGTGACACGAGGCATTCGCGTACAGGGTGCGCCTACGAAAGAAAAAGCCCCGGCGTGAGCCGGGGCCTTTTTTATTCACACTCCCCGCCGCGGGTCGGAGTCGAACGGCTGCATGCCGCGGTGGCTTTGTGTCGGCTTGTCCGACTCGGGACCGTCGAGCTTGTCGCCGAGCAGGCGGCGCACCACCACGTAGAACACCGGGATCAGCAGCAGGCCGAGGAAGGTGGCGAACATCATGCCGCCGATCACGCCGGTGCCGATGGCGTGGCGCGAGTTGGCGCCGGCACCGGTGGAAATGGCCAGCGGCAGTACGCCCAGGATGAACGCCATCGAGGTCATCAGGATCGGGCGCAGGCGCAGACGGGAGGCTTCGATCACGCCCTCGCGCAGGCTCTTGCCCTCGGCCTGTTTCTCCACCGCGAACTCCACGATCAGGATCGCGTTCTTCGCGGCCAGGCCGATCACCGTGATCAGGCCGATCTTGAAGTAGATGTCGTTCGGCAGGCCGCGCAGCATCGAGAACACCACCGTGCCGAGCAGGCCCAGCGGCACCACCAGCAGCACCGCCACCGGGATCGACCAGCTCTCGTACAGCGCCGCCAGGCACAGGAACACGATCACGATGGACAGCACCATCAGCAGCGTGGCCGAGTTGCCCGAGAGGATTTCCTGGTAGGACTGGCCGGTCCAGTCGTAGCCGAAGCCCTTGGGTAGGTCGTCGTTGACGATTTTCTCCATCTCGGCCATCGCCTGGCCGGTGGAGTAACCCTGCGCCGCATTGCCCACGATCTCCACCGCCGAGTAGCCGTTGTAGCGGGCCAGCGCCGGTGAGGCGAGGCTCCACTTCGCGTTGACCACGCTGGAGATCGGAATCATCTGCGGGCTGCCGTCGCTGGCCGTCTGCGAGCTGGGCGTGTAGATGTGCTGCAGCGCGTCCGGACCCATGCGGTAGGCCTGGTCGGCCTGCATCAGCACGCGCTTCACGCGGCCGGCGTAGGCGAAGTCGTTGACGTACACCGGCGCCAGGGTGAGCTGGATGGCGTTGTAGATATCGCTCACCGACAGGCCCAGCGACTGCGCCTGCACGCGGTCCACCTTCAGCTGCAGGGCCGGGGCGTCTTCCAGCGCCTGCGGGCGGATGCCCATCAGCTTGTCGTTCTGCGCGGCCTTGCCCAGCAGGGTGTTGCGCGCCTTGGTCAGCTCGCTGCGATCCTGGCCGGCACGTGCCTGCAGCCACATGTCGATGCCGCCGAACTGGCTCAGGCCGCGGATGGTCGGTAGGTTCACCACGAAGATCTGCGCGTCGCGGATGCCGTGCAGCATGCCGTTGGCCTTGCCGATGAACTGGTCGGCCGTGACGTCGCGCTTGGCCCAGTCCTTCAGGCGGATGAAGGTCATGCCGGTGTTTTCGCCGGCGCCGACGAAGCTGAAGCCGGAGATCTGGAACATGCCTTCGACGGCCGGGTCCTTGATCAGCCGGGCGCGCACTTCCTTCATCACGTGCTGGGTGCGCTCCACCGAGGCGCCGGGCGGCAGCGACACGATGGCCAGTGCGAAGCCCTGGTCTTCGCTGGGCACGAAGCTGGTGGGCATGCGCGTGAACAGCACGCCGCACAGCACGCAGATCGCCGCAAACACCATCATCCAGCGCGGCGCATGGCTGATCGCGCTGCCAATGTGGCCGCTGTAGATCCGGGTGACGCGGTCGAAGATGCGGTTGAAGCCGCGGTAGACAAAGTTCTTCTTGTGCTCGTGCTCGGGCTTGAGAATGCTCGCGCACAGCGCCGGGGTGAACGACAGCGCCAGCAGCGCCGAGAAGCCCATCGACACCGCGATGGTGAGCGCGAACTGCTTGTAGATCACGCCCGACGCGCCGGGCTGCAGTGCCGAGGGCACGAACACCGCCGCCAGCACCACGGTGATCGCCACAATGGCGCCGGTGATCTGGCCCATCGCCTTGCGCGTGGCTTCCTTCGGCGACAGACCTTCCTCGGTCATGATGCGCTCGACGTTCTCGATCACCACGATCGCGTCGTCCACCACGATGCCGATCGCCAGCACCATGCCGAACAGGGTCAGCTGGTTGATCGTGAAGCCCAGCGGCAGCAGGCCCAGGAAGGTGCCCAGCAGGGCTACCGGAATCACCAGCGTGGGGATGATGGTGGCGCGGAAGTTCTGCAGGAAGATCAGCATCACCAGGAAGACGAGGATCATCGCCTCGATCAGCGTGTGCATCACCTCTTCGATGGAGATCCTCACGAACGGCGTGCTGTCATACGGCACGAACCAGCTCACGCCCTGCGGGAAGCTCTTGGCCAGCTCGGTCATCTTCGATCGCACGGCGGTGGCCACGTCCAGCGCGTTGGCGCCGGGCAGCAACTGCACGCCGAAGGCGCCCGCTTCCTTGCCGTTGTACTGCGCGTGGAAGCCGTAGTTCTGCGGGCCGAAGGCGATGCGCGCCACGTCGCTGAGCTTGACCGTGGTGCCGTCGCTGTTGGCGCGCAGGATGATGTTGCCGAACTCCTCGGGCGTGGAGAAACGCCCCTCGGCCGACACCGTGGCGCTGAAGCCCTGGCCGGCCGGCGCCGGGTCGGCGCCGAGCGAGCCGGCGGCGAACTGCACGTTCTGCGCCTTGATCGCCGCGAGCACCTGCGTGGCCGATAGGTTGTAGCCGTGCAGCTTGTCCGGGTTGAGCCAGATGCGCATGGCGTACTCGGAGCCGATCTGGCGGATCGAGCCCACGCCGGAGATGCGCGACACCTGGTCGAGCACCTGCGAGGAGACGATGTCGTTCAGGCGCGCACCGTCGATTGCCGGGTTGTCCGAGGTGAGCGCCACGAACATCAGGAAGTCGGGGTTGGCCTTGGCCACCACCACGCCCTGCTGGGTGACTTCCGAGGGAAGCCGCGGCGTGGCCAGCGACACTTTGTTCTGCACCTGCACCTGGGCGATGTCCGGGTCGGTGCCGGTCTCGAAGGTGAGGGTGACGGTGGCCGAGCCGTTGGCGCTGGACGAGGAGCTGAAATACAGCAGGTGATCGATGCCGGTGAGCTGCTGCTCGATCACCTGGGTGACGGTCTTTTCGGTGGTGTCGGCGCTGGCGCCCGGATAGCTGGCGCTCACCGTCACCTGGGGCGGTGCGATGTTCGGGTAGGACTCGATACCCATGTTCAGCACCGCGAGCGTGCCGCCCAGGGTGATGAGGATCGCCACCACCCACGCAAAGATTGGGCGGTCGATGAAGAAACTCGGCATGGTCGCGCTCCGTTACTGCTTGCCGGCAGGCGCCTGGCCTGCCGTGGCGGATGACTTCGCCTGAGCGGCGGCGGAGGAGGGGCCTGTCTCGTTCTGCTTCCACGGCTCGGCCTTCGCCGGCGCGCCCTCTTTGACGGTCTGCAGGCCGGAGACGATCACCTGGTCGCTGGCCGCCAGGCCATCGGTGACGATCCAGTTGTTGCCGCTGACCTGGTCGGCGGTGACGTTCTTGCGCACCACCTTGCCGTCCTTGCCGACCACCATCACGTAGGCGCTGGCGGTATCGCGCTGCAGTGCCGGCTGCGGCACCTCGAACACCTTGTGCTGTTCACCCAGCTGCGCCTTCAGCGTCACGTACATACCCGGCAGCAGGCGATGCTCCGGGTTGGGCACCTTGGCGCGCAGGTCCACCGAGCCGGTGGCCGGGTTCACCGTGGTGTCGGAGAAGTCGACCGTGCCCGGCTGGTCGTAGGCGCGGCCATCCGGCAGCGTCACGGCGACGCTGGCGCGGTTGTCGGCGGCCAGGGTCACGTTGCCGGCGGCCTGGGCGCTGCGCATCTGGTCCAGCTCGCTGACGCCGAGGGTGAAGTTCACGTACAGCGGATCGATCTGGTCGACTGTGGTGAGCAGCGTCGCCTCACCCTGTCCAACCAGCGCGCCTTCGGTCACCTGCTGCTTGCCGGCGCGACCGTCGATGGGCGAGGTGACGTCGGCATAGCCCAGGTTGATGCGCGCCGTCTGCACGTTGGCCTGGGCCTGCTGCACGCTGGCCGCGGCGGTGCGCTCGGCGGCCAGCGCATTGTCCAGGTCGGACTTGGACACGTAGCCCTTGGGCGCCAGCTCGCGCACGCGGTCGGCGGCGACCTTCGCATTGGTGTAGCTCGCCCGCGCCTGTGCCAGGTTGGCCTGGCTGGCGGCGAGCAGGGCCTTCAGCGGCGCCGGGTCGATCTGGAACAGCAGCTGGCCCTTCTTCACATCCGAGCCTTCCTCGTACGTGCGCTTGAGCAGCACACCGGAGACCCGTGCGCGCACGTCGGCGCTGCGGTACGGGGAGAGCCGGCCGACGAGGTCCTTGGACAGCGGCAGGCTCTGCGGATGCACAGTGACCACGCCCACCGTGGGCGGCGGCGGTGCGGCCTGCTGCTTGTCCTTGCCTCCGCAGGCGGCCAAAGCCAGCAGGCCCAGGCACAGCAGGGGTGTGCGCAATGAAGAGGGGCTCATGAAAACTCCATAGCTTGCGTGATCGGGGAATGGGGTGCGCCATGCCGCCTCGCCGGCGTCCCGAGGGGCGCAGGTGCAGATCGGGTCGAGCAGATTTGAGTTCCGCGGCGGCAGGCGGATGCACGCGCATCGCCAGCGGGTCACCGGCGCGGATGATCGCGACACTATACCCGGCAGTTCACAATTTGTCCTGTCACCGGCGCCATTCGGCACGGCGGCTTTTCGCACTTGCAACAACTCCGCGGATGTGTGCAGCGCCGTCGACCGTCACCGCCCTGGTACGTCGCCACGCCTGCATCGTGTGGCATCGGTGTCGGTTTCCTTCGCCGGAACGCCGGTGCACTTGGCGAATTCTTATTGCGTTGCAGCGTGAGCAATCGAGCGCGCATCGGCCGATTTCCATGCGCCACAGCATGGCCGCAAACCGCGCCGCGCGGTGGATTCGCTCGGTGGCGAAGCGTATCCTTCGCAGGCTTTTTGTTCCCCCTCTGCCTCCACTGAACAGTAGAAGCCATGAATGCGATCCGCGCGGCCGAAAATGTCTCTCTCGCAGCAGCTGTAGCCGAAGAAATCAGCAAAAAGGATTTGCCCGACCAGCGCCTCCAGGAGGCGCAATTTTTTATCCGCGCTTTTTTCGCCCGTCTTGCAGCGGGTGACGAGTCGCTGCACTCGCCGGCCGAGTGGGCCGCGCTGGTGCTCGACCTGCTCGACTTCCTGCGGCAGCGCCAGCCCGGCCGCGCCGCGGTACGCGTGATCAACCCGGAAAGCGGCCATGACGGCCGCAGCGTGGTGGAGGTGGCGACCGACGACACGCCGTTCCTGGTCGACACGGTCAGCATGATCCTGTCTGCCGAGCTGCAGATCCATGCCGTGATCCATCCGGTGGTGAAGGTGCGCCGCGACGACGCCGGCCGCATGCTGGCGCTTGGCGAGGACAGCGCGGCTGCCGAATCGGTGATGCATTTCGAGATCGATCGTCTGGCCGATGGGCAAGCGCAGGAGGCGCTCAAGGCGCGTATCGAGACGGCGCTGGACGACGTGCGCCTGGCCGTGCGCGACTGGGCCGCCATGCGCGACAAGGCGCTGGCCATCGCCGCGGATCTGCCCTCGCGCGCCGGGCTGCCGACGACGGCCGCCACCGAGTCGAGCGAGTTCCTGCGCTGGCTGGCAGACGACAACTTCACCTTCCTAGGTTTTCGCGAGTACGAAGTGCGCCAGGGTGAGGCGGGCGAGGTGCTGCAGTCGGTGGAAGGTTCCGGGCTGGGCATTCTTGCCGGCAACGAGCGCTCGCTCGCACCGCGCTCGCTGAGCTCGCTGGGCCGCACCGATGCTGCCCGCACCGGCACGATCGAGCCGGTGATCCTAACCAAGACCAACGCGCGCTCGCAGGTGCACCGCCCGGGCCACATGGACTACGTCGGTGTGCTGCGTTTCGACGCCAGCGGCAAGCCGGTGGCCGAGCAGCGCTTCCTCGGCCTGTTCTCTTCCAACGCCTACATGGCTCGCCCGCAGGATGTGCCGCTGGTGCGCGAGAAGGTGGAAGCCGTGCTGGGCCGCTCCGGCCTCAAGCGCGACTCCTATTCCGGCAAGTCGCTGCGCCACATCCTGGAGACGCTGCCCCGCGAAGAGCTGTTTCAGTCCAACGAGGATGAGCTCTATCAGGCGGTGACCGGCATCCTGGAGCTGCGCCAGCGCGCGCATACGCGCCTGTTCGTGCGTCGCGACCGCTACGGGCGCTTCTTCACCTGCATGGTGTTCGTGCCGCGCGAGCGCTTCAACACCACGGTGCGCGAGCGGATCGAGGGCCTGCTGCGTGATGCGCTGCACGGCGAAGAGCTCGATTCGGCCGTGCAGATGGGCGAGGCCGCCCTGGCGCGCCTGCACGTGGTGGTGCGTCCGCGCGTGGGCGAACAGGTCGCCTACGACGTGCACTCGCTGGAAGAGGGCGTGGCCCGCATCGTGCGCAACTGGCAGGACGAGGTGCGTGATCTGCTGGTGCGCAAGCTCGGCGCCCACCAGGGCGTGGTGCTCGCCAACCGTTATGCCCGTGCGATGCCGCCGGGCTACATCGACGAAGTGGCGCCGGCGGTGGCGGCGTCCGACATCGAGGCGCTCTCCAGCCTGGATGCCGACGACGCGATCCGCATGTCGCTGTACCGGCACGAAGACGGCTCGTTGCGCTTCAAGGTGATCCACTTCGGCGAGCCGATTCCGCTCTCCGAGGCGCTGCCGATGCTGGAGAACATGGGTGTGCGCATGCTCGCCGAGCATGTCTACAGCCTGGAGAACAAGGATCACCCGCTCACCGTGCACGACTTCGAGCTCAAGCCCAAGCAACCGCTGAGCTTCGAGCTGGAACACGTGCGCGACCGCTTCGAACGCGCCTTCGAGGCGCTGTGGCGCGGCCAGGCCGAGAGCGACGGCTTCAACAACCTGGTGCTGTTCGCCCAGGCCGACTGGCGTCAGATCGCCATGCTGCGCGGCTACTGCAAGTACCTGCAGCAGGTGGGTATCGCGTTCTCGCAGACCTACATGGAAGCCACGCTCAACCGCTATCCGGCGATCGCCGGTGTGCTGATCGAGCTGTTCCACGCCAAGTTCGATCCGCGCCGCGAGCAGCTGTCCGCCGACGAGCTGGCCCGCGCCGGCGAGGATCTGCGCCGCGAGATGCTGGCGCTGATCCCCGAGGCCACGCGCAACGTGCGACCGGAGCTGGTCGATGGCATGGTCGCCTGCCTGGCCAAGCCCCGCGCCGAGCAGGTGCAGGTGCTGACCGAGGCGCTGCGCACCCTGCTCGACGACGTGGCGAGCCTGGATGACGAGCGCATCGTCAAGAGCTATCTCGACGTGATGGGCGCCACGCTGCGCACCAGCTACTTCCAGCTGTGGGACGGCAAGCATCGCCCGTACATCAGCTTCAAGTTCGACTCGCACCGCGTGCCCGACGCGCCCAAGCCGGTGCCGTACCGCGAGATCTTCGTGTACTCGCCGCGGGTAGAGGGCGTGCACCTGCGCTTCGGCCCGGTGGCGCGCGGCGGCCTGCGCTGGTCCGACCGTCGCGAGGATTTCCGCACCGAGGTGCTGGGCTTGGTGAAGGCGCAGATGGTGAAGAACACCGTGATCGTGCCGGTCGGCTCGAAGGGCGGCTTCTACGTGAAGAACCCGCCCGAGGGTGGCGACCGCGACGCGCAGCAGGCCGAGGGCATCGCCTGCTACCGGCTGTTCATCGCCGGCCTGCTCGACATCACCGACAACCTGGTCGAGGGCAAGGTGGTGCCGCCGCACGACGTGGTGCGTCACGATCAGGACGATCCGTACCTGGTGGTGGCCGCCGACAAGGGCACGGCCACGTTCTCCGACATCGCCAATGCGATCTCGGTGGCGCACGGTTTCTGGCTGGGCGACGCGTTCGCCTCGGGCGGCTCCAACGGCTACGACCACAAGGCGATGGGCATCACCGCCAAGGGTGCGTGGGAGTCGGTCAAGCGCCACTTCCGCGCGCTGGGTCGCGACTCGCAGACGCAGGATTTCACCTGCGTGGGCATCGGCGATATGTCCGGCGACGTGTTCGGCAACGGCATGCTGCTGTCGCGCCACATCAAGCTGGTAGCGGCGTTCGACCATCGTCACGTGTTCCTCGATCCGACGCCGGACGTGGAGCGCTCCTTCATCGAGCGCGAGCGCATGTTCAAGCTGCCGCGTTCGAGCTGGGAGGACTACGACAAGGCGCTGATCTCCGCCGGTGGCGGCGTGTATCCGCGCAGCGCCAAGTCGATCCCGATCTCGCCGGAAGTGCGTGCCGTGCTCGGCATCAAAGGCGACGTCACCCAGCTGGCGCCGACCGAGCTGCTCAGCGCCATCCTCAAGGCGCCGGTCGACCTGCTGTGGAACGGCGGCATCGGCACTTACGTCAAGGCATCGAGTGAAACCCATGCCGACGTGGGCGACCGCGCCAACAACGCGCTGCGCGTCAACGGCGCGGAGCTGCGCTGCAAGGTGGTGGGCGAGGGCGGCAACCTGGGCATGACCCAGAAGGGCCGTATCGAGGCCGCGCAGCACGGCGTGCTGCTCAACACCGACTTCATCGACAACTCCGCCGGCGTGGACACCTCCGACCACGAGGTGAACATCAAGATCCTGCTCGGCGACGCCGTGCAGCGCGGCGAGCTCACCGACGAGGCGCGCAACGAACAGCTGCGCGTGATGACCGACGAGGTCGGCCAGCTGGTGCTGTGGGACAACTATCGCCAGAACCAGGCGATTACGCTGATGGAGCACCAGTCGATCAAGCGCATCGGCTCGATGGCGCACTTCATCCGCACGCTGGAAGGCGAGGGCCTGCTCGACCGCCAGGTGGAAAACCTGCCCAGCGACGCGGAACTGACCGAGCGCAAGGCGCGCGGCCAGGGCCTGACCCGGCCGGAACTCTCCGTGCTGCTGTCGTACGACAAGATCAAGCTGTTCCAGCAGCTGCTCGAGTCGGACGTGCCGGAAGATCCCTACCTGTCCAAGGAGCTGGTGCGCTACTTCCCCGAGCCGCTGCACGAGAAGTACGCCGAGCACATGCAGCGCCATCGCCTGAAGCGCGAGATCATCGCCACCGCGGTGACCAACTCGACGATCAACCGCATGGGCGCCACCTTCATGATGCGCATGCAGGAGGACACCGGCCAGGGCCCGGCGGCGATCGCCAAGGCCTACACGGCAGCCCGCGAGATCCTCGACGCCCGCGAGCTGTGGGCGCAGATCGAAGGGCTGGACAGCCAGGTGGCCGAGAACACCCAGATCGACGCGATCCTGCAGATCTGGAACCTGCTGCGCCACATGACCCGCTGGCTGCTCAACCGTCCGGGCGGCACGCTGGACATCGCCGCCAACGTAGAGCGCTACCAGAGCCACGTCAGCGAACTGCGCAAGGCCTTGCCGGCGGCGCTCACCGACACCGGTCGGGGCGACTTCGAGTGCAGCCAGGAAAAGTGGGAAGGCCTGGGCCTGCCTACCGAGCTGGCGGTGCGGCTGGCGCGGCTGTCCGAACTGCGGGCGGCGCTGGACATGGTGGAGGTGGCCCAGCAGAGCGGGGCACCGATCGCCACGGTCGCCACCGTGTTCTACGAACTGGGCGAGGCACTCGACCTGGAATGGCTGCGCGACCAGATCGAGGCGTTGCCGGTGGAAGGTCACTGGCACGCGCAGGCGCGCGGCTCGCTGCTGGATGAGCTCAACCATCAGCATCGCGCGCTGGCCTTGCAGGTGCTGGCGCTGTGCGGCGAACAGGCCGACCGCTCGCCGGTGCAGGCGTGGCTGGAGCGCGACGATGCCACGCTCAAGTACACCCGCACCATGCTGGCGGAGATCCTCACGCAGAACGCGGATTATCCGATCGCTTCGGTGGCGGTGCGCCGGCTGGCCCAGCTTGCGCAGGTGCCGGTGGGTTGAGTAACGCTTTGCATGAGGCCGCGCCGTCGCGAGACGGCGCGGCCCTCCTGTAAGCTCGGCGGACCTTCCCGGTGGCCGCCCCGTCCATGCGATTTGCCTTTGTCGCCAGCGAGACCCCCGTCGCCCAGCAGGCGCGACGCAAGCTGACCGAGCAGTACGGCGATGAGCCGGTGGCGCAGGCCGAGGTGATAGTGGCGCTGGGCGGCGACGGCTTCATGCTGCGTACGCTGCATGCCTACCGCGACCTGCAGCTGCCGGTCTACGGCATGAAGCTGGGGCGGGTGGGTTTTCTCATGAACAAGCACCGGCTCGATGATCTGGCCGGGCGCATTGCTCTGGCCCACGTCGCCACGCTGTATCCGCTGGAAATGCACACCACCAACGCCGACGGCGAGGTGGCCTCGGCGATCGCCTTCAACGAGGTGTCGCTGTTGCGCCAGAGCAACCAGGCCGCGCATCTGGAGGTGAAGCTCAACGACACGGTGAAGCTCGCCAACCTGGTGTGCGACGGGATCCTGGTGTCCACGCCGGCCGGCTCCACGGCGTACAACCTGTCCGCCCACGGACCGATCCTGCCGCTGGACGCCAACGTGCTCGCGCTGACCCCGATCAGCCCGTTCCGCCCGCGCCGCTGGCGCGGCGCAATCCTGCCGCATCTGACCGAGGTGGGGCTTCGGGTGCTCGATCCGGGCAAGCGTCCGGTCAGTGCCACGGCGGATTTCCACGAGGTGCGCCACGTGCGCGAGGTGCGCATCCGGCAGTCGCGCGACCACGGCGTGCAGTTGCTGTTCGACCCGGAGCACAACCTGGAGCAGCGCATTCTCGACGAGCAGTTTGCCGCGGATTGAGCGTCACTCGGCAGCGCACCGCTCAACGCGAGTGATACGCCCATCTGCACCACGCAAGCCGCGCCGGTTGCGCTAGATTGATCCCATGTCCCGAACCACCGCCCACGATCCTTCCTCCTCCAGCGACAACCGTCTGGTGGTGGCCATTTCCTCGCGCGCGCTGTTCGACCTCGGCGACAGCCACGAGCTGTTCGAGCGCGACGGCCTGGATGCGTATCGCAGCTTCCAGATCGAGCATGAGGAGGAGATCCTCAAGCCGGGCGTGGCCTTTCCGCTCGTGCAGAAGCTGCTTGGCCTCAACAAGCTGGCCGGCGACGTGCCGCCGGTGGAGGTGATCCTGCTGTCGCGCAACTCGGGTGACACGGGGCTGCGCATCTTCAACGCCATCCAGCACTACGGGCTGCAGATCAGTCGTGCGGCGTTCACCAGCGGCGCGCCGACCTCCGACTACATCGCCCCGTTCAAGGCCGACCTGTTTCTGTCCGCCAACGCCGAAGACGTCGGTCGCGCGTTGGCGGCAGGGGTCGCGGCGGCGACGATCCTGCCCAGCACGGCGCCGCCGCGGGCCAGCGAGCAACTGCGTATCGCCTTCGACGGCGATGCGGTGATCTTCGGCGACGAGGGTGAGCGGGTATCGCGCGAGGAGGGCCTGGATGCGTTCCACCGCAGCGAACATGCGCGTGCCGCCGAGCCGCTTTCGGTGGGGCCGTTCCGCGGTTTCCTCACCGCCGTGCACCGCCTGCAGGCGGCGTTCCCGGCCGAGAACTCGCCAATCCGCACGGCGTTGGTCACCGCGCGCTCGGCGCCGGCGCACAAGCGGGTGATCCTCACGCTGCGTAAGTGGGGCGTGCGCATCGACGAGGCATTGTTCCTCGGCGGTCGCGACAAGGGGCCATTCCTGGACGCCTTCGGCGCCGACATCTTCTTCGACGATTCGCCGGCCAACGTGGAATCCGCGCGCAAGCACGTGGCGACCGGCCACGTGCCGCACGGGGTCAGCAACCGGTGATACCCGCGCGCCGCGGCGAGCGGCATGGCATCTCCGATGGCGTCGGAGCGCACGAGCGGGAGCCGTAGTGCTCAGCACGGTCCTGATCATTCTTTTCGTCGCGACGCTGGTGCGCTCGGCGTTCGGCTTCGGCGAGGCGCTGGTCGCGGTGCCGCTGCTCGCCTTCATCATGCCGGTGGACCAGGCCGCACCGATCGCGGTGCTCGTGTCGATCACCGTGGCCGTCGTCGCCATCATCCAGGACTGGCGTCATATCCAACTGCGCAGTGCGATGCGCCTCGTCGCGGCGACGGCGGTGGGGACGCCGATCGGCCTGTGGGCGCTGCGCGACCTGGACGGCCCGTGGATGAAGATGGCGCTTGGTGTCGTCGTCGCCGCGTTCTCGGGATTCTCCCTGCTGCGCCGGCGGCGGCAGAGTCTGGGCAATGACCGCCATGCCTGGGCGTTCGGCCTCGGCGCGGGCGTGCTCGGCGGAGCCTACGGCATGAACGGGCCGCCGCTGGTGGCGTATGGCGCGCTGCGCGGCTGGTCGCCACGACAGTTCCGGGCCACGCTGCAGGGCTATTTCCTGCCGGCCAGCCTGATGGCCGCGGTCGGTTACGCATGGGCCGGGCTGTGGACACCGGCGGTGACGCATCGCTACCTGCAGGCGCTGCCGGTGCTGGCCCTGGCCATTCCGCTCGGGCGCTGGATCAACCGGCGGCTCAGCGCCGAGGTGTTCGTCCGCTGCGTCCACGTCGGCCTGCTCGGCGTCGGCCTGTTGTTGGTGGTGCAGTCGCTGCGGTGGCTTGGCCGCTGAGCCTGCGCGCGGTGGCCGGGCCACCTGATACGCGATGCAGTCAGGGAACCGGATGGCCCTGGCTGGCGGTCCAGATCGCGTACCAGTCTTCGGCCTCCAGCGGCAGCGAGAGCGCGGCCACGGCCTCGGCGAGGCCCTCGATGCGGCCGGTGCCGGTGATCGGATGGGGCTGGGACGGATGGCGAAGCACCCAGGCATAGGCCAGCGTGGCGAGGCTGACGCCGAGTCGTGCCGCGATCGCGCCCATCTCCTCGCGGACCCGCACGGCGCGTGGCTCCTCGCCGCTGAACAGCCGGCCGCCGGCCAGCGGTGACCAGACCATCGGGCGCAGGCCCAGCGCCTGGGCCTGGTCGAGCGTGCCGTCGTCGAGTGCGTCCAGTGCCAGTGGCGAGAGTTCGATCTGGTTGGTTGCCAGCGGGTAGTGGCGATGCAGCAATTCGAACTGGCTGGCGCGGTGGTTGGACACGCCCCAGTGGAGAACCTTGCCTTCGGCGGTCAGCGTGCGGAACGTCTCCGCGAGCGCGGCCGCATCCATCAAGTAATCCGGTCGGTGGATCAGCACCAGATCGAGCTGGTCGGTGTGCAGGTTGACCAGTGAGCGCTCGACCTGCGCGCGCACGTAGGCGGCCGACGTGTCGTAGTGATTGAGCCGGTAGGGCCGGTCGGCAGAGCGCAGCCGGATGCCGCATTTGCTCACCAGCTGCATGCGCCGGCGCAGGCCAGGCGCAGCCTTCAGGGCCTCGCCGAACAGGGCCTCGGCGCGGTAGTCGCCGTAGATGTCCGCGTGGTCGAAGCTGCTGATGCCCAGCTCCATGGCCTGTTCGATCCAACGCACGCGGCCGGGGACGTCGAGCTGCCATTCGGTGAGCCGCCACAGCCCGGCGACGATAGGAGAGAGCTCGAGACGGGACGGAGTCATGGCGTTCGCGTGCGGGAGGGTGGGGCAGTCTGCCAACCGGCACAGCCGGCGACAAGCGCACTCACACCAGCTTCTGCCGACGCCACCACGGGGTGACCTGCCCCTCGCGCACCAGGGTAAACAGGCCGGCACCGAGGATCAGCGCAATGCCGACCAGCATCGGCCAGTCCAGCCGGTCACCGAACAGCCAGTAACCGAAGCCGATCGCCCACAGCATCTGGCTGTACTGGGTCGGCGCGATGCGATTGGCCGGAGCGAGCAGGGTGGCCAGCATGAGCAGCACACCGGCCAGCCCCTGCATCAGGCCATAGCCCAGGAGCAGCAGCCAGGCGTGCCGGTCTGGCCAGACGAAGTGCGGCAGCATCAGCAGTCCGCCGATCAGCAGCGGGCCCACCACGCCGGCGCCGTACAGGCTGATGCGCTTTTCGTGCTGCCCGGCCAGCCGCATCGCCACCATCGACACCGCGCCGGACAGACCGCACAGGATGGCCGCAACGTGCCCCAGGCCCAACGCCCGAAAGCCCGGACGCAGCACCACCAGCACGCCGACGAAGCCGATCACCACGGCTGTCCATCGCCGCCAGCCGACGTGCTCCTTGAGGAACACCACCGAGAGCAGGGTGACGAAGATCGGCATCAGGAAGATCAGCGCGAAGGTCTCCGCCATCGGCAGCAGGGTGAAGGCCACCACCGCGGCGATATTGCACACCGCGCCGGTGACCGCACGCACCCACCACAGACCGGGACGATTGGCGATCACCACGTCGCGCAGTCGATCGCCGGGCGAGCGAATGAAGGGCAGGGCGCCGAGGCACAGCAAGGCGCCGAAGAACACCGTTTCGTAGGCCGGCAGAGCCCCGTGCAGTGACTTCACACAGGCATCGCTGATGGCATAAGCCGCGTAGCAGGCAAAACCCAGAATGACGCCCTTGCGCATGAAAGTCCTGCATCGAGAAAAAACGCGGCCGCCCATTGTCCCACGACGCGCACCATCGCTGGCCCGCCGTAGGGGCACTGGCGACATTCCCGGTGTCCAGGCAGAAAAAAGCCCGGCTGGGAAACCAGCCGGGCTTGGATTGGTGGAGGTGGCGGGAGTCGAACCCGCGTCCGAAGGTGTTCAACGCCTGAATCTACATGCGTAGCTCAACGTTCCATCTCGTTCCGCGACAAGCACGATGAGCAAAGCGCACCGCGAAACCAGCCTGCTTGATTTGACCTAGGACCGACAGGCGGCAGTCTTTGGCGATCCCGTGATAATGACCCTACACCGACGAGCACGAGCACAAGTGGGTTCGGGGCTTACGCCTTAAGCGGCGAGAGCGTAGTTGTCGTCGTTGGCAACTATAAGTTTGCTGCTGGATTAACGAGGAAAGCGGCCCCCTCGGCATGCATCAAGCCATCTCACTACCCCCGTCGAAGCCAGGACACCCCCGGGGAAACTTGTGATAGCCGACGAAGTATATGGTGCCGGCTTTGCACACATCAATGAAGCCATCGCGCCAGCCGCGATCGAGCGCACCTGCGGTTCAGCCGGGAAGCGTCAGCCGTGGCGATTGTGCGCGTTCATCGTGCGCTGCTTCTCGCGCTGCCAGTCGCGCTCCTTCTCGGTATCGCGCTTGTCGTGTTCCTGCTTGCCGCGGGCCACGCCGACTTCGACCTTCACCTTGTTGCCCTTCCAATACATCGCGGTAGGGACGATGGTGTAGCCCTTGCGTTCCACCGCGCCGATCAACTGGTCGATCTCGTGCTTGTGCAACAGCAGCTTGCGGGTGCGCCGATCCTCGGCAATGACGTGGGTGGAGGCGCTGATCAGCGGCGGGATCGATGCGCCGTGCAGGAAGATCTCGCCATCACGGATCATCGCGAAGCTCTCGCCGAAGTTGATCCGCCCGGCGCGCAGGGCCTTGAGCTCCCAGCCCTGCAATGCCACGCCGGCCTCGTAGCGCTGGTCGATGTGATACTCGAAGCGCGCGCGCTTGTTCAGCGCGATGGTGCCGCCGCCCTTGGTGTCCTTGTCCTTGTTCTTGGCCATGTCCGCTAGACTTCCGGGCGCTTGCCCTGTGCCGGCTTGGCCGCATATCGGGCCGTACCTGGATGTTTTCTTGAAGAGGCTACCGTGATCGAGATTCGCCGCAGCGCGCTCGTGCCGTATACGCCCGTGCAGATGTTCGATCTGGTCAACGATGTCGAAGCATACCCAAAGCGCTTTGCCTGGTGTTCCGGGTCGCACGTCTCCGAGCGCGGGGAGAACATGCTGGTGGCGCGGCTCGATCTCAAGCTTGCCTCGTTCAACCAGAGCTTCACGACGCGCAACACCCTCGATCGGCCCCATCGCCTGCAAATGAGCCTCTTCGACGGTCCCTTCCGGTCCCTCGAAGGGCTGTGGACTTTCACCGCCCTGGGCGACAGTGGCTGCAAGATCGCCTTCGCCCTGGACATCGACTACGCAGGCTGGCTCGGCGCCAGCGCCATCAAACTGGGTTTCCAGGGCCTGGCCAGCCGTATGGTCGAGGACTTCAGCCGCGAGGCGAAGCGCACCTATGGTTGAGCCGCAGGGCCACATCGAAGTGGAGATCGTGTGGCCGCGGCCGGAGGGGCTGCGCCACTGGCGGCTGCGCCTGCCAGCCGGTTCGACCGCCGGCGCCGCGCTGGCCGCTATCGCGCAGGACGAATATGGATTGCAGGATTTGCTCGAAGGGCAGCCGCTGGGGATCTTCGCCCGCCGTGTCGAGCCCGGCCAGGTGCTGCAAGAGGGAGATCGCCTGGAAATCTACCGGCCGTTGCAGCTCGACCCGAAGGAAGCGCGCCGCCGTCGCGCGACGCGCACTCGCTGAGGGCGACCGCCCGGCCTCAGCCGTTTATTCGCCTGCCGGCTTGTCCCCGGTTCCCGCATCGGTCGAACCACCGCTCTTGTCGCCGCGGGTCTCGTCGACCGGATAGTTCACCTTGTACTTCTTGGTGTCGTTGAGCAGCTGCTGGGCGTCCTGGGCGAAGAAGTCGCCTTCGGTGCGTACCAGCGTGTCGTTGTTGAAGGTGAGGGTGAACGTGCGGATCTTGATCTCGCCGCCGCGGTGCTGCTGGGTGGACACGTAATCCCACCGGTTCTGGTCGAACGGGCTGGCGACCGAGGGCGAGCCCATCAGCACGATCACCTGGCGCTTGGTCATGCCCGGCTTGAGCTGCGCAACCGCTTCCTTGGTGAGGATGTTGCCCTGCTGCACGTCGGGGGTATACACAAGGCGACAACTGGCCAGGGACAGCGCCAGCGTGGCGAAACCCAGCGTGCGAATCAGCTTTTGCATGCGTGTTGCGTCCCGAACGTAAAGGTGACGGATGATACACTAACGGTCTTGGGGTACCGCGCGTGGAGCTTGCAATGGATCAGGAAACCAAGGAGCTGCGCAAGGCAGGACTCAAGGTCACGCACCCGCGCATGCGCATCCTGCAGATCTTCGAGGAGGAGGGCATTCACCACCTCTCCGCCGAAGACATCTATCGAAAACTGCTCGCCTCCCAAGAAGACATCGGGCTGGCTACCGTCTACCGCGTGCTGACCCAGTTCGAGGCAGCCGGCATCCTGATGAAGCACAACTTCGAGGGCGGTCAGGCGGTCTATGAGCTCGATCGCGGCAAGCATCACGACCACATGATCGATGTGGACAGCGGAAAGGTGGTCGAGTTCGTCAGCGAGGAGATCGAGCGGCTGCAGAAGGAGATCGCCGCCAAGCACGGCTATGAGATCGTGGATCACAGCCTCGTGCTTTACGTCCGGCCCAAGGCTGGCCGGAAGTAACCGTCAGAAGCCGGCAGGGCGGCCCGCCTACCGGAGTCCAGACGAAAAAAAGCCGCAGGAGGACTCCTGTCCACCTACGGCTTATCCGTTACCTGGTGGCGTCCGGATCGGAGGCGAATTGCTCGCGCTGACCCGAAACGCCGTTGGTACCGGCCGAGCAGCAATCCTTGCCACCCTTCGAAGCCACCGTCCCCACGGTGACTTCGGCACGCCATCTTGCAATGGCGGCTCCCCCACATCGATGGATCGATCGTAACGAAGGCTTCACGAACCGTGTATCGGAAAAATTCCTAGGCGGTACGGGTGGCGAGGGCCGGCTTGGTGGCGAGAGCGTTGTTGCCCCGCAGCAAAATCCGCAGGTGAACCCCGGCGGGCGCCTGCCTCAGGCGGAACAGCCCGCCCAGGGACGTCACCCGGTCGCGCATGCCCTGCAGGCCACGGCCCCCGCGCGGCACGGTGCCGGGCAGCCCGATGCCGTCGTCGCGGATGTCCAGCAGGGCCAGCGGGGTGCCGTGGCGTTCGCCGATGCGCAGCCGCAGCCGGAAATGACTGGCCTGCGCGTGTTTGACGGTGTTCGTCGCACTTTCCTGCACCAGGCGGTAGATCGCCGTGCGCGTGTCGTCGTCGAGCAGCCGTGGGTCGCCGTACATGTCCGTTACGTAGACGATGCCAGCCGCATCGAGCAGGTCGCGGATCGGGCCTTCCTCCAGCGCACGGAGCAGGCCGAACTCATCCAGTACTGCCGGGCGCAGGTCGTCCAGGAGGCGGTGCAGGGCGCGCCGCATATGCCCCAGGATCGCGTTGACCGAGTGGCCGACGTCCTCCATGCCCACCGCCTGCAGGCGCCCCTGCGCCAGTTTGATGTGGGTCTGGATGGCGGTGATGTTCTGTCCCAGCTCGTCATGCAGCTCGGCGGCCATGTAGCGCCGCTGGCTCTCTTCGGCTTGCAGGTTGCCGCGGGCGGCGTCGCGCAGCTGGCGCGCCAGCTGATCGAGCCGCCGGTTCACTGCCGCCAGATAGACGTTCTGTTCGGCGACCCGTTCGCTGCTGCGCCGCAAGGCGTCGGTGGCCGAGCCGAGCATCAGGGCGCCCGTGCCGGCCACTGCCAGGAACAGGTAGCCCGACGCACTGGGCATTGGCTGGCGGACCACGTGGTCCACCAAGCTCATACCCATGCTGGTGGTGATCATCGCCAGGCTGGCGCCGCGCCAGCCGTGGCGGAAGGCGAAGAACATCACCGGCGCCAGCGACAGCACGCGGGCGAACTGGGGCTGCGGGGAGGCGTGCTCGGACAGCATCAGCAGGATCGCCATCGACGGCAGCATCACCAGCAGACCGTCCATGATCAGGTTGGCCAGCATGCGGCGGTTGGGGCGGGAGCGCGCCAGCATGATCATCAACGGGACGACCAGCAGCACGCCGAGGTAGTTGCTCAGCAGGTCCAGCCCAAGCGCCTCGACCATGGGCGTGGAGGGCGTGGTCTGATGCATCAGTGCCAGCAGGGCGGCATCGATGGCAGTGGTGGCGGTCACGATCAGCACCGCCGACAGCAGCAGGCGCGTCACGTCTTCGGGGACGCGCAGGCTCGGGTGCAGGTTGGCCTTGCGCAGCAGCCACAAGCCGGTAGCCACGATCAGCGGGTCCGGCAGATCCCCGAGCAGGAAACCCAGCCAGCCCAACCGGGCATCCTGGTGGATTTCCAGCACCGCACTGGCGCCCAGTTCCAGGCCGAGCAGCCAGGGCCACTGCCGGACCGGCGTCAGCAGCAGGGCGCCGAAGCGCAGCCCGAAAGGGAGCATCCAGTACGGTTGTTCGGTGGGCCACAGAGCCAGCCAGGCGAGCAGGTAGCACACGCCCAGGAACGGGCCGGAGGTGAGTAAACGGGTGGTCTGGGTCCGCATCGGCGCATGGTACATGTGCCATGCTTTGTGGGGTCGCGGAGGCCGCATGGCGGTCGAGGGAGAGGCATGTACAGCATCGTTCTGGTGGATGACCACGCCATCGTGCGCGAGGGATTCAAGCGCTTGATCGAGATGGAGCCGGATCTGGAAGTGGTCGCCGAATGCCGTTGCGCCGATGACGCGGTCGACGCCATCAACCGGCGTTCACCGGATCTGGTAGCGCTGGACCTTTCGCTGCCGGACGGCAGCGGATTGCCGTTGATCGAACACTTGCTGAGCGTGTCGCCGTCCAGCCGCATCGTGGTGCTGAGCATGCATGACGGCGAACCATACGTATCGGAAGCGCTGCGCCGCGGCGCGAGCGGTTACGTGACCAAGGGGGTGGCGCCGGAGGAACTGGTGGCCGGACTGCGCGCCGTGATGAACGGCGAGTGCTATCTCAGCTCCGACCTGCGTCGGCGCCGCGCCGAGCGTCCGGCCGAAGCGCTCGATCCCATCCAGCGCCTGACCGCCCGCGAGCGCGAGGTGTTTTTGCTGTTGGCCGCGGGCCGGGCGCCCAAGCAGGTGGCCGCTGAACTGGGCATCGGCCAGAAGACCGTCTACATCCACCGCGCCAGCCTGATGGGCAAGCTTGGCGCCGGCTCGGAACTGGATCTCTACCGTATGGCTGCCGAGCGCGGCCTGCTGGAAGGGCCGGGCTGAGTCAGTCCGCCTGCGCGCGCTCGAGCATCTGTTTGGCGTGGGCGCGGGTGGCCTGGGTGATCTCCACACCACCCAGCATGCGCGCCAGCTCGGCCCGCCGCCCGGCCGCGTCCAGCGTCTCGATGCGGGTATGGGTGGACGCCTCGTCGCTGTGTTTGCTCACCCGCAGGTGCGCGTGACCCTGGGCGGCCACCTGCGGCAGGTGGGTCACACACAGCACCTGTCGCGTTGCGCCGAGGGCGCGCAGTTTCTGCCCGACCACCTCGGCCACGGCGCCGCCGATACCGGTGTCGACCTCGTCGAAGACCATGGTGCCCACGCTGTCCTTGCCGAGCGTAGCCACCTCGATGGCCAGGCTGATGCGGGCCAGCTCGCCGCCGGAGGCCACCTTGCGCAGGGGGCGCGGCGGCTGCCCGGGGTTGGCGCTTACCAGTAGCTCGCAGCGCTCGCGTCCCTGCGGATCCGGTTCGTCGCTGGCCGCGGCCTCCAGCTCGATTCGCAGCACGCCTCCGGCCATGCCCAGCTCACCCATCAGGGCGCTCACTTCGTTGCCGAGTCGTTCGGCGGCTGCCAGACGCTGCCGGCTCAGTTGTTCCGCCGCCGTGGCGTATTCGCCCTGCAGCCGCGCCTGTTTCGTGGCCAGTGCTTCGAGCGCCTCGCCGGCGTCTTCCAGCTCGGCCAGTTCCTCGCGCATCGCCTGCAGTTTGTCGTGCAGTTCGGCCGGTGGCAGTCGGTGGCGTCGGCCGAGCTCGTGCAGGCGGGTGAGGTGGGCATCGACCTGGGCGAAGCGTTCCGGGTCCAGGTCCACGTCCTGCGCGTAGCGCGCCAGGTCGTCCGAGGCTTCGCCGAGCTGGATGCCGGCATTGTCGACCAGCTCCAGCAGCGGGTTGAGCCGCTCGTCCAGCGCAGCCAGCCGGGTCAGCTCCGCATGCGCGCGGCTGAGCGCCCGGCGCAGGGCGAACTCGCTGTCGCCGTCGATCAGCTCGACCACGCCGGAGGCGCCTTCGGCCAGCCGTCCGGCGTTGGCCAGGCGCTTGTGCGAGGTCTCCAGTTCGGCCAGCTCGGCAGCCGGCAGCGCCCACTTTTCCAGCTCGCCCACTTCATGGCGCAGCAGTTCCAGGCGACGATCGCGATCGTCGCCGCCGCTCAGTGCGCGGATGCGGGCGCCCAGTTCGCGCCACTGGCTGGCCAGCTCGCGGACCTGCGCAAGGGTGTCCTCGTGGCCGGCGTAGGCGTCCAGCAGCGTCATCTGGTGGGCGCGCGAGAGCAGCGCCTGGTGCTCGTGCTGGCCGTGGATTTCCACCAGCAGGGTGGCCAGCTCGCCGAGCTGGCTGGCGTTGGCGGGGCGGCCATTGATCCAGGCGCGCGAGCTGCCCTCGGTGCGGATCACCCGCCGGAGCTGGCAGGCGCCCTCGTCGTCCAGTTCCTCGCGCTGCAGCCAGGCGCGCGCCTCGGGCAGGTCGCCCAGATCGAACTCCGCAGCCAGTTCCGCACGGTCGCTGCCGGCACGCACCATGCCGCTGTCGGCGCGCGACCCGGCCAGCAGCATCAAGGCATCGACCAGCAGCGACTTGCCCGCGCCGGTCTCTCCGCTGACCACGGTCAGGCCCGGGCCGAAGGTGATCTCGGCTTCTTCAACGACGGCGAAATGGCGGACGTAAAGCGAGGTGAGCATGGCGACCGGGGTGTCTGGCTGAAGCGGAGATTGTAGGGAGCGCGACCTGTGCCGGCGAGGCCTTGCCGTGCACCGGGCGCGCTGCGTGTCCGCTTGCAAAGCGGCGCGCCACACCTTATTTGTTGCCTGTCTCACGGATTGCCACAGCGCATGCCTCTTCTCCACGGTCACGAACTCGATGCACGCGCCCGTCGCCTGCTGCGCACGCTTATCGCGCAGTACCTGGCCGATGGCGAACCGGTGGGCTCGCGTACGTTGTCGCGCTCTTCCGGGCTGGACGTGAGCCCGGCCACCATCCGCAACATCATGGCCGATCTGGAAGAGGCCGGGCTGGTGGTATCGCCACATACCTCGGCCGGGCGCATTCCCACACCGCGCGGCCTGCGCCTGTTCGTCGACAGCCTGATCGAACTGCAGCCGCTGGCCCGCGACGACATGGCGCGGCTCAAGCTGGAGCTGCCGCCGCAACCCTCGACCACTCGGGATCTGCTTGGCAACGTGTCCTCGCTGCTGTCTGCGATGACGCACTTCGCCGGCGTGGTCAGCGTGCCGCGACAGGGCGACTTTCCCCTTCGTCACATCGATTTCGTGGCGCTGCCGGACGCCCAGGTGCTGGTAGTGCTGGTGTTCTCCGACAACCAGGTGCAGAACCGCATCATCCGGCTGGCCAAGCCGCTGGACACGCGTGAGCTGGAGCAGGCGGCCAACTATCTCAACACCCACTTTGCCGGGCTGCGGCTGGATGACATCCGCGCCCACCTGCTGCGCGAGATCCGCGAGGCCGGCAGTGAGCTCAACCGCCTGCTGGCCAGCTCGGTGGAGCTGGCTGCAGCCTCGTTCGCGCCGCACGCCGAGGGGGAGGACGTGCTGGTCAGCGGCCAGACCAACCTCATGGCGTACTCCGAGCTGGCGGATCTGGACCGCCTGCGCGAGCTGTTCGAGGCCTTCCAGAAAAAGAACGAACTGCTCCAGCTGATGGAGGTGTGCGCCCGGGCTCCGGGCGTGCGCCTGTTCATTGGCGAAGAATCGGGCTTTACCGCGCTGGACGGCTGCAGCGTGGTCACGGCGAGCTACGGCGCGCAGGGCAGGGTGCTGGGAGCGATCGGCGTGATCGGCCCGACCCGGATGGCCTACGAACGGGTCATTCCCGTGGTGCAGGCCACGGCCGGATTGCTCAGCGACGCCTTGAATCGGGCGGCAACGACCCTATAACCGCCGCGGGAGGCGGGATTCCCCGCGCATATCGATGGTCGGCAAACCTTGCCGGCCCGGGTTTTCTGTTGGAGTGGATGTATGCAGAACAACGATCCGCAGGCGCCGGAACGGGGCCAGGAACATGCTCAGTCGCAGGAAGGCACTTCCGGCGACGTGGCGGCCAGCTTGCAGGCGCGCATCGCCGAGCTGGAGGCCAGCAATACCGAGTTGCGCGAGACGATGCTGCGCGAGCGGGCGGACCTGGAAAACCAGCGCCGCCGCCTGCAGCGGGATCTGGATCAGGCGCGCCGGTTCGCCAATGAGAAACTGCTCAACGACCTGCTGCCGGTGTACGACAGCCTGGAGCGCGGTCTGGCGGTGGAAGGCGGCGACGTCGCGGCGATCCGTGAGGGCATCAGCCTCACGCTGAAGGCCCTGCTCAAGGTGGCCGAGAGCAACGGCATGGTGCAGGTCGATCCGGTCGGCCAGCCACTCGATCCGGAGCGGCATCACGCCGTGAGCATGGTCGCAGCGCCGGGCCAGGCGCCGGGCACCGTGGTCAGCGTGCTGCAGAAGGGCTACGTGCTCAACGACCGCCTGCTGCGACCGGCCCTGGTCGCCGTGGCGCAGGACTGACCGCGCGATCGACGGCAACGCACACCAAACCTCAGGGTCCGCCGGCATTGAATCGCCCAGGCCGGGCCCCATTCTGACAACCAGTTCGCGGCCGCGGGGGCCGCTCAAGAAATTCGGAGCATAGACATGGGCAAGATCATCGGCATCGACCTGGGTACGACCAACTCCTGCGTCGCCGTGATGGACGGTACATCGGTCAAGGTCATCGAGAACTCGGAAGGCGATCGCACCACGCCGTCCATCGTCGCCTTCAACAAGGACGGCGAAGTGCTGGTGGGCGCCTCGGCCAAGCGCCAGAGCGTGACCAACCCGAAGAACACCTTCTACGCGGTGAAGCGCCTGATCGGCCGCAAGTTCACCGATGCCGAGGTGCAGAAGGATCTCCACATCGTGCCCTACGGCATCGTGGCGCACGACAACGGCGACGCCTGGGTGCAGACCTCCGACGGCAAGAAGATGGCGCCGCAGGAGATCTCGGCCAAGGTGCTGATGAAGATGAAGAAGACCGCTGAGGACTACCTCGGCGAGACGATCACCGAGGCAGTGATTACGGTGCCGGCGTACTTCAACGACAGCCAGCGCCAGGCGACCAAGGACGCCGGCAAGATCGCCGGTCTGGAAGTCAAGCGCATCATTAACGAGCCGACCGCGGCCGCGCTTGCCTATGGGCTCGACAAGAAGGGCGGCGATCGCAAGATCGCGGTGTACGACCTGGGCGGCGGCACCTTCGACGTGTCGATCATCGAGATCGCCGAGGTCGACGGTGAGAAGCAGTTCGAGGTGCTGGCCACCAATGGCGACACCTTCCTCGGTGGCGAAGATTTCGACATGCGCGTCATCGACTACCTGATCGAGGAGTTCCAGAAGGATCAGGGCATCGACCTGCGCAAGGATCCGCTGGCCCTGCAGCGCCTGAAGGACGCCGCCGAGCGGGCCAAGATCGAGCTGTCCTCCAGCCACCAGACCGAGGTCAACCTGCCGTACGTGACCGCCGATGCCTCCGGTCCGAAGCACCTGAACATCAAGCTCACCCGCGCCAAGCTCGAGGCGCTGGTCGAGGATCTGGTCAAGCGCACCATCGAGCCGTGCCGCACCGCGCTGAATGACGCCGGCCTGCGCGTGTCGGACATCAACGAGGTGATCCTCGTCGGTGGACAGACCCGCATGCCCAAGGTGCAGGAGTCGGTGAAGGACTTCTTCGGCAAGGAGCCGCGCAAGGACGTCAACCCGGACGAGGCCGTCGCCGTGGGCGCGGCGATCCAGGGCGGCGTGCTGGGCGGTTCGGTGAAGGACGTGCTGCTGCTCGACGTCACCCCGCTGTCGCTGGGTATTGAGACGATGGGCGGCGTGATGACCAAGCTGATCGAGAAGAACACCACGGTGCCGACCAAGGCCTCGCAGACCTTCTCCACCGCCGACGACAACCAGACCGCGGTGACCGTGCACGTGCTGCAGGGTGAGCGCGAGCGCGCCAGCGCGAACAAGTCGCTGGGCAAGTTCGACCTGCAGGGCATCGAGCCGGCGCCGCGCGGCATGCCGCAGATCGAGGTCACCTTCGACATTGACGCCAACGGCATCCTGCACGTGTCGGCGAAGGACAAGAAGACCGGCAAGGAGCAGAAGATCGAGATCAAGGCTGGCTCGGGCTTGTCCGAGGAGGAGATCGCCCGGATGGTCGCGGACGCCGAAGCGAACAAGGAAGAAGACAAGAAGTTCCACGAGCTCGTCGCCACCCGCAACAAGGCCGACCAGCTGGTGCACGCCACCCGCACCGCGCTGAAGGAGCACGGCGGCAAGATCCCGGCCGACCAGCTGTCGACGATCGAGGGCGCGCTGTCCGACCTGGAGAAGGTGAAGGACGGCGACGACAAGGCTGCCATCGAGGCCAAGGTCGAGAAGCTCGAGCAGGCCGCGCAGGCGCTCTACGCGGCGGCGCAGTCCGCCGGTGGCGATGCCGGTGCGCAGTCGGCCCCGGGCGGTGGCTCGGCTCAGCCCGATGACGTGGTGGACGCCGAGTTCACCGAGGTCAAGGACGGCGACAAGAAGTAAGCATCGGCGATCGGTGCAGCCGATACGCGACAGCCCGCGCCGGAGCCGCAAGCCGGCGCGGGCTGTTTGCTTGAGTGGGGCAGGCAGGTCCGCGGGCCTGATGCAGGGGCGTTATCGAGGTTGTGGGTATCTGAATGAGCAAGCGTGACTACTACGAAGTGCTGGGCGTGGAGCGCAGCGTCACCGAGGTGGAACTGAAGAAGTCGTTCCGCCGGCTGGCGATGAAGTACCACCCTGATCGCTGCCCGGACGATCCCGCGGCCCAGGAGAAATTCAAGGAGGCCAAGGAGGCCTACGAGGTGCTCTCCGACGCACAGAAGCGCGCCATGTACGACCAGCACGGCCACGCCGCGTTCGAGGCCGGCATGGGCGGTCGCGGCGGCGCCGGCTTCGGCGACATGGGCGACATCTTCGGCGACATCTTTGGCGACATCTTCGGCGGCGGTGGCGGGCGCGGGCGTCCGCGCCGTGGTGCCGACCTGCGCTACATCATGGAGCTGGACCTCGAAGAGGCGGTGTTCGGTATCGAACGCACCATCGAGATCCCGACCCAGGTGAACTGCCACCACTGCAACGGGTCCGGTTCGGCCGATGGCAAGACCGTGCAGTGCCGCACCTGCCGCGGCCACGGCCGGGTACGCATGCAGAACGGCATCTTCTCGATCCAGCAGGCCTGCCCGCACTGCGGCGGCAGCGGCCAGACCATCGAGAAGCCCTGCAAGCACTGCCATGGTGAGGGGCGCCTGGAAGAAACGCGCAAGCTGGCCGTACGTATTCCCGCGGGCGTCGACAACGGCGACCGCATCCGCCTGGCCGGGCAAGGTGAGGCCGGTCCGGCTGGCGCCGAGTCGGGTGATCTCTACGTGGAAGTGCGGGTGCGCGAGCACGTGATCTTCCAGCGCGACGGCAACGACCTGTATTGCGAGGTGCCAATCCGCTTCTCGCAGGCGGCGCTGGGCGCGCAGTTGCCGGTGCCCACGCTGGAGGGCGAGGTGGAAATCACCATCCCGCCGGAGACGCAAACCGGCCATCAGCTGCGCTTGCGCGGGCGTGGCGTGAAGTCGGTGCGCAGCGGCCGGCACGGGGACCTGATCTGCCGCGTGGTGGTGGAGACGCCGGTGCGCCTGACGCGCGAGCAGAAGGAGTTGTTCGAACAGCTCGAAGCCACCTTCGCCGGTGGCGCGGCGGAGAAGCACATGCCGCAGGCCAAGAACTGGGTCGACGGCGTCAAGCAGTTCTGGTCGCGCGTCACCTCCTGACACACGCGCTGCAACGTTGTCCGGCATGATGCCGGCGCAATGGTTCCGTAGAAGGGGATGGATACATGGGTGAGATCGTTCGCGTCGCCGTCAACGGCGCCACCGGCCGCATGGGACGGGCGCTGCTGGAGCTGCTGCGCCGCGACCGGCGCTTTGCCCTGGTGGCGGCCATCACCGCGCCGGATGCGCCGGAAATGGGCGCGCCGGTAGCCCACGGCAGCCAGCTGTGTTTCAGCCACGATTGGTCGGCGATCCAGCCGTTGGACGTGGTGATCGATTTCAGTGGTCCGGAGGGCCTCGCTTCTGCGCTGGCGCACTGCGAGGCGCACGGAGTGGCACTGGTCGTCGGCACCACCGGTTACGGCGAGGATCTCGGCGCGCGCCTCGCGTCGTCTGCCGCACGCATCCCGCTGTTGCGTTCGGCCAACTTCAGTCTCGGCGTGGCCGTGCTGGCGCGGCTGTTGCGGGAGGCGTCAGCGGCGCTGGCCGAGTGGGATCTGGAGATCGTCGAGGCCCACCACGGGCGCAAGGAAGATGCGCCCTCGGGTACGGCGTTGCTGCTTGGCGAGGCCGCGGCGGCGGCGCGCGGAACCACGCTGGAGGCGCAGGCCGTCTACGCCCGCGAGGGCCGCACCGGTCCACGCCAGCCCGGGTCGATCGGCTTTGCCGTAGTGCGCGGCGGCGACATCGTCGGTGAGCACACGGCCATGTTGATCGGGCAGGGCGAACGGTTGGAGCTGTCACATCGGGCGACCGACCGATCGATCTTCGCCCGCGGCGCGATCGAGGCGGCGTACTGGCTGGCCGGCCAGCCGGCCGGCGCGTATGGCCTGGACGCGATGCTGGCCGAACGCAGCGGACGCTGAGCGGCGTCAGTCCCGATGGGAGGCGTCGCGCGCGCGGCCGGCGCCGAGGCGGGTATCGAGCTTGCCGAACAGCTTCTTGAAGGCGCGTGAGAACTTGCCGCGCTTGGTCTTGCGCAGCTTTTCCTCTTCGCTGGTCAGCCACGCCACCTGGATCACCCGCCGCTCGCCCTCATAAGGCAGGTGGCCGTGGAACGAGTTCTCGCAGCGCTTGAAGACGGCAAACTCGCCGAACAGCGGCTTGAGCTCGGGCACGACGACATCGTCGATGTTGTCGATGCGATGCAGGAACCGCAGGCAGCCATCGCTGGTGTCCGGCCACTGCGCGTTGAGGTAGAGCAGGGCGGTGGCCACCTTCGAGCGGCTGTCGGTATGGATGGTGCCGTGGCGCTTGTTCAACGAGCGGCACAGCGTGACCAGGGTCGGGTACTGGCCGAGGTTCTCGATGCCCAGGCGCTTGCCCACGGCGCGGGCGAACTCCGGTGCCGTGAGGTGTTCCACCAGGGTGTTCACCGAGGGGCCGCAGTCGGCCGGGTCGTACGGGAAGAAGCCGGCGCTGGAATAGCGCGGGAAGTCCCGTTCGAGATCGCTGCGGGCGTCGTCCGGCAGCTGGCCATGCGCGATCATGAACGGAAACGGCTCGTGGCGAACCTCCGTATCTGGTCTGTCGAGGCGGGCGGGATCGAGCAGGACGACAGCGTTCATGGCCGGAAAATCTCCATCAGGCAGCGGCGCAGTGTAGCGCTGGGCGCAAGGCCCCGGCGTACCTTCGCCGGGCGGGCGTTCATCTGCGATCGGTGGACAGCAAGGGCCGCGGAGCCTATCATTTCGTTCCGCCCAGACCCATCCACGACCTAAGGTCCACAAGCCAGCTTCACTGCGGCTTGCGGGCTTTGCTGCACCTAAAGGCGGCCTTCCCCATGCTTATTCCTGCTCTGCTTGCTCTCGAGGACGGCAGCGTTTTCCACGGCCACGCCGTGGGCGCCACCGGACAGACGGTCGGCGAGGTGGTGTTCAACACCGCCATGACCGGTTACCAGGAAATCCTCACCGATCCCTCCTACGCGCGGCAGTTGGTCACGCTGACCTATCCGCACATCGGCAACACCGGCTGCAACACCGATGATGCCGAATCCACCGCCGTGCACGCCGCCGGCCTGATCGTGCGCGACGTGCCGCGTCGCGCAAGCAACTGGCGCAGCAGCGAGAGCCTGCCCGATTACCTCAAGCGCCACGGCATCGTGGCGATCGCCGGCATCGACACGCGCCGCCTGACGCGCATCCTGCGCGACAAGGGTGCGCTCGGCGGCTGCATCGTGGCCGGTGAGTCGGTCGATGCGGACGCGGCAATCGCCGCCGCCCGCTCGTTCCCCGGCCTCAACGGCATGGACCTGGCCAAGGTCGTCAGCACCACCAAACACTACGAGTGGAACGAAGGTGTCTACGACCTCGATCGCACGGCCTTCAACCACCCGGAGAAGCGCTTCAAGGTCGTGGCCTACGACTTCGGCGTAAAGCAGAACATCCTGCGCCTGCTGGCCGAGCAAGGCTGCGACATTACCGTGGTGCCGGCGCAGACGCCCGCGGCCGAGGTGCTGGCGATGCGGCCCGATGGTGTGTTCCTCTCCAACGGCCCCGGTGATCCGGCCGCCTGCGATTACGCCGTTGCCGCCACGCGCGAGCTGCTCGATGCGAAGCTGCCGCTGTTCGGTATCTGCCTGGGCCACCAGATCATGGGCCTGGCGCTGGGCGCGAAGACGCTGAAGATGAAGTTCGGCCACCACGGCGCGAATCACCCGGTGAAGGACCACGACGACGGCCGGGTGCTGATCACCAGCCAGAACCATGGTTTTGCGGTGGACCCGGCGACGCTCCCGGCCAACGTGCGCGTCACCCACAGTTCGCTGTTCGACGGTTCGCTGCAGGGGTTTGCCCTGACCGACCGCCCGGCGTTCTGCTTCCAGGGCCATCCCGAGGCGAGCCCCGGACCGCACGACATCGGTTACCTGTTCGATCGATTTGCCGCCCTGATGCAGGAGGCCCGCTGAGATGGCCAAGCGTACCGATATCAAGTCCATCCTCATCATTGGCGCCGGCCCGATCGTGATTGGCCAGGCCTGTGAGTTCGACTACTCCGGCGCCCAGGCATGCAAGGCGCTGAAGGAAGAGGGTTACCGGGTGATCCTGGTGAACTCCAATCCGGCCACGATCATGACCGACCCGGACACCGCCGATGCGGTGTACATCGAGCCGATCAACTGGCAGACGGTGGAGCGCATCATCGCCAAGGAGCGCCCGGATGCGGTGCTGCCCACTATGGGCGGCCAGACCGGCCTGAACTGCGCGCTGGACCTCGCCGATCATGGCGTGCTGGAGAAGTACAACGTCGAGCTGATCGGCGCCTCGCGCGAGGCGATCCGCATGGCCGAAGACCGCGAGCTGTTCCGCGTGGCGATGGCCGAGATCGGTCTGGAGTGCCCGAAGGCCGCGGTCGCCAAGAGCTACGAGCAGGCGGTGGAGATCCAGTCCACCGTCGGCTTCCCGACCATCATCCGGCCGAGTTTCACGCTGGGCGGGTCCGGTGGCGGCATTGCCTACAACGTCGAGGAGTTCGAGGAGATCGTCAAGCGCGGTCTGGAGCTCTCGCCAGTGCATGAAGTGCTGGTGGAAGAGTCGGTGCTGGGCTGGAAGGAATTCGAGATGGAAGTGGTCCGCGACAAGGCGGACAACTGCATCATCGTGTGCTCGATCGAGAACCTCGATCCGATGGGCGTGCACACCGGCGACTCGATCACCGTGGCGCCGGCGCAGACGCTTACCGACAAGGAATACCAGCGCCTGCGCGACGCCTCGATCGCCGTGCTGCGCAAGATCGGTGTGGACACCGGCGGCTCCAACGTGCAGTTCGGCATCAACGCCGAGAACGGCCGCGTGGTGGTGATCGAGATGAATCCGCGCGTGTCGCGCTCGTCCGCGCTGGCTTCCAAGGCCACCGGCTTCCCGATCGCCAAGATCGCCGCCAAGCTCGCCGTGGGCTACACGCTGGACGAGCTCAAGAACGACATCACCGGCGGCCTGACCCCGGCGTCGTTCGAGCCGACCATCGACTACGTGGTCACCAAGATCCCGCGCTTCGCGTTCGAGAAGTTCCCCTCGGCCGATGCCCGCCTGACCACGCAGATGAAGTCGGTGGGTGAGGTAATGGCGATCGGCCGCAGCTTCCACGAGTCGCTGCAGAAGGCGCTGCGCGGCCTGGAGATCGGCAAGAACGGGCTCAATCCGACCGGTCTGGACATCAGCACCGACGATGGCGTGGCCGCGCTCAAGCGCGAGCTGCGCGAGCCGCGCCCGGACCGCGTGTTTCACCTGGCCGATGCGTTCCGCGCCGGCATGACGCTGGAAGAAGTGCACGCGCTCAGCCGCGTCGATCCCTGGTTCCTGGCGGCGTTCGAAGACATCGTGCTGACCGAGGGCGAGGTGCGGGCGCAGGGCATCACCGCACTGGACCAGCCGCGGATGCGCGCGCTCAAGCGCATGGGTTTCTCCGACGCGCGCCTGGCCGAGCTGGTGGGTACCGACGAGGCCGCCGTGCGCCATCTGCGCCGCACGCTGGGCGTGCGTCCGGTGTACAAGCGCGTGGATTCCTGTGCGGCGGAGTTCGCCACCACCACCGCCTACATGTATTCGACCTACGAGGAAGAGTGCGAGGCGGCACCGACCGATCGCCAGAAGATCATCGTGCTCGGCGGCGGTCCCAACCGCATCGGCCAGGGCATCGAGTTCGACTACTGCTGCGTGCATGCCGCGCTCGCCCTGCGCGAGGATGGCTATGAAACCATCATGGTCAACTGCAACCCGGAGACCGTCTCCACTGACTACGACACCTCCGACCGCCTGTACTTCGAGCCGCTGACGCTGGAAGACGTGCTGGAGATCGTCGATCTGGAGCAGCCCAAGGGCGTGATCGTGCAGTACGGCGGCCAGACCCCGCTGAAGCTTGCGCGCGCGCTGGAGGCAGCCGGTGCGCCGATCATCGGCACCTCGCCGGACTCGATCGACCTGGCCGAAGACCGCGAGCGCTTCCAGCAGATGATCGAGAAGATCGGCCTGCGCCAGCCACCGAACCGCACCGCGCGCAACGCCGACGAGGCGCTCGCGCTGGCACGCGAGATCGGTTATCCGCTGGTGGTGCGCCCCAGCTACGTGCTCGGCGGGCGCGCGATGGAAGTGGTCTACGACGATGCGGACCTGAGCCGTTACATCCGCGAGGCGGTGCAGGTTTCCAACGATTCGCCGGTGCTGTTGGACCGCTTCCTCGACCATGCGGTCGAGGTGGATGTGGACATCATCGCCGACGCCGAGGGCAACGTGCTGATCGGCGGCATCATGGAGCACATCGAGGAGGCTGGCGTGCATTCGGGCGATTCGTCCTGCTCGCTGCCGCCGTACTCGCTCTCCGGCGAGATCCAGAACGAGATGCGTCGGCAGGTCACCGCGATGGCCAAGGAGCTCAAGGTCATCGGCCTGATGAACACGCAGTTCGCGATTCAGGGCGACACCGTGTTCATCCTCGAGGTGAACCCGCGCGCGTCGCGCACGGTGCCGTTCGTCTCCAAGGCGATCGGCGTACCGCTGGCCAAGATCGCGGCGCGCTGCATGGCCGGCCGTTCGCTGGCCGACCAGGGCGCCACGCGTGAGGTGATTCCTTCGTACTACTCGGTGAAGGAGGCGATCTTCCCGTTCCTGAAGTTCCAGAACGTCGATCCGATCCTCGGCCCGGAGATGCGCTCCACGGGCGAGGTGATGGGCGTGGGACGCAGCTTCGGCGCCGCCTTTGCGCGTGGCCATGATGCCGCCGGCATCAAGACGCCGCCCAAGGGCAAGGTGTTCGTGTCGGTGCGCGATGCCGACAAGGATCGCCTACTGCCGGTGGCGCAGGACGTGATCAACCGCGGTTTCAGCCTGGTCGCCACGGCCGGCACGGCGGCGTTCCTGATCGAACATGGCGTGCCGTGCGAGCGCATCAACAAGGTGCTCGAGGGCCGGCCGCACATCGTCGACCTGATCAAGAACGGCGAGATCGTCTACATCGTCAATACGACCGAGGGCAAGCAGGCGATTGCCGATTCGTTCTCGATCCGGCGCGAGGCGCTGCAGCATCGCGTCACGTATTCCACCACCGTTGCAGGCGCGCGCGCGCTCGTCCACTCGCTGGATTTCCATGGCGGCGGCGAGGTGCACAGCCTGCAGGAACTGCACAGGGAGTTGAACGCATGAGCCGTGCACCCATGACCAAGGCGGGCGCCGAGCGCCTGCGTACCGAACTGGATCGGCTGAAGTCCGAGGACCGCCCGAAGATCATTGCGGCCATTGCCGAGGCGCGCGCACACGGCGACCTGAAGGAAAACGCCGAGTACCACGCTGCCCGTGAACAGCAGAGCTTTATCGAAGGACGCATCGGCGAGCTGGAAGCGGCGCTGTCCACCGCCGAGGTGATCGACATCACCAAGCTCGGCGCCGGCAACCGCGTGGTGTTCGGTGCCACCGTCGATCTGGAGGACGAGGACAGCGGCGAGGCGGTGACTTACCAGATCGTCGGTGACCTGGAAGCCGACATCAAGAAGCGCCTGATCGCCGTCTCTTCGCCGATCGCCCGCGCGTTGATCGGCAAGAGCGCCGGCGACAGCTTCGAGTTCACGGCACCCAATGGCGTGAAGCACTACGAGATCATCGCGGTGCGCTACGCCTGATGACGCATCCTCCCGCGGTGCCTCCGGGGGCCGCGGGAGGGTGGAAACCCGGCGCCTGGCGGGATGCCGGGCAACAAAAAAGGCCGCTTGCGCGGCCTTTTTCGTGCGACGCGTCGGGCTGATCGATCAGCGCTGACGAGCCTTGAAACGCGGGTTGCTCTTGCAGATCACGAACACCTTGCCGCGACGGCGCACAACCTTGCAGTCACGGTGCCGCGACTTGGCGGACTTCAAAGAGGAAAGCACCTTCACGGCCAGCTCCTGATACCAAACGAAAAATTCAAGTCAACAAGTGTAACCGGGCTGCGCGGTCATCACAAGCCGCCCGTAACGGTCGTTTCGGTGACCACGGACAGGAACTGGGCCAGCGCAGGCGAGTCATCGTTGGCCCGGCTGGCGACCGCCAGCAACATGTAGGCATCCGGGTCCTCCACCGGCACGTAGCTCAGGCCGGCCAGGCGGACCGTACGCATGGTCGCCGGCACCAGCGCGAGCCCCAGGCCGGCCGCCACCATGGCCAGCATGCCGTTGACCTGCTGGGCATGACGGCGCACTTGGGGCTGGAAGCCGGCCTTGTTCGCCAGCAGAACCAGTCGGTCGTACAGCGTGGCAGCCACCTCACGCGGCTGGGCGACGAACGATTCCCTGGCCACCTCGTCCATGCGCAGGCTGCTGCGCCCGGACAGCGGATGGCCGGAGGGCAGGGCGAGCAGCAGCGGCTCGCGATCGAGCACGGTCATCCGCAACGCCCTGGCATCGATCGATCGCTGCGGCTCGTCGCGAACGAAACCGACGTCGATCTGGCCATCCAGCAGCGCTTCGAACTGTGGTTCGGTGTAGAGCTCGCACAGCTCGACGCGCACATTGGGCGCCACCTGCCCGTACCGCAGCAGCACCCGCGGCAGGGAAGGGTGGAACGACACCGACACGGTGTAGGCGAGGCGTAGCTGGCCGCTGTGGCCGGCCGCTGCCGCCGCCACCTGGGTGCGCGCCTCATCGGCTTTGGCCAGGATCTGCCGGGCATGATCGAGAAAGATCCGCCCCGGCTCGGTGAGTGCGACCGAACGCTTGGTGCGCTCCAGCAACCGCACGCCCAGATCCTGTTCCAGCGCCTGGATCTGCTGCGATAGCGGGGGCTGCGACAAGTGCAGCCGCCGTGCCGCCCGCGTGAAGCTGAGCTCCTCGCAGACCGCCACGTAGTAGCGCAGCTGGCGAAAGTCGAACATATATGTAAACCAGATAAGTTACTCGAGAAATATATATTGGATGCAACTAAGCGGCGAGCCTAGACTTCCGCTTGTCCGTCGCCTTCCCCTCCCCCAGGCGACGCGGCCCCGCCCCGCAGCGACGCTATCCCCGCGACTCTTGGCTTCTCCCCCCCTGAGCCTCTGTCGACGCGTCGCCCCGCGGGGCGCTTTCTTTTCTGGACCGCCCGAAGTGCGACTGGTTTTCCCAGCGCACTTCGTGGCTGTTACAGGCGCGCCGCCAGCCGCGTGCCCTGATCGATGGCGCGCTTGGCATCCAGCTCGGCGGCGACGTCCGCTCCGCCAATGACGTGTGTCGGCATGCCTGCAGCGCTCAGCGCGTCGAGCAGGCTGCGGTTGGGTTCCTGGCCGGCGCAGACCACCACGTGATCCACGGTCAGCACCCTGGTGGCGCCGTCGATGCGCACATGCAGTCCCTCGTCGTCGAAGCGTTCGTAGCTGACGCCGCCGAGCATTTGGACCTGCCGGGACTTGAGCGTGGCCCGATGGACCCAGCCGGTGGTCTTGTTCAGACGCGCGCCGGGGCGGCCTTCGCTCCGCTGCAGCAGCCACACCTGCCGGGCCGGCGACTCCGGCTGTGGCGGCACCAGGCCGCCGCGATGCGCCAGGGTCATGTCCACGCCCCATTCGCGGCTCCAGCGCGGGATGTCAGTGCTCGGTGCCGGGGTTGATTCGACCAGGTATTCCGCCACGTCGAAACCGATGCCGCCCGCGCCGATGATCGCCACCCGTGCACCGACCGGATGGTCATGGGCGAGGACGTCGAGATAGCTGAGCACGCGCGGATCCTCGCTGCCGGGAAAGTGCACCTTGCGCGGCGTGATGCCGGTGGCCAGCACCACTTCGTCGAACTGCCCGGAAGTAAGAAGCGGCGCGTCTGCGCGGGTGTCCAGCGCCAGCGTGACGCCGCTATCGTCCAGCCGGTGCGTGAAGTAGCGCAGCGTCTCGTGGAACTCCTCCTTGCCCGGGATCCGCTTGGCGTAGTTGAACTGTCCGCCGATCTGGCTGGCCTGATCGAACAGCGTGACCGCGTGGCCGCGTTCGGCGAGCGTGGCGGCGCAGGCCATGCCGGCCGGTCCGGCGCCGACCACGGCGATGCGCTTGGTCTGTCGGGCGGGCTGGATCGTCAGCTCGGTTTCGTGGCAGGCGCGGGGGTTGACCAGGCAGCTGGCGCGCTTGTTCTGGAACACGTGATCCAGGCAAGCCTGGTTGCAGGCGATGCAGGTGTTGATCCGGTCGGCGCGAGCGGTCGCGGCCTTACGTACCCACTGCGGATCGGCGAGCAGCGGCCGGGCCATGGAGATCATGTCCGCCTGGCCGCTGGCGATGATCTGCTCGGCCACCTCGGGCATGTTGATGCGGTTGGTGGTGATCAGCGGAATCCGGATCTCGCTCTTCAGGCGCTGGGTCACCCAGGCGAAGGCGCCGCGCGGCACCGAGGTCACGATGGTGGGAACGCGTGCTTCGTGCCAGCCGATGCCGGTGTTGATCAGGCTCGCGCCGGCCGCTTCGATGGCCTTGGCCAGCGCGACGATCTCGCCCCAGTCCTGGCCCTGTTCGACCAGGTCGAGCATCGACAGCCGGTAGATCAGCAGAAAGTCCGGCCCCACGGCTTCGCGCGTGCGGCGCACGATCTCGATCGCCAGACGCATCCGCCGTGCCGCATCACCGCCCCAGGCGTCCTTGCGGTGGTTGGTGCGTTCGGCGATGAACTGGTTGATCAGGTAGCCCTCCGAGCCCATCACTTCCACGCCGTCGTAGCCCGCCTCGCGGGCCAAGGTCGCGCAGCGCACGAAGTTACCGATAGTGCGCTCGACGCCGCGTGCGGATAGGGCGCGGGGCGTGAACGGCGTGATCGGCGACTTGATCTTCGAGGGCGCCACCGACAGCGGGTGATAGCCGTAGCGGCCCGCGTGCAGGATCTGCATGCAGATATGCCCGCCCTCGGCGTGCACGGCATGGGTGACCTTGCGATGGCGCGCGACGTGCCACGGCATCGACAGGCGTCCGCCGAACGGCTTGAGCCAGCCCTCGATGCTGGGCGCGATGCCTCCGGTCACCATCAGCCCGACGCCGCCGCGCGCACGCTCGGCGAAGTAGGCGGCGAGCTTGTCGAAATCCGCGGCGCGATCTTCCAGGCCGGTATGCATCGAGCCCATCAGCACGCGGTTGGGCAGGGTCACGTGGCCCAGGTCGAGAGGGGCCAGCAGGTGCGGGTAGGGCATGGGTGGCGATCCGATCAAACGATCGTATGAATCTGCCTGCATGCGGCGCTCAAAAGCAAGCGCCGGCCCGATGCACTTCAGGCCAGCAGTTGTTCGACCAAGGCGATGTAACGGCGCTGGGCCTCGTCGCGATCGACGCCGCGCAGTTGCGCCCAGGCCTCGTATTTGGCGGTGCCGACGAAGTCGAAAAAGCCCGGTTGCGGCCCCTGCACGTCACCGTCGGAGCCCTGCTTGAACAGGGCGTAGAGCTTGAGCAGCGTGTCGTTGTCCGGACGCGTGCCGAGCCGCTTGATGTCCTCGGCGGCTTGCTCGAACGCGTGCTGCAGATCGCTCATGGATGGCTTGCCCCGGGGCCCGGATCGGGCCGTGCGCGGCTTGATAGCACGCACCCTGGTGGGGGTCAACGCGTTACCATGCGCGTTTGATTGCCCGCAGGAAACCGCCATGAGCCGCTCAGTCACCGTGCCCGTACTCACCATCGACGGGCCGTCGGGATCGGGCAAGGGCACCATCAGCCGGCTGGTGGCCGAGCAACTGGGCTGGCGCTTGCTCGACTCGGGTGCGCTGTACCGCGCGGTGGGTTATGCGGCCGGCGCCGCGGGGCTGGATCTGTCCGATGTGGAGGCGGTCACGCGCTGCGCCCAGTCCACCCGGATCCGCTTCCAGCCCTCCGAGGATGGTCATGACACCCGGGTGCTGGTGAATGGGCACGACGCAACCGACGAACTGCGTACCGAAACGGCCGGGGCGGCAGCCTCCGCGATCGCCTCGATTCCCTCGGTGCGTCAGGCACTTGTCGACCTCCAGTTGGGCTTCCGCAAGGCGCCGGGACTGGTCGCCGACGGGCGCGACATGGGCACCGTGATCTTCCCCGACGCCGCGCACAAGGTGTTCCTCACTGCCAGCGCTGCCGAACGGGCGAAAAGACGCTATAAGCAGTTGAAGGAAAAGGGGCTCAGCGTTACACTTTCCGGCCTGCAGCGCGAAATTGAAGCGCGTGACGCCCGCGACGCCTCGCGAGCGGTCGCGCCGCTCAAGCCCGCCGCCGATGCGGTTCTGGTGGACACCACCGGCATGCCGATCGCCGACGTCGTCGCCAAAGTACTTGCCGTCGTTCGACCGTAACCCGGTCGATCGGCGGCTTCAGCGCCCCTGCCGCGGCATGGGGTTTTGGTCAACGGTGGCAAGGGGATGTTCCCCGAATCACCCACAACCGGTGGGTCGAGTTGTTCCTTGCGCATTACATCCGACGGCGCGCACGGGGCCACGACCTTTCTCATTTCTGGAATCAACATGACTGAAAGTTTTGCCGAGCTGTTTGAACAGAGCCAGCAGGCCATTTCCAAGCTCAAGCCGGGCGCCATCGTCACTGGCATCGTGGTGGAGATCCGCAACGACGTTGTGGTGATCAACGCGGGCCTGAAGAGCGAAGGCATCGTCCCGATCGAGCAGTTCAAGGACGAAAAGGGCGAGTTGGAAGTGCAGGTGGGCGACGAGGTGAAGGTTGCCCTCGACGCACTGGAAGACGGTTTCGGCGAGACCAAGCTGTCGCGCGAGAAGGCCAAGCGTTCGATGGTGTGGGACGACCTGGAGCAGGCGTTCGACAAGGAAGAGACCATCACCGGCATGATCTCGGGCAAGGTCAAGGGCGGTTTCACCGTCGACATCAAGGATGTCCGCGCGTTCCTGCCGGGCTCGCTGGTCGACGTGCGCCCGGTGCGCGACCCGGTCTACCTCGAGGGCAAGGAACTCGAGTTCAAGATCATCAAGCTCGACCGCAAGCGCAACAACGTGGTGGTCAGCCGCCGCGCCGTCGTCGAGACCGAGTTCTCCGAGGAGCGCGAGAAGCTGCTTGAGCGCCTGACCGAGGGCGCGGTGGTCAAGGGCACGGTCAAGAACCTCACCGACTACGGCGCGTTCGTGGACCTGGGCGGCATCGACGGCCTGCTGCACATCACCGACATGGCGTGGAAGCGCGTGCGTCACCCGTCCGAAGTGGTCAACGTCGGCGACGAGCTGGACGTGCGCGTGCTCAAGTACGACCGCGAGCGCAACCGCGTCTCGCTGGGCCTGAAGCAGCTGGGCGACGATCCGTGGGTCGCGATCGCCCGCCGTTACCCGGTCGGCAGCCGCCTGTTCGGCAAGGTCTCCAACGTCACCGATTACGGCTGCTTCGTCGAGATCGAGCCGGGCGTGGAAGGCCTGGTCCACGTGTCCGAGATGGACTGGACCAACAAGAACGTCAACCCGGCCAAGGTGGTGCAGGTCGGCGACGAGACCGAAGTGATGGTGCTGGACGTGGATGAAGAGCGTCGCCGCATCTCGCTGGGCATCAAGCAGACGCGTTCCAATCCGTGGGAAGCGTTCGCCGCCATGCACAAGAAGAACGACAAGGTGTCCGGTCAGATCAAGTCGATCACCGACTTCGGCATCTTCATCGGCCTGGATGGTGGCATCGACGGCCTGGTCCACCTGTCCGACATCTCCTGGCAGGCGTCGGGCGAGGATCTGGTTCGCAACTTCAAGAAGGGCGACGAGATCGAGGCCGTGGTGCTGGCAGTGGATCCGGAGCGCGAGCGCATCTCGCTCGGCATCAAGCAGATGGAGCAGGATCCGTTCGGCCAGTTCATGGCCAGCAATCCGCGCGGCACCATCGTCAACGGCACCGTGAAGGAAGTCGATGCGAAGGGCGCCACGATCGATCTGGGCGAGGGTGTGGAGGGTTACCTGCGCGCCAACGACATCGCCAAGGAGCGCATCGACGACGCCACCCAGCACCTGAAGGTGGGCGACAAGGTCGAAGCCAAGTTCACCGGCATGGATCGCAAGGGCCGCGTGCTGCAGCTCTCGATCCGCGCGAAGGACGAGGAGGAAGTGCAGGATCTGATGGCGGACTACGGTTCGGCCAGCACCGGCACCACCAAGCTCGGCGCGCTGCTGCAGGAACAGCTGAACAAGGCTGACTGAAAGCCCTGCCATCAGGCAGGCATGCAGGACGCGGGGCGGCTTCACGGCCGCCCCGCTGTTTCACGTCACGGACACTGGGGACCATGACCAAATCCGAATTGATTGAGGCGCTGGCACGGCGTCAGACCCACCTCGCGTTCGGCGACGTCGAGCTGGCGGTGAAGAGTGTCATCGAACAGATGAGCCATGCCCTGTCCAACGGCGAGCGCATCGAGGTCCGTGGTTTTGGCAGCTTTGCCTTGCACTATCGTCCGCCGCGCATGGGGCGCAACCCCAAGACGGGCGAGGCGGTGGCGCTTCCCGGCAAGCATGTTCCGCATTTCAAGCCCGGCAAGGAATTGCGCGAGCGGGTCAACCAGCAACTGGAGCTGGTGCAGGACTGAGCGGGCTTTTTGAGGTACCGGATCGAGGCAGGCGGCGATGAGCCGGTCCTGCCTTTTTTGTGCGCACGAAATCGCGCTGACGGACGTCTGTGCCGCTTCAGGGTGATCGGGTAAAGTCACGCGATGCGCCTGCTTTTCCTGCTCATCGTGCTCGTCTTCGTCGCCCTCGGCATCGTGCTGGGTGCGCTCAACGCCGATCTGGTCACCTACGACCTGGCCTTTACCCGTCTCACCCTGCCCAAGGGCGCGGCATGGCTTGCAGCGTTGTTGATCGGCTGGCTGCTGGGCGGCATCACCGCGTGGTGGGGCATGCGCTGGCGCGCGGCCTCACGCCGTTCACCCGAGTCCAAACCGGCCCCGAAGCATTCATGAATCCGCTGTACGCGTTGTTGCTTCTGCCGGTGGCCTTCTTCAGCGGTTGGTGGACCGCACGGAGGGCTGGCGTGCGCCGTTCTGGCGCCAAGGTGAGCGAGCTTTCCTCCGATTATTTCCGCGGCCTGAACTACCTGCTCAACGAGGAGCAGGACAAGGCGATCGAGGTCTTCCTCAAGCTGGCCGAATACAACCGCGATACGGTCGAAACCCATCTGGCGCTGGGCAACCTGTTCCGTCGGCGCGGTGAGGTCGATCGGGCAATTCGGCTGCATCAGCATCTGGTCTCCCGCCCCGGGCTCTCCGACGCGATGAAAACCGTGGCCCTGCTGGAGCTCGGCGAGGACTACATGCGAGCTGGCCTGCTCGATCGCGCCGAAACCCTGTTCTGCGACCTTGTGGCGATGGATGCACATGCGCCGTCGGCACTGCGGCACCTCATCGCGATCTACCAGCACGAACGCGACTGGCACAAGGCCATTGAGCACGCGCGTCGGCTTGAGGCCATGACGGGCGAGGATGAGTCCGCCATGGTGGCCCAGTTCTACTGCGAGCTGGCGGAGCGATCGCGCCAGCACGGCGCACGCACGGAAGCGGCCGATTATTTGAAGCGTGCCTTCGAGTGCCAGCCCGACTGCGTGCGTGCCTTTATGCTCACCGGGCGCATGCACGCCGAACATGGGGAGCACGCCGAGGCCATTGCCGCCTACGAAGCCGCCGTGGCGGCCGACATCGCTTTCGTTCCGGAGATTCTTCCGCCGCTGCTCAACAGCTACGCCTGTACCCAGCAGATGGAGCGTGCGGAGCGTTTCCTGCAGGACATTCTCGCGCGCTACCACGGCATTTCGCCGGTACTGGCGCTGACGCGCCTGTATCAGCAGCGCGATGGCGAGCGGGTCGCGGTGGATTTCCTCACCGGCCAGTTGCGTCAGCGTCCTTCGGTACGCGGACTGATGGCGCTGATCGACGCCACCATGGACAAGATCCAGGGCGAGGCTCGGGACAACTTCCTGATCCTGCGTGACCTCACCAAGAAGCTGCTGGAGGGCCAGGCGATGTACCGCTGCAGCCGCTGCGGCTTCGGCGCCAAGGCGCACCATTGGCAGTGCCCCAGTTGCAAGAGCTGGAGCACGATCCGTCCGATTCATGGCGTGGCCAACGAATAGCATGGTGTCGAATTTGCCAGGGCTGGCCTTGCTGATCCCCTTGTTGTCGTTCCTGCTGTCGGCATGGCTCGTGCGGGGAGCCATCGGCTATGCGCATCGGCGCGGCATGCTGGATCAGCCCGGTCAGCGCCGCTCGCACAGCACCCCGACGCCGCGCGGTGGCGGGATCGGCATCGTCGTGGCGGCGCTGGCGCTGCTGCCGGTGTGCCTGTCAGCGCTGCCGGCGTCGCAGTCGATCACCGAGACCGTGGCGCTGTGGATAGGGCTGGCGCTGGTGGCGGCTACCGGATGGTGGGACGACCATCGGCCGCTGCCGGTCGTTCCTCGCCTGGCCGTTCAGTCGCTCGCGGTACTGGCGCTGGGGGCGGCGCTGGTCGCAGCCGGAACGCCGGCCTGGTGGCTGCCGTTGCTGCTCGTCGCCGGCGTTGGCAGCATCAACGTGCACAACTTCATGGACGGTATCGACGGCCTGCTCGCGCAGCAGGCCATGCTCGTGTTCGCCGGGGTGGCCGTGCTCGCGGCAGACCGGGCGGCGTGGTCGCTGGCCATCGCGGCGCTGGTCGTGACCTTCGCCTGCCTGGGCTTCTGGATCTTCAACCGGCCACCGGCCCGCATCTTCATGGGTGACGTGGGCAGCGGGTCGCTCGGTTTCCTGGTGTTTGCCCTGGGCGCCTTGCTGTGGTCGCAGCATGCGGCGCTGATCTGGCCGCTGGCCGTGTTGTGCGCCGCGTTTCTCACTGACGCGGGATTGACGCTGTCAGTCAGGATCTGGCGCGGTCGCCGCTGGTACAGTGCGCACCGCGAACATCTTTACCAGTGGCTGGTGCGCAAGGGGGCGACGCACCGGCAGGTGGGTACGGGTTACCTGGTGTGGAACCTCGTCGTGTGCGCGCCGCTCGCGGTGCTTTCCTGGCACGAGGGAGACAAGGGATGGTGGCCTTGCATCGCAGCCTATGCATTGGCCGCCATGGTATGGACAAGGTTGAAGCGGCGCTGTCTGCGTCGCCGGCCGGCTTAGGAATCACATGTCAGTGCGCAAGACCATCGCCGCGATCCATCCTCGTGCAGCCGTAGCCCTGCACGATCTTTTTGTGGCTGCTCTGGCCTGGTGGGCGGCCAAAGCGCTGCGCTACGCGTTGATGCCGGACGTCGCCGTGGCGTTTGCGCCGCTCGAATTTCCCTTGGTTCTGGCCGTCCAGAGCCTGTTGTTCAGCTGGACCGGTCTCTACAAGGGCGTCTGGCGCTTCGCGAGCCTCCCTGATCTTTGGAATATCCTGCGCGCGGCGGTGCTCGGTGGGTTGGCGATCGGGCTGGCGCTGTTCCTTTATAACCGGCTGGCCGGCGTGCCTCGCTCGGTCCTCTTGCTCTACCCGGTCGTTCTGGCAACCCTTCTTGGCGCTCCACGCCTGGTCTACCGGTTCTGGAAGGACAGCCGGCTGGACCTGTTCGAATCGAAGGCGGTCAAGCGGGTGCTGATCGTGGGCGCTGACCGGGCCGGTGAGGCGCTGTTGCGCGACCTGCGCCGAGACAGTCGCTATTCGGTGGTGGGCTTCGTCGATGACCAGGGCAATCTGCGCGGCGCCAAGATCGCCGGTTACCCCGTGCTCGGCACGCTGGATCAGTTGCCGGATGTAGCGCGCGAGACGGCTGTGGAAATGCTGCTGATCGCGCTGCCGGGCGCGTCCACGGCGCAGATGCGCCAGGTGGTCGAATTGTGTGACAGCACCGGCTTGCCGTACCGCACCGTGCCGCGTCTGGAAGATGTCGTCGCTGGCCGCGCGCACTTCAACGAAATCAAGGAAGTGGCGATCGAGGATCTACTCGGACGCGATGCGGTGGAGCTGGACTGGACCGCCATCCGCGAGAACCTCACTGGGCGGCGGGTGCTAGTCACCGGTGGCGGTGGCTCGATCGGCTCGGAGCTGTGCCGGCAGATCGCGCGGCTCGGTGCGCAGGCGCTCACCGTGGTGGAGAACAGCGAATACAACCTGTACCGCATCACCAAGGAGCTCGCTGCCGACTACCCGGAGCTGATCCTCAACGGCGTGCTGGCTGACTGCAGTGACCGCGTGGCGATGAGCCACGCGTTTGTCGAACATCGTCCCCAGGTGGTCTTTCACGCTGCGGCATACAAGCACGTGCCACTGTTACAGAACCAGCTGCGTACGGGCTTTCGCAACAACGTACTGGCCACGCGCAACGTGGCCGAAATGGCGCACGAACACGCTGTGGAGTGCTTCGTTCTGATTTCCACCGACAAGGCGGTCAACCCCACCAGTGTGATGGGTGCCTGCAAGCGCATCGCCGAGATCTGGTGCCAGAACCTCAGCGCGCGCTCCCAAACGCGCTTTATCACCGTGCGTTTCGGCAATGTGCTCGATTCGGCCGGCTCGGTGGTGCCGTTGTTCCGCCAGCAGATCCGTGACGGTGGCCCGGTGACCGTCACCCATCCGGAAATGTCGCGCTATTTCATGACCATTCCGGAGGCCTGCCAGCTGATCCTGCAGGCGTCCAGCCTGGGCAAGGGCGGCGAGATCTTCGCGCTGGACATGGGCGAGCCGGTGAAGATCCGCGACCTCGCCGAGCAGATGATCCGGCTGGCTGGTAAGAAGCCCGGCACCGAGATCCCGATCGTGTACACCGGCCTGCGTTCGGGCGAAAAGCTGTTCGAGGAGTTGTTCCACGCGCTGGAAAACTACAGCGCGACCGCGCACGCCAAGATCTTCCTCGCGCAACACCGCGAGGTGGCGTGGGAGCTGTTGCAGGCTGCGATCAACAAGGCGGCCGAGGCCGTCGATCGATTCGATGAGGAAGAATTGCGCCGCTGTGTGTCGAGTCTGCTGCCCTCGTTCCGTTGGAGCGATACGGCGCAGCCGGCCAATGTGGTGTCGATTCGTCGCCAGGAAACAGGAGAGAAGTAAGTGAGCAAACCGCTGCGCAAGGTCGTGTTTCCCGTTGCCGGTCTCGGCACGCGTTTCCTGCCCGCCACCAAGGTGGTGGCCAAGGAGATGCTGCCTGTGCTCGATCGTCCGTTGATCCAGTACGCGGTCGACGAGGCGGTGGACGCCGGCGCGGATACTCTGATCTTCGTCACCAACCGCTACAAGCACGCCATTGCCGACTACTTCGACAAGGCCTACGAGCTGGAAGCCAAGCTGCAGGAAAAGGGCAAGGCGGAGCTGCTGGCGATGGTGCAGGGCACGCTGCCCAAGCATGTGCGTGCGATTTTCGTGACGCAGCCCGAAGCACTCGGCCTCGGCCACGCCGTACTTTGTGCCAAGCCGGTCGTTGGCGACGAGCCATTCGGCGTGATCCTGCCGGACGATCTGATCTGGAACGGCGCGCGCCGCGGCGCGCTGGGTCAAATGGCCGATCTGGCGCTGTCACAGAGTGCAGGCGTCATCGCCGTGGAAGAAGTCCCGCACGACGAGACCGACAAGTACGGCATCGTCGACGCCACGCCGGTCGACGAGCGCAGCGCCGCCATCCGGCACATGGTAGAAAAGCCCAAACCCGCCGACGCGCCGTCGAACCTGGCGGTGGTGGGCCGCTACGTGTTGCCGGGCCGCATCTTTGAGCTGCTGGAGCAGACCACGCCCGGGGCTGGTGGCGAAATCCAGCTCACCGACGCGATCGAGGCTCTGCTGAAGGAGCAGGGCAAGGTGCTGGCGTACCGCTTCGAAGGCACGCGCTTCGACTGTGGCAACAAGGCCGGTCTGGTGCGCGCCACCATGCACATGGCCATGCAGGATCCGAAGCTGGCCGCCGTGGTGCGCGAGTTCGCCGCCGCGCACTGAGGCTCGTCCGGGGCGGGGTGATCTCCCGTCCCGCTGGCGTGTATGCCTTCAGCGTTCGCGCGCCGTCACATGCGGCGTTATGCTCGCCGCTTCATGGTCCCCGGCTCGGCGTCCCCCATGCACCCGTCCTCGGCACCCTCCTACTATCGCGCCACCGCCAATCCTTATCCGGCCTTCGCCCCCCTGCAGGGAAGACGCGAGGCACGGGTGGCTATCGTTGGCAGCGGTTACGCCGGGCTCAACACGGCGCTGGGCCTGGCCGAGCGCGGCGTCACGGATGTCGTGCTGCTGGAGCGTGAGCAGGTCGGCTTCGGTGCCTCCGGGCGCAATGGCGGGTTTGTTTTCGGCGGCTATTCGCTGGGCGAGCGCGCCTTGCTCGATCAACTCGGGCCCGAGCGCGCCCGCACGCTTTTTGCACTTACCACGTCCGCCGTGCACCGCATCCGCGACCGTGTGGCGCGCTACGCCATCTCATGCGACGCCGTGGACGAGGGCGTGATCTGGGCCAATTGGTTTCGCGATCCCGGGGTTCTGCGGCAGCGCCAGCAATTGCTCGCCAAGCAGTACGGTGTGGAGTGGGGGTGGCTGGCACAACAGGAGTTGCGCGAGCGTGTGCGTAGCGAGCGCTATTTCGACGGGCTGTACGAGCGCGATGCGCTGCACCTGCACCCGCTCAACTACGCCATCGGCCTGGCGCAGGCGGCTGCGGCGCAGGGCGTGACGATCCACGAGGAAAGCGGCGTACGGCGGCTGGAGCGGGACGGTTTGCGCTGGCGTATCGCCACCACGCAGGGCGAAGTGCTGGCCGACCATGTGGTGCTGTCATGTGGGGGCTACCTGTCGGGCCTGCACAAGACCATCGACCGCGCCATTTTGCCGATTGCCACGTACGTGATGGTCACCGAGCCCCTGGGCGACCGGCTGGACGACTGCCTGCGCACCCGTGCCGCGATCTACGACAGCCGCTTCGCCTTCGACTACTACCGCCCGCTGCCCGATCGTCGGCTGTTGTGGGGTGGACGCATTTCGGTGCTCAACCGATCGCCCCAGGCAGTGCAGCGCCTGCTGACGCGCGACCTCTTGCGGGTATTCCCCCAGCTCAAGGGCGTGCGCATCGATTACGCCTGGTCTGGCCTGATGAGCTATGCGCGCCATCAGATGCCGCAGATCGGCAGCGACGGCAACGGCCTGTGGTGGGCGCAGGCCTTCGGCGGTCATGGCGTCGCGCCGACCTGTGCCGCCGGCGAGCTGGTTGCCGCGGCGATCGCCGAAGGCGACGAAGGCTGGAAGCAGTTCGCCGACTACGGCTTGCCCAGCACGCATCGCCCCGGCGGCTTCGTCGCGGCCCAGGCCACCTACTGGTGGCACGAGTTCAACGACTGGCTGAAGACACGCCTGGAAGGGTGACCACCGACGCTGGGCGACGTTGCGTATTCCGGTTAACGTGCGCTTCTTTGGCCGCGTCAGCCCGAGCATGTCCGACAGCACACCCAGCACCGAGATCGCCTGGAGCGACTTCGAAAAGGTCCTCATCGTCGCCGGTACCGTTGTCCGCGTCGAACCGTTTCCGGAAGCCCGCCGACCGGCGTGGAAAGTGTGGGTGGACTTCGGCCCCTACGGCGAGCGCAAGACCAGCGCGCAGATCGCCGCCCTGTACCGCGCCGAAGACCTGGTCGGCCGGCAGATCGTCGGGGTGATCAACTTCCCCGAGAAGCAGATCGGACCGTTCCGCTCGCAGTTCCTTCTAACCGGCTTCCACACCGACCAGGGCGTAGTGATCACCACGGTCGAACGCCCGGTACCCAACGGTGCGCGGCTCAGTTGAGCGCGATCATCCGGCCAGGGCCGACGCTTCGGCCGGAGCCGCGCGACGGATCATCATGGCGGCTACCGCAGCGAGCACACCGCCGACCCCGGCGATGACGAACGGCACCACGTAGTTGCCATCCACCGTGCGCAACCAGCCGGCGAGGAACGCTGCCGTGGCAGCGCCAATCTGGTGGCCCGCTGCGACCCAGCCGAACACCACCGGTGCATCGTGCTCGCCGAAGGCTTCGGTGGCCAGGCGGATGGTCGGCGGCACCGTGGCGATCCAGTCCAGGCCGTAGAACACGCCAAACACGCCCAGGGCGGCGAACGAGAAATCGGAGTAGGGCAGCCAGATCAGCGACAGCCCGCGCAGGCCGTAGTACATGAAAAGCAGCTTGCGCGAATCGAAGCGGTCGGTCAGCCAGCCCGACAGCGTGGTGCCGACCAGGTCGAACGCCCCCATCATCGCCATAACACCCGCCGCACGTACCTCCGGGATGCCATGGTCGCCGCAGAAGGCGATGAAGTGCGTGCCGATCAGTCCGTTGGTGGTGAAGCCGCACATGAAGAAGGTGCCGAACAGGAACCAGAACGTGCCCGTGCGCGAAGCCCGGATCAGCGCGCCGAACGCGATCGCCAGCAGTGGCCGTCGTGGCGGGGCGACCGGTGCCGCCGTGGCGCCGTAAGGCAGCAAGCCGATGTCCGCGGGACGCTCCGGCAGCAGCCAGGCCACCAGCGGAACCAGCGCCGCGCAGGCTGCCGCCACCGTCCACACCACCGGGCGCCAGCCGTGGTGCGTGGCGAGCGCAGCGAGCATCGGCAGGAAGATCAGCGTGCCGGTCGCCGTACTAGCGGTGAGCAGACCCATCATCAGGCCACGGCTCCGGACGAACCAGCGGTTCACTACCGTGGCACCGAGCACCATTGCCACGCAGCCGGAGCCGACGCCGGAGAACACGCCCCAGCTCAGCAGCAGTTGCCAGGACTGGGTCATCCATCCGCTGGCAGCGATCGACGCGGCCATCAATGCCAGCGCACCGATCAACGTGCGACGAATGCCGATCGCCTGCATCAGCGCTGCGGCGAACGGCCCCATCATGCCGTAGAAGAAAATGCCCACCGCGGCGGCCAGCGAGATACTTGCGCGACTCCAGCCGAAGGCTTCGTTCAGTGGGACGATCAGCACGCCGGGCGTGGAGCGCACCCCGGCAGCGACCAGTAACGCCAGAAAGATCACGCCGGCGACGACGAATACGTATTTCTGGCCGAATGGCCGGGTGCGGGATATAGTCATGTTACCGATCGGTACAGGTGGTTCGCGGATCATACGTACCGGTCGGTAACATCGTCAATCGGAAACACTCATGGCCACGAAACGCAGCTCCGATCCGGTGCATGACGAACCAGCGGACAAGCCACGCGCTGCCGAGCGCATCCGCAGCACCGCACGCGAACTGTTCTACCGCGAAGGCATCCGCGCGATCGGCGTGGAGCAGATCGTGCAGGACGCCGGTGTGACCAAGCCCAGCCTGTATCGCAGCTACGCGTCCAAGGACGACCTGGCGGCAGCCTATCTGCGCGACTACGACGCGGAATTCTGGGTGCGGTTCGAGCAGTCGGTCGCCGCACATCCGGGCGACCCGAAGGCGCAGTTGCTCGATTACTTTCGCGGACTGGCCGAACGTGCGGCCAAGCCGGGCTATCGCGGCTGCGGGCTCACCAATACGGTGGTGGAGTACCCCAGCGCCGACCATCCGGCGTGCAAGGTGTCGCAGGCGCACAAGCGCAAGCTGCGCAAGCGGCTGACCGCCATGGCCGAGGCGATGGGCGCGGCTTCGCCCGAGACCTTGGCCGACGGACTGCAACTGCTGCTCGAAGGCACCTATACGTCGGGGCAATTGTTCGGACGCGATGGACCGGCGCGGTCGCTGGTGGCGGTGGCCGATCGGCTGATCGACGCGTCCTGCGGCTGAGTCCGCGTCAGGCGCTACGCCGCCGTTCGTTGTCCAGCCACACCTCCAGACCTTGCGCGTTGAGCGTGATGTCCATACCGAGCACCAGGGCCTCCATGGCATCGCGACCTTGCAGACAGCCATGCGCCTCGGCGCGGCTGGCATAGAGGTCGGCCAGCGATGCCTTGAGCACCTCGTGCCGGTCCGGCTTGCCATCCGCGGCACGCGCGAGCTCCAGCATCGCATCGATCTGCAGGTGCAGTTCCGCAGCCAGGCGCTCCACCTGTTCCACCCGGCCGTAGTGGGTGAGGTACATCGCTTCGGGCTTCATCGCGAGCAGGCGGTCGATGGAGTCATGTAGCGCTTCCGGATCGAACTGCACCGGTGAGGTGGTGGGGATGATGAACGCGCCCTTGTCGGTATCCAGCTCGCGGTAGGAGAGTCCGAACGTATCGCCGGTGAAGCACACGTTGGCTTTTTCGTCGTAGATGGCGATGTGGTGCTTCGCGTGACCGGGCGTCTCGATGCACAGCAGCGGCCGGTTGCCCAAGGGCACGATGTGGCCGTCCGGCGCTTCCACCACGCGTTCGGCAGGCACCGGCCGCAGCCGGCCATAGGTCTCGTCCATCACCGCCTCGCCATACACGGCGCTGGCGCCGGCCCACAGCTGCGAGGGATCGATCATGTGACGTGCGCCGCGCGGGTGTACCACCAGTTTCGCGTTTGGCAGTTGCGCGATCAGCTCCCCGGCGCCACCGGCGTGATCCAGATGCACGTGGGTCAGGATCAGCCAGTCCACGTGTTGCGGGGTGAGCCCGGCCGCGTCGAGCGCGGCCATCATCCGCGGCACGGCGTAGTTCGTGCCGCAGTCGATGAAAGCCGCGCGATCGCCGTCCACTACGAGGTAGGCAGCGTCGAACTGCTGCCGTACGAAGCCGGTATCGATGGTGTGGATGCCGTGTTCGTTGGCCATGCGTGCCTCCGCTGAGATTCAGCGCTTGAGGGTAGCAAGCCGGGGCGTGACGGGCAGTTGAACCTTTGTCGGATGCGCGGGAGACGAAGCGGTCAATGGCCTGCCCCGATGACGGGCAAGCGATAATCCCGCCATTCCCAGCCCATGGAGAGAGAGGCATGCAAAGGACATATACCGGCAGCTGTCATTGCGGAGCGGTGAGCTTCGAGGCGGACATCGACCTCGCAGCGGGGACCAACAAGTGCAATTGCTCGATCTGCACCAAGACCCGCAACTGGAATGCCATCATTCGCCCCGACGCGTTTCGCCTGCTGGCCGGGGAGGACGCGCAATCGGCCTACGAATTCGGCCGCAAGGCCATGCAGCACCTGTTCTGCCGCACGTGCGGCGTACGCAGCTTTGCGCGCGGCTACGTGGAGGAAATCGGCGGCCATTACGTGGCGGTGCAACTGGCCTCGCTCGACGACGTGGATCCGGCCGAGCTGATCGACGCGCCGGTGCGCTACGCCGACGGGCGCCATGACAACTGGCATCACGCACCGGCCGAAACCCGGCACCTCTGACCCCCAAAGCAAAACGGCGGCCTTGCGGCCGCCGTTTTTGTCACCGCTTCCGTGCGCGCGTGCCTCAGGCCGCTGCGTCCACGAGCACCAGCTCGGCGTCTTCCAGCGCCGTCACGCGCAGCGCCGGTTCGTTGCGGATGGCCGCACCGTCGCGGGCGTCCAGCTTCACGCCGTTGATCTCGACCGAGCCGGTCGACGGCACCAGGTAGGCCTGGCGGCCATCGGCCAGCACGTAGGTTGTGCTCTCGCCGGCCTTCAGCGTGGCGCCCAGCACGCGGGCGTCGGTGCGCAGGGGCAGGGCGTCGGCGTCGTCGGCAAAGCCGCTGGCCAGCGCCACGAACCTGCCCGAACGCTCGCCGCGCGGGAACGGCTTGGCACCCCACGACGGCGGTTTGCCGGTTTCGGTCGGGATGATCCAGATCTGGAAGATCCGCGTGGTGCCCGGCTCCAGGTTGTACTCGCTGTGGGTGATGCCGCTGCCCGCGCTCATCACCTGCACGTCGCCCGCTTCGGTGCGGCCCACGTTGCCCAGGTTGTCGCGGTGGGTGATGGCGCCCTCGCGCACGTAGGTGATGATCTCCATGTCGCCGTGCGAGTGCGGCGGAAAGCCGGTGCCCGGGGCAATGGTGTCGTCATTCCACACGCGCAGCGCGCCCCAGCCCATGCGCTTGGGATCGTGGTAGCTGGCAAACGAGAAATGGTGCTTGGCGTTGAGCCAGCCGTGGTCGGCACCGCCGAGGCTGCTGAAGGGTCTGCGTTCAATCATCACGTTCTCCCAGATGGAGGCGCCGGCTGGCGCCATGGGGTGAACGATAGGCTTGTTTCCCAAATGCGCCCAGACGCGCAAATGGAACTGACTGTTGTCGTATTGGCGACATTTGGGAAACGATCAGCCTTCCCACGTCAGCACAATCTTGCCGATGTGCTGCGAGCTCTCCATCAGCGCATGCGCCTGGGCTGCCTGCTCGGCCGGGAAGACCTGGTGGATCACCGGCCGGACCGCCGCGCGCTCGATCAGCGGCCACACCACCTCGTGCAGCCGCCGGGCGATCGCCGCCTTGAACGCCACCGGCCGGTTGCGCAGGGTGGAACCGGTGACCGTTTGGCGCCGCCGCATCAGCGCCCCGGCGTTGAGCTGGATGTCGGCGCCGCCCAGCGTGGCGATGATCACCAGCCGGCCGCCCTCGGCCATCGCCTCCAGCTCGCGCGGCACGTAGTCGCCGGCCACCATGTCGAGCACCACGTCCACACCGCGGTCGTCGGTGAGCCGCTTCACCTCGGCGACGAAATCCTGCGTGTGGTAGTTGATCGCGGTGGCGCCCAGCGCTTCGCAGGCGCGGCACTTGTCGTCGCTGCCGGCGGTGGCGAACACCCGGTGGCCCAGCGCGTGGGCGATCTGGATCGCGGTGACGCCGATGCCGCTGGAGCCGCCCTGCACCAGCAACGTCTCGTCTGCACCGCCTTCGCCGTGGCCGAGCTGGCCGCGGTCGAATACGTTGCTCCATACGGTGAAGTAGTTTTCCGGCAGCGAGGCGGCTTCGACCAGGCTCAGCCCCTGCGGCGCCGGCAGACACTGGCCCAGCGGCGCCACCGCGTACTCGGCGTAACCGCCGCCGGCGAGCAGGGCGCACACCGCGTCACCGGGTTTGAGGCCGAACGGGTTGGTGCCGGCGAAGTCGCCGTCCACCAGCGTGCCGGCCACTTCCAGCCCGGGCAGGTCGGAGGCGCCGGGCGGCGGCGGGTACTTGCCCTGGCGTTGGAACACGTCCGGCCGGTTCACGCCGGATGCCGCCACCTTGATCAGCACCTCTCCCGGGCCGGGCACGGGACGCGGCCGCTCGCAGTCGACGAGCGCTTCGGGGCCGCCGGGCTGGCGGATTTCGATGGCGCGCATGCTGGTCATCGGGTCTTCCTCGTGGATCGCTGAAAGCGGGCATGATCGCCCATCGGTGGTGCAGGGTGCGCGATGTACCCTGGCGCCTTCATCGCGGGGGGACGCATGCGGCGAGGTTGGCAGAAGGGTGCGACACAGCGCGCGTCGGCGTTCATGCGCCTGGTTCGCGCGGCTTCGGCGATCTTGTTTGTGGCCCAGCTTGCCGGCTGCGCGCTGGTCCACGTCAAGCAGGACAATCCCCGCACCTACGACGAGAACCGCCGCGGCGACGTGCTCACCACCGGGGCGCTGAGCTTCGCCACACGCAACGCGATCTCTCGCCTGGGCCTCGATCCGGACGACTGCGTCGACGTCGCCATGCCCTGCATTCAGGCGCTACGCCAGGCGACCCTGCTCGACACCGACGCACGCCTCTCGGCGCTGGCCGAGCTGGCGCTGGGTGAGGCACTGAACGCCGACAAGACCACCAGCGATACCGACGCTCGTCGCGTCAGTGCCTATCTCGACGCGGCGCGCTACGCGTACGCCTACCTGTTTTTCGGTGACCGCTCGCCGCGCGAGCGCGCGTTCGAGGATCGCCAGACCCAGATGCGCGACAGCTACAACTACGCCGTCGAGCGGGTTGCCGCGTTGATGTTCGAACAAGGGCAACGGGCGGGGCGCGCCCATCCGCCGGCGCCGGGTCGCACCGAGGTCGTGGACGGCTGGCAACTGCGCTACGGCAGCATCGAGCTGGTGCTGCCGCGCGGTGCGCCGAAGCTGGAGGCGATGGTGCCCGCCTCTCGTCTGCGCATCGACGGCCTGGCCAGCATTTATCGGCGCGATGGGCTGGGCGCCGAGGTGGTGATGGTCGCCCGCCCCGCGGCGCAGGTCCGGCGCAACCCGGCGCAGCCGTTCGCCGATACGGGCTATCTGCCGGCCACCGTGCTGTTGCGCTTTCCCGGCGATTCGCTGGGCGCCGTGCTCGATACCCGCGAGGCGGTCATCGATGCGCTCGATCCGTATCGCCGCGACACCACGCAAATGGACGGCCAAACGGTCCCGCTGGCCGCCAATTTCAGCGCGCCGTACGCCCTGTGGCTGGCCGACTCGGGTTTCGCCCGCAAGGCCATCGACAACCTGCTGGGTCGGGACAACGCGCTCGATCACCCGCGCGTGTTCCTGATGCAGCCGTACGACCCCGAGAGGCTCACCGTGGTGATGATCCACGGCCTGGCGTCCAGCCCCGAGGCCTGGGTGAACCTCGCCAACGAGGTGATGGGCGACGAGGCGCTGCGCAAGCGTTACCAGATCTGGGAGGTGTACTACCCGACCAACGTGCCGATCCCGGTGAACCTGGTGCAGATCCGTGCGGCGCTGGCGCAAACCTTTGCCACGCTCGACCCGGCCGGTGCCGCACCGGCCAGCCACCACGTCACGCTGATCGGGCACAGCATGGGCGGCGTGATTGCGCGGCTGCTGGTGGTGAACAGCGGTGACGCCTTGTGGCAACGCATCTTCCACGCGCCGCCGGAGTCACCGCGGCGCAAACGGCTCGCTGCGCTGGCGCCTTACCTTTCCATCACGCCGCTGCCCGGCGTGGACGAGGCAATCTTCCTGGCGGCGCCGCATGCCGGCACGCCCGTCGCCGGCCACTGGCTGGCGCGCCTGGCCACCAAGCTGATCCGCCTACCCAAGACCCTGCTCGATGCCACCGCGCGCATTGCCGATGCGCTGGCCGGCGAGCTGCCCGAACAGGCCGCGCTGTTCCGCACCGCCCCCACCGGCGTCGACCTGCTGCGTGACACCAACCCGTACCTGCGCGCCACCGCGCAACTGCCGATCGCCCCGGGCGTGCGCTACCACTCGATCATCGCCCGTCGCAGTGCGGAGGGTCCGTTGGAGCAAGCCGACGATGGCTTCGTCCCCTACGCCAGTGCGCATCTGGCGGGCGCGGCCAGCGAGAAGGTGATCGTCTCGGGCCACAGCGTGCAGGAGACGCCACAGGCGATCCTGGAGATCCGCCGCATCCTGCGCGAACACGCGGGCATCGCGCCGCAGGATGGGGTGACGCCCGCATCTTCTACGCCGCCGCGCAGCAGTCGCTGAAGGCGGCGAAGCACGCGGCGCGGGGCCAGCGGAAGCACGAGCCCGCTGGTTGTCCTAACGATTTCCGTGCATGGCCGGCGCTAAGTCCGGCCACCGTCTGCGCGTGGGTCGCGCGACATCACAAGGAGAGTCCGCATGTCGATCGGTCGTGTGTTGATGGTGCTGTTGTGCCTGGGGCAGGGCGCCTGTTCGATGTCATCGGCCGCGGCGGGCGGCGAGGTGCGCGGTGCTCCCGTCGTCGCGCCGGTCGAGGCGGTCGATGCTTCCACCTTGGCCGGTTATCACTGGACGCTGCAGTCCGCTAGCGATGCGCAGGGTGCGCGTATCGCCGCTCTGTTTGTGCGCCCCGATCGCCCAGTGCGGCTCGACTTCGCCGATGGCCGCCTGTCGATCAGCCAGCTGTGCAACGCCAAGGCGGCTCCGTATCGCATTGAGCAAGGTCGCCTGCTGCTCGGTCCCATGCTGTCGACCATGATGGCCTGCGTGCAGCCGGAGCTGGATGCGCTGGATCAGGCCGTGGTGCGGCGGCTCAGCGGCAAGCCCGCCATCAGCCTCGACCGCGAGGGCGCCATGCCGCAGCTGAAGCTGGTCACCGCCAGCGGAGACGTGCTGCTGTTCACCGGCCAGCCCACGGCGGAAACCCGGTACGGCGGTCCCGGTGCCACGGTGTTCCTCGAGGTGGCGCCGCAGGAGGTTCCCTGCACTACCCCGGTGTCCCGCGGTGCGACCTGTCTCAATGTGCGCGAACGCCACTACGATCGTCACGGCCTGAAAGCCGGCGAGCCTGGCCCGTGGCACGCGCTGGTGCAGACCATCGGGGGGTACACGCATGCGCCAGGCGTGCGCAACGTGTTGCGCGTCAAGCGCTACGCCAGCGGCACCCAGGCCGGCGACGTGTACGTGCTCGACATGGTGGTGGAGTCGCATAGCCCGACCCCGCCGTGAGGATTCACGTGCTCGTGCGCGATGCAAGGATGGGCGACTGAGGCGGCGGAAACGTTCAAGCGGGTGGGCGCCCCCGAACCATGTCGCGCTTCGGGAGATCCGCCCGGCGCCAGCCGCCGGTTCAACGATGCGCCTTCTCGTCCTCGTTTTCGTCGTCGCTGCGCACCTGCGCGTGGCTGATCAGCGCAAAGATCAGGCTGCCGCCCACGATGTTGCCGGCGAGCGTCGGCAGGGCGAAGCGCATCACGTAGTCGGTCCAGCTCGCCGCACCGTCGAACACCAGGTAGAGCGCTTCCACCGAGCCCACGATGATGTGGGTGAAGTCGCCCAGTGCGATGACGTACGTGATGATCACGATCACCGCGATCTTGCCGCGCTCGGCTGCCGGCAGCAGCCACACCATGGTGGCGATCAGCCAACCCGCGGCAATGCCCTTGGTGAACATCTGCCACGGCGTGTTCTGCATCAGCGCCTTGCCTGCGGCATGCAAGGCGTCCTGGGTGGGAGCGCCGAGTATCTGCATGTTCAACACGCCCCAGGCGAACAGCGCGCCGCCGACCAAGTTGCCGGCCAGCACCACTCCCCACAGCCGCAGCAGACAGCCGAGCTTGCCCCAGCCCGGATCGGTCATCAGCGGCAGCACCGCCGTCATCGTGTTCTCAGTGAACAATTGCTGGCGCGCCAGGATCACCACCAGAAACCCGAACGGGTAACCTAGGCTCTCGATCAGGAACGCACCCGGCAAGCCTTCCGTGTGGCGGTGGAGCAGGGCGCGCGCCAACATCGAGAAGCCCATCGTCATGCCCGCCGCCAAGGACGACCAGCCCAGCGCCGACACGTTGCGCGCCAGTTCCTGCTCGCCTTCGCGGCGGATCGTCTCGTGCAGCACCACCGGGCGCGGCGGGCGCAGGTGGTGCACGTCGCCGCGCTCCTCGCGAGACAAGGCGAAGCCGTCACCTTCCTCCTGCTTGGTCGGCTCCTCGGTGGGCTGCTCCTTGGACGTGGGCATCAGTCGTCCGTTCCGATCACCTTGCCGGTATCCGGGTCGATGGTGAGCTTCACGTCCTTGCCGGCGCTGTTCTCGGCCTTGGCCTGCCACACGCCGTCGTCGAACTCCACGTCGTGCACGTCGGTATAGCCGGCACTGGCGAGCGAGGCGCGCACGTCGTCCTTGCCCAGGCGCGACACCTTCTGTTCGTCCGCGTAGGCCTTGCCGCTGACCGGGTCGATGCGCAGGTCCAAGTGTTCGCCGTTGCCGCTGCGGGCATCGGCGCGCCACATGCCGTGCTTGAACTTCAGGTCGTCGATGTGGCTGTAGCCCTGATCCTGCAGGTGGGCGCGCACCTGCGCCTCAGTGAGGGCGCGGTGGTTGTCGGACTGCGCCAGCGCGGCGCCGCTGCTGCCCAGGGCCAGCGCGAGCGTGAGGGCGATCGTTTTCATCGCAGGCATTTCCAGTGGGAGGGAGTGGCGAGTCTTGGCCCGCATTGATCAGCGCGCGGTGAAAGCCGCGTCGTCGTGACGTAGGGCGTTCAGGGCCGCGTGTGCGGCGGCGATTTGCTTACGGTGCTAAGTTCGCCGACGCCGCACCGCCAAGGGCCCGCCATGTCCACTTCCGATGCTGAACATCCGCCCCCCGACGGCCATCCGCGCCTGCCGCCACGACAGGTGCTCACCGCCAAGTTCCCGGTGATGTCGATGGACGCCACGCCCGCGCTGGACATCGCCGACTGGTCGCTCACCCTCAAGCACGGCGTGCGCCCGCTCAAGCGCTGGGATTGGACGGCCTTCAGCGCGCTGCCGCGGCAGCGCATCGTGCGCGACATCCACTGCGTCACCCGCTGGTCCAAACTCGACACGGCCTGGGAAGGCGTGATGCTGGATGACCTGCTCACCGACGCCGGCCTCGCCCCGCCCACCGGCTTCCTGCTAGCCCACAGTGCCGACGGCTACTCCACCAACCTCATCGCAGCCGACCTGCTCGACGGCCGCGCCATGATCGCCACCCACTACGACGGCCAGCCGCTCGCCCCCGCCCACGGCGGCCCGGCCCGGCTGCTGGTGCCACATCTGTACTTCTGGAAATCCGCCAAATGGCTCACCGGCCTGCAATTCACCGCGCGCGAAGAAGCCGGCTTCTGGGAACTGCGCGGCTACCACCTGCGCGGCGATCCGTGGAGTGAGCAACGCTTTGCGGAAGGTGGATAGATCTCGCGGTCTGCTGGCAGCGCGATGGGATAGGGCGCATCCACGATGGCCGCCATCATCCGGCGGAGGACCCGGGCGGTGTTTCACCGCGTGGACGGCGCGCGCGGGACGGTGTGTCCCCGGCGCTGCCCAGCCGGCTCCACGCTCGGCGCAACTGCACGTCCGAACTGAAGCCGGCCAGTTCCGCCGCCTGGCCGACGCGGGCGCCGGCGCGCAGGGCCGCTTCGGCGGTGGTCAGGCGGATGCGTTGCAGGTAATGCAGCGGCGAGGTGCCGGCGTGCAATGCGAACAGCCGCGCGAGATGTCGGGGCGAGACGCAGGAGACGCGCGCCATCGCCTCCACCGTCCAGTCGGCCTGCGGTTGCTGGCAGATGGCGTCCTGCAGACGGTGCAACGGCAGGTGCAGGTGGCCGCGATGGGCGAGGAACGGCGACAGTTCCGGGTCGGCCGGGCCGCGGCGCAGTGCCACTACCATCGTCTCGGCCACGCGTGCGGCGACCAGCGGGCCGCAGACGTCGGCGATGCGGTGCAGGATCAGGTCGATGCCGGTGGTGACGCCGGCGCTGCTCCACACCGCGTCCGCGGCGACGAACACGCGATTGGCCACCACGCGGCAATGCGGTGCTGCCGCGCGCAGTTCGTCCAGATGCTGGTGGTGGGTGGTCGCGTCGCGGCCGTCGAGCAGCCCCGCATGCGCGGCGAGCAGGCTGCCCGCGCACACGCAGACCAGTTCGCGCCGGCCTTCCTGCAGCTGCAGTGGGCGCAGCCAGTCGAGCAGGCGACGTGTGGTCGGGCGGCGCACGTTGAACGCGCTGCCCGCTTGCCCGAGCAGCACGATCCAGGTGGAGCGCAGGTCGTCCTCACGTAGCACCGGCAGCGGCGCGATGTCCCGCAGCCGGATGCCGACCGAGGTCATCGGCTCGGGATCGGGGCCGACGAACTCCACCGCGAAAGCCGGCGGCTGGCCCTGTTCGGCCAGCACGCCGTTGGCGATGCGCAGTGCTTCCGCCGGGCCGGCCCAGTCCAGCGCCAGGCTGTCCGGCAACAGGGCGAACAGCACGCGCACCGGCATTTTCACGGCTGCGACCTGGCTCGCCGGACGGCCTCGTCCACCGTGCACAGAGTGGCGAAGCGGTCGCGCAGCACCGTCTCGGTGCGCTGCACGATGTCGTCGGCGCGCAGCACGCCGCCATCCGGCGTGGTCATGTCGAAGGTGAGCGTGGCGGCGGTCACGTAGTCCACCTCCCAGCCGAGGTCCGAAGCGTTGCGCGTGGTGGTCTCGCAGCACTGCTCGGTGCGGATGCCGCTGACGATCAACCGGCGGATGCCGTGCTGCACCAGCCAGACGTCCAGTCCGGTGCCCACCAGGGCGCTGTGGCGGGTCTTCACGAACTGCGCGGCGGCGTCGAACTCGACCAGGCCAGCGATGGGGCGGACGTGGCCGGAGCGGGCGGAGAAGGGATTGTCGGCGCTGTTCGGACCGTCCTGGTGCAGGATGCGCACCACCGGCACACCGGCGGCGACGCACTGCTCGATCAACGCGTTCTGGGCCGCCAGGTAGGCCGCGAAGCGATCCTCACGGAAGTACGCGCGGTGGCGGAAGGATTCCTGCGCATCGATCACTAGCAGACATGTTTTCATGGAACGCTCCGGTGGGGTTGGAGTCGCCATTTTCAGGAGTTCCCAACGATACCGAGCGCCAGCCTGCGACAGCAAACAGACAAAATCGGACATGGCTATCCTGACAGGGTTCGAGTGACCCGGGGTACATCGTGCGGTGTCGCCCACCGCCTTGATAGACATCAAGGCCCGGATTGACTGCCCGGCCTAGGCTGAAAGCTGATGGCCAGGGGCCATGCACGAGCAGGGCCGGTGATGAGGGTTTCGAAGCGCAAGTGTCGGCGGGGTGGCGGTCATGCTGACGCCCTCGGGTAGACGTGCTATGGCCGCGCCGGCGGCGGAAGAGGCCTCGATGGCGGCGGTGCTGGGCGCCGGTAGCGCAGGCAAAGGTGGACGCTGGCCTCGGCTCGCACGCTGGTTGCTGCTACTGGCAGGCACACTGGCGCTTGCTTGGGTGGGCTACGTGCTGCTCCGCCGGAGCAGTGCCGCCGCGCAGCCGCGCTACCAGACGGCCGAAGTCACCCGCGGCGACCTGGTGGTGACGGTGGCGGCCACCGGCAACCTGCAGCCGACCAACCAGGTGGATGTGGGCAGCGAGCTGTCCGGCATCATGGAAGCGGTGCGGGTGGACGTGAACGACACGGTGAAGCGCGGCCAGGTGCTGGCGCAGCTGGACGTGTCGCGCCTCAAGGACCAGATCGCCAGCGCACGGGGTGCGCTGGCCGCGGCCCGCGCCCAGGTTGCGCAGGCTGCGGCGACGATCACCGAGACGCGACTGCAGGTGAGCCGGCTCACCCGCATGTTCGCCAGCAGTGGTGGCACGGTACCGGCGCAGGTGGATATCGACACCGCCCAGGCCGCGCTGCAGCGCGCGCTGGCCGCACAGGCCAGCGCCCAGGCCGCGGTGACGCAAGCGCAGGCGGCGCTGAGCACCGGTGAGACCAACCTCGCCAAGGCTTCGATCCGCTCGCCGATCGACGGCGTGGTGTTGACGCGTTCGATCGAACCGGGCCAGACCGTGGCCGCCTCGCTGCAGGCGCCGGTGCTGTTCACGCTGGCCGAAGACCTGTCCAAGATGGAGCTGCAGGTGGACGTGGACGAGGCCGATGTGGGCCAGGTGCGCAACGGCCAGCGCGCCACCTTCACCGTCGATGCGTATCCCGGACGCGAGTATCCGGCGCAGGTGCGGCGGGTGGGCTTCGGCTCACAGACCAAGGACGGCGTGGTGTCCTACCTCACCGTGCTCACGGTGAACAACGATGACCTCAGCCTGCGCCCGGGTATGACCGCCACCGCAGCCATCGTGGTGAGCGAGCACAAGCAGGTGCTGCTGGTGCCGAGCGCGGCGTTGCGCTTCACCCCCGCCTCGGCCAACGCTGCGCCATCGTCCGGCGGGCTGGTGAGCAAGCTGATGCCGCGGCCGCCGCACGGCGCCAGCCGCCCCGCCGCCGGTGGCAACGGCAAGGCGCGGCAGGTGTGGGTGCTGCGCGACGGGCAACCGGTGGCGGTGCCGGTGACGCTCGGTGCCAGCAATGGCCAGCTCAGCGAAGTGGCCAGCGACGCGCTGCAGCCGGGCACGCGGGTGATCACCGAGAGCCTCGGCGGTGCGCCGTGAGCGCGGCCGCCGGCGCGTCGCCGCCGCTGATCGAGCTGGTCGGCGTCACCAAGACCTACGGCCAGGGCGCGGTGGCGCTGCAGGCGCTGCGCGGCGTGGACCTGGTGGTGGAGCAGGGCGAGTTCGTGGCGATCATGGGGCCGAGCGGCTCGGGCAAATCCACCGCGATGAACATCCTCGGTTGCCTCGACGTGCCGACCACCGGCAGCTACCGCTTTCGCGGCATGGCGGTGGAATCGCTCACGCGCAACCAGCGGGCGCTGCTGAGGCGGCACTATCTGGGCTTCGTGTTCCAGGGCTACAACCTGCTGGGGCGCACCTCGGCGCTGGAGAACGTTGAGCTGCCGCTGCTGTATCGCGGCGAGCCGCCAGCCGCGCGCCACGCCGCGGCGCGTGAGGCGCTGGCCGCGGTGGGGCTGACCGGCTGGGAGCATCACGCGCCGGCCGCGCTCTCCGGCGGCCAGCAGCAGCGCGCGGCGATCGCCCGCGCCATCGTCACGCATCCGGCGGTGCTGCTGGCCGACGAGCCCACCGGCAACCTCGACACGCTGCGCAGCCGCGAGATCATGGACCTGATCGTGGCGCTCAACCGCGACCGCGGTATCACAGTGCTGATGGTGACCCACGAGCCAGACATGGCCGCCTACGCGCGGCGCGTGGTGCGCTTCGTCGACGGGCGGGTGGAGAGCGACACGCGCCAGGCGGTGACGGCCTGATGCTCTGGAACACGCTGCTGCTGGCGCTGAAGGAGATCCGCCGCAATCTCACGCGGAGCTTCCTCACCGTGCTCGGCATCCTGATCGGCGTGGCTGCGGTGATCACCATGGTGACGCTGGGCAACGGCGCCACCGCCGCGGTGTCCGCGCAGATTTCCAGCCTCGGCAGCAACCTGCTGATGGTGCGTCCGGGTCAGCGGCTGGGGCCCAGTCGCGATACCGCGGGCGCGGCGCCGTTCCGGCTGGCCGACGCCAGCGCCATCGAGAGCCAGGTAGGCGAACTCAGCAGCGTGGCGCCGGTGGTGTCGCGCACGGTGACGGTGGTGCACCTGGCCAGCAACTGGTCGACCAGCGTGGTGGGTACTACCAATGCGTACTTCAGTGCCGGCAGCTGGAAGCTCGCCGGCGGACGCGTGTTCCTCGATGGCGAGCTGCAGGCCGGCAAAGCGGTTTGCGTGCTGGGCGAAACCACCCGCAGCAAGCTGTTCGGCAGCGAGAATCCTGTAGGCAGTGCGATCCGCGTCAAGCAGTTCGCCTGCGAGGTGATCGGCCTGCTGGCGGCGAAGGGGCAGTCGTCGATGGGGCGCGACCAGGACGACGTGATCGTGATGCCGCTGCGCACCGTGCAGCGCCGCCTCGCCGGCAACCAGGACGTGGGCATGCTGCTGGTGTCGGTGCGCCAGGGCGCCTCCACCGCGCAGGCCAAGCAGCGCATCGAGGCGCTGCTGCGCGAGCGCCGACACATCGCGCTGGGCCAGGAAGACGACTTCAACGTGCTCGATACGCGCGAGATCGCCGACATGCTCTCCAGCACCACCCGCGTGCTCACCCTGCTGCTCGGCGCGGTGGCGGCGGTGAGCCTGCTGGTGGGCGGGGTGGGGATCATGAACATCATGCTGGTGTCGGTCACCGAGCGCACCCGCGAGATCGGCATTCGCTTGGCGGTCGGCGCGCTGGAACGCGAGGTGCTGGGACAGTTCCTGATCGAGGCGGTGGTGCTGTCGTCCATCGGCGGCCTGCTCGGCGTGCTGCTGGCGACAGTAGGCTCGATCGTGCTGGCGCGTGTGCTGCAGGTGCCGTACCTGTTCGGCCTGCCGATCAACCTGCTGGCATTCGCTTTCTCGGCGCTTATCGGCGTGGTGTTCGGCTTCTTTCCGGCGCGGCGTGCGGCGCGGCTCGACCCGATCGAGGCGCTGCGGCACGAGTAGGGCACGCCGGCGCCCGCATGGGGGATGCCCGATGCTGCTGCGCCAGTGGATACTGGCCTCCTTTCTCCACCGGCGCAGGCACCATGGGCAAGACCCGACTCGAAGCATTCAGCGACGGCGTGCTCGCCATCATCATCACCATCATGGTGCTGGAGTTGAAGGTGCCGCACGGCGAGACGATGGCCGCGCTGTGGCCGCTGCTGCCGGTGTTCCTGAGCTACGTGATGAGCTTCATCTACGTGGGCATCTACTGGAACAACCACCACCACATGCTGCACCTGGCGCGCGGCGTGAGTGGCGGTGTTCTGTGGGCCAACCTGCACCTGCTGTTCTGGCTGTCGCTGCTGCCGTTCGCCACCGGCTGGATGGGCGAGAACCACTTCGCGCAGGGGCCCTCGGCGCTGTATGGCGTGGTGCTGCTGATGTCGGCGGTGGCGTACTGGCTGCTGCAGCGGTCGATCATCCGCCTGCAGGGCGAGGACTCGCCACTGGCGCGCGCGGTGGGCGGTGACTGGAAGGGCAAGCTGTCGCCGGTGATCTATGCGGCAGGCATCGTCGCGTCGTTCGGGGCGGCCTGGTTTTCGCAGTTGCTCTACGCACTCGCGGCGCTGCTGTGGCTGGTGCCGGATCGGCGGATCGAACGGGCACTGACGCGGCACGAGTCGTGAGGAGAAGCCGGCCGGGCGTTGGTCGGCGTGGCGACGCCGCTTCGACTTCGCCGGCGTGCCGCCGGCTACGCTCTGCGCGAACGGTTTTGCGGGGTAGCCCTTCTCCCCTCGGGAGAAGGTGGCGCGCAGCGACGGATGAGGGTGCGGGGCTTAGCGCGGTGACTCGCCTTGCTGCGGACCCTCACCCCAACCCCTCTCCCGGCGGGAGAGGGGCTTTGCTTGAGGCTTGATTGGGCAGTCCTTCTCCCCTCGGGAGAAGGTGGCGCGCAGCGACGGATGAGGGTGCGCGGCGCAGCGCGGTGGCTCGTGTTGCGTCGGACCCTCACCCCAACCTCTCCCGGCGGGAGAGGGGCTTTGCTTGAGGCTTGATTGGGCATTCCTTCTCCCCTTGGGAGAAGGTGGCGCGCAGCGACGGATGAGGGTGCGGGCGTAGCGCGGTGGCTCGCGTTGCGTCGGGTCCTCACCACCGCCTCTCTCCAGGCGGGCGAGGGGCTTTCTCATTCCGGCGCCGCGCGCCTGACGCGGATCAGTACGTGCGTCCGGCCAACGCTCAAGAATGTCTTGCTGGTATCGCCGCCAGCACGGGCCGATCCGCCTATCGATTCCTTGAGGAGCGCCGCCGTGTCGAGCAAGTCGTACAAGCAGATCACCCACGATCTCAACCAGTCCATCGCCAAGATTCGTGCTGAGGCGCCGGGCACCATGGCCGGCTTTTCGGCCATGTCCAAGAGCGCGATGGAGGCCGGTGCGCTGTCGGCCGTGGACAAGGAGCTCATTGCGCTGGCCATCGGCGTGGCCACGCACTGCGACGGCTGCATTGGCTTCCACACCAAGGCGCTGGCGAGGCTGGGCGTGGAGCGCGCCAAGCTGATGGAGACGCTGGCGGTGGCGGTCTACATGGGCGGCGGGCCGTCGCTGATGTACGCAGCCGACGCCGTGCGCGCCTACGAGGAGTTCACGGCCGCGGACTGAGCGGCCGCGGGCGGTGTCCGCTCAGTTCGTGGCCGGCATCGTGGGCGAAGCGCAGGTGCCACACGGTGGAGCTGAGCGAGACCAGGGTCACCGCGATGAAGGCGAAGGAGAAATCCATCACGCGCGGCTGGGGGTGTCCGCCCACGCCCATCGCCAGGCGCAGCAGCAGCGCGCCGGCGCAGATGCCGAACGAGAGCATCAGCTGCTGCAGCGTGGTGTAGAGGCTGCTGGCCGCGCTCAGGCGTTCGCGCGGCACGCCCTCGTAGGCCACCGTGTTGTAGGCGGCGAACTGGAACGACATGAACGCGCCGCACGCCATCAGCAGGCCGAACATCAGCCCGAACGGCCAGTTCGGCCGGAAGAACGCGCACACCGCGTAACCCAGGCTGCTCAGCACACCATTGTAGAGCATGCCGTTACGGAAGCCGGTCAGTTGCAGCAGGCGCGGCGTGAACGCGCGGGTGAGCAGCGCGCCCAGCGCGGTGGCCAGGATCAGCTGGCCGCTGCGCACCGCCGACAGGCCAAAGCCGATCTGGAACATCAGCGGCAGCAGGAACGGTTGCGCACCCTGGGTAATGCGCATCAGCGAGCCGCCGATCACCGAGAGCCGGAACGAATCGATACGCAGCAGCGAGAGATCGAGCAGCGGATCACACCGCCGCCGCGCATGCCACAGGTAGGCGAGCGAAGCAGCGCTACCGACCAGCAGCAGCGCGAGCGCCACCGGCAGATCGGCGCTCTGGCCGATCAGCTCCAGCCCGAACAGCAGACCGCCCAGCCCGACGCCACAGAGCGCAAAGCCACCCAGATCGAAGCGCGGCGGCGCGGCGGCGGGCGGGATCGTCGCGATGAAACGCTTCACCAGCCAGTAGCCCAACAGGCCGATCGGCAGGTTGATGTAGAAGATCCAGCGCCAGCTCAGGTAGGTGACGATCAGGCCGCCCAGCGGCGGCCCGGTCAGCGGGCCGAGAAACGCCGGCACCAGCGACCACGACGTCGCCGACACCAGGTGCTTGCGGGGAATGGTGCTGAGCAGGATCAGCCGGCCGATCGGCGCCATCATTGCGCCGCCCGCACCCTGCAGCAGACGTGCGGCCACCATCGCGGGCAGGTTCGGCGCCAGCGAGCAGGCGATCGAGCCGAGCAGGAACACGCCGATGGACGCGGCGAACACACGCGTGGTGCCGAAGCGCTCGGCCACCGCGCCGCTGGCGGGAATCAGGATCGCCAGCGCCAGCAGGTAGCTGGTCATCGCGATGCTCATGGCCGGCGCGCCGACGTGGAAATCCCGTGCCATGGTAGGCAGCGCCGTGGCCAGCACGGTGGCGTCCATCTGCTCCATGAAGATCGCGCACGCCACGATCAGCGAAGTGATGCGGTAGTCGGGAAACAGCGGCTCCGGCGGGGCTGGCGCGGCGGTTTCCCCGGTCGGCTGGCTCACGGGGTGGCTCGGAGGAAAGCGGCAGACACAAGCCAGCGGCGGGCGCGGGGACGGCGTCGCTGGCACGGATGCGTGTGGGGTGCACGCGGGCGGCGCAGTATCCCGCGCGGCGGGGTGGCTCACAAGCGCGGTAGCGGATTCGTGGCGTTATGCGGGATGACACAGCTGTCCCTTCTCCCGCCGGGAGAAGATGGCGCGCAGCGACGGATGAGGGTGCGGGGCGCGCGTGATGTCTGATGGGGAACGAAGCGCTGCACCGCTTCGTAACGGACCCTCAGCCCAACCCCTCTCCCCGGGGGGAGAGGGGCTCTGTTCTAGGGGAAGTTGCGCTGGCTATGGGCGTATTGGCGCTTCGACTTCGCCGACGTGCCGCCGGCTGCGCTCAGCGCGAACGGTTGAAGTACCGCCGCGGAGCATCGGCATCGAGCTGGTCCTTCCCCCGTCGGGAGAAGGTGGCGCGCAGCGACGGATGAGGGTGCGGGGTGTGCGTGATGTCTGATCGGGAACGATGCGGCTGCATGGCTTCGTGCCGGACCCTCACCCCAACCCCTCTCCCCGGGGGGGGAGAGGGGCTCTGTTCCAGGGGAAGTTGCGCTGGCTATGGGCGTACTGGCGCTTCGACTTCGCCGGCGTGCCGCCGGCTACGCTCAGCGCGAACGGTTGGAGTACCGCCGCGGAGCATCGGCATCGAGCTGGTCCTTCTCCCGCCGGGAGAAGGTGGCGCGCAGCGACGGATGAGGGTGCGGGGTGTGCGTGATGTCCGATCGGGAACGATGCGGCTGCATGGCTTCGTGCCGAACCCTCACCCCAACCCCTCTCCCGCGGGGAGAGGGGCTCGATCAGGCGTGCTTACTCTTACTGCGCGTCGGCCGGCGGGGCGGGTGGCGCCGGCGGAGCGGGGGGCATCGGCGGGCGTGGCGGCGGGGGCGGGATCGGGCTGGCTTCGGCCCACTTGGCCATCGCCTTGTCGCCGATGATGCTGCGGATCTTCTCGCAGCTGGCCGCGTCATCGCTGCGCCGCTGCTCGTCGAACTTCTGCCGCTGGCGGGCCTGCTGCTCCAGGGCCTGCTGTACCTGCTTGGCCTGCGCGGCGCTGATGCCCAGCGCGCTCTGCCATTTCGCGTTGTTGTTGAACTCGGGCAGGCTGGGGTGCGGCGGCGGCGAGGGCATGTCGTGCAGGCAGCCGGGCGGCAGCGGCGGGAGGCCGTCGACGATCCAGCGATGCTGGCTGTGGGCAAACAGCGGCGTCTCGGCCATCGGCGTGGCGCGCTGGGCGAGGGCGCCGCCGGCGACGGCGAGGCCGACCAGGCCGGCGACGAGGCGGGTGGTGAGAGCGCGTTGGGTCATGCGGTGATCTCCTTGCGTGGCCGGGGGATCCGACGCCATCCAAGATGACCTGCAACATCGCAGGGAATATGCAGGAAATGAGGACGCACCATCCGCGCGCCGCCGCTATCCTCGCGGCCATGCCTTCGCCCACTCCACGCGAATCCGCCGACGCCGGAACCACCGCTGCGCTGCGCCTGCGTGTGGCGCACAAGTTGTTCCTGCTGCTGGCGGTGGCGATCGGCCTGTCACTGCTGGCGATGGGCGCACTTACCGTGCGCAACCTGCGCAGCGGCTTCGTCGGCTACGTCAATGCCCTGGATCTGTCGCGGCTCGATCCGCTGGCGCAGGCGCTGGGCCAGCGCGAGGATGCCGGCCACGGCTTCGACGGCCTGCGTGATCGCCAGGCATGGGACGCGCTGCTGCACGAGACGCTCGATCATCGGCCCCCGCACGCGGCCCCGGCGGAAGCGCAGTCGCCCGCGCCACCCCAACCGCCACCGCCCCCGGCACCGCCGCCGCCACCCCCGCCGCCGCTGGCTCCCGACGTGAACGCGCCGCGGCCCATGCCGCTTCCTCCGCGGGTGTCGCTGCTGGATGCGTCGCACGCGCTGGTGGCTGGCCAGTCGCCGCCCGCGAATGCGATGGAGCGGCCATTGCGTCGCGATGGTGCCGTGATCGGCTGGCTCGCGCTGCGGCCACTGTCGCGGCCGGTGGACCGTCGCGACACCGCTTTCCTGGCTGCGCAGATCCGTGGCATGGCCGAACTGGCGATTGCGCTGCTGATACTGGCGATGGCGGTGGCGTGGTTCTTCGCGCGGCATCTGCTGGCGCCGCTGCGCGCCGTGGAAGGTGCCGCGCGGCAGTTGTCGGACGGCCGCTACGGCGTGCAACTGGTCAGTGACCGCCACGACGAGCTGGGCGACCTGGTGCGCCACGTCAATCGCCTCAGCGCGGCGCTGCAGGCGCATGAAAGTGCCCGCCAACGCTGGATGGCCGACATCTCTCACGAGCTGCGCACGCCGTTGGCGATCGTGCGCGGCGAGCTCGAGGCGATGCGTGACGGCGTGCGCTCGCCCGATGCGAAGGGGCTGCAGTCGCTGCACGAGGAGGTGATGCGGCTGGACCGGCTGGTCGACGACCTGCACCAGTGGTCGATGGCCGATGCCGGATCGCTCAGCTATCGCGCGCAGTCGCTGGATCTGTCGGCGTGCCTTGCCGAGGGTTGCGCGCGGTTCGCCAGCGCCGCCGCCGAAGCCGGGCTCACGCTGGACTGCAGCGGCGAGCCGCTGCGCGTCCATGGCGATGCGGATCGCCTGCGCCAGCTGATCGACAACCTGCTCGGCAACAGCCTGCGCTACAGCGATCGCGGCGGCCGCGTGGAAGCAAGCGTGTTCGTAGATGGCGACCAGGTCTGCCTGCGCGTGGACGACACGCCGCCCGGCGTCGCGGCGGAGGACCTGGAGCGATTGTTCGAGCCGCTGTACCGCGGCGAGCATTCACGCAACCGGGCACTGGGCGGCAGCGGTCTGGGCCTGGCCATTGCGCAACGCATCGCCGTGGCGCACGGCGGCACGCTCACGGCCGCGCACTCGCCGCTGGGTGGGCTGCGCCTGGAACTGCGTCTGCCGCGCCAGGAACACTGAAATGGCGCGCGTGCTGATCGCCGAGGACGAGCCGAAGATCGCCCAGTTGCTCGTCGACTACCTGGCCCAGGCCGGACACACGGTGCTGACGGTGGGCGAGGGCGATCGTGTGCTGCCCGCAGTCGCCGCCGAGCATCCGGATCTGCTGCTGCTGGACATCATGCTGCCCGGCAAGGAGGGCTTGGCGATCCTGCGCGAACTGCGGCGCGACAGCGAACTGCCGGTGATCATGCTCACCGCGCGGGTGGAAGAGATCGATCGCCTGCTCGGGCTGGAGCTGGGTGCGGACGACTACATCTGCAAGCCGTTCAGTCCGCGCGAAGTGGTGGCGCGGGTGCGCGCGCTGCTGCGACGGAGCAAACCCGCCACGCCCGCCAATCCTTTCACTGTCGACGAGGAGGCGCAGCGCGTGTTCTACCTCGGCCGCCCGGTGCCGCATACCACCACCGAATACCGGCTGCTGCACGCGCTGCTCACCCATCCCGGCCGCATCTATTCGCGCGACCAGCTGCTCGACCTGATGCACGACGATCTGCGCGACGTCACCGATCGGGTGGTCGACAGCCACATCCGCAATCTGCGCCGGAAGCTGGACGACATGGCGCCGGGGCAGAACTTCATCCATGCGGTGTACGGCGCGGGCTACCGATTCGAGATCGCCGAAGGGGACTGAGCCCGGTCTGCCACAAGTCACTGTGAGCTCAGGCCTATGGTGGCGACGGCCGTCCTTTGCTGTCATGCGCACCTCTGAACTTCTCAAGGTGCGCGAGCCATGCTTGCGATAGAAACGCGTGCGCTGACCCGCCGCTTCGATGCCGGCCATGGCGTGCAGGCGCTGGATCTGGCCGTGCCGAGCGGCAGCGTGTACGGCTTCCTCGGCCCCAACGGGGCGGGCAAGACCACCACGATCCGTCTGTTGCTGGCGCTGCTGCGCCCGGACGCGGGCGAGATCCGGCTGTTCGGGCAGCCGCTGTCCATGCAGTCGCGCGGCCCGTTGCGCGAGGTCGGTTCGCTGGTCGAGGGGCCGGCGCTGTATCCGCATCTGTCCGGCCGCGAGAACCTGGAGGTGACGCGCCACCTGCTCGACGTGCCGGCCGAACGCATCGACGAGGTGCTGGAAGTGGTGGGGCTGGCGCAGGACCAGCATCGTCGCGTGCGCGTGTATTCGCTGGGCATGCGCCAGCGCCTGGGCATCGCGTTGGCGCTGCTCGGCCGGCCGCGGTTGCTGATCCTGGACGAGCCCACCAACGGTCTCGATCCGGCCGGCATGGTGGACTTGCGCCTGCTGCTGCAGCGCATGGCCACGCAGCTGGGCATGACGGTGTTCGTGTCCAGCCACCTGCTGTCCGAGGTGGAGCAGGTGGCCTCGCACGTGGGCGTGCTGCATCGCGGACAGCTGTTGTTCCAGGGCACGCCACAGGCGCTGCGCGAGCGGCATGGCGATCCGCTGACGATCCGCTGCAGCGACGTGCCGGCGGTATGCGGTGCGCTTGAGGCGCTGGGCGAATCGGTGCAGGCAGTGGACGAGGCGACGCTGCGCGTGGTGGCGCCGCGGCGTCCGGATCACGAGATCAACCGCTGGCTGGTGCAGCGCGGTTACGAGGTGCACGCACTGGGCCGCAGCCCGCGTTCGCTGGAAACCCTGTTCTTCGACATGACCGGCGAGAGGGCCTGCGCATGAACGCGCTGCTGCGTGCGCTGGCGGCCGAGCGGGTCAAGCTTCGCCACACGCTGGCAGCCGGCATGGTGGTGCTGGCGCCGCTGGTGGTGCTGGTGCTGACCGTACTGCAGTTGAGCCTGAGCAGCATGCATGGGCGCCCGGCCGGATCGGGCGGCGAAGCCTGGCTGCATTTCGCCAGCGGGCTGTTCGTGCTGTGGAGCTTCCTGATGCTGCCGCTGTTCGTGACGCTGCAGGCGGCGTTGCTGGGCAACATGGAGCATGCCAACCACACGTGGAAGCATCTGCTCGCGCTGCCGCTGCCGCGCTGGAGCCACTACGCCGCCAAGCTGTGCGTGCTGGCCGCGATGGTGATGCTGTCCACGGCCTTGCTGGCAGGGTTGGCGCCGCTGGCCGGCTGGGTGGTGATGCATACCCAACCGGCCTACGGGCTGGCCGGCCCGCCGCCGTGGCGCTGGCTGGCCATGCATGCGCTGGCATGCATGGCGGCGGCATCCTTCCTCACCGCATTGCAGGCGTGGGTGGCGCTGCACTGGCGCAGCTTCACCACGTCGATCTTCGTCGGCGTGGCCGGCACGGTGGCCGGTTTCCTGATCGGCCAATCGGCACGGCTCGGGCCGTGGTTTCCGTGGTCGATGCCGTTGCAGGTGTTCGCCACGCGTACCGATCACGTGGCGCAGGTGATCACGGTGAGCCTTCTCGGTGGCGTCCTGTTGGCCTGGCTGGGCATGTGGCAGTTCCAGCATCGCGAGCAGGCGTAACGGACTGGCCTGGGGAGGGGAAGAAAAAAAGGCGCCGCAGTGATGCGGCGCCTTTTTCTGTCACGCGAGCGAAGCCTCAGAGCGCTTCGAAGATGCCCGCCGCGCCCATGCCGGTGCCGATGCACATGGTGACCATGCCGTACTTCTGCTTGCGCCGGCGCAGGCCGTGCAGCAGCGTGGCGATGCGGATCGCACCGGTGGCGCCCAGCGGGTGGCCGAGTGCGATGGCGCCGCCCAGCGGGTTGACCTTGGCCGGGTCGAGGCCGAGGTCGCCCATCACCGCCAACGCCTGCGCGGCAAACGCTTCGTTGAGCTCGATCCAGTCCAGCTGATCCTGGGTGATGCCGGTCTGCTTGAGCGCCTTGGGAATCGCTTCCTTCGGGCCGATGCCCATCACGTCCGGCTTCACGCCCGCCACCGAGAAACCGACGAAGCGGGCAAGCGGTGTGAGGTTGTACTCCTTGATGGCCTTCTCGCTGGCCAGCAGCACGGCGCCGGCGCCGTCGGACATCTGCGAGGAATTGCCGGCGGTGACGCTGCCGCCGAAGCGGTCGTTGCGGAACACCGTGCGCAGCTTGGCCAGCACCTCCATCGTGGTGCCGGCACGTGGGCCCTCGTCGGTGTCGATGGTGCGGCTGTCGGTGACGATGCCGCCGGTGGCGAGGTTGGGGTAGTGGTCGTCGAGCTGGAACGGGGTGATCTCGTCCTTGAACTCGCCGGCGGCGATGGCGGCGAGTGCGCGGCGGTGGCTCTCCACGGCGAAGGCGTCCTGCTGCTCGCGGCTCACCTTCCAGCGCTCGGCCACTTTCTCGGCGGTGATGCCCATGCCGAACGCGATGGCGCGGTCCTCGTCGTTGGCGAAGATGGCTGGGTTCATGGCCACCTTGTGGCCCATCATCGGCACCATGCTCATGCTCTCGGTGCCGCCGGCGAGCATCAGGTCGTCCTCGCCCAGGCGGATGCGGTCGGCAGCCATCGCCACGGCCTGCAGGCCGGACGAGCAGAAGCGGTTGATGGTGACGCCGGGCACGGTATCGGGCAGGCCGGCCAGCAGCACGCCGATGCGCGCCACGTTCATGCCCTGCTCGGCCTCGGGCATGGCGCAGCCGATGATGGCGTCGCCGATGCGGTGCGGATCGATGCCCGGCGCCTGCGCCATCACGGCGCGGATCACGTGGGCGAGCATGTCGTCTGGACGGGTGTTGCGGAACACGCCGCGCGGCGCCTTGCCGACCGGCGTGCGGGTGGCGGCGACGATGTAGGCGTCTTGCACTTGCTTGGTCATGGTCTGTTTCCTTTGAGTGACCTCGAAGCCGGGCTTTTCTATTCGTCATTCCCGCGAACGCGGGAATCCATCGTGTTTCTGGCGTCAGATCAAGATGGATCCCCACTTGCGCGGGGATGACGTTCGGCGACTTCGGGGTTTCCGGTGATGGAGTGGGTCGGTCGCAACGCCTATCAGTTACGCAGCGGCTTGCCGGTGGTCATGGTGTGAGCGATGCGCGCCTGGGTCTTCTCGGTCTTGGCCAGTTCCACGAAGTGCTTGCGCTCCAGCGCCAGCAGCCAGGCCTCGTCCACCTGCGAGCCGCGCTCGATCGCGCCACCGCACAGGCAGTCGGCGATACGGCTGGCAATGTCGATGTCGTGCGGCGAGGCGAAGTAGCCCTCCTGCAGGTTGGCCAGCGAGGCCTTGAAAGTGGCGGTGCCCACATCACCGGCAACCGGCACGGCGCGCGCCGGCAGCGGCGGGCGGTAGCCGCTATCGGCCATCGCGGCGGCAACCTTCTTGGCGATGTAGAGAAGCTCGTAGCTGTTAAACACCACCACGTCGTCCTGGCGCAGCAGACCCATCGCCTTCGCTTCCAGCGCGCTGGCCGAAACCTTGGCCATGGCGACGGTCTCGAACACCTTCTTCAGCTCCTCGAACGGGTCGGCCGGGTTGGCCTTCGCCGCGCGCACGGCTAGCTCGTGCAGGCCACCGCCGGCCGGCAACAGGCCCACGCCCGCCTCGACCAGGCCGATGTAGCTCTCCAGCGCCGCGACGGTGCGGGCCGAATGCATCTGGAATTCGCAGCCACCGCCGAACGCCATGCCGCGCACGGCCGACACCACCGGCACCAGCGAATACTTGATCGCCATGCTGGTGGCCTGGAAGTTGGCGACCATCTTCTCGAAGTCGTCGAACTTGCCCGCCTGCAGCAGGCCCAGCGCGCCCTTGAGGTCGGCACCGGCGGAGAACGGCTCGCCGGTCTGCCAGATCACCACGGCCTTGAGCTTTTCCTCGGCCAGCTTGATCGCGTGCTGCACGCCGTCGAGCACGAAATCGTTGACCGTGTTCATCTTGGTCTTGAACGAAATGATGCCGACGCCGTCGTCGCCCAGGGTCCACAGGCGCACACCTTCGTTTTCCCACACTGTGGTGCCCTGGTCGAACTTCTCGCCCAGGATCGGATCGGGGAACAGCTGGCGGGCGTAGACCGGGTGCGACGAGCGCGGCTTGTATTGGCCGGCGCTGGCCGACCACGAGCCGTCCTTGCCGTGCACGCCGGTGCGCCCGTCGGTGACCCAGGCGGGCAGGGGCGCGCTGCTCATGGCCTTGCCGGCGGCGATGTCCTCGGCGATCCAGCTGGCCACCTGCTGCCAGCCCGCGGCCTGCCAGGTCTCGAACGGGCCGAGCTTCCAGCCGTAGCCCCAGCGGATCGCGAAGTCGACGTCACGCGCGGTGTCGGCGATGTCGGCCAGGTGGTAGGCGGTGTAGTGGAACAGGTCGCGGAAGATCGCCCACAGGAACTGCGCCTGCGGATCGGACGACGCGCGCAGCTTGCCGAACTTCTCGGCCGGATCCTTGATCGCGAGGATCGCGGCGACCTCGTCGGAGGCCTTCTGCTCGGAAGGGCGGTAGTCCTGCTTGGCCACGTCCAGCACTACAATGTCCTTGCCGACCTTGCGGTAGAAACCGGCGCCGGTCTTCTGCCCGAGCGCGCCCTTGTCGATCAGCCCCTTGAGCCACACCGGCGCTTGGAAGTACTGGTGCCAGGGGTCGTCCGGCAGCGTGTCGGCCATGGTCTTGATGACGTGCGCCATGGTGTCTAGGCCGACCACGTCGGCGGTGCGGTAGGTGGCGCTCTTCGGTCGGCCCAGTGCCGGGCCGGTGAGTGCGTCCACCGTGTCGAAGCCGAGCTTGAACTGCTCGGTGTGATACATCGTCGAGAGGATCGAGAACACGCCGATGCGGTTGCCGATGAAGTTCGGCGTGTCCTTGGCGATCACCACGCCCTTACCGACGGTGGTGGTGAGGAACGCTTCCAGCCCTTCGACCACGGCGGCGTCAGTGAGGCGGGTGGGGATCACTTCCACCAGATGCATGTAGCGCGGCGGGTTGAAGAAATGCACGCCGGTGAAGCGGTGGCGCATTTCTTCCGGCAGCGCCTCGGCCAGGCCGTTGATCGACAGGCCCGAGGTGTTGGAGGCCAGCACGGCGGTGGCGGAGACGTGCGGTGCGATCTTCTTGTACAGGTCGAGCTTCCAGTCCATCCGCTCGGCGATCGCCTCGATCACCAGGTCGACGTCCTTCAGATGATCCAGATGCTCGTCGTAGTTGGCCGGGATGATCGCCGCGGCGAGGTTCTTGTCGGCTAGCGGGGCAGGCGAGAGCTTTTTCAGGTTCTCGATCGCCTTGAGCGCGATGCCGCTCTTGGGACCTTCCTTCGCGGGCAGGTCGAACAGCACGGTCTCGACGCCGGCGTTGGTGAGGTGCGCGGCGATCTGCGCGCCCATCACGCCGGCGCCCAGCACCGCGGCCTTGCGGATGCGCAGCGCGGATGAGGTGGTTGGTGCAGCGGTCATTGGCTTCTCCATAAGGTCGAACTCGAAAGATCGGACTCGGCAAAAAGGGACAACAAACACGACCCGATCGCCGTGGCGATCCGGTGACAGTCTTCTAGGGGTGGCTCAGGCCGGCGGCGGCGAAGCGGATCAGGTGGGCGGCGGTCTGCTCGCGGTGTTGCTGCTCGCTGACGTTGTCCTTGCGCTGGATCATGCCGAAGCCGGACATCGCGTGAGTGAGGGCGCCGGTGACCAGGTCGATGCGCCAGTACAGCTCGGCCTTCTCCAGGTGCGGCAGCAGCCGCGCGAACTCGGCGGTGAACTGGCGCATGACGTGCCCGTAGTTCTCGGACAGGAACTGGCGCAGCGTGTCGTCGTGCTCGGCGAAGGCGCGCGCCAGCACGCGCATGAACAGCGAGCCATTGCCCTCGTGGGACAACTCCAGCGCCGGACGGATGTAGGCGGCCAGTACGTCGTCGAGCGTGGTGCCCGGCCGGCCCGCGATCTTGTCCAGCTCGGCCAGACGATGCTGGTTCAGCGCATCGAGGCGACGCTTGAACACCTGCTCGACCAGCTTTTCCTTGGAACCGAAGTGGTAGTTCACCGCGGCCAGGTTGACCCCTGCCGAAGCGGTGAGCTGGCGCAACGACGCGCCATCGAAGCCGCGCTGGGCGAACAGCGCTTCGGCGGCGGCGAGGATGCGTTCCTTAGTCGAGGTCGGGTTGTTCAAGGCAAGGGCCACCGCCCGGGGCAGGAATCAAACGATCGTTTGAGCATACGCGCGCGGCTTCGCAGCAGTCAAACGAACGTTTGCGACGGCCGGCAGGCCGGTTGCGATTGAGCTAGAATCTGTCAAACTTTCGTGAGCTAAATCCGCATTCCGTGTCGGATTTGGCGCTTTTTGCCGGCTCGTTCGGCCATAAAACCTTTTCCCATTTCCCCGTATCCCGGAGCAGACCCGTATGGCGCTGGAGCGCACCCTTTCCATCATCAAGCCCGACGCCGTCGCCAAGAACGTGGTCGGCGAGATCTACGCCCGCTTCGAGAAGGCCGGCCTGAAGATCGTGGCTGCCAAGATGAAGCACCTGTCGCGCAAGGAAGCCGAAGGCTTCTACGCCGTGCACAAGGAGCGCCCGTTCTTCAACGCGCTGGTCGAGTTCATGATCTCCGGTCCGGTGATGATCACCGCGCTGCAGGGCGAGAACGCCGTGCTGGCGCATCGTGACCTGATGGGCGCGACCAACCCGAAGGAAGCCAAGCCGGGCACGATCCGCGCCGACTTCGCCGAGTCGATCGACGCGAACGCCGTGCATGGTTCCGATGCCGTCGAGACCGCCAAGGTCGAGATCGCGTACTTCTTCGCCGAGACGGAAGTCTTTCCGCGCTGAGGCATGCCGTGAACCAGGTGGTACAACTTTCCTCCGATCCGACCGCCGCTGGCGGCAAGGTCAACCTGCTCGACTTCGATCGCCAGGGTCTGCGTGACTTCTTCACGCAGATCGGCGAGAAGCCGTATCGCGCCGAGCAGGTGATGAAGTGGATCTACCATCACCTGGAGGACGACTTCGGCAAGATGACCGACGTGGGCAAGGCGCTGCGCGCCAAGCTCGAGGCCACGTGCTACGTCGGTCCGCCGAAGACCTTGTTCGACAAGGCCGCCGCCGATGGCACCCACAAGTGGCTGCTCGGCATGGATGGCGGCAACGCCATCGAAGCGGTGTACATCCCCGAGCCGACCCGCGGCACGCTGTGCGTGTCCTCGCAGGTCGGCTGCGGGCTCAATTGCCAGTTCTGCTCGACTGCGACGCAGGGCTTCAACCGCAATCTGTCCACGGCCGAGGTGATCGGCCAGATGTGGGTGGCGGCGAAATACCTCGGCAACATCACCCACCAGAACCGCCGCATCACCAACGTGGTGATGATGGGCATGGGCGAGCCGCTGCTGAACTTCGACAACGTCACCAAGGCGATGAGCCTGATGCGCGACGACCTGGGCTTCGGCCTGGCGTCCAAGCGCGTGACGCTGTCCACCGCCGGCCTGGTGCCGATGATCGACAAGCTGTCGGACACCATCGACGTGTCGCTGGCCGTCTCGCTGCACGCGGCCAACGACGAACTGCGCACCGAGCTGGTGCCGCTGAACAAGCGCTATCCGCTGGCCGAACTCGAGGCGGCCTGCCAGCGCTGGATCGCGCGTAAGCCGCGCACCTCGATCACCTTCGAGTACACCCTGATGAAGGGTGTCAACGATCAGCCCGAGCATGCCCGGCAGCTGATCAAGTTCATGCGTCGGTTGCCGACGTGCAAGGTGAACCTGATTCCGTTCAATCCGTTTCCTGGAACACGTTTCGAACGTTCGGATGCCGATACGATCCGGGCTTTCCAGACGCAGTTGCTCAATGCCGGCATTCTCACGATGCTTCGTCGCACCCGCGGCGACGACATCGACGCCGCCTGCGGTCAGCTGAAGGGACAGGTGCTGGATCGAACGCGCCGTCAGGCTGAATTCCAAAAACGTCTGGATCAGGGGGCTGTCCATGCGGGTTGATCGATGGGGGGGGCTGGTGCTGTGTGCACTGCTCGCCGGGTGCGTCAGCACCGGCGGCAGCCAGTCGGGGGGCGAGGGCAGTTCAGGTGATCGCCTGCCGCGCACCAGCAAGGCGCAACAGGCCGAGGACGCAGCGCGCATCCACACCGAGCTGGGGCAGCACTACCTGGAAGGCGGCGACCTCCAGACGGCCATGGAAAAATTGACCAAGGCGCTGCAGTTCGACGACAACTACGCGCCGGCCCACACTGTGATCGCCGTGGTCTACGAGCGCATCAACGATCTCCCCAACGCCGAGCTGCACTACCGCCGCGCGGTGGCGCTGGAGCCCTCCAAGGGCGCCCCGAACAACAATCTCGGCGCCTTCCTCTGCCGCACCGGCAAGGCGCAGGAGGCTGAAAGTTATTTCCGCAAGGCCGTGGCCGACCCGTTCTACAAGACGCCGGACGTCGCGCTCACCAACGCCGGCGTCTGCCAGCTCAAGAGCAACAACGTGGCCGCTGCGCAGGAAGAATTCCGCGACGCGTTGCAGAAGAACCCGAACAACAGCGAGGCGCTTTTCCAGCTTGCCAAGCTGCTCTTCGACAGCGGCGACGCATTCCGCGCCCGCGCCTTCCTACAGCGCTTCGATGCGCTCGGCAAGCCGTCGCCCGATGCGTATCGGCTCGGCTACCTGATTGAATCCCGTCTGGGCAATACGGATGCTGCCCAATCGTACCGTCAGCGGTTGCTGAGCCAGTTTCCGGATTCGGACCAGGCCCGCAACATCGACCAATCCGCCCGTCCATGACCCAGCAGACTCCCTTGCACGGCCAGGAACCCCGTGAGCAGGACCTCGTCACGCCTCACGGCCTGATGGATACCCCTGATCAGCGGCAGATCGTTGAACCCAGTTTCGGCAGTCGCCTGCGCGCCGCGCGCGAGGCGAAGGGCCTGGATCTGGAAGCCTGCGGCCACGCGCTGAAGTTGCCGGCCCGTGTGCTGCGCCAGCTCGAAGGTGGCCAGTACGACGGTATCGACTACCAGGTCTATCTGGGCAGCTACATCACCAAGTACGGGCGCCATCTGGGGCTCGACGACGCGCTGATCCAGGCCGAGGTGTCGCGCATCCGCCGGCAGGATGAGCCGCAGCTGGTGGCCACCGGCGGCATCTCGCATTCCCGTTACCTGCTTGAGCGCTACGCCACCGCGGCGACCTACGTGGTGCTGACCGCCGTGATCATCGTGCCGATGGTCTGGCTGGGTGTGCGCGGCACCCTCAACCGCGACATCAGTCATTTCGCGCCGCTCGACGCCTCGCCCGTCGCGCAGCAGGAGCTGCCGGCCAGCGCAGCCACGCCTGGCTCGACCGCTGTCGGCGCAACGGCGGCAGCGCCGGCGACCACGCCGGCCGGCCGCGCCGACAACGACCAGCCCTTGCTCGCCTCGATGGTGCCGAACCTGAGCGTGGATCCGGTCAAGCCGCCGGCCGTGTCGGTGCCCGCGGTGGATGACGGTGTGGCAGGCCACAGCCTCACGCTCTCGCTGGCCGAGGCCAGCTGGGTCGAAGTGATCGCGGCCGACGGCTCGCGGCTGGAGTACGGTCTGCTCCCGGCGGGCAGCCACAAGACCTACCACAGCGAGCAGCCGCTGGAGATTCGCCTGGGCAACGCCAGCGGTGCGCAGGTGAGCGTCGACGGCCAGGTGCTCCCCCTCGACGCCTATCGCCGCGCCAACGTGGCCCATTTCCGCCTCGACCTCGAGGACGGCAAGGTCGTCCCCCGCGGCGCCTGAGTCGGGTGCCGGATCGCGCGCAGCGCCCGCTCCGGTGCGCTGCCGTTCGATGGCGGGTTTCGGTTATGCTCCCTTATTGATCGCGCGCCCCGTGCGTTGCGGCGTTCTCGGCACAATCCAGGCACCGGTCCCACGCGTGGGGCGGCCGGCCTCTCAACGGTGATGGCATGGCATTTGACGCATACGACGATTACGAACAGAGCGAACGCGTACAGAAGTGGCTGCGCGAGAACGGCGTGTCCATCGTCGTCGGTATCGCGATCGGTCTGATCGGCATCTTCGGCTGGCAGCAGTGGCGCAATCACCAGGCCAGCAATCGGGCGGCCGCCGCTCAGTTGTACCAGCAGGTGCAGTCGGCCGAAGCGGTCGGCAACACCGCCAGCGCCGATCAGCTCACCGATCGCCTGCAGAAGGATTTCAGCAAGTCGACCTATGCGGTGTTCGCTACCAGCGAGCGCGCGCGTCGCCAGGTGCAGGCGAAGGAGCTGGACAAGGCACGTGGCTCGCTGGAATGGGCGCTTGCCCATAGCGAGGATCCGGCAGTGAAGTCGCTGATCCAGTTGCGCCTGGCGCAGGTGCAGTTTGCCCAGGGCAAGAGCGAAGAGGCGTTGTCGTCGCTGGGCCAGCTCACCGGCAAGCAGTACGAGGGGCTGCGCGAGGAACTACGCGGCGACGTGCTGGTCAAGCTAGGCCGGGTCGACGACGCGCGCAAGGCGTACCAGTCGGCATTGTCGGCAATGAGCGGGGACGCGCCCCAGCGGTCGTCGCTGCAGCTGAAAATCGATGATCTGGCTACGGCCGGGAAGCAGGGTGCATGAAACCGGTTTTGAAGAAGTGCGTTTGGCTGATCGCGTTGTCCTCGCTGGTAGTCGTCGCTGGCTGCCATAACAAGAAGAAGGACAACATCGAGCCACCCACGCCGCTTGCCAAGGATTTCAAGGCCACCGCCAAGGTGTCCGAGCTGTGGACCGCACGCATCGGCGACGGTGCAGGCGACTCTGGCGTGCGCATGCGTCCGACGGTGGTCGATGGCGTGCTCTACGCGGCCAGCACCGATGGCGCCGTCGCGGCGTTCGACGCGGCAAGCGGCAAGACGCTCTGGTCGAATAAGTCGCGCACCCACGGCTGGTTCGGCTGGGGCGACAAGAAGCGCAAAGATGCTCTCTACGCGGGTGGTCCGGCGGTGTCGGGCGATCTGCTGGCGATCGGTACGCTGGATGGCCACGTCTACGGCATGTCCTCCAAGGACGGCTCGCCGCGCTGGACCGCGAACCTCAAGTCCGAGGTGATCACGGCGCCGGCGATCGTCGGCGACCTGGTGCTGGTGCGCACCCAGGACGGCCGCGTGTACGGCCTGGACAAAGCCACCGGCGATCGTCGCTGGGTCTACGATCAGGGCAACGTGCCGCTGCTGAGCGTGCGCGGCAATGGTCCGCTGCTGGCGGCCAACGGCGTGGTCTTCTTCGGTTCCGACGACGGCAAGCTCGTCGCGCTGCGCCAGGACACCGGCGACAAGCTGTGGGAGCAGCGCCTGGCCAGTGGCGAGGGGCGCACCGACATCGAGCGCCTGAACGACGCCGACGGTGCGGTGGTGCTCGATGGCACCACGCTCTACAGCACCGCCTATCACGGCAGCCTCGAGGCGATCGACGGCCCGAGCGGCCGCCCGCTGTGGAACCGTGAATTCTCCAGTTTCGGCTCCCCCGACGTGGGCGGCAACGCCGTCTACGCGGTGAACGACGAGTCGCAGGTGTGGGCGTTCGACAAGAGCGGCGGCGCCGACCAGTGGAAGAACGACGCCCTCAAGTATCGCTGGCTGACCAGCCCGGCGGTGCAGGGCAACTACGTCGTGGTGGGCGATGTCGAGGGCTACGTGCACTGGCTGCAGACCGGCGACGGCGCGCTGGCTGCCCGCGAGCGCTTGTCGAAGAAGGCGATCCGCGCCCAGCCGCTGGTGATCGGTGACACCGTGTACGTCGAAGACATCAAGGGCCACATCGGCGCCTACCGTCTCTCGATGCGTTGATCGGGCGAGGTCCGGCTTGGCCGGACCTGCCATCAGGCGGCGGCTCGCCCCGGAGCAATCCGGCGCGGCCGCCGCCTCGTTTTTGCCGGCGGCGCGGGGCGGATAGAGCGTCCCGGCGGGCTCTTGCCTTACACTGCCGCCTCTTATTTTTCCATGCGCGCAAACCGATTCCGGCGCGGGCTACCCGCCCATAGGGATCCAGGTTCTCCATCATGTTGCCCGTCGTCGCCCTGGTCGGCCGTCCCAACGTCGGTAAATCGACCCTCTTCAATGTGCTCACGCGCAGCCGCGATGCGCTGGTCGCCGACATGCCCGGTGTCACCCGCGACCGCCACTACGGCGTGTGCCGTACCGGCGAGCGGCCGTTCGTGGTGGTCGATACCGGCGGCCTGTCCGGCACCGAGGACGCGCTCGACGTGCTGACCGCGCGCCAGGTGCGCCTGGCGATCGAAGAGGCCCAAGTCATCGTGTTCGTGGTCGATGCGCGCGACGGGCTGCTGCCGCAGGACCACGTGATCCTCGGTGAGCTGCGCCGCAGCGGCAAGCCGATCATCGCTGCCGTCAACAAGACCGACGGGCTGGATCTGGATACCGCGATGGCCGAGTTTTCGGCCTTCGGTATCCACGCCACGCTGCCGCTGTCGGCCGCGCACAACCGCGGCACCGACGACCTGATCGCCAGCGTGCTGCCGCTGCTGCCGCCGGAAGAATCCGACGCGGAAGACGAGGGCGAGGCGGGCAGCATCCGCGTGGCCATCGTCGGGCGCCCGAACGCGGGTAAGTCGACCCTGATCAACCGCCTGCTCGGCGAGGACCGGCTGATCGTCTCCGACGTGGCCGGCACCACCCGCGATCCGATCCGTGTACCGCTGGAACGCGACGGCAAGCGCTACACCCTGATCGACACCGCCGGCGTGCGGCGCAAGGCGCGCGTCGAGGAGGCGGTGGAGAAGTTCAGCGTCATCAAGACGCTGCAGTCGATGGCCGCCGCGCAGGTGGTGGTGGTGCTGATCGACGCGCGCGAGAACCTGGCCGACCAGGATCTCACCCTGATCGGCGCGGCGATGGACGAGGGCCGGGCGCTGGTGATTGCCGTCAACAAGTGGGACGGCATGGACGCCTACCAGCGCGAGCAGTGCCAGCGGGCACTGGAGCGGCGGCTGGTGTTCGTGGACTGGGCCAAGACGGTATTCATCTCGGCCCTGCACGGCTCGGGATTGCGCGAGCTGATGCGCGCCGTGGTGCGTGCGCACAGCGCCGCCACGCGTGAACTGGGCTCGTCCGAGCTGACCAAGGCGCTGGAAAAGGCGTACGAGAGCTACCAGCCGCCGCTGGTGCGTGGCCATGCGCCGAAGCTGCGCTTCGCCCATCCGGGCGGCAGCAATCCGCCGACCATCGTCATCCACGGCAGCCGCACCAAGCACATCGCACCGGCCTATCGGCGCTATCTGGAAGGCTTCTTTCGCAAGCGCTTCAAGCTCGAGGGCACACCGATCCGCATCGATTTCCGCGATGGCGAGAACCCCTACGCCGGCAAGAAGAACGTGCTCACCGAAGCGCAGGTGCGCAAACGCCAGCGCATGATCCGCGAGATGAAGAAGCGCCGCTGAGGCACCGCTTCACTGCAACGGCAGGTCGCCTGGCACCAGGCTGTAGACGGCGGCGTCGGCCGCTCGGTCGCGCGACCAGATCTTGTTGCGGGCGATCGTCTCGAAGCGCGCGCCGGCGCGTTCTGCCGTCCGCCGGCTGGCGAGGTTGCCCGGCTCGGCGACGATCTCGACGCGGATCAGCCCCAGTTGTTCGAAAGCGAAGCGTGCGACCAGCGCCAGCGCCCGCGGCGCCCAGCCATTGCCTTGCGCGGACGCGCGCAGCCAGTACCCGGCGTTTGCGCTGCGGTGCACGCGGTTGATCTGGCTCAGCCCGGCGCTGCCCTGCAGTCGGCCGTCGGTGTCCAGCACCGCGAAGGCGAACAGTTCGCCCTGTGCCCAGCCTTCGCGGCACGCCTGCATCCGCGCTTGCGCATCGGCCAGGCCGTAGTCGGCATGGCACCAAGGCAACCATGCCGCCAGGCTCGCCATCGATTCGCGCACCGCCTCGTACATCGCCGCGGCGTCCTCGCTGCGCCACGGGCGCAGCGTGATGGCGGCATCGGTCAGTACGGTGGACTCGGGGCAGGGCGGGGCATTCATCGGGTTTGTGCGTCAGACGGGGAGCCGCGATAATGCGCGGCTGAATCGGCAGGGCACAACCATGAGCGCACGCATCCTCGACGGCAAACGCATCGCGCAGGAACTGCTGGAGCGCATCGGCCAGCGCGTGGCGGAGCGCAAGGCGGCCGGCCTGGTCGAACCCGGATTGGCGGTGGTGCTGGTGGGGGACGACGCGGCCTCATCGGTCTACGTGCGCAACAAGCGCAAGGCCTGCCACCAGGTGGGCTTTCGCTCGTTCGACTTCGATCTGCCCTCGGCCACCACGCAGGAGGAGCTGTTCGCACTGATCGATCGGCTCAACGCCGATCCGGCCGTACACGGCATCCTGGTGCAGTCGCCGCTACCACCGCATATCGATGAAGAGGCGCTGGTCGACCGCATCGATCCGCTGAAGGACGTGGACGGCTTCCAGGCGGTGAACGTGGGCCGCCTCGCTCTGCGCCGCTTCGGCCTGCGCCCGTGCACGCCCAAGGGCGTGATGACCCTGCTCGGGCACACCGATCGCCCCGTGCGTGGCCAGCATGCGGTGGTGGTCGGCGTATCCAACCACGTCGGCCGACCGCTGGCGCTGGAGCTGCTGATTGCCGGCTGCACCACCACTTGCTGCCATCGCTTCACCCGCGACCTGGAAGGCTTCGTGCGTCAGGCGGACATCGTCATCGTGGCGGTGGGCAAACCCGGGCTGGTCAAGGGCGAGTGGATCAAGCCGGGAGCCGTGGTGGTCGACGTGGGCATCAACCGGCTGGATGACGGTCGCCTCGTCGGCGACGTGGAATTCGCCACGGCTGCCGAGCGCGCCAGCTGGATCACTCCGGTGCCGGGTGGGGTGGGGCCGATGACCGTCGCCACGCTGATGGAAAACACGCTGGAAGCCGCCGAGGCCAGCGGCAAGCGGTGACTGCGGACGTGGCAGGCGGCATCTGACCGCACTGCAACATCTGGCGGGGGACCGGGCGGGCGCGTATAATTCCATCTTTGCCGGGAACCCTTTCCATGCGCATCCTCGCCGAGGCCCTGACCTACGACGACGTTTATCTTGTTCCGGCCCATTCGGTCATTCTGCCGCGCGATGTAGACACATCCACCCGGCTCACCCGCGATCTGCGCCTGAACATCCCCATCGTGTCCGCCGCCATGGACACGGTCACCGAAGCCCGCCTCGCCATCACCATGGCCCAATGCGGCGGCATCGGCATCATCCACAAGAACATGACCGCCGAGCAGCAGGCCGCCGAAGTGCGCCTGGTGAAGAAGTTCGAGGCCGGCGTCATCCGCAATCCCTTCAGCGTCAGCCCGGACACCTCCATCGGCGAGGTGCAGCGCCTCACCCGCGCGCACAACATCTCCGGCGTGCCGGTGGTGGAGGGCGAGAAGCTGGTCGGCATCGTCACCAGCCGCGACATGCGCTTCGAGCGCAAGCACGACGACCCGGTGCGCAACATCATGACCCGCCAGGACAAGCTGGTCACGGTGAAGGAAGGCGCCAGTCAGGACGAAGTGCTGCAGCTGCTGCACAAGCACCGCATCGAGAAGGTGCTGGTGGTCAACGACGACTTCCAGCTGCGCGGCCTGATCACGGTCAAGGACATCCAGAAGGCGCGCGACAACCCCAATGCCGCCAAAGACCGCAATGAAGCGCTGCTGGTCGGCGCGGCGGTTGGCGTGGGCGGCGACACCGAGCAGCGCGTGGCGATGCTGGTCGACGCCGGCGTGGACGTGATCGTGGTCGATACCGCCCACGGCCATTCGCAGGGCGTGATCGAGCGGGCCGGCTGGGTGAAGAAGAACTACCCGAAGGTGCAGGTGATCGCCGGCAACATCGTGACCGGTGAAGCGGCGCGCGCGTTGCTGCACGCCGGCGTGGATGCGGTGAAGGTCGGCGTGGGTCCGGGCTCCATCTGCACCACCCGCGTGGTCGCCGGTGTGGGCGTGCCGCAGATCACTGCGATCGATATGGTCGCCACGGCGCTGAAGGACGAGATCCCGCTGATCGCCGACGGCGGCATCCGCTACTCCGGCGACATCCCCAAGGCGCTGGCCGCTGGCGCGTCCAGCGTGATGCTGGGCTCGATGTTCGCCGGCACCGAGGAATCGCCGGGCGAGGTCGAGCTGTTCCAGGGCCGCTCGTACAAGAGCTACCGCGGCATGGGCTCGCTCGGCGCGATGGCGCTGGGCTCGAAGGACCGCTACTTCCAGGATGAAGCGGACGCCGACAAGCTGGTGCCCGAAGGCATCGAGGGCCGCGTGCCGTATCGCGGCCCGCTGCGCAACATCATCCACCAGCTGATCGGCGGCTTGCGCGCGTCCATGGGCTATCTCGGTGCTGCGACGGTCGAAGACGTGCGCGCCAAGGCCCAGTTCGTGAAGGTGACCAGCGCCGGCGTCACCGAGGCGCACCCGCACGACATCCAGATCACCAAGGAAGCGCCGAATTACCGGCTGAATTCCTAATGCCGCACGCTTGAGCCCTCTCCCCCGGCCGCGCCGGGGGAGAGGGCTGGGTGAGGGGGAGGCTTTTTGCTTCTCTCTCGCCTCTCGCCACATGCCAAACGCTAAAAGCCAAAAGCGCCCCCTCACCCCAACCCTCTCCCCCGGCTGCGCCGGGGGAGAGGGAACGTAAAGGCTGAGTCGGGGAGCGGGAGATACGAGCCGCCATGACCGACATCCACAGCGACAAGATCCTCATCCTCGACTTCGGCGCGCAGTACACGCAGCTGATCGCCCGCCGCGTGCGCGAGCTGGGCGTCTACTGCGAGATCTGGGCGTGGGACCACGATCCGGCCGAGATCGCCGCGTTCGCGCCCAGGGGCATCATCCTCTCCGGCGGACCGGAGTCGACCACCGAGGAAGGTGCGCCCCGGGCGCCGCAGGAAGTGTTCGACTCGGGCCTGCCGATCCTCGGCATCTGCTACGGCATGCAGACCATGGCCGCGCAGCTGGGCGGCGCCACCGAGGCTGCCGATGCGCGCGAGTTCGGCCACGCGGAGGTCGACATCACCCTTCAGAGCCGGCTGTTCGCGGGTCTGAGCGACCACACCGACAGCCATCGCCTCGACGTGTGGATGAGCCACGGCGACCACGTCGCCAAGGCGCCGCCGGGCTTCGCCATCACCGGCACCACCGATCGCATCCCGGTCGCTGTGATGGAGAACGAGGACAAGCGCTGGTACGGCGTGCAGTTCCATCCGGAAGTCACCCACACCAAGCAGGGCGGGGCGCTGCTCAAGCGCTTCATTACCGAGATTTGCGGCTGCGCCACGCTGTGGACGGCGGCCAACATCATCGAAGACCAGATCGCCCGCGTGCGCGAGCAGGTGGGCGACGACCACGTGCTGCTGGGTTTGTCCGGCGGCGTGGATTCCTCAGTGGTGGCAGCCCTGCTGCACCGGGCGATCGGCGATCGGCTCACCTGCGTGTTCGTCGACACCGGCCTGCTGCGCTGGCAGGAGGGCGACCAGGTGATGGCCATGTTCGCTGCCGAGGCCGAGAAGGGCGGTATGGGCATCAAGGTGATCCGCGTGAACGCGGCCGAGCGCTACTTCGCCGCGCTGGCCGGCGTGAGCGACCCGGAGGCCAAGCGCAAGATCATCGGCGGCCTGTTCGTGGAGATCTTCGACGAGGAGTCGGAGAAGATCATCGCCAGCGGCGGCAACGTGAAATGGCTGGCGCAGGGCACGATCTACCCCGACGTGATCGAGTCCGCCGGCAGCAAGACCGGCAAGGCGCACGTGATCAAGAGCCACCACAACGTGGGCGGCCTGCCGGCGCACATGAAGCTCAAGCTGGTCGAGCCGCTGCGCGAGCTGTTCAAGGACGAGGTGCGCCGCATTGGCGTCGAGCTCGGCCTGCCGCGCGCCATGGTCTACCGCCATCCGTTCCCCGGCCCGGGACTGGGTGTGCGCATCCTGGGCGAGGTGAAGCCGGAATACGCCGAGCTGCTGGCTCGCGCCGATGCCATCTTCATTGAGGAACTGCGCGCCTGGGACCTGTACGACAAGACCAGCCAGGCCTTCGCCGTATTCCTGCCGGTGAAGTCGGTGGGCGTGGTAGGCGACGCACGCGCCTACGAATGGGTAATCGCACTGCGCGCGGTGGAAACCATCGACTTCATGACAGCTCATTGGGCGCACCTGCCGTATGAATTCCTCGGCAAGGTTTCAAACAGGATTATCAATGAGTTGCGCGGTATATCTCGCGTAGTTTATGACATTAGCGGCAAGCCGCCCGCCACGATCGAGTGGGAGTGAGTAAAAACAAGGGTTTGTGCGCGTTTTGCTGGATGAAGCGCGCCGGCCCATTTCTCACGAACATTGCCTAAATTACTGATATGTCGGAAGAAGAGGTCTCTGTGGCGTCGCCCGGGTTCAGCGAGGACGACGTCGCCCACATGCGGCGCGCCCTGCAGCTGGCCGAGCACGCCCGCGACGCGGAGGACGAGGTGCCGGTGGGGGCCGTGCTGGTGCTCGATGGCGAGATCGTCGGCCTGGGCTGGAACCGCAACATCACGTTGCACGATCCCACCGCCCACGCCGAGATCATGGCGATGCGCGCCGCGGGCGAGAAGCTGGCGAACTACCGGATGCCGGGGGCCACGCTTTACGTGACGCTGGAGCCGTGTGCCATGTGCGCCATGGCGCTGGTGCACGCGCGCATCGGGCGGGTGGTGTACGCCGCTACCGATCCCAAGACCGGCGCCGCCGGCAGCGTGTTCGACACGCTCACCGACCCGCGGCACAACCACCGCATCACCGTGCAGGGCGGCCTGTTGGCGGACGAGTCGGCGCAGCTGCTGCGCAATTTCTTTCGCGCCCGGCGCTGATCGGCGCCTCGTTCCCCCGGTTTTACCTGGGGCGCCCGAATGTGATCGAATTCACATTATCGCGGGGCCGAAGGCGCGCGAGCCCCTCTTTCGGACGCGGCCGGGACTGCCAATGCGACTTGTCACCTACCTGCACCACGGCATGACCGGCGTCGGCGCACTCGACCTCAACGGTGCACGGATACGGCCGCTGGATCTGTACGACGGCGATCCGGTACCGGACATGCTCACCGTGATCCGCGAGGGCCTCGACGCCGTCACCCCGAGCGTCATGCGTCCCGCCATTCCGCGAGTGGAGGTGGATCTGCTCGCGCCGATCCCGCGTCCAGCACGCAACATCTTCTGCGTCGGCAAGAATTACCGGCGCCATGCCGAGGAATTCGCGCGCAGCGGTTACGACACGTCCTCGGCCGACGACCTGCCGGAACACCCGATGGTGTTCACCAAGGTGCCCGAGTCGGTCATCGGCCACGGCGAGACCATCCTGTATCCCGAAGGCACCAGCCAGGCGGTGGATTACGAGGCCGAGCTGGCGGTGGTGATCGGCCGGGCCGGTCGCGGCATCCGGCGCGAGCAGGCCATGAATCACGTGTTCGGCTACACCATCGTCAACGACATCACCGCACGCGACTGGCAGCAGCGCCACGGGCAGTGGTTTCTGGGCAAGTCGTTCGACACGTTCTGCCCAATGGGCCCGATGCTGGTCACCGCCGACGAGCTCGATCCCTCGGCGCTGGACATCCGCTGCTGGGTCAACGATGAGCTTCGCCAACAGGCCAACACGCGCGACCTGATCTTCGACATCCCCACCTTGATTGCCACGATCTCCGCGGGAATCACGCTGCAGCCGGGGGACATCATCGCCACCGGCACACCTGAAGGCGTCGGTGCCGGCTTCGATCCGCCGCGCTTCCTGCGTCGCGGCAACGAGGTGGCGATCGAGATCCAGGGCCTGGGCCGACTGGTCAACGACGTGTTCTGAGGCCGCGTCAGCCGTCGAGCAGGAAGGCCAGCGCGTCGGCGCAGGGCGCATCGATCTTCAGCGTCACCAGCGGATCGGCTCGAGTCACGCCCAGGTTCACCGTCGCCACCGGCTTGCCGGCCTTGGCCGCGGCCGCCACGAAGCGATAGCCGGAAAACACCATCAGCGAAGAACCGACCACCAGTACCGCGTCCGCGTCCGACCAGGCGCGGGTGGCTGCTTCCACGCGTTCACGCGGCACGTTCTCGCCGAAAAACACCACGTCCGGCTTGGCGATGCCGCCGCAGACCGGGCAGGGTGGCACCTCGAAACGGCTGAAGTCGTAACCGTCCAGATCGGCGTCACCGTCCGGGGCATCGGCGGCGTCCAGGTGCGTCCAGTCCGGGTTGCGCGCCACCAGTTCGCGCTGGAAATCGTGCCGGCCCTGGCGCCAGTCGCAGGTCATGCAGCGCACCTCGTCGAGCCGGCCGTGCAGGTCCACCACGCGCTGGCTGCCTGCGCGCTGGTGCAGTCGGTCGACGTTCTGGGTCACCAGCAGCTCCACCTGGCCGCGCTGCTCCAGCGCCACCAGAGCCCGGTGCGTGATGTTCGGCTCGGCGCAGCCGAAGCGACGCCAGCCGACCAGGCTGCGCGCCCAGTAACGCTGGCGCGTGGCCAGTTCGTGCATGAAGGCCTGGTAGGTCACCGGCGGCGTGCGCTTCCACTGGCCGGCGCGGTCGCGGTAGTCGGGAATCCCCGAGTCGGTACTGATGCCGGCGCCGGTGAGCACGAACAATCGTGGGTGGGCGTCGACGAACTCGCGCAGGCGGGTATCCAGCAGCGCTTCCTGTGCCTGTGCATTCACCGGCTGGCCTCCGCATGCAGTCGCTCGGGGTGGGTGTAGACGTTGTGGCTGCCGGGGCGGGCGAAACCGACCAGGGTGAGCCCGGCGCTTTTTGCCAGCTCGATGGCCAGCGCCGTCGGGGCGGAAATGGCGGCGAGCACGGTCACCCCCGCGCTGGCCGCCTTGGTCACCATCTCGTAGCTGGCGCGGCTGGTGACCAGCGCGAAACCCGACGCCGGATCGATACCGCCGCGATGCAGCGCACCGACCAGCTTGTCCAGCGCGTTGTGGCGACCGACGTCCTCGCGCACCAGCGCGATCTCGCCGTCCGCGGTGGCCCAGGCTGCGGCGTGCACGGCGCCGGTGGCGGCATTCATCGGCTGGCGCTGCTGCAGGTTGGCCAGGGCCCGTTCGAGTCCGGCGTGGGTCAGGCCCAGATCGCCGTGCACCGAACCGGGCTGGCGCACCGCTGTTTCCAGCTGGCGCGTGCCGCAGATGCCGCAACCGCTGCGCCCGGGCAGCAGGCGTTGGCCGTCCGCATCCAGATGCGCGCCGTGGGCGTCGGCAGCTACCGTCATAGCCAGCTCGGTGCCCTCGAGCAACGGGCGCGCGTCCACGGCGAGCAGGTCGGCCGGCGTGCGCACCAGCCCTTCGCTGAGCGAGAAGCCCAGCGCGAAGTCCTCCAGGTCGTGCGGCGTCGCCATCATTACGGCGAACGAGCGACCGTTGTAGGTCATCGCGATCGGTTGCTCTTCGGCGACCCAGTCGTCGGTCTCCTCCACGCGGCCCTGGCGCCAGCGGGTGATGCGCCGCTGGACGGTGCCGGGCGTGCGCTCGATGGGGGCAGGGGGCTGCTTCATCGCGCCATCATAGCGAGCTCGGGTGACGGCTCCATGCGCGTGCGACAAGCGGCGCGCACGGGGCCGGGTAACCGCGTTGCACGCGCCAGCGAATGGCTTGCCACAGGCGTTTGCCGCGTGCTTTTCGACTTTGGCCGCGGTTGTCAAAGCCACCCCCCGGCCCCATGCTCTGGGCGCTGACGCGGCAAGGCGTCGTGGCCGCGCAGATTAAGGTTTTCCCCATGAGCGAACTCCCCAGCGTCACCGAGGCCGAACGGCAAATTCGTGCACGGCTGCCCGTGTTCCCCGGCGAGCGCGTGCCGCTGGATGCCGCGGCCGGCCGCGTGCTGCGCCAGCGCGTGCTGGCCGAGCGCGACCACCCGCCGTTCGACCGCGTGATGATGGACGGCATCGCCATCGCGCTGGATCCGTCGCGGCGCAGCTTCGTGGTGGCCGGTCGCCAGATGGCCGGCATGGCCGGCCAGGTGCTGGCCGATCCAGCCGGCTGCATCGAGGTGACCACCGGCGCCATGTTGCCGGCCGGCTGTGACTGCGTCGTGCCGGTGGAGCAGACCGTGCGCGAGGGCGATCAGGTCCGGATGGTCGACGGCTGGACGCCGACCGCACGGCAGTTCATCCATCCGTGCGGCTCCGATTGCCGCGAGGGCGACGCGCTGCTCGCCCCGGGCGTGCGCCTGCGCGCGCCGGAGCTGGCTGTGCTCGCCGCCAACGGCGTCACCGAGGTCGAGGTGGCCGCGGTGCCGAAGGTCGCCATCATCGCCACCGGCGACGAACTGGCCGAGGTCGAGCAGCAGCCGCTGGCCGACGGGCAGATCCGCCGTTCGAACGATCGCGCGCTGGCCGCCGCGTTGCGCGACCGCGGCTTCGTCGACGTGCAGCTGACCCGCGTGCCCGACGATCTGACCGCCACCACCGCGCGACTGGCCGAACTGCTGGCCACCTGCCAGGTGCTGGTGCTGTCCGGCGGCGTGTCGGTGGGCCAGCGCGACTTCGTGCCCGAAGCGCTGCGCGCGTTGGGCGTGGACAAGGTGCTGCACCGGATCGCCCAGCGGCCGGGCAAGCCGATGTGGTTCGGTATCGGGCCGCAGGGGCAGGTGGTGTTCGCGTTGCCGGGCAATCCGGTTTCGGCGCTGGTGTGCGCTGTGCGCTACCTGCTGCCGGCGCTGGAGCAGGCGATGGGGGTGGCGACGCGGTCGGGCGAACGGGTGGTGCTCGCCGCGCCGGCCCAGGTCAGCCCGACCTTGACCTGTTTTGTACCCGTGCGGGTGCATCATGACGAGACCGGTCGCGCTTTGGCCACGCCGGTGCCGGCGCCCACCTCGGGCGACTTCTCCGCGCTGCCGCATACCGACGGCGTGGTGGAGCTGGCACCGTCGGACCACGCCGCACCTGCCGGCACCGTAGCCCCCCTGTATCGCTGGTGACATGACCGATCCCCACGCCATCACCGAGATCGCCGCCCAGACGCCGTCGCCGCAGGCGCCGCTGGATCGGCACGGCCGCCCGATGCACGACCTGCGCATTTCGGTGATGGACCGCTGCAACTTCCGCTGCCCGTACTGCATGCCGGAGTCCACCTACGGCGAGCACTTCACCTTCCTGCGCAACGACGAGAGGCTGAGCTTCGACGAGATCGAACGCATCAGCCGCCTCGCCGCCATGCTCGGTGTGAGCAAGCTGCGCCTCACCGGCGGCGAGCCCTTGCTGCGGCCCAAGCTGGCCGAGCTGGTGGCGCGGCTGCGTCGCATCCCCGGTATCACCGACCTGGCGATGACCACCAACGGCGTGCTGCTGGCGCGCCATGCGCAGGATATGCGCGATGCCGGCCTGGATCGCGTCACGGTGAGCCTGGACACAATCGATCCCGCGCTGTTCCACCGCATGAGCGGCGGCCGCGGCGCACTGGAAGACGTGCTTGGCGGCATCGAGGCGGCGCAGGCGGTCGGCTTCCCCGGCGGCATCAAGCTCAACACCGTCGTGCAGCGCGGGGTGAACGAACACAGCGTGCTCGATCTCATCGGGCGCTTCCGCGGCACCGGCATCATCCCGCGGCTGATCGAATACATGGACGTGGGCAACCGCAACGACTGGAACCGCGAGGCGGTGGTGCCCTCGGCCGAACTGATCGCCGCCATCCACGCGCGCTGGCCGCTGGACGCGCTGCCGCCGAAGTACGAGGGCGAGGTGGCCACGCGCTTCCGTTTCCGCGACGGGCAGGGCGAGATCGGCGTGATCTCCTCGGTGAGCCAGCCGTTCTGCGGCGATTGCTCGCGTGCCCGGCTGTCGTCCGAAGGCACGCTCTACACCTGCCTGTTCGCCGTGCAGGGCACCGATCTGCGCACCGCGCTGCGCGACGGCAGCAGCGACGACGCCGTGCGCGAGCGCCTGCGCCAAGTGTGGCTCAACCGCAGCGACCGCTACAGCGAGGAGCGCGAGGAGCGCCGCCAGCGCTCCCGTCCGAAGATCGAAATGCACTACATCGGCGGCTGAGTCGCCCGACGGAATTCCATGGCCAGTATCCCTACCAAGCTCACCCATCTCGATGACGCCCAGCAGCCGCAGATGGTCGACGTCGGCGGCAAGGCCGTCACGCGGCGCACCGCGCAGGCGCAGGCACGCGTGGTGTTTCCCGCCGAAGTCGCCGCGCAGCTGCACGGCGCCGGCTACGTCACGCCCAAGGGCGCGGTGCTCACCGTGGCCAACCTCGCCGGCGTAATGGGCGCCAAGGCCACCTCGCAGCTCATTCCGTTGTGCCACCCATTGGCGCTGGACAAGTGCCACATCGACATCGCGATGGAAGGCGTCGAGGCGCGCATCGTCTGCACCGTGTCCTGCGAGGGCCGCACCGGGGTGGAGATGGAGGCGCTCACCGGCGCCAGCGTCGCCGCGCTCACCCTGTACGACATGTGCAAGGCGATGTCGCACGACATCGTGATCGCCGAGGTGCGCCTGCTCGGCAAGACCGGCGGCAAGAGCGACCTCGATTTCCGGCAGGCAAGCGCATGAGCACCGCACCGATCTACGGCCTGCTGCTTTCCGGTGGCGCCAGCCAGCGCATGCAGCGCGACAAGGCGCAGCTCAGCTACGCCGGCGAGCCGCAGCTGCTGCGCGCGTGGCGCGTGCTGTCGGCGGTCACCGAGCGAGCCTTCGTCTCGGTGCGCGAGACGCAGCGCGACGACCCGCTGCGTGCGCAGCTGCCGCAGCTGGTCGATACCTACGACGCGGTCGGGCCGGCGGCCGGCATCCTGTCCGCCCAGGACGCGTATCCCGCCGCCGCCTGGCTGGTGATCGCCTGCGACCTGCCGCGGCTGGACGAAGCCACCTTGCGCGCGCTCATCGCCGCGCGCGATCCGGCGAAGGACGCCACCGTTTTCACCAGCCGCTTCGACGGCCTGCCCGAGCCGCTGTGCGCGCTGTGGGAGCCGTCCAGCCATGCCCGACTGAAAGCGCGCTATGACGCCGGCAGCTACTGCCCGCGCAAGGCGCTGATCCAGTCCGACATCGTGCTGCTGCCCGCACCCGGCGAGGCGCTGGACAACATCAACACCCCGGAGGAATTCGCACAGATGCAGCGCCAGCTGGAGTCGCAGCCATGACCCGCGTGAACCTGCAGTACTACGCGCAGCTGCGCGAACAGGCTGGCGCCAGCGCCGAGCAGGTGAGCACCGCCGCGGTCACCCTGCGCGATCTTTACGAAGAGCTGCGGGCCCGCCACGGTTTCTCGCTGCCGGTCGACGCGCTCAAGGTGGCGGTCAACACCCAGTTCAGCGACTGGAGCCGCGCGCTAGCCGAGGGCGACACCGTCGTCTTCATCCCACCGGTGGCCGGCGGATGATGCGCTTCGATCTCACCGCGGCCCCGGCCGATCTCGCCAAGCTGCGCGAGGAGCTCCAGCATCCCGGCAGCGGCGGCTTCTGCGCGTTCGAGGGCTGGGTGCGCAACAACAACGAGGGCCGCGAAGTGAGCGGCCTGGAGTACGAGGCCTACACCGAGCTGGCCATCGCCGAGGGCGAGCGCATCCTGGCCGAGGCGGCCGAGCGCTACGGCGTGCTGGCGGCCAGCGCCGTGCATCGCGTGGGTGATCTGAAGATCGGCGACCTCGCCGTGTGGATCGGCGCCTCCGCTCCGCACCGCGACGAGGCGTTCCGCGCCTGCCGTTACATCATCGACGAGATCAAGCACCGCCTGCCGATCTGGAAGAAAGAGCACTACCTGGAGGGCGACACCGCCTGGGTCGCCTGCTCCCACACCGAGCGCGCGCACGAGATGGAGGCGCCGCACGTGCACGGCCATCATCACGGCCATGGGCACACGCACACGCACACGCACGAGCATCACCACGCGACCGCCGCCGTCGATTTCACCCCCGACTACTCACGCCAGACCCGCCTGCGCGATGTCGGCGTATCGGGCCAGGCCAAACTTGCTGCGGCCCGCGTGCTGGTGATTGGCGCCGGCGGCCTGGGCGTGCCGGTGATCAGCTACCTTGCCGGCGCCGGCGTGGGCACGCTGGGCATCGTCGACCACGATGTGCTCGACGCCAGCAACCTGCATCGCCAAGTGATGTACGACGCCCGCGACGTGGGCCAACGCAAGGTCGATTTGGCCGCGCGCCGCGTCGCCGCGCTCAACCCCACGGTGCAGGTGCAGACGTACGGCGAGCCGCTGACCGCGCAAACCGCGCTCGACGTATTTGCCCAGTACGACCTGGTGGTCGAATGCACCGACGACCTGGCCAGCCGTTATCTCGCCAGCGACGCGGCGGTGCTCACCGGTACGCCGCTGGTGCTGGCCAGCGTGTACCAGTACGAAGGGCAGTTGCAGGTGGTGACCGCCGTGCCGGGCGAACCGTGTCTGCGCTGCCTGTGGCCGCAGCCGCCCGCCGCCGGTCTCGCCGGCAGCTGCGTGGAATCGGGCGTGCTCGGTCCGGTGCCCGGCGTGCTCGGCACCATGCAGGCGATGGAAGCGTTGAAGCTGCTGCTCGGCCTGCCGCGGCCGACCGATCACGCGCTGCAACTGGTGAACCTGCTCGACGGCACCAGCCAGCGTCTGCCGATTGACGCGGCCGCCGGCTGCGCGGCACACGGCGGCTGCGTGGCGGTGGCCCGCCGCGCGCTTGAGCAGGCACAGGCTGAGGACGGGATCGACATCGAGCGGCACTTCCGTCATCTGGATGAGGCGATCGCGGCGGGATACGCGGTGGTCGACGTGCGCGAGCCGGACGAGATCGCCGCCGCACCGTTGCACGTCACCTCGCTGCGCATTCCTTCCGGCCAGATCGCCGCCTGTTCGCTCGTCGGCATCGACCGCCACGTGCTGCTGGTCTGCGCCAGCGGCAAGCGCAGTGCGCAGGCGGCGCGCACGCTGCGCCAACGCGGTGTCGACGCCTGGTCGCTGGCAGGCGGCGTGGCGGCGCTCGAGCTGCCGGCGTCCTCCTGATGCTGCGGCGGGCGCCTCGCCGATGATCCGCTACCACGACGCCATCGCCCGGCTGCTCGGTGTGGTTTCGCCGCTGCCGGCCGAACGCTGCGCCGTGATTGACGCACTGGGACGCGTGCTTGCCGCGCCGGTGCACAGCCCAGTCGCGCTGCCGTCGTTCGATCATGCCGCCGTGGACGGTTACGCGCTGGCCGCCCCCGAACCGCTGGAAGCCGGCAGCGAACACACCGTGCACGGCTCGCAGGCCGCCGGCGATGCAGCGCGCAGCGCCCACGGCGGCGCCTGGGAAATCATGACCGGCGCGCGCCTGCCCGACGGCTTGGACGCCGTGGTCGCGGTCGAGCGCACCGAATTGCTGGAATCCGCGGCAGACGGCTCGCCCACGCGCATCCGCCTGCGCGATGAGCTCAGCGAAGGCCAGAACGTGCGCCGCGCCGGCGTCGACGTCGCGCGCGATGCCGTGGTGCTCAATGCAGGTGTTCGGGTCGGCCCCGCGCATCTCATGCTGCTCGCCGCCGCCGGCGTGGCCGAGGTGACCGTCGTGCGGCGTCCGCGCGTCGCAGTGATCGGCACCGGCAAGGAGCTCGTTTCCGATCCACGCCAGCGCCTGGTGGAAGGGCAGATCTACAGCTCGAACGCGCCGTACCTCGCCGCCGCGCTCACCGTCGCCGGCGCCCAGGTCCTTTCATGCGAGGTGGTGGATGACACCGCCGTGACCTACGCCGACGCGGTGCGCCGTGCGCAGGCCGCCGGGGCGGATCTGGTGGTGAGCACCGGCGCCGTGTCGATGGGCCGCTACGACTTTGTACCCGACGCGCTGCGCCAACTCGGCGCCCACGAACTGTTCCACAAGGTCGCGATGCGCCCCGGCAAGCCACTGTTCGCCGCCAGCTTGCCCGGCGGTCCACTGGTGATGGCGCTGCCCGGCACGCCGATGGCGGTCGCCGCGGGCATGCGCTTCTTCGTCGCCCCCGTGCTGCGGGCGATGCAGGGGCAGGGCGCGGAGCCCACGCTGCACGCGGTGCTCGACACCCCGCAGCAGCCCAAGGCTGGCTTGCGCCATTTCCTGCGCGCCACGTTCGCACTGGATGCCGAAGGCCGCCTGCATGCCCAGGTCGTGCCGCAGCAGCAACCGTTCCGCATCCTGCCGTTCGCGCAGTCCGATGGCTGGGTGGTGCTCGATGAAGACGCCGGCGAGTGCGCGCCCGGTCGCCTGGTCGAAGTCGCCAGCCTCGATGCGGGTACTGGGTTGGCGCTGCGCGCAACGCCCAAATCCACGGAGACGCTATCGTGAAACTGCAGTTCGATCGTCAGCAGCTGCGTGTGCGCATCGATGAAGACGAACTGGCCACCCTACTAGGCGGCAGCGAAGTGACCACGGCCACGCAGGCGGGCGAAGCATTCATCCTGCGCTGCACGCTGCAGCTCCACGCGCACGAAGCGGCGCGCCTCAATGGCCCCGCCACGCAATGCCACCTGCACCTGCCGGAGGCCGCCGTGCGCGATCTGGCCAGCCGCCTTCCCACCCGCGACGGCCTGCAGTTTTCCATACCCGGCCACGGGCCAACCGAACCCCTGCGCCTGCTGTTCGATGTCGACGTCCGCGACAGCGCCCGCCGCCTCAAAGCCGCCCGTCAGACCCCGCACTCGTAGGAGCCCGCTCGCGGGCGATGCTCCTGCGCTGCATCGGCATCCGAAGCCAAAGGCATCGCCCGCAAGCGAGCTCCTACGAAAGCGAGACCGGCCCGGCGGTCGCGCCAAGCCCGCCGCGCAGCCCCTGTAGGAGCCCGCTCGCGGGCGATGCATTTCGCTCTAGATCCGCATCAAAGCCCGAGAGCATCGCCCGCAAGCGGGCTCCTACAAGGGCAAGGAGACACCGCCAGCGCGGCTGATCAGAACCCCAGCTTTGCGCCGGCGCCGAGGAGGGTGGCGATGCCGAGGGCGGCGAAGATGGCGGCGGCGATCGAGTGCACCAGCTTCATCGGGATCTTCGCGGCGAGGCGGTCGCCCACGAATACCGCCGGCACATCGGCAATCAGCATGCCGATCGTGGTGCCGGCCACCACCATCAGCGGGTTGGGGTAGTGCGCGGCCATCGCCACCGTGGCGATCTGCGTCTTGTCACCCATCTCGGCCAGGAAGAACGTCACCAGCGTGGCGGTGAATACGCCCACGCGCTTGGCCACCTGGGTTTCCTCTTCCTCGATCTTGTCCGGGATCATCGTCCACACGGCCATGCCGATGAACGACAGGCCGAGCACCCAGCGCAGGATTTCCGGGCTCAGTACCGAGGTGATCCATGCGCCCAGCGCGCCAGCCAGGCCGTGATTCACCAGCGTGGCGCAGAGAATGCCGGCGATGATCGGCAGCGGCTTCTTGAAGCGCGCGGCGAGGATGAAGGCGAGCAACTGGGTTTTGTCGCCGATTTCCGCGAGGGCGACGACGCCTGCGGAGACGAGGAGTGCTTCCATGGATATGTCCCGGGCCGGTCGAAAGACAGTTGACCACACGTCTCCCCGGCCCATGCGGAGGCGTGTGGTCAAAGGTCTTGCCAGGCGGGTGGGCTGCTTGCGCCATGGCCGGTGGGCCAAGTGTGTTGACGCGAGCCTCTTCGAGCGAAGAGCGGCTACTCCCCAATGACCCGCGCATGATAGCGGAGCCGGCGCATGGCCGCGAGCCCGGTCGCCGTCGCGTATGCTGCGCGTCCCCCTCATGGATGACCGCACGCCATGGACCTGGCCCTGTTCGGTTTCGACGGCACCATCACCACCGGCGACACCTACACGCCGTTCCTGAGCTACATCAGCCCGGCCGCGTTCCGGCGTCGGGCATGGCGGCGGCTGCTGTGGCCATGGCTGGGCTACAAGCTTGGGCTCGTCTCGGGAACGGCCGTGCGGCGCCAAGTCACCGCGCACGTGCTGCGCGGTCGCGAGGTATCGGCGATCCGCGCGCTGGGCATGCGCTATGCGCGTGAGCGCCTGCCGCATGTGCTGCGGCCCGAAGCGATGGCGCGCCTGGCCTGGCACCGCGAGCGTGGCGACCGCATCGTGGTGGTGTCGGCATCGCTCGATGCGTACCTGGCGCCGTGGTGCCGCGCGCACGGTCTGGAGCTGATCTGCAGCGAGCTGGAATCGCGCGAGGGTGTGCTCACCGGCAACTATCACGGCGGTGACTGCGCTGGGGCGGCCAAGGCTGCGCGTGTGCGCACGCATCTGCGGCTGGAGGACTACGCCTGCGTGCACGCCTACGGCGATACGGTGGAAGACCGCGAACTGCTCGCCCTGGCGCACCGCCCGGTATATCGCTGGCAGGCGGCGGCCTGAGCCGCCACCTGCCGCGTCGCGCTTACTCGCCCTGCGCCACCGAGTAGCCGCGCTCGCCGTCGAAGCGATACAGGTTCTCGCTCTTGATCGGCGGCAGGCCGGCGTCCACCAGCTTCTGCATCAGCGCCAGGATCGCGCGCGGCGACACCTCGCCCTGTTCGCCGACGAAGCGGCAGCGCCAGTGGTCGCTGCAGAACGTGTCCGGATGGCCGTGCGGCCACACCTTCACGCCGCGGTTGGTGATCACCGCCAGGCGCAGGCCGTCCGGGCAGGCGGCCCTTAGCTGCGTGGCCAGCGCCTCGGGATCGCGCTGCGCGGGATGCCAGTCGAGGAAGATGTCCACGCCGTCGCAGGTCTTCACCGGCTCGGCTGCGGCCGGCGCCTCGATCCGTTCCGCCGGCGCATTTGCCGCCTCGTCGGAGGCGCCGTAGCGCACCGGCTGCAGATGCCGCGGCTCGCGTCCCAGCCGCTCGGCCACCGCGTGGGCGAACTCGCGCGTGCCCACGCGGCGCTTGCTGGTCGACTCGTTGAACACGTCGGGCGTGTGGATGCCGTCTTCCAGCGTGCACAGCCAGGCGTTGTGGATGCGCTCGGCGGCCGCACGCTCACCCAGGTGCAGCAGCATCATCACCGCGGCCAGCAGCATGCCCGACGGGTTGGCGATGTTCTTGCCGGCGATGTCGGGCGCCGAGCCGTGCACCGCCTCGAACATCGCCCCGTGCAGGCCCACGTTGGAAGACGCCGCCATGCCGATCGAGCCGGCCATTTCCGCGGCGATGTCCGACAGGATGTCGCCGTAGAGGTTGAGCGTCACCACCACGTCGAAATCCTTCGGCCGGGTGGCCAGGCGCGCCGCGCCGATGTCGATGATGCGGTGGTCGGCGGCGATCTGCGGGTACTCGCGCGCCACCTCGTCGAACACCCGATGGAACAGGCCATCGGTCATCTTCATGATGTTGTCCTTGGTCAGGCAGGTGACCTTGCGCCGGCCGTGACGCACCGCGTACTCGAACGCGTGGCGCACGATGCGCTCGCAGCCGGGGCGGGTGATCAGCTTCAGGCACTGCGCCACCTCGGCGGTCTGGCGATGCTCGATGCCGCCGTAGGTGTCCTCCTCGTTTTCGCGCACGATCACCACGTCCATGCCCGGGTGCGCCGAGTACACGTAGGGGTGATAGGCCACGCAGGGGCGCACGTTGGCGTACAGGCCCAGGGTCTTGCGCAGCGTCACGTTGACACTCTTGTAGCCGCCGCCCTGCGGCGTGGTCATCGGGCCCTTCAGCAGCACGCGGTGGCGGGCGAGCACGTCCCAGGCCTCGGCTGGAACGCCGGCGGAGTCGCCCGCGAGGTAGGCCTGCTCGCCCATGCGTACGGGGGCGAAATCGATCGGGCAGTCGGCGGCGCGCAGCACGTGCAGCACGGCGTCGGTGATTTCCGGGCCGATGCCATCGCCATGCGCGACGGCGACGGTGTGGCGGGATAAAGTGGCGGGGGCAGGGCTGGGGGCGAGTTGCGCGTTCACGGCGGCTCCTTATGTGACATGGAAAACACGAAAAATATGTCAGGTATTAAACGTCAGGTTTCGGCGCCGGTCAAGCGCGCGCCCGTGAAAGCGAAAGCGAAGGCTGCTGCGCCGACGCGCACCACCGCGCCCAAGGCAGCGGTGGCCTCACCGGGCTGGACGTTCTTCAGCAACCACGCGCACGTGCTGTTCTGCCTGTCGGCCGATCCCACCATGCTGCTGCGCGATGTGGCGGCGCGGGTCGGCGTGACCGAGCGCGCGGTGCTGCGCATCGTGGCCGAGCTGGAAGAGGCGGGCGTACTGCAGCGCCAGCGCGAGGGCCGTCGCAATCGCTACATGGTGATTGCGAATGCGCCGCTGCGCCACGCGGTGGAAGCCCACTGCACGGTGGGCGAGCTGCTGGCGGTGATCAACCGCCGCTAAGGCGCCCGCGGCCGCGCGAACGCAGCGGCCCTGGCGAGTATGAATGGGTGTTGTTCGGAGGGCGGTGTAGTCGCGCCTCTACGGATCGGGCTCGTAGACAACACCCGTTCGTCCTGAGCGTAGCGAAGCGCACGCGGGGAGTGGCCATGGATGGCCACGGCTTTGAGGAGCGAGGAAGTCGAAGGACCGAGCGGCCACGACTGTGCAGAGGCGCAGTCCATAGCGTCTCGATCTGTGCCGCAGCGTGTCTGCCGGGCCCACCGCCGGGATGCGAAATCGGAAAACCCCGCCAGCGCTCAGCGCGCGATGGCGCGCTTGAGCCGGTCGCGCACGGCGGCCCAGGCGGGCTCGTCCGGCGGCAGGTCGATGGCGATCCAGTCGTAGCCGTGCGCATCGAGCTCGTGCAGCGCGGCGTACAGGCGCTGCGCGTAGGCCTCGGGCGTATCCGGCATCACCTGCAGGTGCGCCACCGGCAACGCCGCGTAGTGCGCCGGGCGATGGGTGAGCAACGCGCCGTCGCCGCTGGGCACGGCCATCGACGGGTTGGCGGTGAGCGTCATGGTGCGCGGGCTGTAGTGGCGAAAATGCATGCCTGGCGCCGCGTGCGTTTCGCCCTTCACCGGCGCGGCGCCCGGCACGCGCACCGGCATACCGATCACCGCCTCGATCGCCTCGCAGCTCACGCCGCCGGGGCGCAGCAGCACCGGGCCGTCGTCGTACAGCGCCAGCACGCTGGATTCGATGCCCACCGTGCACGGTCCACCATCAAGGATCACATCCACGTCGCTGCCCAGCCCCGCGCGCACGTGCTCGGCGGTGGTGGGCGAGATCTGGGTGAAACGGTTGGCGCTGGGTGCAGCCACCGGCACGCCGGCGGCGGCGATCAGCGCCAGTGCCACGGGATGGCTGGGCATGCGCACGCCCACGTGGCTGCCGCCGCCGGTAATGATGTCCGGCACGATCTCGCGCCGCGGCAGCACCAGGGTCAGCGGGCCGGGCCAGAACGCCTCGGCCAGCTTCTGCGCCGCATCCGGCCACTGCGTCACCAGCTCGCGCGCCGCCTCGATGCGGTCCACGTGGATGATCAGCGGGCTGGTACGCGGCCGGCGCTTCACCTCGAAGATGCGCGCCACCGCCGCCGAGTCCAGCGCGTTGGCGCCCAGGCCGTAGACGGTTTCGGTAGGGAAGGCCACCAGCTTGCCGGCGCGCAGCGCCTTGGCCGCGCGGGCCAGTGGTTGCTTGCCGGGCATCTTCGCCTCGGTTTTCTCGGCGGGCGAGCGCAGCAGTCTCATGCCGGCACGTTCTCGCGCAGGTCGCGCAGCCAGGCCTCGGCCGAGGCGTCGCTGGGCATGCGCCAGTCGCCGCGCGGCGACAGCGAACCGCCGCCGCCCACCTTGGGCGCGTTCGGCACCGCGCTGCGCTTGAACTGCGCGGCGAAGAAGCGGGTGATGAACAGCTCCATCCAGTGCTTGATCTCGGCCAGCGTGTACGCGCGCCGCTGCGCCTCCTGCACCAGCGAAGGCCACTCGCCCTGCGCCGCATCGCCCCAGGCCTGGTGGGCGAGGTAGGCGATCTTGCTGGGGCGGAAGCCAAAGCGGGTGAGGTGGTACAGCGTGAAATCCTGCAGCGGGTACGGGCCCACGTGCGCCTCGGTGTCCTGCATCGCGCCGCTGGCGTCGGCGGGCACCAGCTCGGGCGAGATGGTGGTGCCAGCGATCGCCTCCAGCACCGTGCGCGTCGCCGCGTCGTGGCGGCCTCCCTGGGCCAGCCACAGGATCAGGTGCTGGATCAGCGTCTTGGGCACCGACGCATTCACGTTGTAGTGCGACATGTGATCGCCCACGCCGTAGGTACACCAGCCCAGCGCCAGCTCGCTGAGATCACCGGTGCCCAGCACGAACGCGCGGTGCTGGTTGGCCAGTCGGAACAGGTGCGAGGTGCGCTCGCCGGCCTGCACGTTCTCGAAGGTGATGTCGTACACCGGCTCGCCCTGGGCGTACGGGTGGCCCAGGTCCGCCAGCATCTGTTGGCACGAGGGCCGGATGTCGATCTCCTCGCCGGTGACGCCCAGCGCGCGCATCAGCGCATGCGCCTGGTCGCGCGTCTGCGTGCTGGTGGCGAAGCCGGGCATGGTGTAGCCGAGGATGTTGGCGCGCGGCAGGCCGAGCCGGTCGAACGCCTCCACCGCCACCAGTAGCGCCAGCGTGGAATCCAGCCCGCCCGACACGCCGATCACCAACCGCTGCGAACCGGTGGCACGCATGCGCTGGATCAAGCCGTGCGCCTGGATGTTGATCGCCTCGTAGCAGCGCTGGTCCAGCGTGGCCGGGTTCGAGGGCACGTACGGGTAGCGCGGCACGCGACGGCGCAGCCGGTGGTCTTTGAGCGTGGGCGCGCGGAAAGCGAACGGCACCCGGCGCATGGCGCGCAGTTGCGGATTGAGATCGCGCACCTGATCGTTGTAGCTGGTCATGCGCATGCGTTCCTGCACCAGCCGCTCCAGATCCACGTCGGCCAGCAGCAGGTGGTCCTCGGCCTGGAAGCGCTCCGATTCGGCCAGCACCGCGCCGTTCTCGGCGATCATCGCCTGGCCGTCCCAGGCCAGATCCGTGGTGGATTCGCCCAGGCCCGCCGAGGTGTACACGTGCGCGGCCAGGCAGCGCGCGGAATGGCTCTCGCACAGCAGGCGGCGGTAATCGGCCTTGCCCACGGTGACGTTGCTGGCCGACAGGTTCACCAGCACGTTGGCGCCGGCCAGCGCGGCGTAGGTGCTCGGCGGCACCGGCACCCACATGTCTTCGCAGATCTCCGCATGCACGCGCAGGTGCGGATGCGAGGCCGCGGTAAAGATCAGGTCGCTGCCAAACGGCACCTCGCGCCCCAGCACCACCGCGGTATTCGCCACCGCGTGGTCGCCGGCGGTGTACTGGCGCGCCTCGTAGAACTCGCGGTAGTTGGGCAGATAGCGCTTGGGCACCACGCCCAGCAGCTCGCCGCCCTGCAGCGCGGCAGCCACGTTGAACAGCTGGCCTTCCACCCGCAGCGGCAGCCCCACGAACACCAGCGGCAGCAGCTGCGTGGTGGCCTCGCGCACCGCGTCCAGCGCGGCCAGGCTGGCATCGAGCAGGGCATCCTGCTGGGCCAGGTCGTCCAGGCTGTAGCCGGAGAGCCCCAGCTCCGGAAACACCACCACCGCCGCACCTTCCGCCGCCGCCTCACGCAACTGCGCAATGGTGCGCTCGGCGTTGAACGCCGGGTCGGCCAGCCGTATCGCCGGCACGGCGGCTGCCAGCCGCACGAAACCGTGACGATAGGGCGAGTGGAAATCGGACGGCATGCGGGGCTCCAGCCAAGGTGGCGCCTGCGAATGCTACGTGGTTTCGGCGGTGCAGCGAACCCGAGGGCACCCGTTAGCGCTTGTCAGCAGCAACCATCACTTCAGGGAATGCGCCGGTTCGGTGCTGCGGCTGAGACGTGGAGCCCGGTTACCACCGCACAGCGCGATGCAGTAAGCCCGTACAGTACGGCTGCGAGAGCAGCATCGGTTGGGCGAAAAAAACGTCGATGCGATTGGGTGGCGAATCTGTGTGGGACGGGCTCATTTTGAAAAGCATCTATCTAGCAGCCGGTCTGCTTGCGATGACTGCCCATGGAGTCATGGCTCAACGTTCGCCGTCGCCGGGAGGGCAGGCGCCGCTACCTGGGGTATCGGAGCCTGCGCTCTCCCCAGCGGCCGCTCAGCTCTTGCGCGAACCGAATCCACGACAGCCCGCAACGCCTGGTGGAATCGATGGGCTTGCTCCCGTAGTTGGCTATCTCTGCATGGCTGAAACCGATCTATGGGTCCAGACAGCGCCCTGTTCACGCACTCGGCTCGCCAAGCCCGGCATACCCACTCAACCCGTACAACAAAGGCGGCTGAACAGGGAGACGCTTTGCCGATATCTCGCCCTCGACGTTCAAGTTGGTCCCGACCTGTCGGCTAGCCGGCAGTTGGATGAACGGAGTCGGCTCATCAAACGGCATGGCTGCAGGGGCTGATCCGGCAAACCAAGCACCCCGCGCACGGGCAACTCGCACGACGGAGGCCGTCGCTCGGCCTCACTCCGGCAACTTGAACGCCACCAGCGCATCACTACGCCCGGTATCCAGCTTGCCGTGCCCGCCGGCCGCGATCACCACGTACTGCCGGTTGCCCACCGCGAACGTCATCGGCGTGGCCATGCCCGGAGCCGGCAGTTCGGCGCGCCACAGTTCCTTGCCCGTGGCCCGGTCCAGCGCGCGAAGGTAGCCGTCGGTGGAGGCGGCGATAAACACCAGTCCGCTGGCCGTCATCAGCGGCCCGCCCATGCCCGGCATGCCCTTGATCGAGATCGGCCACGGCGCCTTGTGCTTGCCGGTGCCCAGCGGGATCGACCAGTCCAGCTTGCCGGTGCCCAGGTTCAGCGCCACCACCCGGCCCCACGGCGGGGCGATGCACGGCGCTCCCAGCGGCGACTGCAGCACGCGCCGGCGCATGCCGTACGGCGTGTGCTTCATGCGGGCGTACTCCCAGCCCTTTTCGCCGCCGGCCTTGATCTGCCGCAGCCACTCCTCGCGCGGCAGCAGCTGCACCTGCATCGGCAGGTCGTTGACGTTGGTCACCAGGGTCTGCGTGGCCGGGTCCCACGCACCGGAGCCCCAGTTCACGCCGCCGGCGTAGCTGGGCATCTCGATGGTGCCCTGCAGGCTGGGCGGGGTGAAGATGCTCTCGCTCTTCAGCGAGCCGATCAGCTCGCGGCAGCGGTTGCGGTCCCAGAAGGTGAGGCCGTGCGCGTCGGCCGGCGTCACCGGTCCGTTGCGCACCAGCGAGGGCAGGGCCGAGAACGGCTGCGTCGGCGACAGCTTCTCGCCCGCCACGCCGTCCTGCGGCACCGGCTTCTCGGTGATGTCGAACAGCGGCGTGCCGTCGTCGCGGCGGAACACGAACACCTGGCCGGTCTTGGTCAGCTGGATCACCGCCGGGATGCTCTGCCCGTCGCGCTTGATGTCCACCAGCATCGGTTGCGCCGCCAGGTCGTAATCCCACACGTCGTGGTGGATCAGCTGGCGCGCCCACACCAGCTTGCCAGTGGCCGTATCCAGCGCCACCAGCGAGTTGGCCCAGTGGTTGTCGCCGGGGCGCTCGCCGCCGTAGGGGTCCGGGCTGGCCGAGCCGGTGGGGATGAACACCAGGTGCCGCGCCGCATCCACCGAGAACACGCCCCAGGCATTGGCCGCGCCGTCCCAGGTGGGGTAGGGCTTGGCCTCCGGGTCGCCGGCCTCGGCGGTGCGCTCCACCGGGTCCCAGTGCCAGCGCAGCGCGCCGGTGCGCGCATCGAACGCGCGCACCACGCCCAACGCATTGGCGGCCGACCAGTTGTCGCCGATCGACGAGCCGAGGATCAGCGTGTCGCCGTCCACTGCCGGCGGCGAGGTGAACTCGTAATCGCCCTTGGAGGAATCGCGCAGCAGGTGCGCGGAGAGCTGCAACTGGCCGTGCTCGCCGAAGCCTTCGCAGGGCTTGCCGGTGGCCGCATCCAGCGCGATCAGTCGCGCATCGACGGTTCCGAAAAACACCCGCGTGGCGCAGGTGGTACCAGCCGCCGCGGTCGGGTCACGCCACCAGGTGACGCCGCGCGAAGCCAGCTCGGAGCGGTCCTCGCTGCCGTCGACGTGCGCATCGAATTTCCAGCGCTGCGTGCCGGTGGCCGCATCCAGCGCGAACACCTCGCCGGTGGCGGTGCTGAAGTACAGCGTGCCGTCCACGAACAGCGGCGTCGCCTCGAAGGTCAGCTTGCCCTCGGTTTCCCAGCCCTTGGCCAGCGCGCCGGTGTGGAACGTCCATGCCGGCTTCAGCGCCGCCACGTTCGCCGGGGTGATCTGGCTCAGCGGCGCAAACCGGCTGCCGCCCGCATCGCCACCCCAAGCGGACCACTGGAACGCCTGCGCCGCAGCATCCAGCGGCGGCACGTCGACCGGGGCAGAACGAGAACAGCCACCGAGCAGGGCGGTAATGGCGGCGGCGAGGATGAAGGTGGAACCACGCATGGATGGACGCTCCCTGTGACAGTGGGCGCAGGGTCGCGGGTGGGGTGGGGTGGGGCAAGCGGTTTGGGGTGAGTGGGATGGGGGATGACGTGGGCGGGTCCGGAGACCAGGACGGCCTCGCACTTGTGCCGCCTGATGGCCCGTGGAACGATCCGACAGCCGGGTCGCTCTCGGCACCCAGGGGAAGGCGCAAGACCATGCGAGCTGGCTGCATCAGCAGGTTGTCGTCGTGGGGTTAACCAGGGAAGTGCCGCGCGGGGTGCGCGGAGCTTGAAGGAGTAGGCGGCAGGATGACACTGCATTTCGAAACTATTCGGCGTCAGGCCTCATGAAGCACGCCCCCGCCGGATACGCGTGCCCGTTCTGCGGCATCGCTGAAACGCTTCCCTCGCCGGCGCCGGAATCAGCCGTTGTGCTGGTGGATGACAACGTGTACGCCCTCGTTCCGACGCACCACTACGGTGGGATCAGGGGCAACTGCCTGGTGATTCCGCGGGCGCATTACGAGAACGTGCTGGATATCCCGGACAGCCTTGGCGCTGACTTCTTTCGTGCCACGCGTCGGCTGGCGCAGGCGATGCGGGATGCCTTCCAGTGTGAGGGGATCTCAACGCGCCAGCACAATGGGCCGGCTGGCGATCAGGATGTTTGGCATTTTCATCTGCACGTGTTTCCGCGCTACTCGAAGGATGGGCTGCATGCGGGAACGAAAGCGCCTTATACCAGTGGGGAGCGCATTGAGTTAGCAGCTAGTCTTCGGGCTGCGCTGCATTAGCGTAAACGGGCAAGGCTTGTGAGAGTGCGCCCTGAGACCTGTTATCCTGCCGAATCTAGAACTATCAGACGTTAGCCATCTTATAAATTACGGGGGCGCTATGGCACAAGTGCAAATGGAAGAGATCGTGGATCACCTCAGCTCGGAGATGCGTCGCGCACTGGAAGATGCTGTACGTGAAGTTGCTCCCGATATAGAGATTGACGCGTATGAGTTGTATCGAGCGTTTAGAAGGGGTGTTCGCCGTAAATGTAACGATTGGGAGCAGGTTCCTGACCAGTACGTACGCACGTAGCGGTACGCAAGTTTTTCAAAGCGGACGGCTGCACCACCTCTTATTTACCTGAAAGGTGCTCGATGCCCGGAAGGCCAGTAAAAGAGTTCCACCAGTACCTTGTCGCATCGCCGGGTGTGACACACGTCAGTCATGCAGAGTATTTAAAGGAGCCCGCCACAGCCTTTCTTCGCTATGTCGTTGAGGCTAAGTCAGCGGTCGATTTATGCCTGCGGAAGTTCAAGATTAACGGAACGTACGGGGCTGATGCTATAGATAGTATTCGTCACATAAGTGTAGCTATGCTTCCTGCAATTATGGGGCATTTCGAAACGTTTCAACGATATCTATTTGCGGGCGCATTCGAGAACAGTGTCTATTTTAGAAATTTTGACGTTGAGAAATTCTTCAAGCAAATCGAGAAAAACGCAAGTCTGTCAGTCGATCTGGTTCGGTTGTCGGCATACCGCCGTGGCGGAGGATTCTCCGCTGGCATCATCATTGCAGATTCGCTTCCTGGCTGGCATAGTCCGGAGCGCGTCAATTCCTATTTCTCAGCATTTAATCTCAATAGGCAACTTTTCGGCAATGCAGAATGCAGGCGACTAAAGGTGTTATGGCAACTGAGGCACTCCGTCGTACATACTGGAGGTACCATAACGGTGCCCGATGCACAGAAAGCGCCCGAGCTGACTAACTGTGGTGGGAAGACTGTTGCCTTTGAGAATAACTTTATCTATGAGGTGGCGCGTAAACTTCATCCTCTTGTCAAGTCGGCGACTGAGGGTTTCGGTGGGGCCTACAAGCAAGCGCTTAAACCGGACCTCCCGGCTGCTGTTGCGACTCCAATCGACGAACTCTTCTCCGTCAGGTCTACAGTTAATGTTTGGTTGCGATAGCTGTACTTATGTACGCAGTCGAAGCGCGCAAGACTTGCCGATACTGCTGGCTCCCCATCAACGTGGTCCCTTTCCGCAAGGGTGACCTCGGCATCCCCATGCCCCTGCGGCATGAGCGCAGCGATCCGGTTCGCGCATCAGCAAAACAAGGGTCAGAGTCGACTTTTGCCATGCTCGGGGATTAAAGGGAGTGTGGCTAATTAAATTGTGCCTTCGTATGGCTAGTAACGGGGACATGGAAACGACTAATCGTCGCGATGGTTGCTATAACGACATCGCTTAACTTATAGGTCAAATAGGGAGTGGTTATGACAGATGACGACAACTCGCCAGCCGCATTCGCGCGTGCCAAGCGCGACCGGCGTATCGAACAGGGACAGATTGGTCGCAATGTGCCGAGCGATTTCGCAAGTCGTCCCCTGGGCGTTTTCCTCTTGTTCTTTGCTTTGCTGCTGTTTTGGCTCTGTACGTATGGCCCGATAACTGACGCTCAGGCCCAGGCTGTCTCTATCAGTTATCGGAGCAAATGGGTGGCCATTCAACCTCTTCTTTTCCTTATGGGCGTTGCGTACACCATATTTGGAGCGAAGACTTCCAGGGTGTTCGGTGCCACCACCAGACCGTCCATCTGGGGCTGGGGTTTTGTTGCGATCGCTGTCGCGTTGGGATTCGCTTACGCGCACTACGTAGAGGCGTATCTGCGAGAGCTTGGTTATCCGGTTTAGCCCTAGTCAGCAGTTAAAGTAGTTGAAGGGGCGTGGTTGCTTAATGGCTTTCGTCTGTTAGGTGATCGCTTGCCTGGTTTAATTAATGACGGCCCGTTCTTTCTCCCCCTCACCTTGACTACGCTTCCCCGTAGTAGCAGAATCAATCGCAAGGAGCCTCGAAACTCCCCACACAGCGGTACCCACCTCCGTCAAACCGGTGGGTTTTTTGTGCCTGCGTCATTGCAGACGCAGCCGACGCGAAGCCTGCGTCGGGAGGGCGGCTAATACAAGACCCGCAAGGGGAATACGCCCGCCGGCTGTGTGCGGTTTCGAGCCTCCCGACTTCCCGTCGCCGTCCTGGCGCGCGGGTACTTCATGGAACGAGGAGGCAAGCATGTCGACCATCGATTCGGAAGATCGGAATGTCACCGGCTATTTCCTGCCGGAAGATACCCAGCTACGGCTGAAGCAGCTACGCGAGTACGTGGGTTTCCTGACCAACCTGGCCCGACGTCCCCCCGGTTTTGAGTAGCACTGCCGTTTGGAGTCCAATCCCCCAACCGAAGGAGATTGGACGTGAAGAAGCGCTTTTCCGAGGAACAGATCATCGGCTTCCTGCGTGAGGCGGATGCCGGCTTGCCGATCAAGGAGCTGTGCCGCAAACACGGCTTCAGCGAGGCCTCCTACTACCTGTGGCGCAGCAAGTTCGGCGGCATGAGCGTGCCGGACGCCAAGCGCCTGAAGGAGCTGGAGACGGAGAACACGCGGCTGAAGAAGCTGCTGGCCGAGCAGATGCTTGAGAACGAGGTGATCAAGGACGTCCTGCGAAAAAAACCGTAGGCGCACCGGCCCGGCGAGCGTTGGTGCGCCAGATGATCGACAAGGGGTTGAGCGAGCGGTGCGCGCTGCGCGTGGTGGGCATGAGCGCCAGCGCGTACCGGTATCAGGCGCAGCCAGACCGCAACGTGGCGCTGCGACGGCGGATCGTGGAGCTGGCGCAGCGGCACAAGCGCTACGGCGTGGGGATGATCCACCTGAAGCTTCGGCAGGAGGGCGGCGAGCCGGTGAACTACAAGCGTGTGGAGCGGTTGTATCGGGAGGAACGGTTGCAGGTACGCCGGCGCAAGCGGAAGAAGGTGCCGGTGAGCGAGCGGCAGCCACTGTGTCGTCCATCGGCGCCCAACGAGGTGTGGTCGATGGATTTCGTGTTCGATCGCACCGCCGACGCCCGCGTCCTCAAGTGCCTGACCATCGTCGACGACGCCACGCATGAGTCGGTGGGCATCGAAGTCGAACGAGCCATCTCCGGGATCGACGTGACGCGTGTGCTGGATCGCCTGGGCGTCATTCGCGGCCTGCCCAAGACCATCCGCACCGACAACGGCAAGGAGTTCTGCGGCAAGGCGATGGTCGCCTGGGCGCACGAGCGCGGCGTGCAACTGCGCCTGATCGAACCAGGCAAGCCGAACCAGAACGCCTACATCGAATCGTTCAACGGACGTCTGCGCGACGAATGCCTCAACGAACACTGGTTTCCCAGCCTGCTGCACGCCCGCACCGAGATCGAACGCTGGCGGCGGGAATACAACGAGGAGCGACCGAAGAAGGCGTTGGGCGGGCTGACACCCGCCGCCTACGCGAAGCAGTTAAAGTAATTCCGGACTCTAAACCGTCCCGCTACTCAACGCGGGGGGACGTCGGTGGAAGCATTGGGCTACCTATATTGGCCATACAAGGCCGATGTCATGCACTGGTTCTGCAAACCCTCGGATGCCCACCGGACGCACCATCTCCACCTGGTTCCGTACGGCAGTGAGCTTTGGCGGGCAAGGCTGGGGTTCCGCGATGCGCTGCGAGCGAACGCACATCTCGCACAGGAGTACGCCCAACTCAAATTGGACATGGCCAACAAGTACCGCCATGACCGCGAGGCGTACACCCAGTCCAAAACCGAGTTCGTTCAGCAGGTGCTGAAATCTCTCGACCTGGTGGCCAAGTAGAGACTATTCTTTCATTCGATGCGGACGCCTGCGCTACCGCTCAATTTCGGCGTTGGGCTCAATATGGCATCCGGATGATTTTGCGTCGCCTATTCTTGTCTTCCCTACTCAGGCCCCACGATTCAAGCGGCCCGCGTGGATATATCACTCCAATCCACGCCGCCGCTCAGCTCCAGCCTTAGGTGCCAGACCATGTTCCAGTACGATGACTCTTTCGTATTTTTAAAAAAATGGCAGAGAGTCGCTGCTGCATTCATCGCAAGTCTGATAGTTTACGGCTACCTTCTTCCCTGGCCACCACCTAACAGAGATCAATTTGCCATTGGATTTTTCGGGGCTGTGTCTTTTTATCTCATGGCAATCTTTGGCAACCGGGTTCGAGGGGCTCGCTTGCTTTCATTCGTCACGTTGGTCATTTATATCGTGGCGCTGCTCGGCAAGTTGACTGGCCGTAATTAAAGGGGGCCAGGTGCGGAGTCGACTCTTGCCGTGCTAGGGGGGGGTATTTGCAGTTGTAGCTCGGGTAGGCCGCGCCTTCAATTCGTTTTTTATTATGGATGACTTATGAAAAAAGTGTGGTCTGCCGCTCTTTTAGTGGCGCTAACTTTGCTAGCTGCTCGTGCGAGTGCTACGCAGTCAAGTCCGCTCGCGTTTGTTCCGAAAGGCTATCGTGTCGTGGATACCATCAGGGGCGATTTGAACAAGGATGGGGAGGAAGACGTTGTGCTTCTGATTAAGGCTGCAGATCCATCAATGATCGTTTCGGACGCAAGGGGGGAGAAGCTCGACCGCAATCGCAGGGGGTTGGTAATTGCGTTCAAGCAAGGGATGGGCTATGCGCTTGCATTAAAAAACTTCACTTGCTTTTCGTCTGAAAATGAGGATGGTGGGGTCTACTTTGCCCCCGAGCTCAGCATCGATATTAAGAAAGGTCTTCTTCTCTTCCACTATAGCCACGGTCGCTATGGTTATTGGGGCTATACCTTTCGATATCAAAAGGGTGGCTTTTATCTGATTGGCTACGACGCCAGCAATGACCATGGCCCGGTGGTCGAGAGTGTGGTTAGCATTAACTTGATGACCGGTCGGATCTGGAAGCGGGTGAATACGAACGAGGACGCGGAGGGCGGTGGTGAGGAAGATTTCAAGGATTCTTGGTCGAAAATTACGAAGCCCAGAGTGATTAGTCTCGAAGGGATAAAGGATTTCGACAGTCTTGACGTCACAGATATGTTTGAGGTGTGGAAATAGCCCTGCAGGCATTGAACTCAGGGTGAAATCAGGGGGCAGATTCGACTTTTCGCGTCACCGCCCCCGCAACCCCTCCGGCAACGCCTCCCGATACCGCCGACTCACCATCACCGTCGTCCCATTCCGCAGCGTGAGTTCGGCATCCCCATGCCCCCGCGGCGTCAGCGCCGCGATCTGATCAGCGCGAACCAGGTAGCTGCGGTGCACGCGCAGGAATTGCGCGGGGTGCAGTTGGCTGGCCAGTTGGGTGAGGGTGGCGCGCATCAGGTAGCTGCGTTGCGGGGTGTGCAGTTCCACGTAGTTGCCGCTGCCGACCAGGTGGGTCACGTCGTCCAGCGGCACCACCACGCGCTGGCCGCGTTCGGTGATCACCAGCGGCGGCGGGTTGAACGCGGGTATGGGCATGGCGGCCTGCAGGCGGCGCAGGTCTTCTTCGGCGGGCAGCGGGTCGGTGTCGGCGAGGCGGGCGCGCAGGCGGTCCAGCGTGGCGGCGAGGCGCGGGGCGTCGAAGGGTTTGAGCAGGTAGTCGACGGCGGCCACTTCGAACGCGCGCAGCGCGTGCTCGTGGTAGGCGGTGGCGAACACCAGCAGCGGCCACGGGGGCGGCAGTTGGTCGAGCAGGTCGAAGCCGGTGGACTCGCCCAGCGCGATATCGAGGAATAGCGCGTCGGCGTTGGCGCCGGGCAGGGTGGCCAGGGCGGCGGGCAGGGTGTCGGCTTCCAGTACGACTTCGACATCTTTGTGATCGGCCAGCAGGCGGCGCAGCCGGGCGCGGGCGGGGGCTTCGTCTTCCACGATGGCCAGGCGCAGGGTCATGCCTTCGGCTCCGCAGTCCACGGTTCCAGCGGCAGGGTGATGTCCACCGCGGTGCCGCCGTGCGTGCCGGCGCAGATCTGCCAACGGTGGCGATCCGGGTAGAGCAGGGCGAGGCGTTCGCGCACGTTGGCCAGGCCCACGCCCGGTTGCGCATCGGCGGCGAAGCCCACGCCGTCGTCTTCCACGCGGCAGTGCAGTCGATCGCCGTCGCGGCGCAGGCTGACGGCGAGGTGGCCGCGGCCGTTGCGCAGGCCGTGGCGGAAGGCGTTTTCCACCAGCGGCTGCAGCAGCAGACGCGGCAGGCGCATGGCATCCAGCCCTTCGTCCACGCGTATGTCGACGTGCAGCAGGCCGGGTTGGCGCTCGGCCATCAGCGCGGTGTAGGCGCGCAGCCAATGCACCTCGTCGGACACGCGCACGAAGGCGGAGCCGTCGGCGGTCATCGCCGTGCGCAGCAGGTCGGACAGCGCCACGATCATGCGGTCGGCGGCGGGCACGTCTTCGTACATGCGGTTGGAGATGGCGTTGAGCGTGTTGAACACGAAGTGCGGCTCGATCTGCGCCGCCAGGTGCGCGAGCTTTGCTTCGCTCAGGGCGCGGCGCAGTTCGAGTGCTTCGAGCTGGTGGCGGCGGCGCTCGCGGATGGTGCGGATCAACGCGCACGCGACAACGAGGCTGAGGTAGGTGATGAGGTCTTTCTGGAACTCGTAGACCAGCCCGATCCACACCTCGCCGAACTCGTACGACGCGCCCATCGCCGCGTACACCGCCTTGCGGATCGCCACGATGATGGCCACGTGCACCAGCGAGAACACCACCGCCGCCGGCAGGTGCACCAGCATGCGTCGCCACGCGCCGGGGCCGGTGATCCTGCAGCGCGATTCGAACCAGCCCACCGCCAGCGCCAGCGCGCCGATCACCAGCGCGCTGCTCAACTCCCACGTGTAGTAGTGCCAGGCCACGGCGCCGGGGTTGTCGCGCTGGCTGATCCACACGTTGGTGCCCAGCCACAGGCCGATGAAGGTCCAGCCGGCGAAGTAGAGCACCAGCCACAGCGGGCGGCTGAGCAGGGTCATGCGCACGGAGCGCGGCTCGGGCGTGGCGTCGGGGCGGGCTGGGGAAAGGGTCGACATGGCGCCGCGGCTGGCTGGGAAGTCGGTATTGATAGCGTGGTGCAAGGTGGGGCGCTACCCCTGTTCATTTTCCAGCCAGCTACTGGCGCGATATCCGCGTAGCCTTTCGCGGCTGCATCCTCTGGCTTGAACTCCCATGACTGATCACACCGACGCCCCGCACTCGCGGGCGGCGATCCCGCTTGCGCCCTCGCTCGACGCCACCCTCGCCGACGCGCACCTGCCGCGCCGGTTCCGTCCGCTGGATCGGCGCGTGGTGGGCATCACGCTGGCCGCGATGGTGCTTGGCGCCGCGGTGGCCGGTGTGGCGCGCCTGCTCACCGCGCTGATCGGGCTGATCACCAACCTGGCGTTCTACGGCCGCTGGGATACTGCGCTGAGCAGCCCCGCCGGGCATCACCTGGGCCTGTGGGTGATCGCGGTGCCGGTGGTCGGCGGCCTGATCGTGGGCGTGATGGCGCGCTGGGGCTCGCGCGCGATTCGCGGCCACGGCATTCCCGAGGCGATGGAGCAGATCCTGCTCAACGAGAGCCGCATCCCGCCGCGCATGACCTGGCTGAAGCCGGTGTCTTCGGCCGTGGCGATCGGCACCGGCGGGCCGTTCGGCGCCGAGGGCCCGATCATCGCCACCGGCGGCGCGCTGGGTTCGCTGCTTGGCCAGCTCGCCCACGTTACCGCCGACGAGCGTAAGACGCTGCTCGCCGCCGGCGCTGCGGCCGGCATGGCGGCAGTGTTCTCCGCGCCGGTGTCGGCGGTGCTGCTGTCGATCGAGCTGCTGCTGTTCGAACGCCGCGCCCGCTCGCTGATTCCGGTGGCGCTGGCCGCCTTCGTGGGCACCGGCGTGCGCTACCTGCTGGAAGGCAACGAGCCGATGTTCCCGATGCCGGACATCGCCACGCCCACGTTCGGCGCGCTGGCGGTGTATGTGCTGCTGGGGTTGATCCTGGGCGTGGTGAGCGTGGGCGTCACCAAGCTCACCTACGCCATCGAGGACGGCTTCGAGAAGCTGCCGATCCACTGGATGTGGTGGCCGGCGATCGGTGGTCTGGCGGTGGGTGTCATCGGTTATTTCCAGCCGCTGACGCTGGGCGTGGGCTACGCCAACATCACCGCGGCGATCAGCGGGCAGCTCGGCCTGGCGGGGCTGCTCACGCTGTGCATCGCCAAGCTTGCCTCGTGGTCGATCGCGCTGGGCAGCGGCACCTCCGGCGGCACGCTGGCGCCGCTGTTCACCATCGGCAGCACGCTGGGCGGGGCGATGGGGTTGCTGGTGGCTACGGCGCTGCCGGCGTTGCATGTCGATCCGCGTCTCGCCGCGCTGGTGTGCATGGCGGCGATCTTCTCCGGCGCCTCGCGCGCGTTTCTCACCTCGGTGGTGTTCGCCTTCGAAACCACCCAGCAACCGCACGGCCTGCTGCCGCTGCTCGGCGGCTGCGCGGCGGCCTACCTCGTCTCCGGCCTGATGATGCGCAACACCATCATGACCGAGAAGATCGTGCGCCGCGGCGTGCGCGTGCCGTCCGACTACAGCGCCGATGCGCTGGATCAGATCCTGGTGCGCGATGCGTGCAGCCGCGAGGTGGTGTCGTTGTCGGCCGAGCAGCGCATGGGCGAGTTGCGCGCGTGGCTGGCCAGCGCGGGGGACGTGGCGAAGCATCAGGGTTTTCCCGTGCTCGATGCATCCGGCAAGCCGCTCGGCGTGCTCACCCGCCGCACCTTGTTCGACGCCAGCGTGGCCGATGAGGCCACGGTCGGCAGCCTTGTCAGCCGTCCGCCACTGGCCGTGCACGAAGACCACACCCTGCGCGAAGCGGCCGACCACATGGTGGAGGCCGATGTCGGCCGGCTGATCGTGTTGGGCAAGGGCAACTCGCCGCAGATGGTGGGCATCCTCACCCGCGGTGATCTGCTCAAGGCGCATGCGCAGCGGTTGCGTGAGGCGCGGCAGGCGTCGCGACATCTGGGGCGGAAGTAGGCGGGCCTTAGTTCTCCGATTGAAGGGCTGGCTCGGCGTTATGCCTGGCGATGGCATTGTTCCCGCCGAAGAGCGCCCCCTCACCCCAACCCTCTCCCCCGGCCGAGCCAGGGGAGAGGGAGCAAAGTGCGGCTGCCCACGCTTCTCGCATAACTTGATCCCGCCGCGTCGTCGTCCACCAGGCCAAAACCCACACGCCGCGACTCCCTCTCCCCTGGCTCGGCCGGGGGAGAGGGCTGGGGTGAGGGGCGCTCTGGAGCGTCGTCACTACGTGGTGGTAAGCACGACCTGTAGGAGCTCGCTTGCGGGCGATGCTTTTGGCTTCGATGTGCATCAGGAGCAGGGGCATCGCCCGCGAGCGGGCTCCTACCGGGGCTGCGATGCGCATTCCCGCCCGCGCATCACCAGATCAGGTCGTCTGGCACCTGGAACTGGGCGTAGTAGGTGTCGTCGTCGCTCGCCCGTGTGTCGCCCGCGGGCGGCTGGGCGTGGTCGAGCACGATGACGCTGGCGTCGCGTTCGCGGATCTTCTCCGCGGCGGCGCGGGGCAGCAGTTCGTAGCGATCGTCCAGGGCGGCGATCACCAGGGCGCCGCTGGCGAGCTGGCTGCGCAGGGATTCGTTCACTAGCACGCTGCGGATGGCGTTGTCGTGGGTGAACCGGTAGTCGATTTCGCCGCTGCGCTTGACCTTGTGGGTGTCGATGATCTGGCGCACCTGGGCGCGCAGTTCGGCGGCGCGGGCCTGGGCGTTGCGTTCGGCGGCCAGCGCGCGGTCGCGTTCGGCGCGCTCGGCCTGCAGGCGGGCGGCGTCGATGGCGTCTTCGCGTGGCGTGGCGGGTGGCGCCTTGCCGAGCTTCTGCTTGTTCTGCTCGCGCGCCACCTGGTTGACCTTGGCTTTGTTGACCAGGCCGGCCTTGAGTAGTTGGTCCTGCAGTGGGTTGCGCATCGGCGGGCATATCGTGAAAGGGCCCGCCATTGTAGCGCTGGCGCGGTCTGGGTCTCGGCCTCGGCCAGGTGAGCGCGCTCGATCGGCATCGATGGCACGCTTTCACGATGCGCGCAATTGAGCCAAGTCATCTGGCCGCATTGGCAGCTACGCCTAGACTGGCTCGATGAAGTCCACCGCTCCCTCTGCGGAACGCGCCCCTGGTGCTTCGCTGCGAACCACTGGCGAGGCGTTGGCGCATCTGGTGGCCGCGCTGTGTCGGCTGGCGCGTCAGGGCCTGGCGCGCAAGGAGCGCCAGCACGACGGCGTGCATCGCGTGCGCAAGGCGATCCGCAGTCTGCGGGCGGTGCTGGCGCTGGCTCACGAGGCACTGGGCGAGCCCGCTGCGCCGATCGACCGCGCCCTGCAGCAACTGGCGCGCAGCCTGTCGAGGTTGCGCGACGCCCACGTAGCGGTGGCGACGGCGCGTTCGTTGGCTACCGGCGCGGAGAAACAGGCTTGGCTCGATGTGGCCGCGCGCCTCGATAGGCGCTGTGAGCGACGGCTGGCGCGCACGCTGGCGCAGGACCCGGGGTTCGCCAAGCGTCGCGCCCGGTTGGCGCGAATCAGCAAGGCGCTGGCGGCGCTGCCCTGGTATCGGGTCGGGCGGCGGTCGCTGGAGCATGCTCTGGTCGAGGGCGAGCTGCGCGTGGCCAAGGCCGAGCGCAAGGCGAAGAAGGAGATGACCGCTCAGCGGCTGCATCGCTGGCGACGACGAGCGCGCCGCCTGCGCATGCAGGTAGACGCCATGCGCCGTATCGAGGTCTGCCCCAAGACCCTGCGGAAGATGCAGCACGAGCGGGTGGAGCACTTGAAGAAGCGCACCGACCTGCTGGGGCGACGGCAGGATCTCGAAGTGCTCGCACAGCTGCTGCCGCAGGTCAGCGACACGGCGAACCGCGACGCGCTGCGCCGCCGCCTGCAGCAGGAAATCGCCGAGCTGGACGCAAGCGCCTGAGGTGCGGTCGCCGATCGCTGCGCGCCAGCCGGATACCGGCGAGGCCTGCGCTGCCGGCGCGCGCGTTGTAACCCAACCGGAAACCCCGCACCCTAGCGGGCACAGCTCTCGGTGCCTGGAACCCGCGGATGAACAAATTCAGCCTGATGCTCCGAAGCGTGCTCGGCGCACTGGTGGCGGTGGTGGTGTTTCTCACCGGCGCCTGGGGCGCGCTGGCGCTGTGGTACCAGTTGCCGGGCGGCAGCGTGGGCCGGGCGCTGGGCAGCGTGGTGTGGGCCTTGCTGGTGGTGGCGCTCGTTGCGCTGGCGATCAGCCGCCGCAGCCTGTGGCCGCTGGCCGGCTACGGCTTGGCCATGCTGGTGCTGCTGATCTGGTGGTGGAACATCCCCCCGTCCAACCACCGCGTGTGGGCCGACGACGTCGCCCACCTGCTTCGCGGCGAGGTGCACGGCCATCGCGTCACCTTGCACAACGTGCGCGATTTCGACTGGCGCAGCGACAGCGACTACGACGCGCGCTGGGAAACCCGCGACTACAACCTCGATCACCTGGTGTCCGCCGACGCCATCCTGTCGTACTGGGACAGCCGCGCGATCGCCCACGCGATGATCTCGTTCGGCTTCGACGACGGCCGGCACGTGGTGTTCTCGGTGGAGATCCGCAAGAAGAAGGGCGAGGCGTTCTCCGAGATCGGCGGCTTCTTCAAGCAGTTCGAGATGGTGCTGGTGGCAGCCGACGAGCACGACATCGTGCGCGTGCGCACCAACGTGCGCGGCGAGGACGATTACCTCTATCCGATGACGCTGGAGCGCGACACGATGCGCGCGCTGTTCCTGTCCTACGTGGAGGCGGCGAACCGGCTGGCCGAGCGCCCGGCGTTCTACAACACCATCACGTCCAACTGCACCACGCTGGTCTATCGCATGGCGCGTCAGCTCAACCCCGGCCTGCCGATGGACATCCGCCTGCTGCTCACCGGCTACCTCCAGGGCTACCTGCGCGACAACGGCGCGATCGATGCGAGCCAGCCGGCCGACGTGCAGCGCGCCGCCGCGCGGATCACCGACAAGGCGCGCCGCACCGGACCCATCGACGATTTTTCCCGCGCCATCCGCGCGTCACGCTGATCAGGAACCTCTCCCGATGCTGCATCGCTACGTTGCCCTCCTGCGCGCCGTGAACGTTGGCGGCACCGGCAAGCTGCCGATGGCCGAGCTGAAGGCCATGTGCGAAGACGCCGGTTTCCAGAATGTGCGCACCTACATCGCCAGCGGCAACGTGGTGTTCGAGTCGACGCATGCAGAGGCCACGCTGAAACAGACCTTGGAGGAGCGCCTGCAACGCTATGCCGGCAAGCCGGTTGGCGTGCTGGTGCGCACGGGCGAAGAGCTGGCGCGCGTGCTGGCCGCCAACCCATTCGCCGATGAGCCGGGCAACCGCGTGGTGGCGATCTTCCTCGACGCGGCGCCAGCAAAGTCCGCGCTGGACGACATCAGCGGACTGAAAGACGAGCGCCTCGCGCTCGGCCGCCGCGAAATCTACGTGCACTACGGCGACGGCATGGCCGACTCGCGCCTGAAGATCAAGGCCGCGACCCAGGGCACCGCGCGCAACATGAATACGGTGGCGAAGCTGGCGGCGATGGCGGCGGCCGGGAGCGCGGGCGATGTTTGAACTCAAGGGCATGCTGTCGCTGCATGCAGGCGACCGTCATGTGGGTGGGCTGGACCGCATCGAGCTGCTTGCCGCCATCGGCGAGACCGGCAGCATCAGCGCGGCGGCGCGTGCGGTGGGCATGAGTTACAAGGGCGCGTGGGACGCCATCGATGCGATGAACAACCTCGCCGACGAGCCGCTGGTGACCCGTGCCACCGGCGGCAAGCGCGGCGGCGGCACCACGCTCACGCCACGCGGCCAGCGGCTGGTGGAGGTGTTTCGCGCCATGGCGGCCGAGCACGCGCGCTTCGTGCAGCAGCTGGGCGCGATGGGCGAGGCCTCATTGCGCGATCTGCAACTGATGCGGCGCTTCATGCTGCGCACCAGTGCGCGCAACCAGCTCGTCGGCACGGTGACCGCGATCGCGCCCGGCGCCGTCAACGACACGGTGGAGCTGGCGCTGGCTGGCGGGCAGCGGCTGACAGTCACCATCACCCGCGAGAGCACGCGTGAACTGGACCTGGCGGTGGGGCGCGAGGCGATCGCCCTGATCAAGGCCTCGGCGGTGCGGCTGGCGCGGCTGGATGCGTTAGATCAGCCTCCCGCGCGCAATCGGCTGGCCGGCACGATCGCCACGGTCGAGCGTGGCGACGCGAACGCCGAGGTGGTCTTGGATCTGGACGGTGGCGGCGTGATCGTGGCGGTGGTGGCGAGCGCCGATCTCGCAGCGCTCGACCTGGCCGAGGGAGATCGCACGGAGGCGATCATCGAGCCGTCCAGCGTGTTGCTGGGCACCACCGATTGAGCGGATCAGGCGCTCACGCGCGCCGAGTCGCGGTAAAGACGTCCCTCGCGGATCTCCAGCACGTGCTGTCCCAACGCTTCCACGTCCGCCGGATCGTGGGTGATCACCAGCATCTGCACGTCCAGCCGTGACTGCAGCGCCACCAGCTCGTCGCGCAAGCGGCCGCGCAGCGGCGGATCGAGTGCGGCGAAAGGTTCGTCCAGCAGGAGCAGTTCCGGCTGCGGTGCCAGCGCCCGGGCCAGCGCCACGCGCTGCTGCTGGCCGCCGGAGATCTGTGCGGGATAGCGGTTGGCCAGGCCCTCCAGCTCGAACGCATCGAGCCAGCGCCTCGCCGCTTCCGGCACGTTCCGCCGCGAAGGCTGGCGCAGGCTGGGCGTCAGGCCGAACGCCACGTTCTGTGCCACGGTGAGGTGCGGGAACAGCGCGTAATCCTGGAACACGTAGCCGATGCGCCGCGCGCGCGCGGGCACGTCCACGCCGCGGAAATCGTCGAACAGCGTGCGGCCGCGCACGCCGACGTGGCCGGCGTCCGGCCGCATCAGACCGGCGATGGCGCGCAGGGTGAGGCTCTTGCCCGAGCCGGACGGGCCGAACAGCACCACGCGTTGGCTGTCCGAACGGAACGCCAGCTCCAGCGAAAACGGCCGCTGTGGATCGGTCATCACGCGGCGGATGTCGACGTCCAGGCGCATGGTCAAAAGCTCCGCCGCGGCACGCGGCCGCGGGTGAGCCGGCCGGCGATCACCAGCACCGCCACGCAGGTCACCGAGGCCACGATCACCAGCATGTTGGCGCCGGCGTCGTCGCCCGCCTCGATCGCCGAGTAGATCGCTACCGACAGCGTCTGCGTGCGGCCGGGCAGGTTGCCGGCAATCATCAGCGTGGCGCCGAACTCACCGAGCGCGCGGGCGAAGGCGAGCAGCGCGCCGGCCACGATGCCGCGCATGGCCAGCGGCAGCGACACGCGGAAGAACACCGCCAGCGGCGCCAGGCCCAGCACGCGGGCGGCGTCTTCCAGCTGCGGCTCGACGTTCTCGAACGCGGCGCGCGCGGCCTTGTGCACCAGCGGAAACGCAGCCAGCGTGGCGGCGATCACCGCGCCCTGCCAGGTGAATACCGGGTTGATGCCCAGTTGCTCCAGCCAGCTGCCGATCACGCCGCGCCGCCCCAGCAGCACCAGCAGGTAATAGCCGAGCACCGTGGGCGGCATCACCAGCGGCAGGGTGAGCAGCGCATCCACCGTGTTGCACCAGCGCGAGCGCCAGCGCGACAGGCCGTAGGCCACGGCGACGCCGAAGACGAGGTTCAGCGTGGTCGCCCACAGGGCGACCTTCAGCGAGAGCAGCAGCGGTTGCCAGATGTCCGGCGTCACGCTCAGGGCGCCAGGAAACCGGCGTTGGCGAGCAGTTGCTGGCCCTGCGTCGAGCGCACGAAGGCGATGAAGTCGCGCGCCTTGGCCGCATGCTTGCTCTGCGCAACGACGGCGATGGGGTAAGTGATGGGCGCGGTCGACGGAACACGCAGCGCCACGTCCACCTTGCCGCGGGCAATGGCCGCGTCGGTGGCGTAGACGAAGCCGGCGTCGACTTCGCCGCGCACCACGTAGTCCAGGCACTGGCGCACGTTGGCGGCGAGCACGGTCCTGTCCTGCAGGCGCGGCGTGAGGCCGGCGCGGTCGAGCACATTCTTTGTGTAACGACCCACCGGCACCGAGGCCGGATCGCCCCAGGCGATGCGCTTGAACGCGGCGCCGGTGAGGTCATTCAACGTGGCGACCTTGGCGCCGCCAGCCGGCACGATCAGCACCAGCTGGTTGGCGGCGAAGTCCACCCGACTGCCCGCGGTAATCGCGCCCTGCGACTGCGCCTTATTCATCGCCACCTGGTCGGCCGAGGCGAACACATCCGCCGGCGCGCCGTTGGCGATCTGCCTCAGCAGGGTGTCCGACGAGCCGAAGTTGAGCACCACGTGCGTACCCGGATGCTGCTCCTCGTATGCCTTGGCCACGTTCTGGAACGCGTTGGTGAGGCTGGAGGCGGCCGAGACGACCAGGTCATCCGCCCGGGCAGGTCCGGTCACTGCGGCGATGGCGAACGCGATGACGGCGAGGCAGCGATGAAGCGTGGGGGTGCGCACGGGATGCCCCTTCCGGCTCGTTATGTAGATCGCTATATAACGACGAAATCCCGCACGGGACAAGCGCTGCGGCCTCAACGACTGCGGGCGAGGGCGAGCGTGCCGGCGAGCATCAGCACCGCGGCGAGAGCGAAGCCGGCGGCCGGCGAATGCAGGCTCCAGGCCAGCCCCACCGCCGCGCTGGAAACAAATTTCGCCACGCCGTTCACCGTGCCCAGCGCGCCGTAGCTGGTGGCCAGCCGCTCGGCCGGCACCATCGCCGCGGTGACGGTGGACTCCAGCGCTTCCTGCGTGGCGACGTAGAGCCCGGCCACGAAAAAGATGCCGGCCAGCGCCGGCACGCCGGCACTGCCGCGCCAGAACACCAGCGCCGTCATCGCCGCGGTGAGCACGCCCAGCCCGTAGCCGGCCAGCAGCAGCGGGCGATGCCCCACGCGATCGGCCAGCGCGCCGATCGGAAACGAGGCCAGCACCTGCACCACGTTGCGGCCGACGTAGAGCAGGCCTGCGACCTGCGCCGCGCGAACTACGCCCATCGCCGGCGTGAGCAGGGTGGTGGCGGCGAGGATCAACAGGCTGTGCGAGAAATCGCCGATGCCGAACAGCCCCACCGCCCCGAGGTAGCGCTTGAACCGCCGTGGCAGCGTGGACAGCGAATGCATCAACTGCAGCGCCGGATTGATCGAATGCTGCGGATCGCGCACCAGCAGCAGAAACGCCAGCACCGCCAGTGCGCCGGGAATCAGCGACAGCCACAGCACCAGGCGGAACGGCCAGGCCGCGTCGTGCGCGGGCAGGGTCTGCGCCCAGCCGAGCAGCGCCACGCCCAGCAGCGGCCCCGCCACCGCGCCCAGCGTGTCGGCCGCGCGATGAAAGCCGAACGCACGGCCGCGCGTTTCCTCGCTCACCGCCTGCACCACGATGGCATCGCGCAGCGGCCCGCGCAGACCCTTGCCGAACCACGAAAGCAGTCGGCCAGCCAGCAGCAGCGGCCAGCCCGCGGCGAGCGCGATCAAGGCTTGTCCGGCCGGCGTCAGCGCATAGCCGATCAGCACCAGCGCCTTGCGATGGCCGAGCTTGTCGGCCACGTGGCCGGCGATCATCTTGGTGAAGCTGGCCACCGCATCGGCGGCCCCTTCGATCAGGCCCAGCGCCGCCGCCGGCACGCCCAGCACGGCGAGAAAGCCCGGCAGGATCACCGTGGTGGTTTCGTAGCAGAAGTCGCCCAGCGCGCTGGTAATGCCGGCGCCGGCCACGGTGGGGTTCAGCCAGTGCTTGCCGACCGGAGGCGGAGTTGCGGTGGGTGCCATGAGAAAGGTTTTTAGGCGCGGGAGCAGCCGGACGAGGTGCCTGGAGCTTAGCGCGGCGGCCGTGCCTGCATGGGCGATCAACCGTCGCGCGGAGGAGCGAAGGGGCTGGTGAAGTGGCGGCTGCGTAGCCGGCGCCGGCTCTTTCGCAGCAGCGTGTCGACGAGCGTCGCCCGATCGCGCCGGCCGTCCAGGCGGCAGTCCAGGAAAACGTCCATGAGCACGCCGGCATCCACCCCCAGCGCATCGCAATAGCGCACGTATTCCATGACGTCGAGACGCCGTTCGCCCCGTTCGCATTTGGAGACGTAGGACTGGGTCGTTCCCAGCCTGAGCGCGAGCGTGGCCTGGGTAACCCCAAGGGCCTCGCGGACTTGTTGCATGAAGTCCAGCAGCAGGCGGTATTCGTGGTTGTGGATGGAACGCATCATTGCGCAACTTCAGTCCGGTGAGGCACCGTAGGCGGCGATTGCAATTAGTCCAAAACGGAATAATTTGCGTTTAAGATCGGACCTGTCCTGTCGTTAATGACCACGCCAGCCCGTCCGTCCCGATCGGCTGACCGGCATTTCCGGCCGCGGGATGAATTCGGGAAACGTGCCCACCGGCTTACGGGTGGGACAACAAGCGCATTGAAACCAAGGCGTCCCGAACAGACCGGCGGCGGCAATCGACCACGCGGGCGTTAGGGCCTCACCCATCTGGAGAACAGGCATGCATTTTCCGCAGTGGTCGATCAAGGTCAGGTTGATAGTCACGCTGGGCACCCTCGCCACAGTGCTCGCAACCGTTGGCGCCATGGGCATCAACGATTTGAACAGCAGCAACGCCGCATTACGCGACATGCATGCGAACAAGCTAATACCCACGATGTCATTGGCGCGTGCTCTGGATCTCCTTGGCGGCGAGCGAACCTCGCTGCATCGCGCCCTGGGCACGCGCGACGCCGCACACGCCGATGCATTCCAGCAATCGCTGAGGCGTGACGACGGCGATCTCGCGCAATTACTTGCGACGTTTCACGCGGCGGAGCTGTCGCCGGACGAAAAAACCATCAGCAAGCGACTGGATGGCGATTACGGCGATTTCCGCAAAACCATGGATACGGCGGCCAAGTCACTGGACGCCAAGCAATACGACCAGGCCATGCAAACCATGGATGGCGCCGGCGAAAAAAGTTACACGGCGCTGCGTGGCGATATCGGCGATTTGTTTACGCTGCAGGACAAGATTTCCGCGGCCGCTTACGCCACCGATGAGCAACGGGCGTCGCGCTCGGCCAAAACCACCATGGCGTCCATTGCCTTTGGGCTGCTGCTGAGCGGAGGGATCGGTTTCCAGCTGGTGCGCTCGATCTCGCGCTCGCTGGCCGAGGCCATGCGCGTGGCCAACAACATCGCCGGCGGCAAGCTCAACAACCGTATCGAGCGCATCTCGGGAGACGAGGTGGGCCGCCTGCTGCAATCGCTGGCCGACATGGACGCCAAGCTCGCCGAGGTGGTGCAGGACGTGCGTGCAGGCTCCGAATCGGTCAGCACGGCCGCTCGGCAGATCGCGCAGGGCAACGACGACCTGAGCCAGCGCACGCAGGAACAGGCTTCTAGCCTCGAGGAGACGGCCGCCTCGATGGAGCAGATGACTGCCACCGTCAAGCAGAACGCCGAGAACGCCTCGCACGCTAACCAGTTGGCGCGGGGTGCGCGCGAACAGGCCGAGCACGGTGGGGCCGTGGTCAGCAAGACGGTCGAGGCGATGGGCGCGATCTCCGCCTCCAGCCAGAAGATCGCCGACATCGTGGGCCTGATTGACGAGATCGCCTTCCAGACCAACCTGCTCGCGCTGAACGCGGCGGTGGAAGCTGCCCGTGCCGGCGACCAGGGCCGCGGCTTCGCCGTGGTGGCCTCGGAAGTGCGCAATCTCGCCCAGCGCAGCGCGCTGGCGGCCAAGGAGATCAAGACGCTGATCGGCGACAGCGTCGAGCGCGTGAAGATGGGTTCGGGCCTGGTAGACGAGTCCGGGCGCGCGCTGTCGGCGATCGTGGAGAGCATCAAGAAGGTCACCGACATCGTGGCCGAGATTGCCGCGGCGAGCACCGAGCAGTCGGCCGGCATCGAGCAGGTGAACATGGCCGTGACGCAGATGGACGAGGTCACGCAGCAGAACGCCGCGCTGGTGGAAGAGGCCGCCTCGGCCAGCCGCGCCATGGAGGAGCAGGCCATGAGCCTGCGCCGGCAGGTGGCCTACTTCCACACGGAAGAGACGCCATCGGCATCGGCGAGCACCGAGCCGGAGGCGCGGATCAGTCGTGCGCACCGGGCGCATGGCCATCCGGTCGAGCGGCGGCTCGCGTCGGAGCGGCCGCATCGGGCCGAGGACAAATCCGTCTGGAAGGAGTTCTAGGCGAGCCAGGCCCGGCCGTCGTCGCGGTGCGACGTACTGCCGGGTGGCCGCCACGGGACACCCGGCGGCCTGTGCACGGAACACCCACCTGCGCGGAGCGTTGAATGATGCAGCAACCGACACCTGCCCCCTGGGGCGACCTGCAGCGGCAATCGGGACGGCTGGCCTGGCGCTACGCCTTGCTGGGCATCGTCTGGCTGGCAGTCTCGGACACCGTGGGCGGGTGGCTGCCGCCCGGCCGAGTGCGCGACCTGTACTTCGCCACCAAGGGCGTGGTGTTCGTGGCCCTCTCGGCCCTGTTCATCCACGGCCTGCAGCACCGGGCGATTCGCCGCTTCATCGAAAGCCGCAGCGAGATCGAACGGCTGGAGCAGGGTTACGCGGAGCTGATCGACAACCTGCCCATTCCCTGCTTCGTGGTGGAACCCGATCACGGCGTGATCCTGCACGCGAACCGCGCCGCACGGGAGGTGTACGGGGTCGGCTCCTCGCCAAGGCTGGCGCGGTGCCTGCGCGACCTGGACGTGGCGGCCGGCAGCTCGCTGTGCGCCAGCGACCGCAGCAGCCGGCGGTGCAGCGAGCAGTTGGCGAAGCACCGGCGCGCCGACGGCAGCGAGTTCGACGTGCGCCTGTTGAGCACCCACCTCAGCCGCGCCGACGACGAGGTCGATGTGGTCATGTGCCTCGACGTCACCGCCCAGCTGCGCGAACAGGAGCTGCAGCGCCTGCAGGCGGGCATCGATCCGTTGACCGGCCTGCTCACGCGCAGCGCACTGCGCGAGCGGGTGGCGCGAGCGATCCGCGAGGCGCCGGGGCACCAGCAGATGGCGGTGCTGTTCATCAACATCGATCACTTCAAGCTGATCAACGACACCCAGGGACACCCGAGCGGCGATCTGCACCTGCGCGAGGTCGCCACCCGCATCGGCGCATTCGCCCACGAGGACGTCATGGTGGGGCGCTTCGGCGGCGACGAGTTCGTTGCCGTGATGACCCGGCCACAGACGCCGATGGCGCCGATCGTGCTGGCCAGGAACATCCGCAGCGCGGTGGCCGGCACCGCCGGCGGCGAGGATTTCGCGGTAGCCCGCACCTGCAGCATCGGCATCGCCTGGTGGCCCGAGCACGGCGCCGACGTGGATACGCTGCTCAGCGCGGGCGATGCCGCCCTGTGCCATGCCAAGCAGGCCGGACGCGATCGCGTGGTGCAGTTCGACCCGAGCATGCGCCGCGAAGCGTGGCGCTACGTGGAACTGGTGCAGGGCCTTCGTCAGGCGCTGGCGGCCGATCGCCTGCATGTGCGCTACCAGCCGCAGTTCTGCCTGGCCAGCGGGCGCATCGTGGGGCTGGAGGCGCTGTGCGCGTGGCGGGAGGCCGGCGGCGTGGAGATCAAGGCCAGCGAGTTCATCCCGGTGGCCGAGCGCAGCGGGCAGATCGTGGAGCTGGGGCAATGGGTGCTGCGCGAGACGCTGGCGCAGGTGTGCCGCTGGCTGGCCGATGGCGTCTACGACGGGCCGGTGGCGATCAACGTGTCGCCCGTACAGCTGCGCCAGGCCGGCTTCGTCGACTTCGTGCAGTCCACCATCATCGCCACCGGGCTGCGTACCCAGCTGGTGGAACTGGAGATCACCGAGACCGTCGCACTGCACCTGGACGAGGAACTGCGCACCAACCTGATCCGCCTCGCCGGCATGGGCATCGCCATCGCCATCGACGACTTCGGGCGCGGCTACTCGAGCCTGTCGCATTTCAAACGGCTGCCGATCACCCGGGTGAAGATCGACGCCTCGTTCGTACGCAACGTGGATCGCCTCTCCGACAGCCAGGCGATCGTCAACTCCATGCTGCAGATGGCCCGCGCGCTGGGCATCAGCACCGTGGCCGAGGGGGTGGAGCGCAAGGAAGAGGCACTGTGGCTGCGCGCACACGGCTGCGATGCCGTGCAGGGCTACCTCTACGCGCGTCCGGCAGCGGCCGACGCGCTCGACCTGGGGCTGCGTTACGTACTCGACGACGGTGGCGTGGTATCCGGTGCCTGAGGGTGCCGTGGCCGGGGTACGGCCATGGCCACGGATGCTTCGGGCGCCGTCCCTGGCGCCTCGGATCATGCGTTTTCCGGCAGCAAGGCCTCGCAAGGCATGAACAGCGCACGGACCTCCTTCAGCAAGGTTCCATGCTTGGCCCAGAACTCGCGCAATGTGCTCTCCAGGTCGATCAGTTCAATACAGTGAGGAAGGCGCGGATGGGCGCCTTCGATGTGCCGCACGCTGGGTTTGTCTCCGGCGAGGTAGCCGCTGTGCACCTGGTGCACGAGCACCTGGCCGATTCCCTCCAGGTGGGCGCTCTTGAGCACGTGGGCGGCGACGGATCGGGCATTGAGGCGATCCCATACGGTGCGTGGTTCGAGCCGGGCCGATTGGTGGAAGTAAAGGCGAAGGGCAGCGAGATTGTTCATGAGGGTCTCGTGGAATCAGGAAGCGGAGTCGGTTGCGGCAGCCAGACGGGTGCGCCGGAGCGCAGGGATATCGGCCAGGCGGATGCCCTCGGGCCAGGACAGGTGCTTGGCGTGCCCCACGCGTTGCGAGCGGTAGATGCCGGTGTGTCCGGAGAACAGGTAAGCGACCACGCAGGCCAGTGCCGCATAACAGCCCACAGCAGGACCGAAGAGCTCGATCGCCATCACCGTGGAGGCGATCGGCGTGTTCGCCGCACCGGCGAACACGGCCACGAACCCCAGGCCGGCGAGCAGATAGAACGGCAGCGGCAGTACGTGGCCCAGGGCGTTGCCCAGGGTGGCGCCGATGAAGAACAGCGGCGTGACCTCGCCGCCCTTGAAGCCCGAGGCGAGGGTCAGCGCGGTGAACCCGAACTTGCCGGCGAAGTCGTACGGCGGCAGCGGATGCACGAAAGCCGCCTGGATCGTCGGGATGCCCAGCCCCAGGTACTGACGGCTGCCCAGCGCGAAGGCGAACGCGGCCACCAACGCACCGCCGACGAACAGCCGCAGCGGCGGGTACTTGATCACGCGCTTGAACAGTGCAGAGAGCGCGTGCGTGGCGTCGGCAAACAGCATGCCCACCAGCCCAAAGCAGATGCCTGCCGCTACCGTCGCCAGCAGGCCGCCAATGCCGATCGCGGGGACCGCGCCCATCGCGTAGAGCGCATGATGGGTGCCCAGTCCCAGCGTCACCTGGTCGGCAATGACCGCCGAAAGCACGCAAGGCAGCAGGGCGTCGTAGCGGATCCTGCCGATGGCCAGCACCTCCAGGCCGAAGATCGCGCCGGCGAGTGGCGTACCGAATACCGACGCGAAGCCGGCGCTGATACCGGCCATCAGCAGGATGCGGCGATCGTCCGTGCCCAGGCGCAGCCGATGGGTGACCTGGTCGGCCAGGGTGCCGCCCATCTGCACCGCGGTACCTTCACGGCCGGCCGATCCACCGAACAAGTGGGTGACCACGGTACCGGCGAACACCAGCAGGGCCATCCGCTTGGGCACGATCTTCTTGGGATCGTGGATCTCGTCCAGCAGCAGGTTGTTGCCGCCTTCCACGTCTTTGCCGACGCGGTGATACACCCAGCCGACCAGCAGCCCGGCGAACGGCAGCAGGGCGAGCATGTAACCGCGCGAGGTCTGCACGGCAGTGGCCCAGTCGAGTGACCAGAGGAACAGGGCGGAGGCCGCGCCGACCAGCACGCCGACGATGGCCGACAGCACCAGCCAGCGCCCGAGCAGCGGCACCATGGCCGCCTGTTCGGGTACGGAGAAACGTTTCATCGGGAGTTTTCCAGGTTCGAGGTTGCTCAAAACCTGGACAGGCCGAACCGCGGGCACACGCCTACGTCTCCCTGTCCAGGGGTACGTAGGCATCATCAGCCGATGGGGGGCGGCGGTTCGCGGAGGAATGCCATCTCCGGATGGCGCGCATGGTAACCCAGGAATCGCGGTTGGCAAGCTCGCCCGCGGGTTGACGGATAGACGTCTGGATGTCCGTCAGGGTGCAGCGCTGGTGCGATGCAGATCGTCTGGAGTGTCGATGTCGGCAAGGTCTGCGCCGTAGGGCGCAGGATCCACTTCCAGCACCCGCGCGTGCTCTTGGCGCAACCAGCACTTCGCTCCTTGCGCGCCGCGGGCTTGGGCGAGCACCTCGTAGTCCGAACGCGGAAACAGCGCCGGTGGACCGGCTCCGCCGGATTGGGCAGTGGCGATGATCTTCCCAGGCGAGCGCGCGTGCTCGTCAAGCAGATGTCCAAGCAGCGCCGTGCCCAGCTGCGGCTGGTCGGCCAGCATCACCAGCACCCCGCTGGTGTGCGGATGGGCTTGTTGCACGGCGCGCACGCCGGCGGCCAGCGTGCTGCCCAGGCCGTCGCGCCAGCCCTCGTGCACCACCGTTTGCAGCGGCAGGTCGGCGAGTGCACCAGCCACCCGCTCGGCGCCAGCACCGAGCACCACGAGCACCGGCACACCGCAGGCGAGAGCCTGACGGGCCGCACGGCGCACCATCGGTTCGCCGTCGATCATCGCCAGCTGCTTGAGGCTGCCGAAGCGGCTCGCTTCGCCGGCGGCGAGCAGCACGATCACCGGCGACGACGCGCTCATCCGTGGATGGCGCCGTCGTTGTCGCGCAGCGGGCCGCCGCTGCGCGCGTTGATCACCGCCATGATCTCGGCGGCGACGGCGAGCGCGATTTCTTCCGGCGTCTCCGAGCCGATGTCGAGCCCCGCCGGGGCGTGCAGACGCAGGCCGTGGAGCTCGGAGGCGTGACGCATGCGCGAGACCCGCTCGCGCGAGCCGAGCGAGCCGACGTAGGCGACCGGCGCGTCGCGCAGGGCGGCCAGCCAGGCGATGTCGCGCTCCAGGTTGTGGGTCATCACCACCACCGAGCTGTGCGCGTCCAGCGGCAGCGCCTCGTGCAGCTGTTCCGGCGTGGTGCACAGGGTGCGCAGGCCAGCGGGCAGATCGGGCGACTGCAGCCGTGCCGGATCGTGGTCGACCAGGGTGGTCTGCCAGCCCAGCGCGGTGGACAGCGGCAGCAGCGCGCGGGCTGCTGCGCTGGAGCCGATCACCACCAGCGCGTGCGGCGGCTGCACCGGCTCGATCAGCACGTCTAGCGTGCCGAGCGGCGAGGCGAGCTGTTGCGTAGTGGCCCCGCGTGCGCGGTGTGCCGCGCAGGCATCGGCAATGACGGCGCCGGTGGCGGCATCGTCTATGCCGTTGAACAACACCTGCTGCGCGCTCCACACCATGCGCTGCGGGGCGATCACCTGGCCGTCGACAGCGAACAGCGTGGCCAGCTGCGCATCGATGCGGGCCGCCAGGCACTGCGCGAGGCTGTCGGCGAACGCGGTCGCGCCTGCCGGCACCAGCGGCTCGATCAGGATCTCCAGCTCGCCGCCGCAGCCCATCTCCATCAGCACGTCGAGCCCGGACTCGCTGTTGTAGTGCACTCGCCGCGGCGCGCTGCTGGCGATCACTTCCAGCGCGCGCGCCACGATGTCGCGCTGCGGGCAACCGCCGGAGAGCTCGCACACCACGCGACCGTCGTGCAACACCAGCATGTGCGTGCCGGGGCGGCGGAAGGTAGAGCCGTGTGTGCGGGTGAGCGTGGCCAGCGCGGCGCGCGGTTCGCCGCCGTCACGCAGTGCGCGCAGTGCGTCGAGCAGTTGGGTGAGTTCGTGGGGGGAGTTCATCGTGGGGCAGGGCGGAAGTCGACGTGAGTCACGCGGTGCCTTTTCGCGGAGGGAACGAGGGGATGGTAACGGCTGCCGTGGCGAGGTACGCGCAGCCGCGGTGGCGGCATGCCGATGCAGGGCATGCCGCACAAGCGGCGCGGTCAGACGACCGTCGACGTGAGCAAGTGCTCGATCTTCACCGGCAGGTCCCGCACGCGCACGCCGGTGGCGTGGTGCACGGCGTTGGTGACCGCCGCGGCGAAGCCGGCCAGGCCGATCTCGCCGATGCCGCGGGCGCCCAGCGCGTTGAGCTTGGTATCCGGGTAGTCGAGGAACAGCACGTCGATCTGCGGCGCGTCGGCGTGGGTGGTCATCACGTAGTCGGCCAGGTTGCTGTTGATCGCCTTGCCGTGACGGCGCTCATACTGGGTCTCCTCGAACAGCGCCATGCCCACGCCCATCGCGATGGCCCCTTCGATCTGGTTGCGCCCGGTCATCGGATTAATGATGCGCCCCGCGTCGATCGCGGTGACCACGCGGCTTACCCGTAGCCGCGCGATCACCGGCTCCCACGTCACCTCGACGAAGTGCGCGCCGTAGGAGTGCATGGAGTACTTCTTCGCCTCGGCGTCGCCGAAGGTGTCGCGCGAGGTGCCCTTGCCCTCCACGTGCGCCAGCCGCGCCTGGCCCAGGATGTCGGCGAACGGCACGCCTTCGTCCGGCGTGCTGCTGCGCAGATGCACGCGGCCATCGGTGAAGGCCAGCTGCCCGGTCTTGGCGCCCTGGAACGCGCCATGGCCGCTGGCCGTCTGCAGCAGTTGCTCCACCGCCTTGCCGGTGGCCTGAGCCACCGCGGGCACCAGCGAGCCGGTGACCATCGAACCGCCGGACAGCGGGCCTGGCGGCAGCGCGCTGTCGCCGATCACCACCTTCACGCGATCGATGGCGATGCCGAGGTCGTGCGCCACCATCTGCGCCAGCATGGTGTAGGTGCCGGTGCCGATGTCCTGCGTGCCGCTGGCCACGCGCACGCTGCCGTCGGCGTTGAGCAGCACCGACACTTCCGCGCCCAGGCGCTGTGCCATCCACGCGCAGCAGGCCACGCCCCAGCCCAGCACCTTGCCGTCCGCCCGCATGGACCCGACGGCCGGATTGCGCTTGGCCCAGCCGAAGCGGGCGGCGCCTTCGGTGAGGCATTCCTTCATGTGGCGCGAGGAGAACGGCAGGTTCGTGCTCTCGTCGATGGACGGCTCGTTGCGCAGGCGCAGCTCCACCGGATCGATCTTCAGCGCCAGCGCCAGCTCGTCCATCGCCGACTCCACCGCAAACAGCCCAGGCACCGCGCCGGGGCCGCGCATGGCGGTGTTGGGGGCAATGTCGCGACGGGCGCAGCCGCTGGTGATCTTGAGGTTGGGCGTGGAATACAGGAACGCGGTGGCCTCGCCGCAGTCCTCCTTGGTGTGGTCCGTGCGCGAGGTGCGATAGAGGAAGTCCTGCCGCAGCGCGACCAGCTTGCCGTCGTGGGTGGCGCCCAGGCGCATGCGCTGCTGGGTGTTGGTGCGATGGCCCACGTTGTGGAACATCATCTGCCGCGTCACCACCAGCTTCACCGGCTTGCCCAGGTCACGCGCCGCCGCGGCGGCGAGCAGGGCGTGCGGCCACGGCCACAGCTTGCCGCCGAAGCCCGAGCCCAGGAACTCGGTAACGATGCGCACGTTCTCCTTCGGCACGCCCAGCATCTGCGCCATCACGTCGCGGTGGTTGATGATCGACTGGGTGGTTTCGTACAGGGTGAACGCCTTGCCGTCCCAGGTGGCGACGCTGGCATGCAGCTCGATCGGGTTATGCGTCTCCGGCGGCGTGGTGTAGGTCTGGTCGACCGTCACCGGCGCGCCGGCCAGTGCCTTGTCGACGTCGCCGCGCTCGGAGTCGGTGGTCCGCTTTTCCTCGGCGGTGAGCTGCATGCGCACGTCCGGCGCCTGCACGTTGCGGTAGCTCACCTTCACCGCGCGCGCTGCAGCGGTGGCCTGCTCGAAGGTGTCGGCCACCACCAGCGCCACGTACTGGCCGTAGTAGCGCACGGTATCGTCGTCCAGCGGCGGGCGCGCCTCGTCGATGTAGCCGGACTTGCCGGGCTTGTAGAAGCGCCGGATGTTGGCGCGCGTGTAGACCTTGCGCACGCCGGGCATGGCGGCAGCAGCGGAGTCGTCGATGGACGCCACCTCGCCGTGGGCAATGGTGGCGCCCACCGGCACGGCGTAGAGCAGGCCGGGAAAGTGGTAGTCGGAGCTGTAGCGGGCGGCGCCGCTGACCTTGAGCGGGCCGTCCACGCGGGCGTGGCCGTGGCCCAGGGCGGGCAGGGTGCGGGATGCGTCGGGTGCCATGAGTTCTCTCTCCTGCGCGGCGCTTACGCGGCGGCCACGGTGGCAAAGGCGTGGGTGAGGCAGCGCTTGGCCAGCTCCACCTTGAAGGCGTTCTCGCTCTGCGGCTTCGCGTCGCGCAGCGCGGCGTTCGCGGCGGCGGCGAAGGCATCCGGGCCGGCGGGCTGGCCGAGCAGGGCCTGCTCCGCTTCCACCGACCGCCACGGCCGCGTGCCCACGCCGCCCAGCGCCACGCGGGCGTGGGTGATGCGTCCGTCCTCGGTACCGAGCACCACGGCGGCCGAGGCCAGCGCGAACTCGTAGGAGGCGCGGTCGCGCAGCTTGAGATAGTGCGACCGCGCACCGCGCGTGGGCGGCGGCAGCAGCACGTGGGTGATCAGGTCACCCGGCTGCATCACGGTCTCGTGCTGTGGCGTGTCGCCGGGCAGCAGGAAGAAGTCGGCGATCGGCACGGTGCGCTCGCCCTTGGCGCCCTGGATCACGATGCGCGCCTCCAGCGCGGCCAGCGCCACGTTCATGTCGCTGGGGTTGGTGGCGATGCAGTGCTCGCTGGTGCCCAGGATGGCCAGGTTGCGGTTGGCGCCGTCGATGGCCGGGCAGCCACTGCCGGGCTCGCGTTTGTTGCACGGCATGTGCTCGTCGCGGAAGTACATGCAGCGCGTACGCTGCAGCAGATTGCCGCCGGTGGTGGCCATGTTGCGCAGCTGGGCCGAGGCGCCGGCCAGCAGCGCTTCGGACAGCACCGCGTAGTCGCGCTTCACCTCGGCATGGTTGGCGAGATCTGCATTGCGCACCAGCGCGCCGATCTTCAGGCCGCCATCGGGCGTGCGCTCCACCTTGGCCAGCGGCAGGCGGTTGATGTCGACCACCTGCGCGGGCGTTTCCACGTTGAGCTTCATCAGGTCGAGCAAGGTGGTGCCGCCGGCGACGAAGCGCACGCTGGCGCCCTGCTGGGCAGTGGGGGAACGGGCGCCGGCGTCGATCGCCTGGCGGGCGTCGGTGGCGCGGAGAAAGGTGAATGCCTGCATGGTGTGTCTCCCTCAGCCCTTCCGGACCTGCTGGATCGCCGCGACGATGTTGGGATACGCGCCGCAGCGGCAGATGTTGCCGGCCATGGCTTCCTTCACGTCCGCATCGTCCGGGCCCCAGGGTTCTTTCAGCAGCGCGGTGGCCGACATGATCTGGCCGGAGGTGCAGTAGCCGCACTGGTAGCCGTCGTGCTCCACGAACGCTTGCTGCATCGGGTGCAGATGGCCGGGCTGGCCGAGGCCTTCGATGGTGGTCACCTCCTCGCCCTCGTGCATGGCCAGCAGGCTCAGGCAGGAGTTCACCCGCCGGCCGTTCACGTGCACGGTGCACGCGCCGCACTGGCCGTGGTCGCAGCCCTTCTTGGTTCCGGTGAGGTGCAGGTGTTCGCGCAGACCGTCGAGCAGGGTGGTGCGCGGGTCGACGGTGAGCGTCTGCGGCTGGCTGTTGACGGTGAGCCGCACGGTGACCTGACCGGCGTCGTCGGCGGGGGCCTCATCGGCGGGCATGTGCGCCATCGCGGTGGCCGCCAGCGCGTGGCCGCCCAGGCCCAGCGTGGTGGCCGCGCCGGTCATGCCGACCATCTGCAGGAAGCCGCGCCGGCTCAAGGTGACGTGCACCTCATCGGTGCGATCGGTGGGCGGGGTAGGGGCGGGCGGACGCTCGGTCATGGCGACTTCTCCGGAAGCGGCGGTGGCTGGCGAAAACATCGGGGAGTGACGGCGCGGGCTCCGCGCAGGCAACCGCAGCAAGGTACACCCGCACCGGTAAAACGGCAGTGACGGCGTGCCCCGGATGAACCGTCACGGCAGGCTTGACCTGCATCAACGTGGGTGCCGCTGCACCGCCACAGACTCGACGACGCGCGGCAATGGCGCTGCGCCGCTCTCATTCTGGAGGACTACCCCATGACCACACTTGCCCGCTGGAACCCCTTCAAGGCTGCTGCCCGGCTGGACCCGATGAGCAGCTTCCCGATCAGCCGCTTCGACGACATGTTCCGCAGCCTGGCCAGCCCGTCGCTGTGGCGCGAGATGGAGATGGCGCCGGACATGCGCCTGGACGTGACCGAAAAGGACAACGCCTACCTGGTCAAGGCCGACCTGCCCGGCGTGGACAAGCGCGACATCGAGGTGTCGGTGGAAGGCAACCAGGTGGCGATCAGCGCCGAGGTGAAGCGCAGCACCGAACAGAAGGACGACGAGCACACGCTGTGCAGCGAGCGTTACTACGGCAAGGTGTATCGCGCCTTCAGCCTGCCGGCGGAGATCGACAGCGCCAAGGCCGATGCGCATTACGAAGGAGGAGTTCTTACCCTCACCCTGCCCAAGAGCGGCAACGGCGCCAGCCGGCGTATTTCGGTGAGCTGATCCCGACGACCGGCGCGCCGCGTAGACGCGGCGTGCCGGTGGCGGTGTTCGGTCAGGCCAGCAGCTGGTGCGGCAGGCGGCTGCGGATCTCCTCGCCCGGCAGGGCGGTGAAGTCGTGCTGCACTTCGCCGCTGATGCAGTGGCTGAGCTGCTTGTCCATCACGCCGTGCAGGGCCCCCAGAAAGCGCGGCGGCGCCACCAGCACCAGGCGCTCGTAACGCTGGTCGTTGCGGCCGCGTTCCAGCGCTTGCCCGAGCATGTGCGCGAAGCGCTCGGTGCTCTTGTCGCGCAGGGTGGTGTGCGGCTCGATCGCATGCCGCGCGCCGCCCATGCTCTCGTTCACGCGCGGGGCGCGCTCGGTGGTGGCATGGCGTCCCGGGGCGCGGCCGTCGGGGTTGGCGAAGCACGCCACCTCCTGCCAGGGCTCGCTGCGTCCGGTGGCCTCGAACACCCGGGCGCGCGCGGCGTCGGCAACCAGAATCCACGTCGATGTCATTGCTTCCTCCTGCCCGTTGGGGCGTGTGCCTGCGATGGTCTGTATGGGGCACTGTAGGCACCGCCACGGCACCGCCCCTTGATGCGTATCAACTGGCGACGGGTGCCCCCGGGCTAGGGTGGCGGCGACCTTGATCGAAGGAGTGCGCCGTGAACCAACCTATCCATACCGACCGCCTGCGCCGCGACTTGGGCCTGATCAACAGCGATCTCGAACGGCTGCTGCACGATGCCGCCGACGACGCCGGTGGCCTGGCGGAGGAAGCGCGGGCCAAGCTGGTTTCCGTGCGCGACCAGTTGGTGGAACTCGAACGCGATGCGGCCGGACGTGCCGGTCGGCGCATGGCGCGTGCGCGAGAGCGTGTGCGCGAACAGCCGTGGGTGCTGATCGGCACGGTGGCCGCGGGCGCCTTTCTGCTGGGGCTGCTGGGCCGCGGTCGCTTCGACTGAGGCGCCGCCGGGCAGCGGCCCTGGCGGCGCGCTGTCGGTTCAGGGCCGTTCCTGCATCTCGCGCGTCTCCTCGCGGGTCAGCGCCTCGCCCAGGTCGACCATCTGCGCACCGAGCGCACCGTAGATGTCGTCGGCGCTGACCATGCCCGCCAAGCCGCCCTTGGCGTTGAGCACCGGCAGGCGGCGCACGCCGTGCTCGCGCATGGTGAGGATGGCGGCGAACAGCCCTTCGGATTCGGTGCAGGTGACCACCGGCCGGCTCATGATCTGGCCCAGCGTGAGCTTGTCCGGATTGCCGCCGGTGGCGACCACCGCCACCACGATGTCGCGGTCGGTGACGACGCCCACCGGAATGCGCTCGCCGTTGGGCTTCTCCACCACCACCAGGGCGCCGACGTGATGCTGACGCATCGCCTCGGCCGCGTCGCGCACGCTCACCGTGGCCTGGGTGCTCACCACCACACGGGTACAGAGGTCGGCAATGCGCATGGACGCGCTCTCCGGTTGGACAGGAAGGGATGGCTCGACGTGGGCCGAGCTCGCGTGCCGCGGCCGGTGCGCGCCATGTGGCCAGTGATGCGGCACGCGCCCCACCGCGTCACCCGCGATCGATCACGGCGCGACGTGCGCAGCAGGTACAGGCAGAGGGCATCGGCGGCTCCGGCGCAGCAGGGCATGCGATCACTGTGCGTGGCTGCGGTCGGCCGTTGTTGATCTGCATCAAGCGCAGGCGCGATCGGCTTGATGCAGGTCAACGCGGCGACTCGCCAGGCGGCCGAGCATCGCCGGGCGGTGCGTCGCGAGGGGGCCTGCATCGCAGTGGAAGGGACAGCGGAGGACTCCCCATGGCAGCGACCTATACCGAAGGGTTCGTCGATCGCGCCGACGCCGGCGAACAGCTGGCCCGCGCACTGCGAATCTACCGAGGCCAGCATCCCCTGGTGCTGGCGATACCCCGCGGCGGTGTGCCGGTGGGGCGGGTGATCGCCGATGCGCTCGACGGCGAGCTGGACGTGGTGCTGGTGCGCAAGCTCGGCGCGCCGAGCAATCCGGAACTGGCGATCGGCGCCGTCGACGAGCAGGGGCGCGTGTCGCTGAGCGACTACGCCGCGGCCACCGGGGCCGACGAGGCGTACGTGGCGCGCGAGACCGCGCAGCAACTGGCGTTGATCCGCCAGCGTCGTCATCGCTACCGACCGCGGCATCCACCTATCGATCCGGCGGGGCGGGTGGTGATCGTGGTCGACGATGGGCTGGCCACCGGCAGCACCATGCGCGCGGCCCTCGCCGCGGTGCGCGCCCGTCATCCCGCGAGCCTGATCTGCGCCGTGCCCGTGGCCGCACCGCACAGTCTGGTGGAGCTGAAGGGGCAGGCCGATGACGTGGTCTGCCTCAGTGCCCCGCCCGACTTTCGCGCCGTGGGGCAGTTCTACCAGCGCTTTGAGGCGGTGCCGGATGAAGAGGTGATCGAACTCCTGGCCGCCGCGCCATCGACGAAGGCGGCGACGGCCATGCAGAGCGTGCAGCTGCACCTGGACGGCGTGACGCTGCAGGGCGATCTCACCGTGCCGCCCCAGGCGCGCGGCGTGGTGATCTTCGCCCACGGCAGTGGCAGCAGCCGGCTCAGCCCGCGCAGCCGGGCAGTGGCCGGCGTGCTACATGAGCATGGTCTGGCGACGCTGCTGTTCGATCTGCTCAGCACCAGCGAGGACGCCGATCGGCGCATGCGCTTCGACATCGCCTTGCTCGCCTCGCGGCTGGGCCGGGCCGTGAGGTGGGCGGCGGGTGTGCCGGCGTTGCACGCGCTGCCGGTCGGCCTGTTCGGCGCCAGCACGGGCGCGGCGGCGGCGCTGGTGGTTGCCGCGCAGCAGCCCGAGCGGATCGCCGCCGTGGTTTCGCGCGGCGGCCGTCCCGATCTGGCCGGCACCGCCGCGCTGGCGAAGATCACCGCGCCGACGCTGCTGATCGTCGGCGGCGCCGATACCGACGTGATCATGCTCAACCGCCAGGCGTTGGCACTGATGCAGGAAAGCGCCGAGCTGGTGCTGGTGCCGCGCGCCACCCACCTGTTCGAAGAGCCCGGCGCACTGGAGCGCGTGGCCGCGCTGGCCGCGGACTGGTTCACCCGCTGGCTCGTCGCATGAGCACGATCGTTGCCACGCCACTGGAGGCGATCCGCGCCATGGCGGTGCGTCTGGACGAGGCGGATCACGACTACGACGCTCTGCTGGACGCCAGCGTGGGACGCCAGTTCGTGCTGCTCGGCGAGGCCACCCACGGCACCCGCGAGTTCTACCGGATGCGCGCAGACATCACCCGCCGGCTGATCGTCGAGCAGGGCTTCGACGCCGTGGCTGTGGAGGCGGACTGGCCCGACGCCTGGCACCTGCACGATTACGTCGGCGGCGGCAGCGAATCGCTAGCCCAGGCATTCGACGCCTTCGAACGGTTCCCGCGCTGGATGTCGCGCAATGCCGACGTGCTGCCGTTCATCCGCTGGCTGCGCAGCTACAACCTGCGGCGCCGCCCCGAGACGCAGATCGGCTTCTACGGGTTGGACATGTACAGCCTGTACCGCTCGGCCGCGGCGGTGGTGGCCTACCTGGAGCGGGTCGACCCGGAGCAGGCCGAGCTGGCGCGCGAGCAGTACGCCGCGCTCGACCACGTGCGCGATCCGCAGCGCTACGGCTACGAAGCGGTGATGGGACTGCGCCCGGATTGCCGCGAGGCCGTGCAGCAACGCCTGACCGAGCTGCTGCAGCGCGCGCCGGATTACCGCCAGCACGACGGCAGCACCGCGCGCGAGGCGCAGTTCGCCGCCGAGCGCAACGCGCACGTGGTGGTCAGTGGCGAGGCCTACTACCGCAGCATGTTCGCCGGCCGCCAGAGCAGCTGGAACCTGCGCGACTACCACATGACGCAGACCCTGTTTGCGCTGGAGGAGTATCTGCGCGCGGGTGGCCGCGCCGGGCGGCTGGTGGTGTGGGCGCACAACTCGCATCTGGGCGACACCCGCGCCACTCAGATGGGCCACGCCGGCGAGTGGAACGTAGGCCAGCTGGTGCGTCGGCGGGTCGGTGCGCGCGAGGCGTTGCTGGTGGGCTTCACCACCTATACCGGGCACGTGACCGCCGCCAGCGAGTGGGGCGGCGAGCCGGCGCGCAGCGACAGTTTCGAGGCGCTGCTGCACCACACGCGGCTGGACCGTTTCTACTTGCCGCTGCAAAGCGCGGCGGCGAGGGCGCTGCAGGATCCGATGCTGGAACGCGCCATCGGCGTGATCTATCGGCCCGACACCGAGTACGCCAGCCACTACTTCAGCGCCTCGCTGTCCGAGCAGTTCGACGCGGTGTTTCACCTGGACGAGACCGAGGCGGTCGAGCCGCTCGATGACGATGCGGAGATCGTCGACTAGCGATCACCGGCCAGTGATGGTCAACCGGGCGTGCCGGCCGCTCGCCGGCCGGCAACGGCGAGCGCTCAGTGCCGCAGGAACAGCGGCAGCGTCGCGTGCTGCAGCAGGTAATCGGTGGTCTCGCCCAGCCGCGCCTCGCTGCGCCGGGCCTTGCCGCTGGCGCCGGCGATCAGCAGGTCGGCGCGGTGCAGCGATGCCGCCGCCAGCAGCGCATGCCCGGCCGCGGTGCCGTGCGTGGCGACGGTCTCCTGGCTGGCCTCGATGCCGTGGTTGCGCAGGTGCGTCAGCGGATCGAACGGCGGCTGCAGCGCCACGATCCGCTCGCTCTCACGCGGATGCGCCGCGCGCAGCAGCCACACGTCGTTGGCCTTGCGCAGCAACGGGATCGCCGCATGCAGCGATCGCGTGGACGCCGACGAGCCATCCCAGGCCACCACGATGCGCTCCAGCCGTCCCATGACGCACGAGGTGAGCGGCACCACGATGCACGGCTGGCCGGACAGCAGAACGCTGCGCAGCAGCGCGGCCATGGGCCCGGCGTCGATCTGCACGGGCCGGCCCAGCACCACCAGGTCGGCGGTGGCGGCGGCCGCCTCCAGCACGTCGCGCGGATCGCCCAGCGCCACTTGCCAGTGCGTCTCCTCCACGCCCAGGCCGCGCGCCCAGGCGGCGAACTCGCGCCCGGCCAACATGGCGTAGTGCACCTCGTCGGTGGCCTCGGCCATCCATTCGGCCAGCCCGGAAGTGACGTTGCCGGCCGCCGGCATCACCGGCAGCGGCTCGCCCGCGTGCAGCCCGGTGAGCGACGCGCCCAGGGTCGCGGCCAGTTCCGCGGCGTAACCCGCGCAGGAACTCCACTGGCGAAAATCGCTGCAGTAGGTGAGGACGTCGCGCATGCCCGCTCCGGAGGGAGGGACGGACGCTTGGGCGCTGAAAGGAGTCGTCATGGCAGACGCGTACATGCGCACCGCACACCGAGGGAAAAGAGGGTTCGAGCACACCTTGCACGCGTTGGATCGGGCGATGCTTGATCCATGTCATCCCGGGCGCTCGGGGCGATGCATGATCGATCCGCTCCGGCGTCGATGCGCGCGCGGTTGATCCCGATCAATCCTCCGCCGGGCACGCGCTGGACACTGGTCACCTCCGGCAATACAGGCGACTGGCCATGAACGATTTCCTCATCCACGTACGCTCACTCGACGCCTGGACGCGAGCGGCCGAATACGGCGTGCGGCTGGCGGCGCTGACCGGATCGGCGGTGACCGGCGCGTTCGTGTATCCCTCGCCGCTGCAGTTGGCACCGACCTACAGCTCGCCCGAACTGCTCGAAGCGATCCTCGCCAGCACGCGCGAAACCGCCGCGCTGGCGAAAGCGCACGCGCAGCCGTTTCTGCACTGGGCACGTGAGCAGGGCGCGCCGCAGGCAGCGTGGCATGCGGCCGAGGGCGATGTGGCTGGCGCGCTGGCGCACATCGGCACCTGGCATGACCTGCTGCTGCTCGATCGCGGCGCCGATCCGGCCACGCATGCGCCGGCAGAACTGGCCCGGATCATCCTCAGCGTGGGCCTGCCGTGCGTGCTGGTGCCGCGCCATACGATCGCGCGGGTGTCGCTGGACTGCATCGCCATCGGTTGGAACGGCTCGCAGGAGGCGGTGCGTGCGATCCACGCGGCGATGCCACTGCTGCAGCGCGCTTCACGGGTGGTGCTGCTGGAAGGGCCGCTACGCCGCACCTACCCGGAGATCACCTGGAAGCCGCCGCTGGACATCGACCTGTACCTGCAGCGCCACGCCGTGCATGCCGAACACCGACCGCTCGCCAGCGATGCCGGCGAGGCAGGCGAGGCCCTGCTGGAAGGCGCCGCCCAGGTCGACGCCGACCTGCTGGTGATGGGCGCCTATGGCCGCAGCCGCTTCAGCGAATGGGCGCTGGGCGGCGCCACCCGGCACGTGCTGGCCGACGCCGCGCTGCCGGTGCTGCTGCGCCACTGAACGTGTTCAGCGCAGCAGCAGGATCGGCACCAGGCAGCTGCGGATCATCGTGGTGGTCGTGCTGCCCACGATGAGCTGGCGGATGCGCGAGTGACCGTAGGCACCCATCGCTACCAAGTCGATCGCATGGGTGCGCACATAGTCGGCGATCACTGCGTCCGCGTGGCCCGGGATGGTCTCCATACGCGCCTCCACGCCTGCCGCATCCAGCAATTGGACGGCCCAGTGCATAGCCGCCTTGCTCTCGGCCGACTCGCTGGCTGCCATCACGACGTGACATTGCAGGCCCGCGAGCAGCGGATGACGGGCAGCGAGCTCCACCGCCTTGCGTGCGCTGGGGCTGCCGTCGAAGGCGATCAGCACCCGCTCGATCGGCTTGAACGCGCGCGAGGCCACCAGCATCGGGCGATCGATCGCCCGCGCCACGCGTTCCACGTTGGAGCCCAGATGCAGCTTGGCCATGTCGGCGGCCTCGCCGCGCTTGCCCATCACCAGCAGGTCGAAGCCCGACTCCAGCTCGGCCAGCGCATCCACCAGGTCGCCGTGGCGCAGGCGCGGATGGGCCGGTTCCACGCCCTGGGCGCGGGCCTGCCGCACCGCTTCGTCGAGCAGGGCGCGGCCGCGCTCCAGCGCCAGCTTGCTGCGCTGCTCGTCCAGCGCGGCCAGTTCCTGCAGCAGGGCTTCGTTGCTGCCCAGGCCGATGCTGCCGCTGAGATTGGCGGTAACGGCATGCTCGGGATGACGGTCCAGCGTGTGCATCAGCTCCATGCCCGCGCCCAGGCGCGTCGCGGCCCAGATGGCGTGGTCGAGCACGCTCTGCGTGTAGATCGAATGGTCCAGACAGGTCAGTACGGTGTTCATGGTGTTGTCCTAGTGGCCCATCAGTTGTTCGACGGCGTTGGGCTTGTCGTGCACACCCAGGCGATCGACCAGGGTGGCACTGGCCTCGTTGAGGCCGTGCACCACTACGTCGGTGCCTTCACGGCGCAACTTCAGCACCACCTTGTCCAGTGCGCTGACGGCGGTGAGATCCCAGAAGTGCGCGCGGCTGACGTCGATGCGTACGCCGTCCAGCGCCTCGCGGAAATCGAAGCCGGCGATGAAGCTCTCCGCCGAGGCGAAGAACACCTGGCCGGTGACGCGGAACTCGCGAATGCGCTCGTCGGCGCTCAACGCCGAACCGATGTGCAGCAAACGGCCCACCTTGCGCGCAAAGAACAGCGCACTGAGCAGCACGCCCACCAGCACGCCCTTGGCCAGGTCATGCGTGCCCACCACCACCGCCACGGTGGCCACCATCACCACGCTGGACGACTTGGGATGCGTGCGCAGGTTCTTCACCGACGACCAGCTGAAGGTGCCGATCGACACCATGATCATCACCGCCACCAGCGCGCCCATCGGAATCAGGCTTACCCACTGGCGTGCGAACACCACCAGGATCAGCAGAAAGATGCCCGCGCACAGCGTGGACAGCCGCCCGCGGCCGCCGGATTTCACGTTGATCACCGACTGCCCGATCATCGCGCAGCCGGCCATGCCGCCGAACAGGCCCGAGACGATGTTCGCCGTGCCCTGCCCGATGCACTCGCGGCTCTTGTTGCTGGACGTGTCGGTGAACTCGTCCACGATCGCCGCCGTCATCATCGATTCGAGCAGCCCCACCACCGCCATCGGCAGGGAGTAGGGCAGCACGATGCGCAGCGTCTCCAGGTTGAACGGCACCTGCGGGAACAGGAACGTGGGCAGGCTGTCCGGCAGCGTGCCCATGTCGCCCACCGTGCGCACGTGCACGCCGGCCAGCACGGTGAAGATCGTCAGCACCACGATGCAGATCAGCGGCGAGGGGATCACCTTGGTGAAGCGCGGCACGCCGTAGATGATCGCCAGCCCCGCCACCACCAGCGCGTAGACCTGCCACGGCGCGCCGATCAGCTCGGGCAGCTGCGCCATGAAGATCAGTATCGCCAGCGCGTTGACGAAGCCGGTCACCACCGATTTGGAGACGAAGCGCATCAGCGCGCCGAGCTTGAACACGCCGGCGAGTATCTGGAACGCGCCGGTGAGCAAGGTGGCGGCCATCAGGTGCTGCAGGCCGTGGTCGCGCACCAGGGTCACCATCAGCAGCGCCATCGCGCCGGTGGCGGCGGAGATCATGCCCGGCCGGCCGCCCACGATGGCCACGGTGACGGCGATGCAGAACGAGGCGTACAGGCCTACTTTCGGGTCGACGCCGGCGACGATGGAGAAGGCGATCGCCTCGGGAATCAGCGCCAGGGCGACCACGGTGCCGGCGAGCACGTCGGCGCGAACGTTGGAGAACCACTCCTTGCGGAGGTTCGTCAGTTGCATGGGGAATATCCGGTCAAACGCGCGCCGCCTCCACCGTCGGGTAGAGCTTGACAACGCCAGGGAATGAAGGGCTCGACCGCAGGGCGGGAGCAGGCGGCAACGGCGGGCGGAACGCTACGGTGGCGGAGCGCCGCAAGCGTCGGGCGCGAAGGCCGAAACGGAAAAATCGATCGTAAGCATCGGCGAACTTTAGCAGAGGGCGGCAGCAAAGAACCGCGGCAAGGCTCGCCGGCGCTGTTACACACCGTTACAAACGGTTGCCGGATTGCGTTCGTGGGAGCACGACCGGGCGCTAGGGTGGCACTGCACCTTTCCCAGGCACGCCGAGGAACTTCCCATGTCCAGCATTGCCCACGATCTTGCCGCTCCTGTTTCCAGCCTCGCGCACGAAGCCATGCAGCCGCACCGCGTGGACGATGTCGACATCGACATGCTCCGTCGCCACATGACGGTGATCCGTCGCAAGGTGCTGGCCGGGCAGTACGTGTACCGGGCGGGCCAGCCGTTCCACTCGCTGTTCCTGGTGCATGCGGGCTTCCTCAAGAGCTGCGAGCTGGCGCAGGACGGACGCGAGCAGGTCACCGGATTCCGCATGCGCGGCGACTTGGTCGGCGTGGAGTCGATCGGGCTTGGCCACTACTCCTGCGACCTGGTGGCGCTGGAAGACAGCGAGCTGTGGGAGCTGCCGTATCCGCCGGTGTTGCTGGCCTGCCGCGAGCTGCCGCATCTGCAGACGCGGCTCACCACGGCGTTGGCCGAGGAGATCCGCCGCGACCGCCTGTGGATGCTCTCGTTGGGTACGTTGAGTGCCGAGCGCCGGGTGGCCGCGTTCCTGTTCGATGTGGCCCAGCGTCACGCGGCGCTGGGCTTCAGCCCGCGCCATTTCATCCTGCGCATGGGGCGCGCCGACATGGGCAGCTTCCTCGCGCTCAAGCACGAGACGGTGACCCGCGCGCTGTCGCGGTTGGCCGAACTGGGCTACATCGCCGTGCAGCGGCGCGAGGTGCGCGTGCTCGATACGGCAGCGCTGGCGCGTCTGGCCGGGCAGGGCGTGGCGGTGCACTGAAGCGCCCCGCGCGCGGCTGCCGCCTGCGTCAGTTGCGCCGCGTCTGGCGGGTGCGTTCCAGCGCCTCGCGCACTGCGGTGCCCAATTCGTCGTAACGGTACGGCTTGGGCAGCAGTTGCAGCTCGGTGGCCGCGCGGGAGGCCTCGCGTAGATCCGGCTCCAGACCCGAGGTGAGCAGCACGGCCAGGGATGGGTAGCGGCGCTGCGCCTCGTGCGCCAGCTCCACGCCGTTCATGCCGGCGCCGAGCATCACGTCGGAGAACAGCAGCGCGATCGACGGCTGGCTCTCCAGCAACTGCAGCGCGCTGGCCGCGTCGGCAGCCTCGACCACCTCGTAACCCAGGGCCTTGAGGAAGGCGACGGCGAGATGGCGCACGTCGGGCTCGTCCTCCACCACCAGCACGCGCTCCTCGCCGCGCTGGGTCGGCGCCGACGGCAACGCCTCAACAGCCGTGGTCGCCGCCACCGGCAGCATCAGCTCCACCCGGGTGCCGCGTCCCAGTTCGCTGTCGATGTTCAGCTGTCCGCCGGACTGCCGCACGAAGCCGTAGACCATGCTCAGCCCGAGCCCGCTGCCCTTGCCGACCTGCTTGGTGGTGAAGAACGGCTCCAGCGCGTGCTTCATCACCTCGCGGCTCATGCCGGTACCGCTGTCGGCAACCTCGATCACTACATAGCGCCCGGCGGCCAGGCCCAGCTCGTTGATGGGAGCGGGCACGTGGCGCTCGTGCACGCTCACCGACAGCTCGCCGCCGGCGGGCATGGCGTCGCGCGCATTGATGGCGAGGTTGAGCAGCGCCGTGTCGAGCTCGCCCGGGTCGGCATACACCGCCGGCATGCCGGTGGGGCAATCCACCGTCAGCTTGATGCCCGAACCCAGCGTGCGGCCAACCATCTCGGCCAGCCCACCCAGGGCGACGTCGGGCTGCACGGCGGTGGGCACCAGCCGGCGACGCCGGGCGAAGCCGAGCAGCTTGCGGGTCAGGCCAGTGCAGCGTTCCACCGCACGCCGGGCGCTGGCCATGGTGTCGCGCATCTGATCGGCGTCGCCGATGCCGGCCTCGAGCAACTGCAGGTTGCCGGAGATCACCGTCATCAGGTTGTTGAAATCGTGCGCGATGCCGCCGGTGAGCTGGCCCAGCGCTTCCAGCCGCTGGGCGTGGGCGAGTTGCTCTTCGCTGCGGCTGCGCTGGATCGTCGCGGCCAGCATGTTGGCCACCGACTGCAGGAAATAAAGCTTGTCGTGGCCGAACGCATCGGGCATCTCGGCAAGCGCTACCAGCATGCCCATCGGTTCGACGCGATCGAACAGCGGCGCCAGCGCCACATCCCGAAAACCCAGCCCCTCGAGCGCACGGCGGGTGGCGGCGATGGCCACTTCGTCCTCGCCCGGCGCCGCTTCCAGGGTGAGCACGCTGGGCGTGCGCCGCGCCAGCAGACCCTTGAGCTCGGTGTCGGAAAAAGCGTCCAGCAGGCGCTGCCGCAGCGATTCGGACAGGCCGGTGGAGGCGCGCAGGCTGAGCTCGCCGCTCAGCGGCTGGATGAACACGATCGCCACCGCCTCGGTTTCCAGCGCCGCGGACAGCAGCGCCGGCATGCCGTCGATGGCGACGTCGTAGTGCGGCGACTCCAGCACCAGGCGACCGGCCTGCGCCACGAACACGTCGTAGCGCGCCCGGCGCATCACCTCGCGGGCGCGCTGGGTGGCCGAGATATCGCGGATCGAGGCGGCGAACAGCGTGCCTTCCATCGTCACGATCGGACTGAGCGCGATCTCCACCGGGAACGGCGTGCCGTCGCGCCGCACGCCGGTCAACTCGTAGCCCTCGCCCATGTTGCGCACGCGCGGACTGGCCATGTAGCCGGCTCGATGGGCCTCGTGCACCGTGCGCAGGGTGGCGGGCAGCAGCACCTCCACCTGTTTGCCGATCAGCTCGCCGGGCGCATAGCCGAACAGGGATTCGGCGTGCGGATTGGCCAGCAGGAGGCGGCCGTTGTGGCCGGCGACGATCATCGCGTCGGGCGCGGCGTCGAACAGCGCCTGGAACAGCTCGGATTCGGCGACCGCGCGCTCCGGCGAACTCATTCGCGCTGCACCGATTCGGTAAACAGGTAGCCGCTGCCACGGATGGCCTTGATCAGGGTGGGGCGCGCCGGGTCGGTTTCGATCTTGCGGCGCAGGCGTCCGATCTGCACATCGATGGCGCGGTCGTAGGGGCCGGCATCGCGGCCGTGGATGCGCGTCATCAGCTCATCGCGCGACAGCACCTGATTCGGGTGTTCCACGAACAGGCTCAGCAGCTCGTACTCGCCGTGGGTGAGCGGCACGGTGGCTCCCTGCGGATCGATCAGCTGACGCGCCTTGGGATCGAGCCGGTAGCCGGCGAAGCCGTAGCGTGGCGCCGGTGCGGCGGCATGGTTGCCGCGGCCGGCTTCGGAAGCGCGGCGCAGCACGCTGCGCACGCGCGCCAGCAACTCGCGCAGCTCGAACGGCTTGGTCACGTAGTCGTCCGCGCCCAGCTCCAGGCCCACCACGCGGTCCACCGATTCGCCGCGCCCGGTGACGATGATCACCGGTCCGCGCCAGTGCTGGTGCAGTTCGCGGGTGAGCTCGAAACCGTCCTCGCCGGGCAGACCCAGATCGAGCAGTACCAGCTGCACGCTTTGCTGGCCCAGGCAGGTGCGCATGGCCCGGCCGTCGCCCACCACGGTGACGCGAAAACCCTGACCGGTGAAATAGCGCTGCAGGAGTGAGCCGATCTCGGCGTCGTCATCGACCACCAGCAGGTGGGAGGCGGGCTGACCCGGGGGCTCGGGCGATTGCGGGTTCGACACGAAGATCCCTCCGGACGCGTCTCACGGGACATCGAAGGGCACGGACACCTGGGCCGACCGCACCGCTTGTCACAATACACCCGGCGGGGTATCGCGCGACAGCGCCCGGACAACCTGCCGCGGGCTTGACCAGGGTCAATACCGTGCCGGGCGGAGCGGGCAGGCTTGGCCTCCTAATCTGGTCGCGGAGAACGCACATGAGGACCGACCGCCAATTGCAGCAGGACGTGATCGCGGAGCTGGGCTGGGACGCCGCCATCGACGCCAGCCGGATCGGCGTGGAGGCGAAGGACGGCATCGTCACCCTGTCCGGCCACGTGGAGAGCTACGCCCAGAAATGGTCGGCCGAACGCGCCGCGCAGCGCGTAGGCGGGGTCAAGGGCGTTGCCGTGGAAATCGACGTGGTGCTGCCCGGCAGCAGCCAGCGCACCGATGCGGACATCGCCAGCGCGGCGCGCCATGCGCTGGAGTGGAACGTGTTGGTGCCGCGCGACGCCATCGCCGTCATGGTGGAGGACGGCCACATCACCCTTTCCGGCGATGTGGAGTGGGCTTACGTGCGCACCGCGGCCGAATCCAGCGTGCGCGGCCTGCTGGGGGTGAAGGGTGTGAGCAACCTGATCCGCATCCGCCCGCAGATCAAACCCGGCGACGTGAAGGTAAAGATCGAGGCAGCGCTGCAGCGTCGCGCGCACCTGGATGCCCGCGCGATCAGTGTGGAAGTGGACAAGGGCACGGTCACCCTGGCCGGCACGGTCGATTCGCTGGCCGAGCGCGTCACGGTGGAGAACGCCGTGTGGAACGCGCCGGGCGTGCAGAAGGTGGTCGACAACCTGATCGTCGCGCGTTGACGCGACGCGTCTTGCAGCCACGCCAGCGCCGCCGCGGCGCATCGGAGCCCGCGCATGTTCCAGCACATCCTCATCGCCACCGACGGCTCGCCGCTGTCGCAGCGTGCCGCGGACACCGGCATCGCCCTGGCGCACAGCCTGGGCGCGAAGGTGCACGCCTTCCACGCGGTGATGCCGTTTCCGGCGGTGGCCTATTTCGCGGAAATGCTGCTGGCCAGCCAGGCCCAGTACACCGAGGCCGCCCTGGCGCGGGCACACCAGTATCTCGACGACGTGCGCCAGCGGGCGAAGGCCGCCGGCGTCGCTTGCGAGGCAAGCTTCGCCGTCAATGCGCATCCGCACGAGGCGATCATCGCCTCGGCCAGGGAGCACCACTGCGACCTGATCGTGATGGCCAGCCACGGTCGGCACGGGGTGGAGAGCGCGCTGCTGGGCAGCGAGACCCATCGCACCATTCTTTATGGCGATCTGCCGGTGCTGGTCTGCCGCTGATTGTCCGCGGGGGCGGATCGGATCAGGGCGCCGACCGCGCCGATCCGCGCGAGAGCCAGCCGAAGTAGAGCAGGGGGATCACCACCAGGGTCAGCGCGGTGGACACCAGGATGCCGAAGATCAGCGACACCGCCAGGCCCTGGAAGATCGGATCGTCGATGATGAAGAAGCCGCCGATCATCGCGGCCAGTCCGGTCAGGGCGATCGGCTTGGCGCGTACCGCGGCCGCTTCCACCACCGCCTCGGCCAGCGGACGACCGGCCGCCGTAGCGTGGTTGATGAAATCGATCAGCAGGATCGAGTTGCGCACGATGATGCCGGCCAGCGCGATCATGCCGATCATCGAGGTGGCGGTGTACTGCGCGCCGATCAGAGCGTGGCCCGGCATCACCCCGATCACCGTCAGCGGGATCGGCGCCATGATGATCAGCGGCACTACGTAGCTCCTGAACTGGCCCACCACCAGCAGGTAGATCAGCGCCAGGCCGACCGAGTAGGCCAGGCCCATGTCGCGGAACGTCTCGTAGGTGATCTGCCACTCGCCGTCCCACTTCACCGAGGCGCCCGCGGTGTCCTGCGGCTGCGCGATGAAGTGCTGGGCCAGCAGCTGGCCGGCGATGGCCTTGTGGCGCAGCTCGCTGACCAGCGAAAACATCCCGTACAGCGGGCTGTCGGTGGCGCCGGCGTCATCGCCGGTGACGTAGGCGTAGGGCAGCAGATCCTTGTGGTAGGCCGCGTTTTCCCAGGCCGCGGCACGCACGCTCACCACTTCCGACAGCGGCACCAGCGCACCGCCCTGTGCGCGTACCCGCAGGGCCAGCAGTTGCGGCAGCGACGCCTGGTCACCCGGCGACAGGCGCAGCCGCACCGGCACGGCGTATTTGCTGTGGCCGTCCATCAGGTAGGTGGCGTCATCGCCCGACAGCGCCGTGCGCAGGGCCTGCGCGATGCCGGCCTGGGTCAGGCCGAGTTTCGCCGCGCGTTCGCGGTCCACCACCATCACCTCGCGCGGCGCCTCGGCCTCCACGCTGGTGTCAATGTCGACCAGATCCGGGTGGGCATGGAACACCTGCTCCAGCCCGCGGGCGACCGCCCGCACCGTGGCGTCATCCGGCCCGTACACCTCGGCCACGATGGGGGCGAGCACGGGCGGGCCGGGCGGCACCTCGACCACTTTCACCGAGGCGCCGTAGCGCGCGCCGATTTTCACCAGCGCCGGACGGATGCCGATGGCGATCGCATGGCTCTGCTGGTCGCGATGCTGCTTGTCCACCAGGTTCACCTGCAGATCGCCCACCAGCGGGCCGCTGCGCAGGTAGTACTGGCGCACCAGGCCATTGAAGGTGATTGGCGCGGCCACGCCGGCATAGCCCTGCCAGTCGTTCACCGACGGCAGCCGCGAAACCGCCTGCGCCAGCTCGCCGAGCAGGCGGTTGGTGCGCTCCACGGTGCTGCCTTCGGGCATGTCCACCACCACCTGGAATTCGGACTTGTTGTCGAACGGAAGCATCTTGAGGATCACCGAGCGCGTGGCCACCAGCCCCACCGCGATCAGCACCAGCAGGCCCATCGCAGCGAACAGCACGCGCCGTCGGCGCGGCGCCTTGGGGCCGTCGATGAACAGCGCCATCAGCCGACCGAACCAACGATGCAGCCGCCCCTGCGTCGCGGCGGGAGTCGCCTCGTTGCCCTCGCCATGACCGCTGTGGCGCAACAGTCGCAGCGACAGCCACGGCGTCAGCACCAGCGCCACGGCGAGCGACAGCAGCATGCCGGCCGAGGCGTTGATCGGGATCGGCCGCATGTACGGGCCCATCAGTCCGGACACGAACGCCATCGGCAGCAGTGCGGCGATCACGGTGAAGGTGGCCAGAATGGTCGGCCCGCCGACTTCGCTCACCGCTTCGGGAATCGCCTCGCGCAGCGTGCGCCCGCCCAGGGCCATGTGCCGGTGGATGTTCTCCACCACCACGATGGCGTCGTCCACCAGGATGCCGATGGAGAAGATCAGCGCGAACAGCGAGACGCGGTTGATGGTGAAGCCCATCGCCCACGAGGCGAACAGGGTGAGCATCAGCGTGATGATCACCGCGCTGCCCACCACGATGGCCTCACGCCAGCCCAGCGCGAACAGCACCAGCACCACCACCGAGGCGGTGGCGAAGATCAGCTTGTGGATCAGCTTGTCCGCCTTGTCGGTGGCGGTCTGGCCGTAGTCGCGCGTCACCGTTACGTGCACGCCGTCGGGGATGAGCACGTTGTGCAGCGCCTGCACACGGGCGGCGATGGCGGTAGTGATGTCCGCTGCGTTGGCGCCGGGTTTCTTGGCAATCGCCAGGGTGACCGCCGGCGCCATGCCGCTGGCCGGCCCGCCCTGGCCGGGCGGGGCGCCGAACCAGGTGTAGTGGGCCGGCACGTCGGCGCCGGCATGGATGCTGGCTACATCGGCGAGAAACACCGGCTGGCCATCCTTCAGGCCGATCACCAGATGCGCGACATCCGCCGCATCGGCCAGGAAGGTGCCGGCGGTCACCGGTGTGTCGCGGTCGCCGGCGATGCGCTCGCCCGCCTGCGTCACCAAGTTGGCGGCTCTCAGCGCGCCGGAGAGGTCGCCCACCGCCAGCCCGTGCGAAGCGAGCTTGGCCGCATCGAGCTGCACCACCACCGCGCGATCGGGAGCGCCCACCGTGTACACGTCGCGGGTGCCCGGAATGCGCTTGAGCTCGGTCTCCAGCGTGTGGGCCACCTCGGCGAGGCGGGTGGGGCCCTGGTCGGCGCGGTCGCTCCACAGGGTGAGGGTCATCACCGGCACGTCGTCGATGCCCATGGGGCGAATCAGCGGCGGCCCCACGCCCAGGTTCGGCGGCACGAACCCCTGGTTCTGGAACACCTGGTTGTACAGCCGCACGATCGCGGTCTGCCGCGGCACGCCCACGCGGAACTCCACCGTGATGATCGCCATGCCCGGCCGGCTCACCGAGTAGACGTGCTTGATGCCCTCGATCTCCGAGAGCTTCTGCTCCAGCGGGTAGGCCACCAGGTTTTCCACGTCGCGCACGTCGGCGCCGGGGAACGGCACCATCACGTTGGCCATGGTCACGTCGATCTGCGGCTCTTCCTCGCGCGGCGTGATCGCCATCGCCGCCAGCCCGAGCAGCAGCGCCGTGAGCGCCAGGATCGGCGTCAGCGGCGAACCCTGGAAGATTCGCGCGATGCGCCCGGAAAAACCCAGCCTGGCTTCGCTCACCGGGCCGCTCCCTGCGAAGCGACGAGGCTGCGCGCCGCGGCTGCCGGATCAGTGGCGATGCGCTCGCCGCCGTCGAGCCCGGCCAGCACCTCGATCCGTTCGCCGTAGCGTTCGCCGGTGCGCACCTGGCGCAGCGATACGCCGGTGTCGCCGATCACGTACACGCCCTGCAGTTCGCCGCGGCGCACGATGGCGCTGGCCGGCACCAGCAGCCGTTGCGCCTGGCCGGTATGGAAGGCGACCTTCACCGTCATGCCCGGATACAGGCCGGTGTCCTCGCCCGGCAGCTGCGCGCGTACGGTGAAGGTGTGGGTGAGCGGGTCGGCGTAGGGAAACACAGTGACCTTGCTCGCGACCACGCGGCGCGGCGGGTCGCCGTCGAGCACGATCTCGGCGGCGTGAAACTTGCGAATCGCATCGATCGCGCTCTGCGGCACCTGCACCGTCACCCGCAGATCCGCGAGCGAGGCGAGGGCGATCAGCGGCTGCGGCGCCGGCGGGCCGGATTGCACCGACTCGCCCACCTGCACGTAGCGGCGCGTGATGATGCCGGCATACGGCGCGCGCACTTCGGTGTAGTTCTGCTGCATGCCGACCTGGCGCCAGGTCGCTTCGGCCGCGGTCAGCGCGGCCTGCGCGCTGTTGCGCTGGGCCAGCGCCTGGTCCAGCTCGGCCTTGGCGATCAGCCCCTTGGCGGCGATGGCGGCGATGCGCTCGTAGTTGACGCGGGCATTGGCGAAGGTGGCGCGGGCCGCGGCGATCTGCGCCTGCGCCGCGCGCGTGGCCGACTTCTGCTCCACGTCGCTGAAGCGCACCAGCACGGCGCCGGCCGGTATCACGTCGTTGACGTCGTAGGGCAGCTCGACCACGCGGGCGTTGGTCTGGGCCGACAGCACGGCGGCGTTGACCGCTTCCACGGTGCCGTCCCACACCTGCTGCCGTGGCGCGCTTTCCACCTTGACCACCAGCGAGGCCAGCGCCGGTGGCGGCGCGCCGTGGGGCGGCGGTGGCGCGGCCTTCTCGGCGCACGCCGTCACGATCATGGCGATGGCCAGCGGCCATGCCAGTTTGCTTGGGTACCGTCCCATCGTTGGAATCCGTGGCGTGGTGTGGCCGTGCTCAGGCGGGAAAGGCGCTGCCGTGCTTCACCCGAAGCGCGCCAGCAGCCAGGCCAGCGGGCAGAAGCCGGTGAAGGCCGACTGCAGCAGGTTGGCGCCCACGAAACCGGTCAGCACGAGCCACCAGGGCGATACGGCGAGGCTGAGCACGATGCTGATCAGCACCATGGAGCCGGCGAACGCAAAGACGATGCGGTCGATGTTCATGGCAGTCCTCCAGGGTCAATGGCCGGCGCGCGGCGGCTTCAGCGAATGGATGCCCAACGCCTTGAGCACGTAGGTCTCCACCACCGGATGGGTGCGCCCGGTACGCACCTTCTGCAGGAAGTATTTTTCGAAGGCGACCTTGGCCAGCCGCACCCATTTGCCCTTCTTCACCCACGCCACGTTGCGCGGGGGAATCTGCGGCAGGGCGACGAAGGCCGCGCCGGTCTCGCCCATGTCGGCCAGGCACACGGCGTTCCAGGTCGCCTGCGCGTGCGGCGCCTTGCCGGCCAGCTCGTCGCGCAGGTTCTCGGCGATGGCGCTCACCATCGACTCGATCATGAAGCCGGTCTTGGGCGCGCCGGTGGGCACCGGCGTGGTTTCCACCGGGGGGATCGCCACGCATACGCCGGCGGCGAAGATGTTGGGGTAGGTGGGATTGCGCTGGTGCTGGTCGATCAGCACGAAGCCGCGCGGGTTGGTGAGGCCGGCCACATTGCGCACCGCATCGACGCCGGTGAACGCGGGAATCAGCATCGCGTAGTGGAACGGCAGCACGTGGGTGTGGGCCACGCCGCCCTTGGCGTCGAGCTCATCGAGCTTGATCTGGCCCGCTTCGATGGCGCTGACCTTGGCGTTGGTGACCCAGCGGATGTCGCGCTGGCGCAGCGCCGATTCCAGCAGGCCCTTCGAATCGCCCACGCCGCCCAGGCCCATGTGGCCGATGTACGGCTCGGCGGTGACGTAGGTGATCGGCACGCGGTCGCGCAGCTTGCGACGGCGCAGGTCGGCGTCCACGATCATCGCGAATTCGTAGGCCGGGCCCTAGCAGCTGGCACCTTGTACCGCGCCCACCACGAGCGGGCCGGGGTTCTCCAGGAACGCCTTGTAGGCGGTCCACGCGGTCTCGGCATGCGGGCCGGTGCACACCGACTGGGTGAAGCCGCCCTCGGGGCCGAAGCCGGGCACTTCGTCGAAGGCCAAGCGCGGACCGGTAGTGATCACCAGGTAGTCGTACTCGAGCACCTGCCCGTCGGCCAGCTGCAGGCGGTTCTCGGCCGGCAGGATCGCCTTCGCCGGCACCCCGCTGAACTCTATGCCCTGCTTCTGCAGCGGCTCGCGCACCTCCACGCGGATCTTCGCCGGCTCGCGCCAGCCCACCGCCACCCACGGGTTGGATGGGGTGAAGTTGAAATAGGGGCCATCGCCGACCAGTCGCACCTGGTGGCCAGCACCCACCGCCGCCTTGATGTCGTAGGCGGCCGAGATGCCGCCCAACCCCGCACCCAGAACAATGATCCGTGCCATGGCTCACGCCTCGCTTGCTACGTGATCCAAGCTTGGGTGCAAGCGGGCGGAGAGCTGTTGAGCTGGGTCAAGAAACGCAGCGATGGCCAGGCGCGCTGACAAGGTTGACGCTACATCGCTTCCTTGATGCCGCGCCGGAGCAGCCAGGCGTTCACTGGATAGGCGGCGAGGAAGCCGCACAGCATGGCGATCTGCATCATGAACCAGAACACCGGCGTGCTCTTGTCCAGCCGGTGGCCGAAGATCAGGAAGATCGCGATCGCCATCCATCCATACATGCCCACCTGCCACGCCGTCAGCGAGAGGGTGTCGGCCTTCAGCGCCGAGACGAACGCCTGGCCGGGCGACTGGTCGGTCATCGGCTTGATGGTGAAGTACTGGAAGGCGATGCCGATGACGAAGGCGGCGACGTAGTCGAGCAACCAGCCGGTGAGCAGCTCGCTGCCGAACCAGACGACGGGGAAGGCGAGCAGCAGCGATTCGACGAGCAGGTCGCCCAAGGTGCAGCCGCTGCCACAGTGGCTGGCGGCCAGCGCCACGCTCTGTGGCGAGGGCTTTTCCTTGTTGTCGCCCTGGGTTCCCTGGTGCGATTCGCCGGGCGATTTGCTGTCGTCATGCTGGGCTGCGTTGCGGGCGCGTGGCCGTCCCCAGCGCCAATACGCCCACAGCCCCAACGGTCCGGCATACAGCGCGGTGACCGGCCACACCACGTGCATGATCGCCATCGGCTGGCGGTGGCCGCGCAGTATGTCCAGCACGATCCACAGCGCACAGGCCACGGCGAGGGCGAGCGAAATCTGGGCAATTGTCGTCAACCACATGATCGTCATCCACCTCCTTGGGCGACTACGGTGCACTGGTCGCGGCGCAACTGCGGTCAACAGCCTGCGAAGGGGATGCAGGCGGACGGGACCATGTAGGGGCGCGGATCAGCCGGTGCGCGCGCGGATGCGCCGTCCACGCCAGCGCATCAAGGGCTGCGCCGTGGCGCCGTGCAGAATCACGCTGAGTACCACGGTGGTGACGGCCAGGGCCGTGACCATGGCGGCATCGTCGCCCTCCAGGCCGTGGGTGAGCGCGTAGGCAAGGTAGTTGACGGTGCCGATGCCGCGCACGCCCAGCCAGCCCATCAGCAGGCGGCGTGGCCGCGGTACGCCCACGCCGATGGTGGCAAGGTAGACCGACGCGGGCCGGATCAGTGCGAACAGCAGCAGCGCCACCGCGATCGCCTGCAGGCTCCAGTGCTTGGCCAGCGCCGCGCCGGTGGCGAACACCAGGCTGGCAGCGAGGATGCGCTCGAGCGTGTCGCCGAACGAGAGCGCATCGGACACCACCAGGCCGATCGATTCGGTCGGACCCAGCGGGTTGTCGCTGCGGCCGGAGCGATCCACCAGAAACTCTGCCGGCGGATGCACGTCGTCCGGTTGGTCCTTGGAGGCGCGCTTGCGCGGATGCCGCGCCACGATCAGCAGCTCGGCGCGACGCAGCCCCACGCCAGCGGCGAACGCGGCGAGAAATACCGATGCCGACAGCCACTCGGTTATTGCGTAGGAAAGCATCACGATCGCCAGGGCCAGGAAGTCGCTGGGTGCCGTGTCGTTGGTGATCGCCTTCGCCCGGGTGCCGAGCAGGCCCAGCCCGAACCCAAGGCTGCCACCCACCGCCAGCCCCACCGGCAGCGCCCACACCACCTCGCTCAACAGCCAGTGTCCGATCGCAGCGATGGAAACGCCCTCGGGGTGATCCAGCAGCATCAGCGCGAGCACGAGGAAGGGCAGCGCCGCGCCGTCGTTGAGGCCGGCCTCGACCGACAGCGCGCCGCGCATCGCGTCGCGGTCGTTGGCGTCGCCCACGGTGATCATGCCGGCCAGCACTGGGTCGGTCGGGGCGATCATCGCGGCGCAGATCAGCGCCACCGCCCAACCGGTGCCGAAGATACAGTGCATCGCGAGGCAGACTCCGGCAATGCACACCAGCATGGCCGGGAAGGCGAGGCGCCAGCCGGTGCGCCACGCCATGTTGCGAAAGCCCACCCGCAGGTTGAGCCCGCCGATGAACAGCGACACCACCAGCGCCAACTCGCTTGCGATCGCCAACCAGCCAGGGTGCTCCGGAAAATCCAGCCACACCACGTCGAGAAACCAGGGCCCGGCGATGATGCCGGCACCGAGGAACAGCCAGAACGAGGTGATCGGCAGGCGCCGGATCCAGCCTGAGGTGAGCCCCGCGCCGAGCAGCAGTACGCCGAAGGCGGCGATCCATGCGGTGAGGCTCATCGCCGCGTTCTCCTATGAGGAGCGGGCGCGAGCCTCGTCACTGCGTGGACCTGGCATGCGCCGCCGGCCGCTCGCGTTCGCCGCGCACCTGGGCCAGGCCGTGGCTGAGCTCGGCGCCCATCAACACGATCAGCGAGGCGTAGTAGACCCACATCAGCAGCACCACGATGGCGCTGGCCGGTCCGTAGGCGCCGCCTATCTTGGAGCGCTCGATGTACATGGCGATGAGAAACTTGCCGGCCATGAACAGCAGCGAGGTCAGTGCTCCACCGCGCACTGCGTCGCGCCACGCGATCTGCGCATCGGGCAAAAAGCGGTACATCGCGCCGAACGCAATCCACAACACCAGCGCGGCCGCCGCATTCTCCAGTGCCAGCCAGCCGAGGCTGCCACTGGGTACCACCAGGCTGATCAGCGCGGTAAGCGCGAACGAGACGATCACCAGAAAGCCGACGCCCACCAGCACGCCGATCGCGCGGGCGCGTGCCAGCAGCCAGCCGGTGACCGCCTTGCCCGGGCGCGATTCGATGTCCCACACACGGTTGAGCGTGCTCTGCATCTGTGCGAACACCGCCGAGGCACTGAACAGGGTAATGCCCAGTCCGACCACGCCCAGCAGATGCCCGAGTTGCGGCCGTTCGCGTGCGCTCTGGATCACCAGCCGCGCCGCGGCGGCGCCGTCGTTGCCGACGATGGCGGCCATCGTCTGGGTGAGCTGCTGCTCCATCCCCGGGCGCACCGCCGACACTGCCCACAGAAACAGCACGAGCACCGGCGCGAAGGAGAACGCCGAGTAGAAAGCGAGCGCGGCGGCGCGGGTAAAGAGTTCGTCGTCCCAGAAGCCGGAGAACACCTTCCGGACCAGGCGAAGGATCTGCTGCATCGAGAGCATGCAAAGCGAGGATTGTGGCGAAGGGGCCGCAACGTAGCATCCGCCGCAGTCGCCGGAACGTGAGTGCGCCGGCGCACCGGTTGAGCCGATGAGGACATCGCCATGCGATGCGCGCATCGCAAGGCGCGATGGGGCGTCACCTTCATCCGCTGTTGATCTTCGCTCCACTTCCCGCTGCGTAGAGTTCTGGCACAGCGCACATCACCTCTGTTCGCGCCCACCGAGGCCTCGCGCTGCGGCGATCCGCGTCCGGGGGTTCTCCGATGGCGTAACGACAACAACGGGAGCCCGCCATGAAAAGACGCGCCGTGTTCAGCGCCACCGATATGTCCGTCGTTCGCGAGGCGATGCACGCCGCCCGTGCGTCCGGCATCGCCAACGACGACATCTCGCTGATCGCCCGTTCGGACATCGAGGTGGAAAGCATCCCCGACGACCGCAAGGTGGCCGACGGCGACTTCTATCCCGCCGCGGTGCGTGGCGCCGTGGGTGGCGGCGTGGTCGGCCTGCTCGCCGGACTGGTGGCGGTGGTCGCCGCGCCCATCGGCATCACCGTGGCCGGTGTGGTCGGCCTGGGCCTGGCTGGCGCGTCGCTGGGGACCTGGTCGTCGGCGCTCGCCGGCTCGACCGTGCCCGATCCGGTGCGTCGCGCGTTCGAGGACGAGATCGCGCAGGGACGCATCCTGGTAGTGATCGACGGCGAGGAGGAAATCCTGCCCGCCGCGATCGCCGCCGTCTCGGCGACACGGGCCGTCCATCTGCCGTTCGATCGCCCCACGGTAATGACGTGAGCGCGCGTTCGCTCCCACCCGATCGACTCGCGCCCGTGGCATGAGCCAGGTGTTCTCGCCGCGGGCGGGCCTGTATGTGCTGCTCGCCTTGTTCGCGCTGGTGCTGACCGCCGGCGGCGCGTTCGCCGGGTGGCGTGCGCTCAACGCCGAGCCGCACGCGCGTGATGCGGCGGTCAACCAGCCGGTGCCGTTCAGTCACGCGCACCACGTGGGCGAGGTGGGCCTGGACTGCCGCTACTGCCACAGCACGGTCGAGACTTCCGCCTACGCCGGCATGCCACCGATCTCCACCTGCATGACCTGTCACTCGCAGCTGTTCACCGACCAACCGATGCTGCGCCCGCTAGTGCGCAGCTGGCAGACGCACGTGCCGCTGCAGTGGAACCGGGTTAACCAGCTACCCGATTTCGTCTACTTCAACCACAGCATCCACGTGGCCAAGGGCGTGGGCTGCGTGAGCTGCCACGGGCGGGTCGACCGCATGCCGCTGATGCGGCGCACCGCGTCGCTGTCGATGCAGTGGTGCCTGCAATGTCATCGCGCGCCGCAGCGGTACCTGCGACCGCGCTCGAAGGTGTTCGACCTGGCCTGGCAGCCGGAGCATCAGCAGACGCTGGGGCTGGCGCTGATCCACCGCTACGACATCCACACCTCGCGGCTCACCGACTGCTCGGTATGTCACCGATGACCGCCCCCAACGACGCCCTGCGACTGGCCAGTGAACGGCTCGGCGCGCGCCGCGGCCGGCACTACTGGCGCGCGCTGGAGGAGCTGGCCGACGACGCGCAGTTCCGCGATCAGCTCAGCGCCGCGCTGCCCCAGCTGTCGACGATGGCGCCGCTGGACCGGCGCGGCTTCTTGAAGCTGCTCGGTGCCTCGCTGGCGCTGGCGGGCCTGGGCGGCTGCAGCGGTCCGCCGCCGGAGAAGATCGTGCCGTGGGTGCGCCGGCCCGCGGCGCAGAGCGACGCCGCGCGCTTCTACGCCAGCGCGCTGTGCTGCGGCGGCGAGGTCACCGGCGTGCTGGTGGAAACCCACGACGGGCGCCCCACCAAAATCGAAGGCAACCCGCAGCACCCGGCCAGCCTGGGCGCCACGGGCCGACTGCCGCAGGCCCAGGTGCTGGAACTGTGGGACCCGGATCGCTCCTCGCACCCGCTGCATGGCGATGAGCCCAGCACGCTGGGCGCCTTCGCCGACGCGCTGGCGCAATGGCGCACGCAGTGGGGCACGCGCGGCGACGGATTGCGCATCCTCAGCGGCGCACTGCATTCGCCCACGCTGCGCGCCCAGCGGCGCGAGCTGCTGGCGCGCTTCCCGGCGGCGCAGTGGCACGTGCATGAACCGGTCGGCGACGCGCAGACGCTGGCCGGGGCGCAGCTGGCGTTCGGTCGTCGCTGCCGCGCCCGCTATGACGTTGCAGCCGCCGACGTGCTGCTCGCGCTCGATGCGGACCTGTTCGACGCGATGCCCGGGCATCTCGCCCATGCGCGCGCTTTCGCCGCGCGTCGCCGCCCCGATCGTGCCGGCCAGGGCGCCGGCATGAACCGCCTGTACGCGATCGAGCCGACGCCCACCGTCACCGGCTCGGTCGCCGACCATCGCTGGCCGCTGTCTTCGGCGCAGATCGCGGCGGTGGCCGGCCAGCTGGCCGACGCATTCGGCGTAGCCGGTGCGCCGAGCCTGCCGGCGGATACCGGCGCGCCGTTGCCGGTGGCCGCTCTGCACGCCGTGGTCGACGACCTGATGCGTCATCGCGGTCGCTCGCTGGTGGTGGTCGGCGAAACCCAGCCGCCCGCCGTGCACGCGCTGGTGCACGCGATCAACCAGGCCCTGGGCAACGTGGGGCACACCGTCGACTACATCGACCTGCACGGCGATGCCGACGCCCCCGCGATGCCCGACCTGCCGGCGCTGGTCGAGGCAATGCAGGCCGGGCAGGTGAGCCATCTGCTGGTGCTGGAATCCAATCCGGCGTACACGGCGCCCGCCGATGTGCCGTTCGCCGCTGCGCTCAAGCGCGTGCCGCACACCATGCACCTGGGGCTTTATCGCGACGAGACCGCGCGGGCCTGTCAATGGCACCTGCCGGCCGCGCATGCGCTGGAGGCGTGGTCGGATGCACGCGCCTTCGACGGCACGGCGAGCGTGGTGCAGCCGGTGCTGACGCCGTTGTACGACGGCTGGTCCGCCCACGAGCTGGTGGCGCGGGTGATCGGCGAAGGGCCGCAGGACGGTCACGACATCGTGCGCGCGTTCTGGGCCGGCGAATCCGGCGGGCGCGCGCTGGCCAGCGACGAGGCGTGGGAGCGGGCGCTGCGCGAGGGCGTCATCGAAGGCACGCGCGCGGCGGCGCTCAACGTAAAAGCCAGCGTGTCCGCGCTGTCGCCGGACGAGTGGCGGGCGACGGACAGCGATGCGCTGGAGCTGCTGCTGCGCCCCGATCCGACGATCTGGGATGGCCGCTACGCCAACAACGGCTGGCTGCAGGAACTGCCCAAGCCGCCGACCCAGCTCACCTGGAGCAACGCCGCGCTGATCAGCCCGCAGTTGGCCGCGCACCACGGCTACGCCAACGGCGACGTGGCCCGGCTGCGCTCAGGCGAGCGCGAGCTGGAGGTGCCGGTGTGGATCACGCCGGGGCAGGCGGCGCACAGCATCACGCTGCACCTGGGGCATGGCCGCCAACACGCTGGACACGTGGGCGACGGCATCGGCGTCGACGCTTACCGGCTACGCACGGCGCAGCGTCCGTGGCGGGCGGGGGCGCTGACCATGGCGCCCACCGGCGCGCGGCAGGAGCTCGCCGCCACGCAGGCGCATTTCGCGATGGAAGGGCGCGACCTGGTGCGCAGCGCCACGCTCGACGAGTTCGCCAACGATCCCGCCTTCGCCCAGGCCGCCACGCCGCCTACGCTGTATCCGCCGCAGCCGCAGGGGCAGTACGCCTGGGGCATGACGATCGACCTCAACAGCTGCATCGGCTGCAAGGGCTGCACCATCGCCTGCCAGGCGGAGAACAACATCCCGGTGGTGGGCGAGGCCGAGGTGCGCCGCGGACGCGAGATGCACTGGATCCGCGTGGACCGCTACTACGCCGGATCGCCCGACGCGCCCAGCACGCATCACCAGCCGGTGCCATGCATGCACTGCGAGCACGCACCGTGCGAGGTGGTGTGCCCGGTTGGCGCCACCGTGCACGACGAGGAAGGGCTCAACGTGCAGGTCTACAACCGCTGCGTGGGCACCCGCTTCTGCTCCAACAACTGCCCGTACAAGGTGCGCCGCTTCAACTTCCTGCAGTACAGCGATCTCAATGAACCGACGTTGCAGGCACAGCGCAATCCGGACGTGACGGTGCGCAACCGCGGCGTCATGGAGAAGTGCACCTACTGCATTCAGCGCATCGAGACGGCGCACATCGCAGCGGATCGCGAGTCGCGCGCCATCGCCGACGGCGAAGTGGTCACCGCCTGCCAGGCGGCGTGTCCGACCCGGGCGATCACCTTCGGCAACCTGCTCGATGGCGACAGCGAAGTCAGCCGCGCCAAGGCCTCGCCGCTCGACTACGACCTGTTGGAGAAATACAACACGCGCCCACGCACCAGCTACCTGGCGCAGGTGCGCAATCCGCATCCGGATCTGCGGCCGGACGGGGAGGAAACCTCGTGAGCACGCTGGACCCGCGAGTGGATGGCGCCGCCGCACCGGCGATCGACCCGCGCGCCACGATGGCCGATGTCACCGCGCATACCAGCGACCTGGTGCTGGAACGCTCGGCCGGGCGGACCTGGCTGATCTGCTTCGCCATCGCACTGCTGCTCACCGGCGTGCTGGCCGCGGGAATCTGGCGGCTGCTGCTCAAGGGCGTGGGCATCTGGGGGCTGAACATTCCGGCCGCATGGGCCTTTGCCATCACCAACTACGTGTGGTGGATCGCCATCGGCATGGGCGGCACCTTCATTTCCGCAGGGCTCTACTTGACGCGGCAGGACTGGCGCTCCGGGCTCAACCGCTTTGCCGAGTCGATGACCGTGTGCGCGGTGTCGGTGTCGGGCATCTTCCCGATCCTGCACCTGGGCCGGCCGTGGTTCTTCTACTGGCTGATGCCGTACCCCAACCGAATGGGCGTGTGGCCGCAGTGGCGCAGTTCGCTGCTGTGGGATTTCTTCGCCATCGTGGCCTACCTGCTGGTATCGCTGATGTACTGGTACGTGGGGCTGATCCCCGATCTGGCGACGCTGCGCGACCGCGCCCGCCCGTACTGGAAGCAGGTGACGTACGGCTTGTTCGCGCTCGGCTGGCGCGGGGACGCCGGGCATTGGGCGCGCTACGAGCGGCTGAGCCTGGTGCTGGCGGGCTTGTCGGTGCCGCTGGTGTTCTCGGTGCACAGCATGGTGGCGCTGGATTTTTCCGAGGGCCTGCTGCCGGGCTGGCACTCCACGCTGTTCCCGCCGTTCTTCATCGCCGGGGCACTGTTCTCCGGCTTCGCGATGGCGCTGGTGTTGGGCATTCCGCTGCGCCGCTGGTACCACCTGGAGGCGTACATCACCGAGCGCCACCTGGACAACCTGGCCCGGCTGATGCTCGCCGCAGGGTTGGTGGTGGGCTACAGCTACGCCACCGAGCTGTTCACCGCGTTCTACAGCATGGATCGCTTCGAGATCGCCGAGGCGAAGGACCGCCTGTTCGGCGCCTACGCCTGGATGTTCTGGCTGATCGTCGGCTGCAACGTGGTGTCGATCCAGGCCTTGTGGTCGCCGCGCGTGCGGCGCAACCGCACGGCACTGATGATGATCGGGATCCTGGTGCTGATCGGCATGTGGTTCGAGCGTCTGCTGCTGATCCTCAACAGCCTTTACCACGGCGCGCTGCCCTCGTCCTGGGGCATGTTCTATCCCACGATGTGGGATCTGGCCTTCCTCGCCGGGTCGATCGGGCTGTTCTTCCTGCTGCTGCTGATCCTGCTGCGCTGGGTGCCGATGCTCTCGATGTTCGAGCTGCGCAAGTTGATCCACGCCCGTGGCGGAGCCGTGCGATGACGCCGTCGAGCCCGTGCGGATGGATGGTGCAGCTGGCGGATGCCGATACGCTGCTGCAGGCCGTGCAGCGGCTGCGCGCGGTGGGCGTACGGCGACTGCACGCGTACGCACCGCTGGCCGTGCCGGGCCTGGCCGAACTGCTGCCGCCGCGTCGCCGCCGGGTAGTTCCCTGGGCGGCACTGCTCGGTGGGCTGTGCGGCGGGCTCGGCACGCTGGCGCTGCAGTACTACTCGGCGGTGATCGACTATCCGGTGCGGGTGGGCGGACGTCCCTACGCCAGCTGGCCGGCGTTCGTGCCGGCGGCGCTGGAGATGACGCTGCTGTTCACCGCCGGCTTCGCCGTGCTCGCCATGCTGATCGCCAATCGCCTGCCTCGCTGGTACCACCCGGCGTTCAACGTCGAGCCGTTCGCACTGGCCAGCCAGGACGGCTTTTTCGTGGTGGTGGATACCGACGACCCGCGCTGCGACCCGCATCGGCTGGCCGATCTGCTGCACGATCTCGAACCGGTGGCCACCCACCCGGTGGCGCCATGAAAGCGCGACGGCTCGTGGTGTGCGTGCTCCCGCTGCTGGCCTTGGCCGGCTGCGAGCGGGCGATGCACGACATGTATCAGCAGCCCAAGGATGGGCCCGGGCGGGCCAGCTCGCTGTTCGCCGACGGCAGCGCCCAGCGTCACGCCCCGGCTGGCGCCGTTGCCTACAGCCAGGCCGAGGCCGCCGACACCTCCGGCGGCCGGCACGGTCGTGTGGTGGAACCGCGCTACCACGCCGCGCGCGCCGTGCCGATCGACGACCAGGGCGCCAGCCGCGTGCAGGGGGCGAGCGGCCCAGCGCCGCGCTCCAATCCGCTGGCGATCACACCGGCGCTGCTTGCGCGCGGGCAGCAACGCTACGAGATCTACTGTTCGGCGTGCCACGGGCTCGATGGCCGCGGTGACGGCATGGTGGTGCAGCGCGGCTTTCCCGCACCGCCGACTTACCATAGCGAGCGCCTGCGCCAGGCGCCGGACAGCCACTTTTATAACGTGATCACGCACGGCTACGGCGTGATGTACCCGTACGCCGATCGCGTCGCCCCGCGCGATCGCTGGGCGATCGTGGCCTACATCCGTGCGCTGCAGCTGAGCCAGCACGTGCCGGCCGCACAGCTCACCGCGCAGGACCGCGCCGTGCTCGACGCCGCCAAGCCGCGTGGAGCACGCCGATGAGCCAGGCGGTGATGCGCATCGATCGGCACGAGCTCCGTGCGAGCGCCCCGGCGTGGCTGGCGGGCATCGTGCTGCTGGCGATCGGTGCGCTGCTTGGGCGCGACGCCGCGCGCCAGGCGCTGCAGGGCTACCTCGTTGCCTGGCTGTTCTGCCTGGCGTTGCCGCTGGGCAGCATGGCGTGGCTGGCCATCCATCGGTTGACCGGCGGACGCTGGGGCAGGGCGCTGCACCCGTACTGGCAGATCGGCATCGGTCTGCTGCCGTGGGTGGCCGTGCTGGCGCTGCCGCTCGCGCTCGGTGCGCCGCTGCTGTTTCCGTGGGTGCATGCCTCGAGGACGACCACGGTGCCGCGCTGGTACCTCAACCTGCCGTTCCTGTACTTGCGTCTGGCCGGCTGCATGGCGCTGTGGCTGGTGCTGGCCTGGTGTCAGCGGCGCTGGCGCGCCGACGGGCTGCGGCCTTCGCTGGCCAGCCAGGGTTTCGCCGGCGTCGTGCTGCTGGCCCTGTTGCTCACCATTTCGTTCACCGCGGTGGACTGGATCATGTCGCTGGTGCCGCCCTGGCATTCCACCGCGCTGGGCATGCTGGTGATGACCTGTTTCCTGACCATCGCCCTGGCGCTGCCGCTGTTGGCGGCGATCCGGGCGCGACCGCTGCAGCCCGCCACGCCTGAGGTGCTGCAGTTGCGCCGCGACCTGGGCAACCTGCTGCTGGCCTGCGTGCTGGGCTGGGCCTATCTCGCCTTCATGGATTACCTCACCGCGTGGATCGCCGACCTGCCGGCGGAAACGGTGTGGTATCTGCCCCGGCTGCAGTGGCCATGGAGCGTGCTGCCGCTGGCGCTGCTGGTGCTGCACCTGGGCGTGCCGCTGGCGGCGCTGCTGCCGCGTCGCGGCAAGCAGAGCCCGCGGGTGTTGGCTGCCATGGCCGCATTGGTGCTGGCGATGCAGTTCGCCAACATGGTGTGGCTGGTGCTGCCCGGGTTGCGCTTGCCTGCACGACCGCTGCTGTGGTCCGACGCCTTCGCGTGGAGCGGCGTGGCGGTGCTGATGGCGGCGGCCTGGCGGCAGGTGCGGTGCCGACTGGCGAGCGAGCAGCCCGAGGGGCATCGCGCATGAGTCCGCAGCCGCACTATCAGCCCGACACCGTCGATGCGCGGCAACTGCTGCGGGTGGGCGCGATCTTCGCCCTGGCGTTCGGCCTGATCCTGGCCCTGATGTACCTGCTGTGGCGTCCGCAATCACCGCGCAGGCCGCAGGCCGACGCGGTGCCGCCGGCGCCGCAGTTGCAGGCCGATCCGCGGCGCGACCTGCTCGCCACGCAGATGGCGCAGCAACGCCGCCTGCAGCAATACGGCTGGAACGATCCGCAACATCGCTCCGCGCACATCCCGCTGCAGCAGGCGATGGCCCGGCTGGCAGCGCAGGGCGGGCGACAGAGCGCCGCGGCGGATCAGAACCGGCAACGCGGAGCAGGGCGATGAACGCGCGGCGACCATGGATTATCTGGCTGGTGTGCCTGGCGCTGTCCTGCACCGCGAGTGCCGGCGCGCCGCCACCGCCGCCCAAGCTGGATCAGCAGGTGGGCTTCGACCAGCGCCTCGGCGCGCAGCTGCCACTGGCCGCCCGCTTTACCGATCGCCACGGGCGCAGCGCCAGCCTCGGCCAGTGGATGGACGGTCGCCCCACGGTGCTGGCGATGGGCTACTTCCATTGCCCGAACCTGTGCGACGCGGTGCTGCAGGGCATGGCGCATGCGGTGGCGCGCAGCGGCCTGCAGCCCGGGCGCGACGTCACGGTGCTGTTCGTCAGCATCGATCCGCGCGAGCGACCGGAGGATGCACGCCATGCCGAGCAGATGCTGGCGCGGATGAACCCGCAGGCCGACGCCTCGCGCTGGCACTTCCTGCTCGGCAGCGAAGACGCCATCCACGCACTGGCCGGCGCCAGCGGCTATCGCTACCTGTACGACGCGCGCATCGACCAGTACGCGCACGCGGCCGGCATCGTGGTGGCCAGTGCGGGCGGCAAGGTGGCGCAATACCTGTTCGGCGTGCGCTACCCGTCGCGCAGCCTGCGACTGGCGTTAGTGGATGCCTCGCAGGGCCGGGTCGGCAACGTGGTCGATCAGCTGGTGCTGCTGTGCTGTGGCTACGATCCGGCCACCGGCCGCTATTCGCTGCTGATTGGACGGGTGATGCGCTGGCTGGGCTGCGCATTCGCGCTGGGCCTGCTCGCGGCGCTGCTGCTGCGGCGCCGCCGAGCGGAACGGCCGGAGCCACGCGCGTGACCCTGCATCCTCCCCTCACGCCCGAGGCGTCGAACTTCGCGCCGCATATCGACGCGCTGTTCAACGCGATGCTGTGGCTGTGCGGCCTGGTGGCGCTGGCCGTGTTCGCGGTGACGATCGCGTTCTGCGTGAAGTACCGCCGCGGCAGCCCGGCCGACCGCAGCGAACGCCGGCACAGCAGCCTGGCGGTGGAACTCACCTGGACCATCGTGCCGTTTTTGATGTTCTGCGCGCTGTTCGGCTGGAGCCTGAAGTTGTGGAGCGAGCTGCGCAGGCCACCGGGCGATGCCGCCACCGTCTACGTGGTGGCCAAGCAGTGGATGTGGAAGGTGCAGCACGCCGGTGGCCAGCGCGAGATCGACCGCCTGCACCTGCCGCTGGGCCAGCCCACGCGCCTGCTGATGACCTCGCAGGACGTGATTCACAGCTTCTACGTGCCCGCGTTCCGGGTGAAGCAGGACGTGCTGCCCGGGCGCTACACGCAGATGTGGTTCACGCCCACCCGGCTGGGCCGGTTCGATCTGCTGTGCGCCGAGTTCTGCGGCACCGACCACGCGGCGATGCGCGGCGAGGTGGTGGTGATGCGACCCGAGCGCTACGCCCAGTGGTTGCAGTCGCACGCCAGCACCGGGCTGGCGCAGCGCGGCGAAGTGCTGTTCCGTCGCTTCGGCTGCAGCGGTTGCCACGGCGCCGGTGCCACCGTGCACGCGCCGGACCTGTCGGGCATCTACGGCACTCGCGTGGCGTTGGCCGACGGCAGCACGGCCAAGGTGGACGACCGCTACCTGCACGACTCGATCATGCTGCCCGATTCACAGGTCGTGGCCGGCTATGCGCCGATCATGCCCAGCTACGAGGGCCGCATCGGCGAGGAAGACGTACTGGCCCTGCTGGCTTACATCAAATCCAGCGATCAGCCCGGACCGCATCCCACGGAGCCATCGCATGAGCGGCACTGACCTCAACGTATCGATGGAGCCGAGCTATCTGGTCTCGGGCGGCGACACGCTGTGGTCGTGGCTGAGCACGCACGATCACAAGCGTATCGCGATCCTCTACGCGCTGGGCATCACGTTCTTCTTTTTTCTCGGCGGTGCGGCGGCGGTGATGATCCGGCTGGAGCTGGCCACGCCGGCTGGCGACCTGATGACCGCCGAGACCTACAACAAGACGTTCACCTTCCACGGCATCGTGATGGTGTGGTTCTTCCTGGTGCCGTCGATCCCCACCACCCTGGGCAATTTCCTGGTGCCGATGATGATCGGCGCTCGCGACATGGCGTTCCCTCGGCTCAACCTGTTCAGCTGGTACCTGTACATGGTTGCCGGCGTGTTCACCATCGCCATGCTGCTGCTCGGCGGCGTGGATACCGGCTGGACCTTCTACACGCCGTTCTCGACGATGTTCTCCAACACCCACGTGATCCTGGCGGTGGTGGGGGTGTTCGTGGTGGGCTTCTCCTCGATCCTCACCGGGGTGAACATCCTGGCGACGGTGCATTCGCTGCGGACCACCGGCATGCGCTGGTTCCGCCTGCCGCTGTTCGTGTGGGCGATGTACGCCACCAGCGTGGTGATGGTGCTGGCCACGCCGGTACTGGCGATGACGCTGGCCCTGATCGCGCTGGAGCGGCTGGCCGGCATCGGCATCTTCGACCCGGCGCTTGGCGGCGATCCGCTGCTGTTCCAGCACTTCTTCTGGTTCTACTCGCACCCGGCGGTCTACATCATGGTGCTGCCGGCGATGGGCGTGGCCAGCGAACTGATCAGCATGGGCGCGCGGCGGCGCATCTTCGGCTACCGCTTCATGACCTGGTCGATGCTGGCGATCGCGGTGATCGGCTTCCTGGTGTGGGGCCACCACATGTTCGTCGCGGGCCAGTCGATGTACGCCAGCATGGTGTTCTCGATCCTCAGCTTCGTGGTCGCGGTGCCGTCGGCGATCAAGGTGTTCAACTGGGTCAGCACGCTCTACAAGGGCCAGATCGATTTCCATGCGCCGATGCTCTACGGGCTCGGCTTCGTCGGCCTGTTCATGCTCGGCGGGCTCACCGGTTTGTTCCTCGCCGCCACGGCGCTGGACGTGAACCTCACCGACACCTACTTCGTGGTCTCGCATTTCCACTACATCATGGTCGGCGGCTCGGTGATGGCCTACCTGGGCGGCATCCACTACTGGTGGCCGAAGATCACCGGTCGGCTGTACAGCGAATGGATGGCGCGCTTCGCTGCCATCCTGATGTTCTTCGGCTTCAACCTCACGTTCTTCCCGCAGTACCTGCTGGGTTACCTGGGCATGCCGCGGCGCTATCACGAGTACCTGCCGAAATATCAGGCACTCAACGTGCTGTCGTCGGCGGGCGCGTCGATCCTGGCTGTGTCCTACCTGCTGCCGCTGGCGTACCTGGGCTGGTCGCTGTTCTACGGACGCAAGGCCGGGCCCAATCCGTTCCGTGCCACGGGGCTGGAGTGGACCACGCCATCGCCGCCGCCCACGCACAACTTCGCGGTGACGCCGGTGGTCACCGCAGGGCCTTACGAGTACCGCTCATGAGCGATGTCGCCCAGGCCCACCTGCAGGAGCAGTTCGAGGAGCCCGCGCAGCAGCGCGAGGCGTCGACGCTCGGCATGTGGCAGTTCCTCGCCACCGAGGTGCTGTTCTTCGGCGTGCTGCTCGCCGCCTACGCGGTGTGCCGCTTCCGTTTCTCCGACGGCTTCGCCGAAGCGGCCCGGCACACCCACGTGGTCTACGGCACGATCGAGACCGCCGTGCTGCTGGTATCCAGCGCCGGCGCCGCGCTGGCGCTGCGCGACGTGGAATTGGGCGGGCGGCGGGTGGCGGCGCTGCTGCTGTGGGGCACGGCGCTGCTCGGCGCGGTGTTCCTGACGCTGCACGGGGTGGAATACACCAAGGAGTACCACGAGGGAGTGATCCCCGGTCTGCGCTTCACACAGGCCGGGCCGCAGGCGCCGGCCGAAGCACTGTTCTATTGCCTGTACTTCGTGATCACCGGTTTCCACAGCCTGCACGTGATGATCGGCGTGGGGCTGATGAGCGTGATCGGCTGGCGCACCTGGCGCGGGAGCTACGCGCCGGGCTACGTCACGCCGCTGGAGAACGCCGCGCTGTACTGGCATTTCGTCGACATCGTGTGGATCTTCGTCTACCCGATGATCTACCTGGTGGGGCGAGCCGGATGAGCGCGCCGTCGCCGCCGACCCTGCGCAGCCAGCTCGGCGCCCTGGGCGCGCTGCTGGCGTTGCTGGCCGCTACCGCGGGACTGGCCTATGTGCCGTTGGGCTGGTTCAACACCGTGCTTGCGCTGAGCATCTCGGTGGCCAAGGCGCTGGTGGTGATGCTGGTGTTCATGCGCCTGCGCAGCGCCGCGCCGGTGATCCGTCTGGCCGCCGTGGCCGGCTTCCTGTGGCTGGGCCTGCTGTTCGTCATCACGCTGGCCGACTACCTCACCCGCGGCACGCTGGCCACACCGTTCTGACGCGGCCTCGGCCGGGCGGCATCACCGGAGCAGGGCGATCAAGCGCTGCGCATCGAAAGGCGCACGCACCTTGGCGTCGTTGTCGAAGTACACGTAGACGTCGCGCTCTTTGCGCGTGATCGGCTCGGACGCGACGCACGGTGCGTTGGCCGGCTGTCCGCCGCCGGCCCAGCAGCGGATGCGCGCGGCCCATTCCTGCAGCGCCGGCTCGTCGTAGCCGCTGGCGTAGAGCTCGGTGTCGCCGTGCAGGCGCAGGTAGAGGAAATCGGCGGTGACATCGTGCATCGCCGGATAGCGTCCGGCGGTATCGGCCACCACCAGCGCCACGCCGTGGCGGCGCAGCTGCGCCACCAGCGCAGGATCGCTGAAGCTGGGATGGCGCACTTCCACTGCATGGCGCAGCGGCCGGTCGTGGGTCACCTCCAGGTGCGGTTCCGGCACCCGCTCGTCGTGGCGGCTGGCCCAGGCTGCGGCGGCCGTAGTGGTGCGCGGCAGCGACTGCAGGAAGTCTTCGAAGGCGTCCGGCTCCCAGCGGAAGGTGGCGGGGAACTGCCACAGCAGCGGCCCCAGCTTGTGTTCCAGCGCCAACGGCCCGGAGGCGAGAAAGTTGGCGAACGGGCGGTCGATCTGGCGCAGCCGCTTGATGTGGGTGAGGAAGCGCGGCGCCTTCACCGCAAAGACGAAATCGTCGGGGGTGTCCGCGTACCACTGGCGGTAGGCGCGCGGTGTCTGCAGTGAATAGAACGAGCCGTTGAGCTCGATCGTGGAGAACCGCGCCGCGGCGTAGGCGAGCTCGGAACGCTGGCGCAGCGTGGGCGGGTAGAACGGCCCGCGCCAGCCCTTGTATCGCCACCCGGAGATGCCGATGCGTACGCTCATGTCTCGTGCTCCTGATCCCTTGGCCGGCGACGTCCCGGCGAGCAAGGTGCATGCGTGCGCGTCCAGGCCGCGTGTGCGCTGCATCCAGGCGTTTGCACAACCTGCACGCCGCATCGATGGCCGGGCGGGGACAGTGCAGGGTCATCCGCATGCGCAGGAGCATGGCCAATGGCTTCCACTGTCCCTGGCGACCTCACCGGCGCGCTGGATTGCGTAGTGGTCGGCGCCGGCCCCGCCGGTCTCACCGCGGCGACCTACCTGGCGCGCTACCGGCGCCGCGTCGTGGTGCTGGATGCCGGCGCAAGCCGGGCGCGGCTGATCCCCGCCAGCCACAACTGCCCCGGCTTTCCGCTGGGCGTGGCCGGCAACCGCCTGCTCGAGCGCTATCGCGCCCACGCGGTGCGCTACGGCGTGGACATCTGCGCCGGCCGCGTAGGCGCGGTGCGCCGAACCGACGACGGTTTCACTGTGCAGATGGAGCAGGGCGACGTACCGGCATGGACCGCCGCCAACGTGGTGCTGGCCACCGGCGTGGTCGACCGCCTGCCGGCGATGGAGGGCCGCGACGAGGCGATCGCCCACGGCGTGCTGCGGCTATGCGCGGTGTGCGACGCCTACGAGGCGCTCGATCAGCACATCGCCGTGCTGGGCGACGATCTCGACGCCGCGCTGGCGCACGCGCGGTTCCTGCGCACGTTCTCCCGCCGCGTCTCGGTGATCGTCGGGCAGGGCACGGCGCCGGACGGAAGCGGGCGCCGCGTCAGCAACGACGGCATCGGCATCCACCTTGGGCCGTCGCGGCTCGCACTGGTGCAGGGCAAGTGCCAGGTGCGCTTCGCCGACGGCAGCGTCGAACACTACGACACGCTCTACCCGGTGCTCGGCGCGGACCCGCAGACGCAACTGGTGCGTACGCTGGCACCGGGTACCGATGCCCACGGCGCGCTGCAGGTGGATCGCCACATGCAGACCGACATCGACGGCCTGTACGCCATCGGCGACCTGGTGAGCGGGCTCAACCAGATCAGCGTCGCGGTGGGTCATGCTGCGGTCGCAGCGACCGCCATCCACCGGTCGCTGCCGCAGCACTTGGCGTGAGAGCGGATGCCGCGCGCATCACGTGGCGGCGATGGGCTCACGCGGCGCGTCGTGCGCCAGCGCCAGCGTCGCCAGCAGCACGCTGGCGCCGGCCAACACCAGCGGCGGCGCCAGGCCCCAGGCCGTCAGCATCACGGCGCCCAGCATCGCGCCGAGCAGGATCGCCAGCACCGCGGTGATGCGGCGGGCGAGGTTCGGATTGCTGCCGCCGCCCAGGCGTGAGTCCGAGGCGATGCCGGTAATCGTCAGCGTCAGCACGGTGGTGGTGAGGTCGGCCACCTTGAGCTGGCGGGCGGTGGCATTGCGCGAGCCCATGGCCGCCGCCGAGAGCGCGATCACCGCGTAGGCGTTCCACGGGATCTCCACCGCACCGGGCGACACCGGTGCCATGCCGATGGCGACCGCCGCGGACAGCCATAGCAGCCCCGCTTCCACCAGCGCCGCGCGCACCAGCCAGCGTCGACGGCTGACGGTCGCGTACGCCTTGCTGATGCGTCCGGCCAGCACCGCACCGATCGCGAAGCAGACGAGGCCGGTGACGTAGAGCGTCCAGTCGAACCCGGGCACGCCCGCCGCGGCGAAGCCGAGGAAGACCACGTTGCCGGTCATGTTGGCGGTGAACACCTTGCCCAGCCCGAGCACGCTCACCGCATCGACCACGCCGGTGGTGGCCGAGAGCAGGATCATCAGGACCACCAGCGGGTCGCGCGAGATCAATCGCCAGGAGGACATGGGCAGACTCCCTCTAGAAACGGAAATTGGTTTCCAGCCCGAGCATGCCGATGCGTCGGGCCGGGCCGGTCTGGCGAATGAAGGCGCCAGGACGGAATTCGGACACGGAAGCGGCCAGGGTCAGCTCCGCGCTGGCCTGCCATTCGATGCTGAGCTCGGTCTCGCAGCCGACCCAGCGGGCACCGCTGCCGTTGCCCGCGCGCAGCAGGTGCCCCGGCATGTCGTAGATGCCATCACCGCGGCTCTGGCGCCAGTACAGCGTGGTGAGCAGGCCGAGCTGCAGTCGCGGCAGCAACGTGAAAGTTATGCCCGGCTGCAGGTTCACGATGTTGTACGGGCCAATCGGCGACAACTCGCCGAAATACTTGCCCTTGGGGAACAGCGCATTGAAGGTGCCCAGGCGATGGTCGTGGGGCGAGCGGTCACCGCTGGCGACGTCGGCGCGCACGGTGATTTCCGGAGCGAACGCGACCGTGGCGAGGCTGCGCCCGAACTCGGTGGCCAGCGACCACGCGCGGATCGGTAGGTCGGCAAAACGACCGCCCTGCAACATGCCCTCGAGGTTCCAGTGCCAGCCATCGGTGGCCCCGAACAGCCGGCTGCCGAGCGTGTGGCGTTGCTCTCGCCCCTGACCCTGCTCGAACGCGGCGTGGTCGTTGCGATAGCCCAGGTAGTAGAGATCGAGCCCGCCCGCAGCGAAGGCACGCGTGGTGTAGAGGCCCCACAGCGCGCGGGTGGGCGAGTGGCGGTCGTCGAACTCATGCGGCCCCGGTTCCACCGGCCGCACGTAGAACACGTTGGCGGTGAGTGCGCCGCGGTGCACGATCGCCCGGCCGCCGTCGAACGCCAGCAGCACGTTGGGCCCGTAGCGCGTGCCGATCAGCCGTTCGCTGCCGAAGCTCAGCAACTCGCGCCCGGCACGCAGGCGCAGGCTGGTATCGGCGTCGAGCTGGAACAGCGTATCGGCGAAACCCTGCAGCAGGTCGGCGCCAGTGCGATCGATCGGCCCGGCCGACGGCTTCACGCCGGAGGCGTAGGCGAGGATCGGCTGCACGAACACGCGCGCCGAGCCGACGTGCGCGTCGACGTAGGGCAGGGCGCGCTTCCACACGTAACCCTCGTCGGGCGCGCTGCCCCAGACGTTGCCGCGATAGCGCTCGTAGCGAACGCGCAGTTCGACACCGGTGGTCAGATAAACACCCGGCGCGGTGCCCAGCGGCAGGTACTTGAACGCTTCGGTCCAGTGCCCGCTGCGCCTGGCCGGATCGGCCAGCAACGACCAGTCTTCGTTGTAGCGCTCGGTGGTGAGCACCGGCGCATGCCACGGCGCATAGCCTGCTGGCGTCGCGGCGCTGCCGCTGTCGGCGGTAGTCGCCTGGCGCGCGACCGTCATGGCCGGCAGGCAGGCGATGGCCGTCCCCAGTGCGGGAACGGCCAGGCGGCGTATCAGTCCGCGCATGAGCGGTGCACCAGCACCGCCAGCGCGGCGAAGCCGCCGATGATCGCCACGTGCTCGAAACAGGTGTTCATCTGTGCGATGCGCTCGGCGCCCTGCAGGGTCCAGAACGCGTGCGCCACCAGCGTGGCGCACGCGGTGAACACTGCGAGCATGCCCGCGCCCAGCCAGCAAAGCCGCCGCGTGAACAGCAGCACGCAGCCGATCGCCTGAGTGGCGATGGTGGCGGCGGCGATCGGCGCCGGATGGCCGAAGCCCAGCGCCATCGATTCGGCGACCGCGCCCGGCCAGTTGCCCAGCTTGGCGATCACGCTGGCCGCGAACGGCAGCGCCAGCGCCGCGCGGATCGCCCAGGCGATCCACGCCGAGCGCACCACGGCCCGCACGAAACCGGGCACCCGTGCAGCACTCACGGCGCGACCTGCTGATGCACTTCGGCGATGTAACCGCCCGGGAACTGCAGCAGTGCCGCCTTACGGCCCCCAGCCACGTACGGACCATCGAGCACGGTGCTGCCGGCGGCCTTCGCCTTGGCCAGCGTCGCGGCCAGATCCTTCACTTCGTAGCCGGTCATGTCGTGGCCGTAGGGCCAGGGCAGCTTGCCGTCGGTGACCAGCACCACCAGCTTGCCGTAGCCCGATGCGATGCGGACGCGGCGATAGGTGGTGCCCGGCTTGCCGACCTCCACGCCCGGTGCCGCGCGATCGTCGGACACCACCTTGCCGTGGGCGTAGCCGACCCAGTCGCCGATGAAGGCGTCGGCGGCATCGGCAGTGAGATAGACGCGGTTCTCCGGCACCGTAGCCAGCGCGGGGTAGTGCGGGGTCTGCGTGTGCCAGTACAGCTGCATGTTCACGCCGCCCGGCCACTGGATCAGCGTGTCGCGGCCGATCGGATCGGGGAAGGTTTCCACCAGCCGAGTGGCGCCATGCTTCACCGCCGAGGCCACCGCCGCATCCATGTCAGTGACCAGGTACCCAGTGCGCTCGACGCCGAACGGATACGGCACCGGCGTCTTGAAGCCGAACACCGAGATCGTGCCCGCCGGGGTCAGCACCAGTTGCGACATCGTCTTGCTCGGCGTGGGCGTCACTTGGAACACGCCCTGCTTGCTGGTGCTGCCGCCGAAGGTGGCGACGAAGCTCGCCACGAAGCGGTCGAAGTCCGCCGGCGCCACATAGACGTGGGTGGTGTCGTACTGCGCACCGACCGCGTAACCGGGACTCGCCGGCGCGTCAGCTCGTGCCGTCGGCGCAGTGCCCAGGCCGAGCAGGCCAACGGCGAGAAGGAAGGAGGGGAGACGAAGCATCGCGGAATCCTTGCGTGGGGGAGTCAGATGGCCCAGCAGCTGCAGCCGAACACGCCCCAGAAACCGCGGGCGTCGCCGGCCGGCACGTTGGCCTGCAGGGGTGTGAGGTGGGCATGGCCATGCACGCCGCAGGCGCTGTCGCATGCGCAGGCGGGAGCGCGCTGGCGCAGCTGTGCATCGGGTGTGCGCCAGTAGCCGCCGAAGGTAGCCACCGGCGACCAGTCCGGCATCGGCTTCGGCAGAGCGGGCGCCAGCGGGGTGTAGTCGCCCTCGCCGTGCACTACCTTGCCGCCGAGCACGGTCAGTACCGAGCGCAGGTGCGCGATGTCGCTCTCCGGCACGGCGAAGTAGTCGTCTGATAACAGCGCGAGGTCCGCGAGCTGGCCGACCTTGATCTGGCCCTTCTTGCCCTGCTCGGAGGAGAACCAGGTGTTCGCTTCGGTCCACAGGCGCAGTGCGGTCTCGCGATCGAGCCGATTGCGCTGCGGATACAGCGCGAGCCCGCCGACGGTCTTCGAGGTCACCAGCCACGACAGCGACACCCATGGGTTGTAGCTGGCCACGCGGGTGGCGTCGGTGCCGGCACCGACCGGCACACCGCTCTCCAGCATGCGCTTGACCGGCGGCGTCGCCTCGGCCGCCTGGGCACCGTAGCGCTCGACGAAGTACTCGCCCTGGTAGGCCATGCGATGCTGCACGGCGATACCGCCGCCCAGCGCGGCAATGCGGTCGATGCTGCGTTCGGAGATCGTCTCGGCGTGATCGAAGAACCAGTGGAGGCCCTTGAGCGGGATGTCGCGGTTCACCTTCTCGAACACGTCCAGCGCGCGGCTGATCGTCTCGTCGTAGGTGGCGTGCATGCGCCACGGCCAGCGCTTCTCGGCGAGCAGGCGGATCACCGGTTCCAGGTCAGCCTCCATGTTCGCCGGCATCTCCGGCCGCGGCGCGCGGAAGTCCTCGAAGTCCGCTGCCGAGTACACCAGCATCTCGCCGGCGCCGTTGGCGCGGTAGGTGTCGTCGCCCTGGCCGGGGCTGACCGTGTGGGCCCAGCCACGGAAGTCGGCCAGCTCGTCCTTCGGTTTCTGGGTGAACAGGTTGTAGGCGATGCGCAGGGTCAGCTCGCCGTCGCGATGCAGCTGCTCGATCACCTGGTAGTCGTCGGGGTAGTTCTGCGCGCCGCCGCCGGCGTCGATCACGCTGGTCACGCCCAGGCCGTTGAGCTCGCGCATGAAGTGTCGGGTGGAATTGCGCTGGTAGTCCGGCGGCAGCTTGGGCCCTTTCGCCAGCGTGGCGTAGAGGATGGTGGCATTGGGTTGCGCCAGCAGCAGACCGGTGGGGTGGCCTTGCGCGTCGCGCACGATCTCGCCGCCGGGCGGGTTGGGCGTGTCGCGCGTGTAGCCCACGGCGCGCAGCGCGGCGGCGTTGAGCAAAGCGCGGTCATACAGATGCAGGATGAACACCGGCGTGTCCGGCGCCACCGCGTTGAGCTCGTCGATGGTCGGCAGACGCTTCTCGGCGAACTGCTGCTCGGTGAAGCCGCCGACCACGCGCACCCACTGCGGCGGCGGCGTGTTCTGCACCTGCTGGCGCAGCATCGTCATCGCGTCGGCCAGCGTCGGCACGCCGTCCCAACGCAGCTCCATGTTGTAGTTGAGGCCGCCGCGGATGACGTGGATGTGGCTGTCGATCAGGCCGGGGATCAGGCGGCGTCCGCCCGCGTCGATCACCGTGGCCTGGGGCACGGCCGCGCGCACCTCGCGTTCGGAACCCACGGCGAGAAAGCGGCCATCGCGGATGGCCACCGCCTCGGCCTGCGGCTTGGCGCGGTCCAGGGTGGTCACCCGCGCGTTGACGATGAGCAGGTCGGTGGTGGCCATCACGACAGATCCTTCGGTTCCTGCGGCGGTGCGGCGGGGCCGCGCAGAATCTCCCGTGTGCATTCGTGCCGGATGAAGCTGGCCACCGGTTCGCCGCGGAACAGCCGCGCGGCGACAGGAACGATCTGCTCGCCGATCAGGATGCCGAGCAGGCCGATCAGGGCGATGGTGGGCGGCGCCGGTGACTTCACGCGGAGCAGGGCATAGATCACGCCGACGAGCACGCCGGCTGCGAGGGACAACAGATAGGGTTTCATGGGCCTCTCCGGGTGACGAGCGAACGACGCGGCCGCTGCAGCGACCGCGCCGGCGAGCAAGCGCTCAATGACCTTCGGCGGCGCCGAACATCGCTTTGGCGTAGGTCACGCCCAGGCCGTAGCCACCGCCGTTGACCTTGGCGATACCGGTGGTCAGCTCGTAGGTATCGGTGCGCGCCCAGTCGCGCTGCAGCTCCAGCAGGTACTGCAGGCTGGTCATCGGCCGCGCGCCGGCCTGCACCATGCGCTGCATGGCGCGCTCGTGCGCCTCGTCGGAAACGTCGCCGCTGGCGTCGGCGATCACGTACACCTCGAAGCCCTGGTCCAGCGCCGACAGCGCCGGACCGACGATGCACACGCTGGTCCATAGGCCGGCGAGCACGATGCGCGACTTGCCGATGGCGTTGACGCGTTCGGCGATGCGCGGGTCTTCCCAGGTGTTCATGCTAGTGCGGTCGATCGCTGCCACGCCGGGGAACGCCTCGCTGATCTCGTGGAAGATCGGGCCGGAAAAGCTCTTCTCCGCCACCGTGGTGAGAATCGTCGACACGCCGAAACCGGCCGCCGACTTCGCCACCAGCGCGGCGTTGTTGCGCAGCAGGACCGGGTCGATCGACTTGGTTGCAAACGCCATCTGCGACTGGTGGTCGATCAGGATCAGCGTGTGGTCGCCCGGGTTGAGCAGGGTCTTGCCGGGAACGGGAGTGGCCTTGGCCATGACGATTTCTCCAGGGAGTGGTGAGAGACGGGGCACGCCGTGCGCCTGCCGATCAGTGGGTGAAGCAGGGGAACGGGCCACCGCGCGCGGCGATGGCATCGACGCGCGCGATGCAAGGCACGGTCGCGCTCATGCCGAGCGCCGGTGGGTGTTGCGCGCGGCGACGTATTGCCGGGGCGAGCAGCCGGCGACGCGGCGGAACGAGCGGGTGAAGTGACTCTGGTCGGCGAAGCCCAGCAGCGCGGCGACGTAGGCGATGGAGTGGCAGCCGGCAAGGAGAAGCTGCTTGGCGAGATCGACCTTGGCCGCGAGCACGTACTCCATCGGGCTCTGGCCGAAGCTCAGGCGAAACATGCGGGCGAAGTGGAAGCGGCTCATGCAGGCGACGGAGGCCAGCTCGGACAACGTGATGCGATCGGCCAGGTGCTGCTCGATGAAGCGCATCACCCGGCTGCGTGCGGTGAGGGTCAACCCATGCTCGCCGGCGCGGTGCGGCGCAGGGGGCACGGGCCAGGACACATCGCGCAGCTCGCTCCAGGCGACGGAAGGCAGCACATCGGGATCGAAAGAGGACATGGTTCGCTTCCTTTTCTGGTGATCGCGCGATGGCAGGTGGTGCAGCCAGGGCGTGAGTCGTGGGGCGAAGGGAAGCTTGGGTGTGGCGGTGGTCATGCAACAGCCCCGATCTCGTAGCCGTTACACCACTCGATCGAGTGATGCCGCTTGTCATGTGCATGACACACAACTAACCGCGAGGCTTGCGCGGAAGCACGCGGTGCCGGCCGTAGATGCGCGCGTCCAGCGAGTAAGCGCCGGGCCCGATGAGCATGAGGGCGCCGGCCATCAGCAGCACCAGCACGCTCTGCTCCCAGCGATCGGCCCCCTCGCTCAGCAGCGTCACCGCGGCGATGGCTACGGCGACAAGGCTCACGAGCGGTGTGAGGACGCCCAGCAGCAGGGCGCCGCAGGCGAGTACCAGCGCCGGCATCCACCACGCCAGTGAGGTCAACAACGATGCCGAGGGCACCGCACCGGCCAGCGCCAGGGCCAGACCGCAACGCAGCAGCGCAAGCCCGAGGCCTGCGCCTCCGGCAGGAAACATGGAGTAAAGGCGTTGCACGGGTGCAAGGCTAGTTTTCGCCTCGCCCGCGTGAATCACTCCGCGGAGTGAAGTGCGCATCCCCCAAACCGGGGAGGCGGAGTTTTGCCGATGCCCTTACACCGTAGGTTTGGCGCGGCGGGACCCGGCATGCTTCACCTAGTACATCAGCTGGCGCGAGCGCAGGCGCGTCGGCTGCGCCTGCTTGCGACATGGCTGCTGGTGTTTGCGCTGGGCGTGCCGGGCCATGCCCGGGCCGACACGGCGCATTCGCTGCAACTGTCGTCGTGGTCGATGCAGCGCGGGGCACCGGCGGACATCTGGGCGATTGCCCAGGGTGCCGACGGATTTCTGTGGCTGGGTACCGGCACCGGGCTGTACCGCTTCGACGGCGTGACCTTCGATTCGGTCGTACCGCCGCGCAATCGCGCCTTTGCGTCGAGCAACATCACCGCCTTGAAGATGCTCGCCGACCGCACGCTGTGGATCGGGTTCTACAACGGCGGCGTGGCCGCGATGCGCGATGGTGTGGTGCGCCGCTTCGGCCCGGAAGAGGGTTTCCCAGCCGGCATGGTGCAGGCGTTCGCTGTGCGCGCTGACGGCAGCATCTGGGCCGCCACCAGCGGCGGCCTGGCGCGTTTCGACGGCCAGCGTTGGAAGGTAGTGGGGCGCGAGATGGGTTACCCCACGCGCCAGGCGTCGTGGATTCTCGCCGGCCGGGACGGTGCGTTGTGGGTGACCAGCGGAACGCAACTGCTGGTCCTGCCCCGCGGTGGCACACAGTTCCAGCAGACGGGTATCGCGGTGGGGCGCTCGGCCGTGCTGGCACAGGCGCCGGACGGCACGGTGTGGCTCTCCGATGCACTGCATGGCACGCGTGCTTTGCCCGGTCTCGATGCCACGCACATGTGTGCCGTCGATCAGGCATCGCTGCCCGCTACCGGTTTCGCTGCGGCCAAGCGACTGTTGTTCGACCGGCACGGCCAGCTGTGGGGGACTGATGCTCGCGAAGGGGGCGTCTACCGGGTGCGCGAGCCCGCACGAATCGCCGGCGGCCGCCCGCTGCAGCAAGCGGACATCGCGCGCCGCTATCGCCAGGGCGACGGGCTGACCTCGGACATCGCCATCCCGCTGTTCGAAGACCGCGAAGGCAACGTCTGGGCGGGCACCAACCTCGGACTGAACAGCTTTCGCCCCAGCAACGTGGTGTCGATGGAAGGGGTCGGGCTCACCCCGGTGGCACATTACGCCCTTTCGGTCTCTTCGGCGGGCGAGGTGTGGCTCGGCTATGGCGGCGTGCTGTATCGGATCGAGCACGGTGAGCCGGTGGCGATGCTGCGCGGGCTGCCGGACCCGGGCGCGATGGTCGCCACGCCAAACGGGGATCTGTGGTTCATGGCCGGTGACGGCCTGCAGCGGATACGCGATGGCCGGCTCGAGCCCATGGCGCTTCCGCAGGGCATGGACGTGTGGAGCATCGAGTCCATGACCGGCGACCGCAACGGTGCGCTGTGGGTGAGCTTTTCACGGCACGGCATCTACCACTACGCCTCGGGCGCCTGGACCGCCTGGCATCCCGGCAAAGCTGGCGTATCCGGCGCGCCGGTGGCGCTGGCCGTGGGACAGGACGGCAGCCTGCTGGCGGGCTACACGGGCAGCACGCTGCTGGTGGCAAGGGGCGAGCAAGTGAAGCGCTTCAGCGCGACCGAGGGTCTGGACGTGGGCGCGGTCACCGCGATCACCGCCGCAGCGGACGAGGTGCTGATCGGTGGCGACACCGGCCTGGCGCGCCTTCGCGACGGACGCATCGCCACGCTCTCCCAGGATCGCGTGGGCGCACTGCGCGGCATCTCGGGCATCGTGCGCGCACCCGATGGGCAACTGTGGATCAACACCAGTGCGGGCATCGTGCGCATCGCCGACGAGGAGCTCGATCGCGCTTTCAATGATCCGCAGCATCGCGTGGAATACCGCCTGTTCGACAGCCAGGATGGCCTCAAGGGTGTCGCGCTGCAGGCCAGCGTGTCATCCACGGCGGGCCGCGACGCCGATGGCCGACTGTGGTTTGCTACCAACCAGGGCGTGTCGAGCATCGATCCGCCGCGCATCCATCACAACCGTCTCGCGCCGCCGGTGATCATCCGTGGGCTGGTCGCCAGCGGGCGGGACTATCCGGCCACCGGCGAGATCCGTCTGCCGAAGCAGACCGGCAACCTGCGCATCCGCTACACCGCCACCAGCCTCAGCGTGCCCGAGCGCGTGCGCTTCCGGTATCGGCTCGAGGGCGTGGACGAGCAGTGGCAGGACGCGGGCAACCGGCGCGAAGCGTTCTACACCAACCTCGCGCCCGGCCATTACCGCTTCCAGGTGATCGCCTCCAACGACGATGGCGTGTGGAACCGCGAGGGCGCCAGCGTGACGTTCTTCATCCCGCCGCTGTTCTATCAGACGCGCTGGTTCCTGGGCCTGAGCATCCTGGTGGGGCTGGCCGCGATCTTCGGGATGTGTCTGCTGCGGCTGCGCCAGGCAGCGATTCGCGTGCACCTGCGCCTGGAGGAGCGCCACGCCGAGCGCGAGCGCATTGCGCGGGAGCTGCACGACACCTTGCTGCAGGCAACGCAGGGATTGGTGTTGCGATTCCAGGCGGTGGCCGAGCGCATTCCGCCGGGCGATCCGGTGCGGGCAATGATCGACCGCACGCTCGACCGCGCCGACGACGTGCTGGTGGAGGGAAGGGACCGCGTCAAGGGCCTGCGCGCCTCCGCCGACATCGTGCGCGACCTGCCCGGCGCGTTCGCCACGCTGGGCGAGGAATTGCTCGGCGGCGATCCGCAGCGCTTCGGCGTCATCGTGGAAGGCATGGTGCGCACGCTCGACCCGATGGTGCGCGAGGAGCTGTACCGGATCGGCTACGAGGCCACCGTCAACGCGGTGCAACATGCGCAGGCCGAGCGCATCGAGGTGGAGCTAGACTACGGCCTCGACGAGCTGCGGCTGCGCGTGCGCGACAACGGCAAGGGCATCGACGAGACGGTGCTCGAGGCGGGCGGCAAGCCCGGCCACTGGGGCCTGGCGGGCATGCGCGAACGCGCCGAGCGCGTCGGCGCCTCGTTCGACATCTGGAGTGGTGCCGACACCGGTACCGAGGTCGACATCCGGCTGCCCGCCGCCATCGCCTACGGCGGCAGGCAGCCGTCGTGGATGACCCGGCTGCGCCAGCTCGTCAGTGGAGGAAGGTACGCGTGAACGCCCTGCATCTACCGATCCGCCTGATGGTGGTCGACGACCATCCGATGCTCCGCGAAGGCATCGCGGCCGTCATCGAGGGCCGCGAGGACATGCAACTGGTCGCCGAGGCCTGCGACGGTTACGAAGCGGTGGAGCAGTACCGCGCCCACCGTCCGGACATCGTGCTGATGGATCTGCAGATGCCGCGCATGAGCGGCATCGAAGCGATCACCATCATCCGGCGCGAGTTTTCCGACGCGCGAATTCTCGTGCTCACCACCTACAAGGGCGACGCGCGGGCAGTGCAGGCGCTGAAGGCGGGGGCGCAGGGCTACATGCTCAAGAGCGCCTTGCGCAAGGAACTCACCGACACCATCCGGCAGCTCGGCGAGGGCCGCCGCTGCATTCCGCCGGAAGTAGCCAGCGAGATCGCCACCTACGCCCTGGATGATGCGCTGACCGTGCGCGAGGTCGCCGTGCTCGGCTGCGTGGCGAGCGGCAACTCGAACAAGGTCGTCGCGGGGCTGCTGGCGATCTCCGAGGAAACGGTCAAGGCGCACATGAAGAACATCCTGGCCAAGCTCGGCGCCAAGGACCGCACCCACGCCGTCACCATCGCGATCCGCCGCGGCATCATCAGCCCCTGACCACGCGAACGGTTCATCCGCGGCACATCGCTTCAATTGCGCACTTTCGTGCAAGTGCGCGGTAACGCGGCGGGGGTAACTTCAGCCGGCCAGCACAGGCATCGGGCAGCTGCCCATGCGATGTCCGTGCGTGCCCCGACCGCTGAACCCTCGACGTCGGGCCTCCCGCTTTCACCAGGAGCCAGGCCATGACCCAGCCACCGCAAGCCGAAGACATCGACGCTGCGCGTCGGCGCGTGCTGCTTGCCGGCGCCACCGTCGCGGCAGCCGGCGCCGCCTGGCCGCTGCTCGGTTCCGCCACCACCTCATCCGGGCACACGCCCGCTTCGCACGCTCATCCCCCCGCGCATGGAGAACACGCAATGTCATACATCACCACGAAGGACGGCACCCAGATCTATTACAAGGACTGGGGCACCGGTCAGCCGATCGTCTTCCACCATGGGTGGCCGCTGAGCGCCGACGACTGGGACGCGCAGATGCTGTTCTTCCTGTCGCACGGCTACCGCGTCATCGCGCACGACCGTCGCGGCCACGGTCGATCCACCCAGACCTCTGACGGCAACGAAATGGACACCTACGCGGCGGACGTAGCGGCGCTGGCCCAGCACCTGGATCTGAAGAACGCCGTGCACATCGGCCACTCCACCGGTGGCGGCGAAGTGGCCCGCTACGTGGCCAAGTACGGCAAGGGCCGCGTGGCCAAGGCGGTGCTGATTGGCGCGGTGCCGCCGATCATGCTCAAGACCGCCGCCTACCCGGGTGGCCTGCCGCTGGAAGTGTTCGATGGCTTCCGCCAGGCGCTCGCCGCCAACCGCGCGCAGTTCTTCCTGGACGTGCCCAGCGGCCCGTTCTACGGCTTCAACCGTCCGGGTGCGAAGGTCTCGGAGGGCTCGATCCGCAACTGGTGGCGCCAGGGCATGATGGGCGGCGCCAAGAACCACTACGAGTGCATCAAGGCGTTCTCCGAAACCGACTTCACCGAGGATCTCAAGGCGATCGACGTACCGGTGCTGGTGATGCACGGTGAGGACGACCAGATCGTGCCGATCGAGAACTCCGCCAAGCTCTCGGTGAAGCTGCTCAAGCACGGCACGCTGAAGACCTACCCGGGCTTCCCGCACGGCATGTGCACCACCCATCCGGAAGTGATCAACCCCGATCTGCTGGCCTTCATCAAGGCCTGATCGCGCCGCCTGCTGCCGGTCGAATCGCGACCGGCAGCGCATGCATCGAGCGCCCTGAATATCAGGGCGCTTTCGCTGCGAAGTCTGCGACCAACTCCGAGGGACGCGCCATGAAAAACCTGAAAGACGCCAAGAAGCGACGCACCAGTCCCATGCACACGCCTTCGAGCCTGGGCGAGAAGGCAGTGCGCGACATTTCCGGCGGGCTCAACGCGCTGCTGGCCGACGTGCTGGCGCTGTACATGAAAACCAAGAACTTCCACTGGCACATGTCCGGCCCGTACTTCCGCGACTACCACCTGCTGCTGGACGACCAGTCGATGCAGATCTTCGCGCTGGTCGACATCATCGCCGAGCGCGTGCGCAAGCTGGGCGGCACCACGCTGCGCTCCATCGGGCACGCAGCGCGGCTGCAGCGCATTGCCGACAACGACGCCGACTTCGTCACCCCGGCCGACATGCTGGCCGAGCTGCGCGAGGACAACCTGCGCCTGATCGACTCCATGCGCTCGACCCACGCCCTGTGCGACGAGTACAACGACGTGGCCAGCGCCAGCCTGCTGGAGAACTGGATCGACGAGGCCGAACAGCGCGTGTGGTTCCTGTTCGAATCGGGCCGCACCGGCTGATCCAGCCCGGCGCGGCGCCCGCTGTGCCATCGTCTCCGTGGCGCCGCGCGGCGGCGCCCCGAGCCCGTGAGGAAAACCGATGATCCGACCGTTCCACCTCCCCATGTTCCAGCGGTCCCGCTCGGCGACCATCTTCGCCATAGCTGCCACGCGGAGGCCGGCATGAGCGCCACGCCGGCCGTACACGACCACGTGGAAAAGCACCGCTTCGAGCTCGTCGAGGACGGGCAGGTGGCCTATGCCGCCTATGTCATGGAAGACGGCGTGCTGGTCTTCACCCATACGGTCGTGCCGGAGGCGATCGGCGGCCGCGGCCTGGCCACCGTGCTGGTCAAGGCAGGCCTGGGCGCCGCGCGTGAGCGCGGCTTGCAGGTAACGCCGCGTTGTCCGGTGTTCCGCGCCTACATGCAGCGTCATCCGGAAACGCACGACCTGCTGTCGGCGGAAGGGCGGTCACTGGTCGGCATCTGACGCAGCGATCGTCAGCCGCGCCACCGTGGCACGGGCACCATTTACGCAGGCAAGGGAACCAAGAGTGCAAGGCGCAACCACGAACCCCATCACCGCCAGCGCGGACGTCACCGAGGCGAGCCGCGGGCAGATCCTGCTGATGGCGCTCGCCGCCGGCGTGGCGGTGGCCAACATCTATTACAACCAGCCGATGCTCGGCGTCATGGAGCGCGACCTGCACAGCCGCACGGTCGGTCTGGTGCCCACTGCCACCCAGCTCGGCTATGCCGCCGGTTTGCTTTTGCTGGTGCCGCTGGGCGACATCCTGGAGCGTCGTCGTCTCATCGTGTGGCAGTTCATGCTGCTGGGCCTGGCGCTGGTCGCCGCCGCGCTGGCGCCGAGTGCGGCGGTGCTGGTGCTCGCTTCGCTGGCGGTGGGCGTGGCCGCCACGGCGGCGCAGCAGATCGTGCCACTGGCCGCGCACCTCGCCGCACCCGCGCGCCGTGGCGCCATCGTCGGTACGGTGATGTCCGGTTTGCTGTGCGGCATCCTGCTCAGTCGGCTGCTGGCCGGGCTGGTCGCCAGCCATGTCGGCTGGCGGCCGATGTTCTGGCTGGCTGCGCCGGTGGCGCTGCTGATGGGTGGCTGGATCGCCTGGCGCCTGCCGCGCAGTGAGCCGGAAGGATCGCTGCGCTATCCCCGCCTGCTCGCCACGCTGGCCGAGTTGTGGCGCGAGCTGCCCGAGCTGCGGCTGGCGGCGTTCACCCAGGCGCTGCTGTTTGCCGCGTTCACCGTGTTCTGGTCGGTTCTTGCGCTGTACCTGCAGCAGCCCCCGTTCGGGCTCGGCCCGCAGGCGGCGGGACTGTTCGGCCTGGTCGGCGTGGTTGGGGTGTTGGCGGCACCGCTGGCCGGGCGCATCGCCGACCGCCGCGGCCCGCATCGCGCGATTGCCGCCGGCGCCGCGCTGTGCGTGGTGGCGTGGCTGGTATTCGCGTTGTGGCGTTCGCTGGCCGGGCTGGTGGTGGGCGTGATCGTGCTCGACTTCGCCGTGCAGAGCGCGCTGGTGTCGCACCAGCACATTGTCTACGCGTTGCGCGCCGAGGCACGTGCGCGGATCAATACGATCTTCATGAGCATCATGTTTATCGGCGGCGCGGTGGGCTCGGCCGCGTCGACCGCCGCCTGGAACCTGGGCGGCTGGACCGCCGTGAGCGCGCTGGGCGCAGGCTTCGCGCTCGCCGCCGTCGCCACGCAGTGGAAGCGACTCGGCCGCGCCCGACGCTGAGCCCGGAGCAGGGCGCCCGGCCGCCCGCTTGCTGCTGACTCCAGCACACAGCACCTCTCGCCGCGCTGCGCGGGAGCGATCGCATGTTCCTGCGCTTTCGTGGACGTGCCGACACATGCCTTTGACCGGTGGATGACGCCCGGCGCTCCATCATCGCGCCACGTCATTCCTCTTCTGGCCTGCAGATGGCGCCGTCGCCGCCCTGGGCGATGGCGCGCGGGCCCTCGATCCCGGGAGAACGCAATGAGCCAGACCGTGGGCGACTTCATCCTTCAGCGCCTCACCGACTGGGGGGTGAAGCGGGTCTTCGGCTACCCGGGTGACGGCATCAACGGAATCATGGGCGCGATGGGGCGCGCCTCCGACCGCTTCGACTACGTGCGCGTGCGCCACGAGGAAATGGCCGCCTTCATGGCCGGTGCGCATGCCAAGTTCACCGGCGAGGTAGGCCTATGCCTGGCCACGTCAGGCCCTGGCGCCATCCATCTGCTCAACGGCCTGTACGACGCCAAGATGGACCACATGCCGGTGGTCGCCATCGTCGGCCAGCAGGCGCGCACGTCGCTGGGCAGCGACTACCAGCAGGAAGTGGACCTGCAGAATCTGTTCAAGGACGTCACCGGCTACGTCGAGACGCTCACCGCACCGGCGCAGGTGCGCCACGTGATCGATCGCGCGATGCGCATTGCCGCGGCCGAACGCTGCGTCACCTGCGTGATCGTGCCGAACGACCTGCAGGAGATGAAGGCCGTTCCCAGCCCGCCGCGTGCCCACGGCGACGTGTATTCCGGCGTCGGCTACGCGCCGGCGCACCCGCAGCCGTCGACGGACGAGCTGCGCCAGGCGGCCGAGGTGATCAACGCCGGCAAGCGCGTCGCCATCCTGATCGGCGCGGGCGCCATGCAGGCCGGTCCCCAGGTGATCGCGCTGGCCCGCCATCTGGACGCGGGCGTGGCCAAGGCGCTGCTGGGCAAGGCGGCACTGCCGGACGATCTGCCCTTCGTCACCGGCTCCATCGGACTGCTCGGCACCAAGCCCAGCTGGGAACTGATGAACGACTGCGACACGCTGCTGATGATCGGTACGACGTTTCCGTATTCGGAGTTCCTGCCGCCGGACGGGCAGGCGCGCGCGGTGCAGATCGACATTGCTCCGCGCAACGTGTCCATGCGCTACCCGACCGAGGTCAACCTGATCGGCGACAGCGCACAGGTGATCAAGCAACTGCTGCCGCTGCTGGAGAAAAAGGACAACCCCGACTGGCGCGAACGCATCGAGGTGAACGTGCGCAAGTGGTGGCGCGCGCTGGAGGCCAAGGCGATGGAGCCGGCCGACCCGATCAATCCGCAGCGCATCTTCTGGGAGCTGTCGCCGCGGCTGCCGGACAAGGCGATCATCTGCGGCGACTGCGGCTCGCACACCAACTGGTACGCGCGCGACGTGAAGATCCGCGAGGGCATGATGGCCTCGCTGTCGGGCAAGCTGGCCACCATGGGCAGCGGCATGCCGTATGCGATCGCCGCCAAGATGGCGTATCCGGATCGCCCGGTGCTGGCCATCGTCGGCGACGGCGCCATGCAGATGAACGGCAACGCCGAACTGATCACCGTGAAGCAGTACTGGGAGCGCTGGAGCAATCCGTGCTTCGTGGTGATGGTGCTGGCCAATCACGACCTCAACCAGGTGACCTGGGAGCAGCGCGCCCTGGCCGGCGATCCGAAGTTTGCGCCGGCGCAGGACGTGGAAGATTTTCCCTACGCCGAATACGCCCGCATGCTGGGCTTCAAGGGCATCCGGGTGGAGCGGCCCGAGCACATCGCCGCGGCGTGGGAAGAGGCATTCGCCTCGGATCGCCCCGTGCTGATCGAATTCATTTCCGACCCCGACGTGCCGCCGCTGCCGCCGCATATCCGCTGGGCGCAGGCCAAGTCGTACATGACCGCGCTGGCCAAGGGCGATCCGAACGAACTGGGCATTATTCGCCAGAGCGTGCGCGACATGATGGCGGGGCTGCTGCCGGGCGACTCGGGCGATTCATGAGCCTGCGCGGCGCCCGCATCGATCGGGTCGAGGCCGCGGCCTACCGCGTGCCCACCGACCAGCCCGAGGCAGATGGCACGCTGGAGTGGTGTTCGAGCGCTATTGCAACGAGCAGTCCCATGACGGGCTGGAAGGCGGGGAGGGGAGCTTCATCGCCTGCGGCTTCTGGCTGGCCCACGTCAAGCTGCTGCAGGGCCAGCGCGACGAAGCGGAACGACGCGTGCGCCGGCTGCTGTCCGTTGCCAACGATCTGGGCCTGCTCTCAGAGGAATACGACGTGTCGGCGCAGCGCCAGTGCGGGAATTTTCCGCAGGCGCTATCGCACGTAGCGCTGATCAACACTGTGATGGCGATGGGTGCCTGATTACGGCACGTGGGCGCGGCATGCCCGCGGCAGGTTGCCGGTAAACGTCACCACCGGGCGCAGCAAGCCACCCGGTGCAACAACACGCGACGCGTCAGGACGAGGACGGCTTCGGCTTCGCATCCGGCGCGTTCTGCGGCTGCCGCGGCGCATCGGGCGCCGGCTTGCGCTCGGTGCCGTGCTTATCCTTCGGCTGACTCTCGTCGTAGCCGGACTTCTTCGGAACGGTGTCTTGCTTGGACATGGGCGTGGCTGAGCAGCATGCGTAGGCGAGGAAACCCGAGCCTGACAACTCAGCGGCGCACGTGCAGTGAAGGGTGCGTGGCATGCGGCTTGATCTTCTGTCGGCCAGGTGGGGAAGGGCGCCACATTGCCAACGCCCCTGCTCCCAGTTCCGGTTGTACCCCAAGCTGCGCGCCTACTTTGTGCGCTAGGTTGGCCGGGTCGGATGCTGGTGGCCCAACACGCCGCAGCGACCGATGAAGGCTGAACCGGGGTACTGACGTGCGGCCCTCGCTGCGCGGACAATGTGCATACACTTGAGGACCGCCGCCATGACCACCGTCTCCCGTCAAACCACCTTCAATCTGCGTGCCACGGTGGCCCAGCGCAGCCTGATTGACCAGGCGGCCCGGATGGCGGGCAAGAGCCGCACGGACTTCATGCTGGAGGCAGCCTGCCAGAAGGCCCAGCAGGTGCTGCTGGAGCAGACCGTGGTTGCCCCGGACGCCGCCCGCTTTAAGCGCTTCCGGGCGCTGCTGGATGCGCCGGTCGAACAGGGCGCGGCCCTACGCAAGCTGCTGTGTCGCCGGGTGCCGTGGGAGGCGTGAGGCGCCAAGGGGCTGCATAACGTGGTGATCGTGCCGCCGGAGTCGTGAGAGCTGGCGTGCGGATGATCGTTTGCCGTGCCGGTTCTACGGGATAGCCGTGCATATTCAAGGAGCGCTGGATGGCTAAGTCGATTCGCTGCCTGGTGGCCGCGACCATCATGATCGTGCCGGTACTGATATCGATCGCGCCTGCCTGCGCCGAAGCGCCAGCGGCCACGCCCTCGATGGATGCCATACCGATGCTACGGCAGGCGCTCGATCGCCCTCCGCCGTTGGATGCCTTTGAATCCGCCGTGCTGCAGCAGCAGTTTGAGATGCTGGGCTTTAAGGCTGCTGCCGAGCGGCTCGGCGAGTATCAACGCCTGCGCCTGTTGGGTACGGTCATGCCGCCGCCAGCCCAGGCAGCGGCAACGCTGCGCGACGTGGTGGCTGGAGCGCGTGTCACCCCTGCGCTGCGAGCCGCTGTCTCGCGAGCGGTGGCTGATGGCGTGGCGATAGGTTTTCCCGCTATCGCTGACGTGCAAAGCGCGAGCGCCCCGCACCTGCAGATGAGCGAGCAGGGGTTGGCACATATCGATCGCCTCGCACCCGGTGCATGGGGCTATTTCAAAGGCGGGCAAGTGGACCCCGCGGAGACGGCCGCGCAGGCCGAGGCATTCTACCTCGCCGCCGATATGCGTAATCGGCTGGCCATGAAGGCCGACCTCCACGTCGAGTATGAGCTGCCGTCCGGACAGACGCTGAGCTGCGAAGCGGACGAGGTACCCGCCGGCGATCATCGCGGCGGCCTGTGCCAAGTCAGGCTCGTCGGCCACGTAACCAGCCCGGAAGGCATCCGCTGGATGGCTTTGACGCCTGAGCAGAAAACCGCTTTGTACGACAACCTGCTCGCGTTGCGGCAGACCGCTGCGCCCGTACCGAAAGAGGGCACGGTCCGCATCGGTGAGCTGCATCTCACCATCGACACCGCGAGCGGGGCCACTCTGGATGGCGCATGGCGTGCCGCGGCCGCGACCGAAGCCCAGCAGCGGCTGCAGGCGGCGCCGTGCGAGGCGCTGGGTAACTGCGCCGCCGGCGTGGCGCAGCAGGCGACGAGTCCTGCCGCCATTCATGCGGGGCTGACCTTGCTGGTGATGGCCTGCCTGGTGGTCTATCGGTTCCGCCAGGGCGGCACCGGCCGCCTTTGGCCCACCCTCGCCAAGCTCTATGCGATGCTGCTCGTCCTGGCGATCGGCGTGAATGCGGTGGACAACCCGACTGGCGCCACCCGTGGTGCACCGCTCAGCGGCACGCTCGGTTTCATGGCCAAGGCGGCGGTATCGATGCCATGGAGCTACTACTTCATTAGCGAAACACGGGTCAGCGGACCACTTCCCGGTGTTCCCGCCAAGACGCTAGCCGACGACTCGATCTGGTTATGGACTTTTGCCGGCTTGAACCAGGTGTTCTTGCTACTGATGGCATCCGGAGGCGAGTCGCAGAAGCCCTTAGTCGACGCCACCAGCTAAGCCCAGCGGGCGGTGGAGAGCATGCCGACGCATGGATGCGGCATACCCGTCGAACCTGCGCCTGCTCAGCACTACGCGTGCCGGCCCGAGAGTCGACGTGCACAGATCACTTTCCAAACGCTGAAGGGACGCTCTTACCCAGCACTCGCCGGATCTCGGTCGTCGCTTTCTCATCTACCGCCGGATCGCCGGAGTAGGAGGTTCGCGTGATGCGGCAGTCTCGGCAGATGTCGTCTTTGACGGAAGCGCTGATGCTGAAGGTTGCACTGCAAGGATCTGAGTGGCTGCCAGGTACGGCAGGGCAGGCGAAGGTATAGGTCTTGACGGTCGAGACGGTGCCATCGGGCGCCTTGCCCGTCGCCTCCGTGACCACCTTCATGTTGGTCATGCCGGCGTGCTCATAAGCGTGCTGGTAGGTCTCGATCAGCGTGCTGTAGTGGGTGCCGTCGTAGATCGTCTCGGGTAGTTGCGGCTTCATGAAAGCGCACAGCAGGAGCACGGCCGGCAGTGCGGCCGTGACTATGACGGTACGGCCGGCCTTGCGCAGCCGGCCCCCGGGTGAACTGATGATGTGCATCCGCCCTCCAGCCTAAGGAACGTCAACTGATGCCTCTCAATGCCGCCCCCACACCCAGACATCGCCATGCGCATCGATCGCTGCGCTGCTGTTGTAGCCAGCTGCGATCGCCACCGCCTTGCCGATGCCGGGCACCTGCCGCGGCAGCTCGGTGAACGGAGCCCGCTCGCCGCGGCCGTATTCGTTCTCGCAGGCAGGGCTGCCGTGCTGGCCAAGGCCGAGGCGCTGGCCCAGTTCGGTGTCGGCGTTCTCGCCCCAAGCCCAGACCTGGCCGTTACCGTCGAGCGCTAGCGCGTGGCGCTTGCCGGCAGCGATGGCGCGGATCGGCGGCAAGCCTTCGATGCGCCGCGGCTGCTCCAGGTAGTACTCGATCCGCTCCGGTCCCTGGCCCGGATCCACGCCGAGCTGGCCACAGCTGTTGTAGCCCCAGCCCCAGACCTGGCCAGCCGTATCCAGCGCCAAGTCGCTGGCGTAGTAGCTGGCAACCTGCTCGATGCGCGGCAGGCCGCGAACTTCGCGCGGATAGTCGTCGCTCGCGCCGGAAAGCAAATGGCCGGCCCAGGTCTGGTCCTGGTAGGGGCAATATGGATTGCCAGCCACGGGTGAGCTGACGGGGGAACTGAACAACGGGTTGGACAGATTGCCCCAGGTGTACATCGTGCCTTTCGCATCCAACGCCATGCTGCTGCGCATGCCCGCCGCCACGGCGACGATGCCGTCCATCCCCGGCACCTGCCGGAAGTCGACCAGCGAGCCGGATGCGCCGGCGCGGCCGAGCTGTCCGCACTCGTTCATGCCTGACGACCACAGGCTGCCGTCGCCGCGCACGAGCAACCGATGGCGATCGCCGGCCGCCAGCGCGGTGACGTTGTCGAAGCCGCCCGAGGGCGCGGTGGCGCAAATATTCCCCGCCGTAGCGCAGGCGTTGGGCATCCCCAGGTCCACCGCCGCCAGCGCCGTGCCGTCCAGCAGCACGGCGCTGCGTTCGACCGCGCGCGGCGCGCCCGTGCCTAGATGTTGCTTCGCCACGATAGCGGCGTCGAGCACCTTGATCGGCGCGGGGTCGTCGCAGTTGGATTCGCCGCGGTAGTACGACCACACCCGGCCCTGGCGATCGACCGCCACCAGGCGGCTGCCGTCGAAGCTGATCGACACCGCGTCGTGCACGACCGGCAACCGCTGCGGCGGGTTGAGACCGAAGCGCGGACAGAGAGTCGTTGAGGGCAGGTGGGTGCCCGCTGCCACGACCGGTGTGCTCTCGAACGCATGCCGAAGGCCCCAGGCGCCAAGTATGACCAGCACGGCAAGTATGACGATGGATCGGCGGCTCATGGGCATCCTGCGTGGTGGCACCGAACGTGCGCACACGTTAAGCCATTTGTAGATGCAATGGACGGCCGCGACGACTTCTGCGGCCGCTGCTATTGAAGCAAGCAAAGTCGCCTGGGAAAGCGGACGATGTATTTTGCGATTTTACATAATATACATTATGCGCAATTACGCCTTGCGCGTGGATGACTACTCCTGCGGCAGGAGCACATCGCGCCAGCTGATGGATGATTCACAATCGATTCGCGCCTCAAGTTCGAGGAGCCTCTCGTGGCCCGGATGGTTCTCCACCGCCAGAGCCACCATTGATCGACAGCGTTCCATGTCGCCTGCCTTGCGATATCGCTCTGCTAGCTCCAAAGTAATTGCGGCATCAAACAGTCGCGGAAACCTGATGCCGCTCGGCGAGGTCCGTCGGCGGAAGTAGGTGTCTATAGCTTCCTGATGGCTTTCTAACGACCAGGAAATCGCTTGATCGAAGAGCGCGAATGCGATCATTGCCTCGGGGCTCGGCACGTCGAGCTCTTTTTCCATTAATGCCTGGAAAGCCGGCGGCATCGGCAACTTTTCGCGCTCGGGAAGATAGATGTTGAATAATGCGTAGAGCGCTAGATAAGGACGCCGAAGGTGCTGCTTGAGAGTTGCTGCAAATTCAGCCGCCAAAGTCAAAACCGGCCGCAAGTCGGTCAACGTTGCTCCCCGGTCCCGGAGGAGGCAGGATTCAAGTTGCTCCAAGAATCCTTCGAGCTTCTCACGCCCCTGCCCTTTGATGTCACCGTCAGAACGCCCTACCCAGTATCGCGGCGCCAATCGCACCTGCACAACGCCAGCTCGTTCGAGTTGGTAGTTGTACGGCTCAGTGTCGATCGTGGGCTGGCGCATCACGAATTCAATGATGACGCTCCGCATCAGACGCGAGAGGCCTTGCAGCGTCAAATAAGCAGTTCGGCCATCATTTGTCGTTTCCGAATGATCGTTCGGAAGTGCCACCATGTCGGGAAGACGTTGAATCCGATGTACATACTTCGACCGCAAGGCATACGCCGTACCGAGCACGGCTGTCAGGTCTGACCTGCCCAAGCGATGCCCTGCGCATTCTGAGATCTCGCGAAAGAAGGACGACGGAGTATGGGCAACCGCGAACTCACGGAAGCGACGAGCCAGAGCGACATGCTCGAATTCAAGCAGAGCGTTCCTGACTCGCTGTGTTAGCGCCTCACCCGCGCCATGCAAAGCGGCGTCTATGGCATTGCGCTTTCGATCATCTACCGAAAGCCAATCGGCTTGATGGCCGTCAAAGTCTTGGGCTAGCGATTCGACGGAGGCAACGAGGAGCGTATATGCTAGCTCGAGATTATCGGCCACTCTATGCATGGCGTTGACGTATGTGCGAATGGAGCGCATCACACCGAGAAATGTCTTACGGTGCAGCCCGATCACTTGATCGATGAAACTGACAAGGAACCGGATATCCCCTGGCTTGCACCCATAGTGCCTGTCGAAAAACTTGCTGACTAAGGCATTCGGAGCTACCCGCGTACTCTGCCCTTGCTCGCCACTCGTGAGTCGTCTAGCCAGGTCGAGGTCCGGTGAGCATACGCAGTTCAACGCGAACGAAGCGACTAGTGCGAAGTCGTGCAGGTAGGGGTCGACAGTAAAAGAAACGATGGTTCCCGCTTTCCCGTCGCCGCCTCCCTCGTCCTCAATTCGTTCTGTTAACTCATAGATCAGGGCAAATGGCCTTGTCGAGTAACTGGATGATGGCAGCAGTTTGCCTGCTGCGGTCACTATCGGCTCTTCCTTGTGGATAAGCGCGTTCGTATAAAGCACACTGCGCAGAAAGTTTTCTCGGCGCGGTGGATGGGTGAACAGCTTTCCGGTGGTAATCTGTAACAAGGGTATCCCCAGTGGCAAGGCCGGTATCTGTTGACAATCTCCAAGCCTAGCTGAACCGGCTAGCACGCTAGCGTCAGGCGGTCGTCACCTGTGCGTCGTGACAAGTCACCGACAGAAGGTCTGACGGAGATTCCGCCACTCGCGCACGGTGTTCACGCTCCCCAGCACTACCTCGTATATCGGCGCAGCCGTGGCAGCAAACATCTGCACTTCTAGATAGACGAGCTTCCTTGGCATCGACACCTTGTACTCGATCCTGAGCTGATAGCCAGCGTAGCGCTCGTACGGGGGTGGCTTTGTTCCGAGGAAGGCCCCCAAGCGCTCGGGGTGATGCATAAAGGCGTCAACGAGACCACTCGCGCTACCCAACTGTTCGATCACACCATCGCGCCAGGCCCAGCTATATGCGATCTTTGCGATGGTTTGGGCAAAAGCCATGATGTGTTTGGTCCTTTCCCTTTGGACGGCGCCAATTGCTGAATGGTCTCCCATGAAAGTCGACAAATCAGAGCCGAACACCGCTGCTGCCAATCCTTCCAGATCCAGAGTCGTGCGCCTCCCATCATCGACCAACAACCCCGGTCGTACGAACAGCGGAAGGCCAAGCACTACCGGCGTCTCAGTGCCACCTTCGATCCTCGCCGTCCGGCCGTCTCGACCCTTCAGGTCCGTAACGATGGCGCCCTTTACGTTCCTATAGTTGGATCGGGATGGTAGCCCTATCACCTTCCGAACATGCGCCATTGCACCATCATTAAGGGCATAGTTCTCGAATCTGGACGTGATCAGGCGGCATGCTTCGCACGAGCCGTTGTGAACTTGGATCGTGCCGCCCCATGCATAAGGTACAACGTGCTCACTACGACGTCCCCCCGGTTTTGAGTAGCACTGCCGTTTGGAGTCCAATCCCCCAACCGAAGGAGATTGGACGTGAAGAAGCGCTTTTCCGAGGAACAGATCATCGGCTTCCTGCGTGAGGCGGATGCCGGCTTGCCGATCAAGGAGCTGTGCCGCAAACACGGCTTCAGCGAGGCCTCCTACTACCTGTGGCGCAGCAAGTTCGGCGGCATGAGCGTGCCGGACGCCAAGCGCCTGAAGGAGCTGGAGACGGAGAACACGCGGCTGAAGAAGCTGCTGGCCGAGCAGATGCTTGAGAACGAGGTGATCAAGGACGTCCTGCGAAAAAAACCGTAGGCGCACCGGCCCGGCGAGCGTTGGTGCGCCAGATGATCGACAAGGGGTTGAGCGAGCGGTGCGCGCTGCGCGTGGTGGGCATGAGCGCCAGCGCGTACCGGTATCAGGCGCAGCCAGACCGCAACGTGGCGCTGCGACGGCGGATCGTGGAGCTGGCGCAGCGGCACAAGCGCTACGGCGTGGGGATGATCCACCTGAAGCTTCGGCAGGAGGGCGGCGAGCCGGTGAACTACAAGCGTGTGGAGCGGTTGTATCGGGAGGAACGGTTGCAGGTACGCCGGCGCAAGCGGAAGAAGGTGCCGGTGAGCGAGCGGCAGCCACTGTGTCGTCCATCGGCGCCCAACGAGGTGTGGTCGATGGATTTCGTGTTCGATCGCACCGCCGACGCCCGCGTCCTCAAGTGCCTGACCATCGTCGACGACGCCACGCATGAGTCGGTGGGCATCGAAGTCGAACGAGCCATCTCCGGGATCGACGTGACGCGTGTGCTGGATCGCCTGGGCGTCATTCGCGGCCTGCCCAAGACCATCCGCACCGACAACGGCAAGGAGTTCTGCGGCAAGGCGATGGTCGCCTGGGCGCACGAGCGCGGCGTGCAACTGCGCCTGATCGAACCAGGCAAGCCGAACCAGAACGCCTACATCGAATCGTTCAACGGACGTCTGCGCGACGAATGCCTCAACGAACACTGGTTTCCCAGCCTGCTGCACGCCCGCACCGAGATCGAACGCTGGCGGCGGGAATACAACGAGGAGCGACCGAAGAAGGCGTTGGGCGGGCTGACACCCGCCGCCTACGCGAAGCAGTTAAAGTAATTCCGGACTCTAAACCGTCCCGCTACTCAACGCGGGGGGACGTCGACTAGACAGCTGATCAGTCGAGCCGCAGTAAATGCAACTCTGTGCGTAACGCGAGGCGAGCTCAGCGATGGGCCCAAGACCTTCGGCGTTACCGTCAACCGTCTCGGCATCTTTGGAGACCGTCCGCAAAACTTCCTCCCCGCTAGGTGTGACCCGGCTGATGCCGATCTCGGTCTTGATCTTCACTCAGCTTCTCCAAGAAGGAAGTCAGATGCACTTCTAACGGCTGCCGCGGGACTAACGACCGGCCCGCGTCTAATTATGTTTCCTTGGTTGCCTCTCCACTCTTCCATATGGGCTTTCATGAGCACGGTTACGATCGTAAGGGCGCCTGTCCCACGCCCTACCCCATGGAAATGCTGGCGATCTTCCCATCCACGTCCAAGGCGATGCCGAACCTGAGCAGGCTGCCCGGCCCGAAGCGAATCACGTAGTCATAGAAGGTCTTGCCGGCTTGGATGTGCGTGCCTTTGAAAATGAAGGCGGAAGGTCGACCGTAATCCTTGAACTCGCTCGCGAGGCGTTTGGCCAGGCCTGCCTGCATTTTCTTTTTGAGCTTGGCTGCAACAAGTGGCGAGTACCCCTGCCCCGCCTGCATCTGCGGGAAGAAGGCCTCGACCTTGGCGGTCACTGCCGTGTTCTCGCCTGAGTTCGGCCGCGTCGCCGCAGAGGCGATGGCTGGGTTGAGGTCTTCGAAGATCGCCGTTGTGATCGTCTCTCCGGGTTCCGGGTTATCCACGAAGTTTGTGAAGGCGATGATCTGCATGGCTTGCTTGGGGAAGTACTCGTTCGCCGTCGTGAATCCCAGCGACCCACCTGTGTGCCCGATGCGCGGCTGCTCGTCGATACGGTCCACAAAGAGGCCAAGGCCATAACCAGCATCACCTTGTTCGGTGCTGATCGGCGTGCTCATCAAAGCGTAGTCCGCAGCAGTGATGATCTTGCCGCTCTGCAGAGCGGCATTCCATTTCTGAAGATCGTCGACCGTCGAGACAAGAAAGCCTGCCGCCCAGCCGACCGATGCGGCGATCGTTGGTGCAGGTTCGACATGGCCCCCTTTCCGGTCATATCCGACGGCCATGGCTGGCGCCCTGCTCTCTTCCGCCACGGTGAAGGTGTGCGTCATCCCGGCAGGGTCGAGCAGGTGCGTTTGTATGTAATGACGGTAGGACTGATGCGACACCACCTCGATGACGCGTCCGGCGAGGAGGTAGCCTGTATTCGAGTACGACCATCGCGTGCCAGACGGAAAGTCCAGTGGCTTGTCAGCAATGTACGAGACCAGCTTGTCGAAGCTGGCAGGCTTGTCGATCGCGTTGTCTGCTTCGACCGCGTCGAGATATTCCGGCATGCCGCTGGTATGCGATAGCAATTGCCGCAGCGTGACCTCGCCTGCGTGAGGCGCGTCCGGAAGATAGGTGGAAAGCTTGTCGTCGAGATGCAGCTTGCCGGATTCCTGCAGTTGGAGGATGGCGGCGGCGGTGAATTGCTTAGTGATCGAGCCAATTTCGTAATGGCTGTCGATCGTGGCTGGCTGCTTGTGCTCGCGATCACGAAGGCCGTAAGCGTGGCGGTAAACGACGTGCCCGTGATCTACCACCAGGATCGTCGCGCTCGGCGTCCCCGATCTCCGCATGATGGCCATCACGTCGGCGTCGATGCGCCTGGCTTGTTGGTCAGTGATGTGAAGCTGGGCAGCCAACGCCGTCAGTGGCAGTGCAAGCAGGAAAAGCACGGCAGCAGATCGCAGCATGGGTAAGGACTCCTTTCAGTACCCGGATGATGAGAGGCTGGCCGTGAGCAGCGTTAACGTGTCCCACGACGAGCAACTGAGAAGGAGTATGACGGCTTCGGCCCGCAGCAGCTTCTCCCCGTACCGTAAGCGCTCGGCATAGGCTGTGGCACGAGTTCCCGCCGTGTCGACCTCGATAGGTGGAGACGGGGGCGTTGGCTAACGTTTTGCCTTCCGCCCCTATCCCTCAAGCGCTACTGATAGGTCGGATGCGCGCGCGACGCGGATGCCATGACGCTCACGGGCAAGTGCGTCGGTAGCCCGAAGTAACTGCCGCCCTCCTCCCTCACTCCGTCTCGCATGCCAACCGGCAACCCCAGCCGCTGGGCATCAATGGCATCGATCAATTCCCGCAGCTTGCCCGCATCGCGGTAGATGGCATCGCCGATCGCCGGCATCGTGCCATCAGCGAACTCGGCCTCGCCGCTGCAGGTAACCACGTCACCGTGGGCACGGAGGCTATCTAGCAACTCGTGAATGGCGTCGAGCTGGTCGAGCGTGATGCCGGACATGTAGCGCTCGTCGGCCTCGTCCGTGGCCGGTTCGGTGGCATCCGCTTCGCCTGATGCGGCGTCTTCGCTGGATGTGTGTTGTGCAACGCGCTCGTCGAGCACCTGCGCGATGTGTGTTTCCAGCCAGGCCAGGTTGCTGGCTATTTCGCTCAGGTGAATTTCCGTGACGACGTCCTCGGGCGTTTTCGCCTGACGCTTTCGTACCAGCCGGGCCAGTAGCGCTACGTCCAGGCGCAGCTTTGCGAGTCGTTGCAGGCTGTGTGCGGAAAGAACCTCGCCTGCGCCTTCCAGATCTTCCGAATCGATGGTGGACATGCTTGCCTCCTCGTTCCATGAAGTACCCGTGCGCCAGGACGGCGACGGGAAGTCGGGAGGCTAGAAACCGCACACAGCCGGCGGGCTTATTTCCCTTGCGGGTGTTGTATTCGCCGCCCTCCCGACGCAAGTGTCACGTCGGTTGCGCCTGCAAACGTGCAGGCACAAAAAACCCACCGGTTTGACGGAGGTGGGTACCGCTGTGTGGGGAGTTTCTAGGCTCCTTGCGACCGAGTCTCCTACCGCGGTGTGGGGGAGTCAAGGCGAATGGGTTGGCCATCACGCATCGCGACCGGTCACTGGCGAGGACGGTCGCTCTGCCCTCCTCCACATGAGGCTGGCCTGACCTGATGCCGCGTCTAAGCGAGCGGCTGCGTCGTGCCATGTGACTGCTCGCGTGTGCGATCAGGCGTTGTCAGCCAAACCGCTTCCACCACACCCGCTTCCCCGGCTTGTCGCTGCCCGGATCGGGATCAGGCGTGCAGGCACTGCCAGCCGCGGAGGCATTTGTCGCCGCCACGATGGCGCGGTTGACGGTGCCGTAAAGCGCTTCCGAGAGGGATTCGTAGGTCGCCTGGTCCTCGCCGTCGAAGCCAAGGTCGTTCCATGAGCCCATGCCTCCGAAGACCCACGCGGACTGCGCCGCCGACAGCAGTTGGTTTGCCGCCAAAGGAAGCAGCGATGGGTTGGCCAATTCCTTATGGAACGCGTGAACAGGCGACGGTGCCGCGAGATCGTCCAGTCCGTTCGCAAAGCAGGCGGCGAAATTGTCGAGGCCCTGCTTGGATGCGAACGCCTTGATGCGCACCAGCGCCGCCTCACGCAACTCGTCTCGAAGTGCCTGCAGGTCGATCGGCTCATCGACACTTGGCGGCTGGTTCCTCGCCACTCTTCCGTACGTCACCTGCCATATCCGCCAGTCCGCACGCGCCCGGTCGTGGGCAATGGTCCCTTGCATGTTGGCTCCTTTGGGCGTTCGAACTGAGCTGCCAATGAGGGTGGTAGCAAGCCTTATGGAAGGGTCGCTCCACCCCCGATAACCAGCCCTAATCAATCCACGCCGGATCCGTCGTGTCCAAAATGAGAGATGGTCCCGCTGCGAGAACGCAGCTTCGCGTACTCCACGGTGGTGAGCGCAATGATCAGTAGATCGAACAGCGTCAGCGCGAGATAGCTGGCTGACAGCCTCGTTACGATCATGTGGTAGATCTGGTAGATCACGAAGAGAGCAGTCAGCACGATCAGTGCTGGATAGGCCCATAGTCGGCCGCGCACGATCTCCACCAGCACGACCAGCTTCGTCACTCCATGCGAGAGCAGGTACAGGGCTGCGATCAGCATGGCGTGCTGCTGAAAGCGGGTTGCCCCGCGCAGGATATGCACGGCAAAAAAATCGTGCGGATCCTCGCGTAGCTCGGGAGCCACCAGTGAAGCGACCGTACCCTGCAGCCAACGTGGATCGATCAGCAGAAGCCACACGCCGCCGACCGTTTCGCCCAGGGCATCGATGGCCTTGAGCACGAGAGCGATTGCGAATGCCTTGTCGGTCGCTGTTTGCGTGGATAGGTATCGCATGCGCCGCTCGTCAATCCTGCAACTGAAGAGCTCGGCCGGGGCCGGGCTCCTGTCCGAACTAACCGTTCAAGCTCAGTCGCCATCATCGTCGTCGTAACGTCGCCCGTAGACCACCGTACGCGTGACCACCGGCGAATCTTCGTAGATCACCCGGGTCGGCCGACGATAGACCACTGTCGGCGGAGCCTCGTAGTAGCGGGGAGCCGGAGCGACGGCACCGTCGATGAGGCCGGCGACTATCGCGCCTGCTATCCACCGGTCACCATCCCTGTCGTGGTCGCGGCGCCACCTGTCACCATCGCCACGCCATTCATCGCGATCGCCATGCCAGTCCCTGTGGTCAGCATGCCAGTCGCCGCGATCGCCATGCTGCCAATCATGCTGATACCGATCGCCGTGGTCCCTGTGGTCATGGGCCGATGCGCCCAGCGGTATGGCGCACGCGGTGGCAACTGCCAGTCCGATCAATAGTTTCTTCGCAGCCAGGTGCTTGACCATGACTCACCTCCGTCGGTGTTGTCTCGATGTCCGGCCTTCTTGCGTCATGCGAGCGGAGGATCCAGCCTGTCGATCCACCACGCCGAGCGAATGTTCGACACCATCACTCGCCTCGTCTCGCATGGTTCCGAGATACTCCCGGCTTCTTATGGATTACTTAGCTGAGTGCAAACAGGCCGGCGTTGTACAGCGGACAGTCACCATGTAGCCAAGTGCACCGCCCTTCCGTGATCGAGGATATGAGTGGGTGAGTCAAGGCGAGCGCGCTGGCTGTCATGGCTCACGAGCAATCGCTGGCGATGATGGCTGCTGTGCCTTACTCCGTTGTGCCTTTTCATCCACTCACATAGGCAGCCAGCTCATCCGGGGTCCCTTTCGGAAACGCCTCCCTCAGATAGTCCAGAAATGCCGAGACGCGCGCGCTGAGCAGGCGGCGGGTGGGATAGAGCGCCCATAGTTCGATCTCCGGTCCGTCCACCCTACCCCACTGCACCAGCGTGCCGGCAGCGAGATCAGGGCTGGCCAGCGACAGCGGCAGGCGGGCGGCGCCGGCGCCCATGCGCGCGGCATCGCGCACCATGAGCAGCGACGACAGACTGATCACCGGTTGGGCGACGAGCGTGGACGGCCCGGCGGGCGTGGTCATCGTCCAGGTTTCGGTCGGCTGCATCGCGCCGCGGACGATGACTGGCACGGGCTCGCCGTGGGTGGGCTTGGACAGGTTCGGGCTGGCGACGACCACCAGCCGATCGCGCAGAAAGATGCGTCCCACCAGGTTGGCGTCGGGCTCGGGATTGACGCGAATAACCAGGTCGTAGGCCTCTTCGATCATGTCCACGGCGCGGTCGTCGGCGGTGATCTCCAGCCGCACCTGCGGGTGCCGCAGCGCGAAGCCGGCGGCGAGCTTGCCCATGGCGGTCTGCGAAAAGAGCAGCGGCGCGCTGATGCGCAGGCGGCCGCGTGCGGTGTGGCCGCCGGAGGCGATGGCCGTGGCGGTCTCCTCGAGCTCGGTGAGCAGGAGCGCGGTGCGTTCGTACAGCGCGCGGCCTTCTTCGGTGAGCTTGAGCGATCGCGCACCACGCTCGAACAGACGCAGATCCAGGCTGGCCTCCAGCTCGGCCACGCGCCGGGACAGCGTGGCCTTGGGCCGGCCCGCTTCGCGCGCGGCCCGGCCAAACCCGCCATGGCGGGCTACGAGGTTGAAATCGGCAAGCGCGAGCAGGTCCATGTGTTCCACCAGTGAGACGAAGCATCCCACTTTAGCGGCTATGCCTGCGAATTTGGATCGATAGCATGACGAGTGTGTTCCCAACCCACCCACTCGGAGTACATGCCATGACCATCCTCGTAACCGGTGCCACCGGCCGCGTCGGCCGCCACGTCGTCGACCAGCTTGCCCAACGCGGCGCCGCCGTGCGGGTGCTCACCCGCGATCCCGCCAAAGCCACCTTCCCCGCCGGCGTGGAGGTGGTGAAGGGCGACCTGCTCGACCTCGACGGCCTGCGCGCCGCCTTCGCCGGCGTCAGCACCCTGTTCCTGCTCAATGCGGTGACCGGCGATGAGTTCACCCAGGCGCTGCTCACGCTCAACGTGGCCCGCGAGGCGGGCGTGAAGCGGGTGGTCTACCTGTCGGTGATCCACGCGGACCGCTACGTCAACGTGCCGCACTTCGCGGTGAAGTTCGGCGCCGAGCGCATGTTGCAGCAGATGGGTTTCAGCGCCACGATCCTGCGCCCGGCCTACTTCATCGACAACGAGCACATGATCAAGGACGTGGTGCTCGGCCACGGCGTCTACCCGATGCCGATCGGCAACAAGGGTCTGGCGATGGTCGATGCGCGCGACATCGCCGAAGTCGCTGCGATCGAGCTGATCCGTCGCAGCGAAGGCCCGGACACGTTGCCGATCGAAATGATCAACCTGGTGGGCCCGGACACGCTCACCGGCGCGGACGTGGCGGCTATCTGGGCGGACGTGCTGGGACGCCCGGTGGTCTACGGCGGCGACGACCCCGCCGGGTTCGAACAGAACGCCGCCGGTTTCATGCCGCCCTGGATGGCCTACGAGATGCGGCTGATGGCCGAACGCTGGGTCAGCGACGGCATGATCCCGGAACCGGGCGACGTGCCGCGCCTGACCCAGCTGCTGGGGCGGCCGCTGCGTTCGTATCGCGGGTTTGTGGAGGAGGTGGCCGAGGCGGCGGGCTGACGCGGAGCACGCGCGCTGGGCGGGCAGGATGAACGTGCCCACCCAGCGCGAAGTGCTCAAAGTACCTGAGCCGATGGCGGCTCGACGTTGGTCCAGGTTGACGGTCTACCGATGGATCTGGACCATTCGCCCGCGTTTCCATTCGCGCGCTATCAAGACGCACGCAATGCGTTTCGCGGCGGCGCATCGCCCCATCCCTTGCCAGGACCCCATGCATGACACACAAGCGCTCCCTGATCCGTACTGCCCTGCTCTGCGCGCTGGTTGCCGGCGCAGGCCTCGGCCTTGCTCCTGTCGACATGGCACACGCCGCCGCGCCGATGGTGAAGACATCCGCGCCGGGCTTCTACCGCGTGATGCTGGGTGACTTCGAGATCACGGCTCTGTCCGACGGAACGGTCGACCTGCCGGTCGATCAGCTGCTGATGAACACCACGCCGAAGGCAGTGAACAAGGCGCTGACCGCTTCGTTCGAGAAGGCTCCGCTGGAGACCTCGGTCAACGCCTTCCTGGTCAATACCGGCAGCAAGCTGGTGCTGATCGATACCGGCGCCGGCACGCTGTTCGGTCCCACCCTGGGCAAGCTGCTCGATAGCCTGAAGGCCTCGGGCTACCAGCCGGAGCAGGTGGACGAGATCGTCCTCACGCACATGCACCCGGACCACGTCGGCGGCCTGATCAAGGACGGCAAGATCGCCTTCCCCCACGCCGTGGTACGCGCGGACAAGCGCGACGCGGACTACTGGCTGGCCAAGGCCAACCTGGACAAGGCGGCCGAAGCCGACAAGGGCATGTTCCAAGGCGCGATGGCCTCGCTCAATCCGTACGTGGCCGCGCACCAGTTCAAGCCGTTCGAGGGCAATACCGAGATCGTGCCGGGTATCCGCGCCATCTCCACCGTTGGCCACACCCCGGGCCATACGTCCTTCGTGGTGGAGAGCAAAGGTCAGAAGCTGATGATCTGGGGCGACCTGGTACACGTCCAGGCCGTGCAGTTCGACCAGCCCTCGGTCACCATCCACTTCGACAGCGACCCGGCCAAGGCCGAAGCCGAACGCAAGGCCGAGTTCGCCAAGGCGGCGAAGCAGGGTTACCTGGTGGGCGCTGCGCACCTGGCGTTCCCGGGCCTGGGCCACGTGCGCGCCAAGGGCCGCGCCTACGAGTGGGTGCCGGTGAACTACACCAACATCCGCTGATTTTTTTGCGGGCCTACCCGCGTCATGCCGGAAACGATAAAGGGTCGCGATGCGGCCCTTTATTGTCGATGCGGCATAGGCAATTGCGCGATCATGCGCCGCCACCCTGCCCGCTAGGACTCGCCATGCACCTGGAACTGCCCAAGGTCCGCCTCGAATCGTTGAAGGATTTCCTCAAACACTACCTGATGATCGTGCTGAGTATCCTCACCGCGCTGGGTCTGGAAGCCTGGATAGAACACAGCCATCACGAGCATGCCGCGGCTATCGCCAGCGCGGAGATCGAGGCCGAGATCCAGGGCAACCTGGAGCAGATCGAGCATATCCGCGCGCACGATCGCGAACGCATGAAGGCGCTTGAAGCGGTGCGCGATGGCCTGCTGCACGACATCCAGGCGCACGAGCCGGACGCCGTGTGTCTGCAGCACGCCAAGGCGCTCATGCCGGACGGGCTCTACCTCGATTACCGCTGGCCGGTATTGCGCCATGAGGCCTGGTCGGTGGCGGTGGCGAACCAGTCCGCGGGCTGGATCGGCAGCGACCAGCTGCGCCGCTACTCCACCGTCTACGCCCTGCAGGATGCGAGCGCGACCCTGATGACCGCCGACATGTCGATCGTGCTGGACGGCCCGCGCATGAATGACGCGATGATCGACCTGAAGAGCGGCACCCTGACCGCGCAAGACCTGCTGCACGTGGTGAACCAGATGGCAGCCACGGTCAACGAGGCGGTGCACAACCTGGACAGCCTCGACAGCCGTATCCGCCAGGCCATGGGGTCGGGCGAGCAAACCCACGCATGATGGACTCGGTGCCGTCTCGCTATCCGTCTACCAGGGTGTGAGCCGCCAGCCCTGCCCCGTCACTTCCAGCCGTTTATCGAGCGCGATGCGATCGAGAAAGACGTGGTCGTGCGACACGATCATCAACGCGCCGCGGTACTGCAGCAGCATCTGTTCGAGCGCGTCGAGCGAGCGCAGGTCGAGGTGGTTGGTGGGTTCGTCCAGCAACAGGAGTTCGGCGGGTTGTTCGCGGTACAGCGCGAGGGCAAGGGCGGCCTTGAGCCGTTCGCCGCCGCTGAGCTCGGCCGCGGGTTTGAGAGCGGCGTCACCGGACAACCCGAGCAGCGCGAGGCGGGTGCGCATGTCCGCCTGCGTGGCGGCCGGATGTGCGGCAAGCAGTTGCTGCAGCGGTGATTGGTGCGGCAAAAGCAACTGCAGTTGCTGATCGAGCAAGGCCACCGGCACGTGCACCACGCACTCTCCGGCAGCCGGCGGCACCGCGCCAGCGAGCACCTTCAGCAAGGTGGATTTGCCGCTGCCATTGGGCCCGACGATGCCGATACGCTGACGGCCCCAGACGGTGAGGTCGAGCGCGCTGGCGCCACCGGCACCGTACGGCAGCCGCAGGTTTTCCAACGTGGCCACTTTGCGCGATGCCGCCCCGAGCAGCTCCGGCACCAGTAGTGCGATGTCGGCGTCTTCGGCCACCTGCGATGCGGCCTCGCGCACGCCTTGCGCCAACGCCTCCTGGCGCGTGTCCTGCTCGCGTTGCCACTTGCCCATGCTCACCTGGCTCTGCTGCTTGCGTCGCCCGAGCAGGATCGGCGCCTGGTTCGCTTCGCGTCCCGCACGCGCGCCGCGCGACTGACGACGGCTGAGGTTCTCCAAGGTCTGCCGGCGTTCTGCCTCGCCGCGACGCTGCTCGGCCTTGCGATGCTCCAGCGCCTGCACCGCACGCTCCTGCTCTTGCGCCCGGGCGCTTTCATAGAACTCGTAGTTGCCACCGTAGTCGCGCAGGCCGCTGGGCGAGAGCTCGACGATGCGCTGCATGGCCGTGAGCAGTTCGCGATCGTGGCTGATCACCAGCAGCCCCTTCGGCCAGGTACTGAGGCGCTGCAGCAGCGCGTGGCGATGCGGGCGATCGAGATGGTTGGTGGGCTCGTCCAGCACCAGCACGTCGGGCTCGGCGAGCCATGCGCCGGCCAGCGCGACCTGGGTGAGCTCGCCGCCGCTGAGTTGATGCGCCGGCTGCTCGGGGCGGAGCTGGCCCAGGCCCTGCTCGTCGAGCCAGGCGACCAGCTGCTGGCGGATATCCCAACGCTCGCCCACCTGCTCGAAATCCGCGGCGTCGACGCTGCCCGCTTCGATGCGTGCGAGCGCATCGAGCACCGGCTGCACGCCGGCGATGGAAGCCACGGTCGCGCCGGGTGGACAGGCGATGTGCTGCGGCACGTAGCCCACCGCCCCCGTGCGCTCGCAACGTCCGGCCGTGGGTGCCAGCTCACCGGCGAGCAGGCGCGCGAGCACGCTCTTGCCCACACCATTGCGGCCGACCAGCCCGGTAGGGCGACGGTCGAGTTGCAGATCGAGCTGGGAAAACACGCGCTGACCGTCGGGCCAGGCGAACGCTGCATCGCGCAGCGTGAGGAACGCTTCCGTCATGGGAATCTCCAGGTGCCATGTGTCGGTCCATCAGTGGGGATGGAGGCGGACAGGCCGTCAGCAGGACGGCGGCATCACTGGCGCATCGGACGGATTCCTCTGGAGCGGATGAAAACGGGAGGCGACTATAGCCAGCCCGGTGGCGAACGACAAACCCACGCGCGGTCACGCGCAGGCGTTAGCCGTCTCACCACCGAGCGACTCGCGGATGTAGGCCAGTGCGCGCGAGGTTCGCTGCGGTGTGAGCGAGGCGACTGCGTTGCCGGGCACCCACAGCGCGTAGCCGCGCACGTGGGCTTCGGTGGCCGAGCTCAATACGCAGGAGTCCGCCGCGATGCCGGTGAGGATCAAGCGCTTGGCCTCCAGTGCATCGAGCAGGGTCGGCAGCGGGGTCTGGTAGAACACCGAGTGGCGCGGCTTGAGCACGAACAGATCCTGCCGCCTCGGACGCAGCCGGGCGGCCAGACGCTGGCCGCGGCAGCCGGGCCGGGCCACCTTGCGCAGCAGTTCCTCGAACCCCTGACGCCACTGCCCGAAGTTGTCGTTGACGTAGACCATCGGCAGCTTCTGCCGATGGCACTGCGTGCGCAGCGCGTGCACCGCCTCGCCGATCGCGTTCGCGCGCTCGGCCAGCGCGGCGCCATCCTCGAACGCGAAGGTGTTGATCATGTCGATGATCAAGAGCACGTCGCCGCGGCGCAGCTTGGGAGCGGGCATGGTGTGCACCTCGCACGATGGAACGCCGGCATGCGAAGGCATGGCCCGCTGATGATGCACACGGGCTGTGATGACGATCTGCAGACCTCGACAGCACCGTCTCAGGAGCGCTGGACCACTACGTCCTCGCTAGGCCTTGGACGATCCGAACGTCACCGAATCCAGATGCTCGATGCCGGTGATGTCGCCCAGCCAGATCGCGCCGTCCCAGTCCGGGCGCTGGGCGCTTTCGAGTTTCACGATGCCGTTGAGGCCCTCGTTGCCGTCGCCGTCCTGAAACACCTGCACCGTGGGCGTCACCGTCACCACGCCTTCCTGCGGTGCCGTGTGGCCGCAGTACACGCGCACGCGGGCGTTGACCGCCAGCTCGGTGACCCAGTGCTCCAGGCGCGCGATGTCGGCCGGCTGCGTGAATACCTTGGTGGCGGAACGACCCATGATGTGACCTCCGGGTGGGCTGCAGGGTGGCGGATCGGCTGCATAAGCGAGCCTACGAAAGTAGACGCCGCGCCGTCATGCGCGCGGCTGCGGTGCGTGCAGCCGCGGTGATGCCCGGGTCGTCGCCAGCAGCGCTCAGGGCACCGCAGCCACGGCGTGTGCACATCGATGGCCGCACGATCGCCCTGCTCCTGTGCGCTGCCTGCACCCTGCGGAGCCCGGCATGTTCTCAACCACCCGACGTTATCGACAGATCGCCGCCTTCATTCTGAAGTACCGCCGTGCCGGCGTGCTGCGCGCGCCGGGCGATCCACCCGGCATGGATACCAGCGAAGGCGACATTCCGCCCGAGCAGTTTTCCGAGGACATCGAGGCGCTCGGCCCGGCCTTCGTGAAGCTGGCGCAGGCGCTGTCCACCCGCCCCGACCTGGTGGCGCCGCGTTACCTGTCGGCGCTGCAGCGCATGCAGGACGGCGTAGGCGAAGTGGCCGCGATCGAGATCGAGGGTGTGGTGGCGCAGGAGCTGGGCGCCCCGGTCGGCGCCCTGTTCCGCCGCTTCGACCCCACGCCGATCGCGGCCGGCTCGCTGGCCCAGGTGCACGCGGCGGAGTTGCCCGATGGCACGCCGGTGGCGGTGAAGGTGCAGCGACCCGGCATCGAGGCCCGCGTCGCCTCGGACATGGAGCTGCTGACCGCGGTAGCGCGCTTCGCCGAAGGACACGCCGACACGGCGCGGCGACTGGGCGTGCGCGACTGGGTCGCCGCCTCCTACGAGGCGCTGAACGAAGAGCTGGATTTCGTCGCCGAGGCCGAGAACCTGGAAGCGCTGGCGGAGGTGTTCGACCCGTATCCCGGCCTGGTGGTGCCGCTGCCGCACCGTGGCTTCTGCACGCGGCGGGTGCTGACGATGGACCTGATCCGCGGCAGCAAGGTCGAGGCCGGCGCGATCGATACGGAACGCGGTGAAGCGCTCGGCGGTTCGCTGCTGCGCGCCTACCTCGACCAGGTATTCGCCCGCGGTCGCGTACACGCCGATCCGCACCCGGGCAATGTGCTGCTGGACGAAGACGGCCATCTGGCGGTGATCGACGCCGGCATGGTCACCTACCTGTCGCGCTCGTCGCGCCTCGCGCTGCTGCGGATCATGCTGCATGCGATCCAGGGCGATGGCGACACGGTGGCGGACCTGTGCGAAACGATGGGCCGGCGCCTGCCCGAATACGACCGCCAGAGCTACCGCCGCGCCGTGCGCAACCTGGTCGGCCGCTACGCTGCGCGGCGTGCAGACGGCGCCTTCGCCGAGGGCACCTTGCTGCTCGATCTCACCGCCCGTGGCGCGCAGTGCGGCCTGCAACCGCCGCCGGAACTGAGCCTGCTGGGCAAGACCCTGATCAACCTCGAAGCGACGCTGAGCGCGCTGCATCCGCGGCTGCCTACGCGCCGCATCATCGAGCAGCATCTCGAATCGCTGCTGCTCACCCTGCTGCGCCACGAGACCTCCAAGACCGGCGCGGCCGCGCTCGCCTTCGATGTCTACGCGCTGGGGCACGGCATGCCGGGCAAGGTCGCACGCCTCTTGGACACGCTGGCCGACAACGACCTGCGCGTGCGCGTGGACGGCCTGGAGGAATCGCACCTCATCGAGAACCTGCAGAAGATCGCCAACCGCGTGGCGATCGGCCTGATTTCCTCGGCGCTGATCGTGGGTGCGGCGCTGATGGCGCGCTCCGGCGCCCGCGACCTGCCCACCTGGGCGGTCGTGCTGTTTGTCCTGGCGGCGCTGCTCGGGCTGGGGCTGATCGTCAACGCATGGCGGGTGGATCGCAGCACGGCGCGGGCGATCAAGCGAGTCGACCGCGGCTGACGGCATCCGCTACTACCCTGCCTGCCGAGCGACAGCCTCGGACCGGTGGAGCCGTCGACCGCTGTGTTCGACGAAGCGTTGTCGACGTGCAAGCCATCACGTGGTCGCCGCGGCCGGCCAGCCGATCTAATGCACCGGGGGGCGCCGTTACGCGCGCTTCCACGCACGGAGGGTGAGTCATCGGATCATCCTCCGACACCCGCACGACAGCGAAAAGCGATGCTGATGCGCGGTCCGCTCACGTAGCGATCTTTCGGGATGGCGTGGTCGTAGTGGTGCTGCGAGCGCCAGTCCATCACCAGCAGGCTGCCGGCCTCCAGCGGCAGGCGCATGGTGCGCACCGGGCGCGCCTTGGTGGTGATCGCCATGGTGCGCGTCACGCCCAGCGAAATCAGCGCGATCGGTGCGCCCTCGGTGAGGTCGGCCAGGCGGTCGTTGTGGGGGGCCACGCTGTCGTTGCCGTCGCGGTAAAGGTTGAAGCCCAGGCTGTCGAAGTGCACGCCGCAATCGCGATCCAGCCGCTGGCCGAGTTCGTCCAGGAACGGCGGCAACGACGGATCGTCCCGTTGCAGGTGCACGGTGAGCCGCGGCACCGCCACGTCGCGCTCGTACATCATGCGGCGCTGTGCGCGCCACGGCAGCGCATCGTGCAGTTGCTCCATCCAGTTGCCGGCGGTGGGCGCGTCGAGGTAGTCGGGTGCGTAGCGGATGTACCCCGTCGCGTCGTCGATCAGCACGACGTCGCGATTCGCGCCAAATGCAAGCCAGCCAGACATGAATGGTTCCCTCGCTTCGCTCGCGCGTGCATGAGTCCGTCGACACCGCCGTCGCTTCGGCTGCACGGCACCGCGTGCCAGATATCGACTCCACCACGTGGGGACGGACCAGCTGCATGGCAATGAGAGGAAACGCCGCGCATCGCGCACAGGTTTTGCGTCAACGCCAGATGCGCTCACGCATCGACAACGCCGAGCGCGAGGGCCTGACCCACCCCGCCAAGCCGCGCGAAGGAGCACCACGCCGCGATGCGCTGGAGGCGAGCGACGGGCGTCGGCGTGCACGTCCACGCTAGGTCGGGCCACGTCAACGTGCGATGTGCTTGCGGCCAACGCCGGCTACATTCGTGGCGCAGCTGCGTCAACGAACCTGCATCGCCCATTCACTGCCTCGCCACTGCGCGCTACCTACCGTCGAGCTTCGTCGCCCACAGGAGCGAGGCATGACCAGCAAGAAGACCCCCAGCAAGTCCGGCAAGACCAAGGACCCCGCACCTACGCCCGAGCCGCGCAATCCTCTGCCCAAGCAACGCTTGAGCAGACCCGGCCTGGAGCGTGACCTGAAGCCGCGCCCCCGTTTCCACGCGCCCGACTACCGCGGCAGCGGCAAGCTCGGCGGCAAGGTGGCGCTCATCACCGGCGGCGACTCGGGCATCGGCCGAGCGGTGGCGGTGCTGTTTGCCCGCGAAGGCGCCGACGTAGCGATCGTCTACCTCAACGAGCACGAGGACGCCAAGGAAACCAAGGCTGCGGTGGAAGAGGAAGGACGCGAGTGCCTGATCCTTCCCGGTGACGTGCGCGACCGCGACTTCTGTCAGCAGGCGGTGGCGCAGACGCTGGACCACTTCGGCTCACTCTCCGTGCTGGTCAACAACGCGGCCTACCAGCAGCACGCCGACTCGCTGGAAGACATCAGCGACGAAAGTTTCGACACTACCTTGCGCACCAACCTGTACGGCTACTTCCAGATGGCGCGCGCAGCGCTGCCGCATCTCAAGAGCGGCGACTGCATCATCAACACCGGCTCGGAAACCGGCCTGTTCGGCAACGCCAACCTGCTCGATTACTCGATGACCAAGGGCGGCATCCACGCGTTCACCCAGTCGCTGGCGGCGAACCTCGCCGGCCGCGGCATTCGCGTGAATGCGGTGGCGCCCGGGCCGGTCTGGACGCCGCTGAATCCCGCCGATGGCCCGGCCGAGAAGATTCCGGACTTCGGCAAATCCAGCGCCCTGGGTCGCCCGGCTCAACCGGAGGAGCTGGCACCGGCGTACGTGTTTCTCGCCTCGCCGTGCTGCGCCAGTTACGTCACCGGCGCGATTCTCCCTGTGATGGGTGGCCCCACCCCGTAACGTTGTTGGGCCAAGCGATCGGCAGATCTCAGCCGGCGATGGCCTGCACCAGCGGTCTATCGATACCCACGGTCAACGCCCCCGGCGTGATTGAGCGGGGGCGACGCAGGTGGCAGGTTATCCCCGGGACGCCCACGTTCTTGAAGCATCGGCGCTGAGATCAACTACTCGACCATCAGCTGACGGCGCTAATGCTCGGTGACGTCAGCGGCCGCGCCGCTCAGCGGCCGAAGATGATTTCCTGGCCTTCGTGGTCGCGGTCCCAGCCGCGCAGCTCGTCGCGGATGTGCGCGATGCGCTGGCGACCGAGCGCGTTGCGCTCTTCGTCCAGCACGTGTCCGTCGAGCAGCTCGGCCATGCGCTGGGCGGTGGGGAGCATGGCGTCCCAGGCGTCGAGCGCGGGAATCGGGGCGGGCAAGGTCATGAAGAAGCTCACGCCCGGCGTGCGCAGCGCCTCGAGGCGGCCCAGGTCGAAGTTGCCCGGTTTGAGCATGTTGGCCACGCTGAAGATCGGGCCGAGCTCGCGCTTGCCGTCGATCAGGCGGTGGTAGATGCCCATGTCGCCGAAATCCAGGCCGGCCTTTTCCGCCGCCACGATGAGGTCCGGCCCGCTGAACAGCTGACCTTCGCGCGCCACCACGAACAGCGACACGATGCGCTCCACCGGCAGTTGCGCAGGACGACGCCCCAGCTCCGAACGCGGCGTGGGCCGCGGTGCAGGCTCGGGTGCCGGCGCAGGCGCTGCGGCGGTGACCGGCTGCGGCGCCGGAGACGGAGCAGCTGCGGCCTCGGGCTGGCTCGGCGAACGCAGCGCATCGATGATCGAGGCGGCCTGGCTGGACGGCTTGGGCGTCGCGGCACGCGTGTCGGCTCCGCCGCGTTCGCCCGCCAGCGTCGCGCCGAGCTTTTCCAGCTCCGCCCGCAGGCCCATGTCCAGCTCGCCCTGCTGCGGGCTCACCGGTGAATCCGGGTAGTCGCGGTCCAGCGTGGTGAAGAACGGATCGTCGGCGAGGCTCGCTTCTCCCACCGTCGGCTCGCGCCGCTCGCCGGGCGCGGGCTCCGGTGCGGCGCGGCGCCTGCCCTGCTCCTTCTTCGGCTGGCCGAACAGCCAGATCAGACCGAGCACGATCAGGCCGACGATGAGCAGCGGAATGCCGACGTTGGCGTTCCAGGCCAGGGCGAGTGTGGGTTCGACGGAGGTGGAGTCGATATGCATCGCGGTGTCCTCAGGCAGCGCCGGCCAGTTTAGCCGCTTCGGCCAGATCCACCTGCACCAGGCGCGACACGCCCGGCTCGCGCATGGTCACGCCGCACAGCTGGGTGGCCGCTTCCATGGTGGCCTTGTTGTGGCTGATGAAGATGAACTGCACCTTCTCGCTCATCTCGCGCACCATCGCGGAGAAGCGGCCCACGTTGGCCTCGTCCAGCGGTGCGTCCACCTCGTCGAGCAGGCAGAACGGCGCGGGGTTGAGGCCGAAGATGGAGAACACCAGCGACACCGCGGTGAGCGCCTTCTCGCCGCCGGACAGCAGCGAGATGTTGGACACGCGCTTGCCGGGCGGGCGCGCCATGATCGCCACACCGGTGTTGAGCAGGTCGTCGCCGGTGAGTTCCAGGTAGGCGTGGCCGCCGCCGAACAGGCGTGGGAACAGCTCCTGCACGCCGGCGTTGACCTTGTCGAAGGTCTCCTTGAAGCGCTGGCGCGTTTCGCGATCGATCTTCTTGATCGCGCCTTCCAGCGTTTCCATCGCGCTGGTGAGGTCGGCGATCTGGTTGTCCAGGTAGGTCTTGCGCTCGCTCTGCTCGGCGTGTTCCTGGATCGCAGCCAGGTTCACCGGCTCCAGCCGCACGATCTTCTGACCGATGTCGGTGAGCTGGCGGCGCCACGCGTCCGCATCGGCATCCTCGGCCAGTTCGGCGAGCAGCGGCTCCAGTTCGAGGCCCGACGCGGTGATCGCATCGGCCAGCTGCTGGGCGCGCATCTGCAACGCCTGCGCGGCGAGGCGCTTCTCGGACAGCTTCTCGCGCAGGCCGGCCAGCGCCTGTTCGGCGAGCTGGCGCTGTTGTTCCAGCTTGCGCACTTCGATATCGCAGTCCTCCAGCGCGCGGCGCGCTTCCACCAGCTGGCGATCGACCAGCAGGCGCTGGTCGAGGTAGGTCTGCCGCTCGGCCTCCAGCTCGGCGATGGGATCGGCGCCGGAAGCGAGCTGCTCGCTGATCTCGGTGCGGCGGGCCTCGACCACGCGGATCTGCGCGTCCAGTCGCGCCAATGCCTGTTCGAGCGAGGCCAGCGAGGAACGCTTGGACTCCATCGACAGCGCCAGCGAGTGCGCCTGGTCGGCCGCCTCGCGGGCGTTCATGCGCGCTTCCTCGCGTGCCTCGAGCAGCGCGCGGCGCTCGTTCTCCAGCTCGCGGCGCTGGTCTTCCAGGTCGCCCATATGATTGACCGACTCGTCCAGTCGCGCACGGGCCTCACGCGTCTGCGACTGCAGTTCGTCCAGTTGCTCGATCAGCGTCGACAGCTCGCCGGCGACCTTCTCGGCGCGGGCGCGGGCGGTCTCGACCTTGCCGCGATGGCTCTGCAGCTGGCCGGCCAGTTCGGACTGGCGGCGATGCGCGTTGTAGAGCTCGCGCTGGGCATCGTCGCGGGCGCGCTCGGCTTCGAACTTGGCGGTGCGCAGGTCGTCGAGCTGGCCGGTGGCTTCTTCGATGCGCGCTTCCAGCGTGGCGACCTGCTCGGTGAGCGTGCGGATCTCGCGCTCGCGGGCCAGCACGCCAACCTGGTTGCCCTGCGCACGACGCACGCGCGCCCACTGCGGCGCAAGCCATTCGCCGGTGCGGGTGATCACCGACTGCCCTGGCGTGAGCGTCGCGACGAGACGGCGCGCCTCGTCCAGCGTCTCGGCGGTGCGCACCTGCGCGAGCAACTGCATCGCCGCGGCCGGGCCGCGCACGCGCGCCGCCAGCGTGCCTTCGGCGCCCGCTGCGCCCGCCTGCGCGGCGAGCAGGGCGAGATCGGCTTCACCGAGGCTGGCGAAATCGTTGGCCAGCACCAATGGATCGTCCACCAGCACGCCGTCGAGCAGACCCGCCAGCACCGTCTCGGCGGCCGACTCCCAGCCCGCGTCCACCTGCAGCGACTCACCCAGGCGACGCGCCTTGTCCAGCCCGAAGCCGGCGAGCCAGCCGCTGGCGGCGGTTTCCTCCTGGCCCAGCGCCGCGTGTTGCAGCGCCTCGAGCGAGGACAACCGTCCGCGTGCGCTCTGCAGTTGCTGGCGCGCCTCGTTGAGGGTCGCCTGCACTAGGCGCTCCTCATCGAGCACCTTTTCGTGCGCCGACTTGTGCTGGTCGAGCATCTGGCCCAGCGCCTCGACGCGCTCGCGCTGGGTGTCGTGTTCGGCTTCCAATTGCTCGGCGGCAGCATCCAGCGCGGCCACGTCGGTGGCCTTCTGCTCGGCGTCGAGCGCTTCGCGCCGCTTGGAGAGATCGATCGCCTGGCGATCGAGGTAGTTGAGCTTGGTGCGCTCCACCTCGGCGGCGCGGCTGGATTCACCGGCGGTGCGGGTGTACGCATCCCAGCGCTGCTGCCAGTCGGCCAGCTTGGCCTCGGTGCTGCGCTGGGCCTCGGCGGTGTCGTCTTGCAGTTGTTGCAGCGCTTCGAGTTTCGGCTCGCCTTCGGCCAGTGCCAGGCGCAGCGTCTCGATCTGCTCGCGGTCGGTAGCGATGTGCGCGGACAGCTCGGCGTGTTCACGCTCGGCCTCGCCCTGGGCGCGCTGCAGGCGCTCGGCGGTTTCCTTGTTGTAGCGCACCTGCTGCTCGACGCGGGCGATCTCGGAGCCGACCTTGTAGACCTCGGCCTGCACCTCGTTCAGATGCTCGCTGGCAGCGACGTGGCGATCGCGCACGCTTTCGAGTTGCGCCTCGATCTGGCGTTGCTCGGCGAGCTGCTTCTCGATGGCGATCTCGGCGGCGGACAGGCCCTGCCCTTCGCCGTCGTGCTGGCCTTTCAGCGCGCGGTATTCCAGTGCGCGCAGCTCGGCCTCCTTGCGGGTCTGCTCTTCCTTCAGCGCCTTCCAGCGCTCGGCGGCGCGGGCCTGGCGGTTGAGGTGCTCGAGCTGCTTGTCCACCTCATCGCGCACGTCGCGCACGCGGTCGAGGTTCTCGCGGGTGGACTTGATGCGGCTCTCGGTCTCCTTGCGGCGCTCCTTGTACTTGGAGATGCCGGCAGCTTCCTCCAGGTGGGTACGCAGGTCTTCCGGCGCCGCCTCGATGATCTGGCTGATCATGCCCTGCTCGATGATCGAGTAGCTGCGCGGGCCCAGGCCGGTGCCGAGGAATAGATCGGTGATGTCGCGGCGGCGGCAGCGCGCGCCGTTGAGGAAATACGCCGACTGGCCGTCGCGGGTCACCTGACGCTTTACCGAGATTTCCGCGTACTGGCCGTACTCGCCCTGCACCGAGCCGTCGGCGTTGTCGAAGATCAGCTCCACCGTGGCCTGCCCCACCGGCTTGCGCGAGGTGGAGCCTGAGAAGATCACGTCGGTCAGCGAATCGCCGCGCAGGCGGCTGGCGGCGCTCTCGCCCATCACCCAGCGGATCGCGTCGATGATGTTGGACTTGCCGCAACCGTTGGGACCGACGACGCCGGTCATGTTGGTGGGCAGGTGCAACGTGGTCGGATCGACGAACGACTTGAATCCGGCGAGTTTGATCGTGGTCAGGCGCATCGGCAGGTCAACATTCCATGGAACGCCCGCACGGGCGTGAGGCGACAAAGCACTGTGCCAAACGGCAAGCGCCGCCGCAATGCATTGCGGCGGCGCAATCTACTTGAAGAAAGTGCTGCAAGCAGCTGATTTTACGCGTCTGGCGCTCGAGCATCGATGGACAAAGCGTGGATGCCCTGGTCCATCAGGCCGTCCAGCGCCGCGTACACCATACGGTGGCGCTTGATCGGCAGCACCCCGGCAAAGGCGCCGCTGACGATGCGCACGTGGAAATGCCCCTTCCCCGCGTTGGCGTGGCCGGCGTGCTTGTGGCCTTCGTCGAGCACCTCCAGCTCGGTCGGCGCCAGCGCGGCGACGAGCCGATCGCGGATCTGCTCGACCATCGCCGCGCTCATGGCAGGGTCTTGCGGAAAGGCTTGACCTCAACCTCGGCGTAGACGCCGGCCGCCATGTACGGGTCGGCCCCGGCCCAGGCTTCGGCATCGGCCTGGCTGGCGAACTCGGCGATGATCAGGCTACCGGTGAAGCCGGCCGGGCCCGGATCCTCCGAGGCGATTGCCGGGAACGGCCCGGCCAGCAGCAGTCGCCCTTCGGCCTGCAGCGCGTTCAAGCGGGCCAGGTGCTCCGGCCGGGCGGCCATGCGCTTGGCGAGGGAATCGGGATGATCCTTGGCGTGGACGGCGAACCACATGCGATGACGCTCCTGGTTTGGGCAAAACGGCATTTTAGCGGGTGTGCCGGTGGTCACGCTTGAATCAGCGCGCGGCGATCCCGAGATAACGGAAGTTGCCCCGCATAAGGAAGCGTCTCATGTGGTCCACGTTCGTCGAAGCTCTCTCTCACACGCTGTCGTGGATGGCGCACGGGCTGGGCGGCAGTTATGGGCTGGCGGTCATCGCCTTGGCCATGATCGTGCGCCTGGCATTATTGCCCTGGACACTGCGCTTGGCCGAGCGCGGCTGGCAGCGGCAGCAGACGATGCTCGCGCTCAAGCCGCAACTCGACGCGCTGCGCGAGCGACATGGCAAGGACGCGCTGGCCTACGCGCGCGCCGCCCAGGCGCTGCAGAAGGAGCACGGCATCGCCGGCGGCCTCGGTAGCGGACTGCTGGTCAGCGCCGTGCAGGCACCGCTGGGCGCCGGCATCTATACCGCGATCCGGCACAACCTGGCGGGAGCTGGCTCGTTCCTGTGGATCCCGCGACTGGCGCGGCCGGATTTTCTGCTCGCGCTGGCCGTCGCGGCGCTGAGCTACGCCGCCCTCACCCTCAACCCGGCGATGCCGGCGCAGATGAAGACCCTGCTGCAGATGTTGCCGGTGCTGGTCTCGTTTCTGATGGTGTGGCACCTCGCCGCTGGCCTCGGCCTGTACTGGGCCGGCTCCAGCAGCGTCAACGTGCTGCAGGCCGCACTGCTGCGCCGGCGCGTGGCGCGCCACTGACCCACCACGCCCCCTGTGTAGGAGCCCGCTCGCGGGCGATGCTCTTGACTTCGATGTGGATCCACAGCGAAAAGCATCGCCCGCAAGCGGGCTCCTACAAGGTGAAGTGGTGCTGGACAGGCTTCGAGGCGCTGGGGCGAGCAGCACGCGCCGATCAAAACAAAAGCATCACCAGCCATCGATGCCAACGCCCCAGGCCCACTTCCACCGCCCCTTGTAGGAGCCCGCTCGCGGGCGATGCTTTTGCTCCTGATCAACACCGAAGCAGGAGCGTCGCCCGCGAGCGGGCTCCTACAGGGAGGGCGGTGTAGCGATCAGGCTTCGGGGCGCATGTAGGGGAACAGCAGCACGTCGCGGATCGAGGACGAGTCGGTGAGCAGCATGACCAGGCGGTCGATGCCGATGCCGAGGCCGCCGGTGGGCGGCAGGCCCACTTCCAGCGCGCGGATGTAGTCGGCGTCGAAGTGCATCGCCTCGTCGTCGCCGGCGTCCTTGGCGTCGACCTGGGCCTGGAAGCGCGCGGCCTGGTCTTCCGGGTCGTTGAGTTCGGAAAAACCGTTCGCGATCTCCTTGCCGTTGACGAACAGCTCGAAGCGGTCGGTGATGCCTGGATCGGTGTCGTTCTCGCGCGCCAGCGGCGAGACCTCGACCGGATGCTGGGTGATGAAGGTGGGCTGGATCAGCGTGTGCTCCACCGTCTTCTCGAATATCTCCAAGAGCAGCTTGCCCCAGCCGTAGCCGTCCTTGACCTGCACGCCGAGGCGCTTGGCATGTGCGGCCATCGCGGCGCGGTCGCGCAGTTCCTCGCGCCGGATCTCCGGGTTGTGCTCCAGCACCGCGTCTTCCATGGTCCAGCGGCGGAACGCGGGACCGACGTCGATGCTGGCGCCGTCCCAGTGCAGCTCGGTGGTGCCGATCACCTGCCTGGCGGTATCGCGGATCAGGTTCTCGGTGAGGTCCATGATCTCGTTGTAGGTGGCGTACGCCTGGTACAGCTCGAGCATGGTGAACTCGGGGTTGTGCCGGGTCGACACGCCCTCGTTGCGGAAATTGCGGTTGATCTCGTAGACGCGGTCGAAGCCGCCGACCACCAGGCGCTTCAGATACAGCTCCGGCGCGACGCGCAGGTAGAGATCCATGTCCAGCGCGTTGTGGTGTGTGATGAACGGCTTGGCCGTGGCGCCGCCGGGGATGACGTGCATCATCGGCGTCTCCACTTCCATGAAGCGGCGCTCGGGCACCTCCAGCCACTGGCGCATGTAGCCGATGATGCGCGAGCGCTTCTGGAACGTGGCGCGTGCCTCCTCGGTGACGATCAGATCAACGTAGCGCTGGCGGTAGCGCTGCTCCACGTCGGCCATGCCATGATGCTTGTCCGGCAGCGGGCGCAGGCTCTTGGTCAGCAGGCGCAACGCGTCCACCTTCACCGACAGCTCGCCGGTCTTGGTGCGCATCAGCACGCCTTCGGCGCCCACGATGTCGCCCATGTCCCAGCCCTTGAAGGCCTCGTACACGTCGCCCACCGTGCCGGCATGGATGAACAGCTGGATGCGGCCGGTCATGTCCTGCATCTGCACGAAGCTGACCTTGCCCTGCACGCGCTTGAGCACGATGCGGCCGGCCACTTTCACCCGGCGCGCTGCGGCCTCGATCGCTTCGGCAGTCCAGCGCTCGGCGTCGGCGAACTCGGTCTTGAGGTCGCCGGCGAAGCTGTCGACGGTGAAGTCGTTCGGGAACGCAATGCCCTGCCCGCGCAGTGCCTTGAGTTTCTCGCGGCGCTCGGCGATCAGCTTGTTCTCGTCGACGGGCAGGTGCTCGGGGGTTTCGCTCATTGCTGGGTTCCGTTACGGGTGGCATGCATGCACGCGATGCCGGTCGATGGGTCGTGGAGGGCGGCGTTTGCCTAGCCGCTCTTGTGGAACACTTCCTTGAAGCCGTGCTTGGTGGCGTCCCAGCCCTCGCGCGCGCCCTTGCCGATGCCGCGACCGGCGTCGCGCGCGCCATGACCGACCTTGATCGCCACGTCGCGCGTGGCATGGCCGACCTCACGTGCACCGTCGCCAATGGCATGACCGGCGCTCTTGGCGTCGTGCTTGATCGCCTGCTTGGTCGACTGGGCGCCGACCGCACCGGCACAAGCCAATAACAGGGCCGCGGCAGACAACGAAAGGACCATTTCACGCTTCATGGGTACCTCCTCGCAGGATTCGGGAAACGAAGCGTGTGCGGTTCAGGCGTCAACGCGCTTGGAGCCGGCTTCCAGACCCGACTTCAAGCTGGCCTCGACGAACTCGTCCAGATCGCCGTCGAGCACCTTCTGCGTGTCGGTGCGCTCGATGCCGGTGCGCAGATCCTTGATGCGGCTCTGGTCGAGCACGTAGTTGCGGATCTGGCTGCCCCAGCCGATGTCGGACTTGGTCGCTTCCAGCGCGTCCTTCTCCGCGTTGCGCTTCTGCACCTCCAGCTCGTACAGCTTGGCGGCGAGCATCTTCATCGCGGTATCGCGGTTGGCGTGCTGGCTGCGGCCGGTCTGGCAAGCCACGACCACGCCGGTCGGGATGTGCGTGATGCGCACGGCCGACTCGGTCTTGTTGACGTGCTGGCCGCCGGCTCCCGACGAGCGGTACACGTCGGTCTTGAGGTCGGCCGGATTGATGTCGATCTCGATGTCGTCATCCACTTCCGGCGACACGAACACCGAGGTGAAGCTGGTGTGGCGGCGGTTGTCCGAATCGAACGGGCTCTTGCGCACCAGGCGGTGCACGCCGATCTCGGTCTTCAGCCAGCCGTAGGCGTAATCGCCCTCGACGCGGAAGGTGGCTGACTTGATGCCGGCGACATCACCGCCGGAGACTTCCATCAGCTCGGTCTTCCAGCCGCGCGATTCGCACCAGCGCAGGTACATGCGCAGCAGCATCTCGGCCCAGTCCTGAGCCTCGGTGCCGCCGGCGCCGGCCTGGATGTCGACGAAGGCGTTGGCCGAATCCATCTTGCCGGAGAACATGCGCTGGAATTCCAGCTTGTTCACCTCGGCGTCGAGACGGGAGACGTCGTTCTGCACCGACACCACGGTGTCTTCGTCGCCGTCGGCGGCGGCCAGTTCAACCAGCTCGCGCGCGTCGGTGAGGCCGGAGGTGAGCCGGTCGATGCCGTTGACGATGGTGTCCAGGCGGGCGCGTTCGCGGCCCAGTTCCTGGGCGCGGGCCGGGTCGTCCCAGACGTTGGGATTCTCCAGCTCGCGGCTTACTTCTTCGAGGCGCTCACGCTTGGTGGCGTAGTCAAAGATACCCCCTAAGCGACTCGACGCGGCCGGAAAGGTCCGCGATCTGCGCAAGGATCGGATTGGTCTCGATCATGATTCAACCAGGTGGTGGAGCGGCGCGAAGGCGCCGCCGGAGTCAAAGCACGCTAGGATAGCAAACCGCTCAGGCCAGCGCGTCGGCATGCACTCCGCGCACGGCCCGGCCGGACGGGTCGGCCGCGGCCGCAAACGCCGGATCCCAGGCCAACGCCGCCGGCGACGAGCAGGCGATCGACTTGCCGCCCGGCACCGTCGCCGCGCAGGCCTCGCCCGGGTAGAACTGCTCGAAGATGCGGCGGTAGAAGTAGGCCTCCTTGGTCGCTGGGGTGTTGAACGGGAAGCGCGAGGCGGCCGCGGCGAACTCGCGATCGCTCACCTCCTGTTCGGCGTGCGCCTTCAGCCCGTCGATCCAGCCGTAGCCGACGCCGTCGGAGAACTGCTCCTTCTGCCGCCACAGGATCTCCTTCGGCAACGCACCATCGAACGCCGCGCGCAGTACGTGCTTCTCGATCTTGCCGCCGCCCGCCATCTTGTGCGCGGCGTCCATGCCCATCGCCACGTCGATGAACTCCAGGTCCAGGAACGGCACGCGCGCCTCCACACCCCAGGCCATCATCGCCTTGTTGGCGCGCAGGCAGTCGTAGCTGTGCAGGGCGTCGAGCTTGCGCACGGTTTCCTCGTGGAAGGCTTCCGCCGACGGCGCCTTGTGGAAGTACAGATAACCGCCGAACAGTTCGTCCGAGCCCTCGCCGGAGAGCACCATCTTCACCCCCATCGCCTTGATCCGGCGCGCCAGCAGATACATCGGCGTGGCGGCGCGGATGGTGGTGACGTCGTAGGTTTCCAGGTGGCGGATCACTTCCGGCACTGCATCCAGCCCTTCCCAGAAGGTGTAGACGAAGCCGTGGTGCACGGTGCCCAACGCGTCGGCGGCGATCTGCGCGGCGGCCAGATCCGGCGAGCCTTCCAGCCCGATCGCGAACGAGTGCAGGCGCGGCCACCAGGCCTCGGAACGATCGTCGTCCTCGATGCGCTCGCGGGCGAAGCGGGCGGCACAGGCGGCGACCAGCGAGGAATCGAGCCCGCCGGAGAGCAGCACGCCGTACGGCACGTCGGTCATCAATTGCCGGTGCACGGCCTGCTCGAAGGCCTCGCGCAGGCCCTCCGGCCCCTTGCCCTTGGTGGCCTCATGGTCGCGCCAGGGTTTCACGTAGTAGCGATGCAATTCGCCGGTGGCGCTGTCGTAGACGTGTCCGGGCGGGAACGCGGCCACGTCGTTGCACACGCCGACCAGCGCCTTCATTTCCGAAGCCACGCACAAGCGCCCTTCCCCGTCATGGCCCCAATACAGCGGGCAGACGCCGATCGGATCGCGGGCAATCACGTAGCGCTGGCTGGCACCGTCCCACAGCGCGAAGGCGAAGATGCCGTTGAGCTTGCTCACCCCGTCGCGCACAAACGCGTCGCCACCGAGGTCGCGGTACAGCGCGTTGATCACCTCGCAGTCCGAGCCGGTGGTGAAGTCGTAGTCGCTGGCCGCGCGCAGCTCGCGGTGGTTGTAGATCTCGCCGTTCACCGCCAGCGCCAGCGCGCCGTCGCGTGAGCGCAGCGGCTGCGCACCACTGGCCGGATCGACGATGGCCAGGCGCTCGTGCACCAGGATCACCCCGGCGTCGACGTAGACCCCGCTCCAGTCCGGGCCGCGATGGCGCTGGCGCTGCGACAGTTCCAGCGCCTGCCGGCGCAAGGCGGCCAGGTCGTCACCCGGCTGCAGGTCGAACATTCCGAAGATCGAACACATGGCCAAACCCCTCTTTCGAATGTTGATGGATCGGCCGGAAACCGCTCCTGCGTTTCCGGCATACCGGCCATCCATGGCCGCAAAAAAACGAAAAAGGCCCGCACTGGGCGGGCCTTTTTCGCGTGTGTGGAGCTGAAACTTGCGTCTACGCGATGGCCCGCCCGGAGAGGCGACGGTTATTGCCATTGCGGTTATTCAGGCCCTTGGCCACGCACACCAGCGCGCGAGGCGGAGCATCGGCGAGGTTCATGGTGCGGGCGCGGACGGTGGACATGGACCGACTAGATCACGACTCTTGTTGCGGCGCAAGATTTATTTTTGGACGGCTATCCGGCCTCACGGCGCCAGCAGCCATTGCTTCGCCTCGTCCAGCTGGGCATTGCCGAACAGGCGGAATTCGCCGGGTATCGCAAAGCCCATGGTCCGGGCGGCCAGGCGCAGCCAGCCCACGTCGGTCACCAGCGCCACGCGTTCCCAGCCGCTGAAGTGGCGCAGGCCGAGCTTGGCGTCGTCCCAGGCCGCCCGGGCATCGAAGCCGGTGAAGTCGTCACCGCAGTGGTAAAGCAGGCGCAGCTTGGGATTGAGCGCGAACGCCGCCTCCACGTCGGGCACCAGCACGTTCTCGTAGTCGGCGGCGGTGACCTGGCCGCGGGCGCGAAAGCCGAGGACGCCGGCAGGCAGGTCGGTCATCTGTTCGATCATGGGCGTGCTCCGGTTAGCCTCGGGGCCACCATCGAAACCCGCCGTGCGCGCCAACGCAAGCGGTGCCGCGTGAAGATGGCTCAGGCCGGCTCGATATGCCGCAGCAGCAGGCGCAGGCTCTCGCGCCCCTGCCAGTCGTTGATGCCCAGCTCGTAGGCCGCGCGCAGCACCGGGGGCGGCGCGGCGCCTCGGTAGCCATTGAACATCACCGCTTCATGCAGTCGGCCGTCGCGGGGGTCGCGCAGGTCGAGGCGCAAATGCTTTTCGCCCATCACGCGCCAGGTGCGGCACTCGAATACGTTGTCGAACAGCGGCTCGGGAAACGCCTGACCCCATGGCGCGGCGTGACGCAGCAGGCCGGCCAGTTGCAGCGTGAAGTGCTCCGGTGCCAGCTCGCCGTCGGTATCGAGCACGGCCTGTAGCGCTGCCTCGCCCAGCCACTGGCGGGCGACGGCATCGAAGGCCGCGGCGAAGCGATCGAAGTCAGTTGTGCGCAGACTCAGGCCGGCCGCCATGGCGTGTCCGCCGAACCGCTCGATCAGCCCCGGGTGCCGCGCATCGACGGCGGCCAGCGCATCACGCACGTGGAACCCGGGAATGGAACGGGCGGAGCCGCGCAGCTCGTGCGGGCTGTCCTCGCTGGCGGGGGCGAAGGCGATCACCGGCCGATGCAGGCGCTCCTTCAATTTGGAAGCCACCAGCCCGACCACGCCGGCGTGCCAGCTCGGCTCGTACAGGGCCACGCCCACCGCATCGGTGGCACGGGCGCCGGAGACCATCTGCTCGGCCTCGGCCACCATCTCAGCCTGCAGGTCGCGACGCTCGCGGTTGATGCGGTCGAGCTCGGCGGCAAGCAGCTGCGCGCGGGACGGATCGTCGGTGAGCAGGCACTCGACGCCCAGGCTCATGTCTTCCAGCCGGCCGGCGGCGTTGAGGCGCGGGCCGACCACGTAGCCAAGATCGCTGGCGCAGGTGCCGCTGACACTGCGCTTGCCGGCCTCGATCAACGCGGTGATGCCCGGGCAGGCGCGGCCGGCGCGGATGCGCTTGAGCCCGGCCTCCACCAGCACGCGATTGTTGAAATCCAGCGGCACCAGGTCGGCCACCGTGCCTAGCGCCACCAGGTCCAGCAGAACGGACAGATCCGGCTCGGCACCGGCGGCGAAGGCGCCCTGCTCGCGCAGCGCCGCACGCGTGGCCAGCAGCAGGTAGAACATCACGCCGACGCCGGCCAGCGCCTTGCTGGGAAAACCGTCACCGGCCAGGTTCGGATTGACCATGGCGTCGGCGGCCGGCAGTTGCCCGCCGGGCAGATGATGGTCGGTGACCAGCACGCGGATGCCGCGCGCCCGGGCCGCCGCCACGCCGGCCACGCTGGCCACACCGTTGTCGACGGTGATGATCAGCTGCGGCGTGGGTTGCAAGGAGTCGACCAGCGCCGCACTCAGCCCGTAGCCGTGCACGAAACGGTTGGGAATGGCGTAGGTCGCCCGAGTGGCGCCGAGCAGGCGCAGGCCGCGCAGCGCCACCGCGGTGCCGGTGGCGCCGTCGCAGTCGTAGTCGCCCGCCACCACGATGCTCCACTGCTCGCGGATCGCCTCAATCAGCAAGTCCACCGCCTGCGCCATGCCGCCCAGCGCCGCGGGCGACAGCAGGTGTGCCAGCCGGTGCTCGGCCTGCGCGGGTGAGAGCACGCCGCGCACCGCGTATACCGCCTGCAGCACCGGGTGCACGTCGGCCGGCCAGCCGTCCGGGCGTCCTTTCGGTTCGCGCCGCCGCAGCCGCAGGGTCACCGGGCGCGCCGCCACAGTCGCCAACGATGCCACGGGCGATGCCGCCAGCGTTCGCCGCTGGCAAAGCTCAGCTGCACCGGCTGTCTGCGCAACAGCGCCTCGATCACCGGCCACCAGGCCTGCTCGATCTCGGCGACGGGCAGATCCTGCAGGTCGACCAGCGCGCCGCGAGCGGCGGCACGGACCGAGGCCTCGCTGCGTGCGGACACCGCCACACCCGCCTTCGCGGCAAGCGCCATCAGCAGCGGATCGGCGCCGATCACCTGGCTGTGGATCGAATCGATCCGCGACGGCAATGCCCCGCCGCCCCACAGCCACAGGCTGTTCACCGGCGGCAGGCCGCGGGCGCGCCGCTCGGCATTGATCGGATGCTGATGCAGCAGCACCTGCACCTCGTTGATCAGCACGCGCCAGCGCTTGCCCGCGGCGCCCTGCGGCAGGTGCTGGAACAGGTCTTCGCCCAGCGCCTGCTCGGGCGCGGTGAACTCGGGCAGCTCCGTCCCATCAGCAAGCCGCAGCTGCCAACGGTCGGGCGTAGTGACCAGAAGCGCCATGCCGGCCTCATCGAACACCGGACGCAGTGGCGCGGCGAGCGCCTCGGCTTCCTCCATCGAAAGCCCGAGCTGGCCGCACGCCAGCAGGCGCGCGCCGTTCATTTCGGCCTGCACCCAGCACGGATCGGCGCTGAGCCAGGAGGCGCCCTCGGCATCGTGCGCCGCGTGCTCGCGCAGCAGCGCGGCAGCGGGGATGTCAGGGGATTCGGTGCGGAAGAAATGCGACAGCCCAGCCAGGTAGCCGCGCGGACCGTCCGGCAGGCGATCGGCGCGCGCCAGCCAGGCGCGCAGCGGATGATCGGGGGCGAAGCGCGCCAGCGCCGGCAACCAGAGTTCGAGCGGGGCGGACTCAGTCATCGCGCCGCGGCCTCAGGCTTCGATCTGTTCGTACAGTTCGAGCCACTCGGCCTCGAGCGTTTCCTTTTCGCGGCGCAGCTCGGCCTGTTGCTGGCCGAGTTTCATCAGCTCTGCCGTCGAGCCGTTATAGATGGCCGGATCAGCCAGCTTCGCCTCCAGCTTGCCCAGCTCGGTGTCGATCGTCGCCACGCGGGTCTCGATCTTCTTTACGCGCGAACGCGAGGCCTTGTCCTGCTCGCGCTGGGCGGCCGCGTTGCGGCGACGCTCTTCCGGCGTTTCAACGGGTGCCGCGGGCTTCTCCGCCGCGGCGGCCTTGCCGGCCTTCTTGTTGGCGGCGCCGCGCGAGCGCAGCCATTTGGCGTAGTCGTCCAGGTCGCCGTCGAACGGCTCGACCACGCGGTCGGCCACGCGCCAGAAGCTGTCGCAGACCATGCCCAGAAGGTGGCGATCGTGCGAGACCAGCACCAGCGCGCCATCGAAGTCGGCCAGCGCGTCGGCCAGCGCTTCGCGCATTTCCAGATCGAGGTGGTTGGTCGGTTCGTCGAGCAGCAGCAGGTTGGGCTTGTCCCAGGCGATCAGCGCCAGCGCCAGCCGCGCGCGCTCGCCACCGGAGAAGCCGTCGACCGATTCGAACGCGCGGTCGCCGGGGAAATTCCAGGTGCCGAGGAAGTCGCGCAGCACCTGGTTCGCCACGCCGGGCGCCTTGAGTTGCAGATGGTCCAGCGGGCTGGTGCCGGCGCGCAGGCTCTCCACCGTGTGCTGGGCGAAGTAGCCGATCTTCAGGTCCTTGTGCACCTTGCGCTCGCCGGCCAGCGGTTCAAGCTCGCCGACCAGCGTCTTGACCAGGGTGGACTTGCCCGCGCCGTTCGGGCCGAGCAGGCCGATCCGCTCGCCGGCCTCGATGCTGAAGCCGACGTTGTCCAGCACGGTGGAAAATCCGTCGCCCGACTCCAGCGGATAGCCGGCGCGCACTTCGCCCAGTTGCAGCATCGCGTCGGGCACGCGCTCGGGCTGCGGGAAGCTGAAGCTGAAAGGTCGCTCGGCGCGCACCGCCTCGGTGCCGGCCAGCTTCTCCAGCCGCTTCATGCGCGACTGCGCCTGCTTGGCCTTGCTGGCCTTGGCCTTGAAGCGGTCGATGAAGGATTGCAAATGCGCCCGCTCGGCCTGCTCGCGCTCGAAGCTGATCTGCTGCTGGCGCAGCTGCTCGGCGCGCAGGCGCTCGAACGCGCTGTAGTTGCCGGTGTAGAGCTTGGCCCGGCCCTCGTTGAGGTGCAGGGTGTGGGTGATCACGCCGTCGAGGAACTCGCGGTCATGCGAGATGATCATCAACGTGCCCTGGTAGCGGCGCAGCCACTCTTCCAGCCACAGCACGGCGTCGAGGTCGAGATGGTTGGTCGGCTCGTCGAGCAGCAGCAGGTCGGACGGGCACATCAGCGCGCGGGCCAGGTTCAGCCGACCACGCCAGCCGCCTGAGAACTCCTGCACCGCGCGCTCGTGCGTCTCGGGCGAAAAGCCCAGGCCGTGCATCAAACGGCCAGCGCGGGCGCGGGCGTCGTAGCCGTGCAGCTCCTCGATACGATGATGGGCGCGCGCCATGGCCTCGGTATCGCCCCGCTCCTGCGCGTCTGCTTCGTCGCGCAGCGCGGCGGCGAGTTCTTCGTCGCCGCCCATCACGTAGTCGATCGCCAGGTCCGGCAGCGCGGGTGTTTCCTGCGCCACCGAGGCCAGGCGCAGCTTGCCGGGCATGTCCAGCTCGCCCGCATCGCCTTCAAGCTGGCCCTGTAGCGCGGCGAACAGGCTGGACTTGCCGCAGCCGTTGCGCCCGATCACGCCCAGCCGCCAGCCGCTCTGGATGACCAGATCGATATCGGAGAGCAGCAGGCGGCTGCCGCGGCGCAGGGCGAAGTGGCGAAAGGCGATCATGCAGGCGAGGGTTCCGTTCCGGGCGCGTCGCGCGCCCGCAGCCGGACATGATAGCCGCTGGCGAACGCCCAACCCATCGCAAACGCCGCAAAACGCCGTGGCTAAGCGCGATGGCTTCTGCTAAAACGGCGCGGGACAAGCACTCGTGGGAGAGGGGATCATGACCAATCATCGTTTCGGCCTGGCGTTGCTCGGCTTGCTGGCTATCGGCGCCGCCGCTCCGGCCTTCGCCCGCGGCGACAACCTGCTCATCCACCGCGTGCAGCAGGAAAAGGGCATGAACCTGCCCAGCCGCGGCATGAGCATGGCGCAGGTGGAAAAGAAGTACGGCGCGCCGCAGCGCAAGCTCGCTCCACGCGGCGGCGACAGCGCCAAGCACCCGGTGATCAACCGCTGGGACTACGCGCAGTTCATCGTGTACTTCGAAAAGAGCCACGTGATCCATGCCGTGCTCAACACGCCGGCCGGCAACAACACCAATCCGTCGGCGATGAACTGATCGCCAGCGGCCCCGGGCGCTGTCCCGGGGCCGCGTCACCGGCACGGCCGGTGTCTTACAATTCGCCGTCTGTGCTTTCTTCGACGTGCGAACTCCCCCGATGAACGACTCAACCCTGCGCCTGCCGGCGGAATGGGAACCGCAGGCCGCGGTGCTGATTGCGTGGCCGCATGCCGACACCGACTGGGCCGAGCGCCTGGCCGCCGTGGAAACGACCTACGCCGCGCTGGCCGCCGCGGTGACGCGCTTCGAATCGCTGGTGATCGTGGTGCCGGATGCAGACGTGCGCAGCCATGCCGAAGCATTGATCCGCACCGCGGGGGCGGACCTGGCGCGCGTGCGCTTCGTCGAGCTGCCGTACGACGACACCTGGCTGCGCGATTCCGGGCCGATCACCCTGCGCGACGGCGCCGACGGTTTCCAGCTCACCGACTTCCGTTTCACCGGCTGGGGCGGCAAGTTCGGCGCCGAGCAGGACGACGCGCTGATCGCCGGACTGGTGCAGGCCGGCGTGTTCGGCCGCGCCGCACACAAGCGCGTGGACTGGGCGCTGGAAGGCGGCGGCGTGGAATCGGACGGCGCGGGCACCGTGCTCACCACCTGGCGCTGCCTCACCCAGCGCCATCCGGAGCAGTCGCGCGAAGAAATGAGCGCGATCCTGCGCGACAGCCTGCACGCCTCGCGCATCCTGTGGCTGGACTTCGGCTACCTCGAAGGCGACGACACCGACGCGCACATCGACACCCTCGCCCGCTTCGCTCCGGGTGACCGCATCGTGTTCCAGGCTTGCGACGACGCCAGCGACCCCCACTTTGAAGAGCTCAAGCGCATGGCCGATGAGCTGGCCGCGCTGCGCACCATGGACGGCAAGCCGTACACGCTCCACCCGCTGCCGTGGGCCAAGCCGATCGTGGATGAAGGCCGCCGCTTGGCGGCGTCGTACGCAAACTACCTGATCGTCAACGGTGCCGTGCTGGTGCCGGCCTACGGCGACGCCGCGGACGACGCGGCGGCGCGCATCATCGGCGAGGCCCATCCGGGCCGCGAGGTGGTGCAGGTGCCGTGTCGCCCGCTGATCTGGCAGAACGGCAGCCTGCACTGCATCACCATGCAGCTGCCGGCCGGCCTTGTTGGCTGACCGACGACGCTCCACGACACAGGATTTTCGACATGACCCGCAAGACCCTCAAGGTGGCCCTGCTGCAGGAAACCCATCGCGGCAGCCGCGACGCCAACCTCGACGCGATCGAGGCCGGCCTGCGCGAGGCCGCCGCCGCCGGCGCGGAGCTCGTGCTGCTGCAGGAGCTGCACAACGGTCCTTACTTCTGCCAACGCGAGTCGGTGGACGAGTTCGACCTGGCCGAGACGATCCCGGGCCACAGCACCGCGCGCATCGGCAAGCTCGCCGAGGAGCTCAAGCTGGTGGTGGTCGCCTCGCTGTTCGAGAAGCGCGCCACCGGGCTGTACCACAACACCGCGGTGGTGTTCGATCGCTCGGCGGCGATCGCCGGCAAGTACCGCAAGATGCACATCCCGGACGATCCGGCGTTCTACGAAAAGTTCTACTTCACCCCAGGCGACCTGGGCTTCGATCCGATCGACACCTCGGTCGGCCGCCTGGGCGTGCTGGTGTGCTGGGACCAGTGGTATCCGGAAGCCGCCCGCCTGATGGCGCTGGCTGGCGCCGAGCTGCTGCTCTACCCCACCGCGATCGGCTGGGATCCGAACGACGCGCAGGACGAGAAGGACCGCCAGCGCGAGGCGTGGGTCACCGTGCAGCGTGGCCATGCGGTCGCCAATGGCCTGCCGCTGCTGTCGTGCAACCGCACCGGCTACGAGGCCGACCCGTCGGGCGTGGGTGCGGGCATCCAGTTCTGGGGCACCAGCTTCGTGGCCGGTCCGCAGGGCGAATTCCTCGGCCGCGCGGGCACCGATGCGCGCGAGCTGCTGATCGTCGAGATCGACATGGCGCGCAGCGAGCACGTGCGGCGCATCTGGCCGTTCCTGCGCGATCGCCGTATCGACGCCTACGGCGACCTGCTCAAGCGATTCCGCGATTGATCGGCGGCACTGGCTGAACCGTGCCGCAGGTCCCGCTTGTCGGGGCGCGGCGCGGTCCCCATGCTTGGACTTCCCCCTGATGGATCTGCCCCGCGCATGAGCCTTGACGCGATTCCCACCGACGCCCTGCGCGAACCCTTGCCCGAGGCACTCGTCGATCAACCGGTCGAGCGCGTGCAGCGCGATGGCGTGGAATATGTGCTGCTGGGCACGGCGCACGTCTCGCGTGCGAGCGTGGATGCGGTGAACGCCATGCTGGCGCACGAGAGCTTCGATGCCGTCGCGATCGAGCTGTGCGAGAGCCGCGCCCAGGGCATGCGCGATCCGGACGCGTTCCGCCAGACCGACCTGTTCCAGGTGATCCGCCAGGGCAAGGCCGGCATGGTGGCGGCGAGCCTGGTGCTGTCCTCGTTCCAGCAGCGCCTGGCCGACCAGTACGGCATCCAGCCCGGCGCCGAGATGAAGGCAGCAATGGACGGCGCCGAAGCGCGTGGCACGCCGCTGTGGGTGGTCGATCGGGATGTGGGCACCACACTCAAGCGGGCCTGGCGCAGCGTGGGGTTCTGGCAGCGTTTTGGCCTGCTGGGCGGATTGCTGGCCAGCGTGTTCGATCGCGAGGACATCGCCGAGCACGAGATCGAGAAGCTCAAGCAGAGCGATCTGCTGGAGAGCGCCTTCAGCGACTTCGCCAGCCAGTCCGAGCCGCTTTACCGCAGCCTGATCGCCGAACGCGACGCCTACATGGCCGCACGACTGCGCGAAGAAGCTGCGCGCGATGCGAGCGGCGAATCGCGCCGCGTGCTGGTAGTGATCGGCGCCGGTCACCTCAAGGGTCTGGCAACCCAGTTGCGCGATGGACAGGACGATCCGGCCACCACCGTCGCCACGCTGGCGCAGACGCCGCCCAAGGCGCGCTGGCCGAAATGGGTGGCCGTTGGGCTGGTGATCGCCGTGTTCGCCTTGATCGCCTACGCCTTCCATCGCAACACGGCGCTGGGTACGCACGTACTGATGAACTGGGTGCTGTTCACCGGCGGCTTCGCTGCCATCGGCGCGCTGGTCGCCGGCGGGCATCCACTGAGCATCGCGGCCGCCTTCGTCGCCGCACCGATCAAGCCGTTCCGCCCCGGCATCCCCGCGGGCGGCATCAGCGCGATGGCCGAGGCCTGGGTGCGCAAGCCGCGCGTGGGCGACTTCGAGACGCTGCGCGACCAGGTCGGCCACTGGAGCGGCTGGTGGAAGAACCGCGTGGCGCGCACCCTGCTCAACTTCTTCCTGGTCAGCGTGGGCACGCTGATCGGCGAGTACAGCGCCGGCATCCACATCCTCAAGAGCCTGTTCTAGAGCGCAAGAACCTGCCGTGCCGAAAGCGGCCGCTGCGGCGGGTCGCCACGGTGCCGCGCGGTTGTCGCTGCTTGTAGCCAACGACTATACTTCCGCGACTTTGTAGCCCTGTACCGGCCGGAATCGTGGGAAAGAACTCAATGACTCGACTGCAACTGCTTGGCCTTGCCGCGGCCGCCGCCCTCTTCACCATCGGCAGCGCACACGCCGAAGGCGACAAGGCCGCCGGGCGCAAGCTCGTCTACACCTGCAACGGTTGCCACGGCGTGGAAGGCTATGCCAACGCCTACCCGGATTATCCGGTGCCGCGCATCGCCGGCCAGAACGAGCAGTACATCATCAATGCGCTGCACGGCTACCAGAGCGGCGAGCGCACCCATCCGACGATGATGGCGCAGGCGCAGAGTCTGTCCGACAAGGACATCGAAGACATCGCCGCGTACCTTTCCAGCCTTGCCAAGTAAGCCGTCCCGAGGATTCCGCATGACCCGTGCGTTCACCCTGCTTTCGTTCGCCGCACTGGCGTTCGCCTCCACGTCGCTGATGGCGACCGGCAATCCCGAGGCCGGCAAGACCAAGGCCGCCGCCTGCTTCGCCTGCCACGGTGCCGACGGCAACGCCGTCGATCCGCAGTACCCGCGCCTGGCCGGCCAGTACAACGCCTACCTGCAGCAGGCGCTGCACGAGTACAAGAACGGCGGTCGCAACAACGCGATCATGAAGGGCTTCGCCGCCACGCTGTCCGACCAGGACATCGAGGACGTCACCGCCTACTTCTCCAGCCTGCCGACCAAGCTCAGCACGCTGCAGGGACATATCCAGGGCGACAAGTAATCCGCCCCGGCAAGTCGCCTGAAAAAAAGCCCGCGCAAGCGGGCTTTTTTGTGCGCGGGCGACCCGGCCTCAGCCGATCGCCGACCGACCCTGCTTGCCTTCGTAGTACGGCTTGGCGCCGCTGGCGTGATCGGTGGCATCGCGCACTGCCGACACTTCCGGCACGCGCTCGCGCAGGGTCTTCTCCACGCCCTGCTTGAGCGTGACGTCGACCATCCCGCAGCCGTGGCAGCCGCCGCCGAACTGCAGCATCACCACGCCGTCGGCGTCGATTTCGCGCAGGCTCACGCGACCACCATGCGAGGCCAGCCGGGGGTTGATCTCCGCCTCCAGCACGTACTGCACCCGCTCGATCAGGCCGGCATCCGCGCCCGGCTGCTGTCCCTTGATGCCGGGCGCCCGGATGTTGAGCTGGCCGCCCGTGGCATTGGGCTCGTAGTCGATGCTGGCGTTGTCCAGCCAGCGCGCACTGTCGCCCTCGACGTAGAAATGGAAGCCGGCGCATTCGATCGTCCATTCGTTGCCGGTGAGGTCGGCGCGCTCGCAGAACTCCAGCTCGCAGTTCGCTGCCGGCGTGCCGGCATCCACCACCCGCAGGCGGATGCCCAGGCCGTCGGTGCCCTGCTGGGCGAGAAGCTTGAGAAAGTGCTGCTGGGCGCGCTCGGAAATGTCGATCATGAAGACTCCATCGAAGCCATGACCGCTCCGGAATCGGGGCGGCCGAGGAAACAGCACCATTTTAGTACTGTTTCGCTCCGCCTGCGCGCTTTGACATTTGCCGGCGCAGCTTCGACCCTTCGCATCCCGCACGAAACCTGCACTGGAGACCCGCATGAATTCGACCGACCTGGCCCATGAGCACTGCGTTGCGCGCAAGGGCAGCGAGCATGCGCTGAGCGCGGAGCAAGTCGCGCAGTTGCTCGCCGCACTGCCGGGCTGGTCGACGACCCAGGGCGGCAAGGCGATCGTGAAGGATTTCCGCTTCGATGACTTCCACCGCACGCTCGGTTTCATCAACGCCGTGGGTTTCATGGCCAACCAGCAGGATCACCACCCGGACCTCGAGGCCGGCTACGGCCACTGTCAGGTCTTGTGGTCGACCCACGACGTGGGTGGGCTGTCGCGAAACGACTTCATCTGCGCGGCAAAGGTCGAAGCGCTGCTCGCGCGCTGATCGTGACGCCCTCCGCCCGCGGCGTGGCTGTCGCGACCGGCTGGCTGCTCGCCGTGGTGGTCGCGTTGCTGGCGTTCCGGCTGCTGGCCTCGGCGCTCACGACACGCTACCTCGCGCAGGAGGCCCGCAGCGAGCTGGCCGTGTTGCGGGCCGGCCAGCCGCTCTGGCGGTGGCGCTTTCTCAGTCCAGAGGATTTCGTGGCCGGCCGCGCCTTCGGTCCGGCCCGCACGCGTGCCGTCGACGGCGGCGTCGAGGTAACCAGCCTGGACGGAACAGCGTTCGAGCTGGGGCTGCCGATCGCGCGCGGGCTGGATCTGCTCCATTGGCCCCTCCTCCGGCTCGACCGTGCCGCCGCACAGCCGGTCACCCTGCAGGTGGTCTGGCAGACGACGGGACAACCGGCCTGCCTGAGTGCGCCGATCGTCTGGCGTGGTACGCGGATCGACGTCGACCTGCGCTCCATCAATACGACGACCACCCCGTGCGCACCCGTCAACCGGGCCGACATGTTGCGCCTGCGCATCACGATGCCGCGCGGCCAGCGCCTGCTGTTGGACGATGCAGCCCTCCTCGCTCCCGATCCGCTGGCTCTCGTTCCGCCGCAGCCGGCGCTGGACGGCTCATCCGCGGCCGATTCAGCCAATCCAGCACCGGCTGTACCCATCGTGCGATTGGCCGCCATGGCAAGTGCGGAGCAGTTGCTCGCCCGCCGCGACGCCGCCGTGGCTTGGCGCCCAGCCGCCATCGTGGTCGCCGGCGACGCGTCGCTGAGGAAGCCACCAAGAGAGCCGCTGCCTCCCTGGCTCTCCTGGCTCGGCGTGGGCGCCTATGTGCTGGTGCTTTGCTGGCTTGCCCGGCGCCCCCGCCCGGCATGGCAGACCTTGCTGGCCGGCCTGCTCGGCCCGGTGATTTTGGTAGCCGGGCTGCAATGGGGGCAACGTCCCACGCTGGCTGGAGTGACCGGGTTCGCTTCCGCGCTGATCTTTGCGGCGTACACCCAGCGCGCAGGCCGGTCGGCGGACTGGCGCTGGATCGGTCCGTGGCGCTCGGTGGCGTGGTGGTGGCCGCTCGCCCTGGTGCCAGCGGCGCTGCTGGTGTGCCTGCTGTGGGGCCATGCATCGGATCCCACGCCGCCGCGCCGCGCCCTGGTCTATCTCGGCTGGGCCGCGTTGCAGCAGTGGCTGATCCTGGGCTTTGCGCTGGGCCAGCTGGAGAAATTCCTGCCCGTCCGGTGGGCCGTGCTGGCTGCCGCGCTGGCCTTTGCGTTGCTGCACGTCCCCAACGGCGCACTGATGCATCTGTGCTTTCTCGCCGAGCTGTGGTGGGCCTGGTGCTTTGTGCAGCAGCGGAGCTTGTTGCCGATTGCCCTGGCCCACGCCGCCTGCGCCTTGGTGGTGGGCGCCGGCCTGATCGGCAATGGCTTGCGCTCGCTCGAGGTTAGCGCACGCTTTTTCCTTTAGAAGCAATAGTTTCCAGAAACTTCCTCAGGTCATCTGGCAGCGGCGCCGAGAAGCTGTACGAGCGCCCGTCCAGCTCGAAACTCATGTGGGAGGCGTGCAGGAACAGGCGCTGCAGCCCCAGCTCACGGAAGCGCTTGTTGGCCTCGCGATCACCGTATTTCGGGTCGCCGGCAAGGGGATGGCCGATGTGGGCGGCGTGCACGCGAATCTGATGAGTGCGCCCGGTACCCAGCGTCGCCTGCATCAGGCGGGCGCCCGGATACTGTTCGATCTCACGGAAAAAAGTGAGCGACGGCTTGCCGTTATCGGACACTCTTACCATACGTTCTCCGCCCTGAAGCACAAACTTGGCGAGCGGTGCATTGACGTCGAACCGGGCCTTGGACGGGTGCCCCACCATCAGGCAGAGGTACTGCTTGACCACCTGGTTGTCGCGAATGGCCGCCTGCAGGCCGGTCAGCCCGGCGCGGGTCTTGGCAAACACCAGCACGCCACTGGTATCGCGATCCAGCCGGTGCACCAGCTCGAGGTGATCGTTCGGGCGCGCTGCCCGCATCAGCTCGATCGCCCCGTGGCTGACCCCGCTGCCGCCGTGGCTGGCCATGCCGGTGGGCTTGTCGATCACCAGGAAATGCTTGTCCTCGAAGATCACCGCTTCCGCGGCCGAGGCCATCTGGCCCGGACTCGGCCCTTGTGTCTCAGGACGCTCTGCGACGCGGACGGGCGGAATGCGCAACATGTCACCCGCCGTGAGACGAGTGTCGGGCTTGGCCCGCTTGCCGTTCACCCGCACCTGCCCGGTACGCAGGATGCGGTAGATCATGCTCTTGGGGACCCCTTTGAGCAGGGTCATCAGGGCGTTGTCGATCCGCTGCCCGTCTCGCTCCGGGCCGATCTCGACTTGACGCACCCCTTGAGATACGTCGGGGGAAGTTACCGTCTGCATTGAAAAAAATCCGCTTCGATAGGATACTCGGCCGGCGCTTTGCCCGTGTCCGATCAGCTCGATCGGACCGGCCCGTCCGTCACGTCGGTGAGGATTGCGCCGGCCGCCTTCCCCGGGCATCCGGTCGCTGCTCCCTTTCATCGTAACGGTTCGGATTGCGGTTTGTCCGATCGGCCTGCGCCGTGTCGGCGATTCGCGGCGTAGTGACCAGGAATCATCGCCGGCACCCGGACTGGTGCCGTACTTTTGCCGCTTGACCGCAGCGGCGCGATCCCCGGCAGGCCGCCCCCAGTGGCGCCACCGAGGCACGCGACGCGCGGCAAGCTGAAGGAAAACAACACAATGAAACGCATGTTGATCAACGCAACTCAGCGTGAAGAGTTGCGCGTGGCCATCGTCGATGGCCAGACCCTGTACGACCTCGACATCGAGATCCCCTCCCGCGAGCAGAAGAAGGCCAACATCTACAAGGGCCGCATCACTCGCGTCGAAGCCTCCCTCGAAGCATGCTTCATCGACTACGGCGCCGAGCGCCACGGCTTCCTGCCGATCAAGGAAATCGCCCGCGAGTACTTCACCCCGGGCCTGGACCCGAACAAGGCGAACATCCGCGAGCTGCTGAAGGAAGGCCAGGAGCTGGTCGTCCAGGTGGAAAAGGAAGAGCGCGGCAACAAGGGCGCGGCGCTGACCACCTTCATCAGCCTGGCCGGCCGCTACATGGTGCTGATGCCGAACAACCCGAAGGCGGGCGGCGTCTCGCGCCGTATCGAGGGTGAAGACCGGCAGGCGCTGAAGGAAGCGCTGGATCATCTCAACGTGCCCGACGACGTCGGCCTGATCGTGCGCACCGCCGGCATGGGCCGCGACGCCGAAGAACTGCAGTGGGACCTGGACTACCTGCTCACCCTGTGGCGCTCGATCTCCGAAGCGGCCAGCAAGCAGAAGGCGCCGTTCCTGATCTATCAGGAATCGAAGCTGTTCATCCGCGCCCTGCGCGACTACCTGCGCAACGACATCGGCGAAATCCTCATCGACGGAGAGTCGCTGTACAACGACGCGCGCGAGTTCATGCAGCAGGTGATGCCCAACGCCCTGCGCAAGCTCAAGCTTTACAAGGACGACACCCCGCTGTTCTCGCGCTACCAGATCGAAACCCAGATCGAGAGCGCGTTCGACCGCCAGGTGCGCCTGCCGTCCGGCGGCTCGATCGTGATCGACCAGACCGAAGCGCTCACCGCGATCGACATCAACTCGGCCAAGGCGACCAAGGGCGGCGACATCGAGGAAACCGCGTTCAACACGAACTGCGAGGCGGCGGTGGAAATCGCCCGCCAGTTGCGCATTCGTGACGCCGGCGGCCTGATCGTCATCGACTTCATCGATATGGACAGCCCGCGCCACCAGCGTGAGGTTGAGGAGAAGCTGAAGGACGCGCTGAAGCTCGATCGTGCCCGCGTGCAGATCGGCCGCATTTCGCGCTTCGGCCTGCTGGAGATGTCGCGTCAGCGCCTGCGCCCGTCGCTGGGCGAGGCGACCCAGGTGGTCTGCCCGCGCTGCGAGGGCCATGGCCACATCCGCGGCATCGAATCGCTGTCGCTGTCCACGCTGCGCCTGATCGAAGAGCACGCGATGAAGGACAACACCGGCCAGGTGCTGGTGCAGGCGCCGCCGCAGGTGGCTAACTTCATGCTCAACGAAAAGCGCGCCAGCGTGGTCGAGATCGAGCTGCGCAACAAGGTCCACGTGGTGATCGTGGCCGACGACAAGCTTGAGACGCCGCACATCCAGATCCAGCGGATCAAGGAAGCGGAGATGGGCGAGCACAGCAAGCCCAGCTACGAGCGCCTCACTGCCGTCGAAGCGTCGCCGATTCCCAAGATGGGGCAGACGCTGGGCAGCAGCGAGCAGCCGGCGGTGAGCGGCGTGGTGCATTCGTCGCCCGCACCGGTGCGTGAAGAGACGGTCGCCCCCGCCCCGGTGGCGCCGGCCCCGCGTCGTGCCCAGGCACCGGCCGCGGCCGCCCCGGCGCCGTCCTCCGGTGGCATCCTGTCTCGTCTGCTCGGCTGGTTCCGTGGCGCCGAGGAAACGTCGGACAAGACGGCAGCTACCTCGCCGAAGGAAACATCCAACCGTCGCCAGCAGGCTCCACGCCGTGACGAGCGGGGTCGCGCGAATCAGCCCGGTGGCGCTTCCGCCAATCGCGGCGGTGCCCCGGCGGGCCGTCGCGAGCCCGGTAACCGCGGCAACGCCAATGCGTCGGGTGCGTCGTCCGGCAAGGGCGGCAACCGCCAGCGCGGTGAACAGTCATCCGGCGGCCAGGCGCGTCAGGCTCAGGCCGCCGCCACGCCGCGGCAGGAACAACGCCCGGCGCGCGCGGCCCAGCCGCCCCAGCGCGAGGACAAGGCCGCGAAGGCCGACGTCAGCCTGACGCCACCGGCGTCGCCGCGCCCCGAGCGCCAGCCGCAGCCGGCACGAACCACTCCACCCACCGAGCGGGTCAGCGACGAGCCGAAGCCGGCCGCGACCGACGCAGCCACGGTCGCAGCTGCGGTCGCGGCCACGCCAGGCAACACCCAGCCGGACGGCACGAGTGAGGCAGAGGGCGGTGGTGCGCGCCGCCGTCGTGGCCGCCGCGGCGGACGCCGTCGCCGTCGTCAGGACGAGAATGGCGCAGCGACGTCCGCCGACGCCTCGCTGCAGGCCAAGGCACTGGATGACGAGGACCGCGATGACGCGGCCGGCGACGAGGCCGAGGAGACCTCGGCCAAGACCACGCCGAACCCGACGCCTGCCGCGCCTGCCCAGCCGCGCAGCGCATCGATCCCGGCCGCCGCCGCAGCTGTTGTTGTGTCGGAATCGGGCGCCGAGCAGAAGTCCGAGCCTGTCACTGCGGCCGCGCCTGCGCCGGCTGTCACGCCTGCCCCCACGCCCGCCGCAGCGGAGAATCCGCCCGAGCAGCGCCCGGCAGCGGTGATGCCCGCGTCGTTCAACCTGCCCGTGCTGCCGCCGATCCCCGATCCGGTGGTGGCCGAGGGTGAGCCGGCCGCAGAAGCGCCGGAAGCGTCGGCTGACGAGGTGAAGATCGCCGCGCCATCGACGACTTCGTTGCCGGTCACGTCGGCGGCGGAGCGCGCGGAACCGACCGAGCCACCTGCACCGCCTGCACCGCCGCAGCCGCTGACCACCGCGGAGCCCCCGGCAGCCGTCGCCGAGCCCGCGACCGCGCCGGCCTCTCAGCCGTCCCAGGGCGATCTGCTGGCCGCCACGAAGGAGCACCTGGCAAGCGCCGATGCCGAGTCCGTGGAAAACGAGCCGACCGAAGAGCCCCGCAAGCGGGACGATTCCACGGCAAGTTGATCGATCGGCTTCAGCCACAAAAAAACCGGGCCAAGGCCCGGTTTTTTTGTGCGCCCGTCAAAGTTCGTCAGGCATTTGCATGCTGCTGGTTGGCCGTATCGATCAGCCCGTGCACCGCCATCAGGTGGGCAAGGCTGATCACGTGATCCACGTTGAGCTTCTCCATCAGGCGCTGCTTGTAAGTGGAAACCGTCTTGGGGCTGAGATTGAGCTGCTCGCCGATGAGCGTCAGCGGCTTGCCGCGCACCAGCATCATGGCGACCTCCAGTTCGCGGCTGGAAAGCACGTCGAACGGCGATTCGCTGCCGTCCAGAGTGGCCAGGGCCAGCTGCTGCGCCACCGCTGGCGCGAGGTAGCGGCGCCCGGTCGCCACCTGACGCACAGCCGCCAGCAACTCCTCGGCCGAACATCCCTTGGTGAGATAGCCCAGCGCACCGGCATCGAGCAGGCGTTTGGGAAAGCGGGCGTCATCGACCACGGTGACGATGACGATGTGGGTGTTGAGCTTGGACCGACAGACGCGCTCGGTCAGTTCGATACCGCTCATGCCCGGCATGTGGACGTCCACCAGCGCGATATCCGGTGCCAGCGTGCGAATGAGGCGAAGCCCCTCCTCCGCCGTTCCCGCCTCGCCGCGAATGCGGATGTCAGGCTGCTGCTGCAGGATCATCCGGAAGCCGGTGCGGACCAGCTCATGATCGTCCACCAGAACAATATTGATCACTTCGTACCCTCCTTGGGCGGCGCAGGGGCGTCGTCGTGCCCGTGCATGATAGGCGCGTTCGCGCCGGCTGACAGCCGGGGCCTACCTGCCCCGGCACTTGAAACCTGAAAAATGGCGGCCCCGCCTCACTTGGCTGAATTCCCCTTGCCACCGAAACCGTGAGAGTGCCATCAGGGCAGCGTTGTCGCCGTCAGAACATGCCTACAACAGGCGTGCGCGAACACCGGTCTACTCGACCGGCTCGCGCCCGGGCAACCCTTCACCCAAAATCCGTCACAAACCGCTTAGCCGTCGACCGGCCACTCCAGGTTCTGTCGTCGCGCCAGCTCATCCCCGCGACGGGTTCGCGCCTCGGAGCACCAGGAAACAAGATCGTGTCTGACAGTCGCCGTCTCTTGCGACGTGGGCGAGTCCTTGCGTCCCCCCAGCATCCCTGCAAACAACCGCAGTCCGCGTCGCAACGCGAAGTGCGTATTCATCGTTTGCATGTCGAATCTCCACAGCTGCCCCTGCGCAGCCGCAAATTCATGCTAGCAACCCTTCACGCCTTGTGCACGCCGCGATGCACCCCGGTGACGTGGGCCGCGTATCATGGGCCGATCTTCTGCATGCACGAGTCCCATGTTCAAAGCCTGCCTGCTTTCCCTGCTGTTGCTCACACCCATCGCATTGCGCGCCCAGAGCGCGGCCAAGGATGCTCCCGCGCCGCCGGCACCGGCTCCCCAGGTCGTACTGCACACGAGCCAAGGTGACATCACGCTGGAGCTGTATCCGGACAAGTCGCCCAAAAGCGTGGCTAACTTCCTCCAGTACGTGCGTGACGGCTTCTACGCGGGCACCGTGTTCCATCGCGCCATTCCCGGTTATCTGGTGCAAGGCGGCCTTTATACGCGCGATCTGCAGCCCCGCCGCACCCGCCCGGCCATCGCCAGCGAGGCGGACAACGGCCTGTCCAATCTGCGCGGCACGGTGGCGGTGGCTCGCGGTGCCGATCCCAACTCGGGAACCTCGCAGTTCTTCTTCAACCTCGTGGACAACCGCCGGCTGGATTTCGTAGGCAGCCAGAGCGGTCTGACCTGGGGCTACGCGGTGTTCGGCAAGGTGATCAAGGGCATGGACGTGGTCGACAAGATCGCCGCCCTGCCGACCCGCGCGCTCGGCCCTTTCGCCGGCGACGTGCCCAATCCCATCGTGGTGATCACCGGTGCCGAGGTGGTAGGCGACGCCGCGCCCGCGAGCACCGTTGGAGGCGCGCCCGCTTCGACAGCGGCTCCCGCCAAAAGCGCGCAGACGGCCAAGAAGACCAAGCCCGCCGCGAAGGGCTGACATCGATGGCCACGGTACTCATTTCCGACCTGCATCTGGACGACAGTCGGCCGCAGATCACCGCCTTGTTCGAACGCCTGCTCGCCAGCGCACAGGTACGTGCGGCCAGCGCGCTGTACATCCTCGGTGACCTGGTGGAAGCGTGGATCGGCGACGACGATGACGCCGAACTTCCCGGCCGCATCGCGGCAGCCACGCGGGGCGTGAGGGAGAGCGGCGTGCCGGTGTACTTCATCGCCGGAAACCGCGACTTCCTCATTGGTGAAGCGTTTGCGCAACGCGCCGGCATGACCTTGCTCGACGATGGCACCGTGCATGACATCGAGGGGTGTCGCACCTTGCTGATGCACGGCGATGTGCTGTGCACCGATGACACCGCCTATCAGGCGGTTCGTCGCCAGGTGCGCCAGCCGCAGTGGCAGGCGCAGATCCTCGCCATGCCACTGCAAGCCCGTCGCGCATTTGCAGCCAAGGCGCGTGAGGACAGTCGTGCACACACGGGCAGCACCATGGAAACCATCATGGACGTCAATGACGAGGCCGTCGCCCAGGCCATGCGTGCCGCCGGGGTCACTCGCTTGATCCATGGCCATACCCATCGGCCGGCCATCCATCGCTTCGATCTGGACGGCCATATGGCCGAGCGCATCGTGCTTGGCGACTGGTACGAGCAGGGCTCGCTGCTGCGCGTCACGCGCGAGGGCGTCGAGCTGGCGGGCCTGCCGACGCAGTAACGGCGCCCCTTCGGCGGATGCGCAGAGCGCGTGTGAAACGACGCCCAGAAAACGCAAAACGCCCCACGAAGGGGCGTTTTGCGTAACTGGCGGAGAGAGAGGGATTCGAACCCTCGATAAGGCTTTTGACCCTATACTCCCTTAGCAGGGGAGCCCCTTCGGCCTCTCGGGCATCTCTCCGTATTTGTCCGCATTGCTGCGGAGCCGGCAAGGATACTGACCGACGTGGTCGAGGTAAAGCCTTGTGTGCTTATTCGGCGGTATTTTCGCCCGAGCCTGCGGCCCCGGACTCGTTCTCGCCTTTGATCCGCTGATAGATTTCTTCGCGATGCACCGAGACGTTCTTGGGCGCATTGATGCCTATACGCACCTGATTGCCCTTGACGCCGAGAACGGTGACGGTCACCTCGTCACCGATCATCAGGGTTTCACCGACCCGACGGGTCAGAATCAACATGATTTGCTACTCCATAGAATGGTGTGGTTACAGGCCATCTGACTGGCAAGACCTCACCCCTGAGTCTGCCAACAGTTCGACGACGGTTTCCGTCGAAGGCCTTTCCGCCTTCCCCGGCTTCAGCCAAGGCGAACAACTTGTCTTGGCAGGCAGTGCCACCGCAACCAGTGACACCGGCAATCCATTGATACTAGCCGAGCGCTGGTAAACCGCGCAATCGACTTTTGGCGGGCGATCGGGGCCGTTCAGCCCCCTTAGATCAACCGGCCAGACGCGCCCCCACCCATGCCGGCAACGCATCGAGCAAAGCGGGCAACTGAGACGTGTCGCTGCCGCCGCCCTGCGCCATATCGGGCCGGCCGCCACCCTTGCCATCGATCTGCGCGGCCACGTGAGCCACCACATCGCCGGCCTTGATCCGCCCCAGCGCCTTGCCGTGCACGCCAGCCACCAGGGAGGCGCGACCGTCCGCCGCACCCGCCAGCAGAATCACGCAGTCGCCAAGCTGCTGCTTCAACTGGTCCACGCTGTCTCGCAGAGCCTTGGCGTCGAGCCCTTCCAGTCGCGCAGCAACCACCTTGATGCCGTCCACGTCCCGCGCCGCTCCGGCCAGATCAGCGGTGGCGGAACCGGCAGCCTTGGCCCGCAACGATTCCAGCTCGCGCTCGAGCTTTTTCTGCTTGTCGAACAGCTGGCGCAGCTTGTCCACCACCTCGTCGCCACTGCCGGAGAGCAGCTGCGCCAGTTCGCCCAGACGACGCTCCTCGTCGGCGACATGAGCCAGCGCCCCGGCACCGGTGACCGCCTCGATGCGGCGTACACCCGAGGCCACGCCGGCCTCGCTGACGATCTTGAACAGGCCGATGTCACCGGTGCGGCCCACGTGCGTGCCACCGCACAGCTCGGTGGAGAAATCACCCATCTTGAGCACGCGCACCTCGTCGCCGTACTTCTCGCCGAACAGCGCCATGGCGCCGAAGGCGATCGCCTCGTCGTAGCCCATGTTGTGCACCTCGGCCGGCGCATTGCGGCGCACCTCGGCGTTCACCAGCGCCTCCACCTCGGCGAGTTCGTCTCGGCTCATCGGCTTGAAGTGGGCGAAGTCGAAGCGCAGCCGCTCCGGTGCCACCAGCGAGCCCTTCTGCGTGACGTGCTCACCGAGCACCTTGCGCAGCGCGGCATGCAACAGATGCGTGGCCGAATGGTTGAGCACGGTGGACTGGCGACGCGCCTCATCCACTTGCGCGCTGAGCGTGTCGCCGCGGCGCAGCGGCGACGTTCCACGCCACGTGCCGGCATGACCGAAGAACACGCCGCCCATCTTGAGCGTGTCCGATACCTCGAACGTCCCGCCCGGCGCGACCAGCGCGCCGGTGTCGCCCACCTGGCCGCCGGACTCGGCGTAGAACGGCGTGCGATCCAGGATCACCAGCCCTTCCTCACCCTGCGCCAACTGATCGAACTGCTTGCCGCCGCGCACGATGCCAACCACCTTGACTCCGTCGGCCGCCAGTGCGTCATAGCCGAGGAACACGGTGGGCTTGAGCTCGCTGGCCAGGTCCGCCGGCATCAGCCCCTTGGCTTCGAACTTGCCCGCCGCACGGGCGCGTTCGCGCTGCTCGTTCATGGCCTGCTCGAAGCCGTCCATGTCCACTTCCATGCCGCGTTCGCGGGCGATGTCGGCAGTTAGGTCGACCGGGAAACCATACGTGTCGTATAGGCGGAAGGCGTCGACGCCGGGAATGATCTTGCCGGCCTTGCCCGCCACCTCGTCGAACACGCGCATACCGTGCTCGAGCGTCTCGCCGAAGCGCTGCTCCTCGGTGCGCAGTGCGTCTTCGATGAATGCCTGCTTCGACGCCAGCTCCGGATAGGCGTCGCCCATCTCCAGCACCAGCGGCGCGACCATCTTCCAGAAGAAGTCGCCGCGCACGCCGAGCATCCAGCCGTGGCGCAGGGCGCGACGGATGATCCGTCGCAGCACGTAGCCGCGGCCCTCATTGGACGGCAGCACGCCGTCGACGATCAGGAACGAGCACGCGCGGATGTGGTCGGCGATCACCCGCAGCGATTTGTTGGCCAAGTCGGTGGTGCCGGTGAACTCGCCGGCCTTGCGGATCAGGTGCTCGAACAGGTCGATCTCGTAGTTCGAATGCACGTGCTGCAACACGGCGGCCAGGCGCTCCAGGCCCATGCCGGTATCCACGCAGGGCGCCGGCAGCGGGCTCAGCGTGCCGTCCGGCGCGCGGTCGAACTGCATGAACACGAGGTTCCAGATCTCGATGTAGCGGTCGCCATCCTCGTCCGGCGACCCGGGCGGGCCACCGGCCACGTCCGGACCGTGGTCGTAGAAGATCTCGGTGCACGGACCGCATGGGCCGGTGTCGGCCATCTGCCAGAAGTTGTCCGAGGCAAACGGCGCGCCCTTGTTGTCGCCGATGCGCACGATGCGCTCGGCCGGCACGCCGACTTCCTTGTTCCAGATGTCGAAGGCCTCGTCGTCGGTGTGGTAGACGGTGACCCACAGCTTGTCCGCCGGCAGCTTGAACACGTCGGTGAGCAGCTCCCACGCCCACACGATCGCCTCGCGCTTGAAGTAGTCGCCGAACGACCAGTTGCCCAGCATCTCGAAGAAGGTGTGGTGGCGCGCGGTATAGCCCACGGCGTCCAGGTCGTTGTGCTTGCCGCCGGCGCGCAGGCAGCGCTGCACGTCGGCCGCGCGCACGTACGGCAACTTCTCGCTTCCCAGGAACACGTTCTTGAACGGCACCATCCCGGAGTTGGTGAACAGCAGCGTCGGATCGCTGGACGGCACCAGCGAGGCGGACGGCACGATCGCGTGGTCCTTGGCGCGGAAGAATTCGAGGAAGGCGGAGCGAATGTCAGCGGTTTTCATGCGGGCTTCTGGCGATGGGGCCATCGAAAAATCCGACGGCTGAAACAAGGCCACGCCGCGGCGACGCCGCGTCGACCGCACCCTCAGTCGTCGTCGGCGTCATCCACTTCGGCGTGGGTAACGCTACGTACTGTGGCGGCGGAAAAGCCGCGACGCAAGAGGAACTGCGCCCGTTTGGTGCGCTCGGCGAAGTCCGCCGCGGCCTTGCCGCCGTAGCGTTTGCGCAGCTGTGCGGCGGCGCTGGCATGCCAGTCGACCTCGGCATCCTCCAGCAACTGCCGGGCGGTGGCGTCGTCCACGCCGTGGGTCTTCAGCTCCATCCGGATGCGCACCGGGCCGTAGCCCTGGCCGGCGCGATTGCGCACCAGCATGCCGGCGAACCGCTCGTCGTCCTGGTAGCGCTGCTCGCCCAGGCGGTCGAGCGCATCATCGGCCTCGTCCGGCTCGTAGCCGCCCTGCCCCAGCTTGCGCTTGAGCTCGCGCCGGGACTGCTCCCGACGCGCTAACAGGCCCAGCGCCTTGTCGTAGGCGCTGGGCTTGGGACGATCGTTGTCGTTGCGCCGCTTCATCCGGATCGGGATGCCTGGCGCGGCTCACCCACCATCAGGCGTCGGCGTCGACCGCTTCTTCGGCGGAGGCCGGCGCGGCCTTGCCGCTCACCAGCAGTCGCGCACGCAACTGCTGGTCGATCTCATTGGCGATGGCCGGGTTGTCGCGCAGGAACTGGCGCACGTTCTCCTTGCCCTGGCCGATGCGGTCGCCGTTGTAGCTGTACCAGGCGCCGGACTTGTCGATCAGGTTCTCGCGCACGCCCAGCTCGATGATCTCGCCCTCGCGCGAGGTGCCCTCGCCGTAGAGGATCTCGAACTCGGCCTGGCGGAACGGCGGCGCCACCTTGTTCTTGACCACCTTCACGCGGGTTTCCGAACCGATCACCTCGTCGCCCTTCTTCACCGCGCCGGTACGGCGGATGTCCAGGCGCACCGAGGCGTAGAACTTCAGCGCGTTGCCGCCGGTGGTGGTCTCGGGGCTGCCGAACATCACGCCGATCTTCATGCGGATCTGGTTGATGAAGATCACCAGGGTGCCGGACTTCTTGATGTTGGCGGTGAGCTTGCGCAGCGCCTGGCTCATCAGGCGGGCGTGCAGGCCCACGTGGGAGTCGCCCATCTCGCCTTCGATTTCCGCCTTCGGGGTGAGCGCGGCGACCGAGTCGACCACCACCACGTCCACGGCGTTGGAGCGCACCAGCATGTCGGCGATTTCCAGCGCCTGCTCGCCGGTGTCCGGCTGGGAGATCAGCAGGTCATCCAGGTTCACGCCCAGCTTCTCGGCGTAGGACGGATCGAGCGCGTGCTCGGCGTCGACGAAGGCTGCGGTGCCGCCGTTGCGCTGGCAGTTGGCGATGGCCTGCAGGGTGAGCGTGGTCTTGCCGGAGGACTCCGGGCCGTAGATTTCGACGATGCGCCCGCGCGGCAGGCCGCCGATGCCCAGCGCGATGTCCAGGCCCAGCGAGCCGGTGGAAACGGTCTCGATGGCTTCGTTCACCCGGTCGCCCAGGCGCATCACCGCGCCCTTGCCGAACTGCTTTTCGATCTGGCCGAGGGCCGAGGCGAGCGCCTTGCGCTTGTTGTCATCCATCGTGGGGATCCTGCGGTAGCTGTGAAAAGAGGTGGCCGGAATGGCGAGCCCGCATGATGAGCCGCGGCGATCTCACGGGCTGCGATAGGCCGAAACGCGAGTATCCCATACCGGTCAAGCCGCCTCCGTGGGCGCGACAGCGCGCCATCGCCGGCCCGCGCCGGCTCAGGCTGTCAGCTCCTTGCCCAGGCCGGCGAGGGCCGCAGCCACGGTCTGACGGCGGATGGCGTCGCGATCGCCCTGGAAATGGAACAGCCGCGCGTGGGCGTAACCGCCGCGGCGCTTCCAGCCGATCCACACGGTGCCGACCGGCTTGCCCTCGGTGCCACCGGACGGTCCGGCGATGCCGGTCACCGCCACCGCCGCCCCGGCGCCGAAACGCGCCAGCGCGCCGGACACCATCTCCAGCACGGTCTCTTCGCTCACCGCGCCGGTGCGCTCGAGCGTGCGCGGATTGACCCCGAGCAGCGCCTCCTTCGCCTCGTAGCTATAGGTGACCACGCCGGCGTCGAACCACGCCGAGCTGCCGGGCAGATCGGTGAGCACCTTGGCGATGAAGCCGCCGGTGCACGATTCGGCCGTCACCAGCATCAGCTTGCGCTCGCGCATGAGCGCGGCAACGTCCTCGCCGAGCTGGCGCAGCTGCGCATCGGTAGGAACGGACGACGACTCCATGCGAGACTCCCGGGCTTGAACAAGCGCCGCCTGCGGCGCGAAGCCCTCCGTTCTACCCGTTCCGCGCGACCGAGCCAAGACCCGCCCCACGCATGAGCCACGACGATCTTTCCCAGCACACGCCGCTGATGCGCCAGTACCTGTCGGCCAAGGCGGCGCACCCCGACGTGCTGCTGTTCTTCCGCATGGGCGACTTCTACGAGCTGTTCTACGACGACGCCCGCAAGGCCGCGCGACTGCTCGACATCACGCTGACCCAGCGTGGTGCGTCGGCCGGCGCGCCGATTCCGATGGCCGGCGTGCCCTACCACGCGGTGGAAAACTACCTGGCGCGGCTGGTGAAGCTGGGCGAATCGGTGGCGATCTGCGAGCAGATCGGCGACCCGGCACTGGCCAAGGGCATCGTCGAGCGCAAGGTGGTGCGCATCGTCACGCCGGGCACGGTGACCGACGCCGCGCTGCTGGAGGAGCGCCGCGACAACCTGCTGCTGGCGATCGCCGCGGGAGCGGGTGGCGCCTACGGGCTGGCCTGGGTGGACCTGTCCAGCGGCCGTTTCCTGCTCAGCGAAGTGTCCACCGCGGAGGCGCTGGCCGCCGAGCTGGCGCGACTGCAGCCGGCCGAAACCCTGATCGACGAGAACGTCGCCTGGCCGAAACTGGTCAGTTCCCTGCCCGGCCTGCGCAAGCGCCCGCCGTGGCATTTCGACAGCGACGCCGCGCGGCGCGAGCTGAACCGCTTCTTCGGCACGCGCGACCTCGGTGGCTTCGGCGTCGACAAGCTGCCGCTGGCGATCGCCGCCGCCGGTTGCCTGCTCGGCTACGTCGAGGAAACCCAGAAGAGCGCGCTGCCGCACTTGTCCGGCATGGCGGTGGAAAGCGCCAGCGAGACCATCGCGCTGGACGCCGCCACTCGCCGCAACCTGGAACTGGATACCCACCCCAGCGGGCGCACCGAACACACCCTGCTCGGCGTGCTGGACGACACCGTGACGCCGATGGGCGCGCGCGCGCTGCGCCGCTGGCTGAACCGGCCGCTGCGCTCGCGCACCGTGCTGCGCCAGCGCCACCAGGCGATCGGCCTGCTGATCGACAGCCGCCGCCACCTGAGCCTGCGCGAGATGCTGCGCGGCATCGGCGACCTGGAACGCATCCTGGCCCGCGTGGCGCTGCGCTCGGCGCGCCCGCGCGATCTCTCCACCCTGCGCGACGGCCTCGCCGCGGCTCCGGAGCTGCGCGGCCAGATCGCCGCGCTAGACAGCCCGCTGCTGCACGCGCTGGTCGAACGCATCGGCGACCACGCCGACACCGCGGCCTGGCTGGCCCGCGCGGTGGTCGCCCAGCCGCCGGCCCTGCAGCGCGACGGCGGCGTCATCGCCGACGGCTACGACGCCGAGCTGGACGAGCTGCGCCGCCTTTCCACCCACGCCGACCAGTACCTGGTGGAGCTGGAAGAACGCGAGAAGGCGGCCAGCGGCATCGCCACGCTCAAGGTCGGCTACAACCGCGTGCACGGCTACTACATCGAGATCAGCAAGGGCCAGTCGGACAAGGCGCCCACCCATTACACGCGCCGCCAGACCACCAAGAACGCCGAGCGTTACATCACCGAAGAGTTGAAGACCTTCGAGGACAAGGTGCTCTCGGCCAAGGAGCGCTCGCTGATGCGCGAACGCGCCCTGTACGAAGCGCTGCTCGACCAGCTGGTCGAGCGTCTCGAACCCCTGAAGTCCGCCGCCTCGGCGATCGCCGAGCTGGACGTGCTGGCCACCCTGGCCGAACGCGCCGAAACGCTGGACTGGGCCGAACCGGTGCTCACCGACGAGGCGGGCATAGCGATCGAGCGCGGCCGCCATCCGGTGGTCGAGAAGGTGCGCGACGAGCCGTTCGAGCCGAACGACCTCAAGCTCGACGACAGCCGCCGCATGCTGGTGATTACCGGCCCGAACATGGGCGGCAAGAGCACCTACATGCGACAGAACGCGCTGATTGTGCTGCTCGCCCACATCGGCAGCTACGTGCCGGCGAGTGCAGCCACGATCGGCCCGATCGACCGCATCTTCACCCGCATCGGCGCGGGCGACGACCTCTCGCGCGGCCAGTCCACCTTCATGGTGGAGATGAGCGAAACGGCCAACATCCTGCACAACGCCACCGAGCATAGCCTGGTGCTGATGGACGAGGTGGGCCGCGGCACCAGCACCTACGACGGCCTCGCGCTGGCGCGCGCCAGCGCCGTGCACCTGAGCACCCACTGCCGCGCCTGGACGCTGTTCGCCACGCATTATTTCGAGCTGACCGAACTGGCCGGCGAGTACGCCGGCATCGCCAACGTGCACCTGGACGCGGTCGAGTACGGCGAGCAACTGGTGTTCATGCACGCGGTGAAGGACGGCCCGGCGAACCGCAGCTTCGGCCTGCAGGTGGCCGCGCTGGCTGGCCTGCCCAAACCGGTGATCGCCGATGCGCGCCGCACGCTGGCGCAGCTGGAGAAAGGCATGCATCCCGGCGGCGCCACCGCGCGGCGCGAGGAGGCCTCACCGCAGCTGGGGTTGTTCGCCCCGCCCGCACCTTCGGCACTGGAGAAGCGCCTGGCCGACGTCGACCCCGACGCCCTTTCGCCGCGTGAAGCGCTGGAAGAGCTGTACCGGCTCAAGGCGCTCGGCTGATACCTGCCAGCGCGCCGGCATAGCGGCCCAGCCGTGCCGGCCGATGCGACGCACAAACGTTCTAGCCGGCCTGGCGCCGGCTACATAGCCTGCGGCTATCGATCGCATCGGAACAAACGAATTCCACCGAAGTACCCGGCGTTCTAACGTGATCCTGTCGTGAACGCGGCCAGTCTTGCCGCCTGCCGAAACCGCCGGCAACGGCCCGGCCTGGTGGCCGCTGGGGCGCGCTCATGACCGTCATCAAATGGCGCGCCCGCGCCTTCTGTCATCGTCGTGCGGGCAGCACGGCACCGGCAGCCAGGGACGCTGACCGGACGGCACGCATCAACGGCTCAACACGTATCAACGGCTCAGGGAGAACCACCATGTCCACCGAAGCAAAATGCCCGTTCAATCATGCCGGCAGCGGCACCACGAGCCGCGACTGGTGGCCCAACCAGCTACGGCTGGAACTGCTGAGCCAGCACTCGGAAAAGTCCAATCCGCTGGGCCAGGCGTTCAACTACCGTGAGCAGTTCGCCAAGCTGGACTACGCCGCCCTCAAGCGCGACCTGCTCACCCTGATGACTGACTCGCAGCACTGGTGGCCCGCCGATTTCGGCAACTACGCCGGCCTGATGATCCGCATGGCTTGGCACAGCGCCGGCACCTACCGCGTCGGCGACGGCCGCGGCGGCGCCGGACGCGGTCAGCAACGCTTTGCCCCGCTCAACTCGTGGCCCGACAACGGCAACCTGGACAAGGCACGCCGTCTGCTGTGGCCGGTCAAACAGAAGTACGGCCAGCAGATCTCCTGGGCCGATCTGATCGTGCTCGCCGGCAACGTCGCGCTGGAATCGGCCGGCTTCAAGCCGTTCGGTTTCGCCGGCGGGCGTGAGGACGTGTGGGAACCGGACCAGGACGTCACCTGGGGCAACGAGACCCAGTGGCTGGCCACCAGCGACACGCCCAACAGCCGCTATGCCGCCAGCAAGCCCGGCGAGCGCAACCTGGACAACCCGCTGGCCGCAGTGCAGATGGGCCTGATCTACGTGAACCCGGAAGGTCCGGACGGCAAGCCCGATCCGGTCGCCGCCGCGCACGACATCCGCGAGACCTTCGCCCGCATGGCGATGAACGACGAGGAGACGGTGGCGCTGATAGCCGGTGGCCACACCATCGGCAAGACGCACGGCGCCGGCGCGGCCACTCACGTGGGCACTGAGCCGGAAGGCTCGTCGCTCGAACAACAGGGCTTCGGCTGGGCCAGCACCTACCAGAGTGGCACCGGCAAGGACGCGATCACCTCCGGGCTGGAAGTGACCTGGACGCGCACCCCGGTGAAGTGGAGCAACGACTATTTCAACTTCCTGTTCGACTTCGAATGGGAGCTGGAGAAGAGCCCGGCCGGCGCGCACCAGTGGGTGGCCAAGGGCGCCCAAGCGATCATCCCCGGCCCGACGCCGGATTCGCCGCCACGCCGCCCCACCATGCTCACCACCGACCTGTCGCTGCGCTTCGACCCCGCCTACGAAAAGATCTCGCGCAGGTTCCGCGACGACCCGCAGGCCTTTGCCGACGCCTATGCCCGCGCCTGGTTCAAGCTGACCCATCGCGACCTCGGCCCCAAGGCACGCTACCTCGGCCCCGAAGTGCCGGCCGAAGATCTGCTGTGGCAGGACCCGCTGCCGGCCGTCACGTACCAGCCGACCGCGGCCGACATCGCCGACCTCAAGGCGAAGATCGCTGCCTCCGGGCTGAGCGTGTCGCAGCTGGTGTCGATCGCCTGGGCGTCGGCCTCCACCTTCCGCGGCGGCGACAAGCGTGGCGGCGCCAACGGCGCGCGTATCCGACTCGCGCCGCAGAAGGACTGGCCGGTCAACGCCGCAGCGGTCCAGGCGCTGCCGATGCTGGAGGCGATCCAGAAGACTTCCGGCAAGGCCTCGCTGGCCGATGTGATCGTGCTGGCCGGCGGCGTGGGCATCGAGATGGCGGCCAAGGCCGCCGGGCTTGACCTCACCGTGCCGTTCTCGCCCGGCCGGGTCGACGCCAGCGCCGAGCAGACCGACGTTGATTCGTTCAAGTATCTCGAGCCGCTCGCCGACGGTTTTCGCAACTACGTTCGCCCGGGCGTACCGGCATCGGCCGAGCACCTGCTGGTGGACAAGGCCCAGTTGCTCACCCTCACCGCGCCGGAGATGACCGCCCTGGTGGGTGGCTTGCGCGTGCTGGGGGCGAACTTCGACGGCAGCCGGCATGGCGTGTTCACCGACCGCCCGGGCGTGCTCAGCAACGACTTCTTCGTCAACCTGCTGGACATGGCTACAGCATGGAAGTCTTCCAGCGACCATTTCGAGGGTCGCGACCGCAAGACCGGCGCGGTGAAATACACCGGCACGCGGGCCGACCTGGCGTTCGGTTCGAATGCGGTGCTGCGTGCGCTGGCCGAGGTCTACGCGAGCACCGACGGGCGCGCGAGGTTCGTGCATGACTTCGTGGCGGCCTGGACCAAGGTGATGAACCTGGACCGCTTCGACCTCGCCTGAGGCTGGCGTGCGGCCGCGAACGGCCGGGCGCGTCCTCCACGGTCGATGCAAAAAGCAAAGAAGGCACGGGTGGCGACACCCGTGCCTTCTTCGTTGCTGCCGGCGTGGTTGCTGCCGGCGTAGCGAGCGTATTTATCCGATGACCGCGCTCAGCCCGGCTTGTCGGTGGTTGCGGGCTTGGCGAGCGGCGGCTCGGCATCGTCGTGCGGCTCCAGCAGCGGCCCGGTGATCACCGGGGGCACCATGTGTGGATCGTCGGCATCGGGCAGTGCTACGTCGGGAATTGCGTCGATTGTCTCCAGCGGTTCGGTCGGCAGATCCTGCGGCGGATCGAGCACCGGGTCGCGTGCGGGAAGCCTCCCCGCCTCCACCAGTTGCTGGATGCGCATGAACACTTCGGCCCGACCGAACGGCTTCTTCATGAAATCGTCGGCGCCAAAGCGCTGCACGTAGAACTGCTCGGTGGCCTGCAGGTTGCCGCTGATCATCACGATGGGAATGCCGTGCGTATCCGGCTCGCGCCGCAGTGCGCGCAGCACCGCGAAGCCGTTCATTCCCGGCATCACGATGTCCAGGAAGATCAGCTGTGGCTTTTCGCTACGCGCCAACGCCAGCGCGGACTCACCGTCGCCGGCCACGGAGACAGCATAGCCATCCTGTCGCAGCATCTTGCCGAGCACGGCACGGATCGTCGGCGAGTCGTCGACGACCAGCATGCGTGCACCACGGACGGCCTGGGTGCGCGGCAGATGCTGCCGACGCTCACCACTACTGCCCAGCAAACGCTTGAACAGATCGAATCCGGACATATCGCCCTCCCCTCGTAAACCCCGCCGGTAGTCTCGGCCGTGCCGCGTTCCGGCGCAATCGGACGACGCATGCGATGCACGCGCAGTGTGCGCGTACGCTCAGATTTCGTCGTTGCCGCTGCTGTCCTTGAGCCGACGCAGCGCAGCGCGATCGTGCTTGCCCGGTCGTCCGGGCGGACGCACCGACGCGCCGACAAGGCGACGCTGCTCGCGCGCCACCTCACGGGCCAGCCGGCTGGCGTCGCTCTCGCGGTACAGCGCCTGGGCCACCGGTGCCGGGCCGCGCTGGTCGGCGAGGCCAAGCACCTCCACCTCCATCGTTTCCTCGCCGCGACGCACGCTCAGCCGATCGCCCGGCCGCACGGCGCGCGCGGCCTTGCACGGTCCGCCGTTGAATTCCACCTTGCCGCCGCCGATCGCCTGCTTGGCGAGGCTGCGCGTCTTGAAAAAGCGCGCCGCCCACAGCCACACGTCCAGGCGCACTTCCACCAGTTCGGTCGTCATGGCTAACCGCCCATCAGCAAGTTGGCCAGCGGCACCGTGGCCAGCGACAGCACGATGCCGGCGCCAAGCACCGTGTTGGCCAGGCGCGGCTCCAGCTCGTACTGGTCGGCCAGGATCGCCGCGGAGATCATCGGCGCCATCGCCGCCTGCAGCACGCCCACCGAGAGCGTGAGGCCATCCACGCCCAGCGCCCGGCCCAAGGCCCAGCCGGCCAGCGGCGCCAGCAGCAGCTTCCAGCCCAGCCCCGCCGACAGTGCGCCGACCTGGTCGCGCTGCAGATGCAGCTTGAACTGCAGTCCCACCGAGAACAGCGCCAGCGGCGTCAGCGTTTGACCCAGCTGCAGGAACAGATGGTCAAGCACCGCGGGCCAGCCGCCGACCACGCCCGCCACGATGCCGATCAGCAAGGCGATGAACGCGGGGAACGTGACGATGCGCCGCACCACCAGCGCCGCACTGGGCTGGCGACCGGAATACAGCGACGCCACCACGATGCCGCCGGCGGCGAGCAACGGAAAACAGCCCAGCTGGTCGGCCACCACCGCCAGCGCCAGCCCCGGCTTGCCGTGCATGGCTTCCACCATCGGATAACCCATGAAGGAGGTGTTGCCCAGGCCGCATACCAGGGTCAGCGCGCCCACCCGTGCGCGAGGCCAGTGCAGCGCTCGCCCGAGCGAGGCGAACAACGCCCACGCACCGAAGAAGGTCACCCACATCGTCGCGACGGGAAACCAGGTGTGCCGATCGAACTGCACCCGCGGAATCATCGCCAGCACCAGCGCCGGCAGCGCCACGTTGAGCACCCACCAGTTCAGTCCCTGCACGATGCCGGCGGGCGGACGGGCGAAACGCGCCACCAGCGCACCGAGCACCAGACAGACGAACAGCAGCAGCAACGCACTCATCGAGGACAACACACGGCAACAGACGGGGCTGACATTAGACGCGATGGCGCATGGCCGCGAAAGCCGCCCGCGCAGCGCGCGGCGCGGCTTGGGCGATAATCGCCCGCTTGCCTTCCCGCGCGACCTCGACGATGACCGACTCCTCCCACCGCGTGCACGGCCTGGCCGGCGACGAGATTGCCGCGGACTGGCCTGCCCTCACCGAGCACGAGGTGCGCGCCCTGCTGGCGGACATCCCTTCGCTTGCGTCGGTGCGTCAGATCCTCTGGCACAGCCCGCGCCCCCTGTCCGCGGCGTGCCTAGTGCACACCGAGGACGGCACCGCGTTCGTCAAGCGCCACCACCGCCGCGTGCGCAGTGGCAATGTCCTGCGCGAGGAGCATGCGTTCATCGCGCATCTGCGGCGCGCCGGGTTGCCGCTTGCCCGGCTGTTTGCCGATGCGCGCGGCGAGACGGCGATGGTGCGCGGCGACTGGGTGTACGAGGTGCACGCCCAGGCCGCCGGTGTCGATCTGTATCGCGAGGCGATCTCCTGGTCGCCGCCCGGCCGCGCCGCGCATGCCGCCAGCGCCGGCCGGATGCTCGCCCGCCTGCACCAGGGCGCCGCGGGATACGCCGCGCCCCAGCGCAGCACGCACTTGCTGGTGGCGCGCAGCGAACTGGTCACGGCCGCCGACCCGGTGCAGGCGCTCGCCGCGCAGCTGCACGAACGCCCCGGTCTGGTCGACTACCTGCGCGGGCGCGACTGGCGCGACGATCTCGCGGCGGTCTTCGCGCCCTGGCAGCACGCCCAGCCGGCGCTCGCCGCCCAGCCGCGACTGTGGACGCACGGCGACTGGCACGTTTCCAATCTCTGCTGGAGCGGCGACCGTGACGACGCGGCGGTGACCACCGTGCTCGACTTCGGCCTGTCCGCCGCCACCTTCGCGCTGTTCGATCTGGCCACCGCCATCGAGCGCAACGCAATCGCCTGGCTGGAGCTCGATCGCGGCGCGGCCGCCGTACATACCGACATCGCGCTAGCGCTGATCGCCGGCTATTGCAGGGTACGCCCGCTGGATCGTTCGGACGTCCATTTGCTCGCCGACCTGCTGCCGGTGGTGCACGTGGATTTCGCGCTGTCGGAGGTCGAGTACTTCCACGCCGTTACGCAAGACGCGCATGCCGCGGATGTCGCCTACGACACCTTCCTGCGCGGCCATGCCGCCTGGTTTTCCACGCCTCCCGGGCAGGCCCTGCTGGACGCCATTCGCGCCTCGGCCTGACGCGCCGGCCTCATTCGTGGTTCAATGCGCGCCTTGAAGCGGGGGTGCCCGGCGAATGCCGGGCTGAGAGAGTCCCTTGGAACCTGATCCGGCTAGCACCGGCGTAGGGAGCTTGCAGCACCATCGCGCACGTCCGTGCGTCGGTGGCGCGCCGTCGCTTCGTCCTGCCCTCTTGAGACGACGACGACCATGACCCTCCCGCACCGACATCCCCTCGCTGCCGCCCTCGTTTCCGCGCTGGCGCTCGCTGCCGCCGCGCCGTCACATGCGGCCGACGATGCGACGCATGATCCCGCACAGGCCAAGCGCCTGGGCGCGGTGCAGGTCACCGCTACCACCGACAAGGGTTACCGCGCGGAGAGCTCGCAGGTGGATACGTTTGGCAGTTTCGGCAACGCGCCGCTGCACGACACGCCCGCGTCGGTCACGGTGATCACCCGCGACCAGCTCGACGACCGCCAGCCGCGCACGCTCAGCGAGCTGGCCCGGGCCGACGCCGCGGTGGGCGACAACTACGCGCCGGTGGGTTACTACCAGAACCTGGCCATCCGCGGCTTCGTGCTGGATCTCGCCACCGCCTACCGCCTCAATGACATGACCATCAATGGCGAGCAGCTCACCCCGCTGGAAGACAAGCAGCGGGTGGAGATCCTCAAGGGCCTGGGCGGGCTGGAGGCCGGCATCGTGGCGCCCGGCGGCCTGGTGAACTATGTGAGCAAGCGCCCGGCCGACGTGCGCAGCGCGACGCTGGGCATTGACTCGCACGGTTCGCGCTACGCCGCGGTGGATATCGGCGGCTGGCTCAGCCCCACGTTCGGCGTGCGCGTGAACGCCGCGCACGAGGGCATGCACTCCTACGTGCGGCACACGCCCGGCCGCCGCAGCTTCCTCTCGCTGGCGGCGGACTGGAAGATCAGCGAGCGCGCCACGCTGGAGCTGGACAGCAACTACCAGACCAGCGGCCAACGCTCGGTGTCCGGCTACCAGCTGCTCGGCGGCACCACGATTCCCGCGCACCCCAGCAACACGCGCCTGCTCGGCTACGAGCCGTGGCAGCAGCCGGTGGGCATCCACTCCAGCAACACCACCGTGCGCTTCGCCTACCGCTTCAGCGAGCAATGGCGCGCGCAGCTTTCGGCCGGTCACAGCCACACCGTGATCGACGACAACGTGGCCTTCGCCTACGGCTGCTTCTACGCGCCGCAGTGCGCCACCGGTGAGTATCCCGGCCACTTCTTTGCGCCGAACGGCGACTACGACATCTACGATTTCCGCAGCCCCGACGACACCCGCCAGAACGACGAGGTGCGCGCCGTGCTCAAGGGCGGTTTCGATACCGGTAGCCTCAGCCACGAAGTGAGCCTGGGCGCCAGCGCGTTCCGCCGCACGCTGGACCAGCGCCCCTACGTGTACGACTACGTCGGCACCGGCAACATCGACCAGGTCGACCCGCCCTACTTCGCGCCCTCGCCGAACCAGCCCGGGCCCTCGGCGCGCACCTTCAGCAGCTGGCAGCGCGCATTGTTCGCGCTGGACCGCGTGCACTTCGGCGCGCAGTGGCAACTGCTGGCGGGCGCCCGTTTCGTGCGGCTGGACGAGCGCGCCTACGACGACACCGGCCTGGTGCTGGAACGCCACACCCGCCTGAGCAAGACCCTGCCGCAGGCCGCCTTGCTGTGGCAGCCCAGCGCGCCGCTCACCGTCTACGCCAGCTACAGCGAGAACCTGTCGCTGGGCGGCGAGGCGCCGTACTGGACCAGCAACGGCGGGACGATCCTGGCGCCGGTGCATTCACGCCAGGTCGAGGCCGGGGTGAAGTACGAGTGGAGCGACGCACTCAGCCTGCAGGGCGCGCTGTACCGCATCCGCCAGCCCTACCAGTACGCGCAGCCGGACGGCTCGCCCGCCGGCTTCAGCTTCGTGCAGCGCGGCCAGCAGGCGCATACCGGACTGGAACTCAACGCGGCCGGACGCCTGAACGACCGCCTGCGCCTCACCGCCAGCGTCAACCTGATCCAGGCGCGCGTCACGGATACCGGCACGCCGGTCTACGAGGGGCACCAGCTCATCAACGTGCCGCGCTTGCGTTCGGCCGTCTATCTGGACTACCGCCTGCCGGTCGCAGCCGACCTCAGCCTGCTCGGCGGCTGGCGCTACGCCAGTGCCAATCCAGCCACGCCGGATGGCCGCACCCGCGTGCCGGCGTACAACGTGTTCGATGCCGGCCTGCGCTACACCACCGACTGGAGCGGCCATGCGATGACCTGGCACCTGAGCGTGGACAACCTGTTCAACCGCTTCTACTGGCGCGACACCGGCAGCACCGGCGGCGACAGCTACCTGTACCCAGGCGCGCCGCGACTGGCGCGGCTGTCGGTCACGGTCGGGTTCTGAAGATGACCCTGGTCGAGCTGGTGGGGGCGTTGATCAGTGCGTGGGCGGTGTGGCTCACCGCCCAGCGCCGTCCGTGGTGCTGGCCGGTGGGACTGGCCTCGGTACTGGTCTACGGCGGCATCTTCGTCGACGCCAAGCTGTATTCCGACGCCCTGCTCCAGCTGGCCTTCGCCGGACTCATCGTCTACGGCTGGCGGCGCTGGCTGCGCCATCTGGGCGACGACGGCCGCGTGCAGGTGGCGCCGCTGCCGTTCGCGGCGGCGGCGGCACACACGGCCATCGGCGTGGCGGGCGCGCTGGCGCTCGGCTACGTGATGCACCGCTGGACCGATGCCGCCCTGCCCTGGCTGGACGCCGCCCTCACCAGCTTCAGCCTGGTGGCTCAGTGGTGGCAGGGCCGGCGGCATATCGCCGCCTGGTGGCTGTGGATCGTCGTCGACGTGATCTACGTGGGGGAATACGTCTACAAGCACCTGCTGATCACCTCGGTGCTGTATGCCGGGTTCATCGTGCTGGCGGCGATGGGGCTGCGCGCCTGGCGCCAGGCCGCACCAGCAGCCGCGGCGGCACCGTGAAACCGCAGCGAACGGTGCGCCATGCGAAGATGATGCTCCTTCCCAGCCACCCTAGCTTGACCCCATGAGCAGTTACGATTTCCGCCAGTTCCAGGCCGAGCTGGCCGCGCTGGACGCGGCCAAGGCGAAAGACAAGCCCGCCGAGGCACCGCCCCCGGCAGCGCCTGCCCCCATGCCGGTCGCCCCGAAAAAACGCGGCCGGCCCAGCACCAAGGCCGCCGAGGCGGAGCGACTGGCCCGCGTGCGCGAGGAGTTCCTGGCGCTGCGCGCCCGGCACAACCTGACCGTGGCCGACGTGGTGGCGTTCTTCCCGGAGGAGGAAGGTGTGGCCTATCTGCAGTCGCTGCTGGCCCAGCCGCAACCGCGACGCCGCCGGCGCAAGGCCGACGCCGAATAACCTCAGTCGGGCTCGCCTGTCAGGAAGCGATATCCCACGCCCGGCTCGGTCTTGAGCCAGCGCGGCGCGGCCGGATCGTCGCCCAGCTTCTGCCGCAGCCGCCCGACAACGATGCGCAGGTAGTGGGTGTCCTGTACGTGGGTGGCACCCCATACCTCGCGCAGCAACTGCTGCTGGCTCACCACGCGCCCGGCGTAACGCAGCAGCAGCGCCAGCACGGCGTACTCCTTGCGAGTAAGCGCCACCGGCGCGCCGTCGAGCTGCACCTCGCGACGCATCTGGTCGATCACCAGGTGACCGTCGTCGTAGCGCGGCGGCGCCTCGGTGCTGGCTGCCGCGACACGGCTGCGCAGCAGCACCCGCAAACGGGCCATCAGCTCCTGGATGCCGAACGGCTTGGTCACGTAGTCGTTGGCGCCATGGTCGAGCGCCCGCACCTTCTGGCTCTCGGAGTCGCGCACGGACAGCATCATCACCGGCACGCTGCTCCACTGGCGCAGCTCGGCCAGCACTTCGTGACCCTCGCGATCGGGCAGGCCGATGTCCAGGATCACCAGGTCCGGCGATTGCGTGGCGGCCAGCGCCAAGCCTTCCGCCGCCGTGGCCGCCTGCAGCACCTGGTAGCCCTCGGCGCGCAGCCCGATGTCGAGGAAGCGGCGGATCTGCGCCTCGTCGTCGATCACCAGCACACGGGGGGCCGAGCTAGTCATGGATGAAACTCCAGCAGGTGAGCCGGGCGGCACGGGAGCGATCGTGCTGGCGCGACGCCCGGCGGGCAAGGCCTAGATCTCCACCTGCGCTCCCAGCTCGATCAGCCGGTTGCCGGGAATCTGGAAGAACGCTGTGGCAGGCATCGCGTTGCGCGCCATCATCACGAACAGCTTCTCTCGCCACAGCGCCATGCCACGACGACGGGTGCCAGCCACCACGCTCTCGCGCGACACGAAGAACGTGGTGTCCATCATGTCGAACGTGATGCCGCTTCGCCCCGCCTGGGCCAGCCGGCTCGGCACGTCCGGATCCTCGGCAAAGCCGAAGCGCAGGCGCAGGCGCCCGAAGCCGCCCTCCAGCGCCGTCCACTCGATCTGCTCGTCGGCCTCGGCCAGCGGGGTCTCCAGCGTTTCCACCGTCAGCAGCACGTTGCGCTCGTGCAGAACCTTGTTGTGCTTGAGGTTGTGCAGCAGCGCATGCGGCACGGTGTTGGCGTTGCCGGTGAGGAACACGGCCGTGCCGGCCACGCGCACCGGCGGGTGCTCGGTCATGTTGACGATGAATGGCGCAATGGCCAGCCCACCTTGCTGGATCTCGCGCACCACCAGCTCGCGTCCGCGGCGCCAGGTGGTCATCAGCAGAAACACCACCAGCCCCAGCGCCAGCGGAAACCAGCCGCCGGACTCGATCTTGATGATGTTGGCGCTGAAGAATCCCAGGTCCACCGTGAGCAGCCCCATACCCACCACGATCACCGCTGGCACGCTCCAGCCCCACTGCCGCCGCGCCACGATAAGGGCGAGCAGCGTGGTGATCACCATCGTGCCGGTCACCGCGATGCCGTAGGCGGAGCCGAGGTTGTCCGACGAGCGGAAGCCGACCACGGCCAGCACGATCAGCACCAGCAGCGTGCGGTTGATCCACGGCACGAAGACCTGGCCGGACATCTCGTGCGAGGTGTGCACCACCTGCATGCGTGGCACGTAGCCCAGCTGCATCGCCTCGCGGGTCATCGAGAACGCGCCGGAGATCACCGCCTGCGAAGCGATCACCGTCGCCGCCGTGGCCAGAGCGATCATCGGATACAGCAGCGCACGCGGCACCAGGTGATAGAACGGATTGGCGATGGCGCCCGGGTCGTGCAGGATCAGCGCGCCCTGCCCGAAATAGTTCAGCACCAGCGCCGGCAGCACGAAGTTGAACCAGGCCAGGCGGATCGGCCCCTTGCCGAAATGCCCCATGTCCGCGTAAAGCGCCTCAGTGCCGGTGACGGCGAGCACCACCGCACCGAGCGCAAAAAACGCCTCGGCGTGGTTGTGCGTGAAAAACGCTACACCATAGGTGGGCAGCAACGCATAGAGCACCGTTGGGTGCCGCGCGATGCCGAGCACGCCCAGCGCCGCAATACTCACGAACCACACCGCGCAGACCGGGCCGAATACCGCGCCGATGCGCGCCGTGCCGCGCTTCTGCACCCAGCACAACGCCAGGATCACGCCCACGGTGATCGGCACCACGTAGTGCTCCAGGTGCGGCGCGGCCACCTTAAGGCCTTCCACCGCCGACAGCACCGAGATGGCCGGCGTGATCACGCCGTCGCCGTAAAACAAAGCCGCGCCGAAGATGCCCAGCACGGCGATCGCCAGGCGCATCCGCGGCAGGTCGCGCGCGCTGCGCTGGGCCAGCGCCATCAGCGCCATGATGCCGCCCTCGCCCTTGTTGTCGGCGCGCATGATGAACAGCAGGTACTTCACCGACACCACGAGGATCAGCGACCAGAACACCAGGCTCAGCGCACCGAGCACGTTGTCATGTGAGGCCGGCACACCGTGCGGGCCGAATACTTCCTTGAGCGTGTACAGCGGGCTGGTGCCGATGTCCCCATAGACCACGCCGACGGCGCCCAGGGCCAAGGCCGCTACGCGCCGTTTCGATGAAGCTTGCATTGCGAAGACTCCCGGCGACGGTGGCACCGTCGCTTCACGCCACGCCCGCACCACCCGGTGCCGGGTTATCGTGGCAAGGCGCGCATTGTGCGGAAATCGGCAGGCGAAAAGAACGAAAATCGGCGCTGACGCATAAAATCTGCGTAAAAATTTTTACGCCCTGCGACATCATGGACCGCCCTCGATCGCAAGAACCCACGACATGCCGATGACCCTCGCCACCGTCAGCGTCGCGCTGCCCCAGGCCTTCGCGCATGGCGCCCGCACAGTGCAAACCGGCATTTTCAAACGCCCGGTCGGCGGCCCGGTCCGCGTTCACTCCGCACAGCTCGACGGCGACGGACAGGCCGACCTCGTGCATCACGGCGGACCGGACAAGGCCGTGTACGCCTACAGCCTGGAGCACTACGCCTGGTGGCAGGAGACGCTCGGCATCGACGCGGCGTTTGCGCATGGTCAGTTTGGCGAGAACCTCACCGTGGCCGGGCTCGACGAGGCAACCTTGTGCCTGGGTGACACGCTCACCATCGGCAGCGCACGTTTCGTGGTCACCCAGCCGCGCGTGCCTTGTTTCAAGCTCGGGCTGCGCTTCGGCAACCCGGCGATGCCACGGCTTTTTGCCGAATCCCTGCGCAGCGGCGCCTACCTGCGCGTGCTGCAGCAAGGCACGATCACCGCTGGCGATGCCGTGAACGTGGAGGATTCGCCGACCGAGAAGATCAGCATCCGCGACCTGTTTGCGGCCTATCTCGCACCGAACGATCCGGCCGCCACGACCCTGCTGCGCCGGGCGCTGACGGTGCCGGCGTTGTCCGGGGAATGGCGACGGCAGATCGCGCAGCGCCTGGAGCGGCGCGCGGCGAAGTAATCCAGCCTCAGCCGTCCTTTCGGCGACAGCCCATTGCCGGTGCCTGGTAGCCCCAGGTCACGCGGGCCTCGCCCCCCTTGTCCCAGAACGTCTCGTTGGGCCCCGCATAACGCGCACCGCTGGCCGAAGGTTGCTGGAACATCAGCACGCTGCGGTCGCCGCGTTCCACGATCGCCGTGGCCGGATCGGTGGCATAGAACGTCGCCACCAGTTCGTCGCTCGCACTGCCGTTGCAGGCATAGACAAACGGTCCACGGCCCGCCACCAGCGCGTAGCGCGCCTGCAGTTCGGCGATGCGCTGGCGATAGCTGTCCTGCACGCAGGCATGCAGGTCCGCGCTCTTCCAGCAATCGTCACGCCCCTTGATCCAACCGCGCTGCTCGGCCTTCAGCACCGGCGGATGCTGGTTGGCTGATTTGGCAAGCGCCGCGGCATAGACGCTCGCCATCCGCCGATCGAGCACCCTCAGGCCAGAATCGCTGCAGATCAGCTTTTGCACCGAGCCGTTGGCGCGCTGACAGTCGAAGCTGGCCGTGGCCGCCTCACCCGCCGCGGCGGCGCCTGGCCGACCGAAAAGCGCGGCCAGCCCCCAGCTAAAGGCGATGCAGAAAGACAACGTGCGCATGATCGTTCTCCCTCCAGGGCGCGGACAGCAAGGCATGACTCGGCGCGATAGCACGCCCGCAAACCCAAGCATCATCCTGGCCGCCCCTGCAGAACAAGCCCCGCCGCCGACATATCGATGCATGTCTGGAGACCACGCCAAGCCACAAACAAAAAAACCGCGCCGGAGCGCGGTTTTTCAGGTGTTCCCTGGATTCTCGATGAGAGTCCCCGAAACGCTATGTGGTGCCAAGGGGAGACCCAACTAGCCGCGCAACTAACTGTTTCTGCAAGCATCATTGCGCAGGCTTTGCCATTTCATACCCAAAACCATACCCAAACCGCAGCGCTTGGGCAGGTCGGGCAGCTTCGGCGGGTTGCGTCAGCTGCTGGCCGCACTCGGTTCGATCCCCGCCCCGGGCATCCCATTGTTACGCGCTTCCGCCAATGCGGTAATCCACTGCTCGACCTCGTGGAGTAGCCAGCCCACGGCGGCAGCGCCGAGCCTCAGCGGTTGCGGGAAGGTGCCCTCCTTCACCTTGCGGTACACGGTGGGCCGGGAAAGCCCGGTGGTGCTCAGCACCTCAGGCAGTCGGATGATGGTGGACGACGCGGGGCGCGTCTGGTTCGTTGTAGTCATGCGCTGGGTTCCTTGGGCACGCCGGGGCGCCCGGAGTGGCCGGGACGCCCGCGGTGGTGCCGGACGATGTGGTGGGGTGGATGGCGGCCCGCTCGCTCCTGCGCGTGGTCGGTGACGGGGGCACGGGGGGAAGCGCGCGCTTCAATCTGCTTTGATGGGGTAACGGAAATTTGTGGTGGAAATTTCTGGTGGCTGTTATCAGCTTCCGATGACGTAGCGCTGTCGGTCCAGGGTGACTGTGGGCGGCGCATGCTGGCCGGCGTCGGGAATCTTCGGGATGTAGTTCTGGTAATCCGTCCGCATGGCCTTCCCTGCTTCGATGCCCGAACCCACCGACCCCGCAAGGCCGCTGACCAGTTGCCCGTTAATCTGAGCCGAAGCGTTGCGGGCCTGCTGCTGGTTCTCCAGTTGGCCGTTCTCGCGGTTCTTCTCGATCCGTGACACATCCCGACCGGACTGCATCAGCAGGTCCGTGAGGATCGCCTCAGCGGAGTTACCGGACGCGCCGGTCTCGGCGGATGCAGCCCGGGCAGCGGCTCGCTGTTCGCGGGCTTGCTTCAGACGATCGTTCGTCTGTGCCTGCGCGCCTTGGTCGGTCTGCTCCTGTTGCAGCTTCATCTGGTCTTCCAGTGCGTGCCGCTGCTGGTTGGCGTTGTATACGGCTGCACCTGCTGATAGCACGGCGATCACGCCCATGGTGATGCTCGCAGGTTCACACATTCGCGCTATCTCCCTGCGGGTTGTGGCGCATGAATCCGATGACCGGGAAGCCGTTGTGCTGCTGCTCGTTCACCGGGTGCAGGCCAAGGCTCACCAACCACCTCCGGGCTCGGGTGTGCTCGGCGTCCACGCACGCAATCAGCGTGCGGAAGGTGCGCGACCATCGCTCCATGACTTCCTCCGCCATCCGCATAAACGTCATCTGGACGTATGGCGGTGGCGTTGAGCAAAGCAGCCACGGCATACCCACGCGCTCCAAACCCTCGGGCGTCTCTCCGCGCCACTCGGCGACTCCGAACACTGCCCGGACCTCGCCATCCCATGACGCCGTGAACGCCTCCACGGAAGCCCCGACTGCCGCCCGGATGGCATCTGCCGGAGACCGCCAGCCGCGCCGCTCAAGCTCCACGAGGTCCGCCCGCGACAGCCTAAGGGCCAGCTCGGGGATCACTGCGGGTCTCACAATATCGAAGGTAATCACGGAGTCACCTCGCGAGCCTGCTGGGCCATCTGCTTCCGCACTCGGTGGCCTAGTGACGCGGTATCGACCACGCGCGGCGCGAACGGCGCCCGGGGTGGTAAGGAGATGGGGCCGGCAGTCGGCGCTGTCGGGATGGCCGCAGAGGGCTTGCTTGTGGCCTTGTTGGACTTCGGATGCAACCAGCCCGCGGCTGCTTTTGCCGGACCTTTGATCAAGACCAGATTCTCGCGGCGGAGGTTGAGGCGGTCGCCGTCTGCGTAGCCGACGCGCTGGCCTTTTCCGGCTTGGGCGACCAAACGAGCCACAGTCAGGGAGCGGCCAACATTGGACGGTGAGCGCGCCTGCACCAGTACATACCGATGACGGCCGCCGGTGCTGGCGATGGCCCAGTACGGGGAGAAGCCCTGCGCGAGAACACGCTCGTAGTCCTCGGCGTACAAGGTGGCTCGCTCGTGAGTGTGTGCTAGGGCGATATGGGCCAATCGGTTCCCATCTGCGTCGGTGGTGAATTGGGGGGCTGCCTGCTGCCTGTACTCTTTCATCTGCTGTTCCTTTGAATGCAATGGCGCCCGGCACCGTCCGCAGGGCGGGCAGTGCATGGGCGTTCTTTAGTGGTTCGGTGGGGTTGTCCGGGGTACTGCGGCAGAGTGGCCGCGGCGGACGAAAGGAGCCGATGGTGGCCCGGTGGTTCTAGCGACGTGTCCCCGTGGGGACAGTGGGGACTCTGGTGCTGCGAGGCGCGTGAAAGTGTCCCTGTGGGGACATGCCAACTGTCCTAAACCCTTTCACTGGTGGGACAGTGGGTGGCTATCTGGCGCGGTTTGCGATTGCTAGAAATCGACGGCTTCGGCGGTCTCAGCCTCGAAGTCCCGCGCGTCTTGGCAATTCACTGCTAGCAGGTCCTCAACGCCTAGTATTCGCAAGGCGCGCCGGAAGGCTTCGGGGTCAGCTCGCTCCTGTAACGCACCGATTTTCTTCGCCAGCTGCTCGGCCTCATGTTGCGTGATTTGGTCCATGTCCATCTGCTCCAGTTCCTGTTGCCAAGCGGTTCCGCCCTCGCGCACTTTTCGCCAACGCGGCCATCCGGTGCCGGGGTCGCGCGATGATTCCGGCCATGCCTTCAGGTTCACTTGGGCCACCTTGCGGACCATGGTGCCTACGGTGTTCTTTCCGATCCCGAAGCGGCCCGCGATGGTCCGCAGTGACTGCCCAGCGGGAAGGCCGGTAGCTCCGCGCTTCGTCACTGCCGCTATGTATTGCCACGCGGCGTCCCTGCGTTGCTCCGCATGCATCTCAAGAGCCCGGCCGGCACAGTTGACCAGTTTGGAGACCAGCACGGCCTGCGCTCTCTCCATGGGCATCACTCGGGCCGGGATGGTCTCCCGCTGGGCTCTGCGGTAAGCCGTCAGGCGGTGGTGTCCATCGACCACGTACCTGCTGCCCTCCACCTCGGCGACAAGGACGGGCTCCAACTCGGTGCCCTGTGCAGCCTCCAGCGCAAGCCGCATTGCGCCGATGTGGTCCTCGCTGCGCCGCTCCACTCCCGCCTGTTCTCGGTGGGGCACCATGCGGACCTCGCGGGGCTGGAAGGTGTCGTCTGTCTTCAGCTCTGCCAGCGGCAGCATCTGCACATCGGCCGACTGGAGCCGCTGGAACGCTTGCTCAATGTTCAATGCCCAGCGCCCGCGCTTCGGGGTGGGTGTGAATCAGGTACTTGATCACCTCGGCGTTGCTGGTGTCGCGGCGGATGCGGCTCTCCAGCTTGCGTTGCTGGTGCTTCAGCAGGTCGAAGGTGTCGGGCTCGAAGGCGATGGTGCGCAACAGGAACGGCTCGGCCACGGCGATGGCTGCGGCAAGGTGCTGGGGGTCGATATCGATCATGCGTCTGTGGTCTCGTGTTGGTGGTGGTGCTCGAATGACGGGCACGACAAGGCACCGCGGTGGCCGCTGGGGCCTCCTCGGTTCCCGGTGGTGTCCGGGTGGGTCTTTCTCTTAGGCTGGCGCTTTTACTCGTCTCGCTGGGTATCAACGGGGACCGTGGGTGCTCTTGGTCCTAAGCTTGCAGTTTTACTCGGTCAGCCCGCCGCGCCCTTCTTCCTAGGCTTGGCGTTTTACTCAGTGAGAGGCGCAGAGCGCTCTTGGTCCTAAGCTGTGCGTTTTACTCAGCCGGCACGGTGCACCCTTCTTCCTAGGCTGCAACTTTTACTCAGCGAGAGGTGCGGAGCGCTCTTGGTCCTAGGTTGGCGCTTTTACTCGGCGGCGCGGAGCGCCTTCGTCCTAGGTTCAACGTTTTACTCGGCCAGCCCGCCGCGCCCTTCCTCCTAGGCTGGCACTTAAATGCCCGGTAGACCTCCAGCTTGAACACCGGGCTGATCCACGCGGCGTAGTCGATGGCGAGGTCTTCGTGGACGTAGGTGCCGCCTTAACGGCCACGGGAGAGGTCGATGGGGTTAATCCGGGAATCCCCGGAGTTAGAAATGGCCGCAGTCAGCTCAGCGGTACTACTGAGCTGCATGAAGTTGCCCGGCTTGTGGCGTTCTGTACCGCCAGCCGCCCTGTGCAGGTCATTGAGGCAGTACCGGCCCTCCTGGTCTCTGCGGATGGGGGTCTGCTGGATGACAGCAGCGACGGTGCGGGTGGCGGAGGTGCGGAGGGGGTGACAAAGGGCAAGTGCCACGGTGGTCCCGCTTGATAAGGGGTACCAGTTGGCGAGGGTCTTTATCCTGTCGGAGATAATGACAAAGTGCAGTCGCGCCGATGCTCTCACCACGTGCATTCACTCGGGCAGTGGCTCGGCCAAGCTCTGACGGATTTCGTCCTCCACCAGCCGCATCTGCTCTCCTATCGCGTCCCGCACACCCTGAAACAGCCCGAGCATCGCACTCTTATGGAGGTGCAGAGGTTTGCGATCGATTGGATTACAAGCAATGGGGAACCCGTGCTGGTTGCTAGGCGAGAGCCCGAGTCTCGGGTTCAATTTGTCGATGTCGGTGTGGGCGAAAGCCCCGTGGCGGTAATTCCGGAGTTCGTCGTGCAGCTCGGCGAATTTGCTGGGAACGATGCTGCGGGGTAACGCAATCTGCCGTCGTGGGGAGCCCTTAGGCTGCGGGAACTCGTGACGCGTTTTCCCGGCGGTGAATGGCCGCATATAACAGATGACGGCGTAGCGTAAGGCTGCGTAGCCTAGGCGATGGGGTACCGCGTCTGTGTGTTGTTCGAGAATCAATATGGCTTCGTACACGCTCAGGTCCGCGAAGCGAAGGAAGACATACCTCTCGTGAGTAGCGGTGCTCATTTGAAGCCCTCAGATTCGAGACTTCCTCGTCTTCAAAGCCAGCGCGCCGCGACCGTTACGAAGGCCGCTAGGAAGACGAATGCCAGCACACACATTGCAATCACCGCAAATGCCGGCGCCCTCCTCTGCCAGCCGCTCGTGGTCAGTTGGTGCAGCTCTCGTGTCCGTGCGAGTCGCGCCTCAGCCATTAGCCGGGCGCCCTCAGAGGTGTTGTCTGTCGTCATTGCGCGCGCCTTGGGTGGATGCCTTCGGAAGGTCTCCAAGAGTCAATGCTTGCCATTGATCATTGATTGACGATTGGAAAGAATAACCATCTGATTCAGCAAGTTATTAGACTTGCACCTTCCGCGTTTGTCGATACCTTCCGCACCGTCGCTGCGGTTGCCCGTCACGCCGCGGCATCGATCCCGGCGGGCACTACAGGGGACAGCTTGTGATTCATTTCGGTGTGCAGATGTTCGGCCGCTGCTACTCGTTGCAGCGTGATGTGTCTTGGGCCGGGCGTGGGCTGGGGCTGCTGTGGTCCGCCCGGGAGCCGTCGGGGGCTCGACGGTGGCACTGTGGGAGCTGGGTGCTTTGGGTGGAAGGCTCGGAGGTGCCGCCCATCGTCGTGTCGTTGTAGTCGGCCACGCCGCACCCGGGCGCTGGCTATGTCAGTCGGTTCCTGTGCGCTCTTGTGACTCCGCATTTTCATGCGACATTGGTGGGGCCGGCAGCGTGCCGGTCACTGCCTGCGCGTCTGCAGGCTTGTGCATGACACTACAGGGGCAACAACGTGAAGGGACTTGCGCGCTTTTTCATCTGCTGGGCTATCGCCTGCGCCTTCGGGGCAACAGTATTCCTCGGCTGGAAGTCAGGCCCGATGGATTTCGTGTTTGCCATGTTCGATCCGTCGTGGGCCATCGCGGCCGCGGTGGCCGCATTTGTATGGTCGAAACTCGCGGGCAGACAGTCGGCGGTGGATCAGTCGCCTGTCGCTGAAAGTCAGGACGCGCAGTGAAGCGCGGCAAGTTGGCTAGCGCCGTACTTATTGCGGGGTTCACTCCGGCCCCGCTTTTGTTCGGTGCTCTGCTGTTCGGGACTCAGGTCGGGGTGCGCGTGGCAGTTCTTTGGCTTGTGGCTTCGGTTGCGGTGGTCATTTACGGCTGCATCTTCGTGGACGGTGGCGGCGCTGATGCATCCCGTGGCGATCCAAACGTGGATAACGCTCGCGACTAGCTCGCAGCGAAAACTACAGATCAGGACACACGGACACAAAAGGCGTGCAGGGCTCCCGCTCTCACGCCTTCCGCTTGAACGGGACCACCTTCCCGCTTTCCTTCAACTCGTCCAGATAGTCCGCCCACGCCTGCATGACCTCCCGGCGTTTCTCGCGGAACTTCACACGCGCGTAGGCCGCTTCCACTTCATCCTTCGGGGCATGGGCGAGCTGTGCCTCCAGCACGTCCACGTCAATGCCCAGCCGCTCACGCCCAAGGGTGCGCAAGGATGCCCGGAAGCCGTGCGTAGTGTGCTGGCCTTGGAACCCCATCTGCCGGAGCGCCAAGCTCAGCGAATCGCGAGACAGGTGCGGGGTCTGCTGCCGTGCCTGCGGCGGAAACACGTATTCATCACCGGCCGAGCGTGCGTGCATTTCCCGCAGGGCCTCCACGGCCTGCCACGGCAGCGAGGTGGTGAAGTCCTTCCCGGTCTTCATGCGGTTGCTGCCGTCTGGCTCTTTGCCGGGAATCCTCCACTCGCCGGCCTCCAGGTCGATCTCCGACCATCGCGCACTAGCGACCACGCCCGAGCGCATCGCCGTCATCGACGCCAGCAGCAATGCCGCACGCACCACGCGATTACCGTGGGCGCCGATGGCCCGCATGACCTCGCCTAGCTGGCTGTCATCGTCCGTCACGGCCGGCATATGCCCGCTACGAATCGTGGGGAGTATCCGGGCAAGCCTGAGCGCGCTCTCGTCGGCCCTCAGGCCCTCATTGATCGCATGATCCACGATGCTGCCGACATACTGCCGCGCCTTGCGTGCGAGCTGCGGCGTGTTCGCGGCCATCTCCACCAGCACGGGCCGCACATCCTTGGTCTCCAGCGTGCGCATGTCTGCATCGCCGATCTTGGGCACGAGGTAGGAATCGACCACAAGCCGAGCCTTGCGGTGCGTCTCAGGCGCCCACGTCGGGCGCTTCTCGGCCAGCCAGCGCCCGGAGACAGCCCGGAAGCTCGCGTGCTGCCGCTCGGCCGCCGCCTTCTCCTCGGCAATGCGCTCGGCACTGTCGGCATCCACGGCCGCCTGCCGTGTCTTCTGCACGCCAGCGGTCACCTTCCCGGCCTTTGCGTCGCGCTGCACCTCCACCGCCCGCACGCGCGCTTCAGCGAGGGTCAACGAGGGATAACGGCCGATGGTTGCGGGCGTCGGCCTAGTGCCGTCCGGCAATCGATAGCGCACCTGCCATGTCTTCCCGCCGGCAGTGCTCACGATGAGGCAGAGCCCGTTGCCGTCAGCGAGTGTGTACGGCTTGCTCTTTGCTTTGGCCTTGCTGACTTGCAGCTCAGTGAGTGGGGTGGCGAGCTTGGGCATGCACGGGGACCGGTTTGGGTGAATTACCAAAAACCATACCCAAAACCATACCCAAAAGTCCAAGCTGCCACGAACGTCCCTGAGACCTCCAGACACAAAAAACCCCGCAGCTAGGCGGGGTTCGGTGTGTTTCTGAGACTTCGTGAGATGTCCTGAAACTGCTGTTGGTGCCCAAGGGGGGACTCGAACCCCCACGACTCTCGTCGCTACCACCTCAAGGTAGTGCGTCTACCAATTCCGCCACCTGGGCAGGTGTGTTTCGATTTACTTCGCCGACGAGGCCGGAGCCGGTACGTCGGTGTTCTTCGTGGCCGGCGCGGCGGGGACGTCAGACCCCGGAGCCGGCTTCGCCGCCTGCGGAACATCGCTGTTCACCGTTGCGGCGGGCTGCGCATTTTGGGAGGCCGGGGCCTTCTTGGCAAGCCCCGCCATCACGCCCAGATCGTCATTGGTCGGCTGCGGTGCGCCGCTGTGGCTGAGGTACATGCCCATGCCGAGGCTGAGCAGGAAAAACAGGCCCGCCAGCACAGCCGTGGCACGGCTCATGAAGTTGGACGAGCCACGGGCGCCGAACACGGTGGCCGATGCGCCGCCGCCGAAACCCGAACCGGCATCGGCACCGGCGCCGCGCTGCATGAGGATCAGCACGATCATCGACGCGGCGACCAGGATGTAGAACACGCTGAAAATGACGAACATGTAGGTATGGATTCCGTTGCGCTCAACGAGCGGCCGAGCAGATGCCGATAAAGTCGGCGGCCAGCAGGCATGCACCGCCCACCAGACCACCGTCGACATCGGGCTGCGCGAACAATTCCGCGGCATTCGATGCCTTGACGCTGCCGCCGTACAGCAGCCGCGTCAGACCGCCAATCATAGCATCCTCCTTCACGAGTTGGCTACGCAGAAAGGCGTGCACCTGCTGCGCCTGCTCGGGGCTGGCGGTGCGTCCGGTGCCGATCGCCCAGACCGGCTCGTACGCGATCACGGCGGTGTCGAACGCGGCGATGCCGACCTGCTCGAGCACGGCACGCAACTGGCGCTGGACCACCGCCTCGGTCTGCTCAGACTCGCGCTCGGCCAGCGTCTCGCCCACGCACAGGATCGGGGTCAGGCCGCTGGCCAGCGCCGCGGCGAACTTGCGCGCCACCAGCGCATCGCTCTCGCCGTGATACTGGCGGCGCTCGGAATGGCCCACCAGCACCCACTCCGCGCCCACGTCCTTGAGCATCGCGCCGGCCACTTCGCCGGTATAGGCGCCCTGCCCCTCGTGCTCGCTCAGATCCTGCGCGCCCAGGGCCAGCCCGGCTTCCTGGCAGGCGGGCGCAACGAGCGGAATGTAGGGGAACGGCGGAATCAGCAGCACGTCGACCTCGGGCGAGCACGCGGCGGCGAGTTCCGCCACCAGCGCCTGCGCCATCGAACGGCTGCCGTGCATCTTCCAGTTGCCTGCCACGAGCTTCTTGCGCATGGGGGACGCCTCGTAAAAAACCGCGAGCTTAGCGACGCGGCCCCGATTCGGGCAATCGGACATGGCATCCGGCGCGCCGGGCCGGTCAAGATAGACGCCTTTGCGAACGAGGATCCGCGATGACTGCCACCCGCCCCCTGAGCCTGGTCACCGGCGCCTCCGCCGGCATCGGCGAAGCATTTGCCCGCTCCCTGGCCGCGCGGGGTCATGACCTGGTGCTGGTGGCGCGGCGCGAGGAGCGCCTGCAGGCACTGGCCGACGAGCTGCAGCGCGCGCACGGCAATCGTTGCCACGTGACGGCGGCCGACCTGTCCGATCCGCAGGCGCCCGCGGTGCTTTGTGACGAGCTTCAGTCGCGCAACCTGCAGGTGGACTGGCTGATCAACAACGCCGGCTACGGCCTGCCCGGCACACTGGTGGCCAACCCGTGGCCGGCGCATGCGGACTTCATCCAGGTGATGATGACCGCCCCCACCGAGCTGGCTTGGCGACTGCTGCCGGGGATGCGCGAGCGCGGTCACGGCCGGGTGATCAACGTGGCCTCGCTCGCTGGTTTCGTGCCGGGCACGGCCGGACACACGTTGTACGCGGCATCCAAGGCCTACCTGATCAAGCTGTCGCAGTCGCTGGCGTTGGAGAACCGCGACGCGGGGGTACACGTAAGCGCGCTGTGTCCGGGCTTCACCTGGTCGGAGTTCCACGACGTCACCGGCACGCGGCAGAAGATGAACGCGATGCCCGGTTTCATGTGGCTCACCGCCGACGAGGTGGCGCGCCAGGGCATCGACGCGGTGGAGCGCGGCGCGGTGGTGTACGTGCCGGGACGGGTCAACCGCACGATCAAGGCGATTACCGAGTGGCTGCCCGACCGGCTCGCGCTGTGGCTGTCCCATCGCCAGTCCGGGCGCTACCGCAACCACCACGATTGAACGACCTCGCTTGCGCTACTGTGGCGCCCACGCACTGCACCGAGATCGCCGAGCATGTCGCTGTTTCCCAAGCACCCGGCCATGCGGCCCCTACCGTATCGCAAGCCCACCGAAGGCCGCGACTACTGGGTGGTGGATGACGCCCTGCCCAACCCCGACGAGGTACGCCGCCGCTGTCTGGCCAAGACCGCATGGGAGTTCGGCTACCCGACTACCGGCGAGGTGTGGCCGGGCATGCGCGCCAGCGATGCCCTGGAGCCGGACGAGCTCGGCGCGATCGAGGCGAAGGTGCGCCAGCTCACCGGCGCCAGCCGACTGTGGGTGGAGCAGACGCCGGAAGGCCAGCACCTCAACCACAACTGCGTGCAGGTGGTCGGCTCCACCGAGGGCGCCGTGAAGCCGCACACCGATTCGTTGAACCTCTGCCGCTATGCCGCGGTGCTGTACCTGCACCCGGACGCACCGGACCGCTGCGGCACCAGCTTCTTCCGCCAGCGCATGCCCAACGGCCAGCTCGGCGGCAACATGGTGATGCCGCCGCACCGCAACCTGGTCGATGCACTGGGCAGCCGCTTCGTGGCGCCCACCGCGTTCGTCGAGGACGTGCGCGTGCCGCATCGGTACAACCGGCTGCTGGTCTACAAGGCCAACATCATCCACAGCGCCTCGGCGTACTGGGGCCTGGACGGCCCGGAATCGAAGCGGATGACCGCGGTGTTTTTCTGGATGGCGTGATGCCCGCCACTCGGCGACATCCCTAGTCCCCACAAGCGGCCGACGCAGACATGGGCGCCAACGGTTCAGTCCTGGCGGACGCAAGTCAGCGTATCGCCCATGATGAAGGGCTTGCCGTCCCGCGCCAGCTCCCAGTCGATGCGGTATGTGCGGTCGTCCAGGCGGGTATAGACGAAGCGTTGCGCCGGTTGCACCTGGGCATCGCCCTGCCAAGTCAGTACCTGCCCCTGCCAGCCCGCGCTGGTGAAGCGTCGTGCGCCGCCGAAGCTGTCCAGCACGACCATCGCGTACCGACCGGCGTGCGGCACCTGGCTCCAGGATTCGACGGCGCGATAGCTCGCCGGCGGCCGGTCCGCGTGGTGCTTGAGCAAGGCGTTGCCGCTGAGATCGGCGGCGTATTCCATACGCGCGGCGATTGCCTTGCCGCTGGCGAAATGACCGCTGCAGTTCCACCGGCCCACGAAGCCATCGAACGGGCGATTGGGTTCACCCGGTGCAGCGTGGATCGCCGACGCGAATCCGGCCATCAGGAAGAGAGCGAGATAACGGAGCATGCGCGACACCCGGTGGAAGTGTGCCGCAAGCTAGCAAGCCTCCCGGCCGGCGCACGCCGGCCGGAAGTCACCCTCGATCAGATCAGCTTGATCTCGCGCAGGCGCTGCAGCAGGTACTCGTGCGAGGTGATCGAGCTGTCGTAGCGGCTGGGGTTGTCCGGCGTGATGCACTCAGGCACCGGATCGAGCACCACGTCGGGGTTCGGATGCAGGAAGAACGGCACCGAGTAGCGCGGCTTGCGCGCGTTGTCGTTCTTCGGGTTCACCACGCGATGCGTGGTGGACGGGTACACGTGGTTGGTCAGGCGCTGCAGCATGTCGCCGATGTTCACCACGATGGCGTCGCCCTGCGTGGTGATCGGCAGCCACTCGCCCTCGCGGGTGAGCACTTCCAGCCCTTCGGCGCTGGCGCCAACCAGCAGCGTGATGAAGTTGATGTCCTCGTGGGCGCCGGCGCGCACGTTGGGGATGTCGTCCTGGGTGATCGGCGGGTAGTGGATCGGCCGCAAGATCGAGTTGCCCAGGTCGGTCTTGTCCTCGAAGTAGTTCTCCGGCAGGCCGACGTGCAGCGCCAGGGCGCGCAGCACGCGCGTGCCGAGCTGGTCCAGCGCCTCGAACAGGCCGTAGCCGTAGCGCTTGAAGTCCGGCACTTCGGTCGGCCACAGGTTGGGCGCCATCACGTCGGCGAACTTCGAGTCGCGCGGAATCTCGCGCCCCACGTGCCAGAACTCCTTGAGATCCGGATGCGCGCTGTCCTTGGCGGTCTCCACCTTGAACGGCGTGTAGCCACGCGCGCCGCCGGAACCGGGCACGTGGTACTTCATCTTGGTTTCGGTGGGTAGCGCAAAGAAGCGCTGGAACGTGTCGTAGGCGCCATCGACCAGTGCCGGATCGATGCCGTGGCCGCTGATGCAGCAGAAGCCGAACTCGCGATAAGCGGCGCCGAGCTCGGCGACGAAGGCGTCGCGGTCGGTGTCGTAACGACGGATGTCGAGGGTGGGAACGTTCTTCATGGTGACTCCAGGTTGGCGTGCGGTCGATTTCATCCGCCACCGCAAGGGCGGGGCACGTCGGGCCAATCCTTGGCGACCTGGGTTACAGCTAGAGCAGGCTCACGAGCGTTCGAGGGCGGATTTTACGACGTCCGCCAGCGTCTGTGCCAACGCCTGCACCTCGGCGGCATCGGCCGCCTCCACCGTCACGCGCACCAACGGCTCGGTGCCCGACGCGCGCAGGAACACCCGGCCGCGCCCTTCCAGCTGCGCCTGCGCCCGCGCCACGGCGGCGGTCACATCGCTGTGCTCGAGCACACCGTGCGCGTTGCCGGCGACGCGCACATTGAGCATCACCTGCGGCAGCTTGACCAGGCCGCGGCGGGCTTCGGCCAGATCCTGCCCGGCCCCTGACAGCGCCTCGAGCACCGCCAGTGCGGCGACGATGCCGTCGCCCGTGGTGGCGCGGTCGAGGCACAGGATGTGGCCGGAGGTTTCGCCACCGAGTACGCCGTGATGCTCGCGCAACTGCTGCAGCACGAAGCGGTCGCCGACGTTCGCGCGCAGCAGCGGCACCTCCATCGCGCGCAGCGCCTGCTGCAGGCCGTAATTGCTCATCAGCGTGCCGACCACCGGCCCCTTCAGCAGCCCACGCGCGCGCCAGCTGCACGCCAGCACGTAGAGGATGTCGTCGCCGTCGGCGAGCACGCCGTGGCGATCCACCAGCAACACGCGATCGCCGTCGCCGTCGAAGGCGATACCGATGTCCGCACCGCGCTCGATCACTGCCTGCTGCAGCGCCTCGGGGTGGGTCGAGCCCACGCCGCGGTTGATGTTGAAGCCGTCCGGAGTGTCGCCGATGGCGCTGACTTCGGCGCCCATCTCGGCGAACACCTTGGGCGCCACCTGGTAGGTCGCGCCGTGCGCGCAATCGAGCACGATCTTCATGCCGTGCAGGCTGAAATCCTCCGGCACCGTCGCCTTGCAGGACTCCGCATAACGCGCCACCGCGTTGTCGATGCGGCTCGCCTTGCCCAGCCGCTCGGACGGCACGGTGACGAAATCGCGTTCCAGCTCGGCCTCGATCGCCAGCTCGATCGCGTCGGACAGTTTCTCGCCGCTGGCGGAGAAGAACTTGATGCCGTTGTCCTCGTACGGATTATGCGAGGCGCTGATCACGATGCCGGCGTCCGCGCGCAGTGAGCGCGTGAGGAAAGCCACGGCCGGCGTGGGGATGGGGCCGAGCAGTTTCACGTCGACGCCCGCGGCGACCAGTCCGGCCTCCAGCGCGGACTCGAACATGTAGCCGGAAATGCGCGTGTCCTTGCCGATCACCACGGACGGGCGCTTGGCGCCGCTGCCCTGGCCGGCGAGTACGGCGCCGGCGGCGCGACCGAGCTTGAGCATGAAGTCGGCGCTGATCGGCCACTGGCCGGTGCGGCCGCGGATGCCGTCGGTGCCGAAGAATTTGCGTGGGGTCATGGGTCGATCCTTGGAGAGACAGCGTCACGCAGCGGCGCGCGCCGTCAGGTCATTCGTCGTCGGGCCAGCGCGGCGCGGCGGGGCCGGCGTCCTTGCGGCGGGCCGGGCGGTGGGCATCCACCGCGTGCCACACCGCCAGCGCGTCGACCGTGGCCGCCACGTCGTGCACGCGCACCAGTTTCGCGCCGTGCTGCACGGCAATCAGCGCCGCGGCCACGGAACCCGCGGCGCGTTCGGCCGGCACATTTCGCCCGGTGATCGCGCCGATCATCGACTTGCGCGAGAGCCCCGCGTACACGCCCGCGCCGAGATCGGCGAAGCGGCGCAGCTCGCGCAGCAGTTCGAGGTTGTGCTCCAGCGTCTTGCCGAAGCCGAAGCCCGGGTCCACCAGCACCTTGCGCCGATCCATGCCAGCCAGCTCGCAGGCGAACAGCCGGTCGGTGAGGAAGCGATGCACCTCGCCCACCACGTCGTCGTAATGCGGATCGTCCTGCATGCCGCGCGGCTCGCCCTGCATGTGCATCAGGCACACCGGCACGCCGAGCGAGGCGGCCGCATCCAGCGCGCCATCGCGGCGCAGCGCGTACACGTCGTTGATCATGCCGGCGCCAGCGGCCACCGCCGCGCGCATCACCTCGGGTTTGGAGGTGTCGATCGAAATCGGCACCGCGCAGCGCGCGGCCAGCGCCTCGATCACCGGCAGCACGCGCGCCAGCTCCTCATCCAGCGGCACGTCGGCCGCGCCGGGGCGGGTGGATTCGCCGCCTACGTCGAGCATGTCCGCGCCCTGCTCCACCATCGCCAGGCCGTGCGCCACGGCGGCATCGAGATCGGCGTACAGACCGCCGTCGGAGAACGAGTCGGGGGTGACGTTGAGAATGCCCACCACGCGCGGGCGGTCCAGCGTCAGCGGACGGCCGTTGCAGTCGAGTACGGTGGCGAACAGGTCGGCAGCGGACATGGTCGGCGCCTCAGCCCAGCCCGCCCAGCGCGCCCATGTGCTGGCGGTAGTAGCGCAGCTCGTCGATGGAGTCGCGGATGTCCGACAGCGCGGTGTGCGCCGAGTCCTTGCAGAAGCCCTTGCCCACCTGCGGCGCCCAGCGGCGCGCCAGCTCCTTGAGCGTGGAGACGTCGAGATTGCGGTAGTGGAAGTAGCGCTCCAGCCGCGGCATCTGCCGGTGCATGAAACGGCGGTCCTGGCAGATCGAGTTGCCGCACATCGGCGACTTGCCGGCCGGCACCCAGGCCTTGAGGAACTCCACCGTCGCCTGCTCGGCGGCGGCGTGATCGGTGGTGGAATCGAGTACCTGCTGCCACAGACCGGAGCGGCTGTGCTGGTTACGGTTCCAGCTGTCCATGGCTTCGAGCCGGTCGAGCTCGTGACGGATCGCGAACACCGGCCCTTCGGCCAGGATGTTGAGATCCTTGTCGGTGACGATGGTGGCGATCTCCAGGATGGAATCGGCATCCGTGTCGAGGCCGGTCATCTCCAGATCGATCCAGATCAGGTGGTTTTCGTTGGCTTGGCTCATGCGTCCTCCTGGGCCGCCGAAGTCTAGTGTGGCCCCATCCGCTTGGCGACCCTCCCGGCCATGCCCGGGGCGGCGGCGCATGCGATCATCACGTGATGCAGACCTTCTTCTGGCACGACTACGAAACCTTCGGCGCGGACAGCCGGCGCGATCGACCGGTGCAGTTCGCCGGCATTCGCACCACCATGGAACTGGAGATCGTGGGCGAGCCGGTGATGTTCTTCGGCAAGCCGCCGCGCGATGCGCTGCCGCATCCCGAGGCGTGCATGATCACCGGCATCACGCCGCAGCAGGCCGAGCGCGAGGGGGTGATCGAGGCGGGGTTCGCCGCCCGCGTGCACGAGCAACTGGCCGAGCCCGGCACCTGCGGCGTGGGCTACAACTCGCTGCGCTTCGACGACGAGGTGACGCGCCAGCTGCTGTATCGCAACTTCTTCGACCCCTACGGCCGCGAGTGGGAAAACGGCAACTCGCGCTGGGACCTCATCGACCTGGTGCGCATGTGCGAGGCGCTGCGCCCGGAGGGAATCCACTGGCCCACCCGCGACGACGGCTCGCCCAGCTTCAAGCTCGAACACCTGGCCAAGGCCAACGGCCTGCAGCAGGAGCGCGCGCACGATGCGCTCTCGGACGTGCACGCGCTGATCGACCTGGCGCGGCTGATCCGCGTGCGCCAGCCGCGACTGTGGGACTGGCACTTCGCCCTGCGCCGCAAGCAGCGCGTGTTCGAGCAGCTGGATGTGGCTGGCATGACGCCGCTGGTGCACGTCTCCTCGCGCTACCCGGCCAGCCAGCACTGCCTGACGGTGATCGCGCCGCTGGCCCTGCATCCCGCTCGGCCGGGCGAGGTGATCGTCTACGACCTGCGCTTCGACCCGACCGAGCTGATCGCGCTGGACGAGGAAGACATCGCCGACCGCGTGTTCACCTCGCGCGCCGACCTGCCCGAGGGCGTGGAACGCATCGCGCTGCGCACCGTACGCGCCAACCGCGCACCGGCGCTGGCGCCGCTGTCGGTGCTCAAGGGCGCCGACCTCGCCCGCCTGCAGCTCGATCCCGAGCGCTGCCTGGCGCACGCCGACACGCTGCGCGCCGCCACCGGCGTGCGCGAGAAGGTGCAGCGCCTGTTCAAGCAGGCCGCGGCCATGCCGGCAGCGGAAGACCCGGAGCTGGCGCTGTACGACGGATTCTTGCCCGACGCCGACAAGCGCCTGCTGGCCGAGGTGCGCGGCACGCCGCCGGAGCAGCTGGCGGCACGCGGCTTCACGTTCCGCGATCCGCGTTACGCCGAGTTGTTGTTCCGCTATCGCGCACGCAACTGGCCGCACACGCTCAGCGCCGACGAGCACGCGCGCTGGGACGCCTTCCGCCGCAACCGGCTGACTCGCCCCACCCCGCTCACCGGCCTCACTCTGGACGAGTACACCGCACGCCTGGCGCAACTGCGACAGGACCCGGCCTGCACTCACCATCACGCCCTGCTCGACCAGCTCGCCGCCTGGGGCCGCGAGCTGGCCGCCGAGATCACGCCCCTCGCCTGACGCCACCGACGATGCCCGCTACCTACTTTTCGCCCGCCACCTTCCGCTTTCTCAACGCCCTGGGCCGCCACAACAGCCGTGAGTGGTTCCTCGACCACAAGGCCGACTACGAGCAGCACGTGCGCGAGCCGTTCCTCGCCCTGATCGCCGACATGCAGGCGCCGATCGCGAAGATCAGCCCGCACTACCGCGCCGACGCGCGCAAGAACGGCGGTTCGCTGTTCCGCATTCACCGCGACACGCGCTTCTCCAACAACAAGCTGCCGTACAAGACCTGGCAGGGCGCGCGCTTCTTCCACGAGCGCCGCCACGAGATCGCCGCGCCCTCGTTCTACGTGCACATCCAGCCCGGCGACTGCTTCGCCGGCGGCGGCATGTGGCATCCGGAGCCGGACGACCTCAAGCGCATCCGCGGCTTCATCGCCGACAACCCGGCGGCGTGGAAGAAGGCTACGCACAGCAAGGCGTTCCGCGACCGCTTCGAATTCTGGGGCGAATCGCTGAGCCGCCCGCCGCGCGGGTTCGACCCCGCCCTCGAGCTGATCGACGACCTCAAGCGCAAGGATTTCGCCGCCGGCCAGGGCTTCGACGAAGCGCTCGCCTGCTCACCGAAATTGCTGCCGACGCTGGTGGACATCTATCGCCACATCGCCCCGCTCAACGACTACCTGTGCGCGGCGCAGGAGTTGGAGTTCTAGGTAACCACGGCGCATCCGGCAGCCTTGCCGAAGAGCATCGCGACTGAAGTCGCTCCTACAGGGGCGAAGTGGCTGGTTGTGGAGGGGCTTCAGCCCCGACGCTTTTCCGCGATTCGGCCGCTGCCCCGCAAGCCGGCGGCCACCAGCACTGCCGCCAGCGCGGCCAACGCTACGTAGTACGCCGGCGCCAGTGGACCGAGGCCCTTCACCAGCGCACCGATCAGCGGCGGCGTGATGCCGCCGAACACGGCGTAGGCCACGTTGTAGGAGAACGACAGCCCGCTGAAGCGCACCGCCGGCGGAAACGCGTCGACCATCACCGTGGGCACCACACCGACCACGCCCACGGTGAAACCCGACAGGGCATACAGCGGCAGGAAATGCGCCCCGCCGCGCTGTAGGTCAAGGTAGAGCGCGCCCGTCGCCAACGTCATCATCACCGCGCCGACGCCCAGCACGCGCGCCACGCCAAAGCGGTCCGCGGCTGCGCCCAACGCCAGGCAGCCGACCGCCAGTGCAAACGAGGCCAGGCTGTTGCCCAGGAACGCCGTGGCCGGCGGCAGGTGGAACACCGCCTGCACCAGGGTCGGCGTCATCAGGATCACCACCACGATCGCCGCGGTCAGCGTCCAGGTCACCGCCATCGAGCGCACCACGGCGCCGCGATGCTCACGCAGCACACGCTTGAGCGGCAGCTCGTCGGCCAGCGCGCGGCGCGCCTGCATCGCCTCGAACACCGGCGTCTCGCGCAGCCAGCGGCGCAGCCACACCGCGATGAAACCGAACACGCCGCCGGCCAGGAACGGCAGCCGCCAGCCGTAGTCGAGCAATTGGGCGGGCGTCATCCGCTCGTGGATCACCGCGGTGAGCAGCGAGCCGATGAGGATCCCCACGGTGAGTCCACTGGTGAGACTGGCACAGGCGATGCCGACCCGACGCGCCGGCACGTGCTCGGCCACGAACACCCATGCGCCCGGCACCTCGCCGCCCACCGCAATGCCCTGCAGCACGCGCAACGCCAGCAGCAGCACCGGCGCGAGCGCGCCGATCTGCGCGTACACCGGCAGCAGGCCGATCGCCAGCGTAGGCAGCGCCATGAGGAACACGCTGAGCGTAAACATGCGCTTGCGCCCCAGCAGGTCGCCGTAATGCGCCATCACGATGCCGCCCAGCGGCCGCGCCAGATACCCCGCCGCAAAGATGCCGAACACCTGCAGCTGCGCCAGCCATGGCGCGGTGCCTTTCGGGAAGAACAGCTCGCTCAGCGGCACCGTGAGGAACACGAAGACCACGAAGTCATAGAACTCCAGCGCGCCGCCCAGCGCGGCCAGCCCGAGCGTGCGCAGGTCGCCGCGGCTCAGGCGATCGGTGGTGGACGGACTCGCGGCAGTGGTGTCGTGCATGCGTATCGCGATGGCAGTGAGAGGGCGGCCACGATAGCCGATGGCCGTATTTGTCGACCACGTCGCACTCCGGCTGCGCTGCGGCAAGACCGCGGCAAACCGGCGCTGCTAGATTCCATGCGCCGCCGCATGGTCATCAGGGGAGATCGCGGTGTTCACCGGTGCCGCGACGGCACCACCAAAGGTCGAACTGCACGCAAGCCACGGAGGGTTTGTCTCGTCCGTGCCTGCACTGCGCAGGGCGGCCCCACGCGGCGATGCCGCCTTGAGGGAGAGACACGCATGCAACGCATGATGCTGATGGGAGCGCTGGCCATGGCCGCCAGCGTGGGCGCCCACGCCGCCACCGGCGTGGCGCTGGTACATGGCACGGGCAAGCAAACCGATGCCTACAACGACTACTGGCAATCGGACATGGTCGAGGGCATCCGCAACGGGCTCGCCGACCGCAACAACCTGCTGGTGGTGAACTGCGATTTCGACCAGTACATGTGGGACGACCGCGCCGCCGGCTGCCTCGCCGGCCAGCTCACCAGCTTCATCCAGAGCCGCAACATCGACCGGCTGATCGTCATCACGCATTCCAACGGCGGCAACGTGATGCGCTGGATCCTGTCCAACCCCACTTACGACGCGCGCTATCCGGCGATCATCCAGCGCATCGTCAAGGTCGATGCGATCGCCCCGTCCAGCGCCGGCACGCCCTTGGCCGATGCGGTGATCGCCGGCAACGTGTTCGAGACCTCGCTGGGCTGGCTGCTCGGATACAAGACCGACGCGGTGCGCCAGCAGCAGCTCGGCTGGATGGCCACCTACAACCAGCAGTACCTGCTCGGCACCAGCGGCCGCCCCGCCCTGCCCGTGGCGTTCCGCGACGTGGTCGGCACCGACGTGGTGTCGGCAGTGTGGTCCAGCCAGGCCTACTGCGGCGGCTACACCCAGAGCGTGGGGCTGGAGATCACCCAGAACTGGCTGAGCAGCTGCTCCGACGGCTTCATCGAATGCTCCAGCGCCCAGGCCGCCGGCACGCTGTGGTTCAAGGACACCTCGCGCACCAGCAGCGGCCAGGTGCTGAACCACAATCAGAGCCGACGCGCCTGCTTCGGCCTGCCCTCCATCCTCGCCAACGACCTGAAGGGGTGATCGCGATGAATCGACGGATCCTTGCCGCCGGCGTCGTCGCCGGCCTCTTTGCCTCTTCCTCTTTCGCCACCACCCACGCGTTGTTGCCTGCTGCGCCGAACGACATGGTGCCGCTCGCGTTGCAGGCCGCACCGCCCCCTGCCGCTATCCGCACGACGGTACTGGTCGGCGTGGACGTTCCGCGCCCGCATGCCGAACATCGGCCCGTCAGCGTGAGCTGGGCATTGCCCGCCGATGCCCCCGTGAATCCGCTGCCGCAGCCGTTCGCCCGCGCCAGCCGCGAGTACTGGACCGACGTCTCGGCCACCGAAATGCAGCGCGGCGTGGAACTGCCACTGTCCGCGCCCGGCGCGGTGATCCGGGTCAGCCCCAGCGACCCCAAGGGCGGTCGACTCGATGCCGCGACGGTGAATGTCCGCATCCACGGCCAGACGCTGGCCGGCGAGCGCGCGGCCAGCACGGTCGGCGACGTCGCGGCGCTGCGTGCCACGGGCATGGCCGTGCCCGATGCCTCGCTGGTCATGCAGCTGCGTCCCGAGCTGGGCGCCGGGCCGATGACGCTGCAGGCCCCAAGCGCCAGCGGCCGTTACGTGGTCCACGTGTTCGAGCCGAAGAGCGCGTTCACAGTGACCGCCAAGGCCGACCGCGACGACCTGCTGCTGGGCCAGCGCCTGCACCTGCGCGTGGCGATGAAGGACGGCGATCGCCCGCGACCGCTGCAGTCGGTCGGCGGCTTTCTGCGCGCCCCGGATGGCCGCACCACCCTGCTCGACTATCGCGCCAACACCGACGGCAGCTTCAGCACCGACGTGGCGCCGGTGCAACCGAGCAGCATGCCCGGGCTGTGGGAGCTGCACAGCTTCACCATCGGCGACGATGGCCGGGGCAACGCGGTGCGGCGCGACACCACCAGCGTGTTCGCCGTGGCGACGCCCGACGCGAAGCTGAGCGGCCCGGCCGACACCCGACGCGCCGGGCGCCACGGCATCGACATCGCGCTGGGTGTCACGGTGTACAGCGCCAGTCGCTTCGCCGTGTCTGGCGTGCTGTACGGGCGCGATGCCACCGGCCGCATGGTGCCGGGCGCATACGCCCAGTCGGCCGCCTGGCTGACGCCGGGCGAACGTCAGCTCGTGCTGCGCTTCGATCCGTCCAGCCTCACTGGCATCGGTGCGCCCTATGAGCTGCGCGACCTGCGCCTGCAGGACCAACCCGCGATCAGCCTGGTGGAACGCCGCGCGCTGGCGCTGCGATTCGATCGACCGTAAGGGGAAACCCGTTCACCGCGGCGGGCATTAGCCCGTCGCGGCGAATGGAAGCGCCGCCGCCTTTCAAGCTTCGCCGAACGGAAACGCCAGCACGTCGGCGATCGCGTCAGTGTCGGCCAGGCACATCAGCAGGCGTTCGATGCCCAGCGCCACGCCGGCGCAGTCGGGCATGGCGTCGAGCACGGCGAGCAGGCGCGCGTCGACGGGCACCTCGGGCAGACCGCGCTCGCGGCGCCTGGCGTTGTCGCGAGTGAATCGCGCGGTCTGTTCGGCCGCGTCGTTCAACTCGTGGTAGCCGTTGGCCAGTTCGTAGCGGCCCAGATACAGCTCGAAGCGCTCGGCCAGCGGCGGTTCGCCGGGACGGATGCGCGCCAGCGCGCACTGGCTGGCCGGGTAGTCGTGGATCACCGTGATGCGATCGCGCGGAAACGCCGGCTGCAGCCTGTGGGTGATCAGCAGATCGAGCCAGTCGTCGCGCTCCAACCCGGCCGGGTCGATGCCGTACTGGCGCAACGGCGCCTGCAGGGTTTCCAGCGGGTCGTGCAGCGGGTCGATGCCAAGCTCGTCGAGGAACAGTTGCCGATAACCGCTGATCACCACCTCGGCGCGCCGACCCACGAGGGCGAGCGCGTCCTGCACCAGCTCGACGGTTTCGGCCATCAACCGGTGGTGATCCCAGCCCACGCGGTACCACTCCAGCATGGTGAACTCGGGGTTGTGCCGCCCACCGGCCTCGCCGTTGCGGAACACGCGACCGAGTTCGTAGCAGTCGCCCACGCCCGCAGCGAGCAGGCGCTTGAGCGGAAACTCCGGCGAGGTGCGCATCCAGCGCTGCGGCGCGCCGGCGTCGACGTGGCCGGTGAAGCGGGTGACGAAGCTCTCGATGTTGGGGTCGGTGTTGCCGGCGGCGGAGAGGATGGGGGTTTCCACCTCGAGCACGTCGCGGGTGTCGAAGAACTGGCGGATGAGGCGGTAGACAGCGGCGCGCAGGTGGAGGGCTGCGTGGGGTGCGTTGCTTGATAGAGCGAAAGGCGCCCCCTCACCCCAACCCTCTCCCCCGGCTGCGCCAGGGGAGAGGGAGCCAAAAGCTGGCCCGCCACTACTCCCTCTCCCCCGGCGGTGCCGGGGGAGAGGGTTGGGGTGAGGGGGCCGCTCTTGCTTGAGCACCCGCACAATCTCCTCCAGCACGTCATCGGTGCGGAGCAAAACGTCGTTATTCCAGAACCGCAACACGCGAAAGCCTGCCTGCTCGAGGTCGGCAGTGCGCTTGGCGTCGGAGGGCTCACCATGCTGGCCGCCATCCAGCTCCACGATCAGCGAGTGTTCGACGCAGCAGAAGTCTGCGTAATAGCCGGCGACAGGATGCTGGCGACGGAACTTCACGCCGAGCTGGGCGGCGCGCAGGCGGTTCCAGAGCTTGCGCTCGGCGTCGGTCTGGTTATGGCGGAGTGTCTTGGCGCGTTCCATGGATTAAAGAGCCCCCCTCACCCCAGCCCCCCGATCGAGTCGAGGGCAGGCTCTCTCCCCCGGCTGCGCCAGGGGAGAGGGAGCTGAAAGCTCGCTAGCCGTCACTCCCTCTGCGCCGTCACTGCTGACAGAGAAAGCGAAAGCGCGCAGGCGCAGCTCGCAAAACTCAAGAAGCGAATTCATGCGGGCCACGTCGCTTGTTGCACGATGACACGCCCACCTTCGCAGTCAACGTAGCTGCGGCCTGCGCGGTCCCAGTACGGGTTGGCCGAAGGCACGTGGAGAAAGCCGGCCCGTTCCATTGCCGCCACGCGGTCAAGCCAGATCTGGCGCTCCGGCAGGTACAGCACCAGTGCCTGCTCTGGATGGGGCGGCGGTGGCGGCGCGTCGTGCCGAACGTGGACGAACTCCAGATGCCACGGTCCTTGCGGTTCGCCCAGGATGACGCCGTCGAAACCTTCATGGTCGATGAAGCGGCCCAGCTCGGCTAGGCCGAGGCCTTCGCGGTATTGCGTGGCGATGCGCTCCAGGTCCGCGCAGGCGCGCGCCACGCGCAGGATCGGCAGACTCACGGCGCGGCCCCGTGCTCAGCCAGCAACGCCAGCAGCTGCGCTTCGTCCCACACCGGCACGCCGAGCTCGTTGGCCTTGTCCAGTTTGGAACCGGCCGCCTCGCCCGCCACCACTACGCTGGTCTTCTTCGAGACCGAGCCGGAGACCTTGGCGCCGAGCGCCTCGAGTCGGTCCTTCGCTTCATCGCGGCTCAGCGATTGCAGCGTGCCGGTGAGCACGAAGGTCTGGCCGTCCAGTGGCGCGGCTTCGGCCGACGCGGCGGCGGGCAGCGCGGCGAGCAGTTGGTGCATCGCCTGCTCGGTGTGGAGCAGTTCGCGATGCTGGCCTTCGTCGGCGAGCATCGCCTCCAGGTTGGTGGCGGCGGCCTGCGGTACGCCGGCGACGATCCAGTGCGCGGCGCCGGCGCGCGTCAGGGCGGCGAGCGTCGGGTAATGCTGGGCCAGCAACTGGGTGCTCTTCGGCCCGAGCTTGGAGACGTTGGCCATGTCCAGCAGCACGGCGAGATCCAGGCGCTCGCGCAGCTTCGGCGAGGGATCGCCTTCGTCGGTGAAATGCACGCCAGCTTCCAGCAGCGCATCGACCACCGCCTGGTTGCCCGGCTGCGCGAAGAATGCGGCGATCGAACCGGCCACCTCGGCGCCGATGTCCGGCAGCACGCGCAGTACCGGTGCCGGCATGCTGCGCACGAATTCCAGCCGCCCCAGCCAGGCGGCCAGCGTCTTCGCTGTGCTTTCGCCGATGTGCATGATGCCCAGCGCGAACAGGAAGCGCGCCAGCGTGGTGGTGCGGCTGGCGTCGATCGCCTCGACGAGGTTCTCGGCCCACTTGGTGGCCACCTTGCCCTGCTTGACCGTCTCCGGCACGGTGCCGTCGCGCTCGTCGGCGCGCTGCTTCATACCGATAAAGTCGTCCACCGTCAGCGCGTAGAGATCGGCCGGCGTCTTGACCATGTCGAACTCGACCAGCGCGTCGACGTAGCGCTCGCCCAGGCCGTCGATGTCCATCGCGCGGCGCGAGGCGAAGTGGATCAGGGCTTCCTTGCGCTGCGCCGCGCAAATCAGGCCGCCGGAGCAGCGCCACACCGCAGCGCCCTCCTCGCGCACCAGCGCCGAGTTGCAGATCGGGCAGCGCGTGGGCATGTGCCAGGGCACCGTGTGTAGCGGGCGCTGTTCCTCCACCACCCGCACCACCTCGGGAATCACGTCACCGGCGCGGCGCACGATCACCGTGTCGCCCACGCGCACATCGAGCCGTGCCACCTGATCGGCGTTGTGCAGCGTGGCGTAGGTCACGGTGACACCGGCCACCTGCACCGGCTCCATCCGCGCGCGCGGCGTGGCGGCGCCGGTGCGGCCGATCTGGATCTCGATATCCAGCAGGCGCGTCATCTGCTCCTGCGCCGGGAACTTGTGCGCGATCGCCCAGCGCGGCGCGCGCGAAACGAAGCCCATGGTGCGCTGGCCGTCGTAGTCGTCCAGCTTGTAGACCACGCCATCGATGTCGTACGGCAGCGCGTCGCGCTTGGCGCCGATCGCACGGTAGTAGGCGATCAGGCCATCGAAGCCCTTGGCGGTGGAAACCTCCGGCGATACCGGGAAGCCCCATTCGCGCAGCTTCTTCAGGGTCTGCGAATGCGTATCCGGCAGCTCGCCGCCCTCCACCACGCCCACCGCGTAGGCAAAGAAGCTCAGCTTGCGCTTGGCGGTGATCGCCGGGTCGAGCTGGCGCAATGACCCGGCCGCGCCGTTGCGCGGGTTGGCCAGGGTCTTTTCGCCAAGGGTGCGGGCGTGTTCGTTGAACGCTTCGAAATCCTTGCGCAGCATCACCACCTCGCCGCGCACTTCCAGCACCTCGGGCCAGCCTTTGCCACGCAGCCGCAATGGGATCGCGCGCACGGTGCGCAGGTTGGCGGTGACGTCTTCACCGGTTTCGCCATCGCCGCGCGTAGCGCCCTGCACAAACACGCCGTGCTCGTAGCGCAGGCTGATTGCCAGACCATCGAGCTTGGGCTCCACCGAAAACACCGGCGCGCGGCGATCCAGCGTCTGTTCGATGCGCCGCTCGAATTCGGCCACCTCGCTAAAGCGCTCGCGGTCGGTCTCGCCCTCCTCGCTGAAGGCATTGCCCAGCGACAGCATCGGGATCGCGTGGCGCACCTCGGCGAAACCGCCGGTGGCGCGCGCACCGACCTTGCGGGTGGGCGAATCGGGCGTGGCCAGTTCGGGGTATTCCGCCTCCAGCGCCTCCAGCTCGCGCATCAGGCGGTCGTATTCGGCGTCGGGAATCGTCGGCTCGTCCAGCACGTGGTACTGGTAATTGGCCTGCTCGATCTGTTCGCGCAGGGTGGCGGCATGCGCGGCGGCGTCGGGGTGGCGGGTCATGCGGAAAGGTTCATGCGGCGGCTCCTCGGACGGATCAGTTTAGCGAACCCGCACGCGCTTCCCACGTGAGCAACACCCCTTCGCGTGAAGCCGTACTGACCCGTCCGCCCCCGTCTTCAGCATCGATACCTGCCAGCGCAGGTATCATCCACAGCGATGTCTCCTCCCCCTTCCCTGCCGGCAGCGGTTCCCGCCGCCGACGACGTCGCCGCCGCCTCCTCGCACGCCAGCTATCGCGGCCTGCTGTGGCTGGTGGCCGCGGCGTTCTTCATGCAGGCGCTCGATTCCACCATCGTCAACACCGCCGTTCCGGCGATGGCCACCGCGCTGGAGGTCACGCCGCTGGGCATGCGCAGCGCGCTCACCAGTTACGTGTTGACGCTGGCGATCCTGATCCCGGCCAGCCCCTGGCTGTGCGACCGCTTCGGCACGCGGCGCGTGTTCGCCGCGGCCATCGCCACGTTCGGCATCGGCTCGCTGCTGTGCGGCGTGGCGCAGACGCTGCCGGAGTTGGTGGTGGCACGGGTGCTTCAGGGCATCGGCGGCGCCTCGCTGATGCCGGTGGGGCGCTATGTGCTGGTGCGAACGATCGACAAGCGCGAATACGTGCACGCGATGAGCACGGTGGCCACCTTCGGCCTGCTCGGCTCGGTGCTGGGGCCGCTGCTGGGCGGCCTGCTGGTGGAGTTCACCAGCTGGCGGTTGATCTTCCTGATCAACGTACCGGTGGGCCTGGCCGGGCTGTGGATGAACCAGCGCGACATGCCGGACTACCGGCTGGAGCAGGCGCGGCCGTTCGACGTCAGCGGCTTTCTGCTGTTCGCAGCCGCCTCGGCCCTGCTGCTCACCGCGTCCGAGCAGGCCGGCGCCGAAGTGCATCACTGGTCGCTGGTGGCCGGCAGCAGCGCGCTGGCCATCGGGCTGGGCGCGCTCTACGTGTGGCACAGCCGGCGCACCACATACCCGGTGGCCGACCTCACCCTGCTGCGCGTGCGCAGCCTGTCGGTGGCGCTGGTGGGCAACCTGTTCACGCGGCTGGGCATCGGCGGCATGTTCCTGCTGCTGGTGCTGTTTCTGCAGGTGGGCTGCGGCTGGTCGCCCACCATGGCCGGCCTGATGATGGTGCCGCAGGCGCTTGGCTCGATCAGCTCCAAGTGGGTGGTGAACCGGCTGCTGCTGCGGCTGGGCTATCGGCGCCTGTTGATCGCCAACACCACGGCCGTGGCAGTGATGCTGGCGCTGTTTTCGCTGGTCGACGGCAGCACGCCGACCTGGCTGATCGCCATGCTGGTGTACGTCTATGGCGGCTTCACCGGGCTGCAGTACACCAGCATGAACACGCTGGCCTACACCGACGTGGACATCCGCCACGCCTCGATGGCCTCGTCGATGGCCTCCACCACGCAGTACCTGTCGATCAGCTTCGGCATCGCCTTCGCCTCGCTGCTGATGGAGATCTTCGTGGGGCGCGAGGTGCACGCGGCGCACGCCTACGTGGCGGCGTTCCACATCACCGTACTGGTGCTGGCGGCAGTCACCGCACTGGCTGCGACGATCTTCCTGCGGCTGCGACCGGATCATCCCGGCGCGGTGCGTGCAGCGGCTTCGTAACGGCTGCTACCCTGCCCGGTCCCACTGGACGATTCCAAGGACCCCGCATGCGCTGGACCCTCGCCTTTGCCGCCCTGCTCGCCAGCGCTCCGGCCGCGGCCGCCGAGGCCCAGGAGGTGAACTTCCGCCTCACCGCTCATCCGGTCGGCTGGATCGCGCTGGCGCTGTTCGTGCTCGCGTACGTGGCGGTGATCTTCGAGGAGCGCCTGCACATCGCCAAATCCAAGCCGGTGATGCTGGCCGCGGCGTTGATCTGGGGCATGCTGGCTTGGGCCACCGGCGAACCGGGCAACGTGGTGTCGCCGGCGGCCACCGCGTTCGAGAGCATGTTTCTCGAATACGCGGAGATCTTCTTCTTCCTGGTGGTGGCGATGACCTACGTCACCGCGATGGGCGAGCGCAACGTGTTCGAGGCGCTGCGCGACACGCTGATCCGCCGCGGCTTCGGTTACCGCTCGCTGTTCTGGATCACCGGGCTGATTGCGTTCTTCCTCTCGCCGGTGCTGGACAACCTCACCACCGCGCTGGTGATGTCCGCCGTGGTGCTCGCGGTAGCCGGCGGCAACCGGCGCTTCATCGCGCTGGCGATGATCAACCTGGTGGTGGCGGCCAATGCCGGCGGCGCCTGGAGCGCGTTCGGCGACATCACCACGCTGATGGTATGGCAGGCCGGCAAGAGCGGCTTCTTCGATTTCTTCCGGCTGTTCGCGCCGTCGCTGGTGAACTGGCTGGTGCCGGCGATCCTGATGGCGTTCGCACTGCCCAAGGGGCAACCGGAGTGCGGCGCCGGTGTGAGCCACCTCAAGCCCGGCGCCATCGGCATCTGCCTCACCTTTGCGCTGACCATCGCCGTCACCGTGGTCGGTCGCCAGTGGCTGGGCATGCCGGCCGCCTACGGCATGCTCACCGGCCTGGCGTTTCTCAACCTGGTGGCCACGCGCATCGATCGGCACCAGCGCCGCTACGCGCTGGCACAGGGCGAGGAGCCGCAGACCTATTCCATCTTCCGCATCATCGCCAACGCCGAGTGGGACACCCTGCTGTTCTTCTACGGCGTGTTCGCCTGCGTCGGCGGACTGGCCGCGCTCGGCTACCTGGAGCTGGCCTCGCACCAGCTCTACGGCAACCTCGGCTACACCCTGGCCAACGCCATCATGGGCGTGACCTCAGCGGTGGTGGACAACATCCCGATCATGTTCGCGGTGCTCAAGATGAACCCGCCGATGGACGAGGCGCAGTGGCTGCTGATCACCCTCACCGCCGGAGTCGGCGGCAGCTTGCTGTCGGTCGGATCGGCCGCCGGCGTGGCGCTGATGGGCGCCTCGCGGGGGCAGTACACCTTCATGAGCCACCTGCGCTGGACCTGGGCGATCGCGCTGGGCTACGTCGCCAGCATCGCGCTGCACCTGTGGCTGGCAAGCCACGTGTTCCACGGCGGATGATCGACCCGCCCGCCGTGTAGCATGGTCGGCCACACCGAAGGAGCGACCGACGCATGCACCACGCCGCCGACATCCTGCTGACCCTGTTCGTGATCTTCATCGCCGCGCAGATCGGCGCCGAGATCGCGCAGCGGCTGAAACTGCCCGGCGTGGTCGGCGAGATCGCCGCCGGCTGCGTGGTCGGCCCCTCCGCGCTGGGCTGGCTCACGCCCGAGCAGATCCTGCCCGGCACGCCGCTGGACGTGCTGGCCGAGATCGGCGTGGTGCTGCTGCTTTTCTCCGTGGGCCTGGAAACCCGACTCGACGATCTGAAAAAAGTCGGCAAGAGCGCGTTCCTGGTCGGCGTGCTGGGCGTGATCCTGCCGTTCGGGCTCGGCGCGCTGTGGGCGCACGGCGAAGGCTTCGACTGGATCAAGTCGCTGTTCGTCGCCGCCGCCTTCGTCGCCACCTCGGCCGGCATCACCGCGCGCGTGCTGCAGGAGCTGGGCGTGCTGTCGCGGGTGGAGAGCCGGGTGATCCTGGGCGCGGCGGTGATCGACGACATCCTCGCCATGCTGCTGCTCGGCGTGGTGTCCTCGCTGCAGGGCGGCGGTGAATTGAATCTGCAGTCGCTGCTGCTCACCCTGGCCGGCGCCATCGGCTTCGTGGCCATCATCGGATGGGGCGGCACCAAGGTGATGCGCCGCGGCTCCGGCTGGCTGGAAAAACCGATCAGCCCGCACTCGCCGCTGACCCTGGTGCTGGCGATCTGCCTGGGCCTGGCGTGGCTGTCCACGCGCTTCGGCCTGGCCGCCATCATCGGCGCCTTCCTCGCCGGCATGATCGCCTCCGAAACCCGCCAGCGCGAAGACCTCGAGCACAAGACCCTGCCCCTGCTCTCCTTCCTCACGCCGTTCTTCTTCGTCATCACCGGCGCCAAGGTGAGCCTGTCGGAACTGGCCAGCGTCGACGCGCTGATGATGCTGGCCATCGTCACCGTGATCGCCATCGTCTCCAAGCTCGCCGGCGGCTTCCTCGGCGCGCTCTCGCTGGGCAAGCGCAGCGCCGCCATCGTGGGCTTCGGCATGGTGCCGCGCGGCGAAGTAGGCGTGGTGATCGCCGCACTGGGCCTGGCCGCCGGCGTGTTCAACGAACGCGTCTACGCCATCATCGTGGCGATGTCGCTGCTCACCGCGATGGTGACGCCGCCGGTGCTGGCGATGCTGCTCAAGCGGACGCCGACGACCCCCAGCGCCTAAGACGCTCCGACACTACGGTCGTCTGGCCCGGCTCGCTCGAGGCGCGATCGATCGGTTGATCGCTTCCAATCGTTGCGCGATCGGCGCCAGGGTTGCTTTGCTCACACCCATTTCCTGGGCCATGGGCACCACCTTGCGCGCCACCTCGGCCATCGTCTGGATGATCGGTCGCGCCTGCGTTTCGGTCAGGTGGTAGTACGGCGCCAACTTCAACAGATCCTGCCGGGTCGGGTCCGGCGATGCGCCACCGGCGAAAGTCATCGTGTGATAGCCGCCGGGCCCGGACATATACGTCAGGTCGTACGCGGGAGAAACATCCCAGCGACCGTCCGCCCCTTTCACGAAAGCGAAGTTCTTGGCGTGATCGTCGCGCACGCTCATCGCCGCATTGAAAACCGCGCGTGCATAGGCCTCCGCGTACGCATCGGGGGGCACCTGCAGCGCGTCCATCGCTTGCGCCAGATTGGCGTAATCCAGGCCGATCGCGCGATGGGAAAAATGCAAGAGGCCGCCCAGCGTATGCGTGAACACGCTGCCGCCCGGCGAGCGGTCGAAGCGTTCGGTCGCAAAAGCCGGCTTGCCTCGTATCGTCAGGATCACGCTGTCCATCACTCGCAACCCTGCGTCGCGGGCGCTCTGCATGTAGGCCTGCTCCAGCAGCGGCGCATCGTGGGGCTCATCGCGGCCGGCAAACTTGATCAGCCAGGATCGGTCCCCCTCCGCTGGCGCGCCAGCGGTCACCTTGGCGTAGCGGAAGTGCTCGTCGCAATCCACCATGACTTTGGGACGCGCGCCCTGGGGAGAGCTGCCAGCCTGCAAGAGCTCGTCGGACACCACGTCGATGTGGCCTTCGATCAGGTGCTGCATGTCTTTACCCAGCGCGTCGAGCGACATCACCTGCTCGAGGTCTTCCCCAATCACCGGCTGAAACGACAGCGAGCCCCACGCGCGATCGCCCAGAAACGCCAAGCGCGTGGCGGGCGTGATCAGCTCCGGAGGAATCCCCGCCCGTGCAAGCGCCTTGTCCATGAGGTACAGGCCCCAGCCATCGGGTAGCGCATCGTTGAGAAACCCGGGCAAGCCGAGGTACTCCGGCGGCAGCCCCTGCTCCTGGCGGCTGGACCAGACGCCCATGTCCGTGGGCAGGCGCAACGGGGAAAGATCCAGGCGCTGCGCTCGGGCCTCCTCGCTCCACTCGAAGTACGCCACAGCGTTGGCGCGCTCGTAGTTCAGGCGGCCCACCGGAACGGGCGCACCCAAGTGCCATGTCGACACATCCACCTGGTGGATCGGGGCATGGAGCCACGCCGCAGAGATAGTCATGCCTTCTCCGACTTTTTCTTCGCGGTTGCAGGCGTCGAGCGCACACGCCGCCCCAGCACATTCGGTTCCTCGGCGCCGGTCAACTGGACGTACTGCTCGTGGGCCTTCAGATTCGGGAAATTCGGAGCGGCCAGCATGCTCAGAAAGTCGGCGCCTTGGTTCAGCGCCAGGAGAATGCGCAGGAGATTCCACGAAGAGACCGCCTGGCCCTTTTCGACGGCCTTGATGGTCTGCACCGACACTCCTGCGCGCGCGGCCAGATCAGCCTGGCGCCACTTGAAGGCGATGCGCTGAAGTCGCAGTCGCCGGCCCACTTCCGGCGGGAAATTGTCCATGGTCGGCAAGTCCGGCCGACGCTGCGCCATCAGATCGCTCAGATCCCTCATGGAGGTCCACCACCAGTAAAGTGCCTCTTATCATACCTTAATTAAGGTATCTCAAGAGAGCCTTTAACAGGTGTTTTACCGCAGGCATTCAGGTGCCAAGGCCGCGACTTTCGATCAACCAGCAGCCGCCGACGCCGGCAGAGGCTAGCCGATTCACACCTCGCTGGATCGAACGCCAGGCGATCCGCTCAGCCCTTCACCGCCTGATAAGCCTCCAACGCCGCCGCCCGCGATTCACCCAGATCCACCATCGGCGCCGGATAGCCGGATTTGCGCAGCAGCGACGGATCCTTCCACGGCTCGTGCCGCAGGGCCGGCACGGCGTTGGCCAGCTCGGGAATCCAGCGCGCCAGGTACTCGCCCTTGGCGTCGAACTTCTGCGACTGGCTGACCGGGTTGAACACGCGGAAGTACGGCGCTGCGTCGGCGCCGCAGCCGGCCACCCACTGCCAGCCCAGCGAGTTGTTGGGCAGGTCGGCGTCCACCAGCGTGTCCCAGAACCAGCGCGCGCCGTGGTGCCAGTGCTGGCGCAGATTCTTGGTGAGAAAGCTGGCCACCACCATGCGCACGCGGTTGTGCATCCAGCCGGTGTGCCACAGCTCGCGCATGCCCGCGTCCACCAGCGGGATGCCGGTGCGGCCGCACTGCCAGCGCTCGATCAGCGTGTCGTCGGCCTTGGCCCAGGGAAAGCCGTCGAACTTCGGGTTGAAGTTGGCGGTGTGCGTTTCGGGGAAGTGGAACATGAGGTGATGGGCGAACTCGCGCCAGCCCAGCTCGCGCAAAAACGGCTCCACGTCCGGCCGTTTGCCGCTGCGTTTGGCCAGCAGCGCGTGCAGGCCGGCCTGCGCCTGACGCGGCGAGATCTCGCCGAAGTGCAGGTGCGGTGACAGCCGCGAGGTGCCGTGGCGCGAGGGGATGTCGCGGCCCTCGGCGTAGTCGTTCACCGCGTCGTCGGCAAACAGCTCCAGCAGCTCCTGGGCACCGCGCTCGCCGGGCGTCCACGCCTTGGCCATGCCGGCGTCCCAGCGGATGCGCGGCAGCAATTCCAGCGATTCCAGCGACGCGCCGCCCTTAGCCGTTGCTCCACGCAGGGGCTGCGGCACCGGCAGTGGCTCGGCGTCGTCGATCAGCGTGCGCAGGTTGCGCCAGAACGGCGTAAACACGCGGTACGGGTCGCCTGTCTTGGTTTCCACCTGCCACGGCTCGCGCCACAGCGCCGCGTTGAAGCTGTACGCGGCCACACCCTGCTCGCGCAGCGTCTGCTTGATGTGCTTGTCGCGGGCGATCGCGGCCGGTTCGTAAAGGCGGTTCCAGTACACCGCCTCGGCACCGGTCGCCTGGATCAGTGCAGTGAGCTCACCGAGGCTGTCGCCGGCACGCAGATGCAGCTCGGCGTGGTGGGCGTGCAGCGAGGCGCGCAGGGCTTCAAGCGAGTGATGCAGCCACCAGCGGCTGGCCGCGCCCGGCGCCCAGTCGCCGTCTTCCTGCGGCGCGTGGATGTACACCGGCAGCACGCGGTCGTGCGCGGCGCAGGCGGCATGCAAGGCGGGGTTGTCGGCCAGCCGCAGGTCGCGGCGCAGCCAGACGATGGCAAGAGACATGGGGCATCCGGTGCAAGCAATAGCCACAGGGTACGTGGAACCCGGTGAGGCAGATGCATGGCGGCGCACCGCCCGCGCGGCACCGCCGCGTCAACGCGTGTCAGCCCGGCTGGGCCTGGCGTTCCCGGGCGAGATGGGCGGCCTCATCGATCGCCGTCATCAACTCGTAGCCGCCGAACGGCTTGCGGATGAACACGCTGCTTTCCGGCATCAGCGTCGCTTCCGCGCGAGGGTCGGCCGAGATCACCACCAGTGCCACCTCGGGGTGGCGCGTCATCGCCTCATGGCAGATGTCCACGCCCGTGGCCTCGCCGGCCAGGATCACGTCGGCGATCAGCACGTCCAGCCGCTCCAGCTGCGTCATCAGGTGCCGCGCCCCGTGCGAGCCGAGGGCACAGAACACCTCAAAGCCATCCTTGCCTTCCAGCAGGATGCGCATGGTCTCAAGTACGGCAGGATCGTCGTCGACGATCAGGACCACCCGGGTGGCGCTCATCTCTTCCCCCAGCCCGCACCTACAGCAGGTGCGGCATAAGCCCCACAGTCTACCTGCGCGCCGGTCGAGCGGAAGCGTCCGTTTCCACCTTAGGAAAAAATCCTAGCCGGTTCGGATCACGGCGAAGGAGGAACGCCGACCGATGACGGCATTCAGGCCAGATAGCCGCCGGTCGAGCTGGCGAGCCAAAGCAGCAGCACGGCCACCAGCACCAGCGTCGCCGCCAGCCCCACCGCATCGATCACCGCTTCGATCCGCATGTCGAAAAGTCCGCCCAAGGAGCGCACAGCTTGGGCAGCTCATCTTTCTGGGAGATGACAGCTCAGCCGGAAACAGGCCGGGACGCCAGGAGACGCAAGAACTCCGTCATCGCCGTCGCGTCGATGACCCGCCCGCTAGGCTCCAGCATGTCGTACACGCGTTCCAGCATCCCGGACAAATCGCCAGGGAGACATCCGTTCGACGACAACTCGACAACACCGCCGAGTAGGCGTAACGCGATCGACGTGCGCTTCGCATCGAAGGAGGGCGACGAAGGCGTTGCACCCGCGCCGATGTCCAGCGGGCCGGGCGCATGCGCACCCGCGTCGACCCCGGGCGTCTCGCCCACGTCGTCGATGGCGTCGCCGGCCCACATCGCGCCCTCACCCGTCATCAGCCAGACCAGCGAAACCCCCAACACCCGCGCCAGTACGAGACAACGGGCGCGCGACGGGTCGCTTTTGCCATCGCGCCAGCTGCGAACCAGGCTTTCACTAAACCCACATCGACGGCCGATCTCCGTGGCGCCGTGGAAATGCTTCGCGAGCAGTTGGATGCGCTCGGCAAAACTGCTCGAAGAAACATGGGTCGGCAACGGGGATTCACTCATAGACGCTTACCGCGCAGGATTCGATTCGATGCAGGCCAGCCGCGGCGTCGCCACGCCCCCAAGGCGATGCGCGCGGCGCGACGGACCGCCCCATGGCCCGTCACTTCAATAGTTACGATATAACATAACTGAAGCGCGGCGCACCTACGCCAGTGCTCGATGGCGATCGCTGCCTGCGGAGTGCATCCCACTTCCCAAACAGGGGGAGAAAGTCGGCCCGGGGCCGCTCTTCCGTCCGCATCCGGCCGGCACGTGGGGTGCCCACGCACGTGTGTGCGATGGGTCGCTCAAGGGCGCATACGCGGGCGGCGCGAGTTGGAGGCCTTTCTCCTCACCTACGCCGGGTCGCACCCCAAGCGGCGGTTCCACTGCCGCTGCCGATCGATCTGCGTGGCGCCGTTGAACTACGCCGCATGCATGCCACGGGATGCCCGGCGCAAAACGACTTGAAGGCCACGCGCCAAAGCCGCGATCTGGAGGGCGCCACATCAGCGGCTGGTGGCTCGCGGGACACCGCCCAGTTGAATCTTTTCGGGCGGATGCTCGACACTCCAAGTCGTCGATGTAAACGTTTTCATTATCGCCACACCGCACCCCGTTTGACCCATTGGTCAGCGGCGCCGGCGCTTTGCCCAACTCCACCCAAGGACGTCCGCCATGCCCACCCCGCCCCGCGGACGTCCCCGCCGCCCGCTCGCTTGGTTCGCCATCGCGGCGTTGTGCTTCTGGCACAACTTGGCCCTCGCCGCCCCCGGCGTGCCGGCCGCGCATGCCGTGCTCGAACGTCTGATGCCGCACTTGGCGCCGCAGATCCACCTCACGCTCGCGCCCCGGCCCGACGGCAAGGATTACTTCCGCATCACCGGCAGCGCCGGCCACATCGAAGTGAGCGGTGGCACCATCCCCACCCTGCTCTACGGCGTGAACCACTACCTCACCACCGTGGCGCACCTGCAGGTGTCGACCAACGGCAGCCAGCTCGGGCCGCCCGGCCTGGTGTTGCCCGCGCCGCCCGCGCCGATCGAGCAGGCGGCGCGGTACCGCTGGCGTTTCGCGCTCAACGAGAACACCGACGGCTACACCACGCCCTACTGGGACGAGGCGCGCTGGCAGCGCGAGATCGACATCCTCGCCCTGCACGGCACCAACGCCATGCTGCTGGAGCGCGGCATGGACACCGTGCTGTACCGCACCTTCCGCGACGCCGGCTACGACGACGCCGCGATCCGCGCCTGGATCACCAGCCCGGCGCACCAGAACTGGCAGCTGATGGGCAACATGTGCTGCTTCAACGGGCCGATCTCGCGCGCGCTGCTGGACAAGCGCGCCGCCTCGGCCCGGCACATCGTGGCGATGCTGCGCGCCGTGGGCATTGCGCCGGTGCTGCAGGGCTACTACGGCATGGTGCCGGCCGACTTCGCCAAGCGGCACCCGGGCGCACACGTGGTCGACCAGGGCGAATGGTGCGGCTTCACCCGTCCGGGCTGGCTCGACCCGCGCGACCCCTGGTTCGCCAAGCTAGCCGCGTCGTTCTACCGGCACGAGCGCGAGCTGCTGGGCGACGCGCCGATCTACGACATGGAGATCTTCCAGGAAGGCGGCGGCGCCGGAGGCGTACCGGTGGGGCCGGCGGCCCAGGCCGTGCAACAGGCCCTGCTGCGGGCGCATCCCGACGCGCTGTGGATGCAGATGGCCTGGCAGAAGAACCCGCTGCCGGAGCTGGTGGCCGCGGTAGACCCGGCGCACATGCTCATCGTGGACATCGAGCAGGGCCGCATCGCCCGAAACGACCGCGACGCCCAGTTCCACGGCATCCCGTGGCTGTTCGGCGGGCTGTGGGAATTCGGCGGCCGCACCACGCTGGGCGCGCCGCTGTATGACTACGCCGTGCGCCTGCCCACGATGGCCGCGCAGCCGGGCAGCCGCATCGTCGGCACCGGCCTGTTTACCGAAGGGCTGGACACCAACCCGTTCGCGTTCGCGCTGTACACGGCGATGGCCTGGCACACCACGCCGGTGAACCTGGACCAGTGGGCCCGCGACTACGCGGTGCGCCGCTACGGCGGCGACGACCCGCACGCCGAACGCGCCTGGCAGATCCTGCGCCGCACCGCCTACGGCTTCCGCGCCGATCCGCCGCCGGGCGGCGGCGAGCGCGATGCCGCGCACGATTCGCTGTTCGCCGCCGAGCCATCGCTCACCACCCGCCACGCCGCCACCTGGTCGTCCGACCGGCCGCGCTACGACCCAGCCGAGCTGGCCCCGGCGCTGACCGAACTGCTGCAGGTGGCCCCGACGCTGCGCCACACCGACACCTACCGCTACGACCTGGTCGACGTGGCCCGCCAGGTGCTGGCCAACGAGAGCCGCCGGCTGCTGCCGCTGATCGGCCAGGCCTACACCGCGCGCGACAAGGCGCGCTTCGCCGCGCTCACCGCCGAATGGCTGCGCGACATGCGCATGCAGGACACCCTGCTGCAGACCCACCGCGACTTCCTGCTCGGCGCCTGGCTGGCGCGGGTGCCGGCGTGGGCGTCCTCGCCCGGGGAGCTGGCCCGGCTGAACTACGACGCGCGCTCCATCCTCACCACCTGGGGCGAGCGCAAGGCCGCGGTGGACGGCGGCCTGCGCGACTACGCCAACCGCGACTGGGCCGGCCTGGTGGGCGATTACTACCTGCCGCGCTGGCGGATGTTCTTCGCCTCGCTGCAGCGCGCGCTGGATACCGGCAAGCCACCGCAGCCGATCGACTGGTACGCCTTCGGCGACCGCTGGAACCACAGCCACACCCGCTACGCCGCCGAGCCGCACGGCGACGCCTACGCCCAGGCGCTGGCCATTGCCCGCGCACTGCAGCTTGCCCCCGCCGACGAGGCCCATCCTTGAACACCCCGATCGCCCCACCCTCGCGCCTGCGCGCCATCGACCTGCTGCGCGGCCTGACCATCGCCTTCATGATCATGGCCAACAACAACGGCGGCCCGCACGCCTGGTGGGCGTTCAAGCACGCCGACTGGAACGGCTTCACCCCCACCGACCTGGTATTCCCCACCTTCCTGTTCCTGGTGGGCGTGGCGATCGTCTACTCCACCGCGGCACGCTTCGCCCGTGGCGACTCCCGCAGCACGGTGCTCACCCACGCGCTGTGGCGTGCAGGGATGCTGTTCGTGTTCGGCCTGGTGGTCAACAGCTTTCCGCACATCGACCTGGCCACCATGCGGTTCTACGGGGTACTGCAGCGCATCGCCGCCTGCTACCTGCTGGCCACGGCGATCTACCTGTGGCTGCCGTCGTGGCGGGTGTGGCTGGGCGTGATCGTCGCGGCGCTGCTCGGCTACTGGTGGCTGATGCGCTTCGTGCCGGTGCCCGGGCTGGGCCTGCCGGTGCGCGACATCCCGCTGCTCGACCCGGACGCCAACCTCGCCGCCTGGCTCGACCGCCAGCTGTTCAGCGCCGCACACCTGTACGAGCGCACCCGCGATCCGGAAGGCCTGCTCAGCACCCTGCCGGCGCTGGCCACCACAGCCATCGGCATCCTGGCCGGCCAGTGGTTGCGCAGCACACGCGACCTGCCGCGCAAGGTCCGCGGCCTGCTGCTGGCCGGGCTCGCCTGCGTGGCGCTCGGCGCGCTGTGGAACCTCGGCTTCCCGATCAACAAAAAGCTGTGGACCAGCGCCTACGTGCTGTTCGCCGGCGGCTGGAGCGTGCTGCTGCTGGCGTTTTTTCTGTGGGCGGTGGACATCGCCAAACCGGCCGGGCCGGATCGGCGCCCGCCCGCCTGGCAGATGCCGCTGCGCGTGCTCGGCACCAACGCCATCTTCGCCTACATGCTCTCCGAGCTGCTGGCCGCCGGCCTGTGGAACATCCATCTCGCCGACGGCCGCCCCGTGGCCGACGTCATCGGCACCGCCTTCGAGACCACGCTGGGCCAGAACGGCTTCATGGCGCTCACCTACGCGCTGCTCTACCTGGCGGTGTGCTGGGTGCCCACCTACGTGCTGTACCGCCGAGGGATCTTCCTCAAGGTGTAATGGCGCGGAGGAAAACGGCCGTTGCCGCTCCCTCCGCGCCGATCCAGCTACTGGTACGTCGGGTGCTCGCGCACCACGTGCGAGGTACTGCTCATGGGCATTTGCGTGGGCAGTGCGAGGTAGGTGGCTTCCTCCTCGCGTACGCCGGGTTTCACCACGAGCGGCGGCTCCAGCCGCTGTGGGCCATCGATCTCGCGGAGGATGTCTCGCAGCGCGTCCACATCGCGGTAGATGGCGTCGCCCATCACCGTAAGCGTGGCTTCCGAAAGCTCGGCGTGATCGGTGCAGACCACCACATTGCCATAGGCATGGAGGCTGCCGAGCAGCAGGTGCATCTCGTCGATCTGGCTGAGGGTGACGCCGGCGATGTAGCGGATGGATGTCGCATTCGTCGCCGGCTCGGCGACGTACGGCTCCTCGGCCTCCGTGTCCGCGGGCTCCGTCTCTGCCTCTGCTTCTGTCTCCGTGTCCGCGGCCGCCTTGGGTGCCTCTGCCGGTTCGCCACGCTCCGCCGGCCAGGAGAGTTCGTCCAGCACCAGCCCTATCTGCTCCTCGATCAGCTCAAAGCAGATCGCCACTTCACCCGGGCGAATCTCGTTGTAGCACTCGCTGTCTTCGTCCGGCCGTCGAGGCCGGGCCAGGTTGGTGAGGAATCCCACGTACTCACGCAATTGCTTCAGCCGTAGCTGGGTGTCCTCCGGCAGGAAATAGCCGGTGACATTCCGATCTTCCGAATCGATGGTCGACATGCTCGCCTCCTCGTTCCATGAAGTACCCGCACGCCAGGATGGCGACGGGAAGTCGGGAGGTTCGAAACCGCTTAGAGCCGGCGGGCGTATTTCCCTTGCGGGTGTTGTATTAGCCGCCCTCCCGACGCAGGTGTCACGTCGGCTGCGCCTGCAAATGCGCAGGCACAAAAAACCCACCGGTTTGACGGAGGTGGGTACCGCTCTAAGGGGAGTTTCGACGCTCCTTGGGACCGAGTCTCCTACTGCGTTGGAGGAGAGTCAAGGCGATGCGCCGTAATGTGATGTGGGGGCGTCGGGGGCTCCGAACCTCAGCAGCGCGGGCCTCGCGCGCGGCGTCAAATCCGGCTCCTCTCCTAAGTAGTTAGCACTACCTATCGAGACAGCATTTCTTGAACTTCCTTCCGCTGCCACAAGGACATCGGTCATTCCGCCCCACCTTCTGCCTCCCGGCGTCTCGGGCTAGCCGCTTAAGAGAGCTTGCCGGAATTGACTTAGGCATCCCGGCGGTTGCTGCGTCCATCTCATCCGAATGCTGCCACTCAAAATCCAGGACAACCCCGAGTTGCAGGCGAACGTCCGGGTCCAATGAAAGGCCGAACCAGCGTGGGGCTCTCAGTGCGTACTTTCGTCGTTCGCAATGTCTTCCGAGTTTTTGCTTAGCGAATTCCCCCAGTGAAGAATTGCAGTGGAACGTGATACCACCGCTATCATCGCCGATGGAGAAATCATGAGGCTCGCCATCGGCCCGCGTCTTCTGTGCAATCAAATCTAGCCCGCGATTTATATTTCGACAGGTATCCTCGCCTAAAGTGAGAAGGTTGAAACCGATCTCCATCGAGGCCGGATCTGGCTGGCCATTTATCTGAGATAGCAAACGCTCGAACGGCGTGCCAACAAACCGCGTTAGGATGCCATCCGGCGTCCGCGCGCCAGGAATGTTGTCCCGGCGCACCATCATGGCCAAATCCAATTCGGCTGAGATGTCATCGTCGAGCATCACCATATTGAAATCCTCCTCGATCCAGAGGTTTCTCTTTAGGTGGAATCCGAGCGCAGTAAGCTCATGGCTCATTGTTAGGCGCTCAATATTCTCAACTCTCTGCCTGACGTAACTGAGAAGGCGAAGAGGTGTGTCTAACATCTCGGTCAGCGCATCGAGAAGGAAAACATCCATGACGAAAGGCGCGCGTATTCTGTCTGATGTTTTATATTTCAGAAACTGCCTAGCTTGGAAGGCTAGAGCGGGATAGTGTTCAGCAACCAAATTGAAGATGAATATCTCCTTTGGAACTTGCAGCAACTCAATATTTACCTTTTGCGCATCCTTCAAGACGCAATCCCCAGCCAAGATCGCTTCCGCACACAACCAAGCCTGATCGTAAGAGTCTTGAATTGCAGCAGCGAAATCTTTCCGGAGCTGGCCATCGTTCCCTCGGCGAGCTGCCAAAGTTAGTTTCTTTGATTTGGCTTGGACGATGATCAATCGGTTGCCGAAGACAACAAGTACATCAATCTCCCCAACCACTGATTTGCCTCGAACAAGATCGACGTTGGGGTGAATCCGCTGAGATCCAAATACTGTAGCCAAACGCCGCGCCGCAAAAGACTCCGTGAATTCGCCTCGATGCTTAGCCGCTGCAGGCTCATAAGTCTGATCGCCGCCCATCCAATAGAACGGAGATTCATAGAGGGATTCATAAATGCTATAGGGAAGGAAAAGCAGAACCTTGCCATTACCAAGATTCAGCAAAGGCCTTGCATTAACCGCGTTGAAATCTCCCAGCGACTGAAATTGGGCGTTGTCGCTAGATAGCGTGAATGCATCCAGGAAGGCCTGAACTTTCTCTCCTGACAGACCTGTATGGAAAGCTATTTCATCAGCCGTTTGCTCGAATACACTGAGCCAACTGACAGGCTCCTTTCCTGACCTTTTCATTTCTTCGAAGGCCAACTCCATCTTCTTGCTGATGATCTCGCACATCCCTCTTGCAGCAGCTTGGGCTTGCGAAATAGAAAAGCCCATATTCTTTTCAAGCCACGAATCATCGGAACGATACTTTTCCAAAGCGAAATCGCGGTATTGAAAGCTATAAGCCGACTCACTGCCATAGAAGATGGGCTCCCGCATTGCCTCGCCTCGCCAAATATCGCTGTCAGCAATACCGGCCTTGGCGGCAGCGATCATTTGGTCGAACGCGGGACGGCTCATTGCCTCGTGTAACTCCTCCATGAGGAGGTCGGCTCGTTCAAGGTATTCATCTCGAATACGCACTTCTGGCACGGAAGCGTCGATCGGTCCTCGCGCGAGCAACCCAAGAATCGTGGTAATTTCCGTACGAATGAGTCGTTCCCGGCTAAACGATCTCTGCAGGTCTGAGGCCTCCATCTGGCCCACAAAGAACATTGCGACGTCTCGGTAGCAGATTTGCGCAATGGCATGGACGTACCCAGGGGAACGAGCAAGGACCGCTAGGTCCTCAAACACCTCAGCTTCGCTGCGACGTATCTTGTTCATTGGATAGCCCTCCCCATAAAGATTGAACCACAGGCGCGACTGCCCCTTAGCCCATGCAGGCATGTGTCTACGCTTGTCCGATCACCGTAGCAGTATCTATCGCTGCGTCCACGCCATTAAGGGCGAAAGATCGCTACCGCGAGTCGCTCGCGCACACTCCCGTAGCCGTCCTCTAGAAAGCGGAACGCTGGTAGGGAAAGTAGGTACGTGGCAAAGGATGAAACAAAAGAGCCCGTGGATTCAGTGGCTTAATCGCATTTATGGCGGAGAGAGTGGGATTCGAACCCACGGAAGGTTTGACCCTTCGCCGGTTTTCAAGACCGGTGCCTTAAACCGCTCGGCCATCTCTCCGTATTCAGTTGTCGCAGGCGCGTTGCGCGCCCTTCGCCGGTTTGACTCGGGGCTCCTGCCCCTCGCCCTCCGGGCCATCGGCTTCGCCGATGTTCGCTACGGCGTCCTGCCTCCGCGAGCAAGACCGGTGCCTTAAACCGCTCGGCCATCTCTCCGTTTGAATTGTCGGAATGGCATTGCACCATCCCCTTCAAGCTTTTTTCGGAACTGACGTTGAGCTCAGCTTCCGAGCGCAGCCACCGGTTCGGCGGCTACGCTGCGCATGGTATCAGGATCGCGGCGCCACTCGGGGCTCCGGGCGCTTGCGCGAGAGCAAAGCCAGCGAAACGGCCAGGATGATCACCGGGATGATCGCGCCGAGCAGCGGGAAAATGAGCACGGGCTGGCGTACCACCATCGGCACCAGCTGGGTGGCGCCGCCGAAGATCACGGCGCCGATGCGCAGCCAGCGGCGTTTGCGGCCCAGCCACAGCGCCAGCGCGGTGAGCGCCAGCGCCATCCAGGTGAGCACCAGGTCTACCACCGGCAGCTTCCACACTTCGGCGAAGCTGAGCCGGGTGATCAGCACGGTGGCGAGCACCACCAGCAGGCTGACGGTGGCGAACAGCTCCACCTTGTCCCAGGAACGGCGGGTGGAAGTATTCACGCCAGCGTGTCCACGCCGCGCAGGTAGGGGCGCAGCGCTTCGGGCACGGTGATCGAGCCGTCGGCGTTCTGGTAGTTCTCCATCACCGCCACCAGGGTGCGGCCCACCGCCAGGCCGGAGCCGTTGAGCGTGTGCAGCAGCTCGGGCTTGCCGGTGGCCGGGTTGCGCCAGCGCGCCTGCATGCGGCGGGCCTGGAAGTCGCCGCAGTTGGAGCAGCTGGAGATTTCGCGGTAGGTGTCCTGGCTGGGTAGCCACACTTCCAGGTCGTAGGTTTTCACCGCCGAGAAGCCCATGTCACCGGTGCACAGCAGCACCTTGCGGTACGGCAGGCCCAGCTTCTGCAGCACGGCCTCGGCGTGGCCCACCATTTCCTCCAGCTGGTCGAACGACTGTTCCGGCGTGGTCAGCTGCACCATCTCCACCTTCTCGAACTGGTGCTGGCGGATCATGCCGCGGGTGTCGCGGCCGTAGCTGCCGGCCTCGGCGCGGAAGCACATGGAGTGCGCGGTGAGGCGCATCGGCAGTTCCGCCGCCTCCACGATGGAGTCGCGCACCAGGTTGGTGAGCGCCACTTCGGCGGTGGGGATGAGGTAGCGCTTGGTTTCGGCCACGTGGGTGGAGAACAGATCCTCCTCGAACTTGGGCAGCTGGCCGGTGCCCTGCATGGCGTCGGCGTTGACGATCAGCGGCACGTTGCACTCCAGGTAGCCGTGCTCGCCGGTCTGCAGGTCGAGCATGAACTGGGCGAGTGCGCGGTGCAGATGCGCCAGCTGGCCGCGCAGCACGGTGAAGCGCGCGCCGGAGAGCTTGGCGCCGGCGTCGGCGTCGAGCCAGCCGTGGCGGGCGCCGAGGTCGACGTGATCCTTGATGGCGAAATCGAAGCGGCGCGGGGTACCCCAGCGCAGGATCTCGCGGTTGTCGTGCTCGTCCTTGCCCGGCGGCACGGACTCATGCGGGATGTTGGGAATGCCCAGCGCGATGTCGGCGAGCTTGGCCTGTACCTCGGCCAGCGCGGTTTCGTTGGCCTTGAGCTTGTCGCCGATGCCGGCAACCTCGGCCATCAGCGACGCCACGTCTTCACCCTTGGCCTTGGCCTGACCGATCGCCTTGGAGCGCGTGTTGCGCAGGTTCTGCAGCTCCTGCGTTTCGGTGGCCAGGCGCTTGCGCTCGTTCTCCAGCGCCTCCACGGCGGACACGTCCAGCGCGTAGCCGCGGGTCTCCTGGAGGCGGGCGGCGGTTTCGGCCAGGCGCGAGCGCAGCAGGGCGGGGTCCAGCATGGTGATTCCTTCGGGCGGTCAAGGCGTGGAATTATCGCGGCCGCCGCCGTGGCCGCGCAAACGCCGTGCGGCGGTAACACGCGCTGCACACCCGCTTCGCCACACTGCCGCGCCCGCTGGATGCCCGTCCGGCACTCCGCGACTTTTTGGACCTCGCATGCATCGACGCCTTTGGCCCGCCCTCGCGGCGCTGCTCACCACGCTCGCCCTGCCCGCCCTCGCCGACACCGCGGCGCTGGATTTCTCCCACGCGCCGGCAGGCACCAGCCTGCCCGCGGGCTGGCAGCGCTACACCATGTCGCGGCACAAGCCGCCGGCCGCGGTGACGGTGGAAACGCAGGACGGCCGCAGCGTGGTGCACATCGATGCCGACCGCAGCGCTGGGGCCATCGTCGACCGCTTTCGCGCCTCGCCCGGGGCCACGCTGAGCTGGCGCTGGAAGATCGACCACACGGTGGCCAAGGGCGACCTCGCCCGGCGCTCGGGCGACGATTTCGCGGCGCGCGTGTACGTGTTTTTCGATGTGCCGACGCGCCAGCTGAGCTTCGGCCAGCGCATGACGCTGTCGCTGGCGCGCCGCCTCACCGGCGAGAACCTGCCGGCCGCGGCGATCTGCTACGTGTGGGACAACCACCATGCCCCTGGCACCATCGCGCCGAACCCGTTCTATGCGCCGGTGCGCACGGTGGTGATCGAGAGCGGCAACGGCAAGGCCGGCCAATGGGTGGGCGAAAGCCGTGACCTGGCGGCGGATTTCCGCAAGGCTTTTGGCCGCGAACCGCCGCCGATCACCGGCATCGCCATCGCCGCGGATACCGACAATACGCATGGCCAGGCCAATGCGTGGTTCGGCGACGTGCGCCTGGTGGCCAAGCCTTCGCCCTGAGCCCGCGCCGCGGGCGCCGCCTTGAAGCGAACGCCGCGCCTGCGCGGTTCCCGCGCCCTGCCCGCATCGCGCCACGCGGCTGCGTCACACTGCCGGCTTTTTGCAGGGAGCTGACCATGCGCACGTACCGAATGATGATCGCCGCGCTGTTGATGCTGTGCGCCGCCCCGGCCTTCGCCGACGGCCTGCAAGCCAAGCTCGATGCGCTGGCGCAGCGCGCGCAGCCGGGGCAGCTGGGCGTCACCGTGATCGACCTGCACAGCGGGCAGACCTGGCGTGTTGGCGTCGGGCGCGCGTATCCGATGATGAGCGTGTTCAAGGCGCCGCTGGGTGCGGCACTGCTCGATCGGGTGGATCGCGGCGAGCTGTCGCTGGACCGCAGCGTCACCATCACCCGCGCCGACCTGCGCCAGGGCGTCAGCCCGATCGCCAAGCATTTTCAGGGCGAGTCGATGACGTTCACCGTGCGCCAGTTGCTGAAGGCGGCGGTGGGCGACAGCGACAACACCGCGGCCGATGCGCTGCTGCCGCTGGTCGGCGGGCCGGCGGGGCTCACCGCGTGGCTGCGCGCGCACGGCATCGAGGGCATGCGCGTAGACCGCGGCGAAGGCGGCATCAGCCACGACGTGATGGGGCTGGACGCGCACAACCAACCGCCGCCCGGCGAAACCGACGCCCAGGCCGACGCCCGCATCCGCCGCGGCTTTCTGGCCTATATGCACGGCCCGCGTGACACCAGCACGCCGGACGCGGCGGCCAGCTTCCTGCGCAAGCTGTGGCAGGGCCAGTTGCTGTCGGCATCGTCCACCCGCCTGCTGCTGGACACGATGACCCACACGCCGCCCTTGCGCATAGAGGCGGGTCTGCCCAAGGGCGTGGAGTTTGCGCACAAGGGCGGCACGTCGGCCACGTTCGAGGGGATCACGGCGGCGTTCAACGACATCGGCGTGATTCGCTGGCCGGACGGGCGGGCGGTGGTGGTGGCGGGATTTCTTACTGGCTCGACGCAGTCGGCGAAGGAGCGCAATGCGCTGTTTGCTGAGCTGGGGCGGGTGGTGGTTGGGGGTGTGGGCAAGGAGTGAGTGTGCCGGCGGCCGCGGCCCGATTCTGGGCGCCGGCTCCGGGGTCGCGCACAGGGTGCGCTCCTACAGAGCTGCTCGCGCCCCTCCCGGACGTCATTCCCGCGAACGCGGGAATCCATGTTGATCTTGCCTGGTGAAGCAAAGTGGATTCCCGCGTTCGCGGGAATGACGTCGAGGGGTGGTCGAGCATTGGGGGCGGCGTGGAAGGACGGCGCTGTTTGGGTAAAGGCTTTTCGGCACGCTATGCGCTGGCGAGGCGCCGACACCAGCGTGCCGCCAGTGCGTTCACTCGTCAGCCGCCACCCCGCCTGAACTACTTCTTCCGCGCCTGCCGCCTTGCCGCGCGCAGCGCCTCGAGCTTTTCGCGCAGCTTGATCTCCAGGCCGCGGTCGACCGGTTCGTAGAACACGGTGCCGTCGAGTTCGTCGGGCAGGCATTGCTGATCGAGCGCTACGCCGCCTTCGGCGTCGTGGTCGTACTGGTAGTTCTTGCCGTAGCCGAGGCCTTTCATCAGCTTGGTCGGCGCGTTGCGCAGGTGCATGGGCACGTCGAGCGTGCCGCCTTCGCGCACGGCGGCGCGGGCCTTGTTGTAGGCCATGTAGGCGGCGTTGCTCTTGGGCGCGATGGCCAGCCAGATCGCCAGCTGCGCCAGGCCCAGCTCGCCCTCCGGGCTGCCCAGGCGCTCGTAGGTGTCCCAGGCATCCAACGCCATGCGCCAGGCGCGCGGCTCAGCCAAGCCGATGTCTTCCACCGCCATGCGGGTCATGCGGCGGGCGAGGTAGAGCGGGTCCACGCCGCCGTCGAGCATGCGGGTGAGCCAGTACACGGCGGCGTCGGGGTCGGACGAGCGCACCGATTTGTGCAGCGCCGAGATCTGGTCGTAGAACTGCTCGCCGTTCTTGTCGAAGCGGCGGGTGCGGTCGGCCAGCACCTGCTCCAGCGTGGCCTCGCCGATGCTGCCGCCGTCGGCGAGCTCGGCGGCGATTTCCAGCAGGGTGAGCGCGCGGCGCACGTCGCCGTCGGCAGCCTGGGCGATCATCCGCAGCGAGGCCTCGGGCACGTCCAGCTCCAGCTCGCCCAGGCCGCGTTCGCGGTCGGCCAGGGCGCGGCGAAGCGCCTGCACGATGTCGTCCACCGACAGCGACTCCAGCACGTGCACGCGGCAGCGCGAGAGCAGCGCGGAGTTGAGCTCGAACGAGGGGTTTTCGGTGGTGGCGCCTATGAAGAGGATCACGCCGCGCTCGATGTGCGGCAGAAAGGCGTCCTGCTGGGCCTTGTTGAAGCGGTGCACCTCATCGACGAACAGCACGGTGCGCCGGCCCTGGGCGAAGTTGGCCTCGGCCTCGGCCAACGCCTTGCGCACGTCGGGCAGGCCCGAGAGCACGGCCGAGATCGCCTTGAACTCGGCCTCGGCGTAGCGCGCCACCAGCAGGGCCAAGGTGGTTTTGCCGCAGCCGGGCGGGCCCCACAGCACCATGGAGTGGATCTTGCCGGCCTCCAGCGCGCGGCGCAGCGCCTTGCCCGGGCCCACCACCCGCTGCTGGCCCACGATTTCGTCGAGGCTGCGCGGGCGCATGCGCTCGGCCAGGGGTTTGAGGTCGTCGGAGTCGCTGAACAGACCGCCGGTCGGGGTCAGGGGGGAGCGTGCCATCGGCCCATGATAAGCGATAGCGGCCGCCGGCCCGCCCGTGACGCAGCGGCCCCGGCGCACCCTACGCGCCGCCCGCCTGCCGGTATGATGTGCGCCAGATCACACCCCTGCCCCTTAGGTCCGCGTGGAGTGGACGTTGACGATGCCCGGTTCGACCCTGCCGCTGACCGGATCGCCGAAGGGCACACCCCGCACGTTGGGCGACGGAAGGGGCACGTGACCGCATTCTTCAAGCCCCCACGACCCGGCGCCCGCTGGCCGCGCCTGCTCCTGGCACTCCTGCTCGTTTGCCTGCTGCCGCTGTCCACCGTGCGGGCGGCCCCGGCCGACCCGTGGGCGCCGTTCCTCACCCCCTGGTTCGAGCGCGTCGGCACCGCCGACGGCCTGCCCCACTCCGTCACCACGGCAGTGGTGCAGGACAACCGCGGGCTGATCTGGATCGGCACGATGGGCGGGCTGGTGCGCTACGACGGCTTCCGCATGCAGTTGTTCGACGCGCACGGGCAGGAGAACGAGCTGCCGGACGCCTACGTGCGCACCCTGCTGGCGCTGCCCGACGGCGGCGTGCTGGTGGGCACGAATGCCGGCGGGCTGGCGCGCTTCGACCCGGTCGGCAACCGCTTCCACACCTATCCCACCGGCATCGGCGGCACCAGCGACCGCAAGATCTATAGCCTGGCGGCCGACGGCAAGCGCGGGGTCTGGATCGCCACCGACCGCGGCCTGGACTACCTGGACCTCGGCCGCAACACGCTCACCCATATCGCCACCGGCGACGCCCCGGCGCCGCGCAACTTCAGCGTGCTGCAGGACCGCCAGGGCAACCTCTGGCTGGGCAACGACCGCGGCCTGTTCGTGCGCGAGCACGGCAGCCAGGTGTTTGTGCGGCCGACCAGCGCCGACGCGACCGCCGCCATCGTGCTGCACAACCAGACCTGGGCCCTGCACGAAGACGCCGAAGGCCGCCTGTGGGTGGGCAGCGGCCAGACCGGCGCCGCGTACCGCGACACCGACGGCCACTGGCACCCGGTGCCGGGTTTCAGCCCCAGCGCCACGCAACCGAACTTCGCCACCGTGCGCGCCTTCGCCGAGGGCGACGACGGCGCCGAACGGATCGGCACCGACGGCAACGGCATCCTGTCCTACCGCGCGGGCGATCCGGCGGTGCGGCACATCGTGCACGACGCGGCGCGGCCGTCGTCGCTGCCAGGCGATTCCGTGCGCGGGCTGCTGACCGATGCCTCTGGCAACCTGTGGGCAGCCACCGACCTGGGCGCCGCGCACACCGACACCCACGCGCGCATGGTGTGCTCGCTGCTGCCCTCGCCGCTGGACCCGCGCGGGCTGGCCGACACCAACGTGCACGCCATCCTGGTCGACAGCCGGCAACGTATCTGGCTTGGCCTCGGCGGCGGCCAGATCGACCTGATCGACCTGCATGCGGGCACCATCCATCACCTGCGGTTGGACGGCGTGCAGCAGCACCGCGACGTGCAGGCGTTCACCGAGATGACGGACGGCACGATCTGGGCCGGCACGATGGGGCTGGCGCGGATCGACCCAGACACCCTGGCCGTCACCAGCAACGTGGAGCCGCGCCTGGCCGCGCAGCCGATCCTCAGCATGCTGGAGGTAGACGGCAGCCTGCTGCTCGGCAGCTACGTGGGCGCCTACCGGTACACCCCGGCCACCGGCGCGCTGGACCACTTCCGCCATGACGCTGCCGACCCCAGCTCGCTGGCCAGCGATACGGTGCGTGAGATTGCCCGCATCGACGGGCGCATCTGGTACGGCACCACGGGCGGCATCAGCGTGGCGGACGACGCCCACGCCGATCGTGGCTTTCACACGCTGAGCCAACGCGAGGGCGACCGCAGCAACCTGCCCCAGGACTACATCGGCTCGATCACCACCGACCCGGATGGCGGCTTGTGGATCGCCACCTTCGGCGGCGTGGCGCATCTCCCCGACAGCCGCATCGAGGGCACCCCACACTTCCGCGTGCTGGGCACGCGCGAGGGCCTGAGCAGCGAGAAAGTGAACGCCCTGCTGCCCGACGCGCATGGCCACGTCTGGGCGAGCCTGTCCAATGGCGTGTCGATGATCGACCGCGCCAGCGGCGCCGTGCACAACCTGGGCGCGCGCGACGGCCTGCACGTGCCCAGCTACATCTACATCGCCGCGGCCACGGCACCGGATGGCGCGGTGATGTTCGGCGGCCTGGGCGGGCTCACCATCGTGCGCCATCCCCGCGGCGACGCCCCGGCCGAACCGGTGCCGGCACCCTCGATCACCGCCGCGCGCATCGGCCGCAAGGTGATCGCGCCTGGCGCCTTGCCGCAGCGGGGCGAAGCCCTGCGGCTGGACGGCGACAACCGCGACATGCAGGTCGGCTTCGCCGTGCTGGACTACCGCGCCACGCTGGAAACCACCTACAGCTACTGGATGGAAGGCTTCGATCAGAGCTGGACCGAGGTGCCCGCCGGCAGCCCGCCCAGCGCGGTGTACACCAACCTGCCGCACGGCCAGTACACCCTGCACCTGCGCGCCAGCACACGCGGCATGCATCCGGTGACGGTGCAATCGACTTTTCCGGTGACGGTGGCGCCGCGCTGGTTCGAGACGCTGTGGCTGCGCGTGCTGGCGGTGGTGGCCGGCGCGCTGCTGGTGGCGGCGGTGATCCACCTGCGCACGCTGTACCTGCGCCGGCAGGCCAAGCGGCTGCAGCGGCAGATCGACGAGCGAACCCGCGACCTGCAGGAGGCCAACGCCCGCCTCGACCAGCTCGCCGGCACCGACGAGCTCACCGGCGTGTACAACCGCCGTCGCTTCTTGGAACTGACCCAGGGCGTGCGTGAGCTCGCCGGTGATGGCGACGCGTGCCTGGCGGTGCTCGACCTGGACCGCTTCAAGCAGATCAACGACGGCCACGGCCACCTCGCCGGTGACGCGGTGATCCGCGCGGTGACCGACATCATCGTGGGCCAGTGCGGCCCGAACGATCTGGTGGGTCGCTACGGCGGCGAGGAGTTGGTGATCTGCCTGCCCGATTGCGACGCCGGCCAGGCGGTACGCGCCGCCGAACGCATCCGCGACGCCCTGGCCGCCACGGCGGTGCACTACAACAACCACACCATCCGTGTGACCACCAGCATCGGCGTGGCGGCGATCCGGCGTGGCGAGTCGGTGGAGCAGTGGCTGAGCCGCGCCGACGCGGCGCTGTACGAGGCCAAGCGCTGCGGTCGCGACCGCGTGGTGCTGGCGTCGGACGAGGCCGACGTCAGGGCTTGAGGCGCTGCTCGCTGCGCATGGCCCGGTGGCGGTAGGCCGCATAGGCCAGGCCGACCAGCCCGGTAAGCGCTGCCGGTATCAGCAGCACCCGCTCGCTGATCCACATAAAGCCCAGCGTGCCCAGCACGGCGCCGACGATGAAGTGGCTGGCCACCAGCACGCAGACGTGGATGCGCAGCATGTCCACCTCCAGCCCGCGCAGCCGCTGGCCGAGATAGATGCCCAGGTCGGTGAAGATGCCGGACAGGTGCGTGGTGCGAAACGTGGCGCCGCTGTAGGTGCTGACCATGGCGTTCTGCAAGCCGCACGCGGCGGACGCCAGATAGATGCCCAGGTCGTGGTGGGCGGCGATCAACGGCGTCGCGGCAAACAGCAGCGCCGACTCCAGCATCAGCACCACGCCGTAGCGTCGGCCCAGCTGCAGCGTGCGCTGCTGCACGATGAAGCCGCTGGACATCGCCCCGGCCAGGAACGAGAGAATCGCCAGGCCCCAGTGAGCGATCTCGGCCAGATCGACCCGCGCGATCGCCAGGCCCAACTCGGTGCTGGTGCCGGTGAGATGGGTGATCGGTTGATGCCGGAAACACAGGTAGCCGACCGCATTGATGCAACCGGCCACCAGGGCGAGCAGCCCGCCGCCGATCCAGGCCCAGCGCGGCAGCTGTCGCAGCATGGCGCTGGGCTCAGTTCTTCAACGGCTGGGTGCTGATCACCGGCAGGTCGCCGATCACGTCGGCACCGGCCGGCGGCACGAAGTTGAAGGTGTCCGGGGCGATCGCCGCGTTGCGCTGCCAGCCCGAGAAGTGGATCTGCGTGGTCGAGCCGAGCTGGTCGCGGAACACCATGCGGGCCAGGCCGCTGGCGTCGAAGCCGAGGTCGGCATAGGCGAACTGCGGGTCCTTGTCCTTGGAGGTGAGGCGCAGCCAAGCCAGGCCGTCACGCTCGCCCTGTTCGGTGACGGTGAAGTCCTTGTCCATCTGCTTGAGATCGGTAAGCACGGTGAGCGGGCTGTGCGATTCGGCCGAGCTCTGCTTGCGCACGGTGACCTGCTCCAGCTCCGGGTCGTACAGCCACACGCGGCTGCCGTCGGCGACGATGGTCTGCTGGTACGGCGTCAGCGTCTCCCAGCGAAACTGCCGCGGCGCCTGCAGCGCCAACGTGCCGGCACTGCCCTTGCCCGCCTTGCCGTTGGCGTCGGTGAGGGTCTGGGTGAAGTGGCCGGTGAGCGAGTGCAGATCGTGCGCAAAAGCATCCAGCCGCGCGCGCGCCGGGCCGGTCGCCGCATGGGCGAAGCCGGTCAGCGACAGGGCCAGCGTGGCGAAGAAGATCGAGACAAAGCGCTTCATGGGAACCTGGATGTGGGAACGGTGCGTGAAAGTGTGCGGAGCGCCGCCTTAATCGCGATTGTAGGGGCCCGCTCGCAGGCGATGCTTTTGCCTTTTGCTTCATTGGCAGATCAGGAGCAGGAGCATCGCCCGCGAGCGGGCTCCTACAGGGGGCACTTGCTTCTTAGGCTCAACGAAACATCGCCCGCGAGCGGGCTCCTACGGTTATTTCGGTGGGGGTGGTGCCAGCACCTCGCGGTTGCCGTTGTGCTGGGGGGCGCTGACCACGCCGTCGGCTTCCATCTGCTCGATCAGCCGCGCGGCGCGGTTGTAGCCGATGCGCAGGTGGCGCTGCACGCCGGAGATCGACGCGCGGCGGGTTTGCGTGACGATGGCCACGGCCTTGTCGTACAGCTGGGTGTCGGCGTCGCCGCCCTCTTCCCCATCCTGCGGCAGGCCGGAGTCGTTGATGAATTTGCCGTCGGCGGTGGCCTGGACCTCTTCCAGCACGCCCTCGATGTACTGCGGTGCGCCCTGCGACTTGAGCCAGGCCACCACGTTGTGCACCTCGTGGTCGTCGACGAAGGCGCCGTGCACGCGCTCGGGCGTGGCGGTGCCCGGCGGCAGGTAGAGCATGTCGCCGTGGCCGAGCAGCGCTTCGGCGCCGGACTGGTCAAGAATGGTGCGCGAGTCGATCTTGCTCGACACCTGGAACGCGATGCGGGTGGGAATGTTGGCCTTGATCAGGCCGGTGATCACGTCCACCGACGGACGCTGGGTAGCCAGCACCAGGTGCACACCGGCGGCGCGCGCCTTCTGCGCCAGGCGGGCGATCAGCTCTTCGACCTTCTTGCCGACGATCATCATCATGTCGGCGAACTCGTCGATGATGATCACGATGTACGGCAGCGGCTCCAGCGGCTCAGCCGCCAGGTTCGGCATCTCCGGATTGGGCCGGAACAGCGGATCGAGCAGCGGCTGGCCCGCGGCCTCGGCGTCCTTCACCTTCTTGTTGAAGCCACCCAGGTTGCGCACGCCTACCGCAGCCATCAGCTTGTAGCGACGCTCCATCTCGGCCACGCACCAGCGCAGCGCGTTGGCAGCTTCCTTCATGTCGGTGACCACCGGCGCCAGCAGGTGCGGGATGCCCTCGTAAACGGAGAGCTCCAGCATCTTCGGGTCGATCATGATCATGCGCACGTCTTTGGCGCTCGCCTTGTACAAGAGCGAGAGCACCATTGCGTTGACCGCCACCGACTTGCCCGAACCGGTGGTGCCGGCCACCAGCAGATGCGGCATCTTGGCCAGATCGGTAACCACCGGCTTGCCGCCGATGTCCTTGCCCAGCGCCAGCGCCAGCGGCGATTTCATGGCGTCGTACTTGTCCGAACGCAGGATCTCGGAGAGGTAGACGATCTGCTTCTTGGTATTGGGGATCTCCAGGCCGATCACGTTCTTGCCGGGGATCACGTCGACCACGCGCACGCTCACCACCGACAGGCCGCGGGCGATGTCCTTGTCCAGGCTGGACACCTGCGAGCCGCGCACGCCGGCGGCCGGTTCCAGCTCGAAGCGGGTGATCACCGGGCCGGGATACACGCCCACCACCTTGGCCTCGATGCGGAAATCCTTGAGCTTGAGCTCGACCTGGCGCGAAAGCACTTCCAGGGTTTCTTCGGAATAGCCCGGGCCCTGCGGCGGCGCTTCGTCCAGCAGCGACAGCGGCGGCAGCTCGCCCGGCTGGGCGGCGCCCACGAACAGCGGGATCTGCGTTTCCTGACGTGCGCGGTCGCTCTTGGCCACGGGCGCCGGCGGCGCCTCGATACGCACGGGCTCGCGCTTGGCCTGCTTGACCGCCTCGGCCTTCTTCACCACCTCACGCTCGCCGCGGGCCTGGCGGGCGGCCATCACTTCCGGCGCCTTGCGCAGCTTGCCGCCGGCCCAGTTGGCCAGCAGCATCACCATGGCGCCGGTCCAATCCATCAGGCGGAACCACGACAGGCCGGTAGCCAGCGTGACCGCGATCAGGAATAACGCCAGCAGCAGCAGCGGCGCACCGGTTGAGCCGAGCGCGTTGAGCAGCGAATTGCCCAACCACTGCCCCGCCACGCCGCCTACGCCCTGCGGCATCACCGGATCGGGCCGGCTGGCGTTGAGCGCGAACAGCGCCGGCAGCGTAATGAAGAAGAACACAAAGCCGATCAGCCGCAGCGACGGCTCCCACGGATGCACCGCCCGCTCGCCGCGGTGCCGCAGCACCTGCACGCCCAGCACCAGCAGCAGCAGCGGGAACGCATAGGCGACCAGGCCGAAGATGTAGCGCAGCAGGTTGGCGATATTCGCGCCGATGGCGCCGCCGAAGTTGCGCGCGTGCTCCACCGTGCCGACGTGGCCCCAGCTCGGATCCTGCTCGTTGTAGCTGAACAGGCAGACGAGTAGATACAGCGCCAGCGGCAGCAACAGCAGGGCACCTGCTTCGCGCAGGCGCCGCTTCAGTTCGTCGCTGAGGGCGGGCGTGGGGTTCTTGGCTTTCTTGACGTTCGCGCTACGCGCCACCGGGTCGTGCTTCCTTGGGAATGACTCCGCCCAAGTCTACACAGCCAGCCGCGTCGGGAGGAGCGTGCGAGAGCGCCACCGCGCCGCGGAACCCACGAACCAAACGCAGGAGCCCGCTCGCGGGCGATGCTCTTCGCTTTGAATGGATATCAGAGCAGAAGCATCGCCCGCGAGCGGGCTCCTACAGGGGCGTCGTGAAACCGGAGGCAGCGCCCGCTTGCGGGCGCTGCCGGCAGGCTTACTGCAGGGCCGGGTGGACCAGCTTGCCGCCGTCGACGTTGATGCCGGCCTTCAGCGGAGCGAAGTCGCGCCACTCGTTGCCGCCGGCCAGGCGCTGCACATACGGCAGGATCGCCGCGGAAATCGCCAGCGACGAGGTCTGCGGCACGGCGCCGGGCATGTTGGTGACGCAGAAGTGCGTCACGCCATGCACGTCGTAGGTGGGATCCTTCCAGGTGGTCGGGCGCGAGGTCTCGAAGCAGCCGCCCTGGTCGATCGAGATGTCGACCAGCACCGAGCCTTTCTCCATGGTCTTGACCATGGCCTCGGTCACCACGCGCGGCGCCTTGGCGCTGGGGATCAGCACCGCACCGACCACCAGGTCGGCATCGCGCACTTCCTCGGCCACCGACGACTCGTAGGCGTACAGCGCGGTGACGTTGGCGCCCAGGTCCATCATCTCGGCCAGGCGATCCTGGCGCTTGTCGAACACCACCACGCGGGCGCCGGCCGCCGCGGCCAGCGAGGCGGCGGCCTTGCCCGCGGCACCGCCGCCGAGCACCACCACCTTGCCGCGCGAGGTCGAAGCCATGCCGCCCAGCAGCTTGCCCTTGCCGCCCTGCGGACGATGCAGCAGCGTGGTGCCGATCTGGGTGGCGATGCGGCCGGCGATCACCGACATCGGCAGCAGCAGCGGCAGGCCGCCGTTCTCTTCCACCGACTCGAACGCCACACCGGTCAGGCCGATGTCCAGCAGGCTCTTGGTGAGCTCCGGCTCGGCGGCCAGGTGCAGGTAGCAGAACAGCAGGTGATGCTTCTTCAGCAGGGCCAGGTCGCCGGCGATCGGCTCCTTCACCTTGACGATCAGCTCGCCCTTCTCATAGACCGCGGCCGCGTCGGGCACCACGGTGACGCCCTCGCGGGTGTAGGCCTCATCGGCGAAGCCGCTCTTCTCGCCGGCGCCCGCCTGGATGAATACCTCGTGGCCGCGGCGCACCAGGTCGGCGGCAGCAGCGGGAACCAGGGCAACGCGACCTTCGAGGGTCTTGGTTTCGGAAGGAATACCGATACGCATGGGGAAGCAGTCCTGTGGGGTTCGTGGCGTCGGCGCCAAGCGGTGCCGGCGTGGGTTGGGAAAGCGCAGATGCAGAACGCTTGAATCGGGCCGGGGGGTTCCCCATCCTTGCGGACTTCGGAGCGCCTTCCCCGCCCTGACCACCGGTGCTCGACGCACCGCTGGCGACCGGGCCGAAAGCGATCAAAGCTGTTCAGCAAACCCAAGGATTATCACATGTCCGCAACGCCCAAGCACAGCCGCCTGCTGATCCTCGGCTCCGGCCCCGCCGGCTACACCGCCGCCGTGTACGCCGCCCGCGCCAACCTCAAGCCGACGCTGATCACCGGCCTGCAGCAGGGCGGCCAGCTGATGACCACCACCGAAGTGGACAACTGGCCCGGCGACGTGGAAGGCCTGCAGGGACCGATGCTGATGCAGCGCATGGCCGAGCACGCCGAGCGTTTCCATACCGAAATGGTGTTCGATCACATCCACCAGGTGGATCTGTCCAAGCGCCCGTTCACCCTCAAGGGCGACTCCGGCGAGTACACCGCCGACGCGCTGATCATCGCTACCGGCGCCACCGCCAAGTACCTGGGCATCGCCTCGGAAGAGAAGTTCAAGGGCAAGGGCGTGTCCGCCTGCGCCACCTGCGACGGCTTCTTCTTCCGCGAGCAGGACGTGGTGGTGGTCGGCGGCGGCAACACGGCCGTGGAAGAGGCGCTGTATCTCTCCAACATCGCCCGCAAGGTCTACCTGGTGCACCGCCGTGACACGCTGCGCGCCGAGAAGATCATGCAGGACAAGCTGTTCGCCAAGGCCGAAGCCGGCAAGATCGAGCTGGTGTGGAACCACACCATCGACGAAGTGCTGGGCGACGACTCCGGCGTTACCGGCGTGCGGGTGAAGGCGGTCGACGGCGAAGCCACGCGCGACATCGAAGCCACCGGCTTCTTCGTGGCGATCGGCCACACGCCGAACACCGGCATCTTCCAGGGCCAGCTGGACATGCACGACGGCTACATCAAGACCCACAGCGGCCAGAACGGCATGGCCACGATGACCTCGGTGCCGGGCGTGTTCGCCGCCGGCGACGTGGCCGACCACGTCTATCGCCAGGCGATCACTTCGGCCGGCTTCGGCTGCATGGCCGCGCTGGACGCCGAACGCTGGCTGGAGCAGCCGGAGTAACGGAAGAGCGGATCCGGCCGTGCTCGAACCCCGCTTCCATGGCGCGATCGATGCGATCGCGCCGCACGCCTGGGACAGCCTGCGGCCGGACGACAACCCGTTCGTCTCGCACGCTTTCCTCGCCGCGCTTGAAGCGACCGGCTGCATCCGCAACGACTGGGGCTGGCAGGCTCATCACCTGGGTCTGTACGAAGGCGAGACCCTGGTCGCCGCCGCGCCGCTGTATCTCAAGGGCAACTCGCACGGCGAGTTCGTGTTCGACTGGAGCTGGGCCAGCGCGTGGGAGCGCGCGGGCGGCGAGTACTACCCGAAGCTGCTCAACGCCGTGCCCTACTCGCCCGTCACCGGGCCGCGGCTGCTGGCCGGCCGTGGCCGGCACGCGGCGGCGCTGCGACAGGCGCTGGTGACGGCGATGCGCGGCGAGGTCGACCGGCTGGGCCTGTCGTCGCTGCACGCGAACTTCCTGCTCGCCGACGAGCTGCCCGCCTTCGACGACCACTGGCTGACGCGCACCGACGTGCAGTTTCACTGGCACAACCGCGACTACGCCGATTTCGATGCCTTCCTCGCCGCGCTCAACCACAAGAAGCGCAAGAACATCCGCCACGAGCGCGCACAGGTGGCGCGCAGCGGCCTGCAGATCGAGATGCGCGGCGGCGCCAGCCTGAGCCGCGACGAGTGGCGCCGGGTGCACGCGCTGTACGAAAGCACCTTCGACGCCAAAGGCAACCATGCCGCCCTCACCCGCGCGTTCTTCCTGTCGCTCGGCGACACGCTGGGCGATGCCGTGCAGCTGGTGCTGGCGCGTGACGGGGAAACGATCGTGGCGATGGCGCTGCTGATCCAGAGCGCGGACACACTGTACGGGCGCTACTGGGGCGCCAGCGTGGAGGTGCCGGGGCTGCACTTCGAGCTCTGCTACTACCGCGGCATCGAGCACGCGATCGCGCGCGGACTGCAGCGTTTCGAACCCGGCGCGCAGGGCGAGCACAAGCTGGCGCGCGGTTTCCTGCCGGTGCATACGCACTCGCGCCATTACCTGGCGCACCCGCAGTTCCGCCGCGCGGTGCGCGATGCGCTGGTGCACGAGACCGATTCCGTGCAGGCCTACGCGCAGGAACTGGCAGCACACAGCCCCTACGCGCACGGCCGCACGACGGACGACGCGGCATGATCCGCCTGCCGCTGCTCGATCACTGGCCGGCGGAGCGCTTTCCCGATCCCGCCGAGGCCTTGAGCGAACCGTCCGGCCTGCTCGCCTTCGGCGGCGACCTGTCGGTACAGCGCCTGCGCGCGGCCTACGCGCAGGGCATCTTTCCCTGGTTCAACGAGGGCGAGCCGATTCTGTGGTGGTCGCCCGATCCGCGCTGCGTGTTCCCGACGGCGCCGCTGTGCCGGCCGAACCGCTCGCTGCGGCGTCTGCTCACGCGCTGCGACTGGCACGTGACGGTGAACCGCGATTTCCTCGGCGTGATGCACGCCTGCGCCGCGCCGCGCGATGGCCAGCCCGGCACCTGGATCAGCGCCGAGATGGTGGATGCCTACGCCGCACTGCACGCCGGCGGCCACGCGCACAGCGTGGAGGTGTGGCACGGCGAGCGCCTGGTCGGCGGCATCTACGGCGTGATGTCCGGGCGCCTGTTCAGCGGCGAATCGATGTTCAGCCGCGAGAGCGGCGGCTCCAAGGTCGCCTTGCTGACACTGGCGCGCCTGCTGCACGACTGGCAATGCCCGCTGCTCGACGCGCAGGTATCCAATCCGCATCTGCTGTCGCTGGGCGCGCAGGAAATGCCGCGCACCACCTTTTTGGCGGCGCTGCACACGCTGGCGGCGAAACCGCTGAACCCTTCGCTGTGGCGCAACGTTGCGCCCATGGCCGCCCGCGACCTGGCCTGAGTCAGCGCGGCACCAGTTCGAAGATCACCGACGCCGGCCGTCCGCTGTGCGGATGCAACGGCTCGCGCATCGATGCCGGCACCAGCCCGGCCGCGCTGAAGCTGCGCATCCAGCCGGCGAACGTACGGAAGTACCACGGCGCTGCTTCGCCGAAGCCCTCGCCGCAGCCGACCCACGAGCCCTCGCGCCAGCCGTCGCGATAGTCCGCCTCGCCGCAGGCGCTCCACGGATGCAGCGTCTGGATCAGCAGCGCGCCACCCGGCGTCAGCAGCGGAGGTATCGCTGCCAGCAAGCGGTCGACGGACGCCTCGCCGAGCAGCGAGAAATTGCACACCACGATGTCGGCGCGCTCGTCGAGCGAGCCGGCCGCGATGGTCGCGTAATCCATGGTGATGAAGCGCCCGCCGCCGGCAGCGCGGGCGGTATCGACCAGCGCCGGCACCGCATCGATGCCCAGGCCGTCGATGCCGTGCGCGGCCAGCGCACGCAGCAGCCAGCCCTCCCCGCAGCCCAGGTCGATCACCCGCTGCGGTTGCCGCGCGAGCACCGCCTCGACGATCGCCGCGTCGGTCACCAGCTGCCGGCTGGCGATCGCCTGCTCGCGCACCGCCCGCGTCCACGGCGCCGCGTGGCCGTGCCACACGCGCAGGATCGACGCTTCCGGATCGCCGGTCATCGCCTCAGCTGGCGCGTGCGGCGTAGTGCGTTTCGACGTACTCATCGAGGATGCCGATGAACTCGCGGGCGATGTTGTCGCCGCGCAGCGTCATCGCCTTTTCGCCGTCGATGAACACCGGCGCGGCCGGTGCCTCGCCGTTGCCGGGCAGCGAGATACCGAGGTTGGCGTGCTTGGATTCGCCCGGCCCGTTCACCACGCAGCCCATCACGGCGAGCGTGAGGTTTTCCACGCCGTCGTATTTCACCCGCCACAGCGGCATCTGCTCGCGCACGTGTTCCTGCACCACCTTGGCCAGCTCCTGGAAGAACTCGCTGGTGGTGCGGCCGCAGCCCGGGCAGGCGGTAACCAGCGGTGTGAAGGCACGCAGACCCATCGTCTGCAGCAGCTCCTGCGCCACGATCACCTCGCCGGTGCGCGAGGCGCCCGGCTCCGGCGTGAGCGAGATGCGGATGGTGTCGCCGATGCCTTCCTGCAGCAGCACGGCGAGTGCAGCGGCCGAGGCGGTGATGCCCTTGGAGCCCATGCCGGCTTCGGTGAGACCCAGGTGCAGCGCGTAGTTGCCGCGCGCGGCGAGATCGCGATACACGGCGATCAGCTCCTGCACGCCGGACACCTTGGCGGAAAGAATGATGCGCTCGCGCGGCAAGCCGATCTTCTCGGCCAGCGCGGCCGAATCCAGCGCCGAGCGGATCAGCGCCTCGCGCGCCACGTGGGAGGCGTCCCATGGCTGCGCGCGCTGCGCGTTCTCGTCCATCAGCATGGCGACCATGGATTGGTCCAGCGAGCCCCAGTTGGCGCCGATGCGCACCGGCTTGCCGTACTCGATGGCCTTCTCGATGATCGCGCCGAACTGCGCGTCCTTCTTCTTGCCGAAACCGACGTTGCCGGGGTTGATGCGGTACTTCGCCAGCGCCTCGGCGCAGGCCGGCTCGGCTTCCAGCAACTGGTGGCCGTTGTAGTGGAAGTCGCCGATGATCGGCACCTCCACGCCCATCATCGCCAGGCGGTCGCGGATATGCGGCACGGCCGTGGCCGCGGCCGGCGTGTTCACCGTGATACGCACCAGCTCGGAGCCGGCGCGCGCCAGTTCGGCGATCTGCTTCGCCGTGCTGGCCGCATCCTCGGTGTCGGTGTTGGTCATCGACTGCACCACGATGGGTGCACCGCCGCCGACGGTGACCTTGCCGATCTGCACGCCCACGCTGGGGCGGCGCGGTTCGGCTTCGGCGGGACGCGGGGCGGGTCGGGAAAGTTCGCTCATGGGGCTCGGAGGTGCGCTTGCCGCGAGGGTTGGCGGCGAAACGCCAAGGATAACCGAAGGCCCCTGCTCCCACCGCGCCGCGGCGATCCGTAAACGCTGCGTAACGCGTCACCCGCAGACGCTCACGTCACGCACGCATCACCGGCGATAGCGTCGGCCCTGTCATGACCCAGTCATCCTCCCCCACTGCCCCGGCCGCTGGGCGGCCAGCCGATGCACCGCGCGTCGAAGGACTCGACCGCTCCGGACACGACGCCACACCGCGAACCGATTTCGACGACGCCGCCATGATCGCGGCAGGCTTGTGCCAGACCCCGGCGGCCCTGATCGGCCTGGTCGAGGATGAACGCCAGCGCTGCATCGGCCGTTGGGGAATGCGCGCAGACCGCGTACCGGACAGCGAGACATTCTTCGACTACGCCGCACGGCAGCAAGACGCGCTGATCGTGGCCGATGCTCAGCGCGATCCGCGCTTCGCCGGCAGCCGCCTGAGCGCGGCCCACCCGCCGCTGCGCTACTGCGTCGGCTTTCCGCTGCGCGCTTCCGACGGCACCGCGCTCGGCGCGCTGTGCGTGTTCGATCACTATCCCCGCCAGCTTCATGCCGATCAGCTGGATCGCCTGCGGGCGCTGGCCCGGCAAGTGAGCAGCCAGCTCGAACTGGACCACGCGCTAGGCCTGGTGCGCACCTCCAACGAGTACCGCGGTCGCCTCATGGCGATCGCCGGCCACGATCTGCGCACGCCGCTGCGCGCAGCGGTCTACGCGCTCGAAAAGTTGCGCCGTGGCGATGCAGCCGATCCGGCGCAACTGGTCCAGACGGCACAGGCGGCGATGATCGAGGTCGGCAACCAGCTCGACGACCTCGCTGCGCTGGCCGGCAGCCAGGGCACCGTGGCCTTGCCGACCCTCGGCGACCTGCCGCTGCAGGAGGTGCTGCATCCCATCGCACAACGCTGGCAACGCCAGGCCGAAGCGAAAGGGCTGCGACTGCGCACGGTGGCCAGCTCCCTGGTGGTGCACAGTCATCGCGCCCTGCTGTCGGCGCTGGTGGGCAACCTGGTGGGCAACGCGGTCAAGTACACGTCGCATGGCTCGGTGCTGCTGGGCGCGCGCCGGCGTGGGCAGCATGCTGTTATCACCGTGGCCGACACCGGCATCGGCATGGACCCGGCCCAGGCGGAGCGGATGTTCGGCGCCTTTCAGCAGGCCGACCCGCGCAACGAAGGGCTGGGGCTGGGACTATGGATCGTGCGGCGCACGGCCGAGACCCTGGGCGCGCCGGTGCAGGTGCGCTCGCTCCCCGGACGCGGCAGTTGCCTCACCGTCTCCGTACCCCTGGCCGGCACCTGACGCTCAGTTTCCAGCGTGGCGAAGCGCGGCCTGCAGCAGGCGCCGCTGCAGGCGATCGGCCAGCGATACGGGATGCTCCAGGTCCATGCGCGCCAGCGCCTCACGCTCGTTGGCACGGGCTTCGCCGGGCCGGGCGATGGCCCGCAACAGGCGCCACTTGCCACGCCAGGTGCGGCTGTTGGTCTTGAGCCAGCCCAGTGCCGGCAGCAGCCGCTGTTCGACTTCGGTGAAGTCGCTACCGAACGGAAACGTCGGCATCAGACCGCGCTTGCGCAAGGGCGCCAGCGCTTCGGCCAGGCGTTCCGGACGGTGCTGGCGCCAGGCCTCGGGCACCACGAAATCGGCGCGCAGCTTGCCGTGCGATTTCGCCTCCGCGGCCAGCGCATCGACGAAGCGCGCGTCGCAGATCGACAGCATCGCCTCCACGCATTCCTCGTCGGTCTTGCCGCGCAGATCGGCCACACCATACTCGGTGATGAACAGGTCGCGCAGGTGGCGCGGGATGGTGGTGGCTCCGTAGTTGAAGCGGATGTTGGTCTCGGTGCCGTGCGCCCCTTCCCGGGTGGCCCGCAGCAGCAGCGCGGAACGCCCATCCGGCAGCTCGTGCGCCATCGCCACGAAGTTGTACTGGCCACCCACGCCGCTCACCACGTGGCCGTCTTCCAGGCCGTCGGAGACCGCCGCGCCGGTGAGCGTGGCCATCATGCAGGTGTTGAAGAAGCGCGCGCCGCGGCGCTGCAGGCTGGCCAGCACCTGGTGATCGCCATAGAGCTGGTTGACGTTGGAGACGCGGCACATGTCGATCGCGTCCGGATCCGCTGCCTCCGTCTCGTGCAGCCAGCGGTACAGCTCGCGCGAGCCGAGGAAGAAGGCCCCGCGCAGGTAGTGCCCGCCCGGCGCATCGGCCGGCAACCGACCGATCGCCGCAGCGCGCTCCAGCGCCAGGTTGTCCCACGCGCGGCGCTTGAGGATGCCACCGCGCTGCAGGTGCATGAAGCCGTCCATCACCATTTCGCTGGCGCCGTAGAGGCCGCGCTGGAACGGCTCCATCCCGCCCAGCGAAAGCGCCAGCGTGTGGGTGACGTAGCCGCTGTCCAGCGCCTCCAGCGCGGCGCGCCAGGCGAGGTTCTCGCGCTGGCGCAGCAACAGGGCGTGCACCAGCGCATCGGACAGGGCGCCGATGCCGATCTGCAGGCAGCCGCCGTCCTTCACCAGCGCGCTGGCGTGCAGACCCAGCGCGTATTCGGCGGTCGCCACCGGCTGGCGCGGCAGCGCGAACAGCGGCGGCGAGTGCTCGGGCGCCAGCTCGATGTCGAAGTAGTCCTGCGGCACCTCAGCGTTGCCGGACAGGTACGGCAGCTCCGGATGCACCACCGCCACACACAGTGGCCGCGGCCGGCCCGACGCCACCACGCGGTCGAGGAAATCCAGCGTGAGATCGGGATTGCTGGACAGGCTGTAGCGCACGCCCTCGGCGGTCTCGCGCCGCGCCACCAGCTGCACCAGCAGGTTGATGTCCTGCACGGCCAGGTCGCGTGCCACGTGGGTGTAGTTCTGGCTGATGTAGCTGCGCTGGGCACTGCCCGAGTGCAGCATCACGCCGGACTGCATGTAGAACTCGTGCACCGCCACGTTCGGCGGCAGCGCATCGCGCGCCTGGTCGAGCGCGTACTGCGGGTCGACCGCATCTTCGCCGAAATGGCGCGCCAGGAACGGCCCCAGGAAACGCGCTTCCAGCCCCGGCTTCGGGGCCGGCCGGGTCAGCGACAGCGCGGTGTACAGGGTGAGCGAGCGCGCCGGCTGGGCGGCGATCAACACGTAGATGGCGTTGAGCAGGTCGTGCGGCTTGCCCAGGCCCAGCGGGGCGGCCACGCGCAGGTCCGGACCGAGCCGGTCGGCGATGACTTGCGCGCAGGCGGTCGTGTCCGTGTATCGCTGCTGGAGTGGCATGGCCGGATCATGCCAGAAGCGTCTTTCACGACGCATGCCCTAGACTCGCCCGATGGCTTCATCTCCCCTGGATACCTCCCGCCCGGATCGCCTCATCGCTGCCCAGGCGCTCAGCCGCGCAGCCGGCGCGCCCCTGCTCACCGGCAACGCGGTGGAGTTGCTGATCGACGCGGCCGTGCACTACCAGCGCTGGCTGGCGGCGATCCGCCACGCGCGCAAGCGGGTGCTGCTGGAGAACTACATCATCCGCGACGACAGCGTGGGCCGCGCGTTTCGCGACGCGCTGGTCGAGCGCGCGCTGGCCGGCGTGTTCGTGGCGGTGGTGTGCGACTGGGTCGGTTGCCTGGGGCAATCCGGCGCGGCGTTCTGGAAACCGTTGCGCGAGGCCGGCGGCCAGGTCCGCGTATTCAACCGCCCGCAGCTCGGCCGGCCGTTCGGCTGGATCAGCCGCGACCACCGCAAGGTGCTGGTGGTCGACGGCGAACTCGGTTTTCTGTCCGGCGTGTGCATCAGCGAGAAGTGGCTCGGCGACCCGTCACGCGGCGTCGCACCGTGGCGCGATACCGGCGTAGCGCTGCGCGGGCCTGCGGTCGCGGAAGTGGAAGCTGCCTTCGGCCGCAGCTGGGCCGGCACCGGCGCACCGCTGCCGCGCTGGCCCGCCGAAGCCTTGCATGAGCCGCCGGGTCAGGTGTCGCTGCGGGTGATCGCCACCGAACCGTCCACCGCCGGCTTGTACCGGCTCGATCAGCAGATCGCCGCCATGGCGCGCAAGACGCTATGGCTGACCGATGCGTATTTCGTGGGCGTGGCGCCGTACGTGCAGGCGCTGGCAGCCGCCGCGCGCGACGGGGTGGACGTGCGCCTGCTGGTGCCCGGCAGCAGCGACATTCCGATGGTGGCCGGCCTGTCGCGCTCCGGCTACCGCCCGCTGCTCAAGGCCGGCGTGCGCGTGTTCGAGTGGAACGGCTCGATGATCCACGCCAAGACGGCCGTCGCCGACGGCATCTGGGCGCGGGTGGGCTCATCCAATCTCAATGTGGCCAGCTGGCTGGGCAACCGCGAGATCGACGTGGCGGTGGAAGACCAGGGCTTCGCGCGGCAGCTCGCCGAGCAATACGAAACCGACCTGGGCAACGCCACCGAGATCGTGCTGGCGCCACGGCGCCGCCTGCGTGGCGAGCGCGTGCAGCGCTCGGGCGAGGATCCGGCCGCGCAGCTGCGCCGTGCGGCGCGGCGGCCGCGCGGCGGCAACGGCAGCTCCGGCCGGGCAGCGGCCAGCGCCCTGCGCCTGGCCAACTCGGTGGGCGCCGTGCTCACCGACCGGCGCGTGCTGGGCGATACCGACATCAGCCCGCTGGTGATCGGCACGGTGGCGCTGACCGTGCTGGCGGTGGTGGCCGCGCTGTGGCCGGCGATCATCGCCTGGCCGCTGGCGCTGCTATCGGCCTGGTTCGCGCTCAATCTGGCGGTGCGCGCATGGCGCACGCGGCAGGCGCGGCAGCGCCGCCGGCAGGACGACGACGACGCGAACTGAGCTGCATTTACCCATCTTAATCAGCTGTTTACGCAACCTGCGTGAGAAGTCGCGCGCAGGTCGCGGCGCAAGCGCATGTTGCGCGTCACCTTCGTGCTAACCTCGCGCGCTCATGTCTGCCTTCGATCCCTTCTCCGGACGTGGCCCGGCGTCCGACGATGACGCCGCCACACCGCGCCGCATCCTCACTCCCAGCACGTTGAACCGGCTGGTGCGCGGCCTGCTGGAGGACGCGCTGCCGATGGTGTGGATCGAGGGCGAACTCTCAAACGTGGCGCGCCCCGCCTCCGGCCACCTGTATTTCACGCTGAAGGACGCCGGCGCCCAGGTGCGCTGCGCCATGTTCAAGATGAAAAGCAGCCGGCTCACCTTCAAGCCGGTGGACGGCATGCAGGTGCTGGTGCGCGCCAAGGTGGGGTTGTACGAGCCGCGCGGCGAGTTCCAGCTGGTCGCCGAAGCCATGGAGCCGGCCGGCGAAGGCGCCCTGCGCCGCGCGTTCGACGCGCTCAAGGCCAAGCTCGACGCCGAAGGCCTGTTCGATCCCGCGCGCAAGCGTCCGCTGCCCCGCTACATCCGCCGCCTCGGCGTGATCACTTCGGCCACCGGCGCGGCAATTCGCGACGTGCTCAGCGTGCTCGGCCGACGCTGGCCGCTGCTCGAAGTGGACGTGCTGCCCGTGCCCGTGCAGGGCAAGGAAGCGCCACCAGCGATCGTCGCCATGCTGCGCAAAGCCTCGGCCAGCGGCCGCTACGACGCTCTGCTGCTGACCCGCGGCGGCGGCTCGCTGGAAGACCTGTGGGCGTTCAACGACGAGGTCGTCGCCCGCGCCGTGCATGCCAGCGCGGTGCCGGTGGTGTGCGCGGTCGGGCACGAGGTGGATTTCAGCATCGCCGACTTCGTCGCCGATCTGCGCGCGCCCACGCCCTCGGCCGCGGCCGAGCTGCTGGTGCCCGATGCGGCGCACCTGTCGCGCCAACTCAAGTTGTTGAGTCAGCGCATCGCCACCGTGCAGCAGCGCCGGCAGCACACGCTGGCACAGCGGGCGGATCACCTGCTGGCCCGACTCAACGCGCAGCGTCCGCAGGCCCGCCTGGCGCGCGATCGCGAGCGGCTGGTGAACCTGCATCGCCGGCTGCTCGCCGCCGGCGCGGTCGGTCAGCAGCGGCGCGACCGCCGGCTGGAGCAACTGCACGGCCGCCTGCTCGCCCAGCATCCGCGCCATCGACTCGCCCTGCTCGCGCGCCGACTGGCCGAACTCGATCCGCGCCTGCGCCGCGCCTTCGCGCGCATGCTGGAACGCAAGCGACTCACGCTGGGCCAGACCGCCCGTGCGCTGCACGCGGTGAGCCCGCTGGCCACGCTCGATCGCGGCTACGCGATCGTGTTCGATGCGCACGGCAAGGTGCTGCGTTCCACCACCGAGGTGAACGACGGCGACGCGCTGCGCATCCGCCTCGCCGACGGCGAGCTGCCGGCCCGCGCGGGCGACTGATCGCCGCCGTCCACGCGCGCACCACGCCCGCCGCCCGACACTGCCCGAATCATCATCACCGGTCGCTTCCGGGAGTTGCCATGCTTGCCAAGACCTACCCCTACTACCTGGCCAATCGCCCGCAGTCCTCGAAGACGATGCTGGACGTGCGCGACAAGTACAGCGGCAAGATCGCCACCCGCGTGGCGGTGCCCGATGCTCGCGCCACCGAGAAGGCCATCGCCGCGGCCGTGCAGGCGGCGCCGGCGATGCGCGCGTTCAAGCCGTGGCAGCGCCAGGCCGTGTTACAGCACTGCGCGGCGCGCTTCGAGGCACGCAGGGACGAACTGGCCCGCGCGCTGTGCATCGAGGCCGGCAAACCGATCAAGGACGCCGCCGGCGAAGTGACCCGGCTGATCGAAACTTTCCAGATCGCCGCCGAGGAAGCCGTGCGCATCAACGGCGAGACGATCAACCTGGAACTGGCCGCTCGCCTGGACGGCTATCGCGGTTACACCCGCCGCGTGCCGCTGGGCCCGGTGAGCTTCATCACGCCGTTCAACTTTCCGCTCAACCTCGTGGCGCACAAGGTCGCCCCGGCGATCGCGGCGGGCTGCCCGTTTGTGCTCAAGCCCTCGGAGAAGACCCCGATCGGCGCGCTGATCATCGGCGAGGTGCTGGCCGAGACCGATCTGCCGAAGGGCGCGTTCTCGATCCTGCCGCTGGACGGCGCCCACGCCACGCCGCTTGTCGAGGACGAGCGCCTCAAGCTGCTTTCGTTCACCGGCGGTCAAATCGGTTGGGGGCTGAAGGCCCGCGCCGGCCGCAAGAAGGTCACGCTGGAACTGGGCGGCAATGCCGCCTGCATCGTCGACGCCGACCAGGGCGACCGGCTTGATCACGTGGTCGAGCGACTGGTGTTCGGCGCGTTCTACCAGTCCGGCCAGAGCTGCATCAGCGTGCAGCGCATCTACGCGCACGTGGACGTGTACGACGCGCTCAAGCGCAAGCTGGTCGCCGCGGTGAAAAAGCTCAAGGCCGGCGACCCCAAGAAGAAAGACGTGTTCCTCGGCCCGATGATCGACGAGGCCGCCGCCGAGCGTCTGCACGGCTGGATCGCCGAGGCCCGCCAGGCCGGCGCCAAGCTGCTGTGCGGCGGCAAGCGCGAGGGCGCCATGCTCGAGGCCACGCTGATGGAAGACGTGCCGCGCGAGGCCAGGGTCAACCGCATGGAGGCCTTCGGCCCGTTCGCCCTGCTCGCCCCGTTCCGCACGTTCGAGGAGGCGGCCGCGCGGGTCAACGATTCGGACTTCGGCCTGCAGGCGGGCATCTTCACCAACCGCCTCGACCACGCCATGCGCGCCTGGGACGAGCTGGAGCAAGGCGGCGTGGTGGTGAACGACGTGCCCAGCTTCCGCGTCGACAACATGCCCTACGGCGGCGTGAAGCTCTCCGGCCTGGGCCGCGAGGGCGTGCGCTACGCCATCGAGGACATGACCGAAGTGCGCCTGATGGTGATGCGCGAGGGCTGAGCGCTCAGCGCGTGGCGGGAATCAGCGGCGCGGTGATCGGCGGGGCATTCTTGCCCAGCGCGTTGTAGACGCGGTAGCGCACCAGCCCGATGTACTCGTGCAGCGCCGCGTCGAACAACGCCGCGTTCCACGCCTGCGGCAGCCACGAGGGCACCGCGCGCACCAGGTCGCCGCGCACCGGCTCGGGCCGGACGCCGAAATGCGCGAAGTACAGCAGGCTGCGCCGCAGGTGCAGGCCCGAGCTCACCAGCAGCACCCGTTGCGGCTGATAGGCCAGCAGCAGCGGACGGCTGAACTGCGCGTTCTGCCAGGTGCTGAGGCTGCGCTGCTCCAGGATCAGGTCGGCCGCCGGCACGCCCAGCGCCAGCAGCAGATCGCCGTACACCGCCGCCTCGCTGTGCCCGTTGTGCAGAGGATCGCCGCCGCTGGCCAGCACCTTGCAGTCGCCTCCGGCGGCATGGCACTGGCGATACAGCGCTGCGGCGCGGGCGATGCGGCCGTAGCCGTACAGCGGCGGCTCGGCCTGCCCGCCCGCGTTGCGCACGGTGCCGGCGCCCAGCAGCAGAATCACGTTGCGCTGCGCCCACGCCGCGGTGGGCTCCATGGTGTAACCGGCCTGCAGCCGGCCGAGCATCCAGCCGGTCAGCGGGCCATCGCCCACCGCGACCACCCCGGCCAGTGTCAGCACCAGCACCGCGGCGCTGCTGCGGCGCCAGCCCAGCCAGGCCAGGCCGCCCGCCAGCAACACCAGGATTCCCAGCACGGTCAGACTCATCGTCGCCTCCGGCAAAACGCGAAGCCTAGGTGGCCGGCCCGCGGAAGCCAAGGTGACGGCGCCATGCCCTGGCGCAGCGTTCGCAACGGGAAACGCAGCGAGCACCGAATCGCCTCTGGAAACACCGCATGTCGTGACCACTTATCGGCCATGTCGATGAGAGGTGGCGTGTCGTGACCCAACGTGGATGGCTCGGAGGGATGCTGTGGCTGGCGCTGCTGCTGGCTTTTGGCATGCCGAAGGCGGCGTTCGGCCAAAGCGCCAGCGACTACGCCAGCATCACCGCTCCCGACGTGGCGCGGGCCTCGGGCTTCCTCACGCAGGTGATGGGTTGCGATGCGCTGGACGTGTCGGCCGATCGCGCGCTGCTGGAATGCAGCCAGGGCGCGATCGTCGAGATCGTGCAGGGCAACTCGCCGGCCGCCGGCCGCCCGGTATTGCAACTGCGCATCGAGAACGTCGACGCCGCGCTGGGCTGGCTGCAGCGCCAGCATGTGGCTGTGATCGGCGACCACGCCGCCGGCACCCGCGGCGACGGCGGCCTGGTGCGCATCGACGTGCAGACCCCGTGGGGCCAGACGCTGGAACTGATCGGCCACGGCACGCCCGACCCCGCCGCGCCCGGCGCCCGTCTGGCCGCCGACTGAGTCGTCACACCGTCGCCCATCGGGCGGCGTAGCATCGGCCGGGCACCCGCACGGGTGCAGGACACGGAGCGGCCCGATGAGCACCCTCGTCTTCGTCCACGGCTGGAGCGTCACCAGCACCGCCACCTACGGCCAGATGCCGCAGCGCCTGCAGCAACAGGCTGCCACGCTGGGTCTGCCGCTGACCCTGCGCGACCTCTGGCTCAGCGAGTACGTGAGCTTCGACGACGCGGTGACCATGGACGACCTGGTCCGCGCCTTCGACCACGCGCTGCGCGACCTGCACCTGCTGGAACCCTCCTTCGCCTGCATCACCCACTCCACCGGCGGGCCGGTGGTGCGCGAATGGCTGCGCGCGCAGCGCGACAAACCCGGCCGCTACAGCACGATCCGCCTCACCCATCTGGTGATGCTCGCACCGGCCAATTTCGGCTCAGCGCTGGCGCAACTCGGCAAGGGCGTGATCGGGCGGCTGAAAGCCTGGTTCGACGGCGTGGAACCGGGCCAGCGCATCCTGGACTGGCTGGAGCTGGGCAGCGCGGCCTCGATCTCGCTCAACCTGGATCGCATCCACGGCGGCGACCCGGTGACAGCCGGCCAGTTTCCGTTCGTGCTGATCGGCGACCGCCCCGACCGCTCGCTCTACGACCATCTCAACAGCTACACCGGCGAAGACGGTTCCGACGGCGTGGTGCGCCTGGCCGCCGCCAACCTCAACGCGCAGCACGCCGTGCTCAGCACCCAGGACAGCCGCGGCAGCGGCATCGACGCGCTCTCGCTCTATCTCACCCGCGGCCCGCGCTGCGCGTTCAAGCTGATCCCCGGCGCGGCGCACTCGGGTACCTCCCAGGGCATCCTGGCCAGTGCGCAGCCGGCCACTATCGACGCCATCCTGCGCTGCCTCACCGTGCGCAGCGCCGCCGACTACGCCCGCCTGTGCGATGCCTTCGATGGCGAAAACGCCAAGCGCGATGCCGACAAGGTGGAGCTGGAACCGGCCGGCCCGTTCGCGCCACGCGTGCACATCCACGATCCGCGCAGCCTGCTCATCGTGCGCCTCACTGACGAAGCGGGTGAGCCACTGAAAGATGCCGGCCTGCTGCTCACTGCCGGCTTGCCGCCGAGCGCGGATCTGCTGCCGCCCGGATTCCTGATCGACCGCCAGGCCAACTCGCACCAGCGCAGCAGCGTGTCGCTATTCCTCAACTACAGCCTGTTGGCCGGCGACGCCCGCGTGGCCGACCCGCGCAATCCGCGCAAGACGCTGCGCCCCGCTGTGCTGCCGCATCGCCCCTACGGCGCCCGCGTGCAGCCGGCCGATCTCGCCGGCCTGGTGCACCACGCACTGGCTGCCAGCGCCACCGCCGACGACCTGCTCACCGCGCTCGGCCCCCACCAGAGCACCGTGCTCGACGTGGTGCTGCCGCGCAAGGTGCACGAAGGCGTGTTCCGGCTCACCCAGAACCTGACGCCGGAGGATTTTCGCCATCCGGTGCCGGGCAACCTGGTGGGCTGAACGCACTCAGCGCAGCAGCAGCGCTACCACCGCCACCGCGGCGACCGCCAGCGCTACCCACGCCAACCGTGTGGCCAGGCTGCGGCGGCGAACCGCGGGCTGCAGCGCGGGCACCGGCTTGCCGGGGCGCGCGCCCGTGGTGGCGGGCATCGGGTTGAGATCATCCCCGTCGCTGCGACGGTGCAGCAGGGTCACCATGGCTTCGAGCAGCTCGTCGTCGAAGCGGTACGGATCGAAGCGATCCTTGCCGTGCAGCGCCAGCAGCGTCTGCACGTCGGTGGCGGCCGGCACGTACTTCATCGACCAGCCGGCGAACGAGGTGGCGCCGATGAACTGTCGCCGCAGCACGGTGAGGTCGCGGTGGCGCGGATCTTTCATCAGCTGCTGATAGAGCGTGTCGATCTCACCGGGCGGGCCTTCCAGACACTGGAAGAAGCAGCCGTCGCCGTAGTACAGCGCGCCCACCAGGCCGCGGCGCGGATTGTTGCGCCGTGATTGCATGAGGATGCGCGCTACCTCCGGCTCCACGCCGCCACCGTTGTCGGTGGGCTGGAACGTGGCGCGGCTGGCGTAGACCAGTTGCTGGATGTCGGACATGGAGGGCGCCCCTTCAGCGGACGCGGGATCTTCGCACAGCGTCCGCCGCGCCGGTTCAGCCTGCGCCACGCAGTCGCAGGGTCAGGCCCTTGAGGAAGTTGCGCAGCAGCTGGTCGCCGCACTCACGGTAGTTCTTGTGCTCGGGCTGGCGGAACAGCGCGCTCAGCTCCGGCTTGGATACCGGCAGCCCGGCGGCGGCGAAGATCTCGTGCATGTCCACGTCCTTCAGCTCGAACGCGACGCGCAGCTTTTTCAGCACGATGTTGTTGGTGATGCGCTTTTCCGGCGGACGCGGCGGACGGCTCTCGTCGCGGCCGCGGCGGAAGATCACCAGCCCGTCGAGAAAGCGCGCCAGCATGGTGTTGCTGCAGGTCTGGTAACCCGGGTCGTCCTCGCGCAGCAGCATCGCTTGCACGTCTTCCTTTTCCAGCAGGTAGGCCGGGTCGGCCAGCTTGACGATCTCCACCACCTTGGCGTCGCCGAGGTCGAGCATGTAGCGGATGGCGCGCAGGGTGTCGTTGTGCAGCATGGCGGCGGTCGATGCGTAAAGGGGAACGCGCATGCTACCGCGCCGCTTCCGGCGCGTCCGTAACCCCGTTTATCCAGCGGCACCGTTTCAACCTCCACACCCACCTTGAGGAGGCTGCCCGATGTCCGCCCAAACGCTATTGCTGCGCGCTCTGCCCGTTGCCCTCGCCGTAGCGTTGGTCGGCTGCGGCCTGTCCCGTCCGGCCAGTGATGAATCCGCCGACACGCCAACATTGGCGCCGTCGAAGGTGGAGACCGGCGCGCGCGACGCCGCCGCGCGCCGCGTCACCACCGTCGCTCCACAGGTCGCCCGGTCGCTGCCGCCGGCGCCTCCCACAGCAATCCTCGCCGAGGCCAGGCTCGCCGGCGCGATGAAGGTCTCCCGTAACGCGGCGCCAATGCCGATGCTCGCCGCGCCGATGGCCCAGCCGTGGCCCGGCGCCGTGAACACCGAGCATTACACCCATCGCCACAGCAACCCGGTGCAGCTGGCCAGCGAGCAGCCCGTCTCCACCTTCGGGCTGGACGTGGACACCGGCTCGTACACCAACGTGCGACGCATGCTGGAAGCCGGCCAGCTGCCGCCGGCCGATGCGGTGCGTGCGGAAGAGTTCATCAACTACTTCGACTACGGCTACGCACCGCCGGCCGATCGCGCGCAGCCTTTCAGCGTCACCACCGAGCTGGCGCCGGCGCCGTGGAACCCGGGGCGCGAGTTGCTGCTGATCGGCGTGCAGGGCTATCGGGTGCCGGCCAGCGCGATACCCGCCGCCAACCTGGTGTTCCTCATCGATACCTCCGGCTCGATGGACGAGCCGGACAAGCTGCCCCTGCTCAAGGCCTCGCTCAAGCAACTGGTGACCCGGCTGCGCAAGCAGGATCGCGTGGCCATCGTCACCTACGCCGGCAGCGCGGGCGTGGCGTTGCCCTCCACCGCGGGCGACCAGCACGCCACCATCGACGCGGCGATCGACAGCCTCGGCGCCAGCGGATCCACCAACGGCGACGCCGGCATCGACCTGGCCTACGCGCAGGCCGAGCAGGGTTTCATCCGGGGCGGCGTGAACCGGGTGATCCTCGCCACCGACGGCGACTTCAACGTGGGCACGGTCAGCGAAGAAGCGTTGAAGACCAAGATCGAGGATCACCGCAAGAGCGGTGTGGCGCTCACCACGCTGGGCTTCGGCGAGGGCAACTACAACGACGCCATGGCGGTGATGCTGGCCGACGCCGGCAACGGCAGCCATCACTACATCGACAGCCTGCAGGAGGGGCGGCGCGTGCTGGTGGACGAGCTGTCTGCCACGCTGCTCACCATCGCGAAGGATGTGAAGGTGCAGGTGGAGTTCAACCCGGCGCAGGTGAAGGAGTACCGCCTGATCGGTTACGAGAAGCGCCAGCTCAAGCGCGAGGACTTCAACAACGATGCGGTGGACGCCGGCGACATCGGCGCGGGCGCCAACGTCACCGCGATCTACGAGATCACCCCAGCGGGTTCGGACGCCGCGCGCGTCGATCCGCTGCGCTACGGCAAGCACGCCGCGCGTACCGATCGCAGCGGCGAATTGGCCTTCCTGCGCCTGCGCTACAAGCTGCCCGGCCACGATGCCAGCACGCTGATCGAGCGGCCGATCGCGGCAATGCCGGCACGTGAGGCCAGCGCGCGGCTGCGCTTTGCCGCCTCGGCGGCCGCGTTTGCCGATGCGCTGCGCGGCGGACGCTACCTCGATGGCTACGACTACACGCGTATCGCCGCACTGGCGCGCGACGCCCGTGGCGATGATCCGGACGGCTACCGCGCCGGTTTCGTGCAGTTGGTGAACCTCGCCGATGGCCTGAGCACGCACAGCGCCAACGCGGACAAGCCGCCGCTCGGGGGCCCGATGCCCATCGCACCCGGCATCGGCCTGCGCTGAACCTGGCGCCATGCACGACCTGTCTCCGGCCGGCGCGGCCGCGGCGATGACGGATGCCCCCGCATCCTTCCCCCATCGCCGCGCGCCGGCCGGGACTCCCTGCCCTCTGGATGCGCCTTATCCGTACGAGGCAAATCGCGTACCCTCGCCGCCCATGGATGTGGCGGTCGACCCCGATGCGCAGCTGATGCTGGCCTACGCCCGCGGCGACCTCGCCGCGTTCGAGGCGCTGTATGCGAAACATCGGGGCACGCTCTATCGCTTCGTGCTGCGCAGCGTGCGCGACCGATCGCTGGCCGACGAGGTGTTCCAGGACACCTGGAGCCGCGTCATCACGGCGCGCTCGCGCTACCAGCCGCAGGCAAAGTTCAGCACCTGGCTGCTGCAGATCGCGCACCACCTGATCATCGACGGCCATCGCCGCAAGCGTCCGCTGGCCGATGGCGACGAAGCGGAAACCGCGCTGGCCCACCACGCGGCACCCACGCACGAACAACCCGAGCACGCGCTGTCCGACTTCGAGCAGCGCCGCGGCCTGCAGCGCGCCATCGAGCAGCTGCCCGACGATCAACGCACCGCCGTGCTGCTACGGCTGGAGCACGAGCTGAGCCTGGAGGAGATCTCGCAGATCACCGGCGTCGGCCGCGAGACGGTGAAATCCCGCCTGCGCTATGCCATGACCAAACTGCGCGACGTACTGAGCCCATGACCACGCCACTGCCCCCACACGACGACGACCTGCCCGGCGAGGCGGAGCTGAAGGCGCTCTACGATCGCCTGCCGTCGCACGAGCCCGGGCCGGCGCTGGATGCGGCGGTGCTGCGCGCCGCCGCCGCGGCTATAGCGAGCGATGCGCCGCAGCGACACACCCGCCGGCGTTGGCCGGTCGCGCTGGGTACCGCGGCCACGCTGGTGCTCGCCGCGGGTCTGGCGTGGCATATGCGCAAGCTGCCCGCCGACCTGCCGACCGCCTCGCCAGCATCCGCACCGGCAGCGGCGGCCCGCGCCGATGTCGACGCTGCGCGTGCTTTGCAAGCCGCCGGAAAGCTTGCCGATGCGGCCGCGGAGCGCGCCGAGCCCGCCGCGATGCAGGCGCGCCACCGCGAGTCCGCACCTCAGCCCGCCGCCGTCGCGAACCAGGCAACCGTCGCCGAGGACCGGCGCGCGTACGCGCGCCCAGCGCTGAAGGCGCAGTCCCGCGCCGCGTCGCCTTCCGCCACATCAGCGAACGGCATCGCCGCTGCGAAGTCAGCCACACCGGTCGCGAAGGCGCCCGCGCCGGCATCGGCGGAACGGGCAGACCGCGCCGCTCCCCTGCGCGAAGCAGCCTCCGCAGCGCCGGCACCGCCCCCGCCACCCGCACCGCCGGCGCCGCCCGCCGAGGTGATGCAGGCCGCGCCCGCACCGCAGGCCGAATCGGCTCCCACCGCCCCGCCCACCGACGCGCCGTCGATGATGATGAACCTGCGCGCCGCGTCCCCCGAGGAAACGATGACGCCGGCGATGGCTGCGGAGCTGCAGGCGATCCGCCTGCTCTATGCGCACGGCGATACCACCGCCGCCCGCGCGCGGCTCGATGCGTTCCATCGCGAGCATCCGCACGCCGTGCTGCCGCCGGATCTGCAGCGGCATCTGGACACCACGCCGTGAGTGAGGCGTTGCAGGCGCTGGCGGGTCGTTGTCAGCACGAACAGGACATCAAGAAGAGCCGCTTCCTCGCGCTGGCCGCACCGGTGGATACACCCGAGGAAGCGCTGGCCTTCGTGCAGGAAGTGAGCGATGCGGCGGCCACGCACAACTGCTGGGCGTATCGCATCGGCCAGGCCTACCGCTTCAACGACGACGGCGAACCGGGCGGCACCGCCGGCCGGCCGATCCTGCAGGCGATCGAAGGCCAGGGCATAGACCACGCCGTGGTGGTGGTCACGCGCTGGTACGGCGGCATCAAGCTTGGCGCCGGTGGACTGGCCCGCGCCTACGGCGGTACCGCGGCCGAGTGCCTGCGCCTGGCCGAGCGCGTATCGATCGTGCCGATGGCCACTCTGGCACTGTCGTGCGATTTTGCCGACCTCGCCCTGCTCAAGGCGCGCCTGCCCGAACTGGAGGCCATACTGCACAGCGAGACCTTTCACGCCGAAGGTGCCGACCTGGTCGTGCGATTGCCCCAGGCGCGCGTGGACGAAGCGCTCATCCGCATCACCGACCTGACCCGCGGCCGCAGCCTGGTTCGGCGCGCCGACTGATTCCCCCATCCCCCACTGACGGAAACCCGCCCATGACCCGTGATCCAGCTGCTTTTCCCGATGACCACAATGGCGACGCCCTGTGGAACATGGTCGGGCAGGGCGAGGATCTGTCGATCCCGCGCGAAGTGGATTTCGCCGTGCTGTTCCCGTCCGAGGACCACGCGCTGAAGTTCGCCGTGCACCTGCTGCGCAACGACCAGAAGGTCTCGTTCTCTGCCTATGAGGAGAGCGACGACATGCCGTGGCAGGTGCTGGTGCATCCCTTCATGGAGCTCACCTACGCCAACGTCGACGGCTTCGAGAAGCTGCTGGCCGAGGCCGCCGAAGCGTTCGATGGCGTCAACGACGGCTGGGGCTGCGAGTCCTACGCCGCCGGGGAATGACGCATCATCTTGCGCGCGCGCTCCGGCCCGTTCGCGCGTCGCCCGGATATTGAATCGCTGCGTAACCGCCCCACCTCCTGCCGGTGGTGCGACGCGCGCCACGCTCCCATTGCCGCCAGCGAGATCCCATGAGCGACGCCACCGCCGAGACGCCCCGCCCTGCCCGCCGCATCGGCGCCCTGCGCCAGCTCTGGCCGTTCCTCAAGCCACACAAGGCGCTGGCGCTGGGCTGGCTGCTGTTTCTGGCGATGTCTTCCGGCGCCTCGCTGGTGCTGCCGATGGCGTTCCGCCACATCATTGACCAGGGCTTTGGCCACTCCAGCCTGGCGGTGATCAACGAGACCTTCCTGGCGCTGTTCGGCGTGGCGCTGGTGCTCGCCTTCGCCACGGCGGCGCGTTATTTCTGCATCACCTTGCTCAGCGAACGCGCACTCGCTTCGCTGCGCGATGCGCTGTATGCGCATGTGATCCGGCTCGATGTCGGCTTCTTCGAAAAGAGCCGCGTGGGTGAACTCACCTCGCGCCTGAGCGCCGACACCGAGGTGGTGCAGGCACTGGTCGGCTCAGGCGTCTCGGTGGCGCTGCGCAGCGCGGTGATGCTGGTGGGTGCTGCAGTGGCGATGGTGTGGACCGCGCCCTCGCTGGCTGGGCTCACCGCGCTGGTGATTCCCGCGGTGATGCTGCCGATCCTCGTGTTCGGCCGGCGCGTGCAGAAGCTCTCGCGCGCCAGCCAGGATCGCCTCGCCGACGCGGCGGCCATCGCCAACGAAACCCTCAACGCCTCCACCGCGGTGAAGGCGTATGCGCGCGAAGGCATCGAGAGCACCCGCTACGCCACCGCCATCTATCGCGCACTGGCCACTGCGCGCCGACGCATCGGCATGCGCTCGATGCTCACCATGGCGGTGATCGTGCTGGTGTTCGGTGCCATCACGCTGGTGCTGTGGGCCGGTGCGCGCCACGTGCTGACCGGCACGCTTGACGCCGGCATCCTCGGCCAGTTCGTGCTGTACGCGGTGTTCGCCGCCGGCTCGGTGGCGGGCCTGTCCGAAGTGTGGGGCGACGTGCTGCGCGCGGCCGGCGCCATGGAACGCATCGGCGAGCTGCTGGCCGAGCAGCCGGAAATCGCCGCACCCGCCCAACCGCTGGCGCTGCCCAAGCCCACGCGTGGCGCGCTGCAGTTCGACCACGTCACCTTCCACTACCCCACGCGCCCCAACGCGGCGGCGCTGGAAGATTTTTCGCTGGCCGTGCAGCCGGGCGAGACGGTCGCGCTGGTCGGCCCTTCCGGAGCTGGCAAGAGCACGGTGTTCTCGCTGCTGCTGCGCTTCTACGATCCGCAGTCCGGCTCGGTCACCCTCGATGGCGTGGACCTGCGCGCGCTCACCCTGCCCGACCTGCGCGGCGCCATCGCGCTGGTGCCGCAGGAAACGATCATCTTCAGCGGCACCGCGGCGGACAACATCCGCTTCGGCCGGCAGGACGCCAGCGACGCCGAAGTGATCGAAGCGGCCAAGGCGGCCGAGGCGCACGAGTTCATCAGCGCGCTGGACGACGGCTACCAGGCCGAAATGGGCGAGCGCGGCGTGCGCCTCTCCGGCGGCCAGCGCCAGCGCGTGGCGATCGCCCGCGCGATCCTGCGCGACGCCCCGCTGCTGCTGCTCGACGAAGCCACCTCGGCGCTCGACGCGCAATCCGAGGCGGCCATCCAGCAGGCGCTGGAGAGGCTGGAGAAAGGTCGCACCACGCTGGTCATCGCCCATCGCCTCGCCACCGTGCAGCGCGCCGACCGCATCGTGGTGATGGACGGCGGCCGCATCGTGGCCCAGGGCACGCACGAAAGCCTGCTGGCCGAAGGCGGCCTGTACGCGGAGCTGGCGAAGCTGCAATTCGTCGCCTGATCGCGGCTACTTCATGTAGCTGCGCAACACCGCCAGCACGGGCGCCAGTTCCTCTTCCGGCATGCCACTGTCCTGACCGCCCACGTGCGCGGTCAGATGGCCTTCCATCATCTGGAAGATCAGACCGTTGACGGCGCCGCGGACGGCGGCCAGCTGCTGCAGCACGGCGCCGCATTCGGCGCCCTCGGCGATGGCGCGTTCCACCGAGCCGAGCTGGCCGCCGATGCGGCGCACCCGCGCCAGCAGCTTCTTCGCATCACCTTGCACATGGGACATGCCCTGCTCCTGGCACCTATACTGCGGGGGAGTATCCAACCAACACCCGCCCATGACCACCATCGACGTTTCCGCCCACCGGCACGACCACCGGTTTACCCACGACACCCGCCATGCGGAGCGTAATACCCGCCGCGTGGTGGTGATCACCCTGGTGATGATGGTGGTGGAGGTGGTGGGTGGCTATGCGCTCAACTCCATGGCCCTGCTCGCCGACGGCTGGCACATGAGTTCGCACGCGTTGGCGATGGGCTTGTCGCTGGGCGCCTATGTATTGGCGCGGCGCTACGCGAACGACCGCCGCTTCGCCTTCGGCACCTGGAAAATCGAGATCCTCGGCGCCTTCAGCAGTGCCCTGCTGCTGGGCGTGGTGGCCGCGCTGATGCTGTGGCAGTCGGTCGAGCGCATGTTCTCGCCGAGCCCGATCCACTACGACGAGGCGATCGCGATCGCCGTGCTGGGTCTGGCGGTGAACCTGCTGTGCGCCTGGCTGCTGCGCGATACGCCGCGTGATCACGGTCACGGTCACTCGCACGAGCATCACCACGAGCATGGCCACCACGAGCATGGCCACAACCATCGCGGCCACGGCCACCACGACGTCAACCTGCGCGCGGCCTACATCCACGTGATCGCCGACGCTGCCACCTCGCTGCTGGCGATCGGCGCCCTGCTCGGTGGCCGCTTCTTCGGCGCGTCATGGCTGGATCCGATGATGGGGATTGTCGGCGCGGTGCTGGTGACACGCTGGGCGATCGGGCTGCTGCGCGAGTCCGGCGCCATCCTGCTCGATGCCGAGATGCACCATCCGGTGGTGGAGGAAGTCCGCGACGTGGTGCGCGAGCAACTGCCGCAGGCGGCGATCAGTGACCTGCACGTGTGGCGCGTGGGCCGCGGCAGCTACGCCTGCGTGCTGGCCCTGGTGAGCCACGAGCCGGTGACGCCGGCGCAGGTGCGCGAGCATCTGGCGGTGCACGAGGAGCTGGTCCACGTCACGGTGGAAGTGATCACCCCGGCCCAGGCCTGACGCGTTGGGCCAGGCGGGCTAAGCTGGGCGGCCGTTTCCGTTCGATCCCGCCATGTCCATCGTCCTCACCCCGTTCGCCCGCGCCCGCCTGTTTCCCCGCGAGTCCCGCCGCAACACGATCCAGGACTGCGGCCCCGAAGCCTTCGAGCAGCGCCTCAACGAGGAGGCCCCGCTGAAGGTGCTGGAGGGATACGCGCCGTTCTGCCGCCTGCACGTGCACCGCAACTGGACCTCCACGCGCTGCATGGCCGTGCCGATCACCGACGCCAACCGCCACCTGCTGCGCTCAGCCTACGAGGCCCGCACCAAGCAGGAGCTGCCCGTGCTGGTGCGCTGGTTCGAGGGCGTCGAACCGCCGGTGGCGAACTACCTGCTACCGATCCTCTACAGCCGCGAACAACTGGCCAAGGAAGGCGAGCCGATCGACGCCGACTGGGGCGTGGTCGGCTGCCTCTACACGATGGAACCGGAGGAAATCCCGATGGTGCCGATCACCATGCTGCGCAACGCGCTCGGCGTGGAAGAAGGCGGCTCCGGCGTGCCGCTGGATCGCGAGGCCTACCGGCGCGCGGCGGCGTTCTGGGACGTGCATGCCAACTGGCGCGGATAGTTTGTACTCTCGCTCGATCCGGGATCAGGGATGGGGTGAGGCCGTGAACGTCGGCACCGTAATCTCCTCGACGGTTGTTCCTACTGGCACGAAGGGCTGCGTTCTCACGACGACCTCTTCCTTGGAAAGACGTGGCTCGTCGCCCTTGATCGTCTGCACCGACGCACGACTGGCCGGCCCGACCATCGCCCAGAACGTGCCATGCCCGGATTGCGGCAATACAACCAGCGGGCGATCGGCGGCTAGCCGGTAGGTCACTGACGATTCGCGATCCGGCATCTCAGCGCCGACACGCGAGTGATAGTTGCCCATGAGCGCAGCCACCAGCGCACCGGGCGGCGCGTGCTTCAACTGTTCGCGAATGGCTTTCGCCATGCCCGCCTCTTTTACCCGCACGGGACCTCCAGCGGCTGCTACGTCGGCCGGCGTGCCGTAAGTGGGCTCCATGGTAAAGACCTGCACGTCCCTTCCCTGGCGACGCAGATCGCGCAGCGTATCAATCAAAGCCAGCCACGCCTGGCTCATGCGGCCGTCGTAATAGGCCCAGTCGCGCCCGGCGGCGAAGGTCGCTCGATCGCCCGCGGTGCCCTGCGAACGAAAGTAGGCGTCGACCTTGGACTGCAGCTCAACTGGCCATTCGAGCCCCAGTCGGACGGGGCGCTTGGCGGGCTGGCCGCGCAGCAGGTCGGCGAGCAGACCTGGAGACTCGACGGTGCCATGCAACTCGCCCAGAAGCAGCAATCGATGTGACTGGAGCTGACAGTCAAGCGCCTTCAATGCGGCGGTTCGGGGCTGCTCACCATCGTGAATGGAGGCATCGCATGCCGGAGTGGCCGCGCGTACCAGACCGGGAAAAAGCATGAATGCCATGAGCATGTTCAAGGCAGGCTTCCTTGTCATGAATCGACCTCGCTGTCTGTGTGGGTCCGGCCACTATACGGACAGCGAGGTGCTACCACCCCCATCGCAGTCGATCATGCTTCTGGCGTCTTACCGCCCAAACAACGAGCAAGACAATCTTGGCCGGATTTACTTGTCGCGCATGCGGAAGTGAACCTGACCCCGCCCCCGGATAAGCTTGACCGGTCCTCCACGCGGGTTGGAAAAGATGGGCCCTGCCGTCGCCCTGCTGCTGATGCTGACGTCGCTGCCCGCCGCGGGCAGCGAGATGGCCACGCGCGTCGTCCTGATCAAGCACACGCGGACCCTCAGCCTGTATCACGGCGATCAACTGCTGGGCAGCTACCGCGTCGCGCTGGGATCGCATCCGACCGGCGCCAAGCAGCAGCAAGGCGATGGCCGGACGCCAGAAGGCCATTACCTGCTCGACCGGAAGAACCAGCGCAGCACGTTCTACAAGGCAATCCACGTGTCGTATCCGGATGCAGCGGATCGCGCGCAGGCCCGCCGCAACGGCGTGGATCCCGGCGGAGACATCATGATCCACGGCCAGAAGAACGGCCTGGGCTGGGCCGCGTCGATCACCCAGCGCCTTGACTGGACCCGCGGCTGCATCGCCGTGAGCGATGGCGACATGGACCGGATCTGGTCGATGGTGCCGCCCGGCACGCCGATCCTGATCACGCCATAAGTTGCGGCGTGCGGCGGCCGGATCGCGCCGACTTCGGGAGCCGACTGTCTTGCCATCCGTACGCATCCCGACCAGACAAATGCAGAAACTGGGTCAGAGCCGGCTTTTCAGAGGAATACCTGCTTCACCTGCGGCACGAGCTTGGTCATGCACAGTTCGAAGAGGCCGCTGTCGAGCCAGCCTTGCAGCCACGCCTTGAGCGTCGGCATCTCTACCTCGGAAAACCAAGCTGGCTCAACGCCCGCGAACTGACGCACGAACGGGAAGATGGCCAGATCGGTGGCGCAGGGTGTGGCGCCGCTGAGGTACAGCTGCCGTTGTAGCCGTGCCTCCAACGGAGCGAGCAAGCAGGCCATGGCTTCCGCGCGATGCACCTCGCGAGGCGTGGTTTCGCCCGCGTAGCGGTCCGGATATTTGTACCGATCCAGATGCCGCTTGAATGCGCCATCGTTGATGCCAAGCAGCGCGAGATTTTCCGGCGTCTGCGCCCTGCTCCACCAGCCGTCCGGGTCGTGCTCAGACCAGGCCCAGCACATGATGTCCCAGCTTTCTTCCAGCACCTCACCGTCCGGTAGCTGCAGTACCGGCACGGTGCCTTTGGGCGAGATGGCGAGCAGGGCGGCGGGTTTGTCGCGCAGGCTGATCTCAAACGCGTCGAAGGGACGCCCGGCCTGCAGCAGCGCCATGCGGGCGCGCATCGCGTAGGGGCAGCGGCGATAGCTGTAAAGCAGCGAGCGGGAGGCTGGATCGGTCACGTCGACGGCGGCTCGGCATTGGGGGCGGCCGGATTGCGGCGGCGCAGCCGTGGACTGTATCGCGCCGATGCGGCGCTTTGCCACGCGCTGCGCGGGCCGTTGCCCGCTGCTTTTGCTCCTCCTGCACGATTGGCTGGCTACGATGGCCGGCCATGAACGATCCCCTGCTCCAGCCGCGTCCGGAAGGCCTTTATGTGCCAGCTGGCGACTTCTTCATCGACCCGATGCTGCTGGTGGCGCGGGCGGTGGTGACGCACGCGCACGGCGACCACGCGCGCTCGGGCAGTGGGCATTACGACGTGGCGTCCGCGGGGCTGGGGCTGATGCGCGAGCGGCTGGGTTTGGGTTCGGCTATCGACGCGCACGACTACGGCGACACATTCCGCATGGGGCCGGTGACGGTGTCGCTGCATCCGGCCGGCCACGTGCTGGGCTCGGCGCAGGTGCGGATGGAATACGAGGGGCGTGTGGTGGTGGTGTCGGGCGACTACAAGCGCGACCCGGACCCCACCTGCGTGCCGTTCGAGCCGGTGCCGTGCGACGTATTCGTCACCGAATCCACGTTTGGATTGCCGGTGTACCGCTGGCCACCGATGGATGCCGTGATCGACGATCTGTTGGCCTGGTGGGACGACTGCGCTCGGCGTGGGGTGCCGGCAGTGCTGTTCTGCTACGCGCTTGGCAAGGCGCAGCGCATCCTTGCGGAGCTGGCCGCGCGCGTCGACCGCACGGTGCACCTGCATGGCGCGATGCTGCAGCTGGTAGCGCAGTACCGCGAGGCCGGTGTGCGCATGGTGCCCACCGAACCGGTGAGCGAGTCGGCGCGTGGCCGCGACTTCGCCGGCGAGCTGATCCTGGCGCCACCGTCGGCCGCGGGCTCGCCGTGGATGAAACGCTTCGGCAAGGCCTCCACCGGCTTTGCCTCGGGCTGGATGCAGATACGCGGCAGCCGTCGGCGGCGCGGCTACGACCGCGGCTTCGTGGTGTCCGACCATGCGGACTGGCCGGGCCTGCTGCAGAGCGTGAAGCAGAGCGGCGCGAGCCGCATCTACGTGACCCACGGGGATGGCGAGGCGCTGATCCGCCATCTGCGCGATCTCGGCCACGACGCCCAGCCGCTGCGCCTGCTGCGCGAGCGCGATAGCGAGAGCGGCGGCTGATGCGCCGGTTCGCCGCGCTCTATGCCGAGCTGGACCGCACCGCCTCGACGCTGGCCAAGCGCGAGGCAATCACGGTGTATCTGCGCGAGGCGCCACCGGCCGACGCCGCCTGGGCCGTGCATGTGCTCGGCGGCGGCAAGCTGCGCCGCCTGGCGACCTCCACCGAGCTGCGCCAGGCGCTGGCCGCGTCTACCGGCTACGCCGACTGGCTGATCGACGAGAGCTACCAGCACGTGGGCGACCTGGCCGAGACCATCGCGCTGATGCTTTCGCCGGGCGACGGCTCGCTGGGCGAGGTGCCGCTGCACGTGTGGTTGGAGCAGCGCCTGCCCGCGCTGGCCAAGATGGACAGCGCCGAGCGCATCGCCACGCTGCAGAGCTGGTGGCGCGCGCTGCGTCCGGAGCAGGTGTTTCTGCTCAACAAGCTGATCACCGGCTCGCTACGCGTGGGTGTGTCGCAGCGGCTGGTGGTGCAGGCGCTGGCGGCGTGGTCCGGCCAACCGACGGACCTCATCGCGCATCGCCTGAGCGGCACGTGGAAGCCCACCGCCACCGCGCTCGCCGCGCTGGCGGCCCCCGTGGGCGAGGACGAGCACCTGGCCGATCGCCCCTACCCGTTCTTCCTCGCCTCGCCGCTGGAGGGCGATGTCGCCGCGCTGGGCGACCCGCGCGACTGGCTGACCGAGTGGAAGTGGGACGGCATCCGCGCTCAGCTGATGTGGCGCGACGGCCGCGCCGGGCTGTGGTCGCGCGGCGAGGAGCGCCTGGACGGCCGCTTCCCAGAGATCGAGCAGGCTGCCGCCTCCTTGCCGATGGATGGCGTGCTCGACGGCGAGCTGCTGGCCTGGGACGTGCAGACCGCCAAACCGCTGCCGTTCACCGCGTTGCAAAAGCGCATCGGCAAGCTCAAGCCCGGCCAGAAGCTGCTGGCCGGTACGCCGGTGCGCTTCATGGCCTACGACCTGATGGAGCGGGCCGGCGAAGACCTGCGCGAGCGACCGCTGCACGAGCGCCGCGGCTTGCTGGCCGACCTGCTCGCACCCGCGGATGAGGCGCTGATGCTGTCACCCGCGCTGGTGGCCGATGCGTGGGACACGCTCACCACCGAACGCACGCGATCGCGCGAACGGCAGACCGAAGGCCTGATGCTCAAGCGGCTCGATTCGCCCTATCGCGTGGGACGCAAACGCGGCGACTGGTGGAAGTGGAAGGTGGACCCGCACACCATCGATGCCGTGCTGCTCTATGCCCAGCCCGGCCACGGCCGCCGCTCCGGCCTGTTCACCGACTACAGCTTCGGCGTCTGGCACGAGGGCGAACTGGTGACGGTGGCCAAGGCTTATTCCGGCCTGGACGACGCCGAGATCGCCCGCCTCGATCGCTGGATCCGCGCGCACACCACCGAGCGCTTCGGGCCGGTGCGTGCGGTGGAACCGGTGCACGTGTTCGAGCTGGCGTTCGAGGCCGTGCAGCTCTCTGGCCGCCACAAATCCGGCGTGGCCGTGCGCTTTCCGCGCATCGCCCGCTGGCGCACCGACAAGCAACCTGCCGATGCCGACCACCTCGACGACCTCCGCCGCCTGGCGACGGGCTGAAGCCCGCCTGCGCGATTGGTTCGCCGCGCTGGGCCGCAAGCCCGCGCCGTTCCAGCGCGCCGCGTGGAAAGCCTGGGGCGACGGCCGCAGCGGGCTGATCCACGCGCCCACCGGCACCGGCAAGACGCTGGCCGCGGTGGGTGGCCCCCTGATCGACGGCCTGCTGCATCCGGCCAAGGGGCTGCAGCTGTTGTGGGTCACTCCGCTGCGCTCGCTGGCCACCGACACCACCGGGCATCTCACGGCGGCCGTGGAGGCGATGGAGCTGCCGTGGCGCGTGCTGCGTCGCACCGGCGACAGCTCCAGCGTCGAGCGCGCCCGTCTGCGACGCGGCGACTGCGAGCTGCTGGTGACCACGCCGGAGAGCCTGGCGCTGCTGCTGAGCTATCCCGATACCGCCGCCCGCTTTGCCAACCTGCGCGGCGTGGTGGTGGACGAGTGGCACGAGCTGATCGCCAACAAGCGCGGCACGCTGCTGCAGCTGGGGCTGGCGCGCCTGCGCACGCTGCGCCCGGAGCTGCGGGTGTGGGGCCTGTCGGCCACGCTGGGCAATCTGCATGAGGCGATGCACACGCTGGCCGGCGACGACGGCGTGCTGATCGGAAGCGCCGCGCGCAAGCGCACCCGCATCGACACCGCCCTGCCCGGCCCCGGCGAGCGCTTTCCCTGGGCCGGGCATCTGGGCCTGAGCCAGCTCGGCCGCGTGGTGCAGGCGGTGCTGGAGGTGCGCACCGCGCTGGTGTTCGCCAACACGCGCTCGCAGGCCGAGCTGTGGCACGAGGCGCTGGCCGCGGTGTGGCCCGAGCCGCCCGAGACGCTGGCCGTGCATCACGGCTCGATCGATCCCAAGCTGCGCCTGGCCACCGAGGAAGGCCTGCGCACGGGCGCGCTGCGCTGCGTGGTGGCCACCTCCAGCCTGGATCTGGGCGTGGATTTCTCCACCGTCGACCGGGTGATCCAGATCGGCAGCCCCAAGGGCGTGGCCCGGCTGCTGCAGCGCGCGGGACGCAGCGGACACGCGCCGGGCGTGCCATCGAGCATCCTGTGCGTGCCCACTCATCTGCTGGAGCTAGCCGAGATTGCCGCGGCGCGACGTGCGCTGGCAGCCGGTCAGCTGGAACCGCGCCATCCGCTGCGTGGCTGCCTCGACGTGCTGGCGCAGCACCTGCTCACCCGCGCGCTCGGTGGCGGATTCCAGGTCGACCAGGCATACGCGGAAGTGGGCACCACCCGTGCCTACGCGCAGCTGCCGCGCGCCCAGTTCGACGCGGTGCTGCACTACCTCGAACACGGCGGCACCGCGCTGGCCGGCTACCCGGAGTACCACAAGCTGGTGCGCGACGAGGACGGCATCTGCCGGGTGGAGAGCAGGCGCGTGGCGCGGCTGCACCGGCTCTCGATCGGCACCATCACCGCCGATGGCAGCGTGCAGGTGCGGTACCTCAAGGGTGCTCGGCTGGGGGCGGTGGAAGAGAGCTTCATTGCGCGACTGCGACCGGGCGACCGCTTTTTGTTCGCCGGCCGCCACCTGGCGCTGGTGCGCGTACGCGACATGACCGCCTACGTGCGCCAGGCCAGCAATCGCCAGGGCGGCGTGCCGCGCTGGATGGGCGGACGGCTGCCGCTGTCCGGCGAGCTGTCCGCCGAGTTGCGCCGCGTGCTCGCCGACGCCGACGCGAGCGAGGCGGAAATGAAGGCGCTGCGTCCGCTGCTGGCGATCCAGCGCGCGCAATCGCACCTGCCGCAGGCGAACGAGCTGCTGGTGGAGCGCGCGCACACCCGCGAGGGCGACTACCTGTTCGTCTATCCGTTTGCCGGCCGCCTCGCGCATGAGGGGCTGGCGGCCGTCATCGCCTACCGCCTCGCGCAGCGCGCTCCGGCCGACTACGGCTACGCGGTGAACGACTATGGCCTGGCCATCACCGCGCGCAAGCTGCCGCCGGTGGATGCGCAGACCATGCGCGAACTGCTGCATCCATGGGGCCTGCGTCGGGACATCCGCGCCAGCGTCAACCTGGCCGAACTGGCGCGGCGGCAGTTTCGCGAGGTGGCGCGGGTGGCCGGGCTGGTGTTCAACGGCTATCCCGGACAGGACAAGACGCTGCGCCAGCTGCAGGTATCCAGCGGGCTGCTGTTCGACGTGCTGCGCCAGCACGATCCGGCGCATCCGCTGCTGTGGCAGGCCGAGCGCGACGTGCTCGACCAGCAACTCGACTATCCGCGCCTGCGCGACGCGCTGCTGCAGGCCGCGCGCGGGGTGCTGCGTTACGTAGAGACACCGCGGCTCACGCCGCTGGCATTTCCGCTGTGGGTGGAACGCCTGCGCGGCGGCGTGCATGCGGACGACTGGAAAAGCCGCGTGGAGCGCATGCTCGCGCAGCTGGAAAAGGCTGCCGACCGATGACGATGGAGCACACGATCGAAGTGGCCGGCGAGCGACTGCAGCTGCATGCCGAGCGCGCGCTGTACTGGCCGCGCATGCGCTTGCTGCTGCTGGCCGACGTGCATTTCGGCAAGGGCGCCGTACTGCGCCGCGCCGGCGTGGCCCTGCCCACCGGCCAGACGCGGACGGACCTGGCGCGCATCGATGGGCTGATCGCGCACTACCGCCCGGAGCGGCTGGTGGTGCTGGGCGACCTGGTACACGGCAAAGCGCTGGCCGACACGCCCTGGGTGGACGACGTGCGCCGCTGGCGCGAGTTGCACGGTGCACTGCAGATGGTGCTGGTGGCAGGCAACCACGATCGCCACTTCGACGCAGCGACGCTGGGCTTCGAGCGCGTGGGCGCAGCGATCCACGAGGCGCCGTTTGCGCTGGCGCACGAGCCGCACGTAACGCCGGACCATTACGTGCTGGCCGGCCACGTGCATCCCGGCATCCGCGTGCAGGATGGCTGGCGCAGCCACCGCCTGCCGGCGTTCCGCTTCGGCCCCCGTCACGGCCTGTTGCCGGCGTTCGGCGCGCTGACCGGGCTGCATGACATGCCACCCGCCAGCGGCGAGCGCATCGTGGCGGTGACACCGGCCGGCCTACTGCCGCTGGACGCGCGCTCGCCGCGCTGAACCGGACACGCAAGAAGTCGAACCGCGATGACTAGCGCGCCCCTGGGCGAGCCTTCTTGCGTGCGCGAGATACCGTGCCTCGTTCCGCGCACCCGGTTCCGCTACGGACGGCTAATGTGGCTTCTGGGAACCAGGTTCCGCCCGGCGCCGCTGCGCGAGATCGTCGCCGCGCCCGGCCTTCGTCCGCTGCTTGCTTGCGTACAGCTCGACGTCGGCCTGGGCGAGCAAGGTGCCCGGCTGCCGGCCGTGCTCGGGGGCGCCGGCAATGCCCACGCCGATGGTAGGCCGCGCGGTCTCCCGTGCGGCGGCGGCCGCCACGAGGGCGGTCATGTGGCTGGCCAGCTCATGTGCCTGCGCTTGCGTCGTGTCGGGCAGGACGGCGAGGAATTCGTCGCCGCCGAGGCGGCCCAGGTGATCCCCCTGGCGCAGGCATTCGCGCATGCGCCGGGTGACCCAGACCAGCGCGTCGTCGCCCGCCGCATGGCCGAAGCCATCGTTGATGGCCTTGAAGTCGTTGAGGTCGATCATCAGCACGGCCACGGGGCGCTGGTTGTCCCGATGGCTTTCGAGCTCCGACGACAGCAGGGCGAGAATGCGCCGCCGATTGGGCAGCCCGGTCAGGGCATCTTCCGTGGCCTCGGCGAGCACCTCGCGATGGGTCTGCTCCCAATAGATCGCCATGGCGTTGAACTGCTCGGCCAGCGTGCTGAGTTCGTCGCGCCCGCGTACCTGCAGGCGGGCCGACATGTCGCCCGCGGCGAAGCGCCGGGCCGAACTGCCCAGCTCGCGGATCGGCCGCAGGATGGAGCGCAGCACCACGCTGATCATCAGCGCCGCCGCCAGCAACGTGCCGGCCCAGCCGAACAGCAGCCAATGCAGCTGGCGATGGCGCATGGCGGCGGCACGTTCATAGCGTGCCCGTACCGCAGCGGCGAGGTGTTCGCGCGCATCGCGCACATCCCGGATTGCCTCCTGCAACTCCTTGCGAGAGAGCTCGGCTGCGGCAAGATCGTCGCCGGCCGAGGCGCGCGTGACCTGCTCGATCAGGTGTTGCACCGAGGGCTTGGCCTGGGCCCACGCATGCTGCGCGGCGGTGAGCCGGTCCAGCAGCAGATCGGGGCTGCTGCCGGCCATCTCCACGGTGGTGAAGCTGTGGTCGATGTTCTCGGTGAGCGAGGCAAAGTCGGGCACCGATTCGTGGGACTGCGCCTCGAGCTCGTCGACCAGGGCGCGATCGAGCAACTGCTCCAGCGCGGTGAGTGGGAGCAGCGTGTGCAGCGACTCTTCCACCGAATCGCGGAAAGCCATCTCCTGCTGGTTGAGCACGGCCACGCTGACGGCACTCAAGGTGGCCAGCGGAGCGAGCAGCAGCGCGATGATCAGGCCCACCCGTTGCCCGACCGAAAGACGGCGCAGTGCGCGTTCCATCAGCATGCGGGGCGCCCGCAGGAGGCTATCCGCCCCTGCCGCGACGGGCTCGATGCATACGATGGGCGGCAGACCGCGTCCTTGGGCATTGCTTGGGTCCTCGCAAAGGAACACGCCATCACACTGGCACCATTCTTACCGTGTCATGCCGCCGTTGCCAGCGGCGGGACGCATCGACGGCACGCCCCGACCCGTGTTCATCGCGCTATCGGCGGCCAGCGTAAAAAGAAAACCCCGCGCAAGGCGCGGGGTTTTCCGTCGAGCTGGGGCAATTCGTGGACCGAGCGATCAGGCCGCGATTTCGACGCCCGAGGCCTGGGCGCCCTTCGGCCCCTGGGTCACTTCGAACTTCACACGCTGACCTTCCTGCAGGCTGCGAAAGCCCTTGGAGTTGATCGCAGAAAAGTGGACGAAAACGTCCTCCCCACCGTCCTCGGGCGCGATGAAACCGAAACCCTTGGCGTCGTTGAACCACTTGACCGTACCGAAACGCATTGCGGCAACCTCTGAAGCTTAAGGATGGATGCACCAAGGCTTTCGCGTTGAACCCCTATCCCCTTGGTCCGCCGCCCCTGGCACCCTCGAAGTATCAGCATGTTTGTGGGTCAAGCGCAATATCCTGAACGGACCGGGCACGCGTCTTCCGACGAAGGTCTCAGGCCGCCAGCATCGCCGCCAGCAGGCGCGGCACTTCGGCGGTCGCCGCCGCGAGGTGGGCGAAGATTTCCTCGATGCTGATCTCCGCCTCGTCGCCGCAGCCGGCGGCGAAATTGGCTACCAGCGCGAGGCAGGCGTAGTCCAGTTCCAGTTCGCGGGCCAACGCCGCCTCGGGCATGCCGGTCATGCCGACCAGGTCGCAGCCGTCGCGCTTCATGCGGGCGATCTCGGCGCGGGTTTCCAGCCGCGGGCCCTGGGTGGCGCCGTAGCAGCCGCCGTCGATCACCGCGATACCGACCTTGCCGGCCGCCGCCAGCAGCTCGCGGCGCAACGAGGCGGTGTACGGCTCGCTGAAATCGATGTGCTTCACCTCGGCGCCTTCCACGTCGCAGAAGCTGGTGGTGCGACCGTGGGTGTAGTCGATGATCTGGTCGGGCACCACGATCACCCGCGGGCCCATGTCGTGGCGGATGCCGCCCACCGCGTTGACGCCGATCACGCGGCGCGCGCCCAGGTGATGCAGCGCCCACAGGTTCGCGCGGTAGTTCACCCGGTGCGGCGGCAGGCTGTGGCTTTCGCCGTGGCGGGCCAGGAAGGCCAGCCGCTTGCCGGCAAAGTCGCCGGTGACCACGTCGCCCGAGGCGGGGCCGAACGGGGTATCGACCGACTGCCGCTGGGCGTTCTCCAGGCCAGGGAAGTTGTACAGGCCACTGCCGCCGATGACGGCCAGATCGATGCTCACGATGTCGTTTCCGGTTCGATGGATCAGGAAGCGCGCTCAACCAGCGCGATGAAGTTCTGCAGGTGGCGACCCAGCGCCTCACGGGTGCGCTCGTCCACCAGCTTGCCCTCGGCGATCTTGGTGTGCGCCTGGAACACCAGCACTTCGCCCTGCGGCTCGGCGATGGCGCCGGCGCGGCGCAGCACCAGCCGCAGCGCATCCTGCGCGCGCACGGTGCCGGTGATGCCGGGGCTGGCGCCGATGATGCACACGCGCTTGCCGGCCAGCGGCGCGGCCTCGCGCGCCGTGCCCTTGCGCGAGGCCCAGTCGATCGCGTTCTTCAGCACGCCGGTGATGCCGCCGTTGTACTCGGGCGAGGCCAGCAACAACGCGTCAGCGTCGGCGATGGCGTCTTTCAGCGCCACCACGGCGGCCGGATCGCCCTGCTCTTCCACGTCCTGGTCGAACAGCGGCAGGTCGTGCAGGTCGTGGATCGCCAGCGTGTGGCCGGCCGGCAGCAAGTCGGCCGCCGCGTGCAGCAGCGCGGTGTTGTATGAGGCCCGGCGCAGGCTGCCGGAAATGCCGAGGAGCTTCATGCGCTTGCGGTCTCCGCCGAGGAGGAAAAGATCAGGATTCGCGCAGGGCGTAGATGCCCGGCAGGTTGCGGCCCTGCTCGTGGAAATCCATGCCGTAGCCGAACACGTAGCGGTCCGGCAGCTCGATGCCGTTGAAGTCCGAGGCGATGCCTTCGACCAGGCGATCGTGCCGCTTGGTGCACAGGCTGGCGATCAGCACGCGGCGCGCGCCGCGGCGCAGGCAGTCGTCGCGCACCGCCTTGAGCGTATGGCCCTCGTCGAGAATGTCGTCCACCAGCAGCACGGTGCGGCCGGTCATGGGCACGATCGGCTCGCGCAGCCAGTGCAGGTCGTGGCCGGTGGTGGCGCCGCGATAGCGCGTGGCGTGCACGTAGTCGAACTCCAGATCGGTGCGGATCGCCAGCGCGAGCTGGCCGGCGAACATCAGCGCCCCGTTCATCACGGTGAGGAACAGCGCGCGCTCGCCGTCCAGCGCAGCATCGATCTCACCGCCCATGCGGGCGATCATCGCGTCGATCGCCGGTCGGTCCACCAGCAGGTCGGAGTGCGCGAGCGCGTCGGTGAGCGAGGGCGTGGTCATGCGGTCGGTCCTTCGGCGTCCAGCGCCGTGATGCGCGCGATGAAGCGGTCGCGCTGCGGGTTGTCGGTGAGCGAATCCCAGCTGGCGCCCAAGGCGCCGCGCAGTGCCAGCAGGCGCTGGGGCGCCACCGGATGGCGCTCAGCGATGGCGGCGATCGCCTCGTCCACCACATCGGGGAAGCAGGCCAGCACCAGGTCGCAGCCGGCATCCAGGTGCGCATGCACACGCGCGGCCACGCCGCCGGCGCTGCCCGCGGCGGCCATGGAGATGTCGTCGCTGATCACGGCGCCGTCGAAGCCGAGACGGCCGCGCAGCACGTCGCCGACCCATGCTTTGGAAAAGCCAGCAGGCAGTGCGTCGACGGCGGGATAGATCACGTGGGCCATCATCACGGCTTCCACGCGCGCCTCGATGCACTGCGCAAAAGGCAGCAGGTCATCCTGCTCGATGGCGGCCAACGGGCGCGGATCGATCGCCTGCGCCTTGTGCGTGTCGGCGGCCACCGAACCGTGTCCGGGGAAGTGCTTGAGCACCGCCGCCATGCCGGCCAGATGCATGCCGCGCACGTAGGCCTGGCCCAGCTCGCCGGCCACCGCCGGATCGGCATGGAACGCGCGCAGGCCGATCGCCGCGTTGCCGCGAGCGAGATCCACCACGGGCGCAAAGCTGAAATCCACGCCGGTAGCGCGCAGTTCGCTGGCCATCACCCAGGCATGCTCTTCGGCCAGCCGGATGGCGTCGGTCGGATCGCGGTCATACGCCGCGCCCACTTTCGCCAGCGCCGGCAGGCGGGTGAAGCCGTCGCGGAAGCGCTGCACCGGGCCGCCTTCCTGGTCGACCGCGATCAGCATGTCCTCGCCGCCGACCTCGCGGATCGCTTCCACCAGCGCCGCAAGCTGCTCGCGCGAGGCGAAATTGCGAGAAAACAGCAACACGCCGGCCACGCCAGGCGCGACCAGCCACTCGCGTTCGCGCGGCTCCAGCGTGAGGCCGGCCAGACCGATCATCAGCATGCGGACGATTCTCCGTCGAGGGCGTCGCGCTCGTCGCGCGTCCACTGCGCGTAAGGGTACGCAATCAGGTTGACGTTGTAGTAGCGCGGCAGTGCGCTGACCTCTGCGCCCAGCCAGTCCGGACGCGGGAACGGCGCGTCGACCGCGGGCAGCTCCACCTCGGCCACGATCAGGCCGGCGTTGTCACCCTCGAACTCGTCGATCTCGAACAGCGTGCCGTCGACGGTGACGTGATGGCGCTGCTTGGCCAGCACGCCATCGCACAGCGAGCCCAGCATCGCCTCGGCATCGGCCACCGGCACGGCGTACTCGAACTCCGCGCGCTCGATGCCCAGCCGCGCCGCCTTGATGTTGAGCCAGGCACGATCGCCGGCCACACGGGCGCGCACCGAGGCCTTGGCTGTTCCGTCGCGCAGCGCCTGCGCGCTCACCAGGTAGCCCTGCGCCATGCGCTCAGTGCGTTCGATCTGCGCGCGCCAGCCGTCATGGCGCAGCAGGAATTTCCTTTCGATCTCGATGCCCATGTGGTCGGTCGCTCCGTAGCAGCTCAGCGTTCGAACAGAGCGATGGATTCAACGTGGGCAGTGTGCGGGAACATGTCCATCACACCCGCCGAGGTCAACCGGAAGCCATGCTGGTTGACCAGGATGCCGGCGTCGCGCGCCAGCGAGGCGGGATGGCAGGACACGTAGACGATGCGCCTGGTCGCCTTGTGCGGCAGGTACTCCAGCACCTTGTCGGCACCGGCGCGCGGCGGGTCGAGCAGCAGCTTGTCCCACGGCTGGCGGGCCCAGTCGGTGCCGCGCTGGTCCTCGAACAGGTTGGCCACGTGGAAGCGTGCGTTGGCGAGGCCGTTGTGCGCGGCGTTGTCGGCGGCGCGTTCCACCAGGCCGTGCTCGCCTTCCACGCCCACCACCTCGGCCACGCGGCGGGCGATCGGCAGGGTGAAGTTGCCCAGGCCGCAGAACAGGTCGAGCACGCGGTCGGTGGGCTGCGGGTCGAGCAGCTCCAGCGCGCGCGCCATCATCTTCGCGTTCATGCCGGCGTTGACCTGCACGAAATCGAGCGGGCGGAACTCCAGCTCCACGTCCGGCACGCCCTCGCCCGCCGCGATGCGGAAGGCCAGACGCGACTGCTCCGGCCACAGCAGATGCACGCTGCTCACGCCGCCGGGCTGCAGGTAGATGGCAAAGCCGTGCTGCTGACCGAACGCCGCCAGCGCGGCGCGATCGCGCTCGCTCAGCGGATTCATGTGGCGGAACACCAGCGCGATGACTTCGTCACCGCCGGCGAACTCCACCTGCGGAATGTCGCGCGCCGCGTCGAGGCCGCCGATCATCTCCGCCAGCAGGCCGATCTTCGGCCCCAGCGACGGATGCAGCACCTCGCAATGGGTGATCTCGGCCACGAAGCGGGGATTGGCCTCTTGGCGGAAACCGACCAGCACGCGCTCTTTCTTCGGCACGTGACGCACCGACAGGCGGCCCTTGCGGCGATAGCCCCACGGTGCGTCGGTGAGTGGCTGCAGCCAGTGCTGCGGCGACACCTTGCCGATACGCGCGAAGTTGTCCGCCAGCACGCGCTGCTTGGCGTGGATCTGGGCCTCGGCGTCCATGTGCTGCAGCGAGCAGCCGCCGCATTCGCCGAAATGGCGGCAGCGCGGCGTCACCCTGTGCGGTGAGGGGGTGATGACTTCCACCACCTCCGCTTCGTCGAAATGGCGATGGCGCTTGCGCAGGCGCATGCGCACCTGCTCGTCGACCAGGGCGCCGCTGACGAACACGGTCTTGCCGTCGATGCGCGCGACGCCGCGGCCGTCGTGGCTGAGGTCGGTGATGGTGGCTTGGAGTTCTTGCATGGGGCTCAAAAACAAGGCGCCCGGGTCGAGGGACCCGGGCGCGGGATGCGGATGGGGCCCGCGGACGCTTATTTGCGCTTCCAGGCGCCCGCAGCGTCCTGATAATACCAGCCGGCCGGCGCGCGCTCGATCCAGCCCTTGGCGAAGGTGGCGCGGATCTGCGCCTCCCACTCCGGATGGCCGTTGGCGCTGGCCACTTCGCGATACAGCGCGGCACGGTCGCGGTTCTCTTCCGCCACGGTGGCATTGACCTGGGCACGCTGGCTCAGCGGCACCTTGGAGGCATCGCGCACGGCGACCATGCCGTCATGCGTGAAGCCCACCGCGCCGCTCTTGAACAGGTCACCCAGGCCGCCCTGGAAGCGCGACTGCATGCGCTGGCGGATCGCCTCGGTGGTGGCGTTCTGGATGCGGATGTTCGGCGCGTCACCGGCGTAGGCCGCCGGCACCAGCAGGTCCAGCAGCATGGCCGACGGGCCAGGCTTGGCCGGTGGCGGCGGCGTGTCGCTCTTGGGCACCGGCTTGCCCGCGTTGTCCAGCACGGTGCCGATGAACTGGTCGGCGGCCTTCTGCGCCGCCGCTTCCGGGAAGTAGACGTTGATCGTGACGCAACCGACCAGGGCAACCATGACGGTGGCCAGCAATCCATAAACAATCTTGCGCATGATCAGCTCCATGGGTGGGGGTGCGGGGGTGGCCGCTCAGCGCACCTGCGGCGCGTTGCCTTCGATGGCGGCCTTCAGCCGGCGGATCAGCGTGGGCCAGTCGACCTCGGCCTGATGTCCGATCACCTCGAGGTGCGGCAGGCCGCTGCCATCGACGATAGTGTAGCCGTCTGCGGTCGGCTCCAGCCCGCTCATGTGGCACACCGCCCCCTGCAGGCGGCAGTTCAGGCCGATGCGGTCGTAGCCGAAGGTCTTGAACAGCTTCAGCACCGCGCCCTGCAGGCCCGCTGCCATGCCACCGCCGCCGACCGAGGTGAGGTTGTTCACCGCGCGCTGGCTGATCCGCCCGCCCTGGCTGGCCAGCAGCTGCGCGTCGAACGCCACCGGCTGCCAGTTCACCAGCCGCAGGCCGTTGATATGACCATCGAGCGGACCGGTGATGGAGCCAAAGTCGAACACGCTGGTGATGGCGCCCAGGTCGAGCTGGCGCAGCGCGATGTTGCCGGCCAGCACGGGGTTGTCGCCAAACGGCTGCTGCAAGGCTAGCCCGGTGACATCGACGAAGCCGCCGAACACGTTGAGCGACAGTCCGCCGTCGAGCGCGAGTTGATCGCCGCTGATGGTCAGGCCGGTGATCGCGCCGCCGAGCGTGCCGGGGAACTGCGGCCAGCCCATGGTCTGGCTGAAGGCGGCCATGTCGACACCGGTGACCGCCATCGAGGTCTCCAGCCGCTGCCCGCGGGCGGCCGCGGGCGCCCAGTCGAGCGCGCTGATGCGCACCTGTCCGCCCAGCAGGCTCATGCTGATCGGGTGCTGCAGCGAAAGCACGCCGTCGCTGCTGTGCCAGCGCGATGTCGCCGGACCATGCATGAGGCGATACACGCCCAGCCGCTGCCAGCTCAGGTCGGTGCCCGGGCGCGCGCCGTCGCGGCTCCAGTCGAGCCCGCCCTTCAGGCCGGCGATCGCGAGCCGGCCATCGGCATCGGCCAGATCCAGGCCGGAGGTGGTGAAGGTGAACGCGTTCAGGCCGTCGCGGCGCAGGTCCACGGTGGCGGAGAGCTGTCCGCGCGCCGTCATGTCGCGCAGCCCGAAGCTCGCCAGCCAGGCCCGCCCGTAGCGCTGGTAGGCAGTCGGCAGGCTCAGCTGCAGCTGGCTCAGGTTGAGCGAAGCCAGATCGCCCTTGGCGTTGAACGCCATGGCGCCCTTGAGCTGCATGGCATCGGGATCGCCCACCCGCAACCGGCTCACGGTGACTGCACCGGCCTGCGCCTGGGCGTCGAGCGACAGCTGCACCGCATGGTCCGGCAGCTTGGCGTAGATTGGTCCGAGCAGCACTTCGCCGCCGCGCAGCGTGCTTTCCAGATGGATCCCGGCAGGCCCTTCGGCGGTATTCAGCACGAACCGGCCGCCCGCGCCAAGCGATTGCGCAGCCAGCTTGCCCGCGGGGGAATCGAAGCCCAGCGCGGCCAGATCGAACTGGCCGGAGGCCTGGATGCCGCGCTCGCGCTGGTCCAGCGCCAGCACCGCGTTGACCCGTCCACCGGTGGCGCGGCCGGACCACACCGTGCTCATCAATCCCTGCAGCCAAGCGAACGGAAGGTTCTTCAGTTCGATCTGGGCGTGGGTCGGCTGATCCAGCGGCACGAAGGTAGTCGCTTGCGCCTTGCCCTGGCGCAGGTCGACCAGCAGGGTGTTGGCGGCCGGGTCGATCTGCAGGCTGACCGTGGCATCGCCCAGTGCGGCGCCGGGTGCGCGCTTGAGTTGCAGCGGCCCATCAAACGACCAGCGCCCGTGGGGGTCGCGCTGCAGCACGGCGTCGAGATGCAGCCCGACCCGCCGCCAGCCCATCGCCGGCACGTCGACCCGCGCGGCGTCCAGTTGCATGCGCAGCCCGCCGGCGTCGACCGGGGTCACCGCCAGCGTGAGCTGCTGCAGGGTGGCACCCGGTACCGTGACCGACTTGGCGGCCAGGCTCGCGCCCGCATGCGCCGGCGCGGCCAGCAGCAGCGACAGCACCAGCGACAGAACCCACGGAAGACGGCTTGATAAGACACCCATGTCCCGCCATTCTGCCAAACTCTGCTGAACGACAAGGATTTCGTCATGACGCACACGCTCCCTTCCCCGGCATCGCCACCGCGCAACGACGCCCTCGCCCTGCGCGTATTGATCGCCGACGACGACGCGGCGAGCCGCCGCTTCCTGCTCGATGCCGTGCGCGCGCTCGGTGCCGACGCGACCGATTGCGTTGACGGCGCCGAAGCCCTGGGCGTCGCGCGGAACGAGGTGTTCGACCTGCTGCTGCTGGATTGCCGCATGCCCGGCGCCGGCGCCTGCGAGATTCTGGCGACGCTGCGCAAGGACCCCTTCGCCGCCTCGCGCGATGCCGTGGCGATCGCCACCACCGCCGAGCTCGACACCGCGCAGCGTGCCCTGCTGCTGGCCGAAGGGTTCAGCGATGTGCTGGCCAAGCCGTGCCGTATCGACGACCTGCGGCGAGTGGTGGCGCTGGCGCCGGCCTACCTGAATCGCCTGCCGGTGCTCGACGACGAGGCAGCACTGCTGGCCAGTGGCGACTCGACCACCATGCGCGCGCTGCGCCAGTTGTTGCAGCAGGAGCTGCTGACGCTGTGCAGCGAGCTCGATCAGCTCGGCCAGGACGGCGCCGCGCTGCGCGATCGCCTGCACCGCCTGCGCTCCTCGTGTGGCTTCTGCGGCGCCACCGCGCTGTCGGGTCACGTGGTGGCGCTGCAGCAACAGCTGACGGGCGCCCGGCCGGAGCAGGCCGCGTCGGCGGTGGTGCGCTTCCGCGGCGTGCTGATGGAGACGCTGCGCGCGCTGGACCGCCCGCAGCAGGCGGCCTGAGCCGCGGCAACCCGCCCGCCGAAGCTCAGCGCCGCGACATCGCCGCGGCCAGCACCTGCCAGGCGCGTAGCTCGCCACCGCCGAGATGAAAACGGATGACCTCGCGCATCATGCCGCGCAGCGATTGCAGGTCGGTCGCCCCGGGAAAGCGGTCGTGCGCCAGGGCCAACAGCACCTCCCCGCGCAGGGCACCGGTGTCGCCGGCCATGCAGGGCATCGGCCCGCTCTCGGCGTGATAGCGGTAGTGCGTGTCCGGGTCGATCGCCGCGCCGGTGGCGGCGTCGTGGTCGAGCACGAGCGCATAGCCCAATGCCTGCAGGAAATCGCGTTCGAAGCGGCGCAGCGTCCACGCCAGCGGCTCCGCGCCGGACAGCCGCGCCAGCGTGAGCGCGTAGCTGTCGAACATGTCCGGGTGCGGATCCTGCCGACCGGTCAAGCGCACCACCAGCTCGTTGACGTACAGCCCGGCCAGGCCGTGGTCGCCCAGCAAGCGGCGTGGCGCGTCCAGCGGCTCGGCGCCGCGCAAGGTGGCGAGTTCGCCGCGCATCAGCAGATCCATTGCCAGGCGCTGAAACGGCTCCAGCAGCGCACGCTGGGCGCGTCCCTTCTCGCTGCGCACGCCGCGCGCCACCACGCCGACCCGCCCGCACTCGCGGGTCAGGCACTCCAGCAGCAGCGACGTCTCGCGGTACGGCCGCGCGTGCAGAACATAGGCAGGCTGCTGATCGATGCGCATGGCGTGGACGGCGGCGCGCGCCGTCGGATCAGTCGGTGTAGCCGAACTTCTTCAGCATGGACTCGTCGTCCACCCAGCCTTCGCGCACCTTCACCCACAGCTTGAGGAACACCTTGCGCTCGAACAGGCGCTCCATGTGCCGGCGGGCGGCACTGCCGATCGCCTTGAGCTGGGCGCCGCCCTGGCCGATCACGATCGCTTTCTGGCCATCGCGCTCCACCCAGATCACGGCGTGGATTTCCGCCACGCCATCGGGACGGTCCGCGAACTGCTCGATCTCCACCGTGGTGGCGTACGGCAGTTCCTGGTCCAGCCGCAGCATGAGCTGTTCGCGCACCATCTCGGCAGCGAGGAAGCGCTCGCTGCGATCGGTCACCTCGTCTTCGCCGTACATCGGCGGCTGCACCGGCAGACGGGCCAGGATCGCCTTCTCCAGCTCGGCCAGGCCCTTCTCCTTCAGCGCGCTGACGTAGTGGATCTCGTCGAAGGCGTGGGTTTCGGCGAGCTTGGCCACGAACGGCAGCAGCGCGCCCTTGTCCTTGCTGAGGTCGACCTTGTTGATCGCCAGCAGGCGCGGGGTGTCCTGCTCGCCCAGTGCGGCGTAGACGGCCTCGTCCTCGTCGGTCCAGCGGCCGGCCTCGACCACTTGCACGGCCACGTCGACATCGCTGATCGCCGAGCGTGCGGCGCGGTTGAGGCTGCGGTTCATGGCGCGCTTGGCGCCGCGATGCAGGCCGGGCGTATCGACGTAGAGAATCTGCCCTGCATCGGTGGTGTTGATGCCCAAAATGCGGTGCCGCGTAGTCTGCGGTCGCGGGCTGACGATGGACAGGCGAAAGCCGATCAACGCGTTGAGCAGAGTCGACTTGCCCACGTTGGGACGCCCGGCCAGCGCCACCGTGCCGCAGCGGAAGTCGTCGTGCGGCAGGGCGGGCGCGCCATCGGCGGCGGAAAGGTCGTGTTCGTCGGTCATCGGCATGAAATCTGGGGGCGAGATAGGGGGCTAGCATCGCGCCGGGGCGGCGCGGATGCCAGTGATGGTTCGGTCGGCCCGCGCGTCAGGCGCGAGCGTTGTGTTCGAGCAGGCGGGCCAGCACGCTTTCGGCGGCATCCTGCTCGGCCGAGCGCCGGCTCGAGCCGCTGGCCTGGGCGTCCAGCTCCATGGGCTCGGCGATCGTGCAGCGCACGTCGAATTGTTTGGCGTGGTCGTCACCATGGCTGGCGACCAGCTCGTAACGCGGCAGCGGCCAGCCGCCGGCCTGCAGGTGTTCCTGCAGGCGGGTCTTGGCGTCCTTGGAGGAGCGCGGCAGTGCGGCGATGCGCTCGGCGAACAACTGGCGCACCACCTGTCGGCAGGCCTCGAACCCGCCATCGAGATAGACCGCCGCGATCAGCGCCTCGAACGCGTCGGCGAGAATCGACTCGCGCCGGAAGCCGCCGCTCTTGAGTTCGCCGGGGCCGAGCTTCAGGCGATCACCCAGCTCCAGTTCGCGCGCGATCACCGCCAGCGCCGGGCCGTTCACCAGCTGCGCGCGCAGCCGCGAGAGCTCCCCCTCGCTGGCGTGCGGGTGCACCTCGAACAACATCTCGGCGACCACTGCACCGAGGAACGCGTCGCCCAGGAACTCCAGCCGCTCGTTGTTCGGCCGCCCGACGCTGCGATGGGTCAGCGCCAGATCGGCCAGCGCCGGATCGCGGAATCGGTAATCAAGCGTCAAGAATCATTCACCCACGGTGCCGGAGAGCGCCACGCTGTTGTCGAAATGCAGCAGGAAATCGATGTTGGCGATGAACGGCACCTGCTTGTCGTAGCTGACCACCAGCGTCGAAGCGCCGTTGTTGCGCTCGATGGTGATGTCCGACGGCTGGATGGTGGCGTCATCGACGTACTGGAAACCCATCTTGAAGATCAGGTCGCGACGGATCGTATCGAGCGAGCGCCCGTTGGCGCCGTCAGTGGCGATCTGGCTCATGGCCTTCTTCACGCCCATAAACTCGACGTACGACGGCACCAGCTTCATGGCCATGAAACCGAAGAAGGCCACGATGATCAGGATCATCAAGAATCCGATCAGCGTGATGCCCGACTGTTTTGCTTTCATAGTCCCCTCGCTAAGCCGCCTGGCGGCAACCCCCGGTAATGGCCGATTCGGCCCGATTCTGTCCCGCCGTCGCAACGTACGCGGCGAGGGCGATTCTGCCCGCAGCCGGCGCGCGCGTCACGCGCCGGCCGTCGCAGATCAGTGGATCAACGTGCCGATACGCTTCCAGGCGACGCCGCCGGTATGCAGGCCCTGCCAGCTGAACCAGATCAGGAAGGCCTTGCCGGCGAGGTTCTTCTCCGGCAGGCAGCCCCACCAGCGGCTGTCGGTGCTGTTCTCGCGATCGTCGCCCATCACCAGATAGCAGCCCTGCGGCACCTTGGAAGGCACCAGCTGGTTGGGAATCGTATTGGTCGGCATGCGCGAAGGCATGCGAGCCACCAGGTGATTGACGGTCTTGCCGTTCTCGCCCGGCAGATGCTCGTTCCACACCGTGGCGCCGTAGTACAGCAGCTCGGCATCTTCCGCGCGCTGCGGATTGCCAATGTACGGACCCAGCTCGTCGGAGGCGACCGGCTTGCCGTTGATCACGATCTGACTGTCGCGCACTTCGATGGTGTCACCGGGCAGACCGATCACGCGCTTGATCCAGTTCTGGCTCGGCACCGGGGTGAGCGGCGTCGGGCAGGCGTGGTCGGCGCCGTTGGCCGGCGTGGTGCCGTCCTCCGCGCCGCCGATGCGCTGGAAGTGCCCGTCGGCATCGCGGCACAGGTAGCCGGGAAAACGGAACACCACCACATCGCCGCGCTTGGGCTCGCCAATGTCCAGGAACTTGTTGTTGAACGCCGGCAGCCGCAGGCCGTAGGCGAACTTGTTGACCAGGATGAAATCGCCCACGTCCAGCGTCGGCATCATCGAGCCGGACGGGATGCGGAACGGCTCGGCCACGAACGAGCGCAGCAGCAGCACCACGAACACCACCGGGAACAGCGAGCGCGCCCAGTCGACCGGCATCGGATCGCGGTATTCCGCACCGGCCGCATCCAGCCGCGCCTTGCGGCGGCGATACAGCAGCGCGCGATCCAGGCCCCACACCACGCCAAACAGCACGGTCAGGCCGAGCAGGATGGCGGAAAAATCAAAATCCATGTGTTGCTCCGTCAAGGGAAGGTTGCGTGACACGCCCGTGGCCGCAGGTCGGCCGGACGCGCGTCGCGGCCCTTATTTGTCCACCTTCAGCACGGCGAGAAACGCTTCCTGCGGAATCTCCACGCGGCCCACCTGCTTCATGCGTTTCTTGCCTTCCTTCTGCTTCTCCAGAAGTTTCTTCTTGCGGCTGACGTCGCCGCCGTAGCACTTGGCCAGCACGTTCTTGCGCAGCGCCTTGACGGTGGAACGCGCGATGATCTGCGCGCCGATCGCCGCTTGGATCGCCACGTCGAACTGCTGGCGGGGAATCAGATCCTTCATGCGCTCGACCAGTTCGCGTCCGCGACGCTCTGCGTGCACGCGGTGCACGATGAGGCTCAGTGCGTCGACGCGGTCGCCGTTGATCAGCACGTCGGTGCGCACGAACGGGCCGGCCTCGAAGCGATCGAAGTGGTAGTCCATCGAGGCGTAACCTCGCGAGACTGACTTCAGGCGGTCGAAGAAGTCCAGCACCACCTCGGCCAGCGGGATCTCGTAGGTGATCTGCACCTGGGTGGCGAGGTACTGGATCGAGCGCTGCACGCCGCGCTTTTCCTCGCACAGGGTGATGATGTTGCCGATGTATTCCTGCGGCGTGAGGATGCTGGCCACCACGATCGGCTCGCGGATCTCGTCGATCTGCGGCACCGGCGGCAGCTTGGCCGGGTTGTCCAGCGACATGATGGTGCCGTCGGTCTTGAGGATCTCGTAGACCACGGTCGGCGCGGTGGTGATCAGGTCCAGGTCGTACTCGCGCTCCAGCCGCTCCTGCACGATCTCCATGTGCAGCATGCCGAGAAAGCCGCAGCGAAAACCGAAGCCCATCGCCTCGGACGATTCCGGTTCGAAGAACAGCGCAGCGTCGTTGAGGCGCAGCTTGTCCAGCGCCTCGCGCAGTGCGGGGTAGTCGTCGGCGGAGACCGGGAACAGGCCGGCGAACACCCGCGGCTGCATGGTCTGGAAGCCAGGAAGCGGCTTTTCGGCCGGCTTGCCGGCGAGGGTGAGCGTGTCGCCCACCGGCGCGCCGTGCACGTCCTTGATCGAGGCGGTGATCCAGCCCACCTCGCCTGCCCCCAGCCGCGTCAACTTCTTGCGCTTGGGCGTGAAGACACCCACCTCGCCTACCTCGTGGGTGCGTCCGGTGGACATCACCAGCAGCTTGTCGCCGGGCTTGATCTCGCCCTGCATCACGCGCACCAGCGACACCACGCCCAGGTAGTTGTCGAACCACGAATCGATGATCAGCGCCTGCAGGCGATCGGTGTCGCGCGGCTTGGGCGGCGGGATGCGCGCCACGATGGCTTCGAGCACCTCGACCACGTTGAGTCCGGTCTTGGCGCTCACCGCCACCGCGTCGTCGGCGTCGATACCGATCACCGCCTCGATCTCGCCCTTCACCTTGTCGATGTCGGCCGTGGGCAGGTCGATCTTGTTGAGCACCGGCACCACTTCCAGCCCCATCTCGACCGCGGTGTAGCAGTTGGCAACCGACTGCGCCTCCACGCCCTGGGCGGCGTCCACCACCAGCAGCGCACCCTCGCAGGCGGCCAGCGAACGGCTGACCTCGTAGGAAAAATCCACGTGTCCGGGCGTGTCGATGAAATTGAGCTGGTAGGTCTTGCCGTCGCGCGCCTTGTACGGCAGCGACACGGACTGCGCCTTGATGGTGATGCCGCGTTCGCGTTCGATCGGGTTGGAGTCGAGCACCTGGGCTTCCATCTCGCGATCGGCCAGGCCGCCACAGATCTGGATGATGCGGTCGGCGAGCGTGGACTTGCCGTGGTCGATGTGCGCGATGATGGAGAAGTTGCGGATCAGTTCCATGGGCTACGCTGTCAGCTTGCACCGCCAGGCGGAAACGCCGGCGGCGTGCCCCCGGGATGGCGGCACGAACCCGGCATTATCGCATGGAACGCCATCCCGCCTGCGCCCCGGCGGCCACCCTCGAGCGGCCGCCGGGACAGGTGGATCACTTGCCGTCGGGCACCGTGATGCCGATGAAACTGCTCTGCTCGCCGCGGCGCACCAGCAGCAGCACCGTACTGCCCGCCTTGACGTCCTTGGTCGCCGCACGGAAGTCGGCCACGCTGCCGACGGCGTGCTGGTCCACCCGCAGGATCACGTCGCCCGCGCGCAGGCCCGCCTGCGCGGCGGCTTCGCCGGAAATGTCCGTCACCTGCACTCCCTCGCCCGCGCGCAGACCCATCTGCTTGCGATCGTCGGCACTGATCGGCCCAACCGCCAGGCCGAGGGCTTGGGAGCCGGAGGTCTGCACGGGTGCGGAGCCATCCGGAGCCACCGCGTCGGGATCGCGCGGCGCCGTGCCCACCGTCACCTGCAAGGTCTCGTGCTTGCCGTTGCGCAGCACTTCCACCGGCACGCGCGTGCCGGGCTTGGTCAGGCCCACCAGCGGCGGCAGGTCGCCGGGCTGATCGATCGTTTCGCCGTTGTACTTGAGGATGATGTCGCCGGCCTGGATGCCGGCCTTCTCGGCGCCGCTGTCCGGGCTGACCTGGGTCACCGCCGCGCCGACACCGCGGTCGAGCTTGTAGACCTTGACCATGTCATCGCTGACACCCTGCACCATCACGCCGAGCTGGCCGCGGGTCACGAAACCCTTCGCCTTGATCTGCTCGACCGCGTTCATCGCCACGTCGATCGGGATGGAGAACGCCACGCCGAGATAGCCGCCGGTGTTGGAATAGATCTGCGAGTTCACCCCCACCACCTGGCCCTGCAGGTTGAACAGCGGGCCGCCGGAGTTGCCGCGGTTGATCGGCACGTCGGTCTGGATGAACGAGGTGTAGGGCTGGTCGCCGCCGCCCAGATTACGGCCGACCGCGCTGACGATGCCCTGGGTCACCGTGTAGTCGAAGCCGAACGGCGAGCCGATGGCGAGCACCCACTGACCCGGTTTCAGCGATTGCGACTCGCCGATGCGCACCGCCGGCAGTGTGCCTTTGGTGCTGACCTTCAGCAGCGCGATGTCGTACTGGGGATCGGTGCCGACCACCTTGGCGGTGAGCGTACGGCGATCCTGCAGGCGCACCGTCACCTCGTCGGCGTGGTCGACCACGTGGTTGTTGGTCAGGATGTAGCCGTCGCCGGAAATGATGAAGCCCGAACCCAGCGAGGTGTGCTTCTGCTCCTCGGGCGAAGGCATGGCCGGCATGCCGAAGAAGCGCCGCAGGATCTCCGCCTGGTCATCGCCGCCGGGGACACCCGGCATCGCGCGGGGTTGCCGACGGCCGTTGTACTTCGCTTCCACGTGCACCACCGCGGCCGCGTTTTGCTGGACGATGCCGGTGAAGTCCGGCAACGACGCCGCCGACGCGGCAGCGGGGGTCTGGGCCTGGACGCCACCGGCAGCGGCCAGTCCGATCAACACGCTGCAGGCAAGCAGACGCACGCTGGAACGACTCATGATCTCCTCCTAGACACGGGTTCAGGCAAACGGAAACCACCGGCGCGCCATACGCGCCGGGGCAAACAGGTAAGCATCTGGAAAGCACACCGCGGAACGGGACACGCGGAGCGCCATTTATTGCGCGACAGCCGCCTCGCGCACCGGGCGCCGGACCGACTGACGTGTGGGATCGATCAGCAACAGGTAGCTGCCGTCGGCGTTCTGCCGGGTGCGGTAACCATTCACCCGGTACGGCGACAGCGACTGCTCGTAGGGTGAAATGGCGTCGCCGGCGGGGAACGCAGCCTGCTCGCTGTAGCGGAACGCATTGGTATTGCTCAGCCAGGCCGGCACGGCGGCTGGCGCGGCCTGCGACGGCGCCGCGGCCGGCTCGCTGACCTTGGCCACCGAGGGCGCAGCGAGCGGCGCATCCACCGAGTGTCCGGCTGGCCGACTCGCCATCAAGGCGACCACGGCGACACTGGCCGCAATGGCACCGCCGGCGGAGAACTTGAGCCAGTTCGAACGTCGCCCGCGCGGCATCGCCGCGGCAGCGGCTTCCACCGCGATCGCCTGCATGACCCGGTCGGCGAAGGTGAAAGATGCCAGGGCCGGAAGCTCGCCGCGCAGGCTGGCCGACGCCACGTGGAAGCTCGACCAGCGCTGCTGCAACGCGACATCGTGGTCGAGCCGACGCAGCAGGAAGCGAAGCTCCTCGCTACCGAGCTCGCCATCCATGCCTGCAGAGAGTTGTTCGGGGTTGTTGCTCATGTCTGATCCTCGCGATCGGACAACAGTGGACGCAATTTTTCGTCGATCGCCTCACGAGCCCGGAAGATGCGCGAACGCACGGTTCCGATGGGGCAGCTCATGGTTTCGGCGATGTCCTCGTAGCTGAGCCCTTCCACCTCCCGCAGGGTGATGGCGGTGCGCAGCTCTTCGGGCAGGGCTTGGACCGCAGCAAACACGGTTTGTTCCACCTGCTGGCGCATCAGTTCGCGCTCGGGCGTGGCGGTTTCCTGCATGCGGTCCGAGCCGGGCACGAACACGGCGTCTTCCGCATCGATGTCGTCGGCCGGGGGACGCCGCCCCATCGCCACCAGGTGGTTCTTGGCGGTGTTGACGGCGATCTTGTACATCCAGGTGTAGAACGCGCTGTCGCCGCGGAACGAGCCGATCGCTCGCCAGGCGCGCACGAAGGCGTCCTGGGCGATGTCCTCGGCCTCGGCGTGATTGTTCGCATAGCGGGAAACCAGCCCGATCACCTTGTGCTGGTACTTGCGCACCAGCAGGTCGAACGCCCGCTTGTCCCCCTGTTGGACACGCTCAACCAGCGCCCGATCCAGTTCGTTGTCGCCCATCCGGGCCGTCCCCTCGGTTGCTGTGGCCACTTCAATCGCATTCTTGGCGGAGGATGGAAGCCGCATCAGACACGCTGCAGCACCGCAAGTTCATCCTGCGGCTCCATCGAGGTGGGGACGACCGGCCCCAGCTCAAGCCGCCGCCGCGCCCTCGCCTTCCACCAGGCGCTGACGCTCGCCCAGCAGCCGCTCGAAACTGGCCTGCGGCAGCGGCCGACAGAACAGGTAACCCTGCAGCTCGTCGCAGTGGTTGGCGCGCAGGAACTCGAAATGCTGCTCGATCTCGACGCCTTCGGCCACCACGCCCCGCTTCAGACGGTGCGCCATCTCGATGGTCGCGCGCACGATCGCCTCGTCATCGGGGTCGATGCCGATGTTGCGCACGAAACTCTGGTCGATCTTGATGCGGTCGGCCGGCAGCCGGCGCAGGTAATCCAGCGAGGCGGCGCCGGTGCCGAAATCGTCGATGGCGATGCGGCAGCCCAGGTCGTGCAGGCCGTGCAGGTTCTCCACCAGGTTGGGCACCTCCTTGATCGAGATGCTCTCGGTGACTTCCATCTCGAGCAGACTCGGGTCGAGGCCGGTCTCCTTGAGCACGCGGCTGACCACGTCCAGCAGGTCCGGCTCCATCAGCTGCACCGCCGACAGGTTCACGCCCAGCCGCAGACGCAGACCGAACGCCTGCTCCCACGCCTGCGCCTGGGCGCAGGCCGTGCGCAGCACCCATTCGCCCAGCGACACGATGAGACCGCTTTCCTCGGCCAGCGGGATGAACACACCGGGACTGATCCCGCCCAGCTCTGGGTGTTCCCAGCGCACCAGCGCCTCCATCCCCACGATGTCCTCGGTGGCCGCGTCCACCTGTGGCTGGTAGAACACCCGCAGTTCGCCGTTGCGTTCGGCATGGCGCAGTCGGGAAATCAGGGCCACGTCCTGCTGCTGGGCCTGGTCCTGGCTCATTTCGTAGATCTGGAAGTTGTTGCGTCCCAGATGCTTGGCGGCGTACATCGCCTCGTCGGCGTGCTTGAGCAAGGTGTCGGCGTCGGCGGCGTCGTCGGGGAAGAAGCTCACGCCGATCGATGCGGTGACCTGCAGCTCCTCGCCGCCGTCCAGGTGCAGCGGCGCCTCCATCACCTGCACAATCTTCTCGGCCACACGCAGCACGTCGTCGGTCTTGATGATGTGTCGCAACACCACCGTGAACTCGTCGCCGGCATAGCGCGCCACCGTGTCGGAGGCGCGGATGGAACTGCACAGCCGCTGCGTGACCACGCGCAGCACCTGGTCGCCCGCGGCGTGGCCGTAGGTGTCGTTGATCGCCTTGAAGCGATCCAGGTCCACGAACAGCACGGCGAAACACTCGCCGGTGCGGTGGGCTTCGCGGATGATCGTGTCCAGGCGATCGTTGAACAGCAGGCGGTTGGGCAGGCCGGTGAGCGCATCCAGCAGGCCTTCGGCGCGCCCCTGCTCGCGCGTGCGGCGCAACTCGATCGACTGGGCGAAGCGCGCCGCCGCACAGCGCAGCACCGGCTCGACGATATCCATCCGCCCCAGCCCACGCCGACGCCCCACCAGCAGGGCGCCGATCACGCTGCGGCGCTCGTCCAGCAACGGCAGGCCCGCGAAACCGGCGAGGCGCAGCTGCTGCAACAAGGGGTCGTATTCGGCCAACCGCTGGCCATCGTCCGCATTCAGCATGGCCTTGCCGCCCAGCACCCGGCGCAGCGAGGTCTGCAAGGCAGGATCGGGCCAGTCGATGTCCTCGCCCTTCCAGTGCAGGATGAGTTGCGACGGCACCGCGCTGTCTTCGGGGCGGGCCGACCACAGCGCGAGGTAATCCAGTGACAGCTCGTCGATCAGCAGACGGGCCGTGGCTGCCTGTGGGTCGATGCTGTTGCCCGCCTGGAACATCCGCGTGAGCAGGGCCAGCGCCGCCTCGCCGCGGGCCTCGGCGCGGTCGCTGCGAAACGACAATGCCACAGCGTCCCGGCCGCGGTGGCGCACACGCCGCGCGTTGGCCTGTCCGGTATCGGCGCCATGCCGGGTGCGCCGCTGACAGGGGTACCAGCGGCGATCCACCTCGCGCAGCACCTGATCACACTCGACGCCCTCGAAGGCCAGCAGCGCAGCGAGCGGCTTGCCGAGCAGGTCGGTCACTGCGAGCTGGCTGTGCCGGAATACGGCCGCGTTGATGTCCAGCATGCGCTCTCCGGACGGATCGACCACGATCCATTCGCAGTCGCCATCTTCGTCATCGAAGGCAAAGCGATAGGCAAGCGCGTCCTCCGGTGAGGCGGTGGCGGCAACGCGGCCCTGCGTTGCGGGACCGGCCGGCTCACGCGAGCGGGCACGCTGCCAGCGTGCCACCAGCTCGCGCTCGAGATGGGTGCTGTCCAGCCAGTCGGTCACCGAATCGGGCAGCAGCGCCGGGCCGATCTTGCAGTCGCCGGCGAACACGGCCAGCAACGGCGCGTCGCGGCAGACATCCATCGCGCGCAGCTGTTCGCAGCACGCCCGCGAGGCCCGCCCATCCCCTTCGAAGGCGACCACGATGAGGGCCACCGGTCCGCGTCCAGCCAGGAGGATGGCGGCATGGGCGGCGTCGCGCGCACTGAGGATGCGGTCATGCTCTTCGCGGTCCAGCACATCGAACAGGCGCCGACGCAGTTCGCGGTGCGCCGCCACCACCAGCATGTCGGTCGACGCGGCCATCAGACGACCCAGCGCCCGTCACGCAATCGTGGACGCACGGGCAGATCCAGCCGGGCGCTGATCTTCACCGCCGCCTCGCCCAGGTGATCGACCAGCGCCTGCGGCGCATCAAGCAGGACCACCCGGCGCACATGTCCGGCTGGCGCGCGGGCCAGCTGACGCAGCAAGGTGGCATCCATCGCCGACAACGGCAGCTCGAGATCCGCCAGCAGGTAAACGCCGAAGTGCATGCTCTGCTGCATGTAGCGCAGCGCGTTACCCAGGCGCTGGCAGCCGGGCACGCGCGCGTGCGCATCGCGCAGGCTTCCCAGCCCCTGGTCGGGCTGCCACAGGTAGACCGCCTGGCCGGAGTGCCGGGCGATGGTGCGAAAGTCGTTGATCAGCGTGGCGCCATCGCCGCCTTCGAGCACGATCAGGCCTCCCGGGGCGGCGAGGATGCGTTCGAAGATTTCTACTCCGGCCTTGGGCGGGCTGGACGCCATCATGGACTGCATATAGCGCGGTACGTTTGCGCACCGCCGGGCAATTGGCAATAGCGAACGTGACCGCCTTCGCGGTCTGTCCGGCGACGCCGGCTGAGGCCGGCGCCGATCTCGCATTCGACCGTCCGGGAGGGTATGGTTTGGAGCCCTTCCTCAGCGGCTGCAGGCTCCCATGTTCGAAGGACTGCGATTCAACCACTGGAAGACCGGCCTGGACGACGCCGGCATCGTCACCCTCACCCTGGATCGTGCGGGCAGCAGCGTCAACGCGATCTCGCGCGAGGTGCTGGACGAGCTCGAGCAGATCGTCGAGCGCCTGGCGATCGAAAAGCCGGCCGGGGCGATCATCCACTCGGCCAAGCCCAGCGGATTCGCGGTAGGCGCCGACATCAAGGAGTTCGTCTCCTATGCCGAGCACGGCAGCGTGCGCGAGAACATCGAGCATGGCCAACGCGTGTTCGAGCAGCTCGCCCGCCTGCCCTTTCCCACCGTGGCGGCGGTGCATGGCGCCTGCATGGGCGGCGGCACCGAACTGATCCTCGCCTGCCGCCAGCGCATCGCTGCGGAGGACGACAGCACCCGGATCGCCCTGCCCGAGGTCATGCTCGGCATCCATCCCGGCTGGGGCGGCACGGCACGGCTGCCTCGCCTGATCGGCGCCACCGATGCGCTGCCGGTCATGCTGACCGGCCGCACGCTGTCGGCACGGCGGGCGCTAGCGCTGGGCGTCATCGATCGTGTCGCGCCGGCGGCCGAACTGCTGGCGGAGGCACGCGCGCTGCTGCGCAGGCCGCACACGCGCCCGCTGGGTCAGCGCGCCAAGGCCTGGGCCACCAACCTGTGGCCGGTGCGGCAGATCCTGGCGCCGATGGTGGTCAAGCAGACCGCAGCCAAGGTGCGCAAGGAGCATTACCCGGCACCGTTCGCGATGATCGAGGTATGGCGGCGCGGCGGCAGATCGATCCAGCAGCGCCTGGCGCTGGAGGCGCGCTCGGTCGCGAAGCTGGCCGACACGCCTACCGCACACAACCTGATCCGCATCTTCTTCCTGCAGGAGCGCCTGAAGAACCAGGGCGCGGGCGTGGAGCACGGCATTGAGCATGTGCATGTGGTCGGCGCGGGCGTCATGGGCGGCGACATCGCCGCCTGGTGCGCGCTCAAGGGCCTGCAGGTCACCCTGCAGGACCGCGAGATGAAGTTCATCCAGCCGGCGCTGGACCGGGCGCGCCAGCTGTACGAAAAGAAGCTCAAGTCGGCGGACAAGGTAGAAGCCGCGATGAAACGCCTGCGCGCCGACGTCGACGGCAGCGGCGTGGCCGATGCCGACCTGGCGATCGAGGCGATCTACGAGAACGCCGAGGCGAAGCGGGCGCTATATGCATCCATCGAACCGCAGTTCCAGGCCCAGGAAATCCTCGCCAGCAACACCTCCAGCATCCCGCTGGACGAACTAAGCGCAGGATTGAAGCAACCGCAGCGCTTCCTCGGCCTGCACTTCTTCAATCCGGTGGCGCAGATGCCGCTGGTGGAAGTGGTGCGGCACGACGGGCTGGATCCGACCGTCGAACGGCGCGCACTCGCCTTCTGCAAGGCGCTTGGCAAGCTGCCGGTGGCGGTGAAAGGCACTCCGGGCTTTCTGGTCAACCGCATCCTCATGCCCTACCTGCTGGAGGCATTGCGCCTGTACAGCGAGGGCGTGCCCGGGCCCGTGCTTGACCGCGAGGCAAAGAAATTCGGCATGCCGATGGGGCCGATCGAGCTGGCCGACACCGTGGGACTGGACGTGTGTGCGTCCGTCGGCAAGGAGCTGGCACCGTTCCTGGGGCTGGAACTGCCGCCCGGTATCGAGGAAAAACTCGACGCTGGCAAGCGCGGCAAGAAGGACGGCCAGGGGCTGTATGTCTGGCAGGACGGCAAGCCGGTGAAGCCGGAGGTCGATCCGGACTACACCGCACCGGCGGACCTGCAGGAGCGGCTGATCCTGCCGATGGTCAACGAGGCGGTGGCCTGTCTGGCCGACGGCGTGGTGGACGACGCCGACCTGCTCGATGCTGGCGTGATCTTCGGCACCGGCTTCGCACCGTTCCGTGGCGGCCCGATCGCCTATGCCCGCAGCGAGGGCGCCGAGGTAGTGAAGGGGCGTCTGGAGAAGCTCGCGCGCCAACACGGCGAGCGCTTCACGCCCAAGGCGGGCTGGGACCTTCCCGCACTGCGCGAGGCACCGGCCCTGCCCGTCCCCGCCTGACATGTCCTGCCGCCGCGGCGATCGCCGCGGCGGCAGCGACTTACCAGATCAGGTCGGCCGGCACGCCATCGTCGGACTCGCCCGCCTCGTCCGGTGACACCAGCAACGCGACCACACCCGCATCGACGGCACGCACCTGCTCGGCCAGCTCGCGGGTCACCAGCACGTAGCGCCCGGACTGCTGGATCACGCCCAGCTCGCCCGCATTGAGCGCCGCCAGCTGGGCGGCATCGACATAGACGCGGCGAATCTTGCCACCGTACTCGAAGTGCCGCGCCTGATCAGCATCGGCCTTGTTGAGCGCCTGGCCATCCAGAAGCTTCTGCACCTGGGCCTTGCGCTCACGTCGGATTCGCGCCTGCTCGGCCGCTTCCTGCTCGGCCCGCTTGCGCTCGGCCGCCTCGGTCTGGGCGCGCATGGCATACGCGCGCGCCAGGTCGATCTCTGCCTGATCACGCGGGCGCTCGCCAGCTGGCTTGCCGCCCTTCGCCCCCGCCTTGCCTGCGCCCTGACGCGCCGGCTTGCCGTGCGACGGTGGCGGACGCTTCTCGTCACGCACCTGTTTGACGATGCCGCTCTTGAGCAGCTGGTCGCGCAAGGAATCGCCCATGCTCTGGATCCGTGTCCGTGCTGTTTCAGTAGTGGGGGGGTGGCGGCTCGTCGCGTGCGTCGTTCGATGCGCCGATGCGCACCGACGCCAGCTCGCTGCGCAGGTCGCGCACGATGCGCTCCAGCGCCGCGATGCGCAGAGCCTGCTCCGCATCGGCGGCGCCGAGCGCATGCACGGTGTCGTCGATGAAGGTGAGCCGCACCTCCAACTCGGTCAACCGCTGTTCCAGATCGGGACGCTCGCCGGACACGATCAGCTCCGCGCGAGACTGCGGCCGCGGCCGATGCCGTAGTACGCCAAGCCCGCCTCTTCGACGGCGGCCGGGTCGTACAGATTGCGGCCATCGAAGATCACCGGCGTGGCCAGCGCGCTGCGGATGCGTGCGAAATCGGGGCTGCGGAAGGCCTTCCACTCGGTCAGGATGGCCAGCGCGTCGGCACCGTCGAGCGCATCGTAGGGATGCTCGCACAGCACCAGATCGGCGCGGTCGCCGTAGATCCGGCGGGTCTCGTCCGCCGCCTCCGGGTCGAACGCACGCACCCTGGCACCGGCCGCCCAGAGCATCTCCATCAGGCGCCGGCTGGACGCCTCGCGCATGTCGTCCGTGTTCGGCTTGAACGCCAGCCCCCACAGGGCAACGGTCTTGCCGGCGAGTTGGCCGCCGAAATGCCGCTGGACCAGCTCGAACAGCTTGGCCTTCTGCTCGTGGTTGACCTGCTCGACCGCGCCCAGCAGATGTGCCTCGTAGCCATGCGCGCGTGCGGTGCGCTCGAGCGCCTGCACGTCCTTGGGAAAGCACGAACCGCCGTAGCCGGCGCCGGGGTAGATGAAGTGGTACCCGATGCGCGGATCCGAGCCGATGCCCTGGCGCACCAGTTCCACGTCGGCGCCGACGCGCTCGGCAATGTTGGCGATCTCGTTCATGAAACTGATCTTGGTCGCCAGCATGGCGTTGGCGGCGTACTTGGTCAGCTCGGCCGAGCGCACGTCCATCAGCACGGTACGGTCGTGGTTGCGGTTGAACGGCGCGTAGAGCTTGCGCATGGTGGCGATGGCGCGCTCGCTGTTGCTGCCGATCACGATGCGGTCCGGCCGCAGGCAATCCTCGACGGCATCGCCCTCCTTGAGGAACTCGGGGTTGGAGACGACATCGAAATCCACCGCCGCACCGCGGGCTGCCAACTCGTCCGCGATCGCCTGGCGAACGCGGTCGGCGGTACCCACCGGCACCGTGGACTTGTTGACCACCACGGCGTAGCGATCCAGCTGCCGGCCGATGGTGCGTGCCACGGCCAGCACATACTGCAGGTCGGCACTGCCGTCCTCGTCCGGAGGCGTGCCGACCGCGATGAAAATAATGTCGCCATGGGCGATTGCCGGCGCGGCATCCGTTGTGAAGGCCAGCCGGCCTTCGGCAAAGTTCTGCTTCACCAGGGGCTCGAGGCCCGGCTCGAAGATCGGGATATCCCCCTGCTTGAGTCGCTCCACCTTGCCGGCATCGATGTCGACGCAAACCACGTGATTGCCCATTTCCGCCAGGCAAGCACCGGTGACGAGGCCCACGTAGCCCGTGCCGAAGATGGTGACTTTCATCGCAGCTCAGTTCCCTGCCAAATCGAAACGCAAATTCTAACAGCCAGCGCCCGCACACACGCCCAAAGAAAAAGGGCGCGAATGACTTCGCGCCCTTTCCGGTTCAGCTGGTACTACGAGCGGACGATCAGCCGCCCTGGCCCGGCTGGGCCTGGCCGGCCGGCGTCGGGCCGGTCTTCTCCAGGGTCACGTCGAAGATCAGCGTTTCGTTCGGCGGGAAGCCGTTACCCGGCTGCGCGCCGTAGGCGAGGCTCGACGGGATAAACAACTTGTAGTGCGCACCGGTCTGCATGAGCATCAGGCCCTCGCGGAAACCCGGGATCACGCCAGCGAGCGGAATCGGCACCGAGGTACCGGTCTTCGGCTCCGGATGATCGGCCGACGCGTCGAACTTCTCGCCGTTGACGAAGGTGCCGGTGTAGGTGATCTGCACCGTGTCATTCGGACCCGGACGCGGGCCGCTGCCGGCCGAGATCACCTGGTACTGCAGGCCCGAAGCCGTGGTCTTCACGCCCGGCGCCGACTTGTTCTTGGCGATGAAGGCGTCGCCCTCAGCCTTGTTCTTGGCCGCCACCTGCTCGTACTCGGCCTTCGCCTTGGCCTGCAGGTTCGTGATGAACGCCTGCTTCACCTGCTTGTATTCCGCCTCGCTCATCGTCGGCTTCTGGCCCGACAGCGCCGACTGCACGGCGCGGGCCACGGTCGCCGGATCCACCTCGTTGCGCACCAGCGGCGGCAGCGAGCTGGCCAGGTCCCAACCCACCACGTAGCTGGCCTTGGTCTTGTCGACCGTGCCGGCAGCCGAGGACTTGGCGGCCTGCGCGTGGGCGCCGGCAGTCATGCCCAGCGCCACGGCCAGAGCGGCCGTCGTGAGCGTGGGACGCAGAAAATGCTTCATTCGAGACTCCCTCAATTGGAATGTGCCGGCACTGCCGGACAAGCCTCCGCTGCGGAGGCTGGCCGCTCATTGTGCGACCGCTGCCAACGCTTGGCAACGACGCCCGGCCTGCGACCGTCTGTTGCAAAAAAGGTTCCCACGCGGCGGATACGACGCCCCCTGGCCCGCGCTCATTCCTTCGCGATGGTGTCGCGCAGGGCGGCCTGCAAACGGGCATGCACCCGGACCAGACCACGCCACAACACCACCGCAACCAGCACCCCGGCCGCCGCCAGCGACAGGGCGACCCCGCGCGGCGGGAGGATGGCCGAACCCAACGCGCTGACCAGCACGGCCAGCACCAATAAGGTCGCCAGCGGGATCAGCCGCGCCAACACGCCCCGGATGGCGCGCGTATAGCTCCCCGCATAACTCTCGCGAATCCCCAGTTCGGCCAGCAACATGCCCAGCGCCTCCGCCTTGCGATACACCGCGATCAGCAGCGGCAACGACAGGAACAGCGCCGCCGCCCAGATCACGGTGTGCCGCGCGTCCCGCGTCAGGCCGAGCATCGAGAACCAGGTCCAGTTGTGTGCATTGATGTAGGCGCCCACGACAAACAGCGTCACCACCAGCATCACGTTGATCGCAATGTGCGTGAGCAGCCGCCTCAACATGGCAGCGATCACCGCGTTCTCGTTGACCGGGCGCAGGTTTTCCAGCCAGCCGGTATAGCTGGACACCAGCAGCCGCAGCGGCGACGGCGCGAGGCGTCGCATGCCGTTCACCAGCCCATCGGCAGAGCGCACCAGATAGGGCGAGGCCGCCATGCACAGCACCGACACGGCCACCGCCACCGGATAGATAAAGTCGCTGACCGCGCCAAGCGACAGGCCCAGCGTCGCGATCACGAACGAGAACTCGCCGATCTGCGCCATGCTCACCCCGGTACGCACGGCCGTGCGCGGATCGTGGCCGATCGCGAACATACCCACGCTGCACACGACGGTCTTGCCAAGGATCACCACAGCGGCAATCGCCAAGGCGGGCAACACGTACTGGGCCAGCATGGCCGGATCGATCTTCAGGCCGATCGCCACGAAGAACAGCGCTGCGAACATGTCCCGCAGCGGCTCGATCAAGTGCATCACCTTTTCCGCGCTGCGCGCCTCGGCGACCACCGCACCCACCAGAAAAGCGCCCAGCGCCACGCTGAATCCCATCCAGGCCGCGAGCAGACTGGCGCCGAAGCACAACCCCAGCGTGCTGACCAGCAGCATCTCGTTGCGGCCGAAGCCGGCCACGTAATCGACCAGCCGCGGCACCACCAGCAGACCGATGATCATGCCTGCCACGACGAACAGGCCGAGGTGGCCGATCAAGGTGAAGGCTGACGACGCCTCGACCGAGCCGCCGATCGCCACCGCCGTCAGCAGCGTGAGGATGACGATGGTGAGCATGTCCTCCGCCACCAGCAGGCCGATCACCAACCGGGCAAACGGCAGCGCACGCAATCCGCTCTCGGACAAGGTGCGCGTGGCCACCATGGTGGAGGACAGCGCCATGATGCCGCCGAGGAACAGCGCGTCCCTGCCCTGCCAGCCGAACGCTTCGCCCAGGCCGTAGCCGATCCACAGCATCACGCCGACCTCGGCGACCGCCACCACCAGCACTCCGAGGCCGACCTCGCGCAATTTTCGGATGCTGAACTCCAGGCCCAGCGTAAACATCAGCAGCACGACGCCGAGGTTGGAGATGTCGTTGATGGTGCGAGGATCGGCCACCAGCACACCCGGCGTATGGGGGCCGATCAGCACTCCGGCGAGGATGTAACCGAGCAGCACCGGCTGGCGCAGGCGATGGAACAGGATGGTCGTGGCGCCGGCCACGATCATCACGATCGCGAGGTCGCGGATGAAGCCGATCTCGTGCATGCGTCTTCCTGGATAGCGTGAGCCACAAGCTTACCTGCAGGCACGTGTGCGCACGGGAGCGCTGGACTGGGGCGACGGCCCCGTCTCGAAAAATTTTTTCAGAAAACGCTTGACGGAATCGCAGCCCCTGCCTATTCTTTCGGGCTTCCAGCGGCGGGGCCATAGCTCAGCTGGGAGAGCGCCTGCATGGCATGCAGGAGGTCGGCGGTTCGATCCCGCCTGGCTCCACCAACTTAATTCGTCCCCATCGTCTAGAGGCCTAGGACATCACCCTTTCACGGTGGCGACCGGGGTTCGAATCCCCGTGGGGACGCCAAGTTGGAAACCCGCAGTTCGCCGCAACGCGAATGCAGTAGAAGCTGGAAGCAAGATGTGGAGCGGTAGTTCAGTTGGTTAGAATGCTGGCCTGTCACGCCGGAGGTCGCGGGTTCGAGTCCCGTCCGCTCCGCCACTAATGAGAAGCCCGCCTTGTGCGGGTTTTTTGTTGCCTAATTTTCGCCTCGTTTACTCGACCTGCGCAGGCGCCGCGTCATCGCGCTCCAGCGTACCCACGGAGTGCCCCTGCTCGGCCAAGTACTCCAGCCAGCGGGTAAGAAACCCGTTCATGCGCAGACGATGCTGCAACACCGTGTGCGCCGGCGGAAACGGCCCCAGCACCTGCCACAGATGGCGGCCCGGATGGCAATGCAGCGCTTCGGCCACGTGGGCGTCGGTGTAGACGCGCAACTGCGCCGAGGGCGTGCGCAGACCGGTCTGCGCATCGACCAGGTCGTACGTCAGCTCCAGCTCGAGCGTGTACGGGTGGCATTCCTGCAGTTGCAGGTGCACGTCCAACCCGTCATCCACGCTGGAAACGTAGCGCCCCGGCGTAAGCGTCTGCGGCGCGAACAGCCGCACCAGCCGATGGTAGTTCTCGGCGTAAAGCCCCATCAGGAACTCGAAACGTCCCGGCAGCAGGGCGGCGCGGCGATCCAGTACGGCACTCATACGGTCAGGCAACTCCGATCATCAGAACATGGTGCGCTCGATCCCGAAGCGCTCAAAGATCTTGCTGGCGATCTCCTCGATCGACACGTGCGTGGTGTTGAGGCTGGGGATGCCCTCGCGACGCATCAACTTGTCCGCCTGCGCCAGCTCCCACCGGCACTGTTCGATCGTGGCATAACGACTGTTCGCCCGGCGCTGCTCGCGGATCTGCGCTAGGCGCTGGGGATCGATGGTGAGGCCGAACAGGCGGTCCTTGTAGGGGCGCAAGCGGGCCGGCAGCTCCAGCTTGTCGAGGTCGTCGTCCGTGAGCGGATAGTTGGCGGCACTCACCCCGTAATGCAAGGCCATGTAGAGGCAGGTCGGCGTCTTGCCCGAGCGAGACACCCCGACCAGGATCAGGTCGGCCTGGGCATAGTCCACGTCAATGCCGTCGTCGTGCGAAAGCGCGTAGTTGGTGGCGTTGATGCGCGCTTCGTACTTGTCGAAATCCACCAGGCCATGCGAACGGTTCACCGCGCCCGAACGCTTGGCTCCCAGCTCTTCTTCGAGCGGGCCGATGAAGGGCGCGAACACGTCGAGCATCAGCGCGCCGCTGGTCGCCACGATGTCGCACAGCGCGCGGTCGGCCATGGTGTTGACCACGATCGGCCGGTCGCCGGTTTGCGCGTAGCGCGTCTTGATCCTGAGCGCGGCGGCCTCTGCCTTTCTCGCGTCATCCACGAACGGCAGGCGATGCTTGTCGAACTCCATGCCTTCGAATTGCGCCAGGATGCTGTTGCCGATCGTCTCCGCGGTAATACCAGTGGAATCGGAGATGAAGAAAACGGTTCGCTGCATGGATCGGTCCCGGCGTCTGAGAGGCAATGTCCGGCACCTTAGCGCATGCGCTGTTTGCTTTGTGCGCTTGACCTTCTGCTGACTGGTATGCAGGTGGCGCGGCAACGGATTGCATTGGTCTTCTTGTGCCGTGCACCAATCCCGGCGGACAATACCAGTTCTTTGTAGCCCGCTTTTGCCGGCTGCCGCACCTCACCCAATCTAGTGTTCCGAGGAGATCCACCTTGAACGACCTGGTGCTTTGGCTTGACCACCTGCGCATGACCGACCTAGCCAAGGTCGGCGGCAAGAACGCCTCGCTGGGCGAGATGATCGGCAACCTGAGCAAGCTGGGTGTGTCTGTGCCGGGCGGCTTCGCCACTACCGCCGAAGCGTTCCAGCACTACCTGGAAAAGAGCGGCGTGGCGCAGCGCATCCAGGCGCGCCTGGCCGGCCTGGACGTGGACGATGTCGACGCCCTCACCCGAGCCGGCAAGGAGATCCGCGAATGGGTCACTGAGACCCCGCTGCCGGCGGAGCTCGACCAGGCCATCCGCGACGCCTACGCCAAGCTGTGCAAGAACGCCGGCAGTGACGACATCGCCGTCGCGGTGCGCTCCTCGGCCACTGCCGAGGATCTGCCCGACGCCTCGTTCGCCGGTCAGCAGGAGACCTTCCTCAACGTGGTCGGCATCGAGGACGTGCTGCACAAGGTCAAGGAGGTGTTCGCCTCGCTCTACAACGACCGCGCCATCGCCTATCGCGTGCATCAGGGCTTCAAGCACGAGGATGTGTTCCTGTCCGCCGGCGTGCAGCTTATGGTGCGCTCGGACGTAGGCGCTTCCGGCGTGCTGTTCACGCTGGACACCGAGTCGGGCTTCCGCGATGTGGTGTTCGTCACCGGCTCCTACGGCCTGGGCGAGATGGTCGTGCAGGGCGCCGTGAACCCGGACGAGTTCTACGTCTTCAAGCCCACGCTCAAGGCCGGCAAGCCCGCCCTGCTCCGCCGCAGCCTCGGCGCCAAGCAGCAGCGCATGGTGTATTCGGACCAGCCCGGCGAGCGCGTGCGCATCGAGGAGACCCCGGCTGCCGACCGCAACCGCTTCTGCATCACCGATGCCGACGTGGAAGAGCTGGCCAAGCAGGCGCTGGTGATCGAACAGCACTACGGCCGCCCGATGGACATCGAGTGGGCGAAGGACGGCCACACCGGCAAGCTCTATGTGGTGCAGGCGCGCCCCGAGACGGTGAAGTCGCGCGCCCACGCCACCCAGCTCGAGCGCTTCCAGCTCCACGGCAAGGGCAAGGTGCTGTCCGAAGGCCGCGCGATCGGCCAGAAGATCGGCGCTGGCAAGGCGCGCGTGGTCAAGTCACTGGCGCAGATGAACGAGTTCCAGCCTGGCGATGTGCTGGTGGCCGACATGACCGATCCTGACTGGGAGCCGATCATGAAGCGCGCTGCTGCCATCGTCACCAACCGCGGCGGCCGCACCTGCCATGCGGCGATCATCGCCCGAGAGCTGGGCGTGCCGGCGGTAGTGGGCACCGGCAACGGCCTGCAGTCGATTCCCGACGGCGCCGAGGTCACGGTGTCCTGTGCCGAAGGCGACACCGGCATGATCTACGAGGGCAAGCTGCCGTTCGAGCGCATCACGGCGGACCTCGGCGCCATGCCCGAAGCACCGTTGAAGATCATGATGAACGTGGCCAACCCGGAGCGCGCGTTCGACTTCGGCATGCTGCCCAATGCCGGCATCGGCCTGGCCCGCCTGGAGATGATCATTGCCAGCCATATTGGCGTGCATCCCAAGGCCTTGCTGGAATACGCCAAGCAGGACGCCGAGACCAAGGCCCGCATCGACGAGCGCATGGCCGGCTACGCCGACCCGGTGTCGTTCTACGTGGACCGCCTGGGCGAAGGCATCGCCACCATCGCTGCCTCGGTGTATCCGAAGCCGGTGATCGTGCGCCTGTCCGACTTCAAGTCCAACGAGTACGCCGGCCTGATTGGCGGTTCGCGCTACGAGCCGCACGAAGAGAACCCGATGATCGGCTTCCGCGGCGCCAGCCGCTACGTCGATCCGAGCTTCGCCGAGTCGTTCGGACTGGAGTGCAAGGCAGTCAAGCATGTGCGCGAAACCATGGGCCTGGACAACGTCTGGGTGATGATCCCGTTCGTGCGCACGCTGGCCGAAGGCCGCAAGGTGATCGAGGTGCTGGCCGCCAACGGCCTCAAGCAGGGCGAGCACGGCCTGAAGGTCATCATGATGTGCGAAGTGCCCTCCAACGCCCTGCTGGCGGACGAGTTCCTGGACATCTTCGACGGCTTCTCGATCGGCTCCAACGACCTGACCCAGCTCACCCTGGGCCTGGACCGCGATTCGTCCATCGTCGCCAGCCTGTTCGACGAGCGCGACCCGGCGGTGAAGAAGCTGCTGGCCATGGCCATCCAGACAGCCCGCGCCAAGGGCAAGTACATCGGCATCTGCGGCCAAGGTCCCAGCGATCACCCGGACCTGGCCGAATGGCTGATGGAACAAGGCATCGAGTCGGTGTCGCTCAACCCTGACACCGTGGTCGACACCTGGCTGCGGCTGGCGAAGAAAAAAGCCGGCTGAGCCAACGCGGCGCGCTCGATCCAGTGACAACGAAGAGGCGGGGGATGACCCCACCTTTTTCGTGCGCGGCGCATCGTCGTGCAGTGCAGCTTGCCGGCAACCGCCATCGCCACTAGCGTCATACGGGTGTTTGAAGAGTCGTCGGGCGGCTCGGCCATCTCGCCGCAGCACCATCGGGCGCAGGAGGCAGCCCGCCGGCATCTACCAGCAATACCTTTTCGGGAACGGGCGATGCGCAGCACCACCGGGGGAGCACAGGCTGCCGACACGCGCAGTCGTCTGTTGCAGGCAGCCGAGCTGCTATTCATCGAACGCGGATACGAGGCCCTTTCACTGCGTCAGGTCACCGCTCGCGCAGGGGCCAACCTCGCCGCGGTGAACTATCACTTCGGCAGCAAGGACGCGATGCTCAAGGAGCTGCTGTCGCACCGGCTGGATCGCCTCAACGAAGAACGTCTGCGCCTGCTCGATGCCTGCGAGGCCGGCGATAGCGTGCCCGATTGCGTGGCCATTCTCGGCGTGCTGTTCGTGCCGGCTTTGCAGCTGGGGCGCGACCCGTCTGGCGGACCGGCCTTCCTGCGCCTGCTCGGGCGTGTCTACAGCGATGCCTCGCCATTTATCCGCGACCATCTGCAGCAGCACTACCGGCCGATCTTCGGGCGCTTCTTCGAGGCGTTCGCCCGCGCGCTACCGCAACTGCCCCGCAGCGAACTGGGCCTGCGCCTGCATTTCGCGCTCAAATCGCTTTCGGGCGTACTCGCGGCGGACGACATGGGCGAACTGGTGGCCGAACTCAGCATGGGCCAGGACATCAGCGACGCCGAGCTCCTGGCGCGCCTGGTGGCCCTGGTCTCTCCGGCACTCACCGCGCCGCTGGGCACACCACAGCAGATCGCGGCGATCGATCGCCTGATCCAGCTCAGCCATCGCGACGGCAGCGAAGCCCACCCGCGCAGCCCGGAATACCCAGAACGCACCAGCGCCTCACCGCTCGGTACCTGATCCGACTCCTCGGCCGCACAAGAAAAAAGCCCCGCATCGCTGCGAGGCTTTTGTCGTTTTGGCGGAGAGGGTGGGATTCGAACCCACGGTACGCTTACACGTACGCCTGATTTCGAGTCAGGTACATTCGACCACTCTGCCACCTCTCCAAAGGGGTCACACGGTGGTCCGCGCGAGCCGGTCATCATACGCATGCCCGCGAGCCGTGACAACTGGGTACCGCATCCGGCATGCTGCCGTGATTCGCCGGCAGCCCACCCATGATCGAATTCGGACACGGAACCCACGTCGGACTGCGCCGCACGCGCAACGAAGACACCTACTACGCCGATCCCTCACTCGGCCTGTTCCTGGTCGCCGACGGCATGGGCGGTCATCAGCATGGGGAAGTGGCGTCGGCGCTGGCGCGTGACGTCGTGGTGGCGGAGGTCCGCAACGGGGCACCCCTGATCGATGCCGTGCGCACGGCAGCCAGCCGGCTGGAAGCGCATGCCCGCAAGAGCCGCGATGCACTGCCGATGGGCACCACGTTGGCCGCGCTGCGGATCCGCGATGAGGCCTATGAGCTGGCCTGGGTCGGCGACAGTCGCATCTATGCATTCGGCGACCAGTTCCGGCAGGTCAGCCACGACCACTCGCTGGTCCAGGAACTGATCAACGCCGGCCGGCTCGATCCGGAGCTGGCCGCGCGTCACCCCCAACGCAATGTGCTCACGCAGGCGCTGGGAATCACCACCGCCGAGCAGATTCACATTGGCGTGGCGCGCGGTGCCTGCCGCGCCGGAATCGGCTTCCTGCTCTGTACGGATGGGCTGACCGAGGGCCTGGATGACGCGGCCCTGGCACGGCTGGTACAGCGCACGGACCTGGCGGCGCAGGAGTGCGTGGACCACCTGCTGCTGGACGGCCTGGAAGCCAGCGGCAGCGACAACCTGACCGTGATCCTGGTGCGCCTGAGCTGACCGGATCGTCAGACCGCCGCAGGCGGTTCGCGCCGCCACAGGCTGGTGCCACCGGCGCTCTTGTCCAGCGCATCGAGCCGCTTTTCGTGTGCCGCCAGTTCCTCGGCATCGGCACGCAACACGCGCGGGCGGCGCAGCAGTTCGACCGGCACGATGATCGCGGTGCGCTCTTCTTCGCCGGGCTTGTCGAAGCCCAGGTCGAGTGCGACCTGCCCCGAGGTCATCGCGATATAGACGTCCGCGAGCAGGTGGCAGTCGATCAAGCCGCCGTGCAGTTCGCGCGCCGAGTTGTCCACGCCCAGCCGCTTGCACAGGGCGTCCAGGCTGTTGCGCTGCCCCGGATAGCGCTCGCGCGCCATCGCCAGCGTGTCCAGCACGCTGCAGCGCTGCTGGATGGTCCCGGGCGAGCTGGGCAGGCGCGCCAGTTCGGCGTTGAGGAAGCCCAGGTCGAACGCTGCGTTGTGGATGATCAGCTCGGCGCCGTCAATGAAGGCCAGGAATTCGTCCACCACATCGCCGAAACGCGGCTTGTCGAGCAGGAAGTCGTCCTCGATGCCGGTGACCTGACGAGCCCCTTCGTCGATCGCCCGATCGGGGTTGAGATAGGTCTGATAACGCCGCCCGGTCAGACGCCGCTCCACCATTTCGATGCAGGCGATTTCGATCAGCCGGTGCCCCTGGCGCACCTCCAGGCCGGTGGTTTCGGTATCGAGAACGATCTGCCTCATGGCTTGCCCCGAAATTGTTCGGCCTGTTCACGGGCGGCCACGTCGACCCGCTCGTTCTCGACATGGCCGTTGTGGCCGCGCACCCACTGCCAGCGCACGGCATGTGGAGCGCTCGCCTCGGACAGCCGCTGCCACAGATCCTGGTTTTTCACGGGCTTGCGGTCCGCCGTGCGCCAGCCGTTGGCTCGCCACTTGGGAACCCACTCCTCGATGCCCTGCATCACGTAGCGGGAGTCGGTGGTGAGGTGGACCTTGCACGGCCGCTTCAGCGCCTCCAGCGCCGCGATCGCGGCCATCAGCTCCATGCGGTTATTGGTGGTATCACGTTCGCCGCCGGCGAGCATGCGCTCGGTGCCCTTGGAGCGCAGCAGCGCGGCCCAGCCGCCCGGCCCGGGATTGCCCAGGCAGGCACCATCGGTAAAAGCTTCCACTTCGGTCAACGTCGATCCTCGTTCATTGCAGCCGCGCAGGCCGTGTTGCGTCGTGCCCCTGGCGCGAGCCCGGCATCGGCCGGCGCGCGCAGCGCGCGCGGCACCAGCCGGATGGGCGTTACGGCCTGCCGGCGCTTGCGGGCCAGCAACACGTAACCGCCCCCGATCGCCTCGGTCAGCCACGGCGTGCCACCGCCACCGGGCACGGCGTGGCCGACACGCCGCACGCATTCCACCTGCATCGCATGGCGGCGCAGCCACTCGCCGACCTGCAGCGGCATATGCAGGCGCAGCGACTGCCCCCGCCCGTGCCACACCATCCACGGCGTCCACAGGCTGAGCGGATGTACGCCGCTCAACACCAGCAGCCCGCCGGGTGAGAGGACGCGAGCCCCCTCCTCCAGCAAGGACTGCGGAAGCGCCGACGCCTCCAGCGCATGACGCAGGATCACCAGCTCGAACGCGTCGTCGACGAATGGCAGCGGCTCATCGACGCGAGCGTGCAGATCACCCACGTACCGGTCGCCAGCGAGCTTCAGGTGTGTCCAGCACGACAGCAGGGGAAGCGCCGGCGGCCGATCCTGCATCGCGGCGGACACCAGCAGCCCATGGTCGCCGGTGCAGCGCTGCAATTCCGGCAGCAGGTCACGCGCTTCGTCTGCCAGCAGCTGCCGCAGGGGCGCGCTGGCATAGATGTCGGAACGGGCAGCGGACATGCGGTACATCCGATGGTGGGCCGGCAAAGTGTAGCCGCTGGCGGCATCGACAGGCAGCGTTGGGCGCCCGTTCGGGTTAACACCCCACTAACGAGCAGCCGGAAAGCCGCGGTTATAGTCGGCGGCCCGGTGCACCGGGCCAAGGCTTCCACGGTGCATCCCCATGCGGAGACGGACGTGCATCTGCTTGCGCTACCGGCCCTGGCCGACAACTACATCTGGCTGCTGTACGACGACGACGGCAACGCGCTGGTGGTGGACCCCGGCGAGAGTGAACCTGTAGAGCGGGCACTGGTCGAGCATCAGCTGCAACTGCGGGCCATCCTGCTCACCCACCATCATCATGATCACATCGGCGGCGTGGTGGCGCTGCGCGAACGACATGGTGCGGTGGTTTATGCGCCCGACGATGCGCGCATCGACACATGCGATGTCCGAGTCGGCGATGGCGATACGGTGAGCCTGGCTGCGCCGGCCGCACGCTTCCAGGTGATCGCCGTGCCCGGCCATACGCTCAGCCATATCGCCTATGCCGGCGAAGGTCATTTGTTCTGCGGTGACACGCTTTTCAGCCTCGGCTGCGGACGTCTGTTCGAGGGATCGCCGGCACAGATGCTCGCCTCCCTCGACCGCCTGGCCGCCCTCCCCGGCGCCAACCTGGTCTGCTGCGCACACGAGTACACCGCGGCCAATGGCCGTTTCGCCGCCACCGTCGATACGGCCAATGCCAGCCTGTCTGCCCGGCTCGCCGAGGTCGCGCAGCGACGCGAGCACGATCTGCCGACGGTGCCTGTGCCGCTGGAGGTGGAGCGGGCAACCAATCCTTTCCTGCGTATCGATCAGCCCGCGCTCGTGGCCTGGGCCGTGGCGCAATGCGCTCCGGCGCACGACCGGGTGGCCCGATTCGCGACATTGCGCGCGGCCAAGGACGCGTTTCGCGGATGACCGGCTCCCGCGCCCGCCTGGCGAGACCTCTGGCGCCGCTGCTGGCGGCCCTGCTGGCCGCGTGTGCGGCCCCCTCGCCCCGGCCGTCCCCTGCACCCCACCCGGCGCCGCCGAAGCCAGGCACGATGGCGACCACTCCGCCCCCCTCGGCCCCGGCCGAAGAACCGCCGGCAGTGGGCACGTCATCGAGCGAGCCGTGGGATCGACTGCGCGCCAGTTTCGCCATGGCCGACTGCGACAGCGATCCGGCCGTGCAGGCGTGGGCACGTCGCTACACCGCCAATCCGCGCCGCTTCGAGCAGCGCCTGGCGCAGTCCCTGCCGCGCCTGCGCTTTATCCAGGAGATCGCCGAGAAGCACCAGGTGGCCGGCGAGTTCGTGCTGCTGCCCTGGGTGGAGAGTCGCTACCTGCCCGTGCAGGGGCGCGGTCGCCAACCCGCCGGCATGTGGCAGATCGTCCCGGCGACGGCTGGCTCGCTGGGGTTGCGGGTGAACCGGCACTTCGACGGTCGCATGGACGTGGCCGCCGCCACCGAAGCGGTGATGAGCATGCTTCGCCGCTACCAGGACCAGTTCCAGGACTGGCGCCTCACCGACTACGCCTACAACGCGGGCGAGTTCGCGGTGCGCAAGCTCGTTGCCCGGCACGGCGTGCCCGCTGAGCAACCGGTGGTGCCGAAACTGCCAGTACGGAATGTGACGCGCGAACACCTGGTCAAGCTGCTGGCGATCGCCTGCGTGGTGCGCCAGCCCGATCGCTTCCACGTCCAGCTCCCCACGCTCGCCGCTGAGCAGCATCTGGTTGCCGTGCCGATCAAGCAGGCGATGTCGATGTCCAGCGCGGCGCAGCATGCCGGCATGAGCGTGGACGCGCTTCGCGACTACAACGCCGCCTTCCTCAACAACCGTATCGATCCGGACTACGCGCACACCTTGATGCTGCCCGGCGACCGGGTCGACCAGTTCGTGGAAGCGATGCAGCACATCGGTGCTTCGGCAGCCGCGGGGGACGCCGATCCCGCGCCTACCACAGTGAAAACCACCCATACCGTGCGCCCGGGCGAGAGCCTCTGGACCATCGCCAAGCGCCGTGGCGTCGCGGTGAAGCAGCTCAAGCGATGGAACCGTCTGCATGACGATCGCGTCCGTCCGGGACAGGTGCTGCAGCTCACCGCTCCCTGAGCAACAGCCACCTGGGAGCCGAGGTCGTAGCGCCAAAAAAAAGCGACCCGAAGGTCGCTTTTTTGATGGCCACAGTACCACCTCAACCCTCAGAGGCGGTCCTTGGCGATGGTGATCTCGTTGGCGGCCTTTTCCTGCTCGATGAATTCGTACGCCGCCTCGGTGCCGTACGCCTTCACCATCTGGCCGCGCAGCACGTTGAGATCCTCGGGCCGCACCTTGCTCATGTCGGCGCCTTCCACCTTGTCCAGCGCCAGCAGCGCGTAGCTGCCATCGGCCATCTCCACCGACGCATACTGCGGCTTGTCCGCCGCCGGATGCGGCATCAGGAAGGCCTTCTCCTCGAGCTCGGGCGGCAGCCCGGGCTGCGAGCGGACAACACCGTCGGCCGTCTGCACGCTGGCCTGCACCGATGCGGCAACGGCGTCGAACTTTTCGCCCTTGGCCAGGCGTGCGAGCAGCGCGTCGGCCTGCTTCTTGGCCGCCGCGGTCTCACGCTCTGCCAGCACCTTCTGACGAACCGTGTCCTTCACCTCGGCCAGCGGCTTGGCTGCGGCCGGCAGATGCTTGTCGACACGGATGACGACCGCGTGGCCGGTGCCCAGGTCGATCAGGTTGGAGTTGTTGCCCTGGGCCAGCACGTCATCGCTGAAGGCAGCCTTCAGGACCTTCGGGTCGGCTGCGATCCCGGTGCCGCCAGCGCGGGAGAACAACTCGGTGGACTTGATGGTGAGGCCCAGCTCCTGTGCGGCCGGCTCGAGCGACGCAGGGCTCTGGTAGGTCTTGTCGGTCAGCTTGCCGGCCAGCTCGTTGAATGCGCGCTCGCGCGAGCCCGACTGCGCTTCCTTGGCCAACTCATCGCGAACCTCTTCGAACGGCTTCGCGGCACCGCTGCGGACGTCGCGCAGCCAGATCACGTGATAGCCCTCGTCGGACAACACCGGCTGCGAGATCTGGCCCTTTTGCATCTTGAACAGCGCATCGTCGAACGCGGCGTTGGCCACGCCCTTCTCCAGCCAACCCAGATCGCCGCCGGCGCGCTTGGAACCCAGGTCGTCCGAATCCTTCTGCGCCAGCTGCGCGAAGTCGCCCGGATTCGCTTCCGAAGCGATCTTCTGTGCCTTGGCCAGTGCCGCCTTCTGCTGCGCCGGCGTCGCGTTCTTCGGCACGTTGATCAGGATGTGCGACACGAGGCGCTGCTCGGGCTGCACGAATTTTTGCTTCTCGTCCTCGTAGCGCTTGCGCAGCTCCTCATCCGAAGGCTGCACCTCCGGCTTGAGATCCGCCTCGTTGACTTCGAGGTACTGCAACGACACCTGCTCCGGCGTCACGAACTCGTCCTTGTGCTGCGCGTAGTAGCTGGCGATCTGCTCGTCGGTCACAGGCGCATCGTCGGTCTTGGGCTGCGGCAGTTGCGCATAACGCACGGTGCGGCGCTGCAGGCGCAGGTTGATGTAACGGTCGAGATCGGCATCCGTGACGATCGTGCTGGCGGTGATCGCATCGGGAATCAGCCCCGGCTCGAGCGAAGCACGGATCTCGCTCTCGAACATGGCCGGCGTCTTGCCCTGCATGGAGAGCACGGTGCGATAGGTGGTGGGGTCGAACTGGCCATCCAGCTGGAACGCCGGAATCGATGCGATGAAATCGCGCACCGCCTGATTGGAAACCACCAGGCCGAGGTCGTCGTTGGCCTTGGCCAGGACCTTCTCGTCGATCAGCTGGTTGAGCACCTGCAGCTTCATGGCCGGCTGCTCGAACACGCTGCCGTCGAAGCTGTCGCCCTGTTCGGCGCTGGCGCGCTGGCGCAGCTGATTCAGGCGCTCGGTGAACTGCTGTTGGCTGATTTCCTGTTTGCCGACCTTCGCCACGAACGTGTCGTTACGTGACATGAAGTACGACTCGATGCCGAAGAAGGACATGGCAAAGACGGCTATGCCCAGAATGACGATGGACGGCCACCCGTGCATCTTGTTACGCAGAGCCTGCAGCATGGAGATGTTCCCGAGGATCGTGTTCGGCGCACGAAGCGCGCGGTGCTCAAATGACAAGGGCGCCACGCGGGCGCCCTTGCTAACTCTGGCGGAGCGGACGGGACTCGAACCCGCGACCTCCGGCGTGACAGGCCAGCATTCTAACCAACTGAACTACCGCTCCGCATTTTTCTGGTGGGTGCTGTAGGGATCGAACCTACGACCCTCGCCTTGTAAGGGCGACGCTCTACCGCTGAGCTAAGCACCCGAAACTAAGCAGCGAGCCGCTTAGTTTAGGGCATCCTTCAGGGTCTTGCCAGCCTTGAAAGCCGGGACCTTCGAGGCCTTGATCTTGATCGTCTCGTTGGTGCGCGGGTTGCGACCCGTGCGAGCAGCGCGCTTGCGGACGGTGAAGGTGCCGAAGCCGACGACCGACACGTCGTCACCCTTCTTGAGGGCCTTCTGTACGGTTTCGAAGAACGCCTCGAGGGCGCGACCGGCGTCAGCCTTGGTCAGTTCGGCTTTGTCGGCAATCGCATTGATCAGATCAGTTTTATTCATTGAGACACTCCCTTAAACGGTTTGCGGCCCGCGTGGTCAGTTGGGACTGAGACAACGCCGACATGGATGATTGGCTCCGCTAGGCGCCGTCCGCTACCCCGCATCACTGCGCGAAAAACGAAGGCGCGGGGATTGCGGTACGCCTTTATACCAGTGGCTCGCGCGAATCCGCAATACAAGTTGCAGCAAGGCTTTCCAGGGATATGGAGGTGTCCGTCGGCAGGTCCTCCGGCGCTTGACAGCGGCGACGAAAATAGCGCCGGAATCGCGGGCATGTTGCATCTGCAGCAATGAAAAACGCCCGGACGTGCCGGGCGTTCGTCATGAAGCAGCTTGGTGGGCGCTCAGTGGGTTCGTGACGGACTACCTGCGGGGTCTTCCGACTTCACCTCCACCTTGCCGATTTCTCCGCCCGCAGCGCTCGTCGGCTGCAGCGGGTGCTCCAGCGCGATGTCGAGCACCTCGTCGATCCAGCGCACCGGATGGATCTCGAGCGAAGCGGTGATGTTGGCCGGGATGTCCGCCAGGTCCTTCTTGTTTTCCTCGGGGATGATCACCGTGGTGATGCCGCCACGGTGCGCCGCTAGCAGCTTCTCCTTGAGCCCGCCAATCGGCAGCACACGACCGCGCAGGGTGATCTCGCCGGTCATCGCCACTTCGGAGCGAACCGGTACACGCGTCAGCACGGAGACCAGCGCCGTGCACATCGCGATACCTGCGCTCGGGCCATCCTTCGGAGTCGCTCCTTCGGGAACGTGAATGTGCATGTCGAGCTTCTGGTAGAACTCCGGATCGATGCCCAATGCCTCGGCACGTGCGCGCACCACCGACAGCGCCGCCTGGATCGACTCCTTCATCACGTCGCCCAGTTGACCGGTGTGCACCAGCTTGCCCTTGCCCGGCACCACCGACGCCTCGATGCTCAGCAGATCACCGCCGACCTGCGTCCAGGCCAGGCCCGTCACCAGACCTATCTCGTTCTGCAATTCCTTGCGGCCGAAGTCGAAGCGGCGCACGCCCAGGTAGTGCTCCAGGTTCTCCCCGGTCACGACGACACCTGACGCCTTCTTCTTCGCCTTGACCTTGGCGCCCTTCGCCTTGGCGCTGGCGGCCTTGACCTCGCCGAGAGTCAGTTCCTTCACGACCTTGCGGCAGATCTTGGAGATCTCGCGCTCGAGATTGCGCACACCCGATTCGCGCGTGTAGTACCTGACGATGTCGCGCACGGCGGCCGCATCCACGCTCAGCTCCTCCGGCTTCAGGCCATTGGCCTTGAGCTGCTTGGGCAACAGGTAGCGCTGAGCGATCGCGAGCTTTTCATCCTCGGTGTAGCCAGGAATGCGGATGACCTCCATGCGATCGAGCAGCGGCCCGGGGATGTTCAGCGAGTTGGCCGTAGCGATCCACATCACCTCGGAGAGGTCCAGGTCGACCTCGAGATAGTGATCGTTGAAGGCGTGGTTCTGTTCGGGGTCCAGCACCTCAAGCAGCGCCGACGACGGATCGCCGCGGAAGTCCATCGACATCTTGTCGATCTCATCCAGCACGAACAGGGGGTTCTTCGCGCCGACCTTATTCAGGTTCTGCACGATGCGCCCCGGCATCGAGCCGATATAGGTACGGCGATGGCCCCGAATCTCGGCCTCGTCACGCACGCCGCCCAAGCTCATGCGAACGAACTTGCGGTTGGTCGCCTTGGCGATCGACTGGCCGAGCGAGGTCTTGCCCACGCCGGGCGGGCCGACCAGGCAAAGGATCGGACCCTTCATCGCATTCACACGCTGCTGCACCGCGAGGTACTCGAGAATGCGCTCCTTGACCTTCTCCAGGCCGAAGTGATCGGCGTCGAGCACTTCCTGGGCAAGCTGCAGATCCTTGCGCACCTTCGAGCGCTTCTTCCACGGCACACCGACCAGCCAGTCGAGGTAGTTGCGCACCACTGTCGCCTCGGCCGACATCGGCGACATCTGCTTGAGCTTGTTGAACTCCTGGCGCGCCTTGGCCAGCACCACCTTCGGCATACCGGCCGCGTCGATCTTGCGCTGAAGTTCCTCAACTTCGTTGGGGCCTTCCTCGCCCTCGCCCAGCTCCTTCTGGATCGCCTTCATCTGCTCGTTGAGGTAGTACTCGCGCTGGCTCTTTTCCATCTGCGACTTCACGCGGCCGCGGATGCGCTTCTCCACCTGCTGCAGATCCATCTCGCCATCGACCAGACCGATCAGCAGCTCCAACCGCTGACCGACATCGGCCGTCTCCAGCACCTTCTGCTTGTCGGCCATGCGCACCGACAGATGGGCGGCGATCGAGTCGGCCAGGCGTGACGGATCCTCGATGCCCGACAACGTGGCGAGCACCTCCGGCGGCAGCTTGCGGCTTTGCTTGACCAACTGCTCGAACAGCGACGTCAGCGTGCGCGACACCACGTCGAGCTCACGCTCCTTCGAGCTGTAGACCGGCTCGATGACGTGCGAGCGGGCGGTGAGCATCCCGCCCTCGTCCTGGTAATTCTCGATCGCCACGCGCGCCTGGCCTTCGACCAGCACCTTCACGGTGCCATCGGGCAACTTCAGCAACTGCAGTACACCGGCAAGCGTTCCCACCTGGTGCAGGTCGGCAATCTCGGGATCGTCGATGTCCGGACTCTTCTGGGCAACCAGCAGGATCTGGCGCTCGCCCTCCATCGCGCGCTCGAGCGCGCGCATGGATTTGTCGCGGCCCACAAACAGCGGGATCACCATGTGGGGATAGACCACCACGTCACGCAGAGGCAGCACCGGCAGTGCGTCGAGCGGCGCCGGCTTTCCGGTGGTCGCGGTAGTGGAAGAGGCGTTCTTTGCCATGGAAATCTCTCGAGTCTGGCCTGTCACCGACACTGCGCCGGGGACCTTATCCCGTCAAGTGGAGGCAGTGGGACTTCCGCGCAAGTCCGTGACAGGCATTGGAAAAGAAAAAAGCCCGGCCATGGCCGGGCTCTTGCATCAGCTTGCATCAGCACGTTCAGTGCAGTCAGGCGGCGCCGCCGCCCTCTCCCACCGCTCGCTGCTGCAGGTTGCCGCGATAGATGAGGTAAGGCTCTGCCTGACCCTCGATGACGGCGTCGTCGACCACCACCTTGCTCACGTGTTCCAGTGACGGCAGCTCGTACATGGTGTCGAGCAGCACCTGCTCCAGGATGGTCCGCAGGCCGCGCGCACCCGTCTTGCGCTTGAGCGCCTTGCGCGCGATCGCCTGCAGGGCTTCGGGCCGGAACTCGAGCTCGGCGCCCTCCATCTCGAACAGCTTGCGGAACTGCTTGGTCACAGCGTTCTTCGGCTCGGTGAGAATCTTCACGAGCGCCGCTTCGTCCAGCTCGTCCAGCGTGGCCACCACCGGCAGGCGTCCCACGAACTCCGGAATCAGGCCGAAACGCACCAGATCCGCCGGCTCGACATCCGCCAGCACCTTGCCGAGGTTGGAGGTACGTTCCTTGGAGCGCACCTCGGCCGAGAAGCCGATCCCGGTGGTCTCGGAACGCTGCTGGATCACCTTCTCCAGACCGGCGAACGCGCCACCACAGATGAACAGGATGTTCTTGGTGTCCACCTGCAGGAACTCCTGCTGCGGATGCTTGCGCCCGCCTTGCGGCGGCACCGAGGCCAGCGTGCCCTCGATCAACTTCAACAGGGCCTGCTGCACGCCTTCACCGGATACGTCGCGGGTGATCGACGGGTTCTCGCTCTTGCGCGAAATCTTGTCGATCTCGTCGATGTAGACGATGCCGGACTGCGCCTTCTCGACGTCGTAGTCGCACTTCTGCAGCAGCTTCTGAATGATGTTCTCGACGTCCTCGCCGACGTAGCCGGCCTCGGTGAGCGTCGTGGCATCGGCGATCGTAAAAGGCACGTTCAGCAGCCGCGCAAGGGTCTCCGCCAGCAGCGTCTTACCGGAGCCGGTAGGCCCGATCAGCAGAATGTTGGACTTGCCCAGCTCGATGTCATCGCTCTTCTGACGCGACTCCATCCGCTTGTAGTGGTTGTAAACCGCGACGGCCAACGCCTTCTTCGCGCGCGTCTGCCCGACCACGTACTGGTCGAGGGTCTCCATGATTTCACGGGGCTTGGGCAGCTGCGTGCGGCCGGAGGCCGCCTTCTCTTCGAGCTCTTCGCGAATGATGTCGTTGCAGAGCTCCACGCATTCGTCGCAGATGAACACGGAGGGACCCGCGATCAGCTTGCGCACTTCATGCTGGCTCTTGCCGCAGAAGGAGCAGTAGAGAATCTTGCCGCTGTCGGTGGAACGCCCCTGCCGCTCGTCGCTCATGCTTGTGATCCTGCCAGTAACTCGGTTTTCGACCCGAGAATAACACAGGGCTCCGCGCCTGAATCCAGACGCAGAGCCCGGGAAAAACAGCTCTTGTGTGGCCTGATCAGGCCGACTTGACGGTATCGACCGCCCGGCGGTCCAGCACGGAGTCGATCAGGCCGTACTCCTTCGCCGCCTCGGCGCTCATGAAGCGATCACGCTCCATGTCACGCTCGATCTTCTCCAGCGGCTGCCCGGTGTGATCGACGTAGATCTGGTTCAACCGGCGACGCAGGTACAGGATCTCCTGCGCCTGGATCTCGATGTCCGTGGCCTGGCCGCGGGCACCGCCGGACGGCTGGTGGATCATCACCCGCGAGTTGGGCAGCGAATAGCGCTTGCCCTTGGCGCCAGCCATCAGCAACAACGACGCCGCGCTGCAGGCCTGACCGATGCACATGGTGCTGACGTCGGGCTTGATGAACTGCATCGTGTCGTAGATCGCCAGACCCGCGGTCACCGCACCGCCTGGGCTGTTGATGTACAGATGAATGTCCTTCTCGGGGTTTTCCGATTCCAGGAACAGCATCTGCGCCACCAGCAGGTTGGCGACGTGATCGTTCACCTCGCCCACCAGGAAGATCACCCGCTCCTTGAGGAGGCGGGAGTAGATGTCATACGAGCGCTCACCGCGGGCCGTCTGCTCGACGACCATGGGCACCAGGTTGAGATTCTTGATCGGATCCATGGTCATCTGTGCGGCACTCCGGTAATTGGCCTGATGGAACAACCCGAGGATACGCGGCTCAGGCACCCGCCGGACGCATCACCTCGTCGAAGCTCAGGTTCTGGGCAGTGGTATTGGCGTGTTCAGCCACCCACTCGGCCACCTGGTCTTCCATCACGCGGTTCTGCAGTCCCGACATCAATTGGGGATCGGAGTTGTACAGTTCAATGACCTGCTCGGGCTCTTCGTAGGTCGAGGCGATCGCAGCGAGCTGCTCGGCAACCCGCTTGCGGTCGATCACCAGCGACTGCTTGCGCGCGATCTCGCCCATCAGCAGGCCGGCCAGCACCCGCTTGCGCGCCATCGGCGCCGCCGCCTCGATCAGCTGCGGTGGGGGCTGCTGACCCTTCGGCACGCTGCCGGCCGCCAGGGCGCGGGCCTCCGACTGCACCATCAGGTTCGGCACGTCGACGGTGGCATAGGTCTCGGCGAGCTTTTCGGCCACTTCGGACTTCAGCCGCGCCATCAACGTGGCCTTCAGCTCGCGCTCCAGGTTGGCGCGGACTTCCTTGCGGAACGTCTCCAGATCGCCGTCGGCAATGCCGAACAGCTTGGCGAACTCCGCGTCCACCTCCGGCAACTGCGGCTCCTGCACCTTGACGATGCTGAAGCTGACTTTGGCGGTCTTGCCCGCCAACTGCTCGTTGCGGAAATCGGCCGGGAAATCGATGTCGGCCTCGAACGACTCATCGGCCTTGCGACCGGTGAGCGCCTCGTCCAGTGCCTTGAACAGGGTGCCCGAACCCAGCACGCTGCCGGCGCGCTCCAGGCCGTCGGCCGGGAAGCGGTAATCATCCGCCTGGGCGGCGTACTCGAACATCACGAAATCGCCTGCCTTCGACGCGCGATCCACGGCATCGAAGGTGCGGCGCTGCTGGCGCAGCGTCTCGATCATCTTCTCGATATCCGCGTCGGATACCTCGGCCACCGGGCGCTGGATGGCCAGCGTGGAGACGTCGATCGTCGGGAACTCCGGCATCACCTCGAAGGTGGCCGTGTACGCGATTTCGCCGTTCTCCGGCTTGCCGGTGGTGTCGATGGCCGGGTTCGCCACCGGACGCAGATTTTCCTTGTCGAAAGCCTCGCGCAGGGTGCTGCCGATCAGATCCGAAAGCACCTCGCCACGCACCTGCGCGCCAAAACGCTGCTGGATGACGGTGGTCGGCACCTTGCCGGGACGGAAGCCCTTGAGGCGAACCGTGCGGCCCATTTCCGCAATGCGCGCGCTGACCTGCGACTCGTAGCGCTCAGCAGGAAACTTCACCGTGAGCTTGCGCTCGAGCTTGCCGACGTTCTCAACCGAAACCTGCATGACGACTCCTGAATGACCTTCGATAACGGGCCCGGCGAGGGCACCGCGGCGGCATGTTCGCCACCGGCAACGTGAAAACAGCAAGGGATTGGTGCGAAAGGCGGGACTCGAACCCGCACGGTGTTACCCGCCAGAACCTAAATCTGGTGCGTCTACCAGTTCCGCCACTTTCGCTCCGCATCGTCGAAGCACCGTAAGCGGCAGATTTCACGAGCAATTTGCCCCCTGGCGACAGCCTTCGGGCAGATCGTTCGCGCACTCTGCAGAGCGGCCCTAAGTCGATGATTACCTTACACGAAAGCCCGGTATTCTAGGGTCGCGCCAGCCTGAAGCACAAGCGCCTCACCGAGCATCGGCGCCCCCGCCGACGGGACCCCAGAAAAGCAAAACGCCGGTCGATGTCGACCGGCGTCCTGGTTTCAGTGGTGGGCCGTGTAGGATTCGAACCTACGACCAATTGATTAAGAGTCAACTGCTCTACCAGCTGAGCTAACGGCCCTGAAACTTTAAATTTGGGGTGAGCGATGGGATTCGAACCCACGACATCCGGAATCACAATCCGGGACTCTAACCAGCTGAGCTACGCCCACCATAAAACACTTTGTTGGCGCGCCCGACAGGACTCGAACCTGCAACCGTCGGCTTAGAAGGCCGATGCTCTATCCGGTTGAGCTACAGGCGCAGTCACCGCACGGAAGGGCCTAGCGTGGTCGGGGCAGAGGGATTCGAACCCCCGACTTTTGCGTCCCAAACGCAACGCTCTACCAGACTGAGCTATACCCCGCCAAAAACATCGATCACATTCGCTGCGCGAAGCTTTCAAATGTACGGGTGACGTGCCGCTCAGTCAATCCGTATACGAGCACACCGAACCAACTTACCGTTCGGCCCGCTGGGCAATCCACCGCCCCGCGGTTCGGAAGCATCCGCGAACGAACGATTCCTGGATGAAGATGGCGCGCCCGGAGAGATTCGAACTCCCGACCGCCTGGTTCGTAGCCAGGTACTCTATCCAGCTGAGCTACGGGCGCACACTTCAAACATTCTGCCTTGGCTTGCTCACCCACCGAAGTGAAGAGCGCCGAAGCAAGAAGCGGAATTATTCAGATACAGCCGCCAGGCGTCAACACCTTTTTTGATTTTTTTGTTGCGCGGTTGCGCCTGCCCTCCCCGTACACGAGCGTGGAGTCGGGCATCGCATCGCCGTTTGGCCATCCAAACGAGAACGCCGCGGAACCCGCGGCGTTTGTGGAGGCCCTCGACGGTTCGCTGCCGATCGATCAGCTCTGAACGGCGGGATTGCCCACCTTGCTCGAACCCGTATCGCCGCGCGGCGGCAGCGGCGGAACCGGGCCACCCGGGCCACTCTTCGACCAGTCCGCCGGCGGGCCTGGCACGCGCCCAGCCATGATCTCGTCGATCTGGTGCGCGTCGATGGTCTCGTACTGGAGCAGGGCCTCGGCCATCACGTGCAGCTTGTCGATGTTGTCGGTCAGCAACTGCTTGCTGCGCGCATACGCGCGATCGAGGATCCCGCGCACCACTGCGTCGATCTTGCTGGCGGTCTCGTTCGAGATGCTCTTGTGCTGGGTTACCGAGCGCCCCAGGAACACCTCGTCCTCGTCCTCGCCATAGGTGATGGGACCCAGTTCGTCCGAAAGCCCCCACTTGGTGGCCATGTTGCGGGCCATCTTGGTAGCTCGCTCGATGTCGTTGGATGCACCGGTGGTGACCTTGTCGGCGCCGAAGATCAGCTCCTCCGCCACGCGACCACCGTACAGCGAGCAAAGCTGCGACTGGATCGCCACGCGATTGATGCTGTACTTGTCGTTCTCGGGCAGATACATCGTCACGCCGAGGGCACGGCCGCGAGGAATGATGGTGACCTTGTAGACAGGGTCATGCTCAGGGACAAGGCGCCCCACAATCGCGTGTCCGGCCTCGTGGTAGGCGGTGAGCTTCTTCTCGTCCTCACTCATCGCCATCGAGCGGCGCTCGGCGCCCATCAGAATCTTGTCGCGCGCCTTGTCCAGATGATTCATGCGCACTTCGCGCGCGTTCTCGCGCGCGGCGAACAGCGCCGCCTCATTGACCAGGTTGGCCAGGTCGGCGCCGGAGAACCCGGGCGTACCGCGCGCGATCAACATCGCGTTGACGTCGCTGGCCATCGGCACCTTGCGCAGGTGCACCTGCAGGATCTGCTCACGCCCCTTCACATCGGGCAAACCGACGACGACTTGGCGATCGAAGCGGCCCGGACGCAACAGCGCAGGATCGAGCACGTCCGGGCGATTGGTGGCCGCGATGACGATGATGCCTTCGGTGCCCTCGAAGCCGTCCATCTCCACCAGCAGCTGATTGAGGGTCTGCTCACGCTCATCGTGACCGCCACCCAACCCGGCGCCGCGATGACGGCCGACCGCATCGATCTCGTCGATGAAGATGATGCAAGGCGCATGCTTCTTGGCCTGCTCGAACATGTCACGCACGCGGCTGGCGCCCACGCCGACGAACATCTCCACGAAATCTGAGCCGGAGATCGAGAAGAACGGCACCTTGGCCTCGCCCGCAATGGCCTTGGCGAGGAGGGTCTTGCCCGTACCGGGCGGGCCCACCATCAGTACGCCGCGCGGAATCTTGCCGCCCAACTTCTGGAATTTGCCCGGGTCACGCAGGAACTCGACCAGCTCGCCAACCTCTTCCTTGGCCTCGTCGCAACCGGCGACGTCGCTGAAGTTCACCTTGACCTGGTCCTCGCCCTGCAGCTTGGCGCGCGATCGGCCAAAGCTCATCGCGCCGCGGCCACCGCCGCCGGACTGCATCTGGCGCATGAACCAGATGAACACGCCTGCAATCAGGATCACCGGCAGCCAGCTCACCAGCAGGCTGACCAGCGAGAAGCCGGGTGCCGAGTCCTGGCGGACCTCAACCCCCTTGTCCTGCATCTGCTTGATCACGGTGTTGGTGGAGAAGCCCAGCACGGGCGCCACCGTACGGAAGCTGGTGCCGTCCTTGAGCTTGCCACTGATCGTGGCCGGGGTTTCCGCGCTGATATTGGCGTTGGACACGTTGCCGTTGTCCACGTTCTGCACGAATGCGCTGTAGGGCAGATCGGACGATGCGCCGCCATGGGGATTGAAGCTCTGGAACACGGCGATGAGTACCACCGCGATGATCAGCCAGAGCAGGAGGTTTTTAGCCATCTCGTTCATACGCGGTTTCCGCCCGGTTGCGCACCGCCGGCCTTCAGACCAACGGCCAGCGCGTACACCTCCCGCGAACGCGCGCGGGAAGCCTTAGGTTTACGCATAGTCACGCGCGAAAAGTCCGCACGCAAGCTACGAAGGTAATCATCGAAGCCCGTACCCTGGAACAACTTGATCAGGAACGAACCACCGGGCTTGAGCCACTGCCGGCTGAAGTCCAGCGCCAGTTCAGCCAGATCCATCGAACGGATCTGGTCCGCAAGGGCCACGCCACTCATATTGGGGGCCATGTCCGACAGCACAAGATCGACCTTCTGGTTGTCCAGCCGGGCTTCGAGCTGTGACAACACGTCTGCCTCACGGAAGTCGCCCTGCAGGAAATCCACTCCCGCAATGCCCTGCATGGGCAGGATGTCGAGCGCCACCACCTTGCCGGTATCGCCCAGGCGCTGACGCACCAGTTGCGACCAGCCGCCCGGCGCCGCACCCAGATCCACCACGGTGATCCCCGGCTTGAGCAGGCGATCGCGCTCGATCAATTCCTCGAGCTTGTACACCGCACGGGAACGGACACCCTCCGCCTGGGCCTTCTTTACGTAGACGTCGTCGAAGTGTTCCCGCAGCCAGCGGGAACTGCTTTTGCTGCGGGGCATGGCGGCAAGGTCACAGATACGGGGAGTGGCCTGCATGATACCCTTTGCGGTCAATCCTCCGCGAATCGAGCGTTTCCCCGCATGGCCCTCTCCCCTTCCCAGCGCCGCTACCTGCGCAGTCTTGCCCACGACCTGAGCCCGGTGATCCTGCTCGGGGCCAAGGGCGCCACCGACGCCGTGGTGAAGGAATTGGACCTCGCGCTGACCCATCACGAGCTGGTGAAGGTGAAGCTGTCTGGCGGCGACAAGGAGGAGCGCCAGGCGCAAATCCAGTTCCTGACCGACGGCACGGGCGCCGAGAGCGTGCAGGAGATCGGGCACATCGTGGTGCTGTTCCGTCGCAACACTGACGATCCGAAGCTGGCCCTGCCGCGCTGATGGACCTGTCGCTCGACCGCCCGGATGCGTTTCTGTTCGTGCGCCGCACCGCCCCCGGCTACGTCACCGTGGTCGACCGCAACATCGAGGCGAGCTTCCTGCTTGCGCCGGATCGCATGATCGAGCAGTGGCCGGCCGTGGACGCCGCCGCCCTCACGCCAAATCTGGCCGCGCCGTTCTTCGATCTGCAGCCGGAGCTCGTGCTGCTGGGCACCGGCGAACGGCAGCGCTTCCCGCCAGCCGACTTTCTCGCCGCTTTCCTGCGCCGCGGCGTAGGCATCGAGGTGATGGACAACGCCGCAGCTGCACGCACCTACGACCTGCTGGCCGGTGAAGGCCGTCGCGTGGTGGTGGGTTTCATTCTTCCCGGCGCCGGGGCTGGCTGAGCCTCAGCGCGAAGGTAGGTAGTCGAGCGGGTTCACCGGATTGCCGTTGCGACGGATCTGGAACTGCAGCTCGTCGCGCGAGGCCCCGGTGGCGCCCATCTCCGCGATCTGCTGTCCCGCCGACACGCGCTGACCTTCCTTCACCAGCCGCTTGCGGTTGTGTCCGTAGGCGGAGAGGAAGTCGTCATTGTGCTTGACGATGATCAGTTCGCCGTAGCCCACCAGCCCGTTGCCGCTATAGACCACCACGCCGTCGCCGGCGGCGCGGACCGGGCTTCCGGCCGCGCCGGCGATCTCGATTCCGGGGATCGCATCGCCGCTCTGAAACCCCTTGATCAAGCGGCCATCGGCGGGCCAGCGCCAGTTGACGCCGCCGGCCGAACGCGTCCCGCCGGGCGCCGGGGTGGGCGGAGCCGGCGGCGGCGGCGCGGGAACGCTGGCCGGCACGCCGGCCACCGGCACCGCATCGGCCACCGAACGACTCGACGCTGGCGCAACCGGCGGCCGCACCGGCGCTTTCACCGCAGCGGCGGGAGCGCGGGGTGGCGGAGCAGCCCGGGCCACGGTTGGGGCAGGCACACGGGAAGAGGTGGGAGCGCGCAGCACCAGCTGCTGCCCTGGCCAGATCGTGTAAGGCGCAGCGATGCCGTTCCAACGGGCGACATCGCGGAAATCCACGCCATGCCGGAACGCGATCGAATAGAGCGTGTCGCCCTTGCTCACCCGGTAGCTGGAGGCGTGGCTCACCTGCGCCCGACTGGATGGCTCGTAGGTCGACGAGCGCGACTGGCTGGATCGCTGCACCACGACCGAACGGGTGGTGCCGCAGGCGGCCAGCAAGACGGCGGGCAGCAGCAGCGCGAGCGCCTGGATGGTTCCCTTCATGCCACGAAGCATAGCGACCTCATGCCGCGTTTCCTATGCAATGACCGGCGCGCCGGCAGGCTCACCGCAGCCAAAGCCACCACACCAGCAACAGACCGATGAGCGCGATGGCGCCCCAGCCGATACGTTCGATGTTCTTGTGCAGAATATGTTCCGCACGCTCGCCCACCACCCGCACCAGCAACGCCAGCAGCCACACGCGCTTGCCGCGCCCGATCGCCATGCACGCCAGGAACGGCACGAGTGGCACGCCGACGATGCCCGCCGCCCAGGTGACAAACTTCATCGGAATCACCGGCTGCAGGGCCGCGAGCATCAAGGCCCCGAGCATGGCCAGCCAGTGCTGGCTCATGTCGTTGCGCAACTGCGTTACCCAGGTGCCGATGGTCTGCTGCATCGCCGGGCTGAGCAGCGGATGGATGCTGTCGTAGGCCCAGTGTCCGAGCGCATAGCCCACCAACGAGCCGAGCAGCGAGAACAGCAGACTGATGTTGGCGTAGAAGAAGGCACGATGACGCTTGCCGAGCATCATCGGCGCCAGCATCACCTCCGGCATCACCGGAAAGATGAAGGCCTCCACGAAGCTGAGCCCACACAGGTAGTAGATCGCCCGCGGATGGCGCGCCCACTTCAGCGCCCGCGCATACAACGCTCCGAACAGGCGCATCAGCCGATGCCACCGAGCAGCGGGACGAAACTCACCGGGCCGAGCTCTTCCTGGATGAAGTCGCCCTGCCCGTCGCCGCGCATGCGGATCAGCGTCTGGCTGCTGGGCGAACCGACCGGCGCGATCAGCACGCCCGTCGGCGTCATCTGGTCGAGGATGGCATGCGGAATCGCATCACCAGCGGCGGTGAGGATCACCGCATCGAACGGACCCTCGTCCGGCCAGCCGAGCTTGCCGTCGTCGTAACGCGAGCGCAGATTGGCGATGCCCAGCTGGCGGAAACGCCGACGTGCCTGGCGCAGCAATTCTTCGATGCGCTCCACCGTGTAGACCTGCGGCACCAGCGCGGCCAGCACGGCGGCCTGGTAGCCCGAGCCGGTGCCGATCTCCAGCACCTTTTGCGGCACGCCGAACTCCAGCAGCGCCTCGGTCATCCGCGCCACCACCCACGGCTGCGAGATGGTCTGGCCGTGGCCGATCGGCAGCGCGGTGTTCTCGTAAGCGCGCGAGTGCAGCGCCTGGTCGATGAAATGGTGGCGCGCGAGGTTGCGGATCACGTCGATCACGCGCGCATCGCGGATGCCACTTTCCTTGAGCGTGGCGGCGAGGCGGTCGCGGGCGCGCTGCGAGGTCATGCCCTCGCCTTTCAGTGCCGACGGCGGCAGCGGATGGATGTTCATCGCTCAGGCCGCCTGGTCGTCGATGGCGTCGGTCATCGCCTGCATCCAGCCGCTGACCTTCTCCAGCGCCTGGTAGCGGGTGAGGTCGACGTGGATCGGCGTTACCGACACGTAGCCGCGGCGCACCGCGTGGAAATCGGTGCCGGGGCCGTCGTCCTCGGCGTCGCCAGCCGGGCCGATCCACCACATCGGGCGGCCGCGCGGATCGGTCTGCGCGATGCACGCCTCGGCACGATGGCGCTTGCCCAGCCGCGCCACTTCGAAGCCGCGGATCTGCTCCCACGGCAGGTCGGGCACATTGACGTTGAGGATGGTGTCGGCCGGCAGCGGATCGACCAGCAGCCGCTCCATCAGCATCACCACTGCGCGCGCGGCAGATTCGTAGTGCTCGCCGCGGTGATCCTTGCTGACCAGCGACACGGCGATCGCCGGCAAACCGAGGAAGCGCCCTTCCATCGCCGCCGAGACGGTGCCGGAATAGATCACGTCGTCGCCCAGGTTGGCCGAGTTGTTGATGCCGGATACGACGATGTGCGGCTCCTCGTCGAGCAGGCCGGCCAGTGCCAGGTGCACGCAATCGGTGGGGGTGCCGGCGACGCGGTAGTAGCCGTTGTCCATGCGCAGCACGCGAATCGGCGCATCGAGGGTGAGCGAATTGCTGGCACCGGATCGGTCGCGGTCGGGCGCCACCACCGTTACCTTGCCCACTGCGCCGAGGCGTTCGGCGAGTACGCGGATGCCCGGTGCATCCGCGCCATCATCGTTACTTACCAGAACTCGCATGTTGATCCGTCGTCGAACGTTTCCGGAACGGCGGGAGACCCCTGCCGCCGTTGCCGCTTGAAGCGCTTGAGTCTAACCGAGCGGCGGGGGAGATTCATGGAGGACGACGTGCTTTTGGCCCCGCGGCGACTGCCGCATTGGGTAGCATGGACCCCATGAAGCGCCGCCCGCCCACCACCATCACCGAGGACGACGCGCGCCTGTTCCGCGAGGCGATCGGCGAGGTGCGTGCGTTCGATCCAGCGCCGCCCCCGCCGGTAGCGCCAAAACCGGCACCGCGACCGCGCATGTTCGAAGCCGACGAGGCGGCCGTGCCTGGCGAACTGCTGGAGATGGCGTTCGACCCCGCTCTGATGGAGGTGGGTGAGGAACTGAGCTTCCTGCACGACGGCTATCCGCCGAAGCTGCTCAAGCAGCTCAAGCGCGGCCATTTCAGCGTGCAGGATGATCTCGACCTGCACCACATGAATGCCGCCGCCGCGCAGGCCAGCATCGCCGACTTCTTGGCCGAGGCGCGGCAGAACGGCTTGCGCTGCGTGCGCATCGTGCACGGCAAGGGGCTGCGGTCGAAGTCGGCCGGGCCGGTGTTGAAGTCACTGACCGACCGCATGTTGCGCCGGCGCGACGAGGTGATCGCCTTCGCGTCGGCGCGGCCGGCGCTCGGCGGCACGGGCGCGGTGGTGGTCCTGCTGAAGCGCTAAACCGCTCAGGCGCCTACGTTAGCGAGCTCGCGTACCACCACCGTGGCGTAGGCGCCGGCAGGAAGCTCGAAGGCCAGTTCCAGGGTGGCGTCGTCCAGCCAGCGCCAGCGCAGGTCCTTCGGCATCAGGCGCAGGGCGCGGCGCTCGTGTTCCATGCGCGCTTTGACCAGGCCTTCGGCCAAGTCCGCATGCTCGGCCGCCACCTGGCGCTCCAGCGCTCCGACCACGTCCGTGGCGGGTGGCTCACCCTCGCCCCACAACGGCCCGGATGGGTGGATGTCGCCCTGCGCCAAGCGCCCGGCCAGGGCGTCGCCGAACGGCTCGGGGCCGAACCATGAGCGAGAACCGGCCAGCGACCAGATCTCGCCCGGCAATGCGGTATCCCAGGTGCCCTGCTCCACCCGCGCGGCCAGCACGCTGTTGAAGATCTGCGAACGCGCGGCGGAAAGCAGGATCGAACGCTTGTCGCGATCCATTCGCCGACCGGCGAACATCGCACGCGCCTGCGCCAGGTTGCCGCCCTCGCGGCCAAAGCGCTGCTCGCCGAAGTAGTTAGGGACACCGCGCGCAGCGATCTGCTGCAGCACGCGCTCGGCCGCTTCGCGCTCGCCGCGCACCTCGCGCAGCGTGAGCACGAAGCGGTTGCCGCGCAGCGCTCCACGCTTGAGCTTGCGGCTGTGGCGCGTGGCCGCGAGCACCTGCACCTCGGCATGCGGAAAGGCCGGCCAATCCGGGTCGGGACGACCGGGCAACTGCACGGAAAACGCCTGACGCGTCACTGCATGACGATCCTTCAGACCGGCGTAGCCCACGTTCACCGGCGGCACCTCGGCAAACCGGGCCAGCTCCCGGGCTACCCAATCGGTGTTGGCGCCGCGCTTTTCCACCCACAACAGCGCGTGCTCGCCCGCGCCATCGGCGTCGTAACCGAGGATCTCCTCTACGATGAAATCCTCCGGTGCCACGCGCAGGCGCGCGGTCAACGGCACGGCACCGCAGGCAAAGGGCAATTCGGACACAACACACTCCGCCGGGTGATCCCGGTCAGCTGCAAGGCCTAAAGCAGAAACAACGTCGCCAGGCCAAGGAAGATAAAGAAGCCGCCGCTGTCGGTCATGGCGGTGATCAGCACGCTGGAGCCGAGCGCCGGGTCGCGCCCGAACTTGGTCATCAGCATGGGAATACCCACGCCGGCGAACGCGGCCAGCAGCAGGTTGAGCGTCATCGCCGCGGTCATCACCACGCCCAGCGCCACGTTGCGATACAGCAGGAACGCCACCACGCCGATCACGCCGCCCCAGATCAGGCCGTTGAACAGCGATACTCCCAGCTCCTTGCGCCACAGGCGGCGTGCGCTGTCGGCGTTGATCTGGTTGAGCGCCATGGCGCGCACGATCATCGTGATGGTCTGGTTGCCCGAGTTGCCGCCGATGCCGGCGACGATTGGCATCAACGTGGCCAGTGCCACCAGCTTCTGGATCGAACCCTCGAACAGCCCGATCACCCGCGAGGCGATGAATGCGGTCACCAGGTTGATCGCCAGCCACGACCAGCGGTTGCGCAGGCTGGCCCACACCGAGGCGAAGATATCCTCTTCCTCGCGCAGACCGCCGCGGCTGAGCGCCTCGCTCTCACCTTCCTCGCGGATCACGTCGACCATCGCGTCCACCGTGATGCGACCGATCAGGTGTCCGCCCTCGTCCACCACTGGGGCCGTCACGAGGTCGTAGCGTTCGAACGCCTGCGCCACCTCGTAGGCATCGTCGTGCGGGTGGAAGGTATTGACGTCCGGCGCCATCACGGCACCGACCATCTTGTCCGGCGAATTGACCAGCAACCAGTGCAGCGGCAGCACGCCGGTGAGCAGGTTGTCTTGGTTCACCACGAACAGCTTGTCGGTCTGCGCGGGCAGCTCGTCGAACCGGCGCAGGTAGCGCAGCACGGTTTCCAGGCTCACGTCCTCGCGGATCGTGACCATCTCGAAATCCATCAGCGCGCCAATCTGGTCGTCCTCGTAGGACAGCGCCGACTGCACCCGCTCGCGCTGTTGCGCGTCGAGGCTGGCCATCAGCTCCGGCAGCACCTCGGTGGGCAGGTCCTCGACCAGGTCGGCCAGCTCGTCGGCGTCCAGCGGCTCGACCGCCGCCATGATCTCGCCCTGGTCCATGTCGGCGATGAGCGACTCGCGCACCGCGTCGGACACTTCCAGCAGGATCTCGCCGTCGCGGTCGGCGCGAACGCGCTGCCATACCGCCAAGCGATCGGCCAGCGGCAGCGATTCCAGGATGAAGGCGATATCGGCCGGGTGCAGCGGGTCGAGCTGCTGTTGGAGCACGTCACCGCTGTCGCGCAGCGCTTCGGCGATCGGCGCGCGATCGACCGGGCTGGCGCCGTTGTCGCGCAGCTCGTCCAGCTCATCGCGCATGCGCGACTGCTGCCGCAGCAGCTCGACGATGGTTTCCAACTGCTCCTGCAACCGGTTGCCGGAACCGCGGGCCTCGACCTCGCTCACGCGCGCTCCAGCAGCACGCAGGCTTGCGCCGCAATGCCCTCGCCGCGGCCAGTGAAGCCCAGTTTCTCGGTGGTGGTGGCCTTGACACTCACCTGTGACAGATCGCAGCCCAGATCCGTCGCCAGGTTCTGACGCATCGCCGGCGCGTGCGGGCCGACCTTGGGCGCCTCGCAGATCACCGTTACGTCCGCGTTGCCCAGGCGGTAGCCCTGTTGCGCCATCAACACGGCCGCGTGGCGCAGGAACTGGCGGCTGTCGGCGCCGCGCCAATGCGGATCCGACGGCGGAAAGTGCTGCCCGATATCGCCCAGCGCCAGCGCCCCGAAAATGGCATCGCACAGCGCGTGGATCACCACGTCTCCATCGGAATGGGCGAGCAGCCCGCGCCCGTGCGGCACACGCACGCCGCCCAGCGTGACGAAATCGCCATCGCCGAACGCATGCACGTCAAAACCCTGACCGATCCTCACCCTTCGCCCCCTGTGCGCATTACGCCGTCCTCGCCAGCAGGAATTCGGCCAGCGCGAAGTCCGCTGCCGTGGTGACCTTGATGTTGTCCTCCGCGCCTTCGACCAGCAACGGGGAGTGGCCGGCCAGCTCCATCGCCATCGCCTCGTCGCTCACCGTCACGCGATCATGCGCCGCCTGGCGCAGCGCAGCCGACAGTGCAGCACGGCGGAACATTTGCGGCGTGAACGCGCGCCAGCGGTGGTCGCGCGGCTCGGTCAGCGCGCTGCGGCCGTCGGCGTTGGCGCGCTTGAGCGTATCGCGCAGCGGTGCGCCGAGCAGGCCGCCGTCCGCTGCACTGGCGCGGTCGATCAGGCGTGTGATGTCGTCCAGCCGCACGCAGGGCCGGGCCGCATCATGCACCAGTACGAACTCATCGGTGGCGACCGCATCCGGCAAGGCATCGAGCCCGGCGAGCACGGAATCACAGCGCTCCGCACCGCCCACTGCCGTACATACCGGCTTGCCGTGCAGCATCGAGATGCCGGACCACAGCGCGTCGCCTGCCGACAGCACCACCATCAGCCCCGCGATGTGTGGATGCCGGGCCAACCGGTCGAGCGTGTGCTCGATCAGCGGCCGCCCGGCCAGCGTCAGGTACTGCTTGGGGCGATCACCGCCGACGCGCATTCCGCGCCCGGCCGCCGGCACCACGCACCACAGTGCGGCCGTGTTCATGGCTGTCCGGCGGCGGGAGCGGTGGACGCCGCGGCAGGCGCTGCGTTGGCGCCGGGCTTCTCGACCACCTGATAGAACGTCTCGCCGGGCTTGATCAGCCCCAGCTCGGCGCGCGCACGCGCTTCCACCGCCTGCTCGCCGCTCTTGAGATCGGACACATCCGCGGCCAGCGCCTGGTTGCGCTGCTGCAGGCGCTGGTTCTCATCCGCCTGCTTTTTCACGGCCGCGCGCAGGGCGTCGACTTCGCGCATGCCGCCCGCGTCGCTCCACAGCTTTACCTGCAGAGCGATCAGCAAAGCCAGCAGGATCAGCGCGACCCAGCGCAGCATGGCGGCCTTGTTCCCGCTCAGCCAGGCAGGCGGGCGAGGTTGGGGAACGCGTGGCGCCCGGCGTAGCGGGCCTCTGCGCCCAGCTGCTCCTCGATGCGCAGCAGCTGGTTGTACTTGGCTACGCGGTCGCTGCGGCACAGCGAACCCGTCTTGATCTGGGTCGCCGTGGTGGCCACCGCGATGTCGGCGATGGTGGTGTCCTCAGTTTCGCCGGAGCGATGCGAGATCACCGCCGAGTACTTGGCCGCGTCGGCCATGGCGATGGCTTCCAGCGTCTCGGACAGCGTGCCGATCTGGTTGACCTTGATCAGGATCGAGTTGGCGATCTTCTTCTCGATGCCCTCGCGGAAGATCGTCGGGTTGGTGACGAAGAGGTCGTCGCCGACCACCTGCACGCGGTCGCCGATGGTGTCGGTGAGCAGCTTCCAGCCGGCCCAGTCGCCCTCGGCCATGCCGTCCTCGATGGTGACAATCGGGTACTGCTTCGCCCAGCCGGCCAGCAGGTCGACGAACTGCTCGGAGGTGTACTGCTTGCCCTCGCCGGCCAGGTCGTACTTGCCGTCCTTGTAGAACTCCGAGCTGGCGGCATCGAGGCCCAGCAGGATCTCGCTGCCGACCTTGTAGCCGGTCTTGGTGATTGCCTCGAGGATGGTGTCCAGCGCCTCGATGTTGGAGCGCAGGTTCGGCGCAAAGCCGCCTTCGTCGCCCACCGCCGTATTCAGGCCCTTGCCCTTGAGCACGCTTTTGAGCGCATGGAAGATCTCCGCGCCGGCGCGCAGCGCCTCGGCGAAGGTCGGCATGCCCACCGGCAGCACCATGAATTCCTGCACGTCGATGTTGTTGTCCGCGTGCTCGCCGCCGTTGATGATGTTCATCATCGGCACCGGCAGCATGCCGGGCTTGCCGGTGGTGCCGTTGATTTCCGCCACGTAACGCCACAGCGGCAGCTTGCGCTGCGCGGCGACGGCATGCGCGGCGGCCATCGACACGCCCAGCAACGCGTTGGCGCCGAGCTTGCCCTTGTTCGGCGAGCCGTCGAGGTTGATCAGCTTGGCGTCGAGTCCACCCTGGTTGGCCGCATCGAAGCCTTTCAGCGCGCTGGCGATGGCGCCATTGACGTGGCCGACCGCCGTCTTCACGCCCTTGCCGCCATAGCGCGCCTTGTCACCATCGCGCAGCTCCACCGCCTCGCGGGTGCCGGTGGAGGCGCCACTGGGAACTGCAGCACGACCGAAGCCGCCGCCGGCCAGGGTGACTTCGGCCTCCAGCGTGGGATTGCCGCGGGAGTCGAGGATTTCGCGTGCGTGGATGCGGGTGATGTCGGTAGTCATGCGATTCCTTAAAGGGCGGGTTTAGGTAGCAAAGGTGAAGAGGCAGAGCGCTACGAGGAACGAGAGATTAACCATCATTCCGAGACGCGCATAAAGCTTGCTCCGCGCGGGGCGCCACCCGGCCACCAGCCCAGCCACGAAGCCGGCCAGTGCTAGAGGCAAGGAAAGGATCACGCCCCGCACGGCCCCCACCATGAACCCTAAAGATGGGCCGACGGTGCCGAGCGCCACGGGACCGGGACGGGGAGCCGCCGCGGCCATGCTCACGGCTCCCAGGACCAGCGGGATGAGCACCGCCAGAAGCCCGAGGACGACCGACACGATGGCGAACCTAGAGTGCTTGGAGAGCGCGCCTTCCACATCATCTTGTCCGACCGGGCTGCGGCTCACTGGCTCTCCAGGAACCCGTGCCGCTTGGTCACAGCATCGAGTTCGAGCAGAGTCTCCAGCAAGGCCTCCATCTTGCCCAGCGGCCAGGCGTTGGGGCCGTCGGAAAGCGCCTTATCTGGATCAGGGTGCGTCTCGGCGAATAAGCCAGCGATGCCCACCGCTACCGCCGCGCGCGCCAGCACCGGCACGAACTCGCGCTGGCCGCCGGAGGTGGCGCCCTGCCCGCCCGGCAACTGCACCGAGTGGGTGGCGTCGAACACCACCGGGCAGCCGGTATCGCGCATCACGCTGAGCGAGCGCATGTCCGACACCAGGTTGTTGTAGCCGAAGCTGGCGCCGCGCTCGCACACCAGGATGTCGTCGTTGCCGACGTCCTTGGCCTTGGCCACCACGTGCTTCATGTCCCAGGGCGCGAGGAACTGGCCCTTCTTGATGTTCACCGGCTTGCCAGCGCGGGCCACCTTCTGGATGAAATCGGTCTGGCGGCACAGGAACGCGGGGGTCTGCAGCACGTCGACCACCGAGGCCACCTCGTCCATCGGCGTGTACTCGTGCACGTCGGTGAGCACCGGCAGGCCGAGCTGACGCTTGACCTCACCGAGCACGCGCAGGCCTTCCTCCATGCCCGGGCCGCGGAAGCTCTGGCCGGAGGAACGGTTGGCCTTGTCGAAGCTCGACTTGAAGATGAAGTGGATACCCAGCCGTGTGGTGATCTCCTTCAACGTGCCGGCGGTATCGATCTGCAGTTGCTCGGACTCCACCACACACGGCCCGGCAATCAGGAACAGCGGCTGGTTCAGCCCGACTTCGAATCCACACAGCTTCATGCCACCGACTCCTTCGCCGCCAGGCGCTCGGCACCCTGCACGGCCTTGTATTCGCGCGCCGCGCGGACGAACCCGATGAACAGCGGATGCCCGTCGCGCGGGGTGGAGGTGAACTCCGGATGCGCCTGGCAGCCCAAGAACCACGGGTGCTTCTGCGGCGACAGCTCGACGATTTCCACCAGCAGGTCATCCATCGACTTGCCCGAGATCACCAGCCCAAGATCCTCGAACGACTGGCGATAGCGGTTGTTGAACTCGTAGCGGTGGCGATGACGCTCGCGCACCACGTCCTGGCCATACATCTCGCGCGCCAGCGTGCCGGCCTTGAGGCGGCATTCCTGCGCGCCCAGACGCATGGTGCCGCCAAGGTCCGAGCGTTCACTTCGCTGCTCGACTTCGCCGGTGGCTGTGGTCCACTCGGTGATCAGCGCGATCACCGGATTGGCCGTGTGGCGGTCGTTCTCGCTGGAGTCGGCGTCGGCGAGGCCAGCGACGTGGCGGGCAAAGTCCACCACGGCCGCGTGCATGCCGTAGCAGATGCCGAAGTACGGCACGCCGTGCTCACGGGCGTACTTGGCCGCAAGCACCTTGCCCTCGAAGCCGCGCTTGCCGAAACCGCCGGGCACCAGAATGGCATCGGCGTGGCCGAGCACCTTGGCGGCGCCTTCGGCCTCGATCTGCTCGGAGTCGATCCACTCCAGGTTCACCCGGGTCTGCTGCTTGATGCCGCCATGGCGCAGCGCCTCGCCCAGCGACTTGTAGGCGTCCTTGTGCTCGACGTACTTGCCGCAGATCGCGACGGTGATCTCGTCCTTCGGATGCACCACGGCGTCCACCGTGCGCTGCCAGCCGCTGAGGTCGGCCGGCTTGGCGTCCAGGCCGAGCTTCTTCACCACGATGTCGTCCAGGCCCTGGCTGTGCAGCCACAGCGGGGTCTTGTAGATCACGTCCACGTCCACCGCGCTGATCACAGCGTTCTCCGGCACATTGGTGAACAACGCGATCTTGCGGCGCTCGCCGTCCGGCAGCGGCTCTTCGCAGCGGCACAGCAGGATGTCCGGCTGGATGCCGATCGAGCGCAGCTCCTTCACCGAGTGCTGGGTGGGTTTGGTCTTGATCTCACCGGCGGCCTTGATGAAGGGCACCAAGGTGAGATGCATGAACAGGCACTTCTCCGGGCCGTGCTCGATGCGCAACTGGCGGATCGCCTCCAGGAACGGCAGCGACTCGATGTCACCCACCGTGCCACCGATCTCCACCAGCGCCACGTCGAAGCCTCGGGTGGCCTCGTGGATGCAGTGCTTGATCTCGTCGGTGATGTGCGGAATCACCTGCACGGTGGCGCCGAGGTAATCGCCGCGGCGCTCCTTGCGGATCACGCTCTCGTAGATCTTGCCGGTGGTGATCGAGTTCTTGCCGGTCAGGCGGGTATGGACGAAGCGCTCGTAGTGGCCGAGGTCGAGGTCGGTCTCGGCGCCGTCGTCGGTGACGTACACCTCGCCGTGCTGGAAGGGACTCATGGTGCCCGGATCCACATTGATGTAGGGATCGAGCTTCATCATGGTGACGGAGAGACCACGCGCTTCCAGGATGGAAGCCAGCGACGCCGCGGCGATGCCCTTGCCAAGTGAGGACACCACACCGCCGGTGACGAAAATCAGGGGGGTCATGGGATGCAGCCGTGCTGGAAATTAGGCATTTTAGCGGCAGACGCGCCCGACCGCGAGACGTCCGAGGCAAATTCTCCCGACGCGGTTCATCTGCCACGCGCCATCCGGCGCTACGACTGGCCGCGCTGATAGCATTGAGTGATGAGCCACCCCATCCCTCCCCGTCTTGCCGCCCTGCGCCAGGCCATGGCCGCCCACAACGCGGCCGCCTGCCTGGTACCCACTGCCGATCCGCATCTGTCCGAATACCTGCCCGACCACTGGGCGGCGCGCGAATGGCTGTCCGGCTTCACCGGTTCGGCCGGCACGCTGCTCGTCACCCAGACGCACGCGGGCCTGTGGACCGATTCGCGCTACTTCTCCCAGGCCGAGCAGCAGCTGGCCGGCAGCGGCGTGGCCCTGATGAAACAAAAGGTGGCGCACGCGCCGGAGCATCTGACCTGGCTGCAGCAGTACCTGCATGCCGGCGATGCAGTCGCCATCGCCGGTGACAGCCTCAGTCCCTCATCCCGTCGCCAGATCACGCGCCTGCTCGAAGACGTCGGCGCACGCCTGCGTACCGACCTGGACCTGCCCGCCGCCGTATGGACCGACCGACCCGCCCTGCCGAAGAGCCCGGTAGTCGAGCACGCGCTCGCCTGGGCCCATACACCGCGCAGCGACAAGCTGGCGCGGGTTCGCACCGCCATGCGCAAGGCCGGCGCCACGCACCACCTGGTGTCGAGCCTGGACGACGTGGCCTGGTTGACCAACCTGCGCGGCAGTGACGTGGAATGCAATCCGGTCTTCCTCGCCCATCTGCTGATTGAGGCCGAGGGCAAGGCGACCCTGTTCGTGGATCGCCGCAAGTTGAGCGACGCGCTGGTTGCCGCGCTCGGCAAGGACGGCGTGCAGATCGCCGAGTACGCCGCCATCGGCGACGTGCTGGGCGAACTGGCTGCGACCGACGTCCTGCTGCTGGACCCGGGCAAGATCGTCTGCGCCGTGGCCGATGCCGTGCCCGCCAGCGTGAAACAGCTCGAGGCGGCCAACCCGTCCACGGCGATGAAGGCGCGCAAGAGCGCCGCCGAGCTGGACCACATCCGCGACACCATGCGCCGCGACGGCGCGGCCCTGGTGCGCGCGTTCCGCCGGCTGGAAGAACGCCTCGCCGCCGGCATGGCGCAGACCGAGCTGGACGTGGACACGCTGGTGCGCGAGGAGCGCGCCGCGCAGCCGCATTTCATCGGCGAGAGCTTCGCCACCATCGCCGGCTACCAGGCCAACGGCGCCCTACCGCACTACCGCGCCACGCCGGAGCATCACAGCGCGCTGGCCCGCAAGGGCCTGCTGCTGGTGGATTCGGGCGGCCAGTACCTGGGCGGCACCACCGATATCACCCGCGTGCTGGCGCTAGGCGAAACCACCGCCGAGCAGCGCCGCGATGCCACCCTCGTCATGAAGGGCTTGATCGCCCTCTCGCGCGCCCGTTTCCCTAAAGGCGCCAGCGGTCCGCAGCTCGATGCCCTGGCCCGCGCGCCGCTGTGGGCAGCCGGCATGGACTATGGCCATGGCACCGGCCACGGCGTGGGTTACTTCCTCAATGTGCACGAAGGGCCGCAGGGCATTCGTCCGCCCATCAGCGGCGGCGCGCTGGTGGCGCTGGAGCCGGGCATGATCACCTCGATCGAGCCGGGCCTGTACAAACCGGCCCGGCACGGCATCCGCCACGAGAACCTGGCGGTGGTGGTGGAGGCCGAGCAGACCGAGTTCGGCGACTTCCTCGCCTTCGAGACGCTTACGCTCTGCCCGTTCGACCGCCGCGCGCTGGAGCCGAACCTGCTCAACCCGGAAGAACGCGCATGGCTGGACGACTACCACGCCAGCGTGCGCGCGGCGCTCAGTCCGCTGCTCGACGGCGCTGACCTCGCCTGGCTCGAACGCCACTGCGCTCCGCTGTGATCCCGTCGCGTCTGGCGAGACGACGCCCACCGATGCTGTGGCGGCCGCCCGCCCTCACGGCTTGACCCCATCAGCGGCACCACCCATTCTCCCGCGCCTTATCCGAGTCGAACGTATTCCATGAGCAGTCGCTACAACGCCGCCGATATCGAAGTCCTCTCCGGCCTTGACCCGGTCAAGCGCCGCCCCGGCATGTATACCGACACCTCGCGCCCGAACCACCTGGCGCAGGAAGTCATCGATAACTCGGTGGACGAGGCCCTCGCCGGCCACGCCAAGAACATCGAGGTGGTGTTGCTGGCCGACGGCTCGGTCAAGGTCACCGACGACGGCCGCGGCATGCCGGTAGACATCCATCCCGAAGAAGGCGTGCCGGGCGTCGAGCTGATCCTCACCCGCCTGCACGCGGGCGGCAAATTCAGCGGCAAGAACTACAACTTCTCCGGCGGCCTGCACGGCGTGGGCGTGTCGGTGGTCAACGCGCTGTCGCAGCGCGTCGAGGTGACCATCCGCCGCGACGGCAACGAATACCGCATGGCGTTCGAGCACGGCGACCGGGTCAGCGAGCTGGAAATCATCGGCTCGGTGCCGAAGAAGAAGACCGGCACCACCGTGCACTTCTGGGCCGACCCGAAGTACTTCGACTCGCCGAGGATCTCGGTCTCCAAGCTCAAGCACCTGCTGCGTGCCAAGGCGGTGCTGTGCGCCGGTCTCAACGTCACGCTCATCGACGAAGCCAGCGGCGAAACCACCCAGTGGCATTACGAGGACGGCCTGCGCGATTACCTGCGCGGCGAGCTGGAGGGCGCCGAGGCGCTGCCGGCCGAACTGTTCGTGCACCACGTGGCGCGCGACACCGAGGGCCTGGACGTCGCGCTCACCTGGGTGCCGGAAGGCGAGCTGGTGCAGGAAAGCTACGTCAACCTGATTCCGACCGCGCAGGGCGGCACCCACGTCAACGGCCTGCGCACCGGCCTGACCAACGCCATCCGCGAGTTCTGCGACATCCGCAACCTGCTGCCGCGCGGAGTCAAGCTGGCGCCGGAAGACGTGTGGGAGCGGCTGTCGTTCGTGCTCAGCGCCAAGCTGCTCGACCCGCAGTTCGCTGGCCAGACCAAGGAGCGACTGTCCTCGCGCCAAGCCGCGGCGCTGGTGGAGAACGTGATCCACGACGCCTTCAGCCTGTGGCTGAACCAGCATGTGGATCTGGGCGAGAAGATCGCCCAGCTCGCCATCGAACGTGCCAGCGCGCGCCTGAAGGCGGCCAAGCAGGTGGTGCGCAAGAAGATCACCCAGGGCCCCGCCCTGCCCGGCAAGCTGGCCGACTGCACCGCCACCGACCTGACCCGCACCGAGCTGTTCCTGGTCGAGGGCGACTCGGCCGGCGGCTCGGCCAAGCAGGCGCGCGACAAGGAGTTCCAGGCGATCCTGCCGCTGCGCGGCAAGATCCTGAACACCTGGGAAGTGGAGTCCACCTCGGTGCTCGCCTCCGAGGAAGTGCACAACCTGGCCGTGGCGATCGGCTGCGATCCGGGCAAGGACGACCTCTCCGGCCTGCGCTACGGCAAGGTGGTGATCCTCGCCGACGCGGACTCCGATGGCCTGCACATCGCCACGCTGCTCTCGGCGCTGTTCCTCAAGCACTTCCCGGCGCTGGTGCGCGAAGGCCACGTGTTCGTGGCGATGCCGCCGCTGTTTCGCGTCGACGTGGGCAAGCAGGTGTTCTACTGCCTCGACGAGGGCGAGAAACAGGCCATGCTCGACCGCATCGAGCGCGAGAAGATGAAGGGTGCCGTGAGCACCACCCGCTTCAAGGGCCTGGGCGAGATGAACCCCGCACAGCTGCGCGAGTCGACCATCCATCCGGACACCCGCCGTCTGGTGCAGCTCACGGTGGACGACAACGAAGGCACCGCGAAGCTGATGGACATGCTGCTGGCCAAAAAGCGGGCCAGCGACCGCAAGTCCTGGCTGGAAGAGAAGGGCGACCTCGCCACGCTGGAAGTCTGATTTCCCGCCTCTTGCCGGAGGCACCGACCAGACGCCATGCTTGACCGCATGTACACGTCCAAGCCCCGCTCTCGCCTCCGATCCCGTGTCGCGCGTCTGTGCCGGGGCGCTCCCGGATGAGCACGGTCGACACGGCCGAGCGCGAAGAACTCGCCGAGCTCCTGGCGGCCTCCAGTCGCCAGGACCAGCGCGCCTTCGCCGAACTCTATCGCCGCACCTCCTCGCGCCTGTTCGGCGTATGCATGCGCATGCTGCGCGACCGCGCCGAGGCCGAAGAGGTATTGCAGGAGGTGTTCATCTCCGTGTGGCGGCGCGCCGACACCTTCGATCCAGGCAAAGCCAGCGCCATCACCTGGCTGGTGACGATGGCGCGCAATCGCGCGATCGATCGACTGCGCCAGCATCGCGAAACCGCGCTGGACGATTCGATGATGTTCGACCTGGAGGACGAGGGCCCCAGCCCTGCAGCCAGCGCCGAGAGCAGCCAGGAACGCTTGCGCCTGGAACAATGTCTGGATGGCCTCGAGCCACAGCAGAAGTCAGCGATCCGTGCAGCCTTTTTCTCCGGCGCTACGTATAACGATCTGGCCGCACGCTGCCGGGTGCCGCTGGGAACCATGAAGAGCTGGATCCGGCGCAGCCTGATTCGCCTGCGGATATGTCTGGAACAATGAACAGCGCGATGCCCCCCAGCCAGGAAGAGCTCCGCTACGCCGAGTACGTACTCGGCGTGCTGGATGCCGACGCGCGTGCGGCGGTGGAGCAGGAGGTGCGCACCGATTCGGCGGCCGCCGCCGCCGTGGCGTTGTGGCAACGCCACCTGATGCCGCTGAGCGAGGACATCGCCCCAGTCCAGCCGGCCGATTACGTGTGGGTGCGCATCCGCGAGACACTCGGCCTGGATGTGCCGGCGGTTTCCCGCCGGCCGACGCCCCCGGCGCCGGCGCGCGGCGGCTGGTGGAACAGCCTGCCGCTGTGGCGCTGGGTGGGCGCGGCGGCCACGCTGGCCGCCGCGGCCAGCTTCGCGCTCTGGTTCGTCGCGCCGCGAGCGCCGCAGGCTCCCACGACCGCTGCCGCGAACCCCGGGCCGGACTACATGGTCGCCAGCATCGCGCAGGACAACGGCGTGGCTGGCTGGACGGCCACCATGGATCTCAAGCAGGCGAGCATGGTGATCGTGCCGGCGACGCCCGCGACGCTTGCGGCCGATCGCTCGGCCGAACTGTGGCTGGTGCCACCCGGCGAGAAGCCGATCTCGCTGGGCGTGATCGGCTCGAACAAGTCGACCACCGTGCATCTGCGTCCGGATCTGCTGGCGCGTCTGAGCGCGAAGGCCTTGCTCGCCGTGTCGAACGAACCGCTGGGTGGCTCGCCGACCGGCCAGCCCACCGGCGCGATCATCGCCAAGGGCGCCATCAGCGGCGCTTGATCCGGTCATCGTCCCGAGTACGGACGATTACGTGGCGTGAGGCGTTCTGTCGCACCTTCCGACGCTTGCGCATCTTCGCCGTTGCGACCGGCGTATCTCCTGAGCTTCGTTTGCTGAAGCCCATTGTTCCTATCAGGAGATACGCCCATGAAGCTCGTTCACCGCAGCCGCGCCCTCTCCACCGCGCTCGCCCTGGCCCTGGTCGGCTGGTGCGCGTCGCCGGCCATCGCCGCTCCCGGCAACATGGCCGGCATGAGCATGGAAAAGACCGTCGAAGTTGGCGGTGCGCCGATGTATCCCTCGAAGAACATCATCGAGAACGCAGTCAACTCGAAGGATCACACCACCCTCGTCGCCGCAGTGAAGGCGGCCGGCCTCGTCGATACCCTGTCGGGCCCGGGTCCGTTCACCGTGTTCGCGCCGACCAATGAGGCGTTCGCCGCGCTGCCGGCCGGCACCGTGGACACCCTGCTCAAGCCCGAGAACAAGGCGACCCTAACCAAGGTGCTGACCTATCACGTGGTGCCCGGCAAGGTCAGCGCTGCCGACGTGCTCGCGCTGATCAAGAAGGGCGGCGGCAAGGCCGTGGTGAAGACCGTCGAGGGCGACTCGCTGACCTTCTCCAAGGACGCCAAGGGCGTGGCCATCACCGACGACAAGGGCCACACCGGCCACGTCACCATTGCCGACGTGAATCAGTCCAACGGCGTGATCCACGTGATCGATACCGTGCTGCTGCCATAAGCCATTCGCACTTTCTTCAGTAGGCGCTCCCTCCCCTTCGCCCCGGCCCCGCCGGGGCATTTTCTTTGCCGCCAAGACAGCGCTATGTTGGCGCGCCCGCGCCACTGAAGAAGCCGCATGTCCCTGCCCGCCCCGATCAACCTGCAACGCTGGATCGACGAGCACCGCCATCTGCTCAAGCCGCCGGTGGGCAACAAGTGCATCGTCGATGGCGACTTCATCGTGATGATCGTCGGCGGCCCGAATGCGCGCAGCGACTACCACTACGACGAGGGACCGGAATTCTTCTATCAACTGGAAGGCGAGATGGTGCTCAAGGTGCAGGACGATGGCGCTGCACGCGACATCCCGATCCGCGCCGGCGAACTGTTCTACCTGCCGCCGCGGGTACCGCATTCACCGCAGCGCATGGCCGGCTCGATCGGCCTGGTGATCGAGCGCCGGCGCCGGCCCGGCGAGCGCGATGGACTGCTGTGGTTCTGCGCGGCCTGCAACCACAAGCTCTACGAGGAATATTTCGAACTCAAGGACATCGAGCACGACTTTCCGCCCGTGTTCGCACGATTCCACGAGTCGCTCGATGCACGCACCTGTGCGCGATGCGGCACCGTGCACCCGGCGCCCTGACGGCGCCAAGACCGACTCAGCCAGCCCGTGCCAGCCAGCGCCGCGCCATCCGCTGCAGCGATCCGTCGGTGGCCGGATCGGCAAGCAACGCCTCCACCGGCCGCCACGCCAGCGCCAGCGACTCCTCGCTGAGGGCGAAACGTTCATCGGAGGTCGCGCGCACGACGAAACGCACGTCGTAGTGCCAGTGACCCGGCTCTTCGCCGCGGGCCGGGATCCAGTGGCGATCCAGGTCGAAGATCGGCGGCTCGACCTGCAGGCCAGACAGGCCGGACTCCTCTTCCGCTTCACGCAGTGCAACACGCGCCAGGTCGCTGTCGCCGTCGGCATGCCCGCCCAGCTGCAACCATCGCCCGAGCTTTCGATGGTGGGTGAGCAGCACGCGCTCACCGTCCGCGCTCACCAGCCACGCCGAGCCGGTGAAGTGTCCCGGGGGATGGTGACGATGGAAAACCTCCGCTGAGGAATCGAGGAATTCGAGAAAAATTTCCGGGTCGCAAGCCGGTTCCTCACCGGCAGGACAACGCTGCAGTGCAGCGCGAAATGCGTCGATCACGGTGTCCAGAAGCGCGCTCCCAAGGGCGATGTCGAGCACGCCATTGTACGCGCCGTCGATGTGCCGCCCGCCGCTTGTCGCCCCCACCCCCGTCGGCTATGGTTGCCCGTCACCTCCGCCTGTACCTGCCTGTTCTGCGGGGTCGCCAGGGGGATGGCGTATGTATTCCACGGGGAATCACCACATGCTTTTTCAGCGCGTCAAACCGCTCGACCAGATTCTTGCCACGGCCGAGAAGAAGAGCCTCAAACGCCAGCTCGGACCTATCCAGCTCACCCTGATGGGCGTGGGCGCCATCATCGGCACCGGTATCTTCGTGCTCACAGCCGAAGCGGGTCAGAAGGCCGGCCCCGGCATGATGATCGCGTTCGTGATTGCAGCGGTGGTCTGCGGCCTTGCCGCCCTGGCCTACGCCGAACTCGCTTCGATGATCCCGGTTGCCGGCTCGGCCTATACCTACACCTACGGTGTGCTTGGCGAGGGCCTGGCGTGGATCGTGGGCTGGGCACTGGTGCTGGAGTACGCGATTGCCGCCGGCACTGTGGCGGTAGGCTGGTCCGGCTACATGAACGGCTTTTTGCTGCACACCAATTTCTTCGGCCTGGTCAGCGAGGGCGCGCTCGCGCTTCCCGAGTCGCTGCGCTCGGGGCCCTACGCCGGCGGCAGCTTCAACCTGCTGGCCTTCCTGATCTCCATCGTGATTACCCTGCTGTTGATCGTGGGTACGTCAAAGTCGGCCAAGGTCAACGCCGCGCTGGTGGCGATCAAGATCGTGGCGCTGAGTGCCTTCATCCTCATCGCCGTTCCGGCGGCCAGCACGCCGAACTTCCATCCGTTCCTGCCCAATGGCTGGGGCAGTCCGCTGGGCGGCATCGGCGTGCTCGGTGCGGCCGCGTCGATCTTCTTCGCCTACGTGGGTTTCGATGCCGTCTCCACAGCGGCCGAAGAGACCAAGAACCCGAACCGCAACATTCCGATCGGCCTGATCGGCTCGCTGGCGGTCTGCACCATCTTCTATCTGCTGGTGGGTTACGGCGCCGCGGGCGCCATCGGCATCCAGCCGCTGTTCGGACCGGACGGCGTCGCGTTCCACCCGGGCAGCCCGGAGATGGCTGCCGCCTGCAAGGGCTCCGAGGCCCTGGTTTGCTCGAAGGAGCCGCTGGCGCACGTGATCCGCATGCTGGGCCACGGCTCGATCGGCAACTGGATCGGCGGTGCAGCGGTGATTGCGCTGCCGTCGGTGATCCTGGTGATGATCTACGGCCAGACCCGCATCTTCTTCACCATGTCGCGTGACGGCCTGCTGCCGGGCGGACTGGCCCGCCTGCACCCGCGCTTCAACACCCCGCACGTGCTGACCCTGATCACCGGCGTGGCGGTCTCGCTGTTCGCTGCGATGTTCCCGGTCGGCCTGCTGGCGGACATCACCAACTCGGGCACGCTGTTCGCCTTCATGATGGTGTCCATCGGTGTGATGGTGCTGCGGGTGCGCGAGCCGCAGCGCCCGCGTCCGTTCCGCACCCCGCTGGTGTGGATCATCTGCCCGCTGGCGATGCTCGGCTGCCTGATGCTGTTCCTCAATCTGGGCGCGATCACGCTGAAGCTGTTCTTCGGCTGGGCAGCCATCGGACTGGTGGTCTACTTCGCCTATGGTCGCCGCAAGAGCCACCTGGCCAACGGCACGGAAGCGGCCTGAGTCCGATCCGCACTGACTGAGTTCACGCCATGACGGCACGGTGAAAGCCGTGCCGTCGTCTTTTCCGGAATGACCATGCTCAAGCAACTGCTCGCCCGCAAGACCAATTTCAGCGACGTCATCGACGACAGTCACGGCCCCGGCCTGCGCCGCACGCTCGGCCCCTGGGGCATCACGGCGCTGGGCATCGGCGCGGTGATCGGCACCGGCATCTTCGTCGTCACCGGCACCGCGGCCGCCGAGCACGCCGGCCCGGCAGTGCTGATTTCCTTCATCCTGGCCGCTATCTGCAGCGCCTTCAGCGCCCTGTGCTACGCCGAGTTCGCCACGCTCATCCCGGTATCCGGCAGCTCCTATTCCTACGCCTACGCGACGCTGGGCGAACTGGTCGCCTGGTTCATCGGCTGGAACATGGTGCTGGAGTACGGCATCTCGGCCTCGGCCGTCGCCGCCAGCTGGACCGGCTACTTCACCAGCCTGCTCGACCACGTCGGCATCCACCTGCCCGTCTCGCTCACCGAGGCCCCGCTGGCCTTCACCGGCGGACACCTGGTGACCACGGGACATCTGCTCAACCTGCCGGCGGTGGCCATCGTGCTGGCGCTTACCTGGCTTTGCTATGTGGGTATCCGCGAATCGTCGGGACTGAACACCTTGATGGTGCTGCTGAAGGTCGGCCTGATCCTGATGATCATCATCGCCGGCGCGCGCTACGTGAATACCGACAACTGGCACCCCTTCATCCCCGAGCCGAAGGGCGACGGCGAGTTCGGCTGGTCCGGCATCTTCCGCGGCGCGGCCATGGTGTTCTTTGCCTACATCGGCTTCGAGGCAACCTCCACCGCCGCGCAGGAATGCAAGAACCCGCAGCGCGACCTGCCCTTCGGCATCATCCTTTCGCTGGTGCTGTGCACCCTGCTCTATCTGGGCATGGCGGCCGTGATGACCGGCCTGGTGCCCTACACCGTGCTCAACACGGTGGACCCCGTGGTGACGGCGCTTCGCGGCCATGCCGAACTGGGGTGGCTGCGCACCTGGGTGGAGGTCGGCGCGCTGATCGGTCTGTCGTCGGTGATCCTGGTAATGATCATCGCCCAGCCGCGCATCTTCATGATCATGGCCCGCGACGGCCTGCTGCCGAAGGTGTTCGCGCGGGTGCATCCAAAGCACCGCACGCCGCACATCAACACGCTCATCACCGGTTTCGGCATTGCCGTACTGGCGGCCATCTTCCCGCTAGACCTGCTCGCCGACCTCACCTCGATGGGCACCCTTATCGCCTTCACCGCCGTCTGTGCCGGCGTGCTGATCCTGCGCTATACGGCGCCGGAGCTGCCGCGCACTTTCCGGGTGCCATGGGCGCCGGTGATCTGCGTGGCCGGCGTGCTCAGCTGCCTGGGCCTGCTCTCCACCATGAACTGGTTCAACTGGGCGCTGATGGGCGTGTGGACGGTGATCGGCCTGCTGATCTATTTCGGCTACGGCTTGCGCCACAGCCGCCTGCGCGCGGGCAATTCCGCTCGATAGCGATCATCGCCGGCGAAAAGCCGGCTTCTTCGCTGAAAATGGGCTTTCGCGATGATTTGAGTAGGAGCGCGTGCGTTCACAGACGGCGGCGCGCAAAGACTGCGCAAATCATTGATAAGAAAGAAATTATTCCAGATCCGACAAATCACCGCTGCCGGTTCGCACTGCCACGGGGAGCGGAGTATGATCCGTGGTCCGCGGGTTGATCACTTGGCAGTGGGCCCCGGATCGCCGCCCGGCGCGTCAGACAGGGTCAGCTCCTCATCCTGGCGCGCCGGGCAGCACTTTTGAGGAGCTCGCCGCGTCCACAGCGCGATGCCTCGACAAACAAAAAGGCCGGCTTCGCAGCCGGCCTTTCTTTTTTGCAACGCGGAGAGGGAGGCGATCAGCCCGCCTTGGCCGCGTGCGACACGCACCAGCCCTTGGCCGCGACGGACTTGCCCGGGAACAGCTGGCAAGGACCGTAGCCGGTGGCTCCGCCGCTGTAGAACTGGCAGTTCGCGCAGGTGTCGCCGGCCTTGTGCTTCGGATCCTTCGTTGCACTGGCGTCTTCCACGTAGCCCAGCGCTTTGGCGGTCGGATCTGATGCGGAGACATGCGGCAGATCCGCGGCGCGCGCCAGGCGCGGCAGCGTACCGACCACCACCGCGGCAGCGGCTGTTCCGGCAGCGATCTTGAGGAATCGGCGACGCGACTCGTTGCTTTCTTCGTGGGACATTGGCAAACCTCCGTCGTGGATGAACTACCGCTGCTGCGGCGATTAGTGGTCGAATGCTACGCCGTTCATCGCAATCTTTCCTGACTTGCGAGAATGCCTCGCATTACCCGGGGCGACGCCACCGGCCGTGCTATTCTTTTCCACCGTTTGGACGTCCAAATACTCATGTCACAAGTATTGCCCAAGGGCCTTTCCAGCGAGGCGTTCCATGCCCGGGCCGATGCCATCGCGCAGGCCGCCAAGGAACTCGCCGCCCTGGGCTGGACCCCGGCCACCAGCAGCAATTTCTCGATGCGGGTGGACGAGGCGCATGCCGCCATCACCATCTCCGGCCGCGACAAGGGACACCTTGGCCGGGACGACATCATGCTGATCGATCTCGACGGCCACGCCGTCGGCACCGATGCCCGGCCCAGCGCTGAAACCGCCCTGCACACGCAGGTCTATCGTCGCTGGCCCGAGATGCAGGTGGTACTACACACCCATTCGCGCACGCAGAGCGTAGCTTCGCGTCTATTTGCCGCACAGGGCGTAATCCGCCTCGAGGGCTGGGAGCTACAGAAGGCGATAACCGGCTTTCATACCCACGAAAGCGTGCTGGAGATTCCCGTCTTCCCGAACACCCAGCACATGCCCGAACTGGTGGCTCGGGTCGATGCGTGGCTGGATGCCGGCAAGCCGCTGCATGCGTATCTCATCGACGGCCACGGCATCTACACCTGGGGCCGCAGCATGACCGAGACACGCCGTCACCTGGAGGCGCTGGAATTCCTGCTCGCCTGCGAGCTCGACCTGAGGAGGTTGTCCGCATGAGTCGCCTGCGCATTTACGACGACGCCGCTCCCGACGCGGCGCTGGCCGAGTACAACGAGCATGCGGCGATCAGCCGCGAACTGGCCGCTGCCGGCATCCGCTTCGAGCAGTGGCAGGCCAGTCAGCCGATCGCGCCTGGCGCCAGCCAGGACGAGGTGATTGCCGCCTACCGCAGCGACATCGATCGACTGATGGCCAGCGAGGGCTACCAGTCGGTGGACGTGATCAGCCTCCAGCCTGACCATCCGGACCGCGCCACGCTGCGCCAGAAATTCCTCGACGAACACACCCACAGCGAGGATGAAGTGCGCTTCTTCGTCGCTGGCGCCGGCCAGTTCACCCTGCACCTCAACGGCAAGGTGTACGAGGTGTTGTGCGAGCAGGGTGACCTGATTGGCGTCCCCGACGGCACGCCGCACTGGTTCGACATGAGCGAGTCGCCCTACTTCGTGGCGATCCGCCTGTTCACCAACAAGGAAGGCTGGGTCGCCAACTTCACCGGCACCGACATCGCGACGCGCTTTCCGCGCATGACGCCACATACCAGCGCCCGCCGCTGACACGCACCCAAGGACACCGATGATCGAGATCCGCGCCATCGTTACCGACATCGAGGGCACCACCAGCTCCATCGATTTCGTCAGGGACGTGCTCTTTCCCTATGCGCGCAAGCGCCTGCCCGCCTTCGTCGAAACCCACGGCGACACGCCGGAGGTGCAGCACTGGCTGCACGAGGCGGCCAAGGAGGCGGGCATCATCGAGGCCAGCCGGCAGGAGATCATCGAGATGTTGCTGCGCTGGATTGACGAGGATCGCAAATCCACTGCACTCAAGGCGCTGCAGGGCATGATCTGGAAGGACGGTTACGAGGCCGGCGACTATCGCGCCCACGTGTACCCGGAAGTGCCGGCCCGGCTCAGGGAGTGGCGCGCGCAGGGTTTGAAGCTCTATGTCTATTCGTCCGGCTCGGTGCCGGCACAGAAGCTGTTCTTCCGCCACAGCGAAGCGGGCGACCTCGGCCCGTTGTTCGCGGGCTATTTCGACACGCAGACGGGCGCAAAGCGCGAGGCAGCTTCGTATGCCGCCATCGCCGAGGCCATCGACCAGCAACCGGCGCACATCCTGTTCCTGTCGGACATCGAGCAGGAGCTGGATGCGGCCCGCGCAGCGGGATTCCAGACCGGCTGGCTGATCCGAGATCCATCCCAGGCGATGCCCGTCACCCCGCCGCATCCGGCGTATCGCGACTTCGACGCCATCACGCTCTGAGCCAGGGGTCGCCCGCATGCGTCTGCTGCTCACTGCCCTGCTCGCCTTCGTCACCGGCGCGGCACTGACGGCCGCGACGCAGTACGCGCCAGGCGCGGACGGCACGCCGGCACATGCAACTGCGGCCACTCTTCCCAGCGCCCCGGCAACCACGGATGCCGCGCCGCCCGGCGACATCTGGCCCGCAGATGCGCCTTCGCCGGAGCAGGTGCTCTACGCCCAGCCGCACTTGCTGCAGAAGGCGCTCGATCGGCTGGGGCCGCGGGTGCGGAACGTGCCGAACCTTTACCTGGTCAGCTTTGCCGGCGATGGCAGCGAGGATGTGTTCCGCAACGAGGCCGAGTACGCCGCGCAGCTGTTTCGCCAACGCTATGGCCCGCGCGCCCATACGGTGGTGCTGGCGAACAACCCGACCACGCTGGACACCACGCCGCTCGCCAGCTGGAGCAATCTGGAGGCGGTGCTGACCGGCCTGTCGCAGGCGATGGATCCGCAGCAGGACATCCTGATGCTCTACCTCACCACGCACGGTGACCCCGAGCACATCCTGCTGGTGGACATGGATCCGCTGCCGCTGGACCAGATCGGCGCGCAGGACCTGGCCGGCATCCTGGCCGAGCACGCGTTCAAGTGGAAAGTGGTGGTGGTCAACGCCTGCTATTCGGGCGGCTTTGTGCCGCCCCTCGCCGGCGACGGCACGCTGGTGATCACCGCCGCGCGCCCCGATCGCAGCTCGTTCGGCTGTGGCAGCGACTCGGATGCCACCTACTTCGGCCGCGCCTGGCTGGTCGACGCGCTGAACCAGAACCCCGACCCGATCGCCGCGTTTCAACTCGCGCAGGCGGAAGTCGCTCGATGGGAACAGCAGGACAAGCTCACGCCGTCCGAGCCGCAGATCTCACTGGGCGCCGGCATCGCAGCGCAGCTGGCACGCTGGCGCCAGGGCGATGCCATCGGACCGCCTGTGCCGTTCCGCCCGGACGGGCGCGGCGCGGCGCCCGCCACGCACTGAGGCGGCAGCCAGCTACTTCGCCGCGTGACGCTTGGCCAGCACCGCCGCAACGTCCGTCAGCGACAAGCCGCGTGCCCGCAGCAGCACGGTGAGGTGGAACAGCAGGTCGGCCGCCTCGCCGAGCAATTCCTCGTCTCCCTGCGCGACGCCAGCCAGCGCCGTTTCCACGCCCTCCTCGCCGACCTTCTGCGCGATGCGTCGCACCCCGCCCTCGAACAGCCGCGTGGTGTAGCTGCCCTCCGGCCGCTCGGCATGGCGTTGCGCGACGAGCGCATCGAGTTCGGCCAGGAAGCCGAGCGGCGGGCGCACCTCATCGCCGAAGCAGCTTGAGGTGCCGGTGTGGCAAGTCGGCCCGTGCGGTAGCGCCTGCACCAGCAGCGTGTCGGCGTCGCAGTCCACGCGGATCGATTGCAGGGCCAACACATGGCCCGAGCTCTCGCCCTTGGTCCACAGGCGCTGCTTGGAGCGGCTGAAAAAGGTGACGTGACCGGTGCGCTGGGTCACGTCCAGCGCCTCGGGGTTCATGTAGCCGAGCATCAGCACTTCGCCGGTCTGAGCGTGCTGGACGATGGCTGGGAGCAGGCCGTCGCCCTTGGTCCAGTCGAGGCGGGAGAAGTCGATTGGCTTGGCGGCAGTCATCGGAACACCTGTTGCTAGCACGCGCCGGGCGTGCGGAGAAGTTCGGCTCTGCCGTCATTCCAGCGTTGGCCGAAACAACGGCGAAAAATCATTGGCTAGGAGATGCGTATCGCCACGCCCTGCCGCTGCAGGTAACGTTTGAGCTCGGGAATCGCGATGGCGCCGGAGTGGAACACGCTGGCGGCGAGGGCGCCGTCGACGTCGGCATCCACGAACGCGTCGCGGAAATGCTCCATCGCTCCGGCACCGCCCGAGGCGACCAGCGGCACGTGGCAAACCGCGCGGGCCGCGCGCAGCTGTTCCAGATCGTAGCCCTGCCGCACGCCGTCGCTGCCCATGCAGTTGAGCACGATCTCGCCGGCGCCACGGCGCTGCGCCTCGACCATCCAATCCAGCGTGCCGCGCGCCAGCGCCTGGGTCTTGCTCGGATCGCCGGTGTACTGGCGCACGCGCCACTGGCCGTCGGCGTCGCGCAACGAGTCGATGCCGACCACCACGCACTGCACGCCGAACGCCCCGGCCAGCTCGTCGATCAGCTCCGGGCGCTCCAGCGCCGGAGAATTCACCGAGATCTTGTCGGCCCCGGCGTGCAGCACTGCCCGAGCCTCTTCGACCGAGCGGATGCCCCCGGCGACGCAGAACGGGATATCGATGACCCGCGCCACGCGCTCGACCCAGCCGCGATCGACGCTGCGCCCTTCCGGGCTGGCGGTGATGTCGTAGAACACCAGCTCGTCGGCGCCTTCGTCGCGGTAGCGCAGCGCCAGGTCGACGATCTCGCCCATCACCACGTGGTCGCGGAAGCGCACGCCCTTGACCACCTGGCCATCGCGCACGTCTAGGCAGGGGATGATGCGACGGCTCAGCATGCCAGGGCGTCCTCGAGGGTGAAGCGGCCTTCCAGCAGCGCACGGCCAAGGATCACGCCGCCCACGCCCACGTCTCGCACGGCGCGGATGTCGGCCAGCGAACGCGCCCCACCGGAGGCCTGCACAACAAGTTCGGGCGCGATATCGGCCAGGTGGCGATACAGCTCCAGGTTGAACCCGGTGAGCATGCCGTCGCGCTCGATGTCGGTACACAGCAAGTGGTGGGCGCCATGCGCCGCGTACCAGGGCGCCAGCTCGTCCAGCGTGCGCGTCTCGGTTGCGGTCCAGCCGGTGCTGGGCAAGGTCCAGCGGTCGTCGATGCGGCGCGTATCGAGCGCGATCGTGAGGCGGTCGCCGCCCCAGGTGTCGAGCCAGCGGGCCACCGTCTCCGGCGCGCGGATCGCGACGCTGCCCAGCACCACGCGCTGCACGCCCACGTCGAACAGGCGCCTGAGGTCATCCTCCTCACGAACGCCGCCGCCAGCCTGCACCTGCAGACCATCGGCCACCATCGCGCGGATGACCGCCAGGTTGTCGAGCTTGCCCGAGCGCGCGCCGTCCAGATCCACCACGTGCAGCCAGGAAGCGCCGTCGTGCAGATAGCGCCGGGCCAGCTCGGCCGGATCGTTCGAATAGGTGGTCTGCTGCGCGTAGTCGCCCTGCCGCAGCCGCACTACGCGGCCATCGCGAAGATCGATCGCGGGAATGATCTCGAAGCTCATAGGCGGAGGAAATTCCTGAGAAGTTGCGCCCCCACGGCCGCGGAACGCTCCGGGTGGAACTGCATGCCGTGGAAATTGCCGCGCGCGATCACCGCGGAGAACGGGCCGCCGAAGTCGCTGGTGGCCAGCGTGTAGTCGCCCACCGGCACCGCGTAGCTGTGCACGAAATACGCCTGCTCGCCCGCGGCCAGTCCGTTCAGCAGCGGATGCGCGCGCACCGACGCCAGCGCGTTCCAGCCCATGTGCGGCACGCGCAGGCCCGGCGCTTCGTGGAAGCGACGCACCGGGGCGTCGATCACGCCGAGACACTCGGTATCGCCCTCTTCCGAATGCGCGCACAGCAGCTGCATGCCCAGGCACACGCCCAGCACCGGCTGGGTCAGCGAGCGCATCAGCTCGACCAGACCCAGCTCGCGCAGCCGCGCCATGCCAGGACCGGCCGCACCCACGCCGGGCAGGATCACCTTGTCGGCGCTGCGGATCGCTGCCGGGTCGGCGGTGAGCGCCGCCTCCACGCCGAGGCGCTGCAGCGCATAGCGCACCGAACCGATGTTCGTGCCCCCTGCATCGACCAGCACGACGGCCATCAGAGCGCCCCCTTGGTGCTGGGCAGCTCGCTGCCTTCGCGGCGGATCGCCTGGCGCAGCGTGCGCGCCACCACCTTGAAGCAGGCTTCGACCATGTGGTGCGCGTTGTCGCCCTTCACCGTCAGGTGCAGGTTGGCGCCCAGCGTCTCGCACAACGAGCGGAACACGTGCGGCACCAGCTCGGTGGGGATATCGCCCACGCGCTCGCGCGGGAAGCTGCCCTCGAACACGAAATACGGCCGGCCGGACAGGTCCAGCGCGGCGCTGGCGAAGGATTCGTCCATCGGCAGCGTGAAACCGTAGCGGCCGATGCCGCGCTTGTCGCCCAGCGCCTGCTTCAGCGCCTGGCCGAGGGCCAGCGCGCAGTCCTCCATCGTGTGGTGCTCGTCGATGTGGGTATCGCCGTCGCAGGTCAGCTCCAGCGCGAAGCCGCCGTGCTTGCCGATCTGCTCGAGCATGTGGTCGAAGAAGCCCAGACCGGTGCGGATCTTCGGCTCGGCCACGCGATCCAGGTCTACGCTCACCGTGATCCGGGTTTCCTTCGTGTTGCGCTGGACCGTGGCGGTGCGCGGCGCGTCGAGCAGGCGGTGTGCGACGGCCTCCCACGACTGCCCCTGCGGCCCCACGCGCAGGCCGCGCACGCCGAGGTTGGCGGCCAGCTGCATGTCGGTGTCGCGGTCGCCGATGACGGCCGACGCCGCCCGGCTCCAGCCGTCGTCCGCCAGGTAATGGCGCAGCATGCCGATGCCCGGCTTGCGCGTATCGAGCCCTTCATGCGGAAAGCTGCGGTCGATCAGCTGTTCGCGGAACACGATGCCCTGCGAGGCCAGGATGCGCAGCAGCAGCTGGTGCGGGCCGTCGAAGCTGTCCTGCGGAAAACTCGCGGTGCCCAGGCCGTCCTGGTTGGTGACCATCACCAGCTCGTAGTCGGCAGCCACGCAGCGCTGCAGTGCCCCGATCACGCCGGGGAGAAGCTCAAGCTTCTCGTAGCTGTCGATCTGCTCGTCCGGCGGCTCGACGATCAGGCAGCCGTCGCGGTCGATGAAGAGGATCTTGCGGCTCATCAACAATCTCTCCAACCCGTGTAGGAGCGCACCTTGTGCGCGACCTGCGGGATGCGGCATCGGTCTGGCAGTCGCGCACAGGGTGCGCTCCTACGATTCGTGCGATTCATCGGGTCTGCTCCAGCACGTCCAGCACGCGGGCGTTTTCCTCCGCCGTGCCGATGGTGATGCGCAGCGCATCGCCCAGGTTCGGATAGCGGCGCACGTCGCGCACCACGATGCCGGCGGCGAGCAGATCACGGTAGGCGGCACCGGCGTCATCGAAGCGTACCGCCAGGAAGTTCGCCTGCGACGGCAGCACCTCGCGCACGCCGGGCACGGTGGCCAGCGCGTCGGCCATGCGCGCGCGCTCGGCTTTGATCTGATCGATATGCTCGCGCGCCTCCGCCTTCCCGGGCGGCGACAGCGCGGCCAGCGCAGCCTCGACGCAGGGCAGCGGCAGCGGATACGGCGGCATGATCCGGCGCAGCAGCGCGATCACCGCGTCGTTCGCCAGCAGCGTGCCGATGCGCGCACCAGCCAGCGCCCAGGCTTTGGAGAGCGTGCGCAAAATGGCGACGTGCTCGTAGCGGTCAATCAGGCTGGCGAAGCTCGGCGCGTCGGCGAACTCGACATACGCCTCGTCGACGATCAGCAGCGCGCGCCCGGCCAGCGCCTGCGCCAGGCGCTCCACCGCCGCCTGCGGGATCACCTGCCCGGTCGGATTGTTCGGCGTGCAGACGAACACCAGCTTCACGGCGGGCGTCATCGCCGCCAGCACGGCGTCCACGTCCAGCGTGAAGTCGGCGGCCAGCGGCGTTTCGATCACCGCCGCGTTCTGGATGCGCGCGCACACCGCGTACATGCCGAAGGTCGGCGGCTGGATCAGGATCGCGTCCTCGCCGGCGCGGCAGAACGCGCGCACCAGCAGATCGATCGCCTCGTCGCTGCCGCGGCCGACCAGCAGCTGCTCGCGGCGCACGCCGTACAGGGCGGCCAGCGCATCGACCAGCGCGGCCGGCTGCGGATCGGGGTAGCGGTTGCAGCCGGCGCCCGCCTCGCCGAACGGCGCCCACGCGGACTCGTTCGCGTTGAGCAGGATCTGCCCGCCGCTGGCCTCCATGCGCGCCGAGGAGTACGGCTGCATCGCGCGGATCTCAGGACGCGCCAGGTCGAGCACGCTCATGCGCGGCCCTCCAGCACGTCCAGCCGCATCGACACCGCGCGGCGGTGCGCCTCCAGTTGCTCGGCGGCGGCCAGCGTGACCGTGCACGGCCCGATCACACGCAGGCCGTCCGCGGTCACCTCCTGCACGCTGATCTGCTTGAGAAAGCTGGCCACCGACACGCCGCTGTAGCTGCGCGCGTAGCCGTAGGTCGGCAGCACGTGGTTGGAGCCGCTGCAGTAGTCACCCACCGACTCCGGCGTCCACGGGCCGAGGAAGATCGATCCGGCGCTTTCGATGCCGTCGAGCAGCGCGCGCGGCTCGGCGGTCTGGATGATCAGGTGCTCGGGCGCGTAGCGGTTGCTCACCTCGACCGCCTGGGCCAGTGAATCCACCGCGATCAGGCGGCTCTGCGCCAGCGCCTTGAGCGCGGTTTCGCTGCGCGGCAGTGTCGCGACCTGCCGCTCCAATTCCGCGACCACGGCGTCGAGCAGCGCGGCCGAGGGGCTGAGCAGCACCACCTGCGAGTCCGGGCCGTGCTCGGCCTGCGACAGCAGGTCGGCCGCGACAAAGGCCGGGCGGGCGCCGTCGTCGGCGATCACCAGCACCTCGGAGGGGCCGGCCGGCATGTCGATGGCGGCACCCTCCGGATCGCCCGACACCTGCAGCTTGGCCTCGGTGACCCAGGCATTGCCCGGGCCGAACAGCTTCTCGCACTTGGGCACGCTGTCCGTGCCGTAGGCCATCGCGGCAATCGCCTGCGCACCGCCGAGCTTGAACACGCGGTGCACGCCGGTCACGCGCGCCGCGTACAGCACGGCCTCGTCGCAGCGACCGTCGGCGCGCGCGGGCGAGCACAGCACTACCTCGCGACAACCGGCGATTGCCGCCGGCACGCCCAGCATCAGCGCGGTGGACGGCAGCGGCGCGGTGCCGGCCGGCACGTAAAGCCCGACCCGGGTGATCGGGCGCAGCATGCGTTCCACGCGCACGCCGGGCGCGGTGTCCACGCCGACCGGAGTCGGCTGCGAAGCGCGGTGGTAGGTGTCGATGCGGCCGGCCGCCTCGCGGATGGCTGCCTTCAGGGTCTCATCGAGCGCCGCTTCGGCCGCGTCCAGTTCGGCGGTCGTCACCTCGATGGCGTCCAATGCGCAGCGGTCGTATTTCGCGCTCAGCTCGCGCAGCGCCACCTCACCGTGCGCGCGCACCTGGGCGATGATCGCCGCCACGCCTTGCTTGAGCTCGTCGGCGCGGCCCTGCGCCGGGCGGGCCAGCGCCTCGCGCCGGGCGGTTTCGTCGAGTGCGTTCCAGTCCAGCCGCTTCATCGTCTCGTGTCCTCGGGCCCGCTCAGGCGAGCATCTTTTCCACCGGCAGCACGAACATCTCGCGCGCGCCGGCCTTCTTGATCTCTTCCAGCTGGCGCCAGCTCACCTCGCCGGCGCACAGCGCCTGCAACATCAGCTGATCGGGCTGGCCGGCCACCGGCAGCAGGGTCGGCTGCGGGCCGCCCGGCAGCAGCCGGGTCACCGCTTCCAAGTTGCCGCGGGAGGTCTGCAGCAGCAGCAGGCGCGATTCGCTCACCTGGATCACGCCATCCAGCCGCTTGAAAAGCAGCTCCAACATGTCGCCGCGCTCGTCCGACGGCAGCGTGGCCGGGCCGGCGAGCACCGCCTCGCTCTCCAGCAATACGTCGACCTCGCGCAACTGATTGGCGACCAGCGTGCCGCCGCTCTGCACCAAGTCGCAGATGGCGTCGGCGGTGCCAAGCTTGGGCGCGATCTCCACCGAACCGGCCAGCGTCACCACCTGCGCATCGACGCCCGCATCGCGCAGCCACTTGCCCAGCAGGCCGGGATACGAGGTGGCAATGCGCTGACCGCCGAGGCTGGTGGCACCCTCGTAGGCCATCTCCTGAGGCACCGCAACCGAAAGCCGGCAGCGGCCGAACCCGAGCGGACGCCACTCCTTCAGCGGTGCGCCGTCGATCCCTGCAGTGAGCGAGAACTCGTCCAGCACGTTGCGGCCGACGATGCCGAGGTCGCACACGCCCTGCTCGATCAGCCCGGGGATGTCGTCGTCGCGGACCAGCAGCAGGTCCACCGGCTCCCCCTCGCCGAAGCAGAACAACTTGTCGCGGCTCTGCCGGAAGGTCAGCCCGCAGCGCTTGAGCACGTCGAGCGCCGGCTCGGTGAGCCGGCCGGATTTCTGCATCGCAATGCGCAGGCGATCGCGCGTTTTCATGCCTTGTCCTTTTTCTGATGCGTGCGGCGCCGGGCCGCCCGCGCGGCCGCCGCCAGGTAACCGCCGCTGCCCTGGTTGAGATACCGAGCCACCCGGCCGATCGTGGTGATGCTCACGGACGTCCGCTCGTGGATCTCGCGGTAGGAGACGCCTTCGAGCAGGTACGGCACCACCCGCCAGCGGTCCACCAGCACCTCCAGCTCCGCCGGCGTGCACAGGTCGTGCAGGAATGCCGACATCTCATCGGCGTTCTTCAGCGACAGCAAAGCCTCGCAGAGGCTCAGCTCGGCAGACTCGGCGGGGGTTTCAGGATCGACGGAACGGCGTTTCATAATGTAATAACGCGTTAATACAATAGAACGAGTCTAGCGAGGGTAACGCCGGATGTCGAGCGAGCCTCACGGACACGCCATGTCGCAGCCAAACGCCGCCCGAAGGCGCGGCGGGCAAAACCGAAGCGGTCAGGAAATCCGAGCGCGCGGACGCGGCGGGTCAGCGTGCGGCGGGCAAACGCCCTGCGGCCTCATCGAGCCGGCGGCACAGCGCGACGATGAAGTCGTCGTCCAGCACGGCACGCACCGGCACGCGCCACCAGCCAGGGCGGGCGAAGGACTGGCACTTGATGGCGTCCTTGTCGGTCATCAGCAGCGGCGCATCGCCGGCCACGGTCAGATCCTGCGGGACGAAGGCGTGGTGATCGGCAAAGGCATGGCCGATGACGGTGAGCCCCTGCGCGCGCAGGCTCTGGAAAAAGCGCTCAGGGTGGCCGATGGCCGCCACCGCGTGCACCGTCTGGCCGCCAAAGTCGGACAGCGGACGCGTGGCCCCGTCCGTCAGCGACACCGCCATGCCACCCGCCAAGTGCATAGCGTATTCGTCCTCGCCCGCCTCGCCGTTGCAGACCCGGAAATCCACGCGACGCAGGCGCGACAGCGGCTCGCGCAGCGGACCGGCCGGCAGCAGGCGACCGTTGCCGAAGCGGCGGGCACCGTCGACCACGCAGATTTCCACATCGCGCGCCAGCGCGTAATGCTGCAGGCCATCGTCGGCAATCACCACATTGCAGCCGGCCTGCAGCAAAAGCTCGGCCGCGGCGGGACGATCGCGCCCCACCGCCACCGGCACGCCGCTGGTGCGGATCAGGCAGGGTTCGTCGCCGTAGCGCGCGGGATCGGGGTGGTCGTCCAGCAAGGCCGGTTCGCGCTGGGTGCCGCCGTAGCCGCGGCTGACCACGCCCGGTCGCCAGCCGCGTGCCTTGAGCGCATCGACCAGCGCAAGCGTGAGGGGGGTCTTGCCGGTGCCGCCAGCGGTGATGTTGCCGACCACCACCACCGGCACCGGGAGCTTGGTGCTGCGCAGCCAGCCGATGCGGTACAGGCCGCGGCGCAGCGCGGTGAGCGCGCCGTAGAGCCAGGCCAGCGGATAGGTCCAGAGCGGCGCGCCGCGCGTGCCGTACCAGCTCGCCTGCAGCGTGTCGGCCAGCGCCATCGGTCGCTCAGTCGCTGGCCGGCTGGTGAAACTGCATACGATGCAGCGCGGCATAGTGACCCTGCATCGCCAGCAACTCGGCGTGCGTGCCGCGCTCCACGATGCGACCCTGGTCCATCACGGCGATCTGGTCGGCGCCCTCGATAGTGGACAGGCGATGGGCGATCACCAGCGTGGTGCGATCCTTCATCAGGCGTTGCAGCGCCTGCTGGATGAGCCGCTCGGACTCGGTATCCAGCGCGCTGGTGGCCTCATCGAGCACCAGGATCGGGGCGTTCTTCAGAATCGCCCGCGCGATGGCGATGCGCTGGCGCTGCCCACCGGAGAGCATGCCACCGCCCTGCCCGATCGGGCTGTGCAGCCCCTGCGGCATGCGGCTGATGAATTCCATCGCGTTGGCGGCCGTGGCGGCGGCCTCGATATCGGCCTCACTGGCGCCGGCCAGCTCGCCATAGGCGATGTTCTCGGCGATGGTGCCATCGAACAGCACCACACTCTGCCCCACCCAGGCGATCTGCCGACGCAGCGAACCAAGCGTGTAGTGGAGGTAGTTCTCGCCATCGAGCACGATGCGTCCGTCGCTCGGCTCGTAGAAACGCGGCAGCAGGCTGACCAGCGTGCTCTTGCCGCTACCCGACCGGCCCACCAGCGCGGTCACCGTGCCCGGCGCGCAGTGCAGGTCGACCCCGCGCAACGCTTCCGACTCACTGCGCGGGTACTGCAGGCGTACGCCTTCGAACACCAGGTCGCCGCGTGTGCGGGTGAGCGCCAGCGTGCCGTCATCACGCTCGGGCGCCAGATCCATCACCTCAAACAGGTCTTCCGCCGCGGACACGCCACGCTGGATGTTCGCCTGCACGTTCGCCAGCCGCTTCAGCGACGGCATCATGGCGCCCATCGCGGTGAGCACGGCGATGAACACGCCGGAGGAAATCTTGTCGATCTGCTCGGGACGGGTACCGAGATAGACCAGCACGGCCAGGGCGAAGGCCGCCACCGTCTGGATTGCCGTGCTCGACATCGCGCTGGTGGCGGCGATCTTGAGATTCAGCCGGCGGGTGCGCTGGGTGACGTCATCGAAGCGCTGCGCCTCATGTGGCTGACCGCCGTAGATGCGCACCTCGCGATGCGCCCCCACCGACTCTTCCACCGTGCCGGTCACCGAGCCCATCGAACCCTGGATGCGCCGACTGATCGCGCGATAGCGCTTGCTCACGACGCTGGCGATCAGCACCACCAGCGGAATCATCACCAGCAGCGCCGAGGTGAGATACGCGCTGGTGGAGATCATCACGTAGAACATGCCGATCACCGTGACGCCCTCGGTCACCGCGATCTTCACCGCATCGGTCGAGGCGGAGGCGACCTGCTCGGAAGTGTAGGTAATGCGCGAGATCTGCTGGCCCGACGGCTCGGCACCGAAGAAGGTGGCCGGCAGGCGCAGATAGGCGGCGAAGACGTCGCGCTGGATGGTCTGCACCACGCTGCGGCCGATGTAGGCGATACCGTAGTTGCTGACGAAGGTACCGATGCCGCGCACGGTAAAGATCGCCATGATCCAGATCGGCATCCAGAAGATCAGGTACGGATCCTTGTTCGCGAACAGCTGGTCGAACATGGGCTGGAGCAGCTTGGTGAACACCGCCAGGCCGGCGCCATCCACCGCCATGCCCACCACCGCCAGCAGCCCGATGCCCGCGTGCCGCCGGGTATAGCCCAGCAGGCGGCCGTAGACGCGCCGGGTGTGCGCGTCCCACAGCGCCGGCTTTTTGCCGGCGCTCAACGCGCCGCCGCCTCGGTCGGCGTGGTGGCGATCGATAGCTTGGTGAAGCCCAACTGGCCCAGCGCGTCCATGGCGGTGACCACGTACTGGTGCGGCGTCATCGCATCGGCGCGGATCACCACCTGGCCGTCGCGGCGGTCGCCGGCGTTCTGTTCGAGCATGCGCTTGAGCGGCTCGATGCCTTCGCCCATCACCTCGTCGCTGCCCACGTAGAAACGGCCGTCACGGTCGATCATCACCGTCAGCACGGGCTGCTGCACGTCGCGCTCTTCGGCGCTGGCCTTGGGCAGGGTTACCTGCATGCGCGAGTGCTGCACGAAGGTGGTGGTGAGCACGAAGAACATCAGCAAGGTCAGCAGCACGTCGATCAACGGGATCACGTTGATCTCGAAATCGTCGCGGCGACGGTCCGAACCAATACGCATGGCGAGTTACCCGGCAGCCGGGGTGCGGCGCGCACGCGGCGCCGCAGGAGCGGTGGCGGCGCCCAGCGTCAGGTCGTCGAGCAGGGCGATGGCTTCCTTCTCCATCTCCACGCAATACCCGGTGACGCGCGAGCGGAAGTAACGGTGCAGCACGTAGGCCGGAATCGCCACCACCAGGCCGGAGGCCGTGCAGATCAGCGCTTCGCCGATGCCGCCGGCCATTTTCATGGGATCGCCGACGCCGCCCTTCATCACGTCCAGGAACATGCGGATCAGGCCGATCACGGTGCCGAACAGGCCGAGCAGCGGGCCGATCAGCGCGATCGTGCCGAGCGTGTTGAGGTAGCGCTCCATGCGGTGCGCCACGTGGCGTCCGGTGTCTTCCAGGCGCTCCTTGATGATCTCGCGAGAGCGGTCGCGCACGGCGAGCGCCGAGGCGAGCAGTTCTCCCAGCGGCGAACCGTTGGCCAGCGCATCGAGATGCTGCGGATCGAGCTTGCCGCTGCGTGCCCATTCGCGCACCTCGCCGCCCAGGCCCGGCGGCAGCACCGACGCGCGGCGCAATGACCAGAAGCGCTCCAGCACGATCGCCAGCGCGATCGCCGAACAGAACAGGATGGGCGCCATGGCCCAACCGCCAGCCATCAGGATTTCCAGCACGACGACTCCCGCACCAAGCAGCCAAGAACGAAGCGCGCATCATACCAGTCCACCGGCGCGGTTCCGTGGGCTGCGTCCGGATGTGGACGATCGGCCGAAGCGCGCTATTTTTCGCGCCAGTAACGGCGCTGGCGACGACGCTCGCCGGCACTCACCGACACCGGCCCATGCGCAGGAAAGTCCAGCCGGATCGCTCCCGCGCGGGCGGTGTTGCGCAGCGTCACACCGGCATCGCGGTATCTCGCCACCACATCCGGATGCGGATGCCCGAAGCGGTTGTGCCATCCGGCCGATACCAGCGCCAGGGCGGGATGCAGCGCCTGCACGAACGCCTCCGACGAGGACGTCTTGCTGCCGTGATGCGGCACGCTGAGCACCAGCGGCTGACCGGCCGGAATCGCGGCGGCGACGGTCGCCTCCACCCGCCGGGTGATGTCGCCGGTGAGCAGCAGCCGGTCGCCGCCGCCGTCCACCAGCAGCACGCACGAGCGATCGTTGCCCGCGCGCTCGCCGCCGCGCGGCCCGAGGATGCGGAAGGTCACACCGTCCCAGCGCCACGCCTGCCCGGCCGGGCAGGCGTCCATCCGCACTGGCAGGCGCGCCGGTTCGCCGCTCAGGCGCAGGCGGGGCGCATAGGCATCCAGCACGGCACCGGCACCGCCGGCGTGATCGTTATCGGCGTGGCTGATCACCAGCGCGTCCAGACGGCGCACGCCCAGCGCGTGCAGCGAAGGCACCACCGCGGCGGCGCCCACATCGAAGCCCGACGGATAGCGCGCACCGGTGTCGTACAGCAGCACGTGATGCCGCGTGCGCACGGCAACGGAAAGCCCCTGCCCCACGTCGAACATCCACACTTCAAAAGCCGACACCGGAATCGGCGCCCGCACCGGCCACAGCAGCGGCAGGAACAGCAGTCCGCCCAGCCAGCGCGAGGGCGTGCCGCGCGGCGCCAGCAACCACAGTGCGCCGACCGATGCGAGCAGCAGCGCCCACAGCGACACTGCCGGCAGATACCACGACGCCCCGGGCAGTTCGGCCAGGCCGGCGAGCACTCGCCAAAGCTGATGCGCCACCACGCTGGCCAGCCACAGCGGCGCGATCGCCAGCGGCGGACACGACAGCATCAGCAGCACGCCGCACAGCGCCAGCGGCACCAGCACGAAACTCACCACCGGCACCGCGATCAGGTTCGACAGCGCGCCCAGCAGCGAGGCCTGGCCGAAGAACCATAACGTGAGCGGCAGCAACGCCACCGTCATCACCCACTGACCTGCGGTGAGGTCGCGCAGGAAACCCAGCAGCCCGCGTCGTGGCGTCCCAAGGCAGAACATCAGGAAGGCCACACCCACGAACGACAGCCAGAACCCCGCCGACAGCACCGCCAGCGGATCGACCAGCAGGATCGCCAGCATAGCCAGCGCCAGGCCATGCGTGGCACTGACGTGTCGCCGCCCGCTGCGCGCCGCCACTACGACGGCGATCATCAAGAGCGTGCGCAGCGTGGGCAGACCCATCCCTGCCAGTGCGCCGTAGCCGCAGGCGGCGATCAAGGCACCCAGCGCCTGCGCCTGCAGGCGGGGCCGGCGCAGCGCCAGCGCGGGCAACAACCAATAAAGCAGGCTCGCCAGACCCACGCCGAAGCCCGCCGCCACGCCCACGTGGAAACCGGAGATCGCGAGCAGGTGCGACACCCCGTTGGCCCGCGCCACCGACCAGTCGTCGGCAGAGAGCCCGCGCGTGTCGCCGACAGCCAGTGCGCGCAGCAGCGCGGCGTCGTGAGGGTCAGAGACCCGCCGCTCGATACCGTCGGCCAGCGCGCTGCGGAGACGGTCGACGCAGCGTCCCTCGGTCTGCCGCTGGTTTGCGCTGCTCGGGCGCACGTAGCCGTTGGCGACAATGCGACGCTCCAGCGCACTGCGTTCGCTGTCCGCGCCGCCGGGATTGATCATTCCCCTCGGCCGCTTGAGCCGGAGCCGCAATTGCCAGGTGTCGCCCGGCAGCACGGCCGGCGGATCGTCGTACCACGCGAGCCGTACGCGTCCATGCAACGTGATCGGACGCCCCGCCAGCTTGGCCGACCGCACGGCCAGAACGAAGCGGGTGCCATCGGGGCGGACGTCCGGCAGATCGATCACTCGACCCACCGCCACCAGATCTTCGCCTTCCAGCGACGCGGGCAGCCTTGCCTGCATCGCCCAGCTGCCGTGCAGCACCGCCCAGCCCACGCCCAGCGCCACCCACCCGATCGGCCGGCAGCCGCGTCGCCACCCACCGACGATCGTTGTCGCGAAGCAGATGAGTGTGGTGGCGACCAGCCAGCCGCCGGCAGGCAACGCGGGCCAGCACTGCACCACCAGTACGCCGAGCAGCAGCGCCACGCTGCCGGGAATCACTCCGCACCAAGCGATGTGTCGTGGCGACATCCCTGCGCCCATCGTCGAAAGCCAGCGACAAGGCTAGCGGTGTGGGCGCATCCCCATCAGCAACATTCGCGTAGGCGCTTGCCTCGCCGCGAGGCGGGCGGACGCCGGGCGCTCACATTTCCTGCAGCAGAGCGGCCGGATCGGTGCGCGGCTGTTCGGTGAGCACGCCGTTGTGCAGCACCAGGGTGCGGTCCATGCGCGCAGCCAGGCGGGTATCGTGGGTCACCAGGATGAAACTGGTGCCGATCTCGCGGTTGAGTTCCAGCATCAAGGCGTAGACCTGAGCGGCATTGGCCTCGTCCAGGTTGCCGGTCGGCTCGTCGCCCAGCACGCAGGCCGGCCGGGTGACCAGGGCCCGAGCCACCGCACAGCGCTGACGCTCGCCGCCGGAGAGCTCGGAAGGCTTGTGCTGCAGCCGCGCCGCCAGTCCGACGCGACCGAGCAGTTCGGTCGCTTCGCGCTGAGCCTGCGCAATCGCCACGCCGCGAATCAGCAGCGGCATGCACACGTTCTCCAGCGCGGTGAACTCGGGCAACAGGTGATGGAACTGGTAGATGAAACCCAGCGAGCGGTTGCGCACGCGGCCACGGTCGGCATCGGAGAGCGACGACAACCGGTGTCCGTCCACCTCCACTTCGCCGCGGGTCATGGTGTCCAGCCCGCCGAGGATGTGCATCAGGGTGCTCTTGCCCGAGCCCGACGCGCCCACGATCGCCGCCGTCTGCCCGCGCTTGAGCTCGAAACTCACGTCGGTGAGCACGTCGGTGTGCAGGTCGCCCTCGCGGTAGCTCTTGGCGATATGGCTGGCGCGCAGCACCACGTCGTTGCTTGCGTTCATCGGCTTACTCATAGCGCAGCGCCTGCGCCGGTTGCGTGCGCGAGGCGCGCCACGCGGGATAAAGGGTCGCCAGCAGCGAGAACACAAAGGTGACCAGCGCCACCCAGCCCACGTCGGCCGCATCGAGCTTGCTGGGCACGTTGGAGATGTAATAGACGTCCGGCGACAGGAACTGCACGTGGAACACGTCCTGGATCCAGTCGACGATGGCCGGCAGCTTCCACGACAGCAGCGAGCCCAGGCCGACGCCGAAGCCGATACCGACGAAGCCCACCAGCAAACCCTGCACCATGAACATGCCCATGATGCTGCGCGGTGTGGCTCCGAGGGTGCGCAGGATGGCGATGTCGGCCTGCTTGTCGGTGACCAGCATCATCAGCATCGAGATCAGGTTGATCACCGCCACCAGGATGATCAGCGAGAGAATGATGAACATCACCTTCTTCTCCATCGAGATGGCGGAGAAGAAGTTGCTGTTTTCCTGCATCCAGGTGCGCACGCTGTAGAGCTGGCCGAGCTGATCGCTCAGCTGGCGCGCCACCGTGCCGGCATTCCATAGATCGTCCAGGCGCAGGCGGATGCCGGTAGGGCCGGCTAGGTCACCGAGCTTCTCTGCATCGCCCATGTTGATCAGGGCCAGGCCGGAGTCGTACTGCTGCATGCCCAGCTCGAAGATGCCCGACACATGGAATCCACGCACCGTCGGCACTGCACCCATCGGGGTCGCGCGCAACTGCGGCACGTAGACGATCACCCGATCGCCAACATTCACCCCGAGCTGCATCGCCAGCTCCTTGCCCAGGACGATGTTCCAGCTGCCGGGCGTGAGCGAATCCCAGCGCCCCTGCACCATGTGCTTATCGATCTCCGAGGCCTTTGGCTCCTGCGCCGGCTCGATGCCGCGCACCATGGCGCCGGTGGAACCGTAGGTACCCTGCAGGAACGCCTGCAGGTCGACGTAGGGCGCCGCACCGCGCACGTGCGGGTTGGCCTCGGCCAGCTTCACCGTGCCCTGCCAGTCGTGGATGCTCTCGCCCACGCCGGAGATGGTGGCGTGCGACACCGCGCCGAGGATGCGCGAGCGCAGCTCGTTGTCAAACCCGTTCATCACCGACATCACGGTGATCAGCGCCATCACGCTGATGCAGATGCAGATGATCGACACCGTGGAGATGAAGGAAATGAACTGGTTGCGGCGCTTGGCGCGCGTGTAGCGCAGGCCGATGAAGAGTTCGAGCGGTCGGAACATGGCAACCTGATCTGTGGAGAGCCGGCGACACCGGCCAGCGGAACATCCCTGAGTTGCAGGGCTTTGCATGGACCGCACCAGCGCGGCAGAGTGCCCGATGCCGCTGCAACCGGCAACCGGCTCGGGGCGCTAGGGCGTCTGGCCGCCGGTCGCGGCAAGACGCATGCGCAGGCGCCGCCGCGTGTCCGGATCGCTGTTGTCCGGCAGCAGCCAGAGATCGTGGCGCCCGCCCTCGCCGGCCAGGTTGAGGACGACGCAGCCGGCCAGCACCCGAAACGAGCGCAGGCTCATCGGCGCATCGCTACCGTCGGCCATTCGCACGGTCCAGCCGGACATCGGGTGCCAGCCCACCGCCGTGGGCGTCGCGCGCTGCCGGCGCTGCATGAGAGCGAGAACGCCGATCAGCAGCAGCCCGAGCAGCAGGCGTACCAACAGCGCCATGCCACTGAGCAGCAGCGCCACGACCGCCAGCACCACCAGCAAACCGCGCAGGCGCTGCAGCAGCCGGGACGGCCGGTATTCAAAGCCGATGGCGGGCGCGGATGTCATCGATGATCGCCTGCCAATCTTCGCGCGGCGCGCGGGCGTGGCCCATCACCCAGTCCCACAGGTCGGGATCCTGCACGTCGAGCAACGCGTCGAACGCCAACCGGGTCGCTTCGTCCGCCGTGGCGAAACGCTCGTCCAGCCAGCCGCCGAACAGGGCGTCCAGCTCGCGCGTGCCCCGGCGGGTGCGCCAGCGCAGGCGCTTGATGCGGGCTTCTTCCACGGTTCCGGTTCTCCAAAGCATGCGGGCTGCCCGGAGGCAGCCCGCAGATCCAGACACTAGCAGGCGGGCCGTCAGGCCGCGCGGCGCTGCACGATCAGCTTCTTGATCTCGGCGATCGCCTTGGCCGGGTTCAGGCCCTTCGGGCAGGTGCGCGCGCAGTTCATGATGGTGTGGCAGCGATACAGCTTGAACGGGTCTTCCAGATCGTCCAGGCGGGCACCGGTGTCCTCGTCGCGCGAGTCGACGATCCAGCGATAGGCCTGCAACAGGATCGCCGGGCCGAGGTACTTGTCGCCGTTCCACCAATAGCTCGGGCAGCTCGTGGAGCAGCACGCGCAGAGGATGCACTCGTACAGGCCGTCCAGGTGCTTGCGGTCTTCCGGCGACTGCAGGCGCTCGCGATCCGGCGCCGGGCTCTGCGTGCGCAGCCACGGCTTGATCGAGGCGAACTGGGCGTAGAAGTGGGTGAGATCCGGCACCAGATCCTTCACCACCGGCATGTGCGGCAGCGGGTAGATCTTCACGTCACCGCCGGCGCAATCGTCGATAGCCTTGGTGCAGGCCAGCGTGTTGGTGCCGTCGATGTTCATCGCGCACGAACCGCAGATGCCCTCGCGGCAGGAGCGGCGCAGGGTCAGCGTGGGATCGATCTCGTTCTTGATCTTCAGCAGCGCGTCCAGAACCATCGGACCGCACGCGGCCATGTCCACCTCATAGGTGTCGATGCGCGGGTTCTGGCCGTCGTCCGGCGACCAGCGGTAGATGCGGAACGTGCGCGGCTTCTTCGCGCCCTGGGCCGGGAAATGCTTGCCCGGCTGGATCTTCGAATTCTTCGGGAGGGTGAACTCTGCCATGTGCGGAACCCTTCAATCTCGTTAGGAGGGCCTGACGGCCCCAACCACCTGCGATGCGCTAACGATGCCGGCGACCAGGATCGCCGGCATCGCCTGATCAGTAGACGCGCTTCTTCGGCGGCACCACTTCGACCTCGTCGGTCATCGTGTACATGTGCACCGGGCGGAACTCGAAGCTGGTGTTGCCGGCCTCGTCCACCTTGACCAGCGTGTGCTTCATCCACTCGTCGTCGTTGCGGTCCGGGAAGTCCTCGCGAGCGTGCGCGCCGCGGCTCTCCGGTCGCTGCTCGGCCGAATGCATGGTCGCCACCGCCTGCGCCAGCAGGTTGGACAGCTCCAGCGTCTCGATCAGGTCGGAGTTCCACACCAGCGAGCGATCGGAAACCTTGACGTCCTTGAACGAGTCGTAGACCTCGGAGATCTTGCGCTTGCCGTCCTTCAGCGTGTCGCCGGTGCGGAACACAGCCGCGTCGCTCTGCATGGTGCGCTGCATTTCCGCGCGGATCTTCGCCGTCGGCGTGCTGCCGTTGGCGTTGCGCAGGCCGTCGAAGCGGGTCAGTGCCTTGTCCAGCACGCTTGCCGGCAGGTCCTTGTGCGACGCGCCCGGCTGGATCACCTCAGCGCAGCGGTTCGCAACCGCGCGACCGAACACCACCAAGTCGAGCAGCGAGTTCGAACCCAGGCGGTTGGCGCCGTGCACCGATACGCACGCCGCCTCGCCGATGGCGAACAGGCCAGGCACCACCGAATCGGGATTGCCGTCCTTCAGCTGCACCACTTCGCCGTGATAGTTGGTTGGGATGCCACCCATGTTGTAGTGAACGGTCGGCAGCACCGGGATCGGCTCCTTGGTCACATCCACGCCGGCGAAGATGCGAGCCGACTCGGCGATACCCGGCAGGCGCTCGTTGATCACCTCGGCGCCCAGATGCATGAGGTTGAGGTGGATGTGGTCCTTCTGCTCGCCGACGCCGCGACCCTCGCGGATCTCGATCGTCATGGCGCGACTGACCACGTCGCGGGACGCCAGATCCTTTGCGTTGGGTGCGTAGCGCTCCATGAAGCGCTCGCCCTCGGAGTTGGTGAGGTAGCCGCCCTCGCCGCGCACGCCCTCGGTGATCAGGCAGCCCGCGCCGTAGATGCCGGTCGGGTGGAACTGCACGAACTCCATATCCTGCAGCGGCAGGCCGGCGCGCAGCACCATGCCGCCGCCATCGCCGGTGCAGGTGTGCGCCGAGGTGGCGCTGAAATAGGCGCGGCCGTAGCCGCCGGTCGCCAGCACCACGGCTTGGCCGCGGAAGAAGTGCAGCGTGCCCTCGTTCATGTCCAGCGCCAGCACGCCGCGGCACACGCCCTCATCGTCGAAGATCAGGTCGATCGCGAAGTACTCGATGAAGAACGAGGCATCGTGCGCCAGCGCCTGCTGATACAGCGTGTGCAGGATCGCGTGGCCGGTACGGTCGGCCGCGGCGCAGGTGCGCTGAGCGGTGCCCTTGCCGTAATGCGTGGTCATGCCGCCGAACGGGCGCTGGTAGATCTTGCCCTCGGCCGTGCGCGAAAACGGCACGCCGTAGTGCTCCAGTTCGATGATCGCCGGAATCGCCTCGCGGCACATGTACTCGATGGCGTCCTGGTCACCCAGCCAGTCCGACCCCTTGATGGTGTCGTAGAAATGGAAGCGCCAGTCGTCCTCGCCCATGTTGCCCAGCGCGGCGGAGATACCGCCCTGCGCCGCCACCGTATGCGAGCGGGTCGGGAACACCTTGGTGATGCACGCGGCCTTCAGGCCCTTCTCGGCCAGGCCGAAGGTGGCGCGCAGGCCCGCGCCACCGGCGCCGACCACGATCACGTCGTACTTATGCTGTTGGATCTTGTAGCTTTCCACTTCAGGCTCCCAGAGCGACGCGCAGGACCGCCAGCACGCTTGCAAGCGCGCCCAGCACCGCGAGGAACTTCACCAGCACCAGCAAGGAAACTTCCTTCCAGCGCGTGTGCACGTAGTCTTCGATCACCACCTGCAAGCCGAGCACGGCATGCCAGAACATGGTGACCACGAACGCGATCAGCAGGATCGCGTTCCAAGGCTTGGCCACAACGGTACGAGCGGTCTCGTAGTCGGTATGCACCAGGCGCAGCACCGTGACGAGAAACCACAGCCCCAGCGCAATCAGCGCAACGGCAGTAGTGCGCTGCGTCCACCAGTGGCCCACGCCCGACTGGGCCGAACCGAGCCCGCGCGCCCGCTTGATCGGGTGCCGCAGATCCTTCGCGCTCATGCCGCACCTCCGGTCGTCAGCACATAGCCCCACACCAGCAGGGTGATCACCACGCTGCCGATCACCGACAGCCAGCTCGAGCGCACGAACTGGGGAATGGCGTAGCCGGCACCGGTGTCCTGCACCAGATGACGAATGCCGTTGCACAGGTGATACGCGAGTGCCCAGGTCCATCCGAACAGGACCAGCAGGCCAAGCGGGCTGCCCGCACACGCCGTGAACGCAGCGAACGCGTCATTCCCCGCGGCGAGGGCCATCAGGCCCCACACGATGATCGCGCCGCCGAGGGCGAGCACGATGCCGGTGGCGCGATGCAGGATGGAGGTCATCATCTGCACCTGCCACTTGTAAACCTGGAGGTGCGGGGAAAGCGGTCGTCGCGTGTCTGCCATGGCGGCTATCCTGGTGTGGAATCGCTGGGTTCCACGCCGACCATCACTATCCATCCGCACGCCGGCCACTGCCGGCGCGGCAGATCAGAAGTCGATGCAGCGACCGTTCTTTTCCCAATCGCCGTAGCGTGTGGGATCCGGCGCCGGTTGCTCCTGCGCCCCGACCGGACCTGCGGGTTTCGCAGGCACGGGCTGCCCCGACGCCGGGGCGTTCGAAGGCTTCTCGTCGGGATGTGAGCGATTGTCGGACATGGGGTCTCTTAGCTGAACAAGAGTAATACTTGTGCCCCAGTCGGCACAACCTGACGCAGCGCCGCAGGCTTGCCTTGCCGCCCTCTCACCCTCACTTGTTTCAGCCATGCCTGATCCCTCCTGCACCACCGCCGAGACGCTGCTCATCGAGGGCCCGGACGCGGTTGCGTTCGCGCAGTCCCAGTTCACCGTAGCGGTCGCATCCATTGCGCCGGGCGAGTGGCAGTTCGGCGCATGGCTGGATGCGCAAGGTCGCGTGCGCTACCTCTTCCATCTCGCTCGCCTCGCCCCGGAGCGACTACTGCTCCTGCTGCGCGGCGGTCACGCCGATGCGATGAAGAACGAGCTTTCGCGTTTCGTGTTCAGGGCGAAGCTCTCCATGCATGCCGACAACTCGCAGTCGCTCGCGACCGCCGACGCGCTGCCATTGCATCAGGTGCACGCGCTCGACAACGTCGCGCGTTTCGGATGCGACGACCACTCGCTGGTGCTGTCGAGCGATGCCAACGCGGACACGCGCTGGCATTCGCTGCAGATAGCTGCTGGATGGCCCTGGCTGCCCGACACGTTGCTCGGCACGTGCCTGCCGCCGGCGCTTTCACTGCATCGGCTGCACGCCGTGAGTCTGGACAAGGGCTGCTATCCCGGCCAGGAAATCGTCGCCCGGCTGCACTACCGCGGTGGCAACAAGCGACACCTGTGCCGGGTCGGATTGTCGCAGCCGGTAGCCTCCGGCACCCTGCTTGAAATCGATGGCGACGGATCTCCCATCCAACTGCTCAATGCGACATCGACTGACCGCGGCACCGAGGCGATCGCGCTGTGCCACAGTGAATTGGCGCGCGCGGACGGGCCGGTGACGGCGACGCACGCCGGTCAGAAAATTGCGGTTGAACTTCTCCAAACCTGGCCCGCATGACGATCGTGCAGCCACCCTCGCGAATGTGAGTGCCTCGTGAACTCGGAGGCGACGGCACTTGCCTTCACAAAATCCCGCCACTAGGCTCCGCCGAACTTTTGAGCGGCCCACCACCTCGTGGACCGATGCACGCGACGAACCGGAAGATTCCGGATCGGCGCGACCCGGCAAGAACATCTGCCGGAAGGAATGACCGCCGTCCGTGGCGGAGTAGTTGCAGGCAGGACGAGAGCGGTGCTCTCGACGATGTCCCAGCAGCACTGGTCAGGCTAGGCACAACCAAGCGCCCGCCCGACTCGCCACAATCCCGTGGCAAAGGCACCCAAGGCCCCAAGTTTCGGCCCGAGTGTCATTCATCCAGGTGGAACGGCCTGCCCGCCCGTCCACCGCAACGGCGCATGGATTTCGACCTCGGTCGGCCACGCGTACAGCACGTTGGAGGCAGACATGAAACTTTCCCTGTTGCTGTGGATGGCCTCCGTGCTTCCCCAACCGGTCGCCGACCAGGCATGCCTGGCCACGACGGTCTATCTGGAAGCTCGCAGCGAGCCCACCATGGGCCAGCTCGCCGTCGCCGAGGTCGCACTGCGCCGCCGCGAGCGCGGCCAGTGGGGCGATACGGTATGCAAGGTCGTCACCGCACCTCATCAGTTCGCCACCACCACCACGCCTGGTTCGTTCGACATCACCAACATGCAGGCTTTCGCGAAGGCGTGGAAGATTGCGGGCGAGTCGATGAGCAACTGGCAGCTCCCCGCAGCCGAGCGGCGCCTGGTGGTACCGCACGCCGACCACTTCGCCACCCTGGCCATGGCACCGTACTGGTCGATCAACCAGAACAGCCAGACCATCGGCGAACACCGCTTCTACGCGGTCAACTGAAACAGAAAAGCCCTCCGCAAGGAGGGCTTTTCATTTGGACGTATAGACGTCCGATCAGGCTTAGTGAAAGATCACCGGGCGTAGATGCGCCCGCCCTGAACCTCCACATAGTCGCCTTCGCGCACACGCGGGTCCTCGGCCTGCGTGACCGTGGTGTATTGGCCATCGTCCAGCCTGACTGTCACTCGCCAGGCCACGTCGCTGCCGCTGTGGGCATTGGCGACCTTGTTGCCGACCACGCCACCGGCCACCGCGCCAGCCACGGTAGCCGCCTTGCGGCCATCGCCCTTGCCGATCTGATTGCCCAGGACGCCGCCGGCCACCGCGCCGATCACCGCACCGAGCGTGCCGTTGCTCTTGCGCTCGACGTATACCTGCTGCACCTCCTTGACCACGCCGCAACTGCTGCAACGGGCCGGACCGCGGTTGTCGTAGCCGTAGGCCGGTTGCGACGGACGGCTATAGCCGCCGTTGCCGTACGGCGCGGTTTCACATCCCGCCAGAGCCAGCGTGGCTGCCAGCGCCGCGGAAACGAACATCGTCTTGCCAGTTGCGATAGCCATGAGGCCTCCTCTTAGCGAGCGTCGGAAACAGCGGTGACACCTTCCTGCACCTGCACACGGTCACCCGGGTCATGGTCCATGCGGACGGTGCGGGTCACCCCGTTGTATTCGTAGCGGACGTCGTAGCCGACCAGCTTGGTGCTGGAGTTGTTTACCGTGCTGCAGCGACGCTCCACCGACGAGGTGGTGTTGGCGTGCTGGCGGCTCTGCTCGATCTTCTTGCCCGCGTAGCCACCACCGACCGCACCGGCGACCGTGGCGAGCGTCTTGCCTTTACCGCCACCGATTTGATTACCCAGCACACCGCCGACGACGGCGCCGATGGCCGTACCGGCAATCTGGTGTTGATCCTTGGGCGGCGTGGTGGTGTTGACCACCTCGTCGTGGCACACCTGCCTGGGCGTGTTTACGGTCTCGCGGACCGGATCCACGCTGACCACCTTCGCATACTTCGGCCCGTTGGCTGCAGCGTCGCCAGCCACGCCGGCGTCTGCACTTGCATCGCGGTTGCATCCCGCCACACCCGCCGCCAACGCAACAGCCATCCCCACATGAAGCACGTTGACCATCAGCCGATTCATCATGACTCTCCTCGTTAGAATCCCCGCGAGGTGACGCGAGCTGCGCCCCTTCGCGTTTCGCCCGACCATTGAAACCCTGCGTAACTGAATACGACCTAGCTCTTTCCCCTCACTTTGCCTTCACGTGACGCGCAACACGCCACGGGAACCGCTCAGCCAATCCGCATAGACTCCAACCATGCCCACCCTCGTAGACAGCCACCTGCACCTGGACGATGCGCGCTTCGACGATGACCGCGAACAAGTCATCGGGCGTGCACGCCAGCATGGTGTGCGATCCATGGTTGTCCCGGCAATCCATCGTCGCAGCTGGGACGCGATCGCGGCACTGTCACACGATCACACCGACGTATTCCCCGCCTACGGCCTGCATCCGATGTTCCAGGCGGAGCATCGGCCGGAGCACCTCGATGCCCTGCCAGGCTGGCTCGCGGCGCATCCGGCTGTTGCGGTCGGGGAGATCGGCCTGGACTTCTTCGCCGGGGATGTCGATCGCGAATCCCAGCAACGGTATTTCTCCCGGCAGCTGGCGATCGCCAGCGAGCATGGGCTGCCAGTCATCATCCATGCGCGACGCGCGGTGGAGGAAGTGATCCTGGCGGTACGCCGGCAGCCGGGCCTGCGCGGCGTCGTACATAGCTTTTCCGGCAGTGCGGAACAGGCGCGGCAGTTGTTCGACTTGGGTTTTCTGCTCGGCCTTGGCGGGCCGCTGACCTACCCCGGCGCGCACCGTCTGCATCGTCTCGTAGCGAGCATGCCGCTCGATCATCTTCTGCTGGAGAGCGACGCCCCCGATCAGCCCGGGGTGGAGCATCGCGGCCAGCGCAACGAACCGGCGTGGGTGAGCGACACGCTGGCACATGTCGCGGAGCTTCGAGACGAAGACGAGGCGGCGATAGCGGCAGCAACCTCGGCCAACGCGGAAAAGCTGTTCCAGCTGCAGGCATATCGCGGCAGACGCACCTGAGCGCATCCGCACTGCCCGCTTGCGGCAAGCCCGTGCCGCTTGCTATCTTTTTAGTTCATCAATGAAATATGAGCTGATGAAATGGCGCTGCTGTGCAAGTGCATCGCGATGATGGATCAGGGGATCGATCGTCTCGGCGATGCGATCCCCGAGATGCCCGCGGAGAAGGCCAAGCTCAGCCGCTTGATGCTGATGGTGGGCGGGCGGTTGCAGGAAGAGCTAGAGCTCACCCTCAAACCACACAAGCTCAACCACAGCGAATTCCTCACGCTGATGATCCTCTACAGCAGCCCCGACGGCAGTTCCACGCCAGGCGAACTGTGCGAGTACACCTCGCAGGGCGCCACCAACATGACCCGCATCGGCAATGCGCTGGTCAAGCGCGGTCTGGTCGTGCGCACCGCTGGCGAGGATGACCGCCGTCGCGTGCACATCCGGATCACCAGCGCTGGAAAACGCTTTGTGCAGAAGATGCTGCCCACGCTGTTTCCCCGTGTGAGCGCGATGTTCGATGGCTTCAGTGATCTGGATCGGCGGCACCTGGGCCGGCTCCTGCGCAAGCTGGCGGACAACCTGGATCAGCTGGACGAGCTCCCCACACCATGAACAAGGTTCCGACGAGGCCTCTCTCGATGAAGCACGCTCCGCTCTCCGGGCGCACCCTGCTGATGGCCGCGCTGACGCTGGCCCTTGCCGCGTGCGCCATGCCGCCCCACAAGCTCGATCACCCTGCTCTTCGCGACGATGTCCCGCTAGCGGGACTCCAGGCCGGCGAGCGAGCCGGCTGGCCCGCGGCCGACTGGTGGAAGGCCTATGGCGACGATCAACTGGACCAGTTGATCAATCTGGCCCTGCGCCAGGCGCCGGACCTGGCCATCGCGCAGAGCCGCCTCGGCAGCGCCGAGCAATCGATTCGCGCCGCGGCGGCACAGGCGGGCCTCAACATCAATGGCAACGCCCAGGTCTCGCGGCAGCGGCTGAGCGAGCACGGGCTGATCCCCAGCCGATTCCTGGGCTTCACCTGGTACAACCAGGCCGACCTCGGCGTACAGCTGCAGTACGACTTCGACTGGTGGGGCAAGACGCGGGCCGCCGTCGAGGCGGCGCTCGATCAGGCGCACGCCGCCGAAGCCCAGCGCAGCGCCGCCGCGCTGGCGATCGAGTACGCGGTGGCCGATACGTACTTCGGCTGGCAGGCCGACCGCGCACGCCTGGCGCTGGCCGACCAGACACTGGCCGTGCAGAGGCGCCTGACCGATATCGCCGAGCTGCGGGTGCGCCAGGGCGTCGACCTGCCGGACGAGGCATCGCGCGCGCAAGCGCAGCTGGCCGCAGCACACGAGATGCGCGCGGCGATCTCCAGCTCCGGGCAGATCCGCCTGGCGGCGTTGGCCTCGCTGGTCGGGGTTTCACCCGCTGAACTCCCGAAACTGACACCGCGTCCGCTGCCCGAGGTATCCGGCGGCCTGCCCGCCGGCGCCAGCCTCGATCTGGTGGCGCGCCGACCCGACATCGCAGCCAGCCGCTGGCAGGTCGAGGCGGCGTTGAAGCAGACCGACGTCGCCCGCGCGCAGTTCCTGCCGGATCTGAGCATCAGTGCGCTGGCGGGGTTGTCCAGCATCGATCTGGGCCAGCTGTTCACGGCCAGCAGCCGCACCTTCTCGCTCACTCCCGCGCTGCACTTGCCGCTGTTCAACAGCGGCCTGCTGCAGGCCAACTATGGGCTGAGCAAGGCGCAGCTCGACAGCGCCGTGGCGCAATACAACAGTGTGGTGCTGCAGGCCGCGCGTGACGTGGCCACCCAGGCGCTCACGGCGCAGATGCTGGCCGAGCGCCGCACCCAGCAGGAGGCGCAACTGGCGGCCGACGAACGCCTGCTCGCCGCAGCCAAGGCGCGTGCCGCCCAGGGTGTGCGCGACGCCCGTGAATCGCTCGCCGCCCGCGCGCAGTTGCTGCAGCAGCACGACGCCGCGGTGCAGTTGCAGGCACAGGCCGTGAGCACCGACTTGGCCCTGATCAAGGCCCTGGGCGGCGGTTACCGCATGCCGTCGTCCGGCACTGAATCGCCTGCCCCCTCGTCTTCCCACGCAACCGCCGGAGCCTCTGCCGATGAGCGCCACTGAGTCCACCGCCAAGTCCACGACGGCCGACACCCAGGACAGCGGCATGGCCGCCAAGAACCCAGCCAAGCGCCGCCGCGCATTGATCATCGTCGCGGGCATCTTCGTGCTCATCGCCGCGGGCTGGCTGCTGCTCTGGCTGCTGGTGCTGTCCCGCCGCGAGAAAACCGACAACGCCTACGTCGGCGGCAACCAGGTCGCCATTTCGGCGCAGGTGCCGGGAACCGTGGTGGCGATCATGGCCGACGACACGCAGCGGGTGGAGGCCGGCCAGGTGCTGGTGAAACTCGATGGCACCGATGCCGACGTCCGCCTGCAGCAGGCACGCAGTGCGCTGGCCCAGGCTGTGCGTGGGGTTCGCCAGCAGACCGACAGCGCCACCGGCGCCGAGGCCCAGGTGGCCGCGCGCCGACTGGAGCTGAGCAAGGCCGAGGCCGATCTCAAGCGCCGACTGCCGCTGATCGCGGCAAAAGCGGAATCGCCGGAAATCATCCAGCACCTGCGCGATGGCGTGGCGCAGGCACGCGCGGCGCTGGACGCAGCCGAGGCGCAGGCCTCGGCGGCACGCGCCGCCGTGGAAGGCACCGACGTGGCGCGCAATCCGGCGGTAATGCAGGCACGCGCGAACTTCCGCGCCGCCTGGGTCGCCGCCCAGCGCAACGCGATCTACGCGCCGGTTTCGGGCTATGTCGCGCAGCGCAGCGTGCAGCTGGGCAATAGCGTGCAGCCCGGCCAGCAACTGATGACCGTGGTGCCGCTGCACAACCTTTGGATCGACGCGAATTTCAAGGAGAGCCAGCTGCGCCACATCCGGCTGGGCCAGCCGGTGAAGATCGAGGCGGACATCTACGGCGGCGACGCCGAATACCACGGCAAGGTGGCCGGTATCGGCGCCGGTACCGGCAGCGTGTTCTCGCTGCTGCCGGCGCAGAACGCCACCGGCAATTGGATAAAGGTGGTGCAGCGCGTGCCGGTGCGCATCACGCTGGACAACGCCGAGCTGGACAAGCACCCGCTGCGCATCGGCCTGTCGGCCGACGTGACGGTGGACATCAGCAACGACAACGGTGAGGTGCTGGCCAAGGCGGCCGCCGCCCAGCCGGTCGCCAGCACCGATGTCTACGACCAGATGGCGGCCAAGGCCGATGTCGAGGCGGACCGCATCATCGCGGCCAACCTTCCCGCGAACCGCTGAGTCGCCCTATGGCTGCCACGCCGAACGACGCCGCACCGCTGAAGCCCCTGCAAGGTGGTGCGCTGGTACTGCTGACCGCCGCCGTCGCGTTGAGCACCTTCATGGAGGTGCTGGACATGACCATCGTCAACGTGGCGGTGCCGCACATCGCCGGCAGCCTGGGCGTGAGCCCCAGCGAAGGCACCTGGACGATCAGCTCCTACGCCCTGGCCAGCGCGATCATGCAGCCGCTCACCGGCTGGCTGGCCAAGCGCTTCGGCGAGGTACGCACCTTCGTCGCCTCGGTGTTGTTGTTCGTGGTGTTCTCGATGATGTGCGGGCTGGCCACGTCGATGCCGATGCTGGTGATCGCCCGCCTGATGCAGGGCGCGGGCTCCGGTCCGATGGTGGCGCTATCGATGACGCTCCTTCTGTCGAGCTACCCGAAAGAAAAGCAGGGCATCGCGCTAGCGCTGTGGGCGATGACGGTGGTGGTGGCGCCGATCTTCGGGCCGATCCTCGGCGGCTGGCTCACCGACAACTTCTCCTGGCCGTGGATCTTCTACATCAACCTGCCGGTGGGCCTGGCCGCGGCGGTCATCACCTGGGCGCTGCTGCACAAGCGCGAAACCAAGACCTTCAACATGCCGATCGACGTGATCGGCCTGGTGCTGCTGGTGGTGGGCGTCGGCGCGCTGCAGTTCATGCTGGACAACGGCAACGACCACGACTGGTTCTCCTCGCCGATGATCACCACGCTGGGCATCATCGCGCTGATCTGCCTAACCTTCCTGGTGGTGTGGGAGCTGCACGCCAAGCACCCCGTGGTCGACCTGTCGCTGTTTCGCCAGCGCAACTTCACCGTGGGCGTAACCGGCCTGTCGCTGGGCATGATGGCGTTCTTCGGCATCAACGTGGTGTTCCCGCTGTGGCTGCAGACCACACTGGGCTACACCGCCACCTGGGCCGGGCTGGCGACGGCGCCGGTGGGCATCCTGGCCTTCCTGGTGGCACCGATCCTGGGGCGCAACCTGCACCGACTCGACCTGCGCGCGGTGGTCACGTTCGCCTTCGTGATGTTCGCGATCACCTCGTACTGGTTCTCCACCTTCGACAGCGGCGCCTCGTTCTCCACCCTGGTGCTGCCGCGCTTCGTGATGGGCATCGCCATCCCCTGCTTTTTCATTCCGCTGAACCAGGTTTACCTCTCGGGGCTGCCGGCGTCGGAGATCGCCAGCGCTTCGGGGCTGGCCAATTTCTGCCGCACGCTGGGCTCCAGCGTATCCACCGCGCTCTCGGTGACGCTGTGGCAGCACCGTGGTGAGTTCCACCACGCCACCCTGACCGAGAACATCACCCCGGCCCATCCGGCCGCCACCAGTTTCCTGCAGCAGCTCTCGCATGCCGGACTGCCGGCAACCAAGGGGCTGGGCGTGGTCGATCAGCTGCTCACCCGCGAAGCGCTGACCCTGGCGGTGAACGACGTGTTCTGGGGCTGCGCGGTGCTGTTCGTGGCGCTGATACCGGTGCTGTGGCTGGCCAAGCCGCCCTTCGGCAGCGCTGGCGGCGCCGTAGGTCATTGATCCGGCGGGCGGCTCGGGGCGATTTTGCTGCACTCCGGCGTGCAGCATTGCGACTGGTGCAGCGCAATACCTTCTGCTAGTTTCCGCCGCATGGCACAAACACTCCGCATCATCAAGAAGTATCCGAACCGTCGGCTCTACGACACGGAAATCTCCAGCTACATCACGCTGGAAGAGATCCGCCAGCTGGTGCTGGACGGCGAAACCTTCGAAGTTCGCGACGCCAAAAGCGGTGAGGATCTCACCCGCTCGGTGCTGCTGCAGATCATTTCCGAGCACGAGGAGAAGGGGCAGCCGATGCTGTCGCCGCAGCTGCTGAGCCAGATCATCCGGTTCTACGGCGACTCGCTGCAGGGCTTCATGGGCCCTTATCTGGAGCGCAGTCTGCAGGTCTTCCTCGACCAGCAGCAGCAGTTCCGCACGCAGCTCAACAGCTTGATGGGCCAGACCCCCTGGTCGATGCTCAACGACCTCACCGAGCGCAACATGGATGCGTGGAAATCCATGCAGCGCGGCTTTCTCGATGCGGCGTCGCAGGCCAAGCCGGCCGCCGCGCCCGCCGCCGGCAGCACCGGCCGCAGCGGCAAGAAGTCCTGATCCGGCCTGAGCGGCGCCGCCGCTCCGCGCCCTCCCCCTTCAGCGGTCGCTGCAGCACAGCACGTGCTGCCGTGCCGCATGCTGAGTAGCAGACATGAGCAATCGACTGGCTGTCGTCACCGGCGGCATCGGCGGTCTCGGCACGGAAATCTGCCGGCACTTGGCGCGTGACGGTCGGCGCGTGATCGCGGTCGACCTGGCCACCCGCAGCGAGCGCGTCGAGGCGTTCATGCGCGAGGTGGCCGAGTTCGATGGCGCCATCGGCTTTGCCCCCGCCGACGTCAGCGATTTTGAAAGCTGCCGGGCGCTGGTCGAGGGCATCGAGAGCGCCCACGGCAGCATCGACGTGCTGGTCAACGCCGCCGGCATCACGCGCGACACCAGCCTGCGCAAGATGACGCCGGAGCAGTGGCACCAGCTGATGCGGGTGAACCTCGACGGCATCTTCAACACCTGCCGCCAAGTGGTCGAGGGCATGTGCGAACGCGGCTTCGGCCGCATCGTCAACCTCAGCTCGGTGAACGGCCAGACCGGCCAGTTCGGGCAGACCAACTATTCGGCGGCCAAGGCCGGCGTGCACGGCTTCGGCATGGCGCTGGCGCGCGAGACCGCGCGCAAGGGCGTCACCGTCAACACGGTCTCGCCCGGCTATTGCGACACGCCGATTGTAGCTGCCGTGGCGCCGGTGGTGCGCGAGCAGATCGTGGCCGACATTCCGGTCGGCCGGCTGGGATCGCCCGCCGACATCGCCCGCGCGGTGGCCTTCCTCGCCGCCGACGATGCCGGCTATATCACTGGCGCCAACCTGCCGGTCAACGGCGGCTATTTCATGAGCTTCTGACGACCCGGCGGCGGCTTGCAGAGGCCGCCGACCTGATCGACAGTGGCCACCCTACGCGACGGACCCACCCTTGGCCTCCCCCACACTTACTCTCGCCGGCGGCGGCCTGGTCGGCGCGCTGCTTGCGCACCTGCTCGCCCGCGCGGGCTTCGACGTCGAGGTGTTCGAAAAGCGCCCCGACCCGCGCCGTGCCGGCTACGAGGAAGGTCGCTCGATCAACCTGGCGCTGGCCGAGCGCGGACTGCACGCGCTACGTAGCGGCGGACTGGCCGAGCAGGTGCTAGCGCGCGCGGTGATGATGCGCGGTCGCATGGTGCATGTGGGCCAGCAAACGCCTTCGTTGCAGCGCTACGGCGTGGACGACAGCGAGGTGATCTGGTCGGTGTCTCGCGGCGCCCTGAACATGCTCATACTGGATGCCGCCGAGGTGTCGGGCGTGCGCTTCCACTTCGGCCACGTCATTCGCGACGTCGACTTCGACCGCCAGCGGCTGTACCTGGTCGACGCCAGCGGGGCGATGCGCGAACACGCTTTTGACCGCCTGATCGGCGCCGACGGTGCGGGCTCGGCAGTGCGCGCGGCGATGAACCGGCGCCAGCCGCTGGGCGAGCGCGTGGAAGCTCTGGGCCATGCCTACAAGGAGCTGGAGATTCCGCCGGTGGAAGCACTGAGCGGCGCTCCGGCCAGCACGCACGGGCATTTCGCGCTCGAACCGCACGCGCTCCATATCTGGCCGCGCGGCGGCCACATGTGCATCGCGCTGCCCAATCCGGAAGGCAGCTTCACCGTGACGCTGTTCCTGCCCGGCGTGGGGCCGCATCCGAGCTTCGCTACCCTGCCCGATGCCGACAGCGCCGAACGCTTTTTCCGCACCGAGTTTCCCGATCTGCTGCCGTTGATGCCGCGCTTTGCGCACGACTTTGCAGCGCACCCGGCCCCCAATCTCTACACGCTGTACCTGGACCGCTGGCACCTGGGCGAGCGTGCGGTACTGCTGGGGGATGCCGCCCACGCCATCGTGCCGTTCCACGGCCAGGGGATGAATTGCGGCCTGGAAGACGCCGTCGAGCTCGCCGCCTTGCTGGCATCCGATCGCAGCGGCGACGTGTTCGAGACCTTCCAGCAGCGACGCAAGCCCAATGCCGACGCGATCGCCGCGATGGCACTGGAAAACTACATCGAGATGCGCGACTCAGTGACCGACCCGCGTTACCTGGACAAGCGCGAGCTCGGCGCTCGCCTGGCGGAGGCGGCACCGGCGCATTTCATGGTGCGCTACCGCATGGTCACGTTCACCAGCCTGCCCTACGCCTATGCCTATGAACGGGGCACGGCGCAGGATGCCCTGCTCGACCGGCTGCTGGCCGCGCACGGCAGCGCGGCGGCGGTGCCGATGGAAGAAGCCCTGGGCCAGCTGCGCATCAGCCTGCCGCCCTTGCCTGCGATCGAACGTGGATGAGCGCCTGCGCGCGGCCTATCTGGCCACCGACTACCGGGTGCGCTTGCCGCAGGGCGGCGTAGCCCGCCTGCGCATCGGTGCGCCGCCGCCCGGCGCCCTGCTGGCGCTGACCCACGGCATGCCGTGGGCGGTGATCACCGCGTGGAACCCGCAGTCCCAGCCGGTACCACGGGCCCGGAATCGCAGCGCGCAGCGGGCCCTTCTGGCCGAGTTGCGCGCCAGTCCTGACGTCCTCGCGATCCGCGCTGCCGCCGGCGTTGGGGCCGACGGCTGGCGTGAGCCGAGCCTGCTGGCGATCGGCCTGGATGCGGACGCGGCGCGCGTGCTGTGTTCCCGTTACGGGCAGCTCGCTTTCGTCGCCGGAGCGGGCGACGCGCCGCCACAGCTGCATTGGACGAAGGCCGCGCCGTGATGCGCGCGGCGACAGGTCGCCGCATGGACAAGGCCGCCAACCATTGCGGACAATTGTGCGGATGACCGCCGCCCACCTCCCCCTGCTCGAAGCGCGGGCCTTGCGCTTCCTGCGCCAGGACGAACCCGTGTTCGGGCCGCTGCACTTCCAGCTGCATGCGGGCGAGCTGGCGCTGGTGGAGGGCGACAACGGCAGCGGCAAGACCACCTTGATGCGCGTGCTGGCCGGCCTGCTGCACGTCGACGAGGGCGAGCTGCATTGGCGTGGTGCACCACTGGAGCGCGACGCCTGCCAGGGCGAGATCGTATTTCTCGGCCACCAACTCGGCCTCAAGGCCGACCTCAGCCCACGCGAGAACCTGCGCATCGCCGCCGGCCTGCACGGTTGCCGCGACGGCATGACGCCAGCTACCGCACTGCGCGAGGTGGGCCTGCTCGGCTACGAAGACGAACCAGTACGCCAGCTCTCCGCCGGTCAGCGCAAGCGCGCCGCGCTGGCACGGCTGCTGCTGGTGCCGGCGACGCTGTGGCTGCTCGACGAGCCGTACGCCAACCTCGATCGCCACGGCATCGCACTGGTCAACCGGCTGCTGGAAACGCATATCGCCGGTGGCGGTGCGGCGCTGGTCACCAGCCACGGCGCGGTGAGCTTCCACGGCGGCGAGCCGCAGCGCATCCGGATGCACGCATGAACCGTGCTCCGCTCTCGCGCGCCTGCGCCGCGGTATTGCGGCGCGACCTCACGCTGGCTTGGCGCCGCCGCGGCGACATCGCCATGCCGGTGCTGTACGCACTGATCGTCACCACGCTGTTTCCGTTCGCGCTCGGTCCGGAGAACGCCTTGCTGCAGCGAATTGCTGGCGGCGTGGTGCTGGTCACCGTGCTGCTGGCCATGCTGCTGGCGCTGGACGGCATGTTCCGCAGCGACATCGAGGACGGCTCGCTGGAACAGCTGGTGCTGGCGCCGCAACCTCTCGCGCTGATGCTCGGCATGAAGATCCTCGCGCACTGGCTCACCACCGCGCTGCCGCTGATCGTGATCGCGCCGATGCTGGCCAGCATGCTGCAGTTGCCGGCGGCCGTGATGCCGATCCTGCTGCTGGCACTGGCGTTGGCCACGCCGATGCTCAGCCTGCTCGGCGCGGTGCTGGTGGCGCTGACGGCCGGCACCCGGCGCTCTGGTATGCTGCTCGCCCTGATGTTGCTGCCGCTGTGTGTGCCCGTGGTGATCTTCGCCGCCGGCGCGCTCTCCGCGGTGCAGCAAGGCCTGCCATGGATTGCCCCGATCGCATGGCTCGGCGCCGCACTGGCGCTGGCCCTGGTGCTGGCACCGCTGGCCTGCGCCGCCGCCCTCCGCATTGCCTTGGACGCGTGAACCTATGTCCAGCTGGATTCCTCTCTGGTTGCACAAGCTCGGCTCGCCGCCGACCTTCTACCGCTTTGCCGGCGCCCTGCGCCCGTGGATGCTCGCGCTCGCGCTGATCCTCGGTGCGGTGGCGATGTACGGCGGGCTGGTGCTGGCCCCGCCGGATTACCAGCAGGGCGACGACTACCGCATCATCTTCGTGCACGTGCCCAGCGCGTGGATGGCCCTGTTCATCTACGCGGTGATGGCCGTCTCGGCGTTCATCGCGCTGGTCTGGCGGATCAAGCTGGCCGAGGTGGTGGCGATGGAATCGGCGCCGATCGGCGCGGCGTTCACCCTGATCACCCTGGTCACCGGCTCGCTGTGGGGCATCCGCATGTGGGGCACCTGGTGGACCTGGGACGCCCGGCTCACCTCCGAGCTGGTGCTGCTGTTCCTGTACCTGGGCGTGATGGGCCTGTACCACGCGTTCGAGGATCGCCGGCAGGGCGCACGCGCGGCGGCGTTCCTGGCGCTGATCGGCATCATCAACGTGCCGATCGTGCATTTCTCGGTGAACTGGTGGAACACCCTGCACCAAGGTTCCACCGTGCGCCTGCTCGGGCCGAGCACCATGAGCGGCTCGATGATCTGGCCACTGCTGACCATGATGGTCGCCACCAAGTGCTACTACCTGGCCAGCCTGTTCGACCGCGTGCGCGCCGACCTGCTGGCGCTGGAGAGCGGCAAGGAGTGGGTGCGCCAGATCGCCATGCGCGAGGGCGAGCGATGAGCACCTTCTTCGCCATGGGCGGCTACGCGGCCTACGTCTGGCCGTCCTACGCCGTGTTTCTCCTGGTGCTGCTGGCCGATGCACTGGCACCCGTGCTGCGCCGTCGGCGCGTGCTGCGCGAGCTGCGCACGCGACTGGCGCGGCAGGCCGCCCGCCAGTCCCGCGACGCGTCCCCCGACGCCTGATATCGAACCGGAAGTCCGCATGAACCCCACCCGCAAACGTCGGCTGATCATCGTGGTCATGGTGCTGGTGGCTGCCGCCATCGCCGGCGGCCTGACCGTGTTCGCGCTGCAGCAGAACATGAACTATCTGCTCACCCCCAGCCAGGTGCAGTCCGGCCAGGCGAAGGGCTACAAGACCTTCCGCCTCGGCGGCATGGTCAAGCAGGGCTCGATCCAGCGCTCCAGCGATTCACTGAAGGTGACCTTCACCGTGATCGATGCCGACGGCGCGATGCCGGTGGAGTACACCGGCATCCTTCCGGACCTGTTCCGCGACAACCAGTCGGTGATTGCCACCGGCCACATGGAGAACGCCCACTTCGTGGCCACGGAAGTGCTCGCCAAGCATGACGAGACCTATATGCCCAAGGAATTGAAGGACGCCATGGCCAAGGCGCACGAGGGCAAGAAGATGGCCGAGAACGAGGCCGCGGGTGCAGCGCGCTGAACTGCGCATGCCCCCGATCCATTGAGGTTTCCGCTGCGTCCACTGCAGCCCTGCGTGTCCCATCACGGTATCTGCCATGACTCCTGAACTCGGCCAGCTCGCCCTCGTCCTCGCCCTGCTGCTGGCACTGGCGCAAAGCGTGCTGCCGCTGATCGGCGCCTGGCGCGGTAACCGCGCCCTGGTGGCGATCGCCCGACCCGCCGCAGCGGGTCAGGCGGCCTTCGTGATCGTGGCGTTCGCCCTGCTGGTGTGGGCGTTCCTGCGCTTCGACTTTTCCGTCGCCTACGTGGCGGACAACTCCAACCTCGCATTGCCCTGGTACTACCGCATCGCCGCCGTGTGGGGCGCGCACGAGGGCTCGATGCTGCTGTGGGTGCTGATCCTCAACGTGTGGACGCTGGCGGTCGCCGCGCTGAGCCGCAACCTGCCCGAGGTGTTCGTGGCGCGCGTGCTGTCGGTGCTCGGGCTGGTCGCGGTGGGGTTCCTCACCTTCATCCTGTTCACCTCCAATCCGTTCGCGCGACTGTTGCCGATGCCGGCCGACGGCGGCGATCTCAACCCGGTGCTGCAGGACCCGGGCATGACCTTCCACCCGCCCGTGATCTACATGGGTTACGTCGGTTTTTCGGTGGCGTTCGCGTTCTCCATCGCGGCGCTGCTCGGCGGCGAGATGGAACAGGCCTGGGTGCGCTGGGCGCGCTCGTGGACCAACGTGGCCTGGGCCTTCCTCACCGCCGGCATCGTGGCGGGCAGCTGGTGGGCCTACGCGGAGCTCGGCTGGGGCGGCTGGTGGTTCTGGGATCCGGTGGAGAACGCCAGCTTCATGCCTTGGCTGGTCGGCACAGCGCTGATCCACGCGCAGGCGGTCACCGAGAAGCGTGGCTCGCTGCGCGCGTGGACCATCCTGTTGTCGATCTTCGCCTTCTCGCTGTCGCTGCTGGGCACCTTCCTGGTGCGCTCGGGCGTGCTGACCTCGGTGCATGCATTTGCCTCCGACCCGCGTCGCGGCCTGTTCATCCTGGCGTTCCTGGTAGTGGTCGTCGGCGGATCGCTGCTGCTGTACGCACTGCGCGCGCCGAAGGTCGCCGGCGGCAAGTCCTTCGCGGTGGTGTCGCGTGAATCGGCCATCCTGGTCGGCAACCTGATGTTTACCGTGGCCGCGGCGATGGTGCTGCTGGGCACGCTGTTCCCGCTGATCGGCGATGCGTTCAACCTGGGCCGGATCTCGGTAGGCCCGCCCTACTTCGGCTTCCTGTTCCCATTGCTGATGGCGCCGGTGGTGCTGCTGCTGCCGTTCGGCCCGTTCCTGCGCTGGGGCCGCGGCGACAGCGGCCTGCTCAAGGCCATCGCCCTGCGCGCCGGCGTGGCCGCCGTGGCCTGCGCCATCGTGGCGGCCTTCTTCGTACACGAACAGGTCAAGGCCATCGCTGGCGTGGCGGCCGCTGTCTGGTGCGCAGTCGGCACGCTGCTCTATGTCTACAAGCGCTATCGCGAGATGCCACGCGGGCGGCGCTATCCGGCCGAGATGGCGGGCATGCTGCTGGCCCATTTCGGGCTGGGCGTGTTCCTGATCGGCGTGCTGCTGTCCGAATCGCTCAGCGTCACCCGCGACGTGCGCATGGCGCCGGGTGACACCCAGACCATCGGCAGCTACGGCTTCCGCTTCGACGGCGTGAAGCAGACTTCCGGCCCGAACTGGCGCGGCAACCAGGGCAGCGTCAGCGTGCTGCGCGACGGCTCGGTGATCGCTGTGATGCACCCGCAGAAGCGCACCTACACCCGCGAGCAGGTGCAGACCGAGTCGGCAATCGATCCGGGCTTCACCCGCGATCTCTACGTGGCGCTGGGTGAGCCGATGGATGCGAACGATCTCGGCGGCGCCTGGGCCATGCGCATCTACTACAAGCCGTTCATCCGCTGGCTGTGGGCCGGCGGCCTGTTCATGATGCTCGGCGGCTTCGTCGCTGCGGCGGACCGGCGCTTCCGCGTGAAGCGCAAGGCCGAGGCCGGCGAAGAAGCCGTGGCGGCGACGACGCCGGCCACGGCATCGCTTACTGCGGCGCGCGAGTCCCACGCATGAGCCGGCTGCTTCCCTTCTTCGCGTTCCTGGCGCTGTGCGGCCTGTTCGGCTTCGGCATCTGGTGGAACTCCAGCCACGACCAGACCGCCATTCCCTCGCCGCTGATCAACAAGCCGGCGCCAGACTTTGCCCTGCCCGAGCTGTACGACCCGTCGCGCAACGTCACCAAGGCCGACCTGCTGGGCAAGCCCTACCTGCTCAACGTGTTCGCCAGCTGGTGCATCGAGTGCGGCGTGGAACACCCGCTGCTGCAGGCCGAGGCGCCCACGTTGGGCGTGACCCTGGTTGGCTACAACTACAAGGACCAGCCGCAGGACGCCAAGGCCTGGCTGGAAAAACACGGCAATCCCTACGCCGTGCTGATGGCTGATCTGCCCGGCCAGACCGCGATCGACTTTGGCGTCTACGCCGCGCCGGAAAGCTTCCTGATCGACGCCAAGGGCGTGATCCGCTACAAGCGCATCGGGCCTTTCACGCCCGAGGTGATCGAGAAGGAACTCAAGCCGGCCATCGCCGCGTTGAAGAAGGAAGCTCCATGAAGCGTCTGCTCGTCCTCACCACCTTGCTGCTGTGCCTGTTCGCCGGTGCGCTCGGCGCCCAGGCGATCGAACCGCTGCCGTTCAAGGATCATGCGCAGGAGTTGCGCTTCCAGCACCTCACCGCCGAGCTGCGCTGCCCGATGTGCCAGAACGAGACCCTGGCCGATTCCAACGCGCCGATCGCGCGCGACCTGCGCCACCAGGTGTTTGCCCTGATGCAACAGGGCAAGAGCGACGCCGAGATCAAGCAATATCTGGTGGACCGCTACTCGGACTACGTGCTGTACGACCCGCCAGTGAACGCCGCGACGTGGCTGCTGTGGTTCGGACCGCTGCTGATCCTGCTGATCGGCACGGTGGTCGTGGTGGTTACCATCCGCAAACGCGCGCGCGCCACGTCGTCAGCGGTGACGGCAAACGTCGATCACGGGGACGACTGGTGAAACTGGCTTTCTACGTTATTGCCGCCGCGATGATCGCGGCGACACTGGTGCTGTTGCTGTGGCCGCTGATGCGCCACGGCCGCAACCAGGGCCGTTCACGCGGCGTGTTCGCGCTCGCGCTGGCCATCGCCTTCGTGCTGCCGCTGGCGGCCGCCGGGCTTTACCTCACCGTGGGCACGCCGCGCGCGCTGGATGGCATCGCCAAGCAGGCCCCGGCGATGGATGTCGGCCAAGCGCTGGCCGCGCTGCGTACGCACCTGAAAGATGCACCGGACGACGCGCAGGGCTGGTTGCTGCTGGCGCAGACCACCTCGGCGATGGGCCAGAGCGCCGAAGCCCGCGATGCCTACGAGCAATTGCTGCGCCTCGCCCCGGACAACCCCACCGCCATGGTCGGCTGGGCCGAAGCCGACTCGATGGCGCGCCCCGATCACCGCATCGAAGGCCGCTCGCGTGAGCTGCTCGAACGGGCCGTGCAGCAGGAGCCGGACAACCAGCGCGCGCTGTGGCTGCTCGGCATCAGCGATTTCCAGCAGGACCGTTACGCCGATGCCGCCGCCACCTGGCGACGCCTGCAGCCGCTGCTCGAGCCCGGCTCCAGTGTGGCCAAGGCGGTCGCCCAGCAGATCGCCGCGGCCGACGCCCGCGCCGGTGGCAGCGCGCCCGCCCCGGCCACCAGCGCTGCGGCCGACGCACCGACCGGCCCCAAGCTCACCGTCAAGGTGAGCCTCGCGCCAGCGCTGAAGGGCAAACTGCAGCCCGGCGACACCTTGTTCGTTTACGCCCGCGCCGAGCAGGGCCCGCCGATGCCGCTGGCGGTGGCGCGGCTCGACGCTGCCCATCTGCCCACCACGGTGGAGCTCACCGACGCCATGGCGATGGCGCCGAGCATGAAGCTCTCTTCCGTGCCCCACGTTTTCGTGGGTGCGCGCATCAGCCACAGCGGCCAGGCGATCGGCCAGGCCGGCGACCTGGAAGGCGATGCCGGCGTGGTGCCGGTGGATCGCCGCGAGCCGGTGGCCGTGCTGATCGACACGGTGCACCCGTGAGTGATGCGCGGCGCTACTGCGCCCTACCCTCGCCGTTTGCGATGAAGCGCGGCGGCGCACTGCACGGCGCCCGCGTCGCCTACGAAACCTGGGGCACGCTCAACGCAGCGCGCGACAACGCGTTGCTGATCCTCACCGGGCTGTCGCCCAGTGCTCACGCCGCCTCAAACCCGGACGACCCCTCGCCCGGCTGGTGGGAGGCCATGCTCGGGCCCGGCAAGGCGATCGACAGCGACCGCTGGTTTGTCATCTGCGTGAACTCGCTGGGCAGCGACAAAGGTTCCACCTGCCCCGCGTCGATCGACCCGGCCACCGGCCAACCGTATCGCCTCACCTTCCCCGAACTGGCGCTGGAGGATGTGGCCAACGCCGCACACGAAGTGGTGCGCCAGCTCGGCATCGAGCGCCTGGCCTGCCTGATCGGCTGCTCGATGGGCGGCATGAGCGCGCTGGCGTACATGCTGCTGCACCCCGGTTCGGTGCGCTCGCACATCAGCGTGGACACCGCCCCGCAGGCGCAGCCGTTCGCGATCGCGATCCGCTCGCTGCAGCGCGAGGCGATCCGGCTCGATCCCGGCTGGCGCGGCGGGCAGTACGACATCCAGGGAGGGATGAGTGCCGCGGGCGCAGGAAGCGCAGGAGCGGCCGACATCCACGCGGCGGAAGGCGGCACGTATCCCGACACGGGCATGAGCATCGCGCGCAAGCTCGGCGTGATCACCTACCGCTCGGCGATGGAGTGGAATGGCCGCTTCGCCCGCATCCGGCTCGATCCGGAGCAGCGCGAGGATCACCCCTTTGGCGTCGAGTTCCAGGTCGAGTCCTACCTGCAGGGCCATGCCGAGCGCTTCGTGCGCACGTTCGACCCCAATAGCTACCTGTACCTGTCGCGCGCCAGCGACTGGTTCGACGTGGCCGAGTACGGCGGCGGCAGCGTGCGCGAGGGGCTCAAGCGCATCCACATCGAGCGGGCGATGGTGATCGGCGTGAGCACCGACATCCTGTTCCCGCTGGAGCAGCAGGAGCAGATCGCCGACGGCCTGCGTGACGCCGGCGCAGCGGTGGAATTCGTGGCGCTGGACTCGCCGCAGGGACACGACGCGTTCCTGGTCGACATTGCCAACTACAGCCCGGCGATCGGCGGATTCCTGCAGCGGCTCTGAGCCTGTCCATGCCGGCACCGGGCAGCACTGATAAGATGCCCGGGTCCCACGCCGTACCGGAACTGCCATGCTCGCCCAGGAATTCCCCGGTTGTCGCACGTTGATCGAAGCGATCGACCATGCTGTCAGCCAGCCCTCCACCCACGCCATCACCGACACCCTGCGCAACAGCCTGTGCCGCCTGATCCGCGCGCAGGAAGTGACCTTGCCGGAGTGCGTCTACGAGACCGCCGAAGGCCGCTACGCACGCCGCGAACTCTATCGCAGCGAGGAACACGGTTACTGCGTGGTGGCGATGACCTGGGGCCCCGGCCAGGGCACGCCAATCCACGATCACTGCGGCATGTGGTGCGTCGAAGGCGTGTGGAGCGGTGCGCTGGAAGTGGTGCAGTACGAGCGCCTCGCCGACGAGAACGGCCAGTGGCGCTTCCAGCCGGTCGGCTCGATCCAGGCCGGACCGGGCTCGGCCGGCAGCCTGATCCCACCGCACGAGTACCACACCATCCGCAATCCCAGCGATGACGCCATCGCGGTGAGCCTGCACATCTACTCCGGCCAGATGACCCACTGCGCGATCTTCCAGCCCGCCGCCGATGCCCAGTGCTACGAGCGCCACGACCGCCAGCTGGGGCTCGACCCCCTGCATTGAACCCGGCATAATCGCGGCCTGTTTTGCCGGTGTGGCGGAATGGTAGACGCGGCGGACTCAAAATCCGCTGGCAGCGATGTCGTGTAGGTTCGAGTCCTATCACCGGTACCAGACATGAAAAACCCCGCCTCGTGCGGGGTTTTTCTTTGGCTGCCATGGAACGCGAGGCCGGCTCAGCCGAACAGTTCGCTCTCCTCTGCATCATGCCAGCTGCCGTCGCACTCCTGCACCTGCACCGGTGGATGATCCAGGCCCCAGGCGCGGCTGAGCTTGGAGCGCATCGCCATGGCGGCGCGGACCGCGTCGGAGCGGCTACCGAAGGTGCCCACGCGGGCCACCTCGCGGCGCACGATCCACGGCGTGCCGTCGGTGTACGGGACGAACAGGCGAACCGGTTGCGGATCCATGGCATCTTCCTCGACAGGTCTTGACGGGGCCAAGGGCCGAGTCCGTGCGGTTGAACCGGACGGATTCTGAAGAAAGCGCTAGCAGGTGGTGCCTTGCGCGGCGCGCGCTGGGTACGCGCCGGAGCCCTGAAGATAGCGCGAATTACCCCCACCGAGGCAAGCCCCGGCAGAGGCCGGGTCAGACATCGCTCAGCGAGGCGGCGTCAGAGCTCGCGCGCGACCCGGAAACCCACCCGCGCGCTGCGCACGGTGGCTTCCACGCCCTGCCGGTACGCGGAGCGGTCCTGGTCAGGCGCACTGCCCCAGGAGCCACCGCGCACCACGTGGGCGCTGCATCCCGGGTTGATCCAGGCGCTGCCATCGCGCGGCGCACGCAGGTAGCTGTCATGCCAGCAATCGGCGACCCACTCGGAGACGTTGCCGTTGATGTCGTACAGGCCGAACGGATTGGCGACGAAGCTCATCACCGGCGCAGGCCCCCAGTAGGCGTCGCGATAGCCGCGAAACGCGTTGCTCCAGCGGCGGCCGTTGCGTGAACGGTCCAGCGCGCCGGTGAGATTTTCCACGCGCTTGTCCGGCGCGCCGTCGCCCCACCAGTAGCGGGTGGTGGTGCCGGCACGCAGCGCGTATTCGAACTCGGCCTCGCTGGGCAGTCGGTAAGCCTTGCCGGTGCGCTTGCTCAGCCAGTCGACATAGGCCTTGGCGTCGTTCCACGAGACATTGACCACCGGCAGGTTGTCGTCCGCCGGGCGGCCGGCGTAGTCGTCTTCCCAGGTGGCGCGGCCATCGTCGCGCAGGGCGCCGCTGCGTTCGTCGTAGACGCTGGACCCACCCATGGTCACCGAGTCGGGCCGGTAGCCGCTGGCGCGCACGAAGTCGCGGAACTGGCCCACGGTGACTTCGGTGCGGCCCATCGCCACGCCCATCGCGATCGTCACCGAGTGGCGGGGCAACTCGGTATCGCTGTGGTCGGCCTCGTCGTCGACGGCGCCCATCTGGAAGCTGCCGGTGGGAATCACCACCATCGCTGGCGCCTTCCCGGGCAGGTCGACGAAGCTGTCGGTAAACACCTGGCCAGGACGATAGTTGGCGTAGAGGCGGGCATTCACCAGCCGCTCGCGGAAATCGTCCAGGCCCGGCAGATCCGGGCGGGTATCGCGCGCCTGCTGGGCGAGCTTCTCGGCCAGCGAAAGGTTGCCCGCATCGAGCGCCGAGCGCGCCTGCGCCAGCAGGCCGCCGGCTCGCTGGTCGCGCATGCCTTCGACGCGCGCGCTCACGTCGCGCATCGCCAGCGAATTGGCCTGGATCGCCTGGGCCTCGGTCAATGCCTTGTCCGCCCCGGCGAAATCGTTCTGGGCGACCGCGGCCAGCGCCCGGTCCAGCACGGCGCGCTGCACCTGCAGCAGGCCCTGTTGCGCCACGGCGTTCTGCGGGTCCAACGTGAGCACCTGGCGATAGATCGCCAGCGCATTGCCACCGTCGGGTTGGTCCGCGCGGCCCTGATCCAGCAGCGTCGCCGCCTGGGCCAGCATCGGGCGCACCTTCACCAGGGTGTCCAGGCTGTTCTGCAGCGTCTTCACGTCATCGTCGGAGCCAGGCAGCGTGCGCAGGGTGGCGAGCAGGTCCTTGGCCGAATCGGCGTCGCCCACGGCGATGTCCTGGCCGATCGCGGCCACCAGCCGCGCTCGCGACTCATACAGGCCCTCGAGCGCGCGGCGGCTGTCCGGCTTCAGTTTCAGCGCCTGCTGATAAAGCGAGGCGGCGCTGTCGTCGGCACCGGCCACCTGACCGGCATGCAGGGCCTTGTCGGCGCGCACCAGCAGTGCAACCACCTCGGGCGGGTCCTCGCCCTTCTGCTGCGGCATGTCGGGGTTGCGATGGGCGGTACGTGCAGCGATCACCGCCGCGGGGGCCAGCGTCAGCGGCGGGCCGGCATCGATTTCGCCCGGGTCGACCAGCGTGGATGCGCTGGATGCTGAGCGCGCAGGCGTGGCCACACCCAGCGCCATCGAGCGGCGCGGCGCCACATCGTCCGGATTGACGTGGAACACCCGCGGAAAGAAGTGATAGGTCAGCGCGAACGCCAGCACGAGCACGCCAAGGGCACCGCCAAGGGCGCGCTGTCGGGCGACGTTCGTGCTGCTGGGCATCTTGGGGCGTCCTCGTGGGGCCTGTTATCGTGCCACGCCCACCGCGGGCAATCGACCACCGGTCGCATCGTCTCGCCCGCACGCCGTGTCCACGGCGACGCCCGATTTCCGAAGGAACCGCCGCATGTCCCTGCCTGCCCTGCCCAACGACGCCGAATGGATCGACCAGCGCGACGCACTCGATCGCTGGCTGGCCGCACTGCCGGCCGGCGCGATCGTGGGCATGGACACCGAGTTCATGCGCCGCAATACCTTCTACCCGCAACTTGCCTTGCTGCAGCTGGGTTGGCAGGGGCGCTACGCGCTGATCGATCCGCTGGCCTTCGATCTCGCCGATGCGCTGCACCCCACATTGCATGGCGGCGGCGCGGTGACCGTGATGCACAGCGCCGGCGAAGACCTGGAGACCCTGGCGCCCTTGCTGCCCGGCGGCCCCCGCACGCTGTTCGACACCCAGATCGCCGCGGCCTTCGTCGGCATGGGGTTGGGCGTGAGCTACCGCGCCCTGGTGGCCGAGCTGTGTGGTGTGGACCTGGACAAGGGCGAAACACGCTCGGACTGGCTGCAGCGCCCCCTCACCGATTCCCAGCGCCTGTACGCCACGCTCGACGTGGTCTACATGGACTCCATCCATAGCCAGCTCAGTGAGCGCCTGCACCAGCGTGACCGCAGCGCCTGGCATGCCGAAGATTGCGAGCGCCTCAAGCATCGCGCCGGCGCCCGCGAAGGCGAGGCGCAACCGCAGCGCGCCATGCGCGGCGCCGCCGAATGGACGCCGCAGCAGCAGGCCATGCTGCGCCGGGTGCTGCTGTGGCGCGACCGCACCGCGCGCACGCTCGACCGCCCGCGCCCGTGGCTGCTCGAAGACGCCCTGGTCATGAGCCTGGCCCAGCACCCGCCCGGCACGCTGGCCGAGCTGGACCAGCGCAGCCGCGGCCAGCGTGCGCTGCGCTCGCCGCAGCGCGCGGAATTGTTCGAGCTGTTGCGCCAGCCGTTGGATGACGGCGAGATCGCCGCCACCGCAGCCATTCCCACCCATCCGCAGGGCGAGGCGAAGAAGGCGCTGGCGGCCATGAAGGACTGCGTAGACGCACTCGCCACCGAGCTGGACCTGCCCAGCGGCCTGCTCTGCCCGCGCAAGGTGCTGGAGGAATACGTGGTCACCGCCGAGTGGCCGGAGTTCCTCGACGGCTGGCGCCACGGCGTGCTGCACGATCGCTTGCCCGGCCTGCTGCCCGGCTGAGCCGGTGGCGCGGCGGGGTCTTGGCGAGCCCCGGATGCGCTGCTACCATGCGCAGCTCATGTGGGGCCATAGCTCAGCTGGGAGAGCGCGTCGTTCGCAATGACGAGGTCGGGAGTTCGATCCTCCCTGGCTCCACCACAAATTCAGGGCCGGAACGGCAACGTTCCGGCCCTTTTTTTCGTCACCACACCGAGCGCAGAAACGTGTCGACCTCGGTGGTGTAGTCGGACGGCACGCCCAGGGTCTTGTTGATCTGGGCGTGCGAAAGATCCTCTTCGAGCACGCGGCCACGGCTGCCCAGCGCGTGCACCTTGTCGACGAAGGCGTGCGCCTGCGGGCAGGAGTCGCGACGGCGGCTTGAGCACACCGCGAGGAACGGCGCCGGTGCCGCGCGCAGCTGCTGGAACGGCGAGACGGCCAGCCAGTCGGCCGGGTTGGCGCCGAAGGCTTCGTCGTAGAGCGGAAAGTGGCGCCCGCGCATGGTCTGCACCACGTCCAGGCAGGCGCTGTCGAGCGATACCGCGCCACGCCAGGGACGCGCGCCCTGCTCGGCGGCCAGTTCCGGTCGCGCGGCCAGCAGGGCCACCAGATGCGCGCCGGCGGAGTGCCCCATCAGCACGAAGCGGGCGGGATTCCCGCCCCACTCGCGCGCGCGGCGCTGGGCCAGCGCGAGGGCGCGGGCCACGTCGCGCGCCTGCTCCAGCGGCGGCGTGTCGGGCAGCATGCGGTAGTTCACCGAGATCACCACCGCCCCGCGCGGCACCCAGTAAGCAACCTTGTTCGCGACGACGCCCGGCATCGCCTTGTCGCCGCGGCGCCAGCCGCCGCCATGGACCAGCACGATCACCGCCGCATCGAGCGCCTGGCCCGGTGCGTAGACGTCGAAGCGTTGCCGCGGGTCGCTGCCGTAGGCCACATCGCGCACCACCCGCGTGCCAGCCGGAAGCGACGCTTTCACGCCGGCATCGGACTGCCGCTCACGCCAGCGCTCCGCCCACCCGCCGCGCGTCTGGGCCAACACGCCACCGGCCATCAACAACAGGCAGGCACCAAGCCACCACCTCTTTACGTTGCGATTCATCACGGTCTCCCGAGGGCGATTTTCAGCGCAGCACCCACGCCACTAGCGGCGCGCATGTCCATGAACAGCTGCCGCCACGGCCGAAACACCAGGCGCAGCGGATGGAGCGTCTCCAGCGGATGCGCCAGCCCGTAGCGCAACAGTTCGTCCGCCCGTTCCGTGCGCAGCGTACCGAACAGGCGATCGAACACGATCAGCACGCCGCCATAGTTGCAGTCCAGATAGGCCGGATTGGAACCGTGGTGCACCCGGTGATGCGCCGGCGTGTTGAGCACCCACTCCAGCGGCCCCAGCCGGCCGACCGCCTCGGTGTGCAGGAAGAACTGGTAGTGCAAGTCGAACGCCAGCAGCACCGCCACCATGCGCGGATCGAAGCCGGCGAGCACCACGGGCAGGTAAAACAGCCAGCCCAGTGAAAACAGGCTGGTCCAGCCCAGGCGCAGCGACGACAGCAGGGTGATCTGCTCGGGCGTGTGATGCACCAGGTGGGTCGTCCACATCCAGCGCACCGTGTGGCTGCAACGGTGGAACCAGTAGTAGGCGAACTCGACCAGCACGAAGCCGGTCAGCCAGGTGCGCCAATCGCGCCATGGCCAATGCACCGGCGCCAGTTGCGCGGCCAGCGCGAGCGCGGCGGCCACCACCGCCGCACCGATGCCACCGACCACCACGTGGCCCATCGCCACGCCGAGCGAGGCGGCGGCTTCGCGGGCGTCGTAGCCGCGCCGCGAGAACCGCCGCCAGGCCCATTCGGCCAGTACCAGCAACACAGCAACCGCCAGGATCCACGGATGTCGCAATCCTCTGCCCATGACCGCCGCCTCAGTGACTGACGCGGCCGAGCCGCTGCGTGTTCTGCATGGCACGTTGCATCTCGTCCGGTTCGAGCACGTCGTCCTGGTTCGCATCCATGCGATCGAAGCCGCGTGTCGGCATGCCGTTGAACTCAGCGCGACTGACGCGACCGTCGCCGTCCGCGTCGGCCAGTCGTTCCATCGCCTGGAACAGGCGACCGGCCGGCTCGGGAAGCGCATCGGCGTCCGCGCTGTCGAGGTAGCCGTCGTGGTTGCGGTCGAAGCGATCGAACTGCGCCGCACGCGCCGCGAGGTACTCCTCGCGGCTGACCACGCCGTCGTGGTTGACGTCGGCACGCCGGCCCAGCGGCTGCAGGTCGGCCTGGGCCAACGCCGCACCGGCCAGCATCAACGCGGCGGCGCCGAGGAGGGATCGAAACATCGGGGGAACTCCTTCGGTGGGATGGATGCGTCAGCGGCAGCTGATCGCGTTGCCCTGCGCGTCGTGGCACGAGCCGGTGTGGGTCACGCCCTGTCCTTTGGTGTAGGTGGTCTGGCCCTGGTACGTGTTGCCGTTGGCGCCGGTGATCGTGGTGGCGCGCGCACCGCTGGCACTGCCGTCAGCACCGCGGGCGTAGCCCCCGCTGCTGCTGTAGCTGCCACCGGCGGCGTTGTTGCCGCTGCGCTGGTAGCTGCCGTTCGCCGAACCATCGGCGTTGCGCGTGGCGCTGTTGCTGCCGTTGAAGTTGCCGCCGCGGGCACCGGCGATGTGGGTGGCCCCCTGGTGCTGCGCGCTGCCGTCCGGATTGACCGAGGTATAGGCGCCATGTGACGCCCACCCGTTCGGTCCGGCGGCGCGGGTACCGCGGGCATGGGTGATCCCGCCTTGGGCGTTGCGGAACGTGGCGGCGCCGTGGCCGATCCGCTGGCCACCGCCGACGGCGCGAAAGCCGTGGCCGACTCCGGCCTGCGCCGGCGAGGCGGCGGCCAAGGCGACGAGGCACAGCGCCGCCAGCGAGGCGGAGCGCAGCGTGGATGCAATCACAGTCGAAGCGATGGACATGGCGGACTCTCCTGAGCGATTGGGGGGAAACGCCGCCCGGGCATCGGGCCGCGTGATGCCACTGTTCCGCGCCAGGCCCGGGCGAGGTGTGTCCGTCCGGGTGGCCGGTGTGAGGGAATGTTGCGCCGCCGCCCGGCAGAAACATCTGCTTGCAAATGCCCCGCCGGCCCGCTTGCCGCTGGCGCGCAGCGCACGCGATAGTCGCCGCATGGAATCGCCCCACATCCTCGTCGTCGACGACGACCTGCGCCTGCGCGACCTGCTCGAGCGCTACCTGGTCCAGCAGGGCCTGCACGCGCGCGGCGTGGCCAACGCGGTGGGCATGCGCCGCGCACTCGCCGAACATCACGTCGACCTGATCGTGCTCGACCTGATGCTGCCCGACGCCGACGGCCTGCAACTGTGCCGGGAGTTGCGCGCCGACGGCGTGCAGACGCCGATCATCATGCTCACCGCCAAGGGCGACGACGTGGACCGCATCGTCGGCCTGGAGATCGGCGCGGACGATTACCTGGGCAAGCCCTGCAACCCGCGCGAGCTGGTGGCGCGCATCCGCGCCGTGCTGCGGCGGCAGCCGCGGGCGGTGATCGGCGCGCCGCAGGCCGAGCAGGCCAGCGTGCGCTTCGGTCGCTTCACCTTCGATCCAGCCACCCGCCAGTTGCTGGACGATGAGACCCCGGTACGGCTGACCAGCGGCGAGTTCGCCGTGCTGGCCGCGCTGGTGGCCCACCCGTTCGAGACGCTCAGCCGCGAACGGCTGATCGCGCTGGCGAGGGGCCGCGAGCACGACGCGTTCGACCGCAGCATCGATGTGATGGTCTCGCGCCTGCGCCGCTGCATCGAGGACGACCCGCGCCAGCCACGCTGGCTGCAGACGGTGTGGGGCGAAGGCTACGTGTTCGTGCCGCAGGGAGATCCGCCGGCATGAAGCGCGCGCCGACCACTTTCTCGTTGATCCTCGCGCTGCTGGTAGCCGCGCTGTTGCTGGCGCTGACGCTCGGCGGCGTGCTGTCCACCCGCGCCGGCCTGCGCGGGCTTGGTGACTCGTATGGCCGGCTGGTGGCCGCCACCGCCAGCTCGGTCGATGCGCTCGCTGGCCGCGACGACGCGGCCTCGCGCGACATGCTCACGCGGCTGGGCCAGAGCAACGTCCGCCTCACCAGCGAATCTCCCCCGCCGTCGCGCCGGCCCGTACTGCCGATGGTCCGCCAGATCGGCGAAGTAGCCGGCCAGCTGCTCGGCGATCCTTCGCGGGTGGTGGTGGTGCAGCGGCCGGAAGCGCAGATCTGGGTGCGCAGCGTCCACCGTCCTGGCGAGTGGATCGTGATGCAGGCGGTGAGCTTCCGTCGCCAGGTGGTGCGCTCGATGCTGACGCTGATGCTGTTTGCCGGCCTGGTCGCGTTCGCCGTAGCCACGCTCGCCGCGCGCCTGCTCACCCGCCCGCTGGAGCGACTCGCCGCGCACGCGCCGGCGCTGATCGGCGGCCAACCGGTGCAGGATCAGCTGCGCGGCACCCCACGCGAGGTACGCGAGCTCGCCGATGCGCTGGGCGCCGCCGGCGAGTCGCTGCGCCAGGGCGCGCGCGAGCGCGAGCTGATGCTGGCGGGCATTTCGCATGACCTGCGCACGCCGCTGGCCCGCCTGCGCCTGGCGCTGGAACTGGGCGATGCCGACGATCCGGCGCGCCGCGAGGCGATGGTCACCGACCTGGAAGAGCTCGATGGCGCGCTCGCGCAGTGTCTGGCCTACGTGCGCGACGGCAGCGACGAGCCCGTGCGCGAGATCGACCTCGTCACCCTGCTCGTGCAGCTGATGGCGCTGCGCCGCCAGCCGGACGACTGGCATTACGAAGGGCCGGACAGCGTGCGCCTGCGCAGCCGCCCCAGCCTGCTGCGCCGCGCCCTGGGCAACCTCATGGACAACGCCGAGCGCTATGGCGCCGCGCCCTTCCAGGTTGCCGTGCAGCTGCGCGACGACGGCGTGCAGGTGAGCGTGGAAGATCGCGGCGCGGGCGTCCCCGACACCTTGCTGTCGCAACTTGGGCGTCCGTTCCTGCGCGGCAACCCGGCCCGCAGCGGCACCGCCGGCAGCGGCCTGGGCCTGAGCATCGTCAAGCGCGCGGCCGAACTGTGCGGCGGCCACCTGCAGTTGCAGAACCGCGTTGGCGGTGGTTTCGTCGCCACGCTGACGCTTCCCGCCACCGCGGCGCCCGCGGCCACCCGCTGAATGCTCCGCTGCCGGTGGCGGCGACCTGCCCCACTGGCTCGCTCAAGCCCCGCCAACAGCCACCACCCGCTCAACAGCAAACAGGCCGGCATGCGCCGGCCTGTTGCACTGGAAAATGGTGCCCTCGAGACGATTCGAACGTCCGACCTGCCCCTTAGGAGGGGGCCGCTCTATCCAACTGAGCTACGAGGGCAGCAGCGGGATTTTGGCATGGATGAACGGCCCGAGGCGACGCCTCCCGGCTGGCGCGGGGGTCGGCCCGACCCGATGGGCCTGTTAGACTTGCGGTTTTCACCGCGACGCCACATCTCGTCGCGAAAGCCGTTCCAAGGAGTACGCATGTCCCACGAAATCCTCAAGGCGCTCGGCCTTTCCGCCGAGCAGTCCGGCACGTATCTCGGCCAGGGCGAATGGTCCAAGACCACCGATGCGGGCACGCTGCGCCCGGTGAATCCGGCTACCGGCGAGGTGATTGCGGCGGTGCATGCCTCCAGCCAGGCCGACTACGAAACCATCGTTGCCCGCGCCCAGGCCGCCTTCAAGGTGTGGCGCACCACCCCCGCGCCGCGCCGCGGTGAGGCCGTGCGCCTGTGCGGCGAAGCGCTGCGCAAGCACAAGGACGCGCTTGGGAGCCTGGTTGCTCTGGAGATGGGCAAGATCAAGCCCGAGGGCGACGGCGAAGTGCAGGAGATGATCGACATCGCCGACTTCGCGGTGGGCCAGAGCCGCATGCTCTACGGCTACACCATGCATTCGGAGCGCCCCGGCCACCGCATGTACGAGCAGTACCAGCCGCTGGGCCTGGTCGGCATCATCTCGGCGTTCAACTTCCCGGTGGCAGTGTGGGCGTGGAACGCCATGCTGGCCGCCATCGCCGGCGACATCTGCATCTGGAAGCCCTCGCCGAAGGTGCCGCTGTCGGCGATCGCCACGATGAAGATCTGCAACGAGGCGCTGAAGGATGGCGGCTTCCCGGACATCTTCTTCCTGTTCAACGACGGCGGTAACGAGCTGGCGCAGAAGTTCGTCGACGACAAGCGCATCCCGCTGATCAGCTTCACCGGCTCGACCAAGGTCGGCCGCATGGTCGGCGAGCGCGTGGCGCACCGCATGGGCCGCTCGCTGCTGGAGCTGGGTGGCAACAACGCGATCATCCTGGACCAGAGCGCCGACCTGAAGCTGGCGATCCCGGGCATCGTGTTCGGCGCCGTCGGCACCGCCGGCCAGCGCTGCACCACCACCCGTCGCCTGTTCGTGCACAGCTCAATCTATGACACCGTGCTCGAGACCCTGGTCAAGGCGTACAAGCAGGTCGAGGGCAAGATCGGCGATCCGACCCTCTCGACCACGCTGATGGGTCCGCTGAACAGCCCCGAGGGCGTCAAGGCCTATCTGGCGGCCGTCGAGAAGGCCAAGGCCTCGGGCGGCACCATCGCCACCGGTGGTGCCGCGCTGACCGATCGCAAGGGCAACTTCGTGCTGCCGACCATCGTCACCGGCCTTAAGAACTCCGACGAAGTGGTGCAGTCGGAAACCTTCGCACCGATCCTCTACGTGATGCCGTTCGACAGCATCGATGAAGCCATCGAGATGCAGAACGACGTGCCGCAGGGCCTCTCTTCGGCGATCTTCACGCAGAACCTGAAGGTGGCCGAGCAGTTCCTGTCGGCGGCCGGCAGCGACTGCGGCATCGCCAACGTCAACATCGGCACCTCCGGCGCCGAGATCGGCGGCGCGTTCGGTGGCGAGAAGGAAACCGGCGGTGGTCGCGAATCCGGCTCGGATGCATGGAAGGTCTACATGCGTCGCCAGACCAACACCATCAACTACTCCGATTCGCTGCCGCTGGCCCAGGGCATCAAGTTCGACCTGTAAGCATGACCGGTGCGCGCGGACTCCTGGTCCGCGCGCACCGTAACCTTCTGCCCGAGGTTTGAGGGTTTCCGCGATGACCATGACGTCCGCCCCTCGCAGCACCAGCACCCTGGCCGTGGTCAGCCTGTGCTTCGGCATTGCCGGCTGGACCGTGCTGCCCTTCATCGGCGCGATCGTCGCCGTGATCTGCGGGCACCTCGCCCGCCGCGAGATCCGCCAGACCGTCTCCGAACCGCTCGATGGCGACGGCCTCGCCGTGACCGGGCTGGTGCTGGGTTATGCCCAGTTGGTTCTGAGCGTGATCGGCATGCTGTTCTTCTGGACCCTGCTGCTCGGGCTGTTCCACCTGGTCAGGCCATGATCGGGGTCGACAGCACCGAAGTTCCCTTTCGCCTCGACGGCTACCGCGTAGTGGTGGCCGGTGGCAGCCGCGGCATCGGCCGCAGCATTGCCCTCGCCTTCGCCCAGGCTGGCGCCGGAGTGTCGGTGTGCGCCCGCGGTGAGACCGCGCTCGCCGAGGTGGCGCAGGCGATTCGCGCCCAGGGTGTGGTCACCCACACGCAGTCCTGCGACCTGGCCGACGCGGCCGCCATCGACCAATACATCGCGGCGGCCGCCCGCGCGCTGGGCGGCATCGACGTGCTGGTGAACAACGCCACCGGCTACGGCTTCAGCGACGATGACGAGGGCTGGACCGCCAACTTCCACATCGACCTGCTGGCCGCCGTGCGGGCATCGCGTGCCGCCTTGCCGCACCTGCAGCGCAGCGCACACGCGAGCATCCTGCACACCAGCTCGATCGCCGCGCTGCGCCCGCGCGCCAGCGGTGCGCCCTATGCCGCGATCAAGGCGGCGCTGAGTCACTACACCTCTTCTCAGGCCCTTGCGCTGGCGGCCGATGGCATCCGCGTGAACGCCATCGCCCCCGGCTCCATCGCCTTCGACGATGGCCTGTGGGATCGACGCAAGCGCGACGATCCCTCGCTGTACGCCGCCACGCTGGCGAAGATCCCGTTCGGCCGCTTCGGCACGCCGGAGGAGATCGCCCACGCCGCGCTGTTCCTCGCCTCGCCCTGGGCCGGATGGATCACCGGCCAGACCCTCGCCGTGGACGGCGGCCAGATGCTCACCGGCTGAACCCATGTCCGACCTGCGCAGCACCGAACGCTTCAGCGACCGCGTCGCCGACTACGTGCGCTATCGCCCCGACTACCCGACCGCGCTGGTCGACTGGCTGCACCGCGAGCATGGCGTGGATGCGTCGTGGGACGTTGCCGACGTCGGCGCCGGCACCGGTATCTCGGCAAAGCTCTTTCTCGACGCCGGCCATCGTGTCACCGCCGTAGAGCCCAATGCGGCGATGCGCGCGGCCGCCGAGCAGTGGCTAGGTAGTCATCCGAACTTCCGCGCGGTGGACGGCCGCGCCGACGCCACCGGCCTGCCCGACGCCAGCGTCGCGCTGATCGTGGTGGCGCAGGCGTTCCACTGGTTCGACGAGGCGGCGACCCGCCGCGAGTTCGCGCGCATCCTACGCCCGGGCGGGCTGGCCACGATCGTCTGGAACACGCGGCACCTCGGCGGCACGCCGTTTCTCGAAGGCTATGAAGCGCTGCTGCAGCGCTACGGCACCGACTACACCAGCGTGGCCGAACGCTACGCCGATGAGCCGCGCATGCGCGCATGGTTCGGCCATGGCTTCCGCGGCACCGCCCGTTTCGACCACGGTCAGCGGCTGGATTTCGACGAGCTCAAGGGCCGCCTGATGTCCTCCTCCTACGCGCCCGCCCTCGGCCATCCGCAACACACACCGATGCTCGACGCGTTGCGCACGCTGTTCGATGCCACCGCGGTGGATGGCCGCATCGATTTCACCTACGACACCCGCGTCTACGTGGGCACCTTGAGCTGACGCATGTACTCCTATCTCCGCCCCCTACTGTTCGCGCTCGAGCCGGAAACCGCCCACGGCGCCACGCTGTACGCGCTGGACGTGGCCCATCGCAGCGAGCTGCTGCGCTTTGTCGCCAAGCCGCCGGCGGATTTTCCGGTGGACGCGTTCGGCTTGCGCTTCCCCAATCCGGTCGGGCTCGCCGCGGGGCTGGACAAGAATGCCGACCATCTCGATGCGCTCGGTGCGCTGGGCTTCGGCTTCGTCGAGGTCGGCACCACCACGCCGCGACCGCAGCCGGGCAACGACAAGCCGCGCATGTTCCGGCTTGCTGCGCACGAGGCGATCATCAACCGGCTTGGCTTCAACAACGCCGGCGTCGATGCGCTGGTGCGCAACGCGGAGAAATCGACCTACCGCGGCGTGCTCGGCATCAACATCGGCAAGAACAAGGACACGCCGAACGAGAAGGCGGTCGACGACTACCTGTTCTGCCTGGAGCGCGTCTACGCACGGGCCAGCTACGTCACGGTGAACATCTCCTCGCCCAACACGCAGGGCCTGCGCGACCTGCAGGAAGAGGAAACCCTGCGCCGCTTCATCGGCACCCTGCGCGAGGCGCAGGAGCGGCTCGGCGCCCAGCACGGCGCGCGCAAACCGATGCTGCTGAAAATCGCCCCGGATCTTGCCGAACCCGAACTGGACGCGATCGCCGAGGTGCTGCTGGCCAGCGGCGTGGACGGCGTGATCTGCACCAACACCACCGTCGACCACAGTGCGGTGGCCAGCGATCCACAATCGCAGCAAGCCGGCGGGCTGTCCGGTCGGCCGCTGATGGCCCGCGCCACCGCCGTGCAGCGCGGCATGGCCGAACGGCTCCAGGGCAAGGTCGGCATCATCGGCGTGGGCGGCATCCTGGAAGGCGACGACGCGGTGACCAAACTCGACGCCGGCGCCTCGCTGGTGCAGATCTACTCCGGCCTGATCTATCGCGGCCCAGCGCTGATCGCCGAGTGCGTCGAGGAAATCCGTCGCCAGCGCGGAGCCGCCGATGCCCGCTGACCACACCCTGCCCGCCCAGCGCATCGACATGGGCGGCTACGCGCTGATCGAAAACGCGCCGCTGGCCCACCGCAACACGCTGCGCGTGGCGGCCAAGGCGCACCTGCTGGCGGAGATCCGCGACGCCAGCAAGCTGCCCGAACTGCTCGCCTTCCCTGCCGTCAAAGGCGGCCCGGTGCTGGTGCTGGGCGAAGGCAGCAACGTGCTGTTCGCCGGCGACTACCCCGGCACCGTACTGGCGATGGCCACGCAGGGCGTGCAGGTGGAGGCGGATGGCGACACCGCCCGCGTCGCCGTAGCTGCGGGCGAGCGCTGGGACGACTTCGTGCGCTGGACGCTGGGCCAGGGCCTGGCCGGGCTGGAAAACCTGATCCTGATTCCCGGCACCGTCGGCGCCGCGCCGATCCAGAACATTGGCGCCTACGGCACCGAGGTGGCCGAGTTCATCGAGAGCGTGGAGGCGTGGGACACGCGCGAGCACCGGGTGGTGACGCTCGATCACACCGCCTGCGCGTTCGGTTACCGCGACTCGCTGTTCAAGCGCGAGCCGGGCCGCTACATCGTCACCGCCGTGCGCTTCGCGCTGCCGCGCAGCCACGAGCTGCGGCTGGACTATGCGGGCATCCGCGAAGAGCTGGAGCGCATGGGCGTGGCCAAGCCCGCATCGTTCCACGTGGCCGAGGCCGTGGTGCACCTGCGCTCGCGCAAGCTGCCGGACCCGGCCGTGATCGGCAACGCCGGCAGCTTTTTCAAGAACCCCATCGTCGACGCGGCCACCGGCGAAGCCTTGAAGCGCGCGCATCCCGAGCTGGTGGCCTGGCCCGGCAAGGATGGCCGCTGGAAGCTCTCCGCCGCCTGGCTGATCGAGGCCGCCGGCCTCAAGGGCCACCGCGAAGGCGATGCCGGCATCTCGCACCGCCACGCGCTGGTGCTGGTCAACCACGGCCACGCCAGTGGCCCCGAACTGTGGGCGCTGGCCCAGCAGGTGATCGCCCGCGTGCGCGACACCTTCGGAGTCACGCTGGAACCGGAGCCGGTCGTGATCGGCGGCTGACTGCGGGGCTTGCCCGACCGGCTGGCAGCAATTTTTACGCGATTTATATGGGGTAGCGCCGTTGCGCTACCCCTTTCTTATGGGCCGGTTCCTAGAGTGCGCGCCATCGCCATGATGGAGTCGCCCGCTTGGATATTCCCTACCTCCTGCTCGTCGCCGTGCTGGTCGTCCTGACCGCCGGCCTCGTACGCCTCTGCGACCGGCTCGGCCGGCGCTGAGCCGTTTCGTTCCCGCGATTTACCTGACGGAACCTGCCATGACCATCCTCTACGCACTGGCCGCTGCCCTCGCAGTGGCTGTCGCGGGCTACCTCTGCGTCGCCCTACTCAAGCCGGAGTGGTTCGAATGACCACCAACGACTATCTCCAGATCGCCCTGTTCCTGGGCGTGCTCCTGCTGCTGGTGAAACCGCTCGGCAGCTACATGGCATGCGTGTTCTCCGATTCCCCCAACCGCGTCACGCGGGTGGGCGCCGGGGTGGAGCGCGTGCTTTACCGCGTATGCGGCATCCGGCCCGAGGAGGACATGGGCTGGAAGCAGTACGCCTGGGCGATGCTGGTGTTCAACCTGATCGGCCTGCTGGCGGTGTACGCGCTGCAGCGCCTGCAGCTGTGGCTGCCGCTGAATCCCGCGCACATGGCCGCGGTGTCGCCGGACTCGGCGATGAACACCGCCATCAGCTTCGCCACCAACACCAACTGGCAGGGCTACGGCGGCGAGTCGACCATGAGCTACCTGACCCAGATGCTGGGCCTGGCGGTGCAGAACTTCCTCTCCGCCGCCACCGGCATCGCGGTGCTGATCGCGGTGATCCGCGGCTTCGTGCGCAAGAGCGCCGGCGGCCTGGGCAACTTCTGGGTCGATCTCACGCGCAGCACGCTGTATGTGCTGGTGCCGCTGTCGCTGCTGCTGACCCTGGTGCTGGTGTCGCAGGGCGTGGTGCAGAACTTCAAGCCCTACGCCGAGGTGCCGGTGCTGCAGACCACGCACTACACCGAGACCACCAAGGACGCCGCCGGCCACGACACCACGCGCGAGGTGCCGGTCACCACACAGACCCTGCCAATGGGCCCGGCCGCCTCGCAGATCGCGATCAAGCAGCTGGGCACCAACGGCGGCGGCTTCTTCAACGTGAACTCCGCACACCCGTTCGAGAATCCCACGCCGTTGAGCAATTTCTTGGAGGTGTTGGCGATCCTGCTGATTCCGGCGGCGCTCTGCTACACCTTCGGCAAGATGGTCGGCGACCGCCGCCAGGGTTGGGCGGTGCTGGCGGCGATGCTGGTGATCTTCGTGCCGCTGCTGCTGGTGTGCACCGGCGCCGAACAGGCCGGCAACCCCATGCTGCACGGGCTTGGGGTGGACCAGCACGCCTCGGCGCTGCAGGCCGGCGGCAACATGGAGGGCAAGGAGACGCGCTTCGGCATCGTCAATTCGACGATCTGGGCCACGGCCACCACGGCTGCCTCGAACGGCTCGGTCAATGCGATGCATGACTCATTCACGCCGATCGGCGGGCTCGTCCCGATGTGGTTGATCCAGCTCGGCGAGGTGATCTTCGGCGGCGTCGGCTCGGGCCTCTACGGCATGCTCGCGTTCGCCGTGGTGGCGGTGTTCATCGCCGGCCTGATGGTGGGTCGCACGCCCGAGTACCTCGGCAAGAAGATCGAGGCGCACGAGATGAAGATGGCCTCGATCGCCGTGCTGATTCCCTGCGCGCTGGTGGTGATCGGCACCGCCATCGCGGTGATGGTCCCGGCCGGGTTCGGCAGCGTGGCCAACCCCGGCGCGCACGGCTTCAGCGAGATGCTCTACGCCGTCAGCTCCGCGTCCAACAACAACGGCAGCGCTTTCGGCGGACTGTCGGTCAACACGCCGTTCTGGAACGTGTTGCTGGGCATCTGCATGTTCCTGGCCCGCTACCCGCTGATCGTGGCGATGCTCGCCATGGCCGGCTCGCTGGCGGCCAAGCGCAGCGTGCCGCCGTCGGCCGGCACGTTGCCCACCCACACGCCGCTGTTCGTCACGCTGCTGGCCTGCGTGGTGATCGTGATCGGCGCACTGACCTTCCTGCCGGCGCTGGCCCTCGGGCCGATCGTCGAATCTCTGCTGGGACACTGATCCATGACTTCGCACACGCATGCGACGAGCCAGTTCAACCGTGAGCTGGTGCTGGCTGCCGTCGCCGATTCTTTCCGCAAGCTCTCGCCGCGGCTGCAGTTCCGCAACCCGGTGATGTTCGTGGTGTTCCTGTGCAGCCTGTTCACCACCGGCCTGTGGGTGCAGGCGCTGGCCGGCCACGGCGAGGCGCCGACCGGCTTCATCTTCGCCGTGAGCCTGTGGCTGTGGTTCACCCTGCTGTTCGCCAACTTCGCCGAAGCGCTGGCCGAGGGCCGCGGCAAGGCGCAGGCCGATGCGCTGCGCAGCTCGCGCAAGGACGTGCTGGCCAAGAAGCTGGCCGCACCACAGCGCGATGCGGCGGTGACCCTGATGTCCTCGGCCGACCTGCGCGCCGGTGACGTGGTGCTGGTGCAGGCGGGCGACATCCTCCCCGGCGACGGCGAGGCCATCGTGGGCGCCGCCAGCGTCAACGAAAGCGCGATCACCGGCGAATCCGCACCGGTGATCCGCGAGGCCGGCGGCGATCGCAGCGCCGTCACCGGTGGCACCCAGTTGCTGTCGGACTGGCTGGTGGTGCGCATCACCCGCAACCCGGGCGAAACCTTCCTCGACCGCATGATCGCGATGGTCGAGGGCGCAGCACGACGCAAGACGCCGAACGAGATCGCGCTGACCATCCTGCTGGCGAAGTTCACCCTGATCTTCCTGCTCGCCTGCGTCACCCTGCTGCCGTACTCCATCTACAGCGTGCAGGCGGCCGGCAGCGGCCATCCGATCACCCTCACCGTGCTGGTGGCGCTACTGGTGTGCCTGATCCCCACCACCATCGGCGCACTGCTCTCGGCGATCGGCATCGCCGGCATGGATCGGATGATTCGCGCCAACGTCATCGCCACCTCCGGCCGCGCGGTGGAAGCCGCCGGCGACGTCGACGTGCTGCTGCTGGATAAGACCGGCACGATCACGCTGGGCAACCGCCAGGCGGTCGCCTTCGCGCCGGCGCCGGGTATCGACGAGCGGGTGCTGGCCGAGTCGGCGCAGCTTGCCTCGCTGGCCGATGAAACTCCGGAAGGCCGCAGCGTAGTGATGCTGGCGCGCGAGCGGCACGGTCTGGAGCCGCGCACGCCGACGGAGGGCGACGCGCAGTTCGTGCCTTTCACCGCGCAGACCCGCATGAGCGGCGTGGACATCGATGGCCGAAGCATCCGCAAGGGCGCGCTCGATGCCGTGGAGCGCCACCTCACCGCGCAGGGCAGCCAGTTGCCACCGGCCGTCAAGCGCATCGCCGAGGAAATCGCCCGCCGCGGCGCCACTCCATTGATCGTCACCGACGGTGCGCTCGCGCTGGGCGTGATCGAGCTCAAGGACATCGTGAAAAGCGACATCAAGGAGCGCTTCGCCGAGATGCGCGCGATGGGCATCAAGACCATCATGATCACCGGCGACAACCCGCTCACCGCCGCAGCGATCGCCGCCGAGGCCGGCGTGGACGACTTCCTCGCCGAAGCCACGCCGGAAGCCAAGCTCGGGCTGATCCGCGAGATCCAGGCCGAAAACCGCCTGGTGGCGATGTGCGGCGACGGCACCAACGACGCCCCGGCGCTGGCCCAGGCCGACGTGGCGGTGGCGATGAACACCGGCACCCAGGCGGCCAAGGAAGCCGGCAACATGGTCGACCTGGATTCCAACCCGACCAAGCTGATCGAAGTGGTGGAGATCGGCAAGCAGATGCTGATCACCCGCGGCGCATTGACCACGTTCTCCATCGCCAACGACATCGCCAAGTACTTCGCGATCATCCCGGCCGCTTTCGCCACCACCTACCCCGCGCTCAACGCGCTCAACGTGATGCACCTGGCCACGCCGCAGAGCGCGATTCTCTCGGCGGTGATCTTCAACGCGCTGATCATCATTTTCCTGATCCCGCTGGCGCTCAAGGGCGTGAAGTACCGCGCGCTCGGCGCCGGTGCGCTGCTGCGCCGCAACCTGCTGGTGTACGGCCTGGGCGGCGTCATCGTGCCGTTCCTGGGCATCAAGCTGATCGACGTGCTGCTGGTGCTGCTCGGCCTGGCCTGAGGCCTGGCGCGCAGGGCCCGGCGGTCGCCGGGCCCGCTCAACCCACTGACGGAAACCTCGTCATGCATACCCTGAAAGTCTCTGTTTCCTTCCCCGATGACACGCACGACGACGTGCAGCTGAAGCTGTCGGCCGATGAGCTCGATGGCGGCGTGGTGATCGCGCTGCCGGTGCGCACGCCGCGCGCCGGCACGTCGTCCCTGCCGGCCACGGCGCCCGCGCCGAGCGTCAGCGACGACTACGAGCTGGGCGGCTACGCCGGCATCTGATCGCATCCCATTCCCCCGTGCGTCGCACCTCCAACACGCGACGCGGAGTCCATCATGAAACTGCGTTACCTCACTGCCTCCACGGCCCTCCTCTCGCTGGTCTGCGCCGGTGCCGCCGCACAGCAGGCCCCGGCAAACCCGGTCACCGGCAACGTCGCCGTTACCTCCGACTACATGTTCCGCGGACTCACCCAGACCTGGGGCCGCCCGGCCATCCAGGGCGGCGCCGACTACACGAACCCGAACGGTTTTGCCGCCGGCTTCTGGGGCTCGAGCATCAGCGAGCGCAGCTACCCCGGCGGCGCCATGGAGCTGGATCTTTACGCCAGTTACGGTCAGGCCATCAACAGCGACTGGTCCTGGCGCGTGGGCGTGTACGGCTACGTCTACCCCGGCGCCAACCTCGACCAGGCTGGCCTGCCCTCGCGCTCGCTCAACACCGCCGAGGCGAACGCCGCGCTGAGCTGGAAGCAGTTCACCCTGAAGTACAACCGTGCGCTCACCGACTATTTCGGCGTGGACACCGAGCAGGGCTATACCGGCGATTCGAAGGGCACCGACTACCTGCAGCTGGATGCCAGCTTCCCGCTGACCGATGCCTGGAGCCTGGCCCTGCATGCCGGCCATACGCACTACACCACCACGCTGGCGACACCGCTGGCCAATGACGCGCGCAGCCCGAGCTACAGCGACTTCGGCGCCACACTGAAATACCAGCTCGACCCGCACTGGTCGATCAGCGGCGGCATCACCCATGCCACCAACGCCGACTTCTACCGTCGTACCGCCAGCTTCCTCGACGCCAACGACACCCGCAACGTCGGCGGCAGCCGCGGTTTCGTGATGCTGCAGGGCACGTTCTAGTGCGGTCGATCTTTCATCGCTGAATGCACCACGTGGCCCGCTGTGGCCACACTTTCCAACCAAGCGAGCATTCCCATGTTCAAGCTACTGCGCCAATCCTTCCTTATGCTGCTGGTGATGACCGTGATCACCGGCGTGCTGTATCCGCTGGCCGCCACCGGCCTGTCCCGGCTCGCCTTCGCCCACCAGGCCGACGGCAGCCTGATCACGCGCGACGGCAAGCCGGTCGGCTCGGCGCTGATCGGGCAGTCGTTCGACGACCCGCGCTATTTCTGGGGCCGTCCGTCGGCCACCGCGCCCAACCCCTACAATGGCGGCGCATCGTCCGGCTCGAACCAGGGGCCGACCAACCCGGCCCTGGTCGATGCGGTGAAGCAGCGCATCGCCGCACTGCAGGGTGCCGACCCAGGCAACCACGCGCCGGTGCCGGTGGATCTGGTGACGGCCTCGGGCAGCGGGCTCGATCCGCAGATCAGCCCGGCCGCGGCGCAGTACCAGGTGGCGCGGGTGGCGCGGCTCCGCCGGCTCGACGTGACACAGGTGCAGGCGCTGGTGAGCGCGCACACGCAGGGGCGGCAGCTCGGCGTGCTGGGCGAGCCCCGCGTGAACGTGCTCGAACTCAATCTGGCGCTGGATGCACTCGCCAGGCGCTGATCCTTCCATCCGCCCTGTCACCGACGAGACACGACGATGACCGATTCCTCGCGTGACGCCCGCGCCGACGCCCTGCTGCATGCCACGCAGAGCGCGGACCAGCACCGGCTGAAGATCTTCCTTGGCGCCGCCCCGGGCGTGGGCAAGACCTTCGCGATGCTCTCGGCCGCACGCGAGCTGAAACGGCAAGGTGTGGACGTGGTGGTCGGCCTGGTAGAGACCCACGGCCGGGCCGAAACCGCGGCGCTGCTGGAGGGCCTGGAAGTGCTGCCGCGGCGCACCGTGCAGCAGCACGAACGCGAGTTCACCGAGTTCGATCTCGACGCCGCGCTGGCGCGGCGTCCGGCGGTGCTGCTGGTCGACGAACTGGCCCATACCAACCTGCCCGGCGGCCGTCACACGCGCCGCTGGCAGGACATCGCCGAACTGCTCGACGCCGGCATTGAGGTCTACACCGCGCTCAACGTGCAGCATCTGGAGAGCCGCAACGACCAGGTGCGCCGGATCACCGGCATCACCGTGCGCGAGACCGTGCCCGATGCATTCCTAGACCGCGCGCGCGACATCGTGCTGGTCGACCTGCCGCCGCGCGAGCTGATCGGCCGACTCAAGCAGGGCAAGGTCTACGTGCCGGAAACCGCGGCGGCGGCGCTCAACGCCTTCTTCTCGCCGACCAACCTGGCCGCGCTGCGCGAGCTGGCGGTGGAAACCATCGCCGGCCACGTCGACAGCGACCTGCGCGAGCACATGCTCGCCCGCGGCACGGCGATGCCGGTGCGCCGGCACGTGCTGGCGGCGATCGACGGCTACGGCCAGAGCGACTACCTGGTGCGCGTGGCCCGCCGCATCGCCGAGCGGCGCGGCGCACCGTGGAGCGTCGCCTTCGTCGACACCGGCGCAACGCTGGACCCGGCTCGCCGCGAACGGCTCGACGCCGCCATGCGACTGGCCGAGCGGCTGGGCGGCGAGACGATCATCCTGCGCGGTCACGTGATTGCCGACGAACTGCTCGCCCATGCCGATCGCGAGGGCGTGGGCCAGATCATCCTCGGGCGTACCCGCGAGCGGCCGATCGCGCGCCTGCTCGGCATCTCGCTCACCCAGCAGCTGCTGCGCCGCGGTGCGCACATGGAGCTGACCATCATCGCCACGCCGGCGGAGCGCGCCCAGGCGCGCCGGCGGCGGAGCACCCGCGCACGCGGATCACGCAGCGACTATGGCTACGCCACCCTGGCCGCCGGCATCGCCTTCATGGCCGCCTTTGTCGCGGACCGCTACCTGTCGGTGGCCAACCTATCGCTGATCTTCCTCATCGCCGTGCTGGCGGTGGCGGTGCGCACACGCATGGCGGTGGCCGTCTATACGGCCGTGCTGTGCTTCCTCGGCTACAACTTCTTCTTCGCGCCGCCGCGCTACACTCTGGTGATCGCCAACGCCGACGACGTGCTGGCGGTGACCCTGTTCCTGGTCACTGCGCTGGTGTGCAGCCGGCTGGCCACCCGACTGTCCAGCCAGGTGGCCTCGCTGCGCGACGCACAGGTGCGCGCACGCGCACTGCTGCGCCTGGGCCAGCAACTGGCGGCCAGCACCGACGCCGAGGCCGTGCGCGAGGCCGGCGCCCAGGCGCTGGCCCAGGCGCTGGGCGCCCACGCCGCGCTGCTCGTGCGCGATACCGACCAGCGCCTGCAGCCCGCCGCCAGCGCGCCACGCAGCTTCGCTCTGAGCCACCAGGATCAGGCGGCCGCCGACTGGTGCGAGCGCCACGCCGAGGCCGCCGGCCGCCATACCGACACGCTCAACGGCGCCGCCTGCTGGATGCTGCCGCTGGGCACCGAGGATCATCGTCTCGGCGTGGCGGCGCTTCGCTTCGACGACCCGGCCGCGCTGAACCCCGACCGACGCAGCCTCGCCTTGGCGATGGTGCAGGACATCGGCCGTGCGCTGGAACGCGCGCGGCTCGCCGATGCGCTGGAGGGCGCCCGCGTGCAGGGCGAAACCGAACGCCTGCGCAGCGCGCTGCTGTCGTCCGTCTCGCACGACCTGCGCTCGCCACTGGCCTCGATGATCGGCGCCGCCGGCACCCTGGTGAGCTACGAGGACAAGCTGCCGACAACCGAGCGGCGCGAGCTGCTGGCGTCGATCCTCGGCGAGGGCCAGCGACTGGATCGCTACATCCAGAACCTGCTCGACATGACCCGCCTGGGCCACGGCACGCTCAAGCTCAACCGCGACTGGACCGACAGCGCGGAGATCGTCGGCGCCGCGCTGGGCCGCCTGCGCAAGTTGTTTCCCGACCTGCGCGTGGAAACCGACGCGCCGCGCGACCCGGTGCTGATGTACGTGCATCCGGCACTGATCGAGCAGGCGCTGTTCAACATCCTGGAGAACGCCGCGCGCTTCTCGCCGCCGAACGAGCCGGTGCGCATCACCGTGCACGTCGCCGACGAGCGCCTGCTGATCGACGTGGCCGACCGCGGCCCGGGCATTCCCGAGGACGAACGCGCGCGCATCTTCGACATGTTCTATTCGGTAGCCCGCGGCGACCGCGCCCCGCAGGGAACCGGCCTGGGGCTGGCGATCTGCCGCGGCATGATCGGCGCGCACGGCGGCAGCGTAGAGGCGCTGCCGGGCGATGGCGTGGGCACGGTGATCCGGATCAGCCTGCCGATGTCGGAACTGCCCAAAAGCGACGACTGAGCACGAAGGCTGACCCGGATCGATCGCCTCAGCGACGCGCCTTGGACAGCAGGCGCAGGATTTCCATGTACAGCCACACCAGCGTGACCATCAGCGCGAACGCGCCGAACCACTCCATGTACTTCGGCGCGCCCTGCGCCGCGCCGCGCTCGATCATGTCGAAATCGAGCACCAGATTGAGCGCGGCCAGGCCCACCACCAGCAGGCTGACGCCGATGCCCATGGCGCCGGATTCGTGGATGAAGGGGATCTGGATGCTGGTGAACGCGCGCAGGCCGATGTCCACCAGGTAGAGCAGCATGATGCCGCCGGTGGCCGCCACCACGCCCATGCGGAACTTGTCGGTGACCTTGATTACCCCGGTGCGGTAGAGCAGCAGCATCGCCGCCAGCACGCCCACGGTGAGCATGATCGCCTGCAGCACGATGCCCGGGAACCGCAGTTCCATGAAGGCGGAGATGCCGCCGAGCGCGAAGCCTTCGGCAATCGCGTAGAGCGGCGCGGTGATGCCGGACCAGCGCGGCGCGAAGCTCGACACCATGGCCAGCGCGAAGCCCACCAGCAAGCCGCCCCACAGGAACGGCGACACCGCCGCCATCGCCGCCTGCAGGTTGCCGTCGGCAGCGGCTTCGGCGAAGCGGTTCCAGGTCCAGCTGCCGGTCACCACGGCCAGCAGCAGCAACAGGCCGGTCTTGGCGATGGTGCCGTTCATGGTCATCCGCTCGCCCGCGGCGAACGGGCCCTGGAAGACCTTTTCTTTCAGGACGGGATTGCTCGAACGCATGGGTGACTCCTTGGGGTCGCAGGTCACGCGGGGTGACCGGTCCGGTCATGCTAACCCGTGCCCACGACGGCGTCACCGCGCCCGCGGCGGCTCCAGATCGGGCAGGAACACGGTGATCAGCCCCATCAGCGGCAGATAGGCGCAGAGCCGGTAGACGTAGGCGATGCCGTGCGCGTCGGCCAGGTTGCCGAGCACCGCCGCACCGATGCCGCCCATGCCGAAGGCGAGGCCGAAGAACAGACCCGAGACCATGCCCACGCGTCCGGGAATCAGCTCCTGCGCATACACCAGGATGGCCGAGAACGCCGAGGCCAGGATCAGCCCGATCACCACCGACAGCACGCCGGTCCATGCCAGGCCCACGTGCGGCAGCAACAGGGTGAACGGCGCCACGCCGAGGATGGACACCCAGATCACCCACTTGCGTCCGATGCGGTCGCCCACCGGGCCGCCGATCAGACCGCCGGCGGCCACGGCGACGAGAAACGCGAACAGGTGCACCTGCGCACTCTGCACCGACACGCCGAACGTGTGGATCAGGTAGAACGTGTAGTAGCTACTCAGGCTGGCCAGGTAGAAGTACTTCGAGAAGATCAGCAGGCCCAGGATGGCCAGCGCGCCGACCACCCGCGACCGCGGTAGAACAGCGACGGACGCCCGCACGACCGCCCGGCCGCGCGCCACGTGATGCTCGCCATACCAGCGCCCCACCTGCAGCAGCACCACGATCGCCAGCAGCGCGACCAGCGAGAACCAGGCTACGCTGCCGCGCCCGTGCGGCACGATGATCCACGCCGCCAGCAATGGACCGAGCGAGGCGCCAGCGTTGCCGCCTACCTGAAACACCGATTGCGCCAGCCCGTGCCGCCCGCCCGACGCCAGCCGGGCAACCCGCGAGGATTCGGGATGGAAAATCGCCGAGCCGGTACCGACCAGCGCGGCGGCCAGCAGCAACAGCGCAAAGCTGGGCGCCACCGACAGCAGCAACAGCCCCAGCAGGGTGAAGCCCATGCCCACCGGCAGCGAGTACGGCATCGGCCGGCGGTCGGTGACCATGCCGACCAGCGGCTGCAGCAACGAGGCGGTGATCTGGTAGGTCAGCGTGATCAGGCCGATCTGGGTGAAGCTCAAGTGGAAGCCTTCCTTCAGCAGCGGATAGATCGCCAGGATCAGCGACTGGATCATGTCGTTGAGCATGTGGGCGAAGCTGATGCCGCCGAGCACCGCGACGGCAGGGCCGTCGGATGCACGCGGCACGCTCGCGGCGGCGACGGCCTCGGAAGGCGGCAGGGGCGCATCGTCGGCACGAATGTCCATTGGCAGGGCTCGGGGAGTGGCGGGTCGTTGCATGACCGGGGCGGCCACTTTAGAGTCGCTCCGAGCGGCCCGCTTGTACCAGCGGGTCAACTTCTGTTGAATTCGGGCCATACCACCGGCATGCGCAACACCCGCGTCGTCCACTACGAAGACACCCCGCGCGACGTCGTCACCACTGGCAACGAATACCCGCCGCACTTCGTGCTCCCCCGCCACGCGCACAAGCGTGGTCAGTTGCTCTATGCCGCCACCGGCGTGGTCACGGTGATCACCGATGCCGGCAGCTGGGTGGTTCCGCCGCGGCGGGCGCTGTGGATTCCTCCCGGCGTGGCGCACGAGGTGCGCATGAGCGGCACCGTGTCCACCCACAGCGCCTACGTGCGCCGCGAGGCGGCCGAGGCGATCGGCCTGCCGATCCACTGCCGGGTGATCGAGGTATCGCCATTGCTGCACGCGCTGCTGCACGAGGCGGTGGACCTGCCGGCCGAATACGCGCTGGATGGCCGCGATGGACGGGTGATGGCGCTGCTGCTGGACGAGCTCGCCGCGATGCCGGCCCTGCCACTGAACACGCCGCTGCCGCGCGACGCGCGCCTGGCCCGCCTGTGCCGGCGCCTGCTCGATGCCCCGGCGCTGGACGTCGACATCGACGCCATGGCGCAGCAGGCGGGGATGAGCCGACGCAACTTCACGCGGCTGTTCCGCCGCCAGACCGGCATGAGCTTCGCCAGCTGGCGCCAGCAGGCCTGCCTGCTCGCAGCGCTGACCCGCTTCGGCCGCGGCGAGTCGGTTACCCGCGTGGCGGTGGAGCTGGGCTACGGCAGCCCCAGCGCGTTCACCGCCGCCTTCCGCCGCGTACTCGGCGACGCGCCCAGCCGCTACCTCACGCGGCACGGCCGCGACACCGGCAACTGACATGGGTCAGCTGCCGCGATGCGCGGCCGCCGGTAGCATGGGCGTGTCGCATGGGCGTGTCACATGGACGTCAAGTAGGCAGCCCAACATGTCCGTGCGATGACGCTCGCCGGTGTCCGTCTGCATCGCCGACCTCTCCCCGGAAAGAAGCCCGATGAACCAGCGCAAGAAGCCCGCCGCAACCGCACCGTCCGCGCCACCTGCGGAAGCCGTGGGTGCGGTCGACCTGTCCGATCGCTCGCTGTACATCCATCGCGAGCTGTCGCAACTGCAGTTCAACATCCGCGTGCTGGACCAGGCGCTGGACGAGAGCATGCCGCTGCAGGAACGGCTGAAGTTCCTGCTGATCTTCTCCAGCAACATGGACGAGTTCTTCGAGATCCGCGTGGCCGACCTGAAGGACCAGATCGCCTTCGACCACGAGCTGGTCGGGCCGGACGGCATCGCGCCGAAGCAGGCGCTGGCGATGATCAGCGAGCTGGCGCACCAGCAGATCGAGCGCCAGTACGCGATCCTCAACGAACGCATCCTGCCCGAGCTGGCCGCCCAGGGCATCCGCATCATCCGCCGCAACGAGTGGACGCTGAAGCAGAAGCAGTGGGTGCGCCGCTACTTCCGCCACGAGGTGGCGCCGCTGATCACGCCGATCGGCCTGGACCCCACCCACCCGTTCCCGCTGCTGGTGAACAAGAGCCTCAACTTCATCGTGCAGTTGGAGGGCGTGGACGCGTTCGGGCGCGACTCGGGCCTGGCGATCGTGCCGGCGCCGCGCGTGCTGCCGCGCCTGATGCGCCTGCCCGACGACATCTGCGAGGGCGGCGAGAACCACGTGCTGCTGTCGTCGGTGATCCACGCCCACGCCGACGAACTGTTCCCCGGCATGCAGGTGCACGGCTGCTACCAGTTCCGGCTGACCCGCAACGCCGACCTCACCATCGACCCGGAGGACGTGGACGACCTGGCGCGCGCGCTGCGCGGCGGCCTGTACACGCGCCGCTTCGGCGACGCGGTGCGGCTGGAGGTGGCCGACAACTGCCCGAAGCTGCTGATCGACTACCTGCTCAAGCAGTTCGATCTCACCGCCGCCGAGCTCTATGAGGTCAATGGCGCGGTGAACCTGTCGCGCCTGTTCGGCGTAGCCAGCAAGGCGGGCTTCCCGCATCTGCAGTTCCAGCCGTTCACGCCCTCGATTCCCAAGCAGCTGAAGAAGTCCGACGACATCTTCGCCAGCCTGAGCCGCCAGGACGTGCTGCTGCTGCATCCGTATGAGTCGTTCACCCCGGTGGTGGACATGCTGCGCCAGGCGGCGAAAGACCCGGCTGTACTGGCGATCAAACAGACGCTGTACCGCAGCGGCGCCACCTCCGAAATCGTCGACGCACTGGTGGATGCCGCACGCGCCGGCAAGGAGGTGACCACGGTGATCGAGCTGCGCGCGCGCTTCGACGAGGAATCCAACCTCACGCTCGCCTCGCGCCTGCAGCAGGCCGGCGCGGTGGTGATCTATGGCGTGGTGGGGGTGAAGACGCACGCCAAGCTGATGCTGATACAACGCCGCGAAGGCAGCGAGCTGGTGCGCTACGCGCATCTGGGCACCGGCAACTACCACACCGGCAACGCGCGCCTGTATACCGACTACAGCCTGCTCACTTCCGACCCGGTGCTGTGCGAAGACGTGCACAAACTGTTCAGCCAGCTCACCGGCATGGGCAAGGTGCAGCCGATGAAGAAGTTGCTGCATGCGCCTTTCACGCTGAAGAAGACCCTGCTCGACCTGATCGCCCGTGAGACGGCGCACGCCGAGGCCGGCAAGCAGGCGCAGATCATCATCAAGGTCAACGCGGTGACCGACGCGAAGGTGATCCGCGCGCTGTACAAGGCCAGCATGGCGGGGGTGAAGATCGACCTGATCGTTCGCGGCATGTGCTGCCTGCGCCCCGGCGTGCCGGGCGTGTCGCACAACATCCGCGTACGCTCGATCATCGGCCGCTTCCTGGAGCACAGCCGCGTGTACTGGTTCGCCAACGGCGGCGAGGAGAAGCTCTACCTGGCCAGCGCCGACCTGATGGAGCGCAACCTCGACCGCCGCGTCGAGACCGGCTTTCCCATCGAGGGCAAGAAAATGATCCAGCGCGTACGCCGCGAGCTGGATCTCTACCTGGCCGACAACGTCAGTGCTTCCATCCTGCAGCCCGATGGCAGCTACATGCGGGCCCAGCCGGCGAGCGGCCAGAGCCCCCGCAACGTGCAGCAGCAGTTGCTCGAGAAGCTCTGCGGCGGCGCGACCGTCAGCTGACCCGCATCAGCGGCTGGTGTGCGCACGCACCCAGGCCGCGTACCGATCCACGTAGCCCTGCAGGAATTTGCGCGTGTCGTCGCTGGCGATCTGGCCCTGGGCGTCGATCAGCTCGTCGTTCTTGAACTGCACGAACACTTCCGGCTGGGCCAGCACGGCCACGTCCAGATACGTGAGCACATTGCGCAGATGCTGCTGCGCCAGCGCGCTGCCGGTGCTGCCGATGGAGGCGCCGATCACGCCGCCGGGCTTGCCGGCGAACGAATTGGTGCCCCACGGCCGCGACGCGATGTCGAGCGCGTTCTTCAGTACGCCCGGGATCGAGCGGTTGTACTCGGGGGTGACGAACAACAGTGCGTCGGCCGCTTCCACCTGCTGCTTGAGCGCGCGGCAGGCCGGCGGGTAGTCGCCGTCGAAATCCTGGTTGTAGAGCGGCAAGCCATCAAGCGCGATGAATTCGAAGCGCAGGTCGTCCGGCGCCAGACGCTGCACGGCCAGCGCCAGCCGGCGGTTGATCGATGCCTCACGCAGGCTTCCCACGAATACGGCGACAGACAAGGTGGCCATGGATATCTCCTCGACGGGCTAAGGCTCGGACGGGTGAAGGCTCATGCGACCCGCTGTCCTTCCTGGGCGGACACGGGCCGAGCGCAACAGCATCGCCGGGGGCCGGGCAAACCGGCGTGACGAAACGAGCACAACCGGACCGGCACCATGGCACGGTTCGTGCTGACTTCGGTTCAGGTGGGCACCGGGCCAGGCATGCGGCGTCGGCCGAAAGGGCGCGGCGTTCGTGGGTCGATGCCGCCGCGCGCATAAGTTCGAGGGGAAATCACGCACTGCATGCTTGAGGGTTTGCAACCTCAGGACCGGAGAGAACTGCTGATGACATGGCCGGCACCCCAACGATCTGCCCCGTGGCCGCTACGCGCGGCCCGGCTGCTTTGTGCCTTGGCCATGCTCTGCAGCGGCCTGCTGCAGGCCGCTACGCCGCTGGCCGGCGCCTGGCGCGACGTACGTGACGGCGACACCCCGGCGAAGGTGATGGAGGATTTCCGCCAAGGCCAGATGGCCCGCTTCGCGCCAGACCTGCTGCTGCGCCTGCCGCAGGGCGCGCGCGGCAGCTGGGTGGTGCTCGATCCGCAGCCCCCGTGGGTGCAGGAAGAGCGGGTGCTCAGCATCTATCCGCCGCCGCTGGGCACGGTGACCCTTTATGACCACAACCGACCCACCGTTTCACTTGCGATGGATGATTTCCAGGCGGCAATCCACGGCCACGGCCGGCTGGCCTTCCTGCTCGGCCGCGAGCTGCCGGCATCGGCCCCCCTGCTGCTGAAGTTCGAGCCCTCTGCACGCATCGCCGCGCCGGTGAGCTTCCGCCTGCAGGGCTGGGCCAGCTACCTCGACCGGGACGCGCGCTGGCTGGTGTTCGCTACCGCCAGCCTCGCGGTGATGTTGGCGATGGCGCTGATGGCGCTGTGCTTTGCGCTCATGCTGCGCGACGTCACCTTTGGCTGGTACGCCGGCTACATCCTCTGCTACGCGCTGATCCAGGGCATCCAGACCGGCTTCGTCTATCACCCGCTGGGGATGAACTGGTTGGGCGGACTGTCGATCACCGTGGGCTCGGCTGCGGTGGCCTTGTCGGTCGCGTTCGCCTCGCTGTTCATGATCCGCTTCTGCGAGCTGCAGCGCTTTGCGCCGCTGCTGCGCATTCCCGTGCTGGCGCTGGCGATCGGCATGGTGGCGGTGGTGCTGATGCGCTGCAGCCAGATCGACGCGCTGGAAAACATCGGACAGTTGCTGGTCAATCCCCTGCTCACGCTGGGAGCGGCCTTGCTGTTGCTCGCGTCGATCGTCGCGGCGCTGCGCGGTTCGCGCCATGCATGGTTCTTCCTCGCCGGCTGGACACCGCTGCTGGCGCTGACCGCGATGACCAGCGCCCAGGTCAACGGCGCCCTGCCCGGCCTGGACTGGCTTAACGATGCCGGCCTTGCCGCCGGGGCGTTCGAGGCGGTGGTGCTTTCGCTCGGCCTGGCCGACCGCGCCCTGATGATCCGTCGCGACCGCGACGAGGTACGCGTGCTGGCGGACAAGGATTCGCTAACCCAGTCGCTCAACCGTCGCGCCTGGAACGAGGCGGCGATCCAGGCCATGAGCAATCCGGCGGCGCGCCCGCAGGCCCTGCTGTTCCTGGATCTGGACCACTTCAAGATCCTCAACGACCGGCGCGGCCATGCTGCCGGCGACGAGGCACTGATCGCGGTCGCCCACGCCTTGCGCGAGGAGCTGCGGCCGACCGACCTGTTCGGCCGCTACGGCGGCGAGGAGTTCGTGGCCTTGCTCGACGGCGCCGGCGAAGAGGAAGCGATGCAGGTGGCCACGCGGTTGTGCCGGCGCATCCACCGGCTGGAGATTCCGGTAGATGGCGAGCAGCTGCAGCTCACCGTGAGCATCGGTGTGGCAGTGCGTCGCCCGCACGACTCGATCGACAGCCTGGTGGCGCGTGCCGACCAGGCGATGTACGACGCCAAGCTCGGCGGACGCAACCGCGCCAGCCTGCAGCGGCACGAAGAATCGGCCGCCCAGCGCCGTGTGTCGCGCACCGGACGCATGTCACAGCGCACGTCCTGAGACGCGCGCGGCACCGTCAGGCCAGTTCGCGCGCCGCCGCCACCACGTCCGCTTCGCCCGGCAGCACCAGGAAAGCCGCGCCGGCCAGCGGCGTGAAGGTGTCGGCACCGACCACGCGCCGGAGCGGCGTCGCGCCGAACCCGGCCTCGACGATGGCGGTGATCACGCCCTCGCCCACACCCGCACTCTTGCGACCCTCGTCCAGCACCACGATGCGCTTGGCGCTCTTCGCCTGCGCGGCAATGAAGGCATCGTTGAGCGGCGCCAGCCAGCGCAGGTCGACCACGCGCACCTTCCACTTCAGCTCGGCTTCGAGGGTGCGCGCCGCGCGCAGTGCCATCGGCACGCCGTTGCCGAAGGTGAACACCACCAGGTCGTCGGCGTTCTCGTGGTATACGCGCCCCTCGCCCAGCGTCATCGCCTCGCCCGGCGCCGGGTACGCGAACTGCCACTGGCCGTCGCCGGCCTCGTACAGATCCTTGGTCATGTACAGCGCGATCGGCTCGAGGAAGGCGCAGACGCGGCCGTCCACCCGAGCCAGCGCGGTGAGCGTGCGCAGCATCGTCGCCGCGTCGTCGCCACGGCTGGGGCAGCCGACGACGAGGCCCGGGATGTCGCGCAGCGCGGTGATCGAGTTGTCGTTGTGGAAGTGCCCGCCGAAGCCGCGCTGGTAACCGAGCGAGGCGATGCGCATCACCATCGGGTTGCGGTACTGGTCGTTGGAGAAGAACTGCAGGCTCGACGCCTCGCCGCGGATCTGGTCGCCGGCATTGTGGAAGTACGCCAGGTACTGGATCTCAGGGATCGGCAGCATGCCCATGTTGGCGTAGCCCTGGGCCAGGCCGAGGATGATCGTCTCATCCAGCAGGGTGTTGAACACGCGGGTGTTCTTGAATGCCTTGTGCAGGCCCTTGGTGACCGTGTACACGCCGCCTTTCTGCGCCACGTCCTCGCCGAACAGCAGCGACTCGGGGTACTTGGCCATGATGTCGTGCAGCGCCTGGCCGATCTGGATCGCCAGGTGCCGCGGCGGCTGATTTTCCGGGAGCTTCGCCTCGCCACCGAACACGGCCAGGCGCTTGTCGCCGTAGTCGGCGCGCTCGGCCTCGGCCTTCACCTTGGCCGGCGAATAGGGCGCCAGCGGCGCCATCACATCGTCCAGGCGTTCCAGCTTGGGCCGGCGATCGGCCTCGTCAGCCGCCGCGAAGCAGCGCTTGCGGGTCGCTTCGTAGAGGTTGAGCAGGTCGTCCTTCGAGTACAGGCCGGACTCCAGCGCGATCGCCGCCGAGCGCAGCAGCGGATCGGTGGATTCCACCGCCACCAGCTCCTCGATCGAGCGCCACTCGATCTCGAAATCGGTGCCGGCGTGACCCATCACGCGGGTGGTCTTCAGGTGCAGGAAGGTCGGCCGGCGCGTGCGGCGGCAGTGCTCCACCGCGCGCTGCACCTGGGCATAGCCTTCGGCCAGGTCCAGGCCGTCGGCGAAGAAGTAATCAAGATCCGCGCGCGCCTGGTAGTTGCGGGCAACCCAGCCGGTCGGCGTCTTCACCGAGATGCCGATGCCGTTGTCCTCGCACACGAACAACACCGGCGCGGGCAGCTTCTGATACGCCGTCCAGCCCGCCGCGTTGAACGCGGTCTGGGCGGTGGCGTGGTTGCTGGATGCATCGCCGAACGAGCAGATCGCGATCGAGTCATCCGGGATCGGCAGCGTGTGGCCGATGCGTCGCGCGTGGTCGATGGCCACCGCCGTGCCCAGCGCCTTGGGCAGGTGCGAGGCGATGGTGGAAGTCTGCGGCAGCACCCAGAGCGGCTTGGAACCCCACACCTTGTGACGGCCACCGGAGGCCGGGTCGTCCTTGCTGGCGGCGAAAGACAGCGCCGAATCCATCACCGGGTCCATCCCCGGCAGCTTGCGGAAGCGCTCGGCCATGAAGCCACCGGAACGGTAGTGCAGGAACGCCGGGTCGGTGTGGCGGGTGAGCCGCGCCACCATCGCGTTGCCCTCGTGGCCGGACGAACCGATGGTGTAGAACACCTTGTTCTGCACGCGCAGCACGCGCGCCATCAGGTCGAGGTGGCGGCTGATCAGCTGCGACTCGAGCAGCTCGCGGAAACCGCGCGCATCGAGCGCGCTGCCTGGCAGCACCGCTTCGTCGTCATGCGGCGCACGGCGCACCTCGCCCTGCCACAGCTGCACGAACTCGGTGAAGTTCTGGTCGACGATCTCGGCGCGGTTGAAGCCCTTTTGACGGGCGGTGATGGCGAACGGAATGGCGGTCATGGCGGGATTCGTCTGGGAGGCGGGAAGCGACGGCAGGCAGCCGTCAGGAAGAGGAAACGATCGGCAGTACGGAAGCTGGCTGGCGCAGCGCGCGCAACGCCGCGGCACGCGCGCGGTCCTTGTCGCGGCCGAAGGATTCGAAGATGCGGATCTGCTCGGCCAGCGCCGGCACCGGCACCGCCAGGCCCTGCAGTCCGACCAGCACCAGCTTGCCCGGCGACACCGGCTGCCAGCCCGCGTCGTCGTAAAGTTCCAGGCCGCCCATCACTTCCACCGGCATGCCGGGAAAGCGGAAACGGGCGAAATGCGAGCGGAATCGGTCGCCATCGGCAGGCGCGTGAGCGTGGTCGCGCCGGTCGGCCCAGTACGCCATCAGCGTGGCCGCGTCGGCACGCGACACCAGCACGTCGACATCGGCCACGTTCACCTCGGCACCGAGCAGCAGCGCGCCAGCGCTGCCGATCACGCACCACGGCTCGGCGCAGTGCACGTACAGCTCGGGCACCAGCTCGGTGAGGGCGACGAACAGCGCGGGCGGCACGTGGCTCATGCGCGACGACGCATCCACGCTTCGCGGCTCTGGCCCCAGACCTCGACCACGATGTCCTGGAACGGCTCGGGCAAACGCCCCGGCCCCTGCAGGCTGGAACCCAGTCGCCGGGCGACCTCCTGCGAGGCGAGGTTGTCCGGCGCGATGGTGTGGATCACCTCGCTCCAGCCCAGGTGCTCGAACGCCCAGTCGATCGCGGCGGCCGAGCCCTCGGTGGCGTAGCCCCTGCCCCAGGCCTCGCGCAGCAGGCCCCAGCCCACCTCGGTGCCGGGCCAGCCTTCGGGACACCAGGGACCGAGCCGGCCGATCCAGCGGCCGCTGGCCTTCTCGATCACCGAGAACATGCCGTAGCCCTGGATCGTCCACGCCCCGGCCATCGTGAGGAAGCCGCGCCAGGCGACCGCCCGCGGCTGAGGGCCGCCGATGTGGCGCGAGTTCTCCTCGTCGCCCATCAGTTGCACCCAGCCTTCGAAATCCTCCGGCCGGGTCGGGCGCAGGATCAGGCGATCGGTCTCGATGTGGATTTCAGGAACGTGCAATGCCTGACTCCCGGCGGCGTACGCGCTTGGTGCCGTCATTCCCGCGCAAGCGGAAACCCACTGTGCCGTGGCAGCTGCTGCCCATGGATTCCCGCTTGCGCGGGAATGACGGCTGTTGAAGTGGGCCGCCTGTCGCCGGCCTGGTGACTCAGAACGCGTTGATCCCGGTCAGCTCGCGGCCCACCACCAGCTGGTGCACCGTCTCGGTGCCCTCGTAGGTGATCACCGATTCCAGGTTCAGCGCATGACGGATCGCCGTGTGCTCGGTGGTGATGCCGGCGCCGCCGAGGATGTCGCGGCACTCGCGCGCGATGTCTATGGCCATGCGGCAGTTGTTCCACTTGGCCAGCGACACCTGGGTCGGCTGCATCTTGCCGGCGTCCTTCAGGCGGCCGAGCTGCAGCGACAGCAACTGCGCCATCGTGATGCGGCGGGCCATCTCGGCCATCTTGATCTGCACCGCCTGGTTGGCGGCCAGCGGACGGCCGAACAGCACGCGCTCGGCGGTGTAGTCGAGCACTTCCTTGAGGCAGGCCTGGGCCGCGCCGATCGGGCCCCAGGTGATGCCGTAGCGCGCCTGGGTGAGGCAGCCCAGCGGGCCCTTCAGGCCCTTCACGTTGGGCAGGCGGTTGGCTTCGGGCACGCGCACGTTGTCGAAGAACAGCGCGCTGGTGACCGAGGCGCGCAGGCTCATCTTCTTGTGCACTTCCTGCGCGGTGAAGCCCTTGCTGTCGGTCGGCACGATGAAGCCCTGGATGCCGTCCTCGGTCTGCGCCCAGACGATCGCGATGTTCGCCAGGTTGCCGTTGGTGATCCACATCTTGGCGCCGTTGATGACCCAGTCGCCGCCGTCCTTCTTGGCGTTGGTCTTCATGTTGGCTGGGTCGGAACCGCCGTGCGGTTCGGTAAGGCCGAAGCAGCCGATGATCTCGCCCGCCGCCATCTTGGGCAGGTACTGCATCTTCTGCTCTTCGGTGCCGTAGGCGTAGATCGGATACATGCACAGCGAGCTCTGCACCGAGGCGAAGCTGCGCAGGCCCGAATCACCGCGCTCCAGCTCCTGGCAGATCAGGCCGTAGCTGACGCCGTTCATCCCGGCGCAGCCGTATTTCTCGGGGATGGTGGCGCCGAGCAGGCCGAGTCCGGCAATCTCGGGAATCAGTTCCTTCGGGAAGCGGCCCTGGTCGAAGCAGTCGCCGATGATCGGCAGCACCTTCTCATCGACGAAGCGGCCCACTGCATCCTGCACCATGCGCTCCTCGTCAGTGAGCAGCGAACGAACGTCGTACAGGTCGAGCGGGTCAAGACGGACAGCCATGCAGCCTCCAGCGGGTCGAATGATCCGGCCATTCTAGCCTGCGCCCCTGGCTTGCGGCGATGACGCGGCGCCGCATCCGCGGCGCCTGAACGGCCGGCCCGGCGCCACCCGCCAAGCGCCGGCCCGGGACGCTCAACCGACGTCGTCCGACCCCTCGTTGACGCCCTCGAACAGGTAGGTGGACAGGTAGCGCTCGCCCGTGTCCGGCAGCATCGCCAGCAGCACCGAGCCTTTCGGCGCGTCCTCGGCCACCTCCAGCGCGGCCGCCAGGGTGCCGCCGCAGGACAGGCCCACGAAAATGCCCTCCTGCGCGGCCAGCGCACGGGCCACCTCGCGCGAGCGCTCATCCGGGATCAGCTTGATCTCGTCGATCACCTCGCGGTTGAGCACCTTGGGAATGAAATCCGGGTTCCAGCCCTGGATCTTGTGCGGCTGCCACTCCTTGCCGGCCAGCAGCGCCGCGCCGGCCGGTTCGGCACCGATGACCTTTACGTCCGGGCGCGCCAGCTTGAGCATCTCGCCCACGCCGGTGAGCGTGCCGCCGGTACCCCAGCCGCTGACGAAGTAGTCCAGCCGCCGCCCGGCGAAGTCCTTGAGGATCTCCGGCCCGGTGGTGCTGCGGTGGTAGGCCGGGTTGGCCGGATTCTCGAACTGGCTGGCCCAGAACCAGCCGTTCTTTTCCGCCAGCTCCTTCGCCTTCTTCACCATGCCGGTGCCGCGCTCGGCGGCCGGAGTGAGCAGTACCCGGGCACCGTAGGCGCGCATCAGCTTGCGCCGCTCGACCGAGAACGAATCGCTCATCACCGCCACGAACGGATAGCCGCGCGCGGCGCAGACCATCGCCAGGCCGACGCCGGTGTTGCCGGAGGTGGCTTCCACCACGGTCTGTCCTGGCTTGAGCGCACCACGCTTCTCGGCATCCAGGATGATCGCCAGCGCCAGCCGATCCTTCACCGAGCCGCCCGGGTTGAACGCCTCCACCTTGACGTAGATGTCCACGCCCTTCGGTGCGAGGCGGTGCAGCTTGACGATGGGCGTGCCGCCGATGGTGTCGAGGATGCTGTCGTAGATCATGGGAAGCTCCGGAAGGCCGAAAGGAGAAGGCGCCGGGCATGATGCGCCGACGCTGGGGAAAGCGTGTTCAGGCGTGGTGAATGGCCGCCAGGGTGTCGGCCGACGCGCCGAACGATACGGACGGGTGGCGTGGCGGGATGCCCGCTTGCCGTTCGCCCACCGGCGGCGCGCCAAACCAGGCCAGCGACTCGGCCAGCGCCGCCACCTCGCCCAGGATCAGCAAGGCCGGCGATTGCACCGACTGCTCCGCGGCGCGCTGGGCGAGCTGGCCCAGCGTGCCGGTGATCACGCGCTGCTGCGGCCGCGAACCGTTCTCCACCAGGGCGAACGGGGTGGACGCCGCGCGGCCGTGCGCGATCAGCCGCTGCTGGAACGCCTCGAGCTGCGACACGCCCATGTACACCGCCAGCGTCTGCCGCTCGCGCGCCAGCGCGGACCAGTCCAGCGTGTCGTGCGAGGCCTTGCAGTGCGCGGTGAGCAGGCGCACCGACTGCGCGTGGTCGCGGTGGGTGAGCGGGATGCCGGCGTACGCGGCGCAGGCCACGGCCGCGGTGATCCCGGGCACCACTTCGTAGGGAATGTCGTGCGCGCGCAGGAACTCCAGCTCCTCGCCGCCGCGGCCGAACACGAACGGGTCGCCGCCCTTGAGTCGCACCACGCGCCGCCCGGCCTGCGCGTGCTCCAGCATCAGCGCGTGGATGCCGTCCTGCGTGGTGTGGTGGTGGCCCGCCTCCTTGGCCACCTCGATGCGTTCGGCATCGCGGCGGGCGAGCGCCAGTACCTCGGCGCTCACCAGGCGGTCGTGCAGGATCACGTCCGCCTCGTTCATGGCGCGCAGCGCGCGCAGCGTGAGCAGGCCCGCATCGCCCGGACCGGCACCGACCAGCACCACGCTGCCGCGGGGCATCTCGTCCGCCGTTGCCAGCAGACGCTCGGCCTCGGTCTGCGCCGCAGCGAGCCGGCCGCGGCGCACCAGGTCCGCCACCGGACCGGCAAACAATGTCTCGTAGAACCGCCGCCGCGCCGCCGGCTCGGGATGACGCAGGCGGATGCGCTTGCGCAGCGTCGAGACCAGCGTCGCCAGCGCGCCGAGCGAATGGTCCAGCAGCGTTTCCAGCCGCTCGCGCAGCAGGCGCGCGAACATCGGTGCATCACCGCTGCTGGAGATGGCGATGGTGATCGGCGCACGGTCGATCACCGCCGGCACGTGGAAGCTGCAGCGCGCGGCGTCGTCCACCACGTTGCAGAACAGCCGCCGCGCGGCGGCCAGCTCGGCGATGCGCTGGTGCAGTGCTTCATCGTCGGTCGCGGCGATCACCAGCCACACATGGTCCAGCCAGTGCGCTTCGAAAGGGCCAGCGATGTGCACGATGCGCCCGGCTCGCGCCCACTGCGCAAGCAGCGGCGACAGGATGGGCGAACCCACCGTGACACGCGCACCCGCCTCCACCAGCGCAGCCGCCTTGCGCTCGGCCACCGCGCCGCCACCGACCACCAGTACCGGACGATCGGCGAGATCGGCGAACAGCGGATAAAGCTTCATCGGAGGCATCACTCGGTGCGGCGCGCCAGCTGGCGCATCCGGTCACGCTAGGCAGGCAAGCCCGCGTCCACAAATGATTTATCGGACGAGCGATATGCCGGCAGGTTATGAATCCGGTCACCGCACAACGCGCTTGACGCACCGCACAAACTGGATGTATAGACGTCCAAATGAAAACGCATTCATCCGCCGGCCTGTCGCCTGCGCCCGCCTTCCGCGCAGGCCACCACGGAGCGCCCGCATGACGCTGACCCAGCTGCGCTACCTCATCGCGATCGCCGACTCCGGGCTCAACATCACCCTGGCCGCCGAGCGCGTGCACGCCACCCAGCCGGGCCTCAGCAAGCAGCTCAAGCAACTGGAGGAGGAGCTGGGCTTTCAGCTGTTCAACCGCAAGGGCAAGAGCCTGGATGCGATCACCCATGCCGGCAGCAAGGTGCTGGAACGCGCGCGGGCGATCCTGACCGAGGTGGGCAACATCCAGTCGGTGGCGGCCAACCTGCGCAACGAGGCGCGTGGCACGCTGCGCATCGCCACCACCCACACCCAGGCGCGCTTCGCCCTGCCCGGCGCCATCGCCGCACTCAACCGCAGTTATCCGGAAGTGAGCGTGCACCTGCAGCCGGCCGCCGACGCCGAGTTGCTGGGGCTACTGGAAAGTGGCGGCGTCGACCTGGCGGTGGTCAGCACCGCCGGGGCACCGCCGGCCGGCGTGATCGCCCTGCCCGCCTATCGCTGGCAGCGCCGCGTGGTGGTGCCCAAGGAGCATCCGCTGGCCGCACTTGAGCGCGCGCCGACACTGGCGGAACTGGCCGCACAGCCGCTGGTGAGCTACGACTCCTCGCTCAAGCCCGAATCCTCGCTGCGCCGCGCCTTCGAGTCAGCCGGGCTGCAGCCGCAGATCGCCATGACCGCCAGCGACGCCGACCTGATCAAGACCTACGTGCGCGCAGGCCTCGGCGTGGGCGTGCTGGCCGAGATGGCCCTGCTGGCGACCGACAGCGCCGACCTACGGATTCTCGCCGCCGACCAACTGTTCGCGCCCTGCACCACCTGGATCGTGCTGCGCAAGGACAGCGTGCTGCGCGAATTCGCACTGGCCTTCATCACCGGCTTCGCGCCCCAGCTGGAGCGCAAGGCCGTGGCGCGGCACGTGTCCACCGGCGAAGCGGTGGAGTGGCCGACGGCCCCGACCTGGCGCGAGCGGGCGGTGAAGGTGACGGCCCGGCCGGTAGCGGTCAAGGCCTGACCTTTAGTGGGAGCGGGATCGCAGGCCAGTCGGTCTCGCTCCCTTAGAAGCAGCGACGAAAATCCCCGGCGATGTGCGGCCGCTAGACGGCCTCGTGCAGCCCGCACTCGCGGTGCAGCCCGAAGAAGCGCGTGTCCTCCGCCGCCATCCCCGGCTCCCACGGCCGCGTGGTGTGCACGTCGCCGATCGATACGTAGCCCTTGTCCCACAACGGGTGGTAAGGCAGGCCATGCTGGGCCAGGTACTGGCCCACGTCGCGGTCGCGCCAGTCGGCGACGGGGTGGAACTTCCAGCGGCCATTGCGGCGCTGGATGAAGGGCACCTGTTCGCGGCTGCGCGACTGCACGCGGCGCAAGCCGGAGAACCAGCCGGTGGCGCCGAGCTCGCCGAGCGCGCGCTGCATCGGCTCCACCTTGCGCAGCGCGTTGTAGCGCCAGATGCCTTCCTCGCCCTGCTCCCACAGCTTGCCGTGGCGCGCCTCCATCCAGGCCGGGCTGATCGTCGGGCGATAGACCTTGAGGTTGAGCTGCAACCGCTCGACCAGCTGGTCGACGAAGCGGTACGTCTCGGGGAACAGGTAGCCGGTGTCGATCAGCACCACCGGGATGTCCGGCCGCTCCCGCGTCACCAGGTGCAGCATCAGCGCCGACTGCGCGCCGAAACTGGACGACAGCACCAGCGGACCGGGCACGTTGCGTAGCGCCCAGCGCGTGCGCTCCAGCGCATCGAGTCGACCCAGCCAGGCGTCCAGCCGGGCAAGCACGGCCGGGTCGCGGGCCGCGTCCTCGAGGTAGGCCGGGTTCACGCGATGACCTCAAGCGGAATGGCCACCGGCGCCGTCACCACCCCGCTGCGCACCAGGAAATCGCCGAAGCCCTCGGCCACGCCGCGCTCGGCGGCATAGCGGGCGAACAGCGGATCGAGCGCGGCGAGGATCGCGGCCTCGTCGATGTTCTCGCGGTACAGCCGGTTGAGCCGCTGGCCGCGGAAATCCGCGCCCAGGCGCAGGTCGTAGCGACCGGGCGCACGACCGACCAGGGCGATCTCGCCCAGGTAGGGCCGCGAGCAGCCGTTCGGGCAACCGGACAGGCGCAGCAGGATCGGCGCGTCGGCCAGGCCATGATGATCGAGCAGCGCTTCCAGTTTCGGTAGCAGATGAGGTAGGTAGCGCTCGCTCTCCGCCATCGCCAGGCCGCAGGTGGGCAGCGCCACGCAGGCCACCGCATGGCGGCGGATCGGGCTGGCGGCGCGGTAGCCGTCCAGGCCGTACTCGGCGACCAGCGCGTCGATGCGCGCCCGGTCGGCCGTGGCCACGTCGGCAACGATCACATTCTGGTTGCAGGTCATGCGGAAGCTGCCGGTGTGCACCTTGGCCAGCTCGCGCAGGCCGCTCAGCGAACGCACCGGACCCACATCGGCCAACCGCCCGGCTTCGATGTGCAGGGTGAGGTGCCAGCGACCGCCCTCACCCTCCACCCAGCCGTAGCGATCGCCGTTGTGCTCGAACGCGTACGGCCGCGCGGGCGCCAACGCGAAGCCGAGTCGCAATTCCAGCTCGACGACGAAAGCCTCCAGCCCGCGATGGTCCAGCGTGTACTTCAGCCGCGCGTGCTTGCGCTCGCTGCGGTTGCCCCAGTCGCGCTGCACGGACACCACACCCTCGGCCACGGCGATCAGCTGCTCCGGCGTGACGAAGCCGATCACGCTGGCCAGCCGCGGATAGGTGGTGGGATCGCCATGGCTGGCGCCCATGCCGCCGCCGATGGCGACGTTGAAACCGCGCAACTGGCCGCCCTCGATGATGGCGATCAGGCCCAGGTCCTGGGCGAACACGTCGACGTCGTTGAGCGGCGGGATCGCCAGGCCGATCTTGAACTTGCGCGGCAGGTAGGTGGGGCCGTACAGCGGCTCGTGCTCGTCGCCAGCGACTTTTTCGCCGTCCAACCAGATCTCGTGGTACGCCCGCGTCTGCGGCTCCAGGTGCTCGGACAGCTTCGCCGCCCAGGCGTAGGCCAGCGCGTGCGTCTCGGACACTTCCGGATTCGCGCTGCTCACCACGGTACGCACCACGTCGCCGCAGGCGGCGATGGTGGTGGCGAGTGCGTCGTGGATGGCGCGCAGGGTGGGCTTCAACCGGCGCTTGATCACGCCGTGCCACTGGAAGGTCTGCCGCGTGGTGATGCGCAGCGTGCCGTTGGCGTGCTCGGTGGCGATGCGGTCGAATGCCAGCCACTGCGCCGGGGTCACCACGCCGCCGGGCAGGCGCGCGCGGATCATGAAGGCGTACGCCGGCTCCAGCTTCTGCCGACGGCGCTCGTCGCGCAGGTCGCGGTCGTCCTGCTGATAGCTGCCGTGGAACTTCAGCAGCTTGTTGTCGTCGTCGCTGATCGCGCCGGTGATCGGGTCGGCCAAGCCTTCGGCGATCGTTCCGCGCAGCAGCCGGCTGGCCGCCTTGATGCGCTCCATCTCGGACAGGGGCAAAGAAGTGGTCTCGCTCATGTCAGTACACGTCGCGGGCGTAGCGCCCGTCCTGCAGGAGTTCGGAGAGCCAGGTCTGTGCGGCCTCGGGTGTCTTGCCGCCGTGGGTGGCGACGATCTCGGCGAGCGTGGCGTGCACGTCCTTCGCCATCTGCGCGGCGTCGCCGCACACATAGAGATGCGCGCCACCGGCGAGCCAGTCGTACAGTTCGGCACCGCGTTCGCGCAGCACGTGCTGCACATAGCGCTTCTGGGGCTGGTCGCGCGAGAAGGCGACGTCCAGCCGGTGCAGCGCGCCATCCTTGAGCGCCTGCTGCCACTCGAGCTGATAGAGGAAGTCGTCGCCGGCATGGTGGTTGCCGAACACCAGCCAGTTGCGACCGGCCGCGCCGGCCTGCTGGCGCTCCTGCACGAAGGCGCGGAACGGCGCAACGCCGGTGCCGGGACCAATCATGATCACGTCGCGCGTGCCGTCGGCCGGCAGCCGGAAGCGCTCGTTCGGCTCGATGAAGACGTCCAGCGTCGCCTCTTCTTCCGCCTCGGCGATCCAGCGCGAGGCGGCGCCGAGGTGGGCTTCGCCGTGCGCGTGGTAGTCGACCACGGCGATGGTGAGATGCACCTCCTCGCCCACCGCTTGCGCGCTGGAGGCGATGGAATACAGCCGCGGGGTGAGCGGCCGCAATGCGGCGACCAGCGCGGCGGCGTCCCAGTCGGCCGGATGTGCGCGCAGCAGATCGATCGGCTGGTGGCTGGCGAGCAGCTCCTTGATGGCCTCGGGGTGTTCCAGCGCGGCGCGCAGCACGGCGCTGTCCGCCCGCTCAGCCACCGCCTGCACCAGCGGGCGGCTGAGCCGGGTCAGCTCGCGCTCGCAGCTCAGCCATGCGCGCAGCGGTTGCTCGCGACCGTCGTGGGTGACGACGGCGTCGCCCGCCAGCGACAGCGCGGCGAGAAACGCGTCGACCAGCGCGGCCGGGTTGCGATGCCACACGCCCAGCGCATCGCCTGGCGCGTAGCGCAGGCCAGAGCCTTCCAGCGACAGCTCCACGTGGCGCACGTCACGCTCCGCATGACGCGAGACGATGCGCTGGTTGGCCAGCACCGGCGCCGGAAACGGCCGCTCGCGATGGAACGACGGCCGCGCCGGCGCCACCCGCAGCGGCGTCACCGACGCGCTCGGCAGCTCGCGGCCGAGCTTCTCGCGCACCCGCGCCAGCGCGCCTTCGGCCCATGGCGCGGCGACCGGCTCGATGTCGACGTCGGCCTCGGCCAGCGGCGCCAACCGCTGCGCGCCCAGCTCGGCCAGCCGGGCGTCGAGCGCGCGGCCCATCGCATTGAACAGCGGGTAGCTGGAATCGCCCAGACCCAGCACCGTGTAGTGCAGGTGCGGCAGCTTCGGCGCGCGACGCGACGCGAGAAATTCGACGAAGCCGCGCGCGTCGTCCGGTGGCTCGCCCTCGCCCTGGGTGCTGACCACCACGGCCAGGTAGCGCTCGTTGGTCAGCTCGCGGGTGGCGTAGGCGCCGGCGCGCACCAGTCGCACCGGCAGGCCGGCGGCTTCCGCCTGTGCGGCGAAGCGTTCGGCCACGCGGCGGGCGTTGCCAGTCTGGCTGCCGTACAGCACGGTGAGCCGGGTCGCGTTGGCCACAGCCGTTCGGGGCGACGAGTGCGCCGCCTGCTGCGCGGCGTAGGCGGCGATCCAGTACAGCTGCGCCGGCTCCAGGCCGTCGACCAGCTGGCACAGCAACGCCTGGCGTTCCTCGCCCAGGCCGGGCGGTGGCGCGAGTGCGGGCTGCGTGGCATTCACAGGGCGATCCTTTGGACGTCCAAACGGGGATCGCCGCAGCTTGCGCCCGGGTACACCATCGACCAAAGGATGATTGGCGATGACCATATGCCGCTGCGTCATGCCCGGCGCCGGTGGCTACAATCGCGCCCATGGCCATCTCCTCTCCCTCCCGCAAGCCGCTACCGATCGAGGTGCGCGGCTCCGCGCGCCAGCCGCTCGGCATGTCCACCGCCCAGTTCCTGCGCGACTACTGGCAGAAGCACCCGCTGCTGGTGCGCAACGCCTTCCCCGATTTCGTGCCACCGATCGCACCGGAGGACCTCGCCGGCCTGGCCTGCGAGGAGGGCGCGCTGTCGCGGCTGATCCGCCACGACGAGAAGCGCGACCGCTGGCAGGTAAAGACCGGCCCGCTGGCCGAGGCCGACTTCGCCACCACCGGGGACGCCAACTGGACCTTGCTGGTGCAGGACGTGGACAAGTGGGACGCCGACGTCGCTGCGCTGCTCGAACCGTTCGCGTTCCTGCCGAGCTGGCGCGTGGACGACATCATGGTGTCGTACGCCGAGCCCGGCGGCGGCGTGGGCGCGCACGTGGACCAGTACGACGTGTTCCTGCTGCAGGGCCTGGGCCAGCGGCACTGGGCGATCAGCACCGACCCGGACGCACCGAAGGATTTCCGCTTGGACGTGGAGCTCAAGCAGCTGGCGCATTTCGAGCCCACCCACGAGTGGCTGCTCGAACCGGGCGACATGCTCTACCTGCCGCCGGGCGTGCCGCACGACGGCGTGGCCTTCGGCGGCGCATGCATGACGTTCTCCGTCGGCATGCGCGCGCCCTCGCAGGCCGAGCTGATCGGCGACCTCGCCGATTACCTCGCCGAACGCCTGCCGGAGGAGGCGCGCTACACCGACCCGGACCTCGCCCCCGCTCGCAACGCCGGCGAGATCGACCGCAGCGCGCTGGAGCGCCTGCGCACCGCCCTGCCCTTCGCCACCGCCTACAACGACGCCACCCTGCTGGACTGGTTCGGCCAGTTCATCACCCGCTACCGGCTGGCGCAGAACCCCGCGCCGGCCGATCGACCGACCACGCCGGCCGCGCTGGACAAGCTGCTGGCCGGCAGCAGCGTGTTCCTGCGCCATCCGTGGTCGCGCATGGCCTGGGCGCGCACCCGCGCCGGCTGCACGCTGTTCGCCAACGGCCACGCGTATCCGGCCAGCCACGGGCTGGCGCAACTGCTGTGTGCCGAGCGCGAGTTCGTGCTGGACGGCCCGCTGGATGCCACGGAACGCAGCCTGCTGATCGCCCTGCTCGACGACGGGCACCTGGTGCCACGCAAGCCACGCCGCCGATGAAACTCGAGGCCTTCCACATCGTCAGTGCCGACTGGGCCCGCGCCAGCGACCGCGAGACGATCCGCCCGCTGCGACGGGCGGTGTTCGTGGAGGAGCTCGGCCTGCCGGCGGAATGCGAAACCGACGCGCTGGACGCCGGCGCGCTGCAGCTGATCGCCCGCGACGACGCCGACCGCGCCATCGGCGTGGCCCGGCTCACCGCCGACCACCGCATCAGCCGCGTCGCCGTACTGTCAGGCGCCCGTGGCCAGGGCGTAGGCACGGCGCTGCTGCGGCAGTTGGTGGACCGCGCGCGCAGTTTCGGCTGGCCCGAGGTGCAGTTGGACGCGCAGGTGGACGCCATCGCGTTCTACACCCGCGAGGGCTTCGCCTCAGAGGGCGAGCTGTTCGAGCAGGCGGGCCTGCTGCACCAGACGATGCGCAAGGCGTTGGCGTCGGAACCGCCGACCGCCCGCGCGCCGCGCGACCTGGGCGTGCTGCCAGCCGAGGACCGTCAGGCGGTAGAGGCCGCGCGGCTGCAGTTGCTGGTGGACGCACGCCACGTGCTGGCGATCCATCTGCCGGTGCTGGACAGCGAGCACTTCGCCAGCGCTGCCGAGCTCGAGCAGATCCGCCGCATCGCCACCTCCGGCCGCGGCGCGCGTATCCGCCTGCTGCTGCACGATCCGGCCGCCGCCCTGCGCGACGGACATCGGCTGCTCGCCCTGGTGCAGCGCCTGTCCAGCGTGATCCAGGTGCGCCGCCCGGTGGACGAGATCGATCTGGCCAACCGTGCCGGCTGGCTGCTCAACGATGCCGGCGGTTATCTGTTCCTGCCCGAATACGACCGACCGCAAGGCCGCGCCGCCCGCCACGACCGCGCCGGCCAGGCGCCGCTGGCCCAGCAGTTCGACGAGGTGTGGGAGCGTTCGGTGCCGGCCACCGAACTGCAGGCGCTGGGTCTGTAGCCGGCAGCTGAACGCCGCGCGGCACGTCCTATCACCGCAGCGACTGCCCGCAGGCCGCTCGCGCCCTAGTTCCGGGCGGCGTCGCGCCCCTTGATTTGTAGCGATGCGGGCGCATTCGTACCCGCGTACGGGTTGTCGCATCGCAGCAGCCCGGGTCTATAATTAACAAGATTTTTGCCAGCCTTCTGCTGCGCCAAGGGCAGCGCAGGCGGCCTCCCTTCCCCGACCGGTGGTGACGTGAGTACAAACCTGATTCGCGAGTTCTTCGAATCCTCCCAACTCGCAGGCGGAAACGCCGACTATGTCGAAGCGCTGTACGACGCCTGGCTGAGCGACCCCGGCTCCGTCCCCGCCGAATGGAACAGCTATTTCCAGAACTTCAATGGCCGCGCGTCGGGAGATGTCTCCCACACCGCGGCCATTGCGCGTATTGAAGCGGCGCAGAAGCAGCGGCGCGGCGCGGCCGCCGGTGCCGCCGTTCCGATGGACGACGCCCATGCGCGCAAGCAGGCCGGCGTGCTGCGCCTGCTCACCGCCTACCGTTCGCGCGGCCACCTCGCCGCCGACCTCGATCCGCTCGGCCTGGCGCAGAAGATGGACGCGCCGGACCTGGGCCTGGCCTTCCACGGCCTGAGCGACGCCGACCTGGACACCGAGTTCGACTGCGGCACCTACGCCGGCGGCGGCCAGCGGATGAAGCTGCGCGAGCTGCTGGCGCGGCTGAAGAAGATCTACACCGGCACCATCGGCGCCGAGTTCATGTACATCTCCGACCACGCCCAGCGGAACTGGATCTACAGCCGCCTGGAGCAGGCCAACGGCAATCCGGGTCTGGCCGCGGACGAGAAGCGCCACGTGCTCGACGTGCTCACCGCCACCGAGGGCCTGGAGCGCTACCTGCACACCAAGTACGTCGGCCAGAAGCGTTTTTCGCTGGAAGGCGGGGACAGCCTCATCCCGCTGGTGGACGACGTGGTGCGCGCGGCCGGCGACAACGGCATCAAGGAGCTGGTGATCGGCATGGCCCATCGCGGCCGCCTGAACGTGCTGGTCAACATCCTGGGCAAGCCGCCGAAGACCCTGTTCGACGAGTTCGAAGGCAAGTTCGAGCACATCGACGACCCGGCCTACTCCGGCGACGTGAAGTACCACATGGGCTTCTCGTCCGACCTGAAGACGCCCAAGGGTGGCGTGCACGTGGCCCTGGCGTTCAACCCGTCGCACCTGGAGATCGTCAACCCGGTGGTGGCCGGCTCCGTGCACGCGCGTCAGCTGCGCCGCCGCGACACCGAGCACCAGCAGTCGATGGCCGTGCTGATCCACGGCGACGCGGCGCTGGCGGGCCAGGGCGTGAACATGGAACTGTTCAACATGTCGCAGGCCCGCGGCTTCAAGATCGGCGGCACCCTGCACGTGGTGGTGAACAACCAGGTGGGCTTCACCACCTCCAACCCGCAGGACGCGCGCTCCACGATGTACTGCACCGACCTGGCCAAGATGGTCAACGCGCCGGTGTTCCACGTGAATGGCGACGACCCGGAAGCGGTGATCGAAGTCACCCGCTTGGCCTACGAGTTCCGCAAGACCTTCCGCAAGGACGTGGTGATCGACCTGGTGTGCTACCGCCGCCACGGCCACAACGAGGCCGACGAGCCGGCGGCGACGCAGCCGTTGATGTACCAGGTCATCCGCAAGCGCCCGACCACCCGTGACCTCTACGCCCAGCGGCTGCAGAAGGACGGCGTGATCGCCGACGGCGACGGTCAGAAGCGCCTCGACGCCTACCGCGACCGCCTGGAGGCCGGCGCGCCGCTGGCCGAGTTCAACCCCACGCCGGTGCGCGACCTGGAGATCGACTGGGCGCGCTTCACCAACAACTCGCTGGCGACGGCCGTGGACACCACGGTGCCGAAGCAGAAGCTGGTGGAGCTGGCCAAGCGCATCCTCGACCTGCCGGGCGACCTCACGCTGCAGTCGCGCGTGGCCAAGATCTACGACGACCGCCGCAAGATGGCCGCCGGTGAGCAAGCGGCCGACTGGGGCTTCGCCGAGAACCTGGCCTACGCCACCCTGATCGACGGCGGCAGCAATCTGCGCCTGGTCGGCCAGGATTCGGGGCGCGGCACCTTCTTCCACCGCCATGCAGTGCTGCACGACCAGAAGGACGGCCACACTTTCCTGCCGCTGGGCACGATCCGTGACGACGCCAACGTCGAGGTGATCGACTCGCTGCTCAGCGAGGAGGCGGTGATGGCGTTCGAGTACGGCCACTCCACCACCGATCCTGACACGCTGCACATCTGGGAAGGCCAGTTCGGCGACTTCGCCAACGGCGCGCAGGTGGTGATCGACCAGTTCATCAGCTCCGGCGAGTCGAAGTGGAATCGCCTCTGCGGCCTGGCGCTGTACCTGCCTCACGGCTACGAGGGACAGGGCCCGGAGCACTCCTCCGCCCGCCTCGAGCGCTTCCTGCAGCTGTGCGCGATGAACAACATGCAGGTCTGCGTGCCGACCACCCCGGCGCAGGATTTCCACATGATCCGCCGACAGATGCTGCGCCCGGTGCGCAAGCCGCTGATCGTGATGACGCCCAAGTCGCTGCTGCGCCACAAGCTGGCCGTGTCGAGCCTGGACGAGCTGGCCAACGGCAGCTTCCAGCTGGTGATCGGCGAGCATCGCGAGCTGCCGGCGAAGAAGGTCAAGCGCGTGGTGCTGTGCGCGGGCAAGGTCTACTACGACCTGCTGGAGGAGTCGGAGAAGCGTGGGCAGACCGACGTGGCCATCGTGCGCGTCGAGCAGTTGTACCCGTTCCCGCGTCCGCAGGTCACCGCCGAACTGGAGAAGTACGCTTCCGCCAAGGAAGTGATCTGGTGCCAGGAAGAGCCGATGAACCAGGGCGCGTGGTTCCAGATCCGCCACCATCTGCAGGCCTGCATCGGCGCCAAACACACGCTGTCGTACGCCGGCCGGGCCCGCTCCGCTGCACCGGCCGCTGGTCACCTCAACGAGCACAACGCCGAGCAGGCGGCTCTGGTCGAGCAGGCGCTGGTCGCCCCGATCGGCACCGACCATTCGGCCGAGTAAGATTTTTCGAATAGCGCGGTCGGGACGGCCGCTTTGCTCCCGCGCCCACGGATGGGCGCTCACCTGAAACCAAGGACCCTGTATGTCCATCGAAGTCAAAGTCCCCGTCCTCCCCGAGTCCGTCTCCGACGCCACCATCGCCACCTGGCACAAGAAGGTCGGTGATGCGGTCAAGCGCGACGAGAACCTCGTCGATCTGGAGACCGACAAGGTCGTGCTCGAGGTGCCCGCCACGGTCGACGGCGTACTGAAGGAAATCCGCCATCAGGAAGGCGACACGGTGAACAGCGAGCAGGTCATCGCGATCATCGAGGAAGGCGCCGCCGCTGCCGCGCCGGCCCCGGCGAAGGACGAGGCCAAGGCGGCTGCGCCCGCGCCGGCCAAGGCCGAGGCACCGAAGGCCGCCGGCAAGGGTACCGAGCAGCTGTCCCCCGCCGGCCGCCGCGTCGCCGAGGAAGAGCACATCGACCCGTCCAAGGTCGCCGGCACCGGCCGTGACGGCCGCGTGACCAAGGAAGACCTGGTCAACTACGGCAAGGGTGGCGCCACCGCTGCGCCGGCCGCGCCTGCCGCCAAGCCGACGCCGGGCGCCCGTCCGGAAGAGCGCGTACCGATGACCCGCATCCGCGCGCGCATCGCCGAGCGCCTGATGCAGTCGAAGAACTCCATCGCCATGCTGACCTCGTTCAACGAGGTGAACCTGGCCGAGGTGGTGAAGATGCGCAAGACGCTGGGCGAGTCGTTCGAGAAGGCGAACGGCATCAAGCTCGGCTTCATGAGCTTCTTCGTCAAAGCCGCCGCCGAGGCGCTCAAGCGCCATCCGGTGATCAACGCCTCCGTCGACGGCAACGACATCATCTACCACGGCTATCAGGACATCTCGATTGCCGTGTCCACCGACAAGGGTCTGGTGACGCCGGTACTGCGCGACGTGCAGGACATGAGCTTCGCCGAGGTCGAGCAGGGCATCGCCGGCTACGCCAAGAAGGCGCGCGACGGCAAACTTGGCCTGGACGACCTGCAGGGCGGCACCTTCACCATCACCAACGGCGGCACCTTCGGCTCGCTGCTGTCCACGCCGATCGTCAACCCGCCGCAGAGCGCGATCCTGGGCATGCACACCATCAAGGAGCGCGCGATCGTCGAGAACGGTCAGGTGATCGCCGCGCCGATGATGTACCTGGCGCTGTCCTACGACCACCGCATCATCGACGGCAAGGACGCGGTGCTGTTCCTGGTCGACATCAAGAACCAGCTCGAGAACCCGCAGCGCATGCTGCTCGGCATTTGAGCGCCCCCGCTCGAATGCCAGATAGGTAACGAAGCTCTGATGCCGGCAAGCTCCCGAAGTCCGGGTCTTGCCGGTTGCTTCTAAAGCAGCAGAGCCCATCTTTTCGCTACACCCGCGAACCCTCGATCCGGTGTTCGCCTGCAAGGAACCCGTCATGAGCGACCAACAATTCGACGTCATCGTCATCGGTGGCGGCCCGGCCGGCTATCACGCCGCTATCCGCGCTGCGCAGCTGGGCCTGAAGACCGCCTGCATCGACGCCTGGGCCGGCAAGGACGGCAAGCAGGCGCTGGGCGGCACCTGCCTCAATGTGGGCTGCATCCCGTCCAAGGCGCTGCTGGATTCCTCCAAGCAGTTCTACAACATCGCGCACAACCTGCCGGTGCACGGCATCAGCGTGGACAACGCCAAGGTCGACCTGGGCACCTTCATCGGTCGCAAGGACAAGATCGTCAAGCAGTTCACCGGCGGCGTGGCGCAGCTGTTCAAGGCGAACAAGATCACCAGCTTCTTCGGCAAGGGCAAACTGTTGAAGGGCAACCAGGTGGAGATCACCGGCAACGACGGCGCCAAGCAGACGATCAGCGCCACCAACGTGATCCTGGCCTCCGGCTCCGTGCCGATCGAGCTGCCGTTCGCCAAGTTCGACGGCAAGCACATCATCGACAATGCCGGCGCGCTGGACATCAACGAAGTGCCCAAGCGCCTGGGCGTGATCGGCGCGGGTGTGATCGGCCTGGAGCTGGGCAGCGTGTGGCGCCGTCTGGGCGCCGAAGTGACCGTGCTCGAGGCCCTGCCCGACTTCCTCGGCGCCGCCGACGCGGACATCGCCAAGGTGGCGCTGAAGGAGTTCAAGAAGCTCGGGCTGGACATCAAGCTGGGCGCCAAGCTGGCCAAGGCCGAGGTGAAGAAGAATGAGGTCCACCTCACCTACACCGACTCCGACGGCGAGCACAACCTGGTGGTCGACAAGCTGCTGGTTGCCGTGGGCCGCCGTGCCTACACCGACGGCCTGCTGTCCGACGACTGCGGCGTGAAGCTGGACGAGCGCGGCCGCATCGCCGTGGACGATCACTGCCATACCGGCGTCGATGGCGTGTGGGCGGTGGGCGACGCGGTACGCGGGCCGATGCTGGCGCACAAGGGCTTCGAGGAAGGCATTGCCGTGGCCGAGTGGATCGCCGGCAAGTCCGGCCACGTCGCCTACGACACGATTCCGTGGGTGATCTACACCGAGCCGGAAATCGCCTGGGCCGGCAAGACCGAGAAGCAGCTGAAGGACGAAGGCGTGCCGTACAAGGTGGGCACCTTCCCGTTCGCCGCCATCGGCCGCGCCGTGGCGATGAACGAGGCGGTCGGCATGGTCAAGATGATCGCCCACGCCGAGACCGATCGCATCCTGGGTGTGCACATGGTTGGCCCGGGCGTGTCCGAGTTGATCGCCGAGTGCGTGGTGGCGATGGAGTTCAAGGGCTCGGCCGAAGACATGGCGCGCATCATGCACGCGCACCCGACCTTGTCCGAGGCCGTGCACGAGGCGGCCCTGTCGGTCGACAAGCGCGCCATCCACAAGGGCAACTGATCGCCCCTGTGCGATGAAGGGCAACGGCCCGCTCGTGGCGACATGGGCGGGCCGATTCATTTGCGGCAGGCATTCGCCCGCGGGCAACGCCGCTGGCTTTGGAATCAAAGTCAGGAGCGGCGCCCGCGAGCGGGCTCCTACAAAGAGGTATTCCATGTCCCCGATCACCTCCCTGTGCGTCTACTGCGGCTCAAGCAGCGGCTCGCGTCCCGAATATGCCGAGCAGGCACGTGCGTTCGGCGCCGAGCTGGCGCGGCGCGGCATCACCCTCGTCTACGGCGGCGGCAACGTCGGCCTGATGGGCATCGTCGCGGATGCCGTGCTCGCTGACGGTGGCAAGGTGGTCGGCGTGATTCCGCGCCACTTGGTCGAGAAGGAAGTCGCGCATACCGGGCTCAGCGAGATGCTGGTGGTCGAGACCATGCACGAGCGCAAGACGCGCATGTACGAGCTGTCGCAGGCCTTCGTCGCGCTGCCCGGCGGCTTCGGCACGCTGGACGAGATGTTCGAGATGCTGACCTGGGCGCAGCTCGGCCTGCACCAGTGGCCTTGCGCCTTCCTCGACACCCAGGGCTACTATCGCCATCTGCTGCAGGCGATGCGGCACATGGTTGACGAGAAGTTCGTGCGCTCGGCGCAGTTGGACGGCATCTGGTTCGGCGAATCGATCGATGCGCTGTTCGACTGGATGGCCCATTACCAGCCGACCTTCGTGCCGAAATGGATCGACGAATCGGCCGTCGCGCCCTAAGCAAGGCATTCCCATCCCACCGCGTAAGAACGCAACCATGACGCCATCCACCTTCTTCCGCGCCTTCCGTATCCATAGCGACCACGCTGGCTATCGCGGCGGCATCGAGACCATGGACGTCCAGAGCCTCTCGGCCGGTGAGGTGCTGGTCAAGGCGGCGTACTCCTCGGTGAACTTCAAGGACGCGCTTGCCGGCACCGGCAAGGGCAAGATCCTGCGCCAGTTCCCGCTCAACGGCGGTATCGACGTCGCCGGCCACGTGGTGGCGTCGACCGACCCGGCGTTCAAGGAAGGCGATGCGGTGCTGTGCACCGGCTCGGGGCTCTCGGAGACACGCGACGGCGGCTACGGCGAGTACGTGCGCCTCGACACGCGCTGGACCATTCCCCTGCCCGCCGGCTTGAGCTTGCGCGAGAGCATGATCCTGGGCACCGCCGGCTTCACCGCGGCGCTGGGCCTGCTGCAGATGCAGGACAACCGCCAGACGCCGTCGCTGGGGCCGATCGCGGTCACCGGCGCCACCGGCGGCGTGGGCATGCTGGCGGTCGACATGTATGCGCGCGCCGGCTACGAGGTGCACGCGATCAGCGGCAAGGCCGAGCACTTCGACTTCCTCCGTCAGCTGGGCGCAGCGCAGTGTCTGGATCGCCACCAGCTCACCTTCAGCGGCAAGCCGATGGACTCGGCGCGGTTCGGCGGCGCGCTGGACAACGTCGGCGGCGCCATGCTGGCCGGCCTGCTGCCGCAGATCGCGCCGTACGGCAACGTGGCGCTGTGCGGCAACGCCGGCGGCATCGCGTTCGACAGCACCGTGATGCCCTTCATCATCCGCGGCGTGAACCTGCTGGGCGTAGCCAGTGCCGGCACCGCACGCGACCAGCGCGAGCGCGTGTGGCAGCATCTGGCGGGCGACTGGAAGCCGCAGCACCTGGATCGCATCGTCACGCGTGAGGTGACGCTCGACGAGCTGCCGGAGGTCTTTCCCGCCATGCTGGCCGGGCAGTCGTTCGGTCGTACCGTGGTGCGGCACGGCAGCCGCTGACCGCCTCGACTTGGAAGCAGGTCGGGCGCAGCTTAGAATCCACCCACTTTCGTACAAGGGATCCCCACCTTATGGCCCGTATCCTCATCGTCGACGATTCACCGTCGCAGTTGCTCGGTCTGAAACGCGTCGTGGAGAAGCTCGGCCACGAGGCGCTGACCGCCGAGGATGGCGCTGCAGGCGTCGAGGCGGCCAAGCGCGAGCTGCCGGACCTGATCCTGATGGACGTGGTGATGCCGAACCTCAACGGTTTCCAGGCCACCCGCACGATCAGCAAGGACCCCACCACCGCGCACATCCCGGTGGTGCTGGTAACCACCAAGGACCAGGAGACCGACAAGGTCTGGGGCATGCGCCAGGGCGCCAAGGCCTACGTCACCAAGCCGATCAAGGAAGAGGAGCTGGTCGCCACACTGGCCGAGCTGCTGCCGGCCTGAATCGCCAGGCATCAGAACACATGAAAACGGCGCCCGCGGGCGCCGTTTTCGTTTGCAGCAAGCGGACAAACTGGAGGCTCAGCCGCGCGGGTTGTAGTCCGCGAAATGCTTGTGCAGCGCCTCGTAGGCCTTGCGCTGCTTGTCGTCCTCGGCCGGCGGCGTGCGGATCGACAGTTCCACCAGTTGGTCGCCCGGCGGCGTACCCGGCATGCCCCGCCCCTTGAGCCGCAGCTTCTTGCCCGACTGCGCCCCGGCGGGGATGCGCAGATCCACCGTACCGGCCAGCGTCGGCACCGGCACCGTGGCGCCCAGCGCCGCTTCCCACGGTGTAATCGGCAATACGTGCAGCACATTGCGGCCGTCCAGCTTGAAGCGGGCGTCGTCGCGGATGGCCACTTCCAGCAGCAGGTCGCCGTTCGGGCCGCCCGCGGCACCCGCATGACCCTGTCCGGACAGACGGATCACCTGCCCCGGCTGGATGCCCGCCGGGATCTTCACCTCCAGCACGCGCTCGTTGCCGTGGCTGTCGTGCAGTGCGACGCGGGTGCGGCCGCCGTCGAAGGCGGTCTGCAGGTCAATCTGCACCTGCGCCTGCACGTCGCGACCGCGCCGCGCCCGCGGCTGCCCGCGATGACCGCCACCCGCACCGCGACCGAACAGGCTCTCGAAGAAGTCGCTGAAGTCGCCCTCGCCGGCGCCATCACCAAAATCGAAGCCCTGGCCGAAGCCCGGCGGCGGGCGGAACTGCTCACCGCCGCGGTAACCGCCGGCGCGCACCTGGTCATAGGCGCGGCGCTTCTCCTTGTCGCGCAGCACCTCGTTGGCCTCGTTGACGGCCTTGAATTTGTCCTCGGCACCGGCTTCCTTGTTCTTGTCCGGATGGTATTGCCGCGCCAGCTTGCGATAGGCGGCCTTGATCTCCGCCTCGCTGGCATCGGGCTTCACGCCCAGGATGTCGTAATAATCTTTGAACTCCACTCACCTCTCCCCGGCGACGGATGGCGCAGGATCCGCGGCGGGCGGGCGCCCGCCGCGGATCGAATCGTGCAAGCTTACTCGGCCGCGTTGATGGTGATGCGGCGCGGCGTGGCCAGCGGCTTCTTCGGGATCACGATCTCCAGCACGCCGAACTTGCCCTTGGCAGTGATGCCCTCGGCATCGGCGCTGTCCGGCAGCGTGAAGCGGCGATGGAACACGCCGTGCGCCCGCTCTACCCGGGTGTACTTGCCGTTGTCGCCGTTCGGCGCCTGGCGCTCGCCCTTGATGGTCAGGATGCCCTTTTCCATGCTTACTTCGATCTGCGCCGGATCCACGCCCGGGATATCGGCCAGGATCACGAACCGCTGCTCGTCCTCGCGGATGTCCACGCGCGGCGCCCACTGGCTGGTGACCACGTTGGACGCGTCGCCGTCCTCGGCCTGGAAGAAACGGTCGAAGGCCTGGCGGACCTCTTCCGGGAACATGCGGCTGGCATTCCACTGCATCGGGTTGCGGTTGCTCATGACGGACTCCTTCAAAGGGTTACGGCGCACACGCCGCTTGCCTGTCAAGTAGGTGCGACTGGCCGCGATTCAAGGCGACAGCGCCACCCGGGGCGGTTTAGCATCCCTCGGTTGCCCCCTCTTCAGCTGGAAACCCCATGACCATCCAGACCGGCCAGACCCTGCCCGACCTGCCGCTCGCCGTGATCGACGACGGCGAAAAGGAGAACACCACCACCGGCGCGCTGTTTGCCGGGCGCAAGGTGGTGATGTTCGCCGTTCCCGGCGCCTTCACGCCCACCTGCTCGGAGCGTCACCTGCCCGGCTACGTGGCCGCGTTCGACGCATTCCGCGAGCGGGGCATCGAGGTCTATTGCCTCTCGGTAAATGACGCCTTCGTCATGCAGGCGTGGGCGAAGGCCCAGTCCGTCCCGCCCGGCCTGAAGATGCTCGCCGACGGCAACGCCGAGTTCACCCGCGCACTCGGGCTGGAGCTCGATGGCAGCGCCTACGGCCTGGGCCTGCGCGCGCGACGCTTTGCGCTGTACGCCGATGACGGCGTGGTGAAATGGCTGGCGATCGAGGCACCGGGCGAATTTCGCGTCACCGGCGCCGAAGCAGTACTGGCCGCCATTGGCGGCTGACACTCGTCCCACCTCACTACAAAGGAGCGCAGGATGCGCCTGTCCGATGGCCTGCTCGAACCGCTGCTCGGCCCCCTCATACCCTGGCTCTATCGCGACTCACGGGTCTGGACCGGACTGGGACTGGCAGGCGCGGCGCTTTTCAGCTCTCGCTTCCTGATCCAGTGGCTCCATTCCGAGAAGGCCAGGCAACTGGTGGTACCGCCGATCTTCTGGCACCTGAGTTTCTGGGGCAGCGTGCTGCAGCTGCTCTACGCGCTGCATATCGACAAGCTGCCGGTGATGCTCAGCTACGCCTTCCTGCCATTTCTCTACGCGCGCAATCTCTGGCTGCTCAAGCGCACGGCATCGCGTTGAGGTTGCGCAAGCCCTGAAACGAAAAACCCCGGCCTGCGCCGGGGTTTTTCGTGGTGCGTAGACTGGCTGAATCAGGCCTCGTCGCCGGCCGGCGCCGTGCCGGCATCGACCTGCGGGGGCTGGCCCTCAGGCACCAAGGCCTCGGCCTCTTCGCCGTTGTCCTCGTCGGCCTCCAGCCGCACCACGCTGACCAGTGCCTCGTCGGCCGGCAGCTTGATCAGGGTGACGCCCTGGGTGTTGCGGCTGAGCTGGGAGACCTCGGCGACGCGGGTGCGCACCAGGGTACCCTGGTTGGAGATCAGCATCAGCTCGTGCGCCTCGGTGACCTGCACCGCGGCGACCAGTGCACCGTTGCGCTCGGAGCACTGGATACCGATCACGCCCTGGGTGCCGCGGCCCTTCTTCGGGAACTCGTCCAGCGCGGTGCGCTTGCCGTAGCCGCGTGCGGTGGCGGTAAGCACGTCGCCCTCGGATGCCACGATCATCGATACCACCTCGGCGTCGTCCGCCAGACGCATGCCGCGTACGCCGGTGGCGGTGCGGCCCATCGAGCGCACGGTGTTCTCGTCGAAGCGGTTGACCTTGCCGTTGGAAGCGAACAGCAGCACGTCGCTGTTGCCATCGGTGAGCGCCACGTTGACCAGCGCATCGCCCTCGGCCAGGTTGATCGCCTGCTTGCCCTTCTGCAGCTGGAAGGCGAACTCGGTCAGCGGGGTCTTCTTCACCGTGCCGTTGCGGGTGGCGAAGAACACGAAGCGGTCCTCGGCGTACTCACGCACCGGCAACACCGCCTGCACCTTCTCGCCCTCGGCCAGCGGCAGCAGGTTGACGATCGGCTTGCCGCGCGCGGCCGGACCGGCCTCGGGCATCTGGTACACCTTGAGCCAATAGACGCGGCCGGTGCTGGAGAAGGTCAGCAGCGTGTCGTGGGTGTTGACCACCCACAGTTGCTCGACGACGTCCTCGTCCTTCAGCGCCGAGGCCGAGCGGCCCTTGCCGCCGCGGCGCTGCGCGCGGTAGGTGCTGGCCGGCTGGCGCTTGATGTAGCCGGTGTGCGAGAGCGTGACCACCACGTCTTCCGGGGCGATCAGGTCGAGCACGTTGAGATCTTCCTGCGAGGCCTGGATCTCGGTGCGACGCGCGTCGCCGAACTCCGCCTTGATCGCTTCCAGCTCCTCGCGGATCACCTTCAGCAGCACCTCGGGGTTTTCCAGGATCTCGATCAGGCCGCGGATGGTCTCGAGAATCTGGCGGTACTCGTCGGACAGCTTTTCCTGCTCCAGCCCGGTCAGGCGGTGCAGGCGCATGGCGAGGATTTCCTGCGCCTGCACGTCGGACAGCTGGTAGCCGTCCGGCTTGAAGCCGTCGCGCGGATCCATGTCTTCCGGTCGCGAGGCATCGGCACCGGCGGCCGACAGCAACGCCCCGACCATGCCCGGCTCCCACTTGCGCGCCACCATGCGCTCGCGCGCCTCGGCCGGCGAAGCCGAGGTGCGGATCAGCTCGATCATCTCGTCGATGTTGGCGAGCGCGACGGTGAGGCCTTCGAGGATGTGCGCGCGGGCGCGTGCCTTGCGCAGCTCGAAGATGGTGCGGCGGGTGACCACCTCGCGGCGGTGGCGGATGAAGGCCTCGAGGATGTCCTTGAGGTTCAGCAGCTTCGGCTGGCCGTCGGATAGCGCGACCATGTTGATGCCGAAGGTGACCTGCAGCTGGGTCTGCTGGAACAGGTTGTTGAGCACCACGTCGGCCATCGCGTCGCGACGGATCTCGATCACCACGCGCATGCCGTCCTTGTCGGACTCGTCGCGCAGCTCGCTGATGCCCTCGAGCTTCTTTTCCTTCACCAGCTCGGCGATCTTCTCGATCAGCCGAGCCTTGTTCACTTGGTACGGCAGCTCGTGGACGATGATCGTCTCGCGGCCGTTGGACTCGGTTTCGATCTCCGCCTTGGCCCGCACCAGAATGCGGCCACGGCCGGTGCGGTACGCCTCGACGATGCCGGCCGAGCCGTTGATGATGCCGTGAGTCGGGAAGTCCGGCCCCGGGATGTAGGTCATCAGATCGTCGATGCCCAGCGAGGGATCGTCGATCAGCGCGATCGTCGCGCCGATCACCTCGGTAAGGTTGTGCGGCGGAATGTTGGTCGCCATGCCCACCGCAATACCGGCCGAACCGTTGACCAGCAGCGCCGGTACGCGGGTGGGCAGCACCAGCGGCTCGTGCTCGCTCTCATCATAGTTCGGGCCGAAGTCGACGGTTTCCTTGTCGATGTCGGCCAAGAGCTCGTGGGTGAGGCGCGACATGCGCACCTCGGTGTATCGCATGGCGGCGGCATTGTCGCCGTCGACCGAGCCAAAGTTGCCCTGGCCATCGACCAGCATGTAGCGCAGCGAGAACGGCTGGGCCATGCGCACGATGGCGTCGTAGACCGACGCGTCGCCGTGCGGGTGGTACTTACCGATGACGTCACCGACCACGCGGGCCGACTTCTTGTAGGGCTTGTTCCAGGCGTTGCCCAGCTCGTTCATCGCGAACAGCACGCGGCGATGGACCGGCTTGAGGCCGTCGCGCACGTCCGGGAGGGCGCGTCCCACGATCACGCTCATGGCGTAGTCGAGGTAGCTCTGGCGCATCTCGTCTTCGATGTTGACGCGGATGACTTCTTTGGCGAGTTCTGCCATCAATCGGCTTCCCAGTGAACGAAAAAAGGCCGCATCGCCAGCGCCTCATGCGCGTGCGCAAGCGACCCGAAAATGAACCCGCAGAGTGTACCACGAAAGCGCTTTACGTGACAGTATTTAGTGCTTTTTAATCAGTCACTTAACGCAGTGTTTTGGGGTGACGAAAAAGCACCGCGCGCGCTGCTGAAAAATTGACCAGTGCAGCCACCGCCGAACCAGCCGCCGCGGCGATTGCCGGCCACCGGTGCAGGGCGGGAAACAACTGTAGGCACAGCGCGTACACGCCGTAGTTGACAACAGCCCCGGCGCTCATCAGCACCAGCCAGTGCAGCCATTCGGCATGTGCGGGACGGCCGCTGGAGCGACCCGCGAAGGTGTGCCGGCGATTCCACCACCAAGTGAACGTGGCGGCCAGCAGGAACGACACCACACGGGCGAGGTACGCGTTCCACTGCTCCACGCCCACCAGGGCCTGCACCACGGCGGCGTCGATGATCAGGCCGAGCACGCCGCCGATGGCGAACAACGCGATGTCGCGCGGCAGCTTCACCCGCCGAAGACCGCCCGCATCACGGCCGCGTTGGGCCGCTCGATCACGCCGCGCTCGGTGACGATAGCGTCGATAAGTTCGGCCGGCGTCACGTCGAACACCGGATTCCAGGCTTCGGCGCCATCGACCACCGTGCGCTGCCCGGCGGTGGAGAGCAGCTCGGTGGCGTCGCGCAGTTCGATCTCGATCGACTCGCCGTCGGGCGTGGCCATGTCCACGGTCGAGGAAGGCGCGGCGACCATGAACTTCACGCCGTGATGGCGCGCGGCGATGGCGAGCTGGTAGGTACCGATCTTGTTGGCGGTGTCGCCATTGGCCGCAATGCGGTCGGCGCCCACGATCACCCACTGCACGGCACCGGATTTCATCAGGTGCGCGGCAGCCGAATCCGCGATCAGCTTGGCCGGAATGCCGTCACGCACCAGCTCGTACATGGTCAATCGTGCGCCCTGCTGCCACGGCCGCGTCTCGCCGGCGTAGACCTGGCCGATGCGTCCGCTGGCGACACCGGCGCGGATCACCCCCAGCGCCGTGCCGAACCCGGCGGTAGCCAGCGAGCCGGTGTTGCAGTGGGTCAGCACGCCCGAGCCCGGGGCGATCAGCGAGGCACCGAGCTCGCCCATGTGCCGGTTGGCGGCGAGGTCCTCGTCCTGGATGGCCTGGGCTTCGACCGCCAGCGCGGCCGCATCGGCGCCGGCGGCGATGCGCTGCTTCATGCGGTCCAGCGCCCACATCAGGTTGACCGCCGTCGGCCGTGCCGCACGCAGCGTGGCCAGTGCCGCGTCCAGCGGCTCGCCCTGCTGTGCAGCAAGCACCACGCCCCAGGCAGCAGCGATGCCGATTGCCGGCGCGCCGCGCACCACCAGGTCGCGGATGGCCTGGGTAACGTCGGCGGCCGTACGGCAATCCATCCAGCGTTCTTCGCGCGGGAGCAGGCGCTGATCGAGCAGTCGCAGATGATCGCCCTGCCATTGCACGGCACGGACGCGGTCGTAACGGTCGTAATCCATCGGAATTCTTCGCACTTCAACAAAGGATGGTCCGCCGGTGGCAACGGCGGACACAGGAGGCGGCAATCAAGCGGAGGGGCTTAGGCCGCGTCGGGCATCACCAGCCACATCACCAAGTACAGCAGTATGCCGGAGCCGCCCAGCAGGGTCAGCACGATCCACGCCACGCGCACCAGCGTGGGATCCCAGCCGTAGTACTCGGCGATGCCGCCGCACACGCCGGCGATGGTGCGGTTGATCCGCGAGCGCTGGAGCCGTTTGCCTTCGGTCATGGTTCGAATCCCCGCTTGGTCAGCCGCGCGCGCGCAGCCACTGGTGGATGGCCGGCGGCACCTCGCGCTGGGCCCGGCCGGACACATAGATGCCGATATGGCCGCCCTTGAACGCCACCTCGGTGTAGTCGCGCGTGCCGATGTGCTGGCGCAGCGCGCGCGAAGCGTCCGGCGGCACCAGGTGATCCTGCTCGGCGTAGATGTTCAGCACCGGCTGCTGGATCAGGCCCAGGTCGACCAGTCGCCCGCCGATCTCCAGCGAGTGCTTGACCAGCTTGTTGCCCTGGTAGAAGTCCTTGATGAACTGCCGGAACGCCTCACCGGCCTGGTCGGGCGAATCGAAGATCCACTTCTCCATGCGCAGGAAGTTCTCCAGCTCGACCGGGTTGTCGAGGATGTCGACCAGGCCCACGTACTTCTGCTGGTTCAGTCGCAGCGGTTTGAGCGTGAGGTAAACCCAGTTCATCAGCCCGGCCGGGATGTTGCCCATCACGTCGACGAAGCGGTCGACATCGAGGTTCTGCACCCAGTGCGAGAGCATGTTGTCCGGCGTGTGGAAATCCACCGGGGTGACCATGGTGATCAGGTTCTTCACCTTGTCCGGGTGCATCGCCGTGTAGCACAGCGAAAATGCGCCGCCCTGACAGATGCCCAGCAGGTTGATCGCGTCGAGCCCGTGGCGATGGCGCACGGCGTCGACGCAGCGGTCGAGGTAGCCGTTGAGGTAGTCGTCCAGCGTGAGCCAGCGATCGGCGCCGTCGGGGTAGCCCCAGTCGATCAGGTAGACGTCTTCGCCCTGCTCGAGCAGGTTGCGCACCAGCGAGCGGTCAGGCTGAAGGTCGGTCATCCATACCGTGTTGACCAGGGCGTAGACGATCAGCACCGGCGTCTTCGCGGTCGGACGGCTGCCGGTGAAGTGCCACACCTTGAGCTTGTCTTCGCTGTAGACCAGCTCGCGCGGCGTGTTGGCGTACTCCGGCTCGCCGAGCTTCGGCAGGTTCTGCATGCCGGCGGCCAGCTTGTGCTGGAAACGGTTGATCTCGGCCAGCGCCTGGGCCGGGTCGATGCGCAGCGGTGTGTACATGGCCATTCCTTACTTGCGCTTGGCGCGACGCGGCGCCGGGATGCCGGGGCGGACGGGCGTGGCGGCCTTGCTGGCTGCAGACGCGACCGCCTTGGTCCGGCGGCCTGCCGCTTTCACAGCCTTCGCCGGCGCCCCCCGGCGCGCCGCGGGCGCTGCCTTGCTGGTGGACGATGTCTTCGCCGTCGATTTCTTCGCCGCTGCCTTCTTCGCGCTTGTCTTTCCCGCGGCCGGCTTGTTGCCGTTCGCCGCGGGGGGCAACGCCGCGCCGGCAGCAAGCTGCTTCTTCAAGGCGGCTAGCTCGGCGCGCAGGGCGGCCAGTTCGTTGGCCGCGCTGCTGCCGCTGGCGGCACGCTGCTCGCGCCGCAGTTCCTGCAGACGCTTGCCCAGGCTGTCGACCTCGCTGCGCGTGGGCAGGCCGAGCTGCCGGCACAGTTCTTCCAACTGCTGCTGCATCAGCTGGCGCTCGAGCATTTGCGCGTTGACCATGGCTCCGTAGACTTCGCGGAACTCGTCGCTCAGCGCGATCTCCGCGTAGGCCTCCTCGGCCGAATCGATCCACAGGTCGTACAGCGCCTTCAGCGATTCGATCTGCCGACCGGGCTCTGCATGGTCGGCCAGCTTGTTCTGCAGGCGTTCCAACCCTTGCGCGTTCGCGCGCAGGATCAGCGCCTGGTATCGGCGCTGCTGCTCGGCGCTGTCGAGCATCGCGGCCACCAACGCCTGCTGCTTTTCCTGCTGCTCGCGCTGCAGACCGAACGCAGGCATTTGCGTCGCCTTATGCCAGTCGGCGCCACCCAGACCGCCCTGCCCGGCCGCCGCCAGCCACGCCTGCCACTGCTGCACGAAGCCCTGCGCGGCGGTGCTGTCGATACCACTGAATGCCTGCGCAAAGGGTTGGCTGGCGTTGCCGAACATTTGCTGCATCTGGGCCTGCCAGTCGCTGCCCAGCGGATCGGCCTGGCTGCTGGCGGCGCGCTGCATCCATTCGAGGTAACCCTTGATACCGGCGAGGCTGCGCTCGAGCACATCGTTCATCGGCACGCCCGGAGCGGCTCCCATGCCGAACGCGGGCGCCACGGGCGGAAATCCGGCGCCCATGCCGCCGAACGGCGCGGCTGGCTGGGTGGAGGCCTGCTGCAGGTAGCGCATCCACTGCTCCCAGGACTGCTGGGCCATGGCCTGGGACTGCCTGATGAAATCGCTCGCGTGATCGGCCATGCCTGCCTCCGGATGCTTTATCCAAGGCATCGTAGCAAATGGATGTGGCGATAAAACGAAGAAGGCCCGGCGTCGCCGCCGGGCCTTCGATGCGTTCAGCGCGAGTCGTTGACTCAGGCGCCGGCGGCCTCGTCTTCGGTCACCGCCTTCATGGACAGGCGAATGCGGCCCTGCTTGTCCACCTCGAGCACCTTCACCTTGACGATGTCGCCTTCCTTGAGCTTGTCGGACACCTTCTCGACGCGCTCGGAGGAGATCTGCGACACGTGCACCAGACCATCCTTGCCCGGCATGATCGTGACAAACGCGCCGAAGTCCATCAGCTTGGCGACCTTGCCCTCGTAGATGCGGCCCGGCTCGACGTCGGAAACGATCTGCTCGATGCGCTTCTTCGCCTCGTCGGCCGCCAGGCGGTTGACCGAGGCGATGATGACGGTGCCGTCGTCGCTGATGTCGATGGTGGTGCCGGTCTCCTCGGTGATCGAGCGGATGGTCGCGCCACCCTTGCCGATCACTTCGCGGATCTTGTCCGGATGGATCTTGATGGTGAGCAGGCGCGGCGCGTACTCGCTCATCTCCGAACGCGCCGTGCTGATCACCTTGGCCATCTCGCCGAGGATGTGCAGGCGACCACGCTTGGCCTGTTCCAGCGCCACCTTCATGATCTCTTCGGTGATGCCGTCGATCTTGATGTCCATCTGCAGCGCGGAGATACCGTCGGCGCTACCGGCCACCTTGAAGTCCATGTCGCCGAGGTGATCCTCGTCGCCCAGGATGTCCGACAGCACGACGAAGTCGCTGCCTTCCTTCACCAGACCCATGGCGATGCCGGCCACCGGCGCCTTCAGCGGCACGCCCGCATCCATCATGGCCAGCGAGGAACCGCACACGGAAGCCATCGACGAGGAACCGTTGGACTCGGTGATTTCCGAGACCACGCGCACCACGTACGGGAACTCCTCGATGCTCGGCTTGACCGCCTGCACGCCGCGCTTGGCAAGGCGGCCGTGGCCGATCTCGCGACGCTTCGGCGCGCCAAAGCGACCGGCCTCACCCACCGAGAACGGCGGGAAGTTGTAGTGGAACAGGAACGGATCCTTCGACTCGCCTTCCGGCGCGTCGATGATCTGCGCGTCGCGGGTGGTGCCCAGCGTGGCCACGACCAGCGCCTGGGTCTCGCCGCGGGTGAACAGCGCCGAGCCGTGCGTGCGGGGCAGCACGCCCACGCGCACCGAGATCGGGCGCACGTCGTCGAGGTTGCGGCCGTCGATGCGCACCTTGGTCTTCAGCACGCTGTCGCGCATGGTGCGGTATTCGAGCTCGGCAAACTCCTTGCCCAGCTCGGCGGAGGTCCAGCCGTGCTGCTCGGCCTGCGCCTTGAGCGACTCCATCACGTCGGCCTTGATCGCCGAGATCGCGTCGCGACGCTGCAGCTTGTCACGCACCTGGAAGGCCTGCTCCAGCTTGTCGCCCACGGCGCCCTTGAGGGCGGCGACCAGCGACTCGTTGCGGGCCGGCGCCTGCCAGTTCCACGAGGGCTTGGCGGCTTCGGCGGCCAGCTCGGCGATGGCGTTGATCGCCACCTGCATCTGCTGGTGGCCGAACATCACCGCGCCGAGCATCACGTCTTCGGACAGCAGCTTGGCCTCGGACTCCACCATCAGCACGGCGCCGGAGGTACCGGCCACGACGAGGTCGAGGTCGGAGGTCTTCAGCTCGGTGTGCGTCGGGTTCAGCACGTACTTGCCGTTGGCGTAACCCACGCGGGCGGCGCCGATCGGACCCTGGAACGGGATGCCGGCGAGCGACAGCGCGGCGGAGGCGCCGAGCATGGCCGGGATGTCGCCGTCGATCTCGGGATTGAGCGAGACGACCTGGGCGATCACCTGTACTTCGTTCTTGAAGTCTTCCGGGAACAGCGGACGCACCGGACGATCGATCAGGCGCGAGGTCAGCGTTTCCTTCTCGGTCGGACGGCCTTCACGCTTGAAGAAGCCGCCGGGAATGCGACCGGCCGAGTAGAACTTTTCCACGTAGTCGACGGTGAGCGGGAAGAAATCCTGCCCCTCGCGCGGCTTGGCCGCGGCCACTGCAGTGACCAGCACCACCGTGCCGCCCATGCTGACCATGACTGCACCGGATGCCTGCCGGGCGATTTCGCCCGTCTCCAGTGTGACTTCGTGATTACCGTACTGGAATGACTTGGTTACTTTCGCCACGTGATATGTGTCCTTGTCGGATTAGCGGCGCAGGCCGAGGCGCTCGATCAGGCTCTGATAACGGGCCAGGTCGCGATCCTTCAGGTAGGCGAGCAGGCTCTTGCGGCGGTTGACCAGCTGCAGCAGACCACGACGCGAGTGGTGATCCTGCTTGTGGGTCTTGAAGTGGCCGGTGAGGTGGTCGATGCGGGCGGAAAGCAGGGCAACCTGCACTTCCGGCGAACCGGTGTCGTTCGGCACGCGGCCGAAATCAGCAATGATCTTGCCGGTCTGTTCTGCGGTGAGGGACATGGGTATCTCTTCCTTAAAAGCGAATGCGAAGCTTGCGCAACGTCACCGCGCGATGACGTTGCGCAAGCTTCGACTGGTTGAATGAAACGGGTAAATCAAGCTCCTTATTGTAGCGACGGGAGCTGCGCCACAACAAGACCGTCATCCGGGCGTCACCTGGATGCCCGCAGCGGGCTCATGGCGCCCGAGCCGGCGGCGGCAGGTTGAAACCCCGCACCACACGCAACTGGCCCTGTGCATCGCGCTCCCCCAGGGCCAGCAGGGCGCCATCGGCGGCAAACACTGCACACGGTCCGACGGGCGTCTGCGCGGATTCGACCGCCACGCGCCGCCCCTGCGCCACGGCCTGGCTCTGGGTCGGATCCAGATGCACGGCCGGCAGATGGGCCAGGCCCTCGGCGACCGGGCGCATCAACGCCAGCAATGCTTCATCCCCTTCCGCCGCGGCCGCCTCGACCTGGGCCAGGGTGACCATGGCCGGATCGCGGAACGGCTCCACCCACAGGCGCCGCAGCGACACCAGGTGCGCGCCACAACCTAGGGCTTCGCCCAGATCCACCGCTAGGCTACGGATGTAGGTGCCCGAACCGCACTCGACCTCCAGCTGCAATTCGTCGCCCGCCCGACCGGTGAGCTCGAGCCGGTGAATCTCCACCTCGCGGGCGGGCACCTCGACCGCCTCGCCGCGCCGGGCTTTCAGATACAGCGGCTCGCCGCCCTGCTTGATCGCCGAATAGGCCGGCGGCACCTGGCGGATGTGCCCACGCAGCGGGGCCAGCGCGGCCTCGATGCGTGCCGTGTCCAGTGACGGCACGGCACGCCGGCTCACCACCTCGCCTTCCCGGTCGCCGGTGGTCGTGATGACACCCAGCTGGCAGGTGGCCGCGTAGGCCTTGCGTGAGCCCAGCAGGTGGCCGGCCAGCTTCGTCGCCTCGCCGAAGCACAGTGGCAGCAACCCCGTAGCCAACGGATCAAGCGCGCCGGTATGCCCGCCCTTGGCGGCCCGGAACAGCCGGCGCACCGCCTGCAAGGCCTGGTTGGAGCTCAGGCCCAGCGGCTTGTCGAGCAGGACCAGCCCGTGCAGGTCCCGGAAAACGATACGCCCCATCAGTCCTCAGCGGGCTCGTCTTGGTCGGTCGGGTCGACGGCGGCTGCGGGCGGTGGATCCTGGCGCAGCAGGGTTTCGATGCGCTCGCCCTTGTCCACCGAATCGTCGTACTTGAAACGCAGCTCGGGCACCCGGCGCAGCCGCATGCCGCGGGCGAGCGAACGGCGGAATTCGCCGGTGAGATCCTTCAGCGCCTTCAGCGCCGTCGGCGCCTGATCGGCCTGCAGCGCGGTGATCCACACCGTCGCCCAGTCCATGTCGCGGGTGATTTCCACATCGGACACGCTCACCGACGGCAGCGCGTGATCGCGCACCGCGGCGTGCACCAGCAATCCGAGCTCGCGGCGCAGCTCGGCGCCAACACGGTCGGTGCGTTTGAAATCGCGTGAGGGCATGAGGCCTCCTTGGAATCGCCTTGCCGGCGAAGGACGTGCGCATGACGGCCACGTCGAAGCAAACCAGAAACAAGAAGCCCGGACAGAGACTGCCCGGGCTCCGGAGCGGGCGACGGGGATTCGCCCGAAGGCGAACCGCACCGGCGTGCCGTTACAGCGTGCGGGCCACCTCGATGCGCTCGAAGCACTCGATCTGGTCACCGACCTTGACGTCGTTGTACTGCTTCACGGCGATACCGCACTCCATGCCGTTGCGCACTTCGTCGACCAGATCCTTGAAGCGCCGCAGCGACTCCAGCTCGCCCTCGAACACCACCGTGTTGTCGCGCAGCACGCGGATCGGCTTGGAGCGCTTGACCGAGCCCTCGGTGACCATGCAGCCGGCCACCGCGCCGAACTTGGAGCTGCGGAACACCTCGCGCACCTGCGCCAGGCCGATGATCTCCTCGCGCACTTCCATGCCCAGCAGACCGGACGCGGCCTGCTTCACCTGGTCGATCACGTCGTAGATGATCGAGAAGTAGCGCACGTCCAGGCCGGAGGTGTCGATCACCTTGCGCGCCGAGGCGTCGGCACGCACGTTGAAGCCGATGATCAACGCCTTGGAGGCCGCGGCCAGCGTCGCGTCGGACTCGGTGATGCCGCCGACGCCGGCCGAAATCACGTTGACCTTCACGTTCTCGTTGCCGATCTGGCTCAGCGACTCGCGCAGCGCCTGCACCGAGCCCTGCACGTCGGCCTTGACCAGGATGTTGAGCGTCTGCACGTCGCCCTGGCCCATCTGCGCCATGATGTCCTCGAGGCGGTTGGCCTTGGAGACCATGCGGGTGTCGCGGCGCTTCTGCGCACGCTCCGCGGCCACCTCGCGCGCCAGGCGCTCGTCGGCCACCACCACGAAGTCGTCGCCCGATTCCGGCACGCCGGACAGACCCAGCACCTGCACCGGAATCGACGGGCCGGCCTCCTGCACGGTCCTGCCGGTCTCGTCGACCAGCGCGCGCATGCGGCCGAATTCCACGCCGCAAACCACAAAGTCGCCGCGCTTGAGCGTGCCCTGCTGCACCAGCACCGTCGCCACCGGACCGCGACCGCGATCCAGGCTGGACTCGATCACCACACCGGAAGCCGCGCCGTCCTTGACCGCCTTCAGCTCCATCACCTCGGCCTGCACCGAGATCGCATCGAGCAGGTCGTCGATGCCCATGCCGGTCTTGGCCGACACCGGCACGAACGGCGTGTCGCCGCCCCACTCTTCCGGAATCACTTCCAGGTTGCCCAGGCCCTGCTTGACGTGGTCCGGGTTGGCGTCGGACTTGTCCATCTTGTTGACCGCCACGATCAGCGGCACCTTGGCGGCGCGCGCGTGCTCCACGGCTTCCTTGGTCTGCGGCATGACGCCGTCGTCCGCCGCCACCACCAGCACCACGATGTCGGTCGACTGCGCACCGCGGGCACGCATCGAAGTGAACGCGGCATGGCCCGGAGTATCGAGGAAGGTGATGACGCCCTTGGGCGTTTCCACGTGGTACGCACCGATGTGCTGGGTAATGCCACCGGCCTCGCCCGACGCGACCTTGGTGCGGCGGATGTAATCCAGCAGCGAGGTCTTGCCGTGATCGACGTGGCCCATGATGGTGACCACCGGCGGGCGCGTGCTCTTCTCGCCTTCCAGCTCGGCATTCTGGGTGTGCGCAGCCAGCGCCGCCTCGGCGTCGTTCTTGCTCTCGGCCACCGGGGTGTGGCCCAGCTCCTCGACCACCAGCACCGCGGTGTCGTGGTCGATGGTCTGGTTGATCGTGGCCATCACGCCCATCTTGAAGAGCGCCTTGACCACCTCCGAACCCTTGACCGCCATCTTCTGCGCCAGGTCGGCGACGACGTTGGCGTCGCCCACCACCACCTCGCGCACCACCGCGGCGGTAGGACGGGTGAAGCCGTGCGGGCCGCCGGACGAGGCGGCGGAAGCACCGCCACGCACCGCGTCACGACCACCGCGCCCGGGCTTGCCACGCTTGCTGGAGCGACGGGCACGATCGGCATCGGACAGATGCAGCTCGCCGCCCGCGAAACGCTTGCCACCCGGCGCATCGTCGCGGTCGCGACCGTGCTTGGCCTTGGCGTTGCGGCTGCCCGCATCGCCACTGGCCGGCGCCGCAGCAGGAGCCGGAGCCGGTGCGGGCGCCGGTGCGGCGGCCACCACGACCTTCTTCTCGCGGCGACGCGGCTCATGGATGCGCGGCACGATCATGCCGAACGCGCTGTGATCGGTGCTGCCGCCAGTGGACGGAGCGGCCGGCGCCGGCTCCGGGGCCGGCGCGGGCTCATCCGGCCCCTGGCTGACCGGCGCCTCGGCGGCGGCCGGCGCTTCGACTTCGGCGGCCTGCGCGGCGGCAGCCTCGGCCGCACGCTTTGCCTCGTCGGCGGCATGCTGTTCCTCGGCGGCGCGCTGGCGCGCCTCTTCCTCGCGACGGCGCTCTGCCTCGAGGCGCTCGCGCTCCTCGTGCTCGCGCTGCTGCTGCGACTCGGCGAGCTTGCGCACGGCCTCCTCGCGCTCGCTGTCGACACCGGCCTCTTCGGCGATGACGCTGCGCTTCACATAGGTCCGCTTGGCGCGCACCTCGACGTTCACCGTCTTGGCACTGGACGGCGCACCGCGCCCACCGGGCGTGGCGACCTTGAGCTCGCTGACCTTGCGGCGCTTGAGCGTGATCTGGCGCGGCGCGGAGTCATCGACTTCCGGCGCAGCCTCGTTCTTGCCGTGGGTGCGACGCAGAAAGCCCAGCAGCTTCACCTTTTCGGTGCTGCTGATGACCTGCTCCGGGTCGGAGAATTTCATGCCTGCCTCGCCAAGCTGCCCGAGCAGCTTGTCCACCGGCATGCCAAGTACCTTGGCGAGTTGTTTGATCGTGACATCCGACATCGTGTTCTTTCTCCGCCGTTCCCGCGCCTATCGTCCGTGCGGCCTCGCCTGCACGTCCACCTCCATCCCTGGTGGAGAGCCTTGAAGCTCTCCCCGGCGCGCCCTTCCGAAGGCGCGTCCGCTCGCGGTTAGCCGCCTTTCTCCAGTCGCGCGATCATCGGCGCACGTGCAGCCATGATCAGCGCGGCAGCGCGCTCTTCATCCATGCCTTCGATATCGATCAGGTCGTCGACCGCGAGGTCGGCCAGATCGTCCACCGTGCTGATTTCACGGGCCGCCAACGCATACGCGGTGGCCTCGTCCATGCCCTCGATCGCCAGCAGCTCCTCGGAGGGCTGGTGCTCGTCGATACCCTCTTCCACCGCCAGCGCCTCGGTAAGCAGCGCATCGCGGGCACGGGCGCGCAGTTCCTCAACGATGTCCTCGTCGAAGCCCTCCACTGCCAGCAGCTCGGCGCTGGGCACGTAGGCGATTTCCTCGACGCTGGAGAAGCCTTCCTGCACGAGGATGTTGGCGATTTCCTCGTCCACCTCGAGCTTGTCCATGAACAGCGCCAGCGCCGCCTTCTGCTCGGCCTCGCTCTTGGCGGTGACCTGGTCCTGCGTCATCACGTTGAGCTGCCAGCCGGTGAGCTTGCTGGCCAGGCGCACGTTCTGGCCACCGCGGCCGATCGCCTGGGACAGCTTGTCCTCGGCCACCGCGATGTCCATCGAGTGCTTTTCCTCGTCCATGATGATCGACTGCACTTCGGCCGGCGCCATCGCGTTGATGACGAACTGCGCCTGGTTCTCGTGCCACAGGATGATGTCCACGCGCTCGCCGTTGAGCTCGTTGGACACCGCCTGCACGCGCGAACCGCGCATGCCGATGCACGCGCCGATCGGATCGGTGCGGGTGTCGTGGGCGAGCACGGCGATCTTGGCGCGATCGCCCGGATCGCGGGCGCAGCCCTTGATCTCGACCAGACCCTGGCCGACTTCCGGCACCTCGAGCTTGAACAGCTCGATCATGAACTCCGGTGCGGCGCGCGACACGAACAGCTGCGGCCCGCGGACTTCGGACTTCACTTCGTAAAGGTAGCCGCGCACGCGGTCGCCCACGCGGTGCGACTCGCGCGGAATCGTCTTGTCGCGCGGAATGAAGGCCTCGGCATTGCTGCCCAGGTCCAGGTAGATGTTGCCGCGCTCGACGCGCTTGACGATACCCACCACCAGCTCGCCCACGCGGTCACGGAACGCATCGACCACCTGCTGGCGCTCGGCTTCGCGCACGCGCTGCACGATCACCTGCTTGGCCGCCTGCGCCGCAATGCGGCCGAACTCGGCGTTCTCGATCTGCTGCTCGACGAACTCGCCGACCTGCGCATCTTCACGCTCGTCCAGGGCATCCATCAGGCGCACCTGGAAATACGGCGACTCCATCTCGCCGTCGTCGGCGATGATTTCCCAGCGGCGGAAGGTCTCGTACTCGCCGGAGTGGCGGTCGATCTCCACGCGGATGTCCGGATCCTCGTCCGGGTAGCGCTTCTTGGCGGCCGACGCCAGCGCGGCCTCCATGGCCTCGAAAATGACCTCGCGCGGCACGCCCTTTTCATTGGCAACCGCGTCGACCACCAGCAACAGTTCTTTGCTCATTGCAACCACTCCGTAGGTCGCCGGAAACCGGCGCCGCTCGCTAGGGATATGTGTCAGTTGGCCTTGGGGGCCGGCTTCTTGCCACCCTTCTTGGGCTGCGGCACGTAACCGAGCGCCACCCAGTCCGGCACCACGCGTGCGCTGTCCACGTCCGCATGGTCGAATTCGAATGTCTTGCCTTCCGCTTCCAGCACGATCCGCTCGCCCTGCACCTGCGCCAGCTTGCCGCGCAGACGGCGGCGGCCCTCGATCGGCGCCTTGAGCAGGATCTTCACCTCCTGCCCGAGCACGCGCGCGAACTGCTCGGCGGTGAACAGCGGGCGGTCGATGCCCGGAGACGACACTTCCAGCACGTAATGGCCAGGAACCGGATCTTCCACGTCGAGCAGCGCCGACAGCTCGCGGCTGGCCGCTTCGCAATCGTCGATACCCACCTCGCGCCCGCCCGACCGGTCGAGCACGTCGAGATAAACGCGAAGGGTACTCTGCCCCTGCGACGGGGAGAACTCCACGCCCAGGCATTCCAGCTGCAGATCGGCCAGAACCTCGCTGAAACGTTGTGCCAGTGCCAGGGTATCCATATCGGTACCGATCGTTTTTCCAGTCGCCAGAAACAAAAAAAGGGCTCGAAGCGGCCCATTCCCTTACCACGCCGATGTGCCGGCTCATCCAGCCTTTCCGGGCCTGCGGCCGGGGCATATCGCCCCTTGGGCCGTTCGGCGACGCTTCCTTGCGCCCAACAAAAAAGCCTCACGAGGAGGCTTTCTTGTTCTAAGAAAGATCTGGTAGCGGGGGCAGGATTCGAACCTGCGACCTTCGGGTTATGAGCCCGACGAGCTGCCAGACTGCTCCACCCCGCATCAGAGTCCGAAGACTATAGCGACATGGCCGGTTTCTTGCAAGCCTTGTCGCGATCTTTTTGCTCCCGATCGACCCTCAACCGGCAAACGCGCTGCGGCACCAGGCGATCAGCGGGCCCCAGTAAAGGCCCAGGGCAAGCAGGCCCAGCGCGTTGAGCGACAACACCATGCGCACCGAGCCGTCCGACTGCAGACGCAACTCGGAGCCCTCGGCCGGCTTGTCGAAATACATCACCTTGACCACGCGCAGGTAGTAGTACAGGCCGATGATGGCGAACACCGCGCCGACGATCGCCAGCCACATCATGCCGGCATGGATCGCCGCCTGCAGCACCAGCAGCTTGGCGAAGAAGCCAAACATCGGCGGCACGCCGGCCAGCGAGACCATCACCAGCAGCATCAGGAAGGCCAGCCAGGGCGAGCGCTGGTTGAGGCCGCGCAGATCGTCAATCTCCTCGCACTCGAACCCGGCCCGAGCCAGCGCCAGGATCACGCCGAACGACGCCGTGCTCATCAGCGCATAGCTGATGGCATAAAACATGGCCGCCGAGTAACCCTCCGGGCCGGCCGCCGCCAGACCCAGCAGCAGGTAGCCCATGTGCGAGATGGTCGAATAGGCCAGCATACGCTTGAGGTTGGTCTGCACGATCGCGACCAGGTTGCCGATCGCCAGCGACAGCACGGCGAGAACGGCCAGCATCAGCTGCCACTGGTGCGCCACGTCGGCCATGCCGCCGGCCAGCAAACGATAGGCCATGCCGAAGGCGGCCAGCTTCGAGGCCGAAGCGATGAAGGTGGTAATCGGCGTCGGCGCACCCTGGTAGACGTCCGGAATCCACATGTGGAACGGCGCCACGCCCAGCTTGAAGCTGATGCCGACCACCATGAACACCAGGCCGAACAGCAGCAAGGTGGGCGCCTTGGTGTAGCCCATCACGTGCTGCAGCTGGGCCAGGTCCAACGTGGCCTGACCGCCCATACCCGAGGCGCCGTACACCATCGACATGCCGTAAAGCAGCATGCCGGAGGCCAGCGCACCGAGCACGAAGTACTTCATCGCTGCCTCGGACGGGAGCGGCGCATCGCGATTGAGCGCCACCAGCGCATAGGACGACAGCGACAGCAGCTCCAGGCCCAGGTAGACGGTGACCAGGCTGCCGGCCGACACCAGCAGCATCACGCCGATCACGGCGAAGATCATCAGCGTGTAGAACTCGCCGATGAACAGCTTGCGGTCGCGCAGGTAGGGCCGCGAGTACACGAACACCAAGATCGTGGTGAGCAGCGCGAACACCTTGAGGATGGTCGCCACGCCATCGCGCAGGAACATGCCGTGGAAGGCGCTCAGCGGCACCGGCGGCGCGGCGCCGATCACCATGTACATGGCCACGGCGAGCACGGCGATCGCCAGCCAGTGCAGGACCGGGCGCTGTTCGGGCTTCATGAACGCGTCGAGCAGCAACAGCAGGCATGCGGCCGCCACCAGATAGAACTCCGGCAGCAGGATCAGGATGTCATTCATTGTGGGCATGGTCGGTCCCGATCAGATCTTGTGAACGGCCAGCTGCTGGACCAGCTGCGCCACCGAGCTGTCCATCAGGTGGATCAGCGGCTGCGGCCAGATGCCCAGCGCCAGCACCGCGGCGGCGAAGGCGACCAGCACGAAGGTTTCGCGCCCGTTGATCTCCTTCATTTCCGCCACGTGCGGATTGGTGATGTCGCCCCACAGCACGCGCTTGACCATCCACAGCGTGTAGGCCGCGCCGATGATCAGGGTGAAGGCCGCGAACAGCGCGATCCACGGGTTGGCCGAGAAGCTGGCCAGCACCACCATGAACTCGCCGACGAAACCGCTGGTGCCCGGCAGACCGGAGTTGGCCATGGCGAACAGCACGTAGAAGAAGCCGAACCACGGCATCACGTTGATGACGCCGCCGTAGTCCTTGATCTGGCGGGTATGCAGGCGGTCGTAGAGCACGCCGATGCACGAGAACATCGCGCCCGAGACGAAGCCGTGCGAGATCATCTGCACCATCGCACCCTGCATGCCGAGCTTGGCCGCATCCAAGTTGCTGGCGTCGCGCACCAGCATGAAGGCGATGAAGATGCCCAGCGTCACGAAGCCCATGTGGGCCACCGACGAATAGGCCACCAGCTTCTTCATGTCGTCTTGTACCAGCGCGACGTAACCGATGTAGACCACGGCAATCAGGCTCAGCACGATCACCAGCGGGGCGAAGTGTGCCGCGGCATCCGGCGTGATCGGCAGCGAGAAGCGCAGGAAGCCGTATCCGCCGATCTTCAGCATCACCGCCGCCAGCACCACCGAGCCGCCAGTCGGCGCCTCCACGTGGGCGTCGGGCAGCCAGGTGTGCACCGGCACCATCGGCACCTTCACCGCAAAGGCCAGCAAGAAGGCGAAGAACAGCCAGCTCTGCTCCTTCATGGTCAGCGGCAGTGCCGCCAGCGTGTGCAGGTCGAACGTACCGGCCTTGAGGTACAGGTAGATCAGGCCGACCAGCATGAAGATCGAACCGAGGAACGTGTAGATGAAGAACTTGATCGTCGCGTAGACGCGCCGCGGGCCACCCCAGATGCCGATCAGGATGAACATCGGGATCAGCATGGCCTCGAAGAACACGTAGAACAGCAGCGCGTCGGTGGCGCAGAACACGCCGATCATCAGGCCCTCGAGCACCAGCATGGCGGCCATGTACTGGTGTGGTTTGTCCTGGATCACTTCCCATGCGCCCACGATCACCAGGATGCTGACGAACGTGGTGAGCAGGATCAGCGCCACCGAGATGCCGTCCACGGCCAGGCCGTAGTGCACGCCGAGCGAGGCGATCCACAGGTGATCTTCACCCAGCTGCATCGCCGCATCGGCGGCGTTGTACTGGGGCAGCAGGAACAGGCTGACCACGAAGGTGAGCACGGCGACCAGCAGGGCGAGCCAGCGGGCCAGGCCGGGACGACCCGAGCCGGCCAGCAGCACCGGCACGGCACCAACGACGGGAAGCCAGATCAGCAGGCTGAGCAGGTGATTGAACATGGAGCTGGATTCCCTTTAGTGCCCGCCCAGCCAGAACCCGCCAAGCAGCAGGATGAGGCCGAGAATCATCGCGAAGGCGTAGTGGTAGAGGTAGCCGGACTGCAGGCGGCGGACCCCGCCGGCGATCTTCTGCACCAGGTTGGCCGAGCCGTTCACCAGCGCGCCGTCGATCACCGCCGCGTCGCCGGCCTTCCAGAACAGGCGGCCGAGCTTCACGCCGCCGCGGGCGAAGATCGCGAAGTACACGTCGTCCACCCAGTACTTGCGGTCCAGCACGGTCCACAGTGGCTTGAGCGCGCCCTTGATCCGGCCGGCCAGCGCCGGGTTGAACAGGTAGATGTAGGTCTGGATGGCAAACGCGGCCAGCACCAGGAAGAACGGCCACTGGGTGAACCCGTGCAGCGCCATCGCCGCTGCGCCGTGGAACTCTCCAGACAGCACGCCCAGTACGTTGTTGGCCTCTTCCACATGGATCGCCTGGCCGAACCAGTCGCCGAACAGCATCGGCCCCACCGTGAAGAAGCCCACCAGCAGCGACGGGATCGCCAGCAACACCAGCGGCAGGGTCACCACCCAGGGCGACTCGTGCGGCGCGTGTTCCAGCTCGCCCGGCTTGTGCTCATGGTGCGGATCGTCCGAGTGCACGTGGTGCGGGTCGGCATCGTGGTGCGCGGCATGACCATGCCCGACCACCACGAAGCGCTCCTTGCCGTGGAAGGTGAGATACATCTGGCGGAACGTGTACAGCGCCGTGACGAAGGCACCGGCCATCACGCAGAAGTACGCGTAGCCCGAACCCCAGCGATGCGATTCGCCCACTGCCTCAATGATCGCGTCCTTCGAGTAGAAACCGGCAAAGAACGGCACGCCGCACAGCGCCAGCGAGCCGATCCACATGGTGATCCAGGTGATCGGCATGTACTTGCGCAGGCCGCCCATGTAGCGCATGTCCTGCTCGTGGTGCATGGCGATGATCACCGAGCCCGCGCCGAGGAACAGCAGCGCCTTGAAGAAGGCGTGGGTCATCAGGTGGAACACTGCGCCCGAGTAGGCCGACACGCCCAGCGCCACCGTCATGTAGCCCAGCTGCGACAGCGTCGAGTACGCCACCACGCGCTTGATGTCGTTCTGCACGATGCCAATCAGGCCGGTGAACAGGGCGCCGGTGGCGCCGATCACCATCACGAAGCTCAGCGCCGAGCTGGACAGCTCATACAGCGGCGACATGCGCGCCACCATGAAGATACCGGCGGTCACCATCGTCGCCGCATGGATCAGCGCGGAGATCGGGGTCGGGCCTTCCATCGAGTCGGGCAGCCACACGTGCAGCGGCACCTGGGCCGACTTGCCCATCGCACCGATGAACAACAGCACGCAGATCACCGTGGCGGCATCCCACGCATGGTTCTGGGTGATCTGCAGCGTCTTGCCCACCAGGCTCGGCGCGTTGGCGAACACCGTGGCGTAATCCATGGTGCCCAGGAAATACAGCACCGCGGCAATGCCCAGCAGGAAGCCGAAGTCGCCCACGCGGTTGACCAGGAACGCCTTGAGGTTGGCGAAGATCGCCGTCGGGCGCTTGTACCAGAAGCCGATCAGCAGGTACGACACCAGGCCCACTGCCTCCCAGCCGAAGAACAACTGCATGAAGTTGTTGCTCATCACGAGCATCAACATCGAAAAGGTGAACAGCGAGATGTAGCTGAAGAAGCGTTGGTAACCTGGATCCTCGGCCATGTAGCCGATCGTGTAGACGTGCACCAGCAGCGACACGAAGGTCACCACCACCATCATCATCGCGGTGAGACGATCGACCAGGAAACCGACGCTGGCGCCGAACTTGCCGATCTCGAACCAGGTGTACAGGTTGTGGTTGTAGACCGGCGCGCCGCCCGCAGTGATCTGGTACAGCACGTAGAACGACAGGCCGCAGGCGACCAGCAGACCGAGGATCGTCACGCTGTGCGCGCCGGCCCGGCCGATGAACTTGCCGAAGAACCCCGCCAGCAGGCAGCCGACCAGCGGTGCCAGGGCGATGGTGAGCAGAATCGAAGTCGAAAGTTCCATCCGCTCAGCCCTTCATGCTGTCGATTTCGGCGACGTTGATCGTGCTGCGGTTGCGGAACAGCAGCACCAGGATCGCCAGGCCGATCGCGGATTCCGCCGCGGCCACGGTAAGAATGAAGAACACGAACACCTGACCGGACACGTCGCCCAGGAAGCGCGAGAACGCCACGAAGTTCATGTTCACCGCCAGCAGCATCAACTCGATCGCCATCAGCAGCACGATGACGTTCTTGCGGTTGATGAACAGGCCGGCCACGGAGATGCAGAACAGCACCGCGCCGAGCACGATGTAGTGCGAGAGCGTGAGCATCACTTGGTCTCCTCGGCGGACGGCTGGTCGTAGGACGTATCGGCGGCCATCTTGACGATGCGCACGCGATCGCTCGCCTTCACCGCCACCTGCTGGCTGGCGCTCTGGTAGCGCGCACCGCCGCGATGACGCAGCGTCAACGCCACCGCCGCCACCACGCCCACGGTCAGGATCAGCGCTGCGATCTCGAACGGCAGCAGGTAATCGGTGTAAAGCGCATGGCCCAGCCAAGCCGTATTGGAAAGGCCGGCGGCCGTGGCGGGATTCTCGCCCAGCACCGTGGCGTGCATCGCACGCACGCCGATCAGGGCCAGCATCTCGCCGAGCATCACCAGCGCCACGATCAGGCCCACCGGCAGGAACTTGACGAAGCCCTCGCGCATCTTCTCTTGGTCGATGTCGAGCATCATCACCACGAACAGGAACAGCACCATCACCGCGCCGACGTAGACCACGATCAGCGCGATGGCCAGGAACTCGGCCTCGGCCAGCAGCCAGATGCAGGCGGAACTGAAAAAGGTGAGCACCAGCGCGAGCACGGCATGCACCGAGTTGCGCAGGGTGATCACCGCCAGCGCCGAGGCGACCGTCACGGTCGCGAAGGCGTAGAAGCAGATGAGCTGGAACAACTGTGGATTGATCATGAGTGTCCCCTGCCCTCAGCGGTAAGCCGCGTCTTGCGCGCGGGCGCCGGCGATGTCGGCCTCGAAGCGATCACCGATGGCCAGCAACTGCGGCTTGGTCACCACGTTCTCGCCACGCTGCTCGAAGTGGTACTCGTGAATCGAGGTCTCCACGATCGAATCGACCGGGCAGCTCTCTTCGCAAAAGCCGCAGAAGATGCACTTGAACAGGTCGATGTCGTAGCGCGTGGTGCGGCGCTGGCCGTCGCTGGCGCGCGGCGCCGAATCGATGGTGATCGCCAGCGCCGGGCACACCGCCTCGCACAGCTTGCACGCGATGCAGCGCTCCTCGCCGTTCGGATAGCGGCGCAGCGCATGCAGGCCGCGGAAGCGGTTTGACTTGGGGATGTGCTCCATCGGGTAGCGCATCGTGTACTTGGGCTTGAACATGTAGCGCATGGTCAGGCCCATGCCCTTGAGCAGCTCGATGAGCAGCAGGCTCTTGAAATAGTGGGTAATGCGGGACATGGCTTTCTTCAGACCCCCGTGCCGATGGTGACCCAGCCGAAATACTTCATGCAGCCGGCAACGAGGACCCACACGATGGTGATAGGAATGAACACCTTCCAGCCCAGCCGCATGATCTGGTCATAGCGGTAACGCGGGAAGCTGGCGCGGAACCAGAGGAAGAAGAACGCGAACAGGAAGGCCTTGATGAATAGCCAGATGAAGCCGCCATTCCAGATCCAGTTGACCCAGGGCGACACGTCCGCGGTGATCACGCCCTGCAGCGGGCTCAGCCAGCCGCCCATGAACAGGATCGAGGCGAGGAAGCTCACCAGGATCATGTTGGCGTACTCGGCCAGGAAGAAGATCGCGAACGCCGAGCCGGAATACTCCACGTGGAAGCCGGCGACGATTTCCGACTCGCCCTCGGCCACGTCGAACGGAGCACGGTTGGTCTCGGCCACACCGGAGATGAAGTAGATGATGAACACCGGCAGCAGCGGCCACATGAACCACTCGCCCATGCCCTTCGGACCGGACTGCGCGTGCACGATGTCGGTCAGGTTGAGCGAGCCGGCCAGCACCAGCACGCAGACCAGGCACAGGCCCATCGCCAGTTCGTAGGAGATCACCTGCGCGGCCGAGCGCATCGCGCCCAGCAACGCATAGCGCGAGTTGGACGCCCAGCCGGCCAGGATGATGCCGTACACGCCCAGCGAGGTCATCGCCAGCAGATACAGCAGGCCCGCGTTGACGTTGGCCAGCACCATTTTTTCGCCGAACGGGATCACCGACCACGCCGCCATCGCCGGCACCAGCGCCAGCATCGGCGCCAGGTAGTACAGGAACTTGTTGGCGTTGGTCGGAAGGATCACTTCCTTGATCAGCAGCTTGACCACGTCGGCGAAGGCCTGCAGCAGGCCCAGCGGACCGATCTTGTTCGGCCCCATGCGCACGTGCATCCAGCCGATGACCTTGCGCTCCCAGTACACGAACATGGCCACCGCCAGGATCAGCGGCACCGCGATGCACAGGATGTAGATGACCGGCCAGACGAGCTGGTTGAGGATCTGATCGCCCATGGGCTTAAGCCTTGCTCAGGGTGAGGGATGCGCCGTAGGCCGGCAGCGTCGCGGTGAGATCGTGCGCGGCCTCGATCCACACAGCGCCATCCGGCACCGTGCCATCGACCACCACCGGCAGCACGGCGTTGCCGACACGCGCCGAGGCGCCGTTGGCGACGCCCTGGCGGGCAGCCTCGTCCGCATTCAGGCGCACCGCCGGCGCGCGGTTGAGCGGATGGGCGTTCAACGCCGTCGCACGGCGCAGTACAGCGTCGGTGCGGTAGATCGGCCAGTCGGCGAGGCGGCTCAGGCCAGCGGCCGGGGCGCGCGGGGCCAGACCGCCAGTCGCGGCGCCAGCAGCCCGCTCGCTCATGCCGGCACGTAGCCCGGCAAGGTCGTCGAACTCGAAACCGGCGAACTGCAACAGCCCACCCAGGGCACGCAGCACCTTCCAGCCGGAGCGGGCCTGGCCCGGCGCCTTGGCGCCAGCCAGCTGCTGCTGGGCCACGCCATCGACATTGACCAGGGTGCCTTCCGACTCCGGCAACAGCGCGATCGGCAGGATCACGTCGGCCACGTCGCGCAGCGCGGGGCTGGCGTAGGCTGCGAACGCCACCACGGTGTCGGCGGCCAGCAGCGCCTTGAGCGCCGCCTCGCCATCGGCGAAATCATGCGGCGGCTCGACGCCGTACAGCACATAGCCCTTGCGCGGCTTGGCCAGCATCGCCTGCGCATCGAGCCCGCCGTTGCCCGGCAGCACGCCCGCGCGCACCAGACCCAGCGCGTTGGCGCCCACCGGCAGCTCGTTCAGCGCGGCACCGGTTGCCTCGGCCAGGAAGCGGGCGATCGCGCGCAGCCACGAAGCCTGCGGATGCGTCACCGCCAGCTCGCCCAGCACGATCACTGCGTTGCCGCCCTTGAGCGCGGCGAGCGCGTCGGCATCGCCCTGGTCCGAAGAGGCGGCGCCGATCGCTTCGGCGAGTGCCGCCGGCGCGGTGGAACCGGCCGCCACGGCGGCGTGGGCCAGCGACAGCAGCGCGTCGACCAAGGCGTGCGGCGCGACCACCGCTTCGCCGGCCAGCTTGTAGTTGAAGTCGAACGCGGCCGGATTGACCGTATAGACCTTCGCGCCCTTCTTCACCGCCTGATGCAGACGGTGGTTGAGCAGCGGCATCTCGTGACGCAGGTTCGAACCCACCAGCAGCGCCGCGCGCACCTTGGCCACATCCGCAACGGGCATCGCAAACGTGGTGGCCGTTGCGCCATCGGCGAAGTCGAGCTGGCGCAGGCGGTGATCGGCGTGGGCGCTGCCCAGGCCGCGCGCCAGGCGCACCAGCAGGTCACCCTCTTCGTTTGTGGTGGCCGGATGCGCCAAAACACCGAGCTCGCTGCCCGGCAGCTTCTTCAGCGCCTCGGCGGCAAATGCCAGCGCATCATCCCAGGTGGTCGCCTGCCACTGGCCGTTGCGCTTCACTTCCGGCGCGCCGATGCGATCGGCGGCGTACAGGCCCTGGTGGCTGTAGCGGTCGCGGTCGGACAGCCAGCATTCGTTGATCGATTCGTTGTCGCGCGGCACCGTGCGCAGCACTTCCCCGCGACGGGTGTGCAGCCACAGGTTGGAACCGAGCGCGTCGTGGTAGCCGATCGACGGCTTGGCGATCAGCTCCCACGGGCGCGCCTTGAACTGGAACGGCTTGTTGGTCAGCGCGCCGACCGGGCAGACATCGATGATGTTGCCTGACAGCTCGGTCTCCACCGTCTTGCCGATGTAGGTGCCGATCTGCAGGTTCTCGCCGCGGTTCATGCCGCCAAGCTCGTAGGTGCCGGCGATCTCGCTGGTGAAGCGCACGCAGCGGGTGCACTGGATGCAGCGGGTCATCTCGGTGGCGACCAGCGGCCCGATGTTCTCGTCGGCCACGGTGCGCTTGCGCTCGGTGTAGCGCGACACGCTGCGGCCGTAGCCCAGCGCCACATCCTGCAGCTCGCACTCGCCGCCCTGGTCGCAGATCGGGCAATCCAGCGGGTGGTTGATCAGAAGGAACTCCATCACGTCCTTCTGGAACTTCAGCGCCTTGTCCGAGCGCGTCATCACCTTCATGCCCTCGGCCACCGGGGTGGCGCACGCCGGCTGCGGCTTGGGCATCAGCTTGCCGCCCATCTCCACGTCGACCAGGCACATGCGGCAGTTGGCGGCGATGGGGAGTTTGCGGTGGTAGCAGAAGCGCGGGATCGCCACACCGATGGCGTCGGCCGCCTCGATGATCATCGCGCCCTTGCGGATCTGGGTGGGCTTGCCGTCAACCTCGATGTTCAGCAGGTCGAGAGCGGGGGGCACTGGCTGCGCGCTCATCAGGCGGCGACTCCCTGGTTTGCTGCGGCAAGCTGGTCGTCCGTCATGGAGCGGCCGTTGCGCACGAAATATTCGAACTCGTCCCAGAAGTGGTGCAGGAAGCCTTGCACCGGCCAGGCGGCCGCTTCGCCGAAGGCGCAGATGGTGTGGCCTTCGATCTGGCCGGCCACCGCCTTCAGGCGATGCAGGTCGTCCTCGGTGCCCTTGCCTTCCACGATGCGGCTGAGCACGCGGTACATCCAGCCGGTGCCCTCGCGGCACGGCGTGCACTGACCGCAGGACTCGGCGTAGTAGAAGCGCGAGATGCGATGGCAGGCCTTGACCATGCAGGTGGTTTCGTCCATCACGATCACCGCACCGGAGCCCAGGCCCGAGCCGGCCTTCTGCAGGCTGTCGTAGTCCATGGTGCACTCGGTGATCATCGCCGCCGGCAGCACCTTCATCGAGGAGCCGCCCGGGATCACCGCCTTGAGCTTGTTGCCGTTGCGCACGCCGCCGGCCATCGCGAGCAGGTCGTTGAACGAGGTGCCCAAGCGGATCTCGAAATTGCCCGGGTTGTTGACGTGGCCGGAGACCGAGAACACCTTCGGGCCGCCGTTGTTCGGCTTGCCGAGGTTCAAGAACCAGTCCGCGCCGTTGCGCAGGATCGCCGGCACCGAGGCGTAGCTCTCGGTGTTGTTGATGGTGGTGGGCTTGCCGTACAGGCCGAAGTTGGCCGGGAACGGCGGCTTGAAGCGCGGCTGGCCCTTCTTGCCTTCCAGCGACTCCATCAGTGCGGTCTCTTCGCCGCAGATGTAGGCGCCGGCGCCGAGCGCGGCATAGATGTCTACGTCGATGCCGGTACCCTGGATGTTCTTGCCCAGCAGACCGGCTGCGTAGGCCTCCTTCAGCGCTTCCTCGAAGTGCTCGAACGGCTCGTGGTGGAACTCGCCGCGCAGGTAGTTGTAGGCCACCGTGGAGCCGGTCGCGTAGCAGGCGATCGCCATGCCCTCGATCACCGCATGCGGGTTGAAGCGCAGGATGTCGCGATCCTTGGCGGTGCCCGGCTCGGACTCATCCGAGTTGCAGAGGATGTACTTCTGCATGTCGCCCTTGGGCATGAAGGACCACTTCAGGCCGGTCGGGAAGCCCGCGCCGCCGCGGCCGCGCAGGTTGGATTTCTTCACTTCCTCGACGATCGAGGCCGGGTCCGGCTTCTCGGCAAGGATCTTCTTCCACGCCTTGTAGCCGTCCATCTGGACGTAGCTGTCCATCGACCACGGCTTGTCGAAATGCAGCGTGGTGTAGACAACCTGGTGTTCCTGCGGAGCGGGTCCGACTGCCATTACCGATGCCTCACTTGAGCCCGTCGAGGATCTGGTCGACCTTCTCGATCGTCAGAAACTCGTGATAGTGGCCGTTGACGGTCATCGCCGGCGCGCGCACGCACGCAGCGATGCATTCCTCTTCCTTCTTCAGGTAGACGCGTCCATCCGGCGTGCTTTCGCCCAGCTTGATGCCGAGCTTTTCCTCGCAGTGCCGCACCAGGTCCTCGGCGCCGTTGAGCCAGCACGAGATGTTGGTGCAGATCGCCACGTTGTTGCGACCCACCGGCTTGGTCTCGAGCATCGAGTAGAAGCTCGCCACCTCGTAGGCCCACACGGCCGGCAGCTCGAGGTACTTCGCCACGGCGGTGATCAGCTCGTCGGTGAGGTAGCCGTGGTTCTGCTCCTGCGCCGCGAACAGCGCCTGGATCAGCGCCGAGCGCTTGCGGTCCGGCGGAAACTTCGCCACCCACGCATCGATGTGATGGCGGGTGTGGTCGTTGAGTACGACGAGCGGGTCGACGTTCCTGACCTGGTCGTAATGTCCGGTGGCTTTCATGGGAATCTTTTCCTCCGGCTCAGCGATCGACTTCGCCGAACACGAGGTCGTAGGTACCGATCATCGCCACCACGTCGGCCAGCATGTGGCCGCTCACGATGGGATCGATCGACGAAAGGTGCGCAAAGCCCGGCGCACGCAGGTGCACGCGGAACGGCTTGTTCGCACCGTCGGAAACCAGGTAACAGCCGAACTCGCCCTTGGGCGCCTCGACCGCGCAATAGGTCTCGCCGGCCGGCACGCCGTAGCCTTCGGTGAACAGCTTGAAGTGATGGATGAGGGCTTCCATGTCCTCCTTCATCTCTTCGCGCGAGGGCGGCGCGACCTTGAAGTTCTTCAACATCACCGGGCCGGGATTGGCACGCAGCCACTTCACGCACTGCTGGATGATGCGGTTGGACTGGCGCATTTCTTCCACACGCACCAGGTAGCGGTCGTAGCAGTCGCCGTTGACGCCGACCGGAATGTCGAAATCCATCTGCGCATACTTGGCGTACGGCTGCTTCTTGCGCAGGTCCCAGGCCACGCCCGAACCGCGCAGCATCGCGCCGGTCATGCCCCACTGCTGGGCCAGTTCCGGGCTGATCACGCCGATGCCGACAGTGCGCTGCTTCCAGATGCGGTTATTGGTGAGCAGCTCCTCGTACTCGTCGACCTTGGACGGGAAGTCCGCGGTGAACGCGTCGAGGAAGTCGAGCATCGAGCCTTCGCGCCAGCTGTTCAGACGCTTGAGGTCGGCGCCCTTGTGCCAGGGCGACTCGCGGTACTGCGGCATCTGCGCCGGCAGGTCGCGGTAGACGCCGCCGGGGCGGTAATAGGTGGCATGCATGCGCGCGCCGGAGACCGCCTCGTAGCAGTCCATCAACTCTTCGCGCTCGCGGAAGGCGTACAGGAACACTGCCATGGCGCCGAGGTCGAGCGCGTTCGAGCCGATCCACATCAGGTGGTTCAGGATGCGGGTGATCTCGTCGAACATGGTGCGGATGTACTGCGCACGTTCCGGCGCCTCGATGCCCAGCAGGGTCTCGATGGCGCGCACGTAGGCGTGCTCGTTGCACATCATCGACACGTAATCGAGACGGTCCATGTAACCGATCGACTGGTTGAACGGCTTGGACTCGGCCAGCTTCTCGGTACCACGGTGCAGCAGACCCACGTGCGGATCGGCGCGCACGATCGTCTCGCCGTCCATCTCCAGCACCAGGCGCAGCACGCCATGCGCAGCAGGGTGCTGCGGGCCGAAGTTCATCGTGTAGTTGCGGATTTCCTGGGCCATTCTCAGTTCTCCCGCCAGTGGTCGGCGGCCTCGGCCTTGGCCTGGATCAGGTCGGCGTCGTCGCGGATGGTGCGCGGCACCAGCACACGCGGCTCGATCGATACCGGTTCGTAGATCACGCGTTTCTGTTCGGCGTCGTAGCGCACTTCGACGTTGCCGATCAGCGGGAAATCTTTGCGGAACGGATGGCCGACGAAGCCATAGTCGGTAAGGATGCGGCGCAGGTCCGGATGTCCCTCGAACAGAATGCCGTACATGTCGAACGCCTCGCGCTCGAACCAGTTCACGCCCGCCCAGACGCCGGTGAGCGAGGGCACCACCGGCAGCGTGTCGTCCTCGGCGAACACGCGCAGGCGCAGGCGCTGGTTGTGTTCGATCGACAGCAGGTGGATCACCGCGGCAAAGCGACGCGGGTTGCGCTCCGGATGCGGGCGATTGGCCCAGCTGAAGCGGCCGACCGCCTCGCCTTCCACGCCGCGCGAGAAACCTTCGCCACCGGCGGTGTTGGTGTCCCACTCGGTCTGGCCGTAGCCGAGGTAGTCGATGCCGCACAGGTCGATCAGCTCGCTGAAGCGGAACGAAGGCTCGTCGCGCAGCGCGGTGGCCACCGCCAGCAGGTCGGCGGCGCGGACCTCGGCGGTCACTTCGCGGCGCACGACGCTGATCGAGAGCATGTCGCCGAAACGGGCCGTGAGGCGTCCGGCGAGCGAGGTGTCTTGCGTATCAGTCATGGGGCAAGCGCCTTCAGGAACGCGCGATGGTGCTGGTGCGGCGGATCTTCTTCTGCAGCTGCAGGATGCCGTGGATCAGCGCCTCGGCCGTGGGCGGGCAGCCCGGCACGTAGATGTCCACCGGCACAATGCGATCGCAGCCGCGCACCACCGAGTAGGAGTAGTGGTAGTAGCCGCCGCCGTTGGCGCAGCTGCCCATCGAGATCACCCACTTCGGATCGGGCATCTGGTCGTAGACCTTGCGCAGCGCCGGGGCCATCTTGTTGACCAGCGTGCCGGCAACGATCATCACGTCGCTCTGGCGCGGGCTGGGGCGGAAGATCACGCCGTACCGGTCCAGATCCAGACGCGCGGCGCCGGCGTGCATCATCTCCACTGCACAGCAGGCCAGGCCGAAGGTCATCGGCCACATCGAGCCGGTGCGCGCCCAGTTCATCAGCGTGTCGACCGAGGTGGTGGCAAAGCCGCGCTGCACGATCGGGTTGTCGCCGGCCGGACGCAGAATGTCGTCGACCAGGTTCAGCGGCTGCGGGTTGTGCATCACCCGGTCGAGGGAAGACATCACTCCCATTCCAGTGCTCCCTTCTTCCAGACGTAGGCGAAGCCGATCACCAGCAGCAGCAGGAACAGCGCCATCTCGATCAGCGCGGTGAGGCCGATCGACTGGAACACCACCGCCCACGGAAACAGGAAGGCGATTTCCAGATCGAAAATGATGAAGAGGATGGCCAGCAGGTAGTAGCGCACGTCGAAGCGCATGCGGGCGTCCTCGAAGGCTTCGAAGCCGCACTCGTAGGGCGCAAGCTTTTCCGCTTCGGGCCGGCGCGGGCCGGCGAGCAGACCGATGGCGAGCAGCACCAGGCCGAGGCCGGTGGCGACGCCGATGAACAGCAGGATGGGCCAGTATTCGGCGAGCACGATGCAACGTACCTCCGCGCCCGCGGGCGCATCAGTGACCGTGAGGAAGACGGTCCGGGAAGTGGCTTCAGCGAAAAGCGATGGCCGCAGAAGGCTCCATCACGATCACCCACGATCCATCGCAGGCGTCCAACCGGCCACGATCTGGTTCGGGGATCACGCTATTGTATCAGTGCCGGCAGGTGACACGACAAGTATTCGGGCGCGCAGATGACCGTGCACCGCCATGAAAAAGCGTGCGCGCTTTTCGCCGGCGTCACATCGTGCTGGTCGGGCGGTCCGAGGCGGTCATGCCGGCGAGCAGGTTCTCGATGCGCTGGCGCGCCACTTCGCCGTCGCCCGATTCGTTGAAATGCACGCCGATGCCGGCGGGCCGGTTGCCCTGGGCGCCGACCGGGCTGATCCACACCACCTTGCCGGCCACCGACATGCGCTCGCTCTCGTCGATCAGGCTGATCAGCAGCACCACCTCGTCGCCCAGCGCGTAGCGCTGCGTGGTGGCCGCGAACAGGCCACCGTTCTTGAGGAACGGCATGTACGCGCTGTAGAGCGACGGAATGTCCTTGATCTTCAGCGAGATGATGCCCTGGCGGGCGACGACCGGATTCATGCCTGCTCCTGGCGGACCACTCCCACGCGGAATGGATGACGCATCGTAACGACCGCTGCCGCCGTGCGCAAAGCATGCAGCCGCCCGTTCAGTGCGCCAGCTCGCACCAGCCCCAGTGGTCGAAGATCCACGGCGACGGCAGCCTCGCCTGCAGCTTGGCGAACCGCGGATCGCCCACGTCGGATGCGGACGCCGCCAGCGCATAGCCCTGCCCTGCCCGCACCCACGGCGCACGCGACCACGACCAGGCGCCCGCCCCCGCGGCGTCGGCCACGGTGAGCGTGAGCCAGGGCCAGCTCAGGCGCGGTGGCTGCCACGGCAGAAGCGACCGGGCGGTCGCCGGCTGCAGCGGAAGATAGCGCTCGGGCCGCTCGGCCAGCCGCGCCATGCGGCCGGCACTCAGGGCGAGCTGGCTGGCGTGACACGCCAGCGCCGCGCGCTTGCGCGACTGCATCGTGTCGTCGGCCGGCAGCACGAACGCATCGCCCCCAGCGAGCGGCGGTCCGTGCACCTGATACAGCCAGACGTCGGGAGGCGCGCCGCGGCCCTGCATCGCCAATCGCAGCAAAACGTGGGCGGCGGAATGATCGGGATGGCGATCCTGCAGCGCCGGCATCGCCACCACCGTCGGCTCGAACGCGTCGAGCACTGCGCGAAGCGTGGCCAACGATGCGGGAAGCTGCTGCTGCACGCGTCGGGTCAGCCCCTGGTCGGCCCAGCCCAGCGCGGTGCACGCCTCGTCGGCCAGGCCGAGGCAGCGCATCGCCGCGCGGAATTCGTCGCGCCGGCGCGTCGCCCAGCGCAGGCGGTCGGCGCCGCGAATGAGCACGCGCCGCTCCAGCCAGCGCTGCGGCCACGGGTTGTTGTCGCCATCGCTCAACAGCAGCATGTGAGCCGTGCCGCCGGCGGCGAGCACGTGCTGGATCAGCAGCCCGGTGGCCAGCGTTTCGTCGTCAGGGTGCGGCGCCACCACCAGCAGGCGCGTGCGGGCGGAAAGGGACTGCAACATGGGCGGGGCGCGCTGGCGGGGCGGGCGCTCAGCGCCAGCGGGCCAGCAGCTCCAGCAGGGTCAGATCGCCGCGCAGCGGACCACGCAGCGACTCGCGCGCACGGTTGGCCGTGGCGTACCAGTCGGCCAGCTGCGCCGGCTCGAGCGAACTGGCCAACGGTCCGGCGACGCCCGACAGCTTCGCCTTCGCCTCCTCGGCCACCGCCTGGGCGGCGAACCAGACCCGCTGCGCCGGCTCGCTGTCCAGCCAGCGCCGCACCACATCCATCGCCTCGCTGCGGCCGGCGGCGAGCGCCGCCAGATCCTTGCGCACCTCGCGGCGGCGATCGAGCGCTCCTTCCTGCGCCCAGCGCTGGGCCAGCCCGGGATTGCCGCCGGCGGCACCCAGTGCCGCCGCGGCATCTGCCACTCCCTGAGCTTCGAGCCATGCCAAGGCCTGGTCCGCGGCCGGCAGATGGAACTCGATGCGCTGGCAGCGGGAGCGAATGGTCTGCGGCAAGCGCCACGGGGCGTCGGCCACCAGCACCAGCATGGTCTGCGCCGCGGGCTCCTCCAGCGTTTTGAGCAAGGCGTTGGCAGCCGCTGCGTTGAGCGCATCGGCCGGGTCGATGGTGGCGACCTGCCAGCCGCCGAACTGGCTGGACATGGCCAGCCGCGCCGACAGTTCGCGGATCTGGTCGATCACGATCTCGCTGCGCTGCACGCCGTCCTTGCGCAAGCCATAGCTCAGCGTGACGCGGTCCGGATGAGTGCCTGCGGCCTGCAGCGCGCAACTGCGGCAATGGCCGCAGGCCTCGCCGTCCAGGGGCTCCAGACACAACAACCCACGCACGAAGCGTTCGGCAAACGCGCGCTTGCCCAGGCCCTCCGGACCGCAAACCAGCAGCGCATGGGGCAGTGCGCCGCGCGCACGGCGTGCCTGCAGGCGCGCCCAGTGCTCGTCCTGCCAGGGCATGCCGCTCATGCAGCACCTTCCAGCAGTGGCGCCAGCGCGGCGATCGCCGCCGCCAGCACCTGCGCCGGCGTGCCGCCGGCGTCGATCACCCGGAAGCGCTGCGGCTCGGCCTGCGCGCGCGCGCGGTAGACCGCGCGTACGCGCTCGAAAAATGCGTCCGCTTCCGCCTCGATGCGATCGGCGTCGCCACGACCTGCGGCGCGCGCGCGCCCATCGGCGACAGGGAGATCCAGCAGCAGGGTGATATCCGGCGTGGTGCCGGCACAGGCCCAGGCCTCCAGCGCGGCGATGCGCTCCATCGGCTGGCCGCGGCCGCCCCCCTGGTACGCATAGCTGGCATCGGCGAAGCGGTCGCACAGCACCCACTGCCCGGCATCCAGCGCCGGCGCGATGCGCTCGCGTACCAGCTGCGCACGCGAGGCGAACATCAGCAGCAGCTCGCTCTCCGCGCTCATGCCGCGCATGGCGGGGTTCAGCAGGATCTGCCGCAGCGATTCGCCCAGCGGCGTGCCGCCCGGTTCGCGCGTCTGCAGCAGATCAATGCCCCGCCCCGCCAGGTGATCGCGCAGGCCGGCCAGCAAGGTGCTCTTGCCCGCGCCTTCACCGCCTTCGAGACTGATGAACCGACCGCGCGTCATCACTGGCACCGCTTGAGCTGGTAGCAGGCGACGTTGTGGTTGTGCTCGGCCAGCGTGCTGGCGAACACGTGGGTGCCATCGCCGCGCGCCACGAAGTAGAGGTCCTTGCCGGGCGCCGGGTGCAGCGCCGCCTCGATCGCCGGCTTGCCCGGCAGCGCGATCGGCGTGGGCGGCAGGCCCGCGCGGGTATACGTGTTGTAGGGCGTATCGGTGGTGAGGTCGCTGCGCCGGATGTTGCCCGCGTAGCTCGCCCCCATGCCGTAGATCACGCTGGGGTCGGTCTGCAGCAGCATGTGGCTCTCCAGCCGGCGCACGAACACGCCGGCGATGCGCTTGCGCTCGTCGGCGCGGCCGGTTTCCTTTTCCACGATGGACGCGAGGATCAGCGCGTCGTACGGGGTGGCCAGCGGCAGGTCGGCATCGCGGCCGGGCCACAGCGCATCGAGCGTCTTGTGCATGGCCGCGTAGGCGCGCTTGAGCACGTCCACGTCGCTGTCGCCTTTCACGTAGGCATAGGTTTCCGGCAGGAAGCGCCCTTCCGGCGCCTCGCCCGGCGCGCCGATCTTGCGCATCAGGGCGGCGTTGTCCAACCCGGTGGTGAGGTGCTGCAGCTTGCCGGCCTGATCGAGCGCGGCGCGCAGCTCGGCGAAGGTCCAGCCGTCGACGATGGTGAAGTCGTGCTGCAGCACGCGGCCGCTGGCCATGGCCTCGAGCAGCGCGCGCGGCGTGATGCCTTGCGGCAGCGCGTACTCACCCGCGTGCAGCTTGCCCGCCACCTGCATCTGCTCGGCCAGTGCGCGCCAGTACAGCGGCGAGGCGGCGCTGAAGCCCTGCTCGCGCAGCTGCGCCACGATCTGCTTGAAACCGCTGCCCTTGGCGATATCGATCGACTGGCCGGACGCGCGCACCTGCAGCGGCGTGCGGCTGAAGCGATCCAGGTCGTGCCAGAGCCAGCCTGCGGCGCCTGCTGCGGCCAGCAGCAGCACCACGATCAGCATGCGCCAGCGCGCACCACCCCACATGCCACGACCACTCTTGCCCGCACGACTCATGCCTGCTCCAACGAAAAACCCAGGGTGCGCCAATGCTGCTGCAGCGCGCGCGTCACCGGACCGGGGTGAAAGACCTTATCCCCGACGGCCTGAACCGGCAGAATGCCGCGGACGCTCGACGTGAGGAAGAGCTCGCTTGCCGCGAGCAGCTCATCCAGGCGCACGTCTCGCACCTGCGCGCCCGGTCGCGTCGCCAGCACCTCGGCCCGCGCCACGCCCGCCACGCCGCAGCGCTCGAGCGCGGGCGTAACCAGCGTCCCGTCGATCACCGCAAAGAGGTTCGCCATCGTCGCGCACACCACGCGGCCGGCCGCGTCCAGCAACAGACCTTCGGCGATTTCCGGATCGTTCCATTCGGCGCGCGCCAGCACCTGTTCCAGCCGGTTGAGATGCTTGATGCCGGCCAGCCGGGGCTGTTCGGCCAGACGCAGATCGCAGATGCGCACCCGGACACCGTCCGAAGTCAGGCGCGGGTCCAGCGCAGGCATGGGATACGCCGTCACGACGCGGGTCGGCTGCACGTCCGCGGGCGGCGCATAACCCCGCGCACCCTCGCCGCGGCTCAGCGTGATACGTACCACCGCCGCGGACAGGCCGTCGGTCACGGCCTGCAGCTCGGCGGCCAGCGTCGTCGTATCCGGGGCCGGCAAGCCGAGGCGCGCACAGCCCTCGGTCAATCGCGCCATGTGCCGCGACCACAACGGCGCTACCCCGGCGACTACCCGCACCGTCTCGAACAGACCGTCGCCGTAGAGCAGGCCGCGATCGCGCACCGACACCGTGGTGGCGACCTGCCCGTTGACCCGCTCGCGGGCAACCATCACCCCGCCACACCGAGCGCCCGCAGCAGGCCGCGCGCCTTCGCCCGCGTCTCGTCGAGCTCGCTCACGGCCACCGAATCGGCCACGATCCCCGCGCCGGCGCGCAGGCTGACCGTGCTGCCGACCTGGGTCAGCGTGCGGATGAGGATGTTGAGGTCCATGTCGCCACTGCGGTCGAGATAGCCAAGCGCACCAGTGTAGGCACCGCGCGGCGAATCTTCGAGCGCGGCGATGATCTCCATGCAGCGCACCTTCGGGCAGCCGGTGATGGTGCCTCCGGGAAAGGTGGCGGCGATCAGCTGCCCCGGCGTCACCTCCGGACGCAGCCGGCCGCGCACGTTCGACACGATGTGGTGCACGTGGGCGTAGCTCTCTACCACCATCAGCTCGTCGACTTCCACCGAGCCCGGCACGCAGACGCGGCCAAGATCGTTGCGTTCCAGATCGATCAGCATCACGTGCTCGGCGCGCTCCTTCGGGTGCGCGCTGAGCTCGCGGATGCGCGCGAGCTCGTCGTCCCCGGCCAAACGCGGACGGGTGCCAGCGATCGGCCGGGTCTGCGCGATGCCTCCGCGCGACTCCACCAGCCGTTCCGGCGAGGAACTCACCACCGACCATCCGGGTTGCTGCAACAGTCCGGCAAACGGCGCGGGATTGGCGCGGCTCAACGCCTGGTAGAGCGCGGCGGGCGCAGGCGCATCCGCATACCGGGCGCGCCAGCCGCGCGACAGATTCACCTGAAAGATGTCGCCTGCCAGCAGGTGCTGGTGGATACGTTCGACGCCGTCGAGAAACTGCGACGGTGCGTCCTCGTCGATCCGCTCGGGCAGCGGCGTCTCCGCCACGGCGCGGGGCTGAGCAAGATCCTGCTCGATACGATCCAGTTCGGCCTCATATCCCGGCTCGGCGATCATCGTCGTCTCGCCACAACGATGATCGACGATCACCGCCGCAGGACAGCGCAGAGCCAGCGCAATCGGCAGCGGGCCGGGCTTGGCGAGCGCCAATCGCGGCTCGATCTCCCCCGCCAGCTCGTAGCTCAGGAACAGCAGCCAGCCGCCATGAAACGGCAGCTCGTCGTGCTCGTCGCGAGGCGTGCGCACCGACTGCCAGCGCGCATCGAGCGCATCGAGAAAACGGCCCGGCAGCGCTTGGCCGGTGCCGTCGCGCAACTGCCCGTCCGGCTCCAGCCGCAGGCTGTCGTCGACGGCGACGAACAGGATGTCGTAGCGCGCCTGCGCGGTGTCATGCACCACGCTCTGCAGCAGGCCGCAATAGCGCTCGGGAAACGCAGCGGCCAGCGCAAGCAGGTCGCGCTGGCCGCTCAGGGTACGGCGGTGGCAGGTCACGCGTGGGTTCAGACGCGACGGAAGACCAACGTGCCGTTGGTTCCACCAAAGCCGAACGAGTTAGACATCGCCACCTCGAGCTTGGCCTGCTCGGCCTTGTTCGGCACCAGGTCCATGCCCAGCGCAGCGACCTCGGGGTCGACTTCCTGCAGGTTCATGGTGGGCGGCATCACGCCGTCGCGCAGCGCCATGATCGAGAAGATCGCCTCCACGCCGCCGGCGGCACCGAGCAGATGGCCGGTAACCGACTTGGTGGAGCTGACCGCGAACTGGCCCTTCTTGGTGGCGTGCTCGCCGAACACGTTGCGGATGGCCTTGGCCTCGCCCAGGTCGCCCACCGGGGTGGATGTGCCGTGCGCGTTGACGTACTGCACCTCTTCTGGCTTCAGGCCAGCGTCGTGCAGGGCGTTGCGCATGGCCAGCTCGGCGCCGTCGCCGCTGGGCGCGGTGATGTGGAACGCATCGCCGCTCATGCCGAAGCCGATGATCTCGGCCAGGATGTTGGCGCCGCGCGCCTTGGCGAACTCGTATTCCTCCAGCATCAGCATGCCCGCGCCGTTGGACAGCAGGAAGCCGTCACGACCGGTATCCCACGGACGGCTGGCGTGCGTCGGATCGTCGTTGCGGGTGGACATTGCCTTGGCCGAGCAGAAACCGGCCATTGCGGTGGGCGTGGTGGCGAACTCGGCGCCGCCGGCCAGCATGGCATCGGCATCGCCGTACTGGATCAGGCGCATCGCCATGCCGATGTTGTGTGCTGCCGTGGTGCAGGCGGAGACCAGCGCGATGTTCGGCCCCTTCAGGCCGTGATAGATCGACAGGTTGCCGGCGACCATGTTGATGATCGAGCTGGGCACGTAGAACGGCGACACCTTGCGCGGGCCCTTCTCGGCCAGCTCGAGCGTGGTCGACTCGATCGTGTGCAGGCCGCCGATGCCGGCGCCAGCGGCGATGCCGATGCGCCCGGCGTTCTCGTCGGTGACTACAAGCCCGGACTGACGCAACGCGTGCGTGCCGGCCACGATGCCGTAGTGGATGAACGGATCCATCCGCTTGAAGTCCTTGCCGATCGCGCGCTGCTCGTCCGGCGGCACGTCGGTGCCTTCGAAATAGGCGGCGACCGGATCGAAGTCGCGCACTTCGCCGGCGATGCGGGTGGCGTAGGCGCTGGCGTCGAACGCCGTCACCGGGCCGATACCGCTGTTGCCTTCAAGGACATTCTTCCAGGCGGTGGCAATGTCGTTGCCGACCGGCGAGATGATGCCCATGCCGGTCACAACCACGCGTCGCTTGCTCATGCTCTTGTTCCTTCGTGATGCCGTCTTGTCGCCGCTCGGGGCGCGCTTTGCCACCGATAGGCTCGTCGCGATCCGGCGGATGCGGCATGCGCACACCATACGGGATCGGACGTTGCAGAATTCAGAAACGAAAACTGCGCCAATGTGGCGCAGCTTTCGCTATCGGATCCATGGAAGCGGGGCACGCATGGAGCGCCCACCGCCTCCCGACTCGATCAATCCTTGGAGTGGGCCTTGATGTAGTCGACGGCCTGCTGCACGGTGGTGATCTTCTCGGCTTCTTCGTCCGGGATCTCGGTCTCGAACTCTTCTTCCAGAGCCATCACCAGCTCGACCGTGTCCAGCGAATCTGCGCCCAGATCGTCCACGAACGAAGCGTTCGCCGTGACCTCATCTTCCTTCACGCCCAGCTGCTCGATGACGATTTTCTTGACGCGTTCTTCGATGGTGCTCATGTACCAAACCTCCCAAGGAGAAATTTTTATGCTGCGCCGGCGGGTTCCGGCATAAGCCTGCGGTCGCGTGCCCGGAGGGCTTCCACGTCCCGCTGACGGTGGAGCCACGCAGGCCTGGGGGCCGGCGCGAAGGGCGCATTGTCGCCTAAAACGGGTCCGCTGGCGACAACTGGCCCAATGAGGGGCGGCGCGGTGCGCCGCCGGCATCAGGGCATGTACATGCCGCCGTTGACGTGCAGTGTCTCGCCGGTGATGTAGGCCGCTGCCGGCGAGGCCAGGAAGCCCACCGCCTTGGCGATATCGCTCGCCTGGCCCAGATGACCCAGCGCGATCTGGCCAAGCAGGCCGTTGCGCTGTTCCTCGCTGAGCGCGCGCGTCATGTCGGTGTCGATGAAACCCGGTGCCACCACGTTCACCGTGATGCCGCGGCTACCGATCTCGCGCGCCAGCGACTTGGAGAACGCGATGATGCCGGCCTTGGCGGCGGCGTAGTTGGCCTGCCCCGGGTTGCCGGTGACGCCGACCACCGAGGCGATCGAGACGATGCGGCCCTTGCGCGCCTTCATCATGCCGCGCATCACCGCCTTGGACGTGCGGTAGACCGAAGTGAGATTGGTGTCCAGGATGGCCTGCCAATCTTCGTCCTTCATGCGCATCAGCAGCTGGTCACGGGTGATGCCGGCGTTGTTGACGAGGATGGAGACGGCGCCGAGTTCCTTGGTGATGGCATCGATCAGTCCGTCGACGGCGGCGCCGTCGGTGACATCGAGCTTGCGGCCGTGGCCACCGTGCGCGGCTAGCCGCTCGCCGATCGCCGATGCGCCGCTGTCGCTGGTCGCGGTGCCGATCACGGTGGCGCCCATCGCGGCCAGTTCGTCGGCAATCGCCGCGCCAATGCCGCGGCTCGCGCCGGTGACCAGGGCGATCTCACCCTTGAGTACGTCGTTCATGCGAATGTCCTTGCAGTTCGAATTCGGGAGGGATCAGACCCACTCGGCGCGGGCAGCCTCGAAGTCACCCGGCGTGCCCAGTGCGCGCGCATCGATCGACTTGTCGATCCGCTTGACCAGCCCGGCCAGCACCTTGCCCGGGCCGCACTCGGCGATGCGGGTGGCGCCGCCGGCGACCAACGCCTGCACGCAGCCGCTCCAGCGCACCGGCAGGTAGAGCTGGCTGACCAGCGCTTGGCGAATCGAATCGACGCCCTGATGCACCGTGGCATCGACGTTCTGCACCACCGGAATCACCGGCTCGCGCCAGTCGTAGGCAGTCATCGCTTCGGCCAGTCGATTGGCCGCCTCGCGCATCAACGGGGTGTGCGAGGGCACGCTCACCGGCAGCTTCACCGCCTTGCGCACGCCGCGCTCGGCCAGCAGCGCCAGCGCCTTGTCCACGGCGTCGGCGTGGCCGCCGATCACCACCTGGCCCGGAGAATTGAAGTTGGCCGCCACCACTACGTGGACGCCGGAGGCGTCACGACAGGCCTCCTCGACCACGGCGTCCTCGGCCCCCAGCACGGCCGCCATCGCGCCAGAGCCTTCCGGCGCCGCTTCCTGCATGGCCTGTCCGCGGATGCGCACCAGGTGCGCCGCATCGCGCAGCGCGATCGCCTCGGCAGCGACCAGCGCGCTGTACTCGCCCAGGCTGTGGCCGGCCAACTGTGCCGGCAAGGCACCGCCCTGCGCGCGCCACAGGCGCCATACCGCCACGCTGGCGGCCAGCAGCGCCGGCTGGGTGTATTCGGTGCGGTTGAGCTGCTGCTCCGGCCCCTGCTGGCTGAGCGCCCACAGGTCGACGCCCGCGCCGTCGGACGCCTCGTCGAACGTGGCCTTCACTTCCGGATGCAGCTCGGCCAGCTCGGCCAGCATGCCGACCGACTGGGAGCCCTGGCCCGGGAACACGAAGGCCAGCGAGGAGACAGGTGCAGTCATGAAGCAAAACCCGGTGGGAAAACCGCGATGGTGCCAGCAATCGCTGGCGTACGCAGCCGTATAGCGACGTTTCGTGCCGTAGAACGCAGATGCCGCCCCGAGGGGCGGCATCCGTGGTAACGCAAGTGACCGGGACGATCAGTAGCGCAGCAGCGCGGACGCCCAGGTGAAGCCGCCGCCGAAGGCCTCCAGCAGCAGGGTCTGGCCGCGCTGCACCTTGCCCGAGCGCACTGCGTAGTCCAGCGCCAGCGGCACCGAGCCCGACGAGGTGTTGGCGTGCTTGTCCACCGTCACCACTACCCGCTCCATCGACATCTTCAGCCGCTTGGCGGTGGCCTCGATGATGCGCAGGTTGGCCTGGTGCGGGATCAGCCAGTCGATGTCCGACTCCTGCATGCCGGCGGCCTGCAACGTCTCGTCGACCAGCGAATCGAGCGTCTTCACCGCCACCTTAAACACTTCGCGGCCAGCCATGCGGATGCGCACGCCGTGGTTCGGCTCGTCGGTGAAGCCGACCGAGACGCCCACCGGGTTGTACAGCAGTTCCTTGTGCCCGCCATCAGCGTGCAGGCAGGTGGCGTAGATGCCCGGCTCGCTGGACGCTTCCAGCACCACCGCCCCGGCGCCATCGCCGAACAGCACGCAGGTTTCGCGCTCGGTCCAGTCGACCATGCGGGTCAGCGTCTCGGCGCCGATCACCAGCACCTTCTTCGACTGCCCGCTCTTGATGAACTTGTCGGCGATGCCCAGCGCATACATGAAGCCCGAGCAGGCCGCGTTGACGTCGAACGCAGCGCAGCCGTTGGCGCCCAGGCGGTGCTGCACCAGGCACGCGGTGGACGGGAAGATGATGTCGGGCGTGGTCGTACCCAGCACGATCAGGTCCAGCTCGGAGGCCTTGACCCCCGCCGCTTCCAGCGCACGCTGCGCCGCCGTGACGGCCAGATCGCCGGTGGTCTCGCCGTCGGCCACCACGTGGCGCTCGCGGATACCGGTGCGCGTCTGGATCCATTCGTCACTGGTATCGACGATCTTTTCCAGATCGGCGTTGGTCAGGACGCGGTCGGGCAGCGCGCTGCCGGTGCCGGTGATGCGGGAAAAGATCGGGGTCATTCAACTATCCATTCGCACGGTCGTCCGGACGATCGCCGTGTCCACGCCGGGGTGGAAGGCGTACCGGAACTGACAAAGTACGTTCGCCTGTGCACAAAAGCAAAACGGCGCGTTGCCGCGCCGCTTGCCACCGGAATCCCGTAAGGGACCGATCAATCCTCTTCGACGGCCGCCACGGCGGTGTCGATGACCTTCTTGCCGCGGTAGTAACCGTCGGCGGTCACGTGATGGCGCAGGTGCACCTCACCGCTGGTCGGGTCGGTCGACAGCTGCACGGTCTTCAGCTTGTCGTGCGAACGACGCATGCCGCGGGTGGACGGGGTCTTGCGGCTCTTGGCAACGGCCATGGCGGATCTCCAACGTAATCGCTTGTTTCGAGCGGGTTATTTCTTGAGTTCGCGCAACACCGCGAACGGGTTATCGGTACGTCCCTCGTCGGCACTGTCGTCCGTCGGCGGGCTTGTCACTTCTTCCGGCAAGGCGCTGTCCGGATTGATCGGCACCAGCGGCAACGCCAACAACAGTTCGTCCTCGATGACATCGGCGAGCGCCAGCTTGCCGTCGTCGTCCACCAGCAGCGGCTCGCAGTCGGGCGACAGCCCGGACTCCTCGCGCTCCGACCGGATCAGGCCGAGCCGGCTGTGCAACGCCACCGGCAGCACGAACGGCTCCAGCGAGCGCTGACAGGTCACGGTCAACGGCGCTTCGGCGCGAACATCGAGATACGCCATGCCCAGCTCGTCGCGGCCAAACTCCAGCTCGAAGTCGACCTCCCCGTTGCTGCCTGCCAGCATCCCGCACAAGCGGGGCATCGAGGCCACAGGAAGCGTTCCAACGAAGGAACGCCGCGCCGAGACCATGCGCCAAGCGTCCACGGACTCTGGCAGTGTCACGGACATAATCGCGAAATTATGGGTTTGCGCCCGCGCCAAGTCAACAATGCAGCGGTCCGCGCGGCCGTGGCTGGCGCTAGGACGCCCCGGAAGCCGCGCTTTGCCTGCCTTGCCCCGCTTGCGGCAGACTGGCGGCCCGACGATTTCAGGCGATCGAAGCCTCGTGACTCCCCAGATGATGATAGCCGGCGGCGCAGTCCTGTTCGGGCTGCTGGTCGTGCTGGTCGCCGTGCTGCTCAACCAGCGCAAGCGCGAGTGGAAGCGCAATGCCAGCCTGCAGACCCTGTTGGACCTGGCCGACCGGCTCGAAGCCGACCTCAAGACCTGCCGCAGCGGCCTGCAGCAGGCGCACGCCGTGATGTCGGTCAACCCGGACGCGCCGCAGGCCAGCGAAAAGGACGCGCGCCAGGCGATCGATGCCGGTCTGCGCGCCCTGCTGCAGCAGCGCCTGTGGATCCGCGACTGTTCCGCCTGGGCCAGCCAGCAGGAGCTCGATGCTACCGCGCAGTCGATGCGCGACACGCGCGGCCGCCTCAAACCCCTGCTGAGCGCACTCAACCAGGCCCAGCACGACCTGGACAACGCGATGCGCGATCACATCCACCGTGGCCCCGGCGCATGACCGCTCCGGTCGTACTGGGCTCCTCCTCGCGCTATCGGGCCGAGCTGCTGCATCGCCTACTGGAGGAATTCACCCAAGCCGCGCCGGGCGTCGATGAAGCGGCGCTGCCCGATGAGGCACCCGCGGCGCGCGCCCTGCGGCTGGCCGTCGCCAAGGCCGAGGCGGTGGCGCAAACCCATCCGCAGGCGCTGGTGATCGGCTCGGACCAAGTCGCCGAGCTGGGCGGCCAGGTGCTCGACAAGCCCGGCACCGCCGAGCGCGCGCGCGAACAACTGCGTGCCAGCAGCGGGCGCACGGTGCATTTCCACACGGCGCTGTGCGTGTTCGACGCCCGCACGGGCGAGCGGCACACCCACGTCGACCTCACCCGCGCGGTGTTCCGCGAGCTCGGCGAGAGCGAAATCGACCGCTACGTAACGCGCGAGCAACCGCTGGACTGTGCCGGCAGCTTCAAATGCGAGGCACTGGGCATCAGCCTGTTCGAACGTATCGAGACCGCCGATCCCAGCGCGCTGATCGGCCTGCCGCTGATCGCCCTGGCGCGACTGCTGCGAGCCGCCGGACACGCGGTGCCCTGAGCAGGTTCGATCAGCGCGCCGTATCGGCCGCATGCGCGGCGCGCCAGAGCGGACAGGTCTCACGTTCGGCCGACGAAGCCGGTGCCGCGGAAGGCGCCGCCGCCGGCACCTGCCCGCGATAGAACGCGAAGCGCTTGCGGCCGTCGTAGAGATCCAGCCGTCCCGCGGCTCGCGGCGCATTGATACGCCGGCACAGGGTGCCCTGCCAGGCCAGCCGCCCGCGCTCGCTCTGCGCGGTCTCCTCCACCACCAGCAGCATCGGCTGGCCCGCATGCGCGGCGCGCAGGCCAGCCTCGTCGCGATGCCAGATCGCCAGCTGCGGCGCGCGACCATGCTTGATGTTCAACGGACTGTCGAGGCTGTAGATCGGCCGCGTGCCGCCGAGCGCGAAATCCAGTTCGGCGGCAAGCGCGAAGTTGTCCGCCACCACCGCCGTGTCTCCAGGATGCGCCATGTCCACCTGCAGTGCGGCCTCACGCCAGCCGACAAAGGCGTACGGGAACGCTTTCCATCCCGCCAGGCGCGTCGCCCCGCCCGGCGTCGCCGCCAGCGCGAGATAAGCCAGTCCCAGTGCCTGGCCCAGCACCGCCACGCCCAGCCCCAGCATCAAGCAGCGGCGAGCACCGCGCATCGCGCGGTCCGTCCACAGCAAGGCCGGCAGCACGGCGAGCAGGGGCAGATAGCCCGGCAGCGGCCAGTGCGCGCGAAAGCGCAGGTCATCGGCAAACAGGCCGAGCACGAAATAAAGCCCGAGAAAGCCCACCGCGACGAAGGCGATGACATCCCACGGCGCACCCGCACGGCGGCGTCGCCATGCCAGCCACGCCGCCCACAGCAGCAAGGCGTACAGCACCGGCGTGCAGGCCAGCGCCTGCTCCAGCGGTTGCACCAACGCACTGGTGTGGAACTGCCACGGGTTGCGGTCGACCAGCTGGAAGGCGACGCCGGCGCCGCGTTGCTGCCAGTTGGACACCAGCAGCGGGATCAGTCCCAGCGACGCCACCGCCAGCGCCAGCCACAGGCCGCCACGTCGCCACAGCGCGCGACCACGCGGCGCGAATGCCAGGAAGCCCAGCCCCACCAGCATCGGCATCGCCGCGCGGTAATGCGTGAGCCAGGCGAACGCGAGTGCGACACCCAGGAGTAGCCAATCACGTCGGCGGTCCGTCGCGGCCACGCGCTGCAGCGCCAGCACGGCGAGCATGATCGCCACCGTCAGCGGCACGTCCGGCAGCGCCAGCACGCCGAGCGTCCCGGCCAGCGGCAGCGCCAGGCAGAGCAAGCCCGCCTGCCAGCCCACGCGCGCATCGAGCGCCTCGCGCGCAAACCGCACCACGATCCAGGGCAGCGCCGCGCCCAGCAGCAGGAACGGCCAGCGCATGCCGAGGAGCCCATGGCCCGCAGCGGTTTCGCCGAGACGGATCAGCCACGCCGTGAGCGGCGGCAGATCGCTGTAGCCCCAGGCGAGGTGCCGGCTCTCCTGCCAGTAGAACGCCTCGTCGCTGAAGGGTGCGAGCGTGGCGGCGAGCGCGATCTTGACCAGCAGCTGTGTGACGAACGCCATCACGAAAGCGGCTCGCCAGCGCGCGACGGGCGCGACTACACTGGATTGGTCACGCATGCATCGCGCTCCGGTGCGCCGCCAGGGAACTGCCTAACCACATGTCCGCCACTCCACTCCGCGATGATCCCCTGCTGCGCCGGCTCGATGCCGCGCTGGCCCAGGTCAACCAGGTACTGCTGGGCAAGCCGCGCCAAGTGAAGCTCGCCTTCGCCTGCCTGATCGCCGGCGGTCACCTGCTGCTCGAAGACGTGCCCGGGGTGGGCAAGACGACGCTGGCGCATGCGCTGGCCGCCACCTTCTCGCTCGACTTCCAGCGCGTGCAGTTCACCAGCGACCTGTTGCCGTCGGACATTATCGGGGTGAGCGTATACGAGCGCGAGACGGCGCAGTTCCGCTTCCATCCCGGCCCGATCTTCGCCGGCCTGCTGCTCGCCGACGAGATCAACCGCGCCACGCCGAAGACGCAGAGCGCGCTGCTCGAGGCAATGGCCGAAGGCCAGGTCACCGTGGACGGCCAGACGCACGCGCTGCCGGTGCCGTTCTACGTGGTGGCCACGCAGAACCCGCTCGACCTCAACGGCACCTTCGCCCTGCCCGACTCGCAGCTGGACCGCTTCATGCTGCGCATCTCGCTGGGCTATCCCGATGCCGGCGCCGAGCGCGCCCTGCTCACCGGCAGCGACCGCCGCGGCTTACTGGCCCAGCTGCAGCCGCAACTCGACGGCACCGGCCTGCTCGAACTGCAGCAGCGCGCGCAGGCCGTCGCCACCAGCCAGGCGCTGCTCGACTATCTGCAGGCACTGCTCGCGGCGAGCCGCCGGCACACCGAGATCCGCGTGGGGCTGTCGCCGCGGGCCGGCCTCTCGCTGCTGGCCGCGGCACGCAGCTGGGCGCTGCTCAGCGGCCGCAACCACGTGCTGCCGGAAGATCTGCAGGCGCTGTTCGTGCCGCTCGCCGGCCACCGACTCGTGCCCAGTCGCGGCAGCAGCGGCGATGCGCTGGCGCGCGAACTGCTCGCCGAGGTGGCGGTGGACTGATGCCCGCAACGCTGCAAGCCCTGCAGCGCTGGGCCGAACGACGCCTGCCGGCGCTGACCCGCTACCGTCGCCCCGAGCCGCTGCCGATCGAATTGCATCGCCGGCGCATTTACATCGTGCCGACCGGCTTCGGACTGGGCTTTGGCGCGCTGCTGCTGGTGATGCTGGTCGGCTCGCTCAACTACACCAACAACGCCGCCCTGCTGCTCACCTGCCTACTCGGCGCGGCAGCCATGAGTTCGATGCTGCTGGCCTTTCGTGTGCTCGACGGCGTGACCCTGGCGCATATCCGCGCCGGCCATGCGATCGCCGGCCAGCCGATCGACCTGCACCTGGTCTTCCGTGCGGCGCGCCCGCGCGAGTCGGTGCGGGTGGATCTGGAAGACGCCACCCAGGCCTTCATCATCGAGGCGCATGGCGAGGCCGAGGTGGCCTTCGCCATCGCCACCGAGTTCCGCGGCTGGCAACCGCTGCCACGCCTGCGCGTGTGGAGCACCTGGCCGCTGGGCATGTTTCGCGCCTGGAGCTGGCTGTATCCGGAGCAATCGGTACTGGTGTGGCCGCGACCAGAAGCGCGCGGCCCGGCCCCGCGGGCGCCGGACGAAGATCCGGCCCGCCGCCGCCTGCATCGCGGTGACGACCTTGCCGCCCTGCGCGACTACCGCGTGGGCGATCCGCAGCGCCACGTCGCCTGGAAAGCCAGCGCCCGCCACGAAGGCCTGCTGGTGAAGGATTTCGAGCAGCCGCAATCGCATGAGGAGTGGCGACTGGACTGGCGCGAGCTGGGCCATCTGGACAGCGAGTCGCGCATCGCCCGGCTCGCGCGCTGGGTCGGCGAGGCTCACGCCCAGCGACGACGGTACAGCCTGTGGCTGCCCACGCAGGAGATCGCGCCGGGCAGCGGCGCCGACCACTACGCGCGCTGCATGAGCGCCCTGGCGCTGCTGCCGTGAGCTGGCTCGATCGCCTGCGCACGCGATCCGCAGCCGCGCCGCTGGGCGGGCGCGCCTTCGATTTCACCGTACTCGCCATCCTCGGCGTACTGGCGCTGCACGCACCGCATCTGCCGTGGTGGCTCACGCTCGGCCTCGGCGGCGTGCTGGCGCTGCGCTGGTGGCAGCGTCGGCGCACGCCGGGCAAGGCGCCGGCATGGCTCAAGCTGCCGCTGATCGCCCTGCTCACCCTGGCCATCGTGAGCACCTACGGCACGGTGTTCGGCCGCGCCCCCGGCTCGGCGCTGGCGGTGGGTCTGCTGGTGCTGAAGCTGCTGGAATGCGAGACATCCAGGGACGCGCGCGTCGGCATCGCGTTCGCCTGCTTCGCGTTGATGGCAGCCCTGCTGTTCGACCAGAGCCTGCTGGTCACCGTGGGCGTAGCGATCGGCCTGCTGCCGGTGTTCGCCGCGCTGCGCGCGCTGGAACCGGCGCAACGGCCGGCGAGCCTGCCGCGCCAGTTGCTGCCCGGTCTGGTGCTGCTGGCCGCCTCGCTGCCGCTGACCCTGTTCGCCTTCGCGCTGGTGCCGCGGCTGAGCTCGCCGCTGTGGGGCGCGCCGCAGAAGGAGGACGCGCGCACGGGCCTGAGCGACGAGATGTCGCCCGGCGCGATGACCGAGCTGCTGATCGACGACAGCCCGGCCATGCGCGTCGCCTTCGACGGCCCCCGACCGCCACGCACCTCGCTGTATTTCCGCGCCTACGTGATGTGGAACTACGACGGCGCCAGCTGGCACGCCGCAGACGTCGCCAACCGACCGGCCGACCCGATCGAGCCGACCGATCGCGTGGGTTACACGGTGACCTTGCTGCCCACCGGCCAGCGCGTGCTGCCCGCGCTCGACGTGCCACTGCAGAGCGTTGACGGCGCCGAGCTGCGGCGCGAGCGGATGCTGATGCGCGCGCAGCCGGTGAACGACACGCTCACCTACCACCTCACCTCGGCCCTGCACTATCGGCTGCAGCCCACGCTGGATCGCGGGCGACTGGCCGCGCTGCAGCTGCCACGGGGCTTCAACCCCCGCACGCTGGCGCTGGGCCGGGAATGGCGCACGCGCTACGGCGACGACTCGGCCGCGATCGTGCGGGCGGCACTCGACATGTTCCACAACGGTGGCTTCAGCTACACGCTGGCGCCCGCGCCGCTGGGCCGCGACGCCATGGACGATTTCCTGTTCTCCACCCGCGAGGGCTACTGCGAGTACTACGCCTCGGCTTTCACCGTGCTGATGCGCGCGGCCGGCGTTCCGGCGCGCGTGGTCACCGGCTACCAGGGTGGCTTCTGGAACAAGCTCGGCAACTACCTGCTGGTGCGCCAGTCCGACGCGCACGCCTGGAGCGAGGTGTGGATCGCCGGGCGCGGTTGGGTGCGCGCAGATCCCACCGCCGCCGTGCGGCCGGAGCGGGTCAATCTGGGCGCCGCGGCCGCAGCCGACGGCGGCAGCCGGCCCTGGTACCAGGACGCCTGGCTGCAAGGGCTGCGCAACCGCTGGGACATCGTCAACCGCTGGTGGGACAAGGGCGTTATCGGTTTCGATGCGCTGCGCCAACGCGGCCTGCTCACGCCGTTCGGCGTACAGGAGACCGACACGCAGATGCTGACCCTGCTGCTGGTGCTGGGCAGCGTGCTGTTCGCCTCGATCGGACTGGCCTGGGCGATGGCGCGACGCGTACGCATCGACCCGGCGTTGGCCGCGCTGCGGCGGCTGGAGCGCAAGCTGGGCAAGGCCGGCGTGGTGCGTCGACGCGGCGAAGGACCGCAGCACTATCTGCGCCGCGCCGCGCGCGCCCTGCCGGGCCAGCGCGACGCGTTGCAGCAGTTGATGGAGCAGTACCTGCAGTTGCGTTACGGCGGCAGCGAACCGGCGCGTGAATCGCTGCGGGCCTTTCAACGCGCCACGCGGGATTTTCACCCGTCGCGCGTGGTCCAATGACACTGACGCGATGGCGAGGCCATCGTCCTGAGCTGGAGAAACCCATGTCTGTCTACCGATCGATCACGCTGGCTTCGGCCGTCGCCTTGCTCGCCGCATGCGCCACGGTGCCCAAGCCGCTGGAAGGCACCTACACCGATATCTCCACGAGCAGTGCCCAGCAGGGCGGTGCCGGCGGCACCCGCGTCCGCTGGGGCGGCGAGATCATCAAGACTGAACCGGGCCCGCAGGAAACCTGCTTCTACCTGCTGTCGCGTCCGCTCGACGCGCAAGCGCGCCCGCGCTCCGCGCGCAGCGACGATGACAAGCAGCAGGGTCGCTTCGTGGCCTGCCGCGCCGGCTTCTACGATCCGGAAGTGTTTACCCGCGGCCGCGAGCTGACCGTTACCGGCACGCTGCACGGCATCGTGTCGCAGAAGGTGGGCGACTTCGATTACGCCTACCCGCGCGTGGAAGCCGACGTGGTCTACCTGTGGCCGCGCCGCCCTGCCGTGGTGAACTATCCGCCAGGCTTCTACGACCCGTTCTGGGGCCCGGGCTGGGGTCCGTGGGGGCCCGGCTACTGGGGCGACCCGTACTGGCGCCAGCCGCGCATCATCGTGGTGCCGCGCCCGGTTCCGCCCCCGCCGCCGCCGAAGCAGTAACCAACCCAGCAACGCAAAACGCCGGCTTCAAGCCGGCGTTTTTTTGTGGGCCTGTCGCGCGCCCGTCAGCCCGGCGGCCAGGTCAGTTTGCGGCCCGCCAGCAAGTGCACGTGCAGGTGGTAGACGGTCTGCCCGCCGTGGGTGTTGCAGTTGACGACGGTGCGGTAGCCGTCCTCCGCGAAGCCCTCATGCTTGGCGTAATTCGCGGCGGCCAGCAGCACCTTGCCGAGCAGGGCCGCGTCCTCGGGCGCGGCGTCGTTGAGCGTGGCGATCGGCTTCTTCGGGATAAACAGCACGTGCACCGGCGCCTGCGGATTGAGGTCGCGGAAGGCGAGCACGTCGTCGTCCTCGTAGACGATGTCGGCGGGAATTTCGCGCCGGATGATCTTGCCGAAAATGGTGTCGCCCATGGCGTGACTCCCCGTTCGTTCAAAGCCGCAGCAACATGCCGTGCGCCCCCGGCGCCACCAGCCTGAAGCCGAATTTTTCATACAGGCGGTACGCCGTGCCATCGGCGATCAGCCCGACCATGGTGCGCGCCGGCGCCCGCGCATGCACCTCGTCCATCAAGGCCTGCATGATGCGCCGGCCCAGCCCCTGGCCCTGCCACGCGGGCGCCACGGCAATATCGACCACGAACAAGAACAGCCCGCCATCGCCGACCACGCGCCCCATGCCGACCAGCTCGCCGTCATCGCGCAGACACACCGAGCACCAGCTGGCCGGCAAGCCCAGTCGCGCACCGGCAGGTGACATGGTGCTGAGGCCGGCGGCGCTGCGCAGGGCGAGGTATTCGTCATCGCCGGGAATCGCCAGCGACAGCTCCGGCGGCACCGGTTTCATTCCAGCGCCTGTCGGCTGCCGAAGGCGTGCGCCAGCGTGCCGCGGTCGACGTACTCCAGTTCACCGCCCAACGGCACGCCGTGCGCCAGCCGGGTCGCGCGCACGCCGCCGGCACGGGCGAGCTGGGCGAGATAGTGCGAGGTGGCCTCGCCCTCCACCGTGGGGCTGGTGGCGATGATCAGCTCCTCCACCTCGCCCTCGGCCAGCCGCTCGGTCAGCAGGTGCAGGCCGAGTTCACGCGGGCCAAGGCCGTCCAGCGGCGAGAGCCGGCCAAGCAGCACAAAATATTGTCCGCGATAACCGGTGGCCTGTTCGACCGCGGCAAGATCCGTCGGCGATTCCACCACGCACAGCACGTGGCGGTCGCGGCTGGTGCTGGAGCACAGCGGGCACACCGGGTCTTCGCTGAAATTGCGGCAGCGGCTGCAGTTGCCGATGCGCTGCATCGCCTGCTCCAGCGCGCCGGCCAACTTCAGGCCGCGTTCGCGCTCGCGCTCGAGCAGATGAAATGCCATGCGCTGCGCACTCTTGGCGCCCACGCCGGGCAGGCAGCGCAGCGCGTCGATGAGTTCGGCAAGCAGGGGGGATGCGGATGACATGGGGGATTCGGGTAGCGAGATAAGAGAAGCAAGCAGCGGGAGAAAAGCGAAGGATCGCGGGCCGCTGCCTGCGCCTACTCCTCACACTCATGCTCTCAAAACGGCATCTTGAAGCCCGGCGGCAGGTTCATCCCGGCAGTAACACCGCCCAGGCGATCCTTGCTTGCGGCCGCCACCTTGTTGACCGCGTCGTTCATCGCCGCCGCCACCAGGTCCTCGGCCATCTCCGGATCGTCGGCAAACAGCTGGCGGTCGATCTGCACGCGGCGCACTTCGTGCGCACCGGTCATCACCACCGTCACTAGGCCGCCGCCGGCGCTGCCGGTGACTTCCATCCGCGCCAGTTCCTCCTGCGCGCGCTTCATGTCTTCCTGCATGCGCTGGGCCTGCTGCATGAGCTGGCCGATCTGTCCTCTCATGGGTGTACTCCGATGTGTGCTCAGCCCGACACGGGCTTGATGGATTGCGGTACGACGCGGGCGCCGAAGTCGCGCTTCAGCGCCTGCACCAGGGGATCTTCCTCGATGGACTGTTCCGCGCGCGCCTGCGCGGCATCGCGCGCCTCGGCCGCTCGTGCCGCCGGCGTGTGGCTGGCCGCGCTGGCGTCGCTGACGAAGCGCAGGCGGATGCGCTCGCCGAGCGCCCGTCCGATCTGTTCTTCCATCTGACTGACCATCGGCTCGACCGCCAGATGCATGTGCGATTCCTGCAGCACCAAGGTCAGCGTCTGGCCGTCGCGTTCGCGCAGCGCCGCGTTCTGCGCGAGCTGGCCGAGCGGTCCACGCAGGCCGGCGTGGTCGATCAAAGCTGCCCAGTCCGGCAGCCCGCGGGCGTCGACCGGCACCGTACCGCGTGCCGGCGCGGGTGCTACTGCCTGCGCCGAGGACGGTGCCGGCGCGCTGGCGACGGCGCGATCGGCGGCCACGGCCGGCGACGGCGCCGGATTCGGGCGCTCCATCGGCGGCCGCACCACGCTGGATACCGATGCCGTCACCGGCGCTGCGCGCGCCGGCACCGAACGCGACGGCGCCGCGGCGGCATCCGCCGCCTCGCCCGGACGGAACGCCAGCATGCGCAGCACCGCCATCTCGAAGCCGGTACGCGCATCCGGAGCGAGCGTGAGGTCGCGCCGGCCGGTGGTGGCAATCTGGTAGTACAGCTGCACGTCTTCGGGCGCGAACTGGCTCGCCAGCTCGGCCAGTTCCGCAGCGGCGCTATCGTCGCCGGACTCGGGCTGATAACCCGGCACCAGCTGCATCAGCTGGATGCGATGAAGCACGGCGGCGATGTCGTCGAGCACGCCGCCGAAGTCGGGCGAGTAGGAAGCGATGCGCGCGCATTCGAGCATCAGCGCCTCGCCCCGCCCGGCCGCCAGCGCCTGCAGCAGGCCCAGCACCTGGCCGCGCGCCACGCTGCCGAGCATGGCGCGCACGTCGTCGGCCTTGAGCGCGCCGCCGCCGTAGGCAATCGCCTGGTCGAGCAGCGACAGGCCGTCGCGCAGCGAACCGTCGGCGCCGCGGGCGAGTTCCACGATGGCCGCGTCTTCGTAGGCGATGTTCTCGGCGGCAAGGATGTGCCGCATCTGCCCGGAGATCTGCTCCGGCAGCAGGCGCTTGAGATTGAACTTCAGGCAGCGCGACAGCACCGTCACCGGCAGCTTCTGTGGATCGGTGGTGGCGAGCAGGAACTTCACGTGCGGCGGCGGTTCTTCCAGCGTCTTCAGCAGCGCATTGAACGCCGGCTTGGACAGCATGTGCACCTCGTCCACCAGATACACCTTGAAGCGGCCGCGCGAGGGCGCGTACTGCGCGTTCTCGATCACCTCGCGCACGTCGTCCACGCCGGTGTTGCTGGCCGCGTCGATCTCCAGCAGGTCGACAAAGCGCCCCGCGTCCACCGCCGTGCAGACCGAACACTCGCCGCACGGATCGGCCGACTCGCCGCGCTCGCAGTTGAGCGACTTGGCGAAAATGCGCGCGATGGTCGTCTTGCCCACGCCGCGCGTGCCGGTGAAGAGATACGCGTGATGCATGCGGCCGGTGTCGAGCGCGTTGGTCAGCGCGCGCACCACGTGCTCCTGGCCTACCAGCTCGGCGAACTTGCGGGGGCGCCACTTGCGCGCGAGGACCTGATAGGACATGCGTTAAAGCCTGCTCGTGACGTTCATGCGCCGCCCGCGGATGCGGGCCGCTCGCCTGCCGCGGTGTCGGCGCCCGCCGTAGACGGCGCCACGGATCGTGGTGCGTCGTGCGGAGGCCGACAGATCTTGGGGCGAGTCCCGATTGTGCCAAGTCGGCGCCGGCAAGTCAGCCGCCGCGGTGGTCACGCCATCGGGATACGGAGCGCCTCGGCACCACGAAACGGGGGCCGAAAAGGCGGCAGCCCCGCCAGCCACACCCCGGCACCCGAATCATCCACTACCGTTGCTTCCTTCCGGACCTGGCGGGGTTTGCGGACTATCGTCGCGGGGGGACCGACGGGGCCACCATAGACGTTCAGCGCGATGGCCAGGCGGCCAACGCAGACTTTCAAAAACTGGCGGAGAGAGAGGGATTCGAACCCTCGATACGGGGATAAGCCGTATACACACTTTCCAGGCGTGCTCCTTCAACCACTCGGACATCTCTCCGCAAAACACCTCCGACGCGCATCCTGCAGCGTCGCAACGCAGTCAGGGCCAATGGTCCGTCGTGCGCGCCGGTCGGGTTGACCCGGCAAAGAGGCGGAAGGATAGCGGCAGGGCCGGGGCGAGACAAGCGGGATGGCGTTCAGCCGGCGTCGGCACGGGCGACCGGCGGGGTGGCGAGCGCGAGGCGATCGCCGGCCCGCGCCACGGTATAGCCGCGGGACTCCAGCGCCTCGCCATCGGCCGCACTGCCGTAGTGGTACAGCACCAACCTGGCGCGCAACGCGGCGTCGTATTCACGCTCGATGTCGTCGATGCCGGTGTGCGAGGGATTGCCCACCAACCCACAGTCGTGGGCGACGCGCGCGTCGCCCACCGCATACACCGCAAGCATCTCCGGAATCGGCCGGGTGTCGCCGGTGTAGACGAAGCTGCCGCGCAGTGCCAGGCCGAAGGACGTGCCCGGCCGGTGATGGCGCGTGCCGAACACGTCGAACCAGAGGCCGTCCAGCCAGAACCCGCGCGTGCACGGCACCAGCTGGAACGCCTCCCAGAAATTGGCGCCACCCTCGGCCAGCGCACCGGGGTAGTCGGCCACGCGCATTTGCAGCCAGGGCAGCAGTTCGGCATGCAGGAAGATCCTCACGCGGCCGCGTCGAGCCGGATCAAACCACAGCTTGAAGAACAGCCGCTCCAGCCCCGCCACGTGATCCATGTGGGTGTGCGTGATGTACAGCGCGTTCGGCACGCCGGCGTAGGTAGCCGCGTAGCGATCGAGCGTGTCGGGCCCGCAGTCGATCAGCAGCAGCGGCTCGCCGTCGCGCTCGACCACCGCCGCGGACGACCCCAGCTCCACCGCATGCGCCGCCCCGGTGCCGAGAAAATGCAGCGTCCAGCTCATGCGCTGAAGGTCCGCTCGTAGCCGCGCAGCACCGATGCCCACACGCCGCTGTCAAACGCCGCCTCGCGCCCCTCGGCCGCGCCGAGCTTGATCAGCGAGCGGCGCAGGCGCTGCAGGTTGGCCAGTCGCCAGCCGTCCGCCGGCGCGCGGAAGCGACCACGGTCGAAATCGATCAGGTACAGACCGGCCGAGGCGATCAGGATGTTGTGTGCGTTGAGATCGGCGTGCCACACGCCCTCGCGGTGGAAGCGGGCCACCAGCGCACCCACCTCCTCGGCCAGTTCGGTGCCGATGCCGGCTACGGTCATGCGCTCGGCCAGCGTCTCGGCGCGCGCAATTCGGCGGGTGATCAGATCGGCGCTGTACCACAGGCCGCGCCGTCGATAGCGCACCGCCACCGGCTCGGGCACCGGCAGCTCGAGGCGGCACAGCGCCTGCAACAGGCGGAACTCGGCGAAACAGCGCGTATGCGAGGCGCCGGTCCACAGGTAGCGATCACCCATCAGCACAGCCACCGCTCCACCGCGCCGGTAGTGACGCAGCACGCATTCGCCGGCCGGTGTGTCGATCACCGCCACGCCCCCGCGTCCGCCCGGCTGCGCCTGCAGCACGCCGTGGCGACGCCAGTGATCCGGATCGAACCAGTCGTGGTCGACTTGTGGCGATACCCCGGGGTCGAACAGAATCACGCCTTCCGCATTCCGGCGGAGCTGTTCCCGCACGATCGTGCCCGGCATGTCTGGCGCGCTGTCTGCATTCATGACCCGCCGATTCTATCCCATGCCGATGTCCGCTCCCGCCTCGATCTGCCTGCTGCGTACATCCGCCATCGGTGACGTGACCCACGTCGTGCCCCTGGTGCGCACCCTCCAGCACGCGCTGCCGGCCACGGCGCTGACCTGGATCGTGGGCAAGCTGGAGCGCCGGCTGGTCGGCGACCTGCCGGGCGTGCGCTTCATCACCTTCGACAAATCCGCCGGGCGTGCCGGCATCCGTGCCGTGCACGCGGAATTGAAGGGCGAGCGCTTCGACGCCCTGCTGCAGATGCAGGTGGCGCTGCGCTCCAACCTGCTCAGCCTGGGCATCCGCGCCGAGCGGCGCATCGGCTACGACCGCGCCCGCTCGAAAGACCTGCACAGCCTGGTGGTCAACGAGCGCATCCCCGCACGGACCGGCGAGCACGTGCTGGACGCCATCGGCAGTTTCTGCGAACCGCTGGGCCTGAAGCAGACCGAGGTGCGCTGGGACATCCCCATCCCCGATGCCGACCGCGCATGGGCCGAGGAGCAATTGCCCGGCGAACGCCCCACCCTGCTGGTCAGCCCCACATCCAGCCACGCGCTGCGTAACTGGCGCGCCGAACGCTACGCGGCGGTGATCGACCACGCCATGGACAAAGGCTGGCGCGTGGCGCTGGTCGGCGGCCCGTCCGCGCTCGAGCGCACGATGGCCGATGCGGTGCTCTCCGCCTGCCGGCACGCGCCGCTGGACCTCACCGGCAAGGACACGCTCAAGCGCGCGCTGGCGATGTTCGCTCGTGCGCATCTGCTGCTCACGCCAGACTCCGGCCCGATGCACATGGCCAATGCGGTGGGCGCCAAAGTGCTCGGCCTGCACGCGGCCAGCAACCCGGACCGCTCCGGCCCCTACTCCGATCGCCGCTGGTGCGTGAACCGCTACGACGATGCTGCACGCCAGTTTCTCGGCAAGCCCGCCAGCGCATTGGCCTGGGGCGCGAAGATCGAGAAACCCGGCGTAATGGACCTGATCACGGTGGACGACGTGGTCGAGCGTTTCGAGGCGTTTGCAACCGACCGCGGTCTCTGAGTGCTGCGCATCGGCGCCCGCAGGCGCGGTCTCACGCTCGGACCGCGCCAATCATGAAAGACACCCCGCCCCACAGTAGGACCACATCCATCGCGTACCGGAATCGCGCCGGACTCATGCCCAGGACAATGCGCTTACCAAGCGCCGTGCCCGCCATCAGCGACGAACCGACTAGGCAGCCTTTAAGCAACACCGCGACCGGCAGCACCCCCGCCCCCCCAAACACGCCTGCCTTTGCTACGTAGAACGCCAAGGCGCTGGCCGACTCGGTCGCCAGGAATGCCCCGTTGACGAGACCGTACGCCGCGAAAGCCGTCACGCTGAGAGGCCCGGTGGCAAACAGCAAGCCGGTGAGGTAGCCGATGCCCCCACCGGCCAGTGCCAATTGCCAATCATTGATCTTCGCGTAAGCACCCGCTAGCCGGTGACGCAGTGGGATCAGCAGCAAAAAGAAAATCCCCAGGCACAACTCTAGATGGCGCGCAGGAAGGCGCAAGAGCGTGCGAGCTCCCAACATCGCCGCGGGCACTCCAGGCAGGCTATACAACACGACCGCGCGCCAACTCACATCGCGCCACCACAGGCCGACGCGGGCGAGATTAGCCATCACCGCCGCGATTACCATCAGCGGCACGGCCTGCATGGGCCCGAATGCCCACGCGAGTACCGGCAGCAAAATGGCCGACGCCCCCGTTCCGATGACGCCACCGACGCAACCGGCGAAAAATCCCACCGCCAGCACTACCGCATACAGGTCCAACCCACTCGCCCCTTAAAAAAGAGCGAGCATGTCAGCAGCAGCAATGCACCGGGAGTCCACCGCCGGCACTTGCAGAGCCGCGCCCGACTCCTTCCGAAAACCTCGGACGAGCTACGACGCGCGATAGTCCTGGTAGGACTTCTCTTCCACCAGCTGCGAGCCGAGCTTGAGGTTGATCTCGCGCTTCACCGCGGCGCGCTCGTCGTTGCGGAAGTACACCGCGCGGGCCAGCTCGATGAACTCGGCGTCGAAGGCCTGGGCCTTTTCCTTCAGGCGGATGTGGTCCTCGATGTCCCACAGCGCCTGGTTCACCGTCAGCAGGCGGGCGCGCTCGTCGGCGATGTCGGTGCGCGAGGCCGGATGGGCAGCCCAGGTGGCGCTGAGCAGGTCCAGCTCGGTGCGCACGTTGGCCAGCTTGACTTCGTCGCGGATCTGCTGCGACTTGATCTCCAGGATGGTGATCTTGTCGATCAGCTCGCCGAAGGAAACGGGGGTCTGGATCAGGCTCATCGGGAACTCCGGCAACAGGGGACGCGCTTGGCGCGCCGGGTGATCAGGAAAAAGGATAGCGTCCGGCACTCAGGCCGCGTCCAGCACCGCGCCACGGGCGATCAGCTCGCACACCGTGCGCACGTCGCCGTCCATCGCGCGATCGCGATGCATGAAGCCGATGTGCTGGCGCAGGCGCTCGTGCGCGCGGCGTACGGCGGCGCCGGCGTGGTAGTCACCCACCTCGGCCAGCGCGGCGGTCAACGCCTTCACTTCCTCGACGAACTGCGCGTGATGCGGGCTGTCCTCGCGCGGCGCGTTGGTGATCTTGGCGGCCAGCGCACGCCAGTCGCCGCGGGCGGCCAGGCGGCGGGCGGCGTTGAGCATTTCCTGGCGGTAATCCAGCGCCTGCGCAGCGGTGTACAGCTCCAGCGCCAGCACATGGCCGAGGTCTTCGCACATGTCCAGCACGTGGCGTGCTTCGTTGGCACCCATCGACACGTGGTCTTCGGCGTTGGCGCTGGTCGGCACCGAGTACACGCTGGCCGGATGCGCACGCGTGGCGAGGTCGTTGACCAGCGCCGCGGCGGTGTATTGCACGATCATGAAGCCCGAATCGGTGGCGTCCTCGTTGCCGGTGAGGAAGGCCGGCAGGCCGTCATTGGTGGCCGGGTCGACCAGCTTGGCGAGGCGACGCTCGGAGATCGACGCCAGCACCGGGATCGCCGCCTTCACGTAGCTCATCGCCAGCGCCAGCGGCATGCCGTGGAAGTGGCCGGCGGAGATCACCTGCTCCTCGATGAACTGCGCCGCCTCGTTGTCCGGGAAGATCAGCGGGTTGTCGGTGACCGCGTTCAGCTCGATGTCGAACACGCGGCAGGCCTGCGCCCAGGCGTCACGCACCGCGCCGTGCACCTGCGGCATGCAGCGCAGGCTGTAGGCGTCCTGCGGCTGGTGCTTCTTGCCGCCCTTGAACGGCAGGAAGCGGTTGTAGAACGCCTCGCGCCCATGACGCTGGTTCGCCGGCACCCACTCCCAGCCGATGTCGAAGCTGAGCGCCTGGTCCTCCGGCGTGCTCCACGCATCGGCGGCCCACTGCCGGAAGCGCGGCACCAGGTGGTACGGAATGTCGACCAGAGTCGAGCCTTCCAGCAGATCGCGCACGCGTGCGGCGGTATCGACCTGACCCGGATGCGGGCGCAGCGCATGCACCTCCTCGCGCAGTGCGCCGCTGCGACCGGCGAAAGCGTCCAAGGTCATCGCCGCGGCGAGGTCGGCGGTATCGAGCAGGCGCTCCAGCGTATCCAGCGCCAGCGCGCCGGTGGCGAGCATCTGCGCGGTGCCGTTATTCAGCGCCAGGCCTTCCTTGAACGACAGCCGGATCGGCTCCAGCCCGGCGCGCTTCAGCGCCTCGGCGCCGGCCATGCGCTCGCCCTGGTAGAACGCCTCGCCGCCGCCCAGCAGCACGATCGCCAGATGCGACAGCGGCGCCAGATCGCCGCTGGCGCCGACCGAGCCCTTCTCCGGCACCACGGGCACGATGCCGACGTTGAGCATGGCGGTGAGCGCCTCCAGCGTGGATACGCGGATGCCGGAATGACCGCGCATCAACGTGTTGATGCGGATCACCAGCATCGCCCGCACCACGTCCTCGGCGAACGGCTTACCCACGCATACGGCATGGGTGATGATCAGGTTGTGCTGCAGCTCGTCCAGCAGCGTGCCTTCGGGCTGGTGCGGGTTGCCGCCCGGCAGCTCGTCGCGCAGGCGGTGGGCGCCGAGCAGCTTGTCGGCGTTGGAGCCGAAGCCCGTGGTGACCCCGTAGGTCGGCTCGCCGCAGCTCACCTTCTCGGCGAGGAAGTCTGCCGCGCGCTGCACGCGCGCGAGCTGGTTTGGGTCCAGCTCCACAGATGCGCCGCCGCGGGCAACGGCGACCAGCTGCTTGCGGGTGAGGCTGCTGCCGTCCAGGGTGATGGTATGGCTCACGAAAGACTCCGGGGTGTCGTTTGATGCGCTTTGCCCAGGCGGGCGTTGTTCGTTGCGAATGTGCTGTTTTCTCAGTCCAGCAGATCGACCCACCGGTCGCGCCATGCCGGGTTGGTGGTCTCGATCAGTTCCAGCTTCCAGGCACGATTCCACTTCTTGAGCTGCTTTTCTCGGGCAATCGCAGCCGGAAAGTCAGCATGATGTTCGAACCAGACCAATCGCTTTAGGCCGTAGCGTTGGGTGAACCCTTCGACGATGCCATCACGGTGCTCCCAGACTCGACGTTTCAAGTCGCCGGTCACGCCGATGTACAGGGTGCCGCGCTCAGCGCTGGCCATGATGTAGACGGCGGGTCGTCTGGGAGGCATCCGTGTCTCCATGTTCGCTGATTTTTCCCTAGGTACTGCGGCGACTCCCACGCCCCCTCGGCGTCATTCCCGCAAAAGCGGGAACCCATCTTGCTCGTCCCGCCAAAGGCGATATTGGATTCCCGCTTTCGCGGGAATGACGGCGATGAGAGATTACGGTGTTAACCCATCACCGCCGCCTGCTCCAGCTCCACCCGAAGGGTCTTGATCAATTCACCGCGTGCCACCTCGAACTGGTCCTCGCGGCGCAGGTCCTTCACCGTCACCACGCCCTTGGCCAGCTCGTCCTCGCCCAGTACCAGCACGAAGCGGATGCCGGCGCGGTCGGCGTACTTGAACTGCTTGCCGAGCTTGCCCGCTTCCAGCACCACCTCGGTGGCGATGCCGGCGTTGCGCAGCTCGTTGGCCACCGCGAGGTAGGCCGGCAGCTGGGCCTCATCCATCTGCGTCACCAGCACGTCCACCGTGCTATGCGCGGTGTTGATCAGGCCGGCGTCGCGCAGCTGCCAGTACAGGCGGGTGAGGCCGATCGAGATGCCCACGCCGGGCAGGTGCGACTTGGTGTACTGGCCGGCCAGATTTTCGTAGCGGCCGCCGGAACAGACCGAGCCGATCTGCGGGTGGTCGTTGAGCGTGGTCTCGTAGACGGTGCCGGTGTAGTAGTCCAGACCGCGGGCGATCGAGAGGTTGAGCGCGTAGTGCGTCTCCGGCACGCCGAAGGCGTGGATCAGGCCCAGCACCTCCTTCAGCTCGGCGCGGCCCTGCTCCATCGCCTCGGGGCCTTCACCCAGCGCATCGAGCTTGTCCAGCGCATCCTTGAGCGAGGTGGAGCGCACCTGCACGAAGGCGAGAATCTGGTTGGCCACCTCGGCACTCAGGCCGAACGCCTCGCCGGTGAGCGTGTCGCGCACGTAGTCGGCGCCGCGCTTGTCCAGCTTGTCCACCTCGCGCAGCACCAGCATCTGCTGCTCGGCGTCGGTGATGCCGAGCTTTTCGAAGTAGCCACGCATCAGCTTGCGGTTGTTCATCTGGATGGTGAACGCGCCCACGTTCAGCTCGCGGAATACGCTGTAGATCACCGCCGGCACCTCGGCGTCGTAGCGGATCGACAGGCTGTCCTTGCCGATCACGTCGATGTCGCACTGGTAGAACTCGCGGAAGCGGCCGCGCTGGGCGCGCTCGCCGCGGTACACGCGCTGCATCTGGTAGCGGCGGAACGGGAAGCTCAGATCGCGCTCGTGCTCGGCCACGTAGCGGGCGAGCGGCACGGTGAGGTCGAAGCGAAGCGCCAGCTCGGGAACGCCCTCGTCCGGTTTGCCGAGCGAGCCGGTGGACTGCACGAAGTACACCTGGCGCTCGGTCTCGCCGCCGCTCTTGGTCAGCAGCACGTCGGAGTATTCGATCACCGGCGTCTCGATCGGCAGGAAGCCGAAGCGCTCGTAGTTGCGGCGGATCACGTCGAGCATGCGCTGGAACGCGATCTGGTCGAGCGGCAGCAGCTCGAGCACGCCGGGCATGGTGCGGGCCGGGGTAAGCGCCATGGAATCCTCTGCTTTGCGGTGACGGATGGCCGTGAAACGGCAGCCCGCAAGATTAGCAGATGGCCGGCGCGCCTCCTCGCCCCTTGGGCGCTCGCGACACCCTGCCCCTGTTGCCAAGGTCGAACGTCATCGCTAGAATGCGCGGCTCCCACGGGGTGTAGCTCAGCCTGGTAGAGCGCTACGTTCGGGACGTAGAAGTCGCAGGTTCGAATCCTGTCTCCCCGACCAAAAATTCGACGAAAAAGCCGGCCCCGTGCCGGCTTTTTTGTTTCCTCGCTCCCTGAGCCACTTCGATTGGGTTGGCGCGGAACCCGGGATCAACCGGCTGCGTGCAGCTGGCGCAGGCCCTCCAGGCCCACGCGGTAGATACCCGAGACCGCCTCGCGCGCCTCCTCGTCGCTGCCGCCATGGGCATCGAACGTGGCCGCCCAGGTCACCCGGCAGCGTTGCGGGCCCAGCGGATCGACCCGCACTGTACTGACGTAGTCGGCCACCGGCAGCGGGGACTCCACCATCGTGTAGCGCAGCGCGCGATCGTCGTCGCTGGACAACACCAGCCGCTCGCGCGCGCTGCCGCCGCCCTTCAGGTGCAGCACCCGCTCGGTGCTGCCGTCGTGGTGTACGAGCTCGCAGCGTTTCACCACATCGAGATAGCGCTGCGCCCCGCCGAAATCGCCGAGCGTCTTCCAGACGGCATCGGCGGGCGCTTGCAGGTCGACTGATTCAGACACACTGAGCATGGGAATCCTCCATGGAGTGGCATCGTCCGCCGGGGTCGCGCGATACGAGGGCAGAACGATGGTGGGTCTTCGAACCTAACCGGCCCGCCGCGCAGACAAAAGCTGCAGCGCAGCGGCCGCAGCGGGCTCAACCGCTGGCGGCGAGCAGGGTCAGCTGATCCATTTCCGCCTCGTCGAAGCCCGCCGCGAGGCGGGCCGGCCGGTTGAACGGGCCACGTAGGCTGGCGCCCATGTGAGTGCGCAGCAGGTCGATGAAGGTGGTGCGCGGATCGATGCCGTCGCGCGCGCAGCACCAGTGGAACCAGCGTGTGCCAGCGGCGACGTGGGCCACTTCCTCGCGCAGGATCACCTGAAGGATGTCCACCGTGCGCAGGTCGCCCGCGCCGGTGAGCCGCTCGATCATGCCCGGCGTCACATCCAGCCCGCGCGCCTCCAGCACGCGTGGCACCAGTGCCATGCGCGCGGTGTCGCGATGGGCGGTTTTCTCGGCCATTTCCCACAGGCCGTTGTGTGCGTCGAAGTCGCCGTAGGCGTGGCCGAGCTCGGCCAGGCGTTCGCTGAGCAGGGCGAAGTGACGCGCCTCGTCGTGCGCGCAGCTGGCCCAGTCGCGGTAGTAGTCCGCCGGCATACCGCGGAAGCGGTACACCGCATCCCACGCCAGGTTGATCGCGTTGAACTCGATGTGCGCCACGGCGTGCACCAGCGCCGCGCGTCCCTCGGGTGTGCCGAGCCCGCGCTGCGGCACCTGGCGGGCGGAGACCAACACGGGGCGCGCGGGACGACCGGGAGCGCCGATCGGCAACGGCGCCGGCGCGGCGGCATCGGGCGCCAGCTCGCCGACCTGCAGCGCCTGCCAGGTGGCATGGGTCAGGCGCAGTTTCTCGGCCGGATCGGCGGCGTCGAGGCAGCGCTTGGCGGCGGCGTGAAGATCAGTCATGGATATCGCGATGTAGGAGCCCGCTCGCGGGCGATGCTTCTCGCTTCTGATCGACATCAAAGCCTAAAAGCATCGCCCGCGAGCGGGCTCCTACAGAAGGGGCGGATCAGGCGGTGCGGCGGGCGGCCTTGGCGTCGTCCGAGCGCATCAGCTCGATCTGCTGCAGGTATTCCTTCTCCAGGCCGGTGACGTACTCGCCGGAGAAGCACGAGGTGTCGAAGTGCTTGAGGTCTTCGTTGCCGTCCTGCACGGCCCAGATCAGGTCTTCCAGATCCTGGTAGATCAGCCAGTCGGCGCCCAGCTGCGCCTCCACTTCCTTCTCGGTCTGACCGGCGGCGATCAGCTCGGTGGCCGAGGGCATGTCGATGCCGTAAACGTTGGGGTAGCGCACCGGCGGCGCGGCGGAGGCGAAGTAGACGTTTTTCGCGCCGGCATCGCGGGCCATCTGGATGATCTGCTTCGACGTGGTGCCGCGCACGATCGAGTCGTCCACCAGCAGCACGTTCTTCTTGCGGAATTCCAGATCCACCGCGTTGAGCTTGCGGCGCACCGATTTCACGCGGTCGCCCTGCCCCGGCATGATGAAGGTGCGGCCCACGTAGCGGTTCTTCACCAGGCCCTCGCGGAACGGCACACCGAGCGCGCCGGCCAGCGCGCTGGCGGCGGTGCGGGCGGTGTCGGGGATCGGGATCACCGCGTCGATGCCATGGTCCGGGCGCAGCCGCATGATCTTCTGCGCCAGCTTCTCGCCCATGCGCAGGCGCGCCTTGTACACCGACACGTCCTCGATCATCGAATCGGGGCGGGCCAGGTACACGTACTCGAAGATGCACGGCGCGTGCGTGGCGCTCTCGGCGCAGTGGCGGCTGAACAGCTGGCCGTCGTCGGTGATGATCACCGCCTCGCCCGGCGCGATGTCGCGCAGGCGCTTGAAGCCCAGCACGTCCAGCGCAACCGACTCGGAGGCCACGGCGTATTCGCGCCCCTCGGCTGTGATGCGCTCACCCAGCACCAGCGGGCGGATGCCGTTCGGATCGCGGAAGGCGACCAGGCCGTAGCCCAGCACCAGACCAATGCAGGCGTAGCCGCCGCGGGCGCGCGCATGCACGCCGGCGACGGCCTTGAAGATGTGGTCCGGCGTGAGCGCCATGCGCTCCTGGATCTGCAGCTCGTGCGCCAGCACATTCAGCAGCACCTCCGAATCGGACTCGGTGTTGATGTGGCGGCGGTCCTCGTGAAACATCTCGCGCCGCAGCGACTCGGTGTTGATCAGGTTGCCGTTGTGCGCGAACGCGATGCCGTAGGGCGAGTTCACGTACAGCGGCTGCGCCTCGTCGGCGCCCTCGGAGCCGGCGGTCGGGTAGCGGCAGTGACCGATACCGATGCGCCCCCGCAGGCGCCCCATCGAGGCCTGGTTGAACACGTCGCGCACCAGACCGTTGCCCTTGTGCAGGCGCAGGCGGGATCCATCCACGGTGGCGATGCCCGCGGCGTCCTGGCCGCGGTGCTGCAATACGGTGAGGCCGTCATAGAGCGCCGAGGCGACCTCGGTGATGCCGACAATGCCGATGATTCCGCACATGATGGTTTACGCCTGCGTGGGTGTTGCGATTACGGATGCGAGGAGACGTCCGCCGGGTCCGCCGTGGTGGGGGCCGCTGGCGTGGACGCAGAAGATGACGATGTGGGTGCGCCGGGTTGGCCACGCAAGGCGGCCTGCAGGTCGCCCAGCGACGGCGTGCTGTTGGCGCCACGGGCGTCGAGCATGTTGCGCACGCCCTGCAGGTTGGCCGCGCCGGACATCTCAGGCAGCTTGGGCAGGCCGTCGAGCACCTCGGGCGACGGGTGCAGGTAGCGCGCGGTGCTGGCCGGCAGGTGGTGGCCGACGGCGATCGCCACGGTCTGGAACTGCGGCAACAGCAGCGACTGGCGCCACCACGGCTCGCGGGTGACCGCGGTAAAGCCGAGCAGGAACACCATCAGCGCCACCAGCAGCACGCCGCGGGCGAAACCGAACAGCATGCCCAGCGCGCGATCCGGGCCGGACAGCCCCGCGCCGGCCACCAGCCGGCGGAAGATCGCATTCACCAACGCGCCGACGATCAGCACCGCCACCACGCAGATGCCGTAGCCGGTCACCAACCGCAACTCGGGCGTGTGAATGCTGTGCTCGAAATACGCCGCCACGCTCGGACCGAATGCCCAGGCGACCCAGATCGAGCCGATCCAGATCGCCAGCGACAGCACCTCGGCCACCAGCCCGCGCCACAGGCCGATCAGCACGGATACGGCCAGCACGCCGGCGATGAAGTAATCGGTCCAGTTCATCCTGCGGCGGGTCCGGGGCGGCGGGCGTGGATCAGGGGACGCTGACGACGTTGCCGGCCAGACCAAGCTTGGACTTGATCTGGTCGCGCACACGCTCGGCATCGCTGCGCTGGGTCTGCGGCCCGGCGCGCACGCGCCAGAGCTTCTTGCCACCGGCGACCACGGAGTCGACGAAACCGTCGAACCCGCCGGCGCGCAGCTTGTCGCGCAGCGCATTGGCGTCGGCCTGGCTGCTCATCGCAGCCACCTGCACCGCCCAGCCACCGGCGCGCGCGGACGCCTTCGGCGCCGTGCTGGCCGGCTCGTCGCCGGACGGCGTGCTGGCACCGCTTTCCAGCCGCACCGGCACACCGACGATGCTCTGGGTGATCTTCAGTCGCGCGCTTTCCGCGGCCGTGCGCGTGGCAAACGGCCCCGCTTCCACCGCGGTGAGCGATTTGCCGCCCTGCTGGATCACCCGGCTGCTCACCGGATAGCCCAGCTTCTGCACGCGCTGCATCAGACTGCGCGCCCCCGCGCTGGACGCATAGGCACTGAGGTTGAGGCTGTAGTTGCCGCGTGCCGCGGTGGCCGGCGGCAGCGCCGGAGCGCTGGCCTTGGACGGCTCGGCTGCGGGCGAGTGCGATTTGATCACCGGCTCACTGGCGGCCGGCTTGACCGTCGCCGGCTCAGGCGCCGCGGCCGGCGGCGGGTTAGCGGGCGAAGGCGTCGCCGCGGCCGGTGCGGCGGGCGTGGGTGCTGGCGTCGCCGCCGTGCTCGCACCGTCGCCCGTTTCCACGTCGGTGGGGCGACGTGAGCGGATGTCGACCGTGGCCAGCTGATCGCTGCTGCCACCGGCATTGGCCGCCGGGATCACCACGGCGCCCGCGCTGGCTGCCGCAGCGGGCGCGGCAGCGTCCGGATCCAGGCTCATGGTCTTGGTCTGCAGGTCGCGGTCCGGCGCCGGCGGAATGGCCAAGCTCACCGTCTGATCGCCGGCAGCCGTGGGCGGGCTGCTTGGGAAGAACATCGGCACGAACAGCACGAGCAGCGCGATGAGAACAAAAGCTCCCAGCAGGCGAGTTTTCAAGACGGGCTCCAGGATGGGCAGGCGCGACGCACAGCAGCGGAATTATACCCGGCCGCGCCAGCTCTTCCGAAAATCCACCCGCGTCGCGTTCAGGCGACGCCGGACGCGAGTACGGCCGAGGCCACGAAGAACGAACCGAAGGCGAGGATGCAGTCGCCCGGCACAGCCGCGGCGCGCGCCGCCGCCAGCGCGGGTGCGACACCGGCGTGGGCGTCGTGCGCTGCCCCAGGCAGCGCGGCGTGGAGGATATCCACCAGCGCCTGCACCGGCAGCCCGCGCGAGGTATCGTGATCCAGCCCGGCCAGATGCCAGTGCGCGATGCGCGGCCCCAGCGCGGCGAGCACGCCGGCCACGTCCTTGTCCGCCAGCGCGCCGAACACCGCATGCACGCGCCCGTGCGGCGCGCCATCCAGCCACTGCGCCAGCGCGCGCGCCGCCTGCGGGTTGTGCCCCACGTCCACGTACAGCGACGGATCGCCGCCCAGGCACTGCAGCCGTGCGGCCACGCTCACGCGCCCCAGCGCCGCGGCCACCGCCCGCTGCGGCTCGGCACCCAGCACGCCCGCATCGAGCCCATGCAGTGCAGCGATCGCCGCCGCCGCGTTGGCGTATTGCACCGGCGCGGCCAGCGCGGGATCGGGCAGCTGCATCGCCGTGCCGTCGCGATGCCGCCAACACCAGCCGTGGTCGAGCCGCTCGACATGGAAATCCACGCCCGCGCGCTCCACCCGCGCGCCGATCGCGGCCAGCGCGGCGAGCAGGCCGTTCGGCGGCTGCGTCTCGCCCACGATCGCCGGCCGGCCCGCACGCGCGATGCCCGCCTTCTCGCGACCGATGCTGTCGCGGTCCGGCCCCAGCCAATCCACGTGATCCAGGTCGACCGTGGTGATCACCGCCATGTCGGCATTAATGATGTTCACCGCATCGAGTCGCCCGCCCAGCCCCACTTCCAGCACGGCCACATCGACGCCGGCGCGGGCGAACAGGTCCAGCGCGGCCAACGTGCCGAATTCGAAGTAGGTCAGCGGAATCGGCGCCTCGCCCCCCTGCAGGCGGGCGCTCTCGATGCGCTCGAACGATCCGACCAGCTTCGCGTCGTCCACGTCGCGCCCATCGATACGCACACGCTCGTTGTAGGCCAGCAGGTGGGGCGAGGTGAACGCGCCGGTGCGCTTGCCCGCGGCCTGTAGCATCGCTTCGAGCAGCGCCACGGTGGAGCCCTTGCCATTGGTGCCGCCCACGGTGATCACATGCCGCGCGATGCGCGGCGCGCCCATGCGTTGCCACACGGCACGCACGCGATCCAGGCCCAGCTCGATGCTGCGCGGGTTGACGCCTTCCTGGTAGGCGAGCCATTCGGCGAGGGAGCGGGTCATCGGTAATCCGGAATGAGAAAGTCAGGCGTCCAGCGGACGCAACCAGAAGCGCAGACGATGTTCCCGCTCGGTCGCCCCCTCGGGCTCGGCCCAGGACAGCGTGCAGAACAGGTCGTCCTGGCGCCGGTAACCGCGCTTGGTCCAGAACGCGTCATTGGGGCGGTGGCCCGGAGGGCAGCGCGGATCGTCCGCGTCGCGCTCCACCGCGCAGAACGCCGTGCACGTGAAACCGCCGAGCGCTCGCGCGTGTGCCTCGCGCTCGTCGAAGAAGCGATGGCCGATACCCTGCCCGCGGTAGTCGCGCAGAAGCACCGACTCACCGAAATAGAACACCTCGTCCACCGCCATGCCGCGCGCGCGAAACGGCAACTGGAACGCCTCGCCATCGTCGGCCAGCGGAATGCCGCTGGAGGCACCGACGACGATGTCGCCATCCAGCGCCAGCACGAACACGCTGCGCGGCGAGTTCGCATACGCCGCCAGGTAGCGGCGCTCGTAGGCGGGGTCGCCCTGGTACAGGTACGGCCAGTCTCGGAACACCGCGATACGCAGCCGCGCCAGGTCGTCCAGATGCGGCGTCACCGCCGCGCCGACGCAAGTGATCACGCGCAGGTTCATCGACTCAGCCGCCGGAAACCTGGGCGATCCAATCGGCGAGGTTGTAGTAGTTGCTGACGCGGCTGATGCGCCCATCGCGAAGGTCGAAGAACGCGCCGCCCGGCAGCACGTAGCGCTGACCGTGCGCCGGCGGCAAGCCCTCGTCGTCGGCCAGGTAGCTGCCGTGCACCTCGTACTCGGCGGCGGCGCGCAGCCCGTCGGCAGAAGCCATCACCACGATCTTCTGCAGTTGCTCGCGATAGCTGCGGTTCATCCGCGCCAGGAACGCGCGGAACGCCTCGCGCCCGTGCTCGCGGCCGCCCTGGTTGAGGTCGTGCGCCACGTCGTCGGTGAGGCAGTCCAGCATCGCCTCCCAGTCGCCGCGGTTGAACGCGTCGTAGTAGCGCTGGATGAGGGCGATGGCGTCGGACATGGCGGGCGCTTCCGGGTCGATGGTGAGGCGCGGATTCTAAGCCATCGCACCGACCCGGCGCCCGTTCAACCGAACAGGTGGATGCCGCTGGCGCGCAGCGCCCAGTACATGCCGAAGGCGGTCCAGAACAGCTTCTTCAGCGCCTTGCCCGCAAGCAGCGCGGCGAGCAGGCCGAGCAGCAGGGGAAGGTGGCGATCGAGCGCACTGCGGGTGTCGTTGACGGTGTTCATGGTGAGGCTCCCTCGCCGACTCGGCGACGAAGCAAGCATCGGAAAAACGCCCTCGATGCGGCAGCGGCGGTCGTCAGCGATCGGGGGTGACAGGCGTCAGCCGCTAGGCGCGGAAGATGTTGAGCGCTGCCCTGCTGCCAGGAGAGTCGGTCGGCGACTTCATGACTCACAAGGTCGACGATCTCGACTAAGCACCGCCTGGGTCATGCATGTCCTTCCCGCGACTAAGCGGACTGGAGATCCGCCCGCTGCTGAGCATGGCTGAAGTCGAAGCCTTGCAGACTCCGCCGACGAAAAAGATTCGCAAGCGGATCCGCACAAAGCTCGAGGCGCATGATTCTCGAGCGATGGAGCGCGCGTCGCTTGAATATGGGGGCAAGTCCGTGCACCCCCTCACCCAACCCTCTCCCCCGAGCGCGCTCAGGGGAGAGGGCTAAAGAAGCGCCGCGCGCCCTGCTTTGCTCTTATCCCCTAGGCGGCTGCGTCACCACACCAACCGCCACAAACGAGCGTTAGGCGCCGGCTCCGCTCCCTCTCCCCTGAACGGCTCCACCGTTCGGGGGAGAGGGCTGGGGTGAGGGGGACGCTTTTTTCGACCGTTGCAGCGCTACAACGCCACCCGCCGCAACCGCAGCGCGTTGCTCACCACCGACACCGAGCTGAAGCTCATCGCCAGTGCGGCGACCATCGGCGACAGCATCCAGCCCAGCCAGGGATACAGCGCACCGGCCGCCAGCGGCACGCCGATGCCGTTGTAGACGAAGGCGAAGAACAGGTTCTGGTGGATGTTGCGCACGGTGGCGCGCGACAGCGCCCGCGCCCGCACGATGCCGGCCAGATCGCCCTTCACCAGCGTCACCTGGGCGCTTTCCATCGCCACGTCCGTGCCGGTGCCCATGGCGATGCCGACGTCGGCGGCGGCCAGCGCCGGGGCGTCGTTGATGCCGTCGCCGGCCGTCGCCACGCGACGGCCGGCTTTCTTCAGCGACTGCACCACCTCCGCCTTGTCCGCCGGTGATACCTCGGCATGCACTTCGTCGATGCCCAGCTCGCGCGCCACCGCCTGCGCGCTCAGCGCGTGGTCGCCGGTGAGCATCACCAGCCGCATGCCCTCGGCGTGGAGCCGGCGGACCGCGTCGGCCGCGCCGTCCTTCAGCCGGTCGGCCACGGCGATGAGCGCGGCCAGCGTGCCGTCGACGGCGAGATACATCACCGTGGCACCGTCGCCGCGCAGACGGTCGGCGTGGCCCGATGCTTCGCCACCGACCTCGACCGACAGCGCCCGCATCATCGCCAGGTTGCCCAGCGCCACGGCCTGGCCGTCGACGCGGCCCTGCACGCCCTGCCCGGTCACGCTGCGGAAATCCTCTACCGCCGGCAGATCGCGGTCGCCCGCCGCACGCACGATGGCGCGGGCCAGCGGGTGCTCGCTGGGCGACTCCAGCGCAGCGGCCAGCGCCAGCAGTGCATCGTGCGAACCATCATTACCCAACGGCACCAGCTCGCGCAGCGCCGGCTTGCCTTCGGTCAGCGTGCCGGTCTTGTCAACCACCAGAGTGTCGATGTCGCGCATCGCCTCGATGCTGCCGGCATCCTTGAACAGCACGCCCAGGTGCGCGCCGCGACCGCTGGCCACCATGATCGAGATCGGCGTGGCCAGGCCCAGCGCGCAGGGGCAGGCGATGATCAGCACCGACACAGCGGCGATCAGCGCGCGCGTCATGCGCGGGTCCGGCCCCAGCCAGGCCCACAGAGCGAAGGCCAGCACTGCGCACAGCACCACGATCGGCACGAACCACGCCGCCACCTTGTCGGCCACCCGCTGCAGCGGCGCGCGACTGCGCTGGGCCGCCGCGACCAGCGCCACGATCTGCGACAGCACCGTCTCGCTGCCGACCTTCTCCGCGCGCATCAGCACCGTGCCGTCCTGGTTGACCGTGCCGCCGGTGAGCGCGTCACCCGCTGCCTTGGCCACCGGCATCGGCTCACCGGTGAGCATGGCCTCGTCGACGTGGCTGTTGCCATCGAGCACCACGCCATCCACCGGCACCTTCTCGCCCGGCCGCACGCGCAGCGTGTCGCCCGGCTGCACAGCGTCCAGCGACACGTCGGTCTCGCGGCCGTCGGCATCCACCCGGTGCGCGATCTTCGGCGCCAGCCCCAGCAGCGCCTTCAGCGCCTCGCCCGTGCGCCGGCGCGCGCGCAGTTCGAGGAAGTCGCCCAGCATCACCAGCGTCACGATCACCGCCGCCGATTCGAAGTACACCGCCACGCGGCCGTGCATGTCGCGGAAGCTCGCAGGAAACACGCCCGGTGCCAGGAACGCCACTGCGCTGTAGACCCACGCCACACCGGTGCCCAGCGCGATCAGCGTGTACATGTTCGGTGACCACGGTCGTAATGAGTTCCAACCACGACGGAAGAACGGCGCACCGCCCCACAGCACCACCACGCTGGCCAGCAGCGCCTCGGTCCAGGCCAACATGCGGTCCCACGGCGCCGGCGGATGCCAGCCGGAGAGGTGCGGCAGCATCGCCACCACGAACACCGGTGCGGTAAGCGCCACCAGCGTCCAGAAGCGGCGCGCCATCGCCTTCAGCTCGCTGCCGTCGTCCTCGGCGGTGGGCATCATCGGCTCCAGCGCCATGCCGCATTTGGGGCAGTCGCCGGGGCCCACCTGTTGCACCTCGGAATGCATCGGGCAGGTGTAGATCGCGCCGGCCGGCGACGGCGGCGCGGCCTTGCGCGCGCCGAGATACGCCTCCGGCTCGGCCACGAATTTCTCGCGGCAGCGCGCGGCGCAGAAATAGTAGGTGCGGCCGCCATGCTCGGCGCGATGCTTGGCCGTGTGCGGATCCACGCTCATGCCGCAGACCGGGTCCTTCACCGCGTGAGTGTCGTCGCTGGCATGGCCGTGTGTGTGGTCGTGCCCGGCCGGTGCATCCGCCTTGCTGCCGCAGCCACCGCCGCTGGCCGGTTTCTCCGCCAGGTACTTCGCCGGGTCGGCCTCGAACTTCGCCTTGCAGCCGCTGCAACAGAAATGGAAGGTGCGGCCCTCATGCACGGCGCTCGGCTTGCCGGCCTTGGTGTCCACCGTCATACCGCAGACCGGATCGATCGCCGTGGCGGAAGGGGGGCCGCCGTGGCAGCAGGAGGCTGCGTGCTCCATCAGAGGTTCTCCTCGTCGTTGAGCGCGCGCAGGATCGGACAGTCCTCGGGCGCGCCGTGGCCGGGACACGAGGCGACCAGCTCCACCAGGCCATCGCGCACGCGCTGCAGCTCGGCGATGCGGGTCTCGATCGCCGCTAGCCGCTCCTCGGCGCGTTGCTTCACGGCTTTCACGCCGCGCTGGCGATCGGCCGAGAGCGCCAGCAGATCGCGGATTTCCTCCAGCGTGAAACCCAGCGCCTTCGCGCGGCGGATGAAGCGCAGCTGCGCCACCGTGCTTTCGCCGTAACTGCGATAGCCCGAGGCGCGGCGCAGCGGCACGGGCAGCAGGCCCTCGCGCTCGTAGTAACGGATGGTGTCGATGGGCACGCCGGCGCGCTTGGCGACGGCACCGATGGTGAGCGAGCTCGATGTGTTCATGGGCAGCACTCTAGACCCTTGATCCAGGTCCAGAGTCAAGCGCTTGCGCCCACCCGCTCACGCTCCAGCAGCGTGCATCCCCGTGCGCCCGGCCTAGTCCTTGGCGCGACGCGCACGCGTCCGTGCAGCCTTCTTGGCGGCGGCGGAGCGTCCCTTCGCCCCCTTGGTGCGCGCCGCCTTCTTGGCCGCAGCGCTGCGATCGGCCGCGGAGCGCTTGGCTGCTGCCTGATGACTCTGGCGCGACAGCGCGCGCTTGGACGCGGCCGCACTGCCTTCCTTCTTCAGCGCCTTGGTGGCGGCGCGGCTACGGGTAGCCTTCGTCTCGGACGACTTGCTGGCCGTCTTCTTGCCGGCCGTTTTCTTGGTGGCCGCCTTCTTGCTGGCGGACTTCGTCGTTGCCGACTTCTTCGTTGAGGACTTCTTGGCGGCGGACTTCTTCGCCGAGGATTTTTTCGCAGCCTTGCCCTTGGCCGGCACATCCACGCCGGCCCGGCGGGCCTCGGACAGCCCAATCGCGATCGCCTGCTTGGTCGACCGCGCCCCGTGCTTGCCCTCGCGCACGTGCTCAATCTCTTCGCGTACGAACTCCCCCGCCTGCGTGCTCGGCGACTTGCCCTCACGCTTGTCCTTGCGGGCTCGCTGGATGGCGCTCTTGCTCGGCATGGCTCGATCCTCCGCGTCGGTGGAAAGCCGCAGAGTGCGGCCGCGCGTGTGAATCGGTGGGCAAGGATGTGAGAAGAACCGAAACGCGCTCATCCCCGCCGATCCGGCATCCTACGAAGCTTCTCGACAAAGCGTGCGCACGCGGGTCCGCATGGGCCAGGCCGTCGGAGAAGGCCCTCTCACTTCGAACGCCTCGGCGCCTGCACGCGGTCGTGCACCCTGCACAGAACACCTGCGCGCCCCTCCGCGCCTCGGCTCCAGCGCCTTTCAAATCGCGACTCCAGTCCAGCGCCTTTCAAATCGCAACTCCAGGCGACCCACCACTGACGAGGGCTCCGCCATCCTCAGTTGATGATTTCTCCCATGCCCTCCCCGACGCGACGCCGCAGCTCGGCAATGAACTCCGCGTCATACGGCTCCCAGCTGTCCAGCTCGCCCACAACCTTCAGCGGCAGTGCGCTCCGATACGACCGTGTCGGGTTGCCGCGGAATTTCTTGTTGGTGACGTTCGGGTCATCCTCGAACGCGCCAGTGGGTGCCACCACATAGACCCGCGGTCGCCCCTCTCCACGCGCCATCTCAGCAGCCAACCCCGCGCCCTTCGCCATGGCGGTGAAGTAGACGTGGTTCATCACCACCCGCTCGTCGTAGTTGGAGGTGAATCCCGCCGTCAGCAGATCGCCGACGGAAAGATCCGCCCGCGTCCCGTGATAGAACGGCCCCGCCACGTGCTCGCAGTTCGCATGGGAAACCGCGACCCACTCGTCGTCATGCATCATCCACCCCGCCTCATGCTTCCTGCCCCATCGGCAGGGCGGCGATGCTAGGTCACGGCGCGCGCCTTGCCGCAAGCCCGGATGGCGGATATAAATTGATGGTGGGAGGCGCAGTGCGCCTCCTTTTTTTGTGCGAAGGCAACGTGTGGTCGCGGGTGCGCACTATCGCGAGTATCGTCCTCGCCGCTTGGGCGAAACCATCAGGACTCGCCCCGCCCCTGATCGCTACGGGGACATTGAGCACCGCAGAAAGCCGACTCTGCCCCTGACTGGATGATCTGGCCCTAACGCTGGAGTTAAGCGGCGCCGGTGCGGCGTCCGCTTAGACGAATAGTTAGACGGCACTGACAAGGCTCGCCAACGCAGGAAGATGCTTAGTGATGGCTTGTTTCACCGCCAACATCGATGCAGGGATGCTGGCGATGTAGCCACCGACCAATCCGTAGAGCGGAGCGCGCTCCGGTGAGTGCATCATTGCGGCGATGAAGCCGCCAATAAAACCCAGTACGAAGCCTCCAAGAATGCCGTAGATCAAACCGCGCCACGCGATACTCCACCAGACCGGCAATGTTTTTCCCCAAGAAATATCCATAACTCTCCCTGTGTCTAACGCTGGAGTTAAGCGGTGCCGAAGCCGTCCGCCTTGAACGAGTGGTTAGAGCGCTACTCGCTAGTGAAGTATGCCCGAGGACAAACCAGAAGCGAGGCCAAGGCACCACCAAACAGAAGCAACCAAAAGGCTCCACATGAAGCCGCGCATGTAGCGGGCGGCAGGATGCGAAGACACGAGCTGCCCGCGCAACGACACCTCCTGCCAACGAAGGCGCCCGTGCTGCTTGCGTACCGCAAACATGCATGCCCAGAAGCAAACGCCAACAAACCACGTGGCTACGAAGCCAGTAATGGATATCCAGAAAACGGAATTTACGAAGGTGTGCATCTGAGCTCTAACGCTGAGCTAAGCGGCGCGCAGCTTTTCGCGCGGCCGCTTGGACGAGTGGTAAGGCCTCATCTTAGCGCGATGGGTCAAAGCATCGACCTCCATGTAGCAAGGACTGTGCGGACGGCGGGCAGCAAAGAGAGCGTGGTGCCGTCATCCAACGTGACGATAACCTCCGCTGCCTCGGCGAACACACCATAGCCGAACAGTGCTTGAAAGACTCCGGGGGCGGCCGACAATTGCTCTGCCGATGAGAGCTGGCGCGGAACCTTGTTTGAGGAAGCCAACTTCGCATGTTTAGACGCATCTGCCACGTCTCGGATTATTGCGAAATCTGGACACTTGGCTTGTACGCCCGTACGCACATTCGCGATATCTTGGTCCATGAGCTTGCGCTCGCGGCCCGCGAAACCGTCGAGCGCGAAACGGTCTGCCATGTGATAAAGGACAATTGCAGCGAGCCTGCCGCGACGGATGTCGTAGGGCGCCTTCTCGAACTCCGCAACTGTAGGCTCGACCGTGTGAGCGAGAAACATTGAGGCGTTTGAGCGTGCGGCAACTTCCATATGAGGCCTAACGCTGAAGTTGAGCGGCGGCGTAGCCGTCCGCTATGAACGAATTGTTAGGCCTCACCTTCGCACATGTAGGCGGAGCTGGGCTAGTACGCCGGGATCGACCGGGCCGAACGCAGCGAGCTGCTTGGCAGTGAGTGTGTAATTGCCTGCGGGTAGCTGCTTGTAAAGCGGTTCGTCTGCGCTGGGGTTAAGAAGAACCCAGACATTTCCTTGCGCCTTCGACTGTGGAATGCCTGCAACACGATAGTCCCCAACCTGAAGCACAAATGGCGCGCCTAGAACTTGCGCTCGTCGCTCGTACTCCACGCCCTGAAGCGCAGCCCAGTCGGATTTGTTGCCCAGCGACTCTGGACCGTAGCAGCCGGACATCGCGAGCACTGTGATGTAAGGCAGCAGAACCCAATGACGCTTCATTTGAGGCCTAACGCTGGAGTTGAGCGGCGGCGTAGCCGTCCGCCTCGAACAACCTGTTAGGCAGCGTCACCCGAGTAGCGACATTACCCACCAGCAGCACCATCAAAGAAGCCAGCAAAGAAGCGGCTTACATGATCGGCTCCCAGCCAGACAGAAGCGAACGCAAGGAGGAATAGTGCAAGCCGTATCTCTTTCCAATGCCGTGCAACGTAGTTGGCGGCAGTAGTTTTGGTGGTGCTACTCATGTTCATTCCTTTGATCGTGGAGCGCCGGCCTCTGCAGCCTAACGCTGGAATTGAGCGGAGGCGCAGCCGTCCGCCGCGAATGATTGATTAGGCAATGTGCCGGTTTGCCGGTTACTCGGGATTACCATTCTTGGTCTCTCCGAGCACCCACAACCGCCAGCTACGAGGCAGTGCTGCAAGCTGCCCAAGTTTGGCCGTGCCGGGTTCACCATGATGTTTCCACGCGCGCCACAGAACTACAAGGGAACCGACCACTAGGAAGGCTATCCAAACCAAGGCGAACGCGATGTCGAGTGCGCGCCAGCGAGAGGCGGCTGCCAGTCCGATGAGAGTGCAGCTCACAAAGAACCACACGAATGCACTGGGCTGACCCCAAGCGGTTCGCTTTTGCCGGTGGATGTCCATGGTGCTCCTTGATGCCTAACGCTTGAGTTAAGCGGCGGCGGAGCCGTCCGCTTGAATGACTGGTTAGAACCTACGCGAACAGGTTCTCGGGGCGCACAGGACGTGTGTAGTTTGAGCCGTGCTTGACTAGATTTTTGAACGACGCGAGAGAGCGCTCGTACCTAGCAAAGTGGTCTTTGCAATGACACGAGTCGAAGTGGTCGCGTGGTACGAACACGTCGCAGGCTGCGCAAAAGTACTCGTCTTTGGACAAGTCAACGCGGTCGCCGTGCACGAAGTAGCGAGAGGGAAGCTTTGTTTGCATGACACCGTCCCTGTTCTAACGCTGGAATTGAGCGGCGAAGCCGTCCGACTCGAATGAGAGGTTAGGCCGCATTGCTGTAGCAACCGAGTCGGCCGATACCGATTGTAGAGAAGTAGAGTGCTCGCCGGCCTTCTATTTCGGGCCGCCAGAGTGACAACTCCAGCGAAGGAAAGATGAAACTGAAACCATGCTCTGGGTCCGAAGTATCCACTTCCGCGTGTTGTTCGAAGCGTTCAATAAGCGAGGTGACTTGTGTATTGAACACCGACACGCCCATGCAAGATACGGCGAAACCCTTGTTTGAGGAAAGTTCGATGTACTTAACGGTCTCGTCGGCCGCATAGAACACCTGGAAAGAATTGTTGAACCAGGCATCAGTTGGCTGCACAGATGCAGGCGTCTTTTGGAAGCTGCTGGTACACCTCCCGAGCTCGGAGTGCACTTGGCCGCGGGTCATGCCGAGGGCCACTGGGAGAACGCCTTGGAGTGGAATGACCTCGAAATTTTTCATGCGGCCTAACGCTGGAGTTAAGCGGCGCGCGGCTTTTCGCGCGTCCGCTTGGACGAGTGGTTAGGCCCGCCCAGAAGAATTTGGGATGACTCGGACCAGAGCGACCGCACAAGATAGAGGATGCTCACGGCCAAAACGCAGACGTAGACCCAAGTAAACAACGAAAATCTGTTTGCCTCGGTGTTGGCGAAACCGAAGGCGCTTTTGAGTACGAAGAACAGTAGGGCCCAGATGAAGAGCGACACAAAGGCGGGCCCTGGAATGATGGCTATAACCGCCGCCGCCGCGTTAAGGGCGTGGTCTTTGATGAATGTCACGCGAGTACCGCGCGGCAGTCTAAGCAGGGCGATAGCTGAGGCACAGCTGTAGGCAATTGCCAAAGCTATAGCTGTGTTTACAAGTAAGGGCGGCACGCTGTACCAATGCATGTTGGGCCTAACGCTTAGTAGACCCCACTTCGGGGCATATGCACGGATAGTCTGCCGCGGCGACTGCATCGTCAAGAGACGACTTCCCCTTTGCGCATCAAACACCTGCGGCATGGCGCAAAGCGAAACCCGATGATCCGCGGGAAGTGCATATCGCACTTTTCGCCGCAATATCCGTTGTGCCTCCGAATCCGGCGAAATAAACCGTATGGTCTCTCAGCCTGCGCCCGGCGAGAGCCTCAACCTACCGCATCCTCCACCGCGACAAACCCGCCCGTCTGCCGCGCCCACAGCCGCGCATACAGGCCCTCATGCGCGATGAGTTCCGCATGCGTGCCGGTTTCGACGATGTGGCCCTTGTCCATCACTACCAGCCGGTCCATGCGGGCGATGGTGGACAGGCGATGCGCGATGGCGATCACCGTCTTGTCCTGCATGAGCAGGTCGAGGCTGTCCTGGATGGCGGCTTCGGCTTCCGAATCGAGCGCGCTGGTGGCTTCGTCCAGCACCAGGATCGGCGCGTCCTTGAGCAGCACACGGGCGATGGCGATGCGCTGGCGCTGGCCGCCGGAGAGCTTCACGCCGCGCTCGCCGACGTGGGCGTCGAAGCCGGTGCGACCCTGGCCGTCGAGCAGGGTCGGGATGAATTCGTCGGCGCGCGCCTTGCGCACGGCTTCGGCGATCTGCGCCTCGCTGGCGTCGGGGCGGCCGTAGAGCAGGTTGTCGCGGATCGAGCGGTGCAGCAGCGAGGTGTCCTGGGTGACCACGCCGATCTGCGAGCGCAGGCTTTCCTGGGTGACGTGGGCGATGTCCTGCCCGTCAATGAAGATGCGGCCCTGCTCCAGGTCGTACAGGCGCAGCAGCACATTGACCAGGGTGGACTTGCCCGCGCCCGACGGGCCGACCAGGCCGATCTTCTCGCCCGGCCGCACGGTGAGATCCAGCCCCGCAATCACCCCGCCCTGCTTGCCGTAGTGGAAGTGGATGCGCTCGAAACGCACGCCGCCCTCGCGCACCACCAGCGGCACCGCGTCCGGCGCGTCCTGCACGGTGCGCGGTTGGGCGATGGTAGTGAGGCCGTCCTGCACCGTGCCGATGTTCTCGAAGATGCCGTTGACCACCCACATGATCCAGCCGGACATGTTGTTGATGCGGATCACCAGGCCGGTGGCCAGCGCGATGGCGCCCACGGTCACCCGGCCCTGGCTCCACAACCACACCGCCAGGCCGGAGGTGCCGACGATCAGCAGGCCGTTGAGCGAGGTGATGGTGATGTCCATCGCCGTGGTCATGCGCGTCATGCGGCGGGTCTTGCCGATCTGCTCGCCCAGCGCATCGGCCACGTAGTCCTCTTCGCGGCGGGTGTGCGAGAACAGCTTGAGCGTGAGCACGTTGCTGTAGCCGTCGACAATGCGGCCCATCAACTTGGAGCGTGCCTCGGACGATTCCCACGAGCGCTGCTTGGTACGCGGGATGAAATACGCCAGCGTCGCCACGTAGGCAGCGATCCACACCACCAGCGGCGCGGCCAGCCAGGCGTCGGCCTCCGCGAACAGGAAGATCGCGCTGCCGGTGTAGACCACCACGTACCAGATCGCATCGACGATCTGCACCGCAGATTCGCGCAGGCTGGCGCCGGTCTGCATGATGCGGTTGGCGATGCGCCCGGCGAAATCGTTCTGGAAAAAGCCCAGGCTCTGGCGGATCACGTAGCGATGGTTCTGCCAGCGGATGCGCCCGGTCAGCCCCGGCACGATGGCCTGGTTCACCAGCAGGTCGTGCAGCGCCGACAGCACCGGCCGCAGCACCAGCGCCACGAACCCCATCCACAGCAGCGTGTGGCCGTGCACATGGAAAAACTGGGCTGCGGGCGTGGCGTTGGCCATGTCCACGATGCGCCCGATGTAGCCGAACAGCGCCACTTCCACCAGCGCAAAGCCCAGGCCCACCAGCAGGGTGATGACGAAGATCGGCCAGACCTGGCGTAGGTAGAACGCGTAGAAGCGCCCCACCGTGGCCGGCGGCATGGCGTCGACCGGTTCCTTGAACGGGTCGATGAGGTTTTCGAACCAGCGGAAGAGCATGGGGGTGTCCGGGGAGCGCGGCGCCAGAGGCGTGAGCATGTGGGCGCGAGAGCAGGAGGACAAGCGGCGTGGGGTGGGCCAGGCGCCCGTACGCGTCGTCGTGACGTGGGTGGGGCGCTCACCGTATACGAATGCGCTCGCGACGCTTGCGTGCTGCCGGCGTGATTCGCGGCGTGGGAAAACCGCGGCGTCGTGTCCGCGAGCGCATAGCCGCCATGGGACTGCTGGAGAAGGTCAAAATGGATTCCCGCGTTCGCGGGAATGACGGCGGTTGAGGGGATGAGGCGGAGCGTGGTCGTGCGCGGTTGCGGGCTGCAAGGCGGCGAAGAGCTTGGCCTCGCCGCCAAGCCTTGGTGCCACAGTGCCGTCATGCCCGCGGAAGCGGGCATCCACGTTGTTTCATGCAGCACGCCGGAATGGATTCCCGCGTTCGCGGGAATGACGGCGGCCGAGGGGATGAGGCAGAGCGCGGTCGTGCGAGGTTGCGGACTGCAAGGCGGCGAAGAGCCTGGCCGCGCCGCCAAGCCCTGGTGCCACAGTGCCGTCATGCCCGCGAAAGCGGGCATCCACGTTGCTTCATGCAGCGCGCCGGGATGGATTCACGCGTTCGCGGGAATGACGGCGCCAAGGGCGTGAAGTGCCATCCGCTCGCGTCACGTCGCAAGGTAGCTCGCGCGCGCGTCGATGTCGCCGTCGGGGGACTCGCCTGTTCCTGGCCGTTTCGGTCAGGTGCGCCGATCCCGCCGCGACGCCAGCCGGTCGGCCAGCCGCGTGGGCTCGGGCAGCTTGTAGCCGCGGCCGTAGGCGAGCACGCGCTCCACCGCGGTGGCGTGGCTCACGCGGTGGCCGGGGGAGACGATCAGTGGCTGGATGCCGTCCTTGCTGCGCAGCACGGTGCCAATCATGCGACCGCGGTGCATCAGCGGCGTGCGATCGCCGCGCTTCAAACCCACGGCGTCATGGTTGCCGACCAGGATCTTCTTCGCCACGCCGATGGTGGGCAGGTCGGTGACCACACCCAGGTGTGCGGCAATGCCCAGGCCGCGCGGATGCGCCACGCCGTGGCCGTCAACGAGGATCAGCTCCGGCACTTCGGGCAGCTGCGCCAGCGCCTGCAGCACGGCGGGCAGCTCGCGGAACGAGAGCAGTCCGGGGATGTACGGCATACGCGTGGGCAGGCGCGCCACCACCTCGGCCAGCGGCTGCATGGTGGCGGCATCGAGCAGCACGGCAGCGGCGCGGGTGATCGCGCCGTCCTCCTCGAAGCCGACGTCGACGCCGGCCACCAGGCGCGGTGACGGGGTGTCGTCCTGCAATCGCACGCGGGCGGCCAGCTCCTGCTGTAGCTGGCGTGCCCGGGCCACGTCGACGTGCCAGGCGAGCAGATCCGGGGGAACATCGAAGGGCGTGCTCATCGGGTAAGGCTGAATGCCCGCTGCTGAAGGCATCGTCAAGGCACGCGCGGCGATTGACCGCCCGCAGGGCGGCTCCGATCATGCCCGGATGCCTCGCCTCGCCCGCCTCCTGCTGGTTCTCCTGCTTGCCTTCGGCAGCACCGCTGCCCTCGCCCGCCAGGACGCGGCGCCTGACGCCCCGCCGCCCACGCCGTCGCAGCAGATGGACCAGTTGCGCGGGCAGCTCGACGACATCAAGAAGGCGCTCGCCGCCCAACCGACAGCGGGCCAGCTGGGCGACCTGCGCACACAGGCGCTGGCCGTGCAGGACCAGGCCAGCCAGCTCGCCGCCAGCCTTGCGCCGCAGGTGCAAAGCGTGCAGGCGCAGCTGGCCGTGCTGGGGCCGGCGCCGGCCAAGGGCGCCCCGGCCGAAGCGGCCGAGGTGAGCGCCCAGCGGCGCAAGCTGGACAAGGCGCAGGCCGACGTGGATGCGCAGGTGAAGCAGGCGCAGCTGATGGGCCAGGAGGCCGCCCAGCTCGCCGCGCAACTCTCCGACCAGCGCCGCAACGAATTCCAGACGCGGCTGGCCGAACGCACGGCCACGCCGTTCAGCACCGCGTTCTGGTCCGACCCGATGCGCAGCCTGCCGTCCGACCTGCGCCGCCTGCGCGCACTCGGCGACGACCTCGGCACGGCGATCCGCGCGGCCTCGCAGCCGCCCAATCGCACGCCATTCGTAGCCTGCCTGCTCGCCGCGGCGTTGCTGCTGGGCGTGGGCCGCTGGCTGCTGGAGCGCCAGCTGCTGCGCCTCACCCAGAACCGCATGGCCGCCGGCCGTCTGCGACGCAGCGCGCTGGCGCTGGCCATTGCCGTGCTCACCACGCTGAACACGGGTCTGGCGGCGCAACTGGTGTACTGGTCGGTGAACTGGAACGGCCTGCTCGACGACGACCTCGCTGGGCTCGCCCATCAGATGGTGCAGCTGGTGCTGCTCAGCGCCTACGTGGCCGGGCTCGGGCGCGCCCTGCTCTCGGCGGTGCGCCCGAGCTGGCGCTTGCCCGAGCTCACCGATGCCGAGGCGCAGGCGCTGCGCCCGTTCCCGTGGCTGCTGGCGATGGCGATCGCCCTGCTCGGCACGGTGGAACTGGTGAACCACGCGATCAGCGCCAGCCTGCCGGCCAGCGTGGCCACGCGCGGCCTGATCGCCCTGGTGACCGCCGCGCTGATCGGCACCGCCTTGCTGCGCCAAGCCCGCGCGCGGCGCGCCCTGGCCGCCGCCGGCGAGCCGCCGCCGAGCCGCTCGCTGTGGATCGGCCTTTGCCTGGGCGCGCTGGTGCTGGCCTCGGTGACCTGCGTGCTGGCGGTGGCGACGGGCTACATCGCGCTGGCGTTTTTCCTGGCGATCAACGCGGTGTGGATCAGCGTGGTGTTCGCCTCGCTGTACCTGTTCATGCATGCACTCAACGACACCTGGGCACTGCTGCTGTCGCCCAAGGGACGCACCGGGCAGCGCCTGCAACGGGCGTTCGAGCTGGAGCCCGGACCGCTGGAGCAGGCGCGCGCCGTGCTCTCCGGCGTGACCCGCGCACTGGCGGTGCTGCTGGGCATCGGCGCGGTGATCTCGCGCCTGGGCGCGAGCCCGGAAGACCTCACCTCCAGCGTCGGCACGTTGCTGGGCGGGCTCACCTTCGGCGAGATGACGCTGGCCCCGCGCGACGTGATCAAGGCCATGCTGGTGCTGGTGGTGGGCCTGGGCGTGGTGCGCATCATCAAGCGCTGGCTCGACGTGGAGCTGCTGCCCAACACCCGGCTGGACGCCGGCATGCGCATGTCGATGCTCACCCTGCTCGGCTACGTCGGCGGCGTGCTGGTGGTGGTGATGGCGCTGGCCACCTTGAAGGTGAGCCTGCAGAACATCGCGTGGATCGCCAGCGCGCTGTCGGTGGGTATCGGTTTCGGCCTGCAGGCGATCGTGTCGAACTTCATCTCCGGGTTGATCCTGCTGGCCGAGCGCCCGGTGAAGGTAGGCGACTGGGTGAGCCTCAACGGCGTGGAGGGCGACATCCGCCGCATCAACGTGCGCGCCACCGAGATCCAGCTGTGGGACCGCTCCACGGTGATCGTGCCGAACTCGCAGCTGATCACCCAGAACGTACGCAACGTGACGCTGGCCAATGCGCTGGGGCGGGTGAAGTTCAGCGTGCCGATGCCGCTGGACACCGACGCGGCGCGCGCACGCGACCTCATCCTGGAAGCGCTCAACGCGCACCCGGTGACGCTGGACACGCCCGCACCGTTCGTGCAGCTGGACAGCATCGACGCGGGCAATCTGGTGTTCAGCGCCTACGCCTACACGCGCAACCCGCGCGACGCCTCCACCGTGAAGAGCGATCTGCTGTTCGCCGTGCTGGCGAAGCTGCGCGAACAGAACCTGCCGCTGATCCGCGCGCAGGACATGGTGATACGCACCGTGCGCCCGCCGCGCGATACTGGGGTCGTCCCTCCCGATTCCTGAGGCACCGCATGGGATTCACGCAGCGTCGCCCGAGCCCACCGCTGGACCGCCTGATCGAGACGATCTGGGACTGGGACATGCCCGCCGCCGCGCACCATTTCGAGCGGGTGCTGCCGCAACCCGGCGCGCAGTTGATCATCAACCTGTGCGAGGACGAGACGCGCGTCTACACCGACGAACCGCAGCGCCAGTGCCTGCGCTCGTCCGGCAGCGTGCTCGGCGGCCCACGCCTGACCAGCCAGATCATCGACACCGCCGAGCAGGTGCGCGTGATGGGGGCGGTGTTCCGGCCCGGCGGCGCGCACGCCATCACCGCCGAAGACCAGCAGACGCTGCTGGCGCGGGACATCAACCTGGAAGACCTGTTCGGTGTCGCCGCCGGGCAGTTGCGGCAGCGGCTGCTGGAAACAACGACGCCCGCCGCACGCCTGCAGATCCTCGAGCAGTGGCTGCGCATCCAGCAGCGCGGGCCGGCGATCGACCCGGCCGTGGCCCACGTGGCGAGCGCGCTCGATCAGGCACCGCAGTGGGCGCGCATCGCCGGCGTAGTGGCGCAGACCGGACTGTCGGACGACAGCCTGCGTGCCCGCTTTCGTCGCCAGATCGGCATGGGGCCGAAACGCTACGCCCGCCTGCAGCGCTTCCGCGCGGTGCTGACACAGGTGCACCGGGCCGGCAGCGTGGACTGGTGCCAGGTGGCTGCCGACGGTGGCTTCACCGATCAGGCGCACCTGGTGCGCGAGTTCCGCGCGTTCGCCGGGCTCACGCCGAGCGCGTTCATGGCGCAGCGCGGCCCACACCTCAATCACCTCGTCATCGGCTAGCGCTTCGGAAAATCGCCAAGACCGGGCAGCGGCGCGCGGCTAGCCTTGTTCCACCCATTCCCAAGGAGCAAGTGATGTCAGCGATCCACGGCAGCACCATCATTCCCTGCCTGCGCTACCGCGATGCCCATGCGGCCATCGACTGGCTGTGTCGCGCCTTCGGCTTCGCGCGGCAGGCGGTGTATGAGGATGACCAGGGCGGCGTCGCCCATGCGCAGCTCACCTACGGCAGCGGCATGGTGATGCTGGGCTCGGTGCGCGAGGACGGCTTCGGCCAGCACCTGCTGACGCCTGCCGACACCGGCGGGCGCGAGACGCAGGTGGCCTGCGTGATCGTGAAGGATTGCCGCGCGCACTACGAACAGGCGAAAGCCGCCGGCGCGCAGATCGTGGACGAGTACGCCGAGAAGGACTACGGCGGCGCCGGCTACAGCTGCCGCGATATGGAAGACCACCTGTGGTGGTTCGGCAGCTACGACCCGTGGACGGAATAAGCAACGGGTGACCTCCAAGGCGCTCCCCGACCCCCTGTAGAAGCGGCTTCAGCCGCGATGCTCTTGCTTGCATGGCGCATCACGGCGAAAGGCATCGCGACTGAAGTCGCTCCTACAGGGGTGCCAATGCTGGCGCGGGTTTCGACGACGTCCCCGGCCTCACTGTAGGAGCGGCTTTAGCCGCGATGCTCTTGCTCGCATGGTGTTTCAGAGCGAAAGGCATCGCGACTGAAGTCGCTCCTACAGGGGTGTCAATGTTGGCGCGGGTTTCGACGACGTCTCCCGCCTCACTGTAGAAGCGGCTTTAGCCGCGATGCTCTTGCTCGCATGGCGCATCAGAGCGAAAAGGCATCGCGACTGAAGTCGCTCCTACAGGGGTGCCAATGCTGGCGCGGGTTTCGACGACGTCCCCGGCCTCACTGTAGGAGCGGCTTCAGCCGCGATGCTCTGCTTGCATGACGCATCAGAGCGAAAGGCATCGCGACTGAAGTCGCTCCTACAGGGGTGCCAATGTTGGCGCGGGTTTCGACGACGTCCCCGGCCTCTCTGTAGGAGCGGCTTCAGCCGCGATGCTCTTGCTCGCATGGCGCATCAAGGCGAAAAGGCATCGCGACTGAAGTCGCTCCTGCAGGGGCGGCGGTGTCGGTGGGGCCGGTCAGGGTGCGGCTTGCTTCGATTGCTGCGCACCGGGGCGCGCCACCGCGTACATCTCCCACGCGATCTGCTTCATCAGGCCCTGGCGGTCCTTGTCGATGACGTAGAGATCGAAATGGGTGCGGTTGGGCAGGAAGTGGAACGAGGACTTCGCGCCCAGCCCGTCCAGCACGGCCTTCAGACGATGCGCGGCGCCGTCGAGGTAGAACGTGTCGGCGGTGCCCACATACAGGTGAATCTTGCCGTCCAGGTCGGGCTTGAGCGCCGGCCAGTTCGTCTTCAGGCGATGAGCGATGTCGTAGTGGTCATGCCAGTAGGCCACCACCGACGGATCGACGTCACCGGTATCGCGATCGAACATCGGCATCGGCCGGCCGTCCTGGCCGCGCGGCGAGAACACCCAGTCGAACGAAGCCATCTGGCCGCCGTAAGGGCCGAGCACGCGCTCCATCTTCGCGAACTGCTCGAACGTGGCGTAGACCTTGCCCTTGTCACGCACCAGCGGATACGCCGTACCGTCCGGGCGGTGATAGACGTTGGCGTGCGGCGCGTACAGGTCCGGGCCCGTGAAATCGTGGAAGTCGCTCGGGTCGGGCGAGGTCGACCAGGTGCCACCGAATACTTTCGGGTAACGCGTCTGCAGCCACAGCGTGGCCCAGCCGCCGGAAGAGTGCCCGTTGAGGAAGCGGCCGCTGGCCTTGCCGTCCATGCGGTACTGCTTTTCCAGCGACGGGATCAGCTCGGTGGTGAGCGCCTCGCCCCACGGGCCGTTGTTCACCGAGTCGGCAAACTCGTGCGTGCCGGTGGCGGAGGACTCATCCAGCAGCACCCAGATCATCGGCGGCATCGCCTTTTCGGCCATCTGCCCGTAGGCCATCAGGCCAGTTGCCGCCTCGCTGCGGTCGCTGCCGCCGAAGCCGTGCGTGTGATAGATCACCGGATAGGTCGTCTTGCCCGAGGCGCCGTAGCCAGGCGGCAGCAGCACCCAGCCCTTCATGTGTATCGGCCGGCCCCAGAACGCGCTGAGCGCAGGGCTGACGAAATCGATCGGCTTGAGGTGCGCCTTGGCGTCGGCCAGGTGCTTTTCGGTAGTGGGGCTCAGCGCGCCCTTGGGGAAATCCCACAGCCCGCGTTCGGGCAGCACCTTGTCCAGCACCAGGCGCGGCATGGCGCCGGGCAGGTGCGCCTCGACCACCGGGCTGACCACGTCGCCCGCGTCGCGGCCGTGATAGTTGTAGTCGTGGTGGGTGTCCAGCACCGCCTGCAGCAGATAGTCACCGGTCGGCAACTGTGAGAACGCCTTGGGGAATGCCACCGCGTCGGCATCGATCGTGATGCCCTGGCCCGGCGCCAGATGCGTCACCTCGCGCGCGGCGATGGCGGTCTGTGATGGCTTGAACGGATTGGTGTCGACCTCCTCCACCTTGTCGTCCTTCGCGGCGGCGCGGGCGGTCTTCGCATCCACCGCGAACAACAGCAGGCGGCCGGACGCGGGCTGGCTGGACTGGCTACCCAGCTCCACGCGGAACAGCGCCGGCGCCGAGGTAACGGCGTCGCGCGCGGGCGACGAGCTGGCAACGGCCAGGCCGCACAGCCCGGCGATAACGAACGATGCATAACGGCGCATGCGCTTCTCCCCTTTTCAATGGACCGGCGCCGCCCACGGCGACGCCGGATAGCTCACTCGTCGGACGCCTTGTCCTTGTCCAGCGGCTTCAGCCGCAGGTCCTGGAAGTCGAAGCTGAAGTCGGTCAGCGGCGAGATCGGCTGCATGCGCAGCTCGGTGATCTTGCCGTCGGCATCCAACGTGTAGGTGGCGAACGCGTCGGCGTTGAGCGTGCGATCGTCCCACTTCACCACGAAGGTGCTGTGCTGCCACGGCGTCATGGTGCCGATCAGCTGCCTGGTGTGGGCGAAGCGCATGCGCAGCTTGCCGCCCTCGTTGCTGACGATCACGTTGCCGTACCACGGGTCCTGGAAGGTGCCGGCGTAGCTGGCCTGCGGCAGGTCGAGCCTGGGGTTCTTCTCGCGCGCCTGCTGGTGCTTGGCCCAGCTGTCGTCGGCGTTCGCCTCGCCCTTCTTCACCAGCTTGTCGTACACCGCCACCCAGTCGGTCTTCTGGCCCGGATGCAGGTAGGCATCAAGCACGCGGTAGGTCACCGCGTTGAACGCGGCACCGGATTCGGCGTTGGTCAGCACCACCACGCCCAGATGCTCTTCCGGCACCAGCGTCACGCGCGAGACGAAGCCCGGCCAGCCGCCGGTGTGCCATGCCAGGCGATGGCCGCGGTAGTCGGAGAGAAACCAGCTTTCGCCGTAGCCGTAGAAGTTCGGCATGATCGGGGCAAGCTCGGGGATCGGCGGCTTGCCTACCTTGATGGGCGTGAGCATGGTCCACATCTGGCGCTGGCTGTCTTCGGAGAAGATGCGCTTCGGCGTGCCGTCGGCGTTCTTCTGCGGCAGCGCGCCGCCGGCCAGCTGCACGTTCATCCACTTGGCCAGGTCATGCACGCTGGCGTAGATGCCGCCCGCGCCCGGATCGTTGCTCCACGCCATCGGCGGCACGGGCTTCAGATCCTTGAAGTTCTCCTTGGCGTAGCCGGTGGCCACGTCCATGCCGGGCTTGATGTCGTTCTTGTCGATCAGCGACTCGTCCATGCCCACCGGCTGGAACAGGTGCGTGCGCACGTAATCGGCATAGCTCTGGCCCGAGGCCTGCTCGATCACCAGCGTGGCCACGGCGAACAGGATGTTGTCGTAGGCGTAGCCGCTGCGGAAGCCGTTCTTGATCGGCACGTGCTTGAGGCGCTCGACCACTTCCTTGGTGCTGTATGACGTCGGCGGCCAGTACAGCAGGTCACCCGCGCCCAGCGACAAGCCGCTGCGATGGGCGAGCAGGTCGCGGATGCGCATCTCGTGCGTCACGTACGGGTCGGACATGCGGAACCACGGCAGGTGGTCGATCACCCGATCGTCCATCTTCAGCTTGCCGGCCTCGTCCAGCTGCTGCAGCGCCGCGGCGGTGAACGCCTTGGTGTTCGACGCGATCGCGAACAGCGTGTGCGTGTCCACCGGCTGCTTCGGATCCAGCGTCTTGTCGCCGAAGCCCTGCTCCATCACCACCTGGCCGTCCTTGACGATGGCCACGGCGATGCCGGGCACGCCGAAGGTGCTGCGCGCCTTGTCGACGTAGGCGGCGAAGTCGGCCAGGTCCGGCGGCAGCGCCGGTCGCGCGCTGTCGTTGATGCCGATGGGCGGCGGCGTGCCCTTGGCCGGAACGCTCTGCGCCGACGACCCGCAGGCCACTACCAGCAACGCGGCGGCGATGGCCGCGCGCAAGGACACTCGACTGGACATGCTCAACCCCTTGGCGATCACGAATGGATCGGGCCACTATCGCGTCAAAGCACCTGGCCTGCCTAGTCCGAAGGTCATGCCCGCAGCGGCCGCGGCATGTCAGGATGCCCCCTTCCCCGCTGTCGTGACCGCCATGCCCGCCACACCCGACCTGTTCTCCGATGCCTCTTCCCGCACCATGCCGTCGGGCGCGCCGCGCATCCGCTGCGGCATCGGCGGCTGGGTGTTCCCCGAGTGGCGCGACAATTTCTATCCCGCCGGCCTGGTGCAGCGACGCGAGCTGGAATACGCCAGCCGCCAGCTGCGCAGCATCGAGATCAACGGCACCTATTACCGCGCCCCGGCGCCGGCCACGCTGGCCGGCTGGGCGAAGCAGGTGCCCGAGGGCTTCGTGTTTTCGCTCAAGGCGCCCAAGGCGATCGTGCTGCAGCGCAAGCTGGCCGGTGCCGTTGGTCTGGCGAGCGCGTTCGTGGACTCGCTGCAGGCGCTGGGCGACCGACTCGGCCCGGTGGTGTGGCAGTTCACCCCCACGCGCCGGTTCGACCCCGATGATCTGGCCGCCTTCCTCGATCGCCTGCCCCGCACGCTCAACGGCGTGCCGCTGCGGCACGCGCTGGAAGTGCGCCACGCCAGTTTCCAGTGCCAGGAATACGTGGCCCTGGCACGCGCCCAGGGCGTCGCCACGGTGTTCACCGATTCCCCGGAGTACCCCTCGCTGGCCGATCTCACCGGCCCGTTCGCCTACGCCCGGCTGATGCGCAGCCAGGTCGACGAGGCGCACGGCTATCCCGCCGCCGCGCTCGATGCCTGGGCCGAACGCGCCGTACGGTGGCGCGATGGCGGCGATCCGGCGGAACTGCCGCACGTGGAAGCGCCGCGCCCCAGCGGTGCCGCGCGCGACGTGTTCGTCTACTTCATCAGCGCCGCCAAGGCGCGCAATCCGCACGCCGCCATGGCATTGCAGGCACGGGTGGATCGCGCAGGCTGAGCCGCCACCAACCGATTCGGGCGATCGCGCTGATGTAGGGGAAAGCGCCGCGCGCCGCTACACTGCGCGGCCTCGCCTGCCACCCGCGTGCCGCCATGCGCAAATTGCTCGCCATCGTGATCCTGCTCGCTGTCGCCGTGGCGGCCTGGCAGCAGCACCGCATGGCCCCGGCCGATGGCATGACCGGCGCCGACCATGCCACCGCGTCCGCCCCGGCCGCCACGCCGTCGCATACCGCGGCCGAAGCCGACGGCCTGCCGCCGGAAGCGCGCGACACACTGGCGCGCATCGCCGCCGGTGGGCCGTTCGAGCACGCGCAGGACGGCACCGTGTTCGGCAACTACGAAGGCCTGCTGCCACAGCAGCCGCGCGGCTATTATCACGAGTACACGGTGGAGACGCCCGGCGCACGCACGCGCGGCGCGCGGCGGATCATCACCGGCGGCACGCCGCCGCAGGTGTACTACTACACCGACGATCACTACCGCAGCTTCCGCCGCATCGAGGGTCGCCGGTGAGCGCGCGCGACAGCCATCTCGATCTCACCCGCCCGCTGCAAAGCGGCGTCTACGACGTGGACGCGCACGACTTCGCCGCGCTGACCCGACAGGCGCGCCAGGCCGAGCTGGCGCTGTGCCGGGTCGACCTCACCGGCTGCACCGACAAGGCCGGGCTGTTGCGCCGGCTCGCCTTTGCGCTGCGCCTGCCACCGGATTTCGGCGACAACTGGGACGCGCTGGCCGACTGCCTGCGCGATCCGGCATGGCGTCCGGCCTGGGGCCACGTGTTCGTGTTCGAGCATCCCGAGTCACTGCCGCCGCACGATGCGGCGATCCTGCGCGGCGTGCTCGACGATGCGGCCACGTTCGCGATCGAGCACGATCGCCCGTTCTTCGCCTTCTTTCCGCTGCCGGCCGCCGCGCCGGGTGCGGACGCCTGATTCGCCGGAGCGCCCATGGAACACATCGACTTCGATCTGGAACCGCCGCACGAGCACGTGGAGCTGAACCAGCTGCTCAAGCTCGTGGGCCTGTGCGACAGCGGCGGCGCCGGCAAGGCGATCGTGGCCAGCGGTGCGGTGACCGTGGATGGCGCGCTGGAAACGCGCAAGACCTGCAAGATCCGCCCCGGCCAGCGCGTGGTGGTGGATGAGGAGATCGAGATCCTGGTGCACGCCGCCGGCTGAGCGCCGGCGGTATGGCGCTCAGGCCGAGAGCGCTGCGAAGCGGCGATCCAGTGCCGGATGCGCCGGCAGCACCAGCATGAAGTGGCGCTCGAGCACGCTGCGGATCTCGCGGGCGCTGCCCAGCGTGTAGCGCTCGGTATGACCGTCGCGGTGATGCACGGCGAACTCGCGATTGCGCAGCGTCAGGCGCTGCTCGGGCACCGTGCGCGCCACCCGCAGTTCACGGGTGAATGGTGAATCCGGATGGGTGCAGACGTAGTGGTTGGCGACCACGAAGTCGATGTCCTCGCACGGCTGCAGGGTGAAGCGGTACAGGGCCTGCCACTGCCCGGCCACCTTCGCCTGCAGCCGCCATTCGCCCTGGTGCTGCAGCAGGCGGTACGGCTCGTGCGGCGTCAGTTGTTCCAGCCCGGGCTGAAAACGCAGCACGCTGCTCAGGGTGAGGCCGCCGAACCCCACGTCGACCAGCCAGCGCTCGTCCTCCACCGTCACCAGCAGCGCCATGTGGGTCTGCGGCGCGGGCGTGTCGTCGGGGCGGTTCCACAGCACCCGCGCAATCAGCGGCGTCACCGCCAGGCCCATCGCGCGCAGCACCTCGGCCAGCAGCCGGTTGTGCTCGAAGCAGTAGCCGCCGCGACCGCGATGCACCAGCTTGTCCTCGATCGCCAGCGGGTCGAGGTCCACCGGCTTGCCCATCAGCGGATCGAGGTTTTCGAACGCGATCGCGGCCACGTGCGCGCGCACGATCGCCTGCACCGTCGCCAGATCCGGGCGCAGGTCTTGCAGGTGGCCGATGCGCGAGGCATAGGCCGACAGGTCGATCTCCGGTCGCATGCGCGCTTCCGCGGGTGACGTGACAGCCGCGAACCATAGCACCGCCCCGCGCACGTAACCGCTTACGCTGCCGCAACGAATACTCCACGAGCGCGGCGTCGACGCATCCCCCGGCGGCGCGTTCACGTATCCAGGCATATCGCGACTCAAGTTCCGCTCCCGGCTTCCCCCACGGAGACACGCCATGCAAGCGCTTTCCCGTTCCCCCTCGTTCCCCCGGCGCCTCGCCGCCGCCCTGCTCGCGCTCGCGGTGGGCGCCTGCACCGCGTCGCCGGCCACCCGCGACGGCGCCATGATCCCGCCCCCGGCTACCGACCCTGCGGTCACCGCCCCGGGCGACCAGGTCGCCGTGCTGGCCGGCGGGTGCTTCTGGGGCCTGCAGGCGGTGTTCGAGCACGTCAAGGGCGTTAAGCAGGTGTGGGCCGGCTACGCCGGCGGCAGCGCCGATACCGCCAGCTACTTCCGCGTGGCCGATGGCGACACCGGCCACGCCGAGTCGGTGAAGATCGTCTACGACCCGCGCCAGGTGAGCTACGGCACGCTGCTGAAGGTGTTCTTCGCGGTGGCGCACGATCCGACCCAGCTCAATCGCCAGGGACCGGACCACGGCACCCAGTACCGCTCGGAGATCTTCACCACCAATGATGCGCAGCGCGCCGTGGCGCAGGCCTATATCCGCCAGCTGGATGCGGCAAAGGTCTACGAGGCGCCGATCGTGACCAAGGTGGAGCCGCTGCCGGCGTTCTACATGGCCGAGGGCTACCACCAGGACTACTACCGCACGCACTCCAACGACCCGTACATCGTCTACAACGATGCGCCCAAGGTCGCCGCGCTGCGCAAGCTGATGCCCGAGCTGTACCAGACCGAGACGTCCCTGGCCGAAGCGCAGCAGCGCTGAGTCGGCGAAGCTGCGCCAATGAAAAAGGCCGCCTGAGGGCGGCCTTTTTCGCTGATGGAACCCGCTCAGCCGGCGCGTGGCGGTGGCACCAGCCGCAACCGGGTCGGCGGATTGCTGCCGCCGGACTTGAGCATGCGCAGCAGGTCGGGCACCTCCAGCGGGCGGGCGTACAGATAGCCCTGCCCCTCCTCGCAGCCGGCGCGCAGCAGGAACTCGTGCTGCTCCTCGTCCTCGATGCCCTCGGCGATGGCGTACAGCTTGAGGCTGCGCGACATCGCCAGGATCGCCTCGACGATCGCCACGTCGTCGGGATTGCGCGGGATGCCGGTGATGAAGGTGCGGTCGATCTTCAGGCACACCACCGCCGGCAGCTTCAGATACGCCAGCGAGGAGTAGCCGGTGCCGAAATCGTCGATGGCCACGCCCACGCCCATCGTGTGCAGGGCGTACATGGTGCGGTGCGTGCCCTCGCCCAGGCGCAGGATCGCGCTCTCGGTGATCTCCAGCAGCAGGCGCTTGGGATCCACCTGGTAGTCGCGCAGCGCCGTGTGCAGGCCCTCGATGAAGGCCGGATGGCCGAACCAGCTGGCCGACACGTTCACCGCCACGCGGATCGGCGCGATGTGCTCGCGGTCCCACTGGCGGATCCAGGCGCAGGCTGCGCGCAGCACCCATTCGTCGATGCGGCGGATCAGGCCCAGGCTCTCGGCCATCGGGATGAAGCTGTCGGGCATCACCAGCCCGCGCTTGGGGTGCTGCCAGCGCAGCAGCGCTTCCACCGCCACGATGCGGCCGGTGCGCAGCTCCAGGCTGGGCTGGAACACCAGCCGGAACTCGTCGTTGGCCAGCGCCTGGCGCAGTTCGGAGGCCAGCTGCAGGCGTTTGCGCGCGTCGGCCTGCATGATCGGCGAGTAGAAGCGGAACGCGTTGCGCTCTTCGCTCTTGGCCGCGTACATCGCCGCGTCGGCATTGGTGATCAGGGCGGCTGGATTTTCGCCGTCCAGCGGATAGCTGGCGATGCCGATGCTGGCGCTGAGCACGATCTCGTAGTCGTCCACCGAGATCGGCGCGGCCAGCGCGGTGAGCAGGCGGCTGGCGATGCCGGCGGCGCCGTCGCGGGTGTCGATGTTGGTGGCCAGCACGGTGAATTCGTCGCCGCCGATGCGCCCACCGACGTCGCCCTCGCCCAGCTCGGCGTTGATGCGCTCGGCCACCTTGGCCAGCAGGCGGTCGCCGATGGCGTGGCTGTAGCTGTCGTTGACGATCTTGAACGCGTCCAGGTCGATGAACAGCACCGCCACGCAGCGCCGCGCCCGCGAGGCCTGCTCCAGCGCCGCCGAGCAGCGGCGCTCGAACTCGGCGCGGTTGGCCAGGCCGGTCAGTGGATCGTGGGTAGCCAGGTGCTCCAGTCGGCGCTGGTCGGCCTTGGTGGTGGTGATGTTGGTGAATACCGCCACGTAATGCAGCACCTGGCCGGAGTCGTCGCGGATGGCGCTGATGCTGAGCAGCTCCGGATAGGTGCTGCCGTCGCGACGGCGACTCTTCACCTCGCCGCGCCAGTTGCCGCCCAGTTCGATCGAACGCCACACGCTGTCCGGCAGCGGCTTGTCGTCGGCCAGGCTGCGCGTGTCGTCGAAACGCAGGCCCTGCAGGGCCTGCACGGTAAACCCGGTGATCTCCACGTGCGCGGCGTTGACGGTGACCACGCGCCGCTCGGCGTCGGCAATGATCACGCCCTCGGCAATGCTGCCCAGCGCCTTGGCGGCCACGCGGCGCTCGCGCTCCATCGCCACGCGCTCGGAAATGTCGCGCACGATCGCCTGGCTGATCTCGGTATCGCCCCAGCGCGCGATGGAGCTGCGCGTTTCCACCGGGCGCACCTGGCCGTCCCGGTCCAGCAGCGCGGTGAGTGCCACGTCGCCCTGGCGATGGCCGGGCAGCGACAAGGTGTTGTCCACGTCCAGCGGGTCGTGCGCGAACAGTGAGGAAAAATCCTTGCCGACCAGCTCGCGCTCGCTGCAGCCCGTCCACGCGGCGGCGGTGCGGTTGGCATCCAGGATGCGGCCGCTGCCGCGATCGACCATCACGATGGCGTCGCCGGCGCTGTCGAACAGCAGCCGGTAGCGCTCCTCACTGCCGCGGATGCTCTCGACGATGCGCAGCGCCATCCACATCCACAGCCCGGCGGCCAGGCAGAACGCGCCGAGCACGCACCAGAACAGCACCTGTCCGGCCCACACCGCGCCCTTGACCATCTCCACCGAGAACAGCTCGGTGCGCGGCTGCATGTAGACGTTGAGCGCGTTGATGCGCGCGCGAACCCGCGAGATGGCCTCCGGCGAAGGGGACCCGGCGGCGAAATCGCGTTCGAGCTGATCGGCGATACGCCCCAGCTCGGCAATCGACGCGTCGGTGGAGCGCCAGGCGTCCAGCGAGGCCTGCATGTGGGGGGCGCCGGTGAAGTGGCGCATCATGAAAATCATGCCCGACTGCGCCGCCGGCATGATGTTGCCGCGGCGGAAGACCTCGTCGAGGTCTTCCTTGCGGTAGTGCCCGGAGGCGATCGCGTCGCGACCCCAGCGGTCGCCATCGAGCAGCTTGAAGTTGCGCCGGAAGCTGGCCAGGTCGTCCGGCGCGCCGCTGAGGGCGTAGTTCTCTAAGTCGATCACGGCCTGCTTCTGGGCCTTGGACCAGATGCTCTCGCTGTTGAGGAAACCAGCGAGAGTCACCTGGACCTGCAGCACGCCCCAGGTCATGGCCATGATCAGCACCACCGCCGACGCGAGCGCGTAGGCCAGCGGCATCAAGCGCCGTGACAAGGACCGCTGCACATTCAAACTGTTACCGACGAAACGCATTGCATGCCTGTTCGCTGAAGGACACCAACCCGTGTCCGCCGTTCCAGTTTCCCCTTCCGCGACAATCCTTTACGCCGCAGCCTCACTCAAGACCAGTCGGTCCGGGCAGTTCTGAATGCATCGATCGCCCAGCAGGATCATGCTGGTGTAGCTGCGTTTGATGCACTCGGCCAGATGCGCCACGTCATCGGCCGAGGGCTCCAGGCCCATCAGCGTGCAAACGATTTCCAGCGCTTCCCACGGGTGAGTGTCGTCATAAGCGGCATGCAGGTGCAACCACTTTAATGCCGACGTACGCACTGAAGGATCAAAGCTTTCCCGGTACTTCGTATTGTCGTAGATCATCTGCGACCACTCTCCGGTCACCCCCTCGATGGCATAGTTGGTGGCGACGATGCCGGCGGCGAGAGTTCCGCGGTTGCAGATGTCCTCGCACCAGCGTGACAGGCCGTCGGTGCCGTGCGGCGGGTGATCGTGCAGCAACCGCTCCCGCGCCACCCCCGCCCCCTCGGCCCAGTGCAGCCAGTATTCGGCGTGGTTCTGCTCCACCCGGATGTTGCGCACCAGCCAGCGCCGGGCCAGGTTGTCGCCCGGGCTGCGGCCGTAACGGGTCTTGAGCAGGCTCAGCGCCATGAAACTGGGAAAGCGCTCGATGAAGGGCCACAGGCCCATCATGAAGTTGGCCGTGGACTCCTCGTCCAGGCGCAGATCCATCATCAACTTCCAGATTTCATGGTCGAGCACGCGCTGCTTGGTGCTCTCGCAGTCGGCCACCATGTCCTGTGCCCACTGGGGGTAGCTGGACAGCTCGGTGAGCGGGCCGGTGCGTTCGAAATGCTTGTTCATGTGTTGCTCCTTTCCTCAGACGGTTCGATGGCTGCCGGGTAGCCGGCGTGCGGATGCACGCCGGACGCGATGCCGTCGACCGGACAGCCGCAGTCGCCGGCAAATCGGGTATCCGCAGGGTGCGTCAGGGCGTGGCCGGCCTGTCCGGGCACCTGAGGAATACACAACGCTGAGAGGAGGGTTACCGCGGCATGCCGCCAGACCAGAGCAGCCCTGCAGGCGCTCTGGCCGCGAACGGACGAAGGCATGCGGACCCACATGGACCATGCAAAGAGAGACATCGATGTCCCGGGATGGACAGCCCCCCGGGCCGGGGCGATCCGCCCGATTCTTACCGCAAACGCGCGTCGCGTCGCGCGGGCCGGGAGCTCGCCGGTGCGGAGCTCGCCGGCGCGGGACTGGCCGACGGCGGCGCCAGCGCCGCGCGCAGGAACTCCACGAACGTGTGGATCAGCAGCGAGGACTGACGATGCTGCGGATAGACCGCGTGCACCGCGGTGACCGGCGGCCGGTAGTCGTCCAGCACGGTCACCAGTGCGCCGCTGCGCAGCGCCTGTCCGACGATGAAGGTGGGCAGCCGCGCGATCCCCAGGCCCTGGATCGCCGCGTCGCGCATCAGCTCGCCGTTGTTCGCCCGGTAGCGCCCGCGCACGGTCACCGGTGCCGGGATCTTGCCGAACGCCCATTCGACGTGCGGGCCGTGTCCGTACAGCAGGCACTCGTGCGTGGATAGTTCGGCTGGCGTGGTGGGCGCCGGATGCCGTGCGAGATAGTCCGGGCTGCAGCACAGCACCATGTCCACCGGCGCGATGCTGCGGGCGATCATCGACGAGTCGGCCAGCGAGCCGATGCGGATGGCCAGGTCATAGCCCTCGCCGAGCAGGTCGACGGTGCGGTCGCTCAGATCCAGCTCGATCGCCACCTGCGGATAGGCGGCCAGAAACTGCGCGAGCAAGGGGCTCAGGTGCATGGTGCCGAAGGACATCGGCGCGGTGATGCGCAGACGTCCGCGCGCCGCTTGCCCGGCCCCGGTGATGGCCTGATCGAGCTCCTCCACCTGCTGCAGGATGCGCCGCGCCTGCTCGGCGTAGGCGCGGCCCAGGTCGGTTGGCCGTAGGTGCCGCGTGGTGCGTAGCAGCAGCCGCGCGCCCAGTTGCTCCTCCAGCGCCATCACCCGCCGACTGATGAATTGCTTGGACAGGCCCAGCCGGTCGGCCGCCGCCGTGAAGCTGCCGGTATCCAGCGTGGCGACGAACAGGCGCATGTCATCGAGCTGGCTCATTGTCAACTTCAAGAGGACGATGATACGCATGTTAGGCGATTTATCGCCTCGTTTGGCGACATTAAAGTGCCGGCCATGTCACCGACCAGCCGGTCGGCTCTTACCGCACTGCCACGAGGTAACGCCATGAATACGCAGAATGCTTCCACTTCCCTGCTTGCCCGCGCACTGCTGGCGAGCCTGTTCCTGATCAGCGGCTTCGGCAAGCTGGCCGCGCCGGCCGCCACCAAGGCCTACATCGTCTATGCCGGCCTGCCGTTGCCGGATCTGGCCTACCTGGTTGCCGTGGTGGTCGAGGTGGGCTTCGGGCTGGCGCTGCTGGCCGGCTACCGCACCCGCGTGGTGGCGGCGCTGATGGCGCTGTTTTCGGTGGCGACGGCGCTGGCCTTTCATGACCACTTCGGCGACCAGAACCAGTTCATCCACTTCCTGAAGAACCTCGCGATCGCCGGCGGCCTGCTGCAGGTCGCCGCCACCGGTGCGGGCGCCTACAGCCTGGACGCCTTGCGTCTGCGCCGCCGCGCGCTGGCCTGATCCACCGCTGCAGACGTACCGAAGGCCGGAGCCGCCGCAAGCGCTCCGGCCTTCGGCTTGTGGGCCCGGCTCGGGCGCGGCGCGCCGCCGAAGCTTGCCGCGAACGAGCCGCCTACGCTGGCTTTGTCCCCAGGCGCTCTCTCCAGCGAAGCGCCCAAAATCCGTCGATTCACAAGACGTACACCTTGCTGAATCGCGTTATGTGCTTGATTGATATGGATATGAACGCTTCATTTCATCGTGCTCGAGGCCAGGCCCGGCGGGCTTAACATCAACATCGCGGTTCCGGCGCCGAGCCCGGTTTACGCTCCGCGCCCCGCCCGCCTCCGTCAGGTCCCGTCGCTCGTTATCGATACGCCCGTTCCATCACCACCAGGGACCCGCGTCGATCTCACGCAGCTCAAGGATGGCCTTGTCGATGCCCGGCCGCCCCGCCGTGCGACTCCAATTAGTCGTCGCACGCCCATTGGCGCGCGCCAGGGAGGTGCGCCCTCACGGATGACCGTCACCCACGCCGGATCGGCATCACGACCTGCGCCACATGGGACGGTGGCCCGGTCTCCGCTCGATGGCCATGGCATCACGCACATGGCCGCACTCCACACGTAGGGCCGGGATGCCCACCCACACTGGATACATCCCTCATGAAGAACCGCTTCATCCGCTCCACGCTGCGCCTGGCCTCTCTGGCCACCGCGCTCTCGTTCGCCGCCATCGTTCCGCTGCACGCGCAGACGGCCGTACCGAAGACGCCGATCTACGGCGTCACGCTGGACACCATCGCCCACCTCGACAAGACCATTACCTCGCTGCAGAAGCTGCCCTACCGACCCACCGTTCGCGTGGTCTTCGACCCAGGCACCACCGCCGCCGACTACTACCCGGCGCTGGTCAAGCTGCACCAGGTCGCCTACGTGATGGGCGAGATCCTCGACTCGTCCGAATTCCCCACCGACCTGGCCAGTTACAAGGCCCGCACGCAGAACTTCGTCTCCGGCCTCAACGGCCTGGTCGACGTCTGGGAGATCGCCAACGAGATCAACGGCGAATGGCTACGGCCGCACCCGAGCGGCAGCGCGGCAACAGTGAACGCCGAAGAGGCGGCGATCGGCCAGATGGTGGCCGCCGCACACAGCATCGTGAAGGGCGTCGGTGGCAAGACTGCCATCACGCTCTACTACAACGACGACAGCAAGGGCACCAACTGCTGGGAGAAGCCGCAGGACTACTGGAAGACCTGGCCCACCAGCTTCCTTTCCGCCACCGTGCGCCAGCAGACCGACTACGTGCTCTTCAGCTACTACCCGTACAAGGACTGCCCCAACCTCAAGCCGTCGTGGAACGCCGACTTCACCGCACTGGAGACCATCTTCCCCAACGCCAAGGTCGGCTTCGGCGAGATCGGCACCTCCAGCAAGTCGGCGCCCTATTCCGTGCAGTCGAACCTGATCACCACCTACTACCCGATGGTGAATTCCAGCACCGATCCTCGCTTCGTCGGCGGCTTCTTCTGGTGGAACTATGCCGAGCAGATGGTGCCCTACACCACCACCTACTGGACGCTGTTGCGCAACACCATCCAGCCGCTGAAAGTGCCGAAGTAACGCGCCGGCATCATCGGCACGGCACACGGGAGCGGCGGCACGGGTTATCGTGCCGCCCTTCCGTTATTCGCCGTGAGCCTGACGCCTTGGACTACCGCTGGATCCTCTTCGACGCCGACGACACGCTGTTCCACTTTGACGCCTACCAGGGCCTGCGGCGCATGTTCGAGCGCCATGCGGTGGACTTCACCCAGGCGCACTACACGCAGTACCAAGAGATCAACAAGCCGCTGTGGGTGCACTACCAGAACGGCGCCATCACCGCGGCCGAGCTGCAGACCACCCGCTTCGAAGGCTGGGCGCAGCAGCTCGGCGTGAGCGCGGCCGAGCTCAACGAGGCATTTCTGCTGGCGATGGCCGAGATCTGCACCCTGCTGCCCGGTGCGCAGGCGCTGATCGACGCGCTCGCCGCCGCGCAGGTGCGCATGGGCGTGATCACCAACGGCTTCACCGCGCTGCAACTCGCACGGCTGGAGCGCACCGGCCTGCGCGGGCACTTCGACCCGCTGGTGATCTCCGAGCAGGTGGGCGTGGCCAAGCCGGACGTGCGCATCTTCGAGCACGCACTGGCCGGCATGGGCGACCCGCCGCGCGACCAGGTGCTGATGGTGGGCGACAACCCGCATTCGGACATCGCGGGCGGCCTCGCCGCCGGCCTGCACACGTGCTGGTTCAACCCGCACGGGCAAGAGGTTCCCGAGGGCATCACGCCGCACCACCAGGTGCGTTCACTGCCCGAACTACAGGCCCTGCTGCTGGGCTGAAAAACTCCCCCATTCGAGGTAGCGGGTCGCGCCCGCGCGGTGCGACGATGCACGCCGGCAATGGGCGATGGGGAAACAGCATGGGCACGAACACCACCGCACTGCGTCGGGCCGACCAGATGTTTCCCGTGCTGCCGCCGGAGGACATCGCGCGCATCCGCCGTTTTGGCGAGCCGCGCGAGTACGCCGCCGGCGAGGCGGTGTTCCGCACCGGGCAGCGTGGCATCGGACTGATCCTGGTGCTCGCCGGCCGGGAGGATATCAGCCAGCACGACGGTGCCGGCCAGGTGGTGGAAATCGCCCACCACGGCCCCGGCGAATTCATGGGCGAGGTCAGTGGCCTGACCGGCAAGCCGACCCTGGTCGATGGCGTCGCCGCCGAGCCGGTGCAGGCGCTGTGGCTCAGCCCCGAGCAACTGCGGCGGCTGATCGTGGCCGAGGCGGATCTGGGTGAACGACTGATGCGCGCACTGATCCTGCGTCGCACCAGCCTGATCGAATCCTGCGCGGCCGGGCCGTTGGTGATCGCCGAGGCGGACGACCCCGGTCGCGCGCGCATCGGCAACTTCCTGCGCCGCAACGGTTTCCCGTTCCGCGCGGTCACGCCCGATCAGGACCCGGCACTGGCCGACCTGCTGGCGCCCTACCGCGACCATCCGGAGAGCTGGCCACTGGTGCTGCTGGCCGACGGCCGCCTGCTGCGCAACCCCGCCGAGCAGGCGCTTGCCGAGGCGCTGGACATGGTCGGCAGCGACGCCGCCGACCGCGTCTACGACGTCGCCGTGGTCGGCGCCGGTCCGGCCGGACTGGCCACCGCGGTGTATGCCGCGTCCGAAGGGCTGGCCGTGGTGGTACTCGACGCCAAGGGCTTCGGCGGTCAGGCCGGCGCCAGCGCGCGCATCGAGAACTACTTCGGCTTTCCCACCGGCATCACCGGCCAGGCGCTCACCGCGCGCGGCTTCGTGCAGGCGCAGAAGTTCGGCGCGGAGATCGCCATCCCCGCCTGCGTCGCCGCGCTGGACTGCGAAGCGGCCGACGGCATCCACCGCCTGCGCACCAACGACGACCGCATCTGGAGCGCACGCACCGTGGTGATCGCCAGCGGCGCGCGCTACCGCCGGCCGCCGCTGGAGCACCTGGCCCGCTTCGAGGGGCGCGGCATCTGGTACTGGGCCTCGCCGATGGAGGCGCAGCTGTGCGTCGGCCAGGAGGTGGTGCTGGTGGGGGGCGGCAATTCCGCCGGCCAGGCGGCGGTCTACCTCGCGGCGCACGCGCTCAAGGTGCGCATGATGGTTCGTGCCGATGGCCTGGCGGCCACCATGTCGCGCTACCTGATCGACCGCATCGAGGCGAATCCGGCGATCGAGCTGATGACCCGCACCGAGATCGTGGCGCTGGACGGCGACGCGCGCGGCCTGCAGTCGGTGCGCTGGCGAAACCGCGACAGCGGCGAGAAGACCGAAGCGCCGATCCGTCACGTGTTCCTGTTCATCGGCGCCGAGCCGGCCACCGATTGGCTGGCCAGCTGCAAGCTCGACACCGACCGCCACGGCTTCGTGCAGTGCGGCGGCGACCCGGCCTATCCGCTGGCCACCAGTCGCCCGGGCGTGTTCGCCATCGGCGACGTGCGCGCCGGCTCGGTCAAGCGGGTGGGCGGCGCCATCGGCGAGGGCGCCACCGTGGTGGCGCAGATCCACGCCTGGCTGGCGCAGCGGGTTCAGCAGGGCGCTGCGGCCGAGGTGTCCGCATGATCACGTTACGCAATCCGTTGGGGCAGTTGCTGCTGCACTTGCAGGGCGACACGGTGCGCAACGGCCGTGGCGATGCGCTGGCCCGCGTGGACGGCCACACCCTGCGCAACCACGACGGTGCCCGGCTCGCGCATGTCGAGGGCGATCGCATCTTCCTCTCGCCCGAGCAACCCTCGCTGCAACTGGCCCGCGATCGCCTGCTGACCCACGCGGGCGTCGCCGTGGCCACGGTGGACGGCGGCACTCCCACGCAGAAGGCGCTGCTGGGTGCCGCCTTCGCGCTGTTCTGCAGCGACGGCTGAGCGCGATCTCCTTCCCGCGCGACGCGTCACGCGACGCCGCCTCCGGCAAAGGTGTCTGATGCGCCTTTCCCCACAGGAGGCGCGTCATGATCACGTTGGGCATGGAAGAGGAAGTACAGGTGGTGGATGCGGGCGGCGAACTGGTGCCGCACGACTTCACCGAGGGGCTGGCCGACTGCGCCAGCAGCGAGGGCGCGATGGATCGGGAGATCCATCGCTGCGTCATCGAATTGAAAACGCGCATCTGCCACAACGTTCCCGACCTGGTCGCGGCGCTGGGCACGCTGCGCGCCCAGGCCCGGCGCAAGGCCGCGGCGCAAGGCCAGCAGATCCTGATCGCCGGCGTGCATCCCACCGCCCGCTGGCAGCAGCAGGCCATGCACGGCGGTACGGCGTTTCCGCATTACGCGGCCCTGGTCGAGGAATACCAGGACGTCGCCCGCAGCGCCTTCAGTTTCGGCATGCATCTGCATCTGGGCTTCGCGCCCGGCGCGCCGCGCATGGCGATCATGAACCGGCTGCGCCACGTGCTGCCCGAGGCGCTGGCGCTGTCGGCCAGCTCGCCGTTCTTCGAGGGCCGCGACACCGGGCTGCACTCGTGGCGGCACAGCCTGCTCGACCGCTACCCGCGCATGGGCACGCCGGACGTGTGGGACAGCGAAGCGGCCTATGAAGCCCACGTGCAGCGACTGCGCCGCACCGGCTGCATCGGCCCCGAGCAAGGCCTGTGGCAGGACCTGCGCCTGCACCACCGCTACGGCACGCTGGAGGTGCGCATCATGGACACGCACCCGGACCTGGCGCGCATCGGCCTGATCGCCACGCTGCTCAAGTGGGAAGCCGAGACGCTGGAACTGGAGCTGGCCCAGGGCCGCGCGGGGCCACCGTGGCCGCGTGCGTGCATCGACGAGAACAAGTGGCGCGCGCGTCGCCACGCGCTGCAGGCGCGCTGGATCGACTGGGATCGCGACGAGGAAGTGTCCACGGCGCAGCGCTTCGAGCGCTGGTGGTCGCGCCTGGCCCCACGTGCGCAGCACGCCGCCGAGCGGCATTTCTGGGAGCGCGAGCTGGCCGCCGCGCTCGACGAGGGCAGCTTCGCAGACCACCTGCGCCAGCAACTGCGGGCCGAGGGTGGCGACTGGCGCGCCACGCTGCGCTGGATGATGGCGCAGGCTAACGAGGATGCCTGTTCGTTGCCGCGCGCGGAGGGCTGGTCATGAGCGCGCAGCCGCAGGTGCACCTGCACCGACTCGGCGCCGATGCGCTCGGCCAGGCCCTGGCCGACGTGCGCGCGCCGCATCTGCCGCAAAGCCAGATGTCCGACCACTACGCGGTCGGCAATTCCGCGCTGCATGCCGCGCTGAAGACGAAAGTGGCGCACCTGGTCGACGCGCTCGGCCCGCAGTTGCGCCAGCCGCGTCCGCACTGGCACGGCGCGCAGGCCGACGTGCTGGCGCTGGACCTGGCCTTCGTCGAGCATCCGCGGCAGCCGTTCGAGCTGGCCTGGGTGGAGATCCAGGCGTTCACCTCGATGCTGCCGACCTTCCACACCCTGCACCAGGCGCAGCGCCGCCTGCATCGGCTGGACCGCCACTGGCTGCCGCACGATCCCGTGCCCCATGCCGGGCCGCACGGCAGCGACTGGGCCAACTATCTACGTCGCTGGGTGGCGCCGAAGCCGGCCACCGTGCTGATCGAGGATCGCCCGCGCCAGCGCGCCACCTGGCCCGACCTCGACGCCGCCCGCCACTGGTGGCAGGTCGCCGTGCACGACTGGAGCGAACTGATCCCCGCGCACGGCCTGCTCTATCACCCGGGCACCGCGCGCCATTTCGGGCACGTGTGGAACCGGCTGATCCTGTCCGACCTGTCGCCCTTCGAGCGCCGCCGCGCCGAGGCCACGCTGATCGCCGCCGACCGCATCGGCTGGCACAGCCATCCGGCCTGGTACGAGGGCATCCACAAGGGCAGCCTGGCCGACGTCGCCCTGGCCGAACACGAAGCCTGCCACTGGGTGGAATCCAGCCCGCTGTGCGCCAACGGCTGGCAGGCGGCCGACGCCTGGGTGGCCAAGGCGGTGCGCGGCCATTCCGGCAGCGGCCTGCTGCTCACGCCCACCGCCGAACAGCTCGCCGCCCTGCCCACCCCGCGGCAGTGGATCGTGCAGAACCGCTTCCGCCAGACCCCGATCGGCGTGCACCCGGACACCAGCCAGCCACTGTTCGGCGAAGTGCGCTGCATGCTCGGCCTGGAACAGGACCGACCGCCGTGGGTGATGGCCTGGATCCTGCGCCTGTCCACCAACGGCATCGCCACACTTACCGGCCGACAGACCGTGCCCGGCGAAGGCATGACGATGCTGTATTTCGACAGGAGCGAGACATGAGGCATCCCGCGCGCCACCACCGCAGCGCTCCGTCGCCCACACGGTGGGCTCCTACAAGTGCCCTTCGCGGTTGTAGGAGCGCACCCTGTGCGCGACAAACTGGCGCGACGTGCGGTTGCCGTGGACCTGCGCTTCGACTTCGCTCGCTGACGCAAGCTACGCTCGGCGCGAACGGGCATCGGATATGGGGGACATCATGAGCCGCAGGAAGAGTGCGCCATCCACGAGGCTGGGGAAGACGCGCGCATGAGCACGGTCTTCCTGACCGGCGCCAGCGGATTTCTGGGCGGTCACCTGTTGCGCGAACTGCTCGCCGCGGGACATGAGGTGCGCGCGCTGTCGCGCAGCATGGCGACCGACGCCGAGATCGTCGCCGCGGGTGGACGCCCAGTACACGGCGATCTTGCCGATGCGGCAATGCTGGTGCGAGGCATGGCCGGCTGCGATGCGGTGTTCCACGCGGCGGCCGACACCAGCATGTGGCGCCAGCACGCCGCACGGCAAACCGCCACCAACGTCACCGGCACCGAGAACCTGCTGCGCGCTGCGGAACAGGCGGGCGTCGGCGCGTTCGTGCACACCTCCTCGGTCTCGGCGTACTCGCACCTGGCACGCGGCACGATTAGCGAGGCCAGGCCGCAGCGCGGCGGCGAAAGCTGGGTCAACTACGAGCGCAGCAAGTACCTCGCCGAGCAGGCGGTGCGAAGCAGCGCGACGCCGTGGATCGTGTTCAACCCCTCGCACATCCTCGGCCCCGGCGACCGGCACAACTGGTCGCGACTGATCCGCCTGGTCGATATGCAGCAGCTTCCCGGCATTCCACCGGGCATCGGCGCGTTCGCCGACGTGCGCGAGATCGCCCGGGCGCAGGTGCGCGCCTGGCAGCGCGGGCGATTCGGCGAGACTTATCTGCTCGGCGGCGAGCAGGCGAGCTTCGTCGACTTCGTCCACCGCGTCGGTACCGCGCTGGGCCGCCGCACACCGCGCGGCGCCACGCCAGCGTGGGCGCTGATGGCCTACGCACGGGCACTCGACGGGATCTCGCGCCTCACCGGTCGCGAACCGCAGGTCACGCCTGAGGGTGCCGCCCTCACCTCGCACCACCTGCAGGTGGATTCATCCAAGGCGCGTCGTGAACTCGATTACGTCGAGACACCGCTCGATGCGTTGCTGGCCGACACGCTGGCGTGGATGCGCGACGAGGGCATGCTGACCGCTCGCCAGCCGGCCTAGTGTGACGACACGTAAGCGGCATTGACGTGCGCCGGCGGCACGGAGAAGCTCTCCCGCATGCGCCGCGCTTCCGTCGCCGGCGGCAACCCGAACAGCCGCCGGAACTCCCGGTTGAACTGCGAGGCGCTCGCGTAGCCCACGGCATGACTGGCCGCCTCGGCCGTCATGTCCTGGCGCACCATCAGCAGGCGTGCCTGGTGCAGCCGCGTGGACTTCACGTACTGCATCGGCGACGTCCGGGTGATCGCTTTGAAATGACTGTGGAACGCGGGCACGCTCATGCCCGCCTCATCGGCCAGCTGCGCCAGGTCGAGCGGCTGCGCGTAGCTGGCGTGGATGCGCCGCAGCGCCTTGCCGATCTTGCCAAATTGCCCCTGCATCGCGAGCGCCGAACGCATCGCCGGGCCCTGCGCACCGGTGAGCACGCGGAAGTACAGCTCGCGCACCAGCGCAGGGCCCAGCACCTTGGCGTCGAGCGGACGGTTCAGCGCTTCCAGCAGACGCAGCACCGTGGCGCGCAGCCCTTCATCCAACGGGCTGGAAACCATGCTCTGCGGCGCATCCGCGATCGGCGGCACGGGATGTCGATCGATCTGGATCATCAGTTCCGCCGCGAGCCGGAAATCCAGGTGCAGGTAGATCGCCAGCAAGGGCCGCTCCGCCGTCGCCTCGGTCTCCATCGTGAAAGGCACCGGCACCGCCACGGCGAGGTAGTGCTGCTCGTCGTACAGATAGACCTGGTTGCCGAAATAGCCGCGCTTGCAGCCCTGGCCGACGATCACGATGCCCGGGTCGTACAGCACCGGCGTGCGCGCCAGGGCGCGGTCCGAACGCAGGATGCGCACATCGGGCAAGGCGGTGAGGTTGTATCCCTCCTGCGGAGCCAGCGCACGCAGCAAGTCGACCATCGGCTGCCGTGCGCCCGTCCGGGTGCCGGAGTCGAGTTTTTTCATGCAAGGCCACCAGATCATAGAAATAGGCAATACAAAGAGAATACCTGGCCTCGAACCGCGCGCGGGCGCAGCGCACCATGGCGCCCTCTTCGGACACCACGGAACGAATCCATGACAGCGACAAAGACCTTGCTCATCACCGGCGTCAGCAGCGGCTTCGGCCGGGCGCTCGCGCAGAAGGCCCTGGCGGACGGGCATCGCGTGGTCGGCACCGTGCGCAGCGAACAGGCTCAACAGGAGTTCGAAACGCTTGGCCAGAAGGCGATCGGCCGCGTGCTCGATGTGACGGATTTCGAGGCGATCGATGGCGTCGTGACTGGGATCGAAGACGCGGTGGGCCCAATCGATGTGCTGGTGAACAATGCCGGCTACGGCCACGAAGGCGTATTGGAGGAATCCCCATTGGCCGAACTGCGCCGGCAGTTCGAGGTGAACGTATTCGGCGCCGTGGCCATGATCAAGGCCGTGCTGCCCCACATGCGCGAGCGACGCCGGGGACACATCCTCAACATCACTTCGATGGGCGGCTTCATCACCCTGCCGGGCATCACCTATTACTGCGGCAGCAAGTTCGCCCTGGAGGGCATCTCCGAAGCTTTGGGCAAGGAACTGGCCCCGTTCGGCATCGCCGTGACCGCGGTCGCGCCCGGCTCGTTTCGCACCGATTGGGCCGGTCGTTCGATGGTGCGCACGCCACGCTCCATTCCGGACTACGACCCGTTGTTCGATCCGATCCGCCAGGCGCGCGAGGAAAAGAGCGGCCGGCAGTTGGGGGATCCGTTAAAAGCGGCACGCGCGATGCTGGCCGTCATCGCCAGCGACGCCCCGCCGGCTCACCTGCTGCTGGGCAGCGATGCCCTGGAACTGGTCCGCGGCAAACTCACGGCACTCGCCACGGATATCGACACCTGGGAATCGATCACGCGCTCGACCGACGGTTGAACTCGGCCGCCGGCTTCCCGATAACGAGAGCCATCGCGAAGGGCGTCCGCGACATGGCGGTGGCGCTGCGCTGAGTGCACCAGGAAGCCCAGCACCACTCGGCTCACTCCGACACCGCCAGCACGCACTCGTCCGCACCCCACGCCCGGCAGCAGACGTTGAACAGGCTCACTTCGTGCGAAGGCAGTACGGGCGTCAGCACGCCATGCAGCAGACCGGAGAAGAAGGCGCAGCCGGAGTGACCGGCCTGGGTGCACAAAGGACTCTCGCGCAGATGCAGCTGGCTGCCTTGGGCGTCGACCGCGACCAGCGCGCTCAACGCGCGTACGCCCATGTCGGCGATCGCCTCGTCGAGTGATCCGAGCATGGTCGAACCGGGTTCACGCATCGCCAGCCATTCGCCGATGCGTTGGCCTGCCAGCTGCAGGGTCGGCTCGCGGGCACCGGGAGCCACCGTGCGGTCCAGGTCCAGCAACGCAGGCACGAGCCGCTGCGGATAGAGCTCATCCACGTCCGCCAGCAGCCGTGCCACGGCGGTCACGTCCGGCGGCAGCGGCGCGATCTCCACGTAAGGATCCAGCGGCGCGGGCGCGGGGGCTGGGGGCGGAGGCGGCTGGGGCAGCGCGAACTCCGGATCCGTCACCCAAAGCGGCTCCGGCCTCGCCGGCGGCGGAGGCGGCTCGACTTGCGGCGGCGGGCCGGCCGGCGACGGTGACCCGGACGGCAGCGAGGGTTCACCCTGCAGAAGCGGCTCGGCCTCCACGCGCGAAATCGGCGGAACGGCGTCGAAGGCCGCAGCGAGCGCTGGAGCCGGCGATGCATCGAAGGCTGGCGGCGTTGGACGCTTGGGGATGGCCGGCGCAGGCTGCGCTGGCGGCAGGGGCTCCGGTGCGGGCGGCGGCACGTAGTCGGAGTGATCGATCCGCCGCGTCAACGCAAAGTGCGGGCGCATCTGCGCCCCTTCCGCCGGCGCGATCTCAAAGCTGATCACCCGCTCGTGCTCGCCCAGCGCGGTGTCCAGCGCCCGCTGGCGCCGCGCCGGCCCGCTGACCACCAGGGTGAGCAGCGCGCCATGCGGGTCGGACACCAGACGCTGCCGCTGCAAGGTGAATCCACTGGCCGAAACGACCCGGCCGATTTCCATGAGCAGACCCTCACGCGTGTGCGCGAGGACCTGCACTTCCAGCTCGATCATCAGGCCCCCCTGTCTTCGATGCCGGTGATGCGTTGTGTTGTTTCGCTACCTTGCCACGAAACGCGCATCCGGAACCGTGATCGGTGGCGGCGCATCGCCGCAAGCGATCACGTATCGGTGCGACGGATACGCACCGGCACGCCCTTGGAGGCCGGCGTCTTCGAGGCCTGATCGTGGTACCACAGCGGCACCAGGGCGTTCATTTCCGGGTAGTAGCCGCCGAGGCAACCGTCGGGAAGGTTGAAGGCGACGACGGTCAGGCCGTTCACTTCGCGCTGCACATCGTCGCCCGCATCGCCGACCAGGCTCACCACGTCGCCTTCCTTGATCCCGGCGCGCTCCATCTCGGCCGGGTTGATCAGCACGATCTCGCGTGAGCCCTCCAACCCGCGCAGGCGGTCGCTGTGGCCATAGATGGTGGTGTTGAACTGGTCGTTGGAGCGCAGCGTGATCAGGTGGTAGCGCCCCGGCGCTTCGCCCACGCCCAGCGAGGACAGCACGCTGGGATCGGTGAATTCGGCCTTGCCGCTGTCGGTCTTCCAGATGCGCTCGTGGGCGGCGTTGCCGCGATAGAAGCCCCCGGGCTGGAACATGCGCTGGTTGAAATCGTGGAACTGCTCCGGATAGGTCTCGGCGATCAGATCGCGGATCCTGCCGTAGTCGGCGATCCAGGCGTCCCACTGCAGCTTGGGGTTGGCCGCCAACGTGGCCTTGGCCATGCCAGCGACGATCGCCGGCTCGGACAGCAGGTGTTCGCTGGCCGGCTTGCGCTTGCCGATCGAGCCGTGGATGTGGCTGAAGCTGTCCTCGATCGACACCGACTGCGGCCCGCTCTGCTGCATGTCCTCCTCCGGGCGGGCCAGGCACGGCAGCAGGTAGGACACGCGCCCGTGCACCAGGTGGCTGCGGTTGAGCTTGGTGGCGATGTAGACGGTGAGCGCCTGCTGGCGCCAGGCCGGCTCCATCACGTCGCGGTCGGGGATGGCGCGCACGAAGTTTCCCCCCAGGCTGACGAAACCCTGCACGCTGCCGTCGCGGATGCCCTCGCACGCGTCCACCGTGGTCAGGCCTTTTTCGCGCGGCGGCTCGAAATCGAACATCTCGGCGAGCCGGTCCAGCGGCACCAGCTCGGGCTTTTCCGAAATGCCCACGGTGCGCTGCCCTTGCACGTTGGAATGTCCGCGCACCGGCGAGATGCCGGCGCCTTCGCGGCCGATGTTGCCGCGCATCAGCAGCAGATTCACCAGCATGCCGATGGCCTGCGAGCCGTGCACGTGCTGGGTGAGACCCATGCCGTACACGCCGATCACCCGCTCCGACTCGATATAGACGTCCGCCGCCGCCTCCAGGTCGGCACGGGTCAGTCCGGAGGCGCGCTCGATCTCGTCCCAGCCGGTGGCGCGCGTCTTGGCGACTAACGCCTCCAAGCCATTCGTGTGCTGCTCGATGAAGGCGGCATCGAGCACGCGCGGGCCACCGGCTGCCTGCGCCGCGTCATCGGCCGCCAGCACGCGTTTGCACAGCCCCATCAAGGCCGCGATATCACCGCCGGGTTTCACCTGCAGGTACATGTGGGCCAGCTCGGTGGCGTGCCCGGTGAGCATCTGCGCGGGATTCTGCGGATTGATGAAGCGCACCAGCCCCTGCTCGCGCACGGGATTGAACACGATGATCTTGCAGCCACGCTTGACCGCCTCCTGCAGCGGATGCAGGAAGCGCGGGCTGTTGGTGCCAGGGTTCTGGCCGAAATAGAAGATGGCGTCGCAGTGCTCGAAATCCTCCAGCGTGCAGGTGCCCACCGGTGAGCCGGTGACCTTCTTCAGGCCGACCGAGGTGGTCTCGTGACACATGTTCGAGCTGTCTGGCAGGTTGTTGTTGCCGTACAGCCGGGCGAACAGGGCATACAGGTACGACGCCTCCAGCGAGGCCTTGCCCGACGCATAGAAAACCACCGACTTCGGCGCCAGCGCGTTGAGCTCGTGGGCAATGCCCATGAAGGCCTCGCCCCAGCGGCAGGCGACGTACTTGTCGCTGGCCGGGTCGTAGCGCAGCGGCTCGGTCAGGCGACCCTGCATCTCCAGGTCGTAGTCGGCCCAGTCCAGGAGTTCAGTGACGGTGTGCTCGGCGAAGAACTCCGGGGTGCAGCGATCGCGGGTGAGATCCCAGATGGTGGCCTTGGCGCCGTTCTCGCAGAACTCGAACGGATGCGGGTGGGCCGGCTTGCCCCAGGCGCAGGAACTGCACATGTAGCCGCCGGCCTTGTTCTGTCGCATCAGCGTCTCGGCCACTGCGGGCGTGGACAGTTCGCGCGCGAACACCTTGCCCATGCCCTTGAGCGAACCCCAGCCGCCGGCCGGCCCTTCGTACTGGATGGATTCGTCGTAGTTGTCGTGCTTGTCGCTCATGCCCGCCTCCAAACCCGTGCCAAGGGCGGAGCGTAGGCAGGCGCGGCGGGAGGCGGCGTGAAGATGGCGCGCACCGGGTTGCACGAGGCATGCACCCGGCGCCTTGCGATGGCGTCAGCCCTCCAACTGGCGCCAGCCCTCGAACACTTCCTCGCGTGCGATGCGCCCGTCACGCATGTGGAACACGTGCAGCAGGCGCAGCTCGGCACGCGCGCCGATCGGCACCGGCGCGTTGGTGAGGCCGTCGCCGGTGATGCGCAGGCGCACCAGGCATTCGTCCACCACCCGCTCGGCGGTGGCGAAGCGGTCCATCGGCACGATCTCGATCTCGGCCATCGAGGCGAACATGCGCACGTAGTTGTCGCGGATCGCTTCGAGCGTATCGAAGCGCAGGCCGCGGCCGGGAACCTCCAGCACGGCGTCTTCGGTGTACAGCGCCATTACCGCGGCGGGGTTGGCCGCCTCCTCACGCATGTGGCGATCGACGACATCGAGGTTGTGGGCCACCGGATCGGTGGCCGGGTGCAGCAGGGTGTTCATTCGGCACTCTCCATTTAGTCAGTTTTTCTGACTATATTGGACAGACAAACTGACTATGCGTCAACATAACCTATGGCCAATACCTACCCCGATCAGCAACGCACCCTGGGCAGCCTGCTGCGCCTGCCCTACCAGGAGCTGCAGGACGCCGTGTACGGCGCGCTCGCCAGTCACGGCTTCGCCGACCTGCGCACCGCGCACAGCGCGGTGTTCCGCCATCTTGATCCCGACGGCACCCGCCTGACCACACTGGCCGAGCGCGCCGGCATGACCAAGCAGAGCATGGCCTACCTGGTCGATGCGCTCACCGAATCGGGCTACCTCACCACCGCGGCCGACCCACACGATGGCCGCGCCAAGCGGGTGCTGCTGACCCGCCGCGGCAGCAAGGCGATGGCCACGCTGCTCGCGCTGAGCGCCGAGTTCGAGCAACGCCTGGCCGAGCGCCTGGGCGCCGGCAAGATGACGCGCCTGCGCGCCCTGCTGGAGGAAGTGGCCGACGCGCTGGAGTCGTCCGGTTTGCGCGACGCCCCCTGAGACCTCTGCCGCGCCCTCCTCAGGGCGCGGTAGCGCTCGTGCAGCCGCGCACGCAGTCGAACCAGGCGGTGGCATGCGGGTAGTCCAGCGTCATGCGGAAGTGATCGAACACGTTGCCGCCGATCGCGCCTTCCGGCGGCTTGTCCATCATCTGCGCCATGAACTGGTGGAAATTCTTGTCCGGCCGCTCGGTGAACCACACCGGCCCCACCGTCCAACCGGCAATCACCAGTTTCGGCACCTCGATCAGCCGCATCACGTGTGACGGGCCGAACAGATCGTCGCCCTGCGTCACAACGCGCCAGTCCGGATGCGCCGCATGCCAGCGATCCAGCGTGCTGCTGGTGATGTAGCTGGTAACGCCGAAGCCACGCACCGTCTCGGTGCCGGCGATGCGCTTGCCCTCCGCCGTGGGATGCGCCGTGGCGCCCGTGTCGAGCAGGAAATCGACCGGCTGACCGTCGACCTGCATCACGATGCGCGGGAAATACAGGGCGGGCTCTCCTGCCTCGTGCCGAAAACCGAGCGGCGCGCGGTGTGCGGCGGCCGCAGGTGTCCAGTGATCGCCTTCGGCGACGAGGCGGTGCGCGGGATAGTCGAACGTCCACACGCGGGTGCCGAGGTAGCTCGCGCCGAGCTGGCCGTCTTCCCCGGCCTTCTCGTGCGGCACCTCGTTGATCATCACCGAGCCGCCGCAGGCGCCCTGCGGCACAGGCAACCCGGCGCCGGACTTGAACGACGGCGCCGGCGCCACCTGGATCGAGGCGTCTTCGGCGCACGGCCCCGCCTTCAGATGCAAGCGGCTGGCGGTGCCGGCGGTGATCCAGTACATGCCGGCCGCACCGCCGCCACCGGTATCGACGAGGAGGTGCAGCGACTGCCCGCCGGTGGTTTGCGGCGTGGCGTAGAAGTGGCCGGCCTCGTACTGGGTGGGCACGGTCTGGGCCGTGGTGGCCGTCGCCGCGGCCAGCATGAGTGCGAGCATGCAGGTGTCCTCCATGGTTGACCGGGCCGATCGTGCGCCCGGCGCGCCAACGCCGTCATATGCCAAAGGTGCCCCGTGCGCCGGCGTACCGTCGCCAAGCGCAGCGGACTGGGGTACATAAGACGGATTCGTGATCCGAGGGGAGCTTCATGCTGACTTGTCCGACGACTGCGGCGGCGCCGCGCTCCGTCCATCTCGCCGCGGCGGCCATCGCCTTCGCCGTGAGCCTGCTGGCGGGCGCTCCGGCACACGCCGATGACGGTGCCCATTGGCAGCGCGAAGCGCAGGCGGTAACGATCACCCGCGACGACTGGGGCATCGCCCACGTGCACGGCAAGACCGACGCCGACGCCGTGTTCGGCATGGCCTACGCGCAGGCCGAGGACGACTTCCACCGCGTGGAAACCAACTACCTGCTATCGCTCGGCCGCATGGCCGAGGCTAAGGGCGAATCGGCCCTCTGGCTGGATCTGCGCCAGCAGCTGTTCATCGATCCGGTGGCGCTGAAGAAGCTCTACGGCCAGAGCCCGGCGTGGCTGCGCCGGCTGATGGACGCCTGGGCCGACGGCCTGAACTACTACCTCGCCACCCATCCGGACGTGCATCCGGAAGTGATCACCCATTTCGAACCGTGGATGGCGCTGTCCTTCACCGAGGGCAGCATCGGCGGCGACATCGAGCGGGTCGATCTCAAGCAGCTCAAGGATTTCTACGGCCAGAGCGACGACGCACCGCTGGCGCAGGTGGAGATGAAGCCCAGCTGGGTCGAGCCGACCGGCTCCAACGGCATCGCCATCGCACCGAAGCTCACCGCCGACGGCCACGCGCTGCTGCTGATCAACCCGCACACCTCGTTCTTCTTCCGCTCCGAACTGCAGATGACCAGCGACGAGGGGCTCGACGCTTACGGCGCGGTGACCTGGGGCCAGTTCTTCATCTACCAGGGCTTCAACAAGCACGTGGGCTGGATGCATACCTCCACTGGGCTGGACGCGGTGGACGAATTCGCCGAGACCATCGTGCGCAAGGACGGCAAGCCGTTCTATCGCTACGGCAAGGAACTGCGCCCGGTGACCTCGCGAGAGATCACGCTGGCCTACCGCGCGAAGGACGGCTCGATGGCCAAGCGCACCTTCACCGCGTACTTCACGCACCACGGCCCGATCGTGCGCAAGGACGGCGAGAAGTGGATCGCCGAGGCGCTGATGAACACGCCGATCCCGGCGCTGGAGCAGAGCTGGCTGCGCACCAAGACCCACGACCTGGCCAGCTACATGAAAGTGGCCGAGCTCAAGGCCAACTCGTCGAATAACACGCTGTTCGCCGACGACCAGGGCGAGACCGCGTTCCTGATGCCGCAGTTCGTGCCCAAGCGCGACAACCGCTTTGACTACACCAAGCCCGTGGACGGCTCCGACCCGGCCACCGACTGGCAAGGCCTCACTCCGCTGAGCCAGCTGCCGCAGGTGGTGAACCCGTCCAACGGCTGGGCCTTCAACACCAACGACTGGCCCTACTCCGCCGCCGGCCCCAACAGCCCGAAGCAGGCCGACTACCCGCGCTACATGGATACCTTCGGCGAGAACCCGCGCGGCCTGCACGCCACGCGCCTGCTCACCGGCGCGAAAGACGTGACGCGCTCGTCGCTGATCACCATGGCGTTCGACTCGTATCTGCCCGCGTTCGCGCGCCAGCTGCCGGTGCTGATCCACGACTACGACGCGCTGCCCGCCAACGATCCGCTGAAAGCGAAACTGCGCGGCCCGATCGCCCTGCTGCGCACGTGGGACTACCGCTGGGGCATCGCCTCGATGCCGACCACGCTGGCGGTGTTCTGGGGCGACACGCTGTGGGATGAGGTGAGCAAGGCGGACACCGCCGAAGGCCTGTCGATCTACGACGTGATGGCCGAGAAGGCCGGCCCGCAGCAACGGCTGCATGCGCTGGCCGAAGCGGTCGATCGCCTCGAACACGACTTCGGCCACTGGGGCGTGCCGTGGGGCGAGGTGAACCGCTTCCAGCGCCTCACCGGCGACATCCAGCAGCCGTTCGACGACGCCAAGCCAAGCATCCCGGTGCCGTTCACCTCCTCGCGCTGGGGCTCGTTGGCCTCGTTCGGCGCGCACCGCTGGCCGGGCACGAAGCGCTACTACGGCACCAGCGGCAACAGCTTCGTGGCAGTAGTGGAATTCGGCCCGAAAGTGAGCGCCCGCGCGATCACCGCCGGCGGCGAGAGCGGCCATCCGGGCTCGAAGCACTTCAACGACGAGACCGAGCGCTACACCACCGGCAACCTGCGCGAGGTGTACTTCTGGCCCGAGCAGCTCAAGGGTCACACCGAGCGCAGCTACCACCCGGGCCAGTGATGCAACGCGCCTCCCGCGAACCGTCGCGGGAGGCGCACCACCTTACGCTGCGCGCCGGAATATCCGACGGAACAGCGCCAGCACCGCCATGCTCGCGGCGCTGAAGCCGCCGAACATCAGGATCTCGAACGGCCACAGGTTGTGCGAGGTGGGATCACGCGCCACGCCCATCACGATGTTGAGCACGGCCCACGCCATCACCGCCGCCGGGATCGTCGCCAGCCCGCGCCAGATACCGCGCCATCGCCACAGCCCCCACGCCGGCGCGGCCAGACCGATCAGACCGATGGCGAACATCGCCAGCATGAAGGCGCTGAAGAACGCGATGCTTCCCGGGCTCACCGGCTCGCTCGCTGCGGCCTGTCGGGCGGCCTGCTGTTGCGCCTTGTCACGCGCGCGCAGGCGTTCCACCCATTCGGGCGCTGCCTCATCCGCCGCCGGCTCGAATCCGCCGGAGAGGTGTACCGGGTACGTGGCCACCACGGGCATGTGGTCCACGCGGCCGTCGCCGGCGGTGATGCGGATCTCGTCCACCTCGTCGCCCGGTTGCATGAAGAAAAACCAGCCCAGCGCCTCGCCCTCGCCGCTGTAGCGCGTCGACGGGCTGCTGCCGACTTTCGCCGGCTCGCCGTGAAAGTATGGGCGGATCCAGATGCCCACCGGCGTGGTGCTGCGATAAGCCAGGCGCAGGTAGAAGTTCTGGTTGCGGCCGAGGGTGATGTCGTCGCCCTGCGGCCAGGTGTCGGTGACCGACACGGTGACTGGCGAAGGCGTGTCGGCTGCGCTGATGCCGCCGGTCGGCAACAGCATGACCAGCGTGGCCAGCGCCCAGGCGACCCGGTGATGTGTGCGCATGTGTTCCCCCTTTCCGCTGCGGCAGCAGTGTAGTGAGCCACAGGCGATCAAGGTCAATGCCGCCGCCGCGGCAGGGCCTAGGATGCCAACGGCTGCCCCCGGACATCGATCATGAGCTCGCGTATCCGCTGCCCCCTTCTCGCCACCCGTCTCGCCAGCGCGGACCACGCCGCCGGCTTCATCCGGCCCGGCATGACCGTGGGCATGAGCGGCTTCACCGGCGCGGGCTACCCCAAGCAGGTGCCGCAGGCGCTGGCCGCGCGCATCGCCGCGGCGCACGAACGCGGCGAGCGCTTCGGCATCCGTATGCTCACCGGCGCCTCCACCGCGCCGGAGCTGGACGGCGTGCTGGCGCGCACCGGCGGCATCGACTTCCGCCTGCCCTATCAATCCGATCCCGAACTGCGCGAGCGCATCAACCGCGGCGAGATCGACTACATGGACATCCACCTCGGCCACGTGGCGCAGTTCGCGCGCTCGGGCTTCTTCGGCAAGATCGACGTGGCAGTGATCGAAGTGGCGGCGATCCTGCCGGACGGTCGGCTCGTGCCTTCCACCTCGGTGGGCAACAACGCCACCTGGCTGGAACTGGCCGACGCGGTGATCCTGGAGGTCAACGCCGACCAGCCGGCCGCGCTGGAAGGCATGCACGACATCGCCAGTTGCCCCACGCCGCCGCACGGCGTGCCGATTCCGCTCACCACGCCCGGCCAGCGCATCGGCGAGCCCTATCTTCGGGTGGACCCGTCGAAAGTGGTGGCGGTAGTGGAAACGCACGGGCCGGACCGGCTCACCCCGTTCGCCGCGCCCGACGACACCAGCCGACGCATCGCCGGTCATCTGGTGGAGTTCTTCCGCCATGAGGTGGCGCGTGGCCGCCTGCCGGCAAACCTGCTGCCGCTGCAGTCCGGCGTGGGCAACATCGCCAACGCGGTGCTGGAGGGGCTGCGCGAAGGCGGCTTCGCGCAGCTCACCGCGTATACCGAGGTGATCCAGGACGCGATGCTCGGGCTGATCCGCGACGGCCTGATCACCACCGCCTCGGCCACCGCGCTATCGCTGAGCCCGGCGGGTGTGGCGGATTTCGTGGCGCACATCGACCACTACCGCCAGCGCATCGTGCTGCGCCCGCAGGAGATCTCCAATCACACCGAACTGATCCGCCGGCTCGGCTGCCTCGCACTCAACGGCATGGTGGAGGCGGACATCTACGGCAACGTCAACTCCACCCACGTGGCCGGCACGCGCATCATCAACGGCATCGGCGGCTCGGGCGACTTCGCGCGCAACAGCTTCATCGCCTGCTTCATGACGCCCAGCACCGCCAAGGGCGGCGCCATCTCCACCATCGTGCCGATGGTCAGCCACGTCGACCACACCGAGCACGACGTGTCGGTGGTGGTCACCGAACAGGGCCTGGCCGACCTGCGCGGGCTGTCGCCGCGGCAGCGCGCGCACGCCATCATCCACCAGTGCGCGCACCCGGATTTCCGCCCGCTGCTGCAGGACTACGTCGATCGCGCCTGGGTGCACAGCAAGGCGCTGCACACGCCGCACCTGCTGCCCGAGGCGCTGTCCTGGCACCAGCGCCTGCTGGACACCGGCAGCATGCGCCCCTGATCGTCACGCGGCGGCAGGCAGCGCCCTGCGTACCGCCCGCCGATCACGCAGGCGCAGGAAAGGCCGCTCCACCCCCAGGTGCAGCGCGCTGCCCAATGCCAGCGCAGCGGCGGCGTAGACCGCGAAAATCGCCACGCCATGCAGCCGATCGCCTAGTGCGACCTGCACCAGGTGGTAGGCAATCTTGTGGCTCAGGTAAAGGCTGTAGGAGATGCCGGCCAGCCAAGCCGCGCCCGGCACGCGCCAGCGACCCAGTGCGCTGTTCGGCCCCGCGGCCGCGAGCACCAGCAGGCCGAGGCCCGTCGACAGCAGCGGCCAGCCGATCGCATTCGCCAGCAGACCGGCGCGGTCGCGAAACAGCACCAGGGCGATGCCGGTGATCCCCAGGCCACACCACATCGACGCCCGCGCACGCAGCTGCGCACGGCTCCACCACGCGGGGCGAAAGGTCTTCATCGCGGCCAGCAGCACACCGACGAACAGGCCATCCAGCCGCGCCCAGGTTGGGAAGTACAGATCCTCGATGTACCAGTTGCGATCGGGCTGCAGCGCGGTGTCGTGCCACCACAGCGCGCTGCGCAGGGCGATGCCGCCAATCACCACCACCGCGGCCGTCACCGCCATCGCGCGACCCGAACGCAGCCGCGCCAGGCCGATCGCCAGCAGCGGGAACAGCAGGTAGAAGTGCTCCTCCACGCACAGCGACCAGGCGTGCGAGAACGCCGGCTGGCTGCGGTAGTCGATCAACAGGTTCATGGTGAACGTGGCGAACTGCCACCACGGCGCCATGCCGGGCAACTCGCGCAGCGCAGGTGCAAACTGGTACAGCGCCAGCACCACCGCGAACGCGGGCACGATGCGATACGCCCGGCGGCGGTAGAAGTCGCCCAGTGCCAGGCGCTCGCCGCGCGCCAGCGGCGCCAGCACCTGGGAGCCGATGAGGAAGCCGCTGAGCACGAAGAAGATGTCCACGCCCACCCAGCCGTAGCGCACCAGGGGATCAAAGTGCGGCCCCATGCCGCCCACCACCCAGGAGTGGAAGGCCATCACCGAAACGATCGCCAGCGCGCGCAGCGTGTCCAGGCCGGGGAGTCGTTGCATGGCGTCCGTTCCGTCGAGGGCAAAGACGCGAGCATGCGGTGCAGTGGCGGGCGACGCCAGGGTGGATTTGTGGCGGGACGCGGGCGGCGCGGCACCCGCCTGTACGACGCTTCATCGACTACCGCGCGTCGGCGTTTCCGTTATCGCGGTCGCCGCCCTCCCGCTGGGTCACCCACCGCGCCCGCTCAGTTGCTGGCAGGGATCGCCAGCCCGCGCTGCACTGCCGGCCGAGCCAGCGCGCGATCGAGCCAGGCGGCGACGTGGGCGTAGCGATGGAACTGCACCAGCTCGCGCGCCTCGTAGAAGCCGATCAGGTTGCGCACCCAGCCCACGGTGGCGATGTCGGCGATGGTGTAGTCGTCGCCCATCAGCCAGGTGCGATCGTCCAGCCGTCCGTCGAGCACGCCGAGCAGCCGCTGCGACTCGGTGACGTAACGCTGCAGCGGACGCTTGTCCTCGATCTCGCGGCCGGCGAACTTATGGAAGTAGCCGACCTGGCCGAACATCGGGCCGATGGCGGCCATCTGGAAAAACACCCACTGGATCGTCTCCCACCGCCGCGCCGGGTCCGCGGGCAGGAACTTGCCGGACTTGTCGGCCAGGTACATCAGGATGGCGCCGGATTCGAACAGCGCCAGCGGCTCGCCGCCGGGGCCTTGGGGATCGATGATCGCGGGGATCTTGCCGTTGGGGTTGAGCGCCAGGAACTCCGGAAGATGGCTCTCGTTCTGCATGATGTCGATGCGGTGCACCTCGTAGGGCAGCCCGGTTTCCTCCAGCATGATCGACACCTTGACGCCGTTGGGCGTGGTCAGCGAGTACAGCTGGAGGCGATCCGGGTGCTGTGCGGGCCAGCGCTGGGCGATCGGGAAGTCGGCGAGTCGGGACATGGCGTATTCCTGCAGGTAAAAGACAGAGCCTGCCAGAATCGCCGCATCCACGGCGTGACCCGCGCTAAAGGCTTGCCACGCCTCCCGCCCGCTGGCGTGGCAGCACCGCCAGCCATCGCCCGGACTCGCGTGTGCTGGCCACGCGCCGCATGTCGCCGGCTGGGTCGAGCGGTGCCGGCAGGCGCATGTCGCGCACCAGGCGCACCCGATCCAGGCCGTGCTGATATTGCAGGCCGATGCGGCCCACCATGTAGCCCGGGTGCCCATAGTCATCCGGGCCGAAGGTGTCCGGGCGCGTCGTCACCGTCCCACCGGGCACGCGCCCCACAAAGATCTCGTCCACGGCGTTGGCGCGATAGTGCTGGCGCTGCGGATGGCTGTGGATGTCCACGCCGGTGGCCAGCATGCCTGCAGGACAGGCGTCGGTGACCGGGCTGGCGACGTGGGCACCGACGGTGAGCAGCGTGGTGCCCCATTCGCGGCCGTCAGGCGTGCGGCACAGGTTGCCGATCGCCTCCACGCCATGCTCGCGGGTCCAGCCGCGCAGCACGTAGGCGACGCGCACCGCGAAGCCGTCCATGCCGGCGGGTGTGTCCGGTGCGCGCAGTTCGCCGATGCGATATACGGGCAATTCCTGCCCGTGCACTCTGGCCAGCGCCACCACGGTGCGATCGTCTGCCGGCGCATTCCAGCCACCGGCATGTGGCGTGGCTTCGGCGACAAGCCCGGCACGCTGCGCCATGCCGGCGTTGGCCATGACGAGGGCGGCCAAGGCGAAGGCGAATTGAGCGGCCCGAATGTAGCGGGTCATCGGGTCATTTCCTGGCGTGGCCGCAGGGCCGGCGCCATCACCCTGAGCTGCAAGATCGCAGGGAAGATGCAGGCTTTGAGGACACGCCGGGGCGTCGCCTGCCCGCCGCGTGCGGGCCTCGTGGGGGTTGGAACCTAAGCTGCGCATGGCGTCCTCCCGGACTCGCCGCGCAGCCATGGCGCGGCACGCCGTCGGCCATTCCGCCCGCCCGGTCGGGCGGCGTGGAGTGCCGAGATGGATCACCCGAAAGCGCGACGGCAAGCGGGTCCCGTACCGGGCAGACAAGGCTGCGCCCCGGCACGAGGCAGATCCTGGGCAAGCGGTGTTCCGTCAGCGAGCGGTACGCGACGGAGGCCCGGACGGCGCGACGGAGCGCGCCGCCGGCGCGACGGAGCGCGCCGCCGGCGCCGTGAAATCGGGCGGGTCAGCGACCCAGATGGCGTGCGGTGACGCCGATGCCCACCGCGGCCACCTCTGCCGGCACGCCCTGCGCCACGATGCGACCGCCCTCGTCGCCCGCGCCGGGGCCGAGGTCGATCATCCAGTCGCAGGCGCGGATCACGCGGCCGTCGTGCTCGACCACGATCACGCTGTGGCCGGCATCGACCAGCCCGTGCAGCTGCGCCATCAGCCGGTCGACGTCGGCAGGGTGCAGGCCGGTGGTGGGTTCGTCCAGCACGTACAGCGTGTGGCCGCGCGCCTGGCGCTGCAGCTCGGTGGCGAGCTTGATGCGCTGCGCCTCGCCGCCGGAGAGTTCCGTCGCCGGCTGGCCGAGCCGCAAGTAGCCCAGGCCCACGTCACGCAAGGTGGCGAGCGATCGCGCCAGGCCCGGCACGGCGTCGCCGAAGAACGCCACCGCGTCGTCCACGGTGAGCGCCAGCACCTCGGCGATGTGCTTGCCGTTCCAGCGCACCGCCAGCGTGTCCTCGTTGTAGCGCGTGCCGTGACAGGCCGGGCACGGCGCGTACACCGACGGCAGGAACAGCAGGCCAACCGAGACGAAGCCCTCGCCCTCGCAGGTGGCGCAGCGCCCCTTGGCCACGTTGAAGGAGAAGCGGCCGGTGTCGAACTTGCGCTTGCGCGCCTCCGGCGTGGCGGCGAACAGCTTGCGCACATGGTCGAACAGGCCGGTGTAGGTGGCCAGGTTGGAGCGCGGCGTGCGGCCGATCGGGCGCTGGTCGACGGTGACCAGCCGGGTGATCGCCTCCATGCCTTCGACGATGTGGCCGCCGGCCTGCGCCATCGCCTCGCCCGGCAGTTCGTCACCCTCGTCCTCGCTGGCCGCAGCCACACCCAGTGCACGCCCCACCAACTCCACCAGCGCCTGGCTCACCAGGCTGGACTTGCCCGCACCGGAGACGCCGGTGACCCCGGTCATCACGCCCAGCGGGAATGCCACGTCCAGGCCGGCGACGTTGTTGCGGGTAACCCCTTCGAGGCGCAGCCAGCCGGCAGGCGTGCGCGGCGCATGCGCTACCGGCTTCGCGTCATCGAACAAGTAGCGGCGCGTGGCGGAGTCTGCGCACCCGGCGAGTCCGTCCAATGGACCTGCGTACAGCACCTCGCCGCCCTGGCTGCCCGCGCCGGGACCGATGTCGATCACCCAGTCCGCCGCGCGGATCACGTCCAGTTCGTGCTCCACCACGAACACCGAATTGCCGCCCACCTTCAGCCGCGCCAGCGCGCGCAGCAGGGCCTCGGTATCGGCCGGGTGCAGGCCGGCCGACGGCTCGTCCAGCACGTAGACCACGCCGAACAGCTGCGCCTGCAGCTGCGTGGCGAGCCGCAGCCGCTGCAGCTCGCCGGGCGACAGCGTGGGCGTGCTGCGTTCCAGCGACAGATAGCCGAGGCCGAGCTCGACCAGGGTGTCGATGCGCGCAACGACGTCGGCAACGATGCGTTCGGCGACCAGCGCCCGTTCCGGGTGCCCGTCGTCGCGCGAGGACAGCGCGTCCAGCGTGGCGCGCAGGTGCCGCGCCAGCTCGCGCAGCGGCAGGCCGGAGGCGTGGGCGATGTCGTGTCCGCCGAAGGTGACCGACAGCGCCTCGGGCCGCAGCCGCCGGCCGTCGCAGGCCGGGCACGGGCGCGCCACCATGTAGCGCGCCACGCGCTGCTTGATCGCCGCGCTCTCGCTCTGCGCAAAACTGTGCATCACGTAGGCGCGCGCGCTCACGTAGGTGCCCTTGTAGTTGCCCGGCTCGCCGCGCGCGTAGGCGGCCTGCGCCACGTCCGGCGCCACGTCGCGGTAGACCGGCACCACCGGCTGCTCGTCGGTGAACAGGATCCAGTCGCGCTGCTCGCGCGGCAGCTCGCGCCACGGCCGGTCCACGTCGTACCCCAGCGTGGTGAGGATGTCGCGGTAGTTCTTGCCCTGCCAGCCCTGCGGCCAGCAGGCGATGGCGCGCTCGCGGATGCTCAGCGACGGGTCCGGCACCATCGACTCCTCGGTGGCGTCGAACACCCGGCCCAGGCCATGACAGTCCGGACACGCGCCGGCCGGCGTGTTCGGCGAGAACGCATCCGATTCCAGCAACGCCTTTCCCGGCGGATAGTCGCCGGCGCGCGAGTACAGCATGCGCAGCGCGTTGGAGAGCGTGCTGAGGCTGCCGACGGTGGAACGCGTGCTGGTGCCACCGCGGCTCTGCTGCAGGGCGACCGCCGGCGGCAGGCCGTCGATGCGCTCCACCGCGGGCACGCCGGCCTGCTCGATCAGCCGCCGCGCGTACGGCGCCACCGACTCGAAATAGCGCCGCTGCGCCTCCGCGTAGATCGTGCCGAAAGCCAGCGAGGACTTGCCCGATCCGGACACGCCGGTGAACACCACCAGCGCGTCGCGCGGGATGTCCACGCTGAGGTTCTTCAGGTTGTGCTCGCGCGCGCCGCGCACGCGCACGCAGCCGTTGTCGGCCTCGTTCCTGTCCGCTCCGCTCACGGCTGCACGCCCGGTGGGAAGCAGGCAGAAAAGGAATCAGCGGAGACGATCGACAGCATGCGCAAGACTCGTGGCGGAAAAAGCAGCCGCACCGACTCGCGTCGACGCGGGACCGCACAGTCTACGCGGGCGGCGTCGTGCCACGGCGTGGCACCCGCGGGTGGCACGCTGAGTGCGAAAGATCGGCCGGGCCTCAGCCCGCCGCGTGCATGCGGCGGATGCGCACCGTAGCGCCACCCTGGAAACGCACCACGAAGGTGGAGCCCTCGTGCGTCTGCTGCACCACCGGCACTGCCTGCGGCGGCCTGGACTCGAGCAGCGCGCGGTTGGCCGCGGCCTCCTGCCCGGTCGGGTACAGCGTCATCGGCGGGCTGAGCGGTTCGAACGACTGGAACCACAAGGCACAGGCATCGCAGGCGCGCGCGATCTCGGGCATGCGCTGCAGCCAGATGAAGTACTTGTTTTCGTGCTTGATCCAGATGCGGTTCGGCGCGTGCTGGATCGGCCCATTGCCATCGCTCATGCCCACCGCGCCATCGACGTTCCACACCCGCACCAGGTGCGCTATGCGGCAGTCCGCGCTGGCGCACTCCTGCACCACCAGGTACTCGTTGTCCGCCAGCCGCAACGGCTGCACGCTGAGGATGTCGTCCTTCACCAGCGCCTCGGCCGGAAACACCACCTGCGGCATGCGCGGGTCGACCCTGAAATTTCCGGAGATCAGGTAGCCGCCGTAGCTCCTGGTGTACGGCGCGGTCACCGTCACCCCTGGAAGGGTCGGCCCGGTCTGGGCGTGGGCGACCGCAAGAACTCCCCAGGCCAGGGCGGCAAGGACAACGCGAACTGTGCTGGGCATGGTGACTCCTGTCTGCGATTGTCCACGAACCGACCCTCCATGCACGTTACGCCAAGAGGCATGCACGGGCCAGTGGGTGCGACTGCGTCCGCCGTCACCGCGGCAGGCAGGCAAGCGTGAACTACCGCACAGTTCGGCGCGCAACCGGTCGCCGGATTGCCATCGAAAAGATGTATAGACGTCCATCCGTAACGTTCATGCGCTAGCTTGACCTACACTGCCGAGCCGACCTGCGGCAGCGGCCATCGCTGCCGGTGGCTGTCCTGCCCGGCGCAGCTCGGCAGTCGGACAATCGGTCGTTGCAAGCCAAACATTCAGGGGGAATGTCATGCTTCGTCACTCGCTGCGGGTTCGCCTGCTGCTGCCCGTGCTCGCCCTGGTGCTCGCCGTGGTCGTCGCGGCCACGCTGGTTCTCGCCACCACCGAGGCCAGCCGCGTGAGGGCGGAGGCATCCACCGCCATCGACCGGCAGACCAGCGCCCTGCAGAGCCTGTTCTCGGTGACCCGTTCGATCATGCTCGAACGCGTGCACAACGCCATGCGACTGCTGCGCAAGGAGGGCGACACGATCGGTCAGGCCAGCGTGGGCGGCCAGATCGAGGACGTGGTGTTCAGCCGCCACCGCAGCGACGAGGCGGTGCAGCTGCTGGCCAAGGTGCCGGCCGGCCGCGCGCGCTTCCAGGCCGATCCGGCCGCGGCGGGTGCTGCCCGGGTGTCACTGGGCGAAGCGTCGCTCAGCTGGCTGATGGGCGGGGTCGAAAAGAGTGCCGCGACGGCCGCAGCCACACCGGCGGCGCCCCGCCTGGGCGCCGTCAACGTCAACGTGCAGGGGCTCTCCGAGGAGCAGCGCGCCACCATCGAGCGCATCGCCCTCAACTATCTCGGGCCGATCGCCGCCCTGCTGTGCGACGAAGCACTCGGCGTGCCCGGCAGCATCGACCGCGCGCTGGTACAGATCGCCTCCAACCTGCCCGCTCGCGACCAGGAAGACCAGTTCCTCGCCGAGGCGCGGGCCGCGCTGGGTCTGCGCGGCTGATCGACCTGCGTGCGTGCGGAGGCGCGACAATAGGGGGGCCGTCCCGACGGAGCACCCCATGACCTCCACCGATACCCGCCTGACCCGACTGCTCGGCATCGAGCATCCGCTGCTGCTGGCGCCGATGGCCGGCGTGGCCGACGAAGCGCTGGCCATCGCCGTGGCCCGTGCCGGCGGACTGGGTGCCCTGCCCTGCGCGATGCTCGACGCCGACACGCTGCGCGCGCAGGTGGCACGTTTTCGCGCGGCAATCGAGGCGCCGCTTAATCTCAATTTCTTCTGCCACGCCGAGCCGGCGCCCGATGCCGCGCGCGACGCGCGCTGGCGTGAGCGGCTCGCGCCGTACTACGACGCGCTGGGCCTGCCGCGCGACACCCAGGCCAGCGCGGCGCAGCGGCGTCCGTTCGACGCGGACGTCTGCGCCGTGGTCGAAGCGTTGCGTCCGGCGGTGGTGAGCTTCCACTTCGGCCTGCCTGCACCGACCCTGCTGGATCGGGTGAAGGCCTGCGGCGCGCGCGTGCTGGGCAGCGCCACCACGGTGGCCGAGGCGCGCTGGCTGGCCGGACACGGCTGCGACGCGATCATCGCCCAGGGTTGGGAAGCCGGCGGCCACCGCGGCTCGTTCCTGGATACGGATGCGACGACGCAGCCGGGATTGTTCGCGCTGCTGCCGCAGGTGGTCGATGCGGTCGACGTACCGGTGATTGCCGCCGGCGGCATCGGCGATGCACGTGGCATCCACGCGGCCCTCGCGCTGGGCGCCGCCGGCGTGCAGCTGGGCACCGCGTTCCTGCTCAGCGACGAGGCACGCACGCGCCCGGTCCACCGCGCTGTGCTGCAGTCGCCGCGGGCCGCGCAGACGGCGGTCACCAACCTGTTCTCCGGCCGGCCCGCCCGCGGCATCGTCAACCGGCTGATGCGCGAGCTCGGGCCGATGTCGGACGACGCGCCCGCCTTCCCCACCGCTGGCACCGCACTGGCTCCGCTGCGCTCCCGCACTGAGCCGCAGGGCAGCGACGACTTCGTCAATCTGTGGGCCGGCGAGGCGGCGCCGCTGGCGCGCAGCGGACCGGCCGAAGCGATTGCCCGCGCGCTGATCGACGCGGCTTTCCGCGCGTCCTGACGGCGATCAGGCCGCCGCGGTGACGGTGAGCAGGCGGCCGAGCCGTTCGCCGTCGTCGAGCACCTCGTCCATGCGCCAGTGGGGCTTGGCGCCGGGATACGGCGGCGCCTCCTCCACCGTGTCAAGCAGGGCGCGACCGGCCGCAGTCGGCTTCACGAACAGCATGTTGTCGCACACCAGCGCCACCACCCGGCCGTCCAGGTACAGCGCGTACTCGCCGAACATCTTGCGGTACGACAAGGCGTCGCCAAGCCCGGCCTGCTCGCAGACGTAGCCGACGAAGTCGGCATCGGAGGCCATCAATGCATCGCCGGCCGGCTGACCGTGGCTTTCGCGCCGGGCTTCGGACCGGTCGGGCAGCCCTCCACCTGCACGTTGTAGGCGATGGCGCTGATGCGCCACTGCCCGCCGGCATCCTGCACCAGTGCAAAGCTGTCGATGCCGCAGTGGGAGAACTTGCCGTCGAGGTGGAAGTCGTAGGGCGCCCACACCTGCGCCAGGCCATGGTCGATCAGCACCTGCGGCGACCAGATGCGCTCGCGCCATTCGCCCTTGCCGGTCGCCAGCGCGCGCAGGAAGTCCTCGTCGCTTTCCATCTTGATCGTGCCGTCGGGCTTGCGCACCGAGAACACCGTGCCCGGCACCAGCAGGGTGCGCATCGCTGCCGCATCGTGCGCTGCCATGGCGGCGAAGGTCTGGTCGATCACGTGGAGAACCGCCCTGTGCTCGGCTGAGGTCTTGCCCGTGGCGTGAGCCGGCTGGGATACGGCCAGGGTCATCGCCACGACCGGAAGCAACGCGGAGGAAACCAGGGATCGCAGGCGCATGGCGGCTCTCGATTGAGGAAGGGTGGTCACAGCATCGCGCGTTCATGGGCACCGTGCATGTGGCTCGCCCCCCGACTTTCGACACGTGCATCTTGCGAGTGGCGCGCTCCGTACCCATGCACTAGGACTTCCCTCACCGACTCGCACGAGGCCCCATGCGCTCCTTCGGAAAAACCGCCCAGGGCGAACGTCTCGAACGACTGCGTTCGCTGCCGCTGTGGGACGGCGAACGCCTGCGCAACGTGCACCCGATCCTGCCCGGCCTGCGCGATCCGGCTGCGCCGCGGCCCAGCCTGCGCGACTTCCTGCGCGGCGATCCCAGCCGCGTACCCGCCGCGCCGCTGCCATCGGTCGACCCACGCGAGGGCTGGTCGGCGCGCCCCGCCAGCGGATTGCGAACGACCTGGCTGGGCCACTCCACCGTGCTGATCGAGATCGACGGCTGGCGCGTGCTCACCGATCCGGTGTGGGGTCAGCGCGCCTCGCCGTTCACGCTGATGGGACCGAAGCGCTTCCAGCCCGTGCCGATCGCCCTGCGTGAACTGCCGCCGGTGGATGCGGTGGTGATCTCGCACGACCACTACGACCATCTGGATTACCCCACCATCCGCGCGCTGGCCAAATCGCGCGTTCCTTTCATCACGTCGCTCGGCGTGGGCGCGCACCTCGAAGCCTGGGGCATCGCGCCGGAGCGGATCACCGAGCTGGCGTGGTGGGACAGCCATCGCGTGCCCGGCACCGGCCTCACCATCACGGCAGCGCCATCGCAGCATTTCTCCGGCCGCGGCCTGAAGGACCGCAACCTCACGCTGTGGTCGTCGCTGGTGATCGAAGGCGAACGCCATCGCGTGTTCTTCAGCGGCGACACCGGCCTCACCACCGAGTACGCCGCCATCCGCGACCGGCTCGGGCCGTTCGACCTGGTGATGCTGGAGGTCGGCGCGTTCCACCCGTCATGGGGCGATATCCATCTGGGCCCGGCCAATGCGTTGCAGGCGCACGAGTTGCTCGGCGGTGGTGTGCTGATGCCCGTGCACTGGGGCACCTTCGCGCTGTCCACCCACGCTTGGGACGAGCCGGTGGAAACCCTGCTCTCGCTGGCCGCCTCGGCCCATGCGCACCTGCTGCTGCCGCGCCTGGGTGAACCCCTGGAGCCGTCCGAACGGCGCCCTGCCCAGCCTTGGTGGCGAGCGTCCGGCGAGCCCGCCGCCGACCGTGCCTCTGTGCACGAAGCGCCACCGGAACAGCGCAACGAGGCGAGCGAAGAGCAGCTGCCCTGGCCGCTCGATTGAGCGTGCCTGCATCGGGCCGGCTCCGGCCGTGAGCTGACGGCCTCATCCCCACAAGAGGCCGATACCGACGGGCCCGATGGTTGCTCGCCCGGCGCAATGGACGTGGCGCGCCGCGCGGGGTTCGCCTGCGCGCGGAGCATGCCTATACTCGGCGACGGATCCTGCGTTCTGCAGAGTCCGTCACAAACGTCAATCGCCACCCGACAAGGAGCGTTTCATGGATATCTGCAGCACCGCGGCCGCCCGCCACGTTTCCCCCCGCCGCACGTCCCGCCTGATCCTCAGCATTGCCCTGGCTGCCGCCGGGACCCTCGCCGGCAGCGCCGCCTTCGCGCAATCGACCAGTACGCACATCTTCGGCTGGGGCCCGGCCGGCCAGCATGTGGTCGCCAAGAGCAGCTCCGGCCTCAAGCGCACCACCACCGTGAAGGACAACGGCCGCTACGACCTGCGCGCGCTGCCGATGGGCATCTACACGGTGTCGCTGATGAAGGGCGACCAGACCGTCGATACGCGGCCGAACATCCCGTTGACCGTGGGACGTGGTGCCGAGGTGGATTTCGCTTGCGAGCACGATCAGTGCGCCGCCTCCGCGGATGGTCACAAGTCACCCTGATCGCACCCTCGCTGCGCCCAGCAAGGCCACGCACCCGCACCACCCAGGGGCGACGTCGATACGGCGTCGCCCCTTTGCATGGGGCGATCCGGATTCGGATCGTGCGGACCGCACTGCCGACACAGCCGCCGACGAGGTCGCCGGATTGCTTTTGCTGCACGGCCGCCCAATATCCGCCCGTGCCAACCACTGAGGAGCACGAGCCATGACAGTCCAGACCGAACGCGCCATTCTCGCCGGCGGCTGCTTCTGGGGCATGCAGGAGCTGGTGCGCCACCAGCCGGGCGTGCTGTCCACCCGCGTGGGCTACTCCGGCGGCGACGTGCCGAACGCCACCTATCGCAACCACGGCACCCACGCCGAGGCGATCGAGATCATCTTCGACCCGGCCGTCACCAGCTATCGCGCGCTGCTGGAGTTCTTTTTCCAGATCCACGATCCCACCACGCGTAATCGCCAGGGCAACGACGTGGGCATGAGCTACCGCTCGGCGATCTTCTACACCAGCCCCGAGCAGGAGGCCGTGGCGGAGGACACCATCGCCGACGTCGAGGCCTCTGGCTTGTGGCCGGGCAAGGTGGTTACCGAGGTCGCGCCCGCCGGCGACTTCTGGGAAGCCGAACCGGAACACCAGGACTACCTGCAGCACTACCCCAGCGGCTACACCTGCCACTTCGTGCGGCCGGGCTGGAAGCTGCCGCGGCGCGCGCAGGCCTGACGCCCAGGCGGCGGGCGGCGGGGCCTGGCATGGGCTACATTGCCGACATGCCCGCCCAGGCAGCACGCCGCCCAACACCCAACGGCCCCACCACTCCCCGCGCAGCCTGGCTGCTGCTCGCGGCGGTGGGTGCGGTCGCACTGTTGTTTCCGGCGTGGCGCGGACATCCGAACACGCTGTGGGCCGTCTACTGCTTGGTCGAGTCCGTCGCGATGGCCGGGGCCTGGTATCTGACCTGGCGGCGTCGCGCCCCGCTGGCCTGGTGTCTGCTGCTGGTCGGCATCACCTGCAACGTGGTGGCCGACCTGGTCTATTACCGGGAGACGGTGATCATCGGCATGGGCGCGAAAGCGGGCCTGTCGGACCTGCTTTACACCGTGGCGTACTTTCCGGCGGCCGCCGGCTTGCTGGCCCTCGGACGCCGTGTCGGTCGCTCGACCGGGGCCTTGCTCGACGCCACCATCTTTGCCGCCGGATTGGCTGTTCCGGTGGTTACCTTCTACATGGTGCCCGCGTCGCGCGATGTGTCCTTCGGGCTCGACGGACTGCTACTGGTCGGGCTGTATGCGTTCGGCAGCATCCTGCTGTTCGCGCTCTATGTGGCGCAGACGACGGCGCGCCGCGGCAGCAATCCGGCCTTCCTCGTACTCGGCGCGGCGCTACTGATGGCGGCCCTGGGCGATCCGATCTGGAACGTCCACATGCTGGGCACCCGGCCCGGACTGGGTGAACTGCCCAAGCTGCTGTGGTTCCTCAACCGCAGCCTTCCGCTGGTCGCCATCGCGCATCCGGCCATCGTGCAGGTGTGGCTGCCGGAACCGGCGGCGCCGGGTTCGTCGTTGCCCCGCGTGCGGCTGCTCGCGCTGATTCTCGGCTCGCTGATGCCGGCAGTGACCCTGGTGCTGGCGTCGCTGGCTGCGCCGGACTATTCCTACTGGGTTCCGATCGCCGCTGGCGGCATCCTGCTGCCCGCGCTGGTGCTGATCCGCATGGACGGACTGATGCAGCAACTGCGGGGGCAGGCGCGGCAACTGGACATCCTCTCCCATTACGACGAACTCACCGGCGCGCCCAACCGTCGCCAGTGGAAGCGCGCACTGGCGTCGGCGGTGGCGCGCGCCGGCGAGGAGGGGCGGCCGTTGAGTCTGGCCCTGCTCGATCTCGATCATTTCAAGGCCTACAACGACGCCCATGGCCATCACGCGGGCGACAACCTGCTGCGCGAGGCCTATCTCGCCTGGTCGGCACACCTGCCGAGCGATGCCGTGCTGGCCCGCTACGGAGGCGAGGAGTTCGCCCTGCTGCTGCCCGGTGTCCCGGTAGCTGAGGCAGTAGGGTTGGTGGAGAACCTGCAGTCGCACACACCGCAGGATCAGAGCTTCTCCGCGGGCGTCGCGCGCTGTGACGTGTCCGGCGATCTCGATAGCGCGCTCGATCGCGCGGACGCTGCGCTCTACCAGGCCAAGCAGAGCGGCCGCCGGCGGGTGCTGCCCGCGGCCGACTGATCGTCGGCCTCACTCTGGCGACGGGCGCTCAGCTGGAGTGATCGAGAATGATCTTCCAGCCGCCGGCGGTCTTTTCCCACAGCAGCGAGTACACGCCGTCATCCTGGGCGACGCTGCCGTGCGCCGTTCGATCGAGGTGGAAGCGGCCGGTGACCGCGGCGTAGCGCACCGTGCCGTCCGCGTCCGGCAGCAAGCGCACATCGATGTCGGAGAAGGTCAGGCGGCCCATCTGCTCCTTCGTCGCATAGTGCGCGCGGTAGCTGGCGAGGATGGCGCGATAGCCCTTGCGCACGGTGCTGCCGACGAAGGTGGTATCCGGCGCGTCCTTGTAGCCGTGCATGAAATCGTCGACGTCACCCCGGTTCCAGGCCGCCTGCTGCTCGGCCATCACGGCGCGGATCGCAGCCGCCTCGCCTGGCGCACCACGGGCCGCGACCGCGCCGGCCAACAGGCCGACACACAGAGCAAACGCGCATGCGCCGCGCCGAACTTTCATGGCTGCCACCTCGTCGCTGGAGTAATCAGGCGATCATCGCCGATCGGCACGCGCGGCGCAGCCGCGCCGCACTAGCTACGGCTACGACGACTGGTACGGCTCGCGCGGTACGCCGAGCGCAATGATCGCCATGGCGGAAAACATCAGTACCGCCGCGACGAGGAAGGCCGCGCCGTCCATGCCGCGGCCGGCACCCCAGGCCAGCGCCTGTGAGGCCAGCAGCGGACCGCCCGCCGCGGCCACCGAGTTCATGCTGCCGATACCGCCCTGCAGCGCGCCCTGGCGGCTGGCGTCGACCATCCTCGACAGCGTGCCGTTCATCGCCGGATAGACCAGTGCGCCCAGCGCGCCAACCAGGAAAAACGCGTAGACCTGCCAGCCATGCGTGGTGAACGCATAGGCGACCAGGCAGGCGCCGGCGCAGCTCAGCCCGAGGATCGCCGCGCCACGTTCGCCGAAGCGCCGCACGATGCGCCGGGTCAGGCCCAGTTGCACGATGATGGAGAGCAGGCCGACCCAGGCCAGGCTCCAGCCGATCGTGGTGGCGCTCCAGCCGAACCGCAACGAAGCCCAGAACGACCACGTGGCCGGGTAGACCACGCCGCCGAGCTGCCACAGGAACCAGGCCAGCAGCAGCGGCGTGGCGTTGCCGGCGTGGAACAGCGGACGAAACGCGCCGATCACGTGCGCGTCGCGCAGGCGGAACGGCCGCCGGTGCTCCGGCGCCAGCGTCTCGGGCAGGAACAGCGCCATCGTCGCTGCATTGATGGCTGCCAGCGCCGCGGCGACCACGAACGGCGCACGCGGCCCGAACGAGGCCACCAGCCCGCCCAGCGCAGGGCCGATGATGAAGCCCACGCCGAACGCCGCGCCGAGCAGGCCGAACACCGCCGAGCGCCGCTGCGGTGGGGTCACGTCGGCAATCACCGCGCCGGCCGGACCGAACGTCGCGCCGGCGACGCCGGCCAGCGCGCGACCGACAAACAACCAGGCCAGCGTCGGCGCCAGCGCCATGAGCAGGTAGTCCAGGCAAAAGCCGGTCATCGCCGCCATCAGCACCGGTCGCCGACCGAACCGGTCGCCCAGGTGCCCCATCACGGGGCCGGCGAGGAACTGCGCGGCAGCGAACATCGCCAGCATCCAGCCGGCCACGCGCGTGGCCGCCGGCAGATCCATGTGACCGAGCTGGGTGATCAGGGTAGGCAGCACCGGCATCACGATGCCGAAGCCGATCACGTCGATGGTGACGGCGGCTAGCACGATGGGCACGGCGCGGTGTTCGAAGCGTGGCAGGCGTGGCATCGGCTCGGGCGCAGGCGGCGAAACGGGCAAGGGTAAACGATGCGCAAGGGCCTGGCGCATCGCGCACCGATGAGGCAGCACAGGTAACCGCGGCCTGCGCCATGGCGAAGCGTGCAGGTACTGCGACGCCGAAGCCGTCGCACATCGTTCTGGCTTCCCGCGAGAGGTAGTCATGGCCACGCCCACGTTTTCAACGATGTCGTCCTGCCGCGACCTGCGCCCCTGGGCCCCGATCCCGCTGCGGCTGATCGTCGGCTATGGCTTCATGCAGCACGGTGTTGCCAAGCTGCTGCGCGGTCCGGATGCGTTTCCGGCGATCGTGCATGCGATGGGGCTGCCGTTTCCCCACCTGCTCGGCTGGGCGACGATCGCGGTAGAGATCCTCGGCGGCGCGGCGGTGCTGCTCGGCGCCTTCGTCGCGCTGGCCAGTCTGCCCATGGCGGTGGTGCTGGGGGTGGCAATGTTCACCGTGCACCGGCCGTACGGTTTCAGCTCGATCAAGCTGCTGGCGGTGACGGCAACGGGCGCCACGTTCGGGCCGCCGGGCTACGAGACCGACCTGCTCTATCTCGCCGCCCTGCTCGCGCTGGTGCTCGGCGGCAGCGGTGTGTGCTCCATCGATGGCTACCGCCAGCGGCAGCGCAGGCCCACGGGGTGAGCCGCTCAGCTGCCCTTGGTGCGACGCCTGGCGGCGCGGGCACGTTCGGCCGACTGCACGCGATGCGCTTCCATGATCGCGCCGATCAAGCCGGGGAAACGCTGCTCGATCTCCGCGCAGCGCGAGGTGTTGCGCATCTCCACACCCTGCCGCTCGCTGTGGATCAGCCCGGCCTCGCGCAGCACGCGAAAGTGCTGCGACAGGGTCGACTTCGGGATATCCCGATCCTTGATCGTGAGAAAGGTCGAACAGGTCTGCGCGCAGCCCGAATCGGCCAGCTCGGCGTAGATCGCCACCCGCACCGGATCGGACAGCGCATGGAGGATCGCCTCCACGCTGACGTCGTCGATCGAGGGATGGGTCAAGGGCCGCATGGCGCGATTCTAGCAGCCCTTGATTATTTGTTCTTAAGTTCATAGGTTACGAACTACGGCATTTAAGAACCCGTTCATCCTCTCCCAGCACACACAAGGAACATCGTCATGAGCAAGCTCACCGGAAAAGTCGCCCTGGTCACCGGTGCCTCCAAGGGCATCGGCGCCGGCATCGCCCGCGCCCTGGCCGCCGAAGGCGCGGCCGTCGTCGTGAACTACGCCTCCAGCCGCGCCGGCGCCGACGCCGTGGTGGCGGAGATTGCCAAGGCCGGCGGCAAGGCTGTCGCCGTGCGAGGCGACGTGTCCAAGGCGGCTGACGCCAAGGCCCTGGCCGACGCTGCCATCGAGCATTTCGGTCGTCTCGACATCCTCGTCAACAACTCCGGCGTCTACGAGTTCGGCGCGCTGGAGCAGATCACCGAAGAGCACTACCACAAGCAGTTCAACGTCAACGTGCTCGGCCTGCTGCTGGTCACCCAGGCGGCGGCCAGGCATATGGGCGAAGGCAGCAGCATCGTCAATGTCAGCTCACTGGTGACTCGCATCGTGCCGGCGGCCAGCGCCGTCTACACCGGCACCAAGGGGGCGGTGGACGCGATCACCGGCGTGCTGTCGCAGGAGCTGGGCCCGCGCAAGATCCGCGTCAACGCGGTGAACCCGGGCGTGGTGGAGACCGAAGGTACGCACTCGGCCGGCTTCATCGGCTCGGACTTCGAGGCGGGCGCCGTGGCGAAGACGCCGCTGGGCCGCATCGGCCAGCCCAAGGACATCGCGTCCATCGTCACCTTTCTGGCCTCGGACGATTCGTACTGGCTCAACGGCGAGATCCTGTTCGCCGCCGGCGGCGCGCGGTAAGGAGCTCGACCGTCCGCTTCGCTTCCCTCTCGCGAGTGATGGGCATCGACTCGAAAGCGCGCCGTAACCCCAGGCGTCGTTCCCGCGGCCGTAATCCCCAAGGTCGTCATTCCCGCGAAAGCGGGAATCCATCTTGACCTTTGCATCAGAGCCAAGTGCATTCCCGCGAAAGCGGGAATGACGCCGAGGTGGAATGCGTTTGCGGAGGACTGACATCGTCGGGCTGGCGGTAGCACCGGCCGGGGCTGGAGCAAGAGGCGCGTGGTGCCCCATTAAGGAGCGCACCCTGTGCGCGACCCAATCTCGCATCTCTGCCGCACCGGTCGCCCACAGGGTGGGCTCCTACAACGATGCCCTGTAGGAGCGCACCCTGTGCGCGAACCGATCTCGCCTCGCCGCCACATCGGTCACCCACAGGGTGTGGCTCCTACATGAGGCGCGGCGGACCCTGCAGGAGCAACTGTCTCGGCGCCCGGTACGTTCACGGCACGTGATGCTTCAACGCGCGGGAGCATTCGCCGCCGTCACCTCACACCCGCGGACGCTCAGGCATCTTCCCGCGTCATTCTCGCGGCCGCCCCCCAAGGAGAGATCGGTGGCTCTGCGCAGTTTTCTCGCCGGACGCCAGCGAGATTCCGCTGGGATGACGAGCAAAATCAGAGCATCCATAAGCATCGTCGCGGGCGCCTTGCCATGGGTGCCCGCACGGAGACGGCCCACCCTTCATCGGGCGGGCCGTTTCGTTTGTCAGTGCGCCGCCACCTCGGCAGCACCGATCGCGTCCAGCTCGTCCTTCACCGTCGCATCCAGCGCAAGCGATGCCGCCGCGAGGTTCTCGCGCAGGTGGCCGAGCGACGAGGTGCCGGGAATCAGCAGGATGTTCGGCGCGCGCGCCAGCAGCCAGGCCAGCGCCACCTGCATCGGCGTGGCTTCCAGCCGTCGGGCGATGGCCGAAAGCGCGTCGGACTGCAGCGGCGTGAACCCGCCCAGTGGGAAGAACGGCACGTAGGCGATGCCAAGCCCCGCCAGTGCGTCGATCAGCGCGTCGTCGGCGCGATGCACCAGGTTGTAGTGGTTCTGCACGCACACCACCTCGGCGATGCCGCGCGCCTCGTGCACCTGGTTCAGCGTGGCGTTGCTCAGGCCCAGGTGACGGATCAGGCCGCGCTGCTGCAGTTCCGCCAGCGCGGTGAACTGCACTTCGATCGACTGTTCGGTTGGCCGGTGCACGTCGCCCATGATGCGCAGGTTCACCACGTCGAGGCGCTCCACGCCCAGGTTGCGCAGGTTGTCGTGCACGGCTGAGGTCAAGTCGGCAGGCCTTTGCGCAGCGTTCCATGACGCATCCGCCCCGCGCGTCGCGCCGACCTTGGTCACGATGGTCAGCTGATCCGGATACGGATGCAGCGCTTCGCGGATCAGCTGGTTGGTCACGTGCGGGCCGTAGAAGTCGCTGGTGTCGATGTGGTCCACGCCACTGGCCACCGCCTCGCGCAGCACAGCCAGTGCGCCGTCGCGGTCCTTCGGCGGTCCGAACACGCCCGGCCCGGCCAGCTGCATGGCGCCGTAGCCCATGCGGTTCACGGGGCGATGCCCGAGGGTGAAGCGGCCTGCGTTCACTTGCGTAGTCATGCTGTGCTCCGTTGCCGATGCGGCGGGAATACCGCGTTGGCCGCCACTCTAGGCGCGCACTGCCGTTCTGATAATCCGGCACAATCGGCACAACCCGTACGGATTTGCGCACAATGGACACCGAGCTTCGCGACCTCTTCGCCTTCCTCGCCGTGCTGCGTGCCGGCGGCTTCCGCGAGGGCGCGCGCGCCAGTGGCAGCTCCGCCTCGCGGCTGAGCGAGAGCGTGCGCCGGCTGGAGTCGCGCATGGGCGTGCGGCTGCTCCACCGCACCACGCGCAGCGTGGTCGCCACCGAAGCCGGCGCGCGGCTGGCCGAACGGCTGGCCCCTGCACTGGGGGAAGTGGAAGCAGCGCTCGACGTGGTCAACCACTACCGCGACCGCCCCGCCGGCACGCTCAAGCTCAACGTGCCGGCAACGGTGGCGCGGCTGGTGCTGCCGGCGATCGTCACGCCGTTCCTGAAGGCGTACCCGGAGATCCGGCTGGAAGTCATCGTCGAGGAGAGCTTCGTCGACCTGCTCGCCGCCGGCTGCGACGCCGGCGTGCGCTACGACGAGCGGCTGGAGAAGGACATGGTGGCAGTGCCGATCGGCCCGCGCGTGCAACGCATGGCCACCGCCGCCTCGCCGGCGTATCTGGCCGAACACGGCCGGCCTCGGCATCCCAGGGACCTGCTCGAACACACCTGCCTGCGCGGGCAGTTCGCCAGCGGCCACATCCCTGCCTGGGAGTTCGAACGCAACGGCGAGATCGTGCGCGTGGACCCGGATGGTCCGTTGCTCGTGCGGCTGGGCGGCGGCGTGGACCTGAAGCTTCAGGCGGCGCTCGACGGGCTCGGCATCATCCACCTGTTCGAAGCCTGGTTGCAGCCGCACTTCGACAGCGGCGCGCTCGTGCCCGTACTCAAGCCCTGGTGGCAACCCTTCAGCGGCCCGTATCTCTACTACCCCGGCCGCAAGCACCTGCCCGCCCCACTACGGGCGTTCGTGGATTTCGTCAAGGCGATTTCGCCGCGTTAGCAGCCACTTGCCCGTGCAGTGGTGACGCCCCGTCGCAGGCATCGACGCGTGGCAAGTGCGGCGCGCTCGACGCGGTGGGCCGGGGCCATCGAGCAAAGCGCTACCATCGGTCGATCCCTCGCCTCCCGGTAACTTGCCTGCATGAGTACGCCCGGCACGTCGCATCCCGCCGAGATCTCGCGCGCCTCCATGGTGGTGGCGGCGCTGTCGACGGTGGTGGAGTGGTACGACTTCACGCTGTACCTGTATTTCGCCACGGTGCTGTCGCGCGTGTTCTTCGGCGGCGACAGCCAGTCGCTGTTGGCCACGCTGGCGGGGTTTGCGGTGTCGTATGCGATGCGTCCGCTGGGGGCGATGGTGTTTGGCCACATCGGTGATCGGCTGGGGCGCCAGCGCACGCTGCTGCTGTCGATGATGCTGATGACGCTGGCGATGCTCGCTACCGCGCTGCTGCCTGATTACGCGGCGATCGGCCCGGTGGCCGGCGGCCTGCTGCTGGTGTTGCGCTGCTTCATGGCGTTCTCGGTGGGCGGCGAATACACCGGCGTGGTCGCCTACCTGCTGGAGGGCGCACGGGCCGAGCGACGCGGGCTGATCACCTCGCTGGCCTCGGCCGCGAGCGAAGTCGGTGCGCTGCTGGCGGTGGTCGTGGCGGCACTCACGGTGGGCTTGATGAGCGAGGCGCAGCTCGCGGCCTGGGGCTGGCGCATTCCGTTCTTCATTGGCGCGGCGCTGGCCGGCAGCGTGTGGATAGCGCGCTCCACCATGCAGGAATCGCCCGAATTCCTGCGTCAGCAGGCACAGCGCACGGTGCCGGATTCGCCGCTGCGGCATACGCTTTCCCACCACCGCTCGGCGTTGCTGCGGACGTTCGCCATCTCGGCGCTGGGGTCGATCACTTACTACGTCGGCATCACCTATGTGCCGGCGTTCCTCAGCGGTTCGGGCATCGTCGCCGAGGGTCGCTCGCTGGGTCTTTCGACGATGGCGGCGGTGGCGGTCATCGTGGTCACCCCGCTTGCCGGCGCGCTGTCGGACCGGGTGGGGCGCAAGCCGGTGCTGATCGGGCTGGGCGTGGCGGCCATGCTGCTGCCGCTGTCGATGTTCGGCTTGATGGCCGGTGGCGGTGGCGAGGGATTCATCGCCATCGGCGCGATCGTGCTGGCATGTCTGGCCGGCGGCGTGAGCGCAGTGGGCGCGCCCGCGACGGCCGAACAGTTCCCCGGCGAGGGGCGGCTGAGCGGCCTGGCGCTGGGAGTGACGGTGGCCACGGCGCTGTTCGGCGGACTCACGCCCTTCCTCGCCGAACTGCTGGTGCAGCGCACCGGCTGGGTCGCCGTGCCCGGCGCCATGATCGCCGCGGTCGCGCTGGCGGTGCTGCCGGTCTTGCTGACCATGCCGGAGACCCAGCCGACGCGGGCACAACGACGGAGTGCCCGCGCCTCACTGGCGCGCGATGACGGCCTCTGACTCAGCGCAGACGGGCACCGCGCTCCGCTCGTGGCCGCATCATCATCGACGTTGGGCTTACCGCGCCTTAGGTGTGGTTCCGCCCGGCCCGAGGAACGCATCGACGGCACGCTGAAACGCTTCGGGCTGCTCCTGATAGGGGAAGTGCGCACTGTCCGGCAGCACCACCAGGGTGGCTTGCGGAAGCTTCGCGGCCAGTGCCCGCTGCGGTGCCACGCCGACCGCACTATCGTGCGCGCCGACCACAATCAGCGTCGGCATGCGCAGGCGCTCGGGCCGGGTCACCGTGTAGCAGATGAAGCTCGACTGCGGCGCCATCAGCGCCCCACCGATCTCGCCCGTGTTACGCAGGCCGCTTTGCGCGTCCAGGCGCTCCTGCTCGGACTTGGCGGACATCACGTGGAACTGCTGATAGTCGTGAAAGACGCGGCTGTCGGCGAGCGTCGCCGTACCGGCGCCGACGAAGGCCATGCGCGCCCGCGCCAACGCGCAGCGATCGCCCACGGGCACCGCACGCAGGGCCTTGCCCGCCTCGGACTGTTCGGCCGCCGCGTAGGCCTTCGGAAAATGTTCCCGCAGCGTGTCCACCCAGGCTTCCATGGCGCCGGGCAGATCCACCGCGGCGTCGATCAGCACCAGCTTGGCCACGTGCTGCGGATAGGCTTGCGCGTAGTCGACCGCCAGCGTGCCGCCGAAGCTGTGCCCGGCCACCACCATCCGCTGCACGCCCAGCACACGGCGCAGGCCTTCGATGTCCTCGATCATTGTCGGCAACGTGTAGTCGCCACGCCACGGCCGCTCGCTCTCGCCGCTACCGCGCTCGTCCAGATAGACCATGGGATATCGCGCGTCGAGCACTTTGCCCGCCGTCATGCGAAAGCTGTAGGAGTTGTAGCCCGGGCCGCCATGCAGGAAGAGCACCGGCACGTCGCCGGGCCGGATCGCACGCGACGTCCAGTAGGTGAGCCGCACGCCATCGATCACCGAGTCATGCCGCGTCGGCTCCGCACGCACGGCCGCTGGCGACATCAGCAGTCCTGCGATCAGGGCCAGGGCGACAGGCAGTACACGCATGGTCGAAATTCCAGAATGGGTGCGCGCACTATGCCCGCGCGCGCTCATCACGAAACGTGCCGTTGGTCGTGCCTTGCCTAGTCACTTGCCCGTGCCGGCGTCTGGCGCATCCAGCGCCTGGTCGATCGCCTGCTGTGCCAGCGGCGTCATGATGGCGTAGCCTGCTGGCGTCGGATGGACGCCATCGCGGGCGAGCCGCGTATCCATCCCACCCTGCGCGTTGACCAAGGCGTCGTAGTAGTCAAGATAGGTGGCGCCGTGCGACGCCGCGTACGACTTCAGCCAGGCGTTGAGCGCGCGGATCTTGCCAGACGGCTGAAGGCCGGGGTGCCACGGATAGTCCGTGGTGGGCAATACCGAAGCGAGGATCACCCGGATGCCCGCGGAGTGCGCCAGCGCGGTCATGGAACGGAAGTTGTCCTCGATCATCTCCGGCGTGGCCAGCCCCGTATTGCCGGCGATGTCGTTGGTGCCGGCGAGGATTACCACCGCCGCAGGGCGCAGGCCGATGACATCCTGGCGAAAGCGAACCAGCATCTGCGCCGTGGTCTGGCCGGAGATGCCGCGGTTGACGTACGGCTTGCCCGGAAAGAACGTGGTACCCGCAGCGCGTCCCCACGCATCGGTGATGGAGTCGCCGTAGAACACCACGCGGCGCTCGCCAGGCGCTGGCGGCGCCAGCTTCGCGTTCTCCTCGCGGTAGCGTCCGAGCTGTGGCCAGTCCGACAGCTGTTGCTGCAGGGCGGCGACCTGCTCGCTGTCGAGCGTCGCCGGCGGCGCGGTGTACAGCGGATTGATCGGCTCCGGCCCCGGCCGCGGCGCCGACGTACTGCATGACGACAGGGCCAACGCGGCCAGCGGTAACGCGAACAACCAGCACTTCATGCAAGCAGCCTCGAGCAGTGAGCGGCACCGGCGCAAGCCGGAACGAACGCCCAAGTTAGCGCACCCGAACCGTCGCCGGCGCGCTACTCGTAGGTCTGCACCACCAGCAGCGGGCGCTCACCGGTGGACGAGGCCGCTGCCGCCATGTCGCTGAAGTGGGAAAGCAGCGGCATGCGCTCGTGATCGGAAAGCCGCACCACCACGCGCTCGAACGGCGCCGGATCGGCGGACGAAGACGCCGCGCGGCATACGCCGTGCACCGGCGTCGCATCGGGCCGCACCTCGGGCAACCCCGGCACCGCCACCTGACAGGTGGGATTGACCACCGCTCCGCTGAACGTGATCAAGCCGCCGCCGGCCCAGGCGATGCCCATGCCGAGTGCGACCACTTCCAACCCCATGACGAACGCACCGCGCCATCCACTACGCATGACCGCCGCCTCCCGCTCCGTCCTGTGGAGCAACTGCGTATGGGCCGACATCCCCATGCCGACCGGGAGCATAGTCTCCTGCCGCCACCGCCGCACCAGCTGATCGAGATCAACTGGCGCGGCCATGGGCACTCAGGTCGCGGGCCGCATCGCCATCACTTGCGCGCGGCGATGATCTCGCTGAGGTAGTCCGGCGTGCCCGGCACGCGGACCAGATGCGGGTACTGCAGGCCGCCGTGGTAGTCCACCGACACCGTGCGGTAGCCGCCCTGAAACTTCAGCAGCAGGCGGATCGGCGCCTTGTCCGACTTAGCCGCGGTGATCGCGTTCTTCAGCACGTCGTCGCTGTAATCCTGCCCGTTCACCGCCACGACGGTGGCGCCGGTGCTCACCCCGGCCTTGAACGCCGGGCCGTCCCAGCGCACGTCGTTGACCACGCCCTTCCCCGCCATGGTCAGGCCGATCGACCAGCTGAAGTTGTACAGGTGGCGAGAGGACTGCGGCCGGCTGTTGTACTGCTTCTCGTAGGCGCTTGGCTGATCGGTGTAGACCAGCTTCCAGCCGCTGCCGGCCAGGCCGTCCAGCAGCGGCGGATCGAGCGCATCGACGCGCGCGTGCAGGTAGCTGGCCCAGTCGTACTTCGCCACGCCGTCCAGCGCCGCCACCACGTCGTCGAACGTGTAGGTCCTGGTCACGTAGCTGCCGTTGTCGACGCCGAAGAAGGCGCGGGCGAATTCGTCCAGCGACTTGTGGTCATGGGTGAGCTCGCGCAGCTTCGCGTCAACCGCCAGCCACACCATCTGGCCGGCGCTGTAGTACTCCTCGCTCATCTGCCAGCTGCGGTATGGCAGGCCTGAGCGACGCGCGGCGGTGGGATCGTTGGTGGTGTCGGTGATGGTGCGCCAGGCGAAGCCTTCGCGGTTGCGGTCGTAGTTGGCCGCCGTCATCGCCAGCGCGTCGCGGAACTGCTCGGGCGTCCACAGGCCGGCGCGCGCCGTGAGCACGAAGCCCCAATACTGCGTCTGACCCTCGTACACCCACAGCAGCGAATCACCCATCGGCACGTTGAAGTTCGGCGTCCACAGGTCGGCCGGGCGGCGGAACTTGCCGTTCCACGAATGGGTGTACTCGTGCGCGAGGAGGTCGCGGCCCGGTGCGTTGTCCTCCCAGGCGGTGAAGTAGTCCGCGCCCAGGCCGTTCTCGCTGGACTGGTGATGCTCGGTGCCGTTGCCGCCGAGCTGGTCGGACAGCGAGAACAGGAAGTCGTAGTGGTCGTAGTGATGCGAGCCGAACAGCGTGGTCGCCTGCGCGGCGAGGTTGCGGTGCGCCTGCAGCTGCGCGGGCGTGATCTGAAGGTACTTCGGCGCATCGGCCACGATGTCCAGGTGCACCGGCGCGCCGCCCTTCGGGGTGAGGTCCACGCGTTTGAAGTACTGGCCCGCATACACCGGCGAATCGACCAGGTTGTTGAACGTCACCGGCTTGAAGGTGGTGGTGTCGCCTGCGGTGGAGGCAGTCTCCAGCGCCGTGCCGAACTGCCAACCGTGCGGCAGTGTGAGGCTGGGCGCGAAGGTGATGCCGCGGGTGTAGTGGCCGGCCGGATACAGCGCCAGCTTGCTCCACTCCATGTCCATCATGCGGTCGGTGATCTCGTAGCCGCCGTCGCGCGGCGAGAGATACTGGAACTGCGCCTCGACGGTCGACACGCCGGCCGGCACATCGAGATGAAAGGCGTAGACGTTGTACTTGTCGCGCGTCCACTTCAGCGGCTGGCCGTTGGCGCTCAACCGCAGCCCGGCGAGCATGGCGATCGGCCCGGTGGGCGAGTGGTCGCCGGGAATCCACTGCGGGTACAGCAACGTGAGCGCGCCCGCCTGCACCGGGATCGACTCGCGCACACGGAAGATGCCCTGCGCCGTATCGCTGGCGTCCACCTGCAGCGTCACCGTGCCCGAATACGCCGTGTCCTGCGGGGCGGGCACGCTGTCCGTCCAGGCCGGCTGCGCACTGACGGCAGCGGCCGCCAGCGCCATCGAGATGGCCACGGCCAGGCGCAGAGACTTGCGACGGACGAGAGTCGCCCGGGCGGAAGAAGAGGCAAGGGACATGAGGAACTCCGGCAGGCCGATGGGAAAGCGCGCAAATTAGCATCGTCTGGACCCGCCGGGCGCGGCTCAGTCGGTGGGCGCCTCGCGCGACAGCGATACCAGCCGTAGGAACACCTCGTGCTGGTAGCGGCTCATGCGCAGCTTCTGTCCGGTATCCATGGTGACCACGTGATAGCCGTTGAACCACGGGTGGACCGCCTCAACGCGACGCACGTTGATGATGGCCGAGCGGTGCACGCGGGCGAAGCGCCGCGGATCGAGCCGCTCAGCCAGCGTCGCCATCGTCTCGCGCAGCTCATGCACGCGATCGGCCAGGTGAATCAGCACGGTGTTGCGGCTGGCCTTGATCCAGACGATGTCCTCGACGTCGACGAACACCACCTGCTCGCCCTCGCGAACCGGGATGCGCTCGAGGTAGTCGTCGCGCCGACGCAGCGCGTCCAGCGCCTGCATGATCCGGGCGGAGGCGGCCGCTCCGGCGCCACCGGCCAGGCGTGCCTTGGCCCGCGCCAGGGCATGGGCGAAGCGCTCGCGACCGAACGGCTTGACCAGGTAATCCACCGCATGCGCTTCGAACGCGCGCACCGCGTACTGCTCGTAGGCCGTGACGAACACGGTGGCCGGCATCTGCTCCACGCCGATCGCCGCTACCACGTCCATGCCGGTCATCGCCGGCATCTGGATGTCGAGAAAGACCAGATCCGGTGAGCGGCGACGGATCGCCTGCACGGCGGCGATGCCGTCGCCGCATTCGTCCAGCTGCGCCACCTCCGGGTCGTCGCGCAGCAGCCGCACGATCGCCTGCCGCGCCAGCGGCTCGTCGTCCACCACCAGCACGGCCAGCTTCACGCAGCCACCTCCGGCGCATCGTCCAGTTCCTCCATCTCGCGCAGCGGCAGGCGCAGGCGACAGGCCACGCCCTGCGGCCAGAGCATGTCCAGGCGCACCTCGGCCAGGTCGCCGTACAGCTCGCGCAGGCGGAGCGCGGTGTTCGACAAACCGATGCCGTGGCCTGACGACGGCGAGTCGCCCGGCTCCAGCACACTGTTGCGGTTGCGCACCTCGATGCACAGCTCGGCACCCTCGCGGCGGCTTTCGATCTCGATGCAATCGCTGCCCAGACGCTCGCCGATGCCGTGGCGTATCGCGTTCTCCACGATCGGCTGCAGGATCAGGCTGGGCACCGCGCAGCGCAGCGTGTCCGGGGCGAGATAGATGCGCGTGCCCAGGCGGTCCTTGAAGCGGATGCGCTGGATGCCGAGGTACAGATCGAGCAGCACCAGCTCCTGCCGCAGCGTGATCTCCTGCCCTTCGCAGTCTTCCAGGAACGCGCGCAACAGGTCGCTGAGGCGCAGCAGCATGTCTTCGGCCGACGGCACGTCTTCGTGCAGGAGCGTTGCGATGGCGTGCATGGTGTTGAACAGGAAATGCGGCTGCAGCTGCGTGCGCAGCACCTGCAGCCGCGATTGCGCCAGCTCCGAAGCCAGTCGACTGGCCTCCAGTTCGCGGCGCGTGGTCTCTTCGCGAAACTGCATCGCCTGCTGGATCACGAACAGCGCCCAGCAGGTCAACATTCCGGTGGCTGCGTGCTGGCCCACGAACTGGCGCCACTGCTCGCCAAATCCACTGGGCTCGAACACTGTCGACACCATGGCGCCGATCAGCAGCGCCACCGCGGTGACACCCACGCTGGCCAGCAACGGCATGCCCAGTTCGCGCAGGCGCAGGGGCAGACGCAAGGGATAGCTGGCGGCCAGCCGGAACACCAGCGGTGCCAGCGCAGCCCAGGTGTACCACTGGATCGCCGACCAGCGCAGGTAGTCGATCGCCGACCAGGTGTGGCCGCCCAGATCGTCGCGCAGATAGCCCTGCACGGCGAACACCACCGCCACCACGCCCCACAGGCCGAGGTACCGGCCCATGCCGATGTCCGTATTGCCCAGGCGAACCCTCATCGAGCGTGTCCAGTGGGGAGCTGGCTGCATCCTAGGCGCAGCCCGCGGCCGCTGGAAAGCAAAGCGCCGCACTGCTGCGATTGGTCACGCCGTCACGACGATTCGTCCCGCCGCGCTTCCGCCGCGCCCGGCTCCCGCGGCCAGATGGCCACGCGGAGCGCCCGGTGCGCGACCCGCTTCCCCCTTGCCGGAGAGCCATCGTGACCCTGCCACGCGCCGCCATCTGTTCCCTCGCCCTCGTCGCCACACTCACCGCCGCCTGCGCCGCCAGCACGCCACGTGGCGATACCGCGACCGCGCCCGGGCCGTACCTCCAGCTGGTGAACGCCACGTTCGACAGCGTGACCGCCGTGGCCGTCGCCCCCGCCGGCAGCGAGGCGTTCCAGCGCATCGCGCTCGGCCAGCCCCTGCAGGGCGGCTTGACCGCCACCACTTTCCGCGTGCCGCCCGGCCAATGCCTGCGCGATTTGCGCGTCACGTTCCGCAACCAGCGGGTCGAACGGCTCGCCGCCATCGACATCTGCCGCGTGCATGCCCTGCGCCTGAACGCGAAGCCGGCACGCTAGCGCGCCGGTGTCGATGCGCGCACCGACGCGCGGCGATGGGCTGCATGGGTGGAGGCATGGGTAAGTCACGGCAGTCAGGCGCTTTTTCTTGCGCCACCGGCTGTGACCACCGGCACGCGCGAGCGCCTGGTGCGGCGCCGATAGTGCCGCATCCTCAAGCCCCGGCATTCACCCATGCGCGCAAGCACCGCTTCCTTTCCGGCCTCGTCGCGCCCATGGCCCTTCCTGGCCTGGCAGCTGGGCGTGATCGGCGTCGTGCTCGCCGCGGTATGGAACGGACCCGGCTGGGGATCGATGTGGGGCGCGGGTATCGCGCTGCTGGCCGGCTGGCTGGAGCCGCGTCGTTGGCATGTGGCGCTGGGACTGCGCAAGCGGGTCGACTGGCGCCGGGTGGTGCTGTTTGGCCTGGTCGCCGGCCTCGTGCAGTTGCTGCTGGTGAAAGTGGTGCTAACGCCGATGATCGAGCACATCACCGGCCAGCGCCGCGACTTGAGCATGTTCGACCATCTGCGTGGCAACTGGCACGCGCTGTTCGCCATGCTGCCGATCGTGTGGGTCTCGGCGGGCTTTTGCGAAGAGGTGGTGTTCCGCGGCATTGTGCTCGGCCGCCTGCGCATGGCGCTGGGCGGCTCCCGCATCGCCACGGCCGCAGCCGTGGTGACGTCATGCATCGTGTTCGGCCTCGCGCATGGCTATCAGGGGCTCGCCGGCTGGATACTCACCGGCATCCTCGGTGGCGTGCTGGCATTGATCTACGTGCTCAGCGATTACTGCCTGTGGTACGGCATCGCCCTGCACCTGGTCTACGACACGCTCGCCACGGCCTCCATCGCGCTGGGCTACGACCGCACGCTGGCCACCTGGGGCGCGCACCTGTTCGGCTGATGGACGGGAGCGCGCGCCGCCCGCCGCTCACGTCGATTTTTTCTTCCGCGGCGGCTGGCTCGCTGCATTGCGCGCGGCCGCCGCGCGGATCAACGCCAGCAAGGCTGGCTGGTCGATGGCCTCACCCTCGCGGAAATCGATGGCGCGGCGGGTGTTGCCGTCCAGGCTGGCGTTGAACAACCCACGCGGATCATCCAGCTCGGCGCCGTGGGCGAAGGTCACCTTCACGCTGGCCTTGTAGGTCTCGCCGGTGCAGAGCATGCCGTCGCTGTACCACACCGGCACGCCGCGCCACTTCCATTCCTCGACCACGCCCGGCACGGCCTGCCGGATCAGCGAACGGATCTGCGCGAGCGCGTTGCCGCGCCAGTCGCCGAGTTCACGAATCCGGGCATCGATACGTGCCGAAGGGGTATCGCCTGTCGCGTCCGCGCCGGTGCTGCTCTTGTTCATGCGAGTGACTCTCCTGTGGGATTTCTGCCATGCCGGGCGCTGCTGGATGCGGCCGATCTCAGCACGCCGCGGTGCCGTTGGCGACGAACGCAACCGTCGCGTCGCCGAAGGTATCCATCGTGACTGTGCGGATCCATCGCCTGCGTATCCGCGCGCACGCCCTGCCGCCCTACCGGCGCAGGCCCCGGATGCCAGGCGCCGCACGAAAGCAAAGGCACGTCATGCGCCCTGTTCAAGCTCTGCCCCTCATCGGCCTGCTGGCCGCCCTCGCCACGCCCACGCCGGGTCTCGCCCATGCACCATCGTCGCGCTCTTCCGGTGCGGCTGCGCCGGCGGCGATCGTGCAGGGGTTGCCTGCCGACCGCGCCTGGCAGAGCGAGGTCCGCCATCGCGCCCAGCACCTCGTCGATGCGGGCTTCGTCGCCGGTATGAGCATCGCCGTGACGCGTGGCGAGCGGGTCGTCTACGTGGGCAGCTTTGGCGTCGCCGATACCGACCGCGGACGTCGCGTCGACGACCACACCCGCTTCTACATCGCGTCCACCACCAAGGCACTCACCGCCACCGCGGTGCTGCTGCAGGCTTCGCGCGGCGCGTTGCAGCTGGATGCGCCGATCAGCCGCTACCTGCCCGATCTCGCCTTCAAGTCCCCACTGCGGGCCGATGCCATCAGCGTGCGCGATCTGCTCAGCATGACCGATGGCATCGACGCATGCCTGCCGGTGGTGTTCCGCACCGCCTACACCGGTGTCTTCACCCCATCGGGCCTGATGGCGCTGATGGCGCAGTGCGGACCGTCGCCCGCCGGGCGCCGCTTCGACTACCGCAACCTGCCCTACAACCTGCTCGGCATGGTGCTCGCACCGGCCACCACCGACGGCTGGAAAGCCGTAGTACGGGCCGATGTGCTGGCCACGCTGGGCATGACCGAGACGACTGCGCGCCTGTCCACGCTCGCGCCCGGGCGCATCGCCTTGCCGCACGAGGCGACCGGTGCTGGCTTCCGACGCATCCGGCTCGGCAAGGTGGACAACAACCTGCATGCCGCCGGCGGCTACTTCAGCACCGCGCGCGACCTGGCCCAGTTCGTGGCGGCACAGGTCAGCGATGGCCGTCTGGACGGCCATCGGGTGTTTCCCGCCGGCGTGCTCGCCTCCTCCTACGCCAAGCACGCCGAGCAGGACCACGACTTCGGCCCGTACCACCGCTACGGCTGGGGCTACGGCTGGGATCTGGGCACCTACCAGGGGCAGACGCTGGTACACCGCTTCGGCAGTTTCCCCGGCTATCGCTCGCACGTGTCGTTCATGCCCGAGCGCGGCCTGGGCGTGGTGATACTGAGCAACGGCCTGGCCGAGCCGTTCGCCATCGATGACCTCGCCGACTACATCTACGACCGCCTGGCCGCTACGCCCGATGTAGCCGACACGCGCTATGCGGCGGCACTGCAGCAGGGCGAACGGCGCAAGGCGCGCTACGCCGAGCATCTGCGCAAGCAACGGGCGATCGAGCGCGCCCGCCAGCAACAACCGCTGGCGCATCCCTTGGCCGCATATGCCGGGCGCTACACCAACGCGCAGATGGGCACGCTGACCTGGCGCCTCATCGCCGGCCAGCTCAACGTGACCAGCGGTGCCGCGCGCAGTCGCGCCGACATCTACGACGCGGCAACGAACCAGATGCGCGTGGAGCTGACCGGCGGCGGTGAAGTGGTGACCTTCTATTTTCCTGACGCCTCCGCTCCCGCCGACTCCCTTCAATACAGCGGCTATCGCTTCGAGCGGCAGTAAGCACGCACCGACCGCCGCGGCGAAGCGATCCGCACCGTTCAGCGCTGCTCCTGCACGCGCAGCAGGTTGCCGGCCGGGTCGCGCACGGCGCAGTCGCGCACGCCGTAGGGCTGCATGGTCGGCTCCTCGACGATCTCCGCGCCGCTGGCGGCGATGCGCTCGAACGCGGCATCGAGATCGCGCGTGGCCAGCAACATGATCGCGTAGGTGCCCTTGGCCATCATCTCGGCGATGGTGCGCTTTTCTTCATCGGTAACGCCGGGGCTGGCCGCCGGCGGAAACAGCACGATCGAGGTGCCGGGCTGATCCGGCGGGCCGACGGTGATCCAGCGCATGCCGTTGTAGCCGACATCCTTGCGCACCTCGAAGCCGAGCGTGTCGCGGTAGAACGCCAGCGAGGCGTCCGGGTCGGTGTGTGGCAGGAAACTGGAGTGGATGGTGATGTCCATGGCGCTCGCCTGGGTGGTGGAAGGAGCCGTCATGCTAGGTCGGGCTCGCGGCTGGGCGCTTCTCGATTCCTGATCGGTCGCGTCACCTGCCGCGCCACGCACGAGGGCAGGCCTGCCGTCGCCTGCGCCGCCTCACGCCGATAGACGCTGGGTGACATGCCCACCAACTCGCTGAAGCGCGTGCTGAAGGTGCCCAGCGAGGCGCAGCCCACCGTGAAGCAGACTTCGGTGACGCTGAGGTCGCCTCGCCGCAGCAGCGCCATCGCCCGCTCGATCCGGCGCGTCATCAGGTAGCTGTACGGAGACTCGCCGAAGGCCAGCTTGAACTGCCGACTCAGATGCCCGGACGACATGCCGATGCCCCGCGCCAGTGCGTCCACGTCCAGCGGCTGGGCGTACTCGCGATCGATGCGGTCGCGCACGCGGCGCAGGCGGGCGAGATCGCGCAGCGCGATGTCGGGGGCGGGCGACTGGCTCATCCACGCATCGTCCCACCCGGCACCGAAGTGCTCAAGCCGATGGCGCTCCCGGCCTGCTTGAGCGGCTACGGATGATCGCCGTTGCGCCTGTCGTCCTCGGCCCGCCCTTTGCTTTTGTCCGACCGCCCCTTCGTTCCTTTGTCCGCATCACGCCCCCGGGGCGTCGGTGGCGCCGTGCGTGGCGGCTCCATCCGCTGGTGCTGGACTTCCTCCTGCTGGCGGCTGCGGACCTCGCGCGACGGGGACGACTGCGGCTGGCCGAGACGTTCCTCGTGCTGCGAACTCTGCCGGTAGCGATCGGTCTCGCGACGGCGCTGCTCATCGAGCAACTGCCGGCTCGCCGGCTCGCGCGGCTGGTAGCGATAGCGGCTGGACTCGATCGTGCGCTGCTGCTCCTGCTGCCGCGGATAGCGGCTGCCGGAGTACTCGCGCTGATAGGACGGCAGCGGCGCCAGCGCAGGCACCGTGCGGTGATCCCAGCGGTCCCAGCCGCTGCGTTCACGCTCCCATGCGGGCCCCCAGTGCTCGCCCCAGCGCGGGGCGGCATCCGGGCGCCAATAGCGGAAATAAGGCGGCGGCCGCCGGTAGTAGCGCACCGGAATGCGCAGCACGAACACCGGCACGTAGATCGGTGTCACCAGGTACCACGGGCCGTCGTACCAGCTGCTGGCGTACCAGTCGCCGCCCACGAACACCCAGTACAGGCCGTCGTAGAAGAAGTAGTTCAGGTCCACGCGCGGGTCGTAGTACACCGGGTAGCCCGGAATGCGCACCAGCGTCGGATAGGTCGAGATCGAAAATCCCAGGCTCACGCCGCGGCCGCCGATGCCGACGCTCAGGCTGGTCTGGGCCCGCGCCTGGCTGCCCAGCGCCACGGGGAAAAGGATCGCCAAGGCAAGGATGAAATAACGCATCGTCTGCACTCCCGCGGATGACCAGGGTCGCCGCCGCCTTTGGCGGCACGGCAACCAGCCCGGCCACCCTAGCGCCGGCCCGCGCCGACGATTTGCCTTCGATCAACTCGCTGCGAGATCGCTGCCCGCCGCCCCGTTGAGGGCCGCTGTTGTGGGGGGCTCAAGTGTCGCGCGCGGGCGCCGATAACGAGACGCACCGCACGGAACCGGGGGTTCCAGCGGGGTGCCGGTGGCCATCGCGACCGGCGCTCCGCATGGCTGCGTGGGCGCAACAATCGACGAGAGACGGATTGGCCAGCACATGACCTCGCCGCTGAAGAAAATTCCCGTCGCGCGCGTCGCGCGTGGCATGTATGTGCACAAGATCTGCGGCAACTGGCTGGACCACCCGTTCTGGCGCGGGTCGTTCCTGGTGGAGGACGACACCACCCTGGCCACCCTGCGCGCCATGGGCAACCTGGAAGTGTGGATCGACACGGTCAAGGGGCTGGACCTTCCGCAGCCGGTGGCCCGCGCGGCCTCGCCTGCGGCGCCCGCCCCACCGCCCGCCGCGCCGCCGGAGCCGGAGCCGCCGCGCACCGCCTTCGGCAACGACATTGCGCGCGCCGAAGAGCTTCGCGATCGCGCCAAGGCCGCGGCCAAGGCGCTGTTCCAGGACGCTCGCATGGGTCGCGCGCTGCGCATGGAATCGGCCGCCAGCATCGTCGACGAAGTAGATGATGCGATTGCGCGCAATCCTGCCGCCATGCTCAGCGTGCTCCGGCTGAAGAACAAGGACGACTACACCTACCTGCATTCGGTCGCCGTCGCCGCGTTGATGATGGCGCTGGGGCGCCGGCTCGGATACGCCGGCAGCGAACTCAAGGAGCTGGGCCTGGCTGGCTTGCTGCACGACATCGGCAAGGTCGGCGTGCCCGACGCCGTGCTCAATAAGCCCGGCCGGCTGAGTCCGCTGGAAATGACCTCGGTGCGCCAGCACCCGCAGATCGGCTGGGACATCCTGCGCCGCGAGGCGGCCGCCGGCCCCGTGGCGCTGGACGTATGCCTGCACCACCACGAAAAAACCGACGGCAGCGGCTACCCGGAAAAGCTCGCCGGCGACACCATCAGCCGCGCCGCCCGCATGGGCGCGATCTGCGACGTGTACGACGCGATCACCTCCGACCGCCCCTACAAGCGCGGCTGGGAACCGGCCGAAGCGATCCGGCGCATGGCCGAGTGGCAGGACGGCCACTTCGACCGCGAGATCTTCCACGCCTTCGTCAAGCTCATCGGCATCTACCCCACCGGCACCTTGGTGCGGTTGTCCTCCGAACGTCTCGCCGTGGTGCTGGCACAGGGCGAGGGCAGCTCGCTCAACCCGACCGTGCGACTGGTCTGCCGCCTGCCCGACGGCGAACCGCTGGAACCGACCCAGCTGGAACTGGCCGAGTCGGACGACCGCATCACCGGTATCGAGGATCCGGCCAGCTGGGGCCTCCACATCCCCCGCCTGCTGCGCGAATGAGGTCAGCTGCCGGGCGCTTGCGCCCAGGCGCGTGCCCTCTGTGGCCGCCCCGATGTACTGGATGAGCCTGCTGCAGATCGGTGGGCGATACCGGTTGGAGCTGTACGACGCGTTGCTCAAGAGGGCGTTGTCAGCGTGATGAAAAACCGTCGACGAAGGCTGCACGACTTCCACGGGGCATCGACATCCGGCTGACTACCTTGGGGTTCGCACCCTACGCATCGACCCGACTCGAGAGCTGCGCCACGCGCCGAGCCGGCCGGTGCCCGCCCCTCGCAGCGAGAGCCCCGCCATGAGTTACCTCGTCCCACCGCGGCGATCCATCGTCGCCAACGCCATCTACGCCCTGCTCAACCCGATTCCGTTCGGCTGTTTTGTCGCGGCGCTGATCTTCGACATCCTGTACGCCAACACCGCCACGATTCTGTGGGACCACGGAGCGGCGTGGCTGATCGTGTTCGGCCTGCTGTTCGCGATCGTGCCGCGCCTGATCAACCTGGCGCAGGTCTGGATTACCTCACGGCAGACTGCACTGGCCGCCGATCGGCTGGATTTCTGGCTCAACCTGGTGGCCATCGTGCTGGCGATCTTCAACGCGCTGGTGCATTCGCGCGACGCCTACGGTGTGGTTCCGGCCAACGTGTGGCTCTCGGCCGGCACCGTGCTGCTGCTGGCGATCGGACAGGTGGTGATCGCCGTGCGCTACACCACACCGGGAGGCCTCATCCATGAATAAGCGCATCTTTACGCACGCGCTGCCGCTGGCCTGCCTGGCGCTCGCCGCATGCAGCCACAAGGCCTCCTACACGCCCCCCGAGCAGTCCGGCAGCAATCCGCCCTTGCCCGAAGCGAAGAACTTCTTGCTGCCACCGATGCGCGTGCCCAATGGCGTGGGTTGGAAGGCCGGCCAGGCGCCCAAGGTGGCCCCGGGCCTGGCGATCGAGAAGATCGCCAGCGACCTGAAGCATCCGCGTCAGCTCTACACCCTGCCCGACGGCGACGTGCTGGTGGTCGAGGCCAACAGCCCCGGCACCGAACCGACGACCACGCCCAAGGGGCTGATCGCCGGCAAGATCAAGAACGGGTCCGGCAAGGGCGCCAAGGGCGGCAACCGGATCACCCTGCTGCGCCCGACACCCGGCGGCGGCGCGTGGGAGCAGCACGTGTTCATCGATCATCTCGACTCGCCGTTCGGCGTGCAGCTGATCGGCAACACGCTGTACGTCGCCAACACCAACGAGATCGTGACGTTCCCCTACGTCAGCGGACAAACGCAGATCACCGCGCCGCCCACCTACTTCACCGACCTTCCCAACACCATCAACCACCACTGGACCAAGGCGCTGCTGGCCAGCGCGGACGGCAGCAAGCTTTACGTGGGCGTGGGCTCCAACAGCAACATCACCGAGAATGGGCTGGCCGTGGAATACCGCCGCGCCGACGTGCTGGAAGTGGACGTGGCCACAGGCGCCAGCCGCATCTATGCCTCCGGCATGCGCAACCCCACCGGCCTGCAGTGGGAGCCGAAGACCGGCAAGCTGTGGGCGATCGTCAACGAGCGTGACGAGATCGGCTCGGACCTGGTACCGGACTACATGACCTCGGTAAAGGAAGGCGCCTTCTACGGTTGGCCCTACAGCTACTGGGGCCAGCACGTGGACTCCCGCGTCAAGCCGCAGCGTCCGGACCTGGTGAAGAAGGCGATCAAGCCGGACTACGCCATCGGTTCGCACGTCGCTCCGCTGGGCTTCCTGATGACGCAGGGCAACGCCCTTCCCGCGCAGTACCACAATGGCGCGTTCATCGGCGAACACGGCAGCTGGGACCGCAAGCCGCTCAGCGGCTATCAGGTGGTGTTCGTCGCGTTTCCGCAGGGAAGCCCGGTGGGCAAGCCTCAGCCGGTGGTCACCGGTTTCCATTCCTCCGACGAGTCGGAACTGTACGGCGCACCGGTGGGCCTGACGCAGGATGCAAGCGGCGCCTTGCTGATCGCCGACGACGTAGGCAACGCCGTGTGGCGGGTGACCTCGGCGCCCGCTCCGTGATCTGACGGCACGCCAAGCCGAAAGCCGGATCGATGGCCCGGCTGGCGCGCCGTCGCCGCGCCCCGCCTTCCGCACCGCTGGAGCACATCCGAGGCCCACGTCGCGAGACCATGCGACGCGGTCGCAGCCCGTCTTCGCATGGCCGTCGGCCGCGGCCACCCACGTACCGACGCGCCGCCGCCACCCTCAGCGGTGGCGGTTGCTACGCGTGCACCCGGTGAAATCGACGCACGCCTCGTCGCATATCGCCGCGAGCGTCGCCAAACCGGCATAGTTACCTCCCCGTGCATGACGCGCGTCCCCACACGAGGCTGCCCGTGACCCACGACACCTTGCCGCTCATCACCACCCTCAGTGCGGCGCTGGGAGTGGCGCTGATCCTGGGCATTGTGGCCACGCGATTGCGGTTGCCCGCACTGGTTGGCTATCTGGTCGCCGGCATGGCGATCGGCCCGTTCACGCCCGGCATCGTAGCCAGCACGGATATCGCCAGCGAGCTCGCCGAGATCGGCGTGATGCTGCTTATGTTCGGCGTCGGGCTGCACTTCTCGCCGCGCGACCTGCTCGACGTGCGACGCATCGCCCTGCCCGGCGCCCTCCTGCAGATAGCGGTGGCTACCGCACTCGGCGCGGGCGTGGCGCTGGCGTGGGGTTGGGGCATCGGCGGCGCCCTGGTGTTCGGGCTGTCGCTGTCGGTTGCCAGCACGGTGGTGCTGCTGCGTGCGCTGGAATCGCGCGGGGCATTGGACTCCCTCAACGGCCGCATCGCCGTGGGCTGGCTGGTGGTGGAAGACCTGGTCATGGTGCTTGTGCTGGTCATCCTGCCGCCGCTATCGGGCGCGCTGGGCGGCCACGCGCCGGAAGGTGGCGGCACGCTGGGCTGGACGCTGATCGCTACGCTGCTCAAGGTCGGCGCCTTCATCGCGCTGATGCTGCTGGGCGGCCGACGCCTTTTGCCACGATTGCTGTGGTACGTGGCGCGACACGGTTCACGCGAGTTGTTCACCCTGTGCGTGGTGGCGGTGGCGGTAAGCATCGCCTACGGAGCCGCGGCGCTGTTCGGCGTGTCGTTCGCACTCGGCGCGTTCTTCGCGGGCATGGTGATCCGCGAGTCGGAATTCGCTCATCGCGCCGCCGAAGAATCGCTGCCGCTGCGCGAGGCGTTCGCCGTGCTGTTCTTTGTATCGGTAGGCATGCTGTTCGATCCGCAGATCCTGCTGCGTCATCCGCTGCAGGTGCTGGTAGTGGCGGCCATCATCATGCTCGGCAAATCGGTGGCGGCGGCGGTGCTGGTGAAGGTGTTGCGCTATCCGCTGAACACGGCGCTGGTGGTGTCGGCGAGCCTGGCGCAGATCGGTGAGTTCTCCTTCATCCTCGCCGGCCTCGGCCTGAGCCTGGGCTTGCTGCCGCGCGAGGGGCAAAGCCTGATCCTTGCCGGCGCCCTGCTCTCCATCGCGCTCAATCCGCTGATGTTCTCGCTGGTGGCGCCGTTGGAACGACTGCTAGGCGGCGGCCCCGGAGCGGCCGAACCGCTCCCCCGCCGCACCGACCCGCTCACCCAGCTGCCAGACGACACCGACGACACCCTGCTCACCGGGCAAGTGGTGCTGGTGGGCTACGGGCGCGTGGGTCGGCGCGTCGGCGCCGCGCTGGCCGAACGAGGCATCGCCCACGTGGTGGTGGAAACCAACCGGGAGATCGTCGAGCGCCTTCGCGAACATGGCACGCCTGCGGTCTACGGTGACGCCTCCGAACCGGAGGTACTAGTGCAGGCTCACGTGGCTCGCGCGGGTATGGTGGTTGTGGCCACACCGGACATCATCGACTTGCCCCGCATGATGAGCTGCGCCCGCGCCTTGAACCCGGGCGTGGAAGTGATCGTGCGCACCCACAACGAGGAGGAGGCCGAGCTGCTGGGTGAACTGGTCACGGCGGTCTTCTACGCCGAACGCGAGCTGGCCCAGAGCATGGGCGAGCACGTGCTGAAGCGCTACGGCGTGCCGGGCTGAGCGCGCAGCCTTTCGCCCGAAGAGTCGACGGACGACCCGACGCGAAGCGCCTTCAGGCGGGTTCGGGGGCGCGGAACGCCTTGCTGTAGATCCCCGATCGATTGAAGCAGCAGGCGCGGCGCTTGCCTGCGGCGAGCATGTCGCACGCCGCGCGGATGCGGCGCTCGCGCGTGTGCGCCTGCTTGCCCGAGCCGATCCAGTGGATCCAGTCGCGCCGGGCCAGCGGCGTAATGTCGTCCCACACGGCGCGCGCGGCCGGATGATCGGCCAGCGCCGCCAACAGCTCCGCGGGCACGACGGGCTCCGGCTCCACGGCCACCGGCGCCAACGTGAGCGCCACCTCGTCATCGGCGGCCACGCCAGCAGCGTCGGCCAGCGCGGCACTCACCTTAAGCCAGTGGCTGCCACCACCGTCCGGCTCCAGCGTGGCCTGAAACGGATGGCCGGCCAGCGTGCCGTCCACCGTCACCATGCTGCGCGTTGGCAGCTTCGCGCTGGCGGCTTTCGGCAGCACGAGGAACGTCCAGTCGGCGTCTGCTGGTGTCGCCGGCCGCCGCAGCGTGGCCTGGCATCGGATCGGGTGGGAAGCATCGCGCGTCATCCGGCGATGCTACTACCCGCAGCGCCGAGCACCACGTCGCTGCGGACGCAGCGCGCAAGGAGTTTCGACCGTGCCCGCCTTGCCAAGTTGCCGCCGCGGTTCGCATAGTTGCCGGGCGCGACCCGATCGGATCGCCGGCCTCTCCCACCCAAAGGACCCTCGGACATGAAGAAAGCCGCCCTGGCTTCGGCGATCGTTTCGCTCCTCTGCCTTGCCTCCGCCCATGCATTCGCCACGCCCCGCGCGGGCCAGGATGCGGCCAAGGTGACTCCCGACATGATCCAGACCGGATCGGACATTCCGGCCAAGTGGAAACTGCCGGAGGGCAACTTCGACTACGTGCGGCGCGAGGTGATGATCCCCATGCGCGACGGCGTGAAGCTGCACACGGTGATCATGATCCCCAAGGGCGCGCATGGCCTGCCGATGCTGCTCGAGCGCACGCCCTACGACGCCAGCGGCATGATGCCGGGCAAGAGCCCGAAGATGGCCGACGCGGTGTGGTCCGGCGACAAGGACTGGGCCGACGGCAGCACGATCCTGGTGGCGCAGGACATCCGCGGCAAGTACGGCTCGGAGGGCAAATACATCATGACGCGTCCACCGATGGGCCCGCTCAACCCGACCAAGACCGACGACACCACCGATGCCTGGGACACCATCGACTGGCTGGTGAAGAACATCAAGGAGTCCAACGGCAACGTCGGCATGATCGGCTCGTCCTACGACGGCTGGACCGTGGCGATGGCCCTGCTCCATCCACATCCGGCGCTCAAGGTCGCCGCGCCGGAGAGCCCGATGATCGACGGCTGGATGGGCGACGACTGGTACCACTACGGCGCGCTGCGTCAGGTGAACCTGGACTACTTCACCGGCCAGATGACCAAGCAGGGCTCGGGCGAAACCGTGCCGCGCGACAACTACGACGACTACACCAATTTCCTCCAGGCTGGCTCGGCCGGCGACTACGCCGTGGCCCACGGCTTCGGCCAGTTGCCGTGGTGGAAACGCTTCGCCGCGCACCCGGCCTACGATGCGTTCTGGCAGTTGCAGGCGCTGGACAGGCTGCTGGTCGCCCACCCATCCAACGTGCCCACGATGTGGCTGCAGGGCCTGTGGGACCAGGAGGACATCTACGGCGCCGTGCACGCCTGGGAGGCGCTGGACAAAGCCGGTCACGGCGCCAACAACCATCTGGTGATGGGCCCGTGGTGGCACAGCCAGATCAACCGCGACGGCTGGAACATGGGCCCGCTGAAGTGGCCGGGCAACACCACGGCGCAGTTCCGCCAGCAGGTGATGATCCCGTGGTTCCAGCACTACCTGCGCGGCACGCCGCTGGCCACGCCGCTGCCGCAGGCGATGATCTACAACCCGGTCGAGCAGCGCTGGGACAGCTTCACCGACTGGAAGCCGGCCAGCGAGCAGTCGCTCACGCCGCTGTACCTGCAGGGCGACTTCGGCCTGGGCTTCGAACAGCCCAACGGCGGCGGCGACAACTACGTCTCCGACCCGGCCAAGCCGGTGCCCTACCTGTCGCGACCGATCCCGCAGGAGAACGACCGCTGGCGTACCTGGCTGGTGCAGGACCAGCGCTTCGTCGAAACGCGCCCGGACGTGCTGTCCTACACCACACCCGTGCTGACCAAGACGGTGACTGTGCAGGGCGCACCGATTGCGGACCTGTTCGCCCGCACCACCGGCACTGACGGCGATTTCGTGGTCAAGCTGATCGACGTCTACCCCGGCACCGTGCCCAGCGACCCCACGATGGGCGGCTACGAATTGCCGGTGTCGATGGACATCTTCCGCGGCCGCTACCGCAAGAGCTTCGCCGAGCCCTCGCCGATTCCGGCGAACGAGGTGCAGGAGTACAAGTTCCGCCTGCCCACGGTGAACTACGCCTTCAAGCCGGGCCACCGGATCATGGTGCAGATCCAGTCCACACTGTTCCCGCTGTACGACCGCAACCCGCAGACCTACGTGCCGAACATCCTGTTCGCCAAGCCGACCGATTACCGCAAGGCCACCATCACCATCGAGCACGGCGCCGACGGCAAGAGTGCGGTGCTGCTGCCGGTGGCAGGCAACGCCGCGCCCTGAGTCGAAGGGAAATCCGTCTGCGAAGACCAGGCGTCCGGGTCGCGTTCTGCGACCCGGACGTGAGGCGGACCGCCGTGCAACGCGCGGCGGCTCAGGCCAGCAGGCTCTCCACGAAATCGCCGAAGGCGCGCACCTTGCGGGACATCTGACGCGCGCCGCCACCGAGCAGCATGATCGGCGGGCCTTCGGCCACGAAGCCGGCAAGCACGCGGCGCAGGCGTCCCTCGCCGATCAGGCCGCGCGCCGCGGCGTGATCGATCTGCACCAGGCCCAGCCCCGCCACCGCTGCGTCGAGCAGCGGGTCGAGCGAGTCAGTGACCAGGTTGCCGGACGGCACCCATTCGATCGGCCGACCATCGGCTTGAAAGCGCCACGGCGCCGGGGCGCGCTCGCCCACGGGCATGAAGCCCAGGCAATTGTGATGCGCCAGATCGGCCGGGCTGCGCGGTTCGCCCGCGCGGGCCAGGTATTCCGGGGCGGCGCAGGTGATCCAGCGGATCACGCCCAGGCGGCGAGCGATCAGCGAGGAATCGGGCAGTGCCGCGATGCAGATCGCACAATCCCAGCCGCGGCCGATGAGGTCCTGGCTACGGTTTTCCATGGACAGGTGCAGGGCCAGTTGTGGATGGCGGCCGAGGAAGGCCGGCAGTCGCGGCGCGATCAGTCGACGCCCCAGCACCACCGGCACATCGGCCCGCAGCACGCCACGCAAGGCCGGCCCGCCCGAAGCCAGGCGCCCTTCCACCTGGCGCATCTCCTCCAGCGTCCTGCAGCAGTGCTCGAAGTACACCGCACCCTCTTCGGTCAGCCGCAGCGAGCGCGTATTGCGCTCGAGCAGGCGCACTCCGAGCACTCGCTCCAGATGCTGTACATGAGCGGTCACCGTAGCGGGCGCTAAGCCCAGCTCGCCCGCGGCCCGCGCGAAACTGCGCAGCGAGGCCACGCGAACGAAGGAGTGCATGGCGGTGAACCGGTCCACGGTGTTTCGTCCTGCCGAAGAGTGAATTCGGAGCGCGCAGCATAGATGGCTATCCCGGCTGGATACAGTACGCCCCGACTCCCGCGGAACATCCTCATGAAACGCATCCTCCTCGCCATCGCCCTCGGCCTGCTGGGCACCGCCGCCGTGGCCCGCAGCGCGGCACCCGAAGCGGTGTTCAAGCTCGAGCCCTACCGCAAGACGGTGGCCCTGCGCGCCAGCGTCGCTGGGCACCCGGGCCTGTTCGTCTTCGACTCCGCCGGCGGCATCACGCTGCTGGCGCCGGCCTTCGCGAAGACCATCGGCTGCACGCCATGGGGACGCCTGTCAGGCTTCCAGATGACCGGCAACCGCCTCGACGCGCCACGTTGCGACAACGTGCGGATCAGCCTCGACGGCCACCCGTTTTCCGCTCCGGTCACCGCGGTGATCGACCCGGCGCCGTTGATGGCCACGGACGCCGCCCCCGTGGCCGGCTCGATCGCTCTGGACCTGTTCGCCGGCAGGACGATCACCATCGACCTGGTGCACCGGCAACTGATCGTGGAGACGCCGGCAAGCCTGCGCGCACGCGTGGCAAAGGCCCGGCCGCTGCCGCTGCTGCTGTCGCGCGAGCTGCAGGGTCACGCGCTCGCCGCTTCGGTAGGCGTGCCGACCGCGCAGGGCACCGTGTGGTTCGAACTCGATACCGGCAACGGCGGCACCGTGCTCGTCTCGCAGCCCTATGCGGCGCTGTTCGACCTGGACCCGGACGCGAAGGGCGAGCAGACCGCGGACTTCGACGTCGCCCCCGGCTTGCATGCCCGCGGCCGTGCCTTCACGCCGTCGATGATCATCGACGGCAACCTCGGCATGCCGTTCCTGCACGACAAGATCGTGACGCTCGACCTGGCGCGGGGGCGGCTGTGGATCCAGTCCGCGGAGCCGGCGGCGCAGTGAGTGCCGTCGCCACGCTGCCGTCGGGCGCCCGATGCGAAGGCGCCTACTGCGGTACCGCCGCCCCCGCGCAGGGCGAACGCGCCGGCTGCATCGCGTGGAATTCGATCGACAGGCCCAGATCGTCCTGGCTCGGCGCGAGCACGGACTCGCCCCACAGACCGCGGTAGGTCGGCAGCGCGCGCTCGTAGCCGCGCTCGACCCAGCGTTGCGCGCGGCCAAGGTCGCTCACGCCGAAGCTCATCCCGAGGATGCGCGGGCCGCCCTCGGCCATGGTCTTGGCCGCCAGCCCCGCGCCATCGGGCTGCAACGCCAGCAGCGCGGTGGGGCCGACCGGCACGCAGAAGCCTTTCGCGCCCACGGCGGTTAACTTCACCGGCACGGCGTGGCCGAACCCCATCCGTTCCAGCTGTCGACGGTCGGCCTCGGCGTCGCCCGACACCAGCCAGATCGACGAGAGCTCGCGCGCGCCGTTGGGGTGCTCGCGGCTGACGCGATGATCGGCGGCGTTGCCGGGATCGAACTGATCCGGCGCGTAGTCCGCGGCGTAGTCGATAAAGAACGTGTTGCTCGACAGCGGCGCGCGATCGAAGGCGAACAATCGCCAGCCCGGCCTGGCGCTGTTCGGCCCGGCGAAGAACGGCGTCACCGCGTAGTGCAGCGCCTGCAGCGAACGATGGATCGCCTCGAGCGACGAGCTGCGGAAGCCGAACGTGCGCGAGCCCGGCCCACCCTTCAACGCCTGCTGGTCCTCCTTCATGCCCGGATCGAATTCCGGATTGGGGCGGGTGATGCCGAGCAGTTCGATGAAGCTGCTATCGGCCAGGCGGATGTAGCGGTTGGCCACGCCGCCGGGATCGCGCCCGGGACGCACCTGGAACCCGAGCTTCACCGCCATCACCGCCGTAACCTGGTCGATACCGCGGCCCCACAGAAGGATGTGGTCGAGACGGGTGGGCGGCACTGCGGGTGCAGGCGGCGGCGTGGCAGCACGCGCAGCGCCGACACACAGGAGCATGGCCGAAACGAGCGGGATCAAGCGCATGGAAGTTCTCAAGGCAAAGGGCTAAGTGGTCGTGCCGACATCACGCCGCGCCGTGGCACCGATCATCGGCGAGACGCTGCGGCGCGCTCTTTTATGGACGGCCCGCCCGTCGCGAACAAGGACAAATTCCGGCCAAAAACGGCCAGCACCTGCCGCGATCCGCGATCAGCCGCCTGCGCTGCGGCGTAGCGACTGCGGCGACATCCCGAAAGCGCGAACGAACGCGCGGCGCATGCGGCTGGCATCGCCAAAGCCGGTGGAGACGGCAATGTGATCCAGATGCAGATGGCTGGTTTCCACCGCCACCCGGGCGGCCTCGAGCCGCATGCCCTCGACCACCTTGGCCGGCGTGGCGCCGATCTCGGCGACGAAGGCGCGGGCGAAGTTTCGCGGGCTCATCGCGGCGCGCTCGGCCAGCCGCTCCACCGTCATCGGCTCGGCGAGGCGCGCGCGCATCCAGCCGACCAGCTCACCAAAACGCCCGGTGCGACCGCCCTGCTCCACCAGCGCCGAATACTGCGACTGCCCCGCGTGCCGACGCTGATGCACCACCAGCTGCTGCGCCGCCCGGCGCGCAAGGCCGGGGCCGAGGTCGTCTTCCACCAGCGCGAGCGCCAGATCGATGCCGGCGGAAATGCCGGCGGAAGTCCACAGCTTGCCGTCGCGGACGAACATCCGCTCGGCATCCAGCCGCACCCGCGGATAGCGCACCCGGAACCGCTCGGCCGCGTCCCAGTGCGTGGTGGCCCGCCGTCCATCGAGCAGACCGGCCTCGGCGAGAAAGAACGCGCCGGAGCACACGCCCGCCGTGCGGCGCCAGGCGTCCTCGCCCAGCCACGCCACGATGGCGCCCGCGTGCTCCTCGACCTGGGCCAGGTTGCCGCCGGAAACGATCACCGTGTCGAAGCGCCCGGACTCCATCGGCGCCGCCGCCAGGCACACGCCGGAGGAACTGCGCACCACGCCGCCCTCCGGCGCCAGCACGTGGATCGCGTAGCTGCCGGGCCGGAAACGTTCCGCCATCTCAAACACGGCCACCGGACCGGCCGCATCCAGCAGCTGAAATCCCGGAAAAACGACGATGGCAATCTCGCGTCGCATGGTGGCAGTCGCCCGGCTCGATGCAGGCCCGGAAAGTGGCGTAAGCGCGAGGCGGGCGTCAAGCCGTCTGGACCCTGGCGCCGCCAACGCGGCTACTGTCGGCTGCAAAGCATTTGCGGACATACTTGACCCCGATCGCGGGGGCGATCCGGGGAGTCAGGGGACGACGACGTGTCGGCGGCAGCGTGCCGCGTGACCGCAGGCGGACACCGGCTGCACCGGCCAGCCCGGCAGCGACGCATCGCCATCCCAAGGAAGCACGCATGAAGAACGTATTGCTCGGAGCACTGCTCGTTCTCGCCGCCACGTCGACCCACGCGGGCACGTCGCAGGATCTCGAATCATCGGCCGTCGTCGAAGGCAGCATCGTGCTGGCGAAGGACGGCTCGGTACAGAGCGCCACCGTCAAAGACGCGGCCAAATATGGCGCGCCGATCGCCGAAATGGTGCGCAACGCCGCGCTGCACTGGCACTTCCAGCCGATATTGCGCGACGGCCAGCCGGTACTGGCCAAGGCCAGCATGCACGTTCGCGTGGTGCTCAAGCCGACGCCGGACGGCAACTTCAGCGCCCGCATCAAGGGCGCCACTTTCGGTGACGAGGAAGCCCGCTCCACCGACGAATTGAGCAGCACCGACGCCAGCAAGAAAATCCTGCCGCGCTATCCGGACGTGGCGATCCACTACCGCGTGCAGGGCACCGTGTACCTGGCGCTGCACGTGGACCGCAGTGGCCACGTGACCGACGCGGTGGCCGAGCAGGTCAACCTGCGCAACATCGGCCCGGAGCATCTGCTCCAGCAGTATCGCGACATCATGGCCAAGTCCGCGCTCAAAGCGGCCCGGCAGTGGACGTACACCGTCCCCACCACCGGCAAGCTCGCCGGGCAGGACAGCTGGACGGCCCGCGTGCCGGTGAACTACACGCTCAACGAGATGGACCGGCCCAAGACCGACAGCGTGTGGCAGACCTACGTGCCCGGCCCGTTCACGCCGGCGCCGTGGGTCGACAAGCCGGACATGAACGCCACCGATGCGCTCGCCGACGACGATAGCGACCATGTGCAGACCGACGGCGCCGGCCCGGTGCTGCTCTCCCCGGCCCACCGCGGCTGAAGGCAGCCGGCGCGATCGGTTCGCGGTCGCGCCGCTCCCACATTCCGATTACCTCCAAGGTAATCGCCGCGCCGCCATGGCGCCGGCAAGCTGTGCCCACATCCACAGCAAAGGAGCACACGCCATGACCGCTACCCGTCAACTCATCGAGAACTACCTCAAGGGCTGGAACGAGACCGACCCGCTGCGCCGTCGCGCGCTGATCGAGGACGTGTACGCCGAACACGCCGCCTACGTCGATCCGATGATCGAGGCGCGCGGCTGGGAGGCCATCGACGCCACCATCGCCGCAGTGCAGAACATGTTCCCCGGTCACGTGTTCCGCCTCGCCGGCGAGGTCGACGCGCACCACGACATCGCCCGCTTCCACTGGCATCTGGCCGAGCCCGGCGCGGACGAGCCGCTGGTGATCGGGTTCGACGTGGCCGTGCTGGATAACGGTCGCATCCGCCAAGTGCACGGCTTCCTCGACAAGGTGCCGGTTGCCGCCTGAGGCTTCGGGTGCGCTGCGCCTCCGCGCGCGGCGCACCCATCGCTGGCTACCATCGACGCATGAATACCGCGCTTACCGCAACCTCACGCCCCGTTGGCGACCTGCTCCGCGAGTGGCGCCGCCATCGCCGGCTGAGCCAGCTCGAGCTCGCCACCGGCGCGGAGATCTCCACGCGCCACCTGAGCTTCGTCGAATCCGGCCGCGCCCAGCCGAGCCGCGACATGATCCTGCACCTGGCCGAATACCTCGACGTGCCACTGCGCGAACGCAACGCACTGCTGATCGCTGCGGGCTTCGCTCCTGCGTTCCGGCAACGCGCGCTGGACGACCCGGCACTGGCCACCGCACGCCACACCATCGACCTGCTGCTGCAGGGCCTGGAGCCTTACCCCGCGCTCGCCATCGATCGCTATTGGCAGCTCGTGGCCAGCAACCAGGCCACCACGCGCCTGCTCGTCGGCGTGGCGCCGGAATTGCTGCAGCCGCCGATCAACGTGCTGCGCCTGAGCCTGCATCCGGTCGGCCTCGCCCCGCGCATCCGCAACCTCGCGGCGTGGCGCGCGCACCTGCTGCATCGCCTGCGCCAGCAGATCGACGCCAGCCACGACCCGCAGCTGATCGCCCTGCTGCGCGAACTGCAGGCGCTACCCGCGCCGGCGGCGGACAGCGCAGAGGAAACGACGCCGCACGGCGCCATCGCCGTGCCGATGCAGCTGGAAGTGGATGGCGCCGTGCTCAACATGCTCAGCACCACCACGGTGTTCGGCAGCCCCGTCGACATCACCCTGGCCGAACTGGCGCTGGAGGCGTTCGTGCCTGCCGATGCGGACACGGCGGAGAGGCTGCGGCGCATGGCCGACGCGTGATCGCGCGTAGCTGGGGCGGTTCGCCCGCGCGTGATCCTGGCCGCGGGAGCGGCCAAGAGGAGTCGTCAGGAATGCGAGGGCGGTGCGGGCCGGCGCGGCTAGGCCTACCGGCCGGCGCCCTCTTCTTGCGGGTGGCCGTCAGCGCGCCACTTGCACCACCAGCGCCTGGATCCTGCCGGCTACCGGACCCACGCCGAACTTCGCGGCCAGCGCCGCCGTAGCCGCTACAGTCGCCTCGTCCAGGCGCGTGGCATCGCGCGCCTCGATCTCCCCGCGCAGCGGCGTGCCCTGGCAATACGCCAGCGCCACGCGGCCGGCGCTGTCGGCTCGGCTGATGGCGCCGACCGTCTCGATGCTCGGCGGCGCCGTGAAGCCGCCGCCAGCGATGTCGTGGGCGAGTTCCTGCGGCGAGAAATAGCCGTGCGGCAGGCGCGCCAAAAAGCGCGGCGGGTCGTCCGGAAACATGCCGGCCACCACCTCGGTGACGATCCAGGCGAAGTCGTTCGTTTCGATCCGATCCCACACGTTGAACAGCAACGTGCCGCCGGGCCGCAGCACACGGCGGGCCTCGGCGAAGGCGTGCGCCCGGTCCGGGAAGAACATCGCGCCAAACTGGCATACCACCGCATCGAACGTGGCGTCGGCGAACGGCAGGGCCATCGCGTCCGCCTGGCGCCAATCCACCGGCCGCGCGGTGCCCTGCACCTGCGCCACGGCCAGCATCGCCTCGTTGAGATCGGTGGCCACCAGCGACGTTGCAGGCGGCAACCGTGCAGCCAGCCCGCGCGTCACCACGCCGGTGCCCGCCGCCAGTTCCAGCACGCTTGCCGGTTGCAACGGAATCAGCCGATCGACCAGATCAGACGCATACGACGCGAAGATCAGCGGAACCAGCAGATCCTGATAGAGCGCAGCGACCGCCTGGCTGAAGCGGCCATCGTTTTCGGTCGTATGCATGGCGTGGCTCTCGCCCCGGAGACGGCGCAAGCGTACGCCGCCCCGTGCCACTCCGCTCCCCTGAACAGCTTCACCGTTCGGGGGAGCGGGTTGGGGTGAGGGGGGCTTCGGCTTTGTAGATGCGGCCACCTCGACCACGAAGATCAACAGCCCGCCCCCCCTCTCCCCCGAGCAAGCTCAGGGGAGAGGGCTAAATCGTGGCGCTTCGTGATGCACGGGGGCATCGCGCTTCGCCCCCTCTCCCCTGAACAGCTTCATCGTTCGGGGGAGAGTTTTGGGGTGAGGGGGCGCTCTGGCTCTTTTGTCCATCCCGCCCGAGCAAACTCCGCGAGATAGCAAAGGCGCCAAGCGACGCCGCATCCCAAGCGCCTCATGACGGGGTCACCCAGATAAGTGCGCTTACCCAGGCATCACCAGCGGCGCCGCATCGACGCGATTGCCGCCCTGCTCCTTGGCGCGATAGAGCGCCTGATCGGCTCGCTGCAACACGGAGTCCAGGGAGTCGCCGGGGCGGAGCATCGTGGTACCGAACGAAGCAGTCACCTGCCGCACCGGCGCCACCTGCATGCTGGCGATCGCCGTCTGCAGGCGCTCGGCCACCCGCTGCAGGCCCGACGCGTCGACATCCGGCACGATCGCCAGAAACTCCTCGCCACCCCAGCGCGAGATGCATTCGTTCTCGCGCAGCAGCCCCTTGCACCCGCTCGCCACGGCCTGCAGCACCTGATCACCCACGGGATGGCCGTAGGTGTCGTTGATCGCCTTGAAGCGGTCCAGATCGAGCATGATCACACCGGCCGGCGCGCCTGCCGCCAGCACCTCGCGCAGCATGCGCTCGCCAAGCAGGCGGCTTTGCACGCCGGTCAGCGGATCGCGATGCAGCAGAACCTCCATCAGCTGGCGTTCCGAGGCCAGCCGCTGGATCTTGCCGGCCAGTCCCCGCTGCACCGGCAGCAGTACCACCACCAGGATGCTCACCGGTCCATAGGCCATCAGCAGGTCGCGGCCACGCGGCGCCGCCAACTCCGCCGGATGAAGAGGCAGGTAGATAAGCACCGGCAACGCGATCAGCAGCCAGCTCAGTGCCGCCAGCACAAACGCCTGACGCCCGGGGATGAAAACCATCACCATCACCAGGAACACCACGAATAGCGACGACACCGGCGGCAGCAGATCAATCAGCGCAGCACCGGGCGTGAGCGTTGCCTGCAGGGTGTAGAGCCATGCCGGTGCGGCCAGCGCCAGCGCGCCAAACACCAGCGCGACGCGTGCAATGCCGAAAACCCAGCGCGGCCGGCGAATCAACGCGACGATGAGCGCTGCGAAAAACACGGTCGCCGTGGGCGGAATGATCAGGTCCATCGTGCGATGCACCGGCGCCAGCCAGTGGATCGCCGTCGCGCACGCGCCCGCGAACACCGTCAACGACAACAGCGCCATGACTGCGATGCGAACGTAGCGATCGTCGGTGTCTGGCGTCATCCGGAAGGGCATGGGAGCTCACTGGGGAGTGGCGCAGCGCGTGATCCGGACGGGCGACCGCCGGTGCGCCGCGGTGCGTGCATTATCGGCCGGTCACGCGGTTACTGAAATGCGGCCGACAAGCCACCGCCGCGCTGCCTCGCTCGTTGTCGAAAAGCGCGCCGGCTGCTCGTCGTTGATCCAGACGGACATATCGATCCGCACCGGAGCCTGTTCATGCGCAAACTCATCGTTCCCGCCTTCATCACGCTCGATGGGGTCATCCAGTCGCCCGGCAACCCGGACGAAGACACCACCAACGGCTTCACCCGCGGCGGCTGGTTCTGGCCGTATGCCGACGAAGCCACCGACGCGATGGAAGATCTGTTCCAGCGCCCCTTCGAGCTGCTGCTGGGGCGCCGCACCTATAACGTGTTCGCCGGCTTCTGGCCGACCGTGGCGCAGGATTCGCCGCTGCGCGGCACCGCCGACCTGTTCAACCGCACCACCAAGCACGTGGCCACCCACCGTTCCGACTCGCTCGATTGGAGCCACAGCCGCGCTCTCGGCGCCGATGCTGTCGCTGCCGTGCGCGAGCTCAAGCAAAGCGATGGCCCGGATCTGCTTACCCAGGGCAGCAGCGAGCTGGCGCAGCAGCTGCTGGCGACCGATCTGGTGGACGAGCTGATCCTGATCGTCGTGCCGATCCTGCTCGGCACCGGCAAGCGCCTGTTCGACGATAGCGCGCAGCCGACGGCGTTTCGGCTGCTGTCATCGGCCACCTCGTCGAAGGGCAACGTGGTGAACCACTACGTGCGCGAGGGCAAGCTGGGCGACGCGTCCGACTAAGGCCGGGGTGAGGGCCCGCGCGCGAATCCGGCCGAGGCGCCCCGCTTGAGAAACCCCACTTCGCCCAGATGCTGGTAGCGCCAAGACTTCTCCCACGTGGGGCCATGTTCCAAAAACTCAGAAACTGGCGCGTGCGCCGCATCGTCGCCAAGCACCCCATTCCCGAACCGTTGTGGCGAGTTGCGCTGGCACGCTGTATGCCGGCGCGGCGGCTGGGTGCATCCGACCAGGCGGCGCTGCGCGTGCTGGCCACGCTGTTCCTGCGCGAGAAGTCGATCGAGCCGGTGCAGGGGCTGACGCTGGATGATGCCGACCGCGTGCTGCTCGCCACCCACGCGTGCGTGCCGATCCTGAAACTGGGCATGGACTGGTTCGACGGCTGGCACAGCGTCATCGTTTATCCGGACGCGTTCGTGCCGCGACGCACGCGCATCGACGAAGCGGGCGTGGTGCATGAGAGCAGCGACGCGATGGCGGGCGAGGCGTGGGGCCGCGGGCCGGTGATCCTGTCGTGGGCGGACGTGCTCAACGCCGGCCAGCGCCCGGGCCACAACGTGGTGATCCACGAGATGGCGCACAAGCTCGACCTGCAGAACGGCGTCGCCAACGGCTTTCCGCCGCTGCACCGACGCATGGATCAGCGCGTGTGGACACGCGTGCTCTCCGGCGCCTGGGAGCGGCTGCGCCGCGAGCATCACCAGGGTGTGCCGATCCCGATCGACCCCTACGGCCTGGAGAATCCGGCCGAGTTCTTTGCCGTGGTCAGCGAGCAGTTCTTCGAGGCACCGGCTGCGTTGCGCGAGCATCTGCCGGAGGTCTACCGACAGCTGGAGCTGTTCTATCGGCAGCACCCGTATTAAGCGCCAGTCTTGCGGGAAAAGTGCGGCCTCGCGCGTGAGCTCCATGCACCGCTTCGCGTAGACTTTCGCGCCGGGTCAGACTCCGACCCGCTAGCTCGCCAGGAGGGCGAAAATCCATGTTCAAACGTTCATCGATGCTTATTGCCGCGTGGCTTCTTTGGCCAGCCATGGCGTCAGCGGCCACGTGTGAGAGCTGGCAGTCCACCGTGTTGCCAGCGGACCGCCCTGCTCTGACGACGCCGGTCCAGCAGGTGCTCGATCAGCTTCCGACCCGCCCGCGCAGCGCCAGCCCCGACTACCTGGCCGACCAAGCGGCCGCGCTGGACGAGGCGCGATATCTGCTGCAACGCGCGCTGCATCCGCTGCCGCTCGGGGATATCCACGGCGCGTGGCGCGTGAGGTCGATCCAGGCCGGACGTACCGGCGCTTACGCTTACCCGTATTTCGTCGGGCGCATCGATCGCACCGCATGCGGCTTCCGCTTTAGCAAGACGCGCGGTTCACAGCGCCGGAGCGGCACGCTGCTGCCGATGGCGGAGGATGACCGGGCGCTCGCGTTTCTGGGTACCTTCACCGTCAACGACGATCCCACCCGCCCCTACGGCCCTGACAATCGCCCGCTGGGCGAGCCGGCTGGACCGGATGGCCCGGTGAATTCCGTCGGCCGCCTGCTGCGCATCGGCCCGCACACGCTGCTGATGCTCCTGGACGTCGACGACAACGGCTTCGAGCTCTATCGCCTGGAGCGCTGATCCCGCGCGCTCGGCTGTCTTTCGATACCCCGGTTCGGGGACAATCGGCGCTCCCTCGCCCACGCCACCAACCGGCCGGAATCTCATGCGAACCTTCGTCCTCCGCGCGCGCGCCGCACCCACCGACAGCCAGAAACTGCTGGCCGGCGTGGGCAAGGAGGCGCACACCGAGATCCTTGCGCACACGCTGATGAACGCCCTCTTCGTGGCGCGGTCGCACCGCGCAGACGTGGTGGTGTACCTGGTGCTCGAGAGCACGGCGGACTATTCCCGCACCATTCGCGTCGACTCCAACCAGATCACCGACCTCGGCGGCTTCGACGAGCGCACGCTATTGGCTGCCGTGGCACGCGCACTGGATGCCTCCGTGGGCATGGGCAAGGAGGAAACGCGCCCCGTCGCCCCAGGCCTCACCGTGCGCACGCTGAGCTTCGAGCGCCTGGTGCAGGAGCTGGCGCAGGACCACCAACTGTTCGTGATGGACCGCAAAGGCGCACCGATCCGCGAGCAGGCCTTCGACGGCAACCCCTGCTTTCTGCTCACCGACCACATCCCCATGCCGAAGAAGACCTTCCACAGCCTCGAACGCCTGGGCGCAAAGAAGATCACGCTGGGCCCGACGATGCTGTTCGCCTCGCAGTGCGTGGTGCTGATCCATCACGAGCTCGACCAGCGCTAGCCGCCGACCGCGGCACGATCCGCCCCCGCGACACTTCGCCGCGATGGCCGCAACGCAGTCCGCACCTGGCGTCGCAGGATAAGAGGCTGAACCCGTTCACGCTGCGCGGACCCGATTGCACGATCATCCGTCTGGCATGGAACTGTCCGCCAAACTCGCCATCCTCGCCGATGCTGCCAAGTACGACGCCTCGTGTTCGTCCAGTGGCGGCAACCGGCGTGACTCGCGCGGCACGGGCGGTATCGGCTCCAACGAGGGCATGGGCATCTGCCATGCCTACGCGCCGGATGGCCGCTGCATCTCGCTGCTGAAGATCCTGCTGACCAACTTCTGCATCTTCGACTGCGCCTACTGCATCAACCGGCGCAGCTCCAACGTGCAGCGGGCGCGCTTCACGGTGGAGGAAGTGGTGCAGCTCACGCTGGACTTCTACCGGCGCAACTACATCGAAGGGTTGTTCCTATCCTCGGGCATCATCCAGTCGTCCGACTACACCATGGAAATGCTGGTGCGGGTGGCGCGCAGCCTGCGCCAGGATCACAAGTTCGGCGGCTACATCCACCTCAAGACCATTCCCGACGCCTCGCCGGAGCTGCTGTCGGCTGCCGCGCGCTGGGCCGACCGCCTCAGCATCAATGTGGAAATGCCCACCGAGGGCGGGCTCAAGTCGCTGGCGCCGGAAAAGAACCTGCGCGACATCCGCCAGGCCATGGGCCGCCTGCGCCTGGGCATCGATGAGTCCAAGGCGGAGAAGAAAGCGCCGCGCTTCGCGCCCGCGGGGCAGAGCACGCAGATGATCGTGGGCGCCGACGCCTCCACCGATCGCGACGTGCTCACCTCCAGCACCAACCTGTACGCCAGCTACCGGCTCAAGCGCGTCTACTACTCCGCCTTCAGCCCGATTCCCGATGCCTCCAAGGCGCTGCCGCTGCGGCCGCCGCCGCTGGTACGCGAACACCGCCTGTACCAGGCCGACTGGCTGATGCGCTTCTACGGCTTCAACGTGGAGGAGATCGCGCCGCCGGACGACAACGGCATGCTCGACCTGGACGTGGACCCCAAGATGGCTTGGGCGCTGCGTCATCGCAGCCAGTTTCCGGTGAACCTCAACACCGCGCCGCGGGAGATGCTGCTACGCGTGCCGGGCCTGGGCGTGCGCACGGTCGACAAGCTGCTGGCCATGCGCGCGCACCGACGCATCCGTTACCAGGATCTGGCCAAGCTGCGGGTGGCGGTGGGCAAGGTGGCGCCGTTCGTCGAGACGCTGGACTACCGCCCGCGCACCGACAGCGAGAGCAGCACGCTGCGCGCGCAGCTGACCACGCCGCGGCAGGCGGACCTGTTCGGCCACTGATGCGCAGCGTGATACTCGAGGACGGTTCGGATTTCGCCGCCTGGCGCAAGGCAGCGCGCGAGCTGCTGGCCGCTGGCCTACCGCCAGCGCAGGTGCAGTGGCAGGTTGGTGGTGCCACCGATCTGTTCGGAAACACCGAGCCGACGTCGCCCGTCGATGCACCGGTCACAACGGCGGGCCGGGTGCCGCGCGAGTTCATGAGCGTGGCCGACATCGTGCTCGCGCACAGCGACCCGCGCCGCCACGCGGTGCTCTACCGCATGCTGTGGCGGCTCACCCACGGCGAGCGCAATCTGCTGCAGATCGCCACCGACGACGACGTGGCATGGGCGCACATGGCGGCCAAGGCAGTGCGCCGCGACATGCACAAGATGAAGGCCTTCGTCCGTTTCCGCGAGGTGGCCGGGCCGGAGGGTGCGGTGTTCATCGCGTGGTTCGAACCCTCGCACGACATCGTGGCGCGCGTGGCCCCGTTCTTCGTGCGGCGCTTCACCGGCATGCGCTGGTCGATCCTCACGCCGCTGCGCAGCGCGCACTGGGACGGCGAAACGCTGCGCCTGGACGCCGGCGCCGACAAGACCGACGCGCCCACCGGCGATGCGCTGGAAGACCTCTGGCGCACCTACTTCGCCAACATCTTCAATCCGGCCCGGTTGAAAGTGCGCGCCATGACCCAGGAAATGCCCGTGCGCTACTGGAAGAACCTGCCGGAAGCCGCGCTGATCCCGGCCCTGATCCAGGACGCCTCGGCACGCATGCAGGCGATGGTGGACAAGGCGCCGACGCTGCCCCAGCGGCGCATTCCCGCACCGGTGAAGCCGGCACCGGCGCCACTGCCCGAGGGCAGCCTCGCGCAGTTGCGCGAGCAGGCCAGACAGTGCCGCGCCTGCCCGCTGTGGCAGCCGGCCACGCAGACCGTGTTCGGCGAAGGTCCGGACGACGCGCGTATCGTCGTCGTTGGCGAGCAGCCGGGCGACCAGGAAGACCTGGCCGGCCGCCCCTTCGTCGGCCCCTCCGGCGAGCTGTTCGATCGTGCGCTGGCGCAGCTCGGCATCGAGCGCCACGCGCTGTACATCACCAACACCGTCAAGCACTTCAAGTTCGAGCCGCGCGGCAAGCGCCGCCTGCACGCCCGCGCCAACGCGCAGGAGCAGGCAGCCTGCCGGCAATGGCTGGCTGCCGAACTCGACCGCATCCGGCCGCGCCTCATCGTTTGCCTGGGCGCGATGGCGGCGCAAAACCTGTTCGGTAGCGAGTTCCGTCTGCTCGAACAGCGCGGCCAGTGGATCACGCTCGACGAGAGCACGCGCGGCATCGCCACGGTGCATCCGTCGTACATCTTGCGGCTGCCGAGCGAGGCGGCTCGGGCGGCAGCCTTCGAGGATTTCGTGCGCGATCTCGGCCGGATACGCGAGCTGGCGCCTTAGCTGGGAGCGGCAAGGGGCGGAGGCACGCCCCTCGCCGCTCCACAACTTACCCAGCCGGCGAACCGACGGCGGCCTCCTCGGCCGCCTGCAGCAGGCGGCTAATCGAGGCGACGAGGCTGCCGGCACCGTAAGGCTTGAGCAGCGTGGCGGTCCGCTCGTCGGTTGGCATGTCGCAGTCTTCAGCCAGCCCCGTGGCGAAGATTACCGGCAGGTCCGGTGTGCGTTCGCGCAACGTCTGCGCCAGCTCGACGCCGGAACTCCCAGGGAGGCTCAGGTCGGTGATGAGCAGGTCGATCGGGTCGCTGACCTCCCAGGCCTGCAGCGCTTCTTCCGCCGAGCCTACCGCCACCACCTCGTAGCCCTTGCTTTCGAGCATGTCCTGCACCACCGAGCGGATCAGCTCGTCGTCTTCGCAGATCATCAGGCGCCGCTTGCTCACCGGCGGCGGAGCCACCGGGCTGGAGACACCCGGCTGGCGTCGCTCCTCACTGAGCACCTGTCGGACCTTTCGCGCCAACGCATCGCGCGTGTACGGCTTGCTGAGTAGATGCACGCCCTCATCCAGCCGCCCGGCGTGCACGATGGCGTTCTCCGTGTAGCCGGACGTGAACAACACCGCCAGCTGCGGCAGGCGTTCGCGCGCCAGCCGGGCCAGTTCCGGGCTGCGCAGGTCGCCGGGCATCACCACGTCAGTGAACAGCAGATCCAGCCCGATGCCGCTCTCGACCACCGAGAGCGCCGCGCGAGCGTTCGCTGCGTGATAGACCGTGTAGCCCAGGCTTCGCAGCAACGCCACCGCCGCCTCCCGCACCGCCTCGTCGTCCTCCACCACCAGGATGGACTCGTGCCCACCCTCGCTGCTCTCGGAAGGTTCCGCGGGCAACTCGCGCTCCGCCTCGGTGCTGCGCGGCAGATAGAGCTTCACCGTGGTGCCGTGGCCAGGCTCGCTGTAGATCTTGATGTGGCCACCGGACTGCTTGACGAAGCCGTACACCATCGAGAGGCCCAGGCCGGTGCCGCTGCCCTCGGGCTTGGTGGAGAAGAACGGCTCGAACACCTTCTCCAGCGCGTCGGCGTCGATGCCGCAGCCGTTGTCGGTAACGGCGATGAGCACGTACTGCCCCGGCTTCACTTCGTGGTGGGCGCGTACGTAGCGATCGTCGAGATAAGCGTTGCCGGCCTCGATGGTGAGCTTGCCGCGCTCCTCCATGGCGTCGCGGGCGTTGATCGCCAAGTTGAGGATCGCGCTTTCCAGGTTGGTCGGATCGATGGAAGTGTTCCAGAGCCCGCCACCGATGATCGTCTCGATCTCCACGCCTTCGCCGAGCGTACGTCGCAGCAACTCGTCCATGCCGCGGATCAGTCGGGCCGGGTTGATCACCCGCGGCTCGAGCGGCTGGCGCCGGCCGAAGGCCAGCAGCTGCGACGCCAGGGTCGAGCCACGCTCCACGCCGGCCATCGCGTTGCGCACGCGCTTCCTCGCCTGCTCGTTCTGCCCCACCTCCTGCAGCAGCAGCTGCAGGTTGCCGGTGATCACCTGCAGGATGTTGTTGAAGTCGTGCGCAATACCACCGGTCAGCTGGCCGATGGCCTCCATCTTCTGCGCCTGGTGCAGCGCCGAGCGCATTTCCTCCAGCGCCTCCTCGGCGCGCAGCACCTCGGTGGCGTCGCGGGTGATCTTGGCGAAGCCGATCAGGCGTCCTTCGTCATCGTCGATCCGGTCGATCACCACGTGCGCCCAGAACAGCGAGCCGTCCTTGCGCACGCGCCAGGCTTTGTTCTCGAAGCGCCCGTGCTTGCGCGCGTGCGCGAGCCCGCGTGCCGGCTCGCCGGCAGCGCGGTCCGGCTCGGTGTAGAACGCCGAAAAATGGTGCCCGATGATCTCGTCGGCGGTGTAGCCCTTGATCCGCTCCGCTCCCGAGTTCCACGTGTGCACGCAGCCCTCGGGGTCGAGCATGTAGATCGCGTAGTCGACCACGCCCTGCACCAGGATCCGGAACTGCTCGTCGGCGAAGCGCTGGTCCGACGCGCCCGCGCCGGCCTTGGGAATGATCACGTTGCAGTGGCCGAGCTGGGCGCCGCTTGCATCGTGCATCGGCTGGCTGCTGAGCGCGGCCGTGAGCGAGGTGCCGTCCTTGCGCAGGAGCCGGTTGTCGACCCGGTGAAAGCCGCCTTTCTCCCCGCGCTCATCGCGCCCCTGGGCAATGACGACACCCGGCGTGTCGTAGGGGAAAAGCACCGACTCGTGCTGGCCGACGATCTCTTCTGCGGCGTAACCCAAGGCGAGCTGAGCCCCTTTGTTCCAGAAGACGATCTTGCCGTCGGGGTCGACCGCGAAGATGCCGAGGTCGGTGATCGAATCCAGAACCGGACGGCTCAAACAGTTTGCATCCATTGCGCGCGCACATTTAAGAGAGGGGTACGAAAGATGCATATTTCAGGTGAAGATGGCGTTTGTATGGGACGGCTTTTTGCCGCGGCGAAGCGGCGGCCACCACCGCGGCGGGCACGTAGAGCGGCCCGGAATTGACCTTCGCCATCCGCACCGCCGCTCCGCTCATCCCGCGCCCGGTGCCGGTGGTCACCCGTCGCTTGGATCCGTGCAGCGACTGCCTTAGCTTCGGCGGCCCGATGCATAGGGTCTGCTCATGAAGACGGCGATGAACCTGCTGGTTACCTGCGCGCTCGCGGCGGCGCCCATGGCGCGTGCGGCCTCGGCGCCATCGCTGCAACCCTCGTTCGACCTGCGCGTGCTGGACGAACCGCACGCCGCCAACACCGATGCCGGCACGCAGGTGTTCGAGGAGTTGCACCTGACCAACTTCACCGGCTCACCGCTGCGGTTGATCGACGTGGCGGTGGTAGACGCGCGCGGCCAGATGCTGGCGCACTTTGACGGCGAGGCGCTGACCCGCCGGCTCGCGCGCATCGGCACACCTGCGACTTCGGGCGACGCCACGGTCCCGCCGGGAAGCCGCGCGGTGGTCTACATGGAATGGCCGGCGAACGCGCATCGCCCGCGCGCAGTCGAGCACGTGGTGACCTATGCGCCGCCACGCGGCGCGCCAGCGGACGTCGTGCGCGGCGCACGCACTGCGGTTTCCTACGCAGCCGGAGCGCCGCTGGGTCCGCCGCTGCGTGGGGGGCCGTGGGTGGCAGTCCACGCGGCCAGTTGGGCACGTGGGCATCGCCGGGTGTTCAACGCGGTCGACGGCCAGGCGCGCATCCCCGGGCGCTTCGCCATCGACTGGATACGCGTGGACGATGCCGGGCACACCGCGCGTCAGCACCCCGACACACCCAGCGACTGGCTCGGCTACGGCGCGGACGTGCTGGCCGTGGCCGACGCCACCGTGGTGACGGTGCGTGGCGACATGACCGAGTCGCCCCGCGTGTCGACGAACCCCAGGCACGTGCTGGCCGACGACGCGGGCAACTTCGTGACGATCCGGCTGGCCGATGGCCGCTACGCCTTCTACGAACACCTGCGTCCCGGCAGCATCACGCTGCACGCCGGCGATCGGGTGCGCCGCGGCGAGGTGCTTGCCCAGCTGGGGTTTACCGGCGCCTCCACCGGGCCGCACCTGCACTTTCACGTATCCAACGGGCCGTCCCGGGTCGGCGCCGAGGGGCGCCCTTTCACTCTCGCCGCGTTCGAGCTGCTGGGCCGGTACGACGACATCAGCGCGCTGGGCAAGGCGCCGTGGGCCCAACGAGTCGCGGGCGAAAGCGAGCAGCGCCACGACGAATGGCCGGCAGAGAACGCGGTGGTGCAGTTTCCCGAGTAAGGGAAGGGCGGCGGTTTACTGCCGCCCGCTCCACACACATCGCGGCTCTATCGCCCGGCTCGGCCCATCGACGGGGGCAGGCTCGCAACCAGGGATCGAACCCGCCCCACCGCGCCGCTCGCTCGGTCCTGCTTAGTCGGGCAACGCCACCTGCGCGACCTGCAGATATGCGCTGTCGATCGACGCCTGGCTTTCGCCGTTGCTGCTACCGGACATCGGCAGCGGGGCCAATTGGCAGCGTGGGCCGCCGGACGGCATCACCCGCTTGCAGTACACATTGACGATGGCGACCGTTTCGCGCGAGCCGTCGATCAGCCAGATCTGCCGCGCAGTACCGGGGCCCGAGAAATTGTCGATGGCCACGGAGACATGCGCCGGTACCGCCAAACCGCTCCGGCGCAGGGCATCGGATTGCTCGGCATCGCGCTGGGCTTGCAGGTACTGCCGGTGGGTGTTGCCGACCAGGGCATGCAAGGCATAGCCCGCGGGCAAGTCGGCCACGTAGGTTTCGTAGGAGGGCACGGCGTTGACCGTGATGTCGCGCATCGTGGTGGTCTGCGCCTGGTCCTGCGCCGTGCTGACACCGCCGACGCAGAGAAGACCGAGCGCGATTGAGGCATGAATCAGATGTTTCATGGGGAGCCTCCAGACGGACGCCAGTGTCCGTGGAATCAGTCTGTGCCGGCTCCCCGCCTCGTGCTTGAGGAAGTTCGGAGGAATCCTTTCGGAATCCCTGAGGATTTCCGCCGGGCGGCTCCACACGCCCGCCAGCCGCCCGCTAAGCGTGAATCCGAAACGTCCTCTTCATCGCAAGCTAACGCGCGCCGGGACACGCCCCCGGATATCCCCCACAAGCTCAATTGACCCCCACCAGACCCTGTGATATTCGCTCGGCGTGGCCACTGAAACGAACCCGGCGAGGGTGGACTACGCGTTCGGCGACATCCGCGTCGAACCGGCGGCACACCGCGTGTCGCGCGATGGCCACGAACTGGAACTGGAGCCGAAGGCCTACTCCGTGTTGCTGCAGTTCGTGACCCATCCGGGCGAACTGATCCAGCACGACGACCTGCTCGAACGCGTGTGGGGCCACAAGTACGTCACGCCGGCCTCGCTGAGCCGGGTGATCTCGCAACTGCGCCAGAAGCTCGGCGACGAAGCGGCCGAGCCGCGCTACATCCAGACGGTGCACGGCGTGGGCTATCGCCTGATCGCCAGCGTCACGGCCAAGGCCCCAGGCAAGGTCGCGATGGCCGACGCCGACCTGCCCCGCCCAGCCGGCAGCGCAGGCCGCGATCACGACCGCCGCAGTTCGGACCACGATCACGACCGCCGCGGCATCGCCGTGCTGCCGTTCGTCAACATGAGCGGCGATCTGGAGAACGAGTACTTCAGCGACGGCATCGCCGAGGAGATCCTCAGCCTGCTGACCAAGCTGCCGCAGCTGAAAGTGTCGTCGCGAACCTCCTCGTTCTTCTTCAAGGGCAAGGAAGTGGACCTGCAGACGCTTGCGGCCAAGCTGGATGTGGGCACGGTGCTCGAAGGCAGCGTGCGCCGGGCCGGCAACCGCGTGCGTATCACCGCGCAGTTGATCGACGTGGCCTCCGATTCGAACCTGTGGGCCGAAACCTACGACCGCGAACTGCGCGACGTCTTCGCCATCCAGGACGACATCGCCCAGAGCATCGTCGATGCGCTGAAGGTAACCCTGTCGCCGAAGGAGCGCCGCGCGATCCAGTACGTCGCCACCGCCAACGTGCAGGCCTACGACGACTACCTGCGTGGGCGCAAATACTTCTATGCATGGAACCGGCGCGATTCGCTGCGCGCGATCGACATGTACAAGCGCGCCATCGCGCGCGACCCCAAGTACGCCGCAGCCTGGGCCGGACTGTCGGATGCGTACGTCATGCGGCATCGCTTCCTGGATGCGAACCCCGAGCACGTTGCCCATGCCATGGATGCCAGCGAGCGCGCCCTGCAGATGGATCCGGACTCGGCCGAAGCACACGCCTCGCGCGGCCTGGCGCTGTACGTCAGCAAGCGCTTCAAGCAGGCCGAGCGGCAGTTCGAGACCGCCATGATGCTCAACCCCAACCTGCTCGAGGCCTATTTCCTGTACGGCATGATCTGCAGCTCGCAGGGCAACTTCGAGAAAGCCGCGTGGCTCTACCTGCGCGCCGCCGAAGTCAGCCCCGCCGACTACCTGCCGCTGGTCTACCTGAGCCAGGCGTACAGCGAGATGGGCCGCAAGGATGACGAGCGCAAGGCGCGCCGCCGCGCGATCGAGCTGATCGAACGCGCGCTGGGCATCAATCCCGACGACGCCCGCGCCCGCTACATGGGCGCCGCGAACTTCGCGGCCATCGGCGAGAAGGACAAGGCGATCGAGTGGGCGAACCTCGCGCTGCGTTCGAGCGAAGACGAGCCAATGGTGTACTACAACGCCGCCTGCACCTTCGCCGTGCTGGAGGAACACGAACGCGCCATCGACCTGCTCGAACGCGCGGTGCAACTGGGCTGGGGCGACCGCGCCTGGATGGCCAACGACAGCGACCTTGCCTCGCTGCGCAGCCATCCCCGCTTCCAGGCGCTGCTGACCAGCCTCAACTGACGCGTGCTGCGGCGCGCGGCCTGAACGCTCCCTGCCCCTTGCCACAGATTCATGGATTGGCTTATATAAGGCATAACTTATATTTAAGCCAACCCCCGGAGGAGCCACGATGAATGATCCCACCCACCACCTCGGCGCTGTGACGCGTACCGTCTCCAAGTTCAAGCGCGATGGCAAAGAGATCCACGCCGTTATCGCAAGCCGCACCTACGACACCACCATCGACGATCTGTGGGATGCACTGACCACTGCCGAGCGCATCCCGCGCTGGCTTATGCCGGTGGAAGGCGAGCTCAAGCTCGGCGGCCGCTATCAGCTCAAGGGCAATGCCGGCGGCGAGATCACCCAGTGCGAGCCACCGCGCCACCTGGCCGTCACCTGGGAATTTCGCGGCAACGTGAGTTGGGTGGACGTCACGCTGGAACCCAGCGGCCAGGGCACAACGCTACTCACCCTCGAGCACACCGCCGAAGTCCCGCCGCAGTTCTGGGAGCAATTCGGGCCGGGCGCTACGGGGGTCGGCTGGGACCTCAGCCTGCTCGGTCTCGGCATGCACGTCGAGGACGGGGTGCGGAACGCGCCGGAAGAAAGTGCATCGTGGGTCGCTTCCCAAGGCGGCAAGGACTACATGCGCGCGAGCAGTGACGCATGGTGCGAAGCGGCCATCCGCGATGGCGAAGACCCCGGCTGGGCCCGGGAAGCGGCCGAGCGCACTCGCAGGTTCTACATGGGAGAATGAGGGCTGGTTCGACGCGGCTTCACAGGGAGCCAGACACTTGCACGCATTCGATGTCCTGGGCGATCCGGTGAGGCGCCGCATCCTCGATCTTCTGGCCGATCACGAGCACGCCTCCGGCGAAGTGGTCGAGGTGATCCAGCGGGAGTTCGGCATCACGCAGGCTGCGGTCTCCCTGCATCTGCGCGTGCTACGTGAGAACGGCTTCGCCACCGTGCATCCGCAAGGCGCGCGCCGGATCTATCACCTCGACCCGGCCCCCTTGCGCGAGATCGACGGCTGGCTCGAGCGATTCCGCGGCCACTGGCGCCACAAGCTCGACGCGCTCGCCACGGAAGTGGCGCGTGGAAAGAAGAAGCGCTGATCACGATCTGCTGAGCGGCACTTGCCTAGCGCACCGCGCTACCGTCAACCCGGCGCCACACCGAGAGCGGCACATCGCCATTGGGACGCGGCGGCACCCGATAGCTGAGCTCTTCGCCATGCAGCTCGAAGCTGCGGCGCTGTTGCTGTCCCTCCCAGTTCGGGAAGGAGGCGCCATCGATGTGGAACACGAGCAGGTGCGTCGCGGCGTCGAGTTCGAGCGTGCCGTAGTGCGTGCTCGAGCCCATCACCGCGGATTGGTATTCGGCGGGGCTGCCGTGGGCCTTGTCGCCGGATGCGAAATGCGCGCGCTCGGCGCGGAAGATCTGCAACGCGTAGTGGCCTTGTCCGTCGATCATCAACAGACCTTTGGGGGCCGCGCCGTAGTCGCTGCTGCGCGAGCCGTCTGGATGCAGCACGTCGGCCGCCTCCAGCGTCCAGGTGCCGGCCAGCGGGAAACGGGCCGGCGCGCCGCGGGCGAGCGCACCGGTTGTCGAGGCGAGGCCCGCAACCAGGCACGCGGTGGCCATCAGGCGGCGCCGTGTGGGGGATCTGCGCATGGGCGTTTTCCTTCGGGTAGTGGAGTCCGCGGCATCGAACCGGAGCCCGATGCGCCATGCATGCTAGGGCCGCAAGCACTTCAATAAAATGGAATAATTCGCCGCCTATCCATTAGAAATACTTCACGATGCAGCAACCCAACCTGGACATGGATGCGCTACGCACCCTGGCCGCGATTCTTCGCCTGGGCAGTCTGGCGCGCGCCGCGGAGCGGGTCGGCCGCTCGCAGTCGGCGGTGAGCCAGCAGATGCGCAAACTGGAGGCGCAACTGGGGCAGCCGCTGTTTCGCAAGCAGGGGCGCAGGGTGGTGTTGACCGAAGCGGGCGACCGCGTGCATGCGTATGCGCTGCGCATCCTGGCGCTCAACGACGAGGCCGTGCACACCGTACAAGGCGCATCGATCGGCGGCACGGTGCGTTTCGGCCTGCCGGGAGACTTCGCCGAATCCTGGTTGCCGGCGGCACTGGGGCAATTCAAGCAAGCGCACCCAGCCGTGCGGGTGGACGTGGAGGTCGATCGCAACGGCGCCCTGCTGGAACGGCTGGATCGCGGCGAGCTCGATCTGGTGCTGGCGATGGGCCACGCGCAGCGCGCCGATGCCGAACGGCTCGCCACCCTGCCAATGACCTGGGTGGGTGCGCAAGACGCCGCCAAGCGCTTGCACTCCAGCGACGTGATCGACCTGGCGCTCTATCGCCCTCCCTGCTTCTTTCGCCAGGCCGGCACCGAAGCACTGGACAAGGCCGGCCTGGCCTGGCGCCCGGCCTTCATCACCAGCAGCCTGCAAAGTCTGTGGGCAGGCGTGGCCGCGGGGCTCGGCATCACGTTACGCACGAGTGCGGGTATCCCGCCCGGGCTCACCCGCCTGGATGGCCGCCACGGGCTGCCGCCCTTGCCACGCGTCGATGTCTGCCTGCATGGCGACAGCGACTCGGCATCACCCGCGCTGAAGCAGCTGCGCCGCACCGTGACGGAGCACGCTTTGGCGGAGCTCTCAGGGAAGAACGGGAAGCCGCTCAGCTAGCGGTCGCGGCGCAAGGACACACAGCCCGTCCTCCCCAATACGTATCGCGCCACTGTCGATCTGCGCCCCCCTCCCTCGTCGTCTCCATGAAAAAGCACTACCCCTTCGCCAGGAGAGACCACGATGATCAAGGCAACGCTGAAGACGTCCGAGTCGCGCGGTAAACCGCTTGTCGCCACGGCGATGGGGCATTTGGGCAGGCGTTCCGCCCGGCTGGCCGCCTGTGTCGCGCTGGCGATGCTTGCTGCCACCGCTGCCGCCGCGGCGCCGGCCAAACCCTATGACCGCATGGCGCCCGTCGATGCGTACCTCATGGATCGCGCCCAGGAAATCGCACTGGCCAGGAGTGCGGCGCCGGCATCCATCTCCAAGGATGCCACCGTGCTGGTCATGACCCGCACCGGCTACGAAACCGCCGTCACCGGCAGCAATGGGTTCGTCTGCTGGGTGGCCCGCGGCTTCGCCGGTGCGACGGACTGGCCCGAGCGCTGGAACCCCAAGATCCGCGCCGCCGGCTGCGACAACCCGCAGGCCGCGCGCACCGTCACCGAAATCGCCAAGCTGCGCACCGCGATGACCCTCACCGGCCACTCCGACGCCGAAGTCGCTTCGCGTATCCAGGCAGCCCTGCGCAGCAAGAAGATTCCTCCGCTGGCACCGGGCGCCATGTGCTACATGATGTCCAAGTCGTCCTACCTGTCCGACGAGGGCGACCACGACATGGCCCACGTCATGTTCTACGTTCCGTTCAAGGACGGCGCCGACTGGGGCGCCAACGCCACCGGCTCGCCGGTGTTCGGTGGCAACTATTGGTTCTACTCGCCCGATCACCAGGCCGAAGCCGCTGCCCTGCCCCCGCTGTCAGTGCTGCTGGTGGGCGTCGGCAACTGGTCCGATGGCACGCCGACGGCGATGCCGGGGATGTAGTGATCGCAGCGCGCGCCTGAGCCCGAGGTCGAACCACAGGGCGGAGTCGGCTCCTCAACGAGCAGACTCCGCACCTCGTTCCCGGGCACCCCGGAGCAGAGCTGGAGGAATCCGCTCGCCCGGAGTGAGCTCAGCGCCTGCAGGTATTCATGCCGATCAGCGCGTACAGCGGGCAGAAGTTGAACAACCCCGTAGCCAGCGGCACCACGCCGATCCACGCCCACACCGGCCCGCCGGTGGCCGCCCACACGAGCAGCACCGCGCCCACGGCGATACGTAGCCACTTGTCCAAGCTCCCAACGTTGGCTTTCATGCGCATGCCCTCTTGAATGCCTGGGCAGCATGGCAGTTCATGGCCGCGCCACATTGACCCCGGTCAACAAGGAGCATTGAGAGGCGATGCCCAGGGCTGTTGGGGCATCCATCCTTTGAGTAGCGACACCGGGTGGAAAAAGTCGACCCTGACCGCTGATCGCCCATCATGCTCGCGCCAGTCGCGAACTGGCTCCCGATCTGCCGTCCCTTGCTCCAGCCAACCGGGTGGAACAACCTTGCCCGGCCACCGGGGAGGCACTTCGATGAGAAGAACAGCGAGAGGCCTGCTGATAGCGCTCATCTCTGCGCTCTTCGCGGCAGGCATATCGCTGCCGAAGACAGCGTCTTCAGCGACACACCAGGCGGTGGTCTATCGCTGCGCCAAACCATCGGGCCAAGTCGAGTACACATGGGTGCCGAAAGTGGGCTGCACCGTCGTTGCGGTCACTCAACAAACTGCGATAGGTGAACCCGGCCGCACCCCCGGGCAGCCGCGCAATAGGAGCGACCGGAGCAACCCCGTTCCAAGGCTCATAACGCCGACTCAGGTCGGTGCGGACGTGCCGGCAGGAGCTTCGGCGCAATGCCGGGACGGCACGTACAGCTTCAGCCGTTCGCGTCGGGGAACCTGTTCGCATCATGGCGGTGTCGCGCGATGGCTTTAACCGCCGTCCATCACGGGCTCGCGGCAATGCACCGACTTCCGCGAAGAGCCCCCCCCGCGACGCGCTATTTCAGCGGCAGGAACAGCTCCACAAAGACTTCAGGCGTCGACGCATCCGGCGCGAAGGAGAGCCTCCGCTGGCAATAGATCGGAAAGTCGCGCACTTCCTCACCGCTGTCCGGAAGCCAGTCGCGGTAGAGGTACAGCGCGGCGGGCTCCAGATCGTTGGTGTTGCCGGGATAGCGCAGCACCGCGCAGCGTCCGCCGGGGATCACGCCGGCCCGCATGCCCTGATCGTTCGTCTCGACCGGCTGATCGGTTCCTACGCACAGATCCATGCTGTAGTCGGCCGGATTGGCGGGACACCGCTCGGATCGAAACACCATCAAGCTGGGTCGCCCGGTTTCGGGCGACAGACCCTTGACCTTGCACCAGGCCTTGAATCGCTCGATCGTCGTGCCAAGCATTGCCCGATCGCCTCGATGCTCGATCATCGCCACCGGCATCGGGGGCACATCACGGATCGTCACGTCGTCGCGGGTAAAGATAATCTGCATGAGCTTGTTCCTCGCGTTGTCCAGAGGCCCGAAGGCGGAAATCCACGGCGCCCAGTCAGGCGATTTCCGGAACGACGAAGGCGATTGCCCAAACCGCTGGCGAAAAGCACGAGCGAAGGCATCGGGTGCCTCGTAGCCAGCATCCATCGCAATGTCGGTGACACTCTCCGAGTCGTTCCAGGCCAGCCGGCGCGACGCACGCTTCATGCGGGCCAGCTGGACATAGCGATGCAGGGACAGCCCGAAGGTCGCCACAAACTGTCGATGGAAATGGAACTTCGAGAAGGCGGCGACACGGCTGGCCGCTTCCAGGTCCAGATCATCGTCGAGGTGGCTATCTATGTAGTCCAACACGCGCTGCATCCGCGCGTGATAGTGGCGAACCGTTGCTTTCATCGACCGCTTCTCCGTGGAGCCATCATGTTGCCGACGGAGATGAACCGGCGCTCGACCGATCTTGCGGGACTGGCAGGCTAACGAACCGGCAAATCTCGGCCGGGCGGCCTTGGTTCGCACGAAGCCGTCCTATGCGGCCGTGCACCAACGCGCGGAAAGCCGAACCTGAGCCCTGCTTCCAGCTAGACGACGGCCGAATTTAATTGGCCACGTCCCTTCATTGCGTCCCCTCTGATTCGTCCCGCGTCGATCAGGCGGGTGCTCGATCGTCGCCCAGAGAAGCCCAAAGCCATCCGGAGTCCACCATGGTGACCCGCAAGACCGAAAAACCGAAGCCGCCGTCCACGGCGCCAGTGCACGAGCCCAACGCGAAGCGCGCCCCCGCCGGCATGGCCCTGCCCGAGGCCATGAATGGCAAAGCCAGTCAGGCCAAGGCCGCGGTCGGCGACAAGCCGGTGTTCGCCTACATCGCCAGCCTGCCGCAACCGCAGCGCGGCATCGCCGAACGCATCGACCACTTGGCCGCCGAGGCCTTGCCCGGCCTGGAGCGCAGTGTGAAGTGGGGCATGGCGTACTACGGCGTGGGCGACGGCTGGTGCTTCAGCTGCGGCGCATTCGCCGGCCACGTCAAACTGATGTTCATCAACGGCGCGACGCTCGACCCGGTGCCGCCGGTGACGCCTGTCGCCATGGGCAAGGCGACGCGGGGCGTGGAGCTGGCCTCGCTGGACGACATCGACGAAGACCAAGTCGTGGAATGGATGCGGCAGATCAGCGCGAAGCCGGGTGTGGGGAAGCGGCCGGCAAAGAAGTGAAGATGACGCGATCGGCCATGCCATCAATACAAGAGCAGAGGGGGGCACGTGGCTTATCAAGCCAGGCAGATGCCCCCCCCTGCCGGGAGACAACCGAATTTATTTAGCCACGCCCCCACTATTTTCAGACGCCGCTCGAGAATGCTTTGGCGATTGGGGCCATTCGCCGGTGACCTTGCCGTTGGCATCCAGGAAGCGGATGGTCGGGGTGCCATCCGCACCGACTTCAGCAACCAGACGCGGACGACCCTGCGCGTCCTTCAGCTCCATCGACGAGGAATCGTCGTCGTTGCGACCGATCCACGCACGCGGCACGTGCATGCGTCCGTGCGCCGCCATGTAATCCATCGCGCGCTTGTTCTGCGCCTCGGGTGAATCGTCCGCATGCGCCTGCATCTGTTTGACCAGGTCCAGCAGGGGCCAGTCCGGCTCGTCCTTGATCAGCAGGCCGCTCTTGCGCTTGTCGCCGTCCTGCATGGCGTTGAGCGCCATCATCTCGTCCTGCCCGTACTGGTCGAAGCTGAGGTGGCCGTAGCGCGAGACGGTGCCGTCTTTCTCACGCTTGCCGCCAAAGGTGAGGCCGCCGCTCTCCGAGCCCTCGGCGTCGTAGAAGATGATGCCGGCGCTGTCGCCGGCGGCGCGGCTTGGGTGCGGGTATTCCTTGCCCTTTTCGATGATGCCCGGCTGATGCGCGTGGTTGGCAATGATCATCCGCAGGGTGCCATCCGGCTCAACCACACGAATGCGTTGCACGTCGATACTGTCGAAACGCGCGTCTCCCGGCACACGGGCGAACCCACTGAGCAGGGCGACAACTACCGCCAGGGTCAGCACGCCGGAATACACGGGCAGGAACTTCGGATGCGAGAACAATCGCATGGTGTAGCCTCCGCGTTGGTGATTGCATGGTAGGCAGAGGTCCGGGCTCACGCGCACCCCCAGAGGTCATGCGTGGGTATGCACGAATTCTTGATCAAACGCTTTGAGGCAGCACGCTGCTCACGACATCGACGCTCTGCCCGCCTCCGATCCACGCCATCGCGGAAGCACGATGAGGCTTGCCCGCGTCAGCGCACTTCCCACGACGGCAAGCCACGCGCCAAGCCCGGTGGCATGCGAACAGAACCCGAGGTCCGCCTCATGACGTCAACTCCGGTGGAGTACCGGCCCTTCGGCAAGGGTAGCGATGGCGCACTTGAGGAGCTCCTTGCCGTCAGTACGGCGGAAGGGTTCCAGTTTGTAGAGCGGCTCGTAACGGAGTTGGCGAACTATCCATCGCAGTACGAAGGACAGGGAGCGGCCCTGCTGGGCGGCTACGCGCTCGGGCAGCTTGTCGCCATAGGAGGCTTTTCAGCGGATCCGTACACCACGGAGCAAGGGCTCGGACGACTCCGGCGCGTGTACGTGCTTCCCGCGTGGCGAGGCATGGGTGTGGGTCGTCGTCTCATAAGAACACTCGAAGCGCAGGCCGCGGAAACGTACCGCGCGCTGGTGCTACGAACCGATACAGCGGCTGCAGCGCGCTTCTACGAAGCGCTTGGTTATGCGCCGCTCCCGGCGGGAGGCGCAGCGACGCATCGTCGGAGTCTTGTGGACGGTGCCTCGGTGCTTTGAGCGATGCCGCCTGACAGGCGACATTGAGCTCCGGCCTCCCGTCTCGTAAACATCGCTGCTTGGGCCGTCAGCCGATCTGGCGTTGCGCCTCCTGCTCCACGCACCGCCTCGCTGCCCTGGTCATCTGCGCCATTCCCTTACGCCAATCCCCGAGCTCGCTCACGTTCCGGCCAAAGAGCCGATGATAGGCTCTCGCGTCCCGACACCTGGGATCGCATGTTCAAGGAGGAACCATGCAGCCGAGCGCCCTGCGCAACTCCCCGTTGAATCCGATCTGCGTCGCCCCTCTCCTCGGGCGATTTGCGGGTCAATGGCTCGCCGGCATAGCCATCGCTGCGATGGTCTTCCCAGCGCACGGGCAAGACGCTGCCCCCAAAGAATCACCACTCCGCCCTTCCTATCACGCATGCGTCTCGGCCTCTCAAGGCGTGACCGCGGCGCTGAATGACTGCATCGGCGCCGAGCTCGCGTTCCAGGACAAGCGGCTCAACGGCGCGTACCAGCAACTCCGCATTTCGCTGCCCAAGGACGGCCGCCTTGCACTGCGCAGCGAAGAGCGGGCCTGGATCGCCCACCGCGACAGGCGTTGCGCACCGGATCCAGAGGGCGGTACCGCCGCCATGCTGGATGCCAATCAGTGCCGCTTAGACGAAACAGCCGCACGCGCGGCGGTGCTGGAAGAGCGAACGCTACTACCGCGCCAACCACACGCAAGCCCTGCCCGTGCCCGGACCTAAGGGCACCTAATTCACCACGAGATGAGTCAAGGAGGATTCCATGAGCGAACTCAACAACGAAGCGGGAGGAGCGATGGCAACGCCAGACGATCGCATCCCCAGCGATCCATCCCATCCAGACCACCCGCTATACGATCAGTTGCTGCAGAAGGTGCAAGCCTTGCGGCATTGGCAGGGCGACCAGAACGCGAACGTGGCCGCGGCGCTGTATGCGCGAATCAAGTCCGACCCGCGCTTCCCTGATGAGGTAAGCCGCGTCGTACTCGGCGACCAGAGTGCCCAGTTGCCGTCCATCTTTGCGGTGTACGACTCGCCTTACGGCGCGATGCCCATGCGAGCCAACGTACCGACTGCCGCGGCGCAGACGCCGCTCGCGGACAGCCTGCGCCCGTTCGCGCTGCCGCCGTCGCAGGTGGATAAAGAGGGAATGCTTACCGAGCCGGTCATTCACAATAAGCGCGTGACCTCGCTGGAGCACGGCAAGCTGACCTCGCCCGAAGCGATCGTCATGCATCGCACCGAGTCATCGACAGCCAGGAGCACGCTTGATGGCTACAACGCGGGAAGGCATCCGAACGGCGCGCATTTCCTGATCGACAAAGACGGCACGATCTACCAGACCGCGAGCCTCAACTACCAGACTTGGCACGTTGGCAAGATCCGTTCGCGTGGCGCCGAGGAAGGCACGCTGGCCGAGGCGGACAAGCCATGGCACGAGAAGACCGGCTTCAGCCCGAAGGCGATCAATACACACGAAAACGCGAACCCTTACCCGATCCGGTATCCAAACAACAGCGACAGCGTCGGCATCGAGGTGGTTGGCGCGTACCACGAACAGACCAAAACTTGGGACGCCCCCACCCCCGAGCAGACCGCTTCGGTCAAGAAGCTGGTAGGCATCCTGCAGCACGAATACGGACTCGACGACCATGACATCTATAAGCACGACACCATCTCGTACAAAACGCAGGGCGAAGGTGACGGCCTGTACCTGCCTGATGCCGCTGCTGGTCGCGTGCAGCAACCCACAGGCCCGACCCGCTAGCGCGGGCGACCATAACGAAGCGGCCGCAGCAGACGTCGTTGTCGAAAGCGTCGGCGCACCGGTCTACACCCCATTGCCTGGAAAGAAGGGCGATCCGGCGATGGCCGCTTCCTGCCGGGCATGGGTGCTGGATCGGGACCAAGTGGCAAGCTTCTTCGCTGCCAGCCAGGAGTATCCCGACGGCTTCGGGGATGCGTTCTACTCGCTGCCGTGCACGATCAGCGGCGAACTGCGGGCGCAAGGCAGGCTCTGGACCTACGAGATCAACGCCGCCGCGACCGCTACCTGGACAAGCGGCGAGACCGTGCGCAGGTTCGGCTGTGCTAAGGCGACCTGCGAACCATTGGTGCTGCTGATGCCTGATGACAACAGCGGTAAATGAAGCCAGTAGACGGGAGCGTGACTGACACCCGCTCCCGTCCAAGATCCGGGCCCGACCGTCACCGAATCCAACGAACCGCACCCCCTGCCATCCCGAAGGGCTTCCTTGGCCCATACAGCCCAATCGTTTTCTTGAGTCGCCCCACGACTTTCGCGATGATCCGGCGGGCGCCCGTACCCACCGGCGCTCGATCGCGAGGCCCACATTGCGCGGCCTCGGCATGCAAGGGGGCAACAATGAAAGGGATTTTGCGTCTGGGCTGCCTGGGCTTCTTTGCACTGCTGGCGTCAGCGTCGTGGGCTGACGGCTGCAAGTTGGGGGACTACGGCACGCTTCCGGTGGAAATGCTCGATGGTCGCGCCACGACCATGGTGAAGATCAACGGCAGCGATACGCGTTTTGTCCTCGATACCGGGGCCAGCTTCAACTTCATGTCGCGCGCCAATGCCTTGTCGCTGGGGCTCAGGCTGCAGCCTGCACCGTTCGGGTATCGCATGAGCGGCGTGGGGGGCTCGGTGGGCGTGGATTTCACCCGGGTCATGTCGTTCGGAGTCCTTGATGCCACCATCAAGCGCGTGGCCTTCCTCGTCGGAGGTACGGACATGGGCTATGGCCTGCTCGGCGCCAATCTGCTCGATGTCGCCGACCTGGAGGCCGATCTCGCGCACGGGAAGATGACCCTCTTCAAACCGGATCACTGCAAGAACGCAGCGCTGGCGTACTGGACCAAAGACGGCCGTTACGAGGTCGCCGATATCGACTCGCCCGCCGACGAGCAGGACCGACGCACCTTTGTCAAAGTAACCATCAATGGCAAACCGCTGCGCGCCCTGCTCGATTCAGGAGCCTACGCCACCACGCTCAGCCATCGCGCCGCCGAACGCGTCGGCATTGACCTCAAGCAAGCCGAAGCCAGGAAAGACGACACCATCGGTGTGGGCGGCAAGTCGGTCAAAACCTGGATTGTGCCGATCGACTCCTACTCCATCGGAACGGAGACCATCCAGCACAGCAAGATGCTCGTTCTGGATGAAGACATGGGCGACACCGACGTATTGCTCGGCGTGGATTTCTTCCTCGCCCATCACATGTACATCGCCAACAGCCAGAAAAAGGTCTATTTCACCTACAACGGCGGGCGCGTGTTTTCCTTTGCCGATGCACCGGGCGACGAAGCCAAGCCTGCCGACGCCAGTGCTTCTGGCGCCGGCAGCGCGGCGCTTGCGACCGCACCGGAGTACGCCCGGCGCGGCGTGGCGAACCTGTCGCGCGGCATGCCGAAGGCGGCCATCGCCGATCTGACCCAGGCGATCGGCCTGGCCCCCGACCAAGCCGCCTACTATGCGGACCGCGCGCGCGCATACGTGGCGGACAAGCAGCCCGATGCGGCGCTCACCGATCTGGACAAGTCCCTCAGCCTGGATCCGAAGAACGTCGATGCCCTGCTGCTGCGGGCAATCGTTCGACTGGCGCACGAGGACCGCGTCGGGGCGACGGCCGACGTGACGGCAGCAAGTGCCTTGGCAGCGGCGGGCTCCGCACAGGCGCGCTCCCTTGCCGACCTGTATATCGATCTGGATCAACCCACGGCGGCGCTGCCCCTCCTGGACGACTGGATTCGTATGCACAGGGATGATGCGTTGCTGGGTGCTGCGCTCAACGCGCGCTGCTGGGCGCGCGGCCTAAGCAACCAGATGCTCGACGACGCACTGAAGGATTGCCGCAAGGCGATCCGACGCGACGGCGACCAACCGGCCTACCTCGACAGCCTCGGCCTGGTGCAACTACGCCTTGGACACGATGCCGAAGCGATCAAGGCCTACGAGCAGGCCTTCGCACAAAAGCCGAAGTCTGCGTGGTCGCGCTATGGGCTGGGCCTGGCAAAAATCCACAGTGGCCAGACGGACGCCGGCCGTGCCGATCTGGCGGCGGCCCGCGCGATTGACCCGGCGATCGCGACACGGGCGGCCAGGTATGGATTGAAGGCAGCCGCGCCATAGGTCGACAAGGCGGCCAAGGCACGAGGTGGTGGACGCCAGTCAACATCGTTGGCCGACCACACCGGCGTTGCGCCGAGCGCCATCAAATGGGGACATAGCCAACTGAGCGGGGCTGAATGCCACTTGGCCGACGCCTACCGGAATCAGTTGGCCGCTCCCTTTCTTACCGGCCATACCGCCCACTGTTTTAGTGATCCTCGTCCCAAAAAGCGCCAGGGCGTGTGCAGCACCCTTGACTGGCTCCAATGAAGGAGCTCTCGAGGAGAATGCAAGATGGATTTTCGTATCAACCTAGCTGGTCTGGCCGTAGTTGCACTGGCCTCCTTCGGACTGTCGACGACCGCCCGCGCACTACCCAACTGCAACACCTGCGTGCCGGCCTATCAGGCGTGCGTGACATCGGGCGCGACGGATTGCGACACACGCTATGCGGTGTGTCTGCGCTACTGCCCGGCGTTCGTTTCCGCCATCCCCTTCGGCAAGCCGACAACGCTTCCAGCGGAAAACCCCTTCCAGGGCAAGCAGGAAGGGACGCGACTCATCGCGGCCGTCTCGCCGCGCTGAATCTACCGTTGAACTGAAGAAAAGCCCCGCATCGCGGGGCTTTTCTTTCTCTGGCCGGTCGAACGCGCTAACCGCCGCCGAAGAGCCATGCGGAGCAAACAAACAAGACTGCCGTCGCACCGACGATGCGCTTTGCGGCACCAGGAAAAGAAAGTAGCCCCCTGATTTGGCTGCTCGTACAACGCAGCCACTCCGAGGTGCTAGCCTGCGCCAGCTCACATCGACTCATGCCCGAAAGGATCTCGCATGCTTGTCCGTCTCTGCCTCGGTGTGCTGGTCGCCCTGCCCACATTTGCGCTTGCCAGTCCCCGGCAAGCCGTCCAGGTGCGACAGCCTTCCCCAGGCCATTACGAGTTCACGGCTACGTTCGATGGCACCACAGATGTGGCGACGGCCCAAAGGCTCCTGGCACCAGAGGCAGCTAAACGCTGCGGCGATCAGCCTTACTCGCTGGGCCACTACACGTTTTCGTCTTCTGCACCCGTGCGCGCGGAAGACGGCGGAGCAAAGCCACGGGTGACCATCACCCAGCAAGTGATCTGCGGCGCGCCTGGATCAAACCTACCGAATCCGACGCTGCAGAACGCCAACTGGCACCCCACTCCGGCTGACCAGGAGACCATTCGACAGCGCACTCTCGCCTACCTGGAAGCCAAGGATCGAGGTGATTTCAAGAGCGCGCTCGCGATGGTGGCAGAGCCGACGCGAGGCATGATGGCCCACTCTCAATGGCAGGATTCGAGGCGCAAGTTCAACGCAGCCGCGGGTCCCGTCCGCCACCGGCAGATCATCACAGTCAGTTGGTATGACCATCCGTCCGGAGCCCCACCGGGCTGGTATGCAACCGCTGACTACACCGCCACCTATGCAAGCGCCGCGTTCTACTGCGGCTACCTGGCTTGGATGCGCCAGCCGGACGGCAGCTTCACGATGATCCGCGAGGACGAAGGAAAACTGACTCCGTCCGAAGCGGCCACCATTCCCCCGGACCGCATGGCCAGCGTGCGAGCGCAGTTGGGCTGCAAGCCATAGCCGTACCGCGGCATAAAAGGCGCCTTCAAAAGGGACGTGGCTAATTGAGGCGGGAATGTGCCCCCTGCTAGACAACGACCGGATTTAATTCGCCCCCTTTCTTCCATCTCCAGATGTCTAGCCCGATATTGAATTTCAGCGCTTCCGCGAGTTTCGGTATGGTGGCGGCCGGCCCCAAGGAGCAGCGCTGGCATGGATTCCCAACCACTCACCTTCAGCAGCCTGGACGCGCGCATCGAGTCACTGCCCGAGCATCCGGCTAGCGCACGTCCCGATGGTCGCGTCGGCTGGGCCAGCGCTATTGCCATAGCCGCGGCGGTGTCGGCGCTGCTGCTACTCAAAATGTTTCCCGGCAATCCGACCGCGGTGGTGATCGCCTTGGTGCTGATGGCGGTGGAGATGGGCGCCTTCGCGGTGGCAATGACTGCCACGTTGCCCACCATGCACCCTGCCCGCGAGCGGCGGGAATATGCCGAGGTGCTCGATCACGACCTCCCGCACTACCAGGCCATGGTAGCGTGGATCGGGCAGTATCCGCGCGAGCAGCGGCAGGCGATGGCAGCGTTTGCTAGTCATCGCCTCGAACGATTCCGCAGCAAGCTCCCGCTGTTGACCGGCAGCATGGAGAGCCTCGGCGTGCTGCCCCTGCTCGGCGCCCTCTTTCTGCAGTTCAAGGACATGCACTGGCCGCCACATCCGAGCTGGCCGGAAGTGCTGTTGATCAGCGGCCTCATGCTCTTCTATTGGCTGAGCTTGTTGCAGATAAGCGTGCGATGGCGCCTGGAGCTGTACGACGCGCTGCTGAAGAAATCGTTGGCAGGCCCCTGAGCGGCGAATCGCCGCCCTGCTCCGCTCATCGGCTGCCAGAGCATCCGGTGAAAGAGGCCGTTACCAGCCGGCACTGAGCGCTCATGCAGGGCTCGGAGCGCTGCCCCGAACCATCCAGATTCTTTTGCCATCAAATGCGTATTTGACGATGGCCACCAGAAATGGCGCGCCCAACACGATGCCGACGAAGTCCATGAACACGATACGGCTGGTCAGGCTGCCATCCCAGTTGATCTCCAGCGCGAGGGACGCCAGCAAGGCCAGCGCCACGGCGAGCTTGGTCACGTACAGCATGGCGAACCCGATCCAGAACCGCTGGGTGAGCAGAGGCTTGTACCTGAGAAAGCCGTAGAAGCCGCACAGCCCGATCGCATCCATCACCGTGGAAATCCCGCCTATCACGGGGTAGCGGCCAAGCACGATCATCAAGTACCCGCCCGCGAAAAGAGCCAACACGAGATAGGCCGAGTACAGCCACCAAAGCACATGGCGGGATGGGCGGCGAGCTTCGATATCCATGGTTTCCCCTGTGAGTGCCGCTGATCGAGCGGCGCGTCCTTGCCGAGAAAAGGGACGGGGCTAATTAAGCCACGCAGAGGACCATCTCTGCCAGACGACCGACCCGGCTTAATGGGCCGCGTCCCCCGGCATTTCCGCCGACCCAAGCGAATAACGAGCAATCCGCTCTTTCGTGGCCCGTGCTTCTGCCTCAAGCACCCCCCGGAACGGGGCAGTCATCTGAAACAAGATGGCGTCTTCGCTCTGCTGCCTGGCACCGAAGTTCTGCGTGATGTAGATGAGTGACTCCAGCAAGGCATCGAGCCTGCCATCAATCACCGGTTCGTGGTGGGCGATGCGGTTGCGCGCTTCGTAGATCACCTCCAGATGCCGAGCGACATCCACGCGATCAATCGCCTTGTTTGGGAACAGCCGCCGCAGGATTGGCTTCCATAGGGCGGCTTCGTAGTCGACCGAAAACAGACCCTTCCAGAACGACAACGTCAATTGCGCAATGGTCTGACCAACGCTGACCTCGATCCGCGCTTGGCGTGCTCTCACCCGACGGGCACGCGGTAGACCAATCGGCACACCCTGCGGATAGGCCAAAACGTCCAGAGCCTTCTTCTCTGCATTCGTGAGCTTGGCGTAAGCGGCGCGCTGGGCGTGGACAATAGCCTTCCTGATGGTTTCCGCCTCCTTGCCGTGCCAAACCAGATGCGAGCGCGGCGGAGCGGTGAGCCAGTTCGGAACTCCCAGCTTCTCCCGAAGCAATTCACTGATGGCGTTCCGCAGGCCAATCTCGATGAGGGCAATGACCGGCATGATTGCCGCGTTCAGCCTGATGGATTGGTTATGCAGCTCAATCGCGTCCTGTTCCGCGCCAGTGATGGCCAAGAAAGGGGTCAGTCGCTCGGGCGAGAGTAGCCGTACCATGGAGCCATCGTTCATTCTGCTTCCTTGCAAGAAATCCTTACACACGATAGCATCGACCCCGCAACACCCGGATCAGGTGGGCAGCGCGGTTCGCCGTGACGCACCCCGGGTGCTCTCTTAGAAAAGCGCCCCTCGGGGCGCTTTTCGCTTTTGAGGCCGATGCAGGCAAGCAGAGCCTTAAGTTCACACGAAACTGATCTATGCGGCCTTGCACTAACCGCCATCGGCGCCGGTGCCTTATCCAGCCCGAATCGCAGCCGGTGTTCCGCTCGACTAGAAACTGCTGACGAAGCGCGCGCCAGCGAGCGCAACGGGCTCGCTGGCGCGCGTGGCTGAGCCGCTAGTGGTAAGCGGGCAGCTGCCGCACGATGTGAGGCACGCCGTCCATGGGCAAACATGCTGGCAAGGCGAGGTACGTGGCTTCCTCCTCACGCACCCCGGGTCGCACCACGAGCGGCGGCTCCAGCCGCTGCGGGCCATCGATCTCACGGAGGATCTCCCGCAGATCGGCCACGTCGCGGTAGATGGCGTCGCCCATCACCGTGAGCGTGGCTTCCGAAAGCTCGGCGTGATCGCTGCAGACCACCACATTGCCATAGGCATGGAGGCTGCCGAGCAGCAGGTTCATGTCGTCGATCTGGCTGAGGGTGACGCCAGCGACATAGCGGATGGATGCCTCGTTTGACGCCGGCTCGGCGACGTACGGCTCCTCGGCATCCGTGTCTGCGGCCTCTGCTTCTGCATCTGTCTCCGCATCGGCAGCCGCCTTGGGTGCCTCCGCCGTTTCGCCACGCTCCCCCGGCCAGGAGAGTTCATCCAGCACCAACCCTATCTGCTCTTCGATCAACTCAAAGCAGATCGCCACCTCGCCCGGGCGAATCTCGTTGTAGCACTCGCTGTCTTCGTCCGGCCGCCGAGGTCGCGCCAGGTTGGTCAGGAAACCTACGTACTCGCGTAGCTGCTTCAGCCGTAGCTGGGTATCTTCCGGCAGGAAATAGCCGGTGACATTCCGATCTTCCGAATCGATGGTCGACATGCTTGCCTCCTCGTTCCATGAAGTACCCGCACGCCAGGATGGCGACGGGAAGTCGGGAGGTTCGAAACCGCACAGAGCCGGCGGGCGTATTCCCCTTTCGGGTGTTGTATTAGCCGCCCTCCCGACGCAGGCATCACGTCGGTTTGTGACTGCAATGGCGCAGGCACAAAAAACCCACCGGTTTGACGGAGGTGGGTACCGCTCTGTGAGGAGTTTCGACGCTCCTTGGGACCGAGTCTGCTACTGGGGTGGACGGGAGTCAAGGCGACCATGCGCCGCGATCAGCACGAGGTAATAGATGAAGCAGGGAAAGGCGAACCTGACCCCTGTTTTGGCTAACTAAGCCAAGCAGATGCCTCCGCCTGAAGACGGCTGGACTTAATTAGCTACGGTCCGTCTAATTCGCCGCACCTTTTCGGACGTTACGCAGGCCTCCATTGCCAATTCGACTTCATAACAACTTCACCCGTTTCGGCCCAAAGATGCTCTTTCCACATCGACCTCTTTGGATCACCACCCGTCTTAGATGACTCATTTAGCGAATTGTAGACTGCAGCGGTGATAAAAGAACCGTAGTCACCGTCGCGCAGCGCGCTAAGCTTGGCCGCAATATTCGCAGCCTTACCAACCCAAATTAAATCATTGAATCCGCGGATACCGGCCTTTGCCACCATCAGCCTCCCGGTATCAATCCCTACTGCTTGGCGTACTTCATAAGAAGTCTTAGGATATCGATCTTTCAACTTCGGGTTTATCAGGTCTTTCATCGCCCAACTGATTTGCAAGGCGGATTTGGCCGCAGACGAATTCTTGGAGCCCCCAAGATAAACAGCCATCACGCGATCACCATCAAAGGCAGTAATTACCCCTCCGTTGTTCCTTATAATATCGCACGCAACGGTCAGATACGCCTTGTAGATTTCCGCAGCGAACCAGTCCTTATAACCTTTCACTAAGCCTGTAGAGTCCGCTAAATCAGCATATAAGACCGTAGCATCGATCTCCACCGCATCATTTCCTAGCCTCACGCTGTCGCTGTCAGGCACAACACGGCCCTCTCGCCTCTGCCAGTCTGTAGCAAAAATCGATACCACTGACGCTTCCATTTCGACGCGACTCTTCATCTTATATACCTATAACGGCCCAATCCTGGAAAAAGCGGAGCGGAGTTCGGTGCAAACGGGCGCAACTCTGACGCGGAGTTCCGTACTATTGTCGGACGAGTAAGTTATCGGGTTCACACCAGATAGGTCACTCGGGATCTTGATATCAGTGCCGCGCGGCTGGACCAACATCACTCTCTCGCGACCTAGTGCTCCGATCAACAGACCTAACTCAAAGATGACGTTGTCTCGTGGAGTGAATGCGCGTGTGCCGCGAACTTCAGACTGGTCGTCCGGTGTCACTATCATTACACCGAAATCAATTTCACCAATCTTGCGATTCAGATCTTCAATTGGGGTATTGGAAGGACGAAAAACGCCATCCGTCCACACTTCGGATACGAATGGATCGTATTGCATCCCCAGTTGAATAGCCTCTGCGATTGGGCGCGACTCAGTCGAACAGCCGATAAAAATGGCCGGCTTTTCTCGAGGCGGGCGGAGTGATCGACTCCGCTCATCAAGCCTTCTTGAAATCTCAATAGCAAGCCTCCGCCATAACTCAGGGTACTGGTCGGCAATTCGCTCAAAAGGCTCTTCAGGGATTCTAGCGATTATGCTGTATTCATTTGCAACTATAGTAGCTGCTCGGCGCGCGGTAGAGTCGACGAGAGCCATTTCGCCGAAGTGGCTTCCTCGCGTTCGTGAAGCAACTTCTCGCCCATTAACCTTTACAGAAAAAGCGCCAGACAAGACTAAAAAAAGATCATTATCTGACGCGCCTTGTTCGATGATCTTCTGACCCGGCTGAAGCTCCTGCAGGGATAAATGATCAATTAGCGCATCGGCAATTTGATCACTTCCTCGCACCAAAGAATTATCAAGAACCTGCCGCCTTAGGTGACGGCGCCCACCGGCGCCTTGGAAACGGACGATTAACCCTCTTCCATTTAGAAGTGAATCAGGAGATGTCGCGACGGGTTCGCACGTCTGCTGAGAATCGACATCGGGCTCGACCGCGGGTACTGGATCGGTAGTTACCAACCGCGAGGCAGAGCCCGAATCTTCCACTTCACCAGTAGGCTCAGTCACTCTCATCATCCTTAGTCACGAACGAAACCGAAACAGGGGTCAGAGTGCACTTTTCAGGCGCTCGCCCCCTTGTGCAATCGTCCATCGCGCCTCGCTGCCCGCCGGCATTAGACACGACTGCCGCTGTCTCGATCATCCGATTCGCCCCTCGCGCCGTTCCCTTACGCCAATCCCCGAGCCCGCTCACGTTCCGGGCCGCCGGCCGATGATAGGCTCCTTCGCCGGGGAAGTCAGGACCATGGCCGAAGGCCACGAGGACAAGGAAATCCATATGAGGTTGCGCTCCACGCTGCGGCTCGCATCGGCGCTCGCCCTGATGGGCACTACCGCCACAGCCGCCATACTCCCGAACTCCCTGCCCCAGCCGCCGGATCGACCGGAAACCACCCACGGCGTCGCGATCAGTTCCAACGCTGAACGACTCTCCCTCATCTCCCTGCGCTACTACGGTGTTCGCCCCGCCTACGACGCCTGCATGGAGCAGAGCCAAGGCACTGCGCCCGCCCAGCAGGACTGCGCGGACGCGGAACTCACCTATCAGGACGACCGCCTCAACCGGGCCTACAAGGCGCTACTCGCGGACTTGGATGACCTGGACAAGCGCGCAGCTATCCAAGCGCAGCGTGTTTGGCTGACCTTCCGCGGCAAAGACTGTGGAGCACGCGCCGGTCGCTTCGGATCGAACGCCGGCCCGGCGACGGAATCGGCTTGCCTCATGGAGAGCACGGCTTACCGTGCACAGCAACTGGAAGACTGGCTCGGCACCCTCGCGAGAGTTGAGTGACTGAACGGTGTGCGCGCGCGAGCATCGGCTTGGCCCCTCGAAGCTAACCGATGACTGATCGCCTCCTCACAAAGAGATGACTGCTCGCCTTTGCCGCGAGCGATTTCAGAAGCCCGTTCCAAAAGGAGCTGCGATGCATTCTGTATCCCCTGAGCGCCGGCCGCTCCCGCGCCACAGCACAAAGGCCATAAGCAAACTGCTTGCTGGCTGCAGCGCGGCGATGGTGGTTCTCGCGTGCACTGCCTCGCCAGCGGAGACCTCGTCCATCGCGGTGCCGCAGGATGTACGGGCGTTGATCGCTCCTACTGACACATTGCTCGCCTACAAGGCAGCCGACCTCTACGGCGACGGCTCCCGGGCCGCAGTGATCGTGGCTCGGCATCAAGCCAACGAGAAGAGCGACTACGACCTCGACAGCAACCCGTGCGACCTGGTGGTGTTGCATCAGGTAAACGGCAAGCTCGTCGAAGCTGACCACAGCACCAAGGTGGTGGACTGTACGTACAACGACGTTGCGCGCCACGCGCCTGCGATGTCTTTGAACGACTACCTCCATGTCGCCCCTAGGAGCATCACGTTCGTGAACCAGCAGAGGTATGGCTGGAGCAGCTTCGAGTTCGCCTGGTCGAAGGGCAAAAGGGCCTGGTACCTGCATCGAGCCACGGCGTCCAACGTCGATAGCGAAAACAATGGCACGCAAACCACCATTTCCTACCCGAAGGATCTCGGATGGACGCCCATATCGTCCATTGATCCGGAAGCCATCGCGGAAGTTCTAGATAGGCGGGGAAAGACAAAACAGTGACGGGCAGCGCAGTGGGTGCCTGATGCCTTTTGCATGGTCCGCGTCAAACCCCTACATAAACTCCTGGCTCCGCTCACGTTTGGTCATTCCGCCTCTTGCTACGCTTCGCGCGATGGACGCAGAGCAGCAGGCTTTAGAAGGAACCTATTCCATGAAGATGTCTCGTCGACTCGGTGGCTTTTTTGTATCGATAGCGCTTTGCGCGCCTGCGTGCGCTGCCGCGTTCCCTCAGGCTCCCGACGAAGTGGCAGCCGCAGCCCCCAACGGCATGACGCTGCTGGTCTTCAAGGCCAGCAGCGCGACAGAGGGGGCAACTGGCGCCGCCGTCTACGAAACCCCTCCTGATGCGAACGACGTCCGCTTCCGAACCCTGACGCTATTCCGCCGTCAATCGGGGCATTTTGTCCCGGAGGCCAGCAGCGACAAGGTCATCGCCTGTTCCAAGTGCAGCCAGTTCCACGACGACCCGTTCGACGGCGACGGCCTCGATGTTTCCGCACACCACGTGCGCATAGAACAAATGGATGGCGGCGAGAAACCCTCGACTACAACGCTCGACCTGGCCTGGAAGAACGGGGCGTGGCATGTGACCAAAGCCACTCGCCTTACCGTCGCCATGGGGCGCTACGCCACGAAGACCGAGCCGTTGCCGTTGCCTAAATCAGGCCTGCTGAAAGATATGGACGCCCAATGGAGCGTCCCGCAGTACCTCAACACCCTCGTGATCGATCCGGCCACGCACAAGTTCATGTTTCTGCATGGTGACCTGACTCAGGAGGACGTACGCAAGCAGATGGCTGACGAGTGTCGGGACGGAGCGTGCCAGATCGCCGTGCAGCAGCAAGATGGCTGCATTGGCTTGGCGCGCGATGCACAACAACGGCTATTCAGCGGCGCCACCACGAATGCCAAGGCCAGCGCGGAAGCCGCTTCAAAAGCGATGCAAGCCTGTCACGCCGCAGGAGGCCAGGCCTGCGAGGTGGTGAGAACGGACTGCAGCGTTGGTGTACTCAGCGGCAATCCATAACAAGGAGGTTTCATGGATACCCTTTCGGACAAGAAGATCACCCGACTCGTCGCAACCCAAGGCACGACCCGGGTCTATGAACTGGAAGACGGCCATTGGCTGACTGCCCATGGCGGCACCGTCGCCTGGCGGAACAACAACCCGGGCAATCTGAAGTTCGAGTTCAAAGGCAGCGCCGACTCAAGCGTGCATTCCCATCGAAGCAAGGAAAAGGCGCTGGAGAGTGCCCAGTCGCATTACGACGGCGTCGTGGATCTCGACCAATGGGGAAATGCTGTCTTCGAAAGCTACGAGGCCGGCCGGTCGGCGCAGAAAAAGCTCCTGCTTGGCGACAACATGGCTGACAAGACTGTCGACGACTTGGTCAAGGCCTATTCCAAGGCGGACTACAGCGGCAAGACGCATTACGCCCATCAAGCGTCTGTCATCTATGCCACCGCCGAAGCCGAGGGGCAGGACCTTCACGGCAAGAAGGTGAAGGACATGACCACTGCCGAGCTTGATGCGCTCGCGGATGGCGTAGCGAAAGCAGAGTCATGGAAGGCGGGCACGACGAAAGTGACCCCTCCGCTGACCGATGCCGAGCTGAAGGAAGCACTCCGGAACCAGAAGCCCGTGGCGGTGCATCTGTATCGCCAAGGCGACCATGGCGAGGCTGTCGGCAGGTTCCAGAAAGAACTCGCTACGCTGGGTTATACGGCTGCGGACGGACAAGCCATCAAGCCAGACCGTGACTTCGGCCACCGGACCAAGGAAGCGGTCATGTCGTTCCAAAAGGCACATGCACTGACTCCAGATGGCGTGATCGGTAAAGACACTGCCACAGCCCTCAAGCAGGCCGCACTGCAAAAGTCCGCCCTCACCGCGCTCACCCTCGACAACTCCCAGCACCCGGGTAACCCGATGTTCCAGCAGGCGCTGGCCGGCGTCGGCCAGCTCGACCAGGCGCAGGGGCGCGCGACGGATTTCCGCAGCTACAACCTCTCCGGCGCCTTGGCGCTGGCGGCGCGCAAGGAGGGGCTGGAGCGGATCGACCAGGTGCTATTGAGCAAGGATGCCTCGCGCGCCATCGCCGTGCAGGGCGACATGCACTCGCCGCTGCGGCGGTTCGCCGATGTGGATGTAGTGAGCGGCATCAGCACGCCACTGGCGCAGAGCAGCACGGACTGGTCGCGGCTCCGGGTACCGGAGAAGCAGAGCGTGCAGGCGCCCACGCCGTTGATGCAATCGGCGGACGTGCAGGTGGCGCAACCATCGATGCAGCGGTGAACGAAAAAGGCCCGGCAATGCCGGGTCTTTTTGTAGGAGCCAATGGGTTTCTCTGCAGCCGTTGAGCGGGGTGAGGTTTTCCGCTTCGATTGCCTCCCCCTCACCCTGCCCTCTCCCCCGCGAGCGGGGGAGAGGGTTCAAGCTCGCTAGGTTCAAGCTCGCTAGGTTCAAGCTCGCTAGGTTCAAGCTCACCAAGGTTCAAGCTCGCGACGGTGTAGGTGTTACATGTTGCGGCGGTACTCGCCGCCTACGTCGTACAGCGCGTGGCTGATCTGGCCGAGGCTGTGGGTCTTGACCGCTTCCATCAGCGCGTTGAACACGTTGCGGCGCTCGCGGGCAGTGTTCTGCAGGTAGCGCAGGCCGTGGCCGTCATGCTTTTCGCCGGCCGCAGTGGCGTCTTCGGCCACGTGGGTGAGATCGGTCTCGCCCTGCGGGGCCAGGCCATTGCGCGCGGCCTGCCAGGCTTTGACGTTGGCGATCTGCTGGCCCTTCTCTTCTTCCGTTGAGCGGATCAGCTCGATCTCGGTGGCGATCTCGCCGCCGTGGTCCTTCGGCAGGAAGGTGTTGACGCCGATCAGCGGCAGGCTGCCGTCGTGCTTCTTGTGCTCGTAGTACAGGCTCTCTTCCTGGATCTTGCCGCGCTGGTACATGGTGTCCATGGCGCCGAGCACACCGCCGCGCTCGCTGATGGCCTCGAACTCCTTGTACACGGCCTCTTCCACCAGGTCGGTGAGCTCGTCGACGATGAAGCTGCCCTGCCAGGGATTCTCGTTGAAATTGAGGCCCAGCTCCTTGTTGATGATCATCTGGATCGCCACCGCGCGGCGCACGCTTTCTTCGGTCGGCGTGGTGATCGCCTCATCGTAGGCGTTGGTATGCAGGGAGTTGCAGTTGTCGAACAGCGCGTACAGCGCCTGCAAGGTGGTGCGGATGTCGTTGAACTGGATCTCCTGCGCGTGCAGGGATCGGCCGCTGGTCTGGATGTGGTACTTCATCATCTGGCTGCGCGGGCTGGCGCCGTAGCGCTCGCGCATGGCGCGGGCCCAGATGCGGCGGGCGACGCGGCCGATCACGGTGTACTCCGGGTCCATGCCGTTGGAGAAGAAGAAGCTGAGATTCGGCGCGAAGTCGTCGATGTTCATCCCGCGCGCGAGGTAGTACTCGACGATGGTGAAGCCGTTAGACAGCGTAAAGGCGAGCTGGCTGATCGGGTTCGCGCCGGCTTCGGCGATGTGGTAACCGCTGATGCTCACCGAGTAGAAGTTGCGCACCTTGTGGTCGACGAAGTACTGCTGGATGTCGCCCATCATGCGCAGCGCGAACTCGGTGGAGAAGATGCAGGTGTTCTGCGCCTGGTCTTCTTTCAGGATGTCCGCCTGCACGGTGCCGCGCACGCTGGCCAGGGTCTCGGCCTTGATCTTTGCGTAGGTCTCCGCGTCCACCAGCTGGTTGCCGGTGACGCCGAGCAGGCCCAGGCCGAGGCCGTCGTTGCCGGCTGGCAGCTCACCGGAGTAGCGCGGGCGCTCGCGGCCTTCGAACAGCTTGGCGATTTTCTTTTCCGCCTCGGCCCAGCGCGTGGCGTCGGCCTTGAGGTACTTCTCCACGTTCTGGTCGATCGCGGTGTTCATGAACATCGCGAGGATGATCGGCGCCGGGCCGTTGATGGTCATGGAGACCGAGCTGGTGGGCGCGGACAGGTCGAAGCCGGAGTACAGCTTCTTCATGTCGTCCAGGGTGGCGATGTTGACGCCGGAGTTGCCGATCTTGCCGTAGATGTCCGGGCGCGGCGCCGGGTCTTCGCCATAGAGGGTGACCGAGTCGAACGCGGTGGACAGGCGCGTGGCGGCGCCACCCTGGCTGAGGTAGTGGAAGCGGCGGTTGGTACGCTCGGGCGTGCCCTCGCCGGCGAACATGCGAGTGGGGTCTTCGCCGCTGCGGCGGTACGGGTACACGCCGCCGGTGTAGGGGTAGTGGCCGGGCAGGTTTTCCTTGCCCAGGAACAGCAGCTGGTCGCCCCAGTCGCGGGTCTTGGGCGGCGCCACCTTGGGGATCTTCTGGTGGCTGAGCGACTCGCGGTAGTTCTCCACGCGGATGGTCTTGCCGCGCACCTGGTACTCGTTGACCTCGGCGGTGACCGATTCGCGGAGGGCGGGCCAGTTGCGCAGGAGTTCGATCGATTCCTTGGTCAGTTCGCCGAGGGCGGCGTTGTAGCGCTGGCGGAGCAGGAGCAGGGAGCGGTCGGCTCCCCTCTCCCCGTGGGAGAGGGGCTGGGGGTGAGGGTTCGGGGCTTGCGTGGAGGCGTTCGCTGCGGGCGTACCCTCACCCTCGGTCCCTCTCCCGGCGGGAGAGGGATGCAAGGCGTCGCTGCTGTAGAGATCCAGCGGTTTTGGAAGCTGCTCATCGCCCAGCTCCTTCAGCGCCTCGTAGCAGTGCTGCGCCTTGCTGGCCTGCTCGGCCTGTTTGGCGATGGAGGCGTTGATGCCGCGGCCCTGCTCGGCGATCTCGGCGAGGTAGCGCACGCGGTTGCCGGGAATCAGCACGGTGGCGCGCGGCTCCTTCAGGCTGGTGTCCAGGTGCGGCTGCCAATCGCAACCGCCCTTGTAGGAGCCCACCTTGTGGGCGAGCTCGGCGTCTGAGGTGGCCTGGTCGCGCACTGGGTGCGCTCCTACACCTAGGTGGAGCTTTTCGCGCATCAGCCGGCACAGGTTGGTGAACATCCAGGTGACGCCCGGGTCGTTGAACTGGCTGGCGATGGTCGGGTAGACCGGCACGTCTTCGTCCTTCAGGGCGAAGGCGGTGCGGTTGCGCTTCCACTGCTTGCGTACGTCGCGCAGGGCGTCTTCGGCGCCGCGCTTGTCGTACTTGTTGAGCACGATCAGCTCGGCGAAGTCGATCATGTCGATCTTCTCCAGCTGGCTGGCCGCGCCGTATTCGCTGGTCATCACGTAGACCGGGAAGTCGACCAGGTCGACGATCTCCGAATCGCTCTGGCCGATGCCGGCGGTTTCCACGATCACCAGGTCGTAGGGCTGGCTCTTGAGGAAGTCGATGCAGTCGTGCAGCACGGTGTTGGTGGCGGCATGCTGGCGACGGGTGGCCATGGAGCGCATGTAGACGCGGTGCGAGCGCAGCGAGTTCATGCGGATGCGGTCGCCCAGCAGCGCGCCGCCCGAACGGCGACGGGTGGGGTCCACCGCCAGCACGGCGATGCGCATCTTGGGGAACGCCTGCAGGAAGCGCAGCAGCAGTTCGTCCACCACGCTGGATTTGCCGGCGCCACCAGTGCCGGTGAGGCCGAGCACGGGGGTGTGCTTGCCGGCGAGCTGCCACTCCTTGCGCAAGCGGCTGAGGTCCGCGTCGGACAGGCCGCCCTCTTCGATCGCCGAGAGCATGTGGCCAATGCTGATTTCGTTGTCGACGTCGGCCTGCGGCACGCCGCCGCCGTGGCCGCGCGCGTGCTCGGCGGCAGCCTTGCCGGCGCGCGCCATCACGTCTTCGATCATCTCGGTGAGGCCGAGCTTCATGCCGTCGTTCGGGTGATAGATGCGCTCCACGCCGTAGGCCTGTAGCTCCTTGATCTCTTCCGGCGTGATGGTGCCGCCGCCGCCGCCGAACACGCGGATGTGGCCGGCGCCGCGCTCCTTGAGCATGTCCACCATGTACTTGAAGTACTCGACGTGGCCGCCCTGGTAGGACGACAGCGCGATGGCGTCGGCGTCTTCCTGCAGCGCGGCGCGCACCACGTCTTCCACCGAGCGGTTGTGGCCCAGGTGGATCACCTCCGCGCCCTGCGCCTGGATGATCCGGCGCATGATGTTGATCGCCGCGTCGTGACCATCGAACAGGCTGGCGGCGGTGACGAAGCGCAGCGGGGTGGCTTCGTGCGGGGTGTTCGCTTGCTGCGAATCGCTGGCGGGGACGTGCTTGGCGGGCGAACTCATGGCAACTCCGGACTGCGTGTGCTTGAACCGCCCAATTCTAAAGGGGTTCGCGCACAGACGCTTGCCGCAGCGCACGTACGAAGGCGTACGGGGTGCCGTTCGCGGCAGCGTCCGCGAGTGAGGCGATAGCGCCTCCTCAGAGGCGGATGGATCCGGCTACGGCAGCCGTAGCGTGCCAAGCGGATTTCCATAACCGGGGCTTCACCACGGGCTTCCGGCGGGTTCCCCGCAAGCCTTCGTCCATCGCCCCAGTCCTCTCCCCAGCGGGGCGCGGGAGGCGATCGCGCCCTGGCGGATCAGCCGCCCCGGCGGTCGGTGGAGGTCCAGGTGGACACCCAGGTCTTGCCGCCGTCGGTCGAGATGGCCCAGTCCTGCTTGCAGGATGTCGCGGTGATGTCCGACCAGACGTTGCGCGTCAGCACGGTCTTGCCATCGACCTCGTCCAAGCCGACGAAGGTGCCCACGCCATCCTTGAATTCGCCCACCAGTGGCGCGGCAAGCCGGCCGGAGGCGCTGTTGGCAAGGTAGACCCGCCACTGCCGCGTCTTGCGGTCGTACAGGCGCAGCGCGAGGTCCTCGATGTGATGGCCGTCGGAAGCATCGACTTCGAGCTGGCCGATATTGGCCCAGTCGTCCCACACGCGATAAACCTCATGGGTTCCGCCGAGACTGCTCTTCGCGCCGGGTGAGGACAGCGGATGCAGCACTGCCCGGATGCGGGTCGACCAGCGCCCCATGTTGAAGTCGAAGTCGTGCTCCGGCCCGGTGCCCGGCGTGGTGTGAGTGTCGTAGTCGGGGGCTTTCTTCAGCCGGGTGAGCTGGGCGACGAAGTTGGTGACCCAGGTCTTGCCGCCGTCGAACGAGGAAGCGATCTCGTAGTGGTAGGAATCCGGCGTGATGTTCGACCAGATGTCTTGCTCGAGAACCTTCTTGCCGTCGGACTCGGTCCAGCCGTGGAACACGCCGCGGCCATCCTTGAACTCGCCGTAGGTGGGCGGCTGCATCGTGCCGTCGCCGCTGCCCGCGAACTGCTCGCTCCACTGCCCGGACTCGGGGTTGTAGAGAAACAGCGTCAGGCCCTGGAAATGGCCGCCCGGGCCGGAGGCTTCAATCTTCTCCAGGTTGGCCTTGCCGTTCCACAGCGGCTGGTCGATCACCGTGCCGGTGAATGTCGTCCACTGGCCGACGCCCGCGGCCGTGACGTCGCGGCTCTTGATCTCGGTCTTCCACGTGCCGAAGTGGAAATCGAAGGCGTGCTGCTGGTCTTCGCCCCTGGCCGTGGCTGCGATCGATGGCGACGGCCACCCGAGCATCGCCGCGAGCATGAGCAGGCACGCCGGGAAGATCGTTTTTGTCTGCATGGTGCTCACCTTCTTGGTTGGAATACCTGCCGGCGTGGAGCGAGCCCCCGCGACCCGACTCGGCTCAGTGCACGTAGTTGATGGCGATCGCTGGCGTTACCGAGCGCGTGACGTTGTGGCCGCCGGGAATCACGCGCACGCCGAGCAACACGCCGATGTTCGGCGTCCAGCTGTATTCGACGGCCGGGGCGTAACCGAACGCTTCGCTTCGCGGCGACGCGAGTTGCACCGGCAGGCGCGGCGCCGCGGGCAGCGATGCCAGCGGATCATCGACGCCGCGCACGCGGGTGGGATCGTTGCGGCTGTAGGTGAGGTCCAGCGCCAGCACCCAGCGGCGGCTCAGGCTGTATTCGAACGAGGTGCCCACGTAGACGTTACCGCCCGGGTACGCCTTGCCGCGGAACGCCGGGCCGGTGCCGTAGCTGCTCACGCCAACCAGATCGGCGTGGCCCGACCACGTGCGGGTGACATTGAGGCGCACACGCAGGATGCGGCCGTTCGGCATCCAGAAGTAGCTCTGCGCGTTCAGGCCCAGCGTGTTCGCCCAGGCGCCGCTGCCCATGCCGTCGGCGGCGCGTGCCAGGCGCTGGTAACGGCCGGTGGGCACACCGAGTTGCCACTGCAGCGCGATCGTCGGCAGCCAGCTGCCCTCTTGGAACCGGGTCAGCCGGTACTGCGCCTGCAGGATCTGGTCGCCCGCGCCGATGCCGGAGCTGTTCGGGCCGCCGTGCATGGCGGTGTAGCCGATGATGGGGATGGCGCCGACGGTGAGGTTGTCGGTGAGGCCGTAGAGCACGTAGGCGCGCGAGCCGAAGTTGTCGGCGCCGTCGGTCATCACGTCGTAGACGTAGGGCTCCACCAGCACGTGGCCGCGCGGCAGGGTCTCGGCGGAATTGGCGAGCATCGGCCCGGTCCACCAGGCGTCGTCGCGCGATTGCCGCGCGGTGGCGGTGTCCTGCGCCGCTACCCCGCTGGCGAGAAGCGCGAACAGGGCGCCCGCTAACCCCATCCGGCCCGGTCGTCGTCGCGCTTTCGTCGCCGCCTGCTGCCTGCCCATCCCCACCTCCGCCGGTCACTGAAGGGTGCACCTTAGGCAGCCAAGTGGCTCACTCGAATAGCCACTTAGCTATGATCCTGCATAGCCACTTGGAAGCTCCCCATGAAGCGCGTCGCTGACAGCCTGCTACCCCCGATCGCGCTGGATGGCGCCAGTGGGACACCGATCTACCGGCAGCTCTCGGACTGGCTGCGGCGCGCCATCGTCGACGGTCAGCTGCAACCGGGCCAGCGACTGCCTTCCACCCGGGCGCTGGCCGGCGAACTGGCGGTGTCGCGGCTGCCGGTGATGAGCGCGTACGAGCAACTCCAGGCCGAGGGTTACCTGGAAACCTTCACCGGCTCGGGCACCTGCGTGGCGGGGTCGATCCCTCTGGGCATGGCGGCGGCGCCCCGCGGGCGTAGCAAGACCGCCGCGGTCGCGCCGTCCCCGGAGCGTCGCATCGCCGTTCGCGCTGCGGTGATTGCGCCGAGCGAACAGACCTGGCTGGAAAGCCAGGGCGCGTTCCGCATCGGCCTACCGGCGCTGGATGCCTTTCCGCTGGATACCTGGGCGCGGCTGCTGAGCCGGCACGCGCACCGGGCGAGCACCGATGCGCTGGTCTACGGCGACGCGCTGGGTTACCTGCCGCTGCGCGAGGCGATTGCCGACTATCTGCGCACGATGCGTGCGGTGCGCGCGGATGCCAGCCAGATCATGATCACCAGCGGCGCGCAGCACGGGCTGCAGATCTGCGCGCATGCCCTGCTCGATCCGGGCGACAGCGCCTGGATGGAAGAGCCCGGCTATCCCGGCGCGCACCAGGCGCTGGCCACCGTGGGCGCACGGGCGGTGCAGGTGCCGGTGGACGACGACGGCCTGGACGTGGCCGAAGGCATTCGCCGCGGCCCGGACGCGCGACTGGTCTACACCACGCCGTCGCACCAGTTTCCACTGGGCGTGACGATGAGCGCGGCGCGACGCATGCAACTGCTGCAATGGGCGGCGCGCGAGGGGCGATGGATCGTCGAGGACGACTACGACGGCGAATACCGCTTCGGCGGCAAGCCCGTGGCCTCGCTGCAGGGGCTGGATACCGATGCGCGGGTGATCTACGCGGGCACCTTCAGCAAGGTGATGTTTCCGGCACTGCGGCTGGGTTATCTGGTGCTGCCCAAGGATCTGGTGCCCGCCTTCCGCGCGGTGCGCGACGCGCTGGACACCTGCTCGGCCACGCTGCCGCAGCGGGCGATGACCGACTTCATCCGCGAAGGGCATTTCGCCCGCCACATCCGCCGCATGCGGGTGCTCTATGCGATCCGGCGCGCGGCGCTGCTGGACGCCATCGAGCATCACCTACCCGGCCGCCTGCAGGTGATCGGCGCCGAGGCCGGCATGCAGCTCACCGCGCTGCTGCCCGACGAGGTCGACGACATCGCGCTGTCGCGGCGGGCGGCCGAGATGGGCGTCTCGATCCGCCCGTTGTCACCCTGCTATCGCGGGCCGCAGCGCCGCCAGGGGATGATCCTCGGCTACGGTGCGGTGGATGGCCCGGCAATCGACGAAAGCATCCGCCGGCTCAAGCGCTGTCTCTAGGGGCGCGCGTCGTCGTGGCGATCAGGCCAAACCGAACGGCAGGTTCGGCGAGGCGACCACGCGCTCGCCCACCGCGGCGCCCGTGGCGAACGCGAGCACCGCATCGATCACCTCCGGCGCCTCCAGCACGCGGTGATGACCCAAGCCCTGCGTGGTGAACAGGCGCGCGCCGGGCCAGTGGCGGGCGTAGCGCTCGCCTTCGTCCCAGGGCACGTCGGCGTCGTCCAGGTCGTGCACGACCAGGCCGGGCTGGCCCAGCGCGGCGGCATGACGATGCATCTGCAGTTGTTCCACCGGCACGCCGGTGCGCGCTACCAGCCAGTCGTAGAACGGCCGACGCAGGTGCTCGCCCAGGCGTACGAAGCGGAAGTAGCGGCTGGCCGCGGCATCCATGTCCGCTGCGGGCGCGATCAAGGCCAGCCGGCGCGCGCGCCACGTGGTGTCCTGTGCCAGCACCAGCGCGGCGCCGCCGAGCGAATGGCCGATCGCCAGCTCTGCCCCGCCGTAGTGACGCCCGACCGCACGCACCGTGTCGGCGAACTCGGGCAGCGTGCAGTAGCGCCCGCCGCTGAGGCCGTGCCCCGGCTGATCGAAGCTCACCACGGCCAGGCCGAGCGCGCGCAACCGCTGCACCCACGGGCGAAAACGCAGACCGAAGCTGGACCAGCCGTGCACCAGCAGCACATACGGCTGCGTGGCCGGATCGCCCCAGACATAGGTGGCGATGCTGACGCCGTCGACCACGAGCCGCTCCTGACGCATGGACGGATCGGCCTCGGCCGCCCGCGCCCGCGCGCGGCTGCTGGCGAACGGCGTGGCGAACAGACGGGCGGCGCGCTCCACGGTGCGCCGCGGTGCCAGGCGCCCGCCTAGCGCGAAGCCGGTGCGCAGGGTGGCGAGCTTGAGACGGGTGGCGAGACTGCCGCGATGGGCGATCGATGACATGGGCGGCTCCTCAGGCTTGCCAGCTGCGCCACAGGCGCTCGAAGGCGGCATCGGCGCGCGCGCTGGCGGGCCCGAAGCCGAACAGGCCCGCGTCGTGGTGCAGGCCGAGAATGAGTGCATAGATCTCGAAGGCGATCTGCTCGGGATCGGCATCGGCGCGAAAGTGTCCCGCGTCGATCGCCATCTGCGCGGCCTTGGCGAGCACCTCACGCCACTGCGATTGCTGGCGCACCACGCCGTCGTGCAGCGCGCCCTCGCGGCCGTCGTACTCGCTCACCGCCGACAACAGCACGCAGCCTTCGGCGTGCGCGCACGACCAGTCGAACCAGCGCCGCACGATGGCGCGCAGACGTGGCAAGCCGCGTGGCTCGCGCAACGCCGGCACCATCACCGCGGCCGTGAAGCGCTGCGCGCCGGCGTCGAGCACGGCCAGCTGCAGATCTTCACGGGAACCGAAGTGGGCGAACACGCCGCTCTTTGACATGCCCACGTCGGCGGCCAAGTTGCCGATGGACAAGCCTTCCAGCCCGTCGCGGGTCGCCAGCGCGTAGGCATGGTCGAGGATGAGTTCGCGCGTCATGGCGCGCTTGGTGGGTGCAGGTGTGGCCGACATGGGCGAAAAATAGCACGACCGTTCGTTCTTTTTCCAGCAGCCGCTACACGAGCCTCCGACGTCGGCGGCGACTATCCTGAACGCCTTGCCATCCACAGGGAGTTCCTGCCATGCGCGCTGCCCTCGCCACCACCGCTCTCGCCGCTGCCATCCTGGCCGGCTGCGCCACCTCGCCCACCGGCCGCTCGCAATTGATGATCGTGTCCGATGCGCAGATGAGCCAGATGGGCATCACCGCATTCAACGACATGCGCAAGCAGGGCAAGTTTGTCGACGCCCCGCGCCAGCGCGCCTACGCCACCTGCGTGGCCAACGCGCTGATCGCGCAACTGCCGCCGCCGTGGAACGCCAATCAGTGGGAGGTGCAGATCGTCGGCGACGACACCGCCAACGCGTTCGCCCTGCCCGGTGGGCGCATCGGCGTGAACCAGGGCATGTTCAAGGTGGCCACCAACCAGGATCAGCTCGCCGTGGTGCTGGGCCACGAGCTCGCGCACGTGGTGGCGCGCCACGGCGCCGAGCGCGTGTCGGACAACTACGCGGCGCAGGCGGCGGTGGCCGCCGGCACCATCTACGCCGGCACCCGCGGCACCAACGCCGGCTATGCGGCCGCCGCGCTGGGCCTGGGCGCGGAAGTGGGCATCCTGCTGCCGTTCTCGCGCACGCAGGAAAGCGAAGCGGACGTGCTCGGCCAGCGCTACATGGCGCAGGCCGGCTTCGATCCGCGCGCCGCGGTGACGCTGTGGCAGAAGATGGGCGCGCAGGGTGGCAGCAAGCCGCCGGCGTTCCTGTCCACGCATCCTTCCAGCGGCAAGCGCGCGCAGGTGCTCGATCAACAGGCGCAGCAACTGTTGCCGGTATGGCAGAAGGCGCGCGCCGGCAATCACGCACCGAACTGCCGCCTGTAACGCCAGCCGACCGTCGCCTGAATACGGCGGGCGGTCGGCGTCAACACCGCCGCCACCCGCTCGTTTTTCCTCGGGCAGCCGCGATTCGCGGCGAAGACGGAGGACACCATGATCACGACGACCCGTAAGCTCGCCCTGCTCGCCGCCCTCGCGGTGGCCGCCACCACAGGCGCCAGCTACGCCCCGCCGGCCAGCGCCGCCCAGGTATCGGTGGGCATTTCGGTGGGCGTGCCCCCGCCGCCGCCGCGCTACGTGCGGGTGCCGCCGCCGCGCCGCGGCTATGTATGGGCGCCAGGCTACTGGCGCTGGGAACCGCACGCCCGTCGCCACGTGTGGGTGGGCGGTTACTGGGTGCGCGCACGGCCAGGCTACCGCTACGTGCCGGAGCACTGGGTGCATCACGGGCGCCACTGGCGCTTCGAGCGCGGCCACTGGGTGCGATGACCTGGCCCACCCCGGTTGTTGCGCCGCGGCAGCAACCGCCCGGGGGACGTACTAAACTGCCGGCCCCAAACCAAGCCCCAGCCCCCGCTGGGGCTTTGATTTTCAAGCCGTTGGCTTTTGTTTCCGCCGGAGAGGGTCGCGCGCTGCGGCTCTGTCCCACCCCGTGCGGCCGCCTTCCCTGGGCGCCGTCAAACTTGGAGTCACCGTTCGCATGATCTTTGAAACCATCGCCCAGACGGATCACGAGGAAGTCGTGTTCTGCCAGAACAAGGACGCCGGCCTGAAGGCCATCGTCGCGATCCACAACACGGTACTTGGCCCCGCCCTGGGCGGCCTGCGCATGTGGCCGTACAAGACCGAGGCCGAAGCGGTGAACGACGTGCTGCGACTGTCGCGCGGCATGACCTACAAGAACGCGGTGGCCGGCCTCAACCTGGGCGGCGGCAAGGCGGTGATCATCGGCGACCCGAGCAAGGACAAGTCCGAGGCGCTGTTCCGCGCGTTCGGCCGCTTCGTCAACTCGCTGGGCGGGCGCTACATCACCGCCGAGGACGTCGGCATCGACGTCAACGACATGGAATATGTGTTCCGCGAGACCGAGTACGTCACCGGCGTGCACCAGGTGCATGGCGGTTCGGGCGATCCGTCGCCGTTCACTGCGTTCGGCACGCTGCAGGGCCTGATGGCGGCGCTGCAGTTCAAGCACGGCAACGAGGACGTGGGCAAGTACAGCTACGCCGTGCAGGGCGCCGGCCACGTCGGCATGGAGTTCATCAAGCTGCTGCGCGAGCAGGGCGCAAAGGTGTTCGTCACCGACATCAACAAGGAGCTGGTACAGCGCGCGGTGGACGAGCTGGGCTGCGAGGCGGTGGGCCTGGACGAGATCTACGATGTCGACGCCGACGTGTATTCGCCGTGCGCGCTGGGCGGCACGCTTAACGAGAAGACCATCGATCGCATCAAGGCGAAGATCATCTGCGGCGCGGCCAACAACCAGCTGGCCACCAACGAGATCGGCGACGAGCTGACCCGCCGCGGCGTGCTCTATGCGCCGGACTACGCGGTGAACGCCGGCGGCGTGATGAACATCTCGCTGGAGATCGACGGCTACAACCGCGAGCGCGCGATGCGCATGATGCGGCAGATCTACTACAACCTGGGCCGCATCTTCGAGATCTCCAAGACCGAGAACGTGCCTACCTACCTGGCGGCTGATCGCCTCGCCGAAGAGCGCATCGCGCTGATCGGCAAGATCAAGCTGCCGCATATGGGCAACGGCGGCACCCGCTTCCAGGGCCGCATGCGCGGTCAGTAAGCGCCCCCGCTCCACTGCACGACGAAAAACGCCGGCCCCGCGCCGGCGTTTTTTATGCACTGCAGCAAACGCAGTGCGGGCCGAAGTATCCTCGCGCCGATGCCTGTCGCCGCCGCTCTCACCCACACCTGGCGCCGCTTCCGCGGCTCGGACCGCTACGCCGAATGCGTGCGCGTGTTCCTGGCGCTGGGCGGCATCGTGGCGTGGTGCCTGGCGCGCGGCGAACGCGCCGCGGTGATCCCGGCACTGCTGGGCGCCATCGCCTGCGCACTGGCGGAGACCGAGGATCACTGGCGCAATCGGCTGGGGACGCTGCTGGTCACGCTCGGCTGCTTTGCCGCTGCCTCGATCGCGGTGGAATGGCTGCTGCCCTCGCCGTGGCTGTTCGCGCTGGGTCTTCCGCTGGCCACCTTCGCGCTGGTGATGCTCGGCGCGGTCAGCGGACGCTACGCCACCATCGCCGGCGCGACGCTGATCCTGTCGGTGTACACGATGATCGGCGTCGACGCGGCAGCGGGCACCCGGTTCGATCCGCTGCGCGAACCGCTCCTGCTGCTGGCCGGCGCCGCCTGGTACGGCGTGCTGTCGCTGCTGTGGAGCGCGCTGGCGCCGCAGCAGGCGCTGCGGCTGGCGCTGGCGCGGCTGTTCGATGCGCTGGCCGACTACCTCGACGCGAAGGCGGCGCTGTTCGCGCCGGTGCACGGGGTGGATCGCGATGCGCTGCAGCTGGCGCTGGCCATGCGCAACGAGCGCGTGGTGCAGGCGCTCAACGCCACCCGGCTGGTGCTGGTGGATCGGATCGGCACGCGTCGCCCGCGCGGCGTCACCGCGGCGCGGCTGCAGCTGTACTTCATGGCGCAGGACATCCACGAGCGCGCCAGCTCCACCCATCATCCGTACGACGCGCTTGGCGAGGCGCTGTTCCACTCCGACGTGCTGTTCCGCTGCGCGCACCAGTTGCGGCTGCAGGCCACCGGATGCCGCGCGCGCGCCGATTCGCTTCGCCTGCGCACGCCGCTGCCGCCCGATCCGCAGCCGGGCGCCGCGCTGCGCGATCTGCGCGAGGCGATCGACGTCGCCACGCGGCACCCGCAGCACGCGCCGGAGGCGGACATCGCCCGCTCGCTCGATGCGCTCGCGCGCAACCTGGCGGCGATCCAGGCGTTGCTGGACGGGGACGCCGGCGCGCTCGGCTCCGAACGAGCCGCCGGCGCCCTGCAGGATCCCGGCCCGCAGTCGCTGGCGCAGGCATGGGCGCGAATCCGTATCCAGCTCACGCCGCGCTCGATGCATTTCCGGCACGCGGTGCGGCTGTCACTGGCGCTGCTGGCCGGTTACGGCGTGCTGCTGACGCTGCATCCACGCCATGGCTACTGGATCCTGTTGACCACGCTGCTGGTGTGCCAGCCCAGCTACGGCGCCACCCAACGCCTGCTGCTGCAGCGCGTGGCCGGCACCGTGCTCGGCCTGCTCGCCGGCTGGGCGACGCTGAAGCTTGCGCCGTTCGGGCCGTGGCAGATGGCGCTGATCGTGCTCACCGGCGTGGCCTTCTTCGCCGCGCGCCAGCGCCGCTACACGCTGGCGACGGCGTCGATCACGCTGTTCGTGATGCTGTGCTTCAACCAGATCGGCAGCGGCTACGCGGTGATGTGGCCGCGCCTGCTCGACACCCTGCTCGGCGCCGGCATCGCCGCGCTGGCGATCTACACGGTGCTGCCGGAATGGCGCGGCCGGCGCCTCGACCGCGTGCTGGCCGAGGCGATGCGCAGCGACGCGCGCTACCTCGCGCAGATCCTCGACCAGTACGCCAGCGGCAAGCACGACGACCTGCCCTACCGCATCGCCCGACGCGACGCCCACAACGCCGACGCCGCGCTCAGTGGCCTGCTCGCGGACATGCTGCGCGAACCCGATCGCATGCCGGCCAGCCGTGAGGCGATGCTGCGCTTCCTCACCGACGCGCACGCGCTGCTGGGGCAGCTGTCGTCGCTGGGCGCACACCGGCCCGTGACGCCGCGGGCGACCGCGAGCTCGATCCGCCACGAAGGCGAGCGGGTGGTGGCCACGCTCGATGGCTTTGCCGATGCGCTGGACGGCCATGCCGAGACGGCACGCGATGTCGCAGGCGTCTGCGAAGCGGTGACCGAGGCGGACGACACCACGCGCTTCGTGCTGGACCAGTTGGCCCGGGTGATGGCATTGCACCAGCGTTTGCGTGCGCATGCGCAGGCCCTGAGCGCGGGTTGATCGCCGCCGACCGACAGCCGCCGCGTTGTGCGTCGCGCCAAGGCCGGATGCACTGCGCGCGCTACCATGAATCGGTTTTCCACCTGTCATGGAGTTGCACCGCATGCGTCCGTTCCCCCTCGGCGAAGACCTCGACCTGCTGCGCGAGACCGTGCACGCCTTCGCGGAAAAGGAGATCGCGCCGCGCGCCGATCACATCGATCGCAACAACGCGTTTCCGGACGACTTGTGGCGCAAATTCGGCGAGCTCGGCCTGCTCGGCGTCACCGTGCCGGGCGAATACGGCGGCAGCGACATGGGCTACCTGGCGCACATGGTGGCGATGGAGGAGATCTCCCGCGCCTCCGGCTCGGTCGGCCTGTCCTACGGCGCGCACTCCAACCTGTGCGTCAACAACATCTTCCACAACGGCAACGAAGCGCAGCGGCGCAAGTACGTGCCCAAGCTGTGCTCGGGCGAGTACGTCGGCGCGCTGGCGATGAGCGAGCCGGGCGCCGGTTCCGACGTGGTCGGCTCGATGAGCTGCCGCGCCGAGAAGCAGGGCGACGTGTGGGTGGCCAACGGCTCGAAGATGTGGATCACCAACGGACCGGACGCCGACGTGCTGCTGGTGTACATGCGCACCGCGCCGCGCGCCGCCGGCAGCCGCTGCATGACCGCCTTCATCGTCGAAAAGGGCATGAAGGGTTTCTCCACGGCGCAGAAGCTCGACAAGCTCGGCATGCGCGGCTCCAACACCTGCGAGCTGGTGTTCGAGGATTGCGAGATTCCCGAGGAGAACATCGTCGGCGAGGTGAACGAGGGCGTGCGCGTGCTGATGAGCGGCCTGGACACCGAGCGACTGGTGCTTTCCGGCGGCCCGATCGGCCTGATGCAGGCGGCGATGGATCTCACCTTGCCCTACGTGCGCGAGCGCAAGCAGTTCAACGCGCCGATCGGCACCTTCGGCATGATGCAGGCCAAAGTGGCCGACATGTATACCGCGCTGCAGTCCTCGCGCGGCTTTGCCTACATGGTGGCGCAGCAGTTCGACTCGGGCGTGAAGTCGCGCATCGACCCGGCGGCCTGCCTGCTCAACGCCTCGACCAATGCGGTGAAGGTGGCGCTGGAGGCGATCCAGGCGCTGGGCGGCAACGGCTACATCAACGAGTTCCCAGCCGGCCGCCTGCTGCGCGATGCCAAGCTGTACGAGATCGGCGCCGGCACCAACGAGATCCGCCGCATGCTGATCGGCCGCGAGCTGTTCCACGGCAAGAGTTGAATCGGCCGGCGCATCTCGCCAACGAAAACGGCCCGCGCGATGCGGGCCGTTTTCGTTACACCGCAGCGGCAGCGGCGGTCAGAACGTCAGCCGGTAGTTCACCGTCGCCATGCGGGCATGGTCGCGCTGGCCCAGGTACTGATCCACGCCGAGCCCGAAGTGGCTGCGCGGCGAGAGCGTCCAGTCCAGCCCGGTGCCGATCATGCCGCCGTAGCGCGCGATGCCGATGCCGCCCACCGGCGCCCATTGGTCCACGCCGGTGAAGCTGGCTTCGAACACATCCCCACGCAGGCCGAACGCGCGCTGCCATTGCATGTGGCTGGTCCACTCCAGGCGTGAGCCGTTGCCCAACGTCCAGCCGCGGCTGGCGCGCAGGCCGACGCCCGCCTGCCAGCGCGCGATGGTCTGCGAGGGTGTCTTCAGGCCGAAGCCGCTGCCACCGGTTTCGCTGAAGGCATCGCGGCGGATCTGCGCGTACTGCAGGTTGGCGTAGGGCGTGACATGCATGCCGCCGACGCCGAAGCGGTAGCCGCTTTCGCCGTAAGCCACGCCGTAACGGCCGTTGGTGTTGCTGGCCACGCCGGCGCCGAAGCTGCCCAGCTGCACGGCGCGGCGCATCGTCTCGCGGTAGTGGCCCACACCGAAGCGGCCTACCGCGTACCAGGCGTTCTTCACCACGCCGCTGTAGAGCATCGCTTCCATCGCGTGGCTGCGGCCTTGGTCGGCCGACTCGGCCAGGCGACCCAGGCCATCGGCCTGGCTGATTGCGTAGCCGGCGAAGCCGTTCGCGCCGAGACGACGATCCGCACCGGTCATCCAGCCGCTGAGGTCCACGCCCACGTTGCCGTAGCCGGCGCGCGACATCGAGCCGTGATAGCCCAAGTTCTGGCTCCAGGCGCTGGCCTGCGAGCCGTCGAGCAGTTGGTCGACGTGGTCGGACAGCGCGCGCGTGCCCGCGTCGATCGCCTCGAAGGTCATCGCCGCGCTAGCCGCATGTAGCTGGCCGGACAGGCTCTGCAGCGAGCTCTGCAGCGCGGCCGAGCTCATCACGTGCTGCAGGCTCGCGGCGCCGGCGACGAAATCGCTAGCCGCCGGGGCGGCCGTGCCCACCCCGGCGAACTGGGCATTGAGCTGGTCGAACGCACCCTGCACGCGCTGCGCCGCACCGAACGAGGCCGCCGTGTAGCTGGTGCCCGATACCTGCGTGACGTTCACCTGCGACACGTCGAGCCAGGCGCTGCTGGCGTCGTAGTTGAGCGTGGCGGTGAGCAGCACGTTGCTCGGCTTGTTCAGCGCGTCGAACGTGCCGCTCAAACCCTGTGCCGCCGTGAGCACGGTGGTGTGCGAGTTGATCGTGTAATTGCTGTTCTTGTCGTAGACGTAGAGGTCGCCGCCGTTGAGCGTGGCGGTGCCGCTGACGGTGAGCGAGGAGCCCAGCGACAGCGCGAGCCGGCCGCCGGCCTGCTGCACGTAGTTGCCGCCCACGGTGGTGCCGCCGGCGTTGCCCAGGTCCAGCGTGCCTGCGTTGGTGACGTTGCCGCCGACGTGGTTGGCGCCGAAGGCGGCGAGCGCGGCGATGTCCACGCTGCCGGCCAGCGAGTCGGCGACCAGGCCGCCGCCCTGCACCTGGGTCAGACCGGTGTAGCTGGAGGGTTGGCTCAGCGTGAGCGTGCCTGAGCCCTGCTTGATCAGGCCGCCGGCGCCGGAGATCGGGTTGTCCCAGCTCGATGACCCGGTGAAGCTCACCGTCACGTCGCCCCAGTTGAACTGCGCCGGCCCCTTCACCGCCTTGCCCACGTCAAGCAGGCCGTAGCCGAAGGTGGCATCCACGCCGGGCGCGCCAAGATCCTTGGCGGTGCCGAGCAGGGTCTGCCGTACCAGGTCGTTGTTGAAGTACGGGAACGCCTGCCACACGTCGGCTGCCGCGCCGGCCACCGCCGGCGTGGAGAACGAGGTGCCCTGCACGAAGTAGTAATCCGGGTTGCCGGCCGTGTCGTTGGCACCTGTGATGATCACGTCGCCCGGTGCCACCAGGCAGTAGTTCATCGCCTTTCCGCAGGCGTTGGAGTAGGCGGCTAGTTGCTGCTTGGCCGGATCCACCGAATCGAGCGCCGCCACCGCCAGCCAGCCGCGCTCCAGGTCGGGCGCGTAGTACGGAATGGCAGCGGTGTCGGACGGTTCGGTGAGGCCTTCGTTGCCGGTGGCGAACACCACCAGGCCGTCGTGGTCGATCACGAACGGACGGAATGCATTGGCGAAGGCGGTACCCACCGCTGCGGCGTTGGACGGGTCGAAGTACAGCCCGCCCCAGGAGTTGTTCATCACCTGCACGCCCTGGCCGATCAGGTCCGGTAGCAGGGTCTGGCCGAAGAAGTCCGCGTCGGACGGCTCGACCTTGTTGCCCTGGCCGGTGCCGTCGTCCTTCGGCGGCTTGTCGTTGATGATGCGCGCGGACACCAGCGTGGCGTCTGGCGCGATGCCACCGGGCCACTGGCCGAACGGACGCCCCGCGGCGATCTGCGAGGTCCAGGTGCCGTGACCGACCACGTCGCCTTTGGTGGTGTCGTTGGTGGTCGGATCCACGTACACCAGCAGCGCCTTGACCCGTCCGGCCAATGCCGGATGGTTCGGGTTGATACCGGTGTCGACCATGCCGATGGTGACGCCTGCACCGGTGAAGCCGGCCGTATGCGCCGCATAGGCGTCGGTGAGGGCGAGATGCGCGTCGATGGCCGGCTGCGGCTTACTTGCCGGAGGGGCAGGCGGCGGTGTGCTGGCGGTGGGCCGCACGTTGCCGCCCCCGCCGCCACAACCGGCCAGCCCGAGGGCGGCGGCAATCATCAATGGCATGCGGCGCGGCGACGGCGCCCGTCCTTGCTTGCTCATGGTTGGATCCCCTGGAGACTGATTTGGCTGGAACGCACCGGCTCCCTGCCGATGTAGGTTCCACGCAAATACTGGCACAACACCCCACCCCTCGCCGTGGCGCAGGCCTAGAAACGCAATGGTTTGCTGCCCTCCTGCGGCGGCTGCGATAATCGACCGGTTCCCACCGCGCCATCGCGCCCCAGGTATCCCCGGAGAATTCCATGTCTGACGTCAGCGTTGTGATCGCCGGTGCCAAGCGCACCGCCATCGGCTCCTTCCTCGGCCAGTTCACCGGCGTGCCCACGCCCAAGCTCGGCGCCACGGCCATCAAGGCAGCGCTGGAGCAGTCCGGCGTCGCTGCCGCCGATGTCGGCGAGGTGATCATGGGCTGCGTACTGCCGGCCAACCTGGGCCAGGCCCCCGCGCGCCAGGCTTCGATCCACGCCGGCCTGCCGCTGTCGGCCGGCTGCACTACCATCAACAAGGTGTGCGGCTCGGGCATGAAGGCGATCATGCTCGGCCACGACCTGATCAAGGCCGGATCGGCCAGCGTCGTCGTCGCCGGCGGCATGGAGTCGATGACCAACGCCCCGCACATGGTCAACGCCCGCACCGGCATCCGCTACGGCGACGGCCAGCTGGTCGACCACATGGCCTGGGACGGCCTGACCAACCCGTACGACGGCAAGGCGATGGGCGTGTTCGGCGAGCTGTGCGCCGACAAGTACCACTTCACCCGCGAGGAGCAGGACGCGTTCGCTACCGCCTCGGTGAACCGCGCGCTGGAAGCGCAGAAGAGCGGCGCCTTCGCCGACGAGATCGTTCCGGTGACCGTGGCCGGCCGCAAGGGCGACGTAGTGGTGGATACTGACGAGCAGCCCGGCCGCTCCGACGTCAGCAAGATCCCGACCCTGCGCCCGGCGTTCAAGAAGGACAACGGCACGATTACCGCCGCCAGCTCGTCCAGCATCTCCGACGGTGCCGCCGCGGTGGTGCTGCTCTCGGCCGACGACGCCAAGGCCCGCGGGCTGGCGCCGCTGGCGCGCATCGTGGCGCACGCCACCCACTCGCAGGAGCCGGAGTGGTTCACCACCGCGCCGGTGGGCGCGATCCAGAAAGTGCTGGCCAAGGCCGGCTGGAAGGTCGAGGACGTGGACCTGTTCGAGATCAACGAGGCGTTCGCCGTGGTGGCGATGACGCCGATCAAGGAGCTGGGCATTTCGCACGACAAGGTCAATGTCAACGGCGGCGCCTGCGCACTCGGCCACCCGATCGGCGCCAGCGGCGCCCGCCTGGTGGTGACCCTGCTCAACGCGCTGAAGGTGCGCGGTCTCAAGCGCGGTGTGGCTACGTTGTGCATCGGCGGCGGCGAGGCGACGGCCATTGCGGTGGAGCGCATCGACTGAATCGTCACGCGCCCGGATCGACAATCCGGGCGCCCCTCAAGGCTGATGCTTAACAGACGCGTTAATGGGCATTACGGCGTATCAAGAAAGCGGTAGCGACTTTCACGGGAAAGAGCTATTAATACGCGGCCACACGGCATTCCACGGCAAAGGAGATCCACTATGAAGTTCACGCGTACCCTTCTCGCCTCCGCGCTCGTCGCGCTGCTGGCGGCTTGCAGCAACGGCGCGCAGGATTCCGCGCAGGACGCCCAGAAGTCCGCTGACCAGGCTCAGCAGGCTTCCGACAAGGCCCAGCAGGCTGCTGCAACCGCCCCGACGGCGGCGACCGAGCAGGCGGCTGACCAGGCCAAGATGGCCTCGGACACGGCCTCGATGGCTGCCGACCAGGCCAAGCAGGCCGCTGCTGCGGCTTCCGCTGGCGCCCCGGCGTCGAGCATGACCGCTTCCGGCGACGGCATGATGAAGGATGCCAAGGACGCTGCCTCCAACGCTGCGAACCAGGCCGACAAGGCCGCGGACGCCGCCAAGGACGCCGCCGACAATGCGAAGGACGCCGCGAAGGACGCTTCGGGCAAGTAATTCGCCCGCGGTTCTTTCGACGCAGAAAACCGGCCACCCTCGGGTGGCCGGTTTTTTAATGGGCGGCAGTAAAAGGAAGGCGCCTCCCCCGTTCCCGAAAAATGACGCACATGAAAAAGAAGCCCCGGTTTGCACCGGGGCTTCGACGTCGCTCGCGGACGTCCCTGCTGACTAGAAGTCCTGGGTAAAACGAATGCCGATCGTGCGCGGCTGGTTGGTCACCGTATAGACCTGTCCATTGGGGTATTGCGGCACCACGCCGTGCGCCGCGCATACCGACTCGGCGCACTCGGTGTACTTGTACAGCGAGGCGCGTTTGTCGAACACGTTGTTGATGTACAGGTCGACCGAGAAGCTGCTCCACTTGTAACCGCCGGAAAGATCCAGCGTGGTGTAGGCCGGCAGGTCACCCACCAAGCTGTTCTCGAGCGAGCGCAGGTCCGACCGCCGCTTGCCCACGTGCACCACCGCACCCTGCACGAACGCCTCGTTGTTGCCCACATCCCAGGTGTAGCGAGCCACCAGGTTGCCCTTGAACTTGGGCGTCACCGGCAGCTGGCTGCCCTTGGCGGCCTCCGGCGTGGCGCAGTCGGTGACCGGCGTGCCGTTGGCGTCGGTATAGCCGCAATAGTTCGCCGTGAGCTTGGCGTCGTAGAACGCCAGGCCGCCGCTCAGCTGCAGGTTGTAGGTGGCCGCCCAGTTCAACTCCGTCTCCAGGCCACGCACGCGGGCCTGATTGGCGTTACGGATTTCGGTCAGGCCGTTGGCGCCCAGGATGCTGAACTGGAAGTCCTTCCATTGCTCCTGGAACACCGACCCGTTGAACGACAGTCGGTTGTTGAGCCAGGTGGTCTTCCAGCCCAGCTCGTAGTTGGTGAGGTAGTCCGACTTGTAAGGCGGCAGCGAGCCGCGACGGTTGATGCCGCCGGGGCGATAGCCTTCCGAACGCGTGGCGTACACCAGCTTGGTGGGCGTGATGTTCCAGGTCAGGTTGACCTTGCCGAGCGAGCCGGTTTCCTTGACGTTCTTGTTGAAGTCCAGGCACGGCGCGCCGTGGAACGGCGTGGGCGAGATGCAGCCCGCTTCGCCGTAGCTGGAGCTCGGCGAGTAGCCCGAACTGAAGCCGTAGAAGCCGCCCAGGCTATTGTCGGCGCGGAAGTAGCGCCCGCCCACGGTCGCGGTGAGGGTGTCGGGGATGAGGTCGTAGGACAGCTCACCGAACACCGCCTCGTCCTTGTCCGTACGCACCTGCTCGGTCAGCCACAGCGTGCTCGGCCAGCCGGGCACCGAGAGCGAATCGGCCAGGCTGTCGATCTTGTAACGCTGCTCGATGTCGTGCACCGACTTTTCCCAGAACAGGCCGGCCACCAGCCGCAGGCGGTCCTCCTTCGGCGACGCCAGGCGCAGCTCGTGGCTGTCCATGGTGTAGTGGTCTTTGCCGATGATGTACTGCGAGGGGTTGGTCGGCACGCCGGCGTTGTCGTAGATGTACGCGCCGTAGCCGGCGAGCGTGTCGTACCAGAACGAATAGTCGCTGTAGTCGTTGTGCTCTTCCTGGTCGCGCTTGAGGTGCGCGTAGGCATAGGTCAGGTCGAAGTTGCCGATCTTGCCCTGCACCGTCATCGCCGCCTGCCACCAGCGGTCGGTGGTGCGCTCGGGATAGAAGTGGGTGATCGACAGGTCGCCGACGGCCGGATCGCTGGCCATGTTGCCGTTGGCGATGGTCTTCTGGCCCATGAGGGTGCCGTTGATCGACCAGTCGTCGCTGAGGTCGACCTTCAACGCCGCGCGCGCGCCGTTGATGTCGTTGTTGTTGTAGTTCTTCTTCGCCGCATGCGTACACACCAGCAGGCTGCTTGGCGTGCACGAGGGCGCGTTGCTGACGGTGCCGCCCCAGGTCGGGTAGGTGCGTGTGCCTGGCACGTTGTCGACGTAGCCGGCGTCGCGCTCGTGCCAGCCCACCAGGCGGATCGCCGCGGTCTTGGACAGCGGCACGTTGACCATGCCCTCGACCACGTGGCCGATACCGCCGTTGGCGACGGAGTTGATGCCGGCGCTGTAGCTGGCGGCGAAGCCGTCCGGGTCGGGCTTGTTGGTGATGATGCGCATGGCGCCGGCCTGCGCGCTGGCGCCGTAGAGCGAACCCTGCGGACCGGCCAGCACCTCGACGCGGGCGATGTCGTACATGTGGATGTCGAGCGGTCCGGTGACGGTGGTCACCGGCTGCTCGTCCAGGTACACGCCCACGCTGGGACGCGAACCGGAGTGGTTGCCATCACCGCCGCTGGCGATGCCGCGCATGTAGATCTCGGAGAAGCCCGGGCCCAGGCTCTGGTACGACACGCTGGGCAGGTACTTCACGTAGTCGTCGAAGTTGGCGATATGCAGCTGCTCGATCTTCTCCGTACCCAGCACCTGGATGCTGATCGGCACCTTCTGCAGGTTCTCCGTGCGCTTCTGCGCGGTCACGGTGACGGTGCTGAGCTCGGCCACCTTCTGGTCTTTCGGCGGTGCGGTGGACGACGGTGCGCTGGCATCCTGGGCGAACGCGGGAGCCGCGATGGCCAGGCAGATGGCCGCGGCCAGCGGCATGCGGGACAGGCGCCTTCGCGCGGCCCCGCGGATGATGGTGTTGCTGTGGCGATGCATCAGTTCCCCTCCCTCTAAAGAGTGACTATCCCCAAACGGTCGTTGACTACGTTCCCTCTTGTGCTGGCACCGCGGGATACATCCGCAGCACCTCTCCCAAACCCTGCTCGAGCGGCGCCAGCCACGGCGCGTAGTGCCGCCACTGGTCCATGCCCTCGCGATAGATCGGCCGGCGCACCTGCTCGGAGCTGGCGGTACGTACCGGGCGCTCGTTCTCGAAGAAGCGCAGGCACGCCTCCTCGAACGGCAGCCCGCAGTGGGCCAGCAGCCGCCGTACCTCGCCTTCGGTGTCCTCCACCATCCGCTCGTAGATCACCCGATGCACGCGACCGGGCAGCACGGCATCGAAGTGCGCCATCAGCCGCACGTAGTCCGTGTAGTAGCGCGCGAGATCGTCCAGCCGATAGCTGAAGCTCTGGCCGCGGGCGAAGTGCTGCTTGAAGCCGGAAAAGCAGCAAGCCATCGGGTGCCGGCGCGCGTCGATGATGATCGCGTTGGGCAGCATCAGCTGGATCAGCCCGATGTGCATGAAGTTGTTCGGCATCTTGTCGATGAACAGCGGTGCCGAAGTCTTGCGGTGGATGCGCGTGTGCGCCAGGTAACGCTCGCCCAGCTCGCGCAGCGCATCGGCGTCGAGCCGCGCCAGGGCCTCGTGGTACGGCATCGCGCCGCCGCCCTCGGCCTGCTCGCGCAGCAGCCGGGTGATCGAGGTCACCTCGGGCAGCTCCATCGTGCCTTCCACCTGGCTGTGGCTGGAGAGGATCTGCTCGATCAGCGTGGAACCGGAGCGCGGCAGGCCGACGATGAAGATCGGGTCGCGCGCAGCGCTGCCGCTGCCGGCGCGCGCGGCGAAGAACTCGCGCGTGTACTGGCGACGGATGTGCTCGACCCGCGCGTGCGTCTCGGCCGGGTCATAGTGCAGCTGGGCGTGGCGGCGGGCGTTGCCCGCGGCGTAGTGGTCGAACGAGGCCGCGTACTCGCCGGCATCCTCCAGTGCCTTGCCCAGGGCGAAATCCAGATGCAGGCGATCGTCGTCGGACAGGTCCGTACGCCCCAGCTGGGCGCGCATGGTCGCCACCTCGTCGTCCGAGAAGCGGAACGTCTTGAGATTGGCCAGGCTCCACCACACCTCGCCGAACGACGGCTGTATCGCCAGCGCCCGGCGATACGCCTCGATCGCGCGCGCGGTCAAGCCGGCGGTTTTCAGGGCGTGGCCGTAGCTCATCCACACCTGCGCGTTGCCCGGGTACTCGGCCAGCAGCGCGGCGTAGAGATCGATCGCGGTGGCGTAGTCGCCGGTACGGCACAGCACCACGGCCTTGAGGTTGCGATGGGCGGGATGCTCCGGCTCCACCGCGAGCAGGCGCTCGATCTCGACCAGCGCCTGCTCCGGCTGGTTGCTCCGATGCAGCAGCAGCGCATAGTTCTGCCGCGCGGCGTGGAAGCCCGGCGCCAATTCCAGGCAGCGTTCGAGCAGCTGCCGCGCCTCGTCGGCCTTGCCGATCCGCGCCGCCAGTTCGGCGAACATGCGGATCGCCGCCACATCGGTGGGCATTTCGCGCAGGTGCTCGCGCAGCAGGCGTTCGGCATCGCCGATGCGCTCGCCGGCCAGCGCCGCGCCCGCGGCGAGCAGCCGCGGATCGTTGGCGCCGTGGCGGACGTGCTTCACGTAGGCCTCGCCGGCGGCCTCGCGTTCGCCCATCGCGTGCAGCTGATCGCCCAGCAGACGCCAGCCCTGCGGGAGATCCGGCGCCAGTGCGAGCGCGTGGCGCAGGGCGGCGACCGCCCCGGCCGCCTCACCCAGCCGCGCGCAGGCCAGGCCCAGGTCGAAGTGTGCCGGCGCCCAGGTCGGTTGCGACTGGGCCAGCGGCTCGAGAATGTCCAGCGCGCCGCGGGCATCGCCCTGCGCCGCCCGGGCCGCCGCCAGCAGATGCAGCGCGGCCGGATGACCATCCACTGCATTCAGGATCTCGCGCGCCTGCTGCTCGGCCAGTGCCGGATCGCGTTCGAGCAGACGCGCCGCGTGCGCCAGCGCCTGCTCGAACGTGCCGGTGGCAGCGGTCGCCGTCATCGGGCGACACCGCGCGGTCGAGGGGCGGGCACAGGCATGGCACGTGGCATCGCTGCGGCTCCTTACAGGTTTTTCAGCAATCTATAGTTGAAGTCGAGCGACCGGTAGTAGGAGTCCACCAGGATGCGTTCGTCCTGTCCGTGCGAGCGGTCGTCGTCGACGTCGTAGGAAATTCCGTTGAACACGTACGACGGCATGCCTGCGGCGCGCAGGAACACGCTGTCCGATGCGCCGGCCGACATGTACGGCGACACCGGCATGGCCTGCCCCCACACGTCCTTGGCCGTCTGCGCGATCTGCGCGAACAGCGCCTTGTCGATCGGGCTCGGCGGGCTGGCCGGTGCGGGCGCCACCGGCGCCACCGCGATCTGCGGGTCGGCCAGCGCCTGGGTGATTTTCGCCTGCACCGCGGCCGGGTCCTCGCCCGGCAGGATGCGGCAATTGACCGTGGCGCGCGCCATCTGCGGCAATGCGTTCTCGGCGTCGCCGCCGGCCAGCAGGGTCGGCACGCAGGTCGTGCGCAGGTGGGCGTTGTTGTACGGAGTGGACGCGGCCAGCCGCTGCATCGCCGCCGAATCCGACGGATCGTGCGCCACCGCGCGCATGTCCCTCGCCGCCTGGCCGGTGTAGAGCGTGGCCAGCCGCGCGTAGTAGCCGCGCGTGGCGGAGTTGGTGTGCAGCGGAAAATCGAGCTGCGACAGCCGCATCAGCCCCGCGGCGAGTCGGTAGATCGCGTTGTCCGGCGTCGGCAGCGAGCTGTGCCCGCCGGGGTTGCGCACGGTCAGCGTGTAGCTGGCATAGACCTTCTCGGCGGTCTCCACCGCCACCACTTGGGTGCGTCCGTGACGGATTTCCGGGCCGCCGCCGTCGACGTTGATCGAATACTGCGAGCGGATCAGCTCCGGCCGATGTGCCAGCAGCCACTGCACGCCGTTGGACTTGCCGTCCTCCTCGCCGGCGGTGAGCGCGAGGATGTAGTCGCCCTTCGGCTTGAAGCCCTCCTGGTGGAAGCGCAGCAGCGTGGCCACCAGTCCGGCGCCGCCGCCCTTGATGTCCATCGTGCCGCGGCCGTAGAAGTAGCCGCCCTGCTCGGTCAGCTTGAACGGCGGTAAGTGCCAGTCCTGCGGCAGCGCCTCGACCACGTCCAGGTGCGCCAGCAGCAGGATCGGTTCGCGCTGGCCCTGCCCGCGCAGGCGCACCACCAGGTTGCGCCGCTTCGGATCGTCACCCACCACCTGCACGTCCGCCGCCGGAAACCCGGCCTTGAGAAAACGCTGCGCCAGCGCCTCGGCCAGCACGGTGGTGCTGCCGTGCTCGGAGGTGGTGTCGGTGCCGACCATCTGCACCAGCAGGTCATGCGCCAGCGCGTGCTCGGCCGGCGGCACCGTGTCGCCGGCGAATGCGCCCAGCGGCAGCAGGGCCAGGGCGATGAGGAAGGTGACGCACGAACGCTTCATGGACTCTCCAGCGCCAGGGCCAGCCCCTGGCCCACGCCGACACACAGGCTCACCAGCGCGCGTTGCTGGCGATGCCGGCGCAGCGCGAACGCCGCCGTCATCGCCAGGCGGACCCCGCTGGCACCGAGGGGATGACCGAGCGCGATCGCACCGCCGTTGGCGTTGACGTGCTCGGCGGCGTCGGGAAGGCCGAGCGCACGCGTGCACGCCAGCACCTGCGCGGCGAACGCCTCATTGATTTCGATGCGGTCGAAGTCGGACATCTCGCGGCCGCTGCGCGCCAGCAGCTTGCGGATCGCCGGCACCGGGCCGATGCCCATCACCCGCGGCGCTACGCCGGCCGAGGCCATGCCGGTGATGCGCGCCAGCGGCGTCAGGCCGAGACGTCGCACGGCATCGTCCGAGGCCAGCAGCATCGCCGCGGCGCCGTCGTTGAGGCCCGAAGCGTTGCCGGCGGTGATGCTGGTGTCCGGCCCCAGCAGCGGCTTGAGCGCGGCCAGTTGCGCATCCGTGGTAGCCGGGCGCGGATGCTCGTCCAGCGCGACCTGGCCGGCCGCGCCATCGGCGCGCAACGCCACCGGCGTGATCTCCTCGGCCAGCCAGCCCTGGCGCTGCGCATAGGCGGCGCGCCCTTGGCTGCGCAGCGCATAGGCATCCTGGCTGGCGCGGTCGATGCCGTGTTCGCGCGCCAGGTTTTCGGCGGTCTGGGTCATCGAGTCGACGCCGTAGCCGGCGCGCATGCGCGGGTTGATCAGGCGCCAGCCCAGCGTGGTGTCTTCCAGCTGCTGGTTGCGGGCGAATGCGTCGTCGGCCTTGGCCAACACGTACGGCGCGCGGGTCATGCTCTCCACGCCGCCGGCGATCACCAGCTCGGCTTCGCCGCAGGCGATCGCCCGCGCGGCCTGGCCGATCGCCTCCAGCCCCGACGCGCACAGCCGGTTGACGGTGACGCCGGGCACCTCGGCCGGCAGCCCGGCCAGCAGCGCCGCCATGCGCGCCACGTTGCGGTTGTCCTCGCCGGCCTGGTTGGCGCAGCCGAGGATCACTTCGTCGATCGCCGCCGGGTCGAGCCGGGGATGACGCGCCAGCAGCGCGGCGATCGGTTGGGCGGCCAGATCGTCCGCGCGCACCGCAGCCAGCGCGCCGCCAAGGCGGCCGAACGGCGTGCGCGTGGCATCGATCAGCCAGGCATTACGCATAGGCGTTCTTCATCGCCAGATGGGGTAGCCAGCCGCCGCGGGCGATCGTCTGCTCCACCGCCGCCTGCGTCTCGCGCAGCGCCGGCAGGATCTCCCTGGTCGCGCGCTTGTGCGCCTCGTCGCTGTACGGCATGCCGACGTTGAGCGCGGCGACCGTGCTGCCGTCGGCCGCGCGGATCGGCACGGCGATCGAACACAGCCCGTGTTCCAGCTCGCGCGATACCAGCGCGTAGCCCTGCTTACGCACGCGCGCCAGCTCGGCCTTCAGCGCGCTGACCGTGTGCAGGGTCTGCGGCGTGTAGGCACGGAAGGTCTGGCCCTTCATCCACGCGACGAGCGCGTCGTCGGCGAGGTCGGCCAGAATCGCGCGCCCCATCGAGGTGGCAAACGCCGGCAGCCGCGCGCCCACGCCCAGCGCCACGCTCATCACCCGGCGCACCGGCACGCGCAGCACGTAGACGATGTCGGTGCCGTCGAGCACGGCCATCGAACAGCTTTCGCCGATGCGATGCGACAGCTGCTCCAGGCTCTGCTGCGCCAGTTCGGTGAGGTCCAGCGAGGTGAGGTAGCTGTAGCCCAGTTCCAGCACCCGCGGGGTGAGGAAAAAGCTGCGCCCGCGGCTGCCCACGTAGCCCAGGTGCTGCAGCGTCAGCAGCAGCCGTCGCGCCACCGCACGCGACAGTCCGGTGCGCTCGGCCACCTGCGACAGGCTCGGGCTGGACAGCTCGCGATCGAACGCGCGCAGCACCTGCAGGCCGCGCGCCAGCGACTGCACGTAGTCGGGACTTTCCTCGAAAGGTTGGGAGGCCATCGTCTCGCTCAGATCCATTGACAGGCCGAGCGTAGAAGCATTCCAATGAGTTCGCAATACGAATTCTTGTTCGATTATCGAACATTTCTCAGGGGAGAAAGCGCGTGAGCAACGAACGCGACAGCGTGCTGCACAGCTGGTGCGTGCCATCGCAATGGCAGGCGCCCACGGTCGTCAGCGGACGCGGCGCGTACCTCGAGTTGGCCGACGGTCGGCGCATCCTGGACATGAGCAGCCTGGCCGAGTGCAGCAACCTCGGCCACCAGCATCCGGCGGTGGTGCAGGCGATCCGCGAGCAGGCCGAGCAGCTGTGCTTTGTCACCGCCGCGTGGGGCGCCGAACCGCGCAAGGCGCTGGCCGAAGCGTTGCTGGAAAAATCCGGCTTCGCCGGCGGCCGGGTGTTCTTCACCCTGGCCGGCGCCGACGCCAACGAGAACGCGGTGAAGTTCGCGCGCCTGGCGCGCGGGCTGCCGCGTGGACGCATCGTGGCGCGCGAACGCTCCTATCACGGCGCCAGTTACGCCGGCATGGCGCTGTCCGGCGACGCGCGCACCAGCGACCAGGTCGACGCCCAGACCTTCGGCGTGCTCCGCGTACCGGCGCCCTACGCCTACCGCTGCCCGTTCGACAGCACCGACGACGACAGCTGCGGCCGCCTCGCCGCCGATGCCGTGGGCGAGGCGATCGACCACGCCGGCGCCGACACCGTCGCCGCCGTGCTGATGGAGCCCAACGCCGGCACCAACGGCATCGTCGCCCCGGACAGCTACTGGCCCGCCCTGCGCACGGCCAGCCGCGAGCGCGACGTGCTGCTGATCGCCGACGAGGTGATGAGCGGCTTCGGCCGCTGCGGCGAATGGTTCGCCTGGCAGCGCCACGGCGAAGCCGGCCGCCCCGATCTGATGACGCTGGCCAAGGGCCTCACCGGCGCGCACCTGCCGCTGGGCGCGGTGGTGCTGTCGGCCGAGGTCTATGCCCGCCTCGCCGACCGGATGCTCTACACCGGCCTCACCTACTGCGGCCATCCGCTGGCCTGCGCCGCCGGCCTCGCCGCCGTGCGCGCCTACGAGGACGAGCAACTGATCGAACGCTCGCGCCGGCTCGGCGCCGCGATGTTCGCCGAGCTCAAGGCGATGCAGGCACGCCACCCGGTGATCGGCGACGTACGCGGCGGCCACGGCCTGTTCGCGGTGATCGAGCTGGTCGCCGACCGCGCCAGCCGCGCACCGCTGGCACCGTGGCCACAGTCCCCCGCCACGCTGGGCGCACTGCTTCGCGAGGCGATGGACGAAGGCGTCTCGCTGGCCGCGCGCGGCAACCTGCTGATCCTCGCGCCGCCGCTGGTGATCGAGGAAACCGCGCTGGCCGACGCGCTGGCGCTGATCGACCGACTGCTGGGGAAGCACTTCCCCGCCCACGCCTAACGAGGTCCCCATGAGCTTCCGCCTCACCTACGCCACCATGTACGACCCGCCGGAAGCCATGCACGAACGCTTCGAGGCCGCGCTGGCCCGCGTCTCGGCAGCGCTAGGCGCGCGCCACGGCCTGTTCATCGACGGCCGGGATGTCGAGGCCGAGCATTCGGCCGACCGCCGCGCTCCGTTCGACAACACCCTGCAGTTGGGCCACTTCGCGCTGGCCAACGAAACCGATGCCGATACCGCCATGCGCGCGGCCCAGGCCGCCTACCCCGCCTGGCGCGCCACCCCGGTAGCCGAGCGCGCGCGGCTGATGCGCCGCGTCGGCGACTTGCTGGAGGAGCGCGTCTACGACATCGCCGCCGCGCTGGTGCTGGAGGTCGGCAAGAACCGCATGGAGGCGCTGGGCGAGGCGCAGGAAACGGTGGACTTCTTCCGCCACTACGCGGACGACTTCGAGAGCCACGCCGGCTACCACCACACGCTGCCCGACGATCCGATCGACGGCGTCGTTTCGCACAACGCCAGCGTGATGCGCCCGTACGGCGTGTGGGTGGTGATCGCGCCGTTCAACTTCCCGCTGGCGCTGGCCGGCGGCCCCACCGCCGCGGCGCTGGTCACCGGCAACACGGTGGTGGTGAAAGGCGCCAACGACACGCCGTGGGCCGCGCGCCTGCTGGCCGACTGCATCCGCGACGCCGGCCTGCCGCCGGGCGTGTTCAATTACCTCTCCGGCAGCAGCCGCGAAGTCGGTGCGGCGCTGGCGCAGCACCCGCGGGTGGCCGGCCTCACCTTCACCGGCTCGGTGGCGGTCGGCCGCCAGTTGATGCAACAGATGGCCGGCGGCGCCTGGCCGCGGCCGTGCGTCGCCGAGATGGGTGGCAAGAACCCGTGCATTGTCACCGAGCACGCCGACCTCGACGACGCCGCCGCCGGCATCGTGCGCTCGGCCTTCGGCATGAGCGGGCAGAAATGCTCGGCGCTGTCGCGGCTGTACGTGCACGAGCGCGTCGCCGACGCGCTGATCGAGCGCCTGCGCCAGCGCATCGGCGCCCTGCGTATCGGCGACCCACGCGAGCGCGATCACTGGATGGGCCCGGTGGTCAACGCCACCGCCTACGGCCATTACCGCCAGTACATCGACGAGCTGGAGGCCGGCGGCGCGACCGTGCTGGCCGGTGGCCGCCGGCTGGGCGAAGGCACCGGCGGCCCCGCGGAACTGGCCCGCGGCTTCTTCGTCGAACCGACCCTGGCCGAAGCGCCGTTGGCGCACCCGCTGTGGCAACAGGAAATGTTCTTGCCGATCCTCACCCTGCACCGCGTGCGCGACCGCGACGAGGCGATGCACCTGGCCAACGACACCACCATGGGCCTCACCGCCGGCTTCTACGGCGGCGCCGACGAGGTGCCGTGGTTCCACGAGCACATCGAGGCGGGCGTGACCTACGCCAACCGGCCGCAGGGTGCGACCACCGGCGCATGGCCCGGCTACCAGCCGTTCGGCGGCTGGAAGGGTTCGGGCTCCACTGGCAAGGCGATCGCCTCGTTCTATTACCTGGCGCAGTACCTGCGCGAGCAGTCCCGCACGGTGGTCGAGTGAGCGCACACGGATGAGCTGCCAGCACCTGCAACTTGCCGAGGCCATCGAGCTGTTCGTGCACGACGGCGCCAGCGTCGCGCTGGAAGGCTTCACCCACCTGATCCCGTACGCCGCCGGCCACGAGATCATCCGCCAGCGCAAGCGCGACCTGCACCTGATCCGCATGACGCCGGACCTGATCTACGACCAGCTGATCGGCATGGGTTGCGCACGCATGCTCACCTTCTCCTGGGGCGGCAACCCGGGCGTGGGTTCGCTGCACCGCCTGCGCGACGCGGTGGAGCACAGCTGGCCACGTCCGCTGGAGCTCAACGAGCACAGCCATGCCGGCATGGCCGCCGCATTCACCGCCGGCGCGTCACGGCTGCCGTTCGGCATGCTGCGCGGTTACATCGGTACCGACCTGCCCGCGCACAATCCGAACATCCGCCGCGTCGCCTGCCCGTTCACCGGCGAGGCGCTGGCCGCGGTGCCGGCGATCAACCCGGACGTCACCATCGTGCACGCGCAGCGTGCCGACCGCGCCGGCAACGTGGCGATCGACGGCATCGTCGGCGCCGCACGCGAGGCCGCACTGGCGGCAAAGACGCTGATCGTCACCGTGGAGGAGATCGTCGACGCGTTGCCGCCGGCGATGAACGCCATCGTGCTGCCGCACTGGACCGTGAGCACGGTGGTGCATTGCCGCGGCGGCGCCTATCCGTCGTACGCGCAGGGCCACTACGCGCGCGACAACGCCTTCTACCAGCGCTGGGACACGATCGCCCGCGATCGCCAGCGCTTCCTCGACTGGATGGACCACCACGTGCTCGGCACCCGCGACCACCACGCCTTCCTCGCCTCACTGCAGGCGGAGACCGCCGCATGAGCGCCTGCACCCGCGACGAGTGGATGACCGTGGCCGCCGCGCGCCTGCTCGGCAACGACAGCGTGTGCTTCGTCGGCATCGGCCTGCCCAGCGCCGCCTGCAACCTGGCCCGGCTCACCCACGCGCCGGAGATCGTGCTGATCTACGAGTCCGGCACCATCGGCACGCGGCCGGACGTGCTGCCGCTGTCGATCGGCGACGGCGAGCTGGCCGAGACCGCCGCCTGCGTGGTGCCGCTGCCGGAGATCTTCAGCTACTACCTGCAGGCCGGGCGCGTGGACGTGGGCTTCCTCGGCGCCGCGCAGATCGACCGCTTCGGCAACCTCAACAGCACCGTGATCGGCCCGTACGAGCTGCCGTCCACGCGGTTGCCGGGCGGCGGCGGCGCGCCGGAGATCGCGCTGCATGCCAGGCAGGTATTCGTGATGGCGCGCGCCACCCCACGCAGCTTCGTCGAGCAACTGGATTTCCGCAGCAGCGCCGGCTTCCTCGACGGCCACGGCGCGCGCGCCCGCGCGGGCCTCCCCGGCGGCGGCCCGCGTGCGGTGATCACCGACTTCGGCATGCTCGCCCCGCACCCGGAAAGAGAGGAGCTGCAGCTGGTCGCCCTGTTCGAGGGCGTCAACGTGGACGAAGCGCGCGCCGCTATCGGCTGGCCACTGCAGGTGGCTGATCGCATCGACACCATCACCCCACCCACGGCGCGCGAACTCGACACCCTGCGTGCGCTCAACGCCCGTACCCGCGAGGCGCACGCGCGCCCCGTGCACATCCCTCTCTGACGCAAAGGTTCTGCCGTGAACGCCCACATCAAGACCGCCCTCCCCGGCCCCAAGGCGCAGGCGATGATCGCCCGCGACGCCGAAGTGATCTCGCCCTCGTATCCGCGCGACTACCCGTTTGTGATGTCGCACGGCCGCGGCACCGAGGTGTGGGACGTGGACGGCAACCGCTTCCTCGACTTCATGGCCGGCATCGCCGTGTGCGCCACCGGCCACGCGCACCCGCAAGTGGTCCAGGCGGTGCAGGGCGCCGCGGCGAAATTCCTGCACATCTCCAGCGATTACTGGCATGAGGAAATGACCGGCCTGGGCGAGCGCCTGGCCGCGGTCGCGCCGATGCAGACCCTGGCCGGCGAACCGGCGATGAGCTTCATCTGCCAGTCCGGCACCGAGGCGGTGGAAGGCGCGCTCAAGCTGGCCCGCTACGTCACCGGGCGGCCGCGCTTCATCGGTTTCCTCGGCGGCTTCCACGGCCGCACCTTCGGCTCGCTGTCGTTCACCTCGAGCAAGTACACCCAGCAGAAAGGCTTCTCGCCCACGCTGGCCGGCGTCACCCATGTGCCCTACCCCAACCCGTACCGCCCGCTGTTCGCCGGCGACGACCAGGGCGCGGCGGTGCTCGACTACATCCGCATGCTGTTCCAGCGCAGCGTGCCGCCGAGCGAAGTGGCGGCGATCCTGATCGAGCCGATGCAGGGCGAAGGCGGTTACCTGACGCCGCCGGACGGCTTCCTCGCCGGCCTGCGCGCGCTGTGCGACGAGCACGGCATCCTCTTGATCTTCGACGAAGTGCAGTCGGGCATCGGCCGCACCGGCAAGATGTTCGCCTGCGAGCACTGGGGCGTGGCGCCGGACATCCTCACCTCGGCCAAGGGCCTGGGCTCGGGCCTGCCGATCGGTGCGGTGATCGCCAAGAAATCGATCATGTCTCAGTGGAAGCGCGGCGCGCACGGCAACACCTACGGCGGCAACCCGGTCACCTGCGCCGCCGCCAACGCCACGCTGGACCTGGTGCGCGGCGGCCTGATGGACAACGCCGCCCGCGTCGGCGACCACTTCATCGCCCGCCTGCGCGAACTGCAGAAGGACTACCCGTGCATCGGCGAAGTGCGCGGCAAGGGGCTGTGGATCGGCATGGAGCTGGTGGAGAACGATGGCAAGAAGACGCCCGCCACCGCCCTGTGCGATGCGGTGATCACCCGCGCGTATCACAACGGCCTGCTGCTGCTTTCCTGCGGCACCAGCACGGTGCGCTTCATGCCGCCGCTCACGGTGAGCACCGCCGAAGTGGACGAGGCGATCGCGCTGCTGCGCACCAGCCTCGACCAGGCACACGCCGGAGCCTGAGCATGAAACGCCTCGCGAACGCCGCCCCCGTCCTCGCCACCTTCCTGGTCATGATGTTCGGTGCGGCGCCCGCGCAGGCCGCGCGCGAACCCGTGCTCAAGCAGGTCGACCTGCCGCACAGCTACTACTGGCGCGAGCTGTACCTGCCGCAGCTCACCAGCGGCCCGTCCTCGGCCAGCTTCCTGCCGGACGGCAACACGCTCGTCTACAGCATGGGCGGCTCGCTGTGGCGCCAGCGCATCGGCGACGCCAGCGCCACTCAACTGACTCATCCCAAGGCCGCCTACGACTACCAGCCCGATGCCTCGCGCAACGGCCGCAGCGTGGTGTTCACCCGCTACGACGGCAACGCGCTGGAGCTGTGGCGGCTGGACATGGCCAGCGGCCGCGAGCAGCGCCTCACCGACCAGGGCGCGGTGAACGTGGAGCCGCGGCTGTCGCCCGACGGCAAGCGGCTCGCCTGGGTGTCCACGCAGGGCACCGGCCACTTCAACCTGTTCCTCGCCGACATCGACACCGCCGGCCTGCACCACCCGCATCTGCTGCTGGGCGAGCGCAAGAGCACGCTGGACCGCTACTACTACTCGGCCTTCGACCACGCCATCAATCCGTCCTGGTCGCCGGACGGCAAGACGATCTACTACGTCAGCAACCCGGAGATCGGCTGGGGCACCGGCGACCTCTTTGCCGTGGATGTCGAGCACCCCGCGCAGCGTCGCCGCGTGCTGAGCGAGGAAACCAGCTGGAGCGCGCGGCCCGAACTGGCGCCGGACGGCAAGCGCCTGCTCTATTCCAGCTACCACGGCCGCCAGCACCAGCAGCTGTGGCTCACCACCGCCGATGGCGCCGCACCGCTGCCGCTGAGCTTCGGCGCGTTCGATCGCCGCAACGCGCGCTGGTCGCCGGACGGCTCGCGCATCGCGGTCATCGACAACCGCAACGGAGACACCGCGCTGCGCGTGATCGAGACGCTGGGCGGCGCCAGCCAGGACGTGGTGGCGACGCAACACCACTACCGGTCGCCGCAGGCGAAGCTCACCCTCGACATCGTCGACGAGCACGGCCAGCGCACGCCCGCGCGCGTGGCGATCGTGGCCGGCGACGGCCGCGCCTATGCGCCGCCGCACGCCTGGGTTTCGGCCGATGACGGCTTCGACCGAACGCTGCAGCACACCGAAACGCACTACTTCCACTGCGCGCCGCCGTGCACGCTGGACGTGCCAGCCGGCAAGGCCGCGATCTGGGTGCAGCACGGCTTCGCCTACGCGCCGTGGCGCCGCACGGTCGACCTCTCGAACGGGCAGCAGGCAAAGCTCACCGCCACGCTGGTGCCGGACGCGCTGCCGGCCGCCTACGGCCACTTCGTCAGCGCCGACCTGCACATCCACATGAACTACGGCGGCCACTACCGCAACACGCCGGCGCACCTCGCGCTGCAGGCGCGCGCGGAAGACCTCGACATCGCCTGGGACCTGGTGGTGAACAAGGAAGAGCGCGTGCCGGACATCGCCAGCTTCCGCACCGACGCCGACCCGGCCAGCACCGCGCAGACCCTGGTGCTGCACGGGCAGGAGTACCACACCAGTTTCTGGGGCCACCTCGGCCTGCTGCACCTCGATGACCACTACATCACCCAGGGCTACTCGGCCTACCGCCACACCGCGATGGCCAGCCCGTGGCCGACCAATGCCGCCGTGGCCGACCTCGCCCACGCGCAGGGCGCCCTGGTCGGCTACGTGCATCCGTTCGACGTGCTGCCCGACCCGCAGCACGATCCGGTGCTCAGCAACGAGCTGCCCGCCGACGTCATCGAAGGCAAGGTCGACTACATCGAGGTGATGGGCTTCTCCGACCACAAGGCCACCGCCACCGTGTGGTACCGCCTGCTCAACCTCGGCCTGCGCCTGCCCACCGGCGCCGGCACCGATGCGATGGCCAACTACGCCTCGCTGCGCGGCCCGGTCGGCATGAACCGCGTGTTCCTCGACACCGGCGGCCAGCGCGACGTGGGCAGTGCGCTCGCTGCGCTGAAGGCCGGCCACGGCTTCGCCAGCAACGGCCCGCTGCTCGGCTTTCTGCTTGACGGCGCCCGGCCCGGCACGCAACTCGCCCCGGGGCGTCATCACTACCGCGTGGCGCTGCGCTCGCCCGTCGCCGTGGATCACCTGGAACTGGTGCACAACGGCCAGGTGGTGAAGACCTTCACGCTCACCGGCGACCGCCGCCATCTCGACGCCGAGGGCGATCTCGACCTCGACGGCGGCTGGGTGCTGCTGCGCGCGTGGAACGACGGCGCCGATCCGCAGGTGCTCGACCTCTACCCCTACGCCACCACCAACCCGGTCTGGCTGGGCGACCACGTGCTCGCGGCCAGCGCGCGCGACGATGCGGCGTGGTTCGTCCATTGGATGGATCGCACCATCGAGGCCGCCACGGCACGCGACGACTACAACACCGCGGCGGAGAAGCGCATGACGCTGGACTACCTGGGCAAGGCCCGCGAGGCCTATCGCGCACTGGCCGCCGGCAAGCCGTCGACGACGGAAGCCGGCCGATGACGCTCCGCCTGCCGCGCCTGGCCCTGCTCGCGCTGGCGCTGTTGCCGCTGGCCGCCTTCGCCGCCGACACGACGCCGTTCACCCCGGCCGACCTCAACCGCCTCGCCGTGCTCGTCGACCCGGCGCTGTCGCCCGACGGCCGCTGGCTGGTCTACACCGTCACCACCACGAATGCCGAACGCGACCAGCCGCAGTCGGACCTGTGGCGGGTGGGCTTCGACGGCCGCGCGCGCACCCAGCTCACCCACACGCCCGACGCCGACGAATCGCAGGCGCAGTGGTCCGGCGACGGCCGCTTCATCGCCTTCCTCTCCGACCGCAAGCCCGCCGGCGGCAAGGACGACGACGACAACGGCACGCAGGTCTGGACGATGCCCGCCGACGGCGGCGAGGCGCACCAGGTCACCCATCTCCCCGCCGGCGTGGAGGAGTTCGCGCTCTCGCCGGATGGCAAGCGCCTCGCGGTGATCGCCTTCGACCCCGAGCGCCCCGCCGGCACACCGAAGCCGAAGAACCCGCCGCCCATCGTCACCGACCGCTTCCAGTTCAAGGACGACGATTCGGGCTGGCTGGGCGCGCGCCACAAGCACCTGTACGTGGTCGACCTCGCCAGCGGCGCCGCCACCGAACTCACCCCGGGCGCGCACGACGAGCAACTGCCGGCGTGGTCGCCGGACAGCCGGCAGATCGCCTACGTCACCCGGCGCGGCGCCGACCCGGACCGCACCCTCAACTTCGACATCTACGTCATCGACTCCCGCGCCGGTGCGCAAGAACGCCAGCTCACCACCTTCCCCGGCTCCGACCTCGATCCGTACTGGGCCTCGCGCCCGGCTTGGTCGCCGGACGGCAAGCGCATCGCTTACCTGCAGAGCGGCGAGGACCATTGGATCTACTACGCGCCCTGGCAGCTGGCGGTGATCGACGTCGCCAGCGGCAAGGCGTCGATCCCCGCGCCGATCGACCGCTGCTTCACCCATCCGCACTGGTCGCCGGACGGGCGCAGCGTGTACGCGCTGATCGAGCAGGCCGAGGTCACCCACCTGGCGCGCATCGACGTGGCCAGCGGCAAGGTGACCGAGCTGACCCATGGCGACCGTTTCGATGTCGACCTGTCGGTGGCGCGCGACGGCCGCATCGCCGTGCTCGGCGGCGACGACCTGCACCCGTACAACCTCTCCGCGCTCGATGGCGGGCACCTGCGTCCGCTCGCCGACCACAACGAATGGCTGGCCGGCAAGCAGCTGGCAAGCACCGAGACCCTGCACTTCACCAGCGCGGACGGCACCGCGCTTGACGCGCTCTTGGTGAAGCCGATCGGCTACGTGAAGGGCCGGCGCTACCCGACCATCCTGCGCGTGCATGGCGGTCCGGTGTACCAGTTCAGCCATGAGTTCATGGAGGACTGGCAGGTCTACGCGGCCAACGGCTTCGCCGTGCTGGCGGTGAACCCGCGCGGCAGCTCCGGCCGCGGCTTCGACTTCGCCAAGGCGATCTATGCCGACTGGGGCAACAGGGACATGCAGGATCTGCTGGCCGGCGTGGACCATGCAATCAAGCTCGGCGTCGCCGATCCGGATCGGCTGGGCATCGGCGGCTGGAGCTACGGCGCCATCCTCACCGACGAGGTGATCGCCCGCACCACCCGCTTCAAGGCAGCGATCAGCGGTGCCGGCACCGGCAACATGTACGGCATGTACGGCGATGACGAGTACGCCCGCGAATACGAGCTGGAACTGGGCACGCCGTGGGCCAACCGCGACGCGTACGACCGCGCCAGCTACCCGTTCCTGCACGCCGACCGCATCACCACGCCCACGCTGTTCCAGTGCGGCCAGATCGACTTCAACGTGCCGTGCATCGGCGCCGAGCAGATGTACCAGGCGCTGCGCTCGCGCGGCGTGCCAACGCAACTGGTGGTCTACCCCGGCCAGCACCACGAGATCAGCGTGCCGAGCTATCTGCTCGACCGCATGCGCCGCAACCTCGCCTGGTACGACCGCTTCCTCAAGACCGCAGGCAGCACGCCGTGAGCCGGGCGACCTCAGTGCGGCGGCTGGTAGCGACCGAAGCGCTTGAGCAGCGCGACCAGCTCCCCATGGGGGATCGCCTTCACGCAGTGCCCGCCCTCCCCGCACATGTCCTTCGCCGCGATCATCGCGTTGACGATGGCCTCCTCCGCGGCCTGCGCGGTGGCCTCGAACAACGGATCGATGTGGTCGTTGCCGATGAAGCTGGCCTGCTGCAGTGGCCGGTCGTGCAGCGCCTCGGCGTTGGCGGTCGAGAACGCCACGAAGATGTCGCCCGAGCCGTTGCCGGAGTAGCTGCCCATGCGTGCCAGGCCCATGCCGGCGCGCCGGGCGATGCGCTTCAACTGGTGCGGCAGCAGCGGCGCGTCGGTGGCCACCACGATGATGATCGAGCCGGTGTCCACCGCCGCCGGGTCGGTCGCGCTGTACAGGCGGTCCTCGCGCAGGTACTGGCCCACCGGCACGCCGGCGATGCGCAGGCTGTCGCGCAGCCCGTAGTTGGCCTGCACCAGCACGCCCAGGGTGTAGGTCGTCCCACCGATGCGAAGGCGCCGCGAGGCGGTGCCGATGCCGCACTTGAACTCGTGGCAGATCATGCCGGTGCCGCCGCCGACGTTGCCTTCGGCGACCGGCCCGCCCTTCGCCTCGTGCAGCGCCTGCGCGGCGTCCGCAGCGTGCACGTGGAAGCCGTTGATGTCGTTGAGCTCGCCGTCCCAGGTTTCGGCCACCACCGGCAGCGACCACCAGTAGCCGGACGCGTCCGCGCCGCCGGCATGCACGCGCTCGGCAATCACCGCGTCGCGCACCACGCCCACGCTGTGGGTGTTGGTGAGCATCACCGGGCCTTCGAGCTGGCCGGACTCCTCCAGCCAGGTGGTGCCGGTCATCTCGCCGTTGCCGTTGAGCGCGAACCAGCCACCGAACGCGGGGAGCTCGTAGCTGGCCCTGCCGCGTGGCAGGATCGCCGTCACGCCAGTGCGCACCTTGTGACCGTCGGGGAGGTCGCGGATCAGGGTGACCTGGCCCACGGTGACGCCGGTGACGTCGGTGATGGCATTGAGCGGCCCGGGGGAGCCGTCGAACGGAATGCCCAGGTCGCGTGCGCGGGGACCGGCCGCCTGTGCCAGTCCGGCCAGCGCACACAGCGCCAGCATCAGCGTGAAACGGAACATGAGGCCTCCCCCGAAGCGACCGTCGTCGTCGCGCCAGTCTATTCCGATCGCGGAGCATTGCATGCCAGCTGAAACCTCCCACCCCGGCCTCGACCGCGCCACCGCCCTGCCCGCCCGCTACTACGTGGGCGAAGCGATGCTGGCGATGGAACACCGTGCGGTATTCGCCCGCAGCTGGCAGCTGGTGGCGCACCAGGGCCAGCTGGCCGAACCGGGCGACCACGTGGTGGAACAGGTCGGCCACGTGCCGGTGATCGTGGTGCGCGGGCAGGATGGCGTGCTGCGCGGCTTCGTCAACGTCTGCCGTCATCGCGCCGGGCCGCTGGCGCTGTGCAACGGCAAGGGCGCGCGCGCCCTGCACTGCAAGTACCACGGCTGGACCTACACGCTGGAAGGTCAGTTGCGCAGCGCGCCGGAGATGCAGGGCGCGGCGGATTTCAACGTCGAGGAGATCCGCCTGCCACCGGTGCGCGTGCACGAGTGGCAGGGGCTGGTATTCGTGGCGCTGGATGCCTCCGTGCCGCCGTTCGAGCAGGTCTACGGCGGCATCGTCGAGCGCATCGCTCCGATCGATCTTGCGGCCATGCGCTACCTGCGCCGCGACAGCTACGAGCTCGACTGCAACTGGAAGGTCTACGTGGACAACTTCCTCGAGGGCTACCACCTGCCGCACGTGCATCCGGGCCTGTCGAAGGTGCTGGACTACCGCGCCTACGACACCGAGCTGTTCGACTGGTACTCGCTGCAGTCCTCGCCGCTGCGCAACAGCACCGCGATCTACGGCGACGGTGAGGCGTTCTACTACTTCGTCTATCCCAACGTAATGCTCAACATCATGCCCGGCCGCATGCAGACCAACCGCATCGTGCCGCTGGGCCCGGACCGCTGCCGGGTGGAGTTCGACTACTACTACGCACAGGACGACGCCGCGCAGGCGCGCATCGCCGCCGACCAGGAGTTCAGCGACGAGGTGCAGCAGGAGGACATCGACATCTGCGTCGCCGTGCAGCGTGGCCTCACTTCCGGCACCTACGAGGCCGGCCGGCTGTGCCCGCGGCGCGAGAGCGGCGTGTGGCACTTCCACAACCAGCTGCGCGCGGCCTACGCCGCCGCGGGAGAGCACGCATGAAGAAAGCCCTGACTGCATGGCTGTTCACCGCGGCTATCGTCGCCCCGCTGCATGCGGCCGATCGCACCGTGGTGCATGCCGGCCACCTGCTCGACGTCGACAGCGGAAAGATGCTCGCCGATCAGGCGGTGTCGATCGAAGCCGGCAAGGTGGTTGCGGTGCAGCCTTGGTCCGCCGACGCGGCCAAGGGCGCGCGCGTGCTCGACTGGACCGCCTGGACCGTGGTCCCCGGCCTGATGGACATGCACACGCACATCTCCGAGGAAGCCGAGACCGCCGACATTGCTGCGCCACTGAAGATCAGCCCGGCGCAGCAGGCGTTCATCGGCGCGATGAACGCGCGCAAGACGCTGCAGGCCGGCTTCACCACCGTGCGCGATGTGGGCGTGTACCGCGGCTTCGCCGACGTCGCCCTGCGCGACGCGATCAACGCCGGCGAGATTCCCGGCCCGCGCATGTTCGTCGCCGGCGCCTACATCACCGTGCCCGGCGGCGGCGGCGAGATCACCGGCCTGCCCGCCGGCACCGTGGTGCCGCCGGCATTTCGCCAGGGCGTATCGAAGGGTGTGGACCAGGTGCGCAAGCACGTGGATTTGATCCTCGACCACGGCGCCGACCTGATCAAGGTGATCGCCACCGGCGCCGTGCTGGCCAACGGCACCGAGCCGGGCAAGCCGGAATTCACCGAGGCGGAGATCCATGCCGCCGTGGTGGAGGCGGCCAAGCGCGGCAAATTCGTCGCCGCCCACGCGCACGGCGCCGAAGGCATCAAGCGGGCGATCCGCGCCGGCGTGCGCTCGATCGAGCACGGTTCGCTGATCGACGACGAGGGCATCGCGCTGCTGGTCCAGCACGGCACCTGGCTGGTCGCTGATATCTACGACGGCGACTACATCGAGGAAATCGGCACCCGCGACCACTGGTCGCCGGAGATCCTGCGCAAGAACGAGGAAACCACGCTGGCCCAGCGCGAAGGCTTCCGCAAGGCGGTCAAGGCCGGCGTGCACCTCGCCTTCGGCACCGACGCCGGGGTCTATCCGCACGGCCAGAACGCCCGCCAGTTCGCCTACATGGTGCGCTGGGGCATGACCCCGCTGCAGGCGATCCGCTCGGCCACCATCGACGCCGCCCGCCTGCTCGGCAAGGAAAAGGAACTCGGCTCGATTGCCCCGGGCAAGGCCGCCGACCTGGTCGCCGTAGCCTGCGACCCGCTGCACGACATCGACTGCCTGCGCTCCATCCGCGGCGTGATCAAGGCCGGTACGCCGGTGTCGCTGGAGTGAGGGGCGTGTCGTGAAGGTTTCTTTGTACGGATCGCCTGCTTCTTCGGGAAAGCCACATGTCTCCTCTCCGTCATCCCGGCGAAGGCCGGGATCCAGTGACTTCAAGCTGTTGAAGTGCAAAGAGGCTGGATGACCGGCATACGCCGTTGAACAGCGCCTCCGGCCTTCGCCGGGATGACGCTGAGGAATCACACGCATCACATGAACACCCAACCGTCGCACCGCCACGAGCGCACCACATGACCCCTCGCACCAAAATCGGCTTCTGGACCTGCACCGCGCTGGTGGTCGGCAACGTGATCGGCATGGGCATCTTCCTGCTGCCCGCCTCGCTCGCGCCCTACGGCTTCAACGCGTTGATCGGCTGGACCGTCACCCTGCTCGGCTGCCTCGCGCTGGCGCGGGTGTTCTCCTACCTGGCGCATGCCCTGCCCGACGCCGATGGCCCCTACGGCTACATCCGCCGCACGCTCGGCGACCTCCCTGCGTACATGGCGCTGTGGGCGTACTGGGTGTCGCTGTGGCTCACCAACGCGGCGCTGGCCACCGGCGCGGTGGGCTACATCACGGTGGTGTTCCCGGCGCTGCAGGCTATCCACCCGGCGGTGTTCGCGCTGGGCCTGCTGTGGCTGTTCGTGGCGATCAACCTGCTCGGCGTGCGCGCCGGCGGCAGCGTGCAGATCGTCACCACCGCACTCAAGCTGCTGCCGATGCTCGCCATCGCCGTGCTCGGCGCCTGGGTGCTGCTGCACTCGCCGACCAGCTACAGCGCGCACCTGCCGACCACGCCGATCAGCCTGAAGGACACCATGGCGGCCGGCACCATCGCGCTGTTCGCCATGCTCGGCATCGAGTCGGCCAGCGTGCCGGCGGCGCGGGTGAACGACCCCGGCCGCACCATCCCGCGCGCCACCATGGCCGGCACCGTGCTCACCGCGGTGATCTACATCATCGTCTCCACCGTGCCGCTGCTGCTGATCCCGCAGCAGGAGCTGGGCAACGCCGGCGCGCCGTTCGCGCTGCTGATGGACCGCTTCGGCGGCGCCGGCTTCGGCCGCTGGCTGTCGCTGTTCGTGGTGGTCAGCGGGCTGGGTGCGCTCAACGGCTGGACGCTGCTGGTGGGCGAGCTCACCCGCACCATGGCCGCCAACGGCGTGCTGCCCAGAGTGTTCGTGCGCGACAACCGCCGCGGCGCGCCCGCGGTGGCGCTGCTGGTCACCGGCGCGCTGGCCTCGGTGATGGTGTGGATGAGCTACAGCAAGTCGCTGGTGTCGGCCTTCACCTTCATCACGCGCGTGGTCACCGCCGCCAACCTGCCGCTGTACCTGTGCTGCTCGCTGGCGCTGATCGTGCTCTGGCGCCGCGGCGCGGTGCGCGGTGCGGTGCTGCCGGCCGCCGTGCTCGGCGTGCTGTTCGTGGTGTTCGCCTTCATCGGCATCGGCCACGAACCGCTGGTGCTCGGCCTGGGCCTGATCGCCGCCGGCCTGCCGCTGTACGCCGTCATGCGGCTGCGCCGCGCCAACGCCCCCGCCAAGGCCTGAATCCGATGCGCGATCCCCGCTACGACATCCTGTTCACCCCGGTGCAGATCGGCCCGGTCACCGCGAAGAACCGCTTCTTCCAGGTGCCCCACTGCAACGGCATGGGCCACGCCATGCCGCTGGCCCACGCGGCCATGCGCGAGGTGAAGGCCGAGGGCGGCTGGGCGGTGGTGTCCACCGAGGAATGCGAGATCCACCCCAGCAGCGACCTCACCCCCTACGTCGAGGCGCGGCTGTGGGACGACCGCGACATCCCCGCCCTCGCGCTGATGTGCGACAAGGTGCACGCGCACGGCGCGCTGGCCGCGGTGGAGCTGTCGCACAACGGCCCCACCGCCTCGAACCTGTATTCGCGTGAGGTGTTGATCGGCCCCTCGCACCAGCCGAGCAAATACGGCTATCCCTCGCAGGCGCGCGCGATGTCGCTGAAGGACATCGCCGAGTACCGCCGCTGGCATCGCGAAGCGGCCGTGCGCGCGATGCGCGCCGGCATGGACATCGTCTACGTCTACGCCGCGCACGATCTCTCGCTGCCGATGCACTTCCTGCAGCGCCGCCGCAACCAGCGCAGCGACGCCTATGGCGGCTCGCTGGAGAACCGCGTACGCCTGCTGCGCGAGGTGCTGGAAGACACCAAAGACGCCATCGGCCACCGCTGCGGCGTGGCGCTGCGCTTCGCCACCGAGGAACTGCTCGGTGGCGGCGGCGTGGAACTGAGCGAGGCGAAAGACATCGTGGCGATGCTCGCCGAGCTGCCCGACCTGTGGGATGTGAACGTCGCCGCCTGGTACAACGACTCGGTGCCTTCGCGCTTCGCCAGCGAGGGCGCGCAGGAGCCGTTCGTCGCCTTCGTCAAACAGGTCACCAGCAAGCCGGTGGTGGGCGTGGGCCGCTTCACCTCGCCGGACACCATGGTGTCGCAGATCAAGCGCGGCGTGCTCGACCTGATCGGTGCGGCGCGCCCGTCCATCGCCGACCCCTTCCTGCCGGCCAAGGTGGAACAGGGCCGCGTGGACGACATCCGCGAATGCATCGGCTGCAACATCTGCGTTTCCGGCGACATGACCATCTCGCCGATCCGCTGCACGCAGAACCCCACCATGGGCGAGGAGTGGCGCAAGGACTGGCACCCCGAGCGCATCGCCCCGGCAAGCAAGCCCGGCCGCGTGCTGGTGGTCGGCGGCGGCCCCGCCGGGCTGGAGGCGGCGCGCGCGCTGGGCCAGCGCGGCTACGAGGTGAGCCTGGCCGAAGCGCGCAAGGAACTCGGCGGCCGCGTCACCCGCGAAGCGCGCCTACCCGGCCTGGCCGAATGGGCGCGCGTGCGCGACTGGCGCATCGGCCAGATCAACAAGCTCACCAACGTCTCGGTCTACCTCGACTCCGCGCTCACCGCGCAGGACGTGCTCGACTTCGGCGCCGAGCACGTGGTGCTCGCCACCGGCTGCCACTGGCGCCGCGACGGCTACGGCCGCAGCCACGGCACCGCGATCCCCGGCTTCGCCGACAACCCGAAGGTCTACACGCTGGACGACCTGATGGACGGCCACCTGCCCGCCGGCCGCGTCGCCGTGCTCGACGACGACGGCTTCTACTACGCCAGCATCGCCGCCGAACAACTGCACGCCCACGGCTGCGAAGTGGTCTACGTGACCCCGGAAGACACCCTCGCCCCGTGGAGCCAGAACACCCTCGACTACCGCCACATCCGCAAGCGCCTGGCCAGGCTCGGCATCGAAGTGATCGTCTCCCATACCGTCGCCGGCTACGAAGGCGAGATCCTCACCCTCGAGCACGCCTGGGAAGACCGCCAGCAAACGCTCGCCGTCGACGCCGTGCTCACCGTCACCGCCCGCCTGCCCGACGACGCGCTCTACCAGCAACTCCTCGAACGCGAAGCCGACTGGGCCGACACCGGCATCCAGAGCGTGCGCAACATCGGCGACTCCGATGCACCGGGACTGATCGCCCACGCGGTGTATGCGGGGCATCGGTATGCGCGGGAGCTGGGGGAGCCGGTGACCGGTGAGGTGGCGTTCAAGCGGCATTTTCATGGGGAGGCGGCGGAGTAAGGTCTGTCCGCTGCACCTGTTACACCGGCAATTTGCAGGTGTAAGTCATACCCCCTCACATGTGCCGCATAACACCGGAAGGCAGAGACGCAAACGTCACCGGGGCAGTCGTGTAAGCGATTGATCGTCCGTAGGAATCTTTCGCTTGTGGGCCGCATCGAGCTCCCCGCATACTCGGTGCAACACCTCGGATGCGGGGTCTACTAAGCGTTAGAGTGCACCATGAAACTATTTCGCGTGACCATGTTCGTCGAACTCGACGGCCCCGCCGAGTCCGACTTGCAAATCAAGAAGTCAGTGCAAGCTAGCGATGAGATTGCAGCGCTAGAAAAGGCTCGGCACTTAGTCCAGCCCGAGAATCCAGACGTCAATGCAGAAAAAATATGGGCTTGGTCCATCGAGCGCACGCGGTCGTGAAAGCTGGTCGCGTGGTGCAATCTAACTACTCGTTCAAGGCGGACGCGCTGACGCGCGCCGCTTAACTCAAGCGTTAGGCGGCTTTTGGATCACTTCTTGGGCTTGAATGAAATGAAAGATCAGTCTCAATTCGCTCTGATTCAGGAGATAGTGGGTCGAGCCGCATCGTTGGCCGAAAGCGGATGGTTAGAGATCGTGCTCGACTACAAAGTGGACGAGATTCAAAGTGAATCCGGTAACACGTTCCTGGTCCCTGTGAACGGCATTCCCACTGAGAAAGCTCTTCCTTATTGGGATAGCCTCGACCAATCAATGCGAGCTCTTCGAGAACACTTGGCCCAAGGCGATCGAGCTCCCTTTACAACATGTAAGATCCATGTTCTCCAAAGCGGTAAATATCAGGCAATCTATGGCTATGAGCCCGTTGATTGGTCACCAAATGAGAGTCCAGATTGGAATTTTCCTTCAGCTCCAAAGTGGCGATAGCCTCGCACCATGTAGCCGCCGTCTAGCCATCCGCTCAAGCGGACCATGCGGGATAAATTTTCCCGTGCAATCATGCACTGCGGCCGGCAAGGCCGCCTAGCTTAGGCGTTAGGCATTGATAGGAATATTTTTCGAGTGCGATCAGAAGTATCTGAACTTAAATGCATATTGTCGCGCTATGAGTCCGTTTCTGCGGCGCAACCGGCATCTAAAGCTGACCTTTTTCAGCTTCAACAGTATGCGTTGAGGGAGTACGGCCGGGCCCTGCCATCAGACTACATTTCGTTTCTTCAGCAATCAAACGGGCTACAGGTCGAGAATGCGTTGTTCATGGCTGCTGCCGATGTTGCCCTCATGAATGAAGATTCACCGATGGCCGGATATGTTCGGATTGGCGGCGCTGGAAACGTCGATGATTATACATTTGAGGTTGTTACGGGCAGATTTATTGTCGCGCCTCTCGGCAGGCCCAATGCGGCTTGGAGTTCGCACAGCTCCTTTTGGCAACTTCTTGAGTCAATAATAAAGGAACAAGGCGGGAGCAATGCCTAACCAGTCGCTCGAGGCGGACGGCCACACCTCCACTTAACTCAAGCGCTGGGCGACTCGGGAGCGTTTCAGCAGCAACTCAACAGACGGCGCGTTCGATTAGCCAAGTCCACTTTTACAATTGCATCACATGCAAGGACATCGGAATGAGCGAGCTCGAGGCTTTCAACGACTACATGAGCACTATCGTCGAACCGACGTTCATGGACTACCACGCGCATCCCGGCTCAGCTAGGCTCGCCTTCCTCTCGTGCGTGGCCGTGTACCACTCCATCGATCGCTTTAAGCGGAAACCGGGAACCTTAAGGAAAGAGTGGGGAAAGAAGTCGATGATGTTCCTCATGGTCGACATGATCGCGCATCACTTCAAGCACGTTCAGTCCGATCATGAGCGATATGAACAGGCACCACCGGAGACCATCCCGCTGACGTCCCTGGTATTCAACGATGGCGCAGTGATCCCGAACTCGCTTGCGGTGGATCATCACAATCTCTATTTCGTCATTCGAGACGCAATTATTTTCGTCAAAGAGCAGGCACAGCAGCGGCTGTCCTAGCGTCTAACGATAACGGGCTCAGGTTCACTTAAGTTCCCAACACGTCGGACTTTAGGCTAGCGCGCTAGAGCGCACTTCGATCGACGGCCGGTCACACATGCATTCGGAGTCGCCCATGTCCCTGCTCGCCGCCTTGCGGGAAACACCCGCCCACCGCTCCACCGCCTCGAAATGCACCTCCCTCAACGGCCTGCTCTACCTGGCAAGTGGCGGCCTGCTCATCGCCTGGCCGGGCGTGATCCAGACGCTGCTGGGCGATGCGCCCTTCCAGGGACATGAGGCCGCGCTGGTGCGTGTACTGGGTATGGCGCTGGCGGTGATCGGCTGGCTGTATTTCTTCGGCGGTCGCTCCGGTGGCCGGCAGGTGGTGGCTGCCTCGGTGCTGGACCGATTGATCCTGGTGCCGCTGGTGCTGGTGCCCACCGCCCTGGCCGGCGTGTTTCCGCACACGATGATCGGGTTCGCGATTCTTGATCCCGCGCTGGCGCTGGGGGCGTGGTGGTTGCCGGCGCGCGACACACCATCAACAACCTAGACGCACTCGTCCCCAGAGCTCTCCGAAAAGCGCGTGCTCCTGATTGGCTGAGAAGGCCGCGAAAGACCGTGGCCATGCGCAAGTTATTGCTCGTTGCGGCTCGCGCGATGGTCTCCGCATACTCCCGCTCGTCGTCAGGACGAATGTCAGGGAGGAACATCGATGCGATTGTCCGAGCGCAGGAAATGGCAGAGGACGCGGGAAAAGGGCGTGTTGCAGTACGTGCTGGTGAATGGCGTATTGCTCTTTAGCTTCCCGATGTTTCTGTTCGTGACGTTTGTCCTGAAGCACGACCGCTTGCCGATCTGGGAATCGGCCGTGCTTTGGAGCGTGACCGGCATCGTGTACCGGGGCGCCACTTGGGTGATCAACGAACGTCGGTACCGCAAGGCTTTGGCGGAACCCCTTGGCTAACTACGGACGATTCGCTCGCACCGCCAAGTTGTCGTATCGCTGCGGTGGGGGCGGCTTGTGCGATCTTGCCTTGGGGGTTGAGACTCGCCGCCCACAGGATCATGGCAGCGTCACAATCACTTGCGAGCGGGTTTGAAGATACCCCGCCAATCTTGACCTCGCCCCGCAAGGCTTTTTGCCCCGACCGCGACCCGCAAACCGTCGCGCTCCAGCCGCGGAGCTTTGCGTGCGGGGGTTTTTCGGCCATGCGTAACGCGTTGAACCTTGCGCGCAAGGCTCTTGAGCCTCGCGCACGGGACGTTTTGGCTTGCCGGCTGCCGAAATAGCTTTGCGCGCGGGCCAAAAAGCGTTGCGTGCAAGGCCCGACCACGTTGCTCGCAAGGCATTTAGCGTTGCGCGCAAGGCAAAAAGCCTTGCGGCCGGGGTTCCGAGGCTTGCGTGCAAGGCAAATGGCTTTGCGCGCAAACCGATCACCGTGGCCGGACCCGCCCCGGGCTCGCCGATTGGCATATTCCCGCGGTGCGCCGCGGCCTCCGCCGAGTAAGATGATCCCTACAAGCTGTGGCATCGGGGGGATGTGCATGGGGAGCGTGACGAGGGGCAGCGTGCTGCAGTCCGGATCTGCGAGTAGAGCTGGGCGGGCACTCGCGCTAGCGGGTGGGACCGTTCCGGCCCTGCCCCGCGCTGCCGCCGACCGGCGGCCCACGGCATGGCGATAAGCCCCGGATGATGCGCGCATCGCACGGCACACAGCGGTTTTCGTGGAGGCAACGCCTGGGCGTGTGCGGCTTGGCCGTGGCGGCGCTTTTCCACGGCGGACCCGCCGCGGCGACGGCACCCGCGGATAGCAACGCCGCCGCCGTGCTCACGCAGGCGTACGCCATCAAGACCTCCGATCACGCCCGCTTCCTGCAACTGCTGCTGCAGTTGCATAAGCCGGGCACGGTGCTGTCGCCGGACGAGCAGTGGCGCCTGCGCTACCTGGATGGCTGGGAGGGCTCGTTCACTGGCGACTACGCCAAGGCCGAACCGCTGCTGCGCGACGTGGCCGACCACGCCACCGATACCGATCTGCAGGCGCTCGCGGCCGGCACGCTGCTCAACATCCTGGCGATCAGCCATCACTACGAGGAAGCGTTTGAGCGGGCCGACCGCCTGGCTGCCCAGGTGCCGCATATCCGCGAGCGCAAGGTGGCCTATGTGGCGTTGTCGCAGCTGTCGCAGCTGATGGCCTCGGCGCAGCAGGTGGAACCGGCGGCGACCTACGCGCGGCAGATGATGCAGTTTTCCGAGCCTGGGCAATCGATGTGCAGGCCCTACGTGTACCTGTTCGGGGCGCTGGTGGCCGACGATCACCTGCCGCCCACCGCGCCGATCTTCCGTCAGGCGATCGACGCCTGTACCGCCGCGGGCGAGCCCATGTTCGCCGATACGGTGGAGCTGGACCTGGCGCGTCGACTGGCGGAGACCGGCAATCCGCAAGCCGCGCTGGAGCTGCTCCGGCGTATCGAGCCGACGGTGAATGCGCAGGGATTTCAGGTGCACGTGTATGTGCTTCGCAGCGACTTCGGCTACGCCTACTGGATGAGTGGCGATGCCGCCAACGCCAGGCGCTGGGCACTGTCGGCGCTGGCGATGGACCCGAAGGGTAATTTCGACGGGCTCGCCGAATACGTCTACCGCGTGCTGTACGAAGTGGCGAACAAGGCTGGCGACTACCGCAATGCGCTGGAGTATTACCGGCACTATCGCGACGTGCTGGCGCGCTCGGTGAGCGACACGCAGGCCATCGCGCTGGCCTACCACTCCGTGCAGCAGCAGCTGTCCATCCACAAGCTGCAGCTGGCCGAACTGGGCAAGCACAACAGCGTGCTGGAGTTGCAGCAGGCGCTGGACCGCCAGCAGATCCAGGCCGGCCGGCTCCAATTGCTGCTGCTGCTTACCGTGCTCGCCTCGGTGGTGATCTGGCTGGTGCGCACGAAGCGATCGCAGCTGCGCTTCCAGAAGCTGGCGCGGCGCGATGGCCTCACCGGCATCCTCAATCATCCACACTTTCTCGCCGAGGCCGAGAGCGCGCTGCGCTATGCGGAAAAATCCTCGCGCAACGCCTGCCTGGCGCTGGTCGACCTGGACCATTTCAAGCAGATCAACGACACCTACGGCCATGCCACCGGCGACGCGGTGATCGTCGGCATGGTGGCGCTGTGTCAGCAGCATCTGCGCTCCATCGACGTCTTCGGCCGCCTGGGCGGCGAGGAGTTCGGCCTGCTGCTGCCGGACTGCTCGCTGGAGCAGGGCCGCGAGATCATCGACCGCATCCGCCTCGCGCTGGCCGATGCGCCCTTGGCCGAAGACCACCCCAAGGTCGGCGTGTCGGCCAGCTTCGGCCTGGCCTGCACCACGCACTGCGGCTACGACCTTGCCGCACTGATGGCAAGCGCCGACGCGGCGCTGTATCGGGCAAAGCGCAGTGGGCGCAACCGGGTGGAAAGCGAGCTCGAAGGCGCCTGAGACCCGCCTCGCCGCCCTGGCCGCATCGAGGTAATTGCGGCGGTGCGTAATGGGCCACTCGTGCGGCGCCGGTATCATGGCGTTTTTCCTTCGTACGGCAGGCTTGTCCATGAGCGTGATCGCCTCGCAGATCGACCCCCGGTCGCCCGAATTCCAGGCCAACGCGGCGCAGCTGCGTACGGCCGTCGACGACCTGCACCGGGAGCTGGCGAAGGCAGCCGAGGGCGGCGGCGAAAAGGCGCGCGACAAGCACACCGCGCGCGGCAAGCTGCTGCCGCGCGAGCGCATCCGCGCCCTGCTCGATCCCGGCTCGCCGTTTCTGGAGCTCTCCGCGCTGGCCGCGCACGGCATGTACGACGATGCCGCGCCCGCGGCCGGCCTGATCACCGGCATCGGCCGTGTCAACGGCATCGAGGTGGTGGTGGTGGCCAACGACGCCACCGTGAAGGGCGGCACCTACTTCCCGATGACGGTGAAGAAGCACCTGCGCGCGCAGGAAGTGGCGCTGGAAAACCGCCTGCCCTGCGTCTACCTGGTCGATTCCGGCGGCGCGTTCCTGCCGCTGCAGGACGAAGTGTTCCCGGACAAGGAGCACTTCGGCCGAATCTTCTACAACCAGGCGCGGATGTCCTCGCTCAACATTCCACAGATCGCCGTGGTGATGGGCAGCTGCACCGCCGGCGGCGCCTATGTGCCGGCGATGAGCGACGAGACGATCATCGTGCGCGAACAGGGCACGATCTTCCTCGGCGGTCCGCCGTTGGTGAAGGCCGCCACCGGCGAGGTGGTGGACGCCGAGACGCTGGGCGGCGCGGACGTCCATACGTCCATCTCCGGCGTGGCGGACCACTACGCCGAGAACGACGCGCACGCGCTGGCGATCGCCCGCGACATCGTGGGCCACCTCAACCGCACCAAGAACATGCCGCTCGCCCTGCGTGCGCCGATCGAACCGAAGTACCCCGCCGACGAGCTGTACGGCGTGATCCCGCAGGACACCCGCCGCCCGTTCGACATTCGCGAGGTGATCGCGCGCATCGTCGACGGTTCGGAGTTCCACGAGTTCAAGGCGCGCTACGGCAAGACCCTGGTGTGCGGCTTTGCGCACATCCATGGCTACCCGGTCGGCATCGTTGCCAACAACGGCATCCTGTTCGCCGAGAGCGCGCTCAAGGGCGCGCACTTCATCGAGCTGTGCAACCAGCGCAACGTGCCGCTGGTGTTTTTGCAGAACATCACCGGTTTCATGGTCGGCAAGAAGTACGAGCAGGCCGGCATCGCCAAGGACGGCGCCAAGATGGTGACCGCCGTGGCCTGTTCGCACGTGCCGAAGTTCACCGTGGTGATCGGCGGCAGCTTCGGCGCCGGCAACTACGCGATGTGCGGCCGCGCCTACGGCGCGCGCTTCCTGTGGATGTGGCCGAACGCGCGCATCAGCGTGATGGGTGGCGAGCAGGCCGCCAGCGTGCTGGCCACGGTCAAGCGTGATGGCATGGAAGCCGCCGGCAAGCGCTGGAGTGCGGACGAGGAAGAAAGCTTCAAGGCGCCGATCCGCGAGCAGTACGAGCGCCAGGGCCATCCCTACTACGCCAGCGCCCGGCTGTGGGACGACGGCATCATCGACCCGACCGACACCCGTCGTGTGCTCGGCCTGGCGATCTCCGCCTCGATGAACGCCCCCATCGAGCCGCAGCGCTACGGCGTGTTCCGCATGTAGTCGGCTCCGGGCGAGCCTAAACGGCTCGCCCGGACGATTCTCAGTGGCCGCTGGTCAGCGGCTGCAACTCCCAGGTCAGCACCTGGAACGGCTTCAACTCCACCGTCTGCGGCTTGCCTGCATCCAGCTCCAGCGCGGGCTGCGCCGCGTCCGCCCGCCACGGGCTGTGCGCGCGGAAATGCGTGGCGGCGCCCGGCGGCAGTTCGAGCTGCCTGGCCAGGTCGATCACCATCAGTTGCGGCTTGTCGCTGGGATTGCGCAGGGTGAGGATCGCTTTGGACGGCGCCCAGGCGGCCCAACCATAGACGTCCAGCCGCCCGGGGTCGCCGCCGACCCAATGGGTGTCCTTGAGCACCGATGCGTTGGCGCGCGACCACTTCGCCGCCTCGGCCAGCTTGTCCCAGTTGGCCGGGGTGAGCAGTGACGGCGTGATGTACAGCTCCTGCAACTGGGTGCCGCTGCCAAAGTACGAGTGCACTTCATTGGCGAAATCGTGGCCGGGATCGGTATTGAGCCGGTGGTTTTCCTTGGCGTAGATGATGCCGTGGAGCATCAGCGAGTTGAGCGGGAACAGCGGCCCCTTCTCGACAATGTTGCGGTAGGTCTCGCGGTCGCGGTAGGTGATCCACCGCTCGCGCTCGGTACCGACGCCGGCATGCCAATCGTCTTCGCCGTCGCGCCAGATCGAGTCGGCGTAGCGCAGCCAGAACGGCGAGGCCAGCGTGCCGGTGGTGAGGTTGATGAACAGGTCCGGCTTGGCTTTGCGCAGATCGTCGATCAGTGCGATGGCGGCGTCGAAGTCGCTGGGAAAGCGACTGCCTGGGAACACCTTGTCGGCGTTGCCGGTGCCATCGAACTTGAACTGGTTGATGCCGTCCTTGCGCAGCAGCTCCATCGTCACGTCATGGAAGCGCTGGTAGTACTTGGGCCCGGAGAGTGCCAGGCCGCCGTCGATGATCTCGTAGCCGGCAGCACGGCCGTTCTTCACCCGCGCTTCCTTCGGCGGGCCGTAGCCGCCCCAGGGCGATAGCCACATGCCGGGGGCGGCGCCGTATTTGGCAGCCGCCTCGCGCAGCGGCACGAAGCCGTGCGGAAAATCCTTGCTGAAGTGCCAGCTGCCGCTGCGGTCGTCCCAGCCGTCATCGAACAGGAACGAATCGAGCTTCACACCGCGTTTGACCGTCAGCTCTTCGCCGAAGGCGTGGATGCGATTCAGGGCCTGGGCTTCGGTGTACGGGGTGAAATAGCCGATGTCGTACCAAGAGTTGTAGTGCAGGAAGGTGCGGTACGGATGCGCGCGTTCGCGTTCCAGGTAGGCCAGAAAATCGCGTCGCAGCTGATTGGCGTGCGTAACGCCGGCTACCGCCGAGTAGGTTACCGACTGGCCCTTCGGCAACGGCAGGCCGCGCTCGATCCACAGCTGCACGCGATTGCCCCAGGCGTTGCTGGACGACAGCGGATGTTCGAAGCCGAAATAATCGCGACCGGCGACCACCGGCGAACCGGGCACACTGCCGACCACCTCGGCCTGTTCGGCCTTGGCCTGCAGCAGGTCGATGCGGGCGATGTCCTCGTCCTGCTTGAGCGCGGTGACGGTGACGATCTCGCGTAGATAGTCCGCCCCCTCACGCTGTACCCAGCGCAGGTCGACACGCACGCGACCGTCCGCGTCGCCGAAGCTGGCGTCCAATGCCCTGCCCGGCAGCCTTGCCGCGGGACGCGAGGCCTGTGGGTCGGCTTTCAAGGCGACTTCGTGCGGCGGCGCAAGCAATCGCAATTGCGACGTGTCGAGTCGATGCCCATCACGCCAGGTCAGCACGAAGGGCTGCTGCACCGGAATCGCCAGGCCGTTGATGCGGTCGGTCACTACGGTGCCATCGACGTGATCGTCATTGACCTGCCAGTGCACGTCGATCGCCGCGTTGCCGAGGTCTGCCGCAGCGTCGGTGGCGTTGGCAGTGGCGCCCGCGGTGCACAGGGCAGCGAACAGGGCGGCGCGGGAAAGGCGTGTCAGTGGACGGATCGGATCGTGCATCGGTATCGGCTCCGTTCCGGCGGCGCAGGCCGCCGGCTTGGGGAAAAGGTCCGCCCCGTCTTGCGACGGAGCGGCAGGGATGGCGACCCACGCGCGGGCCGCCGGGGGAACCTCACTGGAAGGTGTAGCGCAGCACCAGCATGGTCGAACGCGTGGCCTGCCAGGTGGCTGCGCCGTAGCTCGGGTTGAGGATCGGCTGGCCGCTGTTGTCGAAACTGCCGGTGTCGTAGCGCTGCTCCGCATCGATCCGACCGTGGTGGTTGGTCACGTTCTGGATCTGCAGGTCGACGCTCAGCAGGTTGTGCTCGCCGATCTGGTGGTCGTAGCCCAGACCCAGGTTCCACTGCCAGAAGAACGGCGTGCGCCCTGCGTTGCCCAGCGATGACGGCACGTTGTTGCAGAAGTGGCTGGCCGCGCCATACCAGGAGGCCGGGTTGTCGGTGTCCGGATAGGTTCCCAGGCAGCTCTCCGGCGTGCCGCTGGACAGGTCCAGCGTGCTGCCGATGCGCAGGCCCGACGGGAAGTAGTAGATGCCGTTGAGCTTGAGGCTGTGGCGCACGTCGCCGGCCAGGTTGCCGTTGCCGTGTTCCATCAGGCCGGGAAAGTCCCAGTAGATCTGCTCGGAGGGGCCGCCGTTGGTGCGCGTGCCGAGGTTGAGCAGGCCGTCGTAGTTGCCGTACAGATGCGCCCAGGTGTAGCTGAGGTCGAGGAAGTACGGCTCCTCGGCGTTGCGCGCATGCGACACCTCCAACGTCAGGTGGGTGTACTTGCGCGACGGCGGTGGGCCGAACACGGCGCCCGGCAGGGTCAGCGACTCGAGCTTGCCGTCACCGTTGTAGTCGCGCACGAACACCTGGGCGATGCCCGGGTTGATCATCGGGCAGCCGCTGGCGTCCTCGTAATTGGGATAACCGTTGGCCTGCGCGTAGTCGGTGATGCCCTGGGTGTAGCAGGTGTCCTCGATCGCACGCTTGAGCACCGCATAGCCGACCTCGGCCATGCCCGACCAGCTGCCACCCAGCGCCTTCTGCGCGTAGAGCTGGAACTCGTACTGGTACGGCGCCTTGATGTTGGAGGTAGCGACGTTTTCCTTGCTCGGCGCCAGGCCGTTGATCAACGTGAGCTGCGGGCCGATCTGGCTCAGGCCGGTGGGCGCCTGGGTGTTCGGATCGCGACCGGTATAGGTGTAATAGCGCTGCCACTGGGTCACCGCACCGGCGGCGCCGTTGTTGACGCTGGACGGAATCGGAATGGTGTACTTGCCCACGTTGGCGCCAAGCTTCAGCGAGCTGTCGCCGTAGACGTCCCACGACACGCCCAGGCGCGGCGAGAGCAGCGGCAGGTGGAAGAAGTTCTGCCCGTTGACGTTCTTGTTGATGAAGGTGTCGTAGCGCAATCCGGCATAGACCACCCAGCGATCGGCGGCCTGCCAGTAGTCGTCGATGTATTCGGCCTTGTTGACCGTGTAGAACGGGCCGCCGGTGCTGATGTAGTACTGCTCCACGTACTTGCCGTCCGCCGGCGCCGGCGAGCCGTTCGGCAGCACGCTGCCGGGCTGGGTGAAGTAGGTCCAGTCGCCGCCCTGCGTGGTGGTGCTGACGTTGTTGATGTAGTGCTTGTAGTGCTCGCCGCCCACGGTGACGCGGTGGTCGCCGAGCTGCCAGGTGAAATCGCCCTTGAAGCCGCGTCGCCAATACTGGAACGGATAGAGCTGATTGCTGGTGGTGGTCAGGCCGATGTTGGTGCGCGTCTGCGTGACCGGGTCCACCTCGTTGACGTAGGGCACGCCGGTGCCGCTGCTGGAGGTGGGGCTGATCGACGACTGGCTCAGGTAGCCCGCCATCAGCCGCAGGCTCATGGTGTCGTTGATCTGCCAGTGGTAGTTGCCGATCAGAAACTGGTTCTTCACGTGCGACGAGGTCCAGCCGTAATAGCTGCCTGCCGACGACGGATCGTATGCGCGGGTGAGGCGATACTGGTTGTTGAAACTGTCCTTCCAGTCGCGGTTGCCGACGACGTTGAGCGACTGGTCGGCGTTGATGTTCCAGGTGAGGTTGAGCAGCGCATTCTTGTCGCGCGTAGCGCTCTTGGTCTTGAGCGTCTGGGAGTAGCTGACGCTCCGGTTGTTCGGCGCATTGCCCAGCATGGCGAAGAAGAACAGCTTGTCTTTCACCAGCGCACCGGAGCCCCACAGGTACTGCCCGGTGACGTTGCCGCTGTGGCTGTTCTGCGAGGTGTAGTGGTAGTAGGCGCCCTGGCGGGTGTATGCGTCGGGCTGCGTCGGATTGAGGGCCGAGCTGGCCGGACTGAAGTACAGCGAATAGCCAGCCTTGAACTGGTTGGTGCCCTGGCGCACGGTCTGCGCGATGACGCCGCCGGTGGTGCTGGTCCAGGTGGCTCCGGCATTGGAGTCCAGTACCTGGGTCGACTCGATCGCTTCGGCCGGCAGGTAGGTCGCGCCCAGGCCCTGGTAGTCGTAGGTGCTGTCGAACTCGTTGTAGTAGTAGCGGTTCTCAGCGGGGCTGGCGCCTCCCATTTGCACCAGGCCCGTGGTCTGGTTGTCGTAGCGCACCTTGGAGCTCAGCAGCGCGATGCTTTCCGGGCCGCGCCCGGTGGGTAGCTGGTTGACCACGCTCATGTTGTAGCTGTTGGACAGCTCCGGCGTGCTCACGTCGATGGGAATCACATCCTGGCCGCGCGCAGTGGCGCTGACCTGGATCGCCGAGAGGTTCTCCGCCTTCACTGCGGAAGCGGCGGTCGCGCGACTCAGCGCCGGCACCGGCGTCTGCACGTTGGCCGTGACGGTGATCGTGCGGGTGCCGACGACGGCACCGCCCTGGGTCACGGTGACGGTGTAACGACCTGGATTGAGGCCGCCCAGCGTGTAGCGACCATCGGCATCGGCCTGCAGGTTCTTGTGGTAGCCCGTGGCCGCATTGTCGACGGCCACCGTGACCTGCCCCGCCGGCTCGCGCCCATAAAGGCCGCCGGTGATCGACTGCGCCCAGGCGCTGCCGGCCCCCAATGCCGATGCCAGCGCCACCGCCAGCACAGCCCGACCCATGCCGCCGCGGCGGCCTCCCCTATGCGATACGTTCATGCCTCACCCTCGTTGGTGGTTGGATGCCCTGCAGGCCGACCCTCCAGCGGACCTGCAACACGCTTCGATACCGCGACGCCAGCCTCCGCCCGCGCCCGTCGCTCGTTCTGTTCGCTCAGCCCGCCAGGCGGGTCAGGCGCACTTCCCCGAGCAGCGCGTCCACCTGGTCGCGCCGCAGGAATCCGGTTTCCTCGTTCATCGCGTTGGCGGCGCCACAGGCCACGCCCAGCCGAAGCGCTTCGGGCAGTGGCGCACGTCGATGCAGCGCCACCGCCAAGCCCGCGAGCAGGCAATCGCCTGATCCCACGGCGTTGATGCTGTGGGCGACGGTGACGGCGGCGTGCCAGGCATGCTGGCCGTCCCATCCCACCGCCCCTTGCGCGCCCAGCGTCACCAGTGGCAGCGCCACGCCCCGCGTATGCAGCTCGCGCGCGACGCGGGCAGCGTCCGCGACGGTGTCGATCGGCTCACCGATCAGGTCGGCCGCCTCGTCGCGGTTGGGCTTGAGCAGCCAGGGACGCGCGGCCGCCGCCTCGCGCAGCGCATCGCCGCTGGCGTCGACCAGACACGGCACGGCACTCGGCCGCGCCTGCTCGATCAAGCGCGCGTAGGTGCTCGGATCGAGCCCACCGGGCAGGCTGCCGGAGAGCACCAACAGTTCGCTCTCGCCCGCGCAACGCGCCCAGGTATCGAGCAATTCCTGGCAGCTCGCTTCGGTCAATTCGGGACCGGGACCGAGGATCTCGGTGACACGCCCATCGCGCTCGCGCACGGCCATGCAGCGGCGCAGCGGAGCCTCGATCTCCACGCCATGGAACAGCACGCCACGCTCGGCCAGGCGCCGTGCGATGAGGTTGCGATGGGCCGCGTCGGTAAGCCCGACCAGCTGCACGCGCTCGCCCAGCGCGGCGATCGCCTGCGCCACGTGCAACCCCTTGCCACCGGGATACGGCTCCGACCGCGACGCGCGCTGTACCTGCCCCGGCTCCAGCGTGTCGACCGTGAACAGGTGATCGATAGCCGTGTTGAAGCCGGCGACCGTGATCATGCGAAATGCACCAGCCGCCGCCGCACTTCGTCAGCCGTCGCCTGCGCGGCGGTGCCGCCGATGCCTCGTGTGGACAGGGCACCGCACACGCTGCCCCAGCGCAGGCAGTCGGGCAACGCCAGGCCGCGACGCCAGGCGTGCAGGAAGCCGGCGTCGAAGGAGTCGCCGGCGCCGGTGCTGTCCAGCGCCTCCACCGGGAACGCCGGCACCGTCACCGGCTGGCCGTCGTCGTCATGCGAGAGGCAGCCGTCGCTGCCGCATTTGATGACGATGCGCGTATGCCCGTTGCTCAGCGCGGTGAGCGCGCGCAGCGGCGTGTCCGCGCCGGTGATCGCACACGCCTCCATCGCATTGGGCAGGAACAGGTCGACCAGCGGCAGAAGATCGCTGACGCCGACGTCCCAGCGGCGCGACGGGTCGAAGCCCGGATCGAGCGATACGGTGAGGCCCAACGCCCGGGCGCGCGCGAACAGATCGGGCAAGCCCGGTCGCAGGGCGTCCTGCAGGTAGTACGAAGCCACGTGCAGATGGCCATGTCGCGCCAGCAGCGCGTCGTCGATCGCATCGGCATGCAACGCGGCGATGGCACCGGGAAACGTCACCAGCGCACGATCGTGGGCGGCCGAGAGCGCCACTGTCACGCCGGTGCGCAGGCTGGCATCGCGACGTACCGCCGCGGTGTCGATGCCGCACGACGCAAGTGCATCGACGCAGTAGTCGCCCCAGCTGTCCTGACCGGCGATGCCGGCGAACGACACGGACTCGCCCAGCCGCGCCAGGCCCATCGCGCAGATCATCGACGAGCTGCCCGGCCCCTGGCGGAAATCGGTAGCGAGGATCTCGCGGCCAAACGCGGGCACGCCCTCGCAGCCGGCGAAGATCAGGTCGGCGTTGATTTCGCCGGCGACGAGGACGGGTTTCATGCCGAGCCCTCCGCGTGGATGACGAACGATTCGACGACGCGGGTCAGCACGCCCTGCGAGGGCGCATCCGGCCGCTGGCCCAACGCCAGGCAGCGGAAGAACGCCAGCAACTGGCCGACCACCACATGCACCATCAACTGCTGTGCTTCTTCCAGCGCGTAGAAGCCCGGCAGCTCGATGGCCACGCCACCTTCGCCGAGCACGTCGGCCGGGATGGCCTCGCCGACCACCACGCGGGTACGCCCCAGGCCCTTGCGGGTGAGTTCGCGCAGCAGGTCGTACTCGTAGCCGCGCACGCTGGGTTCGCCGCTGAGGAAGGCGACCACGGAGCAGTCGTCGCCCAGCCAGGACATCGGGCCGTGGCGCAGACCGAGGAAGGTTTCCGAGAGCACGCGCACGGCGCCGCCGGACATCTCCAGCATCTTCAGTGCGGCCTCGCGCGCCGCGCCCAGTGCGGCGCCGCTGCCGAGGTAAACCGAGGCGGACAAGGGCTGCTGCGCCACGGCCTCCAGCGCATCGCCGTGGCGGGCGAATACCGCATAAGCCACTGCGGCAGCCGCATCGGCGTGGCGGGCATCGGCGCCTCCGGCGGCGGCATGGCGCAGGGCCGTCCCGGCCAGCAGCAGGTTGGTGAAGCTGCTGGTCATTACCAGGCTGCGGTCGTTGGTGCGCTCGTCGAGCAGTTGCACGTGCATGCGCGGTTCGTCGCGGTAGCGCGTGGCGAGCTTGCCCTGCGCATTGCAGGTGATCGCCAGGTGCGTGTAGCCCGGCTCCGCAGCCAGCACCTGGTCGACCACCCCGGTGCTCTCCGGACTGTCGCCCGAGCGCGCGATCGACACCAGCAGCCCGCGGCCCGGCGGCAGCACGCCGCGGCGCGAGGTCAGCAGCGTGCCCGCCGGGATCGCCAGGCAGGGAATGCCCAGGGCCGCCTGCAGCACCGGGGCGAGGCACTCACCGACATACACCGAGCTGCCCGAACCGGTGAACACGATGTGCGCCGGGCGCGAAGCGAGCAGTGCCTGCATCAGGGCCAGGCTTTCATCGGTCGCCAGGCGCGCGGCGGTGCCCTGCCAGGTCTGCGGCTGCTGCAGGATCTCGCGCAGCGTGTCGGCGTAGCCGCGAGCGGACTGCTCGGCGGCAGCCGCTGCGTGCAGGCGAGACAGTGAGGGCGAGAGAACGTTCGAATTGACAGACATGGGCGCGTCGTGAAATATGATGAAAAACGAAACACAACGAAACTTTCATCCAAAGGTATTCGAAATGAAAGACAACTTGCAAGCGACCGCGCCGGCCCTGGCCTCCCTGCCCCTCTCGCACGGCAAGCGCACGCGGTTGTGGCGCTTGCTGTACGGCTCCGGTCCGCGCAACGGCAGCCTGCTGGTGCTGCCGCTGGACCAGGGACTGGAGCATGGCCCGACGGACTTCTTTCCCCACCCGCCGGCGGTCGACCCGGGCTATCAGTTCGCCCTGGCCGAAGCCGGCGGTTTTTCTGCCATCGCGCTGGGCATCGGCCTAGCCGAGAAGTACATGACCGAGTACTGCGGCCGCGTGCCGCTGATCCTCAAGCTCAACGGCAAGACCAACATCCCCAGCGATGCGGAGGCCACCTCGCCGCTGTTCGCCTCGGTGGAAGACGCCGTGCGGCTAGGCGCGGATGCGGTGGGCTACACCATGTACGTGGGCTCGCCGCGCCAGCACGACGAGTTCCGCCAGTTCGAGCAGGTGCGTCGCGACTGCGAGCGCTTCGGCATGCCGCTGGTGCTGTGGTCGTACCCGCGCGGCGGCGCGGTGAACGCCAAGGGCGGCACCAACACGCTGTACGCGCAGGACTACGCCGCACGCGTCGCGCTGGAGCTGGGCGCCGACATCGTCAAGCTGCACGAGCCCAACGACAGCGTGGTCAACGTGCCCGCGCCGTACGACAAGCTGAGCGAGGATGCCGCCGCCCGCTGCGCCCGCGTGGTGCGCTCGGCCGGGCGCACCATGGTGCTGTTCTCCGGCGGCGAGAAGAACGACGACGACGCAGCGGTGCTGCGCAAGGTGGAGTTCTACATGCAGTCCGGCGCCAGCGGCGTGATGTTCGGCCGCAACATGTGGCTGCGCCCCTTCGACCAGGCCGTCGCACTGACTCGCCAGGTGCATGAGATCATGCAGCGCTACCCGCGCTGAGCGAGGACTCGATGGGCGCTAGCGACGACGACACCGGACAGCCTGCGCGGCCGCGCTTCTGCGGCTGCTGTGCACCGCCGCCCCGTGTGACTGCGTCGCACGGGAGCGAGGGCAAGAACCTGCTGGCCACCGCCCCGGATGCGGACAAGCTGGCGATGCCGCTGGCCGCATTCCAGCCGCGCAGCATGCTGCGCGTTCCGGTGACGCGGATCGAGCGTCCGCGGTTCCCGGTGATCGACGTGCACACCCATCTGAGCTGGATGCGCAACGTGCGCGGCACCGTACCGGTGGGCGAGGCGATGACCTTCTTCACCGATCCGGCGTCGCTGCTGCCGCTGATGGAGCGCAAAGGCATCCGTGCGATGGTCAACCTCACCGGCGGTACCGGCCGCGGTCTGGAGGAGACCATCGCGCGCTTCGATCGCGTCGCGCCCGGCCGCTTCCTCACCATGACTGAACCCTCGTTCGGCCTGTTCGCCGAGCCGGACTACCCGCACCTGCAGGCGGAGGCAATCGAGCGGGCGCACCGTGCCGGCGCCTGCGGCCTGAAGCTGCTCAAGACCCTGGGCCTGTACCTGCGCGAGGGCATCGATCAGGGCGCGCTGGTCGGCGTGGACGATGCACGCTTCGATCCGATGTGGGAAACCTGCGCGGCGCTGGACATGCCGGTGTTCATCCACACGGCCGACCCGCTCGCCTTCTTCCGGCCCACCGACCGCCACAACGAGCGCTACGAAGAGCTGGCGCACCACCCGGACTGGTCGTTCTACGGCCCGGAGTATCCCAGCCATGCCGAACTGATCGCCGCGCGCGACCGGGTGATCGCACGCCATCCGCGCACCACCTTCGTGCTGATGCATGTGGGCAGCCAGGCCGAGGAGCTGGACACCATCGAGGCCTGCCTGGAGCGCTTCCCGAACGTGCTGGTGGACATCAGCGCGCGGATCGCCGAGCTCGGCCGTCAGCCGCGGCGCAGCCGGCGCTTCTTCGAGCGCTTCCAGGATCGCATCCTGTTCGGCACCGACGCGGTACCGCCACCGTGGGGCGAGGACGTGCCGCAGCAGTTGCTCGGTGACGAGCTGTACGAGATCTACTACCGATTCCTTGAAACCGAAGACGAATACTTCGACTATGCGCCCGCGGCGACGCCGCCGCAGGGGCGCTGGTCGATCTACGGGCTCGGCCTGCCGGATGCGATCCTGCGCAAGGTCTACCACGACAACGCCGCCCGTCTGCTGGGAATCGCATGAGCAAGAGCCGCAAGGCCGCCGCCCCGAAACTGCTGCTGGAAGAACGTCGCCGGCTGATCGTCGAGCAGGTGGAAGCCCAGGGCCGGGTCACCGTGGAGGAGCTGGTTCAGCGCTTCGGCATTTCCGCCGTGACCATCCGCGCCGATCTGGAAGCGCTCGATCGCGCTGGCGCCCTCACCCGTTCGCACGGCGGCGCGGTGCCGGTGGCACCCTCGCAGCAGGACACCCCGCTGACCATCAAGGAAACCCGCCACCACCCGCAGAAGCGGCGCATCGGCGAGGCCGCGGCCAAGCTGGTGCAGGACGGCGAGACCATCATCATCGATTCGGGCTCCACCACGGTGGAGATTGCCCGCGCCCTGCGGCAGCGTCGCTGGAACGAACTGACGGTGATCACCAATGCACTCAACATCGCATTGGAGCTGAGTGGCCTGAGCGGCGTGCGGGTGATGATGCTCGGCGGCATGCTGCGCCCCACGTCCTATTCGCTGGCCGGCCCCGATGCCGAGCAGGCGCTGTCGCGGCTATCCGCCGATCGTCTGTTTCTCGGCGTGGACGGCCTGGACCCGGCCATCGGCGTCACCACGCCCGATCCGCTGGAGGCGTCGCTCAACGCGCTGATGGTGCGGGTGTCGCGACAGACCGTCGCGGTGCTGGACGCCAGCAAGTTCGGCCAGCGCAGCCTGTCGGTGATTGCGCCGATGAAAGCGCTCGACATGGTGATCAGCGACGCCAGCGCGCCGGCCGAATACGTCGAGGCGCTCGAGGCGCTGGGCGTGCAGTTGCGACTGGTGTGAGCTGAGGCGGTCGCGCACAGGGTGCGCTCCTACAACAACGGTCGCGCGCATCCTGTGCGCGACCGCCTCACATCTATCTATTTGTCGCGTGGCCGAAAATGCAGCGGCACCGGCTCCACCGCCACGGGCGGGTGCGCGGCGGCGGGCGGTTTGGGACCGCAGGCGCCGCAGGTGTCGCAGCCGTCGCTGCAGTTGCCGGTGGTCTGCTTGGGCTGCATGGCGTGGGCGAGCCAGCGCTTCCAGCCCGCGGCATCGGGGCGATCGAGCCGCAGCGCGGCGGCGGCCAGCCAGCGCGCGGTCGGCTTGGGTGCGAGCTTGCGCACCACCACAGCCACGCTGACCACGAGGATCAGCCCGATCAACACGTATTGCACGAGCAGGCCCGTGCTCACGAGAGCCACACCGCGACGTGGTAGGTGATGAAGGAGGCCAGGTACGCCAGCGCGAACATGTAGCCGAAGGAGATCGCCACATTGCGCCAGGAGTCGGTCTCGCGGCGGATCACCGCCAGCGTGGACATGCACTGCGGTGCGAAGGCGAACCACACCAGCAGCGACAGCGCGCTGGCCAGCGGGAAGTTCACCGCCAGCGCGTGGCCGAGCCCCGCACCGCCCACCGCATCGCCACCCACCGCGTACACCGTGGCCAGCGCGGCCACCGCAGTCTCACGCGCAGCGAAGGCGGGGATCAGCGACAGGCTGATCTGCCAGTTGAAGCCGATCGGGGCGAAGATGTGCTGCAGGCCGCGGCCCAGGTAGCCGGCGATGGAGTACTCGATGGCCGGCTCGGTGGCGCCGGGCGGTGGCCCCGGGAAGGTGGAGATGAACCACATGATCACGGTGAGCGCCAGGATCACGCCGGTGAGCCGCTTGACGAAGATCATGCCGCGCTCCCACAGCCCGATCGACACGTCGCGCAGCTTGGGCAGGCGGTAGGACGGCAGCTCCATCAGCAGCGCGTGCTCGCTCTTGTCGCGGCGGATGCGCTTCATCACCCAGCCCACCAGCATCGCGCCGAGAATGCCGATGGCGTACAGCGCGAACAGCACCATGCCCTGCAGGTTGAACACGCCCAGCACCCGGCGCGAGGGAATGAACGCGCCGATCAGCAGCGCATACACCGGCAGGCGCGCCGAGCAGGTCATCAGCGGCGCCACCAGGATCGTCGCCAGACGGTCGCGCGGATCGGTGATCGAACGCGTGCCCATGATGCCGGGGATGGCACAGGCGAAGCTCGACAACAGCGGAATGAACGAGCGCCCGGTGAGCCCCACCGACACCATCAGCCGATCGAGCAGGAACGCCGCGCGCGGCAGGTAGCCGGACTCCTCCAGCGTGAGGATGAACACGAACAGCACCAGGATCTCGGGCAGGAAGCCGAGCACCGTGCCGATGCCGCCGAAGATGCCGTCGGTGACCAGGCTCTGCAGCGGCCCGGGCGGCATCCACGCGGCAACGTGCGCGCCCATCCAGTCGAAGCCGTCGGCGATCGCATCGGTCATCGGCTTGCCCACCGAATACACCGCCTGGAACACCAGGAACATCACCAGCGCCAGGATCGCCAGTCCGAACACCGGATGCAGCGCCCAGCGGTCCAGCGCATCGTCCACCGCGTCGGTGGCGCGCGGCATGGTGACGGTGGCGGCCAGCAGCGCGCGTACCTCGGCATGCAGGTCGGCGCGGCTGACCGGATCGTCCGGTTGCACCGGTGCGGCGACCGGCATCGCGCCGTCCACACGTTCGATCAACGCCTTCACGCCGTCGCGCCGCACGGCCACCGTTTCCACCACCGGCATGCCCAGCCGGCGCGAGAGTTCGGCCACGTCGATGGTGACACCGCGGCGGCGCGCCGCATCCATCATGTTCAGCGCCAGCACCATCGGCCGGCCCAGACGCTTCACCTCCAGCACGAAGCGCAGGTGCAGGCGCAGGTTGGTGGCGTCGGCCACGCAGACGATCAGATCTGGCGCAGGTTCACCGGGGTAATTGCCGGCGCAGACGTCGTGGGTGATCTGCTCATCCGGGCTGGTCGCATCGAGGCTGTAGGTGCCCGGCAGATCCAGCACGTGCAGCACGCGACCGGACGGCGCGGTGAAGCGGCCCTCCTTGCGCTCCACCGTGACGCCGGCGTAGTTGGCGACCTTCTGCCGCCCGCCGGTGAGCTGGTTGAACAGCGCGGTCTTGCCGCAGTTTGGGTTGCCGACCAGGGCGATGCGCAAGGTGCTGGCGCTCACGCCGCCTCCTGCATGCGCACCGTGACCCGCGCCGCCTCGCTGCGCCGCAGGGCGAAGCGGGTGGAGCCAACCTGGATCAGCAGCGGATCGGCACCGAGCGGGCCGCGCGCCACCAGCCGCACCGGCTCGCCCGCGACGAAACCAAGGTCGCGCAGGCGCTGGGCGATCGCATCGTCCAGATGGGCATCATCCACGCGGTCCACCACAGCAGGCGAACCCTTGGGCAGTTCGGACAGGCGCACAGGCTTTGGCCTAAATAGGAATGGTTCGCATTGTATATCGTTCCCTGCCCCACCGCATTCAACCCCGCCCCGCAGTGGGCGGGCGTTTATCATCGCGGCTCTTTGCCAAGGGATTCCGCCATGACGAGCCGCCTCTCGATCGCCGACCAGGACCGCGTGCGCCGCATCGCCCTGAACCGTCCGGAGGTGCACAACGCCTTTGACGACGCGCTGATCGCCGAGCTGACTGCCGCCATCGAGGACGCCGGCCGCGACGACCACGTACGCGCCATCGTGCTCACCGGCGAAGGCGAGAGCTTCTCCGCCGGCGCCGACCTGAACTGGATGCGTTCGATGGCGCAGGCCAGCGAGCAGCAGAACCGCGACGATTCGATGCGCCTGGCTCGACTGATGCGCCGCCTGCAGTTCTGCCCCAAGCCGACGATCGCGCGCGTCAACGGCGCTGCGTTTGGCGGCGGCGTGGGTTTGATCGCCTGCTGCGATATCGCCATCGGCGTTGAAGGCGCGAAATTCGGGCTCACCGAGGTCAAGCTCGGCCTGGTGCCGGCGGTGATCTCGCTCTACGTGATCGCCGCGATCGGCCTGCGCCAGGCGCGCCGGCTGTTCCTCACCGGCGAATTCTTCGACGCGGCCGCGGCGGCGCGCATCGGCCTGCTGCACGAGGCGGTGCCGCGCGAACAGTTGGACGAGGCGGTGCAGCGCGTGCTCGGCTTTCTCGGCAAGGCCGGGCCGGTGGCGCAAGCGGAAGCCAAGACGCTGGCCCTAGGGATGGCCGGGCTGGATGAGTCCGCCGCCGAGCGGATCGACGAGGAGAACGCGGCGCTGATCGCACGGCTGCGCGTGTCGGCCGAGGGGCAGGAGGGGCTGGGCGCGTTTCTGGGCAAGCGTGCGGCGGCTTGGGTGATGTAGTCACCCGCTCTGCACCGACTGGAGCTCACGCCGTAGCAGCCACCCTTCGCCCTGATGCGACACCTGTCGCTCACAGGGTGAGCTCCTACGAGACGAAGCCCTGTAGGAGTGCACCCTGTGCGCGACCAACCTCGCCCCACAGCAACACCGGTCCATCTCCACGATGCCCGGCTTGCTGCGCTGCGCATCGGCTGGAAACCGCCCTTCTGCTACCGTTTCGGGCTTTGCATCACGGCGCATGCCATTCAGGGACTTCGCATGTTCGAGCGCGTTTTGATTGCCAACCGCGGCGAGATCGCCTGCCGCGTGATCCGCACCTGCCGGCGCCTCGGCATCCGCACCATCGCGGTCTATTCCGAAGCCGATGCTGACGCCCAGCACGTGCGCCTGGCTGACGAAGCCTTTCCGATCGGCGGTCCGCGCCCGGCCGACTCCTACCTGCGCGGCGACGCGATCCTCGCGGTGGCGAAGAAAGCCGGCGCGCAGGCGATCCACCCCGGCTACGGCTTCCTCTCGGAGAACACCGACTTCGCCCGCGCCTGCAGCGACGCCGGCATCGCCTTCATCGGCCCGCGACCGGAGAGCATCGAGGCGATGGGCTCCAAGGCCGCCGCCAAGGCGCTGATGGAAACCCACGGCGTGCCGCTGGTGCCGGGCTACCACGGCGATAACCAGGACGGCGCTTTCCTCGCCGAACAAGCGCGCGCCACCGGCTTTCCGCTGATGATCAAGGCCGCCGCGGGCGGCGGCGGCAAGGGCATGCGCATCGTGCGCAAGGAGGCCGAGTTCACCGACGCGCTGGCCTCGGCCCAGCGCGAGGCGCAGTCCTCGTTCGGCGATGCGCGGGTGATCCTGGAGCGCTACGTCGAGCATCCGCGGCACATCGAGTTCCAGGTGTTCGGAGACAGCCAGGGCCACGTGATCCACCTCAACGAGCGCGAGTGCTCGGCGCAGCGCCGCTACCAGAAGGTGCTGGAGGAAACCCCCTCGCCCTTCCTCGACGACGCGCGACGCGCCGCCATGGGCGAGGCGGCGGTGGCTGCGGCCAAGGCGGTGAACTACGTCGGCGCGGGCACGGTGGAATTCATCGTGGCACCGACCGGCGAGTTCTTCTTCATGGAGATGAACACGCGCCTGCAGGTGGAGCATCCGGTCACCGAGCTCACGCTGGGGCTGGACCTGGTGGAATGGCAGCTGCGCGTGGCCGCGGGCGAGCCGCTGCCGTTGGTGCAGGAGCAGATCCGCGCGCACGGCCACGCCATCGAGGTGCGCCTGTACGCCGAAGACCCGGAGCAGAACTTCCTGCCCGGCTCGGGCAAGCTGCTGCGCCTGCGCCTACCGGCGCCGTCCGAACACGTGCGACTGGACGGCGGCGTGATCGAGGGCGACACGGTCACCATCTTCTACGACCCGATGATCGCCAAGCTGATCGTGTTCGACGCCGATCGCCCGCGCGCCCTGCTGCGCCTGCGCGAGGCGCTGGCCGAGTGCGAGATCGCCGGGCCGAAATCGAACATCGCCTTTCTCGAGCGGCTGACGCGTCATCCGGTGGTGGTGGAAGGCCGCATCGACACCGGTTATCTCGACCGCCACCTGGACGAGTTCCTCGTCGGCGACGTGGCACCGCCGGACTATGTGCTGTTCGCCGCCGCCACCGCCGCCCTGCTGCACGACGAATGCGCCGCGATGTCGGCCACGCGCCGCGGCAGCGATCCGCACTCGCCGTGGGCGCTCGCCGATGCCTGGCGCATCGGCCACGAAGGCCGCCGACTGGTGGCACTGGAACGCCACGGCCACCGTTACGAAGTGGAAGCCTACGGCCACGCCGGCCATTACCGCATGCGCCACGGTGACGACCGTTGCGAAGTCAGCGGCGCCCGCCACGACGGCGAAACCCTGAGCGCCCGCTTCGACGGAGACGCGCTGCGCCTGGCCGTGCGCGCCGACGCCAGTCGCGTGCTGCTGCACGACGTCGACGGCCAGCGCCATCATCTCGGCCGTGCCGCTGCCTACGCCTGGGAAAGCAGCGATGCCGCCGGCGGCAACCAGCTCGTCGCGCCGATGCCCGGCCGCATCGTGCTGGTGAAGGCCGCCGCCGGTGACGAAGTCGCCGAGGGCCAGGAGCTGATCGTGATGGAAGCGATGAAGATGGAACTCGCCTTGAAGGCCCCGCGCGCCGGCACCATCGAAAGCCTCAGCGCGAGCCAGGGCGATTTCGTCGAAGCCGACACCGTGCTGGTGCGCTTCGCCACCGAGTGAACGCGCCTGATCCGTGTAGGAGCCCGCTCGCGGGCGATGCTCTTGGCTTCGATGGGCATCAGGAGCAAAAACATCGCCCGCGAGCGGGCTCCTACAACGACCCGGGGCTGCCACGGAGAACACCATGACCGCATCCAACCACGTCCGCATTGTCGAAGTCGGCGCCCGCGATGGCCTGCAGAACGAGAGGACCCTGCTGCCGGCCGAGGTGAAGATCGCGCTGATCGACCGGCTGTCCTCCACCGGCCTGACCACCATCGAGGCGACCAGCTTCGTCAGCCCGAAGTGGGTGCCGCAACTGGCCGACGCGGCCGAGGTGTTCGCCGGCATCCGCAAGGTGCCGGGGGTGAGCTACCCAGTGCTGGTGCCGAACCTGCAGGGCTACGAGCGCGCCCGCGCCGTGGGCGCCACCGAGGTGGCGGTGTTTTCCGCGGCCAGCGAGGCGTTCAACCGCAAGAACATCAACGCTTCGATCGACGAATCGATCGAACGCTTTCTGCCGGTGCTGGAACGCGCCAAGGCCGACGGCGTGAAGGTGCGCGGCTACGTCTCCACCGTGCTTGGCTGCCCGTACCAGGGCGAGGTGCCGGTAGCCGACGTGGTGCGCGTGGCACAGCGGCTGCACGCGACCGGCTGCTACGAGGTATCGCTCGGCGACACCATCGGCGTGGGCACGCCGGCGAAGGCGCGCGCCATGCTGCGCGCGGTGGCCGACGAGGTGCCGATGGACGCGCTGGCCGTGCACTTCCACGACACCTACGGCCAGGCACTGGCCAACATCCTGGCCTGTCTGGAGGAAGGCGTGCGCGTGGTCGACAGCGCGGTCTCCGGTACCGGCGGCTGCCCGTACGCGAAGGGCGCAACGGGCAACGTGGCCAGCGAAGACGTGGTGTACATGCTGCACGGCATGGGCATGCACACGGGCGTGGATCTCGATCTGCTGGTCGCCACCGGCGCCTGGCTCGCCGCGCAGCTGCACAAGGAAACCGCCAGCCGGGTGACCCGCGCACGCACGGCGGCCTGAGCGCCGGCACCAGCGCACGATCACCTGTAGGAGCGCACCCTGTGCGCGACCGCTCGCCGGCCGGATCAAACATGCGCGGCCTCGCCGGGGTGGGCCAAGGTCGCGCACAAGGTGCGCTCCTACCGTGGCGAGCGAGACATCGCCGCGGGCGCCGCTAGAATCGGTGAGGAAAGAACGTTTCGAGGGGAATCCGATGCGCCTAGATCTTGGAGTCTGGTCCGCCGTCTGCGCCGCGCTGCTGTCGATCGCGCCACTGGCCGCTGCCGCCGAAGCATCGGCGAAGGACACCCTGCTGCTCCCCGATCGCGTATGGACCGCCGATGGCGACGCCGCACACGCCGGCTGGGCCGTGCTGGTGCACGACGGCAAGGTGGCAGCGGTCGGTCCGGCCGACGCGATCAAGGCACCCGCCGATGCGCAGCGCATCACCCTGCCCGGCACCACGCTGACGCCCGGCCTGATCGACCTGCACTCGCACCTGTTCCTGCATCCGTACAACGAGACGCTGTGGAACGACCAGGTGCTCACCGAGCCGCAAGACTACCGCACGCTCGAGGCCGCCACGCATGCCAAGGCCACGCTGCTGGCCGGCTTCACCGCGCTGCGCGACCTGGGCACCGAAGGCGCCGGCTTTGCCGACGTATCGATCAAGCGCGCCATCGACAACGGCCTGATCCCCGGCCCGCGGATGTTCGTTGCCACCCGCGCCATCGTCGCCACCGCCAGCTATGGCCCGGGCCCGCGCGGCTTCCGTCCCGACCTCGACCTGCCGCAGGGCGCGCAGCCGGTGACCGGCGTGGACGCGGCCGTGGCCGCGGTGCGCGAGCAGGCCGCACGCGGCGCGGACTGGATCAAGCTCTATGCCGACTACCGCGTGGGCGACCACGGCGAGACGATGCCCACGCTTTCCCCGGCCGAGATCCGGGCGATCGTCGACGCCGCCCACCAGATCGGCCGCCCGGTCGCCGCCCATGCGGCCAGCGAAGCGGGCGTGCGCAACGCGGTGGAGGCCGGCGTGGACACCATCGAGCACGGCTACGGCACCAGCGAAGCGACGTTCCGCCTGATGAAGCAGAAAGGCATCGCCTACGAGCCCACGCTCACCGCGGTGGAAGCCACCTCCGAATACTTCCAGCACTACGTGCCCGGGAAGTCCGAACCGACGCCCGCGATGAAGGAGGCCGAGCACGCCTTCCGCACCGCGCTGAAGATCGGCGTGACCATCGGCAACGGCAGCGACGTGGGCGTGTTCGCGCATGGCGAGAACTGGCGCGAACCGGCGCTGATGGTCGCCGACGGCATGACACCGGTGCAGGCGCTGCACGCCGCCACCGATGTGGCCGCGCGCGTGCTGCGCGAGCAGGGTCATTTCGGCCGCATCGCGCCGGGCCAGTTCGCTGACCTGGCCGCGTTCGCGGGCGACCCCAGCCGCGACATCCAGGCGCTGCGCCACCCCGTGTTCGTGATGAAGAGCGGCACCATCTATCGTTCTCCCGACACAGCTTCTGCCTCCCCGACCACGCCATGACCGAACGCAGCACCGCCTTCACCATCCGCCCCATCGAGACCCGTGACGACGCGGCCGTCGCCGACGTGATCCGCACCGTGATGCCGAGCTTCGGCGCCGACGGCCCCGGCTTCGCCATCCACGATCCCGAGGTCGACCACATGACCGCGGCCTACGCGCAGCCGCGCTGCAGCTATTTCGTAGTGGAGCTGGACGGTTGCGTAGTGGGCGGCGCCGGCGTGGCGCCGTTGCAGAACGGCGAGCCGGACGTGTGCGAACTGCGCAAGATGTACTTCCTGCCCGAGGCTCGTGGCATCGGCGCCGGCACTGCGATGATGCAGCGCTGCCTGGACGCCGCCCGCGCCCACGGCTTCGCCCGCTGCTATCTGGAAACGCTTACCGGCATGGACCAGGCGCAGGCGCTGTACCTGCGCAGCGGCTTCAAGCCGCTGTGCGCGCCGATGGGCGGCACCGGCCACTTCAGTTGCGACCGTTTCTTTCTGCTGGACCTGTAGAAGGAGGTGCACCATGAACACCGACGCGCGCGTGGACGACTACATTGCCGCCGCGGCACCGTTCGCACGCCCCGTGCTCGAACGGTTGCGCGCCGTGGTGCACGCGGCCTGCCCGGATGTGACCGAGACGCTCAAGTGGCGCATGCCGTTCTTCGAATACCGAGGCCGGCCGCTGTGCATGATGGCGGCGTTCAAGCAGCACTGCGGCTTCGGGTTCTGGCAGCCGGACGCGAAGGCCGGTGACGCCGATGGCATGGGCCAGTACGGCAAGCTCACCGCGGTGGGGGACCTGCCATCCAAACGCACCTTGATGGCGGCGGTGAAGGCGGCCATGCAGCGCATCGAGACGGGTGCGCCATCGCCGCGCTCGCGCGCCGCCGCCAAGCCTGCGCCGGCCGTACCGGAGGATCTCGCCGCCGCGCTGTCACTGCGCAAGCATGCCGCGGCCAAGCGGCATTTCGAGGCGTTCAGCCCCAGCGCGCAGCGCGAGTACACCGACTGGATCACCGGTGCGAAAACCGACGCCACCCGCAGCAAGCGCCTCGCCATCACGCTGGAATGGCTGGCCGAGGGCAAGCACCGCAACTGGAAATACATGTGAGCATGGATACCTGCACCGCACCCCGGCTCGAATTCCGCGTCGACGATCCGGCCCTGCCCGAGCTGCGTCCGCTGATCGAACCCACCGACGGCTATCTCGCCGAGCTGCATCCCACCGGCAACATCGAGCCGGTGTCGCTGGCCGCGCTGCAGCGCCCGCAGGTCACCCTGCTCACCGCCCGCGTAGACGGCGATCCGGTGGCGTGCGGCGCGTGCATCGACGAGGGTGACTACGTGGAGATCAAGCGCATGTACGTGCTGCCGGCCTGCCGCGGCCTGGGCCTGGGCAAGCAGTTGCTCGAAGCGATGGAAGCGCACGTGCGCAGCCGCGGCGGCCATAAGGTGAAACTGGAAGCGGGTACCGCCCAGGCCGAGGCGCTGGAGCTCTACGAACGCGCCGGCTACCGCCGCTGTCCGCCGTTCGGCGAGCATCACGCCAATCCGCGCAGCGTGTGCATGGAGAAGGTGCTCGCATGATCCGCATCGCCACCGGCGACGATGCCGCGGCGTTCCACGCCATCTACCTGCCGCACGTGCTCGAAGGCGTGGCCACGTTCGAGACCGTGCCGCCGGAGGTCGAGGCGATGCGCGAGCGCGTGCTGGCCAGGCTCGTGCATTACCCCTGGCTGGTATGGGAGGAAGCCGGCGCCGTGCTGGCCTATGCCTACGCCAGCCGCTTCCGCGAACGCGCCGCCTACGACTGGATCGCCGAGACCTCGATCTACGTGCACCCCGAGGCGCAGCGCCGCGGCATCGCCCGCCGGCTGTACGGCGCGTTGCTCGACACGATGCGCATGCAGCACATCTACCAGGCGGTGGGCGTGATCACCCTGCCCGGCACCACCAGCGTGGCCGCGCACGAGGCGATGGGCTTCACGCCCGCCGGCGTGTGGCGCCAGGCCGGCTACAAGCTGGGGCAATGGTGGGATGTGGGCGTGTGGCAAAAGACGCTCGGCGAACCGGCCAATCCGCCCCCGCCGCTGATCCCGTTCCGCGAGCTGCGCGAGCAGCCGGCGTGGCAGGCACGGCTGGCCCGCGCCCACTGATCTAGACAGCGCACGCCGCGCCCATGGCTGGCGCCCCGGCCGCTCCGCTAAAATCGCGGTTTTCCACGCTTCGGGAACTCTCCATGCAGCTCGCTCAGGTCAAGGCCGTCATCACCGGCGGCGCCTCCGGACTCGGCCACGCGGTCGCCCAGCACCTGGTCGCGCAGGGCGCGAAGGTGGCGCTGTTCGACGTCAACGAGGAGAAGGGCCAGGCGGCGGCCGCCAGCCTCGGCGAGGCGGCACGCTTCTATCGCACCGACGTCACCTCCGAAGAGGGCGTGAGCGCCAACGTGGCCGCCGCGCGCGAGGCGATGGGCGGGCTGAATGTAGTGATGAACTGCGCCGGCATCCTCGGCGCCGGCCGCGTGCTGGGCAAGGAAGGCCCGATGGCGCTGTCGCAGTTCCAGACCACGGTGATGGTGAACCTGGTCGGCAGCTTCAACGTCGCCAAGGCCGCCGCTGCGCTGATGCAGGGCAACGAGGCGGGCGAGGACGGCGAGCGCGGCGTGATCATCAACACCGCCTCGGTAGCCGCCTACGAAGGCCAGATCGGCCAGGCCGCGTACTCGGCCTCCAAGGGCGGCGTGGTCGGCATGACCCTGCCGATGGCGCGTGAACTGGCGCGCTTCGGCATCCGCGTGGCGACCATCGCGCCGGGCATCTTCTGGACGCCGATGGTGGACTCCATGCCGCCAGCGGTGCAGGAGTCGCTGGGCGCGTCGATCCCGTTCCCCTCGCGCCTGGGCACGCCCGAGGAATTCGCCGCCACCGCCGCCTTCATCCTCACCAACCGCTACATCAACGGCGAGACGATTCGCCTGGATGGCGGCGTGCGGCTGCAGCCTAAGTAAGCGGACACTTCAACGCGTCGTCATTCCCGCGAATGCGGGAATCCATTTTCGCCTTTCCATGCAAGAGCCAAGTGGATTCCCGCGTTCGCGGGAATGACGGCGAGGCAACTGATATCTACCTACTTTCCCATACCAAATCCCGGCCAAACCCATGAAAGCTTCCGACGTCAAGAAAGGCAACGTGGTCGAACACGACGGCACCGTCTACCAGGTGCGCGACATCGAGCGCAGCGCGCCCACCGCGCGCGGCGGCAACGTCACGTTCCGCTTCACCATGTATTCCATCCCCGGTGGTCGCAAGTACGACCTCAGCCTGCGCGCCGATGACGACCTGAAGGAGATGGACCTGGTGCGCCGCGCCGCCAACTTCTCCTACATGGACGGCGACGCGTTCGTGTTCATGGACGCCGAGGATTACACCCAGTACCTGCTCAGCCCCGAGCTGGTCGGCGACAATGCCGGCTACATCGTGGAAGAGGTCGAGGGCTATTACGTGCAGCTGATCGACGACGCGCCGGTTGGCCTGCAGGTGCCCACCAGCGTGGTGCTGACGGTGGTCGACACCGCGCCGGAAATGAAGGGCTCCAGCGCCACCAAGCGCGCCAAGCCGGCCAAGCTCAACACCGGCATCGAGATCCAGGTGCCCGAATACATCAGCAACGACGAGAAGGTGTGGGTGAACACCACCACCGGCGAATTCGCCGGCCGCGCCTGAGCGCCGGCTGACGCAGGGACGTAAAGGTGCGGGCGCGCAGTGTCGCGCCTGCACCGGCTTGACGGAGCCTGGTGCAGAATCGTCCGGCACCTTCCTCATCGGAACCGACGCGGCATGATCGCCCGCAGCTACTCGCTCCGCAGCAACGTGATGGAAAGCCTGACCCGCACGCGGCGTCCGGACGTGCCGCTGCGGGTGGTGCTGCGCAATACCGCCGCGGTGATCCTGCCGCTGGCGGTGGGCATGGCCACCGGGCACACGGCGATCGGCCTGGGCGTGGGCGCCGGCGCGCTCAACACGATGTTTTCCGATCAGCCGGGGCCATATCGCCAGCGCATCTGGCGGTTGCTGCTGGCTGCGCTGGCGGCGGCGCTGGCCTCGCTGGTGGGCATGCTGATCGGCGATCAGTTCGGACCGATGCTGGTCGCCACCGCTGTGGCGGGATTCCTCGGCGGCATGCTGGTGCTGTTCGGCGTGGACATCGCCCGCGTGGGCATGACCAGCATGATCCTGCTGGTGGTGACCGCCGCCACGCCGATGCCGACCGTGGCGGCCGCGTTCGGCAGCGCCGCGCTGATCTTCGCCGGCGGCATGCTGTTGGCGATGTTCTCGGTAGCCGCCTGGCCGCTGCAGCGCTACCGGCCCGAGCGCCTGGCGCTGGCCGAGGTGTTCCGGGGCCTGGCCGAGCTGGCCCGCCAGCAGGCGCACGACGAGGCCGACGTGCCCGCGCTCACCGAGGCGATGACTGCGCTGCAGCACACCCTGCTGGGCCGTCATCACGCCCGTGGCCGCGCCATGGAAGCGTTCGGTGTGCTGCTGGAGCTGGCCGAACGGATCCGGCTGGAACTCACCGCGCTGGCCGAGCTGCGCGCCAATCCCACCCTGCACGCGATCTTCCGCCACGACGCCGCGCGCGTGATGGCCACGATCGCCGACGCGCTGGAAGCAGGCGATGCGCCGGAGGACGCCGAACGCGCGCTGCGCGGCCTGCAGGCCAGCGAACGCACCCTGCTCGACCAGCCGCAGGCACGCGGTGGCCTGGCCGTGCATATCCACGCGCTGACCGGCCAGCTCGCCGCGGCCGTGCGCAACGCCCGCTGGGCCGGCAGCCGCGGCGAGTGGCGCGCGGTGGCCGCGGAAACACCGCTGCCAGCCGCGCTGCGCAGTCACTCGGTGCTGGCCACGTTGCGCGCCAACCTCACCCCACGTTCGGTGGCGTTCCGCCATGCCGTGCGCAGCGCCGCGTGCCTGTGCATCGCGCTGGCGGTGGCCCGCTGGCTCAAGCTGCCGCACGGCTACTGGGTGCCGATGACTGCCGCCATCGTGCTGCGCCCGGATTTCGCCGCCACCTTCAACTTCGGCCTGCTGCGGGTGGTCGGCACCGTGCTCGGCCTGCTGCTCACCACCGCGCTGCTGCACGTGACGCCGAACGAGCCATGGGCCCACCTGGCCCTGATGGCCGTGCTGTGCATGGGCTTCCGCTACCTGGCCACCGCGCATTACGGCGCGGCGGTGGCCGCGCTCACCGGCACCGTGGTGATCCTGCTCTCGTTCGAAGGGGTCGACCCCGGCGGGGCGGTGATCGACCGCGTGATCAACACGGCGATGGGCAGCGCCATGGCGCTGATCGCCTACGTGCTGTGGCCGACCTGGGAGCGCGGCCGTGCCCGCGCGGCGCTGGCGGACATGCTCGATGCCTACGCCCGCTACCTGGCCGCACTGGCGGCGCCCGGGGAGCGCGACGCGCACCGCGAGACGCGCACCGCCGCGCGCATGGCGCGCACCAACGCCCAGGCTTCGCTGGAGCGCATGCGCGGCGAACCCGGCACGCCGCTGCCGCTGCTGGAACTGGCCCAGGCCCTGTTCGCCAACGGCAACCGGCTGGCGCGCACGGCGATGGCGCTGGAGGCGTTGATCGACGACCGCGAGCGGCTGCCGGAACCGGCCGAGATCGGCGGCTTCGTGGAGCACGCCGCCGATGCCCTGCATCACGTGGCGCAAGCCCTGCGCGAACAGCAGCCGCTGCCGCCCCTGCCCGCGCTGCGCGACCTGCAGCGCAGTCTCACCGACCTGCTCGAACTGAGCGACGACCCGCCCACCGCCGAGCTGGTCGAGCGCCTCAGCGACCGGCTGGTCGACAACATCCACACGCTCGCCCACGTCGTCGAGCGCAGCCGCCAGCCGCTGGCGGGGGTGGCGGTGGATCCGCACCGGCTGCCGCAAAGCTGAGCCTCGGCGCGGCCGGCGTGACCGGTTTCCGCTCCGGAAAACGCACTACCTAGAGAGACGGCCCCGGCCCGATCGTGCCCGCGGCGCGGTCGGCACCGGTCGGCGCGTACGCCCCTTCCATCCCGATCGTCGAGTCCGCCATGAACGATGAAGCGCTGCAGTCCCTGCTCCTGCCCATCAGCGACGAGGCCCCGTGCGGCCCGGACCTGGAATACGACGCCGACTTCATGGCGTTGGAGCGCGCTGCCACGGTCAAGGCCGAGCGCGCCATCGGCGACGAGGTGAAGGCGGCCGAGGAACCGGACTGGGATCGGGTGAAGAGCCTCGCCGAGGGCCTGTTGGGCCGCTCCAAGGACCTGCGCGTAGCCACGCACCTGTCCACCGCCTGGCTGCGCACCGGCGGCCTCGCCGGCCTGGCTGGCGGCCTGGCGCTGGTACGCGGCATGCTGGAGAACTACTGGGAAGGCGTGCATCCCATGCTGGACGCGGAGGACGACGACGACCCCACCGCGCGCGTCAACGCCGTGGTGCCGTTCGGCGAGCCGTTGGGCGTGCTCAACTACCTGCGCACCACGCCGTTCGTGCAGTCCCCGCGCATCGGCCGGTTCTCGCTGCGCGACCTGCGCATCGCCAACGGCACGCTGAAGGTCGGCGACAGCCCCAACGGTGAAGGCCTACCCTCGATGAGCGACATCGAGGCCTGCTGCATGGATTGCCCCGAAGCCGACCTGGCCGCCTCGCTGGACGCGGCCAGCCGCATCCTCGAGCAGGCCAAGGCGATCGACACCCTGTTCAACGAGCGCATCGGCACCGCCGGCCCCGACCTGAAACTGCTGCTGTCGGACAGCTACGAACTGAAGAAATTCGTCGAGTCGCAGGTCGCCCGGCGCAGCCCGCAAGACGATGGCGCCGGCAGCGAAGACGCGACGGAAGGCGCCGAAGGCGGCGGCACGGCCGCGGTGGCTGGCGTGGCCGCATCGAACGGTCGCATCCAGAGCCCGGAGGACGTGCGCCGTCGACTGGACGAGCTGTGCGAGTACTACGCGCGGCACGAACCGTCCAGCCCGATCCCGCTGCTGCTGCGCCGCGCGCAGCGCCTAGTGGGCATGAACTTCGCCGACCTCATGCAGGATCTCGCGCCGGGCGGGCTGAGCGAACTGCGCGTGATCGCCGGACCGGACGAGAACGGCTGAGCGAATCGCCGCGGCCGCGGGCGTCCGTCCGCGATCGCACTCTTGCCGTCAGGGCGCGCCCTTGCAGTTGGCCGCACCCGAGCGCACGAACAGCGCCTGTGCCGAAGGACTCCAGCTCATCGACAAGCCGCCAGGCAAGCCCGCGGTAATGGTCGCCTGCGCGCTCTGGGTGAATGGACCGGCGACCTGCGAGCTGCCGTCGGCCTGGGTGACGGTCGCGCTAAGCCGGTACGCGTCGGGCTCCGCACAGGCGGAGGTATTCACCGCTTGCGAAACGGTGGCGCCGTAGCCGTTGAGCGTCGGCAACCGGCCATGCCCCAACGGCACCGTGCCGCCCTGCGCCGGGCACACCGCCTCCAGCACGTAGTCCACGTCGAACCGCACCGGCGGCGCCACCTGCACTACTGCATCGGCCTCGGGCAAAGCCGAGCAGCCCAGCAGGAACACCTTGCGCTGCGTCGCCACGTGCAGCACCACGGGGCCGCTGGGCAGCGCAGCCGCATCCGGCCAGCGCAGTTCCAGCCGCGCCGGCGAGGCTCCGGTGAGCACGGGTTGGCTGGCCAACGGCTTGCCGGCGGCGTCGGTAGCGCTGACGCGTGGATCGGCGCACTGCGCATCGGCGAGGTCGGAGCCGACCAGCGCGAACGTCAGCGGCTTGCCGACCGGCAGTGCTGCCGGATGCAGGGCGAACAGCGGCACGTTCGCCATGTTCTGCACGCTGTCGATGGCCGGCACCTGCTTGCCGGCCGCCGTGGCGCCGGCCAGACGCTCCACACCGGCGGACAGCGCCGCCTGCATCGCCGCCGTGTCGCTCGCCCCGCAGCCGCCGGACACGGCGAGGTAGGCCTGCACCCGTGCCGCCGCTGCGTGGGCGCGCACGATGCGGGCGCGCAGCGCGTCGCCGACCAGTTCCACCGGCTGGCTCGCGTTGCCTCCCGCGCTTTGCCGCAACGCGTCGGCCATGCCGGCCAGTTGCTGGCTTACCGCGGCCAGCGGCGATCCCGCAGCCGGCTGGCTCTTGGCCAGATCGGCTTGCGCCGTGGCCAGCTCATCCAGCGCGAGCTGCGCGGTCAGGCGCGGCGCAAGCTGTGCCGACACCGAGCCCATCGCCAGCAGCAAGCAAGCCGCCAGCACCGGCGCGCCATGCCTCCGGAGACGGGCTGCGCGCTTACTCACTCGAGCAATCCTCCAGTTCCGGCTGGCACTGCTGCTGGTCTTCCGGCAGCAGGATGCCGGACGGCACGATGCCGAACGACCGGTAGTTGGCCGAGATCACGCTCGGGTCGATATACGCGTCGCCGCGACCGTTGCCGTTCTGCGCCTTGCCGAAGAACAGCGAGGTGGGCACGTTGAAGCTCAGGTCGCCGGTGAGCGGCAGGATGTTGCCCTGGCGGTCCAGCGCGTAGAAGTACGCCGGCGGTGCGCCGACGTCGGCAATTACCTGGCCGGAATCGCCGATCACGTAGATCGGATCCTTCGCGGTACCCATCTTTCCGGACGAGAAGAACGTACCGGCACCGTCATACAGCGGTGTGGTGCCGGACTGCAGCAGGTCGCCACCGGTGACACCGAGGTACAGCGCCGCATGCCCGGCGTCGATGGTGAAGCTGCTGCCGTCGACCGAACCCAGCGTGAGCGTCTGCGCGTTGGTGAGGCTGAAACCCGCGGGCGAAGAGAAGTTGCCCAGCGTGCCGATGTGGTTGGCGACCGGTGCGCTGCTGGTGCCGAGCGAGGTGGCGCCCGTTGCCTGACCGCTGAGCGTGGTGGCCGTGATTGCTCCGCTGCCGCTTTCGCTGATGGAACCGGCCGATACCAGCCGCACCGCACTAGCACTCAGCCCACTCTCCACACGCACGTCGCCAGCGGTAGTGGTGAGCACCGCGCTGGCGCCACCGTCCACCGGACCGGACACCACCAGGGCCTTGCCGTTGCTCAGGCTGAGACCGGCGGCGCGGAAGCTGCCCAGGGTGTCGATGCTGTTGGCGCCGGTGAGCGTGGTCGCGCCGGCGGACTGGCCCGTCAAGGTAACCGCGACCACCTTGCCGCCGCTCCCCTGCGTGATCGCCCCGGCCGACACCAGCTCGGTGTTGGTGCCGCTGACCCGCCCGTTCACGGCCAGGTCGCCCGAGGTGGTCGCCAGCCGCGTGCTGTTGCCGCCGTCGATGGGGCCGTTCACCGCCAGTGCCCCGGCGTTGGTGAACTGGAAGCTATCGGCATTGAAGCTGCCGAGCGTGCCCACGCGATTGGCGCCGTTGAGCGCAGTTGCACCCGTCGCGCTGCCGGTGAGCGAACCGGCGGTGATCACGCCGCCGCTGCCTTCGGCAATGGCGCCGCCGCTCTGCAGCGCGAGTGAGCTGGCGCTGAGCGCGCCGTTCAACGCCATGTCACCGGCGGCGTCGAGCGTCGTCGCGCCGCCGCTGACGTGGCCCGCGAGGGTGAGCTTGCCGCTCGTGGTCGCAAGCGACAGCGCGCCGCTGCCGGTGGATACCGAGCCGGTGACGTTCAGCGCCTGCGCATTGTCGAGCGTCAGGCTGCCCGCGGTGAAATCACCCAGCGCGCCGATGTGATTGGCCCCGGTGAAATGCGCATCGCGGCCGGCGCTGCCGGTGAGCGTGGTGGCGTGAATCGCCGAGCCGGCCTGATTGATGTCGCGCCCGGCCGCCAGTGCCACCGTGCGTCCGGTGAGGTCGGTCGCCAGGATCAGGTCCGACGCGCTGCCGGTGGTGGTGAGGCTGAGATTGCCGTTGCCGCCGTTGATCGCCAGCGGGCTGTTGACGGTGAGCGTGCGGGTGTCGCGGAAGCTTAAGTCGCCACCGGTGGTGATGTTGCCCAGCGTGACGATCTGGTTGGCACCGCCGAGGCTCATCGCACCCGCGGAAGTACCGGACAGACCGCCACCGATCAGCGCACCGGCACTGCCCTCGGTGATCGCCCCGCCGGCGGATGTCAGCGCGATATCGCCGGCGCCGGCGTTCACCGTGCCATTGATGGCCACGCCGCCCTGACCGGCCAGCGCGATGGCGTCGCCCTTTATCGTTCCGCCCGCCGTCAGCGTGCCCGCCGTGGTGGTGAGCTGGGTGCTACTGCCGCCGTCCACTGTGCCGCTCACCGTGAGCGCCTGCGCATTGCTCAGCGCCAGGCCGTTGGTGGCGGAGAAGTTGCCCAGCGTGCCGATCTTGTTGGCCTTGCTCATGGTGGCGCTGCCGGCAGCCGAGCCGGTCAACGTGCCGGCCTGGATCACGCCGCCGCTCTGGCTGATGTTGCCGTCGGAGGTCAGCGTCACCGTGCTGCCGGTGATGTTCGTCGCCAACGCCAGGCTGCCGGCCGAATCGAGCGTGATCGCTCCGCCGGAGAGCGCCTGCTGCACATCCAGCGCGCCGTTGGTGGTAGTCAGCGAGATGGCGCCACTGCCACCGACGGTGGAGAGCACGCCGGTTACCGCCAACGCCTGCGCATTGACCAGGCTGAAGTTGGCCGCGGTGAAGTTGCCGAGCTGGCCCACCAGGTTGGCCTGGTTGAGCGTGGTGTTGCCGTGCGAGCTTCCGGTCAGCGTGCCGGCGGTGATCACGCCGCCGCTCTGGCTGATCGCACCGTTGCTGCTGGTCAGCGTGACCGTGCCGGCACTGCTCAAGTTGTTGCCCAGCGAGATGCCGTCGCGGCCGATCAGCGTCACGTTCGCGCCGCTCAACGCACCGGGCATCGCCAGCGAGCCGCCGTTGGCCGCCAGCGTCAGGTTCGCCGTGCCGGTGTCGATGCCCGAGGCCGGCAAGGTCAGCGCGCCGCCGGCGGTCAGATTTACCGTGCCGTTGGTGCCGCTGCTGAGCGCCGCGATCGTGAGGTCGCCGATGTCCTGCAACTGCACGCCCTGCCCCGCCGCGGTCACCGCGCCGGTGAAATGGTTGCTGCCGTCGAGCAGGGTGATCGCGCCCGTGCCGGCCTGCAGGTTGCTCGTGCCCGACACCTGCACGCCACCGGTGCCTTCGGTGATCGCGCCGTTGTTGCTGGTCGCGATCAGGTCACCGCCTATGCCGCCGTGGCCGAGGTTGAGGGCGCCGTGGCTGGTGACCGTCAACGCACCGGTGGACAGCGCGCCCAGGGTCAGCGCGTTCTGGTCGGTGATCTGCGTGGTGCCACCCGTCAGGGTCACCGCGCCGGTGAAATCGTTGCCGGCGTCGATGAGTGTGATCGCGTTGCTGCCGGCATTGACCGTGGTCGTGCCACTCACCGTCAGCGCGCCACCGCCCTGCGTGATCGACCCGCCGGACACCAGCGAAAGCGTGGTCGCGTCGATATTGTTGGCCAGCATCAGCGCCGAGGCCGAGTTCAGATTGACCGTGGTGGCGGTCAGATCCGTGGCCAGGCTGAGCGCGCCGGCGGTGGTGGTCAGGCTCAACGTACCCGGCACCACGAGCGGCCCGTCGACCGTCAGCGCGGCGGCGTTGGTCAGGCTGAGGTTGGCCGCGTTGAAGCCGCCCAGGTGATTGAGCTGGTTGCTGCCGCCCAACGTGGTGTCGCCGGTGGAGCTGCCGCCGAGCCGGTCGGCCGTGATCACGCTGCCTCCGGCCTGAGTGAGGTTGCCCGTCACCTGAAGGTTTACGTCGTTGCCGCTGGCCGTGCCGACATCGAGCGCACCGGCCAGGTTGAGGTCGGTGGCGTTGACCAGGCTCAGGCCGCCGCTTCCGGTATTGGTGACCGTGCCCAGGTTGGTGATCTGGTTGTTCGCCGTCAGGCTGCTGCCGCCGACCGAGCCGAGGTTCAAGGTGGTCGCTGTGACGATGCCGCCGCTCTGGCTGATCGTGCCGCCGGCATCGAGCGAGGTGGTGGTGCCGGACACGTTGCCCGCCAGCACCAGGTTGCCGGAGCTGGTGATCGCCGTGCTGCTGCCGCCGTCCACCGGGCCGTTGATGGTCAGCACCTGCGCATTGGTCAGGCTGAGGCCGACGGCGGAGAAGCTACCCAATGCGGTGATCAAGTTCGCGTTGCCGAGGGTGGTCGCGTCGGCGGAACTGCCGGTCAGCGTGCCGGCGGTGATCACGCCGCCGCTCTGGCTGATCGCGCCGTTGCTGCTGGTCAGCGTGACCGTGCCGGCGCTGCTCAGGTTGTTGCCCAGCGAAATGCCGTCGCGACCGATCAGCGTCACGTTCGCGCCGCTCAACGCGCCGGGCATCGCCAGCGAGCCGCCGTTGGCCGCCAGGGTGAGATCCGCCGTGCCGGTATCGATCCCCGAGGCGGGCAAGGTCAGCGCGCCGCCGGCGGTCAGGTTCACCGTGCCGTTGGTGCCGCTGCTCAGCGCCGCGATCGTCAGGTCGCCGGCATCCTGCAGCTGCACGCCCTGCCCCGCGGCGGTCACCGCGCCGGTGAAATGGTTGCTGCCGTCGAGCAGGGTGATCGCGCCCGTACCGGCCTGCAGGTTGCTGGTGCCCGACACCTGCACGCCGCCGGTGCCTTCGGTGATCGCGCCGTTGTTGCTGGTCGCGATCAGGTCACCGCCTATGCCGCCGTGGCCGAGGTTGAGGGCGCCGTGGCTGGTGACCGTCAACGCACCGGTGGACAGCGCGCCCAGGGTCAGCGCGTTCTGGTCGTTGATCTGCGTCGTGCCACCGGTCAGGGTCACGCTGCCGACGAAATCGTTGCCGCTATTGATCAGCGTGATCGCGTTGCCGCCGGCGTTCACTGTCGTCCCGCCGGAAACCGTCAGTGCACCACCTTGCAGTACCGCCCCGCTGGCCACGATGCCCAGATCCACGCCCACCGAAAGCGTACCCAGCGTGGTGATGGTACCGGCGCCGGTGGTGGTGATATCGAGCGAGCCGGCGGTGGTGCCGCTGACGCCCAGGTTGCTGCTGGCCGCAATCGAAGCGATGCCCGAGACGGTGCCGCCGACACCGGTGGTGCCGCTGCCGGACAGGTTGACGTCGACCGGCGTGGTGTAGCCGGTGTAGTCGATGCTGCCGCCGGTGCCCGCATCGAGATTGCCGGACACGTCGCCGTCGGAGCCTGAATGCATCACGAAATGGCCGGTTCCCGTGTCGACCAGATTGCCCATGCCGCCGAAGGCACCGGACAAGTCGGTGAGCGTGCCCTGATTGTGTCCGGTAAGGCTCCAGGTCTGGCTGGCGGCCTTGAGCGTGCCGCTACCCGCGTCCTGCAGGTTTTCGAACGAGGTCCAGCTCACCGTGCCGTTGTTGCCGGCATTGGAGCCCGTCAGCGTGTAGGTCTGGTTGGTACCGGCGATGGTGTCGCTGCTGCCGCTGCCGGTCACCGAAGTCACGCCGCTCCAGCTACCGCCGATGCCCGTGGTGGCATTGCCGCCATTGGACAGATCGAAGGTCACCGCGCCGGTGTGGCTGCTGTAGTCCAGCGTGGCGGCGGTGATGTTGCCGCTGACGCTGCCGCCGGTGCCGAAGAGGATCGTGCCGGTGCTGTCGGTGATGTTGCCGAAGCCGGTCCAACCGATACCGCCGCTGCTGCCCTTGTCGGCGGCCGTGTTGTCCAGCGTGTAGGTCTGACCCGAACCGATGATCGTCGCACTGCCGCCGTTGCCGGTGACCGAGGTCACCCCGCTCCAGGTGCCGCCGATGCCCGTCGCGCCACCGACACCATTGGACAGATCGAAGTTCACCGCACCGACGTAGCTGCCGTAGTCCAGCGCCTGCGCCGTGATATTGCCGCTGACGCCGCCGCCGGTGCCGAAGAGGACCGTGCCGGTGCTGTCGTTGATATTGCCGAAGCCGGTCCAGCCGATGCCGCCGCTGCTGCCCTTGTCGGCGATGGCGTTGTCCAGCGTGTAGGTCTGGTTGGATCCTGAGATTGTCGCGTTACTACCGTTGCCAGTAACCGCGGTCACGCCGCTCCAGGTGCCGCCAATGCCCGTAGTGGTACCGGCGCCATTGGACAGATCGAAGTTCACCGCGCCGACGTAGCTGCCGTAGCCCAGCGTCTGCGTAGTGATGTTGCCGCTGACGCTGCCGCCGGTGCCGAAGAGGACCGTGCCGGTGCTGTCGTTGATATTGCCGAAGCCGGTCCAGCTGATCACGCCGCTGCTTCCCTTGTCGGCGGTCGTGTTGTCCAGCGTGTAGGTCTGGCTGGAACCGGTGATTGTCGCGGCACTGCCGGTACCGGCTACCGATCCCAGATTGAAGCCGCTGTAATCGATGCCAGAGGCGGAAGAGACCTGCGTGCCGACGTTGAAATCTCCCGCCACGCCAGTGACCGCCCCACCACTGCCCGTGACCGAGCCGAAGCCCGCATAGACGATGCCGCTCGCTGCGGAGGTCAGTGTGTCGTCGGCAAAACTGCCGGTGACATTGGAGATCGCACCCGTGCCGACCACATTGATGGCCGAGGCGAAGGTCATGCCCTCGCTGCTGCGGTTGCCGTCGTCGAAGCCCGTCGCCCCGGTGACATGCGTAGTGTCGGCCGCGGTGAAACCGCTGAAGGTGATCCCGCCCAAGGTACCGGTGGTGTTGCCAGTCAGATCGAATGCGGTATTGCCCAGGCCGGTGATCGCCCCCGTGCCGGCGATGCTCCCGCTGCCAGACAGGCTTGGCGTATTGAATGCCGCATCGCTCAGGCCGGTGAGCGCACCGTTGGCGATGATGGAGGTCGTGGCGGTGGCGTCCAGCGTGCCGGCGACGGTACCGCTGCCCAGCACCAGCGCTCCGCCGCTGCTCACGGTCAGGTTGCCGGTATTGAGCGTGCCCAAGGTCAGGGCCGTCTGGTCGGACAACTGCGTGGAGCCGCCGGTGAGGCTCACCGCACCACTGAAGTCGTTCCCCGAATTGATCAACGAGATGGCGTTCCCAGCCGCGTTGAACGACGAAATACCACCCACGATGAAAGCGCCGTTCTGTCCGATACCGCCCGCGGTCGTCGTCAGTGACACATCGCCGGTGACGTTGATGCTGCCGATATCCAGCGAACCACTCGTCGTGGTCAGGCCAGCGAGCGCCTGGGAGCTTCCCACCGCGTCACTCAGCGTCAGCGCGCCTCCGGTGGTGACCGTCAATTGTTGCGGACCGTCCAGGGTCGAGACGAAATGAATGTCACCACTGCCCGTACTGGACAGGGTCACGTCAGCACCCAGAGTCACGGCGCCGTTGTAGGTCTGGCTGCCACCCGTAGTGACGCTGGCGCCCAAGGTGAGCACACCCGGGCCGGTCTGACTGAAGCTGCCGCTGCCGGAAACCGCCTGGCCCAGGGTGACATTGGCACCGCTGTCGGTCTGTAGCGTACCGCCGCCGGCACCCAGGGTAACGGCACGGTTGAGGACCAGGGTGGCGGTACTCTCCAGCGTGCCGCCGTCCAGAGTCAGACCGGCGCCGGCGCCGCCGAGATTCCCGTCGCTGGATACCGCCAGCGTGCCGCCGCTGATCGTCGTTCCGCCCGTGTACGTGTTCGTACCCGAAAGCGTCTGCGAGCCGCCGGTCAGGGTGAGACCACCGGTGCCGCCGATGACACCGGAGAACGTGCCGGCAGCATTGGACAGCGTCAGCCCTTGCGCGCCCAGCGTCACGGTGCCGCTGCCGGACAAGCTCTTGATCGAGGTACCGCTGGTCGTGCCCGAGATATCTAACGTGCCGTCCGCGGTCACGCCGCTCGATGCAGCCACGCTGCCGCTTCCGTTCAGCGCAAGCGTACCGGCGCTGATCACCGTCCCACCGGTGTAGGTGTTCGCGCCCGAGAGCGTCTGCGAGCCGGCGCTTAAGGTGAGACCACCGGTGCCGCCGATGACGCCCGAGAACGAGCCCGCCGCATTGGACAGCGTCAGCCCTTGCGCGCCGAGGGTCACGGCACCGCTGCCGGACAAGCTCTTGATCGAGGTACCGCTGGTCGTGCCCGAGATATCCAACGTGCCGTTCGCGGTCACGCCGCTCGATGCAGCCACGCTGCCGCTTCCGCTCAGCGCAAGCGTACCGGCGCTGATCACCGTCCCACCGGTGTAGGTGTTCGCGCCCGAGAGCGTCTGCGAGCCGACGCTTAAGGTGAGACCACCGGTGCCGCCGATGACGCCCGAGAACGAGCCCGCCGCATTGGACAGCGTCAGCCCTTGCGCGCCGAGGGTCACGGCACCGCTGCCGGACAAGCTCTTGATCGAGGTACCGCTGGTCGTGCCCGAGATATCCAACGTGCCGTTCGCGGTCACGCCGCTCGATGCAGCCACGCTGCCGGTGCCGCTCAGCGCTAGCGTTCCGGCATTGATCGCCGTCCCGCCGGTATACGTGTTCACACCCGAGAGTATCTGCGAGCCGCCGGCCAAGGTGAGGCCACCGGTACCGCTGATGACGCCGGAGAACGTGCCGGCCGCATTGGATAGCGTCAGTGTGTGAGTGCCGAGGGTGACCTGGCCCGAGCCCGTGAGCCGCGCCATGCTGAGCCCCGCGGTCAAGCCGGAGATATTCAGCGAGCCGTTGTCGACTAGCCCGCCATTGAGCGTCATCGTGCCGGTGCCGGCCAGCGACAGCGACCCGGTGCCGGAGATGATGTTTGCGCCGGTCCCTACGGCGGCGTCACCGCCGTTGGCCGTTGCCGGGTTCAGCACCAGGCCGGCGCTTCCGGTGGCCGACATCGACGCGTTGATGTTGACGTTGTTGGCCGCGGTCAGCGTAAGCGTGTTCGCGCTCCAGCTGATGGTGTCGTTGACGTTGATGTTGCCGGTGCCGGGACTGCCGCTATCGGTGGACTGAATAGTGAGGTTGCTCGACTGCAGGAGGGTGCCCACGTCCGAGCCTGTGAGGCCATCCGAACCAGCGGCGTCGATCGTGAAGTCGAACGGGTCGATCAGCCAGTTACCGGTCTGTCCGAACGGCGCAGATGTATCCACCTGGATCCCGTGGACGACTCTCACGTGGTCGGCCGATGTCTCGATGAAACCACCGTCCCCACCTTGCGCGCCTCCTCGCGCACTCATGCGTCCGTCCACCTGGGTCGATTGCTTGCCGAGCACGACGATGGAGCCGCCGCGCCCCTGGACCGTCGCGTCGGCATTCAGCAAGGTGCCGCTATCGAGCGTGACATTTTGTGCAACCTCGCCTCCGGCCGCGTCACTGCCGACCCGGATGCGGCCACCGCCTTGCGTGCCAGAGGCGTCAATACTGCCGGTCACCGCGACGTCCGCATCGGACAGCACCTGCGCGCTACCGCCGTGCACACCCGACACATTGATGCTGCCGCTGCTGGTCGCGTCGCCGCCGGCCGCCACCAGGCGCACGGTGCCGCCGTTGGTGTTGATGCCGCCGGCGGTGATGACGCCGGAGTTGTTCACCACGTCGGTGAACAGGTCCTTCGCTGCCGCGGCCTGCAGCACCACGGTGCCGCCGTCGGCCTGCAGCGTGCCGCTGTTGCTCACGGCGGCGTTGGCGTCCAGGCGCTGCCTGAGTTCGCCGGTGACCTGGATGTTGATCAGGCCGTTGCCGTCGAAATCGAGCACCGCCTTGTCGGCGCCGTCGAGGTTGATGTTGCCGTAGTTGGCCAGGATCAGGCCGTCATTCGCTACGCTGCCGCCCACCAGGCTCACCGAGCCGCCGCTGGCCGCGGCGATGGTGCCGTGGTTGACCACGCCGGCGCTGCCGCCGTGCGCGTCGAGGTTGAAGTGGTTGGCGAGAAAGTCGGTGGGCGTGAGGTCCAGCGTGCTGGCCATCAGGCCGCCCACGTTCACCTGCGCGGTGGAGCCGAAGATGATGCCGTGGGTGTTGATCAGGAACACCTGACCGTTGGAGTTGATGCGGCCGAAGATCTGGCTGGGGTTCTGGTCGAGGATGCGGTTGAGCGCGACCGCCGTGAACGAGGGCTGGTTGAACTGAACAGTCGCGTCCTTGCCGACGTTGAAGGTAAGCCAGTCCAGCGCGAGCTTGTTGGAGAGCTGGTTGATGACGGTGGTATTGCCGTTCTGGCTGATCGAGCCGACGCCGCCCACCACCGTGCCGCCGGTCGGCGAGGTCAGCGCGGTGACCGACACCGTGCCAGTGTTCGCTCCGGGTACCGCCATGCCGCCAGCCATGCCCGCGTGTGCCGGCGCACAGAGCATGCCGCCGGCGGCTAGCGCCATCGACAGGTACAGCGGCAGCGCCTTGCGTTGCGGGGCCAGCTTGCGCGAGCGGGACGTGCGATGCGGATGGGAGATGTGCATGGTCGTCGCCTGTCAGAACGTGAAGCCGAAGCGCGAATAGATGTGGTAGCCCTTCTTGTCCGAAGCGTCCGGGCCGCCGATCGGCACCGAGCCGTCCAGGTGGAACTCGAAGCGGTGGAAGCGCGGCAGGCGGAAGATCAGGCCCGCACCCACGCCCTTGAAGGTCACCGCGTCAGTGACACCGCGATCGGCACCGGCGGGGAAGCCGCGCGCGTAATCGACGAACGCTTCCAGCTCCAGCAGCTCGCGCCACGGGCGCGCATAGAACGGCGACACCTTGTCGCCGAAGCCCGGCGCGTCCACGTGGTATTCCAGCGAGGCGTAGTAGCCGCGATCGCTCAGCCCGTCGGCGATCGGGTAGGCGCGCACGCTGTCCGGGCCGCCGATCACGAACTGCTCCAGCGGCGCCAGCGCGTCGTTGGTCCACTGACCGCCCAGCTTGAAATACGCGCGCTGCGACTTGGTGAGGAACTGCAGGCGCGTATACGACAGCCGCGTGCTGAGGAAGCTGCTGGCGTGGTTGGGGCTGACCAGGTCCGCGCCCACCGAACGGTCGGCGATCGACTTGCGCACGCTCACCTGCAGCAGGTCGATGCCGTGCAGCTTCTGGTCGGTGCGGTTCATTGCCCACGCCAGTTCGGCCACATCAAAGCGCTCGTCCGAGAGCGGAATGCCGATGCTGGTGAGCTTGGAGCGTTCGCGGATGTAGTGCAGCGACGCCTGCATCTGCAGCACGTCGGTGTTGACGAACTTCCAGTCCGCGCCGGCGTACTGCGACGAGCTGGGGCCCTTCACGTCCAGCGCGGCGAAGGTGCCGTTGGACAACTGCAGCTCGCTGCGGGTGGCGCCAATCACGCCGCTCAGGCCCGGCACCGCCACGGTCGGCACGCGGTAGGCCAGCGCGCCGTAGACGTTGTTGCGCGGGTCCATCGCGTAGTCGACGTTGGCGGTGAAGCTGTCGCCGATGCCCAGCGGGCTGTTCCAGGTGACCCCCAGCTGCGCGCGGTAGCGGCCGGTGAGTTCGGTGCCGTAGTTGTTGGCGCCGGTGGTGATGGTGTACGGGCGCTTGGCCTCGTTGGCGACCATCAGCAGGTCGGTCTGGCCGGTCTTTTCGCCGGGCTGGAAGGTGGAGCTCACCGACACGCCCGGCAGCTCGCGCGCGTAGAGCAGCGCGGTGTCCACGTCGCCCTTGCGCAGCACCTTGCCCTTGAGCGGCTCCACCGACGCGGCGATCGCACTGGCGTGATAGCGCTTGTTGCCCTTGACGATCACGCGACCCAACGTGCCCTCGAGCACGCGAATCTGCACCATGTGATCCTCGCCCACCGTCTGCGCCGGCAGGAACGCGGTGCCGAAGATGAAACCGGCCTTGCGGTAGGTGTCGGTCATCGCATCGGCCACCTGCTGCAGCTGGGCGAAATCCAGTCGCGCGGGCGTGGCGCCGCCGCCGAGCTTCTTCAGCTGGGCATCGGCCAGCGCCTGCATGCTGGCCGGCGTGATGCCCGCGTCGGGGTGATCGCCCACGCCTTCGATGCGGAAGCCCTGCACCGCCAACGTTTGCGCCGCGGCCGCATCGCGGTCGCGCACCGGCGGCACCACGTTGTCCGGCAGCGGCGGCTTGGCAACGGGCGTGGGGGCGGCGGGTGCGGCGGCGGGGGTCTGGGCGACCGCGGGTGCCGTGTCGTGCACGGTGAAGGCCAGCACCTGCTCGGGCAGGTAGGCATGCGCGTCGGCATAGCCGGCGCTCTTCAGCGCCGCGGTGATGGCGTCGGCGGCTGCCTGCAGTTGCGCCTGGGTCAATGCCGGCGGATGACCCGCTGCCGCCAGCGCCTGCGCGTAGCCGGCCTGCACGATGCCCTGCACGGCAGCGGCGTCGCTGCCGGCCGGTACGCCGCTGACCAGGATCTGTTGCGACGGCGCGGCCGTCGCTGTTGCGCCGTCACCGGGCGTCGCCGCCGGAACGTCCTGCGCCCACGCCTGGCTGCCGGTCAAGGCCAACGCCAGGGCTGCTGCCAGAGAAGCAATCCGCACGACACATATCCCCTTAGATTTTCAGCCGGCGCTGGCCCGGCTTCGCCGTGGCCCGAGGCTGCCGCCCCTGTGCATCCCCACTGGATCGCGCGCGCGAAGACTCTCCGTTGACCGCCGTGCCGCGATCACAGCACTCCCCCTGTAATGCGTAACTACGTCACAAAATTGATCACCGACAGCCTCTTCGGGCCGTTCAGCCGTGCCCCATCTGCAGCAGGGCGTAGAGCAGCAGCGCGCACAGCCCGAGCCCGGCGAAGGCGACCAGCCACAGTCGCCAGGCCAGCCGGCGGCGATCCGGAAACAGCGCGGTGGCCATGTCGCCGACCGGCACCGCTGCCCGCTGTGCCCCGCCGTCGCGCGGCTGCCTGGCCGCAGCCGGCGTCAGCGCGTTACGGGCGGTGACGCCGTCGCTGTCGCACAGGCTGCCGAGCAGCGCACGGCGACGGGCGCGGTAGTCCTCGCGGGTGATGCGCCCGTTGCGATGGGCTTCGTCCAGGGTCCGCAGACTCTGGTTGGCGCGACGCTCGCGTTCGTTCATTTGAGTTCCCTCAGCAGGCGCAGGCCGACGTCGTTCTGGGCGTTGCCGCCGTCGGCGCGGTGCGCGTCGACCGTGCAATCGGACCAGTAGCTGGTGTAGCTGGCGCCGCGCACGGCCACCGCGCCGCCGCTGACCACCCACTCCCACACGTTGCCGGTGAGGTTCACCAGCCCCCATGGGTTCGGGCTGCGTCCCAGCGAGGAGATCGGTGCCCCGGTGCCGTCATCCGCCGCCGCGGTGGGCGGCACGCAGTTGCTGTCGGCGGCCTGCTTCCAGCCGCCGCCGGCACGCGCTGCGGCCAGCCACTCGGCATCGGTCGGCAGGCGATAGGTGAAGCCGGTGGACTGGCTGAGCCACGCGGCGTAGGCCTTCGCCTGGGCCAGCGAGATGTTGCTGACCGGCAGGCTGCCGGACAGGCGATCCTCCACCGGCTTGGGCGTGCACTGATGCGTGGTGCTGCAGTAGCGGTTGAAGTCGCTCACGCTGACCTCCGCGCGCGACAGCGCGTACGGCCGCCCGCCCGCCAGCCCCGGCACCACCACCAGCGCGGGGCCGCGCTTGCCGGCCACCTGATCGGCGCAGATGCGGCCCTTGCCCACCAGCGCCGAATCGCCACAGGGGTCCGGCCCGCTGGCCGCCGCTGCGCTGGCACCGGCCACGGCACCGGGCTGGCCGGCCGGCACGGGCGCCTTGGTGGCGCCAGGCGCCGGGCGCGTGCCGGGTGCGGCGCCCTTGGTCGGCGTCGACGCGCCGCTGGCGGTCGATGTGGCCGGTGTGGCTGGTTCGGCATTCGGCGTCGACACCGGGGTTGCCGTGGCCTCGCCCGGCTTGAGGCTGTCGAGCAGGTCGGCCAGGTTGCCCTGCGGCAGTTGCCCACGCAGCTTCAGTGCCGACTCGAGCTTGCCCAGGGCCTCGGGATCATCCTTGCGCGCGGCCGCCAGTTGCTGGCGCATGCGAGCCAGGTCTGCCGCGGAGGCACCTTGCGTGCGCGCCTTCATGATGTCGGCCAGTGCGTCGTAGCGCGCCTTCGCCTGGCGCAGGTCGTCGCGGCTGCCCAGCGCCTTGATCGCCCGCCCCAGCGCATCCGACGCCGCGCTGTAACGACCGCGCTGCACAGATGCCGCGGCCTGCCCGAGGTAGGCATCGGCCAGCAGCTTGGGACCGTCCTGCTTGAGGAAGTCGGCGTCCGGCTGCAGCGTGCGGATACGCGCCAGCGCTTCCTGCGCCTTGGCCACGTCGTTGGCCGCGGCGGCGCGCTTCATCGACTCGATGCGCGCGGTGACTTCGGCCGCGGCGCTCTCCTGATCGAGGCGCGCCTGCACGGCCTTCTGCAGTCCATCCAGACGATCGCGCTGGGCCAGCAGCGGCGCCGACGCCGGCGCGTACTTCAACCCCAGCGCCACGGCCTGCTGGGCCTGCGGCAACTGCAGCGGATCGTTCTGCGTGGCGACCTGCGCCGCGATGGCGGCGGCCAGCGCAGCCACCTGCTGCTGCGTCTGCGCACCGCGGTCGCCGGCGAGCGTGGTCATGGCGCGGGTCACCCCGGCCTGCCACTCGGCATCCAGCGTGGGCTTGGCCGCCAGCTCCTGCAGCGCCTGGTGCGCCTGCGGCACGCTCTGGCCGGCGGCCGAGGCCACCGCCGAGGTGCTCGCCGCCGCGCTCTGGGCCGCCGCGGCCACCTGGGCCGCGCGCTGCTTGAGGCGTGCCGAATCGGGGAATACCGCCAGCGCCTGCTTCAGCTCATCGCTGGCCTGCGTGGCGTTGTGCGCGGCGAGCGCGTTGCCGATGGCGACGTCGTACTTGAGCTCCAGCTCGGCATTCTTCAGCAGGCTGCTGGTCGGGTCGATCGCGCGGATGGTGGCGAGGATCGCCACCGCGTTGTCCGGCTGGTCGGTGAAGATCGCGCCCGCATCGATGCGCTGCGCCAGGCGCGTGTCGAGCTGGTTGAGCAGGTCGTTGCGCTCCTGCTCGATCGCCCCGCGCTTGAGGTCGAGCTTGGGCGAATACAGCTTGAGCTGGTCGCGCAGCTGGAACACGTGCTGCGCCTTGGCGTAGTCGTAGCGCTGGCGGGCGGGATTCCAGTAGCTGTCGATGCGGTCGAGCAGGAACGCCTGGATCAGCTCGCCCTGGTCGATCACCAGCCGCGTGCGCTCGTCGTCGCCGAGCGTGGCGAGCGCGCTGACGGCCTGGTCTTCGTTGGCGTAGTGCTGTGGATCGGACGCCTGGAAGCGCGCGATCACCTGGTTCACGTCACGCTGGTGCAGGTAGTGGCGCGCGCCCCAGCCGCCGGCCACCAGGATCACCAGGCCGATCGACCCGAACACCATGTACGGCCCGACGCGCTCGCGCAGGCTCACCTCGCGCAGGCCCTCGACGAGGTCGGCGGCGCTCTTCAATCGCTTGTCGCCGGTGAACGCCACCGCATCGCACAGCGTCTGGTACTGCCGCTTGGTCAGGCCGGGCACTGGCGGCGGCTTGCGCCCCTCCTTCATCGCCACTTCGGCGCTGACCTTGTCGAACGGATGCTTGCCGGTGAGCAGCTCGAACGCCACGCAGCCCAGCGCGTAGATGTCGTCACTGGGCGTGGGCTCCTTGCCCTGGATCATCTCCAGGCTGGCGTAGGCCGGGGTGAGCGCGCCCAGCGTGCCGGCGTCGAACACGGTCTGCTCGCCGACCTGGTCGCCCATGTGCTTGCCGGCACGCGCGATACCGAAGTCGAACACCTTGGGCACGCCGTCGCGGGTGACCATGACGTTGCCGGGCTTGAAGTCCGAATGCACCACGCCGGCACCGTGCGCGCGCTTGAGCGCCCACGCCATGCCCTCGATCAGCGGCCGCGCCTTGGCCAGCGGCATGCCGTTGTAGGCGCGCTCGCGAATCAGCGTCTTGAGATCGGAGCCGTCGACGTACTCCATCGTCATGAAGACGATCGTGCGGTCCTTGTCGAAGTCGTAGACGCGCACGATGTTGTCGTGCGCCAGCGACTGCGAACGACGCGACTCGCGCTGCAGCGCGATCAGCGAATCCGGGTGGCGGCGGAACTCGTCGTTGAGCACCTTCACCGCCACGTAGGGGTCGCGATCGCGCGCCTCCACCTTGCGCTCGTCGCGGGCGAGGAACACCACGCCCATGCCGCCGCGGCCGATCTCCTTCTCCAGGTGGAAGCGCCCCTTCAGCACGCTGCCGACGGTGGCGTAGTCGCCGCCCTCGACCTCGGCCATGCGCTGCCAGCTGTCCATGTTGAAGCTGCTGCTGGTACCGGTACCGGTGGCGCCCTGGGTGCCGGTGACGCTGGTCGCCTGCACGTCGCCGCCGCGCGGCGTCGACGCGGGCTTGACCATGGTGGCCTCGTCATCCGGCGCAGCGCCGGCGCGCGGCACCGAGGCGGGCTGCACGATGGTGGCGTCCTGGTCGCCCGATGCGCCGGTGGGTTGGACCACGGTGGCGTCGTTCGGCGCCGCGCGCGACCCAGTGGAGGGCTGGATCACCGTGGCGTCCTCGTCCGCCGCGGGCGGCCGGGCGGTACTGCCCTGCAGCGAGCGCAGCCGGGACAGCAACGCCTCCACCGCCTCGCCCGACAGGCTGCCTTCGTCGCCCAACCGCTGCACCAGCGCCACTTCCTCGCGGTGGATCGGCTCGGGCTGCGCACCGCGCGAGGCGAGCACGTCCAGCAGGGTCGATAGCTGCAGCTTGTCGGCCTGGTAGGCGGCGATGAGTTCGTTGAGAAAATTCATGAAGAGGGAGTCTTGTTCAATCCTGGAGCCGCACGACGACGGCGGAAACGTTGTCTCGCGCGGCCCGGCCCAGCGCCACGCCGAGCAGGTTGTTCAGCACGGTCTGCGGCGGGTCCTGCGGGCGGCACTGCGCCTCCATCTCGGCGTCGGACATCTCCTTGTTGATGCCGTCCGAGCACAGCACGAACTGCATGCCGGGGCGGCAGCCGGCGATCTGCCAGTCGACGAAGAGCTGTTCTTCGGCACCGATCGCGCGGGTGAGCACGCCGGCGCCCGCCTGCGGCTGTGCCGGCAGTCCGCCGAACTGGGTGACGTCGTCCTTCATGCCGTGCACGTGGTCGGCGCTGACCTGTTCGAGGCGGCCGTTCTCCACGCAGTAGGCACGGCTGTCGCCAACCCATCCGCACAGCATGAAATCCTTGTGGTGCACCAGCAGCACCACGGTGGAGCCGATGATGTCCACGCCGCGGGTGTTGGCCGTAGCGATCAGGTCGGTGTTGACCTGCACCAGCGCGTCCTCGATCGCCTCGATGAAATCGAACACGCTGCCATCGCGCCTGAGCGCACCGAGGCGGTCGACGATCAGCGCGCTGGCATAGTCACCGGCCGAATGGCCGCCCATGCCGTCGGCCACCACCCACAGGCCGAGGTCGTCACGCACGAGGATCGCGTCCTCGTTGTGTCGGCGCACCTTGCCGGTGACGCTGAGGCCAGCCGAAACGTAGGAGTTCGTCATGATGCGATCTCGATGACGGCCAGCGGCCACGGCGAGGGATCGGTGCCCAAGGCGCAGGCATGGGCGATGCGCGCGCGGGCGCTATCGCAGTCCGGCAGCGCCAGCGCCTGCGCCAGCAGCGCCGGGTCCAGCGCCATCAGCCGGCGCGTGGACAGCAGCAGGAAGCGGTCGCCCGGCTCCACTGCGCACACGATGTCATCGCACTGCGGCTCGCCGGCACCGCCCAGACCCACGGCCACGGCGCCGCGGCGGTTGGTCAGCAGAGTGTCGACGCCGGCCGACGCCGACGCGCTCTCGCCGGCAAACACCGGGCGCATCTGGCCACGTCGCCACTGCCATGCCTCGCCGGTACCGATGCGCAGCAGCGCCGCCCAGCGACCGGTGGTGTGCAGCGCGATCACCGCCGCGTCTTCCATCACCGGATCGATCAGGTCCTCGCTGGTCGCCTGCAGCGCGGTATGCCGGGCCAGCAGCCGCTCGCGTAGCTTCTGCATGCCGCCGGAGAACTCGCCCGGCTGCATCGCCGCCGCCACCGCCTGTGCTGTGGCGGCGCCACGGCAGCGCGGATCGTGCGCGCCGTCGTCGGCGGCCAGTACGGTCAGCGCGCCGTCCGGACTGCGATAGACCGTGTTCATCCCCGCTACTGCGGGAGCCGGCGACGGTTCGGCCGGCCCGGCGTGCACGGCGGGTGCAGGCGCGGGTACCGATGTCGGCGGCGGCGTTGGAGCGGGCGGTGCGGCGGCGCGCGCAAAGCCCGGCACCGTGACGTCGTCCGGAACCTGCTGCGCGGGCGCACCGATGCCCTCGAGCAATTCGGAGAGATCGTCCGGCAGCGTCGCCGGTGCCGCCGGTGCGTGCGCCGGTTCCGCTGCAGCAACCGGTGCGGGCGCGGCCGGTGGCGGCGCCGCAGGTGACGCTGCGGCGGCGGGTGCGGGCACAGGCGTGCCGAACGAGCGCAGCGAACGCCAGTTGTCATCGGCATGGCCCGCGTCGAGGAAGGCGGCATAGCTGGACGGCGCCGGCAGCCCCTGGGTCAGCATCGCGCTGGCCGGCACGGCGCCGGCGCCGTGGGTCCACCACAGGCACCACGAACCGCCGGCCGCGGCCACCTGCTGCCACAGCGTTTCCAGGAACGCTTCATCGTGGCCGTGCACGCGCAGCGGCATGCGCCAGTGCATGGACGTACGCCAGTCGATGCCTTGCAGGGCGGCGGCTGGATCGCTGCGCAGCACCTCCAGTGGACCCGGCAGGCTGGCCAGCCGGGCGTCGAACGCGTCCGCCGCCGAGGCGTGATAGCGCGCTTCGGCGTGCGCATGCTCCAGCGCGTCGAACCAGCGCTGCGATTCGCGCAAGGTGTGCGCCACGGCCGCCCGCTCGCTGCCCAGCGCGGCGGCCATCACCATCGGAAAGCAGCGCCCGACGCGGTCGGATGCCGGCGCCATCACGCCGGCCCAGGCGGTGTCGCCGCACACGCCCGGCGCCAGCACGAAACGCCAGGCCGGGCTGGCGTACCAGGCGTTGTGCCAGCGTTCGCCCAGGCGCTCGCGACTGGCAGCCACGGCGTGTTCGAAGTGCCGATCCCAACGCTCCACGAAATCGGCTGGCAAGCGCCGCTGGACGAAGTCACCCGCGCCCGGCAACTTGCCGAAGAAACCCACCGATGCCGCCATCCCCCCTGTTGGATTGGGCATCGCTCAACCCCCGCACCGGAAACGTTGCACGTCGGTATTGAGGAACGGGTTCTTGAGGTTGTTCGCCTGCAGCGTGAGCTTGGCGATGTGGCCGCCGAAGTTCAGCGTGGCGGTGAAGCGCAGGTCCGACTGGCGCGTGAGCGACGCCGCCTGCAGGGCGCGGAAGAACGCCCAGTCGCCCTGGTAGTCGACGCTGCTGATCAGGTTGCCGGCGGTGTCGTAGGCGGTGAAGGAGACCTGGCCGGGCTGCGGACCGGGCCATTTCATCGCCGCGCTCATCGCGCCGCCGGGCGTGTACTCGTACTTCTGGCCGTCGACGGCGATCACCAGCTTGCCGATGCCCGCATCGAGCTGCGGCGCCTGCCAGGTGAAATCGACCTCGGGCGTGGCGCTGCCGTTGCGGAAGTACATCTGCTTGATCGAATCGGCCAGCTGCATCTGCGCCAGCATGCCGGGCGAGCCGCTGACCGCGCCGGGTCCGCTCTTCCACTGCCAGTTGCGGCCGCTGGCGTCGACCAGCTTCTCCAGCGTCTGCTTGTAGAAGCTGTCGAACTGTCCGCCGTAGCCGAACAGCTCGGCGAAGTTCTGCAGCGGAATTTCCGACTTGCCGTTGGGCGCGAACGGATAGCGGCCGCGGGTGAAGTCGGCGCAATCCTTCGCCACCGCCTGCTGGAACTGATCATCCAGCGCACCCTTGGTGCCGCTGGCCACCAGCGCCTGGCTCTTGCCGGTGAGCGCGGCGACCCAGCCGGACACCGGCGGCGGCAGCTGCGCGGCGGCCTGCTGCGCCAGCAGCAGCTGCGGGTTGGGCTGACCGGCGGCGCTGCTGAAATCGGTCATGGTCAGCAGCGTCTTGCTGAGCTGGTCGAGCACTCCGAGCGTCTGGTCGATCGGCGCCGCGCCCGGCGCGCCTTCGCTGAGCTTGTTGAGCGTGTCGAAGTGCGCGCTGATCGCATCGCCCGGCTTCTCCGTCGTCGCGGCAGGCGCCGAACCAGCGGCGGCCGCCAGCGCGCGGCTGAGCGCACTCTGCGTGGCCTTCTTCTCGGCCAGCTTCTTCGCCGCGTCCAGCGCCTTGTCGGCGCCGTCTTCCGGCGGCGCGCGCAGCAGGTCGTGGGTATTGTCGCGTACCACGCCGAGCAGGGCCTTCAACGGCGAGCTGGGGCCGGACAGCTTGGCGGCGATCGCGCTGGCGTCCTGGATGTTGGCGATCGGCTGCAGTTCCAGATCGGCCAGCAGATCGTCCCAGGCCTTGATGTAGTCGGTCTGATACAGCGCCAGCACCTGCTGCTGCAGGCGCGCCTTGCCGATCGCGTCGATCGTGCTGGCGCCGAACACCCAGTCGTCCTTGGTGAAGTCGTTCACCGCCTGCTCGATGCCTTTGCCCACTTCCTGCGCGAACACCGGTTGGGTGAACAACCCCGGCAGCGGCGTGGACAGCGGCGTGCCGCTGCGGCGACGAAAAACGTTGCCGAGCAGGCCCAGCGCCTTGTCCAGCTGCAGCGGCGACGGGCCGCTGGCCTCGGCCGAGAGCTTGAGGCTGCCGTAGACCAATGCCGACAGGTCCGCCGTGCGCAGCGTGGCGCGTGCCTGTTCCACCAGGCCGTTGTCCAGACTGATCGCACGCAGTCGGCCGGGCTCGTCGACCAGCGCGTGGAAGTGCTTGGCCGCGGCCGCCTGCAACACGTCGTCGCCGGGGAACACCTTGCGCCACTCGATGGTGGTCAGCGCCTCCAGCTGGGCCGGATCCTGATGCTTGGGCTCGCCCAGCATCAGGTAGCCCTTGAGGTAGTAGTACAGCGCCTGCGGATCGCTGGCGTTGCCGGTGAGGCCGGAGCGGAACTGCGAGGCCACGCCGGGAAGCAGGATGCCGTTGAGCTCGCGGATGTAGGCATCATGCACTTCGCCGCCCACTGCCTTGCCCTGGTACAGGCCAAAGCGCATCAGCCACGGCACGTCGTTCTTGTACTGCCGCGCCACGTCCTGCACGCCGGACAGCGCTTCGAGCCGCTCCAGCGCCATCGCGAAATAAGCCTTCTGGGTGGTCGCCGCGGACAGGTCGCTCTTCACCGGATAGCCGGCCAGTGCCTGCTGCACCTTGGCCAGGTAGCTGCGGTTGCGTCCGTAGCTGGTGGCCATGCCGATGAACAGCAGCGCGGTGGCCAGCAGCACGCCGGCGTACGAAGCGGCCTGCAGCAGGATCTTCTGCCGCTCGAGCTTCGGGTTGGTACCGGCGAAGCCGGACTCCTTGAACAGCACGTCCTTGAGCAGGCGCTCGACGAAGAACGTGCGCTGCTGCGCGCCCTTGGCCTGCACGCGCGCGGCATCCACGCCGAAGGTGCGCGCCACCGCGCTCATCATGCGGTCGATCGGTGCGCCTTCCTGCGTGCCCGAGGTGAGATACACCCCGCGGAGCAACGGCTGGCTGGCGTAGGGATTGGGCGCGAACACGCCCTCCACGAACTGCCGCGCCACGTCGCGCAGGGCCGCCAGCTGCTGCGGGAACGACAGGATCGCCGCGCGGCGGCTGCGGTCGTTCTCGGCGTGCAGGCGATCGAGCACGCGGGTGTTGAGCCGGTCGAGCAGGATCTGGAACTCGTCGGCGAACGCCTTCGACGCGGTGCCGTCCATGGTCTTGTTGACCGGGAACGACACGCCCCATACCTGGCTGCGCAGCTCGGGGTTCAGATCGTCGAAGAACTCGCTGAAGCCGGCGATCAGGTCGCATTTGGTCAGCACCAGGTAGACCGGCACGCCGATACGCAGGTGCTCGGCCAGCTCGTCAAGGCGGCGACGCACGGCCTGCACGTGCTCGTACCGGGCGTTGTCGTCCAGCACCAGCAGGTCGGACATGCTCATCGCGATGACCACGCCGTTGATCGGCCGGCGCTTGCGATAACGACGCAGCAGCTTGAGGAACTCAGCCCAGGCCGAAGCGTCGGCGTTCCTGTCCGAATCCTGCGTGGTGTAGCGCCCGGCGGTATCGAGGAACACCGCCTCGTCGGTGAACCACCAGTCGCAGTTGCGGGTGCCGCCGATGCCGCGCAGCGCCTGCTTGCCGAAGCGGTCCGACAACGGGAAGTTGAGCCCGGAGTTCTGCAGCAGGGTGCTCTTGCCCGAGCCCGGCGGGCCGATCACCACATACCACGGCAGCGTGTAGAGATTGCCGCCGCCGTGCTTGGCCTTGCGCAGCGTGTCTACCGCTTCCTGGAAACGCGTGGCGAGCTGGGCGCGTTCACCGACGCTGCGATCGTCGCCGGTGCCGCCGACCGATGTCGCACCGGCATCGGCCCCGGCGATGTCGCCGGACATCTTTGCGGTCTTGCTGCGCAGGCGCATCTGCTGGATCTGCAGCGCCACCACCCACACCACCAGCAGCACGATGATCACCACCAGCCGCGTCACCGGGCTGGCCAGCGGCTGGCTGTCGCCGATGCCGAGGTAAGGACCGCCGAGCCAGATCAGCAGCGACAGCAGCAGCAGGCCGACCAGCGCGATGAACCAGCCGGACTTGAGCAGGGAAAGAAATTTTTTCACGCGCTCAACCCTCCGGGATGTACTTGATTTCCACACGCCGATTGCGCGTGCGGTTGGCCGGAAGATTCGGCGGCAGCGCGATCGGCTGCGAGGAACCCGCGCCGCTGGACTCCAGCCGCGCCGGGTTGTCCAGGCCCTGGCTGAGGATCTCCAGCACCGAGCGCGCGCGCGCGGCCGACAGCTCGAAGTTGTCCTTGAACTTCAGCGAGTGGATCGGCTGGTCGTCGGTGTGGCCGACCACGATCAACCGTCCGGCCACCTGGTTCAGCGCCGCGGTGATCGCGTGCAGCACCGGCAGCTCGCTGGCGCTCACGTCCACGCCGCCGGAGGCGAACATGTCGGCCGCGCCCAGGCGCACCAGCGCGGTGCCGTCGGGCTGCTCGTCCACGGTGAGCTTGCCGGCCTGCTCCTCCGGTGCCAGCAACTGCTTGAGGCTCTTGTGCGGCACCGGCGGCAGCGCGCGGGTGTCCGGCGGCGTGGCGCTGTCCAGGCCGATCTGCGCGATCTGCGCGCTGGCCGGCGCGGACGCGGCGTTGAGCCGCGTGTAGAACACCACGAAGGCGACCAGCAACACGCACGCCGCGGCGGCCGCGATCACCCACAGCGGCACGTAGCGGATCAGCGGATTGCGCCGGTCCTCGATGCCGCGCCAGTGCGGCGCCAGTTCGTCGGCGGCCGGCGCGCGCTGCGCCTTGATGCGACGGTAGAGGTCTTCCTGGATGTCGGCCAGCTTGGCACGCCCACCCGATTCGATCTGGTAGCGCCCGCCGAAACCCAGCGCCAGACACAGGTACATCAGCTCGATCAGGTCGATGTGCCGGCTGAAGTCGGCGCACAGCCGCTCCAGGATCTGGAAGAACTTGGCACCGCCGTACGACTCGCCGTGGAAAGTGACCAGCAGGGTCTTCTGCGCCCAGCCGCTCTGCTCGCCCCACGGCGCGTTGAGCACCGACTCGTCGAGCATGGTGCACAGCACGTAGCGCGCGGCGGTGACCGTCTGCGCCGGCAAGCCGGCGGCGGTGGCGTGGCTTTCGAACTTGCGCACCTGGGCGATCACCTGGTCGCGCAGGTGGGTGGCATCCGGCGGCGACACGCTGTGGCGCAGCTGCACGCCGAGCAGCAGCAGCGGGCTCGCCGTCTGCACCAACGGGTTCATGCCGCCGCCGAGGAACTCGCTGATGTCCGCGCGCGGGGCCTCCATCGGTCGCGCCGCGACGGGCGCGGCGGCGGGCGGCGGCGGTGCATAGGCGGGCGCGGCCGGCGTCGATGCGGCGCCCGCCTGCCCGCGCGGGCGCACCACGGTGGCGTCATCGGGAATGGGCGGGTAGCCGGGCGGATTGCCGGGACCGTTCGGTGTGTTCATGCATGAGCCTGCTTGTGGTCTTCAAGTGCTCCGCGCCGGGAGATGTCTGGGCGCAGGCCAAGAAAGAGTGAGGGAGTGGACGTCAGTCCACGACCGAGCGATGACGCCGGCATGCGGCCAGACAGCCCCGGCCCGACAGGGTTGTCGTCGAGTGGCCGCCGCGTCGCCGCACGCCACCCGCTGTGCTGTTCAGGCACGCAACTGCCGCACCCTGCCTCCCGGCGGCCATTCGATGACAACGCGGAGTACTTGAAGGCCATGAGCAGGCTCAACCTCCTCGAATGGCCCAGAGCTGCAGGTCGAGACCGGCGAACTCGCTGCCGAAATGGAAGGCGATGCCGCCGGAGGTCTTCAACTCGCGCCACATCGGCGAGTGCTTGTCGAACTCGAAGTACAGGTAGCCCGCGTTGTAGGGAATCTGTCGCGGCGCCACCGGCATCGGGCTCACGCCGATGCCCGGCAGTTGCAGGTTGACCAGGTCGCGAATCTTCTCCACCGGACCGATCTTCGACACCGCCGGCAGCTGCCGGCGCAGGTCCTCCGACTTCAGGTCCGCCTTGGCCGCCAGCACGAAGGCGGCGGTGTCGAGCAGGGTGAGATCCGGCACCACCGCCACCCACACGCCGAACTTGCGCTGCTGCAGCGGGATCGGCGTGGCGGTTTGCTCCATCACCGCGCTCAGGCTGTTGCGCAGCGCCACGATCACCGGCTCGAAACTCTCGCGCAGCGCCTCGTGGCGATACGCGGGGAACGCGCTGGGCCGCTTGCCCGGCGCGGTGAACGTGGCCAGCTCGCCGGCCATCATCACCATCACGCGGTAGAGCTCCTCCGGATGCACCAGCGGCGCTTCGGCCAGGTGCGCCACCAGCGGCTGACAGCGGTTGACCACCTGCAGCAGCAGGAAGTCGGCGATCTCCGCCGCGCCGCCGCGGTCGGTCACCGCCACCCGGCTGGCCAGCGCCTCGCCGCGCTGGTGCAGCAGACCAAGCAGTTCGGTGAGGAAGGTCACCAGCCGCGGCACCGCCTCCACGCTGAAGCCGCTGGGCATGAAGCCCTCATCGAGCATCACGCGGCGGTCGGAGCGGCACTCGACGATGCGCGCCAGCGGCAGCCGGGTGAGGCCTTCCAGCGGCTGCGATTCAGGCAGCAGGCGCGCGGTCATGCCGCCTACTTCGAGCAGCGCGGTGCCGTCGGTGCTGCCGGAGGCGTCGCGCACTTCGGCCTCGCGCACGCGGTAGCGGAACAGTTTTTCTGCAGGCGCTTCGGGACGGCCGCTGTCGGGCTGGGTCGGCGAGCGCAGCGGCAGAGTGAGGTAGACGGTCTGGTCGCGCCAGTTGCCGTCCACGTCCAGCGGCGGCGGCAGCGGATCGTCGCCGGGCATGGCGAACGGCGTGCCGTCGGGAAATACGCCGCGCGCGCGCTTGATGCCGAGCTTGCCCACGGCGAGCAGGTCGGTTTCCAGCTCCAGCTCGGTGAAGCCCCAGGTGTAGGGACGCAGCGCCCCGGCGCGCAGCTCGACGAAGCGCTCCAGGTAGCGCTCGTGCTGCTGCAGGTGCTGGGGCCGCAGAAACAGCCCTTCGCTCCATACCACTTTGTTGTTCTGCGTCATTCGCTTTGCGCCCATCTCGAAAAGGTTCGACGTCGGCATGACACCGACGCGTCGTGCATGTGCTTACCGTCGCGCGCTGTTGCGCCGCGCCGACTTCAGCCGCGCCAGCTGTTCCTCGTAGGCCCGCGCGAACTCATCGCCGAACAGGCGCCGGAAGCAGTCATCGGGGTTCTTGATCAGGCCCTCGAAGTTCTCGCGGTACTTCTCCCAGTACTTCGCCTTGCCGCCGAAGGCCGAGCGCTTGCCGCCATCGACTTCCTGCTCCAGCCGGTCCGGGCCGAAGTGCGCCAGCAGCGACTCGAACGCCGCGCGCACGCCGGCGAGCATCGCCATCTGGTGGCAGCGGATGTCGTCGAACGCGTCGTCGAACGCCGCCGGTCCGGAGAGGAACGCGGCGTTGGGCGGCGAGAGGATCTTCTGCAGCGCCTCGTCGGCATTCGGCGCGAACTTCAGCGGGTTGTTCTCCGAGCGCTGGATGATGGTGACCGGCAGGCGGAAAGTGTTCTTGATCTCGGCGCGCGCGCGCAGCACGTCCATCACGCCGTCCACCACGATGCCGAGCATCTGCTGCACGTCCGGCGGCAGGGGCGAGGCACCGGACGGGCCAGCCATCGCCGGTGCCGGCGCAGCTGGTGCCGGTGCTGCGGCGAACGGCGCGGCCGCGGGCGGCGCGAAGGCAGGCGCCGGAGCCGGGGCAGGAGCGGGCGACCGCGGCGCGAAGTCGCCCATGGTCAGGTCCCAGTTCTCCGGCAGCGCCTGCGCCTGACGCTGGCCTTCGGTGGTCGGCGGGCGGAAGTGATCTTCCATGCCCGCGGTGTGGTTCCAGCCGGGCGTGGCCGGCGCGGGGCTGGCAGGGGTCGGCGCTGGCGCAGCGAACGGCGCATCGAGAAAGCTCAGCGGATCGAGATCCGCGCCACCCAGCGGCGAGGCATCGGGAATCAGCCCGCCATCGCGCAGGCCGCCGCCCGCCGGCGCCGCCGGACCCAAGCCCAGATCCAGGAAATCGTCCAGCGGATCGGCCGCGCGCGGAGGAAACGGTGACGCCGAAGGCGGCGGCGAGGTGGCGAAGATGTCCACCGGCGCGGGCGCCGGGGCGGGAGCCGGCGCCGCGGGGGCGGCCGCCTGCACGTTCACCGACACCTCGAACGAGTCGATCTGCAGGCGGTCGCCGTGCTTGAGCGCGGAGGGCTCGCCCTTCACCAGCGGCACGCCGTTGAGCAGCATGCCGTTGGTGCTGCGGTCCTCGATGAAATAGATGCCGTTGAGGCAGCGGATCATCGCGTGCACGCGCGACACGCCCGACGAGCTCAGCACCCAGTCGCAATCCTCCGAACGGCCGATGCTGCCGTCGCGGCCTTCGAAGGCCTTCTGGCTGCGGCTGCCGAATTGCGCGGCATGCGCCCCGGTTACCGCCAGTACCAAGGTGGGTATCGTCGACACGCTCAGCTCCCCTTTGCTGCTTGGGCCCGGCACGCCGGCGTCTGTGCGCCGTGTCGTGCTGCGGCCTGGTGATGACGAAGATCAGCCAGCGCGCTCATGGCTCGCTTCCGCCGGCCTGCAGCAGGCTCATCGCCCGCTCGATGTAGCTGATGCGGCGCGCCTCGAACTGCGTGGCATCGAGCGCGGCCATCAGGTTGATCGCAGCCACCGTGGCGCGCGCGGTGAGATGCTCGGCCGGCGGCACCGGCGTTTCCTGCGATGCGGGTGCCAGGCTGCCGCCCGACCAGCCCGCCGCCGCGGCGATCCACGCGCCCAGCGCCTTGTAGCCGCCGGCATGCGCGAACTCGAACGCGGCGCGCCGGTTGCTCTCACTGGGTTCGCGCACCCACTGCTCGGCCAGCGACGCGCCGATGCGGTCTTCCTGCGACAGCGGCTGGTCGCGCGCGCACTGGCACAGCCAGGCCACCGCGTAGCGCTTGGGCATCAGCCGTGCGAGCAGCTTCAGTGCGTCCTGCGCCTGGCCGGCCGCGAGCAGCTCCTGCACCGCGGTTTGCGGCGACATGTCCGCGCGCAGCCGGGCGCTGGCGTCCGGGGTGAGTTCCATCTGCACCGAGGCGTGGATGACTGCCGACATGCCTGATTCCCCCGTCAGCCGATCATGATGATGCCGCCGGAGACCTGGGTCATGGCGTCACCCTTGACCGAAGTCATGGTGCCCTTGACCGTGGTCATGGCGGTGCCGGCCACTTCGAGCATGCCGTCCGAATGGGCCTTGAGGGTGGCGCCGGCGCCCAGGTCCATGGTGGCGCCGGCCTTGATGCCGACCTCCACCTGCCCCTCGATCTTCACGCCGATGTCGCCAGTGATCTTGATGTTGAGGCCCTTGATCTCGATGTCGCCCGAGCTCTTCATCACGATGCTCGACGCGCCGGTGACCAGCTCGATCTCGGTGCCCGCACTGAGCTTGAACTTCTGCCCGATGCTGGTGGTGCCGTTCATCGTGACGTCGAGCGTGTCGCCGTTCTGCACTGTGACCTTGCGGTCGTGCTTGATCGTCTCGGTCTGGTCGTTGTTGACGGTGAGCGTCTGGTTGTTCTCCACCGTGGTGGTCTGGTCGTGCTTCACGGTGAGCGTCTGGTCGTTCTTGATCGTGCTGGTCTCGTCGTGGTCGATGGTGACCGTGTGGTCGTTCTCCACTTCCTCGACCATGTCCTTCTGCGCGTGGATGAAGAACTGCTCGGAGCCCTTCTTGTCCTCGAAGCGCAGCTCGTTGGCGTCCTCGGCCGTGCCGAGCAGGCTGCGGCTCTTGATGCCGGACTGGGTCTTGTTGTCCGGCAGCGCGTACGGCGGCATGTTGTCGGCGTTGTAGACGCTGCCGATGATCAGCGGGCGGTCCGGATCGCCTTCCAGGAAGCTCACCACCACCTCCTGCCCCACGCGCGGGATGCTCACCGCGCCCCAGTTCTTGCCAGCCCACGATGACGCCACGCGCACCGGGCAGGAGCTCTGCGCCTTGTCCTTGTCCGGCTTGTTCCAGTGGAACGTGACCTGCACGCGGCCGTACTTGTCCACCGCGATCTCTTCGTCGGTATCGCTGCCGCACACCACCGCGGTCTGCAGGCCGACCACGCGGGTCTTGGCCACGCTGGGCAGGTTGCGGAATGGCGTCTTGGAGGTGATCGCCTCGAAGCGGCACTGGAACGGCTCATCGCCCTGCTCCGCGCCGGCGTGGTAGCCGGGGTCGGACAGATCGATGGTGGTGGCGGTGACCAGGTATTCCTGGTTGAGGTCGGCGAGCGGGAAGTCCTTCAGCGTGAACAGGCCGCCAGCGGCCATGCCGCAGGCATTGGTCTGCCCGTCGAACGCGCGGTGCCGCACGTTGAGCGCTTCCACCCGCACCTGGGCGTAGTGGCGGCCGTCGTCGGCGGTCGCGTGCATGCCCGGATAGTCGAACACGTCCAGGCCGGACACGCCGTGGAAGCTGGAGCCGTCGTCGATGTTCTCGGTGCCCAGCAGCGAGGTCTTCGGGGCGAGCGGGTCGTAATCGGTGAGCTGGTACTTCAGCGCGTGCACGCTCTCGGCCGCGCCCCACGAAAACACCGACGCCGCCTCGCGCTTGCCGTACTCCATCGGCGGGCAGTACGGGATCTGCGCAAAACCGCTGATCGCCGCGTGCGCACCCAGCGCATCGGCCAGCACCATGGTGTGCGTGCTGGCGGTGTGGGTGAAGTAGTAATAGATGCCCTCCTGTTCCATCAGGCGGGTGATGAAGTCGAACGTGCTCTCGCGGTACTGCACGCAGTAGTCGCGCGCGGCGTAGTCGCCGCTGAGGCTGAGCTTGACGTCGGCGTAGCCGATCTCGCCCAGCAGATCCTTGACGATGGTCGGCACGCTCTTGGCGGTGTAGATGCGGCAGTCCACCTTGCGCGTGAGCAGCCACGGCTTGGGCACCAGCTGCACGCGGTAGCGCGTGTAGCGCACCTTGCTGATCGTCTCGAAGCCGGTCTGCGCCGCCTCGCAGACGATGCCGTGGAAATGGCGCTGGTAGCCGTCGTCGGTCTTCAGCGTGACCACCATCGGCGTGCCGAGCAACTTGCGCAGCTTCACCGTGGGGTTTTCGCTCAGCAGCTCCACCTCGTAGGAGAACAGCCGTCCGAGCTGCTCGCTGGCGCGCATCCGCACGAACAGCAGGGAGCTGTCGATATCGCTGTGTACGGTGATTGCGTGGGCCATCGGTGATGTCTCCAGGGCAGCCGGCTCAGCCGCCGGCCGTCGTCGAAATGCAGCGCGCGCGCACCACCCAGCCCAGCACCGGCTTGCCCGCTTCGCGGCGCAGGGTGTCGGGGCGGATCGTGATCTGGTCGAAACCGCTGGCCTGCAACACGCGCTCCACGTAGGCGCGCGAGTGGCGGTAGCGTCCGCTGGAGGTGAGCTCGGCCAGCTCCCCCTCGCCTTCGATCGCCTCCAGCGTGAAGCCGACCCAGCCGCCCGGCCGCAGCGCGCCGGCGGCGGCGCCGAGCACCGGCCCCAGCTCGCCGAAATACACCAAGGTATCGGCCGAGATCACCAGGTCGAACGCGTCGTGGCGAGCACTGAGCCAGGCGGTCAGCTCGGCCACCTCGAGGGCGTCGTAGCCGCCGCGAGCACGCGCCTTGTCCACCATGCCGCCGGACAGATCCACGCCGACCAGCTGGCGCGCGCGTTCGCGCACCAGCGGCGCGCACAGGCCGGTGCCGCAGCCGGCGTCGAGCACGTCCAGCGAGGCGGGCGCGGACGGCAGCACCTCGTCCAGAAAGCCCATAAGCACTTCCGGCGCGCGGTAGCCGAGATTGTTGAGCAGTTGCTCATCGAAGCTGTCGGCGAAGCCGTCGAACACGTCACGCACGTAATCGTCGGCGGCCCGCGGCGGCGCTTCGGCCGCACCGCAGGAGGCGAGCATGTGGCGCGGCACCGGATTGTCGGGCTCGCGCGCCAGCCAGTCGCGGTAGACCTCGGCGGCCGCCTCGTGGCGACCGAGCATATACAGCGCGATGCCCACGCCCTCCAGCGCGCGCACGTTGCGGTCGTCGCAGCGGAACGCCTCGCGGAAGCATTCGGCCGACTGCTCCAGGTGTTCCTCGTTCTGCGCGTGGTTGCGCAGGAACAGGCCCAGCCGATAGTGCCCATGCGCGTAGCTGGGCGCCTGCTGCAGCAGCCTGGTATAGGCCTCGAACGCATCGTCCAGCCGTTCCTGCGCCTCCAGCACCACGGCCAGGTTGCTCAGGGCGTTGTAGTGGCCCGGGCCGCATTCCAGCGCGCGGCGGTAGCAGGCCTCGGCATCGGCCAGCCGCCCGCATTCCTTGTGCACATTGCCCAGGTTGTTGTGCGCATCGGGATGGCGCGGGGTGATCTTCAGCGCCGAGCCGATCAGCACCAGCGCCTCGTCGCTGCGACCGCGTTGATGGCTGAGCACGCCCAGGAAGTGCAGCGCATCGGGCTGCGCTACCTGCATGTCCAGCACCTCGCCATACAGGCGCTCGGCGTCGTCGAGATTCCCCGCCTGGTGCGCCTGGATCGCCCGCTGCAGCACCGGCGCATACGCCTTGGGCGCAGCCTTGGCGGTCTTGCGCGAGCGGCGGAACGGGCGAGTGGCGGCGTTCATGCAGGCCTTCCTCAACTGATCAACACGGTGAAACAACCGAGCACGATGGTGCCGCCGTGCGCGCAGCTATCTCCCATCCGCGCTGCCGGCTGGCCACCGATCAGCACCTTGGGCGAGCCCATGACGATGCTGTCCGGCGGACCGACGCAGGTGGCCATGTCGCCCATGCGGGCGGCCGGCAGGCCACCGATCAGCACCGTCGGCCGGCCCGGCGCGGTGATCGGGCCGCCCACGTGCGGCACCACGCCGGTGACCATCGGGCAGACGTGCATGTCGGTGAGGCGAGCGGCCGGCGGCATGGCTCAGTACCCCGCCCGCGCGCCAGCAGGCGCGGCAAGTGCGTACGAACGGCATCGCTGGAACATCCGGCATCTCCCCTGGTTTCGCGCGGCCAGCCCGGTTCCGCCAGGCGGACCGACATGGCACTCCATCGTTAGGTGCGTAAAAGGGCGGCGGATTTGATCATCGGGATTGCTCACCGCCCGCCAGGGGCGGTACCGCGCGGCGCGAAGCGAAACCGGCCCAGCGGGGGCCGCGGCCCGGCACCGGGCTGCGGGAATGGCGCGCCGCGTCCCTCCTGCGCTCAGAAATTCACGCAATGACCGGCTTCGACATGCAGATCGTTCTCGATGCCGGCCAGGATCTGGGCATCATTGGGCGAGAGGTTCGCGTAGACCTCATCGCCCTGCGCCCCCTGGCGGATCAAACGCGACACCGCATCGACGCCCTGCGGCGACATGCCGGTGCTGGCGAGGAAGGCGTCCACCTGCTCCTGCTGGCGCTTCAGGTCACTGTGCTTCCAGCGCCCGACCTTGATGCTGTCAGCAATGTTCTTGCCCAGACCGATCGGCGACCCCTTGTACAGGGCGTACAGGCCCATGACGGCAAGGATCTTGGTCTTGCTCACGCGGCTGTCTGCCGCCTTGAACTGGCGACCCAGATTCTTCTGCTGGCTGATGCTCTCGCGCGCCCCGAAAAAGTGCCGAAGCCCCGCTCCGGTTGCCTTGGCCAGTCGCTTCATCGTCACTTGCCTCGCTACTTGCTCAGGTGATCGGCCGGTACGCCGACCGGATGGTGCCTTCCTCGCCAAGCGATCGCGCCGTCGGCGAAGCCCGCTCCGGACCGGCGTGACCGGGCAGAGCCGGGGTCGATCCGCCCGTCAGGAAAGATGCAGCTGCTTGAGCGCCTTGCTCTTGACGCTGGCGAAGAAGCCCTTCTTCACGTGCGTGCCCTTGTCCGACGCCAGCCCCTCCAGCTGCAGGCGCGAGGAGGTGATGTTCTTCGTGGCGATCTTGATCAGCGGGTCCATCTGCTTTTTCTTCATCGCCTCCACCCGGTCCATCCAGCCCGGCAGACCGATGTCGGCCACGAACATGTTGGCCACGGCCGAGGTGTCGGCGCAGGTGATCAGGTAGCAGCCCAGGATCGGGCTTTCATTGAACACCGTCAGATCGAGCGCGTTGGGCTGCGCCAGGCGCTTGTTGCCGGCGCGCATGTCCTTGATGTCCAGCCCAAGGCTGACCAGGGTCAGGCCCAGGCTGGCCATCGCGTTGGCCACGCCGATACCGGCGGTGGTGGCGGTGCCGAAGTCGGCGAACAGGCCGCCGATCTTGGCGCCCGTGGCCACGCTTTGCTGGGCCAGCTTCACCGAATGCTGGGCCAGGTCGCGCTTGATGATCACCTGGATGGCCTCGGCCGCCGCATAGGGGTCGCCCATGCGGAAACCCTGCTTGTAGCCATCGCTCTTGTAGAGGTTGTAGCCGTCCTGCGCCACGGCCTTGCCGGCCTTGGCCAGCTTGACCGCGCTGGTGACCACGCCGAGGATCGGCGTCACCTCGGCGACGAGCTCCTTGAACACCTCGCCACCGATCGCCTCGATCACGTCCTGGATGTTGTGGACGTCGGCGCACTCCACCATGAAGCCCTCGAACGCCTCGCGCATGCCCGGCAGGCTGACCGCCTTGCTGGCAGTGCTGCCGCCCTTGGCCAGCTTGCTGACCGAGGACTTCATCGACTTCACGTTCGAAGCGAACGACTTGGCCGTCGACAACTTGCTCGACGTGCCGAAGACCAGCTTCGTCCCGCCGAACATGTTCACCACCAGCTGACGGCGCGCCTTCGCCAGCTCGCCCAAGGCCATGAATTCTTCGCGGCTTAGCGGCTTACCGGGCATGACGATGCTCCGGCCGCACGCAAGCCACCCTCACTGCGGCGGGAGCCCGCCGCAAACTCTTGCTCTCGATATTCATGCCACCCTCGCCCACCAGGCGTCGCTAACGCCATGCCCCCAACCCATGCCATCCCGGCGCCTGCCGACCTTCACGAAGTCGGCGAATAGGTCCTACAACAGGTAGTGCGGACTGCAGGGGAGAAACTTGTCAGCCGCCGCTGGATCAGAAAACGGCGCCTGGGCGGCCGCTGACGAATTGCTGCCGCCGCGCATGATCCCGACCCCGGGTTCCAAGCCGCACAAGCGGCACCATCGCGCCGCCCCCGGACAGACACTGCAGCCGAGCCGGGCGGCTAGATCACCTCTGCGCTGCGTCCTTCCAGTCAGGCCGCGGCGCTGTGCGCGATGGATAACTAGTTGTAGTCGTCCAGGTCCAGGTAATGCGCCGTGTAGGCGGGCCACAGCTGGCCGGAACAAAGAATGGCGTCGGCGCCCTTGCCGTTCGCGTTGGAGATGGTGGTGCGCCTGCGCTCGGCCTTCGGCCCCACCTTGTCGACAGCCACGACGTCGAAATACAGCGAGGCATGTTCCTGGTAGTAGAAACTCCAAACACCCTGCCGACGCCGGGCAATTACTTGGCCCGCCCCCACCTGCGGGCCCAACACCTCACGTTTGCTCTGGTCGGTGAGCTGTATGTGATACCGCCGATGGGTAAAGAGGCCGGTCTCGACGCGGTTGCCCTTCACGGACTGGTCGGCGATGCCGCGCACAGCGATTTTCGCGCCATCGGAGTAGTTGACCTGGCGGATTGGGCCATTTGGCGGGGCCACGCGGTCGTCGCTGTAATTTTGAAACTGGGTGCGTGCAAGCCCGCCAGGCATGACGAAGGCGCCATTCACGGCCTGCTCGGCCTGCAGGAAGCGATCGTGAAGCTTGTCGACACGATCCTTCATCTTGTCCTGGCGCTCGTTCGCGGCCTTGTCCTTGCAGTTGGAATGCGAACAGTAAGGCGAGGTCGCGGAGCCGAACACTTCGAATGTACAGCCGTCCTGGGCCGCAGTGATGGCAAACGCTTCTGCGAAACCGTCCTGTGCTTGCGTGGGAAGCTTGACCCCGCGTGCGTTGCCTTCGCGGTAAGGGATGAGATACATCGGCACGCTCGTATGACTACCGTCGTCAGGGCCGATTTCCACCTTCACCCTGTCGCGAGAGAAGCCGAAGATGTCGGTATTTCGCCCGGCCAGCTCAATCGTGAAGTAGGCATGCACCAGTGGCGCCGTGATCACTACCTCGGTATGGCGGTTGCCATAATTGAAACCGTTACCCTGTAGGTACTGCAGCACGGTACCTCCACCATGGGCGCCGTTGGAATCTGCACTTTTGCACACCGTGATGTAGGTGCGCATGTACTCCTCGATATCGTGCAGCAGCAGATCTCTGGGACCCATCGTCATGGCTTGTCTCCGCAACTCACTTTGACCCACTCAGCGTCCATTCCTGCTCAGCTTTGGCGCGACCGGCATGGCTTTTCATGAAGACCGAATCGCTTCGCAACAGGACCGTTTCATCGCTCATCAGCGCGAGTAGATTGGCGCGGTATTGCGCCTTGCTCGCTTTGGCTTGATCGAACAGATCGTTACCCAGGTAGAACTCGATGTTGCTGCCATAGAGGCTGCCGACGGATTCACCGCCGAGGGCGTCACGAATCTTCGCCACGACGCCATCGCGGGAGAAATCGTCATGTAGATAATGAATATGCGGCAGCCGCGACTTGAGCGCGACGAAGCTGCCTGACTCAACGAGTCGGATGAACTTCTCCGCGCTCGCCAGCGTGCACTCCTTGAGGATCTTGGCGTGCCACTCCTCGACGTCCTTGGATTTGGCAGCCCAATCGAAGATGAGCTTGAGCAAATCGATGCGGCTAATGGAGATGTCCACAATCAAGATCTGGGTCGTGATGGTGGGCACCATGGCCACCCGAACCGCCTCGGAGTTGGCGACAGTGACGACGGCTCCCGCCTTCGACCCATCCGCCATCAATACGGGGAGTTGGTTGTTGATCCGGGAGCCCATCAGGTCCGTGGCGATGATGTCGGTCAAATCGCGCATACCGGCATCCCGCTCACGGGTAAGGCGCTTCTATCAAAAAGCGGCGGGCCGTTGCGTACTCGATCATCGGTGGGTTGCCGAACCCGACCGGAGGTACATACCCCACCGCGAAATTATCGATTGAGAAACCGTTCTTCCTGAGCAAATAGACCGCCTTAAGAAGACACGAAAGATCAGGCATGTAGTGGCCGCTATGGTTGTCCACCCTCAACAACTGGTGCCGTACTCCCACAGTCATCATCCCGGCGCATATCAAACCCTTGCCAGCCGGAATGGTTGAGTGGTGGACTTCCCGCATATCGGTGGGATGTCCCTCGATCGCGAAGAAGTCGCCAGCAACCGTGATCACGTAAATGTAGTCGCCCGCCGCCAAGGCATCGCTTGGCCTGGCGAATGGGCGGTTCCTCCAGTGCACGCAACCACCCAGGAAGCAAATTTGCTGCTGCCCGCGCTCTGTCGAAGACAGGTATCGAGTCTGCCTCAGGCCCGGCTGATCCTCGCCACGGTAATGCCTACCCATCAACACCTGGCTGCGCTCATACGGACGGCCAAACACATCCCGCGCGCCGCCGCTGCTCCGCCAATTCATTTCCTCGCTGCTCTTCGCCATGCCTCATGCCGTCCATAGTTGCGGTTGTACGCGAATGCGTCGCCTTTCCGAGCTCGACCTTCACTCCGGAAAGCTCTTTGCTTGCTTCGGCGGCTAAGTTCGTGCCGCCGGATGCACCGCCGGCTCATCTGGTCAGAATGCGTAACTGAAATCTCCATCTTTCACGCCCACGCTGGCGCGCTCGATCGGCTTGCCATCGATCATCCGGTTGAGGAACTCGCGACTGATGTCCGGCAGCATCGAATTGGTGAGGATGGCGTCGATCATGCGGCCGCCGGACTCGCTCTCGGTGCAGCGCTCGACCACCAGCTTCACCACGTCGTCGCCGTACTCGAACGGGATCTTGTAGCGGCCTTCGATGCGCTTCTTGATGCGGCCCAGCTGCAGCTTGACGATCTCGCCGAGCATGGCCGGGCTGAGCGGGTAGTACGGGATGGTGACTAGGCGGCCGAGCAAGGCGGGCGGGAAGATCTTCAGCAGCGGCTCGCGCAGCGCCTTGGCGATACCCTCCGGCTCGGGCATCAGCTCCGGGTCCTTGCACAGGCCGGCGATCATGTCGGTGCCAGCATTGGTGGTGAGCAGGATCAGGGTGTTCTTGAAGTCGATCTGGCGGCCCTCGCCGTCTTCCATCACGCCCTTGTCGAACACCTGGAAGAAGATCTCGTGCACGTCAGGGTGGGCTTTCTCCACCTCGTCCAGCAGCACGACCGAATACGGCTTGCGGCGCACGGCTTCCGTGAGCACGCCGCCTTCGCCGTAGCCGACGTAGCCCGGAGGGGCGCCCTTGAGCGTGGAGACGGTGTGCGCCTCCTGGAACTCGCTCATGTTGATGGTGATGACGTTCTGCTCGCCGCCGTACAGCGCCTCGGCCAGCGCCAGCGCGGTCTCGGTCTTGCCCACGCCGGAGGTGCCGGCGAGCATGAACACGCCGATCGGCTTGTTCGGGTTGTCCAGGCCCGCGCGCGAGGTCTGGATGCGCTTGGCGATCATCTCCATCGCGTGGTCCTGGCCGATCACCCGCTTGCCCATCAGGCCGGCCAGGTTCATCACCGTCTCGAGCTCGCTCTTGACCATGCGGCCGACCGGAATGCCGGTCCAGTCCGACACCACCGCGCCGACGGCGATCATGTCCACGGTCGGCAGGATCAGCGGGCTCTCACCCTGCAGCTCGGCGAGCTGCGCCTGCAGCGTCTTCAGTTCGGCGAGGGCTGCGGCCCGCGCCGCATCGTCGAACTCCGCGGCGGTGGCCGGATCCTCGGCGACCGCCTCGGCCTCGGCGGAGGCTTCCAGCTTGCTGCCGGTGCCCTCGACGGGCGCGCTGTCGCCGCGCAGCTTCGCGCGGATCGCCAGGATCTGCTCCACCAGCACCTTCTCCGCCTGCCAGTCGGCTTCGAGTTTCGCCAGCCGCTCGCGCTGGGTGGCCAGCTTCTCGTGCACCGACGCCTCGCGCTCGGCCACGTCCACGCCCACCGTCTTCTCGCGGGTGATGATGGCCAGCTCGGTTTCCAGCGCCTCGATGCGCTTGCGGGTGTCGTCCACTTCCGGCGGCACCGCATGCTGGCTCACCGCGACGCGGGCGCAGGCGGTATCGAGCAGGCTGACCGACTTGTCCGGCAGCTGGCGGGCGGGAATGTAACGATGCGACAGCTTCACCGCCGCCTCCAGCGCCTCGTCGAGGATCTGCACGCGGTGGTGCTTCTCCATCGTGCTGGCGACGCCGCGCATCATCAGGATGGCCTTCTCCTCGCTCGGCTCGTCGACCTGCACGGTCTGGAAGCGGCGGGTGAGCGCGGGGTCCTTCTCAATGTGCTTCTTGTACTCGGCAAAGGTGGTGGCGCCTATGGTGCGCAGCGTGCCGCGTGCCAGCGCCGGCTTGAGCAGGTTGGCCGCGTCGCCCGTGCCGGCCGCGCCGCCGGCGCCGACCAGGGTGTGGGTCTCGTCGACGAACAGGATGATCGGCTTCGGGCTGGCCTGCACTTCCTCGATCACCGAGCGCAGGCGCTGCTCGAACTCACCCTTCATGCTGGCGCCGGCCTGCAGCAGGCCCACGTCCAGCGTGCGCAGCTCCACCTCCTTCAGCGAGGGCGGCACGTCGCCGCGCACGATGCGCTGGGCGAAGCCTTCCACCACCGCGGTCTTGCCCACGCCCGCCTCGCCGACCAGGATCGGGTTGTTCTGCCGGCGGCGCATGAGGATGTCGACCACTTGGCGGATCTCGTCGTCGCGGCCGACGATGGGATCGAGCTTGCCGCTGCGCGCCTGCTCGGTGAGGTCCACGGTGAACTGCTTGAGCGCCTCCTGCTTGCCCATCTGCGCCGGGCCCATCGCGCCGCTGGCCTCGCCCGGCACGGCGCCGCCCATCTTGAAGCCGTCCGAGGCGGTCTGGTTGTCTTCCGGCGAACCGGCGACCACTTCGGCGAACTGGTCGGTGAGCGTCTCCAGCTTGATCTTCTCGAACTCCTTGGAGATACCCACCAGCACGTTGCGCAGGCTGCGCGTCTGCAGGATGCCGACGATGAGATAGCCGGTGCGCACCTGCGCCTCGCCGAACATCAGCGTGGCGAACACCCAGGCGCGCTCGACCGCCTCCTCCACGTTGCTGGAGATGTCCGAGATACTGGTGGAGCCGCGCGGCAGGCGGTCCAGCGCATCGGTAACGTCCCGCACCAGGTTGGACGGGTTGATGTTGAACTGCTTGACGATGTGGTGCAGGTCCGAGTCCTGCAGTTGCAGGATCTGGTGGATCCAGTGCACCAGCTCGATGTACGGGTTGCCCCGCAGCTTGCAGAACACCGTGGCACTTTCGATGCCGCGGTAGGCGATCTTGTTGAGCTTGCCGAACAGGGCGCTGCGGCTGATGTCTGCCATGGTGCTGGAATCCTTGCGACGTTAGCGGGTGACTCCCGCGCATCGGGCGCGGGCGTGGATCGAATGAAGGGAGCGGGTCGGGCGGCGTGGCATGCGCGTCATCCGGTGGGACGCAGCACAACGTCGTCGGCGTCGGTCCGCTGGCTGCGCTGGCCGAGCCAGGTGGTGAGCCCCATGCGCCCCGCCTGACCGAGCCGGGTCGTGGGAATCTCCTCCCGGCGCAGCACCAGCTGCACATCCCAGGCCTTTTCCTCGCCGGCGTAGGTTTTCACCGCGGCGACCAACTGCTCGAGCGCTTCGCCGCCCGGCAGGAAGTGATGGAAATGCGTGCTGTCGAGCGGACCGATGCGCAGGCGGAAGCGCTGCTGCGCACCCCACACGAACTCGCCCAGCACGGCGGTGCGTCCGAGCGACGCCATCTGCATCGAGCCGCCGAGCCGCAGGTGCGCCTCGCTCGGCAGGCGCATCCATTCGGCGACGAACTCGACCACCCGCACCGGGATGCGGAAGAAATCCTGCAGCAGCGTCTGCAACCCCTCGGCGTTGCGCGCCTGCTGCAACAGCCGTCCGGCGAAGAAGCGCTTGAAGCGATCCGGCATCGCGTCGCGGTCGGTCACGTGCGGCGTGGCGAGGCCCACCAGGGCGCCGACATAGGTGCCGAAGCGGTCCTGTTTCGGGCGGTCGTATTGCACGGTGGGCTGCGCGTCGGCCCAGGCCCGGTAGAGCAGGCTCATCATCCGGTGATGGAAGATGTCGGCGAACGCGGTGAAGGTGGTGTCGCGTGCGTTGATCTGGCGATCCAGCGCGTACTCGGTGAGGTGCAGGGGGAGTGCTGCATTGGGGCCGAACAGCCCGAAGAACAGGCCGTGCAGGCGCGCCGGCTTGCCGTCGGCGGGCTTGTCGACGCGGTCGAGCATGCGCGGCGCGAATGCCAGCGATGGCGTATGGCACAGCCGCACCGGATCTTCCGACGGCTTGGTCGACTCGCCCAGCCGCGGATGCTGCGGATACGCGCACTCGATCCGCCGGACCGCGTCGAAGAAGTCGAAGCGCTCCGGGTGCTCGTGCAGCGCGTCGAGCAGCGCTACAGGATCTGGCGCTTGCCCAGCTGTGCCGGCCATCGGGCCACCTCGTTGCGTTCCAGGGTACGCAGCACCGTCTCGGTGAACGAATTGACCGAGACGTAGCGCGCAAAGAAGTGCTGCATGACCGAGCCGAGCAGGAAGGCGCCGGTGCCTTCGAAGGCGCCGTCGTCGCAGGTGAGCGTGACCTCCAGCCCGCGCCCGAAGCTGATCGGGCCGGGCACCGGGATGCGCCGCACGATCGGCGTGGTGCTGACCGCCTTGACGCCCTCGATCTGTCGCCGCGCGCCGGAGTCGAACTCGTCGCAGTACAGCGTGAGCATCTCGCGCAGCGCCGAGGCGCCCTGCTCGCTGCCCTCGCCCAGCAGCGAGGCGTAGTTGAGCTGCAGGTGGCTGAGCAATCGCCAGGCGGTTTCGCCGGTGGCGGTGGGCGCGCGTGGCTTGGTGGGGCCGGCGACGCAGCGGATCGACTGCACCGGCGCGCCCGCGTCCATGGTGAAATCCGTGGCGCCCTTGCCCACCGGCATCTGCAGCGGCAGGTCGCGGTTGGTGCACAACAGCTGCATGCCGATCTGGCGCAACGAGGTGGAGAACGGCGCATCGCGCGCGTCGACCAGCGAGATGAACATCTCGTTGCCGATGTAGCTCGATCGCGCGCCGTGCAACTGCTGGCGCGCCGAGAGCAGGCGTGGTTCGCGGCGCACCGTGTAGAAAGCCGCCGTGCCGCTGTGCCAGGTGCGCTCGTCGCAGCCGTAGAACGGCTGGAAGCGCAACTCCGGCTCCTGCCGGTCACCGAAGCCTTCCACCTCGCTGATCGAATGGATCTCGAAATCCATCGGCCGCGTGCGATCGGCCAGCACGTGGTACTCGGTCTTGCCGGCCTGCAGGTGGATGCGATCGGCGCGGCGCTGGAAGAGGTTGATCGCGGGCGTGCAGAACAGCCGGAAGTTGCCCGCATCCACCGCGTTGTGCAGGCGGGCGATGCTGCGATCGAACAGCACGTCGATCTCGAACTCGTTGCCCTGCGAGCGCGCCAGCACCGAACGCAGTCCGGTGAACTCAGCAAACAGGAAGCGCTCGGGGCAGGCAAAGTATTCCTGCAGCAGCCGGTAGCCACTGAAGGAACGCGCCGTGTACGGAATCAGTGCCTCGCTGTCGTCGAAACCGCGGGTGTGGATGGCGTCGGTCGGGAACGTCGTGGCGAGCATGCCGCCGGACGGGCCTGGTGCCCGCACCACGTAGCCCACGGCGTTGCCCAGCAGCTGCTCGTACAGGCGCTTGGGCAGTTCGTCGGCGCCGGCGATGAACACCGGCAGCTTGTCCAGCGCCAGCGCGTGGGCGGGCGCGCCGGCGGTGACGCGGAACTTCAACCGCAGGCCAGCGCGCACCGTCTTGCCCTCGGGCATCGGCACACCGGCCGCCGCCAGCGCCGCGGGCGTTTCGAAATACTTGGCCTCGGCCAGTTCCAGCGGCCACAGCGTGACGTCGTGGGCGGTGCGGTACTCGCAGGCGGTGCGATCGTCGCGCCCGGTCTGGCTGCGCAGCGCGGTGTGCCTGGGCACCGTGTGGCCGGCCACCAGCGCCGCTTCTTTCAGATCGGGCTGCAGCTGCACCACCGCCATCGACGGCACCGGCGCGAGGTAATGCGGGTAGACCATTTCCAGCAGGTGCTGGGTGAATACCGGGTACTGCGCATCGAGCTTCAGCTGCACGCGCGCGGCGAGGAAGGCAAAGCCTTCCAGCAGGCGCTCGACGTACGGATCGGCGCACTCGAAGCCTTCCAGCCCGAGCCGTCCGGCGATCTTGGGGTATTCGCGCGCGAACTCGCCGCCCATCTCGCGGACGTGCTGCAGCTCGCGGTTGTAATAGCGCAGCAGGCGCGGATCCATGCTCATCAGCCGAACCCTTCGGAGACGCGGAACGCGCCGGTTTCCAGGTCCACCTCGGTCTTCAGGTAGAGCTTCAGCGGGATCGGCTGCGCCCACATCTCCGATTCGATGTTGAACACCAGCGACTGCCGGTCCATGCGCGTGCCGTCGGTGTTCACCGTGACGCGCAGGGTGCTGGCGGTGAGCCGCGGCTCGAACGCCAGGATCGCAGCGCGCAACTGCCGCTGCAGCGTCGCCGCGTCGACGCCTGACAGCGCCGTGCCGGTGAGGTCGGGGATGCCGAAGTTGACCACCGAGCGGGCCACCTCAGGGTAGTCGGCCAGTTCCTCTTCGTCACCGAGGTTGACGCAGTTGAGCAGCCAGGCGATGTCGCGGGTTACGCACTCGCGCAGGCGGTTGGCGGTGATCACGCGCTTGTCGCGGCTCTCGTCGTGCTTGCCCGGCTCGTCGTCGGTCAGCCGGTCCAGCAACGAGGGTTGCAGGCGCTCCTGGGTGGTCAGCTCGGCCATGGGGCGCGCGTTCCGTCAGCCCACGTCGAACGTGATGGAGCGGACATCGAGCAGCGGATATTCGCCGGCGTCGGTCGCCAGCATGCGCTGCCCCTGGGCCACCTGGAAATCGTCGCCCAGGTCGAGCCAGTCGGTACGCCGGGCCAGCACGATCTCGCCGTCGGCAGCGCGATCGGCGCCGGGGTAACGGGCGGGCACGAAGCCGACCGCCTGGCCACCGTTGGCCCAGGTGATCTGCACCGGTGCCCAGATCTTGTCGCGCAGGTCGCTCGGCGCCTCGAACGTGAGCTCCTTGATGCGCGAGAACGGCGCCCAGGCGTAACCGCTCTTGGTGATCACTTCCAGGCAGGGGCCGAAGCGCGGATCGGCATCGGCCATCCAGTCGAACGCGGCGCCATCGACGCTGCCGCCCACCGCATCGGCCTGCTCGAACGCTTGCTCGCGCAACGCGCTGGCCTGCGCGTGACGGCCTTCGGCATTGAGCTTGAGCGCCTGCAGCAAGAGCGCCACCCACTGCGCCGGCTCGCCGATGATGACCGGCGCACGCCGGCCCTCCAGCACCTCGACGCGCTCGCGTTCACCGGTCAACGCCACGTTGTAGGCGCCGACCATCAAGGCATTGAGCGGATCCAGTTCGCCAGCCACGGTGAGCTGGTTCTGGGCCCGCTCCCACTGCCCCAGCAGCGCGAGCAGCTGGAACAGGAAGACCCGACGCTTGGCATCCGCCGGGTTGGCCCGCACCTGTGCGGTGAGGGCCTGCAGCGCCTCGTCCAGCCGGCCTTCCTTGAGCATGTTTTCGGGAGTGTTATCCACGCAAAAGCCTTGGTTGACGAGAGGGACGAGGACGCTGCACCGAAGCCCTTAGGCCGCGGCGACCTTCTGCATGTCGTAGGTGAAGTCCTTGGCGCCGCCGAGCTTGGCGCCCTTGTCGTCCTGCGGCTGGAAGGAGTACTTGAACTTGCCGAAGTGCAGGGTGATGTTCTCGGTCAGACGGTCTTCGCCGCCGCTGCCGCCGGTGGAGTACGAGGTCACCAGGATGCCCTCGCTCAGCTCCAGCGTGAGGAAGTCGGTCTGCTCGCCGGTGGCGTTGGTGACGTACAGCCACGCCTGGTCGATGCGACCGCCCGTGCACACCGCGTTGAGCAGTGCGTTGGAGCAGCTGTCGACGTACTTGGTGATGGAAATGTCCTGCACGTTGGCCTTGCCGCCGCTGGCGCCCGAGCCGCCGTGCAGATCGCCGGTGTTGCTGGCGCCCCACGACCAGGCGAGGATCGGAACCTCACCCGTGTGCTTGGCGTGCTTGGACGAGCCCTCGATCTTGACCTTGCCCGAGCCGAACTTGATGTGCATGTCGAATGCCATGGAACCTCTCCTCGATCACCTGTGATGGATGGATGACGCCGTTCGGGAACGTCCCCGCACCGGTCGATCCGTGGTTGACGCCTTGTTGCGTGGGGACAAACGCCGGCCGACGGCCGTCGTGAACATCGCCCGGGAAGCGACCGCCCCCTGTCGCACCCTTGTGTCGCAGTCTTGTCGCAGTACCGACGCGCAGGCCACGGCATGCCGCGGCCTGCGCGCGTTCGATCAGGCCTTGGCCGCGGACGGCAGGCGCGAGACCAGCCGCAGCGACACGGTGAGGCCTTCCAGCTGGTAGTGCGGCTTGAGGAAGAACTTCGAGGTGTAGTACCCCGGAGCGCCTTCCACCTCTTCCACCACCACCTCGGCGGCCGACAGCGGCTTGCGCGCCTTGGTCTCCTCGCTGGAGTTCACCGGGTCACCGTCGACGTAGTTCATGACCCAGTTGGTGAGCCAGCTCTGCATCTGGTCGCGACTGGAGAACGAACCGATCTTGTCGCGCACGATGCACTTCAGGTAATGCGCGAAACGGCTGGCGGCGAACAGGTACGGCAGGCGGCAGCTCAGCGCAGCGTTGGCGGTGGCGTCCGGGTTGTCGTACTCCTCCGGCTTGGCCAGCGACTGCGCGCTGATGAAGGCGGCCATGTCCGAGTTCTTGCGATGGACCAGCGGCATCAGGCCCATCTTGTCCAGCTCGGCCGAGCGGCGGTCGGTGATGGCGATCTCGGTGGGGCACTTCATGTCCACGCCGCCGTCGTCGCTGGGGAAGGCGTGCACCGGCAGGCCTTCGACTGCGCCGCCGGACTCGATGCCGCGGATGCGCGAGCACCAGCCGTATTCCTTGAACGAGCGGTTGATATTCACCGCCATCGCATAGGCGGCGTTCTGCCAGGTGTACTTGGACGAGTCGGCACCGGAGGTGTCTTCCTCGAAGTTGAACTCCTCCACCGGGTTGGTCGCCGCGCCGTACGGCAGGCGAGCCAGCGTGCGCGGCATGGTGAGGCCGATGTACTTGGCGTCCTCGGACTCGCGCAGCGAACGCCACGCGGCGTAGTCCGGGGTCGAGAAGATCTTTGCCAGGTCGCGCGGGTTGGCCAGCTCGTTCCAGTTGTCCATGCCCATCAGGGTGGAGTTGGCCGCGGCAATGAACGGCGCGTGCGCTGCGGCGGCAACCTGGGCGATGCCGCCGAGCATTTCCACGTCGGGCGGGCTGTGGTCGAAGTAGTAGTCGCCAACCAGGCAGCCGTACGGCTCGCCACCGAGCTGGCCGTATTCCTCTTCGTACATCTTCTTGAAGATCGGGCTCTGGTCCCAGGCGGTGCCCTTGTAGCGCTTGAGCGTCTTACCCAGTTCCTTCTTGGAGATGTTCATCACGCGGATCTTCAACTGCTGATCCGTCTCGGTGTTGTTCACCAGGTGATGCAGGCCGCGCCAGGCGCTCTCCAGCTTCTGGAAATCCTCGTGGTGCATGACCAGGTTCAGCTGCTCGCTGATCTTGCGGTCAAGCTCGGCCACGTAGGCGTTGATGGTCTGGGTGACGTCGTCGGAGACGATGTCGGACTTGCTCAGCACCTGCTCGGCGAGCGTGCGGACGGCCGACTCGACCTCTTCCTTCGCGCGCTCGCTCTTGGGCTTGAATTCCTTGCTCAGCAGCGCGGCGAAATCGCCCGCTTCGACGGTGGAGGTTGCACCGCCGGTTTCGGCCAGTTTCTCGGTTGCCATGTGTGCTTACTCCCCGTCCTTGTCGTCGCCGGGCTTGGGCGCCGACACCAGTGATTGCAGCAATGCCGGATCGTTGATCGCCTGGGCGATGAGCTTTTCGGCACCGGCCTTGCCGTCCATGTAGGTACCCAGGTTGGCCAGCTGGGTGCGCGCCTCGAGCAGCTTGGCGACCGAGCTCACCTTGCGCGCCACGGCGGCGGGCGAGAAGTCGTCCATGCTTTCGAAGGTGATGTCGACGTTGAGGTTGCCCTCGCCGGTCAGCGTGTTGGGCACGGCGAAGGAGACGCGCGGCTTCATCGACTGCAGGCGCTGATCGAAGTTGTCCACGTCGATCTCCAGCGCCTTGCGATCCTCGATCGCCGGCAGCTCGGCGTTGTTGGCGCCGGACAGATCCGACATCACGCCCATCACGAAGGGCACCTGCACTTTCTTCTGCGCGCCGTAGACCTCGACGTCGTACTCGATCTGCACGCGCGGCGCGCGATTCCTTGCGATGAATTTCTGACTGCTTTGCTTGGCCATGCTTGTGTCTCCTTCGAACAGGGTCTACCGGTGATGAGGACGGATCGAGGCCACGGCCGACGCAGCCGTGCGCTCGCCGCGGTACCCCGCCGCAAACGCGATGCTTGACGTCATCCCATGTCCCCCTGGCTGCAGATGTGGAACCGGTCGCCATCGGCGACCCTGACAAGCACGGCACCGCCTTGCGCGAACCCTCGCCGGGCGGTCGCAAGCCCTTCCATGGAGTTAGTGCGCACCGGCACGAACGAACTGATCAGGGCGATCTTCCGTGCATTCAGCCAAAGTTCAGTGAATGAAAAGAAGCGAGCGAAAGCAGCCGCGCGACCGGGGGGCGCGCGGCATGGGTCACATCGGAGGGGGAGGCTCGGCCGCGACGGGCCAAGCCGAGATCAGCCTTGCAGTTCCCGCTGCAGCCAGGCTCGGGCGAGACGCCATTCGCGCTGTACGGTGGCCGGCGAGATGCCCATGGCCGTGCCGATCTGCTCGGCCGTCAGGCCGACGAAGAAGCGCATCGACACGATGTTCGCCTGCCGCGGATCGATCTGTTCCAGCGCTTCCATGCACTCCAGCAGGGCGGCGTAGTCCACTTCATGGGTGAGCGCGCCGGAGATCTCCGACAGCTCGATGCGATCGACCGACTGCGGCCGCTTCGACGCCTGCCGGCGGCGCGCAGCGTCGATGAGCACCTCGCGCATCGCACGCGCAGCCACGCCAAGCAGGTGCCCGCGATTCTCCCAGGCCGGCGAACCGCTGCCGCCGAACACCTTCAGGTAGGCCTCGTTGACCAGCGCGGTGGCGCTCAGGGTGCGCTCGCTGGAGTTTTGGCGCAGCTGCGCCCCGGCCAGCCGGTGCAGCGCGGCATACATCTGCCGCAACGCCTCATCCATGGCGTCCGGATCGCCCGCCTGCGCCGAGTGCAGCAGGCGGGTCACTTCGGATTGTTTATCCATCACGTTCATACATGCATCGATCCCGGTCAGTGCATGGCCATGCGGGTGTCCGAGGCGCACGATGCGCCCACCATTGCTGCACCCAGGCCATGGCGCGCCTGCGACTCCAGTTGCCGCAAGGCCTGCGAACGGCGGCTGCAGATGCCCCATCGCGTATCCGATTGTGCCGCTGTCGTGGCCGCCAATGAAGCGGCCTGCTGAAATTCGCCGTTGGCCACGTCCAGGCGCACGGCAAGCAGTTGCGCATCGATCGCCGCCCCACTGGGCAGCGCCAGCCCCACACTGTCGTTGAAGCCACGCAGCGCGTCCAGCCACACCCTGCCCTGGCGACGGTTGCCCAGCGCCAGCGAGGCCTGGCCGAGGCCGGAAAGGCTGGTCGAGTAGCTCGCCGGCGAGGTTTTCTGCTCGCGCTCGCCGAGCAGGTCGCGCGCGCGACGGAACTGCTCCAGGGCGCGCGCCGCCTGCCCGCGCTGCAGGGCGACCGTGCCGGTCACGTTGAGGGCGTCGGCCAGATTCGTGCTGGCCCACGCCGAGCCACTGGCCACGCGCTGGCGCATCGCATCCAGGTGCGGCAGCACGATCGCCTCGGCGTCGGCGTAGCGCTGCATCTCCAAGTATTGCCCGGCCAGCGCATCCAGGGTGCTGAAATAGAAGTCGGGCGTGTCGGCTGCGTAGTCGCGGGCGATGCGGCTGGCGCGCTCCAGCGCCTGAACCGCGTCGCTGGTGCGCCCCATCTGCGCCAGCGCTCCGCCGAAATAGCTGAGCAAGGCGGCCAGCGACGGGCTGGGCGTGCCGATCAGCGCATCGTAGTCGGCCAGCGCGCGGCGGAAGCCGTCCAGCGCCTGTTGCGGCTGCGTGCGCAGGGATACCAGTGCTTCGACGAAGCGGTAGTACAGCTGGTTGGTGTCGTCGGTGACGAACAGCTTGCCGGCCTCGCGCACCGCTCGCTGCGCCACCGCGATCGCCTGCGCATCCTGCCCCTGCGCCCCCTGGGTGAGCGCCAGTACGGCGAGCGCTTGCAGATGCAGTTCGGGCTCGTGACGCTCCGGATGGCGCTCCAGCCTGGCGATGATCGCCTCGATCTGACGGCGCACGTCATCCAGCGCGATGTCCTGCACCCCCAGATGGTTGTAGAGCTGGTTGATCTGCACGCGCAGGATGGCGTCCGTATGGTCGCCCGACGCACTGGACAGCAGCTCGATCGCCTGCGCGTTGGCAGGGATCGCCGACAACTCATCGAGCATTGTGGAGTAACCGCGCCCCAGCGCCGCGTAAACCTGACCACGCTCGAGCGCGCCGGGCTCGTAGGCGCGCTGCAGTTCGATCGCCTGTTTCATCAGCGCCACGGCGTTCGCGCCCAGGCTGAGCTGGTTATACGAGCGCGCCATCGACAGCAGCAGGCGCACGCGCACCGCCGGAGCGATGTCGGTGCGACGGGCCAGGGTGGCGGCGCCTCGATCGAGCACCTGCCGCACGGTGACGTGGCTGCCGCCGGCATGGGTGGGGTCGGCGTTCTCGAACAGCTCCTGCATGAAGTCGGCGATCGCCTGCGTCTTGTCGCGTTCCAGCTCGACCCGGTGCAACTGCGTGTTCCGCTCGGCCGCGAAGCCCACCAGCATCGCCAGCATCACCGCCGCCACGCCCAGGCCGACGCGATGTCGGCGCAGGTACAAACCCATCCGGTACCAGCGATGGCCTCGCCGCGCCCGTACCGGGCGCAGGTCGAGGAAGCTCTCCAGATCGGCCACCATTTCGCCCACGGTGGCGTAGCGCTCGGCCGGGTTGCGCCGCAGCGCCTTCATCACGATGGCGTCGATGTCCGGCGGCACCGCGCGGCTGGGGGTGATCGCGACGGCCGATTCGCGGCGCAGGCGCCGGCTCGGCGGCAGCATGCGCCCGGTCACGATGGCATTGGAAATATCCAGCGGCGAATCGCTTTCCGCATTGCCGAACGGCCGCTCGCCACAGACCAGCTGGTACAACACCACGCCCAGCGACCACACGTCCGCCCGCGTTCCCAGCGGCTCGCCACGGACCTGCTCGGGGCTTGCGTAGGCCAGCGTGAGCGCGCGCTGCATGGTCATCGTCTGCGCGCTGGCCACGCCGCCCATGTGATCGAGCAGGCGAGCGATGCCGAAATCCAGCAGCTTCGGCTCGCCATCGGCGGTGACCAGGATGTTCGCCGGCTTGATGTCGCGGTGAATGACCAGCCGCTCGTGCGCATGCCGCACCGCCGCGCACACCTTGAGAAACAGCACCACTCGACGGCGCAGCGACAGCTGGTGCCGCTCGCACCATTGATCGATGCGCTCGCCCTCGACGAACTCCAGCGCGAGGAACGGCCGACCGTCGCGCGTGCTGCCGCCGTCGATCAGGTGGGCGATACCCGGATGGTTGAGCGAGCCGAGGATGCGCCGCTCCTCGGCGAAGCGCCGACGCACGCCGGGCGCCAGCAGGCTGCCGCTGTTGATGAACTTGAGGGCGACGCGCTGGCGGATCTCTTCCGGCGTGCCCTCGTCGATGACGCGCTCGGCCAGGTACACCACGCCCATGCCGCCCTCGCCCAGCTGGCGCACGAGCCGGTATTGGCAGGCGCCAGCCCCGGCCACGCTCGATCCGCTGGCATCGTGCAGGTCGCCCAGCAGGGGCAGCAGCAGCGGGGCCTCGCTGGTGTCGTCGGCTGCCTCGAGCATCCACAGCACTTCATCGCGCAACGCCTCGTCACCGCCGCAGGCGGCATCGACGTAGGCATCCCGCCGCGAAGCATCCAGCTCCATCGCTGCAAAGGCGATCGGCTTGGCGCGCGCGTAGCGCTGCCTGCGTGCCTCGTTCATGCAGTTCCCCCTGCCGTGACGCCGGGCCAGCGTCAGCTCTCAAGTATAAGCACGGCGGCGCGACCGCCGCACGCCGCGCCCACCGTACTTAAAGGTATGGCGTCGATCGCCGGCGCCGGTGCGCGCCGTCACGCTTCCGCGTCGCCGCCACCGGCGCGCAGGCCCTTTGCCACGCCAAGCGGCTATTCTTCGCCGATGCCGCGTCCCGACGTGGCCCATCCCGCCACGCACCCCGGAGTCCGCATGAAACTGCTGCGCCACGCCGCCCTCGCCGCCGCCCTGCTGATGGCCGGCCCGACCTTCGCCGCCGACGTGAGCATGGCCAACGGTGCGATTACCTTCAGCACGCCGGACAACTGGATGGGCATCATGGAGACGCAGGGCGATCCGGAGGTGCGGGTGTTCCAGGTGCCCGATCCGTCCCCGACAGCCAGCAACACGCTGGCGCGCGTCAGCGTGACGGTGAAGCAGGTGGGCGACATCGGCGGCTACCAGCGCTACGTCAGCGACGCCAACGCCAAGGCGCAGGCCCTGCCCGGCTATCAGCCGATCCGCGGCGTCAGCAATTCCAACGGCCCGAACGACTACCTCTACACCGCCGAGGAAAGCGGCGAGACCATCGCCTACGTTGAGCACTATTGGTTCCGTGACGGTCGCGCGATCCAGCTGCGCTGCCTGCGTCCGGCCTCGACCCAGGCGGGGGCCGCGTGGCAGGCGGCGTTCGACAAGGGCTGCAGCGACGTAGCCAGTAGTCTGGCCCGCTGACCCGGGCGCGCTGGAGCTTGTAACCTTGGGGATCGTCTTTGCCGGAAGCGATCCATGTCCGATCTGTACCAAGCCAGTCTCGCCTGGGCCCAGGCCCAGGATGCCGCCGATCCGCTGCGCGGCTTCCGTGACGAGTTTTTGATCCCGCCGCACGAGGGCCGCGAAGGCCACTATTTCTGCGGCAACTCGCTGGGCCTGCAGCCGCGCGCCGCGCGCCCGGCACTGAGCGCGGAGCTGGACTACTGGGGCGAACTGGCGGTGGAGGGCCACTTCAAGGGCCGCGCGCCCTGGCTCAACTACGAGGACTACCTGCGCGACGACCTCGCCGCGCTGGTTGGCGCCAAGCCGATCGAAGTGGTTGCGATGAACACGCTGGGCGTGAACCTGCACCTGATGATGGTGAGCTTCTACCGCCCCACCGCCGAGCGACCGGCGATCCTGATCGAGGCCGGCGCGTTTCCCACCGACCGCTACGCCGTGGAATCGCAGATCCGCTTCCATGGTTTCGATCCGGCCGATGCACTGATCGAGCTGGAGGGCGACGGCCCGCACGGCACGCTGACCATGGAAGCCGTCGAGCGTGCGCTGGCCGAACACGGCCACCGCGTGGCGCTGGTGCTGCTGCCGGGCATCCAGTACCGCACCGGCCAGGCGTTCGACTTCAAGGCGATTACCGCGCTGGCGCACGCGCGCGGCTGCACGGTCGGCTTCGACCTGGCCCACGCGGTGGGCAACCTGCCGCTGGCCCTGCACGACAGCGGCATGGATTTCGCCGTGTGGTGCCACTACAAGTACGTCAACTCCGGGCCGGGCGCGGTGGGGGGCGTATTCGTGCACGAGCGCCACGCCAACGCCAACCTGCCGCGCTTCCACGGCTGGTGGGGCAACCGCCGCGACAACCGCTTCCAGATGGCGCCGAACTTCGACCCCACGCCGGGGGCGGAGGGTTGGCAGTTATCCAATCCGCCGATCCTGGCGATGGTGCCGCTGCGCATCTCGCTGGAGATATTCCGCCGCGCCGGCATGGACCGGCTGCGCGCCAAGTCGCTGCAGCTCACCGGCTACCTGGAGTGGCTGGTGAACACGCAGCTGGCCGACCTGCTGGAGATCATTACCCCGGCCGATCCGTCGCAGCGCGGCGCGCAGCTGTCGATCCGCGTGCGCGGCGGACGCGAGCAGGGACGCGCGCTGTTCGACTACCTGGTGGAGCGCGGCATCATCGGCGACTGGCGCGAACCGGACGTGATCCGCATTTCGCCCGCGCCGCTTTACAACCGCTTCGCCGACTGCCTGGCCTTTGCCGAGGCCGTGCGCGCGTGGCGCGAAGGACGCTAATTCACACGCGCGGACGTCTGGCGGTCTAGACGTCCATCGCCGCTGGAAGCGAACGCGCAAGAACGTGCAGGGACGCAGGTTGGGGTGGCGCCGGTTACCATCGGATCCGGCACGCCTGTCTTCATCCCTCTCTGGAGCCATCGATGCGACATACCTTCTTTCCCGGCCTGGCGACGGCGCTGCTGCTGAGCGCTCCGCTGGCGAGCTGGGGCCAGTCCGCCACCGTGCAGGACAGCATCCCCAAGCAGGCGCTGGACGCCACGGCCGCACCGACCACCCTGGCAGACCTGTCCAAAGACCAGCCGGTGACGGCGAAGCACGCCATGGTCTCGTCCGACCAGCACCTGTCCACCGAGGTGGGGGTGCAGATTCTCAAGCGGGGCGGCAACGCCGTGGATGCGGCGGTGGCCGTCGGCTACGCGCAGGCCGTGGTGAATCCGTGCTGCGGCAACATCGGCGGCGGCGGCTTCATGCTCGTGCACCTGGCTAGCGGCAAGGACATATTCCTTGACTTCCGCGAAAAGGCTCCGCTCAAGGCCGGCCCGGAGATCTTTCAGGACGCACAAGGCAACGTAGTGCCGGGCAAGAGTACGGGCACCTATCTGGGCGTGGGCGTGCCCGGCACGGTGATGGGCCTGGAGGAAGCGTTGAAGAAGTACGGCACGATGACGCGCCAGCAGGTCATGGCACCAGCAATCAAGCTCGCGAAGGAAGGCTTCGTACTGCTGCCGGGCGATGTGAAGGTGCTCGATCAGCGCGTCAAGGATTTCGCCAAATACCCCAACGTGGCGGCCATCTTCCTCAAGGACGGCAAGCCCTTCGTAGCAGGTGACCGGCTGGTGCAACCGCAGCTGGCCAAGACGCTGGAGACGATCAGCAAGGGTGGCCCCGATGCGTTCTACCACGGCAACATCGCGCGCAAGATCATCGAAGCCAGCGACGCCAATGGCGGCCTGTTTACACAGAAGGATTTCGATGATTACACCGTGCAATGGGACAAGCCGATCCGCTGTGGCTACCGCGGTTATACCGTGGTCTCCGACCCGCCGCCGAGCTCCGGCGGCGTCACGGTGTGCCAGATCCTGCAGTTGCTGGAGCCCTATCCGCTGAAGAGCTGGGGTTACGGCTCCACCCGCGCCCTGCACTTCACCATTGAGGCCGAACGCCGCGCCTACGCCGATCGCAACAACTACCTGGGCGACCCGGCGTTCGTGAAAAACCCGATCGAGCAGTTGCTTGACCGTGCCCACATCGATCAGCTGCGCGCCACCATCGATCCGGCCAAGGCCACGCCATCGACCGAGATCAAGGGCAGCCTCGGCGCCACCGAAGGCACCAACACCACCAGCTACGCGGTGGTGGATAAGCACGGCAACGCGGTAGCGGTGACGTACACCATCAACTACCTGTTCGGCGTCGGACAGATTGCCGGCGACACCGGCTTCTTCCTCAACAACGAGATGGATGACTTCACCTCCAAGCCCGGCGTGCCGAACACCTTCGGGCTGGTGCAGGGCAAGGCGAACCAGGTCGAAGGCGGCAAGCGCCCGCTGAGCTCGATGGCGCCGACAATCGTGCTGAAGGACGGCAAGCTTTTCATGGTCACCGGCAGCCCCGGCGGCTCCACCATCATCACCACGGTGATGCAGAGCATCACCAACGTGATCGACTACGGCATGAACATGCAGCAGGCGGTGAACGCCCCGCGCATGCATCACCAGTGGTATCCCGACGCGGTCATCGTCGAACCGGGCCTGCTCACCGATGCGGTGAAAAAGGAGCTGGAAGACATGGGCTACAAGTTCAAGGAAGTGCAGTCCTGGGGCGCCGATGAGGCGATCCTGCGCAATCCCAAGACCGGCTTGCTGGAAGGCGCCAATGATCGGCGGCGGCCGGCGGGGCTGGCGGCGGGTTACTGATCCCCGACCTTCACCGGAAACACGAAGGGCGCCTCATCGGCGCCCTTCTTTTTCTGTAGGAGCGCACTCGTGCGCGATGCCCTTCGCCACGCGCTGGAGGAAAGCATCGCGCGCAAGCGCGCTCCTGCAGGGAGGTGATGAGCGCGACCAGGATGTGGCTCGGCCGGCGCAACGCCATAGCGACCAACGAGTGACCCAGCGCCCCGGCCCAGCGAGCAGCGGCCGCTCTTCTGTAGGAGCGCACTCGTGCGCGATACTCTTCGCCACGCACCGGAGCAAAGCATCGCGCGCGAGCGCGCTCCTACAGGGATGCACTCAGCGTGTGCGGCTCTCCGCGTGCCGCACCTGCCCCTCCCCGCGCACCACGAAGCGCTCGATGGTGAGCGACTCGGCCCCCATCGGCCCGTAGGCATGCAGTCGGGTGGTGGAGATGCCGATCTCCGCGCCCAGCCCCAGCTCGCCCCCATCGGAAAAGCGCGAGGAGGCATTGACCATCACCACCGCCGAACGCAGCGCGTGGACGAACTTCGCGGCCGTGGCCTCGTTGCGCGTGGCGATCACCTCGGTGTGATCCGAGCCGTAGCGGCGGATGTGGGCGATCGCCTCGTCCACGCTGTCGACCACGCGCACGGCGAGGATCAGGTCGAGGAACTCGGCGGTGTAGTCGTCCTCGGTGGCTTCCTTCATGTCGCCGGCCAGGGCGCGGCTGGCCTCGTCGCCGCGCAGCTCCACGCCCTTGGCGCGCAGCGCCTCGGCGGCGCGCGGCAGAAAATCAGGCGCAATGTCCTTGTGCACCAGCAGCGTCTCCAGCGCATTGCACACGCCGGTGCGGGTGGTCTTGCCGTCGAGCAGCAGGTCCAGCGCCACGTCGGGATCGGCCTCGCGATCCACGTACAGGTGACACACACCCTTGTAGTGCTTGATCACCGGCACGCGCGCGTGCTCGGTGACGAAGCGGATCAGCCCCTCGCCACCGCGCGGGATCACCAGGTCCACGATGTCGTTCAACTGCAGCAGCGCGACCATCGTCTCGCGGCGCAGGTCGTCCATGATGGTGAGCGCCTCGCGCGGCACGCCGTGCTTGTCCATCGCTTCGTGCAAGGCGGCGGCGATGGCGAGGTTGGAATGCAGCGCCTCGGAGCCACCGCGCAGGATCACCGCGTTGCCGGCCTTCATGCACAGCGCGGCGGCGTCGGCGGTCACGTTGGGACGCGCCTCGTAGATCATCGCTACCACGCCCAGCGGAATACGCACGCGCTCGATGGCCAGGCCGTTCGGCCGGCTCTCGCGACGGGTGACCTGCCCAACTACGTCCGGCAGGTCGGCCACTTCGCGCACGGCGTTGGCGATGGCCGCGACGCGCGTCGCATCCAGTTTCAGGCGGTCCAGCATGGCGCCCTGCACGCCCTTGTCGGCGGCAACGGCCATGTCCTTGGCGTTGGCGGCCAGGATGGCCTCGGCGTGCGCATCCACTGCTGCGGCCATGTCGCGCAGCAGGGCGCGGCGGGCCTCGGCATCCAGCATGGCGATCGCGGGAGCCGCGTCGCGGCAGGCCAGGGCTCGGGTTCGGATATCGCTCATGCTCAAAGGTCTCCTGTGGTCAGGTCCAGCTCGCGCACCAGGGCAAGGTCGTCGCGGTGGACGACGTTCTCGCCAAAGCTGTAGCCAAGCCGGGGCTTGATCTGGCGCGTGTGGCAGCGCGCGATACGGTTGATTTCGGCGGCGTTGTATTGGCTGATGCCGCGGGCGAAGGACTGCAGCGCACCGTGCTCGCCAGGGCCCACGATCTCCACCATGTCGCCGCGCTGGAACTGACCGTCGGCGGCGAGGATGCCCTTTGGCAACAGCGAGGCGCCCTCTTCGTTCAGCGCGCGCATCGCGCCGGCATCCACCTCGATGTGGCCGGGCACCGCCGGTACATGACGCAGCCAGTACTTGCGCGCCTGCAGGCGGGTGGCCTTGGTGCGCAACAGCGTGCCGTGCAGCAGATCGCGCGAGAGCAGGCTCACCACCTCGCTGTCACGTCCGTTGAACAGGATCGTTTCGATGCCTGCCGCGCCGGCCTTCTGCGCCGCTTCCAGCTTGGTGCGCATGCCGCCGGTGCCCACCGAGCTGCCCGCCGCCCCGGCCATCGCCATGATCTCCGGGGTGAGCTCGGGCACTTCATTGACCGGCTCGGCCTCCGGGTTGCTGCGCGGGTCGGCGGTGTACAGGCCATCGATGTCGGTGGCGATCAGCAGCATGTCGGCATCGACCAGCGCGGCGATGATCGCCGCGAGGTTGTCGTTGTCGCCCAGGGTGAGTTCGTCCACCGCCACGGTGTCGTTCTCGTTCACCACCGGCATCACGCGATGACGGAGCAATTCGCTCAACGTGGCGCGCGCGTTGAGGTAGCGGCGGCGGTTGCGCAGATCGTCGTGGGTGAGCAGCACCTGCGCCAGCGGAATATCGAGCAGGCGCTGCCACAGTCCGACGGTCTGCGTCTGGCCCAGCGCCGCCATCGCCTGGCGCGCGGCGCTGCTGGTGTCCTCGTGCGAGTGATCCTTCAGCAGCAAGCGTCCCGCGGCCACCGCGCCGGACGACACCAGCACGATCTCGCGCCCACTGGCGTGACACGCGGTGATGAACTGGGCCAGGCCCAGCGCATAACAGGTGCTCAGGCCACCGCCATCGGCGGCGATCAGGCTGCTGCCCACCTTGAGCACGGCGCGTCGCCACGGCGGCACGGTCTGCTGGCGAAAAGCCCTGAGTTGCGTCATCTCCCCGGTTTCCTCGACTGCGACAACTGTTAGAGGGTCTGGGCAGCTCCTGGGATTTCAACCCCGATGCGCCTATCGACCACGTGCGCCATGTCGTGAACAGCCATTTGGACGTCCAAACGCCTACACCGCAGTCAACGCGAGATCGTCGCGATGCACGACGGCCGGCCCGTAGCTGTAGCCCAGTACGCCATCGATATCCCGGCTGTGGCGACCGGCCATTCGCCGCACATCGACTGCGCCGTACTGGGTGAGACCGCGCGCGACCATGCGCCCGGAAGGATCGATGACGTCCACCAGGTCGCCGCGATGAAACTCGCCCACCACGTCCACCACGCCACCGGGCAGCAGCGAGGCGCCGCCACCCGCCAGCGCGCTCGCTGCGCCCGCATCGACGCGGATCGACGCCGCACTTGCGGGCGCATGCAGCAGCCAGTACTTGCGTGCCTGCATGCGGCTCTGTGCCGGCGTGAACAGCGTGCCGCGCAGCCGACCTTCGCCCAGCGCCTGCACCGTGGCCGCATCGCGCCCGTTGAACAGCGCCGTGGCGATACCCGCCGCGGCCGCCTTCTGCGCCGCCTGCAGCTTGGTGCGCATGCCGCCGGTGCCGACCGCACTGCCGCTGCCGCCGGCCATCGCCAGCACCTGGGGCGTGATCTCGGCCACGTGCGGTATCGCCGCGGCGGTGGGATCGCGGCGCGGATCAGCGTTGTACAGCGCGTCGATATCCGAGGCGATCAACAGCAGGTCGGCATCGACCAGCGCCGCCACGATGGCGGCGAGGTTGTCGTTGTCGCCGAGCTTGAGCTCGTCCACCGCCACCGTGTCGTTCTCGTTGACCACCGGCAAGACCTCGATCGCCAGCAACTGGCGCAACGTGGCGCGGGCATTGAGGTAGCGACGACGGTTGCGCAGGTCGTCGTGGGTCAGCAGCACCTGCGCCACGGCTCGGCTCGACAGCGACTGCCATAGCGCGATCATCGGCGCCTGGCCGAGCGCGGCCAGCGCCTGGCGCTCGGCCAGGTCGCCAGCGGGCAGCGCGCGTGCGCGCAGCAGCGCGCGGCCGGCCGCCACCGCACCGGAAGACACCAGCACTAGCTCGCGGCCCTGCGCCTGGCTGTGGGCGATGAAGGCCGCGAGCGTCTGCGCATACGCAGGGGTCAGCCCGCCGCCGTCGGCCGCCAGCAGATTGCTGCCGACCTTGAGCACCGCCCGCCGCCACGCAGGCAGCGGCTGGAAGGCGAGCTCAGCCATCGACCGCCTCGCGATCGCCGTGGCTGCGTGGCGAGGAGATCACCAGGAAGCGCACGTCCTCGCCGGAGTCGTTGCGCATCTGGTGCGCCGCACCGGGCGGCACGTGCAGGCCCTGCCCCGCCTCGAGGCGGTGCGCGACGCCCTCCAGCTCCAGCATGGCGGTGCCGCCCAGCACGTAGAAAAACTGCCGCGAGCGCGCGTGCCGGTGGCGCACCTCGGCGGTGCCGGGCGGCATGCGTTCCTCGATAACGCTGAGATCATCGCCGGCCAGTAGATGCCAGCCGTCGCACTGCTGGCCCCAGACATAGTGTGCTGCGTTGGCGGTGCTGACGGCGGACATGGTGCGTTACCTCACTGGCCCAGCGCGGCGAGCCGCGCGCGCAACTCTTCCAGCTTCAGCTGTTCGCCGGCACCGGGCGACGTGCGCGCGGCGAGGCTGCCCTCCGGCGTGCGTCCCTCGCCCGCGGAAGCAGCGGTTTCGGCAGCGGCGCGATAGGCGTCGCGGAACGGCACGCCGGCCGCCGCCTGCTCGATCGCCACGTCGGTGGCATACATCGCCGGCTCGATCGCCGCGCGCATGGTCGCCTCGTTCCAGGCCATCTGCGCCAGCAGGTCCGGCACCAGCTCCAGCGCCATCAGGCCGTGGCGCACGCCGTGGAAGATCGAGCCCTTGGAGAACTGCAGATCGCGCTGGTAGCCGGACGGCAGCGAGAGCAGCTGCTCGATCTCGGTGCGCGCCGCCGCCACGGAGGCGTAGCTGGCGCGCAGCAGTTCCACCACGTCCGGGTTGCGCTTGTTCGGCATGATCGAGCTGCCGGTGGTGTACTGCGCCGGCAGCTGCACGAACCCGAATTCGGCGGTGGTGAACAGCGACAGATCCCAGGCCAGTCGGCGCACGTCGAGCATCGCCGCGCCGATCGCCTCCAGCACCGCCATCTCGTACTTGCCGCGCGACAGCTGTGCGTAGATCGGGCTGACCTGCATGCGCCCGAAGCCCAGCGCCTGCGTGGTATGTGCGCGATCCAGCGGCAGGTTGACGCCGTAGCCGGCGGCAGTGCCCAGCGGATTGGCGTCGATCAGCTCGCGCGTCTGCCGGGCGCGCAGCGCGTTGTCGATGAAGCCCTCGGCGAAACCGGCGAACCACATCGACGTGGACGAGACCACCGCGCGCTGCAGGTGGGTGTAGCCGGGCAGCGGCAACGCCGGCTGCGCGACGCGCTCCAGGCATACCTCGGCGACGGCGCGGCAGTGCGCTTCCAGCTCGGCCAGCTTGTCCTTCAGCCACAGCCGCGTGGCCACCAGGATCTGGTCGTTGCGGCTGCGCCCGGTGTGCACGCGGCGACCGGCATCGCCTAGCCGCTCGGTGAGGCGCGCCTCGATCGCCGAGTGGCAGTCCTCGAAACGCTCGTCCAGCACGAAGGCGCCGGCACGGAAGTCCTCGGCCAGCGCGTCGAGCTCACGCTTGAGCGCGGCGGCTTCGTCGGCACTGACCACGCCGATGTGCTGCAGGCCTTCGACGTGCGCCTTGCTGGCGGTGATGTCGTGCAGGAAGAACTCGCGATCGAGGATCACGTCGTCACCGGCGAGGAACCGCATGATGCGCGGGTCGACCTGGATGCCGGATTTCTGCCAGAGGGGTTGGGTCATCGCTGATGTCCTGGATCTCGTGTAGGAGCCCGCTCGCGGGCGATGCTTTGGCTTTGATGCGGCACCAGAGCGAAAAACGTCGCCCGCGAGCGGGCTCCTACGTCGTCATGGAGTGGTCGGGATGGCGGTGAGCTCGTCGACGCCGATCGCCCGGTTGATGTTCTGCAGCGCCTGGGTCGCCGCGCCCTTGAGCAGGTTGTCCAGCGTGGCCACCACCACCACGCGCTTGCCGTCGGCGGAGACCGCGAAGCCGCCGATGTCGACGTGATGCTTGCCGGCAACCGCGCTCACCCACGGCGCCTCGTCCACCACGTGGATCAGCGGCTCGGCGTCGTAGGCGTGGTAGAAGCGCTGCATCACCTCCTCGCGAGTCATCTTGCGCGCGAGGTAGAGGTTGGTGGTGACGGTGAGGCCGCGGAAGTGCGGCGCCACGTGCGGCATGAACTCCACCGGCACGCCGAGGTGGCGACTGGCTTCCTTCTCATGAGTGTGGCCGGTGAGTGAATACGGCATCAGGTTGTCGCGCAGCTTCTCGGGATTGTTCTTGTCCGAGGGCGTGGTGCCGGCGCCGGAATAGCCCGACACGCCGAAGCACACCGGCGGCGCGGCCAGCAGGTCTTTCAGCGGCGCGATCGAGAGCTGGATGGCGGTGGCGTAACAGCCGGGGTTGCTGATCTTCTTCTCGCCGCGCCATTTCTCACGCGTGAGCTCGGGCAATCCGTAGTACCACGTGCTGTCGAAGCGGTAGTCGGCGGACAGATCGAGGATCAGCGTGTCGGGTCTGGCCTTGTCGATCGCCTCGACATAGGGCGCCGCATTGCCGTTGGGCAGGGCCAGCACCACCACGTCGGCGCCCTGCGCGGCCACCGCGTCGGCATCGAGGCTGGCGTAGCGCAGCTCGCCGGCGTAGCCCTCCACGTGGTCGGCCACGCGCTGGCCGTCCAGTTCGCGCGAGGAAACGAAGGCCAGTTCCAGCGCCGGATGCGCGGCGACCAGGCGGATCAGCTCCGCGCCGGTGTGGCCGCGTGCGCCGACGATACCGAGGGTTTTGCATGCAGAAGTCATGTCGTGGCTCGTGGGATCAGTCGACCAGCGTGGGCTTGCGGGTGGCGCAGTGGGCAACGCAGCGTTCGATGGTGTCGAACCCGTCCAGCCCGTACCAGAACACCTTCCAGCGCGCCTGCTTGAAGCAGCCGTCGGACTCGGCGTAATAGAACGGGTTGACCGGATTGCCGTGGCGCGAGCGCCAGAACAGCTGCGGATGCTGCTCGCGCATCACCTGCCATACCGCACGGCCGAGACCTTCGCCCTGCGCCTCGTCGAGCACGGCGAACTTGTCGAGGTAGGGCAAGCCTTCGTCCATGGTGAGGATCATCGCCGCGCGGTAGTTCTCGCTCACGTAGATGCGGTACGGCACGGTGCGTTCGAAATAGTCCGATACCAGCTTGCGGCCGAAGCTCGACTCGATCAGCTCGCGCAGCCGCGCCTGGTCCACGCCCTCCCAGCTGTCGAAGGTGAGCACCTTCTCGCCGCGGCGGACCAGTGTGCCGGACCCCTTGTGGGTGAACAGCTCCTTGGCCAGCTCCGAGGGCCGGGTGATCGACACCGAGGACGACAGCGGAAGCTTGTCCAGCAGGTCGGCGATCTGCTCGATCTTCACCCGCATGCCGCCGTTGATCCACGGCTGCTCCATCAGGTGGTCGAACTCGGTGGACAGGTTGATCGAGTCGATCAGCTTGCCCTGGTCGTCGAGCAGGCCGCCGGTACCGGTGAGGAACACGATCTTGTACGGCTGCAGCACGCGTACCAGTTCGTTGGCGGCGAAGTCGGCGTTGATGTTGAGGAACTGGCCCTCGTCGGTCTCGCCCAGGCTGGCGATCACCGGGATGGAGCCCGCGCGCAGGCTGGCCTCGATCGGCGCCAGGTTGATGCTGTCGACCTTGCCGACCATGCCGTAGGTGTCGCGGTCCAGGAAGCTGGCCATGAACACGCCCGAGGGCACCGAGGTGGCGCGGGTGTCCATCGACTGCAGCGCCTCGACCAGCTTCAGGTTCTGCTGCTGGAACACGCGGCGCACGATGCCGAGCGCTTTCGGGCTGGTCACGCGCAGGCCATTGACCGTCTGTTTCTCGATGCCGGCGGCGGCGAGCTCCTCGTCCAGCTGCGGGCCGGCGCCGTGCAGCACGATCGGCGTCAGGCCGACCTGCTGCAGGAAGGTCAGCGACGAGGTGAGGTCGTTGAGCTCGTCGCGCAGCACCGCGCCACCCACCTTCACCACCGCGAAACGGCTGGCGTCGAGCTGGGAAAAGCGCTTGAGGTACTGCTGGATCTCCTTCGCGCTGCCCATGGCCGAGAGCAGGCGAACGATAGTCTTGCGGGTGTGGGAACCGGTGGTCATGGCGTCAGTCGTTGGATGGCTTGGGATCGCCGCGTGTCACGCGTTGCCGCGTGCGACGAGGCGATGAATGGTGTCGGCGTAATGCTGCAGCTGGTCGAGCGCCACCCACTCGTCGGCGGTGTGTGCCTGGGCGATGTCGCCGGGGCCGTAGACGAAGGCGGTGTAGCCGGCGGCGGAGAACAGCGCCGCCTCGGTCCAGAAGTCCACGGCGTTGCCGACCGGGATCTCCAGCTCGTCGGCGAGGTCGCGCGCGGCCAGCCGGCGCGCCTCGGCGCTGGCGGTGTCGCCGGCCGGCAACGAGTCGCCGCGGAAGGTCTCGGTGAACTCGGCGGGCGCCGGCTCGACCAGGGTGCGCAGGGTCTCCAGCATGCGCTCCGGATCCATCGTCGGCAGCGGCCGGAAGCCGAAGCGCACCTCGGTGGTCGGCGCGATCATGTTGGCCTTGATGCCGCCCTCGATGCGGCCGATGTTGAAGCGCAGCCCGGTCAGGCCGCCGAAGCGCTCATGCGACTGCGCCGCGGCGAAATCCAGCGCCGCGGCGCCCCAGCGCACCGCCTGGTGCAGCGCGCTGTCGCTGGGCTTCTGCTTGCCCGAGGCGTGGCCGGCCTGGCCGGCAAAGCGCATCAGCACCGAGTGGATGCCGCGATGGGCCAGCACCGCTTCGCCCCGGGTCGGCTCGGCGACGATCACCGCGTCGTAGGCATAGCCCCTCCCCCCCCGGGAGAGGGGTTGGGGTGAGGGTTCGGTGTCACCGGTGATGCTCGCTTCGCCCGCACCCTCACCCCGACCCTCTCCCACAGGAAGATGGGGAAAGGCCTTGAGGAAGCCGGCGATGCAGCGCGCGTCGTTGGCCTCCTCGTCGGTGGAGAACAGCATCGCCATCGGGCCATCGGTGATCTGGGCCACCGCAATCAAGGCCGCCGCGGCGCCTTTGATATCGCAGGCGCCCAGGCCAATCGCGCGATCGGCGGTGACGCGCAGCACGTGCGGATCGGCGCTCCAGTGCGGCGAGTCGGGCACCGTGTCCAGGTGCACGTTGAACAGCCGCTTCGGCGCACCACGCACGGCATGCAGGGTGACCGCACCGGCACCGTAGTCGGTCACCGTCACGTCGAAACCCGGCAGCTGCGAGCGGAGGTAGTCGAAGATCCCGCCGGTGCCGATTTCGCGCGGCGGATTGCGCGTGTCGAAACCGACCAGCGCCTTGAGGTGTTCCAAGGTGGATTGCAGAAGAGGAGTCATGGCCTGCCTGGCGTTGGTGTGTAGACGTCCGGATCGAGCTTTTCCATCAAGGACTGCGGCCGCGCCGGCGCGGTGAAGCCGAAGCCGGCATACAGCGCGTGCGCATCGAGGGTCGCCAGGCTGAACCGGCGCAGCCCCTGCAACTGCGGGTGCGCCATCACCGCCGCCATCAGGGTCTTGGCATGACCTAGCCCGCGATGCTCCGGCAGCACGAACACGTCGGCGAGGTAGCCGAAGGTGGCGCCATCAGTGACCACCCGCGCGAACGCGACCTGGCGCCCGTCGAGGTAGCCGCCGAAGCACAGCGAGCCCTCGATGGCACGCTCCACCGTCTCGCGCGGGATGCCGCGGCTCCAATAGGCCTGCTCGGCGAGGAAGGCGTGGATCATGTCCCGATCCAGCGCCTCCCGTGACGTATCGATGCGCAGCGTGCCGTCCATGTGTCAGCGGTTGACCTCGGCCCACAGCGTCGAGCTCATGCCGAACAGCTTGATGAAGCCCTCGGCCTCTTCCACGCCCCAGTCCGCCGACTGCGCGTAGGTGGCGCCCTTGGCATTGAGAATGTGCGGCGAGCGGATCTCCACCGCGGTCACCATGGCGCCAGTCGTCTCCAACACCACTTCGCCATTGACCTGCGACTGGCTCGAGGCGAGGAAGGCTTCCAGATCCGTCTTGACCGGATCGTGGAAGAAGCCCTCGTAGACCACCTCGACCCACTTGCGCGCCACTTCCGGCTTGAAGCGGTTCTGCTGCTTGGTCAGCACCGCCTCCTCCAGTGCGCGGTGGGCGGCGAGCAGCGAGATCAGGCCCGGGGCTTCGTACACGATGCGGCCCTTCAAGCCGATGGTGGTGTCGCCGGTGTACATGCCGCGGCCCACGCCATACGGCGCGAACAGCGCGTTGAGCTTGGCCAGGATCTGCGCACCCGGCAGCTTCTCGCCGTTGAGCGACACCGCCTCGCCCTTTTCGAAGCCCAGCGTGACGGTCAGCTTTTCGGACGGCCATTCGGCGCGCGGCTTGCACCAGCCGCGGGCGCCCTCGCCCGGCGCCTTCCAGTGGTCGATCTCGCCGCCGGACAGGGTCACGCCCAGCAGGTTCTCGTTGATGGTGTAGCTCTTCTGCTTGGCGCGCACGTCGAAGCCGCGCTCTTCCAGGTAGGCCTGCTCGTAGGCCCGGGTCTGGGTGTGCTCCTTCTGGATCTCGCGGATCGGGGCCACGATCTGGTAGTCGCCCAGCGCCTTCACCGCCAGGTCGAAACGCACCTGGTCGTTGCCCATGCCGGTGCAGCCGTGGGCGATCGCCCGGGTACCCAGCTCCTTCGCGCGCGCGATCGCGGCATCGACGATCAGATAGCGGTCGGAGACCAGCAGCGGATACTGGCCCTGGTAGCCCTCGCCGGCCCACACGAACGGCTTGACGAAGCCGTTCCAGATCGCCGGGCCACCGTCCACGGTGACGTGGCTGGCCACGCCGAGCTCCTTCGCGCGCGCCTCGATGTAGGCGCGCTCTTCGGCATCCACGCCGCCGGTGTCGGCGAACACCGTATGCACGGCCCAGCCGCGCTCGATCAGGTACGGGACGCAGAAGCTGGTGTCGAGGCCGCCGGAGAAGGCGAGGACGATGTCTTTGCTCATGGCTTGCAGATCCTGGAAAGAAAAGGTTTAGACAGGAGAAGCGACGACGATGCGCGGCTCGCAGCGCACCGGAAAATTCACGGAGTTGGCGATGAAGCAGGCGTGGTGGGCCGCCTCGTGCGCGGCCTCGGCCTTGGCCGTGTCGCTGGCGGCGGTGATGACGACAACGGGACGCAGCAACACTTCGGTGAAGTGGCCGCCGTCGCCCTCGGTCACCATCGTGCCCTCGGCGTTGTCGCGGTAGTCGGTGACGACCACGCCGGCCACCGTCGCCATGTGCAGGTAGGACAGCATGTGGCAGGTGGACAGCGCGGCCACCAGCATGTCCTCCGGGTTGTGCCGGGTGGCGTCGCCGCGGAAGGTGGGGTCGGACGATCCGGCCAGATCCGGCTTGCCCGGCACGCGGATCACGTGGTTGCGGCTGTAGTTGCGGTAGCCGTCGGTGCCGGTGCCGCGGTTGCCGGTCCAGATCACGTCGACGCGATAACGGTGCGGGCGGTTCATGCGCGGCCCTCCTCCTGTTCTTGCATCAATGCAGCGAGTGCCAGGTCGTCGCCCTGCCCGCGTCGGGTCAGGCCGCCGATCACGCCGGCGCGGTTGGCATCCGGATGGTTCTGGCTGAGCTTGAACTTGCCCTCGATGCGCTCGATCGCGATCTCGATGCCGGCGATGGCGCCGAGCAGCTTTTCCACGTGATCGGGCGGTGCATCGGCGACCTTCCACGGCGCCGGCTCGCTCGCTTCGAAACGATCGGTGAGCGCATCGAGCAGGCCGCGCAGCCAGCCAGCGTCGCGGACCACGCGCAGGCGTCCATGCACGTGCGCCACGGCGTAGTTCCAGGTCGGCACCTCGCGGCCACCGTTGGCGTGCTTGCTCGGGTACCAGTTCGGGCTCACGTAGCCCTGCGGGCCGTGGAACACCGCCACCACGGCGGCGCCGTCCATCGCGGCCAGCTCGTTGCCGGCGGCGACGTGACCGCGCAGCACATCGCCCTGCCGCACGAACGGAAGGTGGTTCACCGCCATGCCAGCGGCTGCGTTCACCACCAGCGTGGCGAACGGATGCGCATCGATCAGCCCGTAAAGGGCGTGCTCGCGCGTCTCGACGAAATGCCTGGGCTGATACATGCCGGCGCGACTCAGCCCTGCCCGATCAGCGAGGCCATCACCGCCTTCTGCACGTGCAGGCGGTTCTCGGCCTCGTCGATGGCGATGCAGTACGGCGCATCCATTACCGCGTCGGTGGCCTTGACGTTGCGGCGCAGCGGCAGGCAGTGGCTGAACAGGCCATGGTCGGTCAGCGCCATCTTCGCCTCGTCGACGATGAAGTGCTTGTTGGCCTCGCGGATCGGCTTCTCCTGCTCCCAGCGGCCGAAGTACGGCAGCGCGCCCCAGCTCTTGGCGTACACCACGTGCGCGCCGGAATAGGCCTCCTCGATGTCGTGACTGACCTTCAGCGAGCCGCCGTTGGCCTTCGCGTTCTCCTGGCCGGCCTGCATGTAGCGCTCGTCCAGCACGTAGTCAGGCGTGGGACACAGCAGGGTCACGTCCATGCCCATCTTGGTGGCGATCAGCAGCGCGGAGTTGGCCACTGCGGTGTTGAGCGGCTTGGGGTGGTAGGTCCAGGTCAGCACGTACTTCTTCTTCGTGAGATCCCCGAGGTGCTCGCGCATGGCCAGCGCGTGTGCCAGTTCCTGGCAGGGATGGGTGATCGTCTCCATGTTGATCACCGGCACGGTGGCGTACTGGGCGAACGCCTTGATGACCTTGTCCTGGCGATCCACCTGCCAGTCCTGGAACTTCGGAAAGGCGCGCACCGCGATCAGGTCCACGTAGCGGCTGAGCACGCGCGCCACCTCGGCAATGTGCTCCTCGGTGTCACCGTCCATCACGCTACCCACCTCGAACTCGATCGGCCACGCATCCTTGCCGGGCGCCAGCACGATGGCGTGGCCACCGAGGTGAAACGCACCCAGCTCGAAGCTGGTGCGGGTGCGCATCGAGGGGTTGAAGAACAGCAGCGCCACCGACTTGCCGGCCAACTGCTGGCCGCGCGGCGAACGCTTGAACGCGGCGGCGTGTTCCAGCAGCGCGTCGATCTCGGCGCGGCTGTAGTCCTGGGTGGTGAGGAAATGCCGAAGGGTCATGGTGGAATCGCTCTTGATGAATAGTCCGGCCAAGGGTGGCCGGTCTCGCCGTTCGCGGACGGATCCGCGTGAAGTAAACCGAAAACGAAAAAACCCGGCACGAGGGCCGGGTTTTTCAGTCGTTGCACTTGGAACAGCAGCGCGCGACAGCCTACCCGGCCGAATGTCGGACCAGCGGTCGGCGCGCACGCGACGTCATGCCAGCAGCCATGCGGGCGCTGGTAAGAACGTTGGCGGTATAGACGGCTGTAGACATGGACGGCTCGGGCGGGTGAAGCATCATCATGGCGGCAATTTCGCTGCCGTGCAACAAAATTTGCTGGACAGCCTCATGGCGGCACTGGAAACGAGACCGCCGCCCTGAGGCGGCGGTCGGGAACCACGATTGTCAGGCGGCTCAGTCGGCCGGTTCGACGCTCACGCGCACGCGCAGGCGCTCGCCCGGGTCGTAGTTCAGCCGGGACATGAACACCTCACCGCGATAGCGGTATTCCACGTCGTAGCTGGTGATACGGCGCTGTTCGCTGACCCGGCTCACTTCGCGGCAGCGGGTTTCGCTGCTTTCGTATTCGCGACCGCTACCGGCCGCGCGATGACCGATGGCACCACCGGCCACGGCACCTGCCACGGTGGCCGCCTTGCGGCCGTCGCCCTTGCCTACCGTGTTGCCCAGCACGCCGCCCACGATGGCGCCGAGCACGGTGCCGGCGGTGGAATTGCCGCCCTCGCGACGCACCACCGGCTGGTCATAGCACTCCTGCTGCGGCGCCTCGGTGCGCACGACCGCATAGTTCGGGTCGACCCGCAGCACGTCCGCCCAGCCGTAGTGGCTGTTGTCGTCACCGGCAGGGCCCGGCGGAGGCCCGTAACGGTCCTGCGCATGGACGGCACCGGCGAGCAAGCTCAGCGCCAGTGCGGAAAACAACATCTTGGTCATTGCGGACTCCAGCTCGGGAGAAGTAGCCGGCCCCCTGTTGGGCCGTGATGCATTCGAGCAAATTCACTCTGAATCCACGCTTAGAACGGCCCGTTCCGACACGGCGGCTTAGCCCTTGTTAAGATGCCCGGCCGTGTTTTTGCCCGCTGTTGCGGGCGCCCGCCGCCGTGGATGTCCCGCCGATGTCGATCTCGCTCTACAACAGCCTCAGCCGTCGCACCGAGACGTTCACGCCGCTGAACCCCGAGCGCGTCACGGTCTACCTGTGCGGCCCCACCGTGTACAGCTACGTGCACATCGGCAATGCGCGCGGGCCGGTGGTGTTCGACGTGCTGGTACGGCTGCTGCGCCGGCATTACCCGAACGTGGTGTACGCCCGCAACATTACCGACGTGGACGACAAGATCAACGCCGCCGCGCTCGAGCAGGGCGTGCCGATCAGCACCATTACCGACCGCTTCGCCGCCGCCTACCGTGAGGACATGGCCACCCTCGGCATCGCCCCGCCGGACATCGAGCCGCACGCCACCGCGCACATCGGCGAGATCACCGCGATGATCGAGACGCTCATCGCCGGCGGCCACGCCTACGCCGCCGAGGGGCACGTGCTGTTCGACGTGGCCTCCTACGCCGCCTACGGCGCGTTGTCCGGGCGCGATACCGAGGAAATGATCGCCGGCGCCCGCGTCGAGGTGGCTCCGTACAAGAAGAACCCGGCGGACTTCGTGCTGTGGAAACCGTCCCAGCCGGAGCTGCCCGGCTGGGACAGCCCCTGGGGTCGCGGCCGCCCGGGCTGGCACATCGAATGCTCGGCGATGAGCGCGGCGCATCTGGGCGAGACCATCGACATCCACGCCGGTGGCGTCGACCTGCAGTTCCCGCATCACGAGAACGAGATCGCCCAGTCCACCTGCGCCCACGGCGGCAAGACGTTCGCCCGCTGGTGGATGCACAACGGCATGCTCACCTTCGACGGACGCAAGATGTCCAAGTCGCTGGGCAACGTGCTGCACGTTCACCAGTTGCTGCAGCAGCACCCGCCCGAGGCGCTGCGCCTGCTGCTGCTGCGTGGCCACTACCGCCAGCCGCTGGACTGGTCGGACGCGGCGATCGCCCAGTCGATCAGTACGCTGGACGGCTGGTATCGCGTGCTGCGCGACCTGGCCGACGTTTCGCTACCGGACGGAGCCCTGCCGGTGCCATCGGGCATCGAGGCGGCGCTGTGCGACGACCTCAACACGCCGCAGGCGCTGGCCGAACTGTCGATGCTCGCCGATGCCGCACGGCAGTCCGGCACGCCCGAAGCCAAGGCCGCCCTGCTCGGCGGCGGCGCTCTGCTCGGCCTGCTGCAGCAGGATCCGGAAGCCTGGTTCCAGCGCGGCAGCGACGGCGTCGATGGCGCACGCGTGGAGGCGCTGCTGGAAGAGCGCCGCGCCGCCCGTGCGGCAAAGGATTTCGCCCGCGCCGACGCGATCCGTGCCGAACTCACGGCGATGGGCGTGGTGATCGAGGATGGTGCACAGGGCACGCGCTGGAGCGTTGCCAAGGCGTGATTTTTGTAGGAGCGCACCCTGTGCGCGAACGCTCTGATGCAGATTCCGGCGAAAGGCTGTCGCGCATAGAACCTGCCCTCGACCCGATCGGGGGGGTGGCCCCTACAACCGAGCAACCAGATCGCTTCCAGCGGGCGTGAGCGCGATAATGCGCGGATGACCGACACCACCGCCACCGCCCACGACGCCCAGCAGCAGATCGCCGAGGAGTTCGCCTTCTTCAGCGACTGGACCGAGCGTTACCAGTACCTGATCGACCTCGGCAAACAGCTGCCGCCCTTCCCCGAAGAAGCCAAGACTGAGGCCAACCGCGTGCACGGCTGCCAGTCGATGGTGTGGCTGCTGCCCGGCGGCGACGCCACGAACATGCATTTCGAGGCCGCCAGCGATTCGGCCATCGTTTCGGGCCTGATTGCCCTGGTGCTGCGCGTGTATTCGGATCGGCCGGCCGCGGAGATCGTGGCGACGGAGCCGGAGTTCATCCAGGCCATCGGCCTGGCCAAGCACCTCTCGCCCACCCGCTCCAACGGACTGGCCGCGATGCTGGCAAAGATCAAGCAGCACGCCACCGCACTCGCCTGACCCACTCCCCCGTAGGAGCCCGCTCGCGGGCGATGCTCTTGGCTTTGATGGCGATTCAAAGCGAAAGGCATCGCCCGCGAGCGGGCTCCTACAGGGTGGCGAGGAGGTCGGGCACGGGCTGGTTGGCCGCGCGTCGCTCGGAATAGCGATCCACCAATTGCGCCGCGTGCGGCCGCAGCAGCACGGTGAAGCGCACCAGCTCCTCCATCACGTCGACGATGCGGTCGTAGTAGGCCGAGGGCTTCATCCGCCCGGCCTCGTCGAACTCCTGCCACGCCTTGGCCACGCTGGACTGGTTGGGGATGGTGAACATGCGCATCCAGCGCCCCAGCAGGCGGAGCGTGTTCACGGCATTGAACGACTGTGAGCCGCCGGACACCTGCATCACCGCCAGCGTGCGGCCTTGGGTCGGGCGCACGGCGCCGATCGACAGCGGCAGGTGGTCGATCTGCGCCTTCATCACGCCGGTGATCTGGCCATGCCGCTCGGGACTGCACCACACCTGCCCTTCAGACCACAGCGAGAGCTCGCGCAGTTCGCGCACGGCCGGGTGGTCGTCGGCGCCGGGCTGGTCGGGCCACGGCAGGTCGGACGGATCGAAGATGCGCGTCTCGGCACCGAAGAACCGCAGCAGCCGCGCCGCCTCTTCCACCGCCAGGCGCGAATACGAGCGCTCGCGCAGCGAGCCGTACAGCAGCAGGATTCGCGGCGGCGGCTGGTCCGCGCCCAGCCCCAGCGCGGGGCGACGATGCGCGAATTCCGGATGCAGCGCGGGCAGCAGATCGAGATCGGTCAAGCTGCGCAGCCGGCTCACGCTTGCGTCTCCGCCGTCACCGGAAAACGCGACTGCATCGCCCGCGCCGCTTGCACCAGCGCCAACAGCACCGGCACCTCCACCAGCGGACCGATCACCGCGGCAAACGCCACCTTCGACGCCAGCCCGAACGCGGCGATCGCCACCGCAATCGCTAGCTCGAAGTTGTTGCCGGCGGCGGTGAACGCCACCGCCGTGGTGCGCGGGTAGTTGGCACCGACGAAGCGCGCCATCGCGAAGCTCACCGCGAACATCACCACGAAGTACACCACCAGCGGCAGCGCCACGCGCAGCACGTCGCCAGGCAGCGCAAGCAGCTCGCCGCCCTTGAGGCTGAACATCGCGACGATGGTGAACAGCAGCGCTACCAGCGTGATCGGGCCGATCCGCGGCAGGAAGCGCCCGGCGTACCAGGCCTCACCCTTGGCGCGGATCAGCACGCGCCGACCCAGCCAGCCCGCGGCGAACGGGATGCCGAGATACACCAGCACCGCGCCCGCGATGGTGGAAAGCGCGACCGGCACGACCTGCCCCGCGAGCCCGAACACCGGCGGCAGCACGCTCAGGAAGAACCACGCATACGCGCCGAAGGTGAGCAACTGGAAGATCGCATTGAACGCCACCAGCCCGGCCACGTACTGGTTGTCGCCGCCGGCCAGCTGGTTCCACACCAGCACCATCGCGATGCAGCGCGCCAGGCCGATCAGGATCAGCCCGGTCATGTATTCGGGCTGGTCGCGCAGGAAGATCACCGCCAGCGCGAACATCAGCAGCGGCCCGATCACCCAGTTCTGCAGCAGCGACAGCCACAGCAACCGGCGGTCGGCGAACACCCGGTGCAGCTCCTCGTAGCGCACCTTGGCCAGCGGCGGATACATCATCAGCACCAGCCCGATCGCGATCGGGATGTTGGTGCTGCCCACACTCAGGCGGTCGAGCGCCGACGGCAGCTGCGGGAACAGCGAACCGAGCAGCACGCCCAGCGCCATCGCGGCGAAGATCCAGACGGTGAGGTAGCGATCGAGAAACGAGAGGCGAAGGCGCGGCGTGGCGGCGGTCATCGGTGAATCCGTAGAGAGTGAAAAGCAATCAGCCGACGCGACGGCCCTGCGCATCCAGCACCGCCTCACCGTCCTCCTTGACGAAGGCCCCGCGCGGACGCACCGGCAGCAGGTCGAGCACGCGCTCGGACGGCCGGCACAGCGCCACGCCCAGCGGCGAGACCACCAGCGGACGATTGATCAGGATCGGATGGGCGACCATCGCATCGAGCAGCGCGTCGTCCGACAGCGCGGCATCGCCCAGCCCCAACTCGGCGTACGGCGTACCCTTCTCGCGGATCAGCGCGCGCAGCGGCTCGCCGGAGCGCGCGGCCAGCTGCGCCAACAGCGCGCGGCTGGGCGGCGTCTTCAGGTACTCGATGACGTGCGGCTCGAACCCGCAGTGGCGGATCAGCGCCAGCGTGTTGCGCGAGGTGCCGCAGGCGGGGTTGTGGTAGATCACCACGTCGAAGGCATCGGTGGTCGGGCTCATCGGGGATCCTTGCAGTCGGTGCTGCAGGCCAGCTCGGCCAGCAGCGGTTGGCACAGTTCGGGATGCGCGCTGCAGCAGTCGCGCGCGAGGTACACCATCAGCGCGCGCAGGGCATCCAGTCGGGCGCGATAGACGATCGAGCGGCCCTGCCGCTCGCCCTCGACCAGGCCGGCGCGCGCCAGCACGGTGAGGTGCGCGGAGAGGGTGTTCTGCGGGACGTCCAGCGCCGCGGCCACGTCGCCGGCCGGCAGACCGTGCGGCTCATGGCTCACCAGCAGACGGAATACCGCCAGCCGGGTCGACTGGGCCAGCGCGGCGAGCGTATCGAGAGCGGTCAATTCATCCATATTTCTAGAATCATGGATATTTAAGCCGGACGCAAGCGCCGAAACGACGAAGCCCCGCCGGAGCGGGGCTTCGTGACGACGCCGGAGTGACGGCGGATCAGTCGCCCATCTGCTTCTGCAGGTGCTCGCGGCGCTCCTGCGCATCGAGCGAGAGCGTGGCGATCGGGCGGGCGTCGAGACGATCGACGCCGATCTCCTCGTCGGTCTCTTCGCAGTAGCCGTAGCGGCCTTCCTCGATCCGGCGCAGCGCCTTGTCGATCTTGGAGATCAGCTTGCGGTAGCGGTCGCGGGTACGCAGTTCGAGCGAGTTCTCGGTCTCGCGCGTGGCGCGCTCGGCTTCATCGCCGACATCGCGAACCTCGTCACGCAGGTTCTCCATCGTCTGGCGCGACTCCTCCACGAGCTGGTCACGCCAGTCGCGAAGCTTGTTGCGGAAGTACGCCAGCTGCCGCGGGCTCATGTACTCCTCGTCGGCGGAGGGGCGATAGCCCTTGGGCAGTTCGATCGTGGTGGTCGCCGGGAGCGCGTAGCGCCCGTCTTCCTTCGTCACGCCATTGTCGGAAATTGCAGCAGCTTTATTCATTGAGGACGACTGGGACTTCTGTTTCTTGGGAGGAGTATGGCTGGCGGTGGCCGTCGCTACGCGCGGTGTGGCCAGCGCCACGGCACTGGCCACCTTGCCCTTCACAGGCGTGGCCGGTGCCGGCGCGGGGCTCACCGCGACCGGCTTGACCGCCGCTGCGGGCTTGGCTGGAGCCGGCGCAGGCTTCGGCGCAGGTTTCGCCGCCGCCTTTTTCACCGGTGCCGGCTTGGCCGGTGCAGCTTTCTTGGCAACCGCCTTCACCGGCGCCTTTTTCACGGCAACCGGCTTGGCAACTTTCTTGGCCGGCGCCTTCTTGGCGACGACCGGCTTCTTCGCCGCGACCTTCTTGGCTGCCGGCTTCTTCGCTGGCGCGCTTTTGGCAACGGGCTTTTTCGCCGCCGCCTTCTTCACGGCCGGCTTCTTGCTCGGCGCTGCTTTCGCCGGCGCCTTCTTGGCGACCTTCTTGGCAGCAGCCTTCGATGCCACGGTCTTCTTCGGTGTGGACTTGGCCGCCTTGGCAGCGCCCCGCGACGCGGACACAGCGGGTTTTGCCTTCCCAGGCTTGGAGGATTTCGCCGTGGCCGCAGGCTTGTTCTTCTGCGCCTTGGCGGCGGTCGAACTACGCGTGGTTTTCGCCATTTCCCTTCACCGTTTTGGCCGTGGCGGCCGGGTGTTATAGCCCATGTGCCTTACACCAGCAAGCGCGCTTCTGGAATACTCAGGTGCACTACGAACCGCCAGCCGTCTTGGCCGCGTGAACTGTCTTGACCCGATTCCTGCTTTTTCTGCTCCGCCTGTACAAACGCTGGCTCAGCCCCCTGCTGGGGCAGCGTTGTCGCTTCTACCCCAGTTGCTCCGATTATGCACGGATTGCCGTTGCACGCTTCGGTCCGCTGCGTGGCGGTGCGCTGACCCTGTGGCGGCTTGCCCGCTGCCAGCCGCTGTGCAGCGGCGGAGAGGATCCGGTGCCCGAACGCTTTGTCTTGCGCCGTTGCGGGCATCACCCCAACACGCCCCATGCGGAGCCTCATCATGACGATTGATCGGTGGATACGGGCCGCCTGCCCTGCACGGCCGGCAAGCGCGTGTAAGGCCATGCAGTCATCGGGCGGCACGTTGCCTCGGCTGCTCGCCGTGGCGATGTGTTTGGCGCTATCGCCGGCGCGGGCGGCCGTACCGACCACGCTGCCGCGCACCGTGTCGCAAGGCCAGCTGGTGATCCTGCACCTGCCCGCGGGCAGCACCGCCCGACTCAACGGCGTGCCACTGCACGTCGGCGCAGACGGGCGCGCGGTCTTCGGCGCCGGTCGCGATGAAGCCGGCCCGCTGCGGCTCACCTTGAGCAACGGGAAACGCGCTTCGCGCACGGTGCGCATCTCCGTGACACCGCGTGACTGGCCGATCGAACGCGTCAACGGTGTGCCGCCGAAGACGGTGAACCCGCCCCCGGCGATCGCGGCGCGCATCACGCGCGAACAGGCCGCGGTAACGGCCGCACGCACACGCGACGACCCCCGCGAGGATTTCCTGCGCGGCTTCGTCTGGCCGGTGCACGGACGGATCAGCGGGCGCTTCGGCAACCAGCGCATCTACAACGGCGAGCCACGCGCGCCGCATTCGGGCATGGACATCGCGGTGCCGGTCGGCACGCCAGTGCGCGCGCCAGCCTCTGGCGTGGTGACCTTCGCCGCACCGGCGCTGTACCTCACCGGCGGCACGGTGCTGATCGATCACGGCTTCGGACTGAGCTCGAACTTCCTGCACCTGTCGGCACTGAAGGTGCACGTGGGCGAGCGGGTTCGGCAAGGACAGGTGGTCGCGCTCTCGGGCACGACCGGTCGCGCCACCGGGCCGCACCTGCACTGGGGCTTCAACTGGTTCGGCACGCGGCTCGATCCGCTGCTGCTGCCTGGCCTGCGCGACCACTGATACCGCGAATCTCTGGCGCACCCGCCTGGCGAGCCGCGAGTGGCACGGACTCATACACCCTTGCCGCAAATGGCCGCGTTATCGCCCTAGGCCGCTCGGGCCAAACGCGCCAGCGCGAGCGATAAGCCGGATCAGGCGCAGTCGCCGCTGCCGAAGCCCCCGGGCACGCCCTTGCTGGCGTAGGCCACGGCGTCGTGCGGGTGCAGGCTCTCCTGATGCTCCAGCCGCACGTGGAAGTCGGCGATCGTGGCGTCGGCATCCAGCGCGCGCTGGATGCGTCGTGCGGCGTCCTCGCAGAACATCAGGTTGCCGCCGTTGGCCAGCGCGAAGGCCTGCTCGTCCTCGCGCTTCACCGCGGTCTGTACCGGCGTCCCCAGTGCCTGCTCGACGCGGTCCAGCAGACCGATCAGGTTCAGCGGCGCCTGGCTGTCGAAGCGCACCAGCAGGCGGGCCACGCTGCGCTGCGCATGCGGCGTGGCGACGATGCCCTGCTCGCTGCCGAGCCACGCCAGCACGGCGGTGCGATCCAGCGCGGCACCTTCGGCGAAATCCCTCGCGAACTGCTCCTGGATCAGCTGGCGCGAGAGCGCCGCGGAGGCCGGACAGGTGGACGAATAGACCACCTCAGTGCCCAGCTCCATGCGGAAACCATCGGCACCCAGGCTCGCTTCGATCGACACCGGGTAGGCGCGCCAGCCGCTGTTGGCGCTGCGCAGGGCCGCGCGGCGCACCAGCTGGTCGAAGCGGATGCTGATGCGTGCGCGGTCGGCCAGATCCTTGTGCGACTCCAGGAAGGCCTTCAGCAAGCCCTCGAGCATCGCCGCATCGAGCGTGCGCTTGCTCAGGTGCTCGTCCACCAGCAGGTACAGCCGCGACATATGGATGCCGCGCTTGTCCGGCCGGGTGAGGTTGACGAAGGCGCCGACCTGGGCGCTGGCACGCTGCACGTCGCCATCGCCAGCGTCAAAACGCACGGGCACTTCGATGCCGTCCATGCCGACCCAGTCCAGCGCGCCGGCCAGGTGCGGCTGCGCCTGGTGGGCGACATCGGGCATCAGGCGGGCGGTGTTCTCGTGGCTGTGCATGGGAAGTTCCTGAAGCAATCGGGCGAGGGTTTCGCGTCGAAGCGTTTATTTTGGGGCAGTGCCTGCCAGCACAACAGGCGGATGCGGGAAACGCTGCGTCCGCTGGCCGCAACCGCGATCTCAGCCCGCAGCGGCGCGGCGCCAGCGGCGTGCTGCGTTCCAGGCGGCCAGCGTGTTGCCGAAGTTGCCGCCATCCAGCCCCTGCTGCAGCGCGCGCAGGGGATCGTCCGCCCGCTGCGCCGCGCGTACGAGACGCGCATCCTGACGCGCCTCCAGCGCGCGGAACACGCCCAGCGGTCCGGGCCGTTGCGCCGCCTCACGCCACGCGGCGGCCAGATCGGCCAATTGCGCGCGAATCGCCTGGTCGCGCGCCTCGCTGCGCGTGCGCAGCGCCGAACGCGCAAGCTCGAACCGCGCCAGGCGTGCCATCGGCAGCGGCAGACGGTCGCGTTCGGCATCGTCATGCAGGCGGCGCAGTGCGTGCAGCAGATGCGCCAGCACCGCGACACGGGCGGCGCGCTCGGACGATGCCTGCGGACCAAACCACCATGCCGTCTCGAGCTCAGCCAGCGCCCCATGCAGCGGCTGGGCGGCGGCGAGTTGCGCCTGGAAATCCGCCGGCGTGCCGTCTTCCAGCTGGGCGATGGCGGCGCGTACCGGCGCCAGCCAACACTCGGCCGGCAGCGCGTGGGCGCGCTCGTCGTCGAACAGCACCTGGGTCAGTGGATGGCGGCCGCCACTGTGCGCGGCGCCGGCCAGTTCTTCCGCCCACCAGTTCAACTTCACCGCAGCGACCTGCGGCTCGCGGATCCCGTAGGCCGCGCCGAGCAGCTCCTGTTCCAACGCCGCCAGCGCAATGTGGCCGGCGTGCTCGCGCGGATCGACGAACGCCAGCGCCACGCGCTGCTGCGGCTGCACCGCCAGCCACTTGTCGACATAGCTCTGCAGCGCGCCGTGACCGGTGTCGCTCATGCCGACACCTCGGCCGGGAACCACGCGCTGAGCTCGTCCGGATGATCGATCACGCAGTCGGCCTGCCAGTCGTCCGGGTTGCCGCCGTCGAGATAGCCCCAGCGCACGGCCACGGTGTACAGGCCGGCGGCAGCGCCGGCGATCACGTCGCGCCGGTCATCGCCCACGAACACGCTGCGCGCCGGGTCGATGCCAGCGCGCTCGCAGGCGAGCCGCACCGGCGCCGGATCGGGCTTCTTCACCGGCAGGGTATCGCCGGACACTACGGCGGCCGCGCGTGCATCCCAGCCGATGCGCGCCAGCAGCGCATCGGTGAGGAAGCCCGGCTTGTTGGTGACCACGCCCCAGCGGATGCCGCGCGCCTCGAGCTGCGCGAGCAGCGCCTCGACGCCGTCGAAGGCGTGCGTGTCCTGCGCCAGCAGCGCTTCGTACAAGGCGAGATAGCGCGGCACCAGCGCCTCGATCGCGGGCTCGCCCCGATCGGAAAACGCACAACGCAGGATCGCCCGCGAGCCGCGCGACACCACTTCGCGCACCACCGCGTAATCCGGCGCGGCAACGCCCTCTTCCGCGCACTGGCGAACGAGTGCGGCGTAGAGGTCCGGTGCGCTGTCGAGCAGGGTGCCGTCCAGATCGAACAGCACGCCTTCGATGCGGGCGGGCCGCGGCTTCATGCCGGCTTGCGCGCGCACAGCACGTAGTTGACCGCGGTGAGGCGGCTCAACCAGGCCTTGCGGGTGAGCGGGTTGTAGGCCAGGCCCGAAACGTCTTCCAGCTCCAGCGCGGCGTGACGCAACAGCCGCGCCAGTTCCGATGGCTTGAGGAACTGCGCGTAGTGATGCGTGCCGCGCGGCAGCAGGCGCATCAGGTACTCCGCACCCAGAATTGCGGCGCCGAACGCCACCGGCGTGCGGTTCAAGGTGGACATGAACAGCCGGCCGCCCGGCTTGAGCATCGCCGCCAGGTCGTTGACCAGCGCCTCCGGGTCGGGCACGTGCTCGATCATCTCCATGCAGCACACCGCGTCGAAGCTGGCCGGCTCGGCCGTTGCCAGCTCGGCGGAGGACTGCACGCGGTAGTCGACCGCGAGATTCGACTCGTACAGATGCAGCTTGGCGATCTCGATCACCTTCTCACCCAGGTCGATACCGGTGACCTGGGCGCCGTCGCGCGCCAGCGCCTCGCTGAGCAGGCCACCGCCGCAGCCGACGTCGGCCACCTTCGCGCCCTGCAGCGCGACGCGCTCGGCCACATACGCCGCACGCACCGGGTTGAGGTCGTGCAGCGGGCGCGACTCGCCGTCCGGGTCCCACCAGCGGGCGGCCAGCTTGTCGAAGCGGGCAATTTCCTCGGGGCTGACGTTGGCGTGTGAGGTCTGCATGGTCGGAACTCCCGGGCTGCGCTCAGAGCGCCTGCCATTCATGGATGGTGATGTCCCAGCCGCCGCTGGTACTGGCCGGGTCGCGTGCCACGATCGCCTGCGCCGCAGCGAGATCGTCGGCGTGGATCAGATACGCACCGCCGCTCTTGTCGGCGAAGGGACCGGAGCGCTCCAGCACGCCCTCGGCACGTAGGGCGTCGAGGAAGGCGCGATGCGCCACGATGGCCGCCGGGTCCACCACTGGACGGCGCATCAGCATGACGAGAAACAGGGGCCGCACGCTCATACCGCGGCAATCCGTTCACGCCACTGCCGCGTGCGGGCGAGGATCGCCTCCACGTCCATGTCCACCAGCTGGCGCCCCGCCAGCTTGCGGCGGCCGGCAATCCACACGTCGGTGACCTGGTGGCGGCCGGTGGCGTAGACCAGCTGCGAGGCGACGTGGAACAGCGGCTGGGTCTCCAGGTCGCTCAGGCGCACGGCGGCGAGGTCGGCCTGCTTGCCCACCTCGATCGAGCCGACCTTGTCTTCCAGGCCCATCGCGCGGGCCGCGTTGAGCGTGCCGGCACGCAGTGCGGAAGCAGCATCGAACGCGGCTGCATCCTGCGCCACCGCCTTGGCCAGAATCGCCGCGGTGCGCATCTCGCCGAACATGTCCAGATCGTTGTTGGACGCACAGCCGTCGGTGGCGACGGCCAGGTTGACGCCGGCCCGACGGAACTTCTCCGCCGGGCAGAAGCCCGAGGCCAGCTTGAGGTTCGATTCGGGACAATGCACCACCGACACGCCGGCCTCGGCGCAGGCGGCGATTTCCGCGTCGGTGGCCTGGGTCATGTGCACGGCGATCAGGCGATCGTTGACCAGGCCCAGCTTCTGCAGCCGCTGGAACGGACGCAGGCCGCTCTTCTTCTTTTCTTCCTCCACCTCGTGCGCAGTCTCGTGCAGGTGCAGGTGGACCGGGATGTCGAGCTGGTCGGCCAGCACGCGGATGCGCTCGAAACTGGCGTCGGACACCGTGTACGGTGCATGCGGCGCGAACGCGGTGCCCACCAGCGGATCGCCGAGGAAGCTGTCGTGCACCTCGCCGGCGCGCTCGAAATATTCGTCCTGGGTCTTGGCCCAGGCGGTCGGGAACTCGATCACCGGCAGGCCGACCACCGCGCGGAAACCCAGCTTGCGGTAGGTGGCGCCGATGGCGTCGGGAAAGAAGTAGTTCTCGTTGGCGCAGGTGGTGCCGCCGCGCAGCATCTCGGCCACCGCAAGCTCCACGCCATCGCGCACGAACTCCGGCCCGATCACCTTGGCCTCGGCCGGCCAGATGTGATCCTGCAGCCAGGTCATCAGCGGCAGGTCGTCGGCCAGGCCGCGCAGCAGGGTCATCGGGTTGTGCGTGTGGCTGTTGATCAGGCCGGGGATCAAGGCGTGCTCGCCCAGCTCCACCCGCTCGCGCGGCGCGTAGGCGACGCGCGCCTCGGCGATCGGCAGCAGGGCGACGATGCGGTCGGCGTCGACCACCACCGCATGCTGCTCCAGCACCACGGCGTGGGGTTCGACCGGCACGATCCAACGTGCCTCGATGACCAGATCGACCGACTTCGGCGGCATGGAACTCATCTTCACCTCACTGTGTCCGGAACGCGCACGGCCATCATGGCCGCCGCGTTTGATGCGAATACGACAAGGGGCGGTACCTTGCGGCGCCCGCCCCCTGGCTTCCTGGCTTCAGGATCCCGACGTTCGCCGGGATGATGCGCCGGCGAAGACGCGGGCGTGGCCCGCGCGCCGGTGCGTCACTTGCCGACGCGGCTGTCGTACTCGCCGGTGCGGGTATCGACCTTGATGATCTCGTCCTGATTGACGAACAGCGGCACGCGCACCACGGCACCGGTTTCCAGCGTGGCCGGCTTGCCGCCGCCGCCGGAGGTGTCGCCGCGCACGCCCGGGTCGGTCTCGACGATCTTCAGCTCGACGAACTTCGGCGGCTGCACGGCGATGATGCCGCCGTTGAACAGGGTGACCACGCACTCCTCCTCACCCTTGAGCCACTTCCAGGCATCGCCCATGGCGGCCAGCGAGGCGGGGAACATCTCGAACGTTTCCATGTTCATGAAGTTCCACACGCGGTCGTTGCCGATGCCGTCGATAAAGGACAGCTGCATGTCGGTGTCGACCGCGTCGGCTTCCTCGAACGAGTCGCTGGACTTCAGCGTCTGCTCGGTGGTGCGGCCGTCCTTGAGGTTGCGGATGCGGATGCGGGTGAACGCCTGGCCCTTGCCCGGCTTGATGAAGTCCGCCTCGGTAATGACCCACGGATCACCGTTGTGAAGGATCTTCTTGCCCGTTTTGACGTCATTGAGGCCAAGGGTCGCCATGCGCTATCTGCTCCAGAGGTAATTCCGCCCCGCGGGGCGGCTAAAATGAATGCTTTGCCGGGCTTCTGGGCCCGTTCCAGGGTCCACCATGATAACCGCAAGCCCCAGCGCCCGCCTATCGTCGCCCGCTCCGGACTGGCGCCAGCTCTGGCGCGAGGCCATCACCGATCCGGCCGAGCTGCTGGAGTTGCTGGGTCTGGATGCGCTGGCGCCGCAACTTCCCAGGGACGACGCCGGCTTCACCCTGCGCGTACCTCGGGGGTTCGTGGCACGCATGCGCCATGGCGATCCGCGCGACCCCCTGCTGCTGCAGGTACTGCCCCAGCTGGCGGAGCTGGAGGACGTCGAGGGCTTTTCGACGGACGCCGTGGGCGATCTCGCCGCGCGTGAATCACAGGGGCTGCTGCACAAGTACGAAGGCCGCGCCCTGCTGATCGCCAGCGGCAGCTGCGCGGTGAACTGTCGCTACTGTTTTCGCCGGCACTTCCCGTACGGCGAGGAGATGGCTGCCGCCGGCCAGTGGCGGCAGGCGCTGGCGCATCTGCGCGCCGACCCCAGCATCACCGAGCTGATCCTCTCCGGTGGCGATCCGCTGGCGCTGACCACCAGCAAACTGGAAGAACTCACCCGCGGCCTGGCCGAGCTTCCCCACGTCACCCGGCTGCGCATCCACACGCGGTTGCCGGTGGTGCTGCCCGACCGCATCGATGAGGCCTTCCTCGGCTGGCTGTCCGCGCTGCCCCTGCAAAAAGTGGTGGTGCTGCATGCCAACCACGCCAACGAATTCGATGCGGCGGTGGACGCCGCCTGCGCCGGCCTGCGCGCGGCGGGCGCGACACTGCTCAACCAGGCCGTCCTGCTGCGCGGAATCAACGATCAGGAAGACGCCCTGATCGAGCTCTCCGAGCGACTATTCACCGCGGGCGTGCTGCCGTACTACCTGCACCAGCTCGATCGCGTGCAGGGCGCCGCCCATTTCGAGGTCGACGACGATCGGGCGCTGGCCCTGGTGGAGGCCATGCGCGCCCGTCTGCCCGGCTACCTGGTGCCACGGCTGGTGCGCGAGGTGGCCGGCGATACGTCCAAGCGCCCGTTGTGAACGCGACCGGCGTCGCTCGCGGACGGCGCCGTGGTGGCGGCCCGTGCAGGAATCCGTTACAACCCTTGCCTACGCCCCGTGGTGCTCTTGACCGTCGACGCGATGGCCAGGGCTCAACAAGCCTTTCGATGTGTCCATGAAAAAAGATTCCGTGATCAAGATCCTGTTCGTCGAGACCCCGGTCGAGGACGCCGAGCAGATCATCAGCCTATTGCGCAACGGCGGCATTGCGGTGCGGCCGGCGCGGGCGACCAGCACGGAGGAAATCCAGGCGGCACTGGACGAGTTGGCGCCGGACATCGTGCTGTACGACCCGGTGCCGGCGAAGCTGCCCCTGCGCGACGTGGCCCAGCAGATCGAGGCGCACGGCCGGGACTTCTCGCTGGTTGCCCTGGTCGCGCAGATGGACAACCAAGTCGTGGCCGACATGTTCAATGCCGGCGTGCGCGGTATCGCCATCCGCAGCCAGCCCAAGCAGCTGCTGACGGTGCTGCAGCGCGAGCACGAGGCGCTGCAGACGCGCCGCCAGGTGCGCCTGCTCGAGGCCGCCCTGCGGGAGTCCGAACGCCGCGCCGACGCCCTGCTGGATTCGTCCACCGATCCGATCGCCTTCGTCCACGACGGCATGCACGTGCGCGCCAACAAGGCCTATCTGGACACCTTCGGCTACGAGGATTTCGACGACCTGCTGTGCCTGCCGGTGCTCGACCTCATCAGCAGCAGCGATGCGGAAGAGTTCAAGAACCTGCTGCGCAGCCACGCCCGCAACGAGAAGGCGGCGCAGCACATCGAGCTGCAGGCGCGCCGCTCCGACGGCAGCAGCTTCCCGGCCACCGTGGAATTCGCGCACGCCACCTTCGAGGGTGAGCCTTGCCTGCAGATCGTGTTCCGCCGTCAGCAGGTCGACCCGCAGCTGGTCGAGCAGCTGCAGCGTGATCCGGTGACCGGCCTGTACAACCGCGCCCGCACACTGGAATTCATCGACGACGCGGTCACCGCCGCGGCCAAGGGCACCAAGGGCCAGAGCCTGCTGCTGGTGGAGCCGGACAACTGGAACGGCCTGATCGACAGCGTCGGCATGGGCAAGGCCGACGAACTGCTGGCCGCCTTCGCCAATCGGGTCAGCGGCGAGCTGGGCGAGGACGACGTGGCCGGCCTGCTGGCCGAGCACACGCTCGGCGTGGTGCTGCGCGATCGCAACGACGAGGCGGTGAAGGCCTGGATCGCCGGCCTGCAGCAGCGTATCGCCGGGGAGATCTTCGACCTCGGCAACCAGTCCATCACGGTCTCGATCAGCGTCGGCGGCAGCCTGCTGGGCGAGAAGAACGCCAACGCGGAACTGCTGCTCAACCAGGCCAGCCAGGCGCTGCGCAATGTGCTCAGCCAGGGCGGCGGCCGGGTCGAGGTGCATGATCCGGCGGCGCGCGAGAAGGCCGACGCCGAGCGCGAACGCTACTGGCTGCAGTTGTTGCAGCAGGCGCTGGCCAACGACGGCTTCGTGCTCTACCACCAGCACACCATCAGCCTGCAGGACGCCGAGGGCGAGTATTCGGAAATCCTGCTGCGCATGAACGGCCCGCAGGGCGAGGTGCTGCCGGGCTTCTTCATGCCGATCGCCGAGCAGCACGGCCTGAGCGTGGCGATCGACCGCTGGGTGTTGAACAAGGCGATCGAGATCCTGCGTGCGCGCGACGGCCAGGGCATCCACACCACGTTCTTCGTCAAGCTCACCGCCGACTCGATCCAGGACGCCACGCTGCTGCCGTGGTTGGGCGAGCAGATCCGCAAGGCCGGGCTCAAGAACGGCCAGATCGTGCTGGAAATGACCGAGAGCAAAGTGGTGACCCTGCTGCGCCCCGCGCAGGAATTCGTCACCGGCTGGAAGAAGTTCGGCGGCCGCTTCGCGCTGGAACAGTTCGGCTCGGGCCTCAACTCGTTCCAGCTGCTCAACCACGTGGATGCGGACTACCTCAAGATCGACCGCTCCTACATGGCGCAGCTGCCGCAGCACCCGGAGAACCAGAAGAAGATCGCCGAGATCTGCCACCAGGCGCGCGAGATGAATCGCATCACCGTGGCCGAATGGGTAGAGGACGCCAGCAGCACCTCGCTGCTGTTCGCCTGCGGCGTGGATTTCGTGCAGGGCAACTTCCTGCAGGAACCGCAGCGGCTGGTCAACTGAGGCGGTCCGGCGTCAATCGCCGAACGTCAGGCCTCGAAAGACGCCCAGCAAAAAGCCGCGAAGGTCGCCCTTCGCGGCTTTTTTCTGCCCTGCGGGGCGGATTACTCGGCGGCAGCGGCCTTGGCGGCGGCCTTCGCGGCGGCGGCGGCAGCGATGTCTTCCTTGATGCGCGCGGCCTTGCCCTCGAGGTTGCGCAGGTAGTACAGCTTGGCGCCGCGCACCTTGCCCTTGCGCTTCACGCTGACCGACTCGATCGTCGGGCTGTGCGCCTGGAACACGCGCTCCACGCCGGTGCCGTGCGAGATCTTGCGCACGGTGAAGGCCGAATGCAGGCCGCGGTTGCGCTTGGCGATGACGACGCCCTCGAACGCCTGCAGGCGCTCGCGATTGCCTTCCTTCACCTTGACGTTGACCACCACGGTGTCGCCGGGGCCGAAGTCCGGCAGCTGGCGGGTGATCTGCTCGGATTCGAACTGTTCGATGATCTTGTTCATGGCAACACCTGTGTCAAATGCAATAACTGCGGTCACGCGTTGGCCGCATCGTTGTGCCGCAGATATTCGCGGCGGAATTCATCCAGCAGCGCAGCAGACTCTGCATCCAGGGTCCGTCGCGCCAGCAGGTCGGGACGGCGCAGCCAGGTTCGTCCCAGCGACTGCTTCAGGCGCCAGCGGCGGATCGCCGCGTGGTCACCGGACAGCAACACCGCCGGCACGTCACCCAGTGCATCGTGCACCGGCTTCGTGTAGTGCGGGCAATCCAGCAGGCCGTCCGAAAACGAATCCTGCTGCGCCGACTGCGCGTCGTTCAACGCACCGTCCTGCAAGCGGCCCACGGCATCGATGATTACCGCGGCGCCCAGCTCACCGCCGGACAGCACATAGTCGCCGATGGAAAGCTCCTCGTCGACCTCGCGCGCCAGCAGACGCTCGTCCACACCTTCATAACGTCCACACAGCAGGGCGATCCGCGGCAGCTTTGCCAGCGACTCCACCCGGCCCTGCGTCAGCCGCGCTCCCTGCGGACTGAGGTAAATCACATGCACCGGCTCCGGTGCCGCCTCGCGCATCGCCTTGAGGGCCGCGCGCAAAGGCTCGATCAGCATCACCATCCCGGGCCCGCCGCCACAGGTGCGGCCGTCCACGGTGCGGTAGTTGTCGGTGGCGTAATCCCGCGGGTTCCAGGCTTCCACCTGCAGCAGTTCGCGCTGTTGAGCGCGCCCCACCACACCGACGGCGGCGCACTGGCGCATGAAGTCGGGAAACAGCGTGACGACATCGATGCGCATCAGACCCTCCACTCCCGAGCAGCAACGGGGCTCAGAATTCGGGATCCCAGTCCACCACCATGCGCCCGGCCGACAAATCCACCGAACGCACGTAATTGCCCTGGATGAAGGGGATCAGCCGCTCGCGCTCGCCGTCCCGCACCACCACCACGTCGTTGGCGCCGGTGGCGAACAGGTGACTGACCCGTCCCAACGCCACGCCTTCCGTGGTGACGACCTCAAGCCCTTCGAGGTCCACCCAGTAATACTCGTCCTGGCCGGGCGGCGGCAGCAGCTCGCGGGCGACATAGATGTCCTGCCCCACCAGTGCCGCGGCCTTCTCGCGGGTGTCCACCCCGGGCAGGAAGCAAATCAGCCCCTTGCCCTGCGGACGGCCCTTGATGCCCGCCACTTCGACCACTTGGCCCGGCGCCATGGAGAGCTGCCAGGGCTGGTAATCGAAAATGCGCGTGCGGGGCTCGGACCAGGATTCGATCTTGAGCCAGCCCTGCACGCCATACAGCCCGACGATGCGTCCCATCAGGACGCGCCGACCGGCTGCCGTCATGCTCAGGCAGCCTGCTGCTTGCCGGCTTCCTTCACGAGGGCGGCGACCTTGTCGGTCAGCTGCGCACCCTTGCCCACCCACTCCTTGACGCGCTCGACGTTGAGCTCAAGGCGCTTGTCCTTGCCCGCCGCGACCGGGTTGTAGAAGCCCACGTTCTCGATATTGCGACCGTCGCGCTTGTTGCGCTGGTCGGTCACGACGACGTGGTAGAACGGACGGCCCTTGGCGCCACCGCGCGAAAGACGAATCTTGACCATAGTAAAAGCTCCAGAGTTGCCGGAATCGCCGGCCGCACGCACGAGACCGTGCGCGGTAAACGCGGCATTTTAGTGGATTTTCGGTAAAAGGGAAGCCCTTGGGCGGCTAAGGCGGCCTGTCCACTCCGATCACCCGTACAGCGGGGTAAGGTCGCTACGAAGCGAACGTCCATACCGCCGGGCAAGGTCCCTACGAAGCGAACGTCATCCCCGCGAAAGCGGGGATCCATCGTGTTCTCGGCACCAACGTCAAAATGGGTCCCCGCTTGCGCGGGGATGACGCTCGCCCTTTAGCGGCACCAAGGCGCTTGGGCCGAGGACCGCGGCGACACCCCGGATCGATCAGCGCATCGGCGGCATGCCGCCGCCCATGCCCCCCATGCCTTTCATCGCGCCGCGCATCTGCCGCAGCAGGCCCTTGGTGCCGCCCTTGGCCAGTTTGGACATCATCTTTTCCATCTGCATGTACTGCTTGAGCAGGCGGTTGACGTCGGCCGGCTGGGTGCCCGAACCGCGGGCCACGCGGGCGCGGCGCGAGCCGTTGAGCAGATCCGGGTGGCGGCGCTCTTTCTTGGTCATCGAGCCGATGATCGCGACCATTCGCTTGAGCTCGTTGTCGTTGACCTTGGACTTCACGCTGTCCGGCACGCTGGACATGCCCGGCAGCTTGTCCATCAGCCCGGCCAGGCCACCCATGTTGTTCATCTGCTCGAGCTGGTCGCGCATGTCGTTCAGGTCGAAGCGCTTGCCCTTCATCACCTTGGTGGCGAGCTTCTGCGCCTTGTCCTGGTCGACCTTGCGCTCGACCTCCTCGACCAGCGACAGCACGTCGCCCATGCCCAGGATGCGCTGGGCGACGCGGTCCGGATGGAACGGCTCGAGCGCGTCGAGCTTCTCGCCAGCACCCAGGAACTTGATCGGCCGACCGGTGACGTAGCGCACCGACAGCGCGGCACCGCCACGGGCGTCGCCGTCGGTCTTGGTCAGCACCACGCCGGTCAGCGGCAGCGCCTCGGCAAACACCTTGGCGGTGTTGGCCGCGTCCTGGCCGGTCATCGCGTCGACCACGAACAGCGTCTCGACCGGCGTGATCGCGGCGTGCAGCGCCTTGATCTCGTCCATCATCGCCTGATCGACGCTGAGGCGACCAGCGGTATCGACCAGCAGCACATCGATGACCTCGCGCCGCGCGGCCGCGATCGCCGCCTTGGCGATGTCGATCGGATTCTGGCCGGCCTCGGAGGGGAAGAAGCTCACCCCGACCTGCCCGGCCAGCGTGCGCAGCTGTTCGATCGCCGCCGGACGATAGACGTCGCAGCTCACCACCATCACGCGCTTCTTCTTGCGCTCGGTCAGGAAGCGCGCCAGCTTGCCCACCGTGGTGGTCTTGCCCGCGCCCTGCAGGCCCGCCATCAGCACCACGGCTGGCGGCGTCTGGGCGAGATTGAGCTCGGTGTTGACCGTGCCCATCACCGCGGTCAGCTCGTCGCTGACCACCTTCACCAGCGCCTGGCCCGGCGACAGGCTCTTGAGCACTTCCTGGCCGACCGCGCGCACCTTCACCCGCTCGATCAGCGCCTGCACCACCGGCAGCGCCACGTCCGCCTCGAGCAGGGCGATGCGCACCTCGCGCAGCGACTCGCGGATGTTTTCCTCGGTCAGCCGGCCGCGGCCGCGCAGGCGGTTGACGGTGGCGGAGAGGCGTTGGCTAAGCGACTCGAACATGGGTGAAAACCGTGGCGCGGAAAGTCGCCGATTATAGCCGGCGAGGCCTGCTACCGGCGAACTGCCCACCTGCACCGGCGCCAGGCGCTGTGCGACACTGCCGGGCCATGATGCTTCCTGCCCTCAGCTCCCTCGCCATCGTCTTCTACCTCGCTGCCGCCGGTGCGCTGGCCTGGCCGCTGCTCGGGGATAACCGGCCCACGCAGCGCTGGCCATTGGCCTTGGGCGCCCTCGCCGTGCTGCTGCATGCGGCGATCCTGCTGGGCATGCATCGCGGCGCGCTGGATCTGCACTTCTTCGCCGCACTGTCGCTGACCGCCTGCGTAGTCTCGGCGCTGACCTTGCTGGTGAACCTGTCGCGTCCAGTGGCGGCGCTCGGGGTCATCGTGTTCCCGCTGGCGGCGTTGCTGGTGGCCGCCGATGGCTTTCTCGCCCCACCCACGCTGCCGCAGCCGATGGACTGGCAGATCAAACTGCACGTCACCGTGGCCCTGCTCGCCTTCAGCGTGCTGTCGATCGCGGCGGTGATGGCGATCGGCCTGGCGGTGCAGGAGCGCGGCCTGCGCCACCGCCAGTTCGGCCCCTGGCTGCGCGCCCTGCCACCGTTGACGCTTACCGAAACCCTGCTGTTCCAGCTGATCGGTGCCGGCTTCGCCCTGCTCACGCTGACCCTGGTCACCGGCGCGCTGTTCGTCGACAACCTGTTCGGCCAGCACCTGGTGCACAAGACGGTGCTGTCGATCATCGCCTGGCTGATCTTCGGCGCCCTGCTCTACGGCCGCTGGAAGCACGGCTGGCGTGGGCGCCGCGCGGTGAACCTCACCTTGTCGGGCATGGCGCTGCTGGTGCTGGCGTTCTTCGGCACCAAGGCGGTGCTGGAACTGGTGTTGCACCGGGGCCTGTGACATGAGCGGGGACGCAGCGCAGTTCGTCCTCACCCTGTCCTGCCCCGACCGGCCCGGCATCGTCGGCGCCGTCTCCAGCCATCTCGCCGCCCAGGGCAGCAACATCCTCGAAGCGCAGCAGTTCGGCGACGCGCAGACCGGACAGTTCTTCATGCGGCTGGTGTTCCATCCGTGCCAGCCCGACGTGGCGGCGGAGGACCTGCGTGCCGGTTTCCGTGTGGTGGCGCAGCGCTTTGACATGCGCTGGACGCTGCGCCCGCGCGAGCAACGCCGCCGCGTGCTGCTGATGGTGTCGAAGTTCGATCATTGCCTGGCCGATCTGCTCTACCGCTGGCGCATCGGCGAGCTGCCGATGGACATCGTGGGCATCGTCGCCAACCACCCGCGCGAGACGTATCGCCACCTGGATCTGGACGGCATCGCCTTCCATTACCTGCCCGTGGATCCCGCCGACAAGGCCGCGCAGGAAGCGCAGGTCTGGGCGGTGATCGAGCGGTCCCGCGCCGAGCTGGTGGTGCTCGCCCGCTACATGCAGGTGCTGTCCGACGAATTGGCCGGCAAGCTGGCCGGGCGCTGCATCAACATCCACCACTCGTTCCTGCCCGGCTTCAAGGGCGCGCGGCCGTATCACCAGGCACACCGGCGCGGGGTCAAGCTGATCGGCGCCACCGCGCACTTCGTCACGGCGGATCTGGACGAAGGCCCGATCATCGAGCAGGACATCGAGCGCGTCAGTCACAGCGACACGCCGGAGGACATGATCCGCATCGGTCGCGACATCGAGCGGCGCGTGCTCGCGCGCACGCTGCGGCTGGTGCTGGACGACCGCGTGCTGATCGACGGCCGCAAAACGGTGGTGTTTTCCCTGTAGGAGCGCACCTTGGTGCGCGACCGCGTGATGCATCGATACAGCGAGGTCGCGCACTAAGGTGCGCTCCTACATTGGCTTCAGCGGCAGGCGTCGATGGCCTCAGCCAGCCGCTCCACCGCGACGACTTCCATCTCGCCCACCTTGCCCTTCTTCGGCGCGTTGGCCTTCGGCACGATGGCACGGCGAAAGCCGTGGTGCGCGGCCTCCTTCAGGCGCTCCTCGCCGTTGGGTACCGGGCGGATTTCACCGGACAGGCCGACCTCGCCGAAGGCGATGGTCTTGTCCGGCAGCGGCCGGTCGCGCAGCGACGACAGCACCGCCAGCAGCACGGGCAGGTCGGCGGCGGTCTCCTGCACGCGGATGCCGCCGACCACGTTGACGAACACGTCCTGGTCATACGCTGCCACCCCGCCGTGCCGGTGCAGCACCGCCAGCAGCATCGCCAGCCGGTTCTGCTCCAGACCCAGCGCCACGCGGCGCGGATTGCCCAGCGAGCTCTGGTCGACCAGCGCCTGCACCTCCACCAGCAGCGGCCGCGTGCCTTCGCGCGTCACCATCACTGCGCTGCCCGAGGTGGGCCCGGCATGGGTGGACAGGAAGATCGCCGAGGGGTTGGGCACTTCGCGCAGACCCTTTTCGCTCATCGCGAACACGCCCAACTCGTTGACCGCACCGAAGCGGTTCTTGAACGCGCGCAGCACGCGGAATCGACTACCCGACTCACCCTCAAAATACAGCACCGCGTCGACCATGTGCTCGAGCACGCGCGGACCGGCGATGCCGCCCTCCTTGGTGACGTGGCCGACCAGGAATACCGAGGTACCGGTTTCCTTGGCGAAGCGGGTGAGCTTGGCGGCCGATTCGCGCACCTGGCTCACCGAGCCCGGCGCAGCGGTGAGCAGCTCGGTCCAGATGGTCTGGATCGAATCGATCACCAGCACACGCGGACGGCTGGCCGAGACCTGCTCCAGAATGCGCTCGATGCACGTTTCGGCCAGCCCGTGCAGCGGCGCCAACGGCAGGTCCAGCCGTTGCGCGCGGGCGGCGACCTGGGCCAGCGACTCCTCGCCCGTGACGTACACGCTGGGCAGCTGTGCGCCCAGCGTGCCGAGCATCTGCAACAGCAGCGTGGATTTGCCGATGCCCGGATCGCCGCCGATCAGCACCACCGAACCGTCCACCAGTCCGCCGCCGAGCACGCGGTCCAGCTCGCCGATACCGGTGAAGCTGCGCACCTCGGTGGTCAGCGCCACGGAGGTCAGGGGCGTCACTACCGGCGATCCTGCGGCCTTGCCGGCGTAGCCAACACTGCGCTGCGCCGCCACCGACTTGGCCGCCGGCTGCAGCACGATTTCCGACAGCGTGTTCCACACCCCGCACTCGACGCACTGGCCCTGCCACTTGGAGTGCTCGGCACCGCAATCGGTGCAGACGTAGGCGGTCTTGGCCTTGGCCATGCTGGTTCCGGAAGGATGAAAACGAAGCGGCGAGCTTAACGTGGGTGCATCGCAGGTCGCGAGACGCAGGCGACGCGTCGCGCTGTCGGCGCGATGGCCGCTAGCCCTCGTCTTCGACGAACAGCACGCGCCGGGTCATGCCGCAGGTGAGGTCGTAGCTGATGGTGCCGGCCTGCGCCGCGACCAGCTCCACCGGCAACTGCGGCCCCCACAGGGTCACGCGGTCGCCCACTTTCGCGGCCGGCGCGTCGCGCAGGTCCAGCGTGATCAGGTCCATCGAGACACGGCCGATCAGCGGGACGCGCCGATCGTTCACCAGCACTGGCGTGCCCGCCACCGCGCTGCGCGGGTAGCCGTCGCCGTAGCCGATGGCCGCCACGCCCACCGGCATGTCCTCGGGGCAGGTCCAGGTGCCGTTGTAGCCGATGCGCTCGCCGGCACGGATGCGGTTGATCGCGATGAGACGGGTGGACAGCGTCATCGCCGGGCGAAAACCGAAATCGCTGCCGCTCTTGCCGTCGACCACCGAGAGGCCGTACAGCAGACCGCCGGTGCGCACCCAGTCGGCGCGCGCCTGCGGCCAGCCCAGCACGGCGGCCGAGTTGGCCAGCGAGCGCGGCCCGTCGAGCCCGGCAGTTACCTCGTTGAAGCGCTCGATCTGCGCCCGCGTCACCGCGCCGTCGAACACTTCCGACTCAGCGAAATGGGTCAGCAGGCCAATCTGCGGATCGACGCCCGACATTGCCGCCAGCCGCGCATGCACCGCCGCGACCTGCTCGGGCGCGAAGCCCAGCCGGTGCATGCCGCTGTCGATCTTGATCCATACCCGCAACCGTCCGCGCCGCGGCGAAGCCTCGGCCAGCCAGGCGAGCTGGGCTTCATGGTGAATCGCCGCCTCCAGGCCGAGCCGCTGCATCTCGGCGATGTCGCCCGGCTGGTCGGGACCGGACAGCACGGCGATGCGCTGGCGGTGGCCGGCCGCACGCAGGCGCAGGCCGTCACCCAGCGCCGCCACCGCAAAGGCTTCGGCCTGCTCGTCCAGCGCGCGCGCCACCCGCTCCAGACCGTGGCCGTAGGCGTCGGCCTTGACCACGGCCATCACCCGCGCCGGCGCGGCCGTGCGCTGGATCAGCGCCAGGTTGTGGCGCAGGGCGCCCAGGTGGATGGTGGCAACGGTGGTGCGGCTCATGCAGGCACGTATGCGGAAATCGGGAGCGGAATGTCAGGACAACAGAGCAACGGCCTCCCCCTTACCCCGCCCCTCTCTTCCGGGCCGAGCCCGGGGGAGAGGGAGCGTGGAACATGACGGTGCGCCCCCCCCGGACGCCCGATGCTTGCTGGCCTGCCGTCAATCGAACGCCCCGACGAATGAGTCCGGCGCGTAGTTCTCGAACTTGGTGTAGTGGCCGAGGAAGGTCAGCTTCACCGTGTCGGTGGGGCCGTTACGCTGCTTGCCGATAATTATCTCGGCCAGGCCTTTGTCGGGCGATTCCTTGTTGTAGTACTCGTCGCGGTAGATGAACATGATCACGTCCGCGTCCTGCTCGATGGCGCCCGACTCGCGCAGGTCGGACATCATCGGACGCTTGTCGGCGCGTTGCTCCAACGAGCGGTTCAACTGGGACAGGGCGATCACCGGCACGTTCAACTCCTTGGCGAGGCCCTTGAGTGAACGCGAGATTTCTGAAATCTCGGTGGCGCGGTTCTCCTTGTTCCCGGGCACCTGCATCAGCTGCAGGTAGTCGATCACGATCAGGCCCAGCCCGCCGTGCTCGCGATGCAGACGACGCGCGCGCGAACGCAGTTCCACCGGCGACAGGCCGGGCGTGTCGTCGATGAAGATCTTCGCCTCGGACAGGATCGCGATGGCGTTGGTGACGCGCGGCCAGTCTTCCTCGGCCAGGTCGCCGTTGCGCAGATGCTGGGCATGGATGCGGCCGATCGAGGAGATCAGTCGCAGCGCCAGCTGCGAGGCGGACATTTCCATCGAGAAGATCGCCACCGCCTTCTTGCCGCGCAGCGCGGCGGCCTCGGCGATGTTCACCGAAAACGCGGTCTTGCCCATCGACGGGCGCGCCGCCACGATGATCAGGTCCGACGGCTGCAGGCCCGAGGTGAGCTCGTCCAGATCGTTGAAGCCGGTGGAGATACCGGTGAGCTGACCCTTGTTCTGGTAGCGCTCGTGCAGCAGGCGGAAGGCGTCCTTGACCGCCTCGCGCATCGACACCGAATCCTTCTTGCCGCGGGTGCCCGACTCGGCGATCTTGAACACGCGCTGCTCGGCACTCTCCAGCACCTCCTGCACGCCTTTGCCCTCGGGTCGGTAACCGTCCTCGCTGATCGACACGCCGGCGTCGATCAGCTGCCGCAGGATCGACTTCTCGCGCACGATGTCGCCGTAGGCGCCGATGTTCGCCGCGCTGGGCGTGGTGTTGGCCAGCTCGGCCAGATAGCTGGCACCGCCGACCATCTCGGCCAGGCCATTGGCCTCGAACCAGTCGCCGAGCGTCACCGCATCGCAGGGCATGCCCTTGTTCGCCAGCTCGGTGATGGCGCGCCAGATCAGGCGGTGATCCTTGCGGTAGAAATCGCCCTCGGAGAGCCGGTCAGCCACCTTGTCCAGCGCGTCGGGGGCCAACATCAGGCCACCCAGCACGGCCTGTTCGGCATCGATGGAGTGCGGCGGCACGCGCAGCGACTCCACACTGGAACCGGTGGATTTGCGATCGGGCACGAAGGACATCGGGATACTCGCAGGATGGGCGGCGCGGCCGTGCGCACACGCGCCCAAGGATACGCGCGGCCATCGCAGGGCACGAGACAGCAACTCTGTGGATAAGCTGTGGTTTGGCGTGGACAAGTCACGCCGATCGCCGGCGACGCCACAAAGCAAACGGGCGCCTTGCGGCGCCCGTCTGGAGTCCAGCGCGAGGCGGGGACTTATTTCTCGCCGACCACGATCACCTTGACGGTGGTCTGGACGTCGGCGTGCAGGCTGATCACCACGTCGAACTCGCCGGTGTGGCGGATCGGGCCTTCGCCCTGGATCACCTCACCCTTGTGGATGGTCTTGCCGGCGGCCTGGAAGGCCTCGGCGATATCGCGCGGGCCGACCGAGCCGTACAGCTTGCCTTCCGGGCTGGCGTGCGCGGTGATCGTCACCGACGCATCGGCCAGCTGGGCCTTGCGGGACTCGGCGTCGGCCAGCAGCGTGTTGGCCTTGGCCTCGTACTCGGCGCGGCGCTTCTCGAAGGCTTCGAGGTTGGCGGCATTGACGCGCACGGCCTTGCCCTGCGGCAGCAGGTAGTTGCGGCCGTAACCCGGCTTCACGTTGACCTTGTCGCCAAGGTTGCCGAGGTTGCGCACTTTCTCGAGAAGAATCAGTTCCATGGTCGTTCCTTTTCGTTAGCACCGGTGTGGCCCGGCGCAGCCGTGGACGGTTGTCCGAAGGGTTTGCTCACGCGGCCGCCCCGAGAGGAGCGGCCGCGCGCCACGATCAGACGTCGTGGTTGTCGGTGTACGGCAGCAGGGCCAGGAAGCGCGCGCGCTTGATCGCGGTCGCCAGCTGACGCTGATAGCGGGCCTTAGTGCCGGTGATGCGGCTGGGAACGATCTTGCCGTTCTCGGTCACGTACTGGCGCAGGGTGTTGAGATCCTTGTAGTCGATCTCTTTGACGTTTTCGGCCGTGAAGCGGCAGAACTTGCGGCGGCGGAAGAACTTGGACATGGCTATGGGCTCCTATCAGTCGCTGTCGCGATCGTTGTCGCGGTCGTCGCGGTCGCGACCACGCGGGCGGCTGTCGCCCTCACCTTCGCTGTCGTCGTCACGGCGACGCGAACCCTTGGCATCGTCCTTTTCCTTCGACTTCAGGATGAAGGACGGCTCGGTGTCGGCCTCGTCGCGACGGATGCACAGGTGGCGCAGCACGGCGTCGTTGAAGCGGAAGCCCGACTCCAGCTCGTTCAGGGCGTTCTGCGTGACCTCGATGTTGAGCATCACGTAGTGGGCCTTGGCCAGGTTGACGATCGGGTAGGCCAGCTGGCGGCGACCCCAGTCTTCCAGGCGGTGGATCTTGCCACCGTCGGTCTCGATCAGCGCCTTGTAGCGCTCGAGCATGGCGGGAACCTGCTCGCTCTGGTCCGGGTGGACCAGGAACACAACTTCGTAATGACGCAGGGTCATTGGGTTTGACTCCTTGTGGATGCGGCCCTCGCGGGCCTGACAGCCTCCCGTCGGTGCGGTGAGGCAAGGTTCCATCCGGCCCGATCGGGCGCAGACAGAAGCGGAATTGTACGGTGGCGCCGCAAGTGGGCGCAAGCATTTGATTTGCGGCGGGGAACGCCCCCGCCGGGAAGCTCAGCTGACCGTGAAGCTCTCGCCGCAACCGCACTCGCCGGTGGCGTTGGGGTTGTGGAACACGAAGCTGGCGTTGAGGCCCTGGCGCTGGAAGTCGATCACGGTGCCGTCGACCAGCGGCAGGCTCTTGGCGTCGACCACCACGGGCACGCCGTCGATGTCGAGCAACTGGTCGTCGGCCACCAGCTCGTCGGCCAGGTCCACCACGTAGGCAAAACCGGAGCAGCCGGTGCGCTTGACGCCGAAGCGCACGCCCCGCGCGGACGGGGTCTGCGCGAGGAACTGGCGCATGCGCTGGCTGGCGGCAGGGGTGATCGAGATGGTCATGGCGTGCAATCGGTGTCGTATCGGCGGGGGAAGGCTCGCGGGGGCCCGGAAACCTACATTATCATGCGGGTTTGGCCGGCTTCCGGCCTCGGTCGGCGCTCTCGCCGCCACCCTTCTCATCATTCATGTGCCCAGATGCGGCGCACAAGCAGGAGTTTCAATCCATGGCGTTGGTCAGCGCGACGGTGTGCAGCGTGAAGCAGGCTCTCTCAGGCGCGCTGGAGGCCGGCAGCCGGGTGACGGTGCGCGGCTGGGTGCGTACGCGGCGTGATTCCAAGGCCGGGCTCTCGTTCGTGAACGTCAGCGACGGTTCGTGCTTCGACCCGATCCAGGCGGTGGTGCCCGCCACCGTGGCCAACTACGAGAGCGAGGTGAAGCACCTCACCGCCGGCGCCGGCGTGATCGTCACCGGCACCCTGGTGCCCTCGCAGGGCAAGGGCCAGAGCTTCGAGGTGCAGGCCGAAGAAGTGATCGTCACCGGCCTGGTGGACGACCCGGAAACCTACCCGATCCAGCCCAAGCAGCACTCGATGGAGTTCCTGCGCGAGGTGGCGCACCTGCGCCCGCGCACCAACCTGTTCGGCGCGGTGACTCGCGTGCGCCACACGATGATGACGGCAATCCACCGCCATCTCACCGAACAGGGCTTCTTCTGGGTCAACACGCCGATCATCACCGCCTCGGACGCCGAAGGCGCCGGCGATATGTTCCGGCTGTCCACGCTGGACCTGGCCAATCTGCCGCGCACGCCGGACGGCAAGATCGACTTCCGCAAGGATTTCTTCGGCCGCGAGGCGTTCCTCACCGTGTCCGGCCAGCTCAACGTCGAGGCCTACTGCCTGGCGATGAGCAAGGTCTACACGTTCGGCCCGACCTTCCGCGCCGAGAACTCCAACACCCCGCGGCACCTGGCGGAATTCTGGATGGTGGAGCCGGAAATCGCGTTCGCCGATCTGGCCGCCGACGCCGACTGCGCTGAAGCGTTCCTCAAGGCGATCTTCAAGGCCGTGCTGGACGAGCGCGCCGACGACATGGCGTTCTTCGCCGAGCGCGTGCAGCCCGACGCCATCACCAAGCTGGAGCACTTCATCGCCCAGCCGTTCGAGCGCATCGACTACACCGACGCCATCGAGATCCTCAAGAAATCGGGGCAGAAGTTCGAATATCCGGTGGCGTGGGGCGTGGACCTGCAGACCGAGCACGAGCGCTATCTCGCCGAGAAACATATCGGCCGCCCCGTGGTCGTCATGAACTACCCGGAAGCGATCAAGGCCTTCTACATGCGCCTGAACGACGACGAGAAAACCGTGGCGGCGATGGATGTGCTGGCGCCGGGCATCGGCGAGATCATCGGCGGCAGCCAGCGCGAAGAGCGGCTCGATTACCTCGACGCGCGCATGGCCAAGTTCGGCCTCGACAAGGCGTCCTACGGCTGGTATCGCGACCTACGCCGTTACGGCACCGTGCCGCATGCGGGCTTCGGCCTGGGCTTCGAGCGCCTGCTGGTCTACGTGTGCGGGCTGTCCAACATCCGCGATGCCATCCCCTATCCCCGCGCGGCCGGCTCGGCCGAATTCTGATCGATCACGCCATGCGAATGCTGTCCCGACTCCCTGCCCTCCTGATCGCGCTGGCACTGTGCCTGTTGCTGGGCGCATGCCACAGCGCCAAGGTGTTCGTGCCGCCGAACCTGCGCCCGCCCAGCGATACCGGCGACGCACTGAAGCTGGCCAAGCAGCGCCTGCAGGACGCCACGCCCTGCTGCACCAGCTTCGCCGACTTTTCCTATGGCACGCTGCTGCCGTGGCGGCCGAAGAAGTTCGAGCTCGGTCCAAACAGCCCGGTGGCCAACCTCAACGGCGTGCGCAGCCACTTCCTCGCGTTCAAGCTGCCGAGCGACGTGAAGATGCCTTACCGCATCGCGGTGAAGTCGGAATTGAATGGCCGCTGGCTGCATTCGAGCTACCTGTTCGCGCCCACCACGGTGGTGCTGGACGAGGCGTTCCAGCCGATCGACGGCAAGGACATCCCGTTGTGCGAATACATGGGCTGGAGCAAGTCCAGCACCGGCGCGTTCGGCAGCGCGACCATCGACAACCCCAAGGCACGCTACCTGGTGATCTACTCCTCCGCCGACCAGCAATCGAGCGATACCTACTGGGAGCAATCGCCCGCGGCGTTCTCCGCCGAGGCGCCGGTGAACATGACCTCCAAGGGCAGCTTCAAGATTCCGCATGGGCCGGACGGCACGGTGTGGGTCGGCCTGATGAACGACAGCTACAAGACCGCGGTGGACCAGGCGATCTGCGGCGAAGCGCCCAAGGGTGACGGCCTGCTCAAGACGCTGAGCACGGCGCTGCCCACGCACTGGATCGGGAGTACCAAGTAATGCCGTTGGGAATGCTCTATCTCGGCCTGCTGCTCGCCGGCGTGGCCTGCTTTCTCCTGCACTACGTGGCGCTGTCGCAGGTGGCGCGGCGCCTGCGCGAGGCGCATCCGGACCAGTGGAAGATCATTGCGCAGGACGAGCGCGGCCTGGCGGTGAGCACGCCGCTGCGCTGGATCCGTCTGCAGAACGCGTTGCGCTCGCCGGTCTTGCCGGCGCTGGAAGATGCCGTGCTCAACCGCTGGCGACGGCTGTGGCGGATCTTTCCGCTGCTTGCCTGGGCCTGCCTCATCGCCGCCTTCGCGCTGCGCTGGATCGCGCGCTAGGCCCACACCGCCACCGAGGGCCCGCCCATGCATCTGAACCTCAGCGGACGGCATGCCCTGGTCTGCGGTGCCTCCGGCGGCATCGGCCGCGCCACGGCGGTCGAATTGGCCGAGCTCGGCGCCAGCGTCACCGTGCTGGCGCGTTCGGCCGACACCTTGCAGACGGTGGCCGAAAGTCTGCCGCGCTCGCACCCTGGGCAGTTCCACGACTGGCGCCAGGTCGACATGGGCGATACCGCCGCGCTCGCCCAGGTGGCCGGGCAACTGGTGGCCGATCGCCTGGTGCACATCGTGATCAACAATACCGGCGGCCCGCCGGGCGGCAGCGCGCACGCCGCCGATCGCGCCGCCTACGAGACAGCCTTCCGCCAGCACCTGCTGGCCGGGCAGACCCTCCTGCATGCCGTGCTTCCCGGCATGCGCGCCGAGGGCTATGGCCGCTGGGTCAATGTGATCTCCACCTCGGTGAAGGAGCCGATCGCGGGTCTGGGCGTGTCCAACACCGTCCGTGCCGCCGTGGCCGGCTGGGCCAAGACGCTGGCCGGCGAACTGGCCGCCGACGGCATCACGGTGAACAACGTGCTGCCCGGCTACACCCGCACCGCACGGCTCGACGGCCTGCTGGCTGCCCAGGCCCAGGCGAGCGGCCGCAGCACCGAGGAGATCGCGCAGCAGCTGATCGACAGCGTGCCGGCCCGGCGCTTTGGCGAGGCCAGCGAGGTTGCCGCGATGATCGCCTTCCTGTGCACGCCCGCCGCCGCCTACGTCAACGGCGTAAGCATTGCGGTGGACGGCGGGCGCACCCGGGCGCTGAGCTGACGTGCCCGAAGGGCCGGAGATCCGCCGCGCTGCCGATGCGCTCGCCGCCGCCGTGGTCGGCCAACCGCTGACGCGGGTGTGGTTCGCCTTCGACGCGCTCAAGCGTTACGAACAGCCGCTCGTCGGCCGCGTCATCGAAGCGATCACACCGCACGGCAAGGCACTGCTCACCCGCTTCGACAACGGCCTGACCCTGTACAGCCACAACCAGCTTTACGGCGTGTGGCGCGTAGCAACCGCCGGCCGTCCCCCGGCGAGCTCGCGCAGCCTGCGCGTGGCGCTGGAGACCGAGCGCAAGGCGATCCTGCTGTACAGCGCCACGGATATCGAGATGTGGCCCAGCGACCAGGTGCGCGCGCATCCGTTCCTGCAGCGCATCGGGCCGGACGCGCTCGACCCTTCGCTGGATGCGGCCACCATAGCCGCGCGACTACGCGACCCACGTTTCGCCCGCCGCCGGCTCGGTGCGCTGCTGCTCGACCAGGCCTTCATCGCCGGGCTGGGCAACTACCTGCGGGTGGAGATCCTGTGGGAAGCGGGCCTGGGGCCGCAGCGCCGCCCGTGCGACCTGGACCCGGCTGAGCGCGCCGCGCTTGCCGAGGCGATCCTCGACCTGCCGCGCCGCTCCTATCGCACCCGCGGCAAGCGCGGCGCCGGCCACCTGCAGGACACCCCGTTCCGCTTCCGCGCCTACGAGCGCGGCGGCGAGGATTGCCCGCGCTGCCTGGCGCCGATCGAGAAATCGATGGTCGCGAGCCGACCGTTCTACGCCTGCCCGCGCTGCCAGCGCTGAGCCGTCGGGCGGCGCCGGGTTACCATACGCGGCTGCGGGCAGCGCGCCCGATGCCCACTTGCCGAAGGACCTTCCATGAGCCACAACCCCCTGCAGGATCTCATCGACAGCAATCGCCGCTGGTCCGAAACGGTGCGCGAATCCGACCCGGCCTTTTTCGAGCGGCTGGCCAAGCAACAGTCGCCGAAGTACCTGTGGATCGGCTGCTCCGACTCGCGCGTGCCGGCCACGCAGATCGTCGACCTGCCGCCGGGCGAGATCTTCGTGCAGCGCAACGTCGCCAACGTGGTCTCGCACACCGACCTCAATTGCCTGAGCACGATCCAGTTCGCGGTCGACGTGCTCAAGGTGGAACACATCATCGTGGTCGGCCACTACGGCTGCGGCGGCGTGCAGGCGGTGCTCGACGATCGCCGCATGGGCCTGGTCGACAACTGGCTGCGCCACGTCGGCGACGTCGCCAAGAAGCACCACGCCATGCTCACTGGGCTGGAGAACATGACCGACCGCAATGTGCGCCTGTGCGAGCTCAATGCGCTGGAGCAGGCGGTGAACGTGTGCCACACCACCATGGTGATGGACGCCTGGGAGCGCGGGCAGCAGCTCAGCGTGCACGCTTGGTGCTACAGCCTCACCAATGGCCACATGAACGACCTGGGCGTGCATATCGACAGCCACGGCGCGATCTGGCCGAGCTACGAGGCGGGACTGGAGCGTCTGGCCAGCCGCATCGGCGAGCCGCGCTGAGGCGGGTCTAGTCGTCGGTGAGGCAGGCGCGCAGCAGCGCGCCGATTACCGCCTGCACGCCCGCCGCCTGCGCGGGCAGGAAGTCGAGGCTGTCCTCGTCCATGTAGGTGTACTGGGCCAGTTCCAGCTGCACCGCCTGCACGTTATCCATCGGACGGCCGTAGTGCCGGGTGATGTAGCCGCCCTTGAAGCGGCCGTTCACCACGTGGCTGTAGCCGTCCTGCCCATGCAGCACGGCATCGAGCCGCGCCTGCAGCGGCGCCCCGCAGCTGGCGCCTTCGGCGGTGCCGAGATTGAAGTCCGGCAGCTGGCCGTCGAACAGCATCGGCACGCGACTGCGGATCGAGTGGCCCTCCCACAGCACGACGCGGCCGTGTTCGCGCACCAGCCGCGCCAGTTCGTCGGACAACGCGTCGTGATAGGGCTGCCAGTACTGCGCTACGCGACGCGCGACTTCGTCGGCATCGGGCTCGCCGCCCGTAACGTACAGCGGCGCGCCGTCGAAGCCGATGGTCGACACCAGGCCGGTCTCGCGCCGGCCTGGATACAGCGCATGCCCGTCGGCCGGGCGATTGAGATCGACCACGTAGCGCGACAGCGACGGCCGCAGCACGCTGGCGCCGAGCGCCTCGGCCAGGGGCGCGTAGAGACGGCCGACGTGCCAGTCGGTATCAAGCGAACGGCGCGCCTGCGGCATCATGCGCCCGGCGATGTCGGCAGGGATCGTGCTGCCGTTGTGCGGCAAGCTGATCAGCAGCGGCGCGGCGCCGCGCGTGAGAGTGAAGATGGGCTGGTCCATGCCGACAGTGTAGCGACGTGCTGCGCGGCGCTCAGCCCATCAGCACCAGTTCCTCCGCGGAGGTGGGATGGATGGCCACCGTCGCGTCCAGGTCGCGCTTGCGCAGGCCGAGCTTCATCGCCACGGCAAAGCCCTGCAGCATCTCGTCCGCGCCGGGGCCGAGCGCATGGATGCCGACCACGCGTTCGTCCTCGCCCATGCAGATCACCTTCATCAGCGACGGCTCGCGGCGCCCGGCCAGCGCCAGCTGCATCGGCGTGAAGCGGCTGCGGTAGCAGCGCACGGCATCGCCGTGGCGCTCGCGCGCCTGCACTTCGTCCAGCCCCACGGTGGCCAGCGGCGGCTCGCTGAACAGCACGCTTGGGATGTTCTCGTAGTCCAGTCGCGCCTGCGGCTGGCCGCCGAACAGGCGGTCGGCCAGCCGTCGTCCCGCCGCCACCGCAACCGGTGTCAACTCCACGCGGTCGGTGACGTCGCCTACGGCGTAGACGCCGGGGCATGCGGTGTTCTGGTAGTCGTCCACCGGCACATGGCCGCTCCGGCCGAGCGCGATGCCCAGCGCCTCCAGGCCAAGACCTTCGGTATGCGGGACGCGCCCGACCGCCCACAGCACGGCGTCGTACGGGCCGCCAGCATCCATGTCGTCGCCGTCGAGCAGCAGGCCTCGGGCCTCACGCCGCGCCGCCTGCACCTCGATCGGGCGGATCATGCGGATGCCGTCGTGCTGCATGCGATCGGCCAGCGCGTCGGTCAGCTCGGCATCGAAACCCGCCAGCAACGGACCGCGCACCAGCAGGCTCACCTCGCAGCCGAACGCCCGCAGCAGACCGGCGAACTCCACCGCCACGTAGCCGCCACCGACGACCGCCACCCGCCGCGGCAGGGCACGCAGCGCGAACATGTCGTCGGACACCCAGCCCAGGTCGAAACCCGGGATATCCAGTCGGCGTGGGCGTCCGCCGGTGGCGATCACCACGTGCGGCGCCTGCCAGCGTTGGCCGTCCGCAGCCTCCACGATGCCGGCGTCAACCAATCGGCCGGTGCTGGACACGCGCTGCACGCCGGCGTTGCGCAGGCGCTCTTCGTAACGGACGGTGATGCCGTCCACGTAGTCCTGGCGCAGTTGGCGAAAGCGCTCCCAATCCAGCGTGCCGGCCGTCCCGTCGAAGCCGTATTCGCGCGCCAGCGACTGCTGCTGCGCCAGTTGCGCGGCGTACCACAGCGCCTTCTTCGGCACGCAGCCGCGATGCACGCAGGTGCCGCCGGGCGGCGCCGGGTCGAGCAGCACCACCTTCGCGCCGTGATGCGCCGCGCGAAACGCCGTGGCCAGCCCGCCCGAGCCGGCCCCCAGCACGATGAGATCGCAGACCTGCACCATGAAGCGTTCTCCAAACATGAGCGAACCGGCAGTATCGCCGGTTCAGCGTCAACGGTTCGGGAGCTGGCCTCGGCTACTTGCGCGCCGATGAATTACACCTGTAATCTCGGGCCGAAGATTACGGACGTAATCCACAAGGAGGCCAGGCATGCGTCGCGACATCCCCGCCATCACCGATGCCGAGAGTCAGGTCATGGCCGTGCTGTGGCAGCACGCGCCGCGCAGTTCGGAAGAGATCGTCGCGGTGCTGGGCGAAACCACCGACTGGCACGAGAAGACCATCCGCACCCTGCTCAACCGGCTGCTCGGCAAGGCGGCGGTGAGCGCCGAGCGCGACGGCCGGCGCTACCTCTACCGCCCGTTGCTCACCCGCGAGCAGTGGCAGTCGAGCGAGAGTCGCAACCTGCTCGACCGCGTATTCGGCGGAAAGGTAGCGCCGCTGCTGGCGCACTTTTCCACGCACGAGAAACTCAGCAAACGCGACATCGCCGAGCTGCGTGCCTTGATCGACGCCATCGACGCCAAGGAGCGCTGAGATGCTGGCGAACCTGGTCGATCTCACCGCCGGCCTGGTGCTGGTGTTGGTGCTGCGCCGTCCGGCGCGCCGCCTGTTCGGCGCCGGCCCGGCCTTCACGCTGTGGCTGTGGCCGGTGCTGCTGGGCGCGCTGCCCTGGCTGCCCGCCCTTCCCGCACGCTGGCATTGGCTGGCGCCCGTGATCGCCTCGCCAGGCGTCATCTCCGGCAGCGGCCCGCTCAACGCGACCGCCGGCGTCCACCTGCCGTGGATGGCGCTGTGGCTGGCCGGCGCGGCCATTGCGCTACTGCGCCTCGCGCATGCCTATGTGCGGTTGCGTCGGCGCTGCCGCGCGTTGCCGGCCAACCTGCTGGCGCATTGCCAGCGCGTACATCCCGAGCTCGATCCTCGGCGACTGCGCCTGCACCCGCAGGGGCCGGCGGTGCTGTGTGCTCTCCGCAGCGTGATCCTGCTGCCGGCGGATTTCCTGCAGCGCTTCGATCCGGGCCAGCGCGAGCTGGTCCTGGCTCACGAGCGGGGACACATCGCGCGCCACGATCCACTGTGGAGCCTTCTGGCCGACATGCTCGCCGCGCTGCTGTGGTTCCACCCGCTGGCGTGGCTGGCGCTGCCGCGCTTCCGGCTGGATCAGGAACTGGCCTGCGACGAGCATGTCCTGCGCCAACGCAGCGGCGACGCCGGTGCCTACGCCCGCACCCTGCTCGCCAGTACCGGCATGGACGCCGCGCCGGTGCTCATCCCCTGGCTCGCCGAGCCGCAACTGAAGGAACGACTGATGATGATTCGACGCGATCGCACCACCACCGCACGCCGCTTCGTCGGGTACCTGGGCGCGGCCCTCTTCATCGGTGGCGTCTGCTTGGCCGCACACGCAGCTCCGCTGGTCACCGAACCGAGTGCTAAGGCCACGCAGGATCTGCAGGCCAATGTGCGCATGCAGCCGCGCTATCCAAAGACCTCCATCATCAACAGGGAGCAAGGCACGGTAGTCCTCAAGGTGCTGGTCAATCCCGACGGCAGCGTGAAGACCGTCGACTACGACCCCAAGGCGAGCACCACGACCTCGGCGAACCTGATCGCCGCCGCCAGCGATGCGGCGATGCAGTGGCATTTCAATCCCGCCATGAAGGGCGGCCAACCCATCGAGAGCTACGCGCGGGTGCCGGTGTCATTTCAGTTGGACCCGCTGCCCGATGCCGCACCCGCGGCGGACTCCAAGAATCAAAGTGCAAAACAGCTAGAAAAGCACTGATTTGAAAGTCTTTTAATGGCTTGGTAGGCTCGGCGCACCTTCCGTCGGGCCTGCCGCATGACTACCCGCCCCCGCGCCACCCGGTCCCTGCTCCGCCGCCTTTCCTGGGTAGCGATGGCAACAGCAGCCCTGCTGCTCGCCGCCTGCTCCAGCGCACCGCATCGGCGCGAGCCCACCTTCAAGACCTCGCACTCCGAGCTGGCCGACCTGCCGGCGCGCGCCCCTTCCGCGGCCAGCGCGCAGGTCGCCAACGACGTGCTGTTCCGCGCCATGGCGCTGGTCGGTACGCCGTACAAATGGGGTGGCAACACGCCGCAATCCGGCTTCGACTGCAGCGGGCTGGTCGACTACATCTATCGCCACGCCGCCGATATCGCGCTGCCGCACAGCTCCCGCGCCATGTCGGAACTGGGGCAGAAAGTGAAACGTATGAAGGAACTGGCCAGTGGCGACCTGGTGTTCTTCGGCAGCCGCAGCGGGATCAGCCACGTCGGCGTCTACGTAGGCCAGGGACGCTTCGTGCACGCGCCCAACTCGGGCGGCACGGTGCGGCTGGACGATATCGACGGGCCCTACTGGCGCGACCACTTCGAGTTCGGCAAGCGGCTGCTGGACTGATAGCGCCGACCCGGCAAGCCCCCTCCCCGCGGGGAGAGGGCGAACGAAAAACGGCGCCCTGCGGCGCCGTTTTTTCTTTTGCGATTGAAGCGAGCTCAGTGCGCTTCGCCACCCGGCGGATGCGCGTGACCGTGCTGGACCTCTTCCTCGGTGCCATCGCGCACTTCGTTGATGGTCACGTCGAAGTGCAGCGTCTTGCCGGCCATCGGGTGGTTGAGATCCACGTCCACCGCGGTCATGCCGACCTTGTGCACGGTCACCACGCGCTGGCCGCCTTGCTTGAGCGAGAGCACCGTGGTCATGCCCGGCTTGAGCTTGTTCGCCTGCTGGAAATACTTCTTCGGCACGCGCTGAATCTGCCCTTCCTGGCGCTCGCCGTAGCCATCGGCCGCAGCCACATCCACCTGCAGCGACTCGCCGGCCTCGTGACCTTCCAGCGCCGTCTCCAGGCCCGGGATCAGCTGGCCGTGGCCGAGCAGCACCCACAATGCCTCGTCGCGATCGTGCGAGCTTTCCACCTTCTCGCCATCCACCGTAAGGGTGTAGTGCAGCGAGATCACCTTGTCCTTGCCAGCCTTCATTGCCTGTCTCTTGTGCGATTGCAAACCGCGGATTCTATCAGGACCGCCCCGGCTCGAAGGACACCCCGCGCACTTCCGGCCCGCGCCAGGCCAGGAACGCCAGCACCAGCGCCACGGCGGCCATCCACACCGCCATCACCAGCGCGTAGTCGCCGCCGCGCTCGGCCGCCAGCCACGCCTGGATCGACGCCGTGCCCGCCGCCAGCAGGTTGCCCAGCTGATAGGCGAAGCCCGGCAGCGTGGCCCGCACGTCGTGCGGCGCCAGCTCGTTGAGGTAGGTCGGCACCACGCCCCAGGCGCCCTGCACCATCACCTGGATCAGGAACGCGCCGATGCCCAGCAGCACCACCGAGCCGCCGAACGTCCACAGCGGGATGCACGGCAGCGCCAGCAGCGCGGCCACCACCATCGCGCGTCGGCGACCCACCCGCTCCGACCAGCTGCCGAAAGTAAGCCCGCCCACGATCGCGCCGGCGTTGAGCAGCATGGTCAGCGCAGCCACCGTGCCCGCATCGAAGTGCCGCTGCGCCTTGAGGAAAGTGGGGTACATGTCCTGCGAGCCATGGCTGAACATGTTAAACGCCGCCATCAGCAGCATCATGTAGACCAGCCGCTTGCCGTTGCCGCGCATGGCTGCCAGCGCGCCGCGCTGCGCACCCTGCGCGCGCGCCGCCTGCCAGGTCGGCGACTCGGGCACCTTGGCGCGCAGGTACAGTACCAGCAGCGCCGGCAGCGCCCCCACCACGAACATCGCGCGCCAGCCCAGGCCGAACACGCTGAAGACCAGCCAGTAGGCCAGTGCACCGAGAAAGTAGCCGCACGGATAACCGCTCTGCAGCAGGCCGGACACCGCGCCGCGTGCCTTCGCCGGCACCGTCTCCATCGCCAGCGAGGCGCCGATCCCCCACTCGCCACCCATCGCGATGCCGAACAGGAACCGCATCACCAGCAACGCCGCGAGCGAGGGCGCGAACGCACAGGCCAGCTCAAGCACCGAGAACATCAGCACGTCGACCATCAGCACCGGCTTGCGCCCATAGCGGTCGGCCAGACGTCCAAAGATCAACGCACCGAGCGGCCGTGCCGCCAGCGTGAGCAGGATGCCGAAAGTGACCTCGGTATGACCGACGTGGAACTCGGCGGCGATCTCGTCCAGCACGAACACCAGCAGGAAGAAATCGAAGGCGTCCAGCGTCCAGCCCAGGAAGCTGGCCAGCACGGTGTGGCGCTGGGCGGTATCGAGCCCACGCAGGGTGGAAACCAGCGTCATGCAAGCATCCTTGGCAAGCCGGAACGGCTCTGGAGCCTAGCACGCGACCCGGGCAAGACAGCGCCCCGGCGTCCCGGTTTTGGCAGCGGCGCAGCGAACCGATGCCGTTGTCAGGCACGAGTCTCCGGGCAGCGTTGCCCAGTCCTTATCACCTTACGCTCAGGACGCCTCACGTGAGGCGATAGACTCCGCCAACCATTGGAACAACGGCAGCGCGCCAAGCCCTTCCGTCCGCGCGGCGCGTCCTTGCTCACATAACAGTCTGCGTCAATGGAAGCGTCACCTGCCCCCTTCGCCAGCACTTTCACCGCCCCAAAAAGAGCCGGCCCTTTGAGGGCCGGCATGTTCATGGCGCGAGCAGTGTCCCTACGATGGTTGGCCCCATCATCTTGTCTCACACTCCCGACAAGATGATGTTGGACACGTAGCGCTGATATTCCTCTTCCGAGAGCGAACCGTTGCCGTCCAGATCTGCCTCGCGAAAATGCGCACGCAGCTGCTTGATCGCGTCGACATCCTTGGGAATCTCGCTTCGCACGAGCTTTCCGTCATGGTTCTTGTCCAAATCGCTGAACGACGGCGCATCGGTGGCACCGGGATCTTTCACACCCGGTTTCACCGTCGGGGCCGCCACTGCCGGTATCGCGCAGGTCGCGCACAACACAGCGATCAGCAGGCTTGCTTTCACGTGGACCATTTCTGCCTCCTTTCCTCAGGTCATGAAAGGCCAAGCACCATGCCACTGCCGGTGCTTGGCCACTCCGGCCGATCGAGCCATCAGCCGCCTGCCACTTTAGAGCCTTCGCCGCGCATGTGGCGGGATGCTGTGAGGCAGATTTCAACGCAGCGATCGACTGTCGCCGTCCACGCGGTGATGCACCGCGTCAGCCGCCACAAGCGGCGTTAGGCAGCTGGCCTCGATTCCTCTTGCTGCGCCGCAAGCACGATCCCGGTTGATCAGCTACACTACGCCGGCTCGTAGACGCCCCCGACTCCCTTGCGGACATCGCGGCGATGGCCAGGCCCTCGCCCATTCCCCCACCCCGGTAGCGCGCACGGCACCCGACCAGCCATCGCTCGATGTGCGGTCGTCGAATTCATCGTCCGCCGCGCGGTATCAGGGAGCGCAGCAGACCACTCAGGAGTTTCCATGTCTTTTGAATCGCTGGGCCTCGCGCCCGCGTTGCTGCGCGCGCTCGCCGACGAGGGCTATACCGAGCCGACGCCGATCCAGGCCGGCGCGATCCCGCTGGTGATTGCCGGGCACGACCTGCTCGCCGCCGCGCAGACCGGCACCGGCAAGACCGCCGCGTTCGCGCTGCCGGTCATCCACAAGCTGATGCAGGGCCGTGACACGCAGACGCGCCGCCCGCGCGTGCTGGTGCTCACCCCAACCCGCGAGCTGGCCGCGCAGGTCAACGACAATTTCCGCGACTACGGCAAGTACGTGCGCGTGGTCACCACCACCATCTTCGGCGGCGTGGGCATGGGTCCGCAGATCAACGCACTGCGCCGCGGCGTGGACGTGGTGATCGCCACTCCCGGCCGCCTGATCGACCACATGCAGCAGCGCACCATCGACGTCACCGGCATCGACACGCTGGTGCTGGATGAGGCCGACCGCATGCTCGACATGGGCTTTATGCCGGCGCTCAAGCGCATCGTCAACGCGCTGCCCAAGCAGAAGCGCCAGACGCTGCTGTTCTCGGCCACCTTCGCCGCGCCGATCAAGGCGCTGGCGATGCAGTTCATGACCGATCCGCGCGAAGTGTCGGTGACGCCGCCGAACACCGTGGCGCCGCTGGTCAGCCACCACGTGCATCCGGTCGATGCAGCGCGCAAGCGCGATTTGCTGCTGCACGTGCTGTCGCAGGACAGCCGCCGGCAGACGCTGGTGTTCAGCCGCACCAAGCACGGTGCCGACAAGCTGGTGACGTATCTCAACGTGTCCGGCATCCGCGCGGCGGCGATCCACGGCAACAAGAGCCAGAACGCCCGTACCCGCGCGCTCAGCGACTTCAAGACCGGCCGTGTCACCGTACTGGTGGCCACCGATATCGCCGCACGCGGCATCGACATCGACCAGCTGCCGATCGTCATCAACTACGACCTGCCGATGGTCGCCGAGGACTACGTTCACCGCATCGGCCGCACCGGTCGCGCCGGTGCCGAAGGTCTGGCCGTGTCGCTGGTGAGCCACGACGAATCGGGCCTGCTGCGCGACATCCGCATGCTGGTGAAGCAGGACATCGCAATCACCCCGGTGGAAGGCTTCGAGCCGTCTGCGCCGCTGCGCCTGGACGCCGGTGCGCCGCGTCCGGTGCAGGGCAACCAGCGCCAGGGCCGCCAGTCACAGCGCCCGCAGCAGGGCCGCCCGGCGGGCAACGGCAAGAGCGGCGCCTCGCATCGCCCGCACGGTCACGTGCAGCAGGGCAGTGGCGAGCACGCGGCGGGCAACCGCTCGCGGCGCCGCTCGCGTCGTCCCGCCGCCAAGGCCTGATCACCACGCGATGCAAAAGGGCGGCGCCTCGCGGCGCCGCCCTTTTGCTGTTCGTGATGGCAGCGGTAGGAGCCCGCTCGCGGGCGATGCTTTTCGCCTTGATGCGGCATCAGAGCCAAAAGCATCGCCCGCGAGCGGGCTCCTACAGAAGGCCCAGCGCCTTGGCGTGGTGGCGCAGGTGGTCTTCCATGAAGGTGCTGATGAACCAGTAGCTGTGGTCGTAGCCGGGATGGCGGCGCAGCAGCAGCGGCTGACCGGCCTCGGCGCAGGCCTGGTCGAATAGTTCGGGCTTGAGCTGGGCCTCCAGGAATTTGTCCGCTTCGCCCTGATCAATGAGGATGGTGCCGGCAAAGGTCTGCCGGTGGACCAGTTCGCAAGCGTCGTAGTCGGCCCAGGCCGCACGATCCTCGCCCAGGTATTTCGGCAGCGCCTTGCGGCCCCACGGCACCTGGCTGGGCGCCACGATCGGCGCGAACGCCGATACCGAGCGATAGCGTTCGGGGTGACGCAGGGCGATGGTCAGCGCGCCGTGGCCGCCCATCGAGTGGCCGAAGATGCCGCTGCGTTCGAGGTCGACCGGGAAATGCCGCGCGACCAGCGCCGGCAGTTCCTCCACCACGTAGCGATGCATGTTAAATCGCTCCGCATAGGGCGCCTGCGTGGCATCGACGTAGAAGCCCGCACCCTCGCCGAATTCCCAGTCGCCGGTGGCGCCCTCGATGCCGGTGTCGCGCGGGCTGGTGTCGGGCATCACCAACACCAGGCCGAACTGCGCGGCCAGTCGCTGCGCGCCGGCCTTGATGGTGGCGGTCTCCTCGGTGCAGGTGAGGCCGGCCAGGTAGTACAGCACCGGGCACTTGCCCTGCACCGCCTGCGGCGGCTGGTAGACGGCGAACCGCATCGGCCCCGCGCAGCTGGTGGAGGCGTGGCGATAGAAGCCCTGCACGCCGCCGAAACAGGCCTGCTCGGAAAGAGTCTCGAAACCGTCCATCACCGCCTCCGTGGAATCAACACAAGATGTCGATCATAAGCCGCCATCCACAACGCAGCGCTTCGAAGCACTCAACGTTCCTGGTCGGTGGGCCGCATCAGCACCTCGTTGATGTTGACGTGCGGCGGGCGCGTCACGCAGAACGCGATCACCTCGGCCACGTCGCGCGACTGCAGCTGGCGCATGGAGTCGGCCCAGGCATTGAGCGCGTCCTTGGTGGCGGCGTGGCCAATGTGGTCGCGCAGCTCGGTCTGCACCACGCCCGGCTCGATCACGCTCACCCGGATGCCGTGCTTGTAGACCTCGCGCCGCAGCGCCTCGGAGAACGCCACCACGCCGAACTTGGTCGCCGAGTACGCCGCGGCATTCGGGTTGGCGATGCGCCCGGCGGTGGAGGAGATGTTGACGATGTGGCCGTCGTGGCGCGCCGTCATACCCGGCAGCGCGGCCTGGGTGGAGGCGATCAGGCTGAGCACATTGAGCTCCAGCATCTGCCGCCAGCGGCCCAGGTCCGCCTCGGCCACCGGCTCCAGGTACATCACGCCGGCGTTGTTCACCAGGACGTCCAGACGTCCGAAATGCGCCTCGGTGTCGCGCACCACGCGCTGGGCCTGCGCCTCGTCGAGCAGATCGGCCTCCAGCACCAGCGGTTCGGCGCCCAGCGCGGCCAGTTCGGCAGCCAGCCGCTGCAGCCGGTCGCGGCGGCGCGCCGTCACCGCCACGCGCGCACCTTCCCCGGCCAAGGCAACCGCCGTCGCCTCACCGATCCCGGAGGACGCGCCCGTCACCAGCGCGACCTTTCCCACCAGACGCTTCGCCATGCCTGAATCTCCTGTGCCTTGAACGTTTTACGAGCCGGGCCACGTGCCCGCAGCCTGCTACAATAGCGCCCATTTTCCGCGCGCCGTCCGGCGTGCCACCCCGAGGTTCCCCGATGTCATCCCCGTCTCCCGACTCCGCCCCGGCTACCGCCGGCTTCACTGCGCTTGGGCTGAATCCGGCCATCCTGCGCGCGCTGGCCGATGTCGGCTACGAGTCGCCCTCGCCGATCCAGGCCGCCACCATCCCGCCGCTGATGGAAGGGCGCGACGTGCTCGGCCAGGCGCAGACCGGCACCGGCAAGACTGCCGCGTTCGCGCTGCCGATCCTCTCGCGCATCGAGCTCAAGCCCGGCAAGCCGCAGGCGCTGGTGCTGGCGCCCACGCGCGAACTGGCGATCCAGGTGGCCGAAGCCTTCCAGCGCTACGCCACGCACATGCCTGGGCTGCAGGTGCTGCCGATCTACGGCGGGCAGAGCTACGGTCCGCAGCTGCAGGCGCTGCGCCGCGGCGTGCAGGTGGTGGTGGGCACGCCCGGCCGCGTGATCGATCATCTGGACAAGGGCACGCTGGATCTGTCCGAGCTGAAGTACCTGGTGCTCGACGAAGCCGACGAAATGCTGCGCATGGGTTTCATCGACGACGTGCAGAAAGTGCTCGAGGCGACCCCACCGACGCGCCAGGTGGCGCTGTTCTCGGCGACCATGCCCACGGTGATCCGCAAGATCGCGCAGAAGCACCTGAAGGACCCGGTGGAGGTCACCATCAAGTCCTCCACCACCACTGCGGCGAACATCCGTCAGCGCTACTGGTGGGTCAGCGGCCTGCACAAGCTCGACGCGCTCACCCGCATCCTCGAGGCCGAGCCGTTCGACGCGATGATCATCTTCGCGCGCACCAAGCAGGCCACCGAGGAGCTGGCCGAGAAGCTGCAGGCGCGCGGCCTGGCCGCCGCCGCGATCAACGGCGACATCGCCCAGCCGCAGCGCGAGCGGGTGATCCAGCAGCTCAAGGACGGCAAGCTCGACATCCTCGTGGCCACCGACGTGGCCGCGCGCGGACTGGACGTGGAGCGCATCACCCACGTGATGAACTACGACATCCCGTACGACACCGAGAGCTACGTGCACCGCATCGGCCGCACCGGCCGCGCCGGGCGCGCGGGCGAGGCGATCCTGTTCGTCACGCCGCGCGAGAAGGGCATGCTGCGCGCGATCGAACGCGCCACCCGCCAGCCGATCGAGGAGATGAAGCTGCCCACCGTCGAGGCGGTCAACGACGTGCGCATCGGCAAGTTCAAGCAGCGCATCAGCGACACCCTTGCGCAGGGCGAACTGGAGTTTTTCCAGCAGCTGATCGAGCAGTACGAACAGGAGCACAACGTGCCGGCGATCGAGATCGCTTCCGCGCTGGCGCGCATCGCCCAGGGCGACCAGCCGCTGCTGCTGACGCCGCCGCCCAAGCGCGAGTTCACGCCGCGCGAGCACGAACCGCGTGAGCGCAGCCACGACCGTGCCGAACGCGGCACTCGCCACGAGCGCGAACCGCGCGGCCACGACGCCGGCAACCCGCGTGAGTCGTTCTCGCGCCCGGTGCAGCGCGCCCACGTCACCGAGGAAGGCAAGCGCACCTACCGCATCGAGGTGGGTCACGAGCACGGCGTGAAGCCGGGAAACATCATCGGCGCCATCGCCAACGAGGCGGGCCTGGAAAGCAGCTTCATCGGGCGCCTCAGCATCCGTGGCGAGTACAGCCTGATCGATCTGCCCGATGGCATGCCCAAGGAAGTGTTCGAGCACCTGAAGAAGGTCTGGGTGGTGCAGCACCAGCTGCGCATTCACGAGTGGGACGGCAAGGACGACGGCGCCGCCGATCGCCCGCCGCCGCGCACGGGCGGCCCGCGTCCGGGCGGCTTCAAGGGCAAGCCGCGCCCCGGCGGCGGCAAGCCACCGCGCCGCAAGTACTGAGCGATCCACCACGAAACTCGCGCTTCGGCGCGGGTTTCGTGCTTTGGGAAACCCTGCGCGACGTGGTGCTCGCCCTGACGACGGCCGGCCCCGTACCATCGGCCGATGACCTTCGCCCGATTCGCCGCATGAACACCGCCCCGCCCCGGCCCGGGGTCGATCCGCGTCTGAGCGGCCTGTCCGTATCGCAGCGCGAGCAGTTGCACGCTGCCGCCCGGGCGATCCGCGATGGCCAACTCGACGTCGCCGAGCGCGTGCTCGATGCGTTGCAGCGACTGGCCCCGCGCCATGTGGAAGTGCTGCGCATGCAGGGCATCGCCGCCACCCGACGCGGCCGCATCGAGGACGCCATCGCCGTGCTGCGCAAGGCGCTCGCGCTGGCGCCGCACGACGCGCTGGTGTTGAACGATCTGGCCACCGCGCAGGCGAACAGCGGCGACATCGCCGCCGCGCTGCATTCGTGGCGACAGGCCTGCGTGGCGGCGCCGGATTACCCCATGGCCTGGTTCAACCTCGGCCGCAACCTGCAGCAGCTTGGCGACAGCGAGGAGGCGCTGCGCGCGCTGCAGCGGGCCGCCGGGTTGGCGCCGGAGCTGCTGCCCGCGCACATCCTTGCCGCCGATGCGCTGGTGCACCTGGGCCGCTTCGACGAGGCCGCCGGGCATTACCGCGCTGCGCTGGCGCGCCATCCTGCCTGCGGCGACGCCTGGCGTGGCCTGGCCAACATCAAGACGCAGCCGTTGCGCGACGAGGACGTCACCACGCTGTCCACCCTGGTGCAACGCGCCGACGTGGCGGACAGCGATCGCATCGCGATGGGCTTCGCACTGGGCAAGGCGCTGGAGGATCGGAGCCGTTACGAAGACGCCTTTGCCGCACTCGCCGCCGCCAACGCGCGCATGCGCCAGCTGGCGCCGTGGCACGCGCCCACCTTCAGCACCCACGTCGCCCGGATGATCGAGGCCGGTCGCCAGTTGCCGGCACCGCTGGACGCCACGCTGGGGCACGAAGTGATCTTCATCGTCGGCCTGCCGCGCTCGGGCTCCACCCTGTTCGAACAGATCCTCGCCGCGCATCCGCAAGTGGAAGGCGCCAGCGAGCTGGACGATCTGCAGGCGGTGATCGCCGAGGAGTCCCACCGGCGCCAGCAGCCGCTGCTGGCGTGGATGACCACGGCCACCGCGAACGACTGGCAGCGGTTGGGCCAGCGCTATCTGGAACGCACCGCGCGCTGGCGCACGCAGCGCGTGCGTCACACCGACAAGATGCCGGAGAACTGGCTCTACGCCGGCCTGCTCGGCGCCATGCTGCCGGGCGCACGCATCGTCGACGCGCGGCGCGACGCCCTGGAAGCGGGCTGGTCGTGCTTCAAGCAGCAGTTCTACCGGCTGCCGCATTTCGCCTGTGATCTCACCGACATCGGCGCGTACACGCGTGACTACCAGCGCGCCTTGGCGACCTGGCAGGCCGAGCAGCCGCAGCGCGTGCGCATCCAGCGCTACGAGGCGCTGCTGGATGACCCCGAGGCGGAGATCCGCGCGCTGCTGGCGTTTTGCGATCTTCCCTTCGACGCCGCCTGCCTCGACTACCACCGCGCCATGCGCAGCGTGCGCACGCCCAGCGCTTCCCAGGTACGCCAGCCGCTGCGCCGCGATACCGCCCGTGCGGCGCACTACGGCACCCTGCTCGATTCGCTGCGCCGGGCGCTCGCCGACGCCGACTGAGGCGCGCAGCGTTCGCGCCGGGCAGCAGGCTGTCGCGCTACGTGACGGCGAAAACACCGGGTACCGGCCTTATGTTTGGCATATTCCCCGGAGAGCGCCATGACCCGCCTGCCCAGCCTTTACGTTTCACACGGTTCGCCGATGACCGCGCTGCGGCCCGGTGCCACCGGCGCACGACTGGCTGAACTCGCTGCGACGCTGCCACGCCCGCGCGCGATCGTGGTGGCCAGCGCGCATTACCTGGCGCGCAGCCCGCGGGTGGGTGGCGCCGCGCAACCGGAGACGGTGCACGACTTCGGCGGGTTCCCGCCGGCGCTCTACCAGCTGCGCTATCCGGCACCGGGCGATCCGGCACTGGCTGACGAGGTCGCACAGCGACTCGAAGACGCCGGCCTGCCGGCGACCGTGGATACCTCGCGCGGCCTGGACCACGGCGTGTGGGTGCCGCTGCGACTGATGTATCCGGCGGCCGACATCCCGGTGGTGCCGCTGTCGATCGAGCCGCACGGCGGCCCGGCGCATCAGCTGGCGGTGGGGCGTGCGCTGGCCCCGCTGCGCGAGGACGGCGTGCTGGTGATCGGTTCGGGCTCGATCACCCACAACCTGCATGATCTCGCCGCCGGCTACAGCACCGAGCGCGAGGCGCCGTACGTGCAGCCCTTCATCCGCTGGATCGAGCAGCGTCTGGCCGAAGGCGACACGGCCGCCCTGCTCGACTACCGCCGGCAGGCGCCGTTCGCCGAGCGCGCGCATCCCACCGACGAGCATCTGCTGCCGCTGTTCGTGGCGCTGGGTGCTGCCGGTGACGGCGCGCGAACGCAGCGTCTGGATGCCGGCATCGATCTGGGCATCCTGGCGATGGACATCTACCGCTTCGACGCCGCCGCCTGATCAGCCCGCGGCCGGCCTGTCGCCGGCCGAGACCTGCGCTTTGCCGGCGCGGCAGGTGAAGCGGAACAGGTAGTCCCGACTGAAGGGTTCGGTGCGGCTGTCCACCACGTGGCTCTCGCCGTTGGCGTTGGCGGCCCAGTGGTTGATCTGCAGCGGATTGAACTGCCAGCGTAGCGCCGCCGCCCGCGTGGCGCCGAGATACGGGGCGAGATCCGCTTGCGCCGAGGCTGCGTTGCCGGGGCGCACGTCAGTGACCTTGCCGGCGCGATCGACGATCAGCTTGGCGGTGACTTCCACCACCGGTGGACAGGCCGCCAGCTGCGCCGCCGGATACACCGGGGTGACGCGCTGGATGGTGGTGGCGCCGCTGGATACCTCACCCATGGCGAGCTGGTAATGCACGGTGTCCGGCGGCTCCACCGCGTGCCAGGACGCGTCGCCCTCGTTGGAAGGCGGGGTATCGGTACGCACGGCATGACGGGCGCAACCGGCGAGCCCGGCCAGCAGCAGGCAGGCCATCACCGTTTTCCCGGTCGCCACGCGATTCCACGCCCTGTGTGCATGCCGCGCTTCGTGCTGGTTTTTCATGGCTCACCTTTGGATTACGTCCGTAATTCTCGTGCAGATTACGAGCGTAATCCTTCAGCCGCAAGCATTCTTCCCGGGGCCAGGACGGTACGAGAGAGGTCGGCGGGATAACGGAGGCCGCGCAGCGCCGGCGCGACGACGATCAGGCGCTGCGTGGCAGCGGCGGCACATCCGCGCCGCTGGGATCAATCCAGTCCTGCGGCGTCAGCGGCGCCAGCCCGTGCGCAGCGCGCGCCTTGTCGCACTGCGCGCTGGGCGCGCCGAACTCCCAGGATGGCAGCACCTCGCGGCATACCGACGGGCGCTGCGCGTAGATGCCGCAGCTCGCCTGCTCGCCCACCTCGCCCTGCAGCGCCACGCAGCGCACCGGCTTGGACTCGGTACCGCGCATCACCAGCCGGTGCGGATCGAGCTTGGCGGTAAGTTCGGCGGGCACTTCGCCGCCGAGGAACGACTCGGCCTCCGACCAGTGGAAGGCCACACGAAAGTGCGCGCAGCACGCGCCGCAGCGCAGGCAGGGATGCAGCATGGATGGACCGGGAGTGGCGCACCCCGAGGCGCGCAGCGCGCGGATTCTAGAGCGAGCAAAGGCACGGCGGAGCGTGCCGACCGGGGCGCGTCTGCGGCGGCATTTAGCCGCGGTTGCCGGACCGGCCGCCGACCACCGTCAGCAGGGCCTGGGCATCCAACACCTCGCCGTCTGGCGTGCTCAGCACGACACCGTGCTGCTGCAGCCACGCGGCCACGTCCTTGCAGGCCTGCCGACGGCCGGCCTGCGTGCCGCTGGCCACGCCCATGGCGATGCCACTGCCCATGCCCATCGCCAGCCCGATCGGAATCCCCAGCGCCATGTCCGACATCGCCAGGCTCCTGTTAGACCGGACCGGCAAACGTGTTGCACTGGCCCACGTCGCCGCTGTCGAAGCCGGCCTTGAACCAGTGCACGCGCTGCGCCGAAGTGCCGTGGGTGAACGAATCGGGCATCACCTCGCCGCGCGACTCGCGCTGCAAGGTGTCGTCACCGATCTGGCTGGCGGCGTTGAGCGCGGTCTCCAGGTCGCCCGGATCCAGCCACTGATTGCGCTGCTCGGCGGCGTGGGCCCAGACCCCGGCGAGACAGTCGGCCTGCAGTTCCTGGCGCACCGACAGGCCGTTGGCACCCTGCAACGTGGCGCCCTTGCGACGCGCGGCATCCACCTTGTCGAACACGCCCAGCAAGTTCTGCACGTGGTGGCCCACCTCGTGGGCGATCACGTAGGCGCGGGCGAAGTCGCCGGTGGTGTGGAAGCGGTCCTGCAGCTCCTGAAAGAACGCCAGATCCAGGTATACGTGGCGATCGCCCGGGCAGTAGAACGGCCCCACCGCCGCCGTGGCCGCTCCGCAGGCGGTGTTCACCCGGCCGGAGAACAGGGTGAGCTTGGGCTGCTCGTAGTGGCGCCCCTGCTGGGCGAAGATCTGGCCCCATTCGTCCTCGGTGTCGCCGAGGATGGCGCGCACGAAATCCACCTGCGGATCGTTGGCGTTGGCCGGCGTGGTCGCCGGTGCCGTGCTGCCGCTGCCGGTGTCGACCTGGCTGAGCAGCGCGGTGGGGTCCTTGAAGAACACCAGCCCGAGGATGGCCAGGATCACGATGCCGCCCAGCCCCAGCCCGCGACCGCCGCCGAAGCGCGGCCCGCCGCCACCGCTGCCGTCATCGAACACCACGTTGTCGCTGCGACGCCCCTTCTGCCAACGCATGGCTGATCTCCCACGCCGTCCGCCGGCGCCCTCTCCAGACGATAGCGCCTCGCTCCTGCTCCTGCCACGATCGACACCCGGCACCTGCGCCGACATTTCCAGAAGGATCGACGATGCTCCAGCAACTGCCCGCCCTGGTCACCCTGCTCAACGTGCTGCTGCTCGCCGCCACCGTGTTCGCGGTCGGCAGCGCCCGCGGCAAGTACGGCATCAAGGCGCCGGCCACCAGCGGCCACGAAGGCTTCGAGCGCGCATACCGCGTGCAGATGAACACCATCGAGCAGACCGTGCTGTTCCTGCCCACGCTGTGGCTGGCCGCCACGCACGGCTTTGCCGGCTGGGCCGGCATCGCCGGGCTGGTGTGGATCGTCGGACGCGTGTGGTACTTCGCCGCCTACCTGGCGGACCCGGCCAAGCGCGGCGGCGGCTTCGCCACCGCCATGCTGGCGTGGCTGGTGGTACTGGTGCTGGCGGCGATCGGCGTGGTGCGCGCTCTGCTGGTGAGCTGAGCGCCGCATCCGCGGTGTGGCGTCGGCTAAACCGGCGCCACGCGCAGGCGATCGATGCGCGCGCCATCCATCGCCACCACCTCGAAGCGCCAGCCGTCGGCGACCACGCCATCGCCGACCTGCGGGAAACGTCCGAGCTGCTGCAGCACCAGGCCGGCCAGGGTCGAGAAGCTGTCGTCCACGTTCAGCCGCTGGCCTAGCAGCTGTTCGGCGCGGCGCACGTCCAGTCCGGCATCGAACAGCCAGGTGCCGTCTTCGTTCTGACTGGCCGACGGATCGCTACCCAGCGCATCGGGGAACTCGCCGGCGATCACCTCCAGCACGTCGCTGGGCGTGACCAGACCGAGCAGGCTGCCGTATTCGTCCACCACCAGCGCCACCTGCAGCGGCGCGCGGCGGAACTCGTCGATCAGCCGCAGCACACTGAGCGACTCGAGCACCATCAGCGGCTTGCGCACCACGCTGTCCAGCTCGATCCGACCGTGGTCGAGCAGACTGGCCAGCAGGTCGCGCGTGGACGCCACGCCGAGCAGATCGTCCAGATCGTCGTGGGCCAGCGGCAGCCAGCTGTGGCCGGCCTCGGCCAACTCGCGCCGCACGGTCGGCAGGTCATCGCGCGGATCGATCCAGCGGATCTCCGGGCGCGGCGTCATGATCGAACGCACCGGGCGCTGGGCCAGATCCAGCACCCCCTGCACCATCGACAACTCGTCCTTGCCGAACACCGCCACCGCGGGCGCTTCCTCGTCTGCACCCGTGGCAGGTTTCGCTGCCTCGCCATCGTCCTCCACGCCGCCGGCGCCCAGCAGGCGCAGCACCGCCTGGGCGGTGCGGTCGCGCAGGTGCCGCGCGCTGCCGAGCAGGCTGCGCTGGCGGTTGCGGCGCATAGTCTGGTTGAACACCTCGATCATGATCGAGAAGCCGATCGCCGCGTACAGGTAGCCCTTCGGGATGTGGAAGCCGAAGCCTTCGGCGACCAGGCTGAAACCGATCATCAGCAGGAACGACAGGCACAGGATGATCACCGTCGGCCGCGCGTTGACGAAGGCGGTGAGCGGCTTGCTGGCGCTGATCATGATGACCATGGCGGCGACCACGGCGATCATCATCACCGACAGGTGATCGACCATGCCCACGGCGGTGATCACCGAGTCCAGCGAGAACACCGCGTCCAGCGCCACGATCTGCGCCACCACCAGCCAGAACTTCGCCGGCGCGCGCGCGCCGCCTTCGCCCACGTCGGACGCTTCCAGCCGCTCGTGCAGCTCCAGCGTGGCCTTGAACAGCAGGAACGCGCCGCCCAGCAGCAGGATGATGTCGCGCCAGGACAGCGAAAAATCCTGCCACTGCACAATGGGTGTGGTCAGCTTGACCAGCCAGCTCATCGCGCCGAGCAGCACCAGTCGCATGAGCAAGGCGATCGCCAGGCCGCTGATGCGGGCGCGGTCGCGGTGACTAGGCGGCAGCTTGTCGGCGAGGATCGCGACAAACACCAGGTTGTCGATGCCCAGCACGATCTCCAGCACCACCAGGGTGAGAAGACCGGCCCAGGCGGTGGGGTCGGCAAGCCAGTCGAATGCGAACATGGGCAGCGCCTCGGCGCGGGATTCCTCCGTGTATGGACGCACCACTATACAAGCCACCGCGCGCCACCATGACCGATGGCAGGGATTGCGCGGTGCCGAGCGCTCCCGCTAGCGTCGAGCCGCCCTGCCACCGAAACGGATCACCGCCCCCGTGAATGCCTCCGCCGAACTGTTCGCCGCTCCGCCTCCGATGCCGCCGACCCTGCCGGCCCCGGTGCGCGCGCCCGGCGTGGGCGAGGCGATCGGCCTGCTGGCGCTGTATTTTGCCCTGCAGCTGGCAGTGGGCTTTACCGCCGGCTCGCTGGTGGGGCTGGTGGTCGGCATGCGTATCGGCTTTGCCCACGACGGCGCCAGGGGCAGCAGCGACCACACCATGAGTGCGCTGCAGGCCGCCCTGAGCAATCCAGACCTGCGCACCGGGGTCACCGCCGCGACCTTGCTGATCGCCGCATCGGTCACGTTGTGGATCGTGCATCGGCGCTGGCCGCGCCAGTGGCGCCTGGGCTCCGCCTGGCAGGGCTTCGGGTTTGCGCCCAGCGCCAGCGCGGCGTTCTACGCGGCGGCCCTCGCGCTGGGCGTGAGCGTGCCGATCATCGGCGGCATGCTCACCCATCTGCTGGCAGGCAGCCACCCGGTCACCCAGAGCATTGCGCAGATGGGCCAGAGCGCCTCGCTCAGCGGGCGTCTTGTGCTGGCGCTCTCGGCAGTCACGCTGGGGCCGCTGGTGGAGGAAACACTGTTCCGCGGCGTGCTGTTTTCTTCCCTGCTCGGCTTTCGCCGAGCGCCGGCGATGGCCACCGCGGGCAACACGCGCATCGCGCTGGCGATGGGCCTGAGCGCGCTGCTGTTCGGCATGGTCCACCTGCCGGACCTGGGCTGGCGCTGGTACGCCGTACCCAATCTCGCCCTGCTCGGCCTCGGCTGCGCCTGGCTGCGCCTCAAATCCGGATCGCTATGGCCGGCGGTGATGGCGCACGGCATCAACAACGTGCTCGCGGTGGCGGGCTGGTTCGTGGTGGCGCATCCGCCAGGCTGACCGCGCGGCGCAGGATTCAGCGTCGCTGCGCGAACCGCGCCAGCAGCCGCGCCGTCTCGAACACCGGCAGGCCCATGACGCCGGAATAGCTGCCTTCCAGATGCTCCACCAGCACGCCGCCGCGGCCCTGGATGGCGTAGGCACCGGCCTTGCCGAACGGTTCGCCGGTGGCGACGTAGGCGGCGATGGTGGCCTCGTCCAGCGCGGCAAAGCGCACGCGCGAGACGCACACTTCGCTGTCCTGATGCCGCGCATCGACCGCCCACACGGCCGAGATCACCTCGTGCGTGCGGCCGGACAGCCGGCGCAACATGGCTTCCGCATCGGCCGCGTCGGTGGGCTTGCCGAAGACCTCGTCGTCCAGCACTACCTCGGTGTCGCTGCCCAGCACCATGGCGTGCGGGTCGGCCGCGGCGGCGAGGCCGGCCAGCGCCTTGTCGCGGGCGACGCGGCTCACGTAGTGACGCGGCGATTCGTCGGAAGCGCGCACTTCCGGCACCGCCACGTCGATGACCTGGAAGGCCACGCCGATCTGCTCCAGCAACTGGCGTCGACGCGGGGACTGCGAGGCGAGATAGAGCATGGGGTGATCCGCCGGCGGTCGGTTCAGAGCGTGAGACTGTATTCGCAGAACTGCCGGTCGCGCACCCAACCCAGCGATTCGTAGAGCGCCTGCGCCGGCGCGTTGTCCAGCGCGGTGGACAGGCTCAGGCCCACGGCGCCGAGCGCGCGCGAGTGCTCGGCCGCGGCGGTAAGCAGGGCGCGCGCCACGCCGGCACGGCGCGCCGACGCGGCGACGAACAGATCGTTGAGCAGATACACCCGCGCCGTGCGCACCGAGGAGAACAGCGGGTAGAGCTGGGTGAACCCGGCCGGCACGCCGTCGCGCTCGGCCAGCAGGATCAGCGACTGATGATGGCCGAAACGCTCGGCCAGGAAGGCCCGCGCACGCGGCAGGTCGGCGGCCTGCCCGTAGAACTGGCGGTAGGCGTCGAACAACGGCGCGAGGGCATCGAGATCGTGGATATCGGCGGTGCGGACACTGAGGGCCATGGGCAGCTCGTCGGAGGTGGGCGGCACAGCATAGCGTCGCCACGCGGCGAGGCGACTCAGGCGCGGTGGTACGGGTGCCCGGCGGCGATCGTGGTGGCGCGATACAGCTGCTCGGCCAGCACCAGGCGCACCAGCATGTGCGGCAGGGTGAGCGGCCCCAGCGACCAGCGCTGCTCGGCGCGCGCCAGGACCTCCGGCGCGTGGCCGTCTGGGCCGCCGATGAGGAAGGCCAGGTCGCGACCGGCCATACGCCACTGGCCCAGTTGCGCGGCGAGCTCTTCGCTGGACCAGGTCTTGCCGCGCCCGTCGAGGGCGATCACGTGGGTATCGCGCGGAATCGCGGCGAGGATCGCGGCGCCCTCGTCGAGGATCGCGCGGGCGTCATCGCGCCCCTTGCCGCGTGCGCCGGGCTTGAGCTCGATCAATTCCAGCGGCAGCTCGTGCGAAAGCCGCTTGCGGTATTCGGCAAAGCCCTCGGCGACCCAGCCGGGCATGCGCTCACCGACGGCGATCAGGCGTGCGCGCATCGCCGGCCCCGATCAATCAAACCAGATGGCGCAGATCGCCACACGGACATCCGTTCTCCGGCCGGGAGAGCGGGAAAAGCGTGGTCAGCCCGCGCTGGCGGCACTGGCATCCGGCTCGCGATCGCCGACGGTCCACAGGCGCTCGAGGCCGTAGAACTCGCGGATGCGCGGCAGCATGACGTGGACGATCACGTCGCCCAGGTCCACCAGCACCCACTCCGCCTCCTGCTCGCCTTCCACGCCGAGCGGCATCACGCCCGCCTTCTTGGCGAACTTCACCACTTCGTCGGCGATGGATTTGACGTGCCGGGCCGAGGTACCCGAGGCGATCACCAGCAGGTCTGCAATGGACGTGCGGCCGCGAACGTCGATCTCGCGAACGTCCTTGGCCTTGAGTTCCTCCAGCGCGCTGATCACGTGCTGGCGCAGCTTGGAGGTGGTCACCGACTTGTCGGTGCGGGAAGAGTTAGCCAAGAGGGGGAGCCTCGGTGCAAATCACAGCGCAGAATCGCGCCGGCGCAGTATACCGCCCCTCCCCGGCGCCCCGCCGCCGGACCGGCAGGAGAATCCTGAACGGGCGCGCGGGCTGCAGGCGCCGGGCTCCGGCAAGCCGGAGCCCGAACGCAATCACATGCCGCCGCTCTTCATCGCGTCGCCCTTCATCGCGTCGCCCTTCATGGCGTCATCCTTCTTCATGGAATCGCCCTTCATGGCGTCGTGCTTCATCGAATCATGCTTCATCGAGTCGTGCTTCATGGAGTCATGCTTCATGGAGTCGCCCTGCATGGCGTCGTGCTTCATCGAGTCATGCTTCATCGAATCGTGCTTCATGCCGTCACCCTGCATCGCCGCGCCGCTGTCGTGGGCCATGCTGTCCTGGGCGAGTGCGGTGGTGGCGAAGCTGCCGGCGAACAGGGCGCAGGCCAGGCCGAGCGCGAGCTTGCTGAGATTTTTCATGCGACTTTCTCCTGAAATTGGGTGTGCAGCGGGCGCCGCACCTCCCTCTTTCGCCGCCGCGACGCCGCCGGTTACGCCACCCGTTTCATTCGCGCTGAATCATTCACTTTGAATCAGCCGCGCCGGATCAGCCGCCCACCGCACAGCGCATTGGCGCCGATCACCAGGCCCACCGCCAGCGCGTGCATGGCCAGGTCGGTGGCCGCCGCATCGAACTCGTGGCAGATCTCGAGCAGGCTGGCCGATGCGGCGGCGCTGGCCAGGCCGATCATCACCGCGGTGAGCACCGGTCGCAGCGGGTAGGCGCGGCGCAACAGCCACACCATCAACACTGACAGCGGCAGCGAGAACGTCAGGATGAAGCCGAAGCAGCCGTGGGTCTGCGCCAGGGTGGCCACTTCGGTATCGGGCGCCACCCAGTCGCGCAGGCAGCCCATGCCGCTGGCGCCGATCCACAGCAGCGCCGGCGGCAGCACCAGCCAGGCGCGGCGCACGGAACGTCCCGGCACCCCCAGCGAGAAGGCCACCCAGCCGGCGACGATCGCCGTCAGCACCGCGCCCAGACCGGCCCAGGCCAGATCCGGCGCGCCGGCCCAGCGGGTGAGCATCGGCGTCAGCCCGTAGTGCCGGGCCAGCAACGCGGCCAGCAGCACCAGCAGCACGGTCCAGCCGATCGCCCGCTGCAGTGGTGAGCGCAGCCGACGCACGGGCGCCAGCTCGGCGCCCAGCGCGTGGATCAGCGAATCGTGGGAAGGCGCGTCGGCCACGTCAGGAGTCTCCGTGCAGTCGCCCGCGCAGCGCCTTGAGGGCGCGATGCAGGTTCACTTTCAGAGCGCCGGTGGAGCGCCCGGTGAGTTCGGCGGTTTCGGCCAGCGAGCGCTCGCGCAGGCCCAGGTGTTCGACCGCTTCGCGCTGGCCCGGTGGCAGCGTGGCAATGGCCTCACGCAGGGCGGCGGCGCGCTGGTCGTGTTCGGTGGCGTCGCTGGCTTCGCCTTCTTCGGCGAAATTCTCGACCGCCAGCGGCTCGTGCAGCTCGCGGCGATCGCGACGACCGTGCTGGCGCAGCGCATCGATGCCGCGCCGGGCCGCGATGGCGGCCAGCCAGGCGTGGTAGGAGCGCGACGGGTCATAGGTATGGCGCACGCGATGGATGGTGATCAGGGTTTCCTGCACCACGTCGTCGAGCAGGTCCACCGGCACGCCCTGTCGGCGCGCCACGCTGCGGATCACGCCGACCGACTCGCCCAGCACACGCTCGTAGGCGGCACGGTCGCCCGCCTGCGCAGCCGCCATCCACGCGGCGCGGCGCAGGTCCGCCTGCTGGTTGTCGCTGAGCGATGAATCATCCACGCGCCGGACCGCGTCCCTGTGCCATACAAGGGCGTCATCTACGCCTATCGCGAGGGCGTTGGTCAAGACGGCGGACATCGGGCGTTCCGGGCAAGGGCCTGTCCGCATTTCGCTGCATCTTGCGGCCCGGTTACTGCGTAGATCCTGGAGGTAACCGCGCACGCCCGACTAGCGAACGGAAACGGCCGAAGGGCTTCACCGAACGATCGTGAGGAAACACCCATGTCCCGAACCCAGGAACTCGTGATGCTGGAGCGCCGCCGCCTGCTGCGCGCCACGCTGGCCGGCGGTGCACTGGCCGCGCTCGGCGGGCTGACGTTCGTGCCCCGGCTGTTCGCCCGCGACCAGGGCGCCGCGGCGCCGGACGCAGCGGGCAGGGTCACGCTGCAGTGCTTCGCCGACGATGGCCGCGCGCTGGGCCCGTGCAAGGTCAAACGCCTGGTGCTGAGCGAGGCCGAATGGCGCCGCCGCCTCTCCCCGGCGGCGTACTACGTGATGCGCCAGGACGGTACCGAACGCGCCTTCAGCGGCGACCACGAGAAACCCGACCGCCCCGGCCTGTTTCGTTGTCCCGGCTGCGCCACGGCACTGTTCGATGCCGCCACCGAGTTCGACTCCGGCACCGGCTGGCCGAGCTTCTGGCAACCGATCGCCGCGGCCAACGTGATCGAAAAGCGCGACACCACCTTCGGCATGGTGCGCACGGAGATCCGCTGCGCCGGCTGCGACAGCCACCTCGGCCACGTGTTCGACGACGGCCCGCGCCCCACCGGCCTGCGCTACTGCATGAACTCGGTGGCGTTGCGCTTCGTGCCGCGCACGGCTTGAACGCCACCGACCGTACTGCGCGGGCAGACCCGGCTCAGCGAGCGCGCGGGCGCGTCGCCAACCAGAGGTAGCCGTACTGTCCGACCGGACCGCCGCAATCGCGCAGAAAATCTCCGATCGCGTGGCCCACCGGACGCAGATACGGGCGGCACCACGCCAGGCCCGTCAGCAGCACGCCGGTCAGCTGGAGCTCGAGCAGCAGCCACAGGCCATCGATGCCCAGCGCATCGACCAGAGTGCCGATGGAAAACAGCTCCGGATGCGCACTCAGCGCCAGCAGAAGCACGACGCCGACTGCCGCCAAAGTGCGACGTCGCCACATCCCTCGATCCTGCTGCTTCACCGGTCTTGTCGCTCGAAGTTTGTCCAGCGACCCCGTAGAGGGCCGCCGTGCAGGCAGCCAGTGACAGGCGTCATTCCTGGCATGGCCGATAGGCATCGAGCAGACCGGGCGTATCCACGAGACGGTCGGGCAGCAGATAGCGCGGCGACCGCCCCTGCGCGAGCAGGCTGCGGATACGGGTGGCAGAGACTTCCAGCGGCGTCACTTCCATCGGCAGCACGCGACCGGCCGGCTGCTGGCGCCAATCGTCGTGCGGCGTCGCCAGCCGGCCCTGCACCCAGGCATCCAGTTCGGCTGGCCAGCCGGAGGGGTATCCCGGTCGCGCGAACACGCCCAGGTGTGCCAGCTCGAACAGGCGCTGCCAGCGATGCCAGGTCGACAGCCCGGCGAAGGCGTCGGCGCCCATCAGCAGCACCAGCGGACGATTACCGTGCTCCGCACGCAGTGCCTCCAGCGTGTCCACGCTGTAGGAGGGGCCGGCGCGCTCCAGCTCGCGCAGGTCCAGTTGCAGGCGGTCCTGTCCGGCCAGCGCGGCGCGCAGCATGGCCACGCGCTGCTCGACGGAGGCGATCGGCGGCGGGCGGTGCGGCGGCACGCTGGCGGGCAGCAGATGCACCTCGGCGTCGAGCAGCTCGCTTGCCTCCCAGGCCACACAGAGGTGGCCGATATGCACCGGATCGAAGGTGCCGCCGAGGATCGCCAGCGGCTTCATGCCAGCGCGGCGGCCGCGCGCGGTTCAGCCATGGCGGCGATCAGCCGCTCGGCCTCCAGCCAGGCGTCACCAAACTCGCGGCCCTTGGCGATGCGGTCGATGCGCGCCGCGCGGGCGAGGCATTTGAGCCAGTGCTCGCGCGGCGCACGGCGCAGCGCCTGGCGGAACAGCTGCTCGCGCGACTGCCACAGCCGCTCGGCCTTGGCCTGGGCGGCGAAATCGCGCGCGTTGGCCAGGCGCAGCGCCAGCTGCAGCTGGTTGACCACCCAGCCCATCATCGGGATCAGATCCTCGCCCTCGGCACGCAGGCCGGCCAGCACGCGCAGGGCGCGACCGCCGTCACCGGCGAACGCGGCATCGGTGAGCTTGAACGCGTCGTAGCGCGCACTGTCGGCGACCAGGCTCTCCATCTCGTCGGCGCCGATGCGGCCCTTGCCATCGTGCAGCACGACGAGCTTGTCCACTTCCTGTGCGGCAGCGAGCAGGTTGCCCTCGACCCGCTGCGCCAGCAGTGCGGCGGCATCCGGCGTGGCGCTGAGCCCACGCGAAGCGAGCCGCGCGCCGATCCAGCTGGCCCACTCGTGCGGGCGCGGCGCGTTGAACACCACCATCGCACCGGCGGCGTCGAGCTTCTTGCTCCAGGCGCCGTCATGCTTGGCGCTCCAGTCGGTCGCGGTGATCAGCAGCGTGACGTCGGGTGGCGGGTTTTCGCAGAACGCGGTGATCGCCTTGGCACCCTCGACGCCCGGGCGCCCGGTGGGCAGGCGCAGGTCGATCAGCCGGCGCGTGGCGAACAGTGACATGCCGGCCGCGGCGCGGGCGAGGTCATCCCAGTCGAAGTGCTGGCCGGTTTCAAGCACGTCGCGTTCGCTGTAGCCGAGCCGGCGCGCCTGCGCACGCAGCGCGTCGGCCGCTTCCAGCACCAGCAGCTCCTCGCCGGCCAGCAGGTAGACGCTGTGCAGGCGATCGCCGGCCAGCGTCTTCTGCCATTGCGCAGGCGCCAGCGGCATGGCTTAGGGCGTGCCGGCCGCCGCGGAGTCGGCGCGCTTGGCGGCCGCCTGCAGACGGAACAGGATCGACTGCACCATGTCGTCGACCAGGCTGCGCTGGATCTCCTGCACCTGGGCGTCGTTGCCGATGGTGTTGGTGGCGTCGTAGCTGTACTCGCGCGACATCTGGATGTCCTGCAGCGGCAGCAGCACCTGACCGGCGGCGTCGCTGACGCTGAACTTCACCTGGTAGTGCACCGAGTATTCGGTGACGCGCGCGCCGCCGCTGATGCTCAGCGAATCGGTGCTGAAGCTCGCCTGCGGCACGGCCAGTTCGGCCACGCCCGGGCCGCTGGCGTCCTCGACCGTGATGCCGGAGTTGCGCAGCGCACGGGCCAGGTTGCGCTGCAGATCGCCGCCGTTGTTCACGGTGAGATGGATGTGCTGCATCGACGCAGGCAGCGCCACGCTCTGGCGCAGATGGAAGCCGCAGCCGGACAGCAGCAGGGCCAGGACCAGCAGGGGCAACAGCTTCACGAGGCGGCTCATGGATTTCATCCTGCGACGATGTTGACGATCTTGCCCGGCACCACGATCACTTTGCGCACGGTCAGGCCTTCAAGATACGCGAGTACCTGCGGATGCGCGCGGGCCAGCGCTTCGGCCTCGTCCTTCGAGGCGTTGGCCGGCACCTCGATGGTGCCGCGCAGCTTGCCGTTGACCTGCACCGCGAGGGTCAGCGAATCGCGCACCAGCGCGGACTCGTCCACGCGCGGCCACGGCAGCATCTCCAGCACTGTTTCCGGATGGCCGAGCACCTGCCACAGCGCGTGGCTCAGGTGCGGCGTGACCGGGTTGAGCAGCAGCACCATCGCCTCCAGCGCCTCGTGGCGCACGGCGCGGCCCTGCTCGCTCATGTCGGTGAACTTGCCCAGCGCGTTGAGCAGTTCCATCAGCGCGGCGATCGCGGTGTTGAACGCGTGGCGACGGCCAAAATCGTCGCCGACCTTCTGGATCGTCTCGTGCAACTGGCGGCGCAGCGCCTTCTGGCCGGCGTCGAGCGCGGCCGGATCGACTACCGGATGATCCGGCTGCGACGCATGCGTGGTCACCTCGCGCCAGAACCGGCGCAGGAAGCGCGCCATGCCCTCCACGCCGGCCTCGCTCCACTCCAGCGACTGCTCCGGCGGCGCTGCGAACATCGAGAACAGGCGCACCGTGTCGGCGCCGAACTTGTCCACCATGCTCTGCGGGTCCACGCCGTTGTTCTTCGACTTGGACATCTTCTCGGTGCCGCCGATCTGCACCGGCTTGCCGTCGGACTTCAGTCGCGCGCCGATCACGCGCGCCTTGTCGTCGCGCTCGATTTCGACATCGGCCGGATTGATCCAGTCCTTCGAGCCGTCGGCGTTCTCGCGATAGAACGTCTCGGCGATCACCATGCCCTGGCACAGCAGATTCGTGGCCGGCTCGTCGGACTGCACCAGCCCCGCGTCGCGCATGAGCTTGTGATAGAAGCGGAAGTACAAAAGGTGCAGGATCGCGTGCTCGATACCGCCGATGTACTGGTCCACCGGCAGCCAGTAGTTGGCGCGCGCGTCGACCTGTTCGGCGGCACCCGGGCTGGTGTAGCGCGCGTAGTACCAGCTCGACTCCATGAAGGTGTCGAAGGTGTCGGTTTCGCGCTCGGCCGCGCCGCCGCACCCGGGACAGGTGGTCTTACGCCACTCGGGGTCGGCCTTGATCGGCGACTGCACGCCGCCGCCCTTGGAATACACGTCGGCCACGTCTTCCGGCAGCCGCACCGGCAGCTGGTCTTCCGGCACCGGCACGTCGCCGCAGGCCGGGCAACGGATCACCGGGATCGGGCAGCCCCAGTAGCGCTGGCGGCTCACGCCCCAGTCGCGCAGGCGGTAGTTCACGCGGCGCTGGCCGCGGCCTTCGCCTTCCAGCCGGGCGGCCAGGGCGTCCAGCGCCTGGGCGAAATCCATGCCGTCGAACTCGCCGGAATTGACCAGGATGCCGCGCTCGGTCCAGGCGCCGTCCTCCTGGATGGCGCGCTCGAAATCCTCAACCAGGCGCACGGCGGCGGAAGTGTCGTAGGCGTCGGTGTCGCCGCCGCGCAGCGCGATGCGCATCGGGTCGGCGCCGACGCCGGCCTTCAGGTCGTGGCGGATTTCCGCCAGCGCGTCGACCACCGCGCGGCTGACGATCACCATGCGGATCGGCAGGCTGTACTTCTTCGCGAACGCCCAGTCGCGCTCGTCATGCCCGGGCACCGCCATCACCGCGCCGGTGCCGTAGCCCATCAGCACGAAGTTGGCCACGAACACCGGGATCTTCTCGCCGGTGATCGGATGCACCGCGCGCAGGCCGGTGTCCATGCCGCGCTTTTCCTGGGTCTCCAGTTCGGCTTCGGACACCCCGCCCTGGCGCAGCTCCTCCAGGAACGCAGCCAGCCGCTCGTTGCCCTGCGCCGCCTGCAGCGCCAGCGGATGCTCGCCGGCCACCGAGACGAAGGTGACGCCCATCAGCGTGTCCGGCCGCGTGGTGAACACCGTCAGCGGCTCCACCGGGCGGCCGTCGGCGTCCTCGACGTCGAAGCGGATCTCCAGGCCCTCGCTGCGGCCGATCCAGTTGCGCTGCATGGTCTTGACCGCGTCCGGCCAGCCCGGCAGCGTGTCCAGGCCGTCCAGCAGCTCCTGCGCGTAGTCGGTGATCTTCAGGAACCACTGCGGGATCTCGCGCTTTTCCACCAGCGCGCCGGTGCGCCAGCCGCGGCCGTCGATCACCTGCTCGTTGGCCAGCACGGTCTGGTCGACCGGGTCCCAGTTCACCACGCTGTTCTTGCGGTAGGCCAGGCCCTTCTTCATCAGCCGCACGAACATCCGCTGCTCGTGCACGTAGTAGTCCGGCTTGCAGGTGGCGAACTCGCGCGACCAGTCGATCGCGTAGCCCAGCGACTTCAGCTGCCCGCGCATGTGCTCGATGTTGGCGTAAGTCCACTTCGCCGGCGCGGTGCGGTTCTTGATGGCGGCGTTTTCCGCCGGCAGGCCGAACGCATCCCAGCCCATCGGCTGCAGCACGTTCTTGCCCTGCATGCGCTGGAAGCGGCTGATTACGTCGCCGATGGTGTAGTTGCGCACATGGCCCATGTGCAGCGCACCGGACGGGTACGGCAGCATCGACAGGCAGTAGAACTTCGGACGGCTGGCGTCCTCGCTCACCTCGTAGGCGCGCTCGGCCGTCCAGTACTGCTGCGCGGCCGCCTCGACCGCCTGCGGCCGGTAGCCGTGCTCGCCCGCTTCGGCGTTGGCGGAAGGGGAACCCTGATCGTCGATGTTCTGCATGTGTCCAATGCCGTTGATGCGTGATGCGGCAGCGCCTGCGGCCAGTCGAGCCGCTGCTGCGTGAAGCCGGCCAGCCTAGCCCAAGCGCCGAGCCCCCGCCAAGCCTGCGCCGGCGGGATCGGGCCTGCTCAGCCGCCGGGGCAGCGGGCGCTGCCGTCGGCCAGCGCGCGGACCGCCGCGGCCACCTCGCCGGCCAGCTGGCCCAACGCCTGCTGATGCGCCTGCACCAGGGCGTCGTAGCCGGCGCCGGACACGGCCTGGCTGAAGCGACTGGTGCAGGCCAGGGTGCGCTCGGGCGCGTCGCCGCCCATCACGCGCACGCTCCAGGCCGCCTCCAGCAGCGCGTCGCTGCCGGGCTGGGAATCGAAGCGGCGCACGTCGACCTTGATCCTCGCCACGCGGGCGCCCTCATGGGCTAGTCCGCTCACGTCGGGGCGACCCAGCGCCTGGGCCAGATCGGCCGAAAGCGCCCCGCGGATCTCGTCGCCCAGCGGCGCGATCCAGCGATGACCGTCGAGCAGGGCCACGCCCTGCCCGCCCTGACGGATCACCAGTTGCGGTTGGTCGTCCTGCGCCGGCACGCTTACCGGCAGCAGCTCGAACGGCAGTCCGGGCGCCGCGGCCGCCGGTGCCATCGCCCCTGCCGCGGGCGCGACTAGCGTGTAGTAATGCGTAGGCGCCGAGGCGCAGGCGCCCAGCGCCAACGCGGCGGCGATCGGCGCGAGGCGGCGGGACAGCAGGTGGATCAAGCGCGTCATGGCTGGCTCCCGGCAGCATTCGTGGGCGATTTGGTAGGCGTACGCGGTGCCGGCGCGGGATCGGCCTTGCGGCCGCGGATCAACGCCTCCGGATGCGTGCCGAGGTAGTCGCTGAACACGCGCAGCGAACGCGCCATGCGCTGCAGCTCCTGCAGCGTGCCCTGCAGGTTCTGCTGCAGCGGCGAGTCGGACGACAGCGCGCTGCTGGTGGTGCCCAGCGTCTTGCGGGCGTCCTTGAGCGTGCCCTTGAACTCCGGCAGCACCTCGCCGTTGACCTGCTTGAGGGTCTTGTCGAGGTTGGCCAGCGAGTCGTTCAAATGCACGCCGATGCTGTCGAACGGGATCTTGTGGATCTTGTCGACGATCTCGGCCAACTGCTCCTGCAGCTTGTCGAAGCTGCCCGGCGCGGTGGGAATTTCCAGCGGCTTGGCGGTGGCATCGAAGTCCGCCTTGGGCGCCTTGGGCAGGAAGTCCATCGCAATGTAGAGCTGGCCGGTGAGCAGGTTGCCGGTGCGCGCCTGCGCACGCAGGCCGTGGGCGACCAGCTTGCCGATCATCGGCGCCAGGTCGCCGCCCTCGCCGTGCGCCTGCGACAGCGCCGCGAGCTTGTCGTAGGCGCGGCCGAGCCGCTGCGGATAGATCACCGCGCCGACCGTCACCGGGAAGCGCTCACGCTTCTCGTCGTAATCCATGTTGATCGACACCACGCGGCCAATGTTGATGCCGAGGAACTCCACCGGCGCATCCACCGCGAGCCCGCGCAACGACTGATCGAAGCGCATGCGCACGTACTGCGGCGGACCGTCCGGCGGCGCCATCGCGGTGGCCTTCTCGTCAAACAGCCGATAGGTGGAACCTTCCGGCGCCGCGCTGGCGTCGTGCGGCCCGGGTGGGTCCTGGAATGCCACGCCGCCGGCCAGCACCGCGGCCAGCGACTGGGTGTTCACCTTCAAGCCGTTGGCGCCCAGCGACACGTCCAGCCCGCTGGCGTTCCAGAAGCGCGAGGAGCGGCTGACGAAGCGGTCGTACGGGCCGTCGACGAAGATCTGGAAGGTGACGCCCTTGCCATCCTTGTCCAGCGCATACGACGACACCCGGCCGACCTGGATACGGCGGAAATACACCGGCGAGCCGATATCCAGCGAGCCCAGATCCTCCGCGTGCAGCGCGAAGCTCTTGCCCGGCGCGCCGTAGGTGACCGCGGGCGGCTGCTCCAGCCCGGTGAAGTCGTAGCGCGACTCCTGCGAGGTACCCACGTCGACGCCGATGAACGCGCCGGAGAGCAAGGTATCCACGCCCGATACGCCACCGAGCCCGATGCGCGGACGCACCACCCAGAATCGCGTGTCGGCCTTGGCGAAGCCCTCGGCGCTCTTGTCCAGCGCCACCTTCACGCGCACCTTGCTGCGATCGGGCGTGAGGCCGATGCGGGTGACCTTGCCGATCACCACGTTCTTGTATTTCACCGGCGTCTTGCCGGGGTCCAGCCCCTGCGCGGAATCGAAGCTGATGGTGATGCTCGGCCCGGCCTGCAGCCAGCTGTTGACCACCAGCGACAGGCCCACCAGCGCCGCCAGGATCGGCACCAGCCAGATCAGCGAGGCGCCGAAGCGCCGCCGGTGCACCACGGGCTGCGGCAGGTCGTCGCCGGACGGAGCGGTTTCTTCAGTCATCGTTGTCCCTGTTATCCCAGATCAGGCGCGGGTCGAAGCTCATCGAAGCGAGCATCGTCGCCACCACGGTCAGGCCGAAATAGATCACCCCCGGCAGCGGCTCCACCTGGCTCAGCACGCCGAAGCGCACCAGCGCGGTCAGCAGCGCCACCACGAACACGTCGAGCATCGACCAGTAGCCGATGAATTCCACCAGCCGGTAGAGCTTCGCACGCTGCCGCTGCGCCCAACTGCTGCCGCGGCGCGCGCTGATCAGCAGCATGCCCAGCACCAGGAACTTCAGCATGGGCACCACGATACTTGCCGTGAAGACGATGACGGCCAGGTCGGGCGAGCCCTTCACCCACAGCTCCACCACGCCGCTGAGAATGGTGTTGTCGTCCACGTCGCCCAGGCTCACCGTGCGCATGATCGGCAGCAGGTTGGCCGGCAGGTAGAAGATGAAGGCGGCGATCAGCAGCGCCCAGGTGCGGCTGATGCTGGCCGACTTGCGCCGATGCAGCTGCGCGCCGCAGCGCGGGCAGGCGAGATCGTGCGTGCGCGTGTCGCGGCAGACCAGGCCGCACACATGGCAGCCGATCAAGCCCAGCTCGCCGGCGCGCGGCAGCGCGCTCATCGGCGCCGCTCCTGCGTCACGTCCCACAACTGGCGCAGGTCGACCGTGCCGAACACGGTGATCAGCAGCATCAGCGCGCCGTAGGCGAAGATGCCCGGATCGGGCACCACCTCGAAATACACCCGCGCCTTGACGATCGCCACCATCGCGCCGAGCACGAACACCTCGCTCATCGTCCACGGCCGCAGGTAGTGCAGCGCGATCATGGCGCTGCGAAAGCCCGGCCCGCGCTCACCGCGCCGGGCGAACCAGAACACCCAGCCGAACAGCGTCATCTTCAGCAGCGGAAAAAAGAACAGCGTCAGCGAGGCCAGTACCGCCACCACCTCGGCGTGCTGCTGCCACATCGTGATGATCGTGCCCCACAGCGTGGTGCTGCTCGGGCGACCGTTGAGTTCCAGCGTGACGATCGGCCAGATGTTGGCCTGCACGAACACCACCATCGCCGTGGCGGTGAGCGCGAGCAGCTGATCCGGGCCCAGCCGCGGATGGCGCTCGAGCACGAAGTTGCAACGCTCGCAGCACGCCACCTCGCCCCGCGCGAGCGGGCGACGGCGGTATACCGTGTCGCAGTGCTCGCAGATGAGCAGCCCGGCCGTGGTCGTTGGCGTGGTGGTACCCATGCGTGGCGTGCCGCTTTCCGAGCAGGTCATCGTGAGGATTCTCGCAAATCTGGCGCGCTGGCGCTGAACTTCGTGCGACCGCGGTCGAGCCGGCGTGAGCCTTGATATGCTCGGCGACGCCCCGATCTTCGGGCGCCATCGCCGCCTGGAGCATGACCGTGACCGATTCCACCCTCCCGCACGTCTTCGAAGTCACCCAGGACAATTTCGAGGCCGATGTGCTGCAGGCCTCGCTGAACACGCCCGTGCTGGTGGACTTCTGGGCCACCTGGTGCGAGCCGTGCAAGACGCTGGGCCCGCTGCTCGAGCAGCTCGCCGCCGAGTACAACGGCGCGTTCCGGCTCGGCAAGATCGATGTGGACGCGCACCAGCAGCTCGCCGCGATGTTCGGCATCCGCTCGATTCCCACCGTGATGCTGGTGAAGGACGGACAGATCCTCGATGGCTTCGCCGGCGCGCTGCCGCTGGGCCAGCTGCGCGAGTTCCTGTCGCGCCACGTGCAGCCGCTGGAGGGTGCGCCCGCCGCGGAGGAGGCGGTCGCCGAAGCGGTCGAATCGCCCGAAGACGCGGTGAACCGCCTGCAGCAGGCGATCGCCGCCGAGCCGAACCAGGACGAGCTGAAGCTCGACCTGGCGCTGGCGCTGATGCGGGTAGGCAGCGTCGCCGGCGCGCAGGCCGAACTCGACGCCTTGCCGGCCAAGCTCGCCACCGACGCGCGCGCCGTGCGCCTGCGCAGCCAGCTCGACCTCGCCCGCGCCCTCGACGGTGCGCCCGACCTGGCCACCCTGCGCCAGCGCGTGGCGGCCGACCCGGCCGACTGGGCCGCGCGCGATCAGCTCGGCGTGCGGCTGCTGCTGGAGAACGACGCCGCCGCCGGCCTGGACCAGTTCCTCACGATTCTGGAAAAAGCGCGCGACTGGAACGATGGCGCGGCCAAGAAGCACCTGCTCGCCGCCTTCGCCACGCTGGACGATGCGGAGCTGGTCGGCCGCTACCGCCGGCGCATGGCTTCGCTGCTGTTCTGAGCGCCGGGCAACGCCGCCACGCGTGGCGGCTCGCCTCGGGGCATCACTCCATACGCATTCGTATGTTTGCGCTAAGCTCGGGGGCCCACCGCCCCGCGAGCCCAGTTGATGCGCCCCAGCACCTTCCGCCGCCTGCTCAATCTCTGGCCGCCGTTCCTGTTCAACAGCATTCGCCTGCAGTCATTGAGCGATGACTGGAGCGAGGCGCGGGTGGTGCTGCGGCTGCGCCCGTGGAACCGCAACTACGTGCGCACCCAGTTCGGCGGCAACCTGTTCGCCATGACCGACCCGTTCTGGATGCTGCTGGCCATGCACCAGCTGGGCCGCGATTACTTGGTGTGGGACAAGGCCGGTGCGATCGACTTCGTCGCACCCGGCCGCGAGGACGTCTACGCGCACTTCAAGCTGGCGCCGTCGGTGGTGGACGAGCTGCGCCAGGCCGCCGCCGGTGGCGGCAAGGTGCTGCGCTGGTTCGAGACCGAGGTCACCACCGCGTCCGGTGAGGTGGTGGCCCGGGTGCGCAAGCAGCTCTACGTGCGGCTCAAGCCGCGGGCGCGCTGAGCCGCCGGTCAGGCGGCCTCCTCCTCGAATTGCCGCAGCGCGTCGAGTTCGGCCTGCGCCCGGCGCAGCGACGCTCCGGTCAGATGGTTGGCCAGCCAGTCCAGACGGCCGAGCCTTCGCAGCAGCAGGTAGCCCAGGCCGACCAAGGCGAGCGAGACCAGCGCCGAGGACACCAGCCATCCCACCAGCCCGGGCCGAGCGTGGTCCCACAGGTTCAGTCCGAACCGATCTGCGTCAGCCTGAGCCAGCATGAGCAGCGCGGGAATCCAGATCACGCTGCCCAGCAGCGCCGACACCGGCCCTTCTACGCGCACGCGCCAAGCGCGCAGGTCGGCGAGGCGGCGCTGGATCTCCAGCACCGGGGCGGCGAAGTCGATCCCCCGCAACAGCACCAGCGTGCGCGCCGGGATCATCACCGAGAGCAGCCCGAACACCTGCATCACCACGCCCGGCGCCATCGCCCGCGCATCGCCCAGATGACCGGACCAGGACACGATGCCCCACAGCATCAGTGCGGCACCCAGCGGGATCTGCACGACCAGCCACCAGGCCAGCGGCCGCAGCCGATGCTGCATGCGCTCCAGACGCCCATCGCGGAACCCCCGCCACTGGATCGCCTGTTGCGCGGCGAGGCGTCGATCCAGGGCCTGCCAGGCCAGCTTCATCTCGTCCAGTTCCATGCTCATGCTCCGGTGAGGGTCGCTGCAGCGGCACGTCCGCGCAGCTTCTGCTTGATGCGACCGATCTTGGTCGCGACATTGGTTTCGCTGATCCCCAGCACCTCGGCGATCTCCGCGTAACTGCGGTCCTCCAGGTACAGCAGGATCAGCGCGCGATTGAGCGCATCGAGCTCGCCGATGAAGGCGTACAGCGCGGTCAGGCGCTCGTCTTCCTCCGCAGCGCCGGAATCCGCCAGGGTGTCCAGGTGATGCGCATCCAGCGGTTCGACGCGCCCGGCCAGCAGGGCGCCGTCGCGCCGCCGGTAGGAGATCGCCACGTTGAGCGCGATGCGATACATCCAGGTCGACAGCTTGGCGCGGCTCGCGTCGTAGCGGCCGAACGAGCGCCACAGCTGCACGCGGATCTCCTGCGCCAGGTCGCGGCGATCCTCCAGGTCGCGGGCGTAGACGGCCGCCACCTTGAGAATGATCCCGCGATGCTCGTGCAGCAGCGCCTCGAACGGCGGTGAGTGAGTGGCGGTGCGCATGCAAAATCCTGTTCCCCGATTGCCAGCATGATTCGCACGGCGCGGGAAAAAAATCACACCATCCGTCGCTGCGGTCGGCTCGCGGCCAGCCGGCGCTTACAATCGAACGCTTTCCCTCCCCGAGGATGCCGCCCCGATGCGACCCCTGCGCGTCAAACGCTACGTACTCACCGGCCTGCTGACCTTCCTGCCGCTGTGGGTGACCTGGCTGGTGTTCAAGTTCGTGTTCGGCGTGCTGGCCGGGCTGGGGGCGCCGATGGCCACGCTGGTGCGCCGGGCGCTGGGCCTGGCAGCACCGGATGCCGCCGCCGCGCTCGGCCACGGCTGGACGCTGGCGCTGATGGCGCTGGTGCTCACCGTGCTGGCGCTGTACGCGCTCGGCTGGGTGGCGACGCGCATGGTCGGCAAGCGCATCATTGATGGCTTCGACAACCTGCTGGCCCGCATCCCGCTGGTGCAGACCATCTACGGCGGCACCAAGAAGCTGATGGCCGTGCTGCAGCAGAAGCCGTCGGGCGTGCAGCGCGTGGTGCTGATCGACTTTCCACGCCCGGGCATGAAGGTCGCCGGCTTTGTCACCCGCGTGATGACCGAGCAGGGCAGCGGCCGCGAGATGGCGGCGGTGTACATCCCCACCACGCCCAATCCCACCGGCGGCTACCTGGTGGTGGTGCCGGTGGACGAGCTCACCCCGACCGACTGGACAATGGACCAGGCGATGGCCTTCATCATCTCCGGCGGCGCGGTAGCCCCGGACACCCTGCCCGCCAGCCGCATGCCGCTGTAGAAGCGCACCCTGTGCGCGATGCTTTCCGTCACGTGACGACGGGCATTCGCGCACAGGGTGCGCTCCTGCACGATCCGGCCAACATCGGCTTCATCCAGGACACCTCATGCCCCGACTGATCCTCGCCTGCCTGCTCGGCCTCGCCGCGCTAAGCGCGCAAGCCACCGACTGGACCACGCCCGCCGAGGCGGCGCACTTTCGCACCACGCCCAGCTACGCCGACACGCTCGCCTACCTGCAGCGCCTGCAAGGCGCTGCGCCGGACAAGCTGAAGCTGGTGCACTTCGGCACCACGCCGGAAGGACGGCCGATGATGGCGGTGATTGCCAGCGGCGACGGCACGTTCAACCCGGCCGCCGCGCGCGCCGCGCACAAACCGGTGGTGTTGCTGCAGGCGGGCATCCACCCGGGCGAGATCGAGGGCAAGGACGCCGGCCTGATGCTGCTGCGGGATATCGCCGTCACCGGCAAGTGGCCGCACGTGCTCGATCACTCGGTGCTGGTGTTCATTCCGGTGTTCAGCGCGGACGGCCACGAAAACAGCTCGCCTTACCACCGCATCAACCAGAATGGCCCCGAACGCCAGGGTTTCCGCGGCCAGGCGCAGTACCTCAACCTCAACCGCGACTACATCAAGGCCGACGCGCCGGAGATGCGCGCGTGGCTGAAGCTGTGGCAGCGCTGGCTGCCGGACTTCCTGATCGACGTACACACCACCGACGGCGCGGACTACCAATATGACCTCACCTGGTACCTGGAGGACGCCCACAAGCTCGACCCCGGCGTCTCCGCCTGGCAACAGGCGCTGATGGCCAAGGCGATTCCGGCCTACGAAAAGCGTGGCCACCTCGCCTCGATCTATCTGGAATTCAAGGACGGCCGCGACCCGACCAAGGGCATCGTCAATTTCGGCTCCGGCCCGCGCTTCTCCACCGGCTACGCCGCGCTGCAGAACCGGCCCGCGCTGTTGATCGAAACCCACATGCTCAAGCCCTATGCCGTACGCGTGCGCGCCACCTACGACCTGGTGCACGAGCTGCTGGCGCAGATCGATGCCGCGCCTGCACCACTGCTGGCCGCCAACGCGGCTGCGGATGCGCGCGTGATCGCCCGCGCCGGCCAGCCCGGCGCGCAGGTGCCGATCACCTTCAAGCCCTCGCCGGAGTCCACGCCGTACCAGCTCAAGGGCTACGCCTTCACGCTCACCCACAGCGACGTTTCCGGCAGCGAGTGGATTCACTACGACCCGCACACGCCGCGCACCTACCGCATCCCCAACTGGAACGACCTGCTGCCGGATCTCTCGGTGACGCCGCCGGCGGCGTACGTGGTCCCGGCCCAGTGGACCGTGGTAATCGATCGCCTCGCCGCCCACGGCATCGCCATGCAGCGGATCGACCACGCCGTAACCGTCCGCGCCGCCGGCTACCAGCTCGATCATCCGCACTGGGCCGATGCGCCGTTCGAGGGCCACCTGATGCTGCGCGACGTCGACGTCACTCCGGTGACCCGCGAGATCACCCTGCCGCCTGGCTCGGCGATCGTGCCGATGGACCAGCGCGCCGCCAACGTGGCCATCGCGTTGCTCGAGCCGCAGGCGCCCGACTCGCTGCTGCACTGGGGCTACCTTGATGCGGTCTTCGAGCCGAAGGAGTACAGCGAGCCGCGCGTGCTGGAGCAGCTCGCCCGCGACATGCTGGCGAAGGATCCGGCGTTGAAGGCCGACTTCCAGCACCGCCTGGCCAGCGATGCCGCCTTTGCGGCCAGCCCGCGCGCCCGCCTGGAGTACTTCTTCGAAAGCTCGCCCTGGTATGCCAGCCAGGCCGTCGGCGCCTACCCGGTGCTGCGGCTGGATGCCGCGCAGTGGCGCGCCCTGGCGGGCCATGACGGCCCATCGACCGCCGCCCCTACCCCTGACCTTTGACACTGTCTGACCCATGACTCTTGGCCTAGCGTCAAAAGTCATGACCGCCGGCCGCCGGCCGGTCAGCACCTGCGTTCAACGCTCGCCTGCGGGCAAACCATCCACAGAGGGACATCCATGACCAAGCCGTACCTGAAACCCCTGGCGCTCGGCGTCAGCGTCGCGCTTTCGCTGGCCGCCTGCGGCAAGCAGGAGCAGGCCGCCGCTCCGGCCGCGCCGGCCAAGGCCAGCACTGCCGCCACCGCAGCAGCTGCACCGGCGCCCAAGAGCGCGTTCGACGTGAGCGAGCTGGACTCCAACATCAACGCCTGCCAGGACTTCAACGGCTTCGTCAACGACAAGTGGGTCGCCGCCAACCCGATCCCGAACGACCGCAGCCGCTGGGGTGCGTTCGACAAGCTGGCCGAGGACAGCCTCAACACCCAGCACAGCATCGTCGAAGACGCCGCCAAGAACGCCGCCAGCGCGCCGGCCGGCTCGATCGAGCAGAAGATCGGCTACCTGTACCAGTCCGGCATGGACGAGGCCGCCCGCGAGAAGGCCGGCTTCGATCCGATCAAGCCCAAGCTCGAGGCGATCGCCGCGCTGAAGAACGGCAACGACGTGGCCGACTACCTGACCAAGAGCTTCGCCGACGGCGACCAGCAGGTGTTCTCGTTCGGCTCCGGCGCCGACTTCCAGCACGCCGACATGCAGATCGGCTACACCTTCCAGAGCGGCCTGGGGCTGCCGACCAAGGACTACTACCTCGATCCGAAGCACGCCGACGAGCGCAAGGCCTACCTCGGCTACATCGCCAAGACGCTGGAGCTCACCGGCGTGTCCGCCGAGGACGCCAAGAAGCAGGCCGACCAGGTGCTGGCGTTCGAAACCGAGCTGGCCAAGGCCTCCTTCGCGCCGGTGGAGCTGCGCACGCCCGAGCACCAGTACCACTTCGTCAGCGTCAAGGACGCCGACAAGGTCACCCCGCATTTCAGCTGGGAGAAGTTCTTCAAGGCGCAGGACGTCACCATCGACAAGGGCTTCTCGCTGTCGCAGCCGAAGTTCTTCGCCGAGTTCGACCAGCTGCTGGCCAAGGCGCCGGTGAGCCAGTGGCAGGCCTACCTGCGCTTCCACGTGGCCGACGACGCCTCGCCGTACCTGACCAAGGCGTTCGCCGACAACAAGTTCGACTTCTACGGCAAGACGCTGTCCGGCCAGCCGGAACAGAAGCCGCTGTGGAAGCGCGTGCTGGGTACCGTCAACTCCGGCATGGGCATGGCGCTGGGCGAGCTCTACGTGAAGCAGGAGTTCACCCCGGAAGCCAAGGCCCGCGCGCAGGAGCTGGTCGACAACGTGCGCAACGCGCTCAAGGCGCGCATCGAGAACCTCGATTGGATGAGCGCCGAGACCAAGGAAAAGGCGATCGCCAAGTGGAACACCTTCCTGCCCAAGATCGGCTACCCCGACAAGTGGCGTGACTGGTCCGGCCTCACTGTCACCCCGGACAACTTCTACGCCAACGTGATGGCCGCCGGTAAGTACAACTACCGCTACGACATCGACAAGATCGGCAAGCCGACCGACCGCAAGGAGTGGGGCATGACCCCGCAGACGGTCAACGCGTACTACAACCCGACCGACAACACGATCAACTTCCCGGCCGCGATCCTGCAGCCGCCGTTCTTCGACGCCAACGCCGACGACGCTATCAACTACGGCGGCATCGGTGCGGTGATTGGTCACGAGGCCAGCCACGGCTTCGACGACGAGGGCAGCCAGTTCGACGGTGACGGCAACAACAAGAACTGGTGGACCAAGGACGACCGCGCCAAGTTCGACGCCCGCACCGACAAGCTCGTCGCGCAGTTCAACTCGTACACGCCGATCAAGGCGCACCCGGACGCGCACGTCAACGGCAAGCTCACCCTGGGCGAGAACATCGCCGACCTGGGTGGCCTGAACGTGGCGTACGACGCGCTGCAGGTGGCGCTGAAGAACCACCCCGAGGAAGCCGGCAAGAAGATCGACGGCTACACCGAAGACCAGCGCTTCTTCCTCAACTGGGCCCGCGTGTGGCGTGGCAGCATCCGCGACAAGCAGGCGCTGCTGCAGCTCAACACCGACCCGCACGCACCGGCCTCGCTGCGCGCGATCGGCGCGCCGTCGAACATGCCGGCCTTCGCGGCGGCGTTCCAGTGCAAGCCGGGCGACGCGATGGTTCGCACCGGCGACCAGCAGGTGAAGATCTGGTAAGGCGGTACCGCTGACGCCCCGCCCTCGGGCGGGGTGAGGCCCGAAGCCCCGCACGCGAGTGCGGGGCTTTTTTGTGCGCGGCACCTGGCTCGTGTTGCAAATCATTCTCATTTGAGTACCATGGCGACTCCGCGCCCAGCCCGCCTCAACGGTCGCCAGCGCATCACCCGCTCCCGTCCTACCCGCACTGCCGCCGCAGCGCGGAACGGTGCCGGCTGGCCCACATCCAGGGCCCGGCCCACCGACGGGGCAGACCGTTGCCGCAAGGAATCCGCATGGCCTTCATCACGTCGCGCAAGCACGCCCTCCCGACCACCGCCGCCCTGCTCACCGGCCTGGCGCTCGCCCCCGCGCTCGCCACCGCGAGCGACGTGGACACCGTCGCCCAGATCAGCCAGGCGCGCCGCCTGCCCGGCCTGAAGGTGGAAGCGAACCGCGGCCCGGACTACCGCGTCGACGAGCTGTCCTCGCCCAAGTACACCCAGCCGCTGCTCGACACCGCGCAGACCGTGCAGGTGATCGGTCGCGACCTGATCGAACAGCAGGGCGCCACCACGCTCACCGAGGCGCTGCGCAACAGCCCGGGCGTGGGCACCTTCTACGCCGGCGAGAACGGCACCACCACCACCGGTGACGGCATCACCATGCGCGGCTTCGACACCTCCGGCAGCATCTTTGTCGATGGCGTGCGCGACCTCGGCTCCTACTCGCGCGACGTGTTCAACCTCGAGCAGATCGAGGTGACCAAGGGCCCGGACGGCACCACCTACGGCCGCACCGCGCCCACCGGCGCGATCAACCTGGTCAGCAAGCAGCCGATGGCGAGCAATGCCGTGTCTGGCTCGCTCGCCTACGGCAGCGCCACCCAGCGTCGCGCGACCGCCGATTGGAACCAGACGCTGTCGCCCACAGCCGCCTTCCGGCTCAATGTGCTGGGCCAGGACAGCGGCGTGCCCGGCCGCGACGACCTGCGCAACAAGCGCTGGGGCGTGGCGCCCTCGCTCGCGTTCGGCCTGAAGACGGCCACACGGGTTTATCTCGATGCGCTGCACGTCACGCAGCACAACCGCCCGGACGGCGGCGTCCCCACCATCGGCCTGCCCGGCTACGGCACGCCCGACCCGACGCGCCCGTTCCTGGACGACGCCGCGCCGGTCGATCCGTCGAACTTCTACGGCACCCTGGGCGACCACGACGACGTGCGCTCGGACATGCTCACCGCGATCGTGCAGCACGACTTCTCGCCCGACGTCACCCTGCAGAACACCGCACGCTGGGCGCGCACGCACCAGGACTACCAGCTGATCTCCTACCGCACGACCGCGGCCAACCTGCTCACGCCCGACCCCGCCGATCCGGCCACCTGGACGATCACCCGCGACCTGCCCACGTTCAAGGACCAGACCAACCGTATCCTGACCAACCAGACCAATCTGCGCGTACACGCCGAAGGCCGCCACGTCGATCACGACCTCAGCCTCGGTGTCGAGCTGACGCGCGAGGAAGCCAGCGCGGTTGGCGAGGCCGCGCTGGATGGCAGCAAGCTCCCCGCCGCCAGCCTGTACGCACCCGATCCCGACGTCGGCGGCCTGCTGGTGGGGCGTACCGGTGCGCGCAGTCGCGGCGTCACCCGCACGGCCGCGGTCTATGCCTTCGACACGCTGAGCTTCGGCGAGCACTGGAAGATCAACGCCGGCGCCCGCTTCGACCACTACACCACCGACTTCGACAGCGCCGTGCTGTGCGGCGCGCGCAACGCACCGGCCTGCGGCACGCTACCGGCCTCCACGCCGGTGCCGGGGCTGGACACGCGCAGCTCCGGCAACCTGCCCAACTACAAGCTCGGCGTGCTGTACAAGCCGGCCGCGAACGGCAGCGTCTACGTCAACGTGGCGCAGTCGCAGGAGCCGCCGGGCGGCAACACGCTCACCCTGAGCAGCGCAGCGAACAGCGCGGACAATCCCAACCTCGATCCGCAGAAGGCCCGCACGGTGGAAGTGGGCACCAAGTGGGATGTGCTCGACGGCAAGCTGATGCTCACCGGCGCGCTCTACCGCACCACCGTCAGCAACGAACTGGTGCAGGACCCGGTAGACCAGCAGTACTACCAGGTCGGCCGCAAGCGCGTGCAGGGCGTGGAACTGGGCGCGGTCGGCCGGCTCACCGAGCACTGGGCAATCAGCGCCGGCTTCACCACGATGGATGCCACCGTGCTCAAGGGCGCCGTGGTGAGCAGCGACGGCTCGCGCGACCTGGCCTACACCCCGAAGCGCGCCTTCACCAGCTGGACCACCTACCGCTGGACCTCCGGCCTCACCCTCGGCGGCGGCGCGCGCTACGTGGGCGGGCTCAAGCGCGGCACCGATGGCGCCATCGGCACGCCGACCGCTACCGAGGCGTACTGGGTGTTCGACGCCGTGGCCAGCCTGCCGGTGAACCGGCATCTCAGCCTCCAGCTCAACCTCTACAACCTGTTCGACAAGCGCTACGTGGCCGCGATCAACAAGAGCGGCTACCGCTACACCCCGGGCACGCCGCGATCGGCGATGCTCACCGCCAACTTCCGCTTCTGACCGGGTCGAAGACCATGCTGCTGCACCTGCCCGCCGTGCTCGATCCCGCCGAACTGACCCAGTTGCAGCAGGCGCTGGATAACGCCGACTGGACCGACGGCCGCGAGACGGTGGGCGCGCAGGGCCGCGAGGTGAAGCGCAACCGGCAGTTGCCGGACGCTTCGCCGCTGCGCCATGCGCTGGCCGCGCAGGTGCAGTCGGCGCTGGCGCGCCATCCGTTGTTCCATGCCGCCACGCTCCCGCTGCGCATGCTGCCGCCACGCTTCAACCGCTACGAGGGCGGCGGCGAGTACGGCTTGCACGTCGACGGCGCGGTGATGGCGTTGCCCGACGGCAACCAGCTGCGCAGCGACATCGCCGGCACGCTGTTCCTCGCCGATCCGGCCAGCTACGACGGCGGCGAGCTGATCGTCAGCGACACCTACGGCGAGCACGCGGTGAAGCTGCCGGCCGGCGACCTGGTGATCTATCCGGCCAGCAGCCTGCACCGGGTGGCGCCGGTGACGCGCGGCGCGCGGGTCGCGGCGTTCTTCTGGGTGCAGAGCCTGGTGCGCGACGAGCGCCGCCGCCGCACGCTGTTCGAGCTGGATCAGGCGATCCAGGCGCTGCGTGCCAGCCATGCCGATGCGGCGGCCGTGCTGCAGCTCACCGGCGTCTATCACAACCTGTTGCGCGAATGGAGCGAAACCTGATCGCCGCACGCTGTTCCCTGCGCGCGGCAAGGGGCGGATAATCGGCGGCCTTTGTCGCTACGCGGTTTTGCAATGTTCGTACCTGGTCAACGCTGGATCTCCACCGCCGAACCCGAACTGGGCCTGGGCACCGTGCTGCGCGTCGAAGGACGCGGCGTGCAGGTGTTGTTCGCCAAGGCCGGCGTGCTGCGGCCCTACGCGATGGAGTCCGCGCCGCTGGTGCGCGCCGAATTCCGTCCCGGCCAGCGCATCGCCGGCAAGGGCATCTCCTTCCTGGTCGAGCGCGTGGACGTGCGCGAGGGCCTGTTCGTCTATCGCGGCGAGGGCCGCGAGATGGAGGAAGGCCAGCTCGACGACGAACAGAGCGTGAGCCAGGCCGACGATCGACTGATCGGCGGGCGCACCGATCCGGTCGCCCAGTTCGAGCTGCGCCTTGACGCCCTGCGTCGCCGCGCCGAGGCGCGCCGCTCGCCCACCTGGGGCCTCGCCGCCGCGCGCGTGGGCCTGGTGCCGCACCAGCTGCGCGTGGCGGGCATCGCCGCGGCGCGCCGTCCGCCACGCGTGCTGCTGGCCGACGAAGTGGGTCTGGGCAAGACCATCGAGGCCGGCATGATCCTCGCCCGCCAGCTCGCCACCGGCCGTGCCACGCGCGCGCTGGTGCTGCTGCCGGACACGCTGGTGTACCAGTGGTTCGTCGAGCTGATGCGCCGCTTCAACCTCAGCTTCGCGATCTACGACGAGGAGCGCTGCGAAGCGCTGGAGCAGTCCGAGCCGGGCAGCAATCCGTTCGAGGACGAGCAGCTGGTGATCGCCGATTTCGGCTTCCTGGAATCCTCGCCCAAGCGCGCGCAGCAGCTGCTCGACGCCGGCTGGGACCTGCTGGTGGTGGACGAGGCGCACCATCTGGAGTGGACGCCGGAAGCGGCCAGCCCGCGCTACGCGCTGGTGGAGAAGCTCGCAGCGCAGACGCCCGGGGTGATCCTGCTCACCGCCACGCCCGAGCAGCTCGGCCGCAGCGGCCACTTCGCCCGCCTGCGCCTGCTCGATCCGCAGCGCTACAGCGATCTGGACGCCTACCTGGCAGAGGCCGACACCTTCCAGGCGCTGTCGCAGGTGGCCGACCGCCTGCTGGAGAACCAGCCGCTCGACGTCGAGCAGCGCAGCATGCTGGCCGCCGCGCTGGCCGGCGACGCCGAGCTCACCGCGCAGCTGGCCGAGACGATCAAGCCCGAGCACGCGCGCGCCATCCTCGCCGCGCTGATCGACCGCCACGGCACCGGCCGCGCCATGTTCCGCAACCGCCGCGCCGGCATCGGCGGCTTTCCCAAGCGCCTGCCGGTGTGGCATCTGCTCGATCCGGATCTTCTGGACGACGGTGCGCGCCAGTCGCTGCTGGCCGAGTTCCACGCCGACATCCAGCAGCCCGCGCCGATCCTCGCGCTGGACTACAGCGAAGATCCGCGTCTGCAGGCGCTGGTCGACCTTCTCGAGAAACACCCGCAGGACAAGTTCTTGCTGATCTGCCGCAGCCAGGCCAAGGTGCTGGCGCTGGAAGAAGCGCTGCGCACGCGCACCGGCGCCGGCATCGCCCGCTTCCACGAAGGCTTGGGCATCATCCAGCGCGACCGCAACGCGGCGTTCTTTGCCCAGCCCGACGGCGCACGGCTGCTGCTGTGCTCGGAGATCGGCTCGGAAGGGCGCAACTTCCAGTTCGCCCATCGCCTGGTGCTGTGGGACCTGCCGCTGGATCCGGACCTGCTCGAGCAGCGCATCGGCCGGCTCGACCGCATCGGCCAGCAGCACGACATTTCCATCCATGTGCTGGCCATCGAGGGCAGCGCGCAGCACGTGCTGGCGCGCTGGTACGACGAAGGCCTGGATGCCTTCCGCTCGAGCCCCGCCGACGGCCGCGAGCTGCTGCGCCGCTACGGCCAATCGCTGGCCGAACTGGCCGGCGAGCACGCGCGCAGTGCCGACGGCCGCGATCAGGAACTGGACGTGCTGATCGCCGAGACGCGCGCCAGTCACGAGGAGCTGGCCGAGCTGATCCGCGCCGGCCGCGACCACCTGCTGGAACTGGCCGCCAGCCGCGACCTGCACGCCGAGGAACTGAGCCAGGCGTCCCGCCGCGAGGACGTCGATCCCTCGCGCGACGCCTTCGTGCAGCGCCTGCTGGAGCAGTTCGGCATCCACGCCGAAGAGCTCGGCCCGAAGGTGCTGCTGCTCGATCCGCAATACCTGTCCACCGACGCCCTGCCCGGCTTCGCCGACGGCCCGGTCTCGGTCACCTTCGATCGCGACCTCGCGCTGGCGCGCGAGGAACTGCCGCTGCTGCGGCTGGATCACCCGCTGGTGCTGGGCGCGATGGATCTCACGCTCTCCGGCGAGCAGGGCAATGCGGCGTTCATGGTGGACGACGTGCTTGGCCCGCGCAGCGCGCTGCTGCAGGCGGTGTACCTGCTCGAGTGCGTGGCTGATCGCGGGCTCGATGCCGAACGGTTCCTGCCGACCCTGCCGATCGTGGTCACCATCGACACCCGCCTGGCCGAGCGCGACGACTTCCAGCCCAGCGAGATCGCGCTGCGCAAGGCGGCCGACCGCACCATCGAAGTGGCGCGCTACCGCAAGTTCCTCAACAAGCTGGTGCCGCCGATGCTGGAGAAGGCCGAGGCAGCCGCCGGCAACCGCGCCGCGACGCACGTCGCCGAGGCCACCGCCCTGGCGACCGAAACGCTCGATGCCGAACTGGCCCGCCTGCACGCGCTGCGTGCGGTGAATCCGTCAATCAGCGCGGCGGAAATCGCCACCGTGCAGGCCGAGCGCGACGCGCTGCTCGAGGCCTTGCCCAAGTCGCGCCTGCGACTGGACGCGGTGCGCTTCGTGGTCAGCGCGGATTTCCTGGCACTGCGCTGAGCGTTTACGCCGATGCAAGCAGGAACGGCGGCCATCGGCCGCCGTTCCTTTTTGTTCAAGGAATGCGCGACTCGCGCCAGGGCCACCTTACCCGTTCGCGCTGAGCGTAGCTTGCGCAAGCAAGCGAAGTCGAAGCGCCGGCGCCGCGATGCTCCAGCCATCCGGCATCGAGCGTCAACCTCGCAGACATTGGGATGCGTCCTAGCGCAGCAATCGCCGACGCGGCTTGATCGGAAAGCGCCCGCGCCAGTACTGGATCAGCAGCCAGCCACCGAGCATGCCGCCCAGGTGCGCGAAGTGCGCCACCCCCGGCATCCAGCCGAACACGCCCGAGAGCAGTTCCAGCCCGCCGTAGAGGATCACGAACAACCACGCCGGCATCGGGATCGGCAGCAGGATGAAGTACACCTTCTCGTGCGGATACATCATGCCGAACGCCAGCAGCAGGCCGAAGATCGCGCCCGACGCGCCCACCGTGGGGGTCTCGAAGTCGTGCAGGAACCAGCGCAGCACCACCAGTTGCAGCAGCGAGGCCACCACCAGGCAGGTGAAGTAGTAGATGGTGTAGTGCCGCGCGCCGAACAGCCGCTCGATCTGCCCGCCGAACATGTACAGCGCCAGCATGTTGAAGGCGATGTGCGCAACGCCGCCGTGCATGAAACCGTTAGTGACGATCTGCCACGGCTCGAACAGCCCGCTGCCCAGCGGCCACAGCGCCAGCCAGCCGATCAGGCCCGGCATCACCTGCTGCAGCAGGAACACCGCCACGTTGGCGATCAGCAGATTGCGGGTGACGGGCGGAAGCGAGATCGGCATGGGGTTTCCTTGGGGCTGCAGACGGCAGCGGCATCACAGACCGCGCGCCGCCCAGTCGGTTCGCCAACGGGTAGCACCACGATCCACCGTAGGAGCCCGCTCGCGGGCGATGCTCTCGCTCCTGATCCACATCAAAGCCAAGAGCATCGCCCGCGAGCGGGCTCCTACACACATTCGGGGGTCAGGCGGCCAGGGGCGTGGGTTGCAGGATCTCGATCCAGTAGCCGTCGGGATCCTTGATGAAGGCGATGTGCTTCATGCGGCCATCGGCCAGGCGCTTCTGGAACGGCACGCCAAGCGCCTCGAAGCGCGCACAGGCCGCATGCACGTCCGGCACCGTCACGCACAGGTGCCCGAAGCCGCGCGGCTCGCTGTTGCCGTCGTGGTAATGAAAATCCGCCTGCCGCTCGGTGCCGTGGTTGTAGGTGAGCTCCAACACGCCGGGCTGGCCCAGCACCCACTGCAAGCGCGCGGCATCGTCTTCGGGGATCGCCGCGCGATCAGCGCGTAGCACGAGGTAGTAGATGGTGAAGGCAGCCTCGGCGAACTCCTGCCGATGCACCGGCGTGAAACCGAGCACGCGCGTGTAGAAATCCAGCGAGGCGGCGATGTCCTTGACGCGGATCATCGTGTGGTTGAACACGTAGCCGTGGGTGACGGCCTCGGGCTCGGCGGTGACGCCGGGCAGGTTCAGCAACGGGGCAAGCGACATGGACACTCCGGAAAACACAGCGATACAGCCGCTGGACATGGGGCCACCGCTCGCCACGCGCAACCGGCTGCGGCATGTCGTACGCGGGGCCGGCGGGCAAAAAAAGGCCGCCTTGCGGCGGCCGTGTCGGATATCGATGGATCGCCGGTTCAGCCCTTGCCGGGCACCGGGTCGATCTGCGCAATGCCTTCGGGCCGCTTGGCACCGGCGAAATGGCGCGCCCAGTAGGCGTCGGCCAGGTTGTCCACGCGCACGGTCTGACCACGCGAGGGCGAATGAATGAACCGGCCGTTGTCGATGTAGATGCCCACGTGCGAGATGCGCCCGCGACGCCCGGCGGTGCGGAAGAACACCAGGTCGCCCGGCTGCATGTCCTTGCGGTTGACCTTGAGGCCGGCCAGGAACTGCGCGGCCGAGTTGGACGGCAGGTGCAGGCCGACCGCGTGGGCGAACACGTAGCGCACAAAGCCGCTGCAGTCGAAGCCGGTGGACGGATCGCGCCCGCCGCGCACGTAGCGGATGTGGCGCAGGGTCATCGCCAGATCGATCAGGGTCTTGCGCAGGTCGGTGACCGCATCCACCGGGGTCGACTGCGCCGCGGACTGCAGCAGCGCCGACGGGTTGGCCGGCAACACCGACTGCGCCAGGCGGGCGGCCGGATTCACCAGCGGGATGGCGTCGGCAAGCGGAGCGGCCACGGTGTTCATCGGCAGCTGGGCAACCGGGGCTTCGTCGGCCTGCAGCGGGGCGGCAAACACGGCGATGGCCAGCGCGGCCAGCGCGGTCAATGACTTCAGTGGCATGCGGGACGAACTCCCCTCACGAGCTGACGGACTTGCAGAACCCCGCGCCAGCACTCCGGCACCAGGACAACCCCGCGAAACTATCAAAGCGGCCTGATGTGTTTGTTGGATCAAGGTTAAGTGAACCCTGTCGACCACAAATGCGCCTTGGAGCTGTTCAGCCCGGCACACCGCCGCCGTGATTCAGTTCACGCTTACCTGCCGGGCTCCGAAGATCGCGCTGCCGATGCGCACCTCGGTCGCGCCCTCGGCAATGGCCAGGGCGAAATCGCCGCTCATGCCCATCGATAGCCGCGGCAGCGCGTGGCCCTCGGCGGCCATGGCATCACGCAGTTCGCGCAGCTGGCGAAAGCAGCGGCGCACCTCGGCGGTGTCGTCGGTGTGCGTGGCAATGGTCATCAGGCCGCGCACGCGCAACGTGTCGAAGCGGCGCAGGTCGGCCAGCAGGGCGGGCAGTTCCGCCGGAGCGATGCCGTGCTTGGTCTCCTCCGGCGAGGTCTTCACCTGCACCAGCGCATCGATGGCGCGGCCCTCGATCTGCAGACGGTGATCCAGCGCCTCGGCCAGCTCGATTCGGTCCAGCGTCTGCACCTCGTGCGCGAGACGCGCCACGTCCTTGGCCTTGTTGGTCTGCAGCGGGCCGATGATCACCCACTCGATGACGCAGTCGGCGAGCTGCGGCGCCTTTTCGCGCACTTCCTGCACGCGGTTCTCGCCGAAACGGTGCAAGCCGAGGCCTGCGGCTGCGCGCACCACGTCCGCGCCAAAGGTCTTGCTGACCGGAAGGATGGCGACCTCGGACGGATCGCGCCCGGCGTCGCGGCAGGCCTGCGCCACGCGCTCGCGCACGGCAGTCCAGTTGGCACTGAGATAGGAGTAGTCCATGGATACGCGGCTCTTCGAGCCGGCCTCCTCTCCCCGACGGGGAGAGGAGGCCGAAGGCTCAGCCCTTGGCGCCCTGCGCGTAATGCTTGGCCACCACCTCGGCCACCACCATCGACACCTTCTTGCCGGTGGGGATGTGCAGGAACTCGTTCGGGCCGTGCGCGTTGGAGTGCGGACCGAGCACGCCGGTGATCAGGAACTGCGCCTGCGGGAATTTCTCGCCCAGCATGCCCATGAACGGAATCGAGCCACCTTCGCCCATGTAAGCGGCCGGCGCACCGAAGTAGTGCTCGGACGCCTCCTTCACCGCCTCGGCCAGCCACGGCGAGAGCTGCGGCGCGTTCCAACCGCTGCCGTCCTTCTCCACCTTGAAGCTGACCTTCGCGCCGTACGGCGGATCCTTCTCCAGCAGCTGCTTGACGAAGTCCCCGGCCTTCGAGCCGTTGAGAGTGGGCGGCACGCGCAGGCTGAGCTTTACCGCGGTCTTCGGACGCAGCACGTTGCCGGCGCTCTCCAGCGGCGGCATGCCGTCCACGCCGGTGACCGCGAGCTGCGGGCGCCAGGTGCGGTTGAGCACCAGCTCGACCAGATCCTCGGTCACCGGCTGCATGCCCTTCACGAACGGGAACTTGTCGTAGATCGCCGTACCCAGCACTTCGGTGGACGCCTTGGCCTGCGCGATGCGCTCGGCCGGGATGTCCACATACAGATCCTTCGGCACGATCTTGCCGGTGGCCGGATCCTCCAGCCGCGACAGCAGCTCGCGCAGGATGCGGAAGCTCGACGGCACCACGCCGGACGCATCGCCGGAGTGCACGCCTTCGTCCAGCACCTGCACGGTGAGCTCGCCGCCGGTCATGCCGCGCAGCGAGGTGGTGAGCCACAGCTGGTCGTAGTTGCCGCAGCCCGAATCCAGGCAGACCACCAGCGACGGGTTGCCGATGCGTTCGGCCAGGTGGTCCACGTAATACGGCAGGTCGTAGCTGCCGGACTCCTCGCACGCCTCGATGAGGATCACGCAGCGGCTGTGCGCGATGCCCTGCTCGCGCAGTGCCAGCAGCGCGGCGAGCGAACCGAAGATCGCGTAGCCGTCGTCGGCGCCACCGCGGCCGTACAGCTTGTCTCCCTTGATCACCGGCTTCCACGGGCCGAGGTCGTCGGCCCAGCCGGTCATCTCCGGCTGCTTGTCCAGGTGACCGTAGAGCACCACGGTGTCGTCGCCCTCGCCGGGCACCTCGATGTAGATCAGCGGCGTGCGCCCTTCCAGCCGCACCACCTCCAGCGTGGCGCCGGGGAACGCGGCCAGCTTGCCGCGGGCCCAGTTCGACATCAGCTCGACGGCCTGGTCCATGTAGCCGTGGGCGACCCAGTCCTTGTCGAACATCGGCGACTTGTTGGGAATGCGGATGTACTCCACCAGCTGCGGCACGATCTCGTCGTCCCACAGGCCGCTGACGAACCGGGAAAGGCGGGTGGTATCCATCGGCAACTCCAGAGCAATAGCAAAGAGCGGCATTGTATCAGCGCCCTCAACGCCCCCTGCCCGCACTGACGCCGCAGTCAGCGCAGGCGCACAGGCCCGCCGGGCCGGACGGCAGGTGGTGCACGGCCTGCACCGGCATCCTCCAGGCGACCGGCGCGGGCACAGTGGCCGCGCCAATCACGGCTCCAGTCATGCATCACGGAGGATCGCCATGCTTCGTTCCCTGTTCGCCGCTGCGCTCGCGCTGGCCCTTGCCCTGCCCGCCTTCGCTGCCACCCCCATCAACATCAACAAGGCCGATGCGGCCGCCATCGCCAGTTCGCTCGACGGCGTGGGCGAAGCCAAGGCCAAGGCGATCGTCGCCTGGCGCGACGCGCACGGACCGTTCAAGACGCTGGATGACCTGGCCCAGGTCAAGGGCATGGGCCCGGCCACGCTCAAGCGCAACAGTGACGCCATCCAGTTCAGCGGCAACGCCGCCGGCGCACCGGCCAAGGCGCCCAAGGCCGCAAAAGCCAAGAGCAAGGCCAAGGCCAGCGCCAAGTAATCCCCCCGAGGACTCTCCAGCCCAGGGATGGGGCGGCGTTGCGGGCGCCTGATCGCCCGCAACGCTTGCGCTACACTCCGGCGCGCCCGATCCGGGCCCAGCTCGCCGCATCCACCATGATTCTTCCGCGTTACCGCATCGCCGCGTCCACCATCGGCGGCGCCGGCCAGGGCCTGTTCCTCGACGAGGCGGTGCGCGCCGGCAGCATCATCACGGCCCCGGACGCGATCGAGCGCACCTGGCGGCATGACGAATTGGCCAACTCGCCGGAACTGGCGCCCCTGCGCTACGCCAGCGCGCGCTGGTTCGAAGATCGCTACACCGTCTCGCCCGACTGGCCGGACGAGTGCTACGTCAACCACAGCTTTTCGCCCACCGGCCTGTGGCACCTGGGCTTCATCTTCGCGCTGACCGACCTTGCCGCAGGCGCCGAGGTCACGGTGGACTACCGCCACCTGCTGCCGCCCGGCGAGGCGGAGGATTTTGTCGATTCGGCCACCGGTGAGACAATCGTAGGCTTCGCCTGGGAGGACGCCCTGGCCTCAAGTACCCTCGCGCTCAGCCGATTGCTGGATAGCCGTCGCTGACAACCGAATGGCCATGTCCGACATTCCCACCATCGAAACCGCCCGCCTGCGCCTCACCGCGCTCACCGAGCGGCACTTCAACGACTACGCCGCGATGCTGGCCGACCCGGACAGCACCCGCTGGATCGGCGACGGCCAGCCGCTGGACCGCACCAACGCCTGGCGCTCGCTGGCCATGCTGCTCGGTCACTGGCAGCTGCGCGGCTGTGGCATGTGGGCGCTGGAGCTCAAGGGCACCGGCGAATTCATCGGCCGCGCCGGCCTGATGTTTCCCGAAGGCTGGCCGGGGCTGGAGCTGGGCTGGATGCTCAAGCCCGAACACCGTCACCACGGTTACGCCACCGAGGCCGGAGCCGCGGTGCTGGACTTCGCCTGGCACACCCTGCACGCGCAACGCGTGATCAGCCTGGTGCGCATCGGCAACGAGGCCTCCGACCGCGTGGCCGAGCGCCTCGGCGGCGAGCACGTCGAGAACATGGACTTCTACGGCTGCAACACCCACGTGTTCGCCTACTACCCGCCGATCCGCGAGCCGCGCCGCGCCTGGGCATGAACGTCGGGCCGATCCCGGTCGAAACATGGCCCGACGGCCCGCCATTCAGCGGCGATGGGGCGATGCAGCCCCTCAGCGGTACGCTCTCCGGCGCCGCGCCGCAGACGCCCGATGACTGGCACTGGCAACTCGCCCTGCACGCGCTGGAAACCGGCGCCGAATGGCCCGCGGACTTCACGCAGGCAACCCAGCTCACGGCGCTCGATGCGCCGTTGAACGTGCATCAGGCCGACGGTCAGATGCGGGTGCTTCTGCGCCTGCAGGTGGCACACCTGGCCGCAGCTGAGCGCGCGCACGCGGTGGAGCCCACCCGCGTGGTCAGCCTGCGCCGACGTGCCGGGGTTGGCGCCGAGCTCATCGCGCGGCCGCTGCAAGGCCCGATGCTGATTCCCGCAGGAGCCCGCTGGTTGGCATGGCTGCTGGCCGGACGCGCCGAACTGCAAGGCAGCGACGCCCGCTGGCCGCTGCCAGTCGATCGACCGATGTGGTTGCCCCACGTACCGGGCCGGCGCTGGCGTCTGGATGGCGGTGGCGAGGTGCTGCTGCTGCGCATCGACGAGGCCGGCGAACCCACCGCGACGCTGGATATTCGCAACTGACGGCGACGCCGGCGCAGGACGCCGGCATCGTCGTGATCGGCCTCAAAGCGCCGGCGGCAGGCCTCCGCCGCGGCGCGAAGGCACCAGCGATCCGGCCACCCGGGCCAGCGTGAACACGCGCGCGGCGTGCATCCAGCCGGTCACCGCCACGGCCAGCTGGCTGATCAGCAAGGCCAGCACGAAACCGCCTACGCCCAGCGCCGGCGTGCGCACCCGCCACATGCCCAAGGCCAGCGCGATGGCCAAGCCGATCGCGCTGATCACCACGTAGCTAAGCAGCGTGCTCAGCGGACGACGCAGCAACTGCATCACGCCGCGCCCCAGGGCGCGCGTGGCCGAGCGCAGGCCCACGTCGGCGACGAACGCTGCGCGCGCGGACTCCACCACCGACTGCGCCAGCACGAACACCACGCCCAGCACCCACAGCGCGGCGTGCTGCGCCGCCTGCGCCTGCGATTCCAGCGTGGCCGCTTCGGCGTGCTTGCGCGCCACCGACATCGCCATGCCGGCCACGCCGAACATCACCGCGTACGGCAACAGCGACCACAGCATCAGCCGGAACATCCGTCCATACTCGATCAGGCCGCTCTGCAGCAGATGGCCAAACCCCAGCGCGCGACCGGCGCGGCCGGCCGCCACCACCATCCCGTGCAGCAGCGGCAGCAGCACCACGGTGACCACCAGACCGGCGATGCCGGCCCCGCTCAGCCAGCCGCTGTTCTGACCCAGCTGCATCATCACGTCGCCAAACATCATGGCGTGGAACGACTGCGCCCACGCCGCGGCGTGTACGGAGTGATCGAGCAGGCCACCGAGCGACTTCCACAGCGGCAGGCTGACCACCGCCGTGGGCAACAGCAGCAGCACCACCCACAGCAGCAGCAGTCGCCACTGCATGGCGGCGAACGGAGCGGTCACGAGCGAGCCGAGGTCCACCCGGCGCGAATTCATCCTGGCCATCAGAGGGTCCCCAGCAAGGAGTAGAGGTTCTGCAGCAACGCGGCGGCATCGGCCGCCCAGCGGCGGGCGGCGCTGCCGTCCGGCTTGCTGGCGTAGCTGTCGTTGAGTTTGTTCGCGTCCAGGTAAACCGTCTGCGCCGGGTCGAGCTCGGCGGACACCACCTTGGACGGTTTGGTCACCACGAAGCGCACCCAGCGGCGGGCGTCGTTCCAGCGCAGATCCTCGTGACTGCCGTCGGCATAGGTGAGGCGCAGCGTCTGCGGCGCGCCGGCGCCGTAACGGCGCACCGTGACGGTGCTGCGCCAGGGGAACGGACCCTCACCGGGCTTGGCCTTGGGGTGCGCCTTCTTCCAGTCGGAGCGCTGCTTGTCGAGTTGCTTGTCCAGTGTCGCCGCGTCGGTCTCGGTGCGCTGGCCGTTGGCCAGCATCGTGCCGGCGAGCGGCGTCACCTCCTCGGTGTCGATCGCGGTGACCGCGTCATCCACCCAGGCGGTGCCGTAGGCCACCTGGTCGAACACCTGGTTGACCACGTCGGGCTTGCCGGAGACGTCGATCAGTGTGGCGCGCAGGTCGGCCACCGACGGATGACGGAAGTGCCAGCGCCGGTAGTACTCGCGGAAGGCCTTCTCCATCACGTCCTTGCCCAGCCGCTCTTCCAGGTCGTGCATCGCCGTGGCGGTGCGCGAATACACCGTGCCGTAGCTGGACGAGGACAGGCGATCCCACGCGTTCTCGCCGATCGGATCGGCCGGCTGGCGCAGGCCGGCGGTGAGACGCTCCTGGGTAAAGCCGTCCATCGAGGGCGTCACGCCCAGCCAGTTCATGAGCGGCGTGGACAGGTCGATGCCCTGCTTGCGCTCGCGCAGCATGCGCTGGTCCCAGTACTCGTTGAGGCCTTCATCCAGCATCGGCTCCTCGAACTCGTTCGAGGCGAGCAGGCCATAGAAATAGCCGTGGCCGAACTCGTGGATGGTCACGAAGTCGATCGCGTACTGGCTGATCGTGCCCGGGTCCACCTCGCTGTAGCCCTCGGCGGTGAAGAACGTGGGGTACTCCATGCCGCCGGCTTCGCTGGCGTTGTACGGCGGCACCACGGCGGTGAGCGTGCGGTACGGATACGCGCCCAGCGTCCGGGAGAAATAGCCCAGCGAATCGATGCTGGCCTTGAGCACCGGCTTGGCGCTGGCCTCGTACTCGGGCGGATAGATCACCCGCACCGCCACCTTCGGACTGCCGGGGCCTTCGTACGTGCCGTCCAGCGTCTTGTAGCCCTTGGCCGCGACCCAGGCGAAATCGTGCACGTCACCCTGCACGAAGTGGTAGGTGGTCTTGCCGCCCTCGCTCTGCGGCTGGCCCTGCAGCTCGCCCACTGCGCCGACGGTGTAGTCCGACGGCACCGTAAGCTTGACGTCGTACAGGCCGAAGTCCGCATAGAACTCGCTGTTGAAATGGAACTCGTGGCAGTTCCAGCGCACCTCGGTGGCGCCACGCTCGCCCGGCAGCTCCAGCACGCCGATCTTCGGGAACCACTGGCCGACCAGGTTGAAGTCGCCGAACCAGCCGGTGCGCTCCACCACCCGCGGCAGCTGGCTGAGGAAGTCGATATCCAGCGTCAGCGCGCCGCCCGCCGGTACCGGCTGGGCCAGGTCGATGCGTACCACGCTGCGGTCGGTCGCCGGGCCGTGGTCCGGCTGCACGAAGCTGTATTTCAGGTCGGTGTCGGCCTGGCGCACGCTGTTGAGGTCGATCCAGCCCCACTGCCCCTTCTTCAGGCTGGCGTTGCCGCGCGAGCGGCCGTGCGCGGTGAGCACCGCGCGCTCGGTGAAGAACGTGCTGCCCTCGTTGGCGAACGCGTTGAGGTACAGGTGCATGTAGATGCTGCGCACCTCGCGGTCGCTGCGGTTGCGCCACTGCAGTTGCTCCTTGCCGTGCACGGTGTGCTTGGCGGCGTCCAGCTCCGCGTCGATGCGGTAGCTGACCACGCGGTCCGACAGTGTTGCCTCGGTACCACTGCGCTCGCCGCCCCAGGCGCCGGGCGCGCTGGGCACGGACACCGCCGCGGCATCGGGCGCCGCCAGCGGAATCGGCGCGGCGGGCGGCGGCGCGGTGCTGGCAGCCGGTGCCGGCGCGGGTACCGCGGCCTGCTGCGCGGGCGCGCACAGCGGCCACAGCAGCAGGAACAGGGCGGGCAGCAGCCCGCCAGATCGCTTCGAAATCGCCATGACTCCCCCTGTGGACAGGCAATGCGCCAGACTGGAGCAAGCCCGGGACACCGGCAAGACCCCCTGCCAAAAGTCACGAAGGCGTCGTGAAAGGTGCAAGATGTTTCGATGCAACTTTGCCCGGATGGCGCCGGTCTGAGCGCGCTCCACCCGGCATCGGCTCCTTCCCTCCCCAACGCCCCGCCACCATGCGCATCCTGATCGCCGAAGACGACCCCGCCATCGCCGCCGCCATCACCGCCTCGCTGCGCCAGGGCGGCCATGCGGTCGACCACGTCACCAGCGGCGCGCAGGCCGACACCGCCCTGCGCGACGGTGCGCACGACCTGCTGGTGCTCGACCTGGGCCTGCCGGCACTGGACGGCAGCGAAGTGCTGCACCGCCTGCGCCAGCGCGGCTCCGGCGTGCCGGTGCTGGTGATCACCGCGCGCGAGGGCCTGAATGAGCGCGTGCGTGTGCTCGACCTGGGCGCCGACGATTACCTGGTCAAACCGTTCGCGCTGGCCGAGTTCGAGGCCCGCGTGCGCGCCCTGCTGCGCCGCTCCGCCAGCAAGGGCGCCACCGAGCTGCGCATCGGCCGCCTGCGGCTGGACGTGCCCGGCCACCGCGCCTGGGTGGACGAACAGCCGCTGGAACTCACCGCGCGCGAATTCGGCCTGCTCGAAGCGCTGGCCAGCCGCCCCGACCGCATCACCAACCGCGCCCAGCTGGTCGAGGCGCTGTGCAACTGGGACCAGGAGCTCACCGACAACGGCCTGGACATCGCCATCCACCGCCTGCGCCGCAAGCTGCACGGCAGCGGCGCCACCGTGCGCACCGTGCGCGGGCTCGGCTATCTGCTGGAGGAGAGCGCCGATGCGTGACGGCCGCATGCGTCGTCCCAGCCTGCGCCGGCGGCTGCTGCTGCTTCTGCTGCTGCCGATGCTGATCCTGCTCACGATCGACGCGGTGGTCACCTACGGTGTGGCGCTGAACTACTCCAACCGCGTGCATGATGCCGATCTCGCCGACGACGTCCGCACGCTGGCGCAGATGTTCCGCTCGGGCAAAGTCTCCGGCGACCTGCCAGCAGAGGCGCGCTTCCTGATCGAATACGACCCGGACAGCCACAACTACTACACGGTACGCAGCAGCCTGCGCGGGCTGCTCAGCGGCAACGGCACCTTCCCCGAACCGCCAGCTCCGGCTCCGGACGCGGCGCCGGAGCTGTTTTATTCGCGCCTGTCCGGGCGCACCCTGCGCGCCGCTTCGCTGAGCCTGCGCGCGCCCGACAACCCGGCCGACGTGCTCACCGTCACCATCGCCGAGACCTTGCACGACCGGCAGCAGCGCGCGCGCGAGATCCTGCTGCTGGCGGTGCCGATGCAGACCATCCTGATTCTGGGCGCGCTGTCGCTAATGTGGCTGGGCATCAACCGCGGACTGCGCATCCTCGAGCCGCTGACCGACCGCCTCGCCGCGCGCGAGCACGAGCTCGAACCGATCACCGGCGAGGACGTGCCGGTGGAGATCCTGCCGCTCACCCACACCATCGACGGCCTGTTCGAGCGGCTGCGCGCGGTGCTGTCGCTGCAGGAGCGCTTCATCGCCGACGCCGCGCACCAGCTGCGCACGCCGCTGGCGGGCCTGCGCCTGCACGTGGATCGCGCCCGCGCCGCGCACGATGCGGCCACCGTGCACGACGCGCTGGATCACATCGACCAGCTCACCCAGCGCACCGCCCGCACCTCCACCCAGCTGCTCGCGCTCACTCGCGCGCAGAGCCCGTGGACGGAGCGTTCGTCGCACGTGCCGGTGGACCTGGGGCGACAGATCCCGCAGGCCGTGGGCCAGCGCGTGCCCGAGGCGATCCGCGCCGACATCGACCTGGGCTACCACGGGCCGGATGGCCCGGTGTGGGTGCTCGGCGACGCGCCGGCGCTGCAGGAGCTGCTGGACAACCTCATCGACAACGCGCTGCGCTACGCCGGCCGCGGCGCGCGCGCCACCGTCACGCTGCTGCCGCTGCCCGACGGCGGCGTACTGCTGCAGGTGGAAGACAGCGGCCCCGGCGTCCCGGCCGAGGTGCTCGAACGCCTGGGCGAGCGCTTTTTCCGCGCACCCGATGCGCCGGCCGGCGGCACCGGACTGGGCCTGGCGATCGTGCAGCAGATCGCCCAGCAGCACGGCGCCCAGGTCGCCTTCGGCAACGCGCCGAACGGCGGCCTGCGGATCGGCGTGCAGTTCCCGGCGCCTGCGAAAAGTTGATGAAACCCTGGGCGTGGAAACTTTCGACATGACGCTGCCCTCCCCTCGCCTGTCCCGCACGCCCATGCTCCACGGCGACCGCTACGCCGACCACGCCGGCCTCGCTGCCGACCTCGCCCGGCAAGCCGCGGACCGGCACTGAAATGACTCCTTCAGGCGCCCGTGGCGCACGCGCAACGCTCGCCGGCGTGCTGGCCGCCCTGCTGCTGGGCGGCTGCAGCGGCATCGACATGCCCAAGCTGAATCCGCCCGTCCCAGCGCAGTGGCGCCACCCGGCCAATGCGGACGCGCCGCCGGCGGACCTGCGCGGCTGGTGGCACGCCTTCCACGATCCGGCGCTCGATGCGCTGGTCGACACCGCCCTCAAGGACAACCTCGACGTGGCGCAGGCCAAGGAACGGCTGCTCGCCGCCCGGGCCATGACCCGCAGCGCCGACGTCGCCTACCTGCCGCGCCTGCGCGCCAAGACCGAGGACGCGATCGACCCCGATGCCAGCGCCTCGTTCTTCGTCGCCGGCTTCGACGCCACCTGGGAGCTCAACCTGTTCGGCCGCGGCACCGCCACCCGCCGCCAGGCGCGTGGACAGCTCAATGGCAGCGCGGCCAGCCTGCAGCAGGTGCGCGTGACGCTGGTGGCCGAGGTGGTCCGCAACTGGCTGGAACTGCGCGCGGCGCAGCAGCGCGAGACCACGCTCACCGCCATCCGCGACGACCGCCACCGGCAATGGGAGCTGCTGCGCACCCGCGCGCGGCTGCAACTGGCTTCCGCGCGTTCGGTGGATGAGGCCGAGGCCGCGCTGGCCCAGGCCGACGCTGCGCTGGCCGAGCCGCGCGGCGCCGCCGACGCCGCGGCGCAGCAGCTGGCCGTGCTGCTCGGCCGCAATGAACCCGACCCGGCCTGGCTCGCCGCCGCTCCGCTGCCGGCGCTGGGCGACACCTCGCTCACCCAGGCGCCGGCCGACCTGCTGCGCAACCGCCCGGACATCGCCCACGCCGAGGCCGAGGTGCTCGCCGCCGCCGGCGACGCCGGCGTGGCCCGCGCCGACCTGTATCCGCGCATCGGCATCGGCGGTTCGCTGGTGTGGTCGACCAACCTCACCACGCACCGGCGCACGCGCGACAACGCGCTGCTCTCCGCCGGCCCGATGATCGACATCCCGCTGTTCGACTGGGGCGCCCGCGAAGCCGAGCTGCATGCCCGCAAGCACGACCTCAAGGCCAGCGTGTACGCCTACCGCCAGGCGGTGTTGCAGGGCGTGGCCGAAGTAGAAACCGCGCTGGGCCAGCTCGAACAGCAGCGCAAGCGCGAAGCGCGCACCGCCGATGCGCAGCGCGCGCTGAGCCGCGCCGCGCAGGCGGCCGATGTCCGCGTGCGGCTGCACCTTGCCTCACCGGCCGAAGCGCTCGACAGCCGGCTCGCACTGGCCCAATCGGCGATCGACCTGACCGACGCCACCGTAGCGCGCGACCTGGCCTTCGTCAGCCTGTACAAGGCGCTCGGCGGCGCACCGCTGCCGGACGCCGACAGCGACAGCAAAACCGCGGACGCACCCTGATGGTCGCGCTCGCCCGCAAGACCCTGATCTACGAATGGCGCCGGTTCCTGCCGGCGATCCTCGCGGTGGGTTTCGCCGGTCTGCTGCAGCTGCTGCAGGCCGCGCTGGTGCTGGGCATCTTCGGCAGTGCCAGCGTCTACATCACCGGTTCCACCGCCGATCTGTGGGTGGGCTATCCCGGCACGCAGAGCGTCAACCTCGGCCGCGCGATCGATCCGGACGTGGAAATGCGCCTGCGCATGGACCCGGACGTGACCCAGGTCGAACCGTTCCTGTGGATCGACGCCGACTGGCGCGGCGCGCATGACACCGGCGGCGAGTCGGTGTTCGTCTCCGGCATCGACCCACGCGCCGACGGCCTGATGTTCTCGCGCACCCTACCGCCCGCGCTGCGCGCGCGGCTGGCCGAGCCGGACGCGGTGATCGTCGACCGCGCCGACATCGACAAGCTCGGCGTGGCGATCGGCGACCACGCCGTGATCAACGGCCACCGCGTGCGCGTGGTCGGCGTGAGCAGCGGCCTGCGCGCGCTCGGCGGCGTCAACGTGGTCAGCTCGCTGGATACTGCGCGCCGGCTCGATACCGACCCCACCGACGCCGGCCGCCCCACCTACCTGGTCGCCGCGCTGCGCGATCCGGCCAGCGCTGACGCCGTGGCGGCCCGCCTACGTGGCGACCGCAGCTTCGGCCCGTACGACGTATGGACGGCCAAATCGTTCGCGCGTCGCTCGGTGCTGTACTGGATGCTCGACACCGGCGCCGGCGCCGGCGTGGTGTTCCTGGCCGGCATCGTGTTCCTGGTCGGCGCGGTGATCACCAGCCAGACGCTGATGGCCGCGGTGGCCGGCTCGGTGCGCGAGTACGCCACGCTCAATGCGCTGGGCGTGGGCGTGGTCAACCTGCGCTGGGTGGTGCTGGAACAGGCCTTCTGGGTGGGTGCGATCGGCCTGCTCGGCGCCACCGCGCTGGGCGTGCTGCTGCTGGAACTGGCGCGCAGCCAGGACGTACCGGTGGTGCTGAGCATCCCGATCACCCTGCTGTGCGTGGTGCTGGCGATGGCGCTCGCCGCCGTCTCCGGCCTGGTGGCGATGCGCAGCCTGCGCCGCGCCGATCCGGCGAGCCTGCTGCGATGAACGCGCTCGCCACGTCCCCCGCCGCCGGCCCGGCGCTGCATGCCGAGGGCATCGCCAAGGCGTTCGTCTCCGGCAAGGTGCGCACGCAGGTGCTCGACGGCCTGTCGCTGAGCATCGACGCGGGCGAACTCACCCTGATCTCCGGCCCCTCCGGCTGCGGCAAGAGCACCCTGCTGGCGATCCTGAGCGGCCTGCAGAAGGTGGACGCCGGGCGCGTCACCGCACTGGGCAGCGAGCTGGGCCAGCTCGACAGCCGCGCGCTGGAACGCTTCCGCCTGCTGCACACCGGCTTCGTGTTCCAGGGCTTCAACCTGTTTCCCGCGCTGAGCGCGCGCGAGCAGGTGGAGCTGCCGCTGCACTACCTCGGCCTGTCGCGCCAGCAGGCGCGCGAGCGCGCGGTGCAGTCGCTGGACGAAGTGGGCATGACCCCGCGCATGCAGCTGCGCCCGAGCGAACTGTCCGGCGGCGAAAAGCAGCGCGTGGCGATCGCCCGCGCGCTCGCCAAGCAGCCGGAACTGCTGTTTGCCGACGAGCCGACCAGCGCGCTCGACGCTGCCAACGGCCAGATGATCATCGACATCCTCCACCGCATCGCCCGCACCCACGGCACCACCGTGCTGTGCGTCAGCCACGATCCGCGACTGATCCGCCACGCCGACCGCGTGCTGGCAATGGAAGATGGCCGCATTCTCAGCGACCGGCGCCCCGCGCCGCCGGCCGCCATGGACACAGGAACCGCGTCATGAAACCGCTGCGCCTCGCCGCCCTCGTCGCCGCCCTGCTGCTGGCCGCCGGCTGCTCGCATGATTCGCCGCCGCCCGCCGCGACTTCCACCGCCGCCGCGTATGCCGCGGTGGCGCGCGGTCGGGTCGACGTGGAAGGCGGCCTGCTGGTGCTCGGCACGCCGCGCGACGGCACGCTCACCAGCGTGGCCGTGCACGAGGGCGACCGCGTGAGCAAGGGCCAGGTGCTGGCCACGCTCGATCCCGCGCCGGCCCAGCTGCAGTTGCAGGCGGCCGAGGCGGAGCTGGCCCAGGCCAAGGCGCAGCGCCAGCTGCTCGACGGCAAGCTGGCGGCCATGCGCGTGCAGGCCCAGCGTCTGGCCGACGCGGCCAAGGCCGGAGCGGGCGACGGCCAGAGCGCCGATGCGGCGGCGGCCAGCGCCAACGAACTGGTCGCCCAGCAGGCCGCCGCCGATGCGGCCGTGGCTATGGCCACGCAGAAGCGCGACGAGGCCCGTTACGAACTGGGCCTGCGCACGCTGCGCGCGCCGGTCGATGCGCGCGTGGTGCGCGTCGCCGCGCAGACCGGCGCCAGCGTGTCGACCACCGTCGGCGGCCCGCTGTTCACCCTGCTGCCACTCACCCCGCCGATCGTGCGCGCGGAGCTGAGCGAATCCTTCGTCGATGCGGTGAAGGTGGGCATGCCGGCCACGGTCAGCGCCGACGGCGGCGGCAACAGCACGCAGAACTGGCCGGCACACGTGCTGCGCATCGGCAGCGTGGTCGGCCCGTCCACGCTGGAAGACGACCCGCAACTGCGCGCCAACGCCCGCACCGTGACCTGCGTGCTGGCCTTCGACGCCACGCCTCCGGCCGACGTGCGCGTCGGCCAGCGGGTGCTGGTGCGATTCGGCACGCCGGCTGCGCCGGCCGCACCGCCGAAAGCTCGCTGACAAGAAATTGCGGTCACCTCTACTGCGTCATCCCCGCGAAAGCGGGGACCCACTGCCAAGAAGCGAAAATGGATCCCCGCTTTCGCGAGGATGACGAGCAAAAACTACGGGCTGCGACCAGGCCGCCCGCTTGAGCTATGGAAGCCAAGGCAACACCCACCGCCCCAGGATGTCCCGATGATCCAACCCACCGACTTCATGCTTGAAGGTGACCGCCGCGGCGTGCTGCTGATCCACGGCCTTACCGGCACGCCGATGGAGATGCGCCTGCTCGCCAAGGGCCTGAACAACGCCGGCTTTACCGTCTACGGCATGCAGCTGGCCGGCCATTGCGGCGACGTCGAGGACCTGCTCGCCACCGGCTGGCGCGACTGGTACGCCAGCGTAGAAGCCGCCGCCGACAAGCTCATGCAGCACGTGGACCACCTGTTCGTGGGCGGCCTGTCGATGGGCGCCCTGCTCTCGCTCAAGCTCGCCGCCGAACGTCCACAGCAGGTCGCCGGCGTGGGTGTATACGGCGCCACATTCCGCTACGACGGCTGGAGCATCCCGTGGACGGCGCGACTGTCGTTCCTGTTGCCGCTGGTGAAGAAACTCGGCCTGGGTCGCCACCGCGTGTTCGAGGAGCAGCACCCCTACGGCCTGCGCGACGAACGTCTGCGCAACCAGGTCGAGGCGGCCATGCGCTCGGGTGACAGCACCGTGGCCGGCCTGCTCGGCAACCCTTGGCACTCGCTGGCCGACCTGTATCAGCTGTCCACCCACGTGCGCGGCCTGCTGCCCCGGGTGACCTCGCCCTGCCTGGTCGCCCACGCCAGCGAGGATGACGTGGCCAGCGTGCGAAACGCCGAAGCGGTGCTGCGCGGCGTGAATGCCCCCACCGAGCTGCTGCTGCTCGAGGACAGCTATCACATGATCACCATCGACAAGGAACGCCGCACGCTGATCGAGCGCTCCGGGCGCTTCTTCGACGCGATCGTCGCCGGTCGCACCGCCGAACGCGCCGCGGCCTGAGTCGAGGGCCGACTGGTTGCTCCACCGTTCGCCCTGAGCGTAGGCGCGCAGCGCCGAAGTCGAAGGGCATCGCCGCAAGGCGCTTCGACTCCGCTTGCCGACGCAAGCTACGCTCAGCGCGAACGGTTCGTGGGGCCAAGGCTCGAGGCATCCGATGATGCGCTGAACTTCCGTCGCTGCGAGCGTCACCCTCGATGTTCGCCGCCATGTGATTGACCACCTCCACGAGACCTGCATGCCCCTGCTCACCATCATCCTGTGGCTGGCCAACGTGGTGCTCGACACCGGCGGCCAACTCGCCTTCAAGGCCGCCGCCGGCGACCGCGACGCGGGCGACGGGCTCGCCCGCTGGAAATACATGGCCGCGCGCCCGTGGCTGTGGATCGGCGTGGGCTGCTACGTGTTCGAGTTCCTGGTGTGGATCGCCTTCCTCTCGCTGCTGCCGCTGTCCGAGGGCGTGCTGCTGGGCTCGATCAACATCGTGGCGATCATGGTCGCCGGGCGATTCCTGTTCGGCGAAAAGCTCACCCGCCTGCGCGTGGCCGGCATCCTGCTGGTGAGCCTGGGCGTGGCGATCGTGGGAGCCGGCGCATGAGGCGTTTCTATCTGATCGGCTTCGCCCTGCTGATGGGCTTCGACACGCTCACGCAGATCTCCTTCAAGCTTGCCGGCAACCACGCCCTGCCGGTGGAAGCGAACCTCGCCTGGCTGCTGCGCCTGTTTGGCGAACCGTGGGTATATGGCGCGGTGCTCGGTTACCTGGGCGCGTTCTTCACCTGGATGAGCCTGCTCAAGCACGCGCCGATCGGCCCGGCCTTCGCCGCCTCGCACCTGGAGGTGATCAGCGTGATGGCGCTCTCCGTTTGGCTGTTCCACGAGCCGCTCACCGCCACCAAGCTGCTCGGTGCTGCCGCCATCCTCGCCGGCATCGTCTGTCTAGGCCTGGCCGAGCGCGAGGCCGCGCCTGTGAGTGCGCCGGAAGCACCATGAGTACGCATCCGCTACAAGAAGAGCTAATCCAATGCACGGCCGAATCATCCTTAGCCGTCATTCCGCGGCTCTCAACAGCCGAATGGCTGGTCAAGCAAGAATCCATTGCCCTCAAATCGACCGTGGATTCCCGCTTTCGCGGGAATGACGTCCTGATGTTGTTCTTTGGGATCTGACCCTGAGCCCCATGCGCCGCCTGCGCGAAATTCCGCCCACCGCCGGCCTGCCGCTGCAGGCCGCGGATCTGCTGCCGCACCGCGATGCACTCGCTGCAACACTCGCCGCGCAACTGGGCACGCCGCCGCTGCAGCTGGAATGCTCCGGCACCGCGGCGCTGCTGGTGGCGCTGCATGTGCTGAAGGCGCGCGCGCCGAATCGCTCCGTGGTGGTCGCGCCGGCCTACACCTGTCCGCTGGTGGCGATCGCCGTGCACCGCATGGGTCTCACCCTGCGTCTGTGCGACACGCGCCCGGATCACTGGGATCTCGATCCGCAGGCGCTGGCGCAGGCTTGCCGCGAGGACACGCTGGCGATCCTCCCCACGCATCTCGCCGGTCTCGTCGCCGACATGGATGCGCCGCTCGCCATCGCCCGCGCCGCTGGCGCCTTCGTCATCGAGGACGCCGCACAGGCTTTGGGCGCGCGCGATGGCGGGCAGAGCGTGGGCCTGCGCGGCGACATCGGCTTCTTCAGCCTCGCCGCGGGCAAAGGCTTGTCGATCTACGAAGGCGGCCTGCTGGCCACCCGCGACGACGCACTGCGCGACGAGCTGCGCGCGACCAGCGCCGCCATCGTGCCGCGTGCTGCGGGCGGGGAGCTGCGCCGCAGCGTGGAGCTACTGGGACTCGCCGCGCTGTATCGCCCCTCGCTGCTCGGGCTCGCCTACGGCATGCCGCTGCGCCGCGCGCTGAAGAGAGGCGATCCGGTCGCTGCCGTGGGCGACGACTTCGCGCCGCAGATCCCGTTCCATCGCGTCGGCCGCTGGCGCCGCGGCGTCGGCACCCGTGCCGCGACGCGCCTGCCGGATTTCCTCATCGCCAACCGCGCCCGCGCTTTGCAACGCGTGGCCCGACTGCGCGCTCTACCCGGCCTCACCGTGTTCGACGAGGCCTCCGGCACCACCGGCAGCTGGCCGTTCCTGCTGGTGCTGATGCCCACCGCCGCACAAGCCGACGCTGCGTTGGCGGAACTGTGGACCGCCGGCCTCGGCGTCAGCCGCCTGTTCGTCCACGCCCTCCCCGACTACGCCTACCTCGCCGACCGCGTGCCACAAGCGTCGATGCCACGCGCCCGCGACTTTGCCCAACGCGCGCTGACCATCAGCAACAGCGCGTGGCTGGACGATGCGGACTTCGAGCGGATACACGCGGTGCTGGGCAGAGCCAGCGCCTGACCTGGAGTGCGATGGAGGTGCGGGGCGCCGGAAGCACCGGCGGCCCTGGCTAACGTCTCGGGTCAGGCGGTCACTACGCCCACGGCATCGATTACCCGCAGCAACTGCTCATTCAACCCATGCTGCTGCGCCTGCCACTGCGCCAGCTCGCGCGGATCGACTGCGGGTTGGTCGTCGATGGCGGCCAGGCGGCGCTTCCACCAGCTCTTGTAGCGGTAGGCGGAGATTTCGCCGGTGATGTCGCTGCCGACGAGGCCGGCGCGCAGGCTGTCGATGATGGCGGTGGCGTGGTGGAGTTGCAGGCTGCCCTGGTCCCAGTTGGTACGCGCAACATCCTGCGCGAACACGTCCTTGTCGATCGACAGGTAGGTGGGCTGCGGCGCAACCAGCTGCTGCGCGGTGAACGCCTCGACCAGCGCGTCGGCATGCTCGAACGCGCGGAAGGCCTGGCCGAGGCCGGCCTTGGCGGCCCAGCGCACGTCCACGCCCACGCTCCAGTAGCTCAGGCGCCCGGCGCGCAGCGGCGCGAGGTAGTTTTCCCAGGCGTGGCCGGCGCCGATGTCGGTCGAGCCGATGCCCACCACGTGCACGTGGCTCACCTGCGGAAGCATCGCCACGCGGCGCACCCACGAGCCGCAGTGCACGCCGAACGGGTAGCGCATGTTGTCCGGATGATTGTCCAGCACTACTACCTGGAACGGCGCGGCGTGCTGCACCCGCTCGATCAGCGGCCAGCTCAGGTGATGAAAGTCGCCGCTGCCCAGCAGCACGGTGCCGTGCTCGGCCGGCAGTGTGTCGTCCAGCACCGTGCGGAAGCGCGCGAGCGTGCGCAGCATGCAGCCGAAGCGCAGCGCCTCCTGCCAGTGCTCCAGCGGCACCACCAGCCGCTTCGGCAGCGGGCCGACGGAGTGGTCGATATCCAGCACGATGGGGCGGGTCATGCCGATTCCATGGCGGGCGCCGGCTGCACCGGCTCGCTCTCGAAGTGGTGGGCGATGCGGCGGAAGACGGCCCGCAGCAGCGGATTGCGCACGTATACCGCGTGGCGGGTGAGGCAGAAGCGTGCGCCGAGCTGGCGCTTCACCGCCGTGTCGGTCCAGCCGGCGATGTAGTGGCTCAAGTCCCGGCGCCGCGCGTAGGCGAGGTTTTCCATCCAGCTGACGAAGTACAGGTTGTGCTCGCGCGCGGCCGGGTAGACCAGCCCGATGTACTTGTCCACCAGCTTGCCGGCGTGCTCGTAGCAGAGGTTCCAGCCGATCAGATCCTCGCCGTGGAAATAGGCGAACACCACACCGCCGTTACCGCCATCGTGCAGCACAGCGTCGAGGAAGGCCGGCGTGAGGTGGTCGAAGTGGATCTCGCTCTGCGCATAGACGTTTTCGTACAGCGCGTGGATGCGTGCGCGCAGCGCGGCATCCTCGAACACCGCCGAGCCGGTGGGCCAAGCCTCGATGCGCAGGTCGGCGCGCGAGCGCAGCTTGCGTTTGATCTCCTTGCGCCGGCTGCGCGAGAAGCGGGCGAGGTAATCCTCCTCGCTGTCGAAGTCGATCGGCACCCAGGCCAGCGGCATGCCGTCGAGCAGCACGCAGCCGGCCTCTTCCAGTGCGCGGGCGAAGGCGCTGGCGCGCTGGCCGTCGGCCACGTCGAGCAGGGGCGTCTCCGGCGCGATGTCCTTCACCACCAGCAGCGCGCAGTCGCGGCCGTGCTGCTCCACCAGCTCGCGCGCCAGCGCCTGCGGCGTGACATGGCGTGGCAGCGGTGCGAACTCGGTGACGGTGCTGCCGGCAAAGCGCGTGCGCCAGCGCAGCAGGCGACCCCAGCGCCGATAGCCTGGGAGCTGCGTGACGCGTCGGCGCAGGGCATCGTCGGCCGTGGTGAGCAGGTCGAACGGCGCCACGAAGGTAGGCATGCCCGAGGCCGTGGTGCCGGCTGCGAAACCTTCCGGCGGATGGGCGAGAAACTGCCGCAGCAGGCTCTCCGGTTCGAGTTGGGCGAGATAAGGCATGGTTGCGTCCGCTGCAGCGAGCTTCCCGGTGGTCAGGGCGCGCGCACCGCCAGCACGGCGTTGAGCCCGCCGAACGCGAAGGAGTTGCTGAGCGCCGCGCGCACGCGCAGCTCGCGCGGCGTGTTGGGCACGTAGTCCAGGTCGCAAGCCGGGTCGGGCACGTCGAGGTTGGCGGTGGGCGGCACCACGCCATCGCGCATCGCCCCGAGCACCGCCACCAGCTCCAGCGCGCCGGAAGCGCCCAGCGCGTGGCCGTGCATGGACTTGGTGGAAGACACCGCCAGCTTCGGCGCATGCGCGCCGAACACGCGATGGATCGCGGTGGTTTCGGTGGGATCGTTGGCCGGCGTGCCGGTACCGTGCGCGTTGATGTAATCGATGTCCTCAGGCGACAGGCCGGCATCGGCCAGCGCCTGCGCCATCGCCGACGCGCTGCCGGCCGGATCCGGCGCCACGATGTCGCCGGCGTCCGCGCTCATGCCCACGCCGGCCAGCACGCCCAGCACCTGCGCGCCGCGCGCGCGGGCGTGGGCCATGGATTCGAGCACGAACACGCCCGCGCCTTCGCCCAGCACCAGGCCGCGACGGTTGGCGCTGAACGGGCGACAGGTGTCGTCGGCGAGCACGCGCATCGCTTCCCACGCGCGCATCGCGCCGAAACTGAGGCAGGCCTCGGTGCCGCCGGCCACCGCCACGTCGACCAGCCCGGCGCGGATCATCAGCGCGGCTTGCGCGATCGCGTGGTTGGTGGAGGCGCAAGCGCTGGCCACGGCGAAAGATGGCCCGCGCAGGCCGTGCGCCATGGAGATCTGGCTGGTCGGCGCGTTGGTCATCAGCCGCACGATGCTCAGCGGATGCAGGCGCGAGGCGTTCTCCGCGTAGAGCCGACGGCTCTGCTCGTCCTGGGTGGTCTCGCCGCCCACGCCGGTGCCGACCACCACGGCGGTGCGCAGACCCAGGCCGCTGGCTGCGAAATCCAGCCCCGACTGCGCGATCGCCTCGTTCGCCGCCACCAGCGCGAACTGCGAGGTGCGGTCGAGCATGGACAACTGGCGCTCGGGGAAATGCGCGGCCGGATCGAAGCTTTCCGGCACCTGCGCAGCCACGCGCACACGCAGGTCGGCGGCGCGTTCGTGGCGCAGCGGGCGGATGCCGCTGCGCCCTTCGCGCAGGGCGGTCCACAGCGTTTCGGCGCCCTCACCGAAGGCGCTGATCGCGCCCATGCCGGTGATGGCGATGGCGCGGGAGGCAGCGTCGCTCATGCCGATCCGTCAGCCTTGGCAGCCTGCGCCGCCATCACCGCGTCGATGAGGTGCTGCACGGTGTCGGTGTCGAAGTTGGTGCCCTGGTCGGGGAAGGTGATATCGAAGAACTCCTCGATATCGAAGATCACCTCGATCGCATCCAGCGAGGCCACGCCGAGGTCTTTCAGCGTGGAGGCCGGGGTGATCGTCGCCACCTCGATCTTGGCCTGCTTGGCGATGATCGCGATGACCTGGTCGCGGACGGCGTCGGCGGAGAGTGGCTCGGTCATGGTCGGGTCCGTTCGCTTAGGGTGGGTGTGTCTTCAGGCCGTCATTCCCGCGCAAGCGGGAATCCATTGGCTTCGATGCCGCATGTTGAAAATGGATTCCCGCTTGCGCGGGAATGACGGCCGTGGGGTACGGTTCGCTTCAAAGACTTCTCGCGCCGGCTTACGCCGTGCGCTTGGCCTTGGTGAGGAGCTGGTCCAGCAGCGCGATGGCCAGGTCGATCTCTTCGTGGGTGATGTCCAGCGAGGGCGCGAAGGTGATCACGTTCTTGTACCAGCCGCCCACGTCGAGCACGAGGCCGATCTTCTTGCCGTTGTGCTCCAGGTCGCCGGCCAGGCCGATGTCGACCATGCGGTCGAGCAGCGCCTTGTTCGGGGTGAATCCGTCGTCGGTGCAGATCTCGGCGCGCAGCGCCAGGCCCAGGCCGTCGACGTCGCCGATTTCCTTGTGCTTCTTCTGCAGGTCGCGCAGGCCTTCGAGGAAGTGCGCGCCCTTCTTCGGCACGGTGGTCTCGTAGTCCAGCTCGTAGCCCATCTTGATCACTTCCAGACCCAGCGAGGTGCCCAGCGGGTTGGAGTTGAAGGTGGAGTGGGTGGAGCCCGGCGGGAAGATGGTCGGGTTGATCATCTCCTCGCGCGCCCACAGGCCCGACAGCGGGTTCAGGCCGTTGGTGAGCGCCTTGCCGAACACCACCACATCCGGCGTCACGCCGAAGTGCTCGATCGACCACAGCTTGCCGGTGCGCCAGAAACCCATCTGGATCTCGTCGACCACCATCAGGATGCCGTACTGGTCGAGCACCTTCTTCAGGCCCTGGAAGAAGCCCATCGGCGGGACGACGTAGCCGCCGGTGCCCTGGATCGGCTCGACGTAGAACGCGGCGTACTCGCACTGGTTGGTCTTGGGGTCCCACACGCCGTTGTATTCGGTCTCGAACAGGCGCGCGAACTGGTTCACGCAGTTCTCCGAATACTCCTCGGCGGTCATGCCCTTGGGGCGACGGAACGGATACGGGAACGGCAGGAACATCGCGCGCTCGCCGAAGTGGCCGAAGCGGCGGCGGTAGCGGTAGCTCGACGTGATCGACGAGGCGCCCAGCGTGCGGCCGTGGTAGCCGCCCTCGAAAGCGAACATCAGGCTCTTGCCGCCCTTGAAGTTGCGCACCAGCTTGAGCGAATCCTCGATCGCCTGCGCGCCGCCCACGTTGAAGTGCACGCGCCCGTCCAGACCGAACTTCTTCTTGGCGTCGAGCGCGATGGTCTTGGCCAACTCGATGCGAGTCTGGTGCAGGTACTGGCTGGCCACCTGCGGCAGCAGGTCGATCTGGTTCTTCAGCACGTTGTTGAGGCGCGGGTTGGCGTAACCGAAGTTCACCGCCGAGTACCACATCTGCAGGTCCAGGAACGGCGTGCCCTCGGTGTCGTACATGTAGCTGCCGTTGCAGGTACGGAAGATCTTCGGCGGATCGACGTAGTGCACGGTGTCGCCGAAAGAGCTGTACTTGGCCTCGTCGGCGAGCAGCTGCGCGTCGTCGATCATCACGGAAGCGTTCTTGTCAAAGACGTTCATGGGGTGTCCTGAACTGAAGGATCAGAGGGTGGTGGCGACGTGCGGGGCCGTTTCGGCCTCCAGCAGGCTGCCGTCGAGCAATTGGGGGAGGAATTCCAGCGCGTCCTCGAAGCCGGTGATCGGCACGTAGGCAATGCCAGCGGCGCGGCAGTGCTCGATGAGGCGGTGCTTGGCGAAGACGAAATCGACGCGGTCGGCGGCGCAGAAATCCGAGGCGCCGTCGCCGATCAGTAGCGTGCGGGTGGCTCCGCCGGCACGGGCGCGTTCGACGCAGGCGCACTTGCAGGTGCCGCTGCGGCAGCCTTCGGCCTGGAACGGCGAGGTGAGCTGCCAGCGCTGCGGCGGGGTGGCCGGCGACAGGTGGTTGGCGGCCAGCGGCAGGTCGTCCAGGCCGTAGCGACCCAGGATCTTGTGGATGGCGTAGTCGAGCCCGTCGCTGACCACGCGGATCGGCACGCCCAGCTCGCGCGCCTTGGCCACGAAGCCGGGGAACGCGTGGTCGATCCACAGGTGCGACAGGTGGGTATCCAGTTGCTCGCGGGTCATGTCGAGCAGGGCCACCTGGCCGCTCATGCACTCGCGCGAGCCGATGCGGCCGGCGCGCCAGTCCTGCTCCAGCGCTTCCCAGCCGGGGCGGCCGTAGCGGTCGAGCAGCGAGTCGATCACGTCTTCGACGGCGATGGTGCCGTCGAAATCACACAGGATGGTCCACCCGGAGGCAGGGTTAGGCGTTGGGGCATTCGTAGGCATGGCGAAAGGCTAGGCGGCCAGTCTTTCCATGCCCTTTCCCTTTCTTGCGAAATGGCGTGCCACTCGCACGAACGTCCGGACACCCCACAACCATCCCTCGCCCCATGCCCTTACGTCCCCGCTTCACACTCCTGCTGGCCTGCGCCCTGCCCGCCCTGTGGCCACTGAGCGGCGCCGCCACCGACAGCGCCGTGCTCGCGGTGGGCGCCGGCGTGCAGCGCATGCCCGCCTGGCCCGGCGCCAGGAACGATCGCGAAGACCCCGTGCCCTATATCGACGTGGAACTGCCCGGCGTCGGCAGTTTCTCCACGCTGGACGGGCTGGAACTGGAGTTCCTGCACGGGCCGGCCCTGCGCGGCGGCCTCTACGGCGGCTATCAATGGGGCCGCGAACGCAGTGACCTGGGCGCGCTGGGTGGCAAGGTGCCCAGCCTGTCACCGCGGGTGAACCTGGGCGGCTACCTGGAGTGGCAGATCAACAAGGCGATGGACGTGGGCGCCAACCTCAGCCACGACACCCAGGGCGCCGGCGCCTACCTCAACCTCTACGCCGACACCGACCTGCCCACACTCGGCCCGGTGGAGGAAGCGGCCACGCTGCGCTGGTCACTGATGAACGGCGCGGCGATGAACCGCTTCTTCGGCATCGGCAACGCATCGGCCGCGGCGCTGGGCGTCACGCCGTGGCATCCGTCGGGCGGCAGCGAGATGGCCTCGCTGGAGTACGACCTGTTCGTGCCCACTAGCCACCACACCGGCGTGGCGCTGGCGCTGGTCTACGGCCGCCTGCTCGGCGGCGCGGCGAACAGCCCGCTGGTGCAGCAGTTCGGCACCGCCAACCAGTGGTCCGAATCGCTGGCCTTCATCTGGCATCCGTAGCGGCAGGCCGGCGCGATACCGGCACGCCGAACAGCAGTACCACCAGCAGCAGGTGCACCGCGGAGGTGAGCAGGTTGCTGCCGTGGGCATCGAGCGTGTCGGCCGGCAGCAGCGGATCGAGCACGTCGTTGGCCAGGTTCCAGCCCCAGTGCAGGCCCACCGCCGCCCACAGCGTGCCGGCGCGCCACAGGGCAGTGGCGTAAGCCAGCCCCATGCAGAAGATCATCAGCCACTCGGTCGGCCCACGATCGAGCCGGTAGATGTGGTTGAGCAAAAAATAGCCCGCCGAGAACGCCACGAAGGCAAGCCCGCGTCGCCAGCGGATGTCCGCCGCGCGGTACCAGAAACCGCGCGCCAGGATGTCCTCGGCGATCGAGGGCACGAACGTCGACAGCAGCATCATCGGCAGCCCCGCGCCCAGCGCGGCGAAGCCGGCCGTGCTGAACGACGCGCCGGTGGCCGCATACACGCCCAGCTTCTCGCCCACGCCGATCGCCAGCGCCTTCGCGGCGCACGCCACCACAAGGCCGCCTGCCAGCCACGCAAAGGAGAGCGGCGCCCGGTCCAGCGCATACGCGCCATAGCCGCGATAGCCCAGCCAGCGCGACAGCGGCCACGCCACCACCACGCACGCCACCATCAGCGTGGACTGCACCATCTCGCTGTGCAGCAGGCGTCCACCGACGCCTTCCGCGGACTGGTACAGCACGAACAACAGCGCAAAGACGATTCCCGCGCGAGCGACCCGCTGGGTCATGGCGACTCTCCCCCATCCCGATGCCGCGCGCAGTTTAGCGGGGCGGATCAGCGCGCCAGCAAGTCCGCCGCCTCGGGCAGGTAGCGCAGCTCGAACACCGCCCGGTCGTCCTGGCACGGCAGCGGCTGAGCCAGCGCCGCCTCCAGCGCGGCGGGCGACAGCGGCTGCGCGGTGAAGGTGGCCTGCCCCGGCACCTGCGCAAAGATCTCATGCACGCGGCCCTGCGCCGGGCTGCCGGCGCAGCCATCGGCCGCAGCCAGATACAGCGCACGCTCCGCGGCGCCAAGCTGCGCGGTGCCCGCGCCGTCCTGCACCCACACCCGCACCCCGGTGTCGTGCACGTCGGCGAGCAGCTGCGCGTAGGCCGCCGGTGCCATGCGGCCGCTGAAGAACGCAGTGACGTAGATCGGGCGCGCCGGGGCCAGCGCGTGCAGGCCGCGTACTTCCTCGGCGAGCGCGTCGGTGAGCGCGCGGCGCGCCTCCGGACTGCGCCAATGCTGGTCGTCGATCTCCAGCGGCAGGTACCAGCCGGTGATCGCCGGGGCGCCAAGCATCGCCTGCCACTGGGCGGCCACTGCAACGTCACGGCGGGCCAGGCTTTGCAGGTAGGTCGCCACCGCGTCAGGCGCGTCGGCCTGACGCTGGAAGAACGCCGGATCGGCCGCCAGCCCCAGCACCAATTGCAGTCCGCTGGCGCGCGCCTCGTCCAACCGGGCACGCAGCCAGGCGCGATCGGCCGGCGCGGTGAAGCCGTCGCCGTACTGCACCCACTGCACCACCAGCGTGTCGAAGCCGCGGGCGCGCACGCTGGCGAACAGTGCCGGCCAACGCGCGGCCGGCAAGACGCGATCGGTCAGCTGCGGCTGGTAGAACAGCGCGTGGACCGGCGCCGTGGGGCGCGCTGACGCCGCGGCACCCATCAGCAGCAGCGCCATCGCCAGCAGCCATCGCCGAACGCCCCTCACCACTGCCCGCCCACGGTGAGGAACACCACGTTGGTCTCGCGCAGGTAGCTGGTGAACGCGTGCTGCCATTCCAGCCCGATGCGCACGCGATGCGCGTAGGCGTCGTAGCGGCTTTCGCCGTACCAGAGGTTCCAGCGCACGCCGAGCCCGGCGCGAAGATCGTGGCCGAAGCCCTGCCCGTGGCCGCGCTCGATGCCATTGGCCTGCAGCCGCACGAACGGCTCCAGCGTCTGCGCCGCGGGCAGCTTGCGGTGGTAGCCCCATTGGTAATCCAGCGTGGCCACGCTCTGCTGCGCTCTGAGGTAGCGCGCCACGTCCACGTAGACGTTTTGCGCGAACCAGCCGCGGCCTTCCGGATGCCAGTCGTCGCTGAAACGCGCGCCACCGGTCCACGAGCCGCTCGCACGCAGCAGCGTGTCGCTGCGTCGTCCCTCGACGCGCCCGATGCCCAGTTGTTGCTCGGCCGAGAAGATGATGGTCTGGCTGCGCCACGGTTTCCAGTGCACGCCCACGCCCAGCCGCGGTGCATGCACTGGCTGCCAGTCGCCTTGTGCACCGCTGCCCGCAAACACGCGGGCGTACGCGGCGAGTGTGTTCTCGTCGCCGCCCGACGGCGCGTCGAACCGATATTGCGCCTCTACCTGCGCGTAGCTGCGGTAGGACACGCCCGGCGCGATCGCGTTGGCGGCCGAAGAGACGCTGTCGCCAACGGCCAGGTCGCCGAGAATGCGCCAGCGCCGACCGAGGTCCTCGTGCAGGCGACGCAGGTTGAAGCGCTCCAGCTCCACTCGATCGTCGCCGGCGTCGTCCTGGGTGCCCGGCCCATCACCGCGGCCGTCCAGCTGATCGATCGCCTGCGCCGCATAGGTGCGTGCCTGCGCGCGATCACCCTGGGCCAGCTCCAGGTACATCAGTTGGCGGGTGAGGTTCGGATCAGCCGGCTGCAATCGATGCGCTCGCTCCAGGGCCGGCCGCGCGCGCGCGCGGTCGCCGACCTGCAGCCAGGTGTAGCCCAGCCCGGCGGCGAGTGCGGCGTCCTGCGGCGCCAGCGCGCTGGCTCGCTCCAGCGAACCGGCGGCCTCTTCCGTCGCACCGCGGGCGCGTTGAAGCTGCGCGAGCCGGGCGTAGTAGCGGGCATCCGGCCGCAGCGCAATCGCCTGCTGCAAGGCCGCTTCCGCGGCGGCGGCATCGTTTGCGGAAGCGGCCTGCGCGCGCAGCCACCAGTAGCTGTCCTGGCGAGCGCCTCCGGCCGCGTCAAAGCGATCCAGCCATTGCCGCGCCGCGGCTGCGTCGCCGGCGGCGATCGCTGTAGTGGCGGCGGCCAGGCGATCGTCGGCCGACATCTGCGCCAGGTCCACGCGTCCCCACGCATACAGCGCCACGGGGTAATCCTGCGTGGCGTACGCATGGTAGGCCAGGGCGCGCGTGTAGTCGCCGCCGGGCGCGCGCTGGCTCGCTTGCGCATAGGCGTACTCGGCCAGGCCGGGACGGCTGTCGTGCAAGCACTGACCCAGCGCCGCCCAGCGGTCGGCGGCATACGAAGGATCGAAATCATCCATCACCATGCGCACGCCATCGCAGTCCTCCAGCGATGCCAGCAGCGGCACCTGTGCGTTGCGCAAGGCGGCGGTACCGAGCGGTGCGCGCAGCCTCGCCCGGTCGGTGGCATCGAAGAGCTCAGGCTGCGCCGCGCCGATCAGCGCCAATCGCTGCAGCATCGCGGCTGCATGGTCGGTGCCGGCATCGACGAAGGGGTAGGCCTGCATCAGCAGCAGTTTGCCCTGGGCAGTGGCGCCGGCGTCGATCAGGCGGTAACTGAGCGCATCGAGCTGGCGTGCCCCATCGCGCCGCGCCACCAGCCGCTGCGCCTGGCGCAGTGCCTCGTCCAGGCGCCCTGCGCGCAACGCCAGTCCGAAGCGTGCCTCGCCGAAGTCGCCAGGTGGCAGTTGCGCCAGCGCACGCTGCGCGGCAGCACGGTCGTCGCGCGCCATGGCGCCAGGCAGAGCAAGCCGCGCCTGCACGGCGCGGTTCGCGGCAAAGCGCACGCGATAGCGGGTGAGCAGGTCGGGCCGCTTGGCCTCCACGTGCGCCAGCAGGTACAGCCATTGCCTTTCCTGCACCTCGCGCGCAAACGCGGGCTGATGCGCGGCCAGGTAGCTCACCAGCGATGCGGCCTGGCCGGCATCACCCAGTGCGTGTGCCATGGCCAGTTGTTGCATCGGCGTCTGCAGGTCGGCGTGGGCCTCCTGCAGGGCGGCGGCAGCAGTCACCTCACGCTGCTGCAGCAACAACGCGAACCATTGAGCTCGCTCCGCCGGTTGCAACGCGTGCCCGCCTTCCTGCAACGCGGCGAATGCCGCATCGGCGCGCGCGGCCTCACCAAGATAGATCGCTCGCTGCGCCAGCGCGCGGCGTAACGCCACCCCGGTGTCGCTGCGGGCAAAGGCGGCATCGTCCAGCTCCGCTTGCACGCGATCCAGCTCACCGGCGCGCAGGGCGTCGTAGCCACGCTGCGCGCGACAGACGGCGGCCGGGTCGGCGCGACAATCGCGTACGGCCGTGGCATGCGGAGTCAGGCGCGGATCGTTCGGCGTGAAACGACGCTGTTCGGCGAGCACCGCCTCGGCGCGCGCGGGCTGTTGAAAGTGGCGCCACGCTTCGGCCAGGTCGAGCGCGGTGGTCACGCTGCGCGGTGCCAGTTCGCGCGCGCGGGTGAACTCGGCGATCGCGGTGGCCTGGTCGCCGGCCTTCATGGCGGCGAAGGCACGCTGCTGGTGCGGGTAGATCAGGAAACGCCGGTAGGCGCTCACGTCGTCCACGCGCACTGGTTGCTGCGCGAATGCCGGAGCCCCCAGCGTCAACGGCAGCATCATCAGCGCTTGCCAGCGACTACGTGTCATACGACCCGCCTCAGCGCCGGCGGCTCGGCCTCGGTGGCGATGCCGGCGTGCTCCAGCGTAGTGGCGAGGGTCGGCTGCAGGCTGCGTTGCAGCGCCAGCGCCTGCTCCAACGCCGCATGGGTGATCGCGCCCTGCTCAACCAGAAAATCGCCCAGTGGGCGGTCGCTCTGCGCGTGATTGAGCAGCAGCGCTCGCAGCGCTACTTCGTCCAGGTGGCCCAGCGCCACCAGCACTTCACCCAGCAGCACCTGGCGCGACACATACTGATTCCACAGCGTCGTCGCGTGGCCACTGCCGAGCACACCCGAGCACACCGCCAGGTCGAGCAGCTGGCGTCGGCCGCCCTCCTGCTCGCGTCCGTACCAGCTGCGCAGCCCCACCGTGATCTGGCCCTTGTACGCCAGCACGTAGGACACCGGTGTGCCTAGCCGTCGCGACAGCGCCGCCAGCGACACCGGATCGATGTAGGACTCGCTGGCCAGCACCAGGGTGCCTCCCTCCTCGCGCAGCGGCAGCACCGCGTAGTGCTGCGCCACCCGGGCCGGCACGCGCGCACGCAGCTCGGCGGGAATCGCCTCGGCGTCCACCGATTCGCACGGCACTCCCAGTTGTTCGGCCACGGCCCGTGCCAGCTGTTCGGCCGTGATCAGGCCCGCATGCAGCAGCGCCGTGCCCAAGGGCAGTCCGGCGATGGGATGCGCCAGCGCCTCATGCAGCTGCGCCTCGGTGAGCGCATGACGCTCCACCAGCAGCTCGTCCAGCGGTCGGCGCACGCGGTTGCCCGTGCCCAGCGTGGGAAAGTCGTGGGTGGTCTTGTCCCAGGCGACGCGACGCGGATCGCCGTACTGCACGATCTGCCGGATCGCGCGGCAGTTCGCCATGAAGTTGATGACGTTGCCCCACAGCAGCCGCGGCACCGACAACAGTCCCTGCGCCAGCCCGTAGTAGGCGGTGACGAAGATGATCCGCTGCGCCATGCGGTTGACCATCAGCACCGCATTGATCGCCAGCAGCGACACCAGCCAGTCGTGCTCGGTGAGGATCGACAGGAACCGCGGCGCACCCGGCCACAGCATCTGCACCAGCGCCAGCGCCACCAGCTGCAGCAGGATCAGCATGGCGCCGAAGCTGACGAAGTTGGCGATGGCACCCTTGCGATCGCGCCACAGGAAATAGTTGAGTACCGGGTTGCCGGTCCAGCCGTGCGTGCGATAGCCCTGGTAGACGATGCCGATGATCCAGCGCGACTTCTGCCGGATCGCGGTCTGCGCGCGATCGGGGAAGTACTCGCGCACGCAGATCACGCTGGAGTCACGCAGGCTGCGGCCGAGCTTGCGCCGGCCCGGCAGGTCGCACACCACCGGAAAGCGCACGAAGATCTCGGCCATCCCCCACTGCTTCAGGCGCAGGCCGATGTCGTAGTCCTCGGTGAGGCTCTGGATGTCGAACGCCACGCCGTTACCCTCGGCGATCAGTGCCTGCACCGCGCGACGACTGAAGCAGGTACCCACACCTGCGCTGGGTACCTGACCGGCGAGCGCCTCACGCACCGGCACATCCTTGCCATGCAGCTCGGCGAACTCGTCCAGGTAATGCAGGCTGGTGAAGTTGCGCCACTGCCGTTCGAACGGATAGACCGGAATCTGGATCAGGTCCTTGCGCCCCACCAGGTAGTTGAACAGGCGCAACTCCAGCGGCGAGACCACGTCCTCGGCGTCGTGCAGGATGAAACCGGCGAACTGCAGCCGCGCGCGCTGCTCGAACTGCATGATCGCGTCGAGCACGTTGTTGAGGCAGTCGGCCTTGCTGGTCGGCCCGGGCCGCGCACACACCACCTTGTGCACGTTGGGAAAGCGCGCGCACACCTCGTCCACGTCGCGCTGTGTGTCCGGATCGTTCGGATAGGTGCCCACGAAGATGTGGTAGTTCTCATAGTCCAGCGTCTGCGCCGCCAGCTCGGCCATGTGGCCGATCACACCGGTCTCGTGCCAGGCCGGCACCATGATCGCCAGCGGCTGCTCCGGCCGCGTGTAGAGCTCGGTGTATTCCATGCGCTCGTGGCGGCGATACACCACCAGCGCCTTCCAGGCACGGCGCACCCAGTACGCCACGTCGATGAACAGGTCATCGAGCCCGCTCACCAGCATCAGCACCGCCATCGCCATGACGACGTAGCCGAGGCCGTACAGATAGGTCGCTAGCAGGTCGAGCATCGACATGGCGGCGGGGTCCTTCAGGCCACGCCGGCGGTCGCGCCGACGGCCGGCTGCACCACCGGCGCCAGGGCCGCCCCCAGTATCTCGACGATGCGCCGGGATGCATGGCCGTCACCGAATGGATTGCCTGCCTGCTGCATCGCTGTGTAGGCGGGCAGGTCCGACCACAGTGCCTCCACCTCGGCCACGATCCGCGCACGGCCGGTACCGACCAGCCGCGCGCAGCCAGCCTGGATCGCCTCCGGGCGCTCGGTTTCGGTGCGCATCACCAGCAAGGGCACGCCGAAAGTGGGCGCCTCTTCCTGGAGGCCACCGGAGTCGGTCAGCACCAGCCAGGCGTCGACCAGCGCCTGCTGCATGGCCAGATAATCCAGCGGCGCGGTCAGCGTCACATTCGGCAGGCTGCCGAGGATGGCGTGCACCGGCCCGCGCACCACCGGATTGAGGTGCACCGGAAACAGCACCGGCATATCCGGGTGCGCACGCGCGATGTCGGCAATGGCGTGGCATATCTCTTCCAGATCGGTGCCCCAGTTCTCGCGGCGGTGCGCGGTCACCAGCAGGTGCCCCCTTCCCTCCGCGCGGTGGCGGATGCCATAGCGCTGCACCACCCACTGCTGCGCGTCGATCACCGTGTTGCCGGTGACGTGCACCCCTGCCGGGGAAATCCCTTCGGCATACAGCGCACAGGCCGCGCCCTGGGTGGGGGCGAAATGAAAGCGGGTAATGCGGCTGATCATCTGCCGCAGCCCCTCCTCCGGAAACGGCCGGGCCAGGTTGCCGGTGCGCAGCCCTGCCTCCACGTGAGCCACCGGTATGCGGTGGTGGAAAGCCGCCAGGGCACCAAGGAAGGTGCTTTCGGTATCGCCCTGCACCACCACCGCCGACCATCGCCGCTCGTTCAGCACCGCGTCGAGCTGGCTACGGCAGGCCGCGCTGAACTCGCCCAGGCTGGTGCCGACGCGGTGGAAGACGAAGTCCGGTTGGATCTCGAAGCAGGCCAGCATCTGCTGCGCCATGTCATCGTGCTGCCCGGTATGCAGCCAGTACGGCCGCGCCCAGCCGCTGCCCTTCAACGCGTGGTACACCGGCGCCAGCTTGACGATCTCCGGCCGGGTACCGCTGACGATCAATACATCCCGCATGGGCTCCTGCCGGGGCTGGGTCAACGGCGCAACCGGCACCTGGCGCGATGGCGTGGAAGGCGCGTCGCGAAGGATGGCCGCGGTCTGGATGTGCATGGCGACGTTCTCGACTGGTAGATGCGATGGGTGCCTACGCTACGTAGCGGCTCGAGTGTTCCCCTTGATATTTGTCACCTCGACGGTGGATCGAAAGGAGTGAACTGAGCACGCCGCCCGCCCAGACATCCCTTCCCGAGAGAACGCCCATGGCCATCACACCTGTTTCCCGCTTCGCCCGGTGCCGGCGAGCATTCACCTGTCTGCTCATAGCGGCGGGCATGCTCGTCGGTGGCGTCGCGGCCACCGCCGGCACCACCAAGTCCTCACCTGGCAAATGGGGCAGCGCCGAGCGCACGCTGCCCGCGCCGCCACGCCCGCCCTCGTCGATCCTGCCGAAGCAGCGGACCGTAGCGACACGGTCCGCCACGACAAGCACCGCTGCGGCGATCACGCTTGTTGCCGCTGCAGCGCCCGCCGCTGCTCAGGCTGCACCAGGAGCCAACGCCGCTCGCCGTACCCTGGTGCTGTACGACAGCACCGGCGACTGGGCCTGGCTTGGTGAGGCGTATGCCGTGCAGGCCGCCAACCTGGTTTCGCACGGCAGCGCGTACGTGATGCACCCCGCGGCCAGCTACGTGGCCGGCGAACTGGGCAATTACACCGGCCTGGTCTACATCGGCTCCACCTATGACGAGCCGCTTCCCACGGCCCTGCTCGACGATGTGCTCGCCACCACCTCTCCGGTGCTGTGGATGAACAACAACATCTGGCAGCTCAGCCAGCGCGCGGCGGACTTCGCCGGCACGTACGGCTGGAGTCCGCAGTATTTCGACTTCAGCAATGCGCTCACCGTGACGTACAAGGGCGTGACCTTGCAGCGCAACGCGTTGGCGGTGCCCTCAGGGTTGCTGCAGACGCTGATCATCGACCCGTCCAAAGCCCAGGCGATCGCCACCGCCACCAGCGACACAGGTGTGGTGATGCCGTGGGCGACGCGCTCAGGCAACTTCACCTACATCGGCGAGATCCCCTTCAGCTACACCGGCATGACCGACCGCTACCTCGCCGCGGCCGACCTGATCAGCCAGGTGGCGAACCCGGCCATGCGCACTGACCGCAAGCGGGCGCTGGTGCGTATCGAGGACGTCAGCGCCGACACCAGCCCGCAGGAGCTGCGCAACATCGCCGACTATCTGTACAGCCGGCGGGTGCCCTTCAGCGTGGCGGTGATCCCGCTGTATCTGGACCCGAACGGCGTGCTCAACAACGGCGTGCCGGAGAACCGACCGCTGAGCAAGGCCACGGCCGTGGTCAGTGCGCTGAAGTACATGCGCAGCAAGGGCGGCACCATCCTCATGCACGGCTACACCCACCAGTATTCCAACGTGGCCAACCCGTATTCGGGCGTGAGCGCGGACGACTTCGAGTTCTACCGTTCACACATCAGCCCGGACAACTACGTGATCTACGACGCGCCGCCCGCCGAGGACTCTGCCGCCTGGGCGCAGGACCGCCTCACCAAGGGCATGGCGGAATTGGCCAAGGCCGGCTTCGCACCCACCATCTTCGAGTTCCCGCACTACGCCGGCTCGGCGGTGGACTACCAGGTGGTACAGCAGAACTTCGGCGTGCGCTACGACCGCGGCCTGTACGCGGCCAACTGGTGCGCCGGAGGCAACTGCGGCAGCGGCACGCCGGACTACGCGCGCATCTACGGCCAGTTCTTCCCGTACCTGGTGCGCGACATCTTCGGCTCGCTGGTGATCCCGGAGAACCTGGGCAACGTCGAGCCGCTGGAGTTCAATCACAACCCGCCACGCTCGCCACAGGATGTCCTGGCCAGTGCCAAGGCCAGCACGGTGATCAACGACGGCGTGCAGAGCTTCTTCTTCCACCCCTACCTGCCGCTGGCGAACCTCAAGACCATCGTGCAGGGCATCCAGGGCATGGGCTACACGTTCGTCTCCGCCGACACGGTGCGACAGGACCAGTAAGCGCAGAGGCCGGCACGCCTTGGGGCGTGCCGGCGCCTTCTGCCGTCGGCAAGAACGTGCCGTGATCTTCAACCCGTCGAAATCCGTTCGCGCTGAGCGTCGCTTGCGTCAGCAAGCAGAGTCGAAGCACCGCGCGCAGGGAACCCTTCGACTTCGGCGCTTTGCGCCTACGCTCAGGGCGAACGGAGATAGGGTGCGCCCTACCTGTCGTCCCGCGTAAAGATCAGCCCGCCTTCCTCGACCACCGGAAAACAGGCGATCGGCTCGTACGCCGGCGGGCAGGTGACGGCGCCGGTGCGCAGGTCGAAGCGGGCGCCGTGGCGCACGCACTCCACCTCGAAGCCGTGCACCTCGCCGCCGGCCAGTTCCGCGCCGTCGTGGGTGCACACGTCTTCCACCGCGTAGAGGGTGCCGTCGATGTTGTAGACGGCTATGGCGGTGTCGCCGTCCCACACCACCTTGTATTCGCCCGGCAGGATCTCGCTGCGCGTGCCTACCTTCACCCAGCCGGCCGGCGCGCTCATGCGGCCACCTCGCCCAGCGGCTTTTCCAGCACCTCGAAGCGCAGATCGTCGCGGCGCGGGATACCGAAGCGCGCGTCGCCGTAGGGGAACGGCTTGAACTGCCCGGTGCGGGCGTAGCCGCGGCGTTCGTAGAAGGCGATCAGCTCCTCGCGCTGCACGATCACCGTCATGCGCATGCGGCTCACGCCCCAGCGCGTGCGCGCCAGCTGCTCGGCGTGCGCGATCACCTGCTTGCCGACGCCGCCGGTCTGGCGCGAAGGGTCCACCGCGAACATGCCGAAGTACGCCGCGCCGTCCTGCTTCTCCAGATGGCAGCAGGCGACCAGCGCGCCGTCGTGCTCGGCCAGCAGCACCAGGCTGTCGGGGCGGCCGATCGCCTCGCTCACGTCTTGCGCGTCGGTGCGCTGGCCGTCGAGCAGGTGGCTTTCGGTGGTCCAGCCGCGCAGGCCGGATTCACCGCGGTAGGCCGATTCAACCAGCGCCACCACGGCAGGAATGTCGGCGGCGGTGGCCGCCCGGAAAGCGAGTTCGTGTGCGTGCATCCGCCGATGATAATCCGCCGCCGCGCTGCTTCGCATGCGGCGGCGATGCGCTCAAGCCTGCGCCGGCACCGCGGCGCCCGTCGCAGGCAGGCAGCCCAAGCCGTCGAGCGTGCGGCGCAACGCCTGTTCCAGCGGCGTGTAGCAGTCGTCGCCGAGAAACCCGACCAGCTTGCGGTCGTCCAGGGCGATCGGCGTGCGCCACAGGTAGCGCATCCTGCGCAGCTCACGCAGGGTCACCACGAACGGCGCCGCCAGCGTCACCAGCCACCAGGGAAAGCGCCCCAGCCGCACGTTCGCGTCGCCCGTGGCGCGGCGCACGGCGTCGCCCAGTTCACGGCCATCGACGAAGTAACCGCCGAAGTGGAACACCTCGAAGTCCGCGAGCTCCGCATCGCGCTCGAGCAGACGCGCCGCCGTCTGCGCCACGTCCGGCAGGTAAGCCCAGGCGTGGCGATGCTCCGGCGCGCCGGGATAACGCAACGCGCGCACCGGCTTGCCCGGCTGCACCAGCCCCTGCGCGAACCAGCTGTTGCCGGCGTGCGGCCCGAAGAAATCGCCGCAGCGCAGGATCAGCACCCGCGCGCCCTGCCCAACCGCCGCGGCCAGCCGCTGCTCCATCGCCACACGGATGGCGCCCTTGGCGGTGTGCGGACGCTGCGGCGAGGTCTCGCTGAGGCGCGGGAAGGCGTCAGGGCCGAAGTTGTAGATCGTCCCCGGCAGCAGGATGCGCGCGCCTACTGCACAGGCAGCGGCGATGGTGTTGTCCACCATCGGCAGCACCAGCCGCTGCCAGTCGCGGTAACCGGGCGGGTTCACCGCGTGCACGATCAACTGCACGCCCTCGGCGGCCGCGCGCACGTCCTCGGCGTTCATCGCGTCGCCGAGGCACCAGTCCACGTATGGGTCGTCATGCTTCGACGAGCGCACCAACGCGCGGATGGCCCAGCCGTGACGCCGTAGCGCCTCGATCATCGCCTGGCCGATGCCACCGTTGGCGCCCACTATCAGGGCCGTGCGTGTCGTATTCATGTCCCGCTCCCGCGTTGAAGGTGGTACCAGCTTGCGCGCGGCACGGATCAATGAAAATTGCGCAATAGCGTACTTCTGCCATACAAATATGCATGGCCATCGACGACCCCAGCTGGGATCTGCACCGCTCCTTTCTCGCCGTGATGCGCGAAGGCAGCCTGTCCGCCGCCGCCCGCGCGCTGGGCATGACCCAGCCCAGCCTGGGCCGGCACATCCGCGCGCTGGAGCAGCGTCTGGGCGTGGCGCTGTTCACCCGCTCGCCGCAGGGGCTGGCGCCCACCGAGATGGCGCACGAGCTGCTGCCGCACGCACAGGCGATGGCCTCGGCCTCCGCTGCCATGCGCCGCGCTGCCAGCGCCGGCATCGGCGAGCTCCGCGGGGTGGTGCGCGTCAGCGCCAGCGAGGTGATCGGCGGCGAGGTACTGCCCGGCATGCTGGCCGCCTTTCGGGAGCAGCATCCGGGCGTGGTGATCGAACTGGTGCTGTCCAACCAGTCCGCCGACCTGCTGCGCAAGGACGTGGACCTCGCCGTGCGCATGGTGCAGCCCACCCAGCAGGCGCTGGTGGCGCGCAAGGTCGGCACCATCGTGCTGAACCTCTACGCGCACCGGCGTTACCTCAAGACGCACGGCACGCCGCAGCGACCGGATCAGCTGGCCGAGCACGCGCTGATCGGTTTCGACCACGAGCCGCCCTACGTGCGCACCCTGCGCCCGGCCGATTCGCCCTTCACCCGCGAGCATTTCGCCCTGCGCACCGACAGCGATCTGGCCGGCCTGGCGGCCCTGCGCGCGGGCTTCGGCATCGGCTTCTGCCAGGTGCCGCTGGCGGCGCGCGATCGCCAGCTGGTGCCGGTACTGGCCGAAGTGATCGCCCCGGTGCTGCCCACCTGGCTGGTGATGCACGAAGACCTGCGTCGCAGCGCGCGCCACCGCGCGCTGTTCGATTTTCTGGCCGAGGCGATGGCGCGCTACGCCGCAGGCGAGAGCCCCGGCCAGCGCGTGCGCTGACGCGCCTCAGGCCTCGAAGCGGGCCGTCAGCGTGGCCGGCTGCGTGTGGGAGCGTTGGCACACGTTGAAACCCCGCGTGAGCACTTCGCGACCGTCGGCATAGACCAGGCGCAGGTCGTAGCGGCAGCGCGTCACGCCCTGCAGGGCCACGCCAAGCTCGCGCCCCGGATGCAATGGGCGATCGGCCAGCGACAATTGCCCGCGCTGCGCGGTGCCCACCGGTGTGGCTTCCACCGCCACGATCGGCGAGTCCGTCGCGTTGACTACGCGCAGGTACTGGGTAGCGGCCACCGGCGCGGCGAAAGGCAGGGCAAACAGCAGGGCGACGACGGTCTTGCGCATGGGGATTCTCCAGAAACGGCGCGCACGGCTCCGCCATGCCACGCGCGGTGGCACGGAATGCGCTTGGGGGGGGGGGTGGGGGTAAAACCGCGCCGGCGGCGGAGCGTGCGCCGGCGCGTTGTGCCGCAGGCCGCAGAACGCGGCCGCGGGCGATCAGCCGATCTTGCGGGCGACCGCGAAGTACACCAGGTTGCCCAGGCCGGTCGCGCCAGCGAGCACGGCGATCATGCCTGGGGTGAGTTCGTGCCAGTCGGACTGCTGGATGATCGCGAAGCCCGCGGCCAGCGCCACCAGGATGATGCCCCAGCGCAGCGAGGCGTGACGGCGGCGCACTTCCTCACCCTGCAGGATCGAACGGATCAGCTCTTCCGAGCCGCCGGCGCCGACCATTTTCTGGCGGAAACGCGCATCGACCACCGACTTGATCGCGTAGGTAATGCACAGGAACAGGACAATGGGAATCAGGTTGCCGTCGATCATGGGGTGCTCCTTGGGTTGGGTGACGGGGCCATAGATACGGGCGCCGCGGCGGCGGTTGCATCCGGACTCGCGGCCTGCCCCAGCTCGCCTGGATGGACTCCGGCGCGGGTCCTGGCCCCTCGCCAGATGGCACCCGGTATACGGACGTCATTCCCGCGAAAGCGGGAATCCATGTTGCCCCTCCATAGGATCAAAGTGGATTCCCGCTTTCGCGGGAATGACGACCAAAAAGCGGCGGCGTCGCAAGCTCTTAGGCGAGGCGCACGCCGAAGCGTCCAAGGACAACAGCCTCGCCCCGCAAAAAGCCCCTCCCCAAAGTCACCCCACCCCGATGCAACCGTCCGGCACATGCGCGTATCTGTGTCCCGATGGAAGCTCGCCCCCGATGACCGACGACCGCGCCCTCGTGGATGCCGTACTGGCCAATGCGCCAGGCGCGTTCGCGCGCCTCGTGCGCGAGTACCAGGGCCTGTGCTGGCACATCATCCAGCGCATGGTGCGCCACCCGGAAGACACCCGTGAGCTGTGCCAGGACACGTTCTTGAAGGTGCACCAGAACCTGCACCAGTACCGCTACGAGAGCGCGCTGAAATCGTGGATCGGCCGCGTGGCCTACACCGTCGCGCTGCGCCACCTGGAGCGCAAGCGCATTGCGCTGGTCGATCCGCACGTGGGCGACGACGAGGATTTTTCGCTGCTGGACACCATCGGCGACGGCTTCGACCTGGAAGCGAGCTGCGCCGACGAGGAGATGAGCGCGTACCTGCACGCGGCCATCGACACCCTGCCCCCGCTGCCACGCACCGTGCTCACGCTCTACCATCTGGACGAGCTGAGCATTCCCGAGATCGCGCAAGTCACCGGCCTGGCCGCCGGCACCATCAAGAGCCACCTGTTCCGCACGCGCCTGAAACTGCGCGAGACGCTGGAAACCCGGTTGGGAGTCACACCATGAGCAAGCATCGCGATATCGATTTCTTCCGCCACCCCGCCGCCGAGCGCGAGTGGCAGGCACAGGAACGCGCCATGCACGCCGCCCGCACCGGCGAGCCCGCGGCCGACGACGCACGCACCCGCGCCTACCGCCAGATCGACGCCGCCGTGCGCGCCGACGACGCCATCGCCCTGCCCGCCGACTTCGCCGAACAACTCGCCGCGAAAGCCGGCCGCGTGCCCACCGCCGCCACCGCGCCGGAAACCGGCCTGGAGAAACAGCTCACCCGCCTGCTGCTGGCCGCACTCGTTATCGCCGGCCTCGTCGTCGCCGTGCTCGAGGGCGGCAGCTGGTTCCACGCCGATCCGGCCGCGCGGTCGGTCGCCGGCAATCCGTGGGTGCTGGCGTTGCTGGCCTGTCTGGGTGCGTCGCAGGGCGCGGAGTGGTTGCGGCGGAAGCTGAGCTGATCGCGCGCACCAGTGTTGCGCGCTCCTGGCGACACTGACGAAGTTCGCTTCCCCTCGGGGAAGCCTGGGGAGGAGCGGTTGCTCGTGGATTGGGTTGGGCGCTCGACAACGTCCGGGCGACGTTGCGAGCCCAACGCGGAACGCTCAACATGGTCGGCATATGCCACCACAAGGAGCTTGGGCAGATGGGCAGCCGCTATCGCTGCTGAACAAGCGCGCCAGCGGACGCGGAATCGCCGGACTTAAGGCCACGCAAGGAGGAATGACAACATGGAAGCCCAACAGATCCAGACCCTGACCGCCACCTTCGAGGGACATGCCCAGCAAACCGACGGCGGAGTGGAGTACTGGCTGGCCCGCGACCTGCAGCACCTACTGGGTTACACGGAGTGGCGGAACTTCCAGCAGGTCTTGAACAAGGGCAAGACAGCCTGCGAAGTCTCCGGACATGCCATCAAGGATCATTTTGTTGACGTCAACAAAATGATCGAGCTCGGCAAGGGTGGTCAGCGCGAGATCGACGATGTCCTACTCACGCGCTATGCCTGCTACCTCATCGCCCAGAACGGCGACCCGCGAAAGCCGGAAATCGCCTTCGCCCAGACCTACTTTGCGATGCAGACACGCAGGGCGGAGCTGATCGAGCAGCGCCTGCTGGAGGCGGAGCGGGTGCAGGCCCGACGCAAGCTCTCGGGTACCGAGAAGGAGCTCTCCAACGTCATCTACGAGCAGACCGGCCGCAACGAGAATTTCGGTCTGATCCGCAGCAAGGGCGACCAAGCGTTGTTCGGCAAGAGCACCCAGGCCATGAAGGCGCAGTGGCAGGTGCCCGACAACCGTCCTTTGGCCAACTTCGCCCCCACTATCGTGCTTAAGGCCAAGGACTTCGCTACCGAGATCACCATCCATAACGCGCGCGCCCATGACATGCGCGACGAGCCGGCGATCTCGAGCGAGCACGTCACCAACAACGAGGCTGTGCGGCACACCCTGGTCAGCCGTGGCATTCGCCCTGAAGCGCTGCCGCCAGCCGAGGATGTGAAAAAGGTGGAGCGGCGGCTGGCCGCGGCGGACAAGAAGACTCTGAAAAACCCGGACAAGCTCCCCGATGACGAATGAGCTCAGTCCTTTGAAGGGGACCGCGTCGGCAAGGGTGGTCAAAGCGAGTTCCTGGAAAGGCTTGCTGTGACAGTTGCCTTGTAAGTGCACTGACTCCCGCTCTTCAATCCGACCCGAACTCTCGCCCGGCGCCCGGCCATCATCCATGACGGCGACGCGGCCACTGAACCACTCCAGCCCATCCCGGCCTTCGCCGGTGCGCGCCGGTGAACGCCTCGCCCCCAACCGACGGACACCTCCGGCGCGTCGCTCAGCTCATCGCGGCCCGAGCCGCTTCCGTCAGCCACTGCATGGCACCGCGATACGGGCCGGGGCCGTGGCTGATGCGGGCCACGCCGAGCTCGGCCAGGCGCGCGCGGCTGGGTACGCCGGGCATCACCATCACGTTGACCGGCAGCGGCGAGGCTTCGGCGAGGCGCGCGATCAGCGGCTCGGCGATCACGCCGGGCACGAACAGGCCGCTGGCTCCGGCGTCTGCATAGATGCGGGCGCGCCGCAGGGCCTCTTCCACCATGTCCATGTCGTGCGCTTCGGTTCCCTTCTGGAAGAACACGTCGGTGCGCGCGTTGATGAACAACGCTACGCCGGCCTTGTCTGCGGCCTGGCGCGCGGCGGCCAGACGCGCGGCATGGTCGGCTGCGTCGCGCAGGCTGCCGTCGGCGGGGAAGCTGTCTTCCAGGTTGCAGCCGATGGCGCCCGCTTCGAGCGCGGCGGTTACGGTGGCGGCAACGTGTGCCGGCGTCTCGCCGTAGCCGCTTTCCAGGTCGATGGTCACCGGCTGGCTGACTGCGGCGACGATGCGGCGCAGGTTATCCAGCGCGAAGGAGAACGGCATCTGCTCGCCGTCCGCAAAACCGTTGGCCGCGGCCACCGACCAACTGCCGGTGGCGACCGCGCCGGCACCGGCCTCGGCGACGGCACGCGCGCTGCCTGCATCCCAGGCGTTGAACAGCACCAGCGGCTGGCCGCGCACGTGCAGGGAGTGGAACAGCCGGGCCTTCTCGTTCTGTGTGGTCACATCGAACTCCAATAGGTATTTGGGCGGACTCATTCGAAACGGACGGCGGCACGATGCCGCCGTCGCGTAGCCACATCGGCTCAGGCTTGTTGCGCGGCCTGGGCGGAGGCGTAGGCCTCTTTCAGCTTCACCGCGCATTCGTCACAACACACCTCGACGACCGCCCCGCCGATGCGCACCTGGATGGCGGTGTCGTCCAGTTCGTAGTCGCAGGCAGCACAGGTTCGCTTGCTCATGTCGTTCTCCTTCAAAGCGGGAAGAGAAACCTTCGAGGGCTGCCCCGCGCGGGCGAGGGAGCCGGGAAGGCGTCGACCCCGGGTGGGGTGACGTCAGTAGACTCGGCGCCACTTTTCGCAGCTATCGAAAACTTTAGCGATCAGCGACGCAGCGCGATCTGCCGGAACTCGCTGGGCGTGCGCCCGTACATCTTCTGGAACGCCGCGGTGAAATGGCTGTGGCTGGAAAAGCCCAGCTCCATGCCCAGCGCGGCCAGATCCTCGTAGTCGCGCAGCAGATCCAGCGCGCGCGCCAGGCGCAACCGCAGCTGATAGCGGTACAGCGGCACGCCCTCCACCTGGTGGAAACTCTGGGTGAGGTAGACCGCCGACACGCCCACTTCCGCCGCCACCTCGGCCAGCGTCCAGCGCCGCGCCAGGTCGCGCACCAGCACCAGCTTGGCGCGATCCACCAACCGCTGGCGCGCCTGGCTGGCGCCGGCCACGTGCGTGGTGCGCGGCGCCAGCGCGCGGTGTGCGAGCGTCAACGCCAGGCTCTCGGCTTCCATCGGCTCGGCCACGCCCTCGCGCAACGAATGGCGCAGCAAGGCCACCAGCACCTGCGCGCGCGGGTCGATGCGCAAGCGCGTCTGGCGAAAGCGCAGCGGCTCGCCTGGCGCCAGCAACTCCGGCGGGGCGATCTCGCGCAGCAGCACCTCGTCCAGCGCCATCGACAGGCTGGCGTCGCCGCCCGGGTTCGGGTGGCTGATCTGGTAATCCTCACCCGCGTTGAAGAACAGCACCTGGCTGGCGTCGGCCACTGCGTCGTCCGCATCCACGTGGCGCACGTAGGTGCCGCGGTAGGGAAACACCAAGTGCGTGCGGCTGGCGCGCTCAATCTCGCTCTTGTGCCGGCAGCTGCCCGCGCAGACCACGTCGCGCAGCTCCACCATCGGCGTGCTGAGCAGCGTGTGGACCTGGAAATCGGGATGCGCCGTGGACATGCGGCGATTATGGCTAACGCGGCGCGGCCCGCGAGCGTGGCTCGCGGGCGACGCCGCCAAAACACGGTGCAGCACGCACATTCTCTGTGGCCGCGCTACAAGGTCGATGCTGCGCCCCGCTCGATCTGACGGACTTTGTCCAGACCCGAAGCACCCTGCCCTCGCCACGGGCAGGGTGCGTGAGCGCACGCGGCGAAGCGCCGCGCGCCCACTGCCCGAGCCTTACTCGCCGTGGCAACGCTCGTCGACGTGGTCGTGACCGAAGCCATGACCCCAACCGTGCGCGCGGGCGAAGCGCTGCGGCTGGTAGCCCGGCAGGTCGGCATCGTCGAAGCCGAACACGAAGAAGCGGTTGGGGTTGTCTGCGCCCTGCGGGTAGACCTCGTCGGTCACCGTGGGGAGAAAGTCGTTGTCGTTGGCGACAAACAGCGTGTGCATGCGGTGGCCGTCGCGCATCACGTTGGGGCCGAACGCCACGCCCTCGATCTTGGCCGGGATCGCCTCCGGTGCCACGCCGTGCGCCCCCAGCACCGCCACCAGGTCGAGGAAGTCCTGCTTGCTCACTGCCGCCGCAGCCAGTGCATCCGCCCCGCTGATCTCACTCACTTCCTGCGCGTGGCTGAGGTCGATGCGCATCAGGTGCTTGAAGCTGGCGCTGCTGCCGTCGCCGAAGCCTTTGCCGTCGCGCTCGTCCACCAGAAATTCGTGGTCGTTGATCGCCACGATCTCGCTCACGGTGGTGTACTTGGGCTTGCTTGCGCTGCCCAGGTTGGTCAGCGGGTAGGCGTACTGACGCGTGCGCCCGGTGGCCAGGTCCAGCTGCACGATGCGCGTTGTGGCGGCGTTCTTGCCACCGTCCTGCAGCAGCGGGCTCTGCATGATGCCGGTGAGCGTGCGGCCGTCCGGCGAGATCGCCAGGCCTTCCATGCCCTTGTTAGCCAGGCGGCCGCTGGTGTTGCCATCGATCTCCGCATCGCCAGTGGGCGCGGTGTGCGCCACGCCCAGCATCGCGGGCAAGCGGTAGGCCATGGTGCGCACGCCGCTGCGGCGATCGAAGCGGTAGATGTACGGGCCGTACTCGTCCGACACGTACACCGACTCGCCATCGCCGCTCACCCGGATGCCTTCCGGATCCAGCCGCGCATTGAACGGCGAGCCGGACGGCAGGCCCGGCGCGGCGTTGTCCGAGCGGCCGGTGAAGTAGTTGCGGAACGGCCGGTTGAGCGCAGGCCGCCCGTTGGGCAGGTTCACCGCGGTGCCGTCGCCGTAGTACAGCGGAAACAGGTCGGCCAGCAGCGTGGTATCGCGCAGCCGCGGCGACAGCGTGAACGGCAGCGCCGCGCCCGGCGCGCTGGGCTCCAGCGTCATGCGCAGCGTCTGGAAGCGGTCGATGTAAGAAGTGGTGTCGTCCGCCAGCGCGTCGTAGGCCACCGCGTTCGGGCCGCGATCGGGCAGCGCGAGAAAGGTGTTGCAGCCGGCATACGCCAGGCCCGAACCCAGCCCACCGAGCACGTTGCCCGGCACGTTGTTCTCCAGCGGCCCGGACGTGCGATACGCCAGGTCACCGCCATGACCATCGAGCTGGCCCGTAGCAATCAGATCCACCCCGGCAAACGCCGGAGCAGCCATCGCCAACCCAAGGGCTGCAAACAGGGCAACACGCGTGCATCGGATCATCGTGCGTCTCCGCTGGAGGGAAAGGTCCAGCGAGGGTGCATCGGGCGTGTGGCAGTGGGATGACCTTGGGGCTACGGGGTGGGAGCAGGCAATAGGCTGATGACCCGGCGAAACAGGCAAGCCCTCAAAAGTGCACTCTTACCCCTGCTTCTATCGGCCTTTCGTGAAAAGAGTTGTTAGCCACCCGGCTAGTGCGCACAGAGATACCTCGGCGCACACATCTTCAAACGATATGTTCGTTGGTAAACTGACTCGAATCCCGAGTACGGCATTGTCTGACCGACCAACGCTGCGCGTACGCGCTCATCTAAATCGGGTTGAAAATGGCAGGAAGCTAGATCAACCTTAATGATATCCCCGCCTGGCAGTAAAATAATTGCGAATTCGCACTCCGAGCCTTTGGGGAAATTCAAGCCACCTAGAACTCTTTCGACTCTTTGCGTTATGGCAATGCCATATTCCCGTTCCAAGCTTTTCATTCTTTTTGTGTAGGCCAAATCTTGGGGCCACACCCACGAGGTATCCGGCGTTAGCTGTGCCGAGACCACACCCACGCTCGTTCTACTAATCTGCGGCTGAGAAGCACAACCGGCGAGAAGCAGCGCAGTAAAAACCGAAAATCTATTATTCTTCATCCATATTCCTAACGCTTGAGTTAAGCGGCGCGCGGCTTTTCGCGCGTCCGCTTGGGCGAACTGTTATGTTGCCGTCTACTTCAGTGCGCCTGCCACGTCCTCTGCTGCCCGCTTCACTGCGGCCATGACCGCTTGATGGGCGCTGTTTGCGATTAACAAACCGCTGGGGCGATGAAACGAAGCCAAAAGTTTTCCGGTGTTGACGTCTATGACACGGACAGTTGAGAAACCGTTGAGCGTTGCACCCGAGTTATAGCTAGTGACTTTTCCCATGATTAGAACTTGAGCGCCGACCGCCTTTGCTTTGGCTATGGCGAGATCAGTGGGAGCAAGGTTGCCACCTGCAACAATGTCGGTTGACTCAGTGCGAAGAGCCGAGGCTTGCACAACCGAAGCTGAGATATGCGGTTCTAGCTCGGCTATGAACATGTCTGTGCTTTCCTCAACAAATTCAGGATTGCCTTCGAAGCGAGGCACGTAAATCTTGTTGACGGTGAGCGCTTGGATTGCTGAGCTGTTGACGTTAACGACAGAAGGATTCGCGCAGCCCGCCAACCCGGCAAGTAGAAGAAGGACCAACATTAAGCCAGTGCGCATAACGCCCCCCTTGTGTGTAGACGTAACGCTGGAGTTAAGCGGCGCCGGTATGGCGTCCGCTTGGACGAGTGGTTAGGTGGCTACCAACGCCACCCGTAACGCTTTTTTCTACGACGGTAGAGCCACTTTGTGTCTGCCGAGCGATACGGAAAGCCGGCGCCGCGGTAGCGTCCGGCTACACCGTAGATGCCGACCCACACGAAGAGACCCGCCAGTACCAACCCGATGGGAACTTGGACCGCAGTGTCAACCATTGACGCAGCACCCCGTAAAAAGGCGACGAGATTGACTACGGCGCCCCCCGCCAACGCGAGCGCAAAAATGAAGCAGGCTGCGCGCCTCATGATTAGCCATGCGGTAGCGACAAGCCGCTCTCTCCTGCTGACGGGTGACTCCATGTCTTTCATAAACCTAACGCTGGAGTTAAGCGGCGCGCGGCACGCGCGTCCGCTTGGACGAGTGGTTAGGCAGGCCGGGCTGCATCATGTGCCCGACTTTACCCAGCGGATGGACCAAGGAACTACAACAGCCGCCACCAGAGCCGGCACAAGCAGCATTGCTAGATACACAAGAATTTCCCAAGGCCTTTGGCCAAAGGCTCTGAACAACTCGGAGAATTTCACACCGCCCCTGTCGAGGGCATTCGTGAAGTGAATGGTGACGAAAGATGCCAAGACGCCCAAGAGAAAGAGAGCGCGAGATAGCTTGGTTTGAAGTATCACCACGACCCCTCCGTGAGCTTGCCTTTAACGCCTAACGCTTAGTAGACACCGCATCCGGGGTGTTGCGCCGAGTATGCACGGCGTCTGGCGAGGTGAACAAGCTGCAAATTTCCAGGTCGCGACCGCACTGGCGCTTCTTCAGCCGCACAATGGAGGTGTTATACGGCAGATGTGATGGCGTATGAGTTACGCAGGCGGAAGCGAGGGCGTAACAGGGGCAAGGCGCTGCTGCCAAATCCGGTGCGTACGTAGATACTGCTGGCTATCAGAGTCAGCTTCAGTGAGCTCTCGCGAGTTGGTCGAAGCGGCCCTGTCCGCGTGATTATCGGTCAGTTGCGCGCCGCCTTGACTCCCCTCCCACCCAGTAGCAGACTCGATCCCAAGGAGCCTAGAAACTCCTCTACAAGCGGTCCCCACCTCCGTCAAACCGGTGGGTTTTTTGTGCCTGTGCATTTGCGGGTACAGACCGACGTGATGCTTGCGTCGGGAGGGCGGCTAATACAACACCCGCAAGGGGAATACGCCCGCCGGCTTGTAGCGGTTTCTAGCCTCCCGACTTCCCGTCGCCGTCCCGGCGTGCGGGTACTTCATGGAACGAGGAGGCAAGCATGTCGACCATCGATTCGGAAGATCGGAATGTCACCGGCTATTTCCTGCCGGAGGACACCCAGCTACGGCTGAAGCAACTGCGCGAGTACGTGGGATTCCTCACCAACCTGGCCCGACCTCGACGGCCGGACGAAGACAGCGAGTGCTACAACGAGATTCGCCCGGGCGAGGTGGCGATCTGCTTTGAGTTGATCGAAGAGCAGATCGCGCTGGTGCTGGACGAACTCTCCTGGCCTGGGGAACGTGGTGAGCAAGCGAGGGAGGAAGCGCCCGAAGCCGAGACGGCTGCGGACTTCGACGAGACGGAGACGCCCGCCGAGGCCAGGGACACCGCCGAACCTGCGGCGGCCAAGCGCTACAGCTACGGCCTCACCCTGGAGCAGATCGACGAAATGCAGCTGCTGCTCAGCAGCCTGCGCGCGCTCGCCAACGTGGTCACCTGCGCCGACCACGCCGAGTACAACAAGGCGACGCTTTCCACCATGGGCGATGCCATCTATCGCGACGTGGAAAAGCTTCGGGGCATCCTCGATGCCGTTGACGACACGCAGCGGTTGAACCCGCGGACAACCCCGCGACCCGGCGTGGCGGAGGAGCACGCCGCCTACCTCGCGCTGCCCGAGCGCTTGCCGTCGAGCAGTACGTGGTACGCCGCGCAGCCGCAACCGATGTACCACTAGCGGGCGTCATGGCGGCTCCCGCCCGCCGACGCGTGACGCCGGGGCACCGACATGGGTGCCCCGGCAGTTTGTGGAGTGCGTTTTGAACAGGCGTGCGCATCCGCGCTGGTGATGACTCCAGTCCTCGGCCCGTGCAACACGGGCTGCCCCTCGCCCCGCTGACCAAGCCCCATGAAATGTGTTATCCGTGATACTTTAAGGCCATTAATGTATCGCGGATAATACACATGCGCCCCGTAACCGCCGAGTTTACGACCCCTGAAGCCCGCCGCGCGGCACGCCATCTCGCGAAGCTGGTGCGCGAGGCGCGCCTGGCGCGGCGCATGCCCCAAGCCGAATTGGGCGCGCGCGCGCGCACCAGCCGGTCGACCATCGACCGGATCGAGCGAGGCGGAGTGGAAACCGCGCTCGGCACGTGGCTTGCCGTCATGGAGCAAGTGGGCCTGCTGGGCCAGGTGCTGGCGATGACCGACCCGATCTCGCCAGCGATCGCCGACGAGCACCGCGCGCGTCGCGCGCGCCGGAACACGCCGAAGGACCTGGATTTCTGATGGCCACGCGCTATGTCTTTCTCCACCCTCCGGGGCAGCTCGAAGCCGTCCCCGCAGGCAAGCTCGAGCTGGTCATGCGCGACGGGAACCTCCTCACCTCTCGCTTCCAGTACGGCCGCCGCTATCTGGAACGCATCGAGGCGCTCGATGTGGACCCCGTGTCGCTACCGCTGCGGCAGGAAACCGACGTGCCGCGCGAGCCGGTCAACGGCCTCGCGCTTTTTGGCGCGATCCGCGATGCGGCCCCCGATGCCTGGGGCCGACGGGTGATCGAGAACCGGCTGAGGCGAACGGGTCCGTTGCCGGAGGTGGATTATCTCGATCACGCCGGTGCCGATCGCGCGGGCGCACTGGACATCCGCACGGCACCTGACAGCCCGCCACGCCAAGCTGTATTGCCGGCAACCGTGGAGCTGCCCTACCTGCTGGAGGCGGTAGAGCGGATCGAGGCCGGGGACCCGGTTCCAGCCCAGCTGGCGCATTTCTTTGACGGTGGCCCGACGATGGGCGGCATGCGCCCCAAGGCAGTGGTGCTCGATGCGGGGCGGCAGTTCGTCGCGAAGTTCCCCTCCACATCGGACCGCCGGTTCAATGTGCCGGCGGTGGAACAGGCCACGCTCGTGCTCGCGCGCATGTGCGGCCTCGACGTGCCGGCCACGCGGTTGGTTTCTTTGGACGGAAACCGATCGGCGATGCTTATCGAGCGCTTTGATCGCGTGCCGGTGGAGGGTGGGTTTGCCAGGCTGCATATGGTCTCGGCGCTCACCATGCTCGGCGTGCCCGAGATGGCCTCACCGGACCAGAGTTACGCGACCATCGCCGACGTGATCAGCACGCGTGGCGCGGGTGCCTATGTCGAGCGCGATCGGGTCGAATTGTTCAAGCGGATGGTGTTCAACATTCTCGTGACCAACAACGACGACCATCTGCGTAACCATGCCTTCCTGTACGACAGCGATGCGCGCGGCTGGCGGCTAAGCCCGCTCTATGACGTTGTCCCCTCCCCTGTCGTCGGCACGGAGCGCTTTCTCAACCTGGGCGTAGGCCCTCACGGGCGCGCCGCGCGACTGGACAACGCACTGGCCGGCGCCGGCCGCTTCGGGATCCATCGCCGTGCAGCGGCAGGCATCATCGAGGCGCTCGTCGACCGAGTGCGGACCTGGCGAAACACTTTCGATGCCTGCGGCGTGTCCGAAGCGGACAGCGATGCCGTGGCCGGAGCGTTCCGCCGCGCGCGCGACATCGGGTTTGCCGAGGTGGAGCGCGCAAGTGGGGCTCCAACGGGGCGGGAGTGAGAAAAGCTATCGGGACCAGCTCAGAGCGGACTTTTGTGCAGCGACTTTCGGCCAAAAGCCAAGTTGACCCAATCCTGAGCAAACACCTCCAGACTCTTCCGCGCCGGCACGGTGAGCCCAAACACCCGCACCCACCCATCAGCCGCCACGATAAACGCTTGCCGCGCCTGATTCGTCGCCTGCCGCGCTGCTGCCTGCTGCTGACGCAAGCGCACTAGATGCGGCGACGGTTGCCCTGGCCGCACGAACTTCTGATCGCGACGCAGCGCATCGGCCACCTGGGTGGTGCTCACCGCCGCGCGATGCACGGCCTCGCTCGCTTTCAGCAACGCGTGCAGCGCCTCGCGCTTTGGCGGCGTGTCGACGAACTCCGCCGGCAGGCCCGCAAAGTCGCCGGCGCCGAGGCGGGCCAGCACAGCGGCATGGGGGAATGGTGCGGGAGTCTCCGGCATCACGCGGCACGCGGCCGGATGTGCTTCAGTTCGGCGGCCAGCTCGCGGCAGGCACATTCGAGTTCGTAGTCTTTCTGCAGGTTCATCCAGCTCTGGGCATCCGTACCGAAGTACGCGGCCAGCCGCAGGGCGGTGTCGGCGGTGACGCCGCGCCGTTCGTTGGCGATCTCGTTCACGCGGGCGGCGGTGACGCCAATGGCGGTCGCCAGCGCATTGGCCGAAAGGCCGAACGGCTTCATGAACTCCTCGCGCAGGATTTCACCGGGGTGTACCGGCGGAAGCAGGGTCTTGCGGGCCATGTGGTCACCTCGTTTCAATGGTAATCCGTGATTTCCACGCCGAACGCGTCTCGAGAATGGAAGCACGGCGAGCCATGCCCGGCGTGCCTCCATCCTCACGGACGAATCCCGGATCAGAAGCCCGGCGGGCGCTCGACTGCCACGTTGACCTTCGCCTCCAGTGCGCGGCCCACACGGCCCAGCGTACCCTCCTCGAACAACCGGCCGATCAGCGTGACGCCGTACGGCACGCGCTGCGGCTTGGCCAGCATGGGGCGCGGGTGCTTCGGATCGGGCGCCCAGTCGCTTCGCACCTGGTTCACTTCCACGAAACCGGTGCGCAGGGTGAGCGAGGGCTGGCCGGTCATGTTGGAGATCACCATCATCTCGTCGCGCATGGACGGCACCAGCAGCAGGTCGACCTCGCCCATCACGCGCGCCATCTCCTTGGCCACCTTGCGGCGCAGGCGGTCGGCCTGCACGAAATCCACCGCCGAGAGGAAGCGCGATTCGCGGAACAGGTTGGGCCAGGAATCCGCCGTCTGCTCGCTGAGCAGGTCGGCACGGCCGGAGAGCGTGAGCTCCTCGAACGCGGCGCCGGCCTCGGCGAACAGCAGCAGGTTGAGGTCGTCGTAGGGCCAGTCGGGCAGCGACACTTCGGTGGGCACCAGGCCGAGCGAACGCAGCTGGTCGAGCGCGGCGCGGTCCAGGTCGGTGGCTGGGGCTTCCTTCATCCAGCCGGGGAAGTAGCCGACCTTGAGGCCCTTGATCGACGCGCCGGCGTCGTAGTCCAGATGCGCGGCGACGCTGGCGCTGTCGCCGGGGTCAGTGCCGCGGATGGTGTTGAGCACCAGCAGGGTGTCTTCCACGGTGCGGGCGATGGGGCCGAGCTTGTCCATGGTCCAGCACAGCGTCATGGCGCCGGTGCGCGGCACGCGGCCGTAGGTGGGACGCAGGCCGGTGGTGCCGCAGCGCATGCACGGGCTGATGATGCTGCCCTGGGTTTCGCTGCCGATGGCAAACGCCACCAGGCCGGCCGCCGTGGCCGAGGCCGGGCCGGCACTGGAGCCGGAGGAGCCTTCCTGCGGCAGCCACGGGTTCATGGTCTGCCCGCCGAACCAGATGTCGTTGAGCGCCAGCGCGCCCAGGCTGAGCTTGGCCACCAGCACGGCGCCGGCTTCGTTGAGCTTGCGGGTGACGGCGCCGTCGTCCTTGGGCACGCGATCCTTGAACGGCTCGGCGCCCCAGGTGGTGGCGATGCCGGCGGTGTCGAGCAGATCCTTCGCGCCCCACGGCATGCCGTGCAGCGGGCCGCGGTAGTGGCCGGCGGCAATCTCCTTGTCGGCCTGCGCGGCCTGCTTCAGCGCGTGCTCCTCGCACAGCGTGATGACGCAGCGCAACTGCGGGTCGAAGCGCTTGAGGCGATCGAGGTAGATCTTGGTGAGCCGGGTGGAAGTGAGCTTGCGCGTGCGAATCCACTCGCCGAGCTGGGCGACGGACGCGAAGGCGATGTCCTCGTCCTTCGCCGGCAGCGGCGTGGCGGCGACCTTGGACGGCACGAAGCGATCGTGTGCGGGGCCCACGTGTGTGTGCCCCATCGCCGGGAACCAGGTGGTGGCCGGTGCCAGCCCCTCTTCCAGTGCCACCTTGCGCGGACCGGTGCGGCGCTCCAGCAGGCCGGCCATGGAGGTGGGCCAGTTGGCCACGGCCATGGCGCGCTGCGCCTCGGTCATGGTCACCTGCTGCAGCTTCTCCGCCTCGGCGAAGGTGGCGGTGGTGAGCTTGGGGCCCACCGGCGGCGCGGTGTTGAACGCGCCGGGCGAGCCGGGCGGCGGCGGCGTGGTTTCGCCGGTCTGCGCCAGCGCGCCACCGGCCACCACGGCACCCAGCAGGCCAAGCGGCGCCTGGGTAAGGAAATCGCGACGAGTCTTCATGGTTCTCCCCGATGCGCCCCGAGCGGGGGCGCGTTGCTGTCGATGCTGGTGCCGGCACGCGCAGCGCGTGGACGGCGTCCGGACGGGCCGGAACGGCTGCTCACTGTGGATGAGCGCCACGGTGCGCACAACTCGACTTAGGTGAGGTGGTTGGCCGCGGTGGCGGCAGGTTCTTGCGGAAGTCGCCGCGGCCTGGAGCGCGCCCTGCGGCGTGTCCGCATGCGATCCCGGGCGGATACGCTGGCCGTGAGCCGCGGCACACTGTCCCGGCACGTTGTCGAATTGTGTCTCTGCGCTTCGTCGTCAGTGCATTCCCACCGCAAAGGAGCTCCCATGAAATACCTCGGCCTGGCCTACTTCACCCCCGAGAAATTCGCCGCCCTGTCGCCCGATGCCGTGAAAGCCATCGTGAGCCAGTGCCCGGCCATGGACGAAAAGATGCGCGCCACCGGCAAGGTGCGGGTCTCCGCCTCGCTCGGCGACCTGGAACACTGGCGCACGCTGCGCCCGCGCGGCGGCAAGACGCAGATCACCGACGGGCCTTACATCGAGTCTAAGGAAGTGGTGGGCGGCCTGTTCATCATCGAGGCCGACAGCCACGACGAGGCCCTGCGCATCGCCGCCATGCATCCGGCTGCGCAGATCGGGGAAGAAGGCGAGTGGGCGGTGGAGTTGATTCCGATCGAGTTTTATCTGGAGCCGTGAGGGGGGGATGCCAGCACTCAAGTGCACCTTGGCTCTCTTCTCCACGGACGGGCACCGTATCGGCTTGGCTGATCATCGCACTGGTATCAGCGCCTGCTTGGCTGAAAGAGCCGCCCATGACAGCGATCGACCCGCGGCTCACAACTCAGAAACGGGTTCCGGTCGCACCTATCCCAGCTCGATAGGTGTAAGCGAACGGATCGAGGGAGACCGGCGCGGACGGTCGGTTCAGTCAGCGCGTGCAGGAATGGTCAGGTTGGTGCCTTGGAAGGTGGCACCGGCACCACCGGAAATGCGTTTGCCAGCCGGCCACACCACGCGGAATACGCGTTGTCCCCCAACGGCTTTGTCGACGCTAGCAAGTCGCCGAGCTCGGCGTTGGCGGGATAAATCGCGGCCACGAGCGGCAACAACCTTGCCGAGTAGCGTCCGGCGCGAACTAGTTCCCCTATGCGCTGTACGGCGGGCCGCTCAAACTCATCAATGATGGGCGAGTTCATGCGGCGGCCCTTGGCGAGCGCGGTAAAATACATGAACTGGGACGCCTCATTGTCAGGGACGGTCACGGCCAAGGTCTGCAGCCAGCCGTAGATGTTGCGCTCACCGTAGAGAGAGTCCCGTGCATTGGCGGAACCCGCCAAGGTCAGCGCCAGATACTGTCCCAAGGCACTGAGATACTCGTTCGCATGAATGGCCGGGAGCGCATACATCGGGACCCGGGGTTCGATAGACGACGACGCGCAACTCCCTATCGCTGCCAAGACCTCCCCCGAAATGCCCGTCAGGGCTTCTCCAATTCCTTGCTCTATGAAGCTCCGCTCCACACGCTTGAGCGTCGAAAGGTCACTGAGCCGTCTCAGTCGGCAGATGATCCTGAAACCGTCGTCGATGCGGGTAACTTCGCCTTCGACGGCCCAGTCGAAATCCTGCGCCAGGAATTCGAGCTCCTCATCCCAAGCCGCACGTCCAAACAGAACCAAGTTATGACCATCGGCGACGGGCAAGTTCAGGGTGACATCCAGGTCACTGCAATAGACCAGTTGCTCCAAGAGAAACAGGGGCAGTCCTCGCGACAGACGGCCTAGCTCGTCTTCTCGGCCACTCCGGGCAAAGCCTCCCGGGGACTCGTCGATCGCTGCCAGAGGAAGAAGCACGATGCGAGGGCGATCCTGGCCCCGGAGTGGTGCGGCCCACTCCATGTCCTGCATGCCGAGCAACCAGGGTGGCAGCTTCATCTGCATGATGGAGATTTCAGGCTCGTGGCTCAGAGCCTTCGGTGCCTGCGCGGTCATATCGTCGAAGGTCTTGGAGTAGTACTGCAGGTGTTGGGTAAAGGCAGGCTGCCTCAGGGCAAACAATCGTTCCAGCAAATCGCGCCCGGTCGACGCATCGCCCAACTCCACATAGGCCTGCAGCAAGTTGTAACCAACCCGAACGTCGTCGCGGCGCTCGTCATAGAGCGGGGCCACGCGCTGGACCAGGTCATTGAGCAAGCCCTTTTTGCCGAGCTCTCCGCTCACTGCCAGCATCACGTCTGCGCCGTGGGGCGCTCGGTTGAGCGCTTGGTCAAACCAGGCGAGTCCATCTTCCCGCGCACCCGCCTCGATGGCTCGCTGGCCTAGCAGGAGTTGTGGCCGCCACGCGTCGGGACGTTCTGCCATGGTGCGCAAATAGGCTTGAGCCACATCCGCCCCAGCGGCCTCGGTCAGCTCAGCCACCCGCCAGCCCAGCCCATTGTCTTGATTGGGGTCAAGTTCGAGAGAGCGGTCCAAGGTGGACATAGCCAGAGCTTGGTGCCCCTCTGCGCTGATGACCTTGGCCTGGTTGGTCAACAGAACTCCCGTCTCGCCGATCTTGGCTATGGCCTGACGAAGTGTTGCCCCAGCATCTTGGATGCGTCCGAGTTTTAGCTGAACGATTGCCCGAGTAACGAATCCCCGCTCAACCAGCGGATCAATGTCCATCAGCCTAGCGCTGGCTCGCTCGACATCGAGAGCCAAGTCATCTCTGAGGGCAGAGATGACAAGGGAATAAAGGCCTTCGGGGTCGTCCCACTTGGCATCGAGATTAGGTTTCAGTATGTCGCGCCGCCACTGCTCCAGAGGTATTTGGAACGAGCGTCCGTAGGCGTCGACAACGGAGACTAACCGCTGCTCTGTCGCCAACTTGGACACTGATGGGGGCGTGGATCGCGCAGGTGGCGTGATCGGCGGGTTCTTGCGCTTTTTGAAAAATCCAAACATCCCTATCGCCCTACATCTATGTCCTAAACCGATGCGCCACAGCCTGCCCATGAGCGGCCAGTACTGCAAGAGCAGCCCAACCTTTGGCGTTATCGCAAACCAGCGAAAGCGCCGCGACATTTCGAATACGGTCCGTTCAATCTGTCAGCTCATGGCCAGACCAGCCGCTTCCCCTTGCTCACGCAATCCGAAGGCTGTCGGAGCATCGCCATCACCACATCACCAAAGGCGAATGAGCACCGATGCTTATCGACGCTGCATCTCAAACATCCAGCAGCCGCTCAACTTCGGCATCCTTCTCCGCCCACAGCGCGTTGACCCATGCCTGGAAGCGCTCGCGGAAAGCCGCATCGTTCTCGTAGTCGCCGCGCAGGGTGGAGTCGATGAGGCGCTGGCGCACGTGCACGCGGATGTCGCGCACGCGGCCGGCGATGAGATCCATCATGGAGCCGGCGCCCTGGGCGTAGACGATGGTGACGTCGACGATGGCGTGCAGGCCTTCGCCCATCGCATCCAGCACGAACGCGACGCCGCCGGCCTTGGGCCGCAGCAGGTGGGTGTAGGGCGAGCCCTGGGCGTCGTGCTTGGCGCGGGTGAAGCGCGTGCCCTCGACAAAGTTCATCACCGACACAGGCATGTGGCGGAATTTCTCGCACGCCTTGCGGGTGGTCTCGCGGTCCTTGCCGGCCAGCTCGGGATGCTTGGCCAATTGCTCGCGCGAATGGCGCTTCATGAAGGGGAAATCCAGCGCCCACCACGCCGGTCCCAGCAGCGGCACCCAGATCAGCTGGCTCTTGAGGAAGAAGCGCAGGAACGGGATGCGGCGGTTGAACACCTTCTGCAGCACCGGGATGTCGACCCAGCTCTGGTGGTTGCACAGCACGAGGTAGTTGCCGTCGCGCTTGAGGCCTTCGAGCCCTTCGATGCGCCACTGCGTGCGGGTGAACACGTCGAACAGCGCGCTGTTGACGGCGATCCAGCTCTCGGCGATGGCCACCAGCGCGCGCGACAGCGCCACGCGCGCACCGTGTACCGGCAGCAGCAGCTTGACGAAGGTGAGCGCGAACAGCGGCAGCACGTGCACGATCGTGTTGAGGATCAGCAGCGCGATGGCGAGCGGGATGCGCAGGAAGGCGGGGAGCGAGGCGAGCATGGGGTGACCGTCGTGTGTGGGTGACAGCGTAGCGCGGCGGTGGGTTTGGTGGTTTGACTGGGGTCAGGGGGCGAACTCGTTGCCTCCGGCTCGATGGAGCGGGACCGGCGCGGATGCCCTAAGGCCTCGCCCCCTTCATCCTGGTGAAGCGTTCTCCAACAGCGGGGGCCGGTCGAGCGGAGCTCCCCATGTGATTCCGGAGCAAAGGGGCCAAATGGACTCCCGCTTTCGCGGGAATGACGACGGGAGAGATTACGCAGCACGAAGTGCGCGGACCTTCACATCAACAGCTTGCGCACCTTCACCAGCGCCTCGACGAAGGCATCCACTTCCTCGCGCGTGTTGTAGAACGCCAGCGAGGCGCGCAGCGTGGCGGGCACGCCATAGAACTGCATCAGCGGGTGCGCGCAGTGGTGGCCGGAGCGCACGGCGACGCCCTGCAAATCCAGCAAGGTGGCCAGGTCGGTCGCCTGGGCGCCTTCGATCAGGAACGAGATCACCGGCTCCTTCTCGGCGGCCTCGCCGAAGATGCGCAGGCCAGGCACTTCACGCAGGCGCTCGGTGGCGTAGGCCAGCAGCATCTGCTCGTGGGCGTGGATCGCCTCGAAGCCGAGCGATTGGTAGTAGTCGATGGCCGCGCCCAGGCCCACGAAGCCGGCGATGTTCGGCGTGCCGGCTTCGAACTTGTGCGGCGGTTCGGCGAAGGTGGTGCCGTCGAAGCGCACCTCGCGGATCATCTCGCCGCCGCCGAAGAACGGCGGCATGTCGGTGAGGTGTTCCTTCTTCGCCCACAGCGCGCCGGTGCCGGTGGGCGCGAGCATCTTGTGGCCAGTAAAGGCGTAGAAATCGCAGCCCAGCGCCTGCACGTCCACCGGGCGGTGCGGCACCGCCTGCGAGCCGTCGACCAGCAGCGCAATACCGCGCTTGCGGCATTCGCGGGCGATCTCGCGGATCGGGTTGACCGTGCCGAGCACGTTGGAGACGTGGGTGACGCAGGCGAGCTTCACATCCAGCGTGAGCATCTCGACGAAGCGCTCGACGATCAGCTCGCCGCGCGCGTCGATCGGCGCGGCCTTCACCGTGGCGCCGGCACGCTGGGCGACCAGCTGCCACGGCACGATGTTGGCGTGGTGCTCCATCACCGTGGTGAGGATCGCGTCGCCGGGCTTGAGCCGCGGAAGCGCGTAGCTGTAGGCGACCAGGTTGGTGGCCTGGGTGGTGCCAGAGGTGAGCACCAGCTCGTTGCGCGAGGTGGCGTTGATGAACTTCGCCAACTTGTCGCGCGCGCCTTCGTAGGCGGTGGTGGCTTCTTCGCCGAGCAGATGCACAGCGCGCGAGACGTTGGCGTTGTGCAGTCGGTAATGCTGGTCCACCGCCTCGATCACGCTCGCCGGTTTCTGGCTGGTGTTGGCGTTGTCGAAATACACCAGCGGCTTGCCGTGCACCGAGCGCGACAGCAGCGGAAAGTCGGCGCGGATGCGCTGGATGTCGAGAGCGGCCGCGCTGGTTTGCATGTTCATCTCAAAAATCCTGTCATGGCGGCCCCGTAGGAGCGCACCCTGTGCGCGACCCACGCGGGTGTTCCGAGCGACGAGCGGTCGCGCACAGGGTGCGCTCCTACGCGTCCTTTCGCATTACGCGGGCAGCCTCGCTACCAGCAGGCTGGCGAGGTGCTCGCGCAGCACTTCGTTCGGCAGATCGTCCAGCACGGCGCGGCAAAACGCGGCGGTGAGCATGGCGCGCGCCTGCGGCTGGGGGATGCCGCGCGAGCGGAGGTAAAACAGCGCGCGCGGATCCAGCTGGCCGACGGTGGCGCCGTGAGCGGCCTTCACCTCGTCGGCGTGGATCTCCAGCTCGGGCTTGGTATCGATCTCGGCGCTGGCGGACAGCAGCAGGTTCTTGTTGCTCAGCGCCGCGTCGCTGCCGTCCGCGCCGGGCGCGACGTAGATGGCGCCGCGGAACACGCCGCGCGCGCGATCGTCGGCGACGCCGCGCCAGAGCGAATCCGATGCGGTGTTCCTGGCGGTATGGCGCACCAGCATCTGCGTGTCCGCATGCTGGCGACCGTGCAGCACGAACGCGCCGCGCGTTTCGAGTCTGGCGCCATCGCCGGCCAGCTCCGCCTGCAACTCATGGCGGCTCAGGCCAGCGCCGAGCTCCAGCGCGTGCAGCGTGGTGTGGGCACCAGCCCGCAACTGCACGACAGTGCGCCGCACTAGGGCGCTGCCTTCAGCGGCGGCTTGCACGGTGACGTGCTGCAGGCGGGCGCGCTCGCCGACCACCACGTCGGCCACCGACGTGCCCAGATGCGCATGCGCGCCGCAGGTGGCGTGATGCTCGATGAGCGAGAGCGAAGCGCCCTCGCCCAGCTCGATCACGTGGCGCAGGTGCCACGCCACATCGCCTTCGGCCGCCGCGCCCACAAAGCACAGCTGCACCGGCTCGGCGATCTGCGCACCCGCCGCCACGCGCAGCACCACGCCCTCGCTGGCGAACGCCGCGTTGAGCTGGGCGAACGCATCGGCCGGCTCGCGGTAATGGCGCGCCAGGGCGAAGCGCAGCGGCTCCGATTCGGTGGTCAGCGCCTGCGACAGCGGCTGCAGGCTCAACCCCTCGGGCAAGGCGTCGAGCGACGATAGATCCAGCCGCAGCGCACCGTTGACGAACACCAGTCGCGCGCCATCGACACCCGGCAGCTGCAACGTGGCCGGATCGACCACGCGCGTGGCGATGTGCGCATCACCGAGCACAAAGCTGCGCTGGCCCAGCGCGCGCAGCGCCGTGTACTTGAACGCTTCCACCCGCGTGTCGGGCAGACCGGCGCCGAGAAAGCTGTCGAGATTTTCGCGCCGCGCCGCATCCAGCCAGCCGATGCCGCTGTGCGGCAGCTCGGCGTCACGCTGCGAGGCAACGAAGGGCGTGGCGGCCGCAGCCTGGCTCATGCCGAGGCTCCCGCCGGCTCGCCATGCTCGCGCAGCCAGGCGTAGCCCTGCGCTTCGAGCTTGAGCGCCAGCGTCTTGTCGCCGCTCTCCACGATGCGACCGTCGGCCAGCACGTGCACGAAATCCGGCTCGATGTAGTCGAGCAGGCGCTGGTAGTGGGTGATCATCAGCATCGCGCGCTCGGGCGAGCGCTGCGCGTTGACGCCGTGGGCGACCTGCTTGAGTGCGTCGATGTCCAGGCCGGAGTCGGTCTCGTCGAGGATGGCGAGCTTGGGTTCCAGCACCGCCATCTGGAAAATCTCGTTGCGCTTCTTCTCGCCGCCGGAGAAGCCCTCGTTGACGGCGCGGTGCAGCAGCTCATCGGAGATCTGCATGTCCTTGAGCTTCTCGCGCACCCGCTTGAGGAAGGCCATGGAATCGAGCTCTTTCTCGCCGCGCGCCTTGCGCTGCGCATTGAGCGCGGTGCGCAGGAAGTAGGTGTTGTTCACGCCGGGGATTTCCACCGGGTACTGAAAGGCCAGGAACACGCCGGCAGCCGCGCGCGCCTCCGGCTCCATCGCCAGCAGATCGACGCCGTTGAACGTGACCGAGCCGGCGGTGACCTCGTAGCCCTCGCGACCGGAGAGCACGTTACCGAGCGTGGACTTGCCGGCGCCGTTGGGGCCCATGATGGCGTGCACCTCACCCGGCTTCACGGTGAGGCTGAGGCCCTTGAGGATGTCCTTGCCTTCGACGCGGGCGTGGAGGTTTTCGATGATGAGCATGGCTAGGGTTTTCGCAGTAGGGGCGTCAGGGCGCAGAGGGGACGACTGCCGGATCACGAACCAGATCGGCGCAGGGCGCGCTGTCCTGTTCACCGTAGGCGGTGCCGCGCAGGTAACTGCACAGGCGGGCGGTACGTTCGCGTTCGAGGCTGGCTTGGTAGAGCGCGTATGCGGCCGGATAGGCGGTGCCGCGACTGGGACCGTCGGAACCGGCGAAGCGCGCGGCGAGGTCCGCGTCGCGGTAGCTCAACCAGGCCCGCTGGGCCTGGCGCAGCTTGTTGATCATGTCCGGGTAAGCGGCCCACTTCTTCAACACCGCCTGGTAGGTGGCGTTGAGCTCCTGGTCGGCCGCCTTGCCCACTTTGCCGGCGCACTGGTTGATGTCGTACTGGCTGGCGGCCTTGGCGCAGAACCGCGCCACCACCGTGGCATCCGCCGGGGGGCGGTCAGCGCGCGCCGGGACCGCCGCGCCAACCAGGGCGACGAGCAGGACTAGCAGGACAACCCTCATCCCACTGCCCCTTCCAGCGACACTTCCAGCAGCTTCTTAGCCTCCACCGCGAACTCCATCGGCAGCTCGCGGAACACCTGCTTGCAGAAGCCATCGACGATCATCGACACGGCGTCTTCCTCGCCGATGCCGCGACTGCGGCAATAGAACAGCTGGTCGTCGGAGATCTTCGATGTCGTCGCCTCGTGCTCAACGATGGCGGTTGGGTTCTTCACTTCCATGTAGGGGAAGGTATGCGCGCCGCACTGCTTGCCGATCAGCAGGCTGTCGCACTGGGTGTAGTTGCGCGCGTTCTCGGCGCCCTTCTCCACCTTCACCAGGCCGCGGTAGCTGTTGGAGCTGCGGCCGGCAGAGATGCCCTTGGAGACGATCTTCGACTTGGTGTCGCGGCCGAGGTGGATCATCTTGGTGCCGGTGTCGGCCTGCTGGTGGTGGTGGGTGAGCGCGACGGAGTAGAACTCGCCCACCGAGCGGTCGCCACGCAGCACGCAACTGGGGTACTTCCAGGTAATCGCCGAACCGGTTTCCACCTGGGTCCAGCTGATCTTCGAATCGTGGCCGCGGCAGTCGCCGCGCTTGGTCACGAAGTTGTAGATGCCGCCGACGCCGTTCTCGTCGCCGGGGTACCAGTTCTGCACGGTCGAATACTTGATGGTGGCGCGCTCCAGCGCGACCAGTTCCACCACCGCCGCGTGCAGCTGGTTCTCGTCGCGCTGCGGCGCGGTGCAGCCTTCCAGGTAGGAGACGTGCGCGTCGTCCTCGCAGATGATGAGCGTGCGCTCGAACTGCCCGGTGTTCATCGCGTTGATGCGGAAGTAGGTCGAAAGCTCCATCGGGCAGCGCACGCCCTTGGGCACGAACACGAACGAGCCGTCGGAGAACACCGCCGAGTTGAGCGCGGCGAAGTAGTTGTCGCCCGCAGGCACCACGCTGCCCAGGTACTTCTGCACCAGCTCGGGATGCTCGCGGATCGCCTCGCTGATCGAGCAGAAGATCACGCCCGCCTCGGCCAGCTCCTTGCGGAAGGTGGTGCCGACGGAGACCGAGTCGAACACCGCATCCACCGCCACGCCGGCCAGCTTGGCGCGCTCGTGCAGCGGCACGCCGAGCTTCTCGTAGGTTTCCAGCAGCTTGGGGTCCACCTCGTCCAGCGACTTGGGCGCCTTTTTCGGCGCGGCGTAGTAGCTGATCGCCTGGTAGTCGATGGCCGGCACGTTGAGCTTGGCCCAGTCCGGCGTGGGCATGGTGAGCCAATGGCGGTAGGCCTTGAGGCGCCACTCGGTCATCCACTCCGGCTCGCCCTTGCGCGCGGACAGCGCGCGCACGGTGCCTTCGTCCAGGCCCGGCGGCAGGTAATCGGTTTCGATGTCGGTGACGAAGCCCGCGGCGTAGCGACGGCCCAGCGCCTCGATCACCTCGGCGTTGTCGGCTGGCACGGCGGTTTCGCTGATTTGGCGGCTCATGCGATGGTCCTGCCCTTGATCTCGCTGATGGCGATGGTTGCCAGCGCCGGCGGTGCCGGCGGCTGCAACATGTCGGCCAGACTCACGCCACGCAGGGCGTTGTCCAGAATGTGATTGATCTGCCGCCAGCTGCCGCGCACGCCGCATTGCGACTCGCGCTCGCACTGACCGTCGGTGCCGCACTCGGTCATGCCGATGCGCCCTTCCATGGCTTCGACAATCTCGGCCAGGTTGATGGCGCTGGCCGGGCGCGCCAGGCGGTAGCCACCGTTGACCCCGCGGAACGACTCGACCAGGCCGGCATGGCCCAGCGACTTCAGCAGCTTGCTCACCGTGGGGAGCTCAAGGTGCGTCTCGTCCGCGATCTGGGCGGTGGAGAGCACAGTGTCCGGGTGGCCGGCGATGCAGGTCATCACGACGGTGGCGTAGTCGGTGAGTCGGCTGACACGGAGCATGGCGGCCCGTCCCTCTAATCAAGACCAAAATGGTACGGATTAACCGGTCCCGGGTCAAACGCGGCGCGGTGTCGCGAGGGCCAGATTGCACCATCAACGGGCAAGTCGCCGCACCGCCAGCGCGCGTGATCGCCTCGCGGAATCCGCTGAAGCGTTGCCCCGCAACGATCGCGTGCCGAAGTGCGCCCGTGGCACGCAACCTGCTGTGCTGCAACAAACACGGCCGCACGGGGAGCAAGGCACGCCATGAAGTGGATCACCGCGATCATCAAACCGTTCAAGCTCGACGAGGTGCGCGAGGCGCTGGCCGAGGCCGGCGTGCAGGGCATGACCGTCACCGAGGTCAAGGGCTTCGGCCGCCAGCACGGGCACACCGAGCTGTACCGCGGCGCCGAGTACGTGGTGGATTTCCTGCCCAAGCTGAAGATCGAGATCGCGGTGAGCGACGAGCAGGCGGAGCGCGCGATCGAGGCGATCAGTTCCACCGCGCGCACCGGCAAGGTGGGCGACGGCAAGATCATGGTGTTCGACCTCGAACAGGTGATCCGCATCCGCACGCAGGAGGTCGACGCCGATGCGCTCTGATCGCCTGCGCCGCCCGCTTGCCCTCGTCGCCGGGATGCTGTTCGCCCTGCCCGCCTTCGCCCAGGGCACCACGCCCAAGCTCGACAGCGGCGACACCGCCTGGATGCTCACCGCCTCCATGCTGGTGCTGCTGATGACGATCCCGGGCCTCGCCCTGTTCTACGGCGGCATGGTGCGCGCCAAGAACCTGCTGTCGGTGCTGATGCAGTGCTTCGCGATCACCGCGCTGGTGACCGTGCTGTGGATGGTCTACGGCTACTCGCTCGCCTTCAGCACCGCCGGCATGCATGCCGGCCAGGTCGACCTGCACTCGATCATCGGCGGACTGGATCGCTTCATGCTGGCCGGACTCAAGCCGGACTCGCTGTACAACACGGTGCCGGAAAGCGTGTTCGTGATGTTCCAGCTCACGTTCGCCATCATCACCCCGGCGCTGATCATCGGCGCGTTCGCCGAGCGCATGAAGTTCAGCGCGCTGCTGTGGTTCAGCGGCCTGTGGCTGACCTTCGTCTACCTGCCGATGGCACACATGGTGTGGAGCGGCCCCGGCTCGCTGCTGGGCGACCTGGGCGTGCTGGATTTCGCTGGCGGCACCGTGGTGCACATCAACGCTGGCATCGCCGGCCTGGTGGCCTGCCTGGTAATCGGCAAGCGCAAGGGCTACCCGACCACGCCGATGCCACCGCACAACCTCGGCTACACGGTGATCGGCGCCAGTCTGCTGTGGCTGGGCTGGTTCGGCTTCAACGCGGGCTCGGCGGTGGCCTCCAACGGCAGCGCCGGCATGGCGATGCTGGTAACGCAGATCGCCACCGCCGGCGCCGTGATCGGCTGGACCGCGGTGGAGTGGCTGGTGCACAAACGGCCCAGCGTGCTGGGCGCGGTATCCGGCGCGGTGGCCGGCCTGGTCGCAGTGACGCCGGCCTCGGGCACCTGCGGCCCGGGCGGCGCGCTGGTGCTGGGACTGATCGCCGGTGCGGCCTGCTTCTTCACCGCGACCAAGCTGAAGAACAAGCTCGGCTACGACGACTCGCTCGACGTGTTCGGCGTGCATGCCATCGCCGGCATCATCGGCGGCCTGCTCACCGGGCCGCTCGCAGCCGCCACGCTAGGTGGCTTCGGCAACGTCACCTCGCTAGGCGGCCAGCTGTGGATCCAGGCCAAGGGCGTGGGCTTCACCATCGCGTGGAGCGCGGCGCTGAGTTACGCGATCCTCAAGCTGCTGGATCTGTCGATCGGCCTACGTGTGGACGCCGAGCAGGAGCAGGTGGGCCTGGATCTGTCCGAGCACGAGGAACGGGCGTACAACCTCTGAGCCCCGCATCTCGGCGAACGTCGTTGCCGCGGCGCAAGTGCGCCGCGGCCGTTCAAACGCGGTTGCGGCCGCCGCAGCGCGCGACGAAATCCGCTGCCGGCACGGGGCGACCCAGGTGGTAGCCCTGACCGAAGTCGCAACCCATTTCGGCCAGCAGCGATTGGGTGCCGCCGTCTTCGATACCTTCGGCGACTGCGACCAAGCCCAGATGGTGCGCCATGTCGATGATGCCGCTCACCAGGCGGGCCGCACGGGCATCGCCATGCATGCCGCTCACCAGCGATAGGTCGATTTTCAATTCAGTAGCGGGAAATTTGCTGAGGTACGCGACGCTGGCGTAGCCGGTGCCGAAATCGTCGATGGCCACGCCGAGGCCTCGGTCGCGCAGCCGCCTGAGGAGGCTGACGGTCTGATCAAGGTCATGCACCAGCGCCGTCTCGGTGATCTCGGCGATGACCCGCTCCGGCGCCACGCCCCAGATGCCGAGGGCCCCGGTGAGCTTCTCGACCAAGCCGGGCTGATTGAACGCGCGCGGCGAAAGGTTGATCGCAAACTTCAGGTCCGGCACGTGATTGAGCGCGGCAGCGTGACGCAAGGTGGCGTTGATGCTCCAGTTGGTCAGCGCCGTGATCAGGCCGGTCTGTTCGGCGAACGGCACGAAATAACCTGGCCAAACCTCGCCACGGTGCGGGGAGGTCCAGCGAGCCAGCGACTCGGCCCCGGCAACGCGCCCGGTCTGCAGATTCCAGATCGGCTGCAGGAAGGTGTCCAGGCGATTGCTTTCGACAGCTTCGCGCAGCTCTTCGTAGCTGATCACCGCATGATCATGGGATTCGCCGTGAACAAGATGCTGCCCGCCCTGGCGCAGCGCCTCCTCCAGCGCTAGCTCGGCTCGCCGGCACAGGAGCTCCGGATTCGAACCGTGGTCCGGATGCAGCGCAATGCCGACCACAGGGCGCCCGCGCCACGGGTCGCCGCGATCCAGCACCGGCACCTCGAAAGCCTGGGACAGGCGCGTGGCGGCAAGCAGCGCGTGCTGCTCGTTACGCATATGCGGCAACACCACCATGTAGCGGTCATATGCCACGCGAAGCACCCGGTCGACGGGGCGCAGGGCCGCAACGATCACCTTTTCCACGCTGTCGGCCGCGCTGTCGCCGATGGCATACCCCTGCCGCAGTGCGCGGTCACGCAACCCCTCTACCGTCACCGCGAGCACGGCCGCGCGATCGGCGCTGCCGCCATCGGCGATCACGGCTGCGATCACCTCGAACACCTCGTGACGGTTCAGCATGAGCCACGCCCGCGCGGAGAAGCTTCAAAAAGGTGCCGCTTCATTGCAGGAACAGGTCGGCTGCATCGATGCCATAGGCACCGGGAGTGAGACTGCGGCGGATGTGTACCTGGGGGCGGTCCGAGTTCTGGTTCATGAGATCCACCACCTGGAACGTGGTAAGCGGCAGTTTCTCAGGTGTGCTCAGAATGACCACGCGAGGCGTCAGGCGTCGCGCCTGGTTCTGCGCCATCACTACGGCCACTTCGCCGGTCGTCAGCTCGACCATCGAACCGGTGGGATAGACCCCCAGACAAACCTGGAACTGCTCGACCAGCTCGGCCTGGAAGTGCGTGTCTCTTGCCAGGTAAATCTGGCGAAGCGCGTTATGGCGCGCCATCGCGGGCCGGTGCGGACGGTCGCTGATCAGGGCCTGGTACGTGTCGATGATGCCGAGCATGCGCCCCACCAGCGGGATGTTCCCTCCCCACAGCGCGGCCGGGTAACCGCTGCCATCGTGGCGCTCGTGGTGCGTGCGCAGGATGTCGATGACGTCGAGATCGCTCAGGCTGGAATTTCTGACGATGTCCAGACCATGACCGACGTGTGCGCGGATCTGCGCCATCTCCTCCGGTGAGAGCGCGTCGGTCCGCTGCAGCAGCGCTTCGGGTACCCGCGTCTTGCCGATGTCCATCAACAGACCGCCGGCGGCGAGGCTGACGATGGTTTCTTCGGCAAAGCCCATATGGCGTCCGAAGGCTGCCGCCAGCGCGCTGCAATTGACCGCATGGTTGTAGGAAGGGTGGTCGTGCCGGCGTAGCCCGTCGACCCAGAAAAACGCGTCGGCGCTGCGAAGTACGCTGGCCACCAGGGGTCGCACCGCACGCTCGACCGACTCCACCGGCAGTTCGCGCCCCTGGAGCACATCCTCAAACACCTGTTGCACGCCGGCGATTGCACTCTCCAGCGCCTCGCGCGCCCGCGGCACCTCGTCGTCCAACGGCACCTGATCGCTGTAGCCCAGACGCGCCTCGAAGCGGGACGCGGACAGCTCGGTGCGCTGGAGAATCTGCGACGGGGTGTCCGGCATGACCTGCCGGCGTGCGTCGACATACACGAACTCACACAGCTCACGCAGCTTGGCGATGTCTTCGGAGCTGGTCAGCTGCACGCCCTGCAGCGGGAAGTCGGTCAACTCCCACGGTACGTCCAGGCGCGAGACGAACATGCCCAACTCGAGGTCGGCGACCTCGACGCGGCGTTCCTCCAGCTCAGAGGCCATGGCGCTGCCAGGGCGGCGGGCGATGGCAAGCGGTCATGGCGTCGCCGACGTATGGAGCATGGGGAAAAACTTCATAGGAAATACTTCAATGACCTGCATCGGCACGCCGCGAACGCACTTGAGCGCAGGGGATGAGAATATCGGCTGCGCACGGCTAGACTGGCCCTCCCTTCCTTACCTTCAACCCGCCTTGCATGCCTGGCCTCTCTGCTACCGACCGCGCCGCCGAACGCCTCGCCTGGCTACGCCAGACGTTGGGCGACGATGCGCTGACACTGGAAAGCGCCTCGGCCGATGCGAGCTTTCGCAGCTACTGGCGTAGTTATCACTCAAAACGTAGCTGGATCGTGATGGATTCGCCGCCCGCGCTGGAAGACCCGGCTCCGTGGCTGGCCCTGGGTCAGCGGCTCGCGAGCGCCGGCCTGCACGTGCCCGAGGTGCGCGCGGCCGATCTGGAACGGGGTTTCCTGCTGATCGAGGATCTGGGCACGCGGATGTATCTGCCCGAGCTGTCCCACGCTACGGTGGATCGGCTGTACGGCGACGCGCTCGCCGCGCTGCTGCGCATGCAGTCCGCCTGCGGCATCGACGGGTTGGCGCCGTACGATCGCGCCTTTCTGGCGCGCGAGCTGGCGATCATGCCGGAGTGGTTTCTTGGCCGGCATCTGGGCGTGACGCTCGACGACGACGAACTCGCCACGCTCGATGAGGCGTTTGCCGTGCTGCTGGATAACGCGCTGGCGCAGCCGACGGTGTTCGTGCATCGCGACTTCCACAGCCGCAACCTGCTGGTGATCGATAACGACGCGCCGCTGGCCAGCCCCGGCATCATCGACTTCCAGGGTGCACTGGCCGGCCCGATCACCTACGACCTCGCCTCGCTGCTGCGCGACTGCTACATCACCTGGCCGCGCGAGCGCGTAGAGGCGTGGGCCGAGGGCTATCGCGTGCAGCTGCGACAGGCCGGGCTGATCGACGAGACGGTGGACGCCGCCACCTTCCTGCGCTGGTTCGACCTCACCGGACTACAACGACACATCAAGGTGCTGGGCATCTTCTGCCGGCTGCATTACCGCGACGGCAAGCGCGGTTATCTCGCCGACCTGCCGCGCGTGTTCGATTACGTGATCGATGTGGCCGCCGGCTATCCCGCCCTGCAGCCGCTGGCCGACCTGCTGGCCAGCTACGCCGGCGAGCGCGACCTCACCCGCGCGGTGGCCGAGGCATGAGGCACGCGCTGATCTTCGCCGCGGGGCTGGGCGAGCGCATGCGTCCGCTCACCGATCGCACGCCCAAGCCGCTGCTGGTGGCCGGCGGCAAACCGCTGATCGCCTGGCATCTGGAAAAGCTCGCCGCCATCGGCGTGAACTACGTGGTGATCAACACCTCGCATCTGGCCGAGCAGTTTCCCGAGGCGCTCGGCGACGGCTCGCGCTGGGGGCTGCGCATCCGCTACGCCTATGAAGGCCCCACGCCGCTGGAAACCGGCGGCGGCATGCTCAACGCGCTGCCGCTGCTGGGGCCCGAACCCTTCCTAGCCATCAACGGCGACATCTGGACCGATCTCGACTTCGCCAGCCTGCCCGCCGAACCGCACGGCGCGGCGCATCTGGTGATGGTGGACAACCCCGCCCACCACCCCGCGGGCGATTTCACACTGGACGAGAGCGGACGCCTGCACGACGCGGGCGAGCCGAAGCTCACCTTCGCCGGCGTCGGCGTGTATCGCGCCAGCGTGCTGGAGGGCTGGCAGGCACTCGCCTCGCCGAACGAACCCGGTCGCCCGCCGCGCTTCGCCCTGGCGCCGCTGCTGCGCGCCGCCATGCAACGCGGCGAGATCGACGGCATCCATCATCGAGGCGCCTGGACCGACGTCGGCACCCCCGATCGCCTCGCCATCCTGGACGCGCAACTGCGCTGAGCCACGCCGCGACCGCCCCCGCACCCGATGTAGGAGCCCGCTCGCGGGCGATGCCTTCGTTTGTATCGTCGATCCAGAGCAAAGAGCGTCGCCCGCGAGCGGGCTCCTACAGGAGAGCAGTGATGGCGCGTGGACGGCTGGCATCAACGCGCCCTCGTAGGAGCTCGCTTGCGAGCGATGCTCCTGGTTTGATCTCGATTTGGAGCGTAAAGCATCGCCCGCGAGCGGGCTCCTATAGAGGCGCGGGGGAGGCAACGGCGGGCTGTGTCCGCGGCGGCTCAGATGGCCTTGTTCGGCGGCGGTGCGGTCAGTGTGGGCAGTGTGGGGGCGCCGGTGTCGGCGGCGCGGATGGGCTGCGGCAGCGGGGGGAGCTTACTGCCGAGCTCGGGTGACTTGGCCGCATCGGCGGCCTGCTGGGTCATTACCACGATGCTGATGCGCCGGTTGATCGCCGCGCTCGGATGGTTCTTGTCGAATGGCACCGACGCGGCCAGGCCGACCACGCGGGCGATCTTGCTGTCCTGCAGGCCACCCTCCAGCAGCGCGCGGCGCGCCGCGTTGGCGCGGTCGGCCGAAAGTTCCCAGTTGCCGTAGGTGTGGTCGCTGGAATACGGCGCGTCGTCGGTGTGGCCGGAGATGCTGATCGGGTTGGGCACGCGATTGATGAAGCCGGACAGCTCGTGAAGGATGTCCACGGTGTAGTCCTTCAGCCGTGCGCTGCCGGTGTCGAACATCGGGCGGTTCTGCTTGTCGACGATCTGGATGCGCAGGCCTTCGGAGGTGATGTCCAGCAGCAGCTGGTCCTTGAACGGCGCCAGCGCCTGGCTGCTCTGGATGGCGGCGTGCAGCTGGTTCATCAGCTCGTCCAGACGCGCCTTTTCCTGTGCGCGCGCCTGCTTCTCGATGGCCTCCTTCGACGTCGCCGGTGGCGTGTTGCGGCGGTCGTCGCCTTTGCCGCGCGGCAGATCCATCGCGCCGCCTAGCTGGATTGCGCTGTCGCTCGCCCCGCCCGGCCCCATCTTGCCCGGCGGCGCCACGGTGGCGGTGCCCGGGTCGGCACTGGGGTTCTTGAAATACTCGGAGATCGCCGCGCGCTGCTCGCGCGTGCCCACGCCGATCAGCCACATCACCAGGAAGAACGCCATCATCGCGGTGACGAAGTCGGCATAGGCCACCTTCCACGCGCCGCCGTGATGGCCGTGTCCGGTGACGCGCTTGATGCGCCGGACGACGATGACCGATTCGGAATCGTCGCTCACCGGGTCGCTCCCGCGCGGCCATCCTTCAGGTGGGCCTCGAAATCACTGAAGCTCGGACGCGCCTGCGCCGACAGCGACTTGCGCGCGAACTCCACCGCCACTTTGGGGTTGTAACCGCGAAGGTTGGCGATCAGGGCCACCTTGACGCACTCGAACGCGCGCGAGTCTTCCTGCACGCGGTTCTCCATGGCCGAGCCGAGCGGTCCGATGAAGCCGTAGCACAGCAGGATGCCGAGGAAGGTACCGACCAGCGCGCCGGCAATGTGTTCGCCGATCTGCGAGGTGTCGCCGGTGAGCTGCGACATGGTGGTGACGATGCCGAGCACCGCCGCCACGATACCGAAGCCAGGGAGCGCGTCAGCCGCCTTGGCCACGGCCATCGCCGGCGCCTCGGCCTCGCGGTGGTGGGTTTCCAGCTCGAAATCGAGCAGCGGCTCGAGCTCGTGGGCGTTCATGCTGCCGCTGACCATCAGGCGCAGGCAGTCGGTAAGGAATTCGATCAGGTGATGCTCGCGCACCAGCCGCGGATAGGCCGAGAAGATCGGGCTCGCCTGCGGATCCTCGATGTGCTGCTCCAGGCCCAGCAGGCCCTCTTTTCGGGCCACGCTGAAGATGTCGTACAGCAGCGACAGCAGGTCGACGTAATCCTGCTGCTTGTAGGTTGGCCCCTTGACCAAGCCCAGCGCACCCATGAAGGACTTCTTCACGATCGGTGCGGGATTGGCGATCAGGAAGGCGCCCAGCGCGCCGCCGCCGATGATCAGCAGTTCATAGGGCTGCCACAGCGCCAGCAGGTGGCCGTGGGACAACAGGTAGCCGCCCGTCACGCAGACAAGAACGACGAGCGTACCGATGATGGCCATCATGGCGTGGGGTGCCTCGTGAGAGAAATCGGTTTCTGCAACACGGGCTCTATCGGCGCAGCCGACGGAAAGTTGAGAAGCCGTCGCCGCCCGGCAGCCAAAAAAAAGCCCGGCCGAGGCCGGGCTTTTCGTCGCAGCGGTGCAGCGCTTATGGACGGCGCGCCAGCTCTGGGTTTTCCTTGGTGACCGGCATCAGGTCCTTCTTCGACACGCCCAGCCACAGCAGGATCGGGCTGGCCACGAAGATCGACGAAAGCGTACCGACCACGATGCCGATCAGCATCGTCACCGCGAAGCCTTCCACCGCCGGACCGCCGATGAAGTACAGCGCGGCCATGGTGATGCCGGTGAACAGCGAGGTGATGATGGTTCGCGACAGCGTGGTGTTGATCGATCGGTTGAGGATCTCCTCCGGCTCGGCCTTGCGGGCGAGGCGGAACAGCTCGCGGATGCGGTCGAACACCACCACCTTGTCGTTGATCGAGTAGCCGATCACCGCCAGCACCGAGGCCAGCACGGTGAGGTCGAACTCGCGCTGCACCAGGGCGATCACGCCCAGCGTCACCAGCACGTCGTGCACCTCGGTGACCAGTGCGGCGATCGCGAAGCGGCGCTCGAAGCGGATCCACAGGTACAGGCCAATGCCGATGATCACGAAGATCGCGGCGATCGAGCCGTCGCTCTTCACCTCGTCGCCCACTGCCGAGGTGACGAAGCTGTGGCTGGTCATCACCACGCCGGGCTGCTCGGTCTTAAGCGCTGCCAGCACGTCGTTGGCGACCTTGTCGGCGGCGGTGGAGCTGCTGGCGTTACCGGCGGCGTTGGCGGTGTCTTCCTTGGCCTGCAGGCGGATCGACATCTGGCGCGAGCCACCCAGGCTCTGCACCAGCGGGTTCTCGAAGCCGTGCTTCTGCAATGCAGCGCGCACCTGGCCCACGTCGGTGGGCTGCGGGTAGCTCACTTCCACCGAGATACCGCCGGTGAAGTCCAGCGCGTAGTTCAGCCCCTTGGTGAAGATCAGGCCGATCGAGGCGAGCATCAGCAGCACGGCCAGGCCGATGCTGAACTTGCGCATGCCCAGAAAGTTGACGTTGGCGTTGTGGTTGAAGATTTCCATGAAACATTCCTTCAGGGGATTCCGGCCATGGATGGCCGGGCGCGCAACGGAACCATCCGTTTCGCGGAGCCTGGGGCGGACATGCGCCGCACCAGGCGAGCGAGCGATGGCCCACGACGGGTCATCGCTCGCACAACAACTACACCGACAGCGTCTTGAGCTTGCGGTGGCCGTGGATCAGCGCGGTGATGGCATGCGTGACGGTCACCGAGGTGAACATCGAGGTCAGGATGCCGATCAGCAGCGTGATACCGAAGCCGCGGATCGGGCCCGAGCCCATCGTGGTCAGTGCCAGCGCCGCGATCAGGTGGGTGACGTTGGCGTCCAGGATGGTCGCCCAGGCCTTCTCATAGCCGGCGCGGATCGAGGCGTGCGGGGTGGAGCCGTTGCGCAGCTCCTCGCGGATGCGTTCGCAGATCAGCACGTTGGCGTCGATCGCCATGCCCAGCGTCAGCACGATACCGGCGATGCCCGGCATGGTCAGCGTGACGCCAATCAGCGACATCACCGCCAGCAGGATCACCAGGTTGAAGAACAGCGCGATGTCCGCCACCAGACCGAACAGCTTGTAGTAGATCGCCGCGGCCAGCAGCACCAGCGCCAGGCCCAGCATCACCGCCTTGAAGCCCTTGTTGATGTTGTCCTGGCCCAGGCTGGGGCTCAACGCCGACTCCGACACGATGTCCACCGGCGCGGCCAGCGAACCGCCCTTGAGCAGCAGCGCCAGCTCGGAGGCTTCCTTCGGGCTGGACAGGCCGGTGGTCTGGAACTGCTTGCCGAACACGCCCTGGATGGTGGCGTCACTGATCACCTCTTCGGTGATGCGCGGCGTGCGCACTTCCTTGCCGTCGACCATCTTGGTGTCGGTGACGCGCTCAACGTAGACCACCGCCATCGGCTTGCCGACGTTGTTGCTGGTGAAGTCCAGCATCTTCTTGGCGCCGGCAGCGGTGAGCGTGACGTCCACCTTGGGCATGCCCGACTGCTGGTCGGTGCCGGAGGAGGCGTCGGCCAGCTGGTCGCCGCTGACAATGATCTGCTTGCTCACCAGCACCGGACGGTGCGTGCCGCGCTCGTAGTACAGGCGCGCGTTCGGCGGCACGTTCTTGGTGCGGTCCGCTTCCACCGCCTGCGGATCACCGGGGAAGCCGATGCCCGGGTGGTATTCCAATGTGGCCACGGCGCCGATCACCTTCTTCGCCTCGGCCGGGTTCTGCATGCCGGCGAGCTCGACCACGATCTGGTTCTCGCCCTGCTGCTGGATCACCGGCTCGGACACGCCCAGCGCGTTGACGCGGTTGCGCAGCGTGCCCACGTTCTGCCGGATCGCATCGAGCGCCAGCTGGCGCAGCTTCTGCGGCTTGACCACGGCGCTCAGCATGAAACGGTCACCGGTGCTGTCGCCGTTGTTGACGTTGAGGTCGGGGTACTCGTTGGCGATTGCCGTGGCCGCCGCGTTGCGGTCGGCGTCCGAGCGCAGGGCGATGTTGATGCCCTGGCCGCGGGTGGCGGCACGCACCACCGAGTCGTAACGGATGTTCTTCTGGCGCAGCAGGTTGCGGATGTCGTCCGCGTAACGCTCTTCCTGCTTGTCGATCACGCTGTCCTGGTCCACCGCCATCAGGAAGTGCACGCCACCCTGCAGGTCCAGGCCAAGCGGCATCGACTTGGCGTGGATCGCACGCAGCCAGCCCGGCACGGTGGGCGCCAGGTTCAGTGCCACGGTGTAGTTGTCGCCCAGCGCCGCCTTGATCACGTCCGAGGCCTTGGCCTGCACGTCGGCGTTGGCGAAATTGGCCACCAGGTGGTCGCCATCGATCGCCAGGCCGGTGTAGGCGATGTTCTGCTGCTTCAGCGCATCGGCCACCTTCTGCTGCACGCCGGCATCCAGCGGGGCCGCGTGGCTGGCCTGCACCTGCACTGCCGGCACCGGCGGGAAGGCATTGGGCAATGCGTAGACGATGCCGAACACCAAAACGAGCGCAACCAGCGCGTATTTCCAGCGGGGGAAATCACTCATGCCTTGCATCCATCAAAGCCGCGCACGTCGGGCGGCGTAACGTCGAAAACGAGAACGGCGCGCCGCCTGGGCGCGCCGTGGATATCAAGCCGACTTCAGCGAGCCCTTGGGCAGCACCTGCGACACGGCGCCCTTCTGCACGCGCACCTTCACGTTCGGTGCGATCTCGACGGTGAGGAAGCTCTCGCCCACCTCTTCGACGCGACCGGCGATGCCGCCGTTGGTGACCACTTCATCGCCCTTCGACAGCGCCGAGAGCATCGTGCGGTGCTCCTTCTGGCGCTTCATCTGCGGACGGATCATCAGGAAGTAGAACACCACGAACAGGCCGATCAGCGGCAGGAAGCTGATGATCGGGTTGCCCGCTGCGGCGGGGGCGGCCTGGGCGATCACGGAAGTCACGGCAAAACTCATCGATTTGTCTCGCAAGTTGCGGCCCCGACAGCATTTTCTGCCGAACGCCTGATAAAAGATCCCGGATTATGCCATGCGCCCACGGGGGCTGCACTGCGGCCACTTCCCGGCGCCGCTGTCTAGGAGCGCGCCGACGCGCGATGGTTCCCGCGAACGGCGTGCCGCCGCTGTAGGAGCCCGCTCGCGGGCGATGCTCTTGGCTTTGCTGTGGATCAGGAGCGAAGGCATCGCCCGCGAGCGGGCTCCTACAGGGGAGTCTCGGTGCCGGTGGGCGGTTACGGCGTCGGCTGGCGCCTGGCGTAGAACTCGGCGGTGAAGTCCTCCAGCGTGCCGGCTTCGATCGCGCCGCGCAGGCCGGCCATCAGGCGCTGGTAGTGCCGCAGGTTGTGCATGGTGGCCAGCTGGCTGGCGAGGATCTCGTTGCAGCGGTCCAAGTGGCGCAGGTAGGCGCGGCTGAAGCCGTTGGCGCAGGCGTAGCAGTCGCAGCCTTCCTCGATCACCCGCGTGTCCATGGCGAACTTGGCGTTGCGGATGCGCAGCGTGCCCTCGGGCACGAACAGGAAGCCGTTGCGCGCGTTGCGCGTCGGCATCACGCAGTCGAACATGTCGATGCCGCGGCGCACCGCTTCCACGATGTCTTCCGGCCGGCCCACGCCCATCAGGTAGCGCGGCTTGTCCTGCGGCAGCAGCGAGACGGTGAAATCCAGCGTGTGGTTGCGCTCGGCCTCCGGCTCGCCCACCGCCAGCCCGCCGACCGCGTAGCCGTCGAAGCCGATGTTCACCAACCCTTCGGCCGAACGCCGGCGCAGCGGCTCGTACACGCTGCCCTGCACGATGCCGAACAGGTTGTTGGGGTTCTTCAGGTCATCAAAGGCGCGCCGCGAGCGCTCGGCCCAGCGCAGGCTCAATTCCATCGACTCGCTGGCGACCTTCTCGGTGGCCGGGTACGGCGTGCACTCGTCGAAGATCATCGCGATGTCCGAGTCCAGCACGGTCTGGATCTTCATCGAGACTTCCGGCGACAGGAACACCTTGGAACCGTCCACCGGCGAGGCGAAGGTCACGCCCTCCTCGGCCAGCTTGCGCTTGTGCGCCAGCGAGAACACCTGGAAGCCGCCCGAGTCGGTGAGGATCGGCTTGTTCCAGCCGATGAACTTATGCAGCCCGCCAAACTGCTCGACGATCTCCAACCCCGGCCGCAGGAACAGGTGGAAGGTGTTGCCGAGAATGATCTCCGCGCCGATGTCGACGATGTCGCGCGGGGTCATCGCCTTGACCGAACCGTAGGTGCCCACCGGCATGAACGCGGGGGTCTGCACGGTGCCGCGGGCGAAGGTCAGCTGCCCGCGACGGGCCGCGCCGTCGGTGGCCTTGAGATCGAAAGTCATGGAAGTCATCCGGGCAATTGTAGCCCGGGGGCGCTATTTCACGGCGGGCGCGTCATGCCGAAGCGGTCGCGGGTGGTGGCGTACCAGGGGCCACCCAGGCGTCCGACCAAGTCGAGCCTAGCCGGATCGACGTGGCGCGCGTCGGCCATGACTGCGTCGTCGATATGCGCCAGCAGCACGCGGGCGAAGATCAGGAAGTGGCGCGGGTGCTCGGCCGGATACGGCTTGATCTCGGCCACCTCGCATTCGAATGCCACTGGCGCGGCCGGCAGTCGCGGCACCGCCACGCGATCACCCGGCACCGTGGCAAGCCCCAGCTGCTCGATCTCGCTGACGTCGTGCGGCAGCGTGGCGGCGGTGGCGTTCATGGTTTCGGCCAGCCCGTGACTGACCAGGTGGATGATCAGCTGACCGGTGTCGCGCGCATTGACCAGCGTGTCCTTCATCCGACCGCCCGGCAGCCGCCCCACGTTCACCATCAGCGTAGGCGGGTCGTCGCAGATCACCTGGAAAAAACTGTACGGCGCCAGGTTGCTCACCCCGGCGGTGGAGACCGTGGACACCCAGGCAATCGGGCGCGGCGTCACGGTGGACGCGAGCCAGCGGTAGCTCTCGGCGGGGTCGAGCGAGGAGAAATCCAGTTGCACGGAAGCACGCCTGCGAAACGAAACGCTCGCCAGCCTAGCGCGTGCCGTTACCGCGACGCAGTGGGCCGCGACACGGCGACTCAGGCGAAGGTGTCGAGCAGGCCCACCGCGCTGACCGTAGCCGGCGCCGCCAGCGCATCGTCGGCAGCGGCCTCACCGCCTTCGCCACCCAGGGATGCCGAGCCTCCGCGCGAACCGTCACCGCCGCCGGACGACTGCTGCCCGACCTGCGCCTGACCCAGCGACAGGCCGTGCTGAGCGAGCAGCGTATCGAGCTGCGGCAGCGACTGCTGCAGCGCGTGTACCGCGGCCGGGTGCTGCGCGGCGAACGTCACGTCGACCTGGCCGCCGTGCTGCATGCGCACGCTCACGTCGACCTGGCCGAGTTCTTCCGGGTGCAGGCGGATCTTCGCCTGCTTGATGTCCTGGTTGCCGAGCCAAGCCACCTGCTGGCCCAGCTGCTGCGCGAACGCGGGGCTGCCGGCGGGGCTGGCGATGTGCAGCGCGTGCGGCGGCATCACGCCGGTGTTGGCGGTGGGCTGCGGCGCAGTACCGAGCAGCGCGGCCAGATCCTGCACGGCCGGGCCGTCCGTTCCCTTGTGCGTGGCCAGCTTGGTGGCGCCGGCGGCGAACACGTCGGCCAGCGCCGCGGTGCCGGTGGTCGTTGCCTGGGTAGTCGGCGCGGCGCTCGCGTCGGTGGTGCCGTCCGCGCCGCTGCCTGCAAGCGTCGCCTGCGCGTCCTCAGCCGCCGGACCCGCCGCGGGCGCCTGCCCCATCGAGGCCTTGAGCACGCTGGCCGCCATCACCTTGGCGGCGCCGCCGGTGGCCGCCGAGGCATTGGCCGGCATTGCCTGGCCGAGCAGGGCGAGCATGGCACCAGCGACGGAGATCGCATCGGGCGTCAGCCCCTCGTCCGCGGCCGGTGCAGGCGCCTCGGCGACCGACGTTGGCTGCGTCGGGTCGGCCGCTACGGCCGGTGTCGTGGCGGTGGTGCTGGCCGCATCCGTCGCCGTGGACGTGTCCTGTGGCGTCGTGGCAGCGTCGGCGCCGTCCACGCGCTTGCGGCTGGCGTGGGCGTCGCGGGCGCTGGACGAGTCGTTCGCAGTCGTATCCTTCAACGCGGTATCGGTGGGAGCGTCGCCGTCGCGCTGCTGGCGTGCGGCATCCAGATGGCTGTCGAAGGCGCGGCCGGCGTCGGTCGGGCCACGCGGCTCGGCCGGTGCAGGCGCCGTGGAGGTGATGGTCGGGGTCACGGAAAGGGCGGCGGTGGCGGGCATGGGAACCTCGTCGGAAATTCGTCGGCCGGTCGGCAGTGAGAGAGTTGCAGCAAGGTTCGCGCCAACTGCCGGGGGCAATGGCGGCGCTATCGGCCGAGCCCGGGCGGGCGGCGATGCTGCATGCGTTCGTCGATGTCGGACTGCTCGCGGCGGTCTTCCGCCTTGCGCTCCAGCTCGCGGTAATTGCTCACCACGCTGTCCAGCGCCTGCTCGCGCGCATGCGCATCGCGCCACTGGCCGCGCGCGTGATCGAGCTGGCGCAACTGGCGCTGCACTTCGGTCTGCTGCTGCTCGATGGCGCGGTCGATGCGCTCGATGAACTGCTGGCGATTGAGCAGCGCGCTGACGCTCATGCCGTCGCCCTGCCCCGCTGCGTAATCCTGACGGTAGCGCTTGAGCTCGCCGAGCTGGTGCTCCGCGCGTGCCACCCGTTGCTGCTGCTCGGCGAGCTTCTGCATGGCGTCGTCGCGGCGCTTGTGCGCCTGGTCGACGGCCGGCTGCAGGCGATCGGCGCGTGAACTCATGCGTCGGCTTCACCGGTAAGCGTGCGCAGCGCCTCGATGCCCTGGACCAGCGTCATCGGTTCGTCCACTTCCTGCTGCAGGAAGGCGCGCAGGCGCGGCCACATCACGATGGCGTGGTCGACCTGCGGATCGGAGCCCTTCTGGTACGCACCCACCGCGATCAGATCACGCTGCTGGCGGTACGCCGAATACACCTGACGGAAGCGCTGCGCCGCGCGCATGTGCTCGCGCCTGGCCACCGCCGGCATCACGCGGCTGATCGAGGCCTCGATGTCGATCGCCGGGTAGTGGCCGGCCTCGGCCAGATCGCGCGAGAGCACGATATGGCCGTCGAGAATGGCGCGTGCCGCGTCGGCGATGGGGTCATGGCGGTAGTCGTCGCCCTCGGTGAGCACGGTGTAGAACGCGGTGATCGAGCCGCGGCCTTCGGCATCGTTGCCCGCGCGTTCGACCAGCGCCGGCAGCATCGCGAACACCGACGGCGGGTAGCCCTTGGTCGCCGGCGGCTCGCCGATCGCCAGCGCGATCTCGCGCTGCGCCTGGGCGTAGCGGGTGAGCGAATCCATCAGCAGCAGCACGCGCAGGCCGCGGTCGCGGAACCACTCAGCGATCGCGGTGGCGTACTGCGCGCCGCGCAGGCGCTTGAGCGGCGGCGCATCGGCCGGTGCGGCGACGATCACCGCGCGGCGGCGGCCCTCTTCGCCCAGTGTGTGCTCGACAAACTCCTTCACCTCGCGGCCGCGCTCGCCGATCAGGCCGACCACCACCACGTCGGCGTCGGTGTACTTGGTCATCATGCCGAGCAGAGTCGACTTGCCCACGCCGGAGCCGGCGAACAGGCCCAGACGCTGGCCGCGGCCCACGGTAAGCAGCGCGTTGATCGCGCGCACGCCGGTGTCCAGCGGGGTGTCGATGGGCTTGCGCGACATCGGATTGATCGGTTCGCCCTTGAGCGCCGCGTGTTCGTCGGCGTCGAGCGGACCCAAGCCATCCAGCGGCAGGCCGTCGGCGCCGATCACGCGACCCAGCAGGCCCTGCCCCACCGGCAGGCCACCGGCGCGCGCGCAGGGACGCACGCGGGCGTTCGGCAGCACGCCGTGCATTTCGCCCACCGGCATCAGCAGCAGGCGTTCGTCGGCGAAGCCGACCACTTCGGTATCGAGTTGGTCACCCTCGGCGGTATCGACCAGGCAGCGCGCGCCCAGCGCCGCCTCGCAGCCCTCGGCTTCCAGGGTCAGGCCGACCACGCGACGCAGCCGCCCTTCGACGATCAGCGGATGCGATGCCTCAGCACGACGGCCGCGACGCGCCAGCTGTTCGCGCCAGCGCTCACTGCGCAGCGCCAGCGGATCGGCGCTCATCGCGCCAGCGCCTGGCCGCGCGACGGGCGGCGGGTGGTGACGGCAGAAAGATCGCGCCGCCGGTGTGCGCCCACGGGACGGGGGGATCGCTTGGGCTGTCGCACCGCGCCGCCGGGGGAGGAAGACCGGGAGGACAACCGCGCGGAAGCACACCAGAGGCGCGAAAGCGGGTAGCCGAGGCGCCAGCGGCGCCACAGCCGGAACACAGGAAGCCAGGGACGGAAGCGCATCACGCGCACGTCCTGCGACACGGGCACTACGCGCGCCCGGCGTCGCGCGACGCGCTCGGCAATGCGCGCATCGGCGGTTTCGTCGCGAGGCGATGGAGCCACGCACGGCGCCGCAGCCTCGTCGGCCCGGCGCGCGCGCGAACGCATCGCCGGATGCGCGGCAAGCTCGATCACGCGGGCGCGGGCGGCATGGCCGCTCATGCGGTGATCTCCTCGTCGCCATCGTCTTCGTCCAGACCGAGCACGGCGTCGACCACGGCGGCCAGACGCGTTTCCACGCGGCCATCCAGGCGCGAGCGCTCGCTTTCCAGCAGGCAGTCGCCGCGCGCCAGCGCGGGATCGGGCAGCAGCTGCCAGTGTTCTTCGGCCACCGCGTGTTCGCGCAGCACGGCCAGATCATCCGGGTGCACGCGCACGCGCAGTTCGCGCGTTGCCGAAGGCAGCGCGCGTGCCGCCTGTTGCACGGCCTGCACGATCAGCTCGGGCGCGGTGGCCAGTTCATGCGCCAGCACGCGGCGGGCAATCACCACGGCCAGACGCGCCAGTTCCTGTTCGGTGGCGTCGTCCAGCGCAGCCAGCGGACGCGCGGCAGATTCCAGCAGCGACTCCAGCCGCGCCACCACGGCGCGCTGCTCGCGCGCGGCATCGGCAATGCCTTCGGCACGGCCGGCGGCGTAACCCTCGTCACGCGCCTGGCGTTCCAGCGCTTCGAGATCGGCCACGGTGGGCGGCGCCGGCAGGTCGTTCACCGGCTCGCTGCGCGCGGCGTCGTGCACCTGGGGCAGTTCCCAGCGCTCGGCGCCGGCAAACGTGTCGCGGATGATCTGCGCGGCCATCAGACGAAGTCATCTCCGCCGCCGGCCAGGGTGAGCTGGCCGGCATCGGCCAGTCGGCGCGCGATCATCAGCACTTCCTTCTGCGCGGCATCCACTTCGCTCACGCGCACCGGGCCGGCCACTTCGAGGTCGTCGCGCAGCATGTCGGCGGCACGCTTGGACATGTTGGCGAAGATCTTCTCGCGCATCGCCGGCTCGGCGCCCTTGAGCGCCACGGTGAGACGTGCCGACGGCACTTCGCGCAGCAGGGTCTGCATGCTGCGGTCGTCCAGGCCGGCGAGATCGTCGAAGACGAACATCAGCTCTTCGATCTTGCCGCCAAGCCCGGCGTCCTGGCTGCGGATGGCCGCCATCAGCTCGGCCTCGCGGCTGGTTTCCATCGCGTTGAGGATGGCCGCGGCAGCCTTGAGGCCACCCACGTTGGCGGACTTGAGCTTGGTAGAGTTGCCGGAGAACTGGCGCTCCATGATTTCGTCCAGCTCGTTGAGCGCGTGCGGCTGCACGCCGTCGAGCGTGGCGATGCGCATCACCGCGTCCGAGCGCGTGCGCGGCGGCAGGTAGCCGAGCACTTCGGCGGCCTGGTCCGGTTCGAGATGCGCCAGCACCAGCGCGATGATCTGCGGGTGCTCCAGGTTGATCAGCTCGGCGATCGCGCGGCTCTCCATCCACTTGAGCGATTCCAGACCCTTGCTGGAGCGACCCAGCAGGATGCGGTCGATCAGGCCACCGGCCTTGCTCTCGCCCAGCGCGTTGGTGAGGATCTTGCGGATGTAGTCCTCGGTGCCGACGCCCAGCGCGGTCTGCCGGCCGACGTCCTCATTGAGGCGGTTGAGCACCTGCTCGACCTGGTCGCGGGTGACGCTGGTGAGGCCGGCCATCGCCGAGCCCACCGCCTGCACGTCGCGGGCGGAGAGATGCTTGAGCACTTCGGCCGCATCCTGCTCACCCAGCGTGAGCAGCAGGATGGCGGCGTTGCGGGCGCCCTCGGAAACCTGCTCAGCCATTGTCGCCCACCCAGTTGCGCACGACCTGCGCGACCTGCTTGGGGTTTTCGCTCACCAGACGCCTGGCCATGTGGATCTTCTGCTCGTAGGCAATCGCCTGCCCGATGCGGGCGGGCTCGTCCTCCGGGATATCGTCCACGCGCACGGAAACTTTCGGCATCGGCGAGGGCAGCGCGGTGGGTACTTCGGCCATACGCGCCGGGCCACGGGTAAGCCCCTTGAGCAGCGGACGCAGCAGGCCGAAGGCCACCAGCAGCGCCACCAGGATGCCGCCGCCCTGCTTGATCAGGTCGAGCACGCCCGGGCGCTGCCAGAACGGGATCGGCGAATCACCCGCGCCGTCGGCCGCCACGTCGTGGTGGAACGGCTGGTTCACCACGCTCACCGTGTCGCCGCGCGCGGCGTTGAAGCCGACGGCGTTCTTGGCCAGCTCGGTGAGGTGATCGAGTTCCTGCTGGGTGAACGGCACGCTCTTGGCGTCCTTGCCGCTGCCGACAAGCTTGTTGTCGACCACCACCGCCACACTGATCCGCGACAGCCGCCCGGCCGGATCGCTGACGTGGCTGATGGTGCGATCGAGCTCGTAGTTGCGGGTGGCGCTGGAGGAGGTGTCGCTGGGCGTGACCGTGGTGGTGCTGGCAGCGTTGGCACCCGCGGCGCCCTTGGCGGCCCCGTTGGGCGCCGCGCCAGCCTGCGGATTGGCCGCGGTGGGCTGCGCCACCGTGTTCGGCGGCTGGTTGCTCAACGCGCCGGGCACGGCGCCATTGGCGGCGCCATCCACGCGCTGCTCGGAGCTGGTCTGCTCGCTGCGCAGCGCCGGGTGATCGTGATCGTAGGTTTCGGTGGCCTTCTCGGTCTGGCTGAAGTCCAGATCGGCGTACACCTGCGCGCGCACCTTGCCGGCGCCGACCAGCGGCGTCAGCAACTCCTCGATGCGCTGGGCGTAGGTGTTCTCGATACGCGTGGCCAGGCGCAGGCGCGTGTCACCGACGGCCGCGGCGCTGTCCGGCGCGTCGCCGGTGAGCAGCTGACCCTGCTGATCGACCACCGACACCTGCTTGGCGTCCAGCTCGGGCACGCTGGAAGACACCAGATGCACGATCGCCGCCACCTGGCTGGCGTCGAGCTGGCGCCCGGGGAACAGCGTGACCAGCACCGAAGCGCTGGCCTGGCGGTTGTCGCGAATGAAGGCCGACGGTTTGGGCAGCGCAAGATGCACGCGCGCCGAACGCACCGACTGCAGCGCGCCGATGGTGTTGCCCAGATCGGTCTCCAGCATCTGCTGGTAGCGCGTGCGCTCGGCCATGTCGCTCATGCCGAACGGCGAATCGGCCGCCGGAAGGATGGTGCTGTTGGCGCTGCCCTGCGGCAGCCCCTGCCCGGCCAGGCGCAGACGGATCGCCGCCAGATCGGCCTGCGGCGCCATGATGGTGGTGCCGTCGCCGGCCAGGGTGTACGGGGTGTTGCTCGCCTGCAGCGCCTGGGTGATGGCGGCGGCGTCCTTCTGGTCCAGCCCCGCATACAACATGCCGTAGTTGGGGCCGCGCGACCACAGCACCACCGCCACGCCCATCGCCACCGCCAGCGCCACGCCCACCAGCAGCATCAACTGCCGCGAGGCCGGGCTGCGCGCAATGTCGCGAAGATCGAGGCGCGCGCCGGGGCGCTCGCTGTCGACCTTCGGTTCCGTGGGGGTCATGCCGCCGTCTGCCATGGGGGTTGCTCGTTATCGATGGGCGAAGGAAAAGGCAGTCGTCAGACCGGCATGTTCATGATGTCTTTGTAGGCATCGACGAGCTTGTTGCGCACCTGTGTCATCGCGTTGAGCGAGAGGTCGGCCTTCTGGATCGCCACCATCGTGCGGGCCAGATCCGCGCCCTGGTCGCCACGCTCGAATGCCGCGGCCATGCGCCCGGCCGTGGCCTGGCTGTCGCCCACCGCGGCGATCGACTGCTTGAGCAGCGCGCCGAACGGGCTGGCGCCGCTGGCCGGCGTGGCCGCGGGCAGCGCCGTGGAAGAGAACGCCACTTCGGGCGACCGCACCTGGGCGGACATCTGGCGCATCTGGCTGAGCAGGCTGTTGACGTCGATCGTGGTCATGACGGTTTTCCAACGCGTGACGGGTTTCCGCAGGGGTTACTGCACGATGTGTGCCATGGAGCCAAAGCCCCTGCCCTCACGCGGCCAGGCCGTTCTGCAGCCCGTACTTGCGCAGCTTTTCCACCAGCGTGGTGCGCTGCATACGCAGCAGCTTGGCGGCGTGCGCCACTACGCCGTCGGTGACGTCGAGCGCCTGACGGATCAGACCCACCTCGATGTCGGCCAGGTGATCCTTCAGGTCGATGCCGCCCTCGGGCAGATGCGTCGCATCGTTGACGGCGGCGTGCTCGCCCACCACCGCGTCCATCATCGTCAGCAGTTGACTGCTGCTGGGCTCCTCGGCGGGCGTGGCGCCGCGGTAGCGCTCGGGCAATTCGCCGGCGCGCACTTCGGCATGCGGATAGAGAATGGCCAGGCGCTCGACCAGGTTGCACAGCTCGCGCACGTTCCCCGGCCACGGGTAGCCGCGCAGCGTCTGCAGCGCGCTGTGCGAGAAGCGCACCGAGCCCACGCCGCGGCGCTCCAGGCGCTGGTTGAATTCGTTGATAAGCACCGGCAGATCTTCCAGGCGCTCGCGCAGCGAAGGCAGCTCGAGCGGGAACACGCTCAGGCGATAGAACAGATCCTCGCGGAAGCGACCGTCGGTGATCGCCTGCTCCAGGTTGCGGTGAGTGGCGGCGATGATGCGCACGTCGCAGCGCAGGGTCTTGTTGCCGCCCACGCGCTCGAACATGCGCTCCTGCAGCACGCGCAGCAGCTTCACCTGCATCGGCAGGCTCATGTCGCCGATCTCGTCGAGGAACAGCGTGCCGCCCTCGGCCAGCTCGAAGCGCCCCTTGCGCGAGCTGATCGCGCCGGTGAAGGCGCCCTTCTCGTGGCCGAACAGCTCGCTCTCCAGCAGTTCGGCGGGAATCGCGCCGCAGTTGATCGCGATGAACGGCTTGTCTTTGCGCGGCGAGCAGTCGTGAATGGTGCGGGCGACCATTTCCTTGCCGGTACCCGATTCACCCAGCACCAGCACGCTGGAATCGAACGGCGCCACCTGGCGGATCAGCGCATTGACCCGCGCCATGGCGCGCGATTCGCCGACAAAGCGCTGCTCGCCGCGGCGCACCCCGGTGGCGCGGGCGGTGGCGCAGCGCATCGCCTCGGCGAACTGCTCATAGCGCAGCGGAAAACCGATCACCCCCACCCGGGTGAAGAACGGCGAGCTGGCTGCCAGCATGCGCGAGGCCCACGGCGAATCCTCGGCCAGCAGCAGCGGGAGATGGGCAATCGCCTCGCCCAGGCCAGCCAGCTGGCTTTCCGCGGACGCCTCGTCGCTGACGTCGCCGATGTACACGCCGCGCCAGGCGGCGTCGGGCGGAGCCTGATCCACGCTTCCGGCGTGCAGCGGAGAAAAACCAAGGAACTGCAGCGCGGAGATGACCGAAGCGGCCCGCAGCGGGTTCGATTCGATGACCAGGAAATCCGACTTGTCCATCGTGCAACGCCTCTCGTTCTGACTCGGGTGGAACGCAGCGGTTGGGTGGGAGAGCCGCTGTGTTTTTTTCCGGACCGTGACGGTTTGTCGTCGGTCCACGTCGAGAGAGGGAGCAAGAAGAAGGCCAGTGCGCCAGCGCGCTGACGGCAGAGGGCGTCAGCGGGATCGCCGCTGCGCGTCACCCGCCTTTCTTGCGAAGGCGGTGACGTCGCGAAGGTTCACGTAAATGAATGTCGCGTAAAGATATTTCTGTTTTGAAACGGCGCGGTACAGGTGACGTCGGCGGTCACGTCGACAATTTGGCCCGTCAACAAATTTGCGCACCGGCCGCCGAAAACGTGAAGCAGCTCACACTCGTGTCCGACCCCGCTGAAACCGTTTACGTGACGGCCATCACAGAGTGACCCGGCAGGTCGAAAACGTTCAGGTCAGGGACTGACGCGCCTCGGCCACTTTGCGTCGGTGATGGCGAAAAACCAGCCGCTCGATCGCATCGGCCGCGGCATCACCCAGCGGCTCGAAGGCCAAAAAGGCCAGGCCGTCATCAAGTCGACGCTGCACCCGCGCGGGCAATTCCAGCGGCAGGCTGGGACAGGCATCCAGATGAATGCGCATGCACACCGCAGCCCCTTCGGCAGGCAGCAGGGCCGCGGGTACCAGCGCGCCGATCGCGTTGAAACGCACGTGCGCGCGGGCCGGCAGGGCACTGGTCGGCACCAGCAGCCGGTTGACGATGTCCACCAGCGCATTGAGCTTGGCGTCCAGCCGCGCCAGCTCCTGCAGGACCGGGCTGTCGTCGTCGGCGCCGTCAGCGCGACGCTCCTCGATAGCCGCAATGCTCGCCAGGGTCGAGAGGTTGCGCTCGCCCAGCTGTGCCAGCGAGCTGGCACCGTCGCCGCGCGGCAGCAGCGCCAGGCGTAACTGGTCATCAACGCAGACGCGTTCGGAGAAGGCAAGCCAGAGGGCATCGGTCATGGCGGAAGTCCTGTAGCGCAGCGTGACCCGGCGATCGCGTTCACCGGCCTCAGCCGGGATCGGCGGTGTCCAGGTAGGCGCTCACCGCGCGGTGGTTCACATGATGGCGCGAGAGATGATCGCTCACCGCATTGCGTGCCTGGGCGGCCATATCCAGCAGTGCGCGCTGATCCAGCTGCAACTGTCGCATGGCCATCAGCCCGGCCACGTTCACCGGCGCCCGACGCAGCAGCCGGTCGCACTCGGCCTGCAGTGTGCTGGCGCCGGCCCAGTCACCGCGGCCGGCGGCCTGCAGCATGTCGGCGCTCAGCACGAGCGCCCGCTGCAGATCGGGATGCGGCGCCTCGTTCATTACGCGCTCTTGGCCTGCGCGGCAGACGCGGCGAGGTAATTGGCGCGAATGCCTTGCCAGCCTTCGCGCACCGGCGCGAGCAGGCGGGAGGACTCGTCCAGCGCGGCCACGTCGTCATGCAGCTGGGCGTAGAGCAGGCGTCGGGTGACGTATTCGTAGAGCGACTCGAGCCGCTGACTGAACGCCGGATCGGCGTCGTGGTTCAGGCTGTCGCGCAGCTCGCCCACGATGGCCACCGCCTTGGAAATGCAGCTGCCCTTGGCGGCCACGTTGCCGTGCAGCAGATGACCGCGCGCTTGGGCGATGCGATCCATGGCGCCGTCGAGCAGCATGCTCACCAGCTGGTGCGGGTCGGCGCTCTCGACGCCGGCGACGCTGTTCTGCTGGTAGAGGGCGCTGGCTTGGCGCAGGGGTCCGTAGGTCATGAGGCGCTCCTGGTTCAACTTTTCTTGGTGTAGGTGGCTTCGAGCTGCGCCAGCGCACCGGTGAGGTAGCTGCTGGTGTTGTTGAGCGAAGACACCAGGGTGTCGAGCTGCGTGTACTGGTCGCGCAACTGCTTCTCGTACACGCTCATGCGCGCGTCGAGCTGGCTCTGCTGCGTGTTGAGCTTGCTCAGGCTGTCGGTGAGGCTCTGCTGGCGCGTGGAGATGATCCCGCCCGAGGCGGTGAATCCATCCAGCGCCGTATTCAGGCGCTTGGCGTAGCCGTTCGAACCCGCGAACAGGTCCTGTACGGCCGAGGGATTGCTGTCCAGGGTGGCGGCCAGCTTGGCGTTGTCCACCGCCAGCGAGCCGTCGGCCGAACGGGTGATACCCAGCGAAGCCAGCGAACCGATGCTGTTGCCGGCCACCTTGCCGCTGAGCACGCTGCCGATCTGCCGCTGCACCGAGTTGAGCGTGGTATCGCCCAGCAGGATGCCGGCCTGGCCGGTGTCCTTGTCGTAACTGGACAGCGTGCCGACGGTCTTGACGTAGCTGTTGTACGCATCGACGAAGCCCTGCACGGCCTTCGTCGCGGCGCTGTTGTCGCGCGACACGGTAAGCGTGGTGCTGCCGGCCACAGCGAGATTGATGGTGACGCCATCGATGGCGCCGCTCACGCTGTTGCTGGCGCTGGTGATGTTGATGCCGTCCAGGCTCAGCTTCGCGTCGGTCGCTTCGTTGGCACCGGCGGTGTTGAGCTTGGTGGCCAGGGTCGACAGGCCGGCACTGCTGCCCGAGCCGGCACTCACGCTGAAGCCATTGGCCACGCCGGTCTTGCTCGAGCTGAGCAGCAACTGCGCGCCGCCGGCTCCGTTGACCACGGTGGCGGTAATGCCGGGGTTGTCCTTGGCCGCGTTGATCTTGGCCGCGATGTCGGCGACCGTGTCGGTGGCGCCGATAGCTATGTTGGCGCTGTTGGCGCCCACGCTGAGCGTCAGTGATCCGTCGCCCACGGCCGCGGTCGACGCATAGGCGTCGCTGGCGCGCTTCTGCGCCGTGGCCAGGTTCTGCACCACCAGCGCATAGCTTCCCGGCTGCGCGCTTGCCAGCGTGCTGGTGGTGCCGATGGCGCTGTCGCCCAGGGTGGCGTTGAAGCTGGCGAAGGTGCTGGTCTGGGTCAGCGTGGAAAGCGACGACTGCAGTGAGCCGAGCGCCGAACTGAGCGAAGCCAGCCCGGTCAGCAGGGCGTTGGTCTGGGTCGCCTTGGCGGTGATCTGCGCCTGTGGCCCGGACTTCTTGTCATTCACCAGCGCAGTGACGATGGAGTCCACATTCAACCCCGAGCCGATACCGGCCGAGCTCAAAATGCCGCCGCCCGTGCTGCCGCTGGTGTTGGTATTGACGTTGGTGATGGCCATGCCGGTTCCCGTGGATTTCTTGACGCTGCCCGCGCCCTGGCGGTTCGACTGCAAGAACCTCGCCAGTGGACCGCCGCGCAAACGTGGCGGGCGCGAGAAAGCTCGCTTTGCCGATGCGAAGGTGATCGGCCGGACGGCGACAAACTGAAGCCGGGCGCCTGGGCGGAGCGCGCCCCGCTCCAAGCGCAACTACGTTCCGGCACAAAGAAAAACGGCGCCACCGAAACCAACGGTGGCGCCGCGAAACGTTCGGGCGGCTTGTCAGCGCGCCGCACCGCTCTCCGTTACTGCAGGAGCTTGAGCACCTGCTGCGGCTGCGAGTTGGCCTGCGCCAGCACCGAGATACCGGCCTGCTGCAGCACCTGCGCCTTGCTGAGGTTCGCCGTCTCGGCCGCGAAATCCGCGTCCTGAATGGTCGACTGCGAGGCCTTCAGGTTGGTCGACTGCGAGCTCAGCGTGGAGATCGTCGACTGGAAGCGGTTCTGCACCGCACCCAGCTGCGCGGCAAAGGCCGCCACCGAGCTCAGCGCCACGTCGATGCGCGAGATCAGGTCGTTGGCACCGTCCACCGTGCCCACCGAACCACCGGCCAGCGAGCCGCCCGTGGCCGCCGCCGTACCGGCGGTGTAGGTCGCGTTTGCGTTCACGTCCTTGGCGTTGCCACCGATGATGTTGCCACCGGTGTCGGTGAGCGTCAGCGCGCTGTTGGAGTAGAAGTTGAGGCCCTTGCCGTCGGCGCTCACCGCTGCGCTCACGCCATCGACGCCGGCCGCGTTGATCGCATCGGACATGTCTTGCAGGCTCTTCGCACCCGTCAAATCGACCGCCTTGCCGTTGACCGACAAACCTTCGCTGGCCAGATCGGCTGGGCCGCCGATGGCGGTGAGGGCCTGATCAATGGCGGGAATGCCCGCAGTCATCAATCCGCCGGAATGCATGATGAAACCGAGCCCGAAGTCGCCGGCCCGGCTACCCGCGATAGTCAGGTCGTTCGACCCACCGTTGGTGATTGACATCACGCCAGCGGAATAACTGAACGTTGCTCCGGTCTCGCCACTGGCGTTGTACGCCGCGGTGAGCGCGGCAGTGAAGCCGCTCTCGGTCGTGAATCTACCGGTGACATTCTGGCCGTTGATCGTGAGATCGCCAGCCTTCAACGTCAGGCCCGGCAGGCCGCTGAATATGTCGCTGATGTCCCCGCTCTTGACCTCAGCCACCTTGCCCAGGTCGCTGGCCTTGACGCTCTGACCCAGGCTCACCGACACGGTCTGGCCCACGTTGGCGCCGATCTGGAAGCTCTGCGACTTCAGCGAGCCGTCCAGCACCTTCTTGCCGTTGAACGTGGTCTGGTTGGCGATGCGGGTCACTTCCTGCAGGCGCTGCTGCACTTCGTTGTCGATCGTCTTGCGATCGGCATCGCTGTAGGTGCCGTTGGCCGACTGCGCGGCCAGGTCGCGGATCGCCTGCAGGTTGGCGGTGACCTGATCCAGCGCCGAGCCGGTGGTCTGCGCCAGGTTGATCGCGTCCGAGGCGTTCGCGCTGGCCTGGGCCAGACCGCCGATCTGCGTGGTGTAGCGCTGCGAGATCGCAAAGCCCGCGGCGTTGTCCGCCGCGCTGTTGATCTTCAGGCCCGAGGACAGGCGCTGCGTGGCCTGGGCCAGCGCGCTCTTGGAGGTGGAGAGGTTGTTCTGCGCGTTCAGCGAGGAAACGTTGGTGTTGATGACGAATGACACGACGTGTACTCCGTAGACGAAGCATGGCCTGTCGATGAAACAGTGAGGCGTCCCGGCAGGCGTCGGGAGCCCTGGCAAAGCAACGGCACCTGGACTGGCGCCATGCGGCGACAGATGGAAAAAAAGCCGCTAGCAAAACCTTCGGCCAGAAGTTTTTGCGAGCCGCTCTCGAAAAAGCGGCGGCATCGATGCACCGATGCCGCCGCGTTACCGCAAACCGCTTTCGACCGGCTCCGCCAGGTGCGACGGAGCCGGTCAATCCGCTGTTACTGCAGGAGCTTGAGCACCTGCTGCGGCTGCGAGTTGGCCTGCGCCAGCACCGAGATACCGGCCTGCTGCAGCACCTGCGCCTTGCTGAGGTTCGCCGTCTCGGCCGCGAAATCCGCGTCCTGGATGGTCGACTGCGAGGCCTTCAGGTTGGTCGACTGCGAGCTCAGCGTGGAGATCGTCGACTGGAAGCGGTTCTGCACCGCACCCAGCTGGGCCGCGAAGTCCGCCACCGAGCTCAGCGCCACGTCGATGCGCGAGATCAGGTCGTTCGCGCCGTCCACCGTGCCCACCGAGCCACCGGCCAGCGAGCCGCCGGTCGCCGCAGCCGTACCGAGGGTGTAGGTCGCGTTGGCGTTCACGTCCTTGGCATTGGCGCCGACGATGTTGCCACCGGTGTCGGTGAGCGTCAGCGCGCTGTTGGAGTAGAAGTTGATGCCCTTACCGTCGGCGCTCACCGCGGCGCTGACACCGTCAATACCCTTCGCATTGATGGCATCGGACACGTCCTGCAGGCTCTTCGCACCCGTCAGGTCGACCGCCTTGCCGTTGACCGTCAGGCCTTCCGTGGAAAGATCCGGCGCCGGGATGGTGGCGCTCACCGCCGCCGCCACGCCCGTGCTGGTACCGGTGCCGGAGGCGGCCACGGTGGTGATGCCCAGCGCGTTGGTACCGGAGATGGTCACGGCATTGGTCGCATCGGCACTGTTGTTGATGCTGATCTCGTTGCCGCTGGCGGTGAAGGTGGCGCCCGTGCCGGTACCGCTGGCGGCGTACGCTGCGGTCAGCGCGGTGGCCAGGTCAGCGGCGGAGCTGAAGGTGCCGGTGACGTCGGTGCCGTTGACCTTCAGGTCACCGGCAGCGAGCTTGACACCGGTGCCAGAGGCAAAGGCGGCGCTGATGTCGCCGGTCTTCACTTCGGCCACGGCACCCAGGTCGCTGGCCTTGACGCTCTGGCCCAGGCTCACCGACACCGTCTGGCCCACGTTGGCGCCGATCTGGAAGCTCTGCGACTGCAGCGAACCGTCCAGCACCTTCTTGCCGTTGAACGTGGTCTGGTTGGCGATGCGGGTCACTTCCTGCAGGCGCTGCTGCACTTCGTTGTCGATCGTCTTGCGATCGGCATCGCTGTAGGTACCGTTGGCCGACTGCGCGGCCAGGTCGCGGATCGCCTGCAGGTTGGCGGTGACCTGATCCAGCGCCGAGCCGGTGGTCTGCGCCAGGTTGATCGCGTCCGAGGCGTTCGCGCTGGCCTGGGCCAGACCGCCGATCTGCGTGGTGTAGCGCTGCGAGATCGCAAAGCCCGCGGCGTTGTCCGCCGCGCTGTTGATCTTCAGGCCCGAGGACAGGCGCTGCGTGGCCTGGGCCAGCGCGCTCTTGGAGGTGGAGAGGTTGTTCTGCGCGTTCAGCGAGGAAACGTTGGTGTTGATGACGAATGACATTGGGATGTTCTCCTGACGGAAATCGATAGCCGGATGGTGTGGCTTGCTGTATTCCCGGCGGGGTTCCATGTGGGATGCCATCCGCCTCAGGGACTGTTTCGTCAGCGGCGAAAATTACTTGAGCATCACTACTTGATTTTTTTTGCGACGTGGTTTGCACGCCGCGACCCGGAACGGGAACGCTTGCTTCTATCGGCCGCCGATGGCGCAGCTGTAGGCCCTGCGGGCTACCGCAGACATAAACGAAGACGCCGCGGCAGGGCCGCGGCGTCTTCGGAGCGAACAGCAAACCGCCGACTACTTGATGTAGTTGAACAGGCTCATCGACTTCACCTGCGCAAACACCTGCTGCGATGCCTGCAAGGCCGTGGACTGGAGCGAGAGATTGCTGATCGCCTGATAGACGTCCACGTCGCGCGTGTCCGACAGCGTGCTCTTGTAGGTCACGCCGAGGTCCTGATACGCCGCACGCTGCGCCGCGAGCGCGTTGGTACGTCCACCGATGTCCACCTCGGCCCGCGACACTTCGGCCTGCGCGTTGTCGAGCGCTTCCAGCTGGCGATTGAGCGTGTTGGTCATCTGCGCCGAGCTACCGCCACCCTGCAACGTCGTGATCATGGTGTTGAAGGTGGTGAAGATATCCTGCGAGGCACCAGCCTGGATGCTCACCGAGTCGCCTGCCTGCGGCTCGCCGTCGAGCGAGAGCGTGAGGCCGTTGAAGCTGATGCTGCCGCCTGCGGTATAGGTACCGGTGACCGGGTTGCCGCCACTGTCGAGCAGCGGATTGCCGCCACCATCGAGTGCGTTCCAGTTGCCGGCGCCGTCGAAGGTGATCGTGTAGCCGCCGTTGGCGGCGATACCCGCGGCGAACGTAGTGGGATCGGACACCGCGTTCTCGCCCACCACCAGCGTGCCGGTGTTGCCCGCCGCGGCGCTGGCGACGAAGCGGCCGTTGCCCGCCGCCACGTCCATGAAGATCGCGCTGCCGGACTCGCCAGTCGGCACGGTGAGCCCGGCGCCGATGCTTGCCCGCGGCTGGCCGTCATTGCCGGCGTAGCTCACGCTGCCGTTGGCGTTCTTCACAAACGGCACGGTGTTGCTGCTGGTGCCGGCGAACAGCGCCTGCCCGGTGGCATCGGTGGTGTTGGCCATCTGCAGCAGCTGGTCACGCATCTGCGTGAGCTGGGTAGCGATCGCCTGGCGGTCGCTGTCGGCCAGCGAGCCGTTGAGTGCCTGCAGGGTGAGGTCGCGCGCGCTGTTGTACAGGTCGTTGACCGAGTTGAGCGTGGACTGCGCCGTATCCAGCCGCGTGCTCGCCGCATCGATGTTGGCGGTGTACTGGGTGTTCGCCGCGAGGATGTGATTGAGGCTGATGACGCGCCCGGCGCCGGCGGGATCGTCCGAGGCCACATTGATGCGCTTGCCGGTACTCACCTGGTTCTGCGTGGCGGCCAGCGAGCTCTGCTGGTTCATCATGCTGGCCAGCGACTGCTGGTACATCCAGCTGGTGGAAAGACGCATGGCGATTACCTCTGCACGGCAGCGAGCAGGCTGCTGAAGATGGACTGGGCGGTGGAGATCACTTGCGCCGAAGCCTGGTAGGCCTGCTGGTACTTCACGAGGTTGGCGGCCTCCTCGTCGAGGTTCACGCCCGACACCGCCTGCTGCGCGGACATCGCCTGACCGTGCAGGCTGGTCTGCGTCGTGAGGTTGCTCGCCGCCTGCGAGCCGGCGTTGCCGATCTCGGTGGTGAGCAGGGTGTAGTTGTCGATCACCGACCGGCTGCCGCCGGCCAGCACGCCCGTGTCGGCGAGGCCGGCCAGCGCCAGCGCGTTGGCGTTGTCGTTGAGGCCGTTGCTGTTGGCGCTGATCGCGAAGCTGTCGCCCGCCGCCGGCGCGCCGGACAACGTGAGACTCCAGCCATTGGCCGACAGCGTCTGCCCCGCGGTGTACGCGCCGCTACCCAGCACGGTGCCGCCGGCATCGGTGAGGGTGTAGGTGCCGGCGGTGGGAAAGGCCACCGTGACGCCGGTGAGCAGCGCCGGATTGCTGGCGTCGGTCACCTGCAGCGAAGACACCGCGCTGCTGCCGGTGTTCGCGCTGGCAGCCTTGCTTTGCAGGGCTGCCGCGGCGGCGATGCCGGACGGATCGGTGAGGCTCACCGTCAAACCGCTGGCGGCGTTGCGGGTCGGCTGGATGCGGAAGCTGTCGCCCGCCTGCGCCGCGCCGGATACCGCTAGGGTGAGGCCCGCGCCGCTGAGCGAGCCGTCGGGATTGGTGGTGAGCGCCACCGGCTGGCCGCCGGTGGTGGTCATGCTCCAGGCGCTGCCGTCGTAACGCAGCGTGTAGTCGGCGCTGTCCAGTGCTGCGACGTCCGTTACCTGCGCGGCCACTGTGGCCGTGCCCGCGTTGCTGGCGGCGGGAAGCGCCTGCGGCGCGGGCAGCGCGAAGATCGGCTTGCCGAGCTGGCCGTTGAGATCCAGGCCCTTGCCCTGCTGCGCGTTGACGCTGGTGGCCAGGCCGATCGCCGCCTGACCGAGACGATTCTGCGCGCTGTCCAGCACATTGCTGCGGTAGTCGAGCAAGGCGCCGAGCGAACCGCCGCTGATGCGCGAGGTGATGTCGCCGCCGCTGCTGTCGAGCACATTCACGCGTGCCGTGTCGTACGTGTCGCTGCCGGTGGACAGCTTGAACGCATGGCTGCCGCTGACCAGGCTCTGTCCGCTGCTGCTGTAGACGCTGTAGGTGCCGTCGGCCTCGCTCACGGCGGTGACGCCGAGGTAGCCGGACAGGCTGTTGACCAGCGCGTCGCGCTGATCCAGCAGCGCGTTCGGCGTGCCGCTGCCGAGGCTGTCGTGGATCTTGCGGTTGAGGCTGGCGATGTTGTCCAGCGTGCTGTTGATGCCTTTGACGGTGTTGGTGATCTGACCGTTGATCTGCTTCTGCTGGCTGTCCAGCTGCGCGCCCAGCGTGGTGAACACAGAGGCGACGGTGGAGGCGTTGCCCAGCAGCGCCTGCCGGGCAGACGTATCACCCGCTGCCGAGGCGTTGGCCACGGTATCGAAGGCACCGTAGAAGTTGTCCAGCGCGCCCTGCAGGTCGCCGCTGGCGCTGAGCATGCTGTTGAGCGTGGTGGCCAGGTCGTTGTACGCGGTGGCGCGCGAGAGGTTCGCGTTGCTGCTCCACACGGCGCTGGTGAGATAGCTGGAGTAGGCGCGCTCTACCGCCACCACGTCCACGCCGTTGCCCACGGTGAAACGGTTCGACGGCGGCGCCACGCGCTCGGCTTGGCGCACCACCTCGCGGCTGTAGCCATCGGTGCCGGCGTTGGTGATGTTGTTGCCGACCGTATTGAGCGCCACCTGGGCCGCATTGAGGCCGGAGATGCCGGTGCTGAGCAGGTTAGCCATGGATCAGTCCTGGGCGCTTCATTCGAGGGATGTCGGCGCGCCGGCGCCGTTCTTGAGCGCGTCCAGCGCCTGGCGCATTGCCGGGCTGTTGGCGATGGCGGCGATCTTGTGGGCGTAGGACGGGTCGGTGGCGTAACCGCCCTGCACCAGTCCACGGGCAAACCCGGCCACGTCGTCGCCCTTGCCCAGCGCCTGCGCGTAACGCGGGTTGTCACCGAGCAGGCGGGCGTAGTCGTCGAACGACTGCGCCGGCGATTCGTAGGCGCGGAACGCCGCGCGCTTGCGCACCGGCACCCCGCCCTCCACTTCCAGCGTGGGCACGCTGATCCGCTCGCCGTCCCAGCTGGAGCCGGCTTTCATGCCGAACAGGTTGTAGCTGGGCGTGCCGTCGCCGTGCTGCGGCATGTGCTTGCCCCACTGGGTTTCCAGCGCGGCCTGCGCCAGCACCGCGCGCACCGAGACGCCGAGCTTCTCGGCCGCCTTCTGCGCGAACGGCGCCATCTTGGTGACGAAATCGGCCGGGTCGCCCGGAATGAAGTGCGAAGCGGCCCTCACGGCCGCGGACCCGGCCGAGCGAGCCACCGAGCCCAGCCGGGACAACCAGCCATCGTCGCCATCGGTGCCGGAAGGCGCTGCGGACGCCCCCGAGGGCGGCGCCAGTCCGGCCGCACCGGGACTCGCCGGTGCCGCCTTGCCGCCGAGCTGGCGCACCAGCATTTCGGCGATACCCAGGCCATGCCCCTGGTTGGACAAGGTCACCGCCAGCTGGTGATCGGCCAGACCCTGCCAGGAGTCGCCAGCCTGGCTGTCGAAGTTCGGATCGCCGAAATTGGCGTCGCGCATCGACTTCAGCACCATCTGGGTGAAGATCGACTCGAACTGCTTGGCCACCACCGGGAGCGCCGACTTCGCGTCGGCCTGCGCGCTCTGGCGCAGCGCGTTGAAGCCGGACAGGTCGGTCCAGGTGTTGACGTTCTGCGCAGCGGAGTCGATGCCGGAGGCCATGTCAGATCACCACCAGCTCCGCGTGCAGCGCACCGGCCTGCTTGAGCGCCTGCAGGATGGAGATGAGATCGCTGGGCGCGGCACCCACCTGGTTCACCGCGCGCACGATGGTGTCCAGGCTCACGCCGGGGCCGAACTTGAACATGTGGCCGCCGTCCTCGCTTACGCGCACGTCGCTGGACGGCACCACCGTCGTCTGGCCCTTGCTGAAAGCATTGGGCTGACTCACTAGCGGCTGCTCGCTGATGGTCACCTGGATCGAGCCGTGCGCCACCGCGGCGGCGCTCACGCGCACATCCGAACCGATCACCACGGTGCCGGTGCGCGAATTCACCACCACGCGGGCGGGCGCGTCGGCCGGGGTCACGTCGATGTTCTGGATGTCGCCCAGCCATGCCACCTTCTGCGACGGATCCATCGGGCTGCGCACGGCGATCGAGCCGCCGTCGATGGCGTTGGCGGTACCCGCGCCGTAGGCGGCATTGATCGCCTTCACCACGCGCGAGGCAGTGGTGAAATCGGGCGTGTTGAGGTTGAGCATGAGGTCGCCGCCGTTACCGAACGCCGAGGGTACGCTGCGCTCGACCGTGGCGCCGTTGGGAATGCGGCCGGAGTCGGAGATGTTCACCTGCACGCTGGAGCCGCTCTTACCCTGCGCGCTGATGCCGCCGATCACCACGCTGCCCTGGGCGATCGCGTAGGTGTTGCCGTCGGCGCCCTTCAGCGGCGCCATCAGCAACTGACCGCCGCGCAGCGTCTTGGCGTTGCCGATCGAGGCCACGGTGACGTCGATCGTCTGGCCGGGCTTGGCGAACGGCGGCAGGTCGGCGGTGACGATCACCGCGGCCGCGTTCTTCAGCTGCGGGCGCGCGTTGGCCGGCACCACGATGCCGAACTGCTGCAGCATGTTCTCCAGGCTCTGCGTGGTGAACGGCGCCTGCGTGGTCTGGTCGCCCGAGCCGTCCAGACCGACCACAAGGCCATAACCGATCAGCTGGTTGTTGCGCACGCCACCGACCGAGGCGAGGTCACGGATCTTGTCCGCATGCACCGGCGTGGCCAGCGCCACGGCGAGCAGCATCAGCACCGTGGTGCCGAAGCTGCGCCAGCGCAGCAGCGACCGGCGCATCTCGCTGCGGCGCAGGGCGTCGGCCGCCCGATCGCCCAGCGGCTGGCCCGGCACAGCCGGCTCGTGCGCGCGATGCTCGTACGGCGCATGCACCGACGCCGGGACGGCATGATTGCGCAAGTGCCTCATCAGCTGGCGGGTTTTCATGCGTGCGTGCTCGAAGAATGGGTGAAAGCACCGCAATCCCTGTAGGAGCCCGCTCGCGGGCGATGCTCTTGGCTGTTGCCTTCGATGGGGATCAGGAGCAGGAGCATCGCCCGCGAGCGGGCTCCTACCGGGGCGTGGGCGGTGACGGGGGGCGCGCGCATCAGAACGGCATCCACTTGGAATTGAAGAAGCGCGACAGCCAGCCCTGGGTGTTGGCATCGGCCAGCGAGCCGCGGCCGGTGTAGGCGATGCGCGCATCGGCCACGCGGCTGGACGACACGCTGTTGTCCGGGTTGATGTCCTGCGGGCGCACGATGCCGGAGATGCGCACCATTTCCTGGCCCTGGTTGATGGTTAGCCACTTCTCGCCGCGCACTACCAGGTTGCCGTTGGACAGGCGCTGCGCCACCGTGACGGTGATCTGGCCGCTGAGCTGGTTGCTCTGGCTGGAGGAGCCATCGCCGGCGAAGCTGCGATCGCCGCTGAGGCCGATGCTGGCCGGGTTGCCGTTGAGCGTGACGCCCTGGCCGAGGATGGTCGGCGCATCGAGCGACGTCTTGTCTTTCTTGCTGGTGCTGGTGGTGGCCTTCTTGCTGGCCTGGGTGCTTTCCTGCAGCACGATGGTGAGGATGTCGCCCACGCGATGCGCGCGCGGATCGGCGAACAGCTCCATGTTGCTGGCGTCGTGGTAGATCGAGCCATCGGCCACCGGCGCGGCCTGCGGCTGCACCGGCGCGGTGGCGGCCCACTGACCGTCGTCGGCCGACGAACCCATCGTGGCGCAGCCGGCCAGCGCGAGCGCGGCCACGGCGGCACCCAGGCGAAGAAGCGAAGTGATCGGGCGCATGGGCGTGCTCACATCTTGTCCGTGAGGTCCTGCAGCATCTGGTCGGTGCTGCTGATGGCCTTGGAGTTCATTTCGTAGGTGCGCTGGGTCTCGATCATGTTGACCATCTCCTCCACCACATTGACGTTGGAGGACTCGAGTGCGCCCTGCATCAGCGTGCCCATGCCGTTCAAGCCGGGCTGGCCGGTCTGCGGCGCGCCGCTGGAGGCGGTCTCCAGGAACAGGTTGCCGCCCTGCGCCTGCAAGCCGGCGGGATTGACGAAGTCGGCCAGCTGCAGCGTACCCACCTGCACCGAGGCGGCCGAGCCGGCGGTGGTCGCCGACACCGTGCCGTCGGCACCGATGGAGATGCTCTGCACGCCGGTCGGCAGGGTGATCGCCGGATCCAGCGCGTAGCCGTCGGCGGTGACCAGCTGGCCATTGGCGTCGGTATGCAGCGAGCCGTCACGGGTGTAGGCCACGGTGCCGTCAGGCATCGACACCTGCAGGAAGCCGCGGCCCTGGATCGCCACGTCCAGCGAGTTGCCGGTCTGGCTGATGCCACCCTGGGTGAACAGCTTCTCCGTGCCGACCACGCGCACGCCGGTGCCCAGCATCAGGCCCGACGGCGACAGCGTCTGCTCGGTGGTCTGCGCGCCGGGCTGGGCGCGGTTCTGGTACATCAGATCCTGGAACGCCGCGCGCGAGCTCTTGAAGCCGGTGGTGTTGGCGTTGGCCAGGTTGTTGGAGATGACGTCCATGCGCGTCTGCTGCGCATCGAGGCCGGTCTTGGCGATCCAGAGGGAGGAAAGCATGGTTTTTGACTCCTGAGCGGTGACGGCAACCCGTCATCAACTCGACTGAAGCAATTTGGATGCCGACGCGGCGTTGTCTTCCGAAGCCTTGATCGACTTGATCTGCATGTCGTACTGGCGCGAGAGCGCGATCATCTTCACCAGCTCCGACGAGGCGTTGACGTTGCTGTTCTCCAGTGCGCCGGAAGTGACCCGCACCGTGGCATCCGGCGTGGCGGTAGCGCCGCCGGCCAGGTGCATCAGGCCGTCACCGCCCTGCACCAGCTGGGTCGGGTCGGGATTGACCAGGCGCAGCCGGTCGAGCGCCGCCACGGTGGACGGGCCCTCGCCGATCGGCACGGTGGAGATCGTGCCGTCCTCGCCGATGCGCAGCTGCGCGCTGGCCGGCAGGCTGATCGGCCCGCCGTTGCCCAGCACCGGGTTGCCGTTGGCGTCGGTGAGCAGCCCGTCGGCGGTGAGCTGCAGGTCGCCGGCGCGCGTATAGCCTTCCGAACCGTCCGGCGCCTGCACCGCGATCCAGCCGCTGCCCTGCACTGCCACGTCGAGCGAGCGCCCGGTGCTGGTGACCGATCCCTGCGTGGTGTCCGCGCCGATGCCGCGGGCCACGGCATTGATGCGTGTGGCCTCGCCCTGCCCCAGCACCGGCAGGCTCTGGAACGCGCTCAGCTCGCTCTTGAAGCCCACCGTGGAGGCGTTGGCCAGGTTGTGACTCACGGCTTCCTGGGCGCGCATGATCTGCGTCGCCCCGGTCATCGCCACGTAGAGGGAACGGTCCATGGGGATCGATTACCGCACCGCGTTGAACAGCGAGGTGGCCAGTGTGTTGTCGGTGGTGAGCACCTGCGCGTTGGCCTGGTAGTTGCGCTGCGCCTTGATCATGTTGACCAGCTGTGCGGTGGTGTCGGCCGTGTTGGACGACTCCAGCGCACCGGACTGCAGATCGCCGAACGTGCCGGTGCCCGCCGCGCCCATCACCGCCGAACCGGAGTCGCCGCTGGCCGCCCAGGTGGTGTTGCCCACCTGGCGTAGGCCCTGCACGTTGGAGAAGTTGGCGATCGCGATCTGGCCCAGCTGTGTGCTCTGGTTGTTCGAGTAATACGCGGTCACCACGCCCTTCGAATCGATGTCGATGTTCGACAGCGTGCCGGCCTCGAAGCCGTTCTGATTGATCGATCCTGCCGAGTAGTCGGTGCCGAACTGGGTGGTGTTGGTGACGTTCACCGAGAGCGTCAACGGGTTGGCGCCGTTGCCCAGGCTGATCGGGTTGAACGCGAGGTTGCCGCCCACCGGCGTGGCCAGGTTGCCACTGGTGTCGAAGGTGAGCGACTGCGTGCCGGCGTTGTTGCCGTCCACGTACAGGTGCGCATCCCACGCGTTGGTGGCGGTCTTCACGTAGTACACAGTGGCTTGGTGCGAGCCACCCTGAGAGTCGTACACGGTCACCGGCGTGGCGGCATTGAACGAGGTGGCGTCGGTGGTGCTGAAGGCGGTCGCCGGCACGGCGGCGCTGGCCGGCAGATTGGAGTTCATCGTGACCAGCGAAGTCGCCGTGGCGTTGCTCTGCGAGGAGAGCAGCTTCAGGTCGGTCAGCGTACTGGTGTCGAAGCCACCCAGGCCGTTGGGCGGATACACCTGCAGGCGCGCGCCGGTGTTGGTCTGCACGTAGTCGTCCGGGCTCTTCTTGAAATCGCCGGCGCGGGTGTATTGCACGCCGCTGCCGTCATTGACGACAAAGAAGCCGTTACCGCTGATCGCCATGTCCAGCGAGTTGTTGGTGGTTTCGATGTCGCCCTGGGCGAACTGCTGCGCCACGTCCTGCAGACGGGCACCGCTGCCTGTGGCGGTGGAGTTGAGGTTCAGGCCGGTCACCGCGAACACGTCGGCGAACTCGGCGCGCGAGCCCTTGAAGCCGGTGGTGTTGGCGTTGGCGATGTTGTTGGCGATGACGTTGAGGTCGGACTGGGCCGCATTGATGCCGGTGAGCGCGGTGTTCAGAGCCATGATGTGTTTCCTCGATATAAGGGATGTGGATGCAGCGCGTGCGTCAGAGGATCTGGGCCACCTGGCTGAGCGCGACGCCGCCCACGCCAGCCACCTGCAGATAGGTGCCCACGTCGCTGCCGCCGTAGCCCACGGCGGTCACCTTGCCGGCGACATAGGTATCGAACGAACTGCCACCGTTGCTGGCGGCCATCTTGTAGCTGCCAGAGGGCAGCGCGTTGCCGGCGTCGTCCTTGCCGTCCCAGCTGAACTGGGTGAGCCCGGAACTGGGCGCGTCCACGGCCATCGTGCGCACCACGTCGCCGTTGGCATTGATGATGTTGACGGTGAGTTTGCCCGGCACGGTGACGTTGGCCGCGCCGCTGACCGCTGTGCCGCTGTAGTTGATCGTCGAGGCCGGCACCACCACCTGGCGGTCGACCAGGTTGGACGAGCCGAGCACCTGCGAGGTCTGCAGTGCGCCGTTCACCGTGCTGTTGAGCGTGTTCACCGCGCTGACCATGTCCTGGCTCGACTGCAGCTGGCTGAACTGCGCCATCTGCGAGACGAACTGGTTGTTGTCCACCGGGTTGGTGGGGTCCTGCGCCTGCAGCTGGGCGGTCATCAGCTTGAGAAAATCGCTCTGCGTCATGCCGCCGGCGCTGGCCGCCTTGCTGGCCTGGCCGGCCGCGTTGCCGCTGCCGGCCGTGCCGGTGGTGTTGTTGGTGTTGATGGTCATGCGTGGACTCCGTCGGACTACTTGCCGAGGTCGAGGGTTTTCACCATCAACTGCTTGGTGGTGTTCATCACCTCGACGTTGTTCTGGTACGAACGCGAGGCAGAAATCATGTTGACCAGCTCGTCGACGGGGTTGACGTTGCTGCCGTAGACGTAGCCGTTGGCGTCGGCCATGGGGTTGCCGGGCTCGTAACGGCTGGGGATCGCCGCCTGGCTCTGGGTGACGCCATCCACCTTGACGCCGACCGTGCCGGCATCGGCCATCGCCCCTTCCACGCGCTGCTTCACCGCGGCGAACAGCGGCTCCTTCGCGCGGTAGGCGCCCTGCTGGGTGCTGGACACGCTGTCGGCGTTGGCGAGATTGCTGGCCACGGTGTTGAGCCGCAGCGACTGCGCGGCCATGCCGGAGCCTGCGGTATCGAAAATCTTGAACATCGACATGGCGGTTACCCGGTGATCGCGGTGCGCAGCATGCGGATCTGCGCGGTGATGAAGGCCAGCGAGGCCTGGTAGTGCACGCCGTTGGCGGCGAAGTTAGCCTGCTCGACCTGCTCGTCGACGGTGTTGCCGTCCATGCTGGGCTGGGTCGGGTTGCGCCACATCAGCTTGTCCGCGGCCTGCGCGGAGGGATCGACCTGACCGGCCGTGGGCGTGCTCAGCGCCAGCCCTTCGGAGCGGCCGCTGGCCTGCATCAGCGCAGCGCGGAAATCGAGATCGCGCGCCTGGTAGCCGGGCGTGTCGGCATTGGCCAGGTTGCCGGCCAGCACTTCACTGCGGCGCTGCCACAGACCCAAGGCCTGGGTGTGGATGCCGAACAGGTTGTCGATGGGTGCACTCATGGCTGGCCTCCGCGCGGTATCGGACCGCAGGAGGCTGGAGGCAAATCGCGTGCCACGGCGTGGAAAGCCTTGTCAGGCCTGGCTTTTTGCCGCGCGACGGAACCACGCCAGGCGCTGAGAGACGGAAAACCGACGCCGCAACAGGCCGCGTCGCCCGCCGGAGGCGGAGCATCTCGCAGGCGGTCAGGGCTTGCGGCGGTCGCGCACAGGGTGCGCTCCTACCGAGCCAGGTTTGCCGCACTATCGATGCTGAAACGTCCCGAACAGAGGCGGGAGCGCGGTCGCGACCGGAGGCTCTTCAAACGCCACGCCGGTGGCGCGATCAGCCCGGCAGCAGGTCCAGCACTGCCTGGGCCAGCAGGTCCGGCTGGAACTTGGCGATGAAGCGGTCGGCGGCGACCTCCTTCACCATCGCTTCGTTGAACATGCCGCTGATCGAGCTGTGCAGCACCACCTTGAGTCCGCGCAGGGCAGGCGTCTCGCGGATCGCGCGGGTCAGCGCGTAGCCGTCCATCTGCGGCATCTCGATGTCTGACACCACCAGGTGCACGCGCTCGGCCGGCTCCACCGCGGCAAGCTCCTGCAGCTTCTCCAGCGCGCGCACACCGTCTTCCACCATCACGCATTCGATATTCATCTGGCGGAACACGCCCTCGATCTGCCGGCGCGCGACCAGCGAATCGTCGGCCACCAGCACGCGGCGCGGGTGCATGGCATGGCCATCCACCGCGCGCAGCATGTGCGCGGACAGCTCGCCGGGCACGCCGTGGATGCTGGCCAGCACGTGCTCCACGTCCACCACCGCCACCAGCGCGCCGTCCACGCGGGTGATCGCGTTGACGCGGGTGCCGAAGCCCAACGCGGGTTCCGGCGTCACCAGCGCGCTGCCGTCGCAATGCACCATGTGCTTGAGGTCGGCCACCAGAAAGGCCTGCACGGTGCGGCTGAACTCGGTCACCAGCAGGTGCGCCGAGGCGACATCCTTCAGCGGCGGATAGCCCAGCGCGGCGGCCAGGTCGATCACCGCGATGGTCTGGCCGCGGTAGTCGCAGCTGCCGGCAATCAGCTCGTGCGCGCCGGGCATGCGCTCCAGCGGCGGCCGGCGCAGCACCTCGCGTACCTTGAATACGTTGATGCCGAACAGCTGCGCGTCGCCCAGCCGGAACAGCAGCATCGCCACCCGGTTATGGCCGGCCAGCCGGGTGTGCCGCTCCACGCTCTCCAACAACGCACCGCTCATGCCGGGTTTCCTTCCTGAAGGCTGCACCGCACGCGCGGTGGATCAGCGGCTATCGGCGGCCACCGCCGCGGCTTGAGTTCGCCCGCCGACCCGGCCATGGCATGTGCCTTGCTTGCTCAAGTTCCGTCGCTGGCGGTCGATCCCCGCTGGCCACCTGAAAAGGAAACGTCCGTCCATGAGCTTCATCCGCAGCCAGCATCTGGCCGCCTTCGCCCAGGCCGCCGCCGCCGGCGACGAGGCACAACTCGCCCGGCTGGGCGCCCAGCATCCCGTGCTGGCGCAGGCGCTGGCGCCGCTGCTCAAGCTGGCCGCCGGACGCCCGCCCGCCGCCGTGGCGCTGCAGACCATCGAGCAGCAGAGCCTGCTGCTGGCCGCCGCGCAGCAATTGGCGCAGGAGCAGAAATCGATGGAGGAATCGGCCCGGGAATGCCGCGACAGCGTCGGGCGTTTGACGGACGGCAGCGCCGGGATCTCGACGGCGTTGCAGCAAGTGGCTGCCGGCCTGGACAACGCCGACCAGGCGGGCCACGCCGGGGCTGGCAACGTCAGCGAACTCGACGGCCAGCTGCGCCTTCTGCGCAGCGCGATGGCCGCGATGAACCGCAACCAGAACAAGCTGGCCGAACAGGTCGCGCAGATCCGCAAGCTCACCGGCGTGGTGCAGGAGATCGCCCACCAGACCAACCTGGTTGCGCTCAATGCCGCGATCGAAGCGGCGCGCGCCGGCGAGGCCGGCCGCGGCTTCGCCGTGGTCGCCGACGAGGTGAAGCAGCTGGCCGAGAAGACCACCCTGGCCACCACCGAGATCGAGACCGTCACCAGCTCGATCGGCGAGTTCTCGCTGCAGCTCGACGGCGACGTGCGCCAGGGCATGCAGAGGCTGGAGCGTGCCCAGCAGGGCATCGGCCAGGCCGACACCTCGCTACAGCAGAACGCCGCCGCGCTGCAGCTGGCGCGTGAGCGCATCGGCAGCCTGCGCCAGAACCACGACGCCCAGCACGTGCGCGCCACCGCCGCGCAGGCCACGCTGGGTGCGCTGCAGCGCCGCGGCACCGAGGCGCGGCGGCAATCCGAAGTACTTGCCCGTTCCGCCCTGCTCTCGCAGCGACTGGGGCTGGAATGGCTGGAAAGCCTCAGCGGCCGGGACCCGGCCAGCCTCAGCCTGACCGTGCGCGAATCGGCGCAAGGCATGCGCCAGGCGATGGAACTGGCGCTGGCCGAGCCCGCCGCGCTGGATCGCCGCTGGTTCGACACCAGCGCCCTGCAGCGCGCCCTGCACCGCCTGCTCGCGCAGCACGCCAACCACCCGGCCGTGGCCGGCATGGAGGCCACCTGCGCGCGTCTGGGCGAGCGCGGCAATGCCTTCGTCGGCCTGCTGTGCGAAGGCAAGAAGGCCGAGGCCGGCGCGCTGGCCGGCGAACTCGAATCCGAACGCGAAGCGCTAGTGAACCAGCTCGCCCAGCTGCTGGCCGACAGCTGATGACCCGCGCCGCCGCCCCGCTGCGTTGCCTGCTGCTGGCCCTCGCCGCTGTGGTGGCGATGCCCGCGCACGCGGCTGAGGAGCCAATCAGTGCGTTCGCTCAGCAGTGGCTGGTGGCGCAGTACAGCCTGCCGGGCAACCGGGTGAAAGCCAGCGCCGTGCCGGTGGAGGCCCGCCTGGGGCTGGCCGATTGCCGCGGCATGATGGTCGCCAGCCTGCCGCCGAACCTGCCGCCACGTTCGCGCATGAGCGTGCAGGTACGCTGCACGGCGGGACCCGGCTGGATCGTGCACGTGCCGGTGAGCCTGCAGATCTTTCGCGACGTGCTGGTCACCACGCGGCCACTGCTGCGCGGCGACGGCGTCACGGCCGGCGACGTGCACAGCGAACCGCGGGACATCACCCGGCTCGGATACGGCTATATCGATGATCTGGGTCAGCTTAGCGGCCGCACGCTGGCCCGCCCGCTCGGCCCCGGCAGCGTGCTGACGCCTTCGGCGCTGGGTGGGCGCGAGATGGTGCGGGCCGGCGACCACGTGCAGGTGGTGGCCCAGCTGGATGGCATCGAGGTGCGCGCCAGCGGTATCGCCCTGGGCAGCGGCGACAACGGCGCCCGCCTGCGGGTGCGCAACGAGGTGTCCGGCCGCGTGGTGGATGCCATGGTGAATGCACCCGGGGTGGTGCGGGCATTACCCTGAACGGATCGAAAGAACGGACCGATCGACCCTAAAGTTCCTGCCGATGCCGCCGATGACAGGGGCACAGGGCCTAAACCGACCAGAGAACGGACCCATGAATACGACCATTTCCAACAACGGCTTGCCCAAGCTTCCGCAGGCGAGCAACAGCAAGGGCAGCGCCTCGTCGCAGGCTCCGGCCGGTGCCGCCGGTACCGAAGCGGGCACCAGCGCGGGAGCGGCCGACAAGGTCAACCTGACCGATTCGGCCCGCGCGCTGCAGGAAGCCTCGCGCACCGGCGACTCCTCGCCGATCGACACCGCCAAGGTCGAGCGCGTGCGCCAGGCACTGGCTTCCGGCACCTATCAGGTGAATCCGGAGCGCATCGCCGACGGCATGCTCTCGCTGGACCGCCAGATCGCCGGCACCAAGCCGGTCGCGGGCGGCAACGCATGAGCGCCGCGCTGCAGGTCGAGCTGGACGGCGCGCTGAGCGCCGTGCTGGACGACATGCAGCGCTCGCTGGCCGAGCTGGCCGACGAGCTGGCCACCGAGCGCGCCGCCCTGCTGGCTGCCGACGTCCCCGCGATCGATGCGGCCGGCGCACGCAAGCAGGGGCTGATGCAGGCGCTGGAGCAGCTCGACGCCGAGCGCCAGCAGCTCGTGTCGAGCGCACCGCGTATCGCCGCAGCACAGCAGGCGCGCTGGCAGGAGTTGCTGGGCCGGCTGCGCGAATGCCGCGACCTCAACCAGCGCAACGGCAGCATCGTCCAGCAACGCCTGGGCAGCGTGCGCCGCGCGCTGGCGATCCTTACCGGCCAGGACAGCGAGGCCGGCGTCTACGGCCGCAGCGGCGCACTCCACGCCAGCGCCCGCTCGCACATGCTGGCCGAAGTCTGACCCCCTCCCCCGCGAGGCGCGCCAAGCGCCCCGCCCTGCGCGAAGAGTCACCATGAACCAAGTCGCCGCCGCTGCCTCCTCCGCCCTTCCGCCCGCCATGAGCACGGAGCAACCGCTACCGGTGGTGCGCCTGCCGATGCTCGACGCCAAGCGGCAGTTGTTCGCCTACGAGATCCTGTTTCACCGTGAGGGCATCGACGAGGCGGCGCTGATGCAGCGCGTGCTCTCGACCATCCTCGACGGCGCGTTGACCCGCCTTGTGCGCGGCAACCGCACCTTCCTGCGCCTGTCGCGCGACCTGCTGCTCGAGCAGACCGACGTGCTGTTGCACCAGCCGCGCTTCGGCGTGCTGCTGCGTCCGGAAGTGGCGCAGGACGCCCCGCTGATGGAGCGCCTGCAGCAGATGGCCCAGCGCGGCTGCCTACTGATGCTGGACATCACCACGCCGGAGATCACCGGCTCCGCGGCGCTGGAGGCACTGCTGCAGATCGTGCAGTTCGTGCGGCTCGATGCCGGCGTGATGGCGCCGGAGGTGCTGCGCGAAACCACCCAGCAGCTGCACGACCGCGGTATCTGGGTCGTGGCCGGCCAGGTCGACGACCACGCCACCTACCAGCGTTGCCTGGAGCTGCCGCTGCAGGCGATCCAGGGCCGCTACCTGCTGATTCCGGAAACCGTCGAGGTGCCGGTGCTCACCGCCAACCGGTTGAGCATGCTGCGCCTGATGCGCGAACTGCAGGAGTCCAACCCGGGGCCGGTGGAGCTGGGCGACATCATTCGCGACGACGCCATCCTCAGCTACAAGCTGCTGAGCTGCGTCAACTCGGCCTACTTCTCGCTGCCCAAGCAGCTGAAGTCGGTGCAGCAGGCGGCGATCTTCTTCGGCGTCACTCGCATGCGCAACTGGATCTACACCATGTCGCTCAGCGGCATGGACGATCGCCCGCCGGAGCTGCTGCGCGCCGCGCTGATCCGCGCGCACATGTGCGAAAAGCTCGCCTCGGGCTCCGGCATGGCGCGCGACAAGCAGGAAATGGCGTTCACCGCCGGCCTGTTCTCGCTGCTCGACACGCTGATGTGCGCACCGATGGAGTTCGTACTGAGCCACCTGCCGCTGGTGCCGGAAATCGCCGAGGCGCTGGTGGGCGGCCGCGGCCCGTTCGGTCCGCTGCTGGAGCAGATCTACGCCTGGGAAGCGGGCGAGCTCACCGGCGTGAACGCCCAACCGCAGCGCATCCAGCGCATGGCAGCGATCTACCTGGAAGCCACCCAGTTCGCCGACCAGGTGTTCTCACACGCCGAGGCGCGCCCGAGCTGATCGCTGGCGGTCGCCACGACGGCGATCGATTCCTGCGGCGCCGGCGACTCTTCGCTGGCGCCGTTTTCGTATGAGCTTGGTCTCGCTTTGGCGCGTACTGAACGTATCGCGCACAGCCGGCTCCCGGCAAAACGCATCCAGCCCATCCGGTCAGGCGCATTGCGGTATCGAACCAGGCGGTGACGCTCGCCCCGCCGATCACTCCTGCGGCAAGCTACCGCCGCGGTGCCGACGCCACAGCGGCCAGCCAGCCACCGCCAGCCCCAGCGCCGCCAGACCGAACCAGTGCATGCTCACGCGGGCACTGCCGCCCAGCCACATCGCGCCACCGACCGCACCGATCAGCAGCGCGCCCAGGCCCACCGGCAGCAGCACGTCGCTGATGTGCTGGCGGCGATCCCACAGCAGGGCGAGCACGCCCAGCGCGGCCAGCAGCAGTGCAATCGCGCGGCGCGGCATGACCAGCTCGGGCGGCACCGGCAGATCGGGGAAGATGTCCACCAGCGAACGGTCGCCGATCTGCACCTCGTAGCCCTTGCCGTCCGCCGCATCGGCCGCCGGCACCAGGGTGTCGCCATCGAGCCGGCCGACCAGGGTGACGGCCTGCACCGGCACCGTCTCCCAGCTCACCCGCAGGTCGCCCAGCCGCGGTGACTGCGGATGGGCGCTGGTGGTGAAGTAGTCGCCGTCCTTGGAGAAGCTGGCGGCCAGATTCGGCGGCAATGCGCGCTCGTCGGGCGTCAGCCGCGCACTGCCGGGCAGCGCGTGCAGCAGCGGCGTGGAGAGGCGGAATCCACCCACGCGCACTTCGCCGGCGTCGAACTGGCGCCCCTCGATGGGGAAGTTGCCGGGATTGGCGTGCCCGGCAGGATGCATGAAGCGATTCGAATCGACCGGACGATCGACCCAGTCCAGCTCGTAGTAGGCCACGCCGCCGACGATCACCTCGCGCCACTGGAACATCTCCACGTGACGGATCAACACCGGCACGGTCGCGCTCTGGTTGAAGTCGACGTCACGCGGCGGCGCCACCACTTCCAGCGGTCCGGCCACACGCACCATGTAGCCGTACTGGCCGCTCTGCGGCCCAACCTGCGAGCCCAGATCGAGCACTTCGCCGCCATGCCGCTGCGCCGCCTGGCGGTAGGCGAGCAGGCCGTTCTCGGTAGACGCCAGCAAGGCGAGGCCGACCAGCAGCAGCAAGCCGCCCAGCACCTTCAGCAAGACGTTGCCGGCCGCCAGCTCACCGGGCATGCGCAGACGGACCATCACGCCGCCTCCATCGCGGGCAACGCACCGGCCAGGGCCGACCATTCATGCGAGGTGCCGAAGCGACCGCGTGCGTCGCAGCTCACCGCGGCCAGCGCGCAGTCGTGGTCGTGGGTGAAGAACAGGCGCACGCCGCGGGCGAGCTTGTCTTCCAGGAACTCGCGCTTCTCCTCGATCAGCTTCTCCGGCCAGCGGTCGTAACCCATGGTGATCGGCAGGTGCACCCAGTGGCGCCCGGGAATCAGGTCGGCGCAGAACACCACGCCGCCCACCTCGGCCATCATCAGGCCCGGCGTATGGCCGTCCGAATAATGGAAGCGCACCGCCTCACCCAGCGTGGCCGAGTGCGACCCCGTCACCAGCTCCAACCGGCCACTGGCCTCGAGCAGGCGGCACAGTTCGGGAATGAACGAGGCGCGATCGCGCGGGTGCGGATCGAGCGCGCGGCGCCAGTGCTCGGCGCCTACCAGGAAGCGCGCGTTGGGAAACAGCAGCCGGGGCGGCTGCCCTTCCGTCCACGGCGCGAGCAGGCCGCCGGCATGGTCGAAATGCAGGTGCGAGAGCACCACCACATGGATGTCTTCGTGCGACAGGCCCACGTCGGCCAACGCCTCGAGCAGCACGTGCCGCTCCTCCACCACGCCGTAACGTTCACGCAGGGCCGGCTCGAAGAACGCGCCGATGCCGGTCTCGAACAACACGTTGCGGCCGTCCAGATCCTTCACCAGCAGGCAGCGACAGGCCAGCGGGATGCGATTCTGTTCATCCGGCGCGATCCAGCGCGACCACAGCGCCCTGGGCGCATTGCCGAACATGGCGCCGCCGTCGAGGCGCTGCGAGTTGCCAATGAGCGAGAACATTTCCATAGCCATCACTTCCGCGTTGCCACGGATTCGTCCGGAACGAATCCGGACGCCGCAGGCGGCCCCGAGCGCAGCGAGGGGTGAGGCCCAGGGATGGGCCGAGCAAACATGGCGCCGCCGTCGAGGCGCTGCGAATTGCCGATGAGCGAGAAACATTCCATGGGTCGGCCCTGCGAATGGAGCACCGACTCAGGAACCGTCGCCGGCCCGGGTCAGCTGCCGGTATTTCAGGTCGAGCTGCGCGTCGGTTTCCACGTGGTCGGGGTCGATGATGATGCATTCGACCGGGCAGACCACCACGCACTGCGGCTCGTCGTAATGCCCGTGGCACTCGGTGCAGCGGGCCGGATCGATCACGTAGAACTCCTCGCCCAGCGAGATCGCCTGATTGGGACAGGCCGGTTCGCAGACGTCGCAGTTGACGCAGGTATCGAGGATCTTGAGCGACATGATGCTTGAGCACAGCCGGCGGAGCGGGCGCGTCGCGTAGCTATGCGACGCGCCGGGCCGGACCCGGGTGGATCCGGCCTCCGCGGAAGCGGATTACATGGCGACGAAGCGGATGTTGGCGCTGGTCGGGGTGAGCACGTCGGTCACGCGCTGCTTGTCGGCCTCGTCGCCGATGAACAGCACGATGACGTCCTTGAACGAGCCCGGCTTGGCGTCCTTGAACGCCGCGGCGATGAAGTCGGCGGTCTTGGCCGAGCTCGGGCCGGCGAACACCAGCATGTTGCCCGGCAGCACGCCACGGGCGACTACGCCCTGCACCGCCTCGAGCTGACGGCCGTACTTGGCCTGCGAGTCGGCGTCATCGCCGGCCGGCACCAGGTAGGCGTACGGGCGATCGGCGGTCATGCCCTTCATGTTGGCCGAGACGATCTGGCCGAGGTAGGCATTCCATGCCTTGCTGTCGTTCGGATCAGAGGGTTTGGAAACCTGTTGCGCCTGCTGGGTGGTCTGCTGCGCATCGTCCTGCTTGTTGCAGGCCGAGAGCATGACGGAACCGGCCAGGGCGAGCGTGGCGGCGAGGACGAACTTACGCATGGTGGTCACCTTCGTTTTCAGGTTGCTTTTTGTGCCAGCGCTGGCGCATGGCCTGTTGCACCGCCGGATGCACGAAACCGGAGATATCCCCGCCGAGGCGGCCGATCTCTCGCACCAGCGAGGAGGAAATGAAGCTGTACTGTTCAGCCGGGGTGAGAAACAGCGTCTCGGTCTGGGGAATCAGGTGGCGGTTCATACTGGCCAGCTGGAATTCGTACTCGAAGTCGGACACCGCGCGCAGCCCGCGGATGATCACGCCCGCACCGATCTGCTCCACGAACTGCGCCAGCAGGCAGTCGAAACCGCGCACTTCCACATTGGGCAGGTCCGCCAGGGCAAGACGCGCCAACGAGATGCGCTCCTGCAGGGTGAAGCCAGGCCCCTTACCCTTGTTCGGGCTTTCCGCCACCGCCACCACGATGCGCTCGAACAACGGCGCAGCGCGCGCCACCAGGTCGGCGTGACCGTTGGTGATCGGATCGAAGGTGCCCGGATAGACGGCCAGGCGCGTATTGACCGACGGCTTGATCACGGATGCTCGGCAACCGAATGAATAAGCGTTTAGCTTAACGGAACCACCACGGCCCGGCGATAGAGCGCGTGGCGCACCTCGCCGGCCTGCGCCTCACGATGGAGCAGCCACTGGGGCGGCAGCGCCGGCACGTGGTCACGCGGCGACTCCACGTAGATCCACGCCGCGGGGCTGAGCCAGCCCTGCTCCAGCCGTTGCGCCAGCGCGCTCCACAGGTCGGCGGCGAACGGCGGATCGAGCCAGACCAGATCGAACGGCCGGGGCGGCCCAGCGAGGAAGCTGGCGGCATTGACCGCATCGACGCTCGCGCCAGCCACCTTCAGCCGCGCCAGGTTGGCCCGCAGCGCCTGCGCTGCGGCCGCCTGCGGCTCCACGAACTGCACGCTGGCCGCCCCGCGCGACAGCGCCTCCAGGCCGAGCGCACCGGTACCGGCGCACAGGTCGAGCCCGCGCGCCCCGGCGATCACCGGCGCCAGCCAGTTGAACAGCGTTTCGCGCACCCGCTCGGGGGTGGGTCGCAGACCCGGCAGGTCGGGCACGTCCAGGCGGGAATTGCGCAGGCTGCCGCTGATGATGCGGATGCGTCCGGGCGCGCGCCTCATCGGGCGCCGCCCTCAGCGGGCAGTTCGGATCGGGGTGATAGCATGCCGCCCATTGTCTTCGAATCGCCCCCGCAATGCTCAAGTTCTGGAAGAAGAAGCCCGCCGACGGCGAGCCGGCGCCGGATGCAGCCAACGCCCCTGCCGATGCCGCATCGGTAACGGTTCAAGCTCCCGCGGCGCCGGCTGAGCTGGCCCCGCAAACGCCCCCCGAAACCTCCCCCGACGCGGACGCGCCGGACGGCACGGAGCCGGTCAAGCGCAGCTGGCGCGAGCGCCTCGCTGGCAGCGGCTTTGCCCGCAGCCTCGGCTCTCTGTTTGTACGCCATCCGCGACTGGACGACGAACTGCTCGATGAGCTGGAGACCGCGCTGATCACCGCCGACGTGGGCGTCGAGGCCAGCACGAGCCTGGTCGAAGCTCTGCGCAAGCGCATGCACGCGCGCGAATTTGCCGATGCCAACGCCCTGCTCGGCGCGCTGCGCCAGGCGCTGGTCGCGCAACTGCTGCCGGTGCAGCAGCCGCTGGACGTCTCCGGCCACAAGCCCTTCGTGGTGCTCACCGTCGGCATCAACGGCGTGGGCAAGACCACCACCATCGGCAAACTGGCGCGGCGTTATCGCGACGAGGGCCGCAGCGTGCTGCTGGCTGCCGGCGACACCTTTCGCGCCGCGGCGGTGAACCAGCTCAAGACCTGGGGCGAGCGCAACCAGGTGCCGGTGATCGCCCAGGGCCAGGACGCCGACTCGGCCAGCGTGATCTTCGATGCGCTGCAGGCCGGGCGCTCGCGTGGCAGCGATGTGGTGATCGCCGACACCGCCGGCCGCCTGCATACGCAGGGCGGCCTGATGGATGAACTGGGCAAGATCGCGCGCGTGCTGAAGAAGCTCGATCCGGCCGCGCCGCACGAGGTGCTGATGGTGATCGACGGCACCACCGGCCAGAACGCGGTGAGCCAGGTGCGCCAGTTCCGCCAGATCGTCGGCGTCACCGGCCTGGTGGTGACCAAGCTCGACGGCACGGCGAAGGGCGGCGTGGTGTTTGCGCTGGCGCGCGAGTTTGGCCTGCCGATCCGCTTCGTCGGCCTGGGCGAGACCGCCACGGACCTGCGCCAGTTCGATGCCGAGGCCTTCGTCGACGGCCTGCTCCCCGCCCGGCTCGGCAATGACTGAGCCGCGCCTCGCGGACAAGTGCGAATGACGCGCCGCTGGCGCATGGCGCTGCTGGCTGTCGCCGGTGTGGCGGCGGCGCTGGTGCTGGCCACCGTGATCGGCGTGTACTGGCTGCTGCAGCCGGATCGCTTCACCGCCACGCTGCAGGCGCAGGCGCGCGCGGCCGGGCTGGAACTGCACCTGGCCAGCCCCGCGCACCCCACGCTGTTTCCCCGTCCCGCGCTGGAACTCGAGGGCATCACGCTCAACGAGCAAGGCGCCAGCATGCCGATTTTGCTGGCCGCGCGCGGACGCCTGGCGCTGCCCTGGCGCACTCTTTTCGGCGGCCCCACGGCGATCGCCCGGTTGGAGATCGACGCGCCGCGGGTCGACCTGGACGCGCTGCAGGCCTGGCTTGCCGGCCTGCCGGCGGCCGATGCCGCCCATCCGCCGCAGATTCCCCGCATCGACACCGGCATCCTGATCAGCCGGGCCAGCCTGGTGCGCGGCAATGACATCCTGCTGCAGAACCTGGCACTGGAGACCGGGCAACTCAATCCGGGCAAGCCGTTCTCGCTGGACCTGACCGGCCGCGATGCCAGCAACGATCTGGTGCAATTGCGCCTGCTCGCCACCCCGCGCACCAGCGGAGCGGGCATGCAATTCGAAAACATCGTGCTGCATCTGTCGCACGGCGCGGGCATGGCGGCCGACCTGCGCGGCAGCGCGCGCTGGCACGGCGCGGCCGATGCGTCGGCCAATCTTGCCGGCCAACTCGACAGTGCCGATAGCGGACGCTACGACGTGACCCTGCGCCTGGCGCCGGCCAACGCGCATGATCCGCTGCTGCTGGCGCTCAAACTCGACGGCCCGGCCAATCACGTCGACCTGCGCGTGCCACCGCTGCAACTGGCCAGCTGGTGGTCGCAGCTCGGCAACGGCGGCAGCGCCGCCCTCACCATGCCGCCCGGCCAGGGGCACGTGGATGCCGACCGGCTCGACGTGGGCAGCATCAGCGTGGAAGGCCTGAGCGTCGATATCGGCGAGGACATCCCGGCCGCCGCAGCCACGGCCGCCACTGCGCCCGCCACCTCGCCATGAACGACACGGTTGCCGACCGACTGCTGCGCTGGTTCGACCAGCACGGCCGCAAGGATCTGCCCTGGCAACAGGCCGGCGCGGACGGGCAGCGCGACGCTTACCGGGTGTGGCTATCCGAAGTGATGCTGCAGCAGACCCAGGTCGCCACCGTGATCCCGTACTTCCAGCGCTTCGTGGAAGCGCTGCCGACGCTGGGCAATCTGGCCGCTGCCGATGAAGACGTGGTGCTCGCCCTGTGGTCCGGCCTGGGCTATTACCGGCGCGCGCGCTTCCTGCACCAGGCGGCGCAGCGCTGCGTGGCCGCCCACGGCGGCGCGCTGCCCCGCGACATCGACGCGCTTTGCTCGCTTCCCGGCATCGGTCGGTCCACCGCCGGCGCCATCCTGGCGCAGGCCCACGGGCTGCGGTTCCCCATCCTCGACGGCAACGTGAAGCGGGTGCTGACGCGCTATCACGGCATCCACGGCGATCCGGGCCAGAGCGCGATCGAACGAACCCTGTGGCAGCTCGCCGAATCACACACTCCCGCGGCCCGCGTGGCCGACTACACCCAGGCCATCATGGATCTGGGCGCCACCGTGTGCGTCCGCAGCCAACCCCGCTGCGCCGAGTGCCCGCTGCAGAGCGACTGTGTCGCCCGTCGCGATGGCCTCACCGCCCAGCTGCCGACGCCCAAGCCCGGCAAGCGCCAGCCCGTCCGCAGCACGCTGATGCTGGTGCTGCGCGATGAACGTGGGCGCGTCCTGCTCGAACGGCGCGGCCCGCAGGGGGTCTGGTCGGGACTGTGGAGCCTGCCCGAGGCGGCCGACCCGGATGCGGCGTGGCGCCTGGCCCAGCAAATCGCCGATGTGGACGACGCGCAGCCCCTGCCGCCCTTCACGCATGTCTTCAGCCACTACAAACTGTCGGTGGAGCCGCTGCTGTTCGATCGCGCCAGCGCGCGTGACGGCGTTGCCGACCAACCGATGCAGCGCTGGTGTGACCGGGCCGCTTATGCCGCCCTGGGTCTTCCCGCCCCGGTGCGCGTGCTGCTGCAAAACCTTCAAGCTGATCACGAGGAATCACCATGAGTCGCATCGTCCATTGCAGCAAGCTGGGCATCGACGCCGAAGGGCTCGATTTCGCGCCTTGGCCCGGCGCGCTGGGCCAGCGCATCTATGCGGAGATCTCCAGGCCGGCGTGGCAGCAATGGCTGGCGCACCAGACCATGCTGATCAACGAAAACCGCCTCAATCCGCTCGACCCTGGCGCACGCTCGTTCCTCGCGCGCGAGATGGAGAAGTTCCTGTTCGAGGGCGGCGCCGAGCAACCCGCAGGCTATGTCCCGCCCGCGCACGAGTCTTGACGCCGCCGGACGCATCCAGTTTAATGCGCGGCTCCACGACGCACCGGCCACGGCCTCTCATGCATCGGCGGACCCATACCCTGGCCGGGTAGCTCAGTTGGTAGAGCAGGGGATTGAAAATCCCCGTGTCGGCGGTTCGATTCCGTCCCCGGCCACCATGACATCGAAAGCCCGCCTATTGGCGGGCTTTTTCGTCTTTGGCCCCGTCCCAATGGCGCTGAAGCGGCTGGCATGGCGTTCTCAGGACCTGATTCCCGCGGTCCCGGCCGAAAACCGCCGGTTCCACGTGATCCGTATCGCGAAGTTGTCGACTGACGCAATGGTATGTTGTGCGCGATCTCACGATCACCGGCAGTCATCACTTCTGAGAAAGGGGACACGCAATGCTCAAGATTTCGCGTTTTCACGCAGTGGCCGCGGCCGTTCTGGCACTCGGCCTGTCCAGCATCGCCCAGGCAACGGATGCGCCATCTTCCGGTCTGGGTCAGTCATGGCCGAATGCCACCGACGTCAGCGCCAACCCGCATTGGCACGTGTATGTGTTTGAGAAGGACGGCGTGCGCTACGTGCAGGTGAACGACACCAATGGCGGGGTGCACGGTGCCATCGCTACCGCTAGCGGCCAGGTGCTGGTACTGCCGATCGGCAGTGATGCACAGAACGTGACCACTTCCACCGGTTCGACGACGGACCCGACCAGCACCACGGCGGATACGGTCTACGACGACGGGACCGTAAAGATCAGTGCAACCGTGCAACCCACCGGCGCCGTGCAAATGGCAGTGAAGACCGGATGCGATGATCCGGTCGAGTGCAACACGCACATCGCTCCGTCGTCGCCCTGACGCGCTGTACCGATTCGGTAGTGATCAAATCACTACCGAATCGTCTGCGAGGTCATGCATCAAGACGCTAACACTTCGCCCCTGGTGAGACTCCCTGGGGCGCAACTCACCACGGTAGAGCGCAATACGGTCTTCGACCGCATTTAGCCCCCCACCGCTGGAGGACAATCGCAGCAAAAGATCATCGTGCTTGACGCGCAGCGTTGTCGCGTCTCCCACGGCTCCTTCAACCTTCAGGAATATCCAGCGCGAGCCGCCGCGCAGCCCCACCCTCACATGGACCCGAATGCTCGTCGCATGGGCGGCATCACAAAGATAGGCGATGAGATCGCAAGCCGAGCGGTAGAGGGCCACCTGGGCACCATTCGAAAGGCGGTCAATGCCTCGATCGCGAACATTGCACCAGTATCGAATATCCGAATCATCCAGGGCTCGTGCTATCGCCCCTTGGCGAAGCGCAGCCGCCAGCCCGCCCTCTCGCCAGACCATGGGATGCAGGCTATCTGCAAGCCTAAATAGCTGCTGTTGGGTGACCGCAGCGCGCAACCGATAATCCCGCTCATCCTGTACGGGAAGCATGTGGCGGAGTCGTTCCAGAAGCTGGCTGTAGGTTGCCTGCACCCCCTCGCGGACATGCTCCAGCGCGTCGGAGGTCTGCCTGAGCTGCATTTCTCCGAGAATCAGGTTCCTCTGCGCCAGCGCCAGCGCCATCCGGGCATCACTCCTCCCGCGGGATTCGCGCTCATCGAGCATCGCAATACGGTCGCCCAGGAGAAGCATCGTCGTAATGGCAAATGCCATGAACACCTGGGCTTGCAAGGTGCCCGCGTCGTAGCGCTCGGGCATGGTCAGAACGATCGCGACACTCGCGGCCGCGCCACCAAGCGCAGCACCATGCCAGCCGTGCCTCAGCGCCATCCAGATTACAGGCAGGAACATTCCCATCCGACAGGCCTGACGCAGACTTTCCTGGTCCGTCGAAAGGCACAGCCACACAAAAATGGCCAGGCTGGGAAAGACGACGGACAGGACCTCGACCACCAGGCTGCTGGAGAGCATCTGCTTAAGGCTGACCACTCCATTCGCACGCAACTCCCGCACGCAAAGCACCAGAGGAGCAAGCGTGAGCACGCCCAGGAAATTGCCGATGAACCACCGCGCTGCATAGACGGTGTAGCCGAGCTGGGGATAGTTCGCGGGAAGCTTGGTTTCAGAGAGGGTGATCAGGTTGATGATCGTCCAGAGCACGGCGCAGATGAGCGTGCAAAAAAGGAGCGTCAACACTTTCACATGACCGCTGGAATCGAACATGCCCAACGAGCGCTTGCACCAACGCACCACCGGCATAGCCAATGCAATCGGCGGGAATGCATAAAGAACCGACCAGAGCGCGCCATATCGTTCACTATGCATGAACCCGATCGCGCCTAAGGGCACCATCTCGCCAACGACGAGCGCGGGCCAATAGCGGTAAGGCACCAGCAGCAGGGCGCACAGGCGGAACCCAGCGAAGATCACCCAGTGCGAAAAAGAGATCTGGCGAAGCGCGAGAAACCCAAGCGCGTAGCCCAGCGCCACCGCCGCATGCTTCGACAGCTCAACCCAACGACTTCCCTGCTTAGACATCGACCGCTCCCCCTGCACTGGCTACGTCCCTCGAACATCCCCCGGCAGACCGGCGGCGAGATGACTGCCGCGCATGACCGCCGCAATCATCGTATGCGCCACCCCCAAACACAAGCGATGGGGGACGGTCAAGACGAGCACCCCAGCCGGGGCTGCTTGCTGCCTGACATTCCTCCCCGGAACGATCAGATCCCGGCCCTGCGCAGCCTCCATTGTCGGCCCCGAAAACATCTGCAGCTGCGATGTACGGCACGCTGCCGAAGCGCAGCTCCCGGGCTACGGCCGGCGGCCGCTCGCGGGGAAGCTGAACAGTTAACGGCCGAATATGCCCGCGGCTTGAGCGACCCCTGACGCAAGCCCGCCCAAGCCAGCACAATACCGCCCTCGACCCGCCAGCTCCGCCCCATGCACAAGCAGCCAGTGTTTTTCGACCCTACCGGCCGACGGGCCAGCCGTCTGTCGCGCGTGGGGCTGACACTCGCCGTGATCAGCACGCTGTTTGCCATCGCGTTCGTGCTGAGCCTGTTCGTCGGGCCGACCATGGAGGGGCTGCAGCTGGGCCGCCACGGCAAGGGGCTGCATGCGCTGAACGGCGTGAAGATGGCCGCACCGGCGCTGGCCAAACGAGCTGCCCAGCTTGCTGCGGAAGTGCGGGCGCACCATCACGGCAATCACGGCGCCCGCGCCCGCGGAGCACTCCGCGCCCCGCCACCCTCGCTGGACAAGCCCGCCGGCCGTGCGCTGGCGATCGGCTTCTACGTGAACTGGGACGACAGCAGCTACCCGTCGCTCAAGCGCGCCCTGCCGACGCTGGACTGGGTCGTGCCGAGCTGGATGAGCATCAGCGGGCCGGACATGGCGCTCAAGACCAGCGTCGATGCCAAGGCGCTCGACCTGATCCGCCGCGAGAAACCGTCCACGCCGATCCTTCCGCTGCTGCAAAACGCAGTGAACGGCCGGTGGGACGGCCCCGGGCTGGCGAAGATGCTCGCCAACCCCGACCTGCGCCACGAGCGCATCGCGCAGATCGTGGCGTTCCTCGACGCCAACCGGTTCCAGGGCGTCACGGTGGATTTCGAGGAGGTGCCCGACAACGCGCAGGGCGACTTCAAGCAGTTCCTGGGCGAGCTGGCCGACGCGTTCGCGCCGCACGGCTGGGGCATCGTGCTGTCGGTCCCCTTCGATGACGAGGCGTGGGATTACGCCGCCTACGCCAAGATCGTCGACTTCGAGCTGCTGATGGCCTACGACCAGCACTGGGCCGGCAAGGACGCGGGCAGCATCGCCGCGCAAGACTGGTTCGAGAGCACGCTCGACAAGCGCATGAAGGAGCTGGACCCGGATCAGACCATCGTGGCCCTCGGCAGCTACGGCTACGACTGGGCGCATGGCCAGAACGCCGAGGCGGTGACGTTCCAGGACGCGATGGATCGCGCCGCCGACGCCCAGGCCACCATCGACTTCGACGACGACACGCAGAACCCGCACTTCTCCTACAGCGAGGACAACGGCACCGTCCACGATCTGTGGTTCCTCGATGCCGCCACCGCCTACAACCAGATCCACGACGCCGACGGCTACCAGCCCTACGGCTACGCGGTATGGCGACTGGGGTCGGAGGATCCGTCGATCTGGTCGGTGATCGGCCGCCCCTACGGCGCGGCCGCACCCGATGCCTTGCACGAGATCGGCGAGGGCCAGGACATCGACATCGAGGGCCAGGGCGAAATCCTGCAGATCGCCTCCAAACCCCAGCCCGGCGCGCGCACCTTCAGCATCGACAAGGACAGCGGCGAGATCGATGGCGAGCAGTACACCGCCCTGCCCACCTCCTACGTGATCCAGCGCGTGGGCATCCAGCCGGGCAAGATCGCCCTGACCTTCGACGACGGCCCGGACCCGGACTGGACGCCGAAGATCCTGGACATCCTCAAGGCCAAGCACGTCCCGGCCACGTTCTTCATCATCGGCGAGAACGCCGAGGCGTCGCCGCGGCTCGTCCAGCGCATGGTGAACGAAGGCCACGACGTGGGTAACCACACCTTCACCCATCCCAACCTGGGCGAAACCTCCCCGGGCATCACCGCGCTGGAACTCAACGCCACGCAGCGGCTGTTCGAGGCGCTCACCGGCCGCTCGATGCGGCTGTTCCGCGCGCCCTACTTCGGCGACGCCGAGCCCACCACGTCCGACGAACTGGTGCCTATCGAACAGGCGCAGGCGATGGGCTACATCGCGGTGGGCCTGCACATCGATCCGGACGACTGGCAGCGCCCGCCGGTGGACAAGATCGTGCAGAGCGTGCTAGACCAGGTGCATCACCAGAGCCCGGACCGGCAAAGCCGCGTGGTGTTGCTGCACGACGGCGGCGGCAACCGCGCCAATACGGTCGCCGCGCTGCCGCAGATCATCGATGCCCTGCGCGCCGAAGGCTACGACTTCGTCACCGTCTCCGCGCTGGCCGGCCTCACCCGCGACCAGGGCATGCCGCCGCTCACCATCGGTTCGCTGTCGCAGTGGGCGGATCGCTCGGTGTTCCTCACCCTCGGCTGGTTCGGCCACTTCCTCAACGCGCTGTTCCTCACCGCGATCTGGCTGGGCGTGGCGCGACTGCTATTGCTGGGCGGGCTGGGCCTGCTGAACTGGTATCGCGATCGCCGCCGCGTGGCGCCGGCGCTGGATCATCCGCCACCGCTGGTCTCCGTGCTGATTCCCGCGTTCAACGAGGAAAAAGTGATCGCCAGTGCGGTGGGCCGCATCCTCAAGAGCCGCTACGAGGCGCTGGAAGTGATCGTGGTGGATGACGGCTCCACCGACGCCACGGCCGAGGTGGTGCGCACGCAGTACGCCGGCGATCCCCGCGTGCAGCTGATCAGCATCCCCAACGGCGGCAAGGCGAACGCGGTGAACACGGCGCTGCGCGCCTCGCGCGGAAAGGTGATCGTGGCGCTCGATGCCGACACCCAGTTCGAGCCGCACACCATCGCGCGCCTGGTGCGCTGGTTCGCCGACCCGGCCATCGGCGCGGTGGCCGGCAACGCCAAGGTCGGCAACCGCATCAACCTCATCACCACCTGGCAGGCGCTGGAGTACATCACCGCGCAGAACCTCGAACGCCGCGCGCTGGCCGCGCTGGGCGCGATCACCGTGGTGCCCGGCGCCGTCGGCGCCTGGCGGCGCGAGGCGCTGGAGCAGCTCGGCGGTTTCCCCGGCGACACGCTGGCCGAAGACCAGGACCTCACCATCGCGATCCAGAAAGCCGGCTACAAGACCCTGTTCGATGCCGAGGCGATTGCCTGGACCGAGGCGCCGGACACCGCCCGCGGGCTGGCGCGGCAACGCTTCCGCTGGGCCTACGGCACGCTGCAGTGCCTGTGGAAGCACCGCGACGCGACCTTCCGCGCCCGCTACGGCGCACTGGGCACCATCGCGCTGCCGCAGGTGTGGCTGTTCCAGATCGTTTTCTCGGTGGTGTCGCCGCTGGTCGATCTGCTGCTGCTGTGGCAGATCATCGCCACCGGGCTGGACTACCTGCAGCACCGCGGCCAGTTCAACTCCACTAACCTGATCACGATGGCGGCGTTCTACGCGCTGTTCATGGCGGTGGACCTGGGCGCCGGCGTGCTGGCCTTCGCGATGGAAAAGCGCGAGCGCTGGAGCCTGCTGTGGTGGCTGGTGCTGCAACGCTTCGGCTATCGGCAACTGATGTATTACGTGGTGGTGCGTTCGGTATCCACCGCCCTGCGCGGGCCGTCGGTGGGCTGGGGCCGGCAGGAACGCAAGGCCACGGTGAACGCGACGCACGAAGACGACAGCGCCGACAGTAACGCCACACGCGCAAAGCAGGATCACGAAACCGTGCCCTGATCGACCGCCCAGGCGGCATGCGCCGCGTCCTCACATGCCCTGCAGCCGCGCCCCGGCAGCATGCACGGTTGAGCGTGGCGTGATCGCACAACGCACACAACGAGGAGAACGCATGGACATCGGCATGATCGGCCTGGGTCGCATGGGCGGCAACATGGCCCAGCGACTGCTGCAGCATGGGCACCACGTGGTGGGCTTCGATCCGGCCGCCGGCGCACGCGACGCACTGGCCGCACACGGCGCCGGCACGGCCGCCTCGCTGGAGGCCCTGGTGCAGCAGTTGCCGGCTCCACGGACGCTCTGGCTGATGGTGCCCGCCGGCGAGATCACCGAGCAGACCATCGCGCAGCTGCAACCGCTGCTGGCGCGCGGCGACACGGTGATCGACGGCGGCAATGCGTTCTACAAGGACAGCATGCGCCGCGCCGAAGCCCTGGCCGCGCATGGCATCCACTATGTCGACTGCGGCACCAGCGGCGGCGTGTGGGGCCTGGCCGAGGGCTACAGCATGATGGTCGGCGGCGATGCGGACGTGGTGGAACGGCTGCGCCCGATCTTCGAGGCGCTGGCCCCGGCAAAGGACAAGGGTTGGGGCCGCGTGGGGCCGGTGGGCGCCGGCCACTTCAGCAAGATGGTCCACAACGGCATCGAGTACGGGCTGATGCAGGCGTATGCCGAGGGCTTCTCGATCCTGCAGCACAAGCGCGAGTTCGCGCTGGATCTGCACCAGGTGGCCGAGATCTGGCGCGAGGGCAGCGTGGTGCGTTCGTGGCTGCTCGACCTCACCGCCGACGCACTGGCGAAGAACCCCGCGATGGACGGCATCGCGCCGTATGTGGCCGATTCCGGCGAAGGCCGCTGGACGGTGGCCGAGGCGATCGATCTGAACGTGGCCGCGCCGGTGATCTCGTTGTCGCTGCTCGAACGCCTGCGGTCGCGCGATGCCGACTCGTTCTCCGACAAGCTGCTCGCCGCCATGCGCAACCAGTTCGGCGGGCACGCCATCAAGCACGAATGAGCGGCGCAGCCACGCCGCGAGCGGCTTCCACTTCGCTTTCAGGGAGAACGGCATGAAACGCAGCACCGGACGGACCACGGGCAAGCCATCTGCACCACCGCGCGGCACGGTCACGCTGGCCATCGACGTGGGCGGCAGCGGCTTGAAGGCGGCCCTGCTCGATGAGGATGGCGTCATGCTGGGCGATCGCGTGCGCGTGCCCACGCCGGAGGGCGTCTCGCCCGAGGGTATGGTCGACGCGTTGGTGGCGCTGGTGGCGCCGCTGAGCGCGTTCGACCGGGTGTCGATCGGGTTTCCCGGCGTGGTTCGTCACGGACGGGTGCTGACCGCGCCGCATTTCGGCAACGAGCCGTGGCGGGACTTTCCCCTCGCCGAGGCGCTGGGCCAGCGTCTCGGCGGCAAGCCGGTACGCCTGCTCAACGACGCCGACGTGCAGGGCTACGGGGTCATCCGCGGCGAAGGGCTGGAGCTGGTGCTCACCCTGGGCACCGGAATGGGTTCGGCGCTGTTTCGCGATGGCGTATGCATGCCGCACATGGAGTTCGCGCAGTTCCCCTTCCGCAAGAAGAAGACCTTCAATCACTACGTCGGCAACGCGGCCAGGCACAAGGTGGGCGACAAGAAGTGGAATCGCCGGGTAGAAAAGACCATCGAGGCCTTCCGCACCCTGCTCCATTTCGATCGGCTGTACCTGGGCGGCGGCAATGCCACCAAGGTCACGCTGGAGCTGCCGCCCGACGTCAGCATCGTGGACAACGCGGCCGGGCTGACCGGCGGCATCAAGCTCTGGCGGGACGCGGCGCTTTGACGGCAGGAAGGTCGCGGCGCAATCAGCCCCCTGCATCCGCCGGCGGCGCGTAGCTCAGCCGGCCGTCCACCACACGTGCCGGCGCCGTCATCGGGTGGGGCCCGGCGTGGCGATCATCGGCGATGTGCAGCACCGTCCAGCCGCGCACGCACAAGAGGTCGGCGATCATCGAGCGATGGCAGCGCCACCACACCGCCTCGGCACACATGATGGCGGTGCGCTGCTGCGTGGCCATCGCCAGCAGCTCGTCCAGGCCATCGGCAAACTCCGCGCCGGCCATGTGATCGGCATAGCCCTGGAACGACGCGTTGCGCCAGCTCGTGTTGGGCGAGTTCGGCTGCACCTTGCGCCGGCCGCCCAATTGCGGGATCCACCGATAGGCGATCCCGTGCTCCGGCAAGCTGCGCGCCAGCGCCTCGCTGGCAAAATACGGATACCGCCGCGAACCGGGAAAACGCCGCACGTCGGCCACCGCGTTGATGCGCCAGTGCGCGAGCAGGGCCACCAACTCGTCCAGGCTGCGGGTGGAGTGGCCGACCGTCCAGATTGTCGGTCCATCGCGGCCGGCGGATGGCACGGCGTCAGCCACTCAGTCGATCCGGTGCAGCGCACTGCCCTTGTGCAGCGCGACGTGATCAGTGGCGTCACTGGCAATCTCGTACTGCGGATCGTCGGGCGTGCAGCGATGGGTGTGGCCCTTGTAGTCCACGTCGCGCGTGTGCACCTTGGTGATGTGGCCACTGACGTGGCCGGCCTCGGAGTTCCAGCGGACGTGGTCCCCCACGTGAAAGGCGTGGCGCATGGGGCGGTCTCCGGCGCGGCTGTGCAGGGCCGTTATTGAAACCTGGCGCAGTTGATCTGGCCGTGAAGTGGGAGCTGGCGTTGCTTCATCTCGGGCGATGCGTCGACGCGCTCTCGGCGGCGATGGCCGCCCTTCCCCGCCCGCTACGGATGCGCTGACGGATCAGGCCGCGACGCCGAACAGCATGCCCACGCCGGTGGTGATCGCCATCGCCAGTGCGCCCCAGAACGTGATGCGCATGGCGCCGGTGCGCATGTTCGCACCGCCCGTGCGCGCTGCCAGGCCGCCCAGGATGGCCAGGAACACCAGCGAGGTGAGGAACACCGACCACAGCAACACCCCGGCCGGCGCCAGCGCCACCACCACCAGCGGCAGCGCCGCACCGAGCGCGAAGCTCAGCGCCGAAGCGCCGGCGGCCTGAATCGGGCGCGCCTTGAGCGTCTCGGTGATGCCCAGTTCGTCGCGCATGTGCGCGTCCAGCGCGTCATGCTTCATCAGCTGCTCGGCCACCTGGCGCGCCAGCACCGGTTCCAGCCCGCGCCCAACGTAGATCGCGGCGAGCTCCTTGTGCTCGCCTTCCACGTCGGTCTCCAGTTCCCGGCGCTCACGGGCCAGCTCGGCCGCTTCGCTGTCTGCCTGGGAATGCACCGACACGTATTCGCCCGCAGCCATCGACATCGCGCCCGCCACCAGGCCCGCGGTGCCGGCAATCAGGATGTTCTGCGAGCCGGCATGGGCCGCGGCCACGCCGAGCACCAGGCTGGCGGTGGAAACGATGCCGTCGTTGGCACCGAGCACGGCGGCGCGCAGCCAGCCCATGCGGCCGGTGACGTGCCGCTCGCTGTGTCGATGATGCATGTGTAATTCCCCTGGACGAGTTGACGGCGGATCAGACCATGCGCCGCAGCGTGTTGTCCTTGCGGCCGAAGTGGTGCCACAGGGCCGCGACGATGTGCAGGCCGATCACGTAATAGAAGATCTCGCCCACCGTGCCGTGGATGTCCTCCCACTGATGCGCTAGCGCGCGATCGCCGGGGCCGAACAGCGCCGGCAGGAAGGTGATGCCGAACAGCGTCACCGGCTTGCCGGCGATCTGCAGCGTGACGATGCCCATGATCGGCTGCGCGATCAGGAACGCATACAGCGCCACATGGGTGATCGTGCTCAGGCGCAGGATCCACACGCTCGGCGCCGGCTGGATCGGCGGATCGACGTGCGACAACCGCACCGCCAACCGCGGCAGCACCAGCAGCAGCACGGCGATGCCGGCCAGGTAATGCGCCGCCAGCGTGTTCATGCGCGGCGTGCTGCCGCGCGGGAACAGCTCGAACAGGTTGATGAATACGTAGGCCAGCAGCACCAGGGCGAAGACGGTCCAGTGCAGCCAGCGCAGCAAGGCCGCGTAGCGGCTGGGCGGATTGATCGGTGACATCGAAAGGCTCCGGGAAAGCGCCGGCGTCAGGAGGCCAGCGCGCTGTCGACCATCTTATTCGCCTCGGCGATGAGGCTACGCAAATGGTTCTCGTCCCGGAAGCTTTCCGCGTAGATCTTGTAGATCGCCTCGGTGCCGGACGGTCGCGCAGCGAACCAGCCCTGCGCCGTCATCACCTTGATCCCGCCGATTGCCGCGCCGTTGCCCGGCGCCTTGTCCAGCACCGCGGTGATCGGATCACCGGCCAGCTCGGTGCCGCTGACCTGCGCCGGCGACAGCTTGCCCAGCCGCGCCTTCTGCTCGGCGCTGGCCGGCGCGTCCACGCGGTCGGAGTACGGCGTGCCGAGCTCGGCAGTGATGCCCGCATACAGCTCGCCCGGGTCGCGTCCGGCGCGGGCGGTCATTTCGGCCGCCAGCAACGCGGGCACCAGGCCGTCCTTGTCGGTGCTCCACACGCCGCCGTCCATGCGCAGCAGCGAGGCGCCCGCGCTCTCTTCGCCACCGAAGCCGAGCGAGCCGTCGAACAGGCCGTCGGCGAACCACTTGAAGCCCACCGGCACCTCGTACAGCCGCCGCCCCAGCCGCTCGGCCACGCGATCGATCAGCGAACTGCTGACCACCGTCTTGCCCACCGCCGCGTCGGCACGCCAGTGCGGACGATGGCGAAACAGGTAGTCGACCAGGGTGGCGAGGTAATGGTTGGGCAGCATCAGTCCGCTGCTTCTTGCGACGATGCCGTGGCGGTCGTGGTCGGTGTCGCAGGCGAAGGCCACGTCGAAGCGGTCCTTCATCGCGATCAGCCCGGCCATCGCGTACTTCGACGAGGGATCCATGCGGATCTTGCCGTCCCAGTCCACGCACATGAAGGCGAACTGCGGGTCGACCACCTCGCTTACCACGGTGAGATCGAGCCGGTAGCGCTCGGCGATCGGCCCCCAGTAGTGCACGCCTGAGCCGCCCAGTGGATCGACACCGAGCTTCAGCCCCGCCGCACGGATCAGGTCGAAGTCGACGATGTTCGCCAGGTCCGACACGTAGCTGGCCACGTAGTCGTGCTCGATCACCCGCGACGAGCGACGCGCCTGCGCGTAGGGCACCCGGCGCACGCCGTTGAGCCCCTCGGCCAGCAGCGCGTTGGCGCGATCCTGGATCCAGCGGGTGACGTCGGTGTCGGCCGGGCCGCCGTTGGTCGGGTTGTACTTGTAGCCGCCGTCGGCCGGCGGGTTGTGCGAGGGCGACAGCACGATGCCGTCGGCCAGGTGGTCGGTCCGGCCGCGGTTGTAGGTGAGGATCGCGTGCGACAGCACCGGCGTGGGCGTGTACGGCGTGCCGGCCGAGATCATGGTGGTGACCTCGTTGGCCACGAACACTTCCAGCGCGTGCTCGAACGCCGGCGCGGAGAGCGCGTGCGTATCGATCGCCACGAACAGCGGGCCGTCGATGCCCCGCATGGCGCGGTAGTCGCAGATCGCCTGGCTGATCGCCAGCACGTGCGCGGCGTTGAAGCTGCGGCTGAGCGAGGAGCCGCGATGGCCGGAGGTACCGAACGCTACCCGCTGCGCCGGGTCGGCCGGATCGGGAACGAGGTCGGCATAGGCGGCGAGCAGTTGCGGCACGTCGATCAGGATCGACGCGGGGGCCGGCTTGCCGGCGAGCGGGCTGAGGGTCGGGCTCATGGTTTCTCGAAGAAGTTCACGGAATGCAGCGGTGCGCGAAGCCCCTTGTAGGAGCCGCCTCGGCGGCGATGCTTTCTCTCGGCACAAGCCAAGAGCATCGCCGCCGAGGCGGCTCCTTCAGAGGACGTCAAATCCCGTCGCGCAGCGCGCGATAGCGACGGATCAAGGCGTTGGTGGAGCTGTCGTGGGCGAGTTCGGTATCACTGCTGGCGGTGAGTTCGGCGGCCGTGCGCTTGGCCAGCACCTTGCCCAGCTCCACGCCCCACTGGTCGAACGAGTCGATGCCCCACACCACGCCCTGCACGAAGGTGGCGTGCTCGTACAAGGCCACCAGTGCGCCAAGCACGTGCGGGGTGAGCCGCTCGGCCAGGATCGTGGTGCTGGGCCGGTTGCCCGGGAAGGTCTTGTGCGGCACCAGCGCCTCGGCCACGCCTTCGGCGCGTACTTCCTCCGCCGTCTTGCCGAACGCCAGCGCCTCGCCCTGGGCGATCAGGTTGGCCATCAGCAGATCGTGCTGGTCGCTGCCATCGGGCAGCGGCAGCGCGCTGAGCGGCCGACCGAAGCCAATGAAGTCGCAGGAAATCAGCCGCGTGCCCTGGTGGATCAGCTGGTAGAACGAGTGCTGGCCGTTGGTGCCCGGCTCGCCCCAGTAGATCGCGCCGGTGGCGTAGCCCACGCGGCGCCCGTCCAGCGTCACGCCCTTGCCGTTGCTCTCCATGGTGAGCTGCTGCAGGTAGGCGGGGAAACGCTTCAGGTACTGCTCGTACGGCAGCACGGCGACCGTCTCGGCGCCGAGGAAATTGGTGTTCCAGATCCCGATCAGCCCCATCAACGCCGGCAGGTTGCGCTCCAGCGGGGCGCTGCGAAAATGCTCGTCCATCGCATGGAAGCCGGCGAGCAGGTCGCCGAAGCCGTCCGGGCCGATCGCCAGCATCGTCGACAGGCCGATCGCCGAATCCATCGAGTAGCGACCGCCGACCCAGTCCCAGAAGCCGAACATGTTGGCGGTGTCGATGCCGAACTTCGCCACTTCCTTTTCGTTGGTGGACACGGCGACGAAGTGCCGGGCGATCGCCGCCTCGTCCTCGAGCGCCGCCAGGCACCAGCGTCGCGCAGCCTGCGCGTTGGCCAGCGTCTCCAGCGTGGTGAAGGTCTTGGAGCAGACGATGAACAGCGTCTCGGCCGGGTCCAGGTCGCGCGTCGCCTCGACGAAGTCGATGCCGTCCACGTTGGAGACGAAGCGGAACGTGAGCTCGCGCTGGCTGTAGTGGCGCAGCGCCTCGTAGGCCATCACCGGGCCCAGGTCCGAGCCGCCGATGCCGATGTTCACCACGTTGCGGATGCGCTGGCCGGTGTGGCCCAGCCAGGCGCCGCCGCGCACCTTGTCGGCTAACGTGGCCATGCGTTCGAGCACGGCGTGGACAGCGGGAACCACGTTCTCGCCGTCCACCTCGACCCTCGCATGTGCGGGCGCGCGCAGCGCCGTGTGCAGCACGGCGCGATCCTCGGTGACGTTGATCTTCGCGCCGTCGAACATCGCCACGATACGCCCGGCCAGGTCGCAGGCCTCGGCGAGCTGGCGCAGCAGGTGCAGGGTTTCGTCGTCCACGCGCTGCTTGGAGTAGTCCATGTACAGTCCGGCCGCCTCGGCAGTGAAACGCTCGCCACGGCTGGGATCGGCGGCGAACAGCTCGCGCAGGTGGCGGTCGCCGCAGCGCTCGCGGTGCGCACGCAGGGCCTGCCATGCCGGCAGCTGGGTCAAGTCGGGAGTCGGGGATGGGGTCACGGGCGTTCCGTCGTCGAGGGTGGCTTTCCGGCATTCGCCGGCGAGAAAAAACACGGGCAGCTGGCCGCCTAGATTAGCGCCAAGCGCCCACCGCGGCGGCAGCCGTCCGGCCCATGATCCGGATCGCGCGCGCATGCCGCGTCAAGGGCTCACGCCTCGATCTCGATGCGATGCTCGCCCCCGTCGTCCACCAGCGCCACCGTATCGCCCTCGATCGGCACGCCGTTGACGCGGATCCGCGCCGCCCCCGGCACGGGGCCGGCGCGCACGATGATGCGGTAGTCGGTTTCGCGGTGCCGGTACGCCAGCTCGAATCCGCCCCAGCCCGGCGGCACCACCGGCGCCACGCGCAGTGTCTCGCCCTCGATGCGCAGGCCCAGCAGCGACTCGACGATCAGCCGGTACATCCAGCCGGCCGAGCCGGTGTACCAGGTCCAGCCGCCGCGCCCCTGATGCGGCGGCACGCCGTACACGTCGGCGGCGACCACGTAGGGCTCCACCTTGTACACCTCGATGTCGCCCGCGCCGCTGCCGTGGTTGACCGGGTTGATGATGCCGAGCAACTCCCACGCGCGCGCGCCGTCGCCCAGCGCGGCGAAAGCCATCGTCGCCCACACCGCGGCATGCGTGTACTGGCCGCCGTTCTCGCGCACGCCCGGCACGTAGCCCTTGATGTAGCCCGGATCGAGCTCGGAGCGGTCGAACGGCGGCTCCAGCAGCTGGATCAGCCCCGCACGCCGCCGCACCAGATGCCGGTCCAGCGATTCCATCGCCTGTCGCCGACGCGCGTCGGGCGCCGCGCCGGACAGCACCGACCAGCTCTGCGCGATGGAATCGATGCGGCACTCCGCGTTGGCACTGGAACCCAGCGGCGTGCCGTCGTCGAAATACGCGCGGCGATACCAGGCGCCGTCCCAGCCGTGCGCTTCCAGCGCATCGCGCAGCGCGGCCGCCTCCATCTCGCACAACTCGGCAAACGGGCTGTCGCCATGCCGCCGCGCGGTGACCGCGAAGCGGTTGAGCACCTCGTGCAGGAAGAACCCCAGCCATACGCTCTCGCCGCGGCCGCGTTCGCCGACCCGGTTCATGCCGTCGTTCCAGTCGCCGGTGCCGATCAACGGCAGCCCGTGCGGGCCGCGTGGGCGGCTGTGCTCGATCGCGCGCACGCAGTGCTCGTACAACGTGGCCGACTGTTCCGAGCGCGTCGGCAGGTCGTAGTACGACTCCTCCTCGCGCTTCACCGGCCGGCCTTCGAGATAGCCCACGCGCTCGTCCAGCACGCCGGTATCGGCGGTGGTGTGCACGTAGTGGCCGGTGGCGAGCGCGAGCCACAGGTAGTCGTCCGAGCAGTGCGTGCGCACGCCGCGGTCGGTGGGCGGGTGCCACCAGTGCTGCACGTCGCCGTCAGTGAACTGGTGCGCTGCGCTGAGCAGCAGGTGCTGCCGCGCGCTGTACGGGCTGGCGTGGACCATCGCCATGGCGTCCTGCAGCTGGTCGCGGAAACCGAACGCGCCGCCGGACTGGTAGTAGCCGCTGCGCCCCCAAAAGCGCGAGGCGATCACCTGGTAGATCAGCCAGCCGTTGGCGAGCACGTCCACCGCCGGATCGGGCGTGCGCACCTGCACCTTGCCCAGCGTCCAGTGCCAGTGCATGCGCACCTCATCCAGCGCGGCCGCCGCCGCGGCCGACCCGCGGAAGCGCTGCACCAGATCGCTGGCCCCGGCCTGGTCGCGCGCGGCGCCGAGCCGGAACACCACCTCGCGCGTCTCGCCCGGCGCCAGCTCGAACGGCAGCTGGATCGCCCCGCAGGGATCGAGCCCGGGGCCGAGCCGGCCGGACAGACTGGCCTGGCCCATCGCCGCCGGCGCACGCAGGTTGCCGTTGCGACCCAGGAACTCGCGGCGATCGCCGGTGACGCTGCGCGTGCCGCCATCGGCATCGAAGAAGCCCACCCGGCCGCCGAAATCCATGTGGTAGGCGTTGCGGGCGAACAGCGCACCGGTGGCCGGGTCCGATTCGGTGACCACGTGCATCGCCGATTTCGCGCGCACGTCGCCTAGCACCCATTCCACGTAGCCGGTGGCCGACAACCGGCGCGGCTGGCGGGTGGTGTTGCGCAGGCGCAGCACCGAGAACTTCACTGGCGCGTGCAGCGCCACGTACACCCACAGCTCCGAGGCGATGCCGTCTTCGACGTGCTCGAACACCGAGTAACCAAAGCCGTGCCGTGTGACGTAGCGACCGGTACCGCGACGCGGCAGCGGCGTGGGCGACCAGTAGTGCCCGCTCTCCTCGTCGCGCAGGTAGATCGCCTCGCCGCTGGCGTCGGTCACCGGGTCGTTGTGCCACGGCGTGAGGCGGAATTCGTGCGCGTTCTCGCTCCACGTGCACGCGCCGCCACTCTCCGACACCACGCAGCCGAAGCCCGGATTGGCCAGCACGTTGCACCACGGCGCGGGGGTCGGCCGGCCCGGTTGCAGCACGATCACGTACTCGCTGCCGTCGCTGCTGAAACCGCCGTAGGCGTTGGTCAGCTGCAGCGTGGCCAGTTGCGGATCGGGTCCCGCCTGCGCCGCGGCCGGCGGCTCCGGTGCACGAATGCGGGTGGGGTCGAAGCGCGGCAGCGGCGGCTCCACCCGGCGCCGCTCCAGCTGCTCGGCCAGCGAGCCGCGGGTGTCGCTGAGCACCACCCGCGCCACCGAGCGCACCAGCACCCGGTCCTCCACCGACAGCTGCTGCGCCGGGCGCACGAAGATGCCGCCGGGGCGATCGATCAGGCTCGCTTCCGTGCCCGAGGCGATCAGCCCCATGATCAGGTCCTGCAGTTGCTGGCGGTAACCGGCCTGGTCCTCGTTCCAGATCACCAGGTCCACCGCCAGCCCCTTGAGCCGCCAGTACGCGTGCGCCTGCACCAGCTGGCGCACCAGTTCGATGTTGCTTGGGTCAGTCATGCGCAGCAACACGATCGGCAGGTCGCCGGAGATCGACTGCCCCCACAGGCCGGACTGCCCGCGCCGGTTGGCCTGCAACACGCCCGGCTCGGCGCGCAGCGAGGTGTTGGCGTAGATGATCGAGGCGGCCATGCGCTCGTACAGCCGCGCGTCGCCCGGCACCGCGTTGAGCTGCTGCAGCAGCACCTGGCTGTGCGTCCAGGCCAGGTCGAACACGCGATCGGCGATGTGGCGGTCGCGGAACTTTTCCGCCAGATGACGGCAGGCCTCGTCGCTGTCGGCCACGCCGGTGACGATGTCGATCGTGGCCGACTGCTCCGGCGCCAGCGTGATGCGGCAGCGGATCGCTACGATCGGGTCGAGCACCGAGCCATCACTGTTGCCCAGCTGTGCCTGCAGCGGATCGCTCAGCGCCTGCGGCTGCGCCAGGTTGCGACCGCGGCCGATGAAGCGCGCGCGATCGGTCTCGTAGGACATCGATTCCACCCGCACGTCGTGCACCGCCACCAGGTGGCACATCCACGGCACCACCTCGCCGGCCGAGCGCGGCCGGCGGGTGCAGATCAGCGCCTGCGCGGCGGGCAGCCACGCGGTCTGCACGAACAGGTTGCTAAAGGCCGGATGCGCCGCGTCGGCCGCCGCCGGCGCAATCACCACTTCGGCGTAGGTGGTGAGCTCGATGGTGCGCGCGGTGCGGCCGCGGTTGGTCAGGCGCACGCGGCGCAGCTCGATGTCGTCCTCGGGGCAGACCACGATCTCGGTATGCGCGTCGTAGTCGCGCTCGCGCACGCGGAACTCGGCGCGCGCGTCGGAAAAGATCGCCTCGAAGTGCTCCGGCCGGTGCAGCGTGGGCTGGTGCGCGGTGGACCAGAACGCGCCGGTCTCCACGTCGCGCAGATAGCAGAACTGGCCCCAGTGGTCGCTGCTGATGTCCTCGTGCCAGCGCGTCACCGCCAGGTCGCGGTGCCGGCTGTAGCCACCGCCGCCGCTGCTCACCATCACGTGGTAACGCCCGTTGGAAAGCAGCTGCACGGCCGGGCGTGGCATGTCCGGGTCGGTGAACACGCGCAGCGTGCTCTCGGCTGCGGCGCCTTCCACCGGCTGGATCGGGAAGCCGGTGGCATGGCGATATTCCGCCGCCGTTTCCGGCACGCGCTCCTGCAGCAGCAGCGCGCTGGCGCGGAATTGCGGGTCGGCCTCGAAGCGCTTCTGCATCGGCTGGTCCAGCAGCGCGTAGGCCAGCGAGAGCAGGCTCATGCCCTGGTGATGCGCCATGAACGAGCGCACCACCACCGCGCTCTGCCCGTGCGGCAGCCGCGCCGGGGTGTAGTCGATCGCCTCGTAGAAACCGAAGCGGCCCAGCCGCTCCTCCTGTGCCAAGCGCTCCAGATTGGCGCAAGCCGCCGCCGGCGCCACCATCAATGCCATGACGCTGGCGTAGGGCGCGATCACCACGTCGTCGCCCAGCCCGCGCTTGAGGCCCAGACCGGGCACACCAAACGCGCGGTACTGGTAGTTGAGCTGCACGTCGACCGTGTTGTAGCCCGACTCGGACACGCCCCACGGCACGCCGAGCTGCTGGCCATACTCGATCTGCCGCGCCACGGCCGCGTGGCAGGTTTCGTCCAGCAGCGTGCCCTCGATGCTGGGCATCACCAGCATCGGCATCAGGTACTCGAACATCGAGCCGGTCCACGACAGCAGCACCGGCCGCCCACGCGTGGTGGTGGTGAGCAGGCGGCCGAGGGTGAACCAGCCCTCCTGCGGCAGCTGGCCCTGCGCGATCGCCACGTAGCTGGCCAGCCGCGCCTCGGAGGCGAGCAGGTCGTAGAAGCTGGCGTCGAGACGGCGCTCCTCGACGTTGTAGCCGATGGCGAGCAGGTCGCGCCGGCGGTCGTACAGAAAGCTGAAATCCATCACCGCCAGCTCGCCGGCCAGCGTCGCCAGCTGCTGCAACTCGGCGATCCGGGCGCAGGCGCGGTCGCACACGCTGTCGGTACCCTGCCGCGCCGGGTCGGTATCCGCGGCCAGCTCGCGCAGGGTCGGTAGGTTGCCGGAGGGCGCGCGGTCGGCCAGGTAGTCGAGCTCGCCCAGCACGTCACGCACCTGCTCGAGCAGGCGGCCGTACCAGAGCTCGCCCTCGTCGCGGGTGTCGGTAGCGAAGTGCGAATGCATCGCCACGATGGCCGCGTGGATCGGGCGCACCACCGCCAGCGCCTGCGCCAGTGAGTCCGGCGGTGTGTCGCGCGCCTCGTCCAGCCGCTGCATCAGCTCGCCGCAGGCGGCCACCAGATAGTCGTCGTCCGGCCGCGCGTCCACCAGCACGTCGAGCGTGTCGGCCAGGCCGTCGAGCAGGCGCGGGTGGAACACCGGGGCATCGATCAGCGCGAGCAGGCCGGGGCGCAGGGTCAGCAGGTGGCCGGCGAGGTTGCCGCTGTCCACGGCCGACACGTACTGCGGCGCCAGCGGCTGCAGCGACACGGTGTCGTACCAGTTGAAGAAGTGCCCGCGGTAGCGCGGCAGGCCCTGCATGGTGTGCAGTGCGTCGGCGGTGCGCTGGATCAGCCGGCCCACGGTGAGGTAACCGAAGTCGTAGGCGGCCAGGTTCGACAGCAGCGCCAGGCCCATGTTGGTCGGCGAGGTGCGGTGGGCGATCGCCTCGGCCGGATGCTCCTGCATGTTGTCCGGCGGCAGCGCGTTGTCCTGGCTGCCCACGTGCACTTCGAAGAAGCCCCAGATGCGTCGCGACAGCATGCGCAGGAAGCGCCGCTGCGAAGCGCTGGGCACGAACACCTCGCGTCGCTGCGGCTGTCCGGAGTACCACACCAGCACCGGCGCCAGCGCCCACAGGGCGAGCAGCGGCGCGGCCACCGGCAAGGCCGGCAGGCGGAAGAACGCCAGCGTCACCGCCGCCGCGATCGCCAGCGCGGGATTGATCCACATCCGGCGCACGATCACCGCCAGCGCGCCACCGGCGTCCCGCGTGCTGTCGCGCGACGGGCGCCACTGCAGCAGATGGCGCCGGCTGATCAGCATCCGCCACAGCGAGCGCAGCACCGCGTCGAGGCTGTACAGCGCCTCGTGCGGCAGCGTCATGACCCAGAACCCCGCACGCAGCCCTTGCGCCACCGCCGCGCGCACGGCGAGCCGCAGATGTGCGCGCCACTGCACGTCCGGCGATTTCTGCACCAGCACCAGCATCGTGCCCAGCACCGGCATCAGCACCACCAGGCCGAGGATGGCGACGGTCCACGACACCACCTGCGCCACCCCCAGCCAACCCACCAGCAGCAGCAGCACGAAGGCCGCCGGCACCAGGCTGCGGCGCAGGTTGTCCAGGATCTTCCAGCGCGACAGCGCCGACAGCGGATTGCGCCGCCAGCCATCGGGGCCGGGCGCGCGCGGGAACAGCCACGGCAGGATCTGCCAGTCGCCGCGGATCCAGCGATGACGCCGCTGGCTGTCGATCAGATAACTCGACGGGTAGACCTCGTACAGCTGCACGTCGGACAGCAGCCCGGCGCGTGCGTAGGCACCTTCGATGAGGTCGTGGCTGAGGATCGCGTTGTCGGGAAAGCGCTGCCTCAACGCCAGCTGGAAGGCATCGATGTCGTAGATGCCCTTGCCGATGAACGAGCCTTCGCCGAACAGATCCTGATAGACGTCCGACACCATGCGCGTGTACGGGTCGATGCCGGCCTCGCTGCCGAACAGCTGGGCGTAACGCGAGCGCGCCGCGGCCGGCAGACTCACTCCCACCCGCGGCTGCAGGATGCCGTAGCCGCGCACCACGCGACCCAGCGCGGCGTCGTACACCGGGCGATTGAGCGGATGCGCCATGGCGCTGGCGAAGCGCTGGGCCGCATCGCGCGGCAGCTCGGTGTCCGAGTCCAGCGTGATCACGTAGGTGACCCCGCGCAGCGCGGTCAGGTCGCCGACGATGCGGGCGAAGCGCTCGGCGCCCGCACCGCGCAGCAGCGCGTTGAGATCGCCCAGCTTGCCGCGCTTGCGCTCGTGGCCCATCCACAGGCGATCGGGTGCGTGGTAGGTGCGGGGGCGGTGGAACAGGAAGAACCGGTTCTGTCCACCGTTGGCGTACGTGGCGTTGAGCGCCTCGATGCGCGACACCGCCCGCGCCAGCAGCGCGGCATCCTGCGGCAGGGTTTCGCTGCCCGCGTCGGTGTAGTCGCTGAGCAGCCCGAAGTAGAGGTTCGGGTCGCGATTGGCCAGATAGCGCACCTCCAGCGCATCGGCCAGCTCGTCCACGTCGGCCAGGCTGCCAAACAGGGTGGGAATGACCACGAGCGTGCGCGCGTGGTCGGGAATGCCCTGGGCGAAATCCATCCGCGGCAGGATCGCCGGCGGTGCAAACACCGTCGCCAGCCAGTTCACCAGCCCGGTGGCGAGCTGGCTCACCACCAGCAAGGCCGGCAGCGCCAGCAGCAACAGCATCCACAGCGGCGCATGATTCTGCGCCATCGCCTCCAGCAGCGGTTCGGCCATCAGCACGCTGAGCAGCGCGATCAGCCCCAGGTACGCCGGCAGCGGATCGCGCGCCGCGCGGCGGCCGATCCGCGCCAGCAGACCGAAACGCAGCTGCAGCACCCGTTCGAGCTCGGTGCGCCCCTCGTCCACCAGGTAGTAGCCCACGTGCGCCTCGATGCCGGGCGCTGCCTCCACCGCCGCCGCGCGATGGGCGAGCGCAAGCGCGCTGCGCGCCACCTCCGACTCGGAGCGCCCGCTGCGCCGGGCCAGGTGTTCGATCACGTGGCGGTAGTGGTCGCGCGTGGCGAAATCCATCGCCGCGTGGATGCCGGCCGGATCGCTGCGCAGCAGGTTCTCCACCACGCTGAGCCGTTCGACGAAGGCGTGCCAGTCGACCGCCGCCAGATGCCGCAGGCTGCCGATGCTGTTGCCGATGGAGACCTGGTCGGCGGCCTGCTGCTGGGCATCGATCTGCACCTGGTGCTCGACGCTGGAACCGCTCTCGGCCAGACGCTGCTCCAGCCACGTCAGCGGCATCGCCAGCCCCGGCCCCTGGCCCTGCAGCCGGCGCGCCAGCTCGGCCACGAAGGCGCTGGCCATCGGCGGATTCGAGCGCGCCATGTCGGCCACGCCCAGCACCACGCTCTTGGCATCGTGCTCGGCGATCTCGGTGATGGTGTCGGCCCACTGGCAGGCGAGCTCGCGATGGCTGCCGTCGGCGATGACGCGCGCCGCGACCCGGCGCAGGTTCTCGATCAGCGCCAGGCGCAGCATGATCGGGATCGCCCACAGCTCGCCCAGCGTCAGCGGCTGGATGCCCTGGTAGGCACCGATGAAGCGCCCGAGGCTGTCGTCGTCCACCCGGCCGTCGCCGTGCGAGATGATCTCCAGCGCCAGCTCGTACACCCGCGGCCAGCCCTCGGCGCCGCCATCGGCCAGGCGCGGCAGCTCGCGGTTGTAACCCTTGGGCAGATGCCGCTGGGCAGTGCGGATCTGCTCCTCGACCAGGTAGTAGTTGTCCAGCAGCCATTCGCCGGCCGGCGAGACGCGGCGATTGGTCTGCGACACGGCGGTGAGCGCCTCGCAGGCCTCGGCCAGCACGCGGGCGTTGTCATCGAGCCGGCGCAGCAGGCGGTCGGAAGTGGAACGCGGACTGAGCCGGTGCCGCCGCGCCAGCAGCACTCCGTGCAGCTCCATCTGTTCGGCGCTGAACAGCTCGCCGCGCAGCGTCGGCTCGTCGCCTTCGGCACCGGCCGGGGCGCTGTCCGCGGTGGAACGCACCGGGGGGTGAAAGGCCGATCTGTGCTCGATCTTCAAGGCGCTCGACTCCTGCGGAAGAAGCCGTCGCGTGCCCGCGCGGCGGGCGCGGGCACTGGCAGCCAAGGCACGAAGAGGCGACCGGCCCGGCCCGCCGCCCGCTCCGTGCGGCATGGATACGCCTGTGCACGTGAAATCCTGGTTCGGCCGGGCTCGGGCCCGAACGGGCGATGTAACCGCCGTCGACCCCGCGGCGAATGGCTGGTACGAATGCAGCCAGTGTCCGCAAGGGGGACCGATGAGCAGTTACACGCGGCGCTACACTGCCGCCACCGCCGATCCGGCCGTCCCACCCGGGGGGAAAGCATGAGCGCACCTGTGGAAACCGTCGCCGTACCGGCCGGGCGCGCCCGCAGCCGGCTGGTCTACCGGCACAGCTGGCCGATCCGCATCATGCACTGGGTCAACGTGGTCGCCCTGTCGATCATGTTCATGAGTGGCCTGCAGATCTTCAACGCGCACCCGAGCCTGTCGCTGGGCAATCGCTCCGACCCCGGCAAGGAGATCCTGGCGATGGGCGCGCGCACCGACGCCAACGGGCAACTGGTCGGCGTCACCCGCGTCGGCCAGCACGAGTTCGTCACCACCGGGTTGTTCGGCGTTTCCAACGGTCTGGACGGCAAGCCGCAGGTACGCGGCTTTCCCTCCTGGCTCACCGTGCCTGGCTCGCGCTGGCTGGCGATGGGCCGGCAATGGCACTTCTTCTTTGCCTGGGTCTTCGTGCTCAACGGCTTGTGCTATGTCGGCTACTCGATCGCCCGCAAGCATCTGCAGCGCGACCTGATTCCCACACGGTCGGACTGGCGCGGCATCGGCCGCTCCATCGTCGACCACCTCAAGTTCAAACACCCGCACGGCGAGGAAGCGCTGCGCTACAACATCCTGCAGCGGCTGGCCTACCTCACGGTGATCTTCGTTTTCGGCATCGGCGTGGTGCTGATGGGGCTGGCGATGTCGCCACGCCTGGACGCGGTGCTGTCGCCGCTGGTGGAGGCCGTCGGCGGCCGGCAGACCGCGCGCACCATCCACTTCATCATCGCCTGGGGTTTCGTGGCGTTCGTGCTGATCCACGTGTTCGAGGTGCTGATCAGCGGCGCGTTCAATCAGCTGCGCGGCATGATCACCGGCTGGTACCGCATCGACGAAGACCCGACCAGGCCAGCCACCAAGACCACCGCGGAGAGCCGCCATGACTGACCGCCGCTCGTTTATCCGCATGGCGATCATGGGTACCGCCGGCGTGATCGTCGCCGGCTGCGACCGCATCTCGCAGAGCGACTGGGGCCCGAAGGTGCTGAACAAGGCGCAGGGGCTCAACCGCCGCGTGCAGGCGCTGCTCGCCCCGTCCAGCGCGATGGCCAAGGAATACACCGAGGCCGACCTCTCGCCGGTGTTCCGCTCCAACGGCACCGCCATGCCCACCACCGAGGTGTACCAGTCGCTGCTGGCCAACGGCTTCCGCGACTACCGCCTGCAGGTCGGCGGCCTGGTCGATCGTCCGCTGTCGTTCTCCATCGACGACCTCAAGCAGATCGAGCAAGTGGCGCAGATCACCCGCCACGACTGCGTGGAGGGCTGGAGTGCGATCGGCAAGTGGCACGGCATACGGCTGTCGCACGTGCTGGACAAGGTGGGCGTGAAATCGAACGCGCGCTACGTGGTGTTCCACTGCTACGACGAGATGGACCCCGGCGAGCCGTACTACGAGAGCGTGGACATCCCCGAAGCCCGCCACCCGCAGACCCTGCTGGCCTGGGGCCTCAACAACCAGCCGCTGCCGATCAAGAACGGCGCCCCGCTGCGCCTGCGCGTGAGCCGCCAGCTCGGCTACAAGCAGGCCAAGTACATCGCCCGCATCGAACTGGTCGACTCGTTCGCCCACATCGCCGGCGGCAAGGGCGGCTACTGGGAAGACTACGGCTACGAGTGGTACGCAGGAATCTGAGCGACTGCGTCGCGACAGGGCACAAGCTCGCTCCTGTAGGAGCGACTTCAGTCGCGATGCTCTTTGTCGCTCCCCTCGTCACGGCTGAAGCCCCTCCCGCAACCCACCGAAAGCCCACCTACCCTGTAGGAGCGACTTCAGTCGCGATGCTCTTCGCCCCCGCCCCGACCGCCGCGCCTACAACGTCAGCGTCATGAAGCAACTGTACGGATCGTCGACGTAACCGCTAAAGGGCCCGCAGGGGGCAAAGCCCGCCGCCGCATACAAGCGATGCGCCGGCTCGAACGCCGCAGCCGTGCCGGTTTCCAGGCTCAGGCGGCGATAGCCGCGCCGGCGCGCCTCGGCCACGATGTGTTCCAGCATCACGCGCGCCGCGCCCTTGCGCAGATGCGCCGCCGCCGTGCGCATCGACTTCACTTCGCCATGCTCGCCATCGAGCTCCTTCAGCGCGCCGCAGGCCAGCAGTGCCTCGCCGTCCCACAGCGTCCAAAAGCTCATGCCCGGTGCGCGCAACCCGTCCAGGTCGAGGGCATGGATACTTTCCGGCGGCGAGTGCAGCGCTACGCCGGCCAGGTGCTCGCGCAGCAGCGCCTACACCGCTTCATCGCTCAGCTCACCCGGACGGACCAGGAACGCCATCGGCCGCTCACCCGATACGGGCGTACATCAGCGCATGCGCGGGCAGCTGCAGCATGCCATCGGCGAGCGAACCGGCAGCGAGCCCGTGGCCGTCCAGCGCCGTCAGCGTACCGAGCGAGCCCACGTCCAGTGACGCCGGCTGCGCACCGAGGTTGAACGCAGCGAACACCGTCTCGCCGTCCAGGGTGCGGGTAAACGCCAGCACCGGTTCGGGTGCATCGACAAAGCGGATGTCGCCCCAGCACAGCGCTGGCTGCGTGCGGCGCCAGTGCATGAAACTGCGGAAACCCTTGAGCGCCGAATGCGGCGCGCCTTCCTGGTGCTGCACCGAACGCGCCGCGTGGTCGGCAGGCACCGGCAGCCACGGCGCGACGCTGCTGAAGCCAGCGTGCAGGCGGTCGTCCCACGGCATCGGCGTGCGACAACCGTCGCGACCCTTGAAGTTGGGCCAGAACGCGATGCCGTAGGGATCGCGCAGCGCCTCATAGGGAACGTCCGCCTCGGTCAGCGCCAGCTCTTCGCCCTGGTACACGCACACCGAACCGCGCAGCGAACAGACCATCGCGGTGAGCAGGTTGGCCAGCTGCGGCGAGGCGTCGCCGTTGCCCCAACGCGAGAGCACGCGCTCCACGTCGTGGTTGGAGATGGCCCAGCACGGCCAGCCTTCGGTCATCTGCGCTTCCAGCCGCTCGACCGTGCCGCGGATGTACGCGGCGCTGAAATCGTCGGTGAGCAACTCGAAGCTGTAACCCAGGTGCAGCCGCCTGCCGCTGGTGTATTCGGCCATCGTCGCCAGCGAGTCTTCCGAGGAGATCTCGCCGAGTGCGGCGGCGTCGCCGTACTTATCCAGCAACGCGCGCAGCTCCTCCAGGAACTCCAGGTTCTCCGGCTGCGTGTTGTTGTACCAGTGGCGCTGGAACGCGTACGGGTTGTCCGGGCTGAAGCCGCGCCCCACGCGCTCGTGCGGCGGCTTGGGCGGGTTGTTACGCAGCAGCTTGTCGTGGAAGCAGAAGTTGATTGCATCCAGCCGCAGGCCGTCGACGCCGCGATCGAGCCAGAACTTCACGCTGTCCAGGATCGCCGCGCGCACGGCCGGATTGTGGAAGTTCAGATCCGGCTGCGAGGTCAGGAAGTTGTGCAGGTAGTACTGGCCACGGCGCGGCTCCCACTGCCAGGCGCAACCGCCGAACAGCGACAACCAGTTATTCGGCGGCGTACCGTCTTCGCGCGCGTCGGCCCACACATACCAGTCGGCCTTGGGGTTGTCGCGGCTGGCCCGGCTCTCCTGGAACCACGCGTGCTCGCTCGAGGTGTGGCTGAGCACCTGGTCGATCATCACCTTCAGGCCGAGCGAGTGCGCCTTGGCCAGCAGCCGGTCGAAGTCGGCGAGCGTGCCGAACAGCGGATCGACGTCGCGGTAGTCGGCGATGTCGTAGCCGAAGTCGGCCATCGGCGACTTGAAGAACGGCGCGATCCAGATCGCCTCCACGCCGAGCCCCGCCACGTAGTCGAGTCGCTCGACGATGCCCGGCAGGTCGCCCACGCCATCGCCGTTGGTATCCAGGAAACTACGCGGATAGATCTGGTAGATGACGGCTCCGCGCCACCACGGTTGCTTGTGCATGCATTGATCCCGACGTCCGCGCCGGTGCCCCCCGTTGGGCCGCGCGTGCTACCCGAGGCAGCGATGGCGGGCAGCTTAATTGCCCGCCCCCTGCCGCCGACCATTCTGCATACGTATTCATGGCAATTGGACGGCGCCGCAGCCCTTGTGGCGCATGGTGCGACGCCACATCCGACGTCGCGCAGCGCTCGAGCCGACGCGCGAAACGCGGTTCATCGCTCATGTGCGACCTATGCATTCGCTTCGCGGCGCGAGGCGATGGATACCCCGCAAAGTAGGTCCGCCTGCTGCCCCCGGTGCGACGCCATGGGGCGTGGCGCACGCTACCGAAACCACTTGCTGCGACAGCGGCGGGACCGCGCCAGGCTTCAGTTTTCCCCTCGATCGGCGAACAGCGATCAATCCCTTCCTGCGCGCGCCGGCGGCACGCTTTTCCGCCACCCAGCGTACCCGTGTCGACTCGTATCGAAAGAGCGGTATGGACGTCCAAACGCCGGGACGCCCATACCGTTTCCGTGCCGCACGCGACGCGCTACGAAGCACGTAGGTTCACCGCACCTCTGCGCTGACGGCCACGACGAAGCGCGCACCACCCCCAATGTCCCGCGCCGGGTGCATGGCGCGACCATCGACAAATATTGCCGCGTCGCACCATCCCGCAATGGCGTTACGGGATAACGATGGAAACGTTTTCTTTGCGAACTGACTATTGCGTTGCGGCAAGAAAAAATATCAGTTGCAACAAAGTGATAGGCGCATGACGGATTGTTATGAATACGTATGCAGGTTTGCGCTGCATCGCCTGACCCGGGACTAACATCCCGCCCCGACGGCACAACCATAACGTCGTTCGCAACGGGCAGGCCTGGGTCGACTCCAACGGCACTCCCGGCGAAATCAAATCGATTTTCCAAGGGGAGGCGTACATGTTGAATCTCAAGCGCAATCTGCTCAGCGCGGCGCTGGCATCGGCCATGTTCATGGTGGCAACGCACGCTCAGGCGGATGCCGCATCGGCACCGGGCCCGCAGTCCAGCGACAGCGCGCAGAACACCGACCAGTCGGCCACGCAGAGCCAGGACGGCAAGAAGACCGACACCAAGCGTGGCGCCACCAAGCTGCAGGCCGTCGAGGTCAGCGGCTTCGTGAGCAGCCTGGAGAACTCCACCGCGGTCAAGCGCAACGCCGACTCGATCGTCGAGGCCGTCTCGGCCGAACAGATCGGCAAGCTGCCGGGCGTGTCCATCGCCGACACGCTGGGCCGTCTGCCTGGCCTGGCCGTGCAGGAAGTGAGCGGTCGCCCGCAGGTGCTGACCATCCACGGCCTGGGTCCGGACTTCTCCACCGCGCTGGTCAACGGCGGTCAGCAGGTGTCGACCTCCAACAACCGCGACGTGCAGTTCGATCAGTACCCCTCGAGCTGGTTCAACACCGTGGTGGTGCACCTGAGCCCACAGGCTAACCTGATCGGCCAGGGCCTGGCCGGCACGGTCGACATGCAGACCATCCGCCCGCTGGAAAAGGACAAGGCCGAAGCCGCGGTCAACGCGCGCTACATCTGGAACGACCAGTCGCAGCTGTCCAAGGGGCCGGGCGTCAGTGACAAGGGTTACAACCTCAACGGTGTGTGGGTGAACCAGTTCGCCGACCACACGGTGGGCGTCACCCTCGGCGTGGACTTCGAGAAGAACCCCGCGCAGATCCAGCATCAGGCCCCCTGGGGTTACCCGACCGACAATGCGGTGGCCAACGGCAATGCCGTGGTGGGTGGCGCGAAGAACTACGGCATCTCCGACACGATGAAGCGCAACGGTCTGCTTGCCACGGTGCAGTGGCAGCCGAACGAGCACTACACCGGCACGATCGACATGACGTACACCAACTTCAAGGAAGTGCAGCAGGCCAAGGGCATGGAGCTGCCGCTCGCCTGGGGTTCGGCCACCCTGCAGCCCGGCTACACCACCAGCAACGGTCTGATCACCAGCGGCACCTACACCACGCTCTCGCCGGTCATCCGCAACGACTACAACAGCACCAGCGCGCGCGTCTACAACTTCAACTGGGACAACAAGTTCCACATCAACGAAGACTGGTCCGCCGACCTGGTGGGCAACTACTCGCGTGCCACGCGTGACGACATCAACCTGGAAAGCTATTCGGGCTTGGGCTTCAACAAGAGCGGCCCGACCGACACCATCGGCTTTGTCGAGCGCAACGACGGCTTGCTGTACGTCACCCCGTCGCTGGATTACACCAACGGCGTGGTGTTGACCGACCCGCAGGGCTGGGGCGGTGGCAACGACCTGGTGCAGGCGGGCTTCATCAACGCGCCGCACACCGTCGATTACCTGGCCAACCTCAAGCTGAGCGTGCAGCGTGACTTCGCCAGCGGCCCGTTCTCCAGCCTGGAGGTCGGCGTGGCGCACAGCACGCGCAACAAGACCTACCACATCGACCAGACCTTCCTGACCCTGGGCGGCGGCACCATCAGCGGCGGCAATGCGGTCACTTCGGCACCGTACAGCGGCACCGATTGCAGCCCGCTGGCATGGATGGGCATCAGCCAGCAGCTTTGCTACGACCCGCTGGCAGAGATCAGCAACGGCACCCTGGTTGGCGTGCCGACCTTCGGCTCCTCGCTCAACACCCCGCCGGACTGGAAGGTGCGCGAGAAGGTGCTGACGCCGTACTTCCAGTTCAACCTCGACACGAACCTGGGCAACACGGTCACCCTGCGCGGCAACTTCGGCATGCAGATGCAGCACACGTCGCAGCGCGGCGTAGGCGAGCGCGTCGCTCCGGGCAGCGCCATCACCGGCAATGCGATCTCGCTGATCCCGGTCGAGGGCAGCATCAGTTACAACAAGTACCTGCCGAGCGCCAACCTGATCTTCGGCTTCAGCAGTAATGACGACGTGCGCGTCAGCGCGGCTCGCACCCTGGCTCGTGCCCGCATGGACCAGATGAACCCCGGTCTCACGGTTCACGCAGACATCAGCCACCTGTCCTCTACCGATCCGAACCAGGCGTACTTCAAGGCCGACGGCGGCAACGCAAAGCTGAAGCCGACCATGGCCGACAACTACAACGTCAGCTACGAGCACTACTTTTCGGGTGACTCGTCCGGCTTCGCGTGCAACTCGTCCGACAACAAGAACTCGGACCTGTGCCGTACCGGCGGGGGTGGTTACTTCTCGGTGTCGGGCTACTTCATCGCCCTGCACGACTACATCAACCCGAACGCGGCGTTCCTCTACGACTTCAGCTCGTTCCTGCCGTTCGGCCTGACTCCGGCCCAGGAGGCCCAGCTGGGCACGACGATGGGCACCATCTCCGGCCCCACCAACGACGGCCGCGGCTACGTGAAGGGCGCCCAGGTCACCCTGAACCTGCCGGGCGGTTTGATCACCCCGGCGCTGAACGGCTTCGGCGCGATCTTCACCGGCAATCGCACCAAGAGCTCGCTGGTGTACGGTGGCAACCCGGATCCGATCACGGTACCGGGCCTGTCCAAGTGGGTCGCCAACGGCACGGTGTACTACCAGCACGCCGGATTCGAGGCACGTATCAGCGACAACTATCGCTCCAGCTTCCTGGGCGAAGTATCGGGCATCAGCGCCTCGCGCATCCTGCAGACGGTGGCCGGCGGCAGCACCTATGACGCCCAGGTCAGCTACACCTTCGACCATGGTCCGCTGGACGGCCTGACGGTCATCGCCCAGGGCTCGAACCTGTCGAACAAGATCTTCACCACGTTCCAGAACAACGACCCGCGCCAGGTGCTCACCTGGGAGCGCTACGGTCGCCGCTACGAGGTAGGCGTCTCCTACAAGTTCCAGTAAGCCGCAAGGCTTCCTCCCCACCGGCCCCGTTGAGTGCATCCAACGGGGCTTTTTTTTGACAAGTCGCCGGCCAGCCGCTAACCAGCGTTTTACCGGCGAGCAGGAGGCAGTGCATGCAGGCCCATCCCATCCAGCGCGTGGTCATCGTCGGCGGCGGCACCGCCGGCTGGATGACCGCCGCACTCCTCGCCAAGGCACTTGGCCCGAGCGTGTCGATCCGCCTGATCGAGTCCGACGAGATCGGCATCGTCGGCGTGGGCGAGGCCACCATTCCGCAGATTCGCCACATCAACCAGTTCCTCGGCATCGACGAGGACGCCATGCTTCGCGCCGTGCGCGGCACACTCAAGCTCGGCATCGAGTTCAACGACTGGCGGCGGATCGGCGACTCCTACCTGCACGCCTTCGGTGACATCGGCCTGCCGTTGGGCCTGGCGCCGTTCCAGCATTATTGGCTGCGCGATCGCCAGCAGCGCGGCAACGAGGCGCCGGACCTGTGGAGCTATTCGATCAACGCCGAGGCCTGCCGGCAGATGCGCTTCGGCCGCATGGAACGCGTCGGCAGCAGCCCGCTCACCGGGGTGCGCTACGCCTATCACCTCGACGCCGGCCTGTATGGCCAGTACCTGCGCACGATGTGCGACCCGCGCCAGGTGCAGCGCACCGAAGGAAAGATCGTCGACGTGCGCCTGCGCGCGGACGACGGCTTCATCGACTCGCTGCAATTGGAGAGCGGCGAGATCGTCGAGGGCGATTTCTTCATCGACTGCTCGGGCTTTCGCGGCCTGCTGATCGAAGGCGCGCTCAAGAGCGGCTATGAAAACTGGCAGCAGTGGCTGCCATGCGATCGCGCCGTGGCGGTGGCCAGCGAACGCGTGGCGCCAATGCGCCCGTACACCCAGGCCAGTGCCCGCACCGCCGGCTGGCAGTGGCGCATCCCGCTGCAGCACCGCAACGGCAATGGCCACGTGTACTGTAGCGAGTACATCAGCGATGACGAAGCGACCGCCACCTTGCTCAAGCACCTGGACGGCAAGCCGCTGGCCGAGCCGCGCATGTTGCGTTTCACCACCGGCATGCGGCGCAAGAGCTGGAACCGCAACTGCGTGGCACTGGGCCTGGCCAGCGGCTTCATGGAGCCGCTGGAGTCGACCAGCATCCACATGATCCAGTCCGGCATCAGCCGGCTGATCTCGCTGTTCCCCGATCGCCATTGCGACAGCGCACTGAGCGATGAGTACAACCGCCTGACCCGGCTCGAATACGAGAGCGTGCGCGACTTCCTGGTACTGCACTACCGCGCCACCGAGCGCGAGGACACACCGTTCTGGCGCCACTGCCGCGCCATCGGCATGCCCGAGCACCTGGCGCGCCGGGTGGAGCTGTTTCGCCAGAGCGGGCAGATCTTCCGCCACGGCGAGGAGCTGTTCACCGAGGTCGGCTGGCTACAGGTGCTGATCGGCCAGGGCATCGAGCCGCAACGTTACCACCCGGTGGCCGATGCGTTGCCCGCTGGCGAGCTGGACGGCTTCCTCGGCAACATGCGTACGCTGATCCAACGCGCCGTGCAGACCTTTCCGGGCCACGAGGCCTTCGTCGCCACGCACTGCCGCGCCGAGGGTTGAGCGCGGCGGACTACTCGCCGCTGCGCAAGGCCTGGGCCAGCCGCGGGCTGACCATCGGCACCGTGAGCATGGTGCTGACCACCGCCATCAGCAGCAGCGCGGTAAAGGTGTCGCTGGTGATCAGCTGCCGGTCGAGCAGGATGTTGACGAAGATGATCATGATCAGTGCCTTGGTCTGCAGCAGCCAGCCGACCACCCACGCCTGCCCCCGCGGCCAGCGCAGCAGGCGTGCGGCCAACTGCACGCCGGCAAGCTTGCCGACCACCGCCGCCACCAGCAGCACGCCGGCAGCGATGAACACCGCGCCGCCGCCGACGCTGAAGTGCGTGCGCAAGCCGGTGGACAGGAAGAACACCGGCATCACCACCAGCAGCACGTGGTGGCGCAGCAGGTCGAGTTGCTTTTGCTCGAACCAATCGCGGTCGATCACCGCGCCGGAAAGGAACGCGCCCACCATGAAATGCAGACCGGCGCGATCGGCGGCAAAGCCGCAGGCGGCCAGCCAGATCAGGCCCAGGTACCAGCGGTCGGATTCCGTAACGCGGCGCATCAGCCGGCGGAACAGCCACGCCGCCGGCGCGAACAGCAGCAGGAACGCGAACTGCAGGCCGACGCGGTGCCAATCCACCAGGATCACCGCCAGCACGCCCCAGATCGCCACGTCGTCGAGGCTGGCGTAGCGCAGCACGCGCTGGCCCAGCGGCTCGCGCAGGATCGCCAGCTTTTCCATCAGCAGCAGCAGGATGGGAAGCGCGGTCACCGCGCAGGCCATCCCCACGCCCAGCACGAATTGCCACGGCGCCGCGGCCGGCCCAATCCATCCCCCGCGCCAGCCAAGCAGCCCGATGGCCGCCAGGCATCCGGTAAACAGCGGCGCCCCGAGGGCCAGGCCGGCGGTGATGCCGCACTCGCGCCGCTTGAGCCATACCTCCTTGAGATCCAGCTCGATACCGGCGATCCACACGAACACCATCACCGCCCACCACGCGATGCCGTTCAAGGCCTGGATCACCGGCGCACTGAACACCTCCGCGTAGTAGCCGGGAAACACCGCGCCCAGCACGCCGGGGCCGAGCACGATGCCGCACAGGATCTGCACCACCACCAGCGGCGCCCAGTAGTCGGTGCGACCCAGCCGCCACAGCAGATAGGGCACCGAGAAGATGAGGAACATCGCGATCAGGAAGACGTCGGTCTGGTTCATTGCGCGCGCTTGGGGAGAAAACGGTGGAGCATCTTCGCCGAAACATCGCCGGTGCGGCGACGCGATATTTTTATTCCGCACCGCACAACGGAAAACCGCACAGCAGCGCGGATGAATACGTATGCAGGAGCGGCGCTACAGCACGCACGCGGCCTACCATCGACAACGATTGCGGGCGCCAGGTTTGGACGTCCGATCGCTCTCCTGCCCGGCGCGAAGGCGTGCCGACATCGAGATCATTCCCGCTGCTCCAGGAGCCGCCCTTGCCTCGCCGCGTCCTACTTGCCGCCCTCGTCGCTGCCACCGCGCTTGCCAGCGCCTGCAGCGTGATGCCGCCCCACGCGAAGCACGCCGCTGCCAGCAGCGCGGCGACGCCGGCACCCACCCGCGATGCCGCGAGCAGCGGCGTCTACTACGAGATCTTTGTGCGCAGCTGGTACGACACCAACGGCGACGGCATCGGCGATCTCAACGGCGTCACCGCCAAGCTCGATTACCTCCAGTCGCTGGGCGTCAGTGGCATCTGGCTGATGCCGATCAACCCCTCGCCCAGCTACCACGGCTACGACGTCACCGTCTACGAGGCGATCAACCCGCAGTACGGCACCATGGCCGACTTCGAACGCCTGTTGCGTGAGGCGCACCAGCGCGGCATTAAGGTGATCATCGACCTGGTGATCAACCACACCAGCGACCAGCACCCGTGGTTCCTCGCCGCGCAAAACCCGCGCGACCCGCACCACGACTGGTATCAATGGGCCACGCCCAGCACCGATTTGGCCCAGCACAGCGCCGCGGGCGACCGCGCCTGGCAGCCGCTGCCGGATGGCCGGCACTACCTGGGCATCTTTTCCCCGGGCATGCCCGATCTCAACTACGACAACCCGGCCGTGCGCCAGGCGATGGTCGACGTGGGCCGGTTCTGGTCGCGCAAGGGCGTAGACGGCTTTCGGCTGGACGCCGCACGCCACATCTATCTCGACTTCAAGTCGAAGGAAGGCGACCGTGCCGTGCTCGACAAGAACCTCGCCTGGTGGAAGCAGTTCATGCGCGGCGTGCGGCAGGTGAATCCCGCGGCCTACGTGGTCGGCGAAGTCACCGAAAGCACACCCGAGGCACTGGCGCCGTGGTTCGGCGCGCTCAGCGCGGTGTTCGATTTTCCTTTGGCGACACGACTGATCGACGCCGCACGCAGTGGCGAGGCCGGCGACCTGGCGACGTTCCTGCAGCAGGCGCAGGGCGCGTTCGACGCCGCGGCGGGCAAGGCCGGCGTGGACGCGCCGTTTCTCTCTAACCACGATCAGAACCGCGTGATGAGCCAGCTCGATGGCCAGGCCGGGCCGATGCGCGTGGCCGCCGCGATGCTGCTGACCCTGCCCGGCCATCCGTACGTGTATTACGGCGAAGAGCTGGGCATGCGCGGCGTCAAACCAGACCCCGACCTGCGCGAGCCGATGCGCTGGGAACGCTCCGCCCGCGCCAGCGGCGAGGCGAGCTGGAAGGCATCCACCGCGCGCGACGGTGCCGAGGTCTCGGTGCAGGCGGAGCTGGCCGATCCGTGCTCGCTGCTCAATCACTACCGCAGCCTGATCGACTGGCGCCGCGAGATCAGCGCGCTGCGCGACGGCACGCTGCACGCGTGGCCGGCCGGCAACGGCCACGTCGCCGCCTGGCGGCTGGATGACGCGGACAGCCACGTGCTGGTGCTGCACAACCTATCCGCCCAGCCGCAACGCGTGGCGCTCGGCACCAGCGCCGCCACCTTCTCCACCCTGGCACGCCAGACCGCCGCCGGCGCTACGCTCGCCGACGGCCAACTCACGCTGCCGCCCTACGCTTCGGTGATCCTGCGCTGAGCGCAGACACCGGCTCCCTGTTTATCGAAAGGTTTTTTGCATGCCCCAGCTCACACCCCGCCACCTCGCACTCGCACTCGCCCTAGGCCTCAGCCTGGGCATGGCGGCCGCCCCCGCGCTGGCCGCTACCACGACGCCGACCGCGTTCACCGCGCAGGTTGCCCACGGCAGCCTCACGCTCGCCCACGGCAAGGACCGCATCGCGATCGGTTTCATCACGCCCACCGCCGTGCGCATCCACGTGCTGCCGGACGGCGAGAGCAGCCCTGCCTCCATCGTGATCGACCCGAAGGCGCTGCATGCCGCGCCGGCCAACGTGAAAACCCGCACGGCGGGCACGGTGACCACGCTGTCCACCGGCGCGGCCACGCTGCGCTGGGATGCGCGCGACGGCAGCATGCAGTTTTCTGACGCCGCCGGGCATGTGCTGTTGACCCAGCGCGACGTCGCCAAGCTTACCGGCGGCAAGCTGACGCTGGATCACGCCCGTGGCGATGCCCTGTACGGCATCGGCGGCTACAACGCCACCGAGGACGCCAGCGCTGGACTGCTGCGCAGCGGCACGCAGAAGATCACCGCGGGCGAACAGGGTCACGCCGGTGCGCCGCTGGTGTGGAGCACCGCCGGCTACGGCGTGTTGGTGGATACCGTCGGCGGTACGTTCAACCTCGCCAACGGCCGCATCGCCACCGCCGACACCTCGCGCAAGGATCTGGACGTCTACCTGATCGCCGGCGCGCCGAAACAGATCTTCGCCGACGTGGCGACGATCAGCGGCCGCACACCGCTGTTCCCGAAATGGGCGATGGGCTTCACCAACAGCCAGTGGGGCATCGACGAGAAGGAGCTGCTGAAGATCGTCGACACCTACCGCGCCAAGCACATCCCGATCGACAACTTCACGCTCGACTTCGACTGGAAGGACTGGGGCAACGACTGGGGCGAGTTCACCTGGAACACCACCAAGTTCCCCGATGGTCCCAGCGGCAAGCTCAAGCAGATGCTGGACGAGCGCGGTATCAAGCTCACCGGCATCATGAAGCCGCGCGTGCACATCAATACCGTGGAAGGCCGCGAGGCTGCCGAGAAGGGTTACTTCCTCAAGGGTAACCAGCCGGCCAAGGACTACTTCTCCGGCAAGCTGGTGCGCGAGATCGACTTCGCCAATCCGCAGGCGCGCACGTGGTTCTTCGACCACATGAAGAGCGCATTCCACTCCGGCATCGTCGGCTGGTGGAACGACGAAGCGGACAACGTGGGCATCGACACCCAGCACCTGGACATGCAGCGCGCGATCTACGACGGCCAGCGCGCAATGACCGACCAACGCGTGTGGTCGATCAGCCGCAACTTCTACCTCGGCGCGCAGCGCTACGCCTACGGCATGTGGTCGGGTGACATCCACACCGGCTTCGCCAGCATGGCCGGTCAGCGCGCGCGCATGTTGAGCGCGATCGATGTCGGCGCGATGCAGTGGGGCATGGATACCGGCGGCTTCACCCACGGCACGCCGACTCCGGAAAACTACGCGCGCTGGGTGCAGTTCGGCGCCTTCGTGCCGGTGTTCCGCGTGCATGGCGATTCCAGCCAGAAACGCCAGCCATGGGTGTACGGCCCCACCGCGGAGAAGGCCGCGGCCGATGCGATCCGCCTACGCTACCGCCTGATCCCCTACATCTACAGCTATGAGGACCAGCGTCGCCACAGCGGCGTCGGCCTGGTGCGCCCGCTCACCTTCGACTGGCCGAACGATCCGAAGGTGCGCAACGACGTGGCCAGTTGGATGTTCGGCGACAGCCTGCTGGTGTCGCCGGTGGTTGAGCAGGGCCAGACGTCCAAGGCCATCTACCTGCCGGCCGGCCAGTGGACCGACTGGTTCAGCGGCAAGCGCTACGCCGGGGGCCAGGACGTGACGCTGGCGATCGACGCGAAAACCTGGAGCGACATCCCGCTGTTCGTGCGTGACGGCGCGATCATTCCCACCCAGCCGGTGATGGACTACGTGGGCCAGCATCCGGTGACGCAGGTGGACGTGGAGATGTTCCCCGCCGCCCGGCGCACCTCGTTCGACTACTACGACGATGACGGCACCACCTACGCCTACGAGCACGGCGCGTATTTCCGCCAGCCGCTCAGCCTGCAGCGCACCGCCGACGGCGTGACCGTGCAAACCGGGGCGGTCGAGGGCCGCTTCACGCCCGCGCTCAAGTTCTATCTGTTCAAGGTGCACGGCGATGCGGCCAGCACCGTTACCGCCGATGGCCAGGCGCTGGCGCGGGCCAGCAGTCTCGCTGCGCTGACCCAGGGCAGCGGCGAAGGCTGGACCACCGGCACCGATCGATTCGGCGCGGTCACCTATGTCCGGGTGAACGCGACGCAGGCGCGAACCCTCGCGCTGGTTTGGGGGCACGCGCCCATGTAAGCCCACGCGCGCCCCTTCGGAGGGAGCTGTCGATACACCACACGTGCGGTCGGGAGACCGCGCGGCGGCCTCGTCTGCTCCCGATTTGCCCATGCCATGCCGGCGCGGGCCATCACTGGAGGAGAAAGTCGATGTTCGCAAGCAAGGAGTTTTACCGGACGGGATGGCAACACCGCACGACCGCGCGCCGCGCACTCTGGCTCGCCTTGGCCGCCACCCTGGCAGCGGGCGCCCTGCCCGTCACAGCACGCGCGGCCAGCAACGACAACAACGTGGAGTGGAACGGCCTGTTCCACGACCAGGGCCCGCTGTTCGACAACCACGTCGAGCCCACGTCCGCCCAGGCGGTGACACTGACCTTCCGCACCTTCAAGGGCGATATCACCAGCGCCACCATCAAGTACTACGACAGCGGCGACAGCGCCTTCCATACCGTGGCGATGAGCTGGTCGTCCAACGACCCCACCGGCACCTTCGACTACTGGACCGGAACGATCCCGGCCAGCGCATCGGAGAAGTACTACCGCTTCAAGATCACCGATGGCACGGCCACCGCCTGGTACAACGCCGCCGGCATCAGCTCGTCCGAACCCAGCTCCGGCGACTTCTTCATCATCCCCAACTTCACTACGCCGGCGTGGATGAAGAACGGCGTGATGTACCAGATCTTCCCAGACCGCTTCTACAACGGATCCACCGCCAACGACGTCACCAACGGCCAGTACACGTACTCCGGCTGCGCCACTGAACAGCACGCGTGGGGATCGAGCGTGTTCGCCAACGTCAGCGGCTGCAACACCGCAGTGTTCTTCGGCGGCGACCTGGCCGGCATCGACCAGAAGCTCGGCTACATCAAGAACACCGTCGGCGCGAACATCCTCTACCTCAACCCGATCTTCCTCTCGCCGAGCAACCACAAGTACGACACCGAGGACTACATGACGGTGGACCCGGCGTTCGGCAGCAACAGCACGCTGCAGACGCTGAGCGCGGATATCCACAGCACCAGCAACGGACCGAAGGGCTACCTGGTGCTCGACGGCGTGTTCAACCACACAGGCGACACGCACAAGTGGTTCGACCGCTACAACTGGTGGACTTCCATCACCGGCGCCTACGAGTCGCAGTCCAGCCCCACCTACGGCTACTACACGTTCCAGAGCTGGCCCAACACCTACTCCGGATTCTTCGGCTATTCCAGCATGCCCAAGCTGGACTACGGCGCCAGCGGCTCGGCGGTACGCAATGCGATCTACGGCGCCAGCACCTCGGTGGTGAAGACCTACCTCAAGTCCCCCTATTCGATCGACGGCTGGCGGTTGGATGCCGCCGAATACATCGACGCCGGCGGCAACGGCGGCAAGGACGCCATCAATCATCAGGTGATGGCTGAACTGCGCACGGCGGTGAAGTCGGTCAACGCCAACGCCGACATCCTCGGTGAGTTCTGGGGCAACGCCGGGCCGTGGACCACCAACGGCGCCGAGTGGGACGGCGCGATGAACTACGACGGCTTCACCCAGCCGGTGTCGGAGTGGATCACCGGCCAGGACTACGGCGGCGGCAGCGCGTCGATCCCGGCCTCGCAGTTCGACAGCTGGCTGCACGGCACGCGGGCGAACTACCCGACCAACGTGCAGCAGGTGATGTCGAACTTCCTCTCCAGCCACGACATCACCCGCTTCGGCAACCGCGCCGGCGGCGACATCTGGAAAACCTACCTCGCGCTGATCTTCCAGATGACCTACGTGGGCACGCCGACCATCTACTACGGCGACGAGTACGGCATGCAGGGCGGCGCCGATCCGGACAACCGCCGCACCTTCGACTGGAACACCGGCACCAGCACCAACAGTGCGGTGGCCCTCACCGGCAAGCTCACCGCCATCCGCAACGCGTATCCGGCGCTGCGCACCGGCTCGTTCATGAGCCTGCTCACCGACGACACCAACAAGCTCTACGCCTACGGTCGTTTCGACGCCACCAACCGCATCGCGGTGGCGCTCAACAACGACAGCACCAGCCACACGGTGACCGTGCCGGTGTGGCAGCTGAGCATGACCAACGGCAGCACGGTGACCGACCTGCTCTCCGGCTCGCACTACACCGTGCAGAACGGCACGGTGAGCGTGAACGTCAACGGGCACTACGGCGCGATCCTGGCGCAGTGATGCGAGACATCCGGCGGGGCGCCTGCCCCGCCGGACCCGCAGCTACGCGAGTGCCAATGTTGCTGATTAGCTTTTCATCACCCGCCATCTCGGACACGCGGGAGCTACACGGCACGCTGGGCTGCGCTGCGGCGAGGATCAATAGAGCATGTCGAAGAGCATGGCCTTGGCGATCGCCTGTGTCTTGTTGACCACGTCCAGCTTGCTGACACAGCGCGTGATGTGAAAGTTCACGGTGCGCGCGGTGATACCCAGAATGATGCCGATCTCGTCGGCGGTCTTGCCGGCCGCCGTCCAGCGCAACACCTCGCGCTCGCGGGAAGTTAGCTCGCAGGATGGCCCGGGAAGGTGACGCTGCTGATGCGCGGCGCTCAGCAGACCCTGCACTGTCTGGCCCAGCCACATGAGCTGCATCTCACGCGCATTCAGCTCGTCGGCGGTGAGCGCGGAACCGGAACGGGCCAGCGACAGTACACCGCTGGTGCCGCCCCGGCCGTAAGTCGTCAGCGCCCAACCATGCCTGACGCCGTGGGCGTCCGCCTCCTCCCAGAATTCGCCGCAATCCTCGCGCGCTGCGGCGCTCCACACCAACGGTGCGTGCCCCCGCAAAGGGGCGCGAACGAGCGGGTCGATCTCCAGGTATCCCTGCGAAAAATAGCGCTCCAGCCACGCGTCGGGATAGGTGCTCGCCCAGGCCAGCTCTGGATCGTTCGCCGACAGCAACGGCGTTTTCAGGACATAAGAGCAATACTCGAAGCCCAGTTCCTGAACGATCGAGCCGAGTTCACTGACCATGTCCGGCATGGAGCCGGACAGCACCCCCAGACGATGCAGACAATCGTCGCGCCAACGAATCACCGCCGCCTCTCCGAACTGCGAGATATGACAGCTGAAAGTTACTTGGTATGGGGCTAAGGTGCCATGGCCCTTTGGCCAGCCGTTCCGGAGGATCATCGACATGGCCGACGATGGCTATCTGCGACTTACCTGCACTGCATTTCTGCGCCTGCAGTTCCGCCCGCACATGGTTTGGCCGGACGCATCGCTGCTCGAGGAACTCGCACACGCTCAGGTAGGCCTCGGCATCCGTCGTGCCGGGCATTGCGAATGGGTTGCCTCACTCGAGCCGCCCCCTTCTACTGGCCGTCTGGTGAGCGTCGGCTGGGCATGGATGGAGACGCTGGAGAGTCGCCTGCTGCTCGCTCCAGGGGGGGTCCAGTCCAACCTGAGGCTCCTGTCCGACGACAACATGGATCTGGGTTCGCGCACCACCCAGTTGCTTCTCGCCGAATGGCTCGATGAGGCGGCGTGGCAGGAAAGCACGCGCCAGGCTCTGGGGGACGCGCCCCCGCGAGCCCTGGCATCCGCAAGGCGCACATGGGGAAGCGCCTAGCCTACACGCCATCCACATGGTGTGGAGCTGTCAACAATGACAGTTACGCAGCCGCCGCAACTCCTCTTGAATCGTGCAGGAATTGGGGGTGCGGAGATCGCTGGTGCTGTCCTTGTTCGCAGGAACCTTCGAGCAGATGCCCGCTGGCCTGGACATGCGCCTGGGAGCCTACCGGCACAGCGTGTTCGTCGAAGAATTAGGGTGGCAGCTCGCATGTCAGGAAGGCGATGAACGGGATCAGTTCGATCGCCCGGATACCGTGTATGTGGTGGCGCAAGACGATGCCGGCGAGCTGTGTGGCTGCGCTCGACTCCTTCCCACGACGCAGGGCTATCTGCTCGGTGATGTCTTTCCGGAGTTGATGAACGGAGTCAGCCCGCCGCACTCACCCGATCTTTGGGAGCTGTCACGGTTCTCTACGCGGCCGAGTACACCGGGTAAGGCGCTGTCGAGAGACGAGCAACGCGAGCGCTTCTGCGCCTTGTTCAGAGCACTCACGGGTGCCGCGTTGCAGCGCGGTGCGGCTCGTCTGATTACCTTCACTGCGCTGGGAGTGGAGCGCATCCTTCGGCAGATCGGAATTCATGCTCACCGAATCGGCCCTCCGCAATGGATCGATGGGCAACCGGTGATCGCCATGTATATCGAGCTCGACGAACTGACGGCCAAAGCACTGGAACCCTAGGAGCGTCTCAAGACGCCACCGGGAAGGGGAGCGGCACGGACGCCGGATCCATGGATGGATAACTTTCGATCAGGAAGCTGGAGCGCGACAGCGGGTTCGCAGGGAACCGGCGCCGTAGTGGCAGGAAGCAGCCTATGGACAGCGGCAGGAGCCGTACGGCGATCGACATGCGCGCATCTATGGAGAGTTGGAGCGGCCACGGATGGCCGCCTCCACATTCAGACAGTGCGTGACTCTGGGCAAGTACGCATCAGGGCTGTCACCGCCAGAACTGCATCACTGTAAGGCGCTGCCAACGGCAGATGTCTGCTTCCCGTGCCGGGCCGCTGGTGACTGCCTCCGCCGATACCGTCGCCACCCGTCGTAGAACGTTCTAGGCCACGGCGCTCATCATATCGGCGCCAGAAAATTCCGCCGCATCCCTCGGATAATGCGCGAGGAGGATAGACAAATTTTCGGTGGCCAGCTCTACAAAGACGGTACGCCCGGACGCAGCGTGCTCTTCTCTAGCGAGTTGACGCGCAAGCTTTATCGCCGGTGCCAGCTTCAGCTGTCTGCACACGACCCAGCGATTGATCGTGACATACCACTGCGTGTTGCGGCTCGCCCTGATCGAATAGACAACGCTCATTTCATTGCTCCTTATGTGCGTACGCTTCCCATGGTTGCCTTGATACGTCGACATCGCGGGCGCGACGCGGGCTCGCACAGTGAGCAACGCCGCTCCCGAATCCGTGCCCAGCTTGCGCGGGGAGCACAGCAGACAACTACCGCCGAAGTGAACTGGTAGCTTGTTTGAAGACCATTAGACCGACCCGCATGGTCGATGGATATGTCGAAGCGGCACTACTGTGCGCATATCCGGCAATGTCTGGTGCGTATCCGGCAATCGACGTACCTCGGCTCATCCATCGCTGACAACCGGACGGGCCGCCCGGTCCGAGGTTCGGTCAGGCAGAGGCGGCTCCGCGCCAGTCGATCGACGCCACAGTCAAGGTGAGGAAAGCGAGGACTCCAGCGACGGTGTGCGCATCAGCGTCTGCCGCGGCAGCTCTCCGAAGACTCGCCGGTAGTGGTCGGCGAAGCGCGAGAGATCCCACAACCCGCAGCTCAGCGCGACGGACTTGACGGACCGCCGGCTGGCGTCCGACAGCGTGAGACTTCGGCAGGCGGTGCATAAGCGCAGCAGCGAGAGGTATCTGCTTGGCGACACGCCCAGCAGCTCGTCGAAGGCGTAACGCAGTGAGCGCTCGCTCACTCCGGCCGCGTTGCACAGCTCATTGATGTAGATCTCGCGCCGGATATTGGCGCGCATGAACTGTTCGGTGCGCTGCACGACCAAGTAGTGCGTACGCCGCCCGCGTGAGCATTGGGGCCGGTCATCGGGCGAGGCGGCCACTCCTGCGATCAGGTAGCTGGCGATCAAGGCATCCACGTCCGCGTCAGCGACCTCCGCAGTACCCGCGGCGCCTTCAGTTTGGACCAAACGGGCACCGATGCCGAGGAAATGTTCGCGCAGATTGGTTGCCTGTGTGCCCTGGTTGAGCTTGAACAGCGATAGCCGTCGCGCGAGCTGTGCGGGCTGATGCGGCTCCAGCGCGATGAGGTGGGCATGCAAGCGCTCGACAGGCACCAGCACCACGGTGAGCCGGGCATGCGCCCCCAGTTTGAACTCGCTGATGCCCTCTGGTGACAGGAGAAATGCCACGCCCGACTCGAGCGGAGTGCCATGGCACCAGCCGGCTTCCGGCATCTGGTGGATGTATCCGAGCAGACACCACTCAGCGGGAAGCACGAACCGGCCCCGGAACGGAAAGCCAATTTCGCCGTGACAGAGGATAGTTGTACTGGTCGCGCGCGAACTGAAGGTCGCTCGTGGACCATGGCCACCAAGCAGGACCATTTCCATCTCGCAAACCCGCAACAACCCGGCGATGGAGACGAGGTCGCAGGCCTGCAGATCCTCGCCTCCCGCTATCGCCATGAATAACAGCCTTCCATAAGCTTCACGCCCCCTGGCGCCCGCCTGTATCACCCGCGGTCGGCGCATGCCGTTTCAGAATACTAATCTAGAAGACGGGACCTTTGGAACAATGCACGTTTTCGGCAAACGAAGAGGTTCGCAAGATGTTTTGTCGGGATGGCACCTTTCTACGAAAAATTCTGATACACAAAACCACTTCTCGAATCTTTTTGCCGTTTTTGTGCATCCCAATCCGATTCGCAGACAGAGACTGGCGTTATGGAGTGGCGAGCGCTGGCTTGCTTGCCTGAAGCAGGGGCCATATGGATATCGCACTGACGGTCGAGGAACCGCTGTATCGCCGCGGTCCTGAACAACCCACCACACCTGCCAGAGCAAGGGCGTGTCAGGCGCCACGCTTGGATACGGCCGTAACTGGCTGTGCACCTTGCTATGCGCCTCCCCCTTCTTTACCTCTATCAGCCGGAGCCTTTTCAGGCTCCGCTTTTATGGTCGTCACTTCGTTTCAAAGGAGGCAAGGCAATGAAGGCATTCATGCGCAATTTCATTCGCGACGAACGCGGCATCACGGCTGTTGAGTACGGCATTTTAGCGGCCATCGTCGCTGCAGCCATCGTTGCAATATTTCAACCATCGATACAGGCCTTCTTTACTGCAGTTTTCGCCAAGCTCACGGCGGTTCTTGACAGCCTGTAAGCGATGCACCCAAAAGGGTCGCGTCATTTATTTGACGCGACCCTAAAAACGGCCTTTTGTCGAGGGCCTGGACCAATTCGCCTTGGCGATTAATTTTTGTTTCATTGACGATTTATTGGAATCATAGAAATTGCCGAGCCCGCTACCCATCGTTGCCGCTGCGTTATGCGTCCCGATCTTTTTCGGCGACCTACGTGCGCGACGCGTCCCCAACAGTTGGCTACTTGTCGCACTGGGGCTCGGCACCGTGCTGCTTGCAGTGGACCGGCTCACCAACCCTGGCGCAGTGGCTCCATGGAGCACCTGGACGCACCTCGCCGGGCTGGCTGCCGGGATGATCGCGCTACTCCCGTTCTATGCGCTTGGCTGGATGGGCGCGGGTGACGTGAAGTTTTACGCCACCTTGGGCTTTCTGCTTGGGATGGAGGCATTGCTGCCGATATGGATCATCAGCGCACTGCTGGGTGGCATGCAGTTGGTTGCCGGCCTGCTGTGGCGCTGGGGTCTACGGCACATGCGCATGGCAGCCTCGCCCCCCGCGCAGTGGCTGCAATCGGGTCGCCAAGGGCGCCCAGGCACGCCCTACGCGTCCTACCTTGCCCTGGGCGCTCTCACCTTCATTGCCGCGCCTGGGTTCTGTCATCGATGGCTGCCGTGATCAGCCCGACACCGTGCGGGAATCGGCGCGTTCAGGCGCTACCGCGCGATCAGCGCGGCGTCGCGTCCGTCGAGTTCGCGCTGGTGTTCCTGCTCGGCATGCTGCCCCTGCTGATGCTCACCTTTTCCGGCGTACTGATTCTCGCGGCCAGGCAGTCACTGACCCTGGCGGCCGAAGAAGGCGCAAGGGCCGCACTGCGCTATGGCAGTGACGCCACGCGCGCGACCCAGGCCTGCCAGGCGGCGAGGCAATCCATGCAGTGGCTGCTCACCTACTCCGGCGAGGCGGTGGACTGCGCCGCCCCTCCCGCCGCTGGCGGAAGCTACGCGCCTATCACCGTCTCGGCAGCTACCCCGTGCGCAAGCGCGCCCTCGATCAGCTGCATGACTGTCATCACCGCTTACGACTACAACGCTCACCCCTTCATCCCAGGCACCACAACGATCTACGGGTGGTTGATGCAAGGCGCGTTGACCAGCTCCGCGACCGTCCAACTCGACACGCAAGGCAACTGATCCCATGGACATTCCATCAACGCAGAAGATCACCCGCTTCGCCGCGTTGCTCCTGGTGGGTATCGCCGTAGTACTCGCGCTCGTCGCGCTGCTGCAGGGACGGCACCCAGCCAAGGCCTCGGAGGTGAACCCTGCGGGCACCGCCGTTGGAGCGAAGTCGGTCAACGGCGCCTCCGACGACGGTCGCGTCGTCGTAGCGGAGCGCCCGCTTCGTGCAGGCACCCCCATTCCCCCGGACGCACTGGGCTTCGCTGCCCTTCATCCGCGCCCGACGGACGGCTACGACGACATCGCGCAGGTCGCCGGCGGCATCCCGCGTATCGACATCCCAAGCGGAGCGCCCATCACGGCAACGCTGCTTGCGAACGACCTCTCCGCCGCCCTGCATCCTGACGAGCGGGCACTTGCCGTGCCGGTGAACGAGTTGACCGGGGTAGCCCACCGGATCGTGCCGGGCGACTACGTCGACGTCTTCCTCGTACTCAAGGGATCGCGCAACACCGATGTCGGCATGCCGCCGGGGCTGGCTCAATCCCGTCTGCTGCTGTCGCGGCTGCGCGTACTGGCATATGGCGCGCGCGATCTGCCGACAGCGACTCGCGAGAAAAGCGCCGCTGCCGCCACCGTGAAGCCGGCCACCAACGAAACTCCCGCGCGCACCGCCGTGCTGGCCGTACCGCTGGAGTCGGTCGATCGCCTCTTGCTTGGCGCACAGGAGGGACAACTGTCCCTCGCCTTACGAAACCCTCGGGACAGCGACCAACCGGGCCTCGCGCTGTTTCCGCAGCCGCGAGCCGTACTGGAAGCCGCGCCTGGGCTTTCTGCCGATCAACGGGCGGCGCTGGGGCAACCGGCAAACCGCGCCTTTGCGGGCATCGACGGTGCAGGACTGGCCGGTCGCGGCGACGCACCCGTATCCCGGCCACATCACCTCTCCGGCGGCGGCATCGAGATTATTCGAGGGGCGCAGCGCGGACACACAGCCAACGCAGGGAAGCTTTTGCCATGACGCCACGGTTGCAGCGACTCTCCGCCTGCCTGACTTTGCTGATCGCGGCGACCGCTGCCGCCAGCAGCCAATCCGTGGCGACGCTGACGACGCACGAGCAGCGCCCATGGCCCGTACCAGCCGGCCTCGAACGAGTTGCCATTGCCGATCCGACTGTCGCCGATTTCCTGCTGCTCAAGGGCAATCGGCAGGCGCTGCTGGTAGGGAAGAAGCCTGGGCAGACGACATTGTTGCTTTGGACGCGGGGCCATCAGGCGCCGCAACGGGTGTTGGTGAATGTGCGCAATCCACTGCAGGCGCAACTGTCGGGCCGTGGCGACACGCAATTGCAGGTCCACGACGGCGAAGCACTGATCCAGGGAAGCACGCCCACTCTGCTCGATCACGCACAGACGATCGCGGCCGCCAGGGATGCCGTGGGAGCCAAGGGCAGCGTGAGTGACCAGTCCACGATCGCCAGCGGCGGTGTGGTGCAGGTCGATGTGAAGGTGGTCGAGTTCGACAAGACCGCACTGCGCCAGATCGGCCTGAGCTTCAAGGCCGGCAACAACGGCTTCAGCTACAGCCTCGGTGGTCCCGGGTCCCAGCTCAGCGGCAGCGGTGCGGGAAACGACGTCATCTCCTCGGCCTTCAACCTCGTGCTTGGTCACACCAGCGCCAACGGTAGGCATCTGTGGAATGCCAACCTCGACCTGCTGCAGAGCGACGGTCTGGTCCGGGTGCTGGCGGAGCCCACCCTGGTCGCGCTCTCCGGCCAGAGTGCCAGCTTCCTCTCCGGGGGTGAGCTCCCGATCCCCGTCCCCCAGGGGCTGGGCACCACCACGATCGTCTACAAGCCCTTCGGCATCGGCCTCACCGTGACTCCGACGGTGCTTGCCCCGAACCGCATCGCGCTGAAAGTGGCACCGGAAGCTAGCGATCTCGACTACACCAATGCGGTATCGCTCAACGGCGTGTCGGTGCCTGCGATCACCACGCGTCGCGCCGACACCACGGTGGAATTGGGAGACGGCGAGACCTTCATCGTCGGCGGCCTGGTGAGCCAGTCGATCAACTCGCAAGTGGACAAGGTGCCGCTGTTGGGCGACATCCCCATCCTCGGGGCCTTTTTCCGCGACCTGAAGTACAGCCGGACGGATAAAGAGCTGGTGATCATGGTGACGCCGCACCTGGTGCAGCCGCTCATGCGCAACGCCCGCCTTCCGCTCCCCGGCGAACGAGAGGTACGCGACCGACACGCTCCTGTCTGGGGGGCCTGGCTGCTTGACCCGGCGGGCAAAGATCAGCTCCCCGGCTTCTCACGGTGAGCGCAGCGACGCCATGAACGCGGCCATATCAATCGCCACGAACCGGAAGATGGAGCCACGCGTGGACCTGTCCTTCTACTCGCCGGACGCAGCCCGCGCACAGCGCCTCGCCGCGCGACTGCGCGATCTCGCATCGGTGCACTGGGAAGACAGCCGCCACTTCTCTGCCGAGCGCTGGCTGCAACACCAGCCGCGCCGTCAGCTCATGTTGCTCGATTTCGCCGCTGAGGCGACCAGTGCCTCGATGGCGCTGGCGCGGCAACTGGCATCGGTCGCCCCGGAAGTCGCCCTGTTCGGCGTCGGCTCAACCGGTACCGACCGTGCCTCCGGCGTGCTCTGCGCGCTGCGCGCCGGGGTGCGCGACTACATCGACATGGACGCCAGCGACGAGGAGCTGGCTGCGCTGTTGCACAAGGCGCTGCACCACGCCTCGACCGACACCGAGCAGACGACCACGGCGCCCGCCCCGCAGGGACAGCTGGTGGTGCTGCTTGGCGTCCGGCCCGGCATGGGCACCAGTACGCTGGCGGCGCACCTGGGCACCCGAGCCGTTGCTTCCGTGGCGACAGGGGAACCGGCCAGCGAGGTCTCCCGCGCGTTGCTGCTGGATCTGGGACACCCCAAGGGCGACGCCGCGCTCTACCTCGGCGTGTCAAGCAACTTTCACTACGCGGATGCCCTGCGCAACGCGCATCGCATCGACTCGACCCTGATCCACACCGCGCTGCCCCACCACGCGACGGGCCTGACGGTGATGACGCAGCCGATTGGGTCTGCCGATCCCGGGAACGATCCGGCGGAGTCGCGCCTGCTCGTCAAACGCCTGCAGGGAATGTTCGATCTTGTGCTGTGCGACGTGGGCGGCATGGAGGTTCAACGCATCCCGCCCGGCATTTTGCTGGCGGCCGACCAGATCTGGCTGATCGCCGACCAGGCGATCGCGTCGGTTGTCTCGCTGGACAACTGCCTGCGCGAACTGGATCGAATGGGGTTGCGCGACCAACGCCTGTCGCTGGTCATCAGCCACCACGACACCAATTGCGTCATAGCCGCCAACCGCCTGGCCGAGCGCTTCCAGCTGCCGCTGCTGGCCAACCTTCCTGATCGCCAGCGCGTTCTGCGCGCCAGCGCGAACCAGGGGCTCCTGCTCCAGCAGGTCGCGCCGAAGGATCCATACCTGAAGGCGCTGACTCCAATGCTGGCCAGGCTACGCATCTGCGCGCACAGCGTGCAGGGAACATCCGCCATGCCGTGGTGGAAACACATCTTGCTTCGTATGAGAGGTCGCCGATGGAAAGCATCCTGACTCCCGACAATCCACGGCTATCGGCTGCAGTCCGGCGCGCCAACGTCGCGGCGCAGCTGGACGGCGAGGGCGTGCCATTCGAACAGACGCGGCAGTTCCATGACGTGTTGACGGCAGCGCACGAGTTTCTGCTCAACCGCATCGAGGACCAGCGGCTGGACATCGGCTCGTGGGCTCAGGACACCGTCATCAAGTTCATCGATGCGGAGACGTCCGTGTTCGTGCAGGAGTGGCACATTCCGGTCAACGAGACCGAAATGCGCAAGGTGGCCGGCGCACTGATGAAGGAACTCACGGGCTACGGCCCGCTGGAGGACCTGCTGATGGACCCGGATGTCGAGGACATCCTGATCAACGGCTTCGACGACGTTTATGTGTCGCGTGGCGGCAACCTGCAGCGCGAGTACGCCCGCTTCAGCGACAACAATCACCTGCTGCGCATCGTGCGGCGGATTCTCGCCCCACTCGGCCGCCGCCTGGACGAATCCAATCCCATGGTGGATGCCCGACTGCCCAACGGCGGTCGGCTCAATGCGGTCATCGAGCCGCTCTCGGTCGGCGGCCCCAGCGTGTCCATCCGCAAGTTCCGGCGCGATCCTTTCACGCCGGACGACCTGCTCGACCGCGGCGCCTTCGATCGCGCGATCTACGCGCTGCTCAAGGGCGCAGCGATCAGTCGCTGCAACATCATGATCTCCGGCGGAACGAGCTCCGGAAAGACCTCGCTGCTGAACGCCCTGGCGACCTTCATTCCCCACAACGAGCGCGTCATCACGGTGGAGGACACCGCCGAGCTGGCGCTCAACCACCCCCACGTGGTGCGCCTGGAGAGCCGGCTGGGCGGCTTCGACGGCAGCGGCACGGTTGGCATTCGCGATCTGGTACGCAACAGCCTGCGCATGCGCCCCGACCGTATCGTGGTCGGCGAGGTGCGTGGCGCAGAGGTGCTGGAGATGCTCCAGGCGATGAACACCGGCCACGATGGCTCGATGTCGACCATTCACGCGAACTCCCCGCGCGACGCGTTGTACCGGCTGGAGATGCTGGCCGGATTCGCTGGCTTCCAGGGCAGCGAAAGCAGTCTGCGCCGGCAGATCGCCAGCGCGCTGGATTTCATCATTCAGATCGCACGACTCAGCAACGGCCGGCGCGTGATCGCCTCGATCACCGAGGTCACCGGGGTGGGCGACAACCTGATCACCACCCAGGAAATGTATCGGCATGAAACCTTTACCGACCTCGACGGCAAGGAACAGAGCCGCTGGCCAAGCCTCGGCTTTCATCCGCACACGCAAAAGCTCGAGCCGTTCCGACAGTTCCTGCGCGAGGCGGCGGAGGGACGGCAACCGTGAGCCATGTGCTGGCCCTACTCAGCTTTGCCATCCTGCTACTCGCAGGTGCCATCGAGCTTTGGTGGGGCAGTTCGGCGCGGCTGCGGCAGCGCCGCAGCGCCGCGCACGTCGAAGCACAGTTGGCGACAGGCCCCTCTTCCCCGGTGGCCACGGTAAAAGCCTCGACCACCAGGGGCCTGGAAACTCTTCCCACCGATGCACTGCTGTTGCGCGCCGACTTGCCCACGGGGCTACGCGTGCCCGTGCTGGTGGCCGCACCTTGCATGGCACTGGCGCTGGCGGGCTGGTGGCGACTGCACAGTGCCTGGGCGATGTCGATGGTGCTGGGCCTGCTCGGCTGCATGGTCTGGCTTTGGCTTCGCTCGCGCATCGAGCAGCACCGCCGCAAGCTGTTGCGTCAGCTGCCCGACTTCCTCGATGGCATGGTGCGCCTGACCACTATCGGCAACAGCCTGCCCATGGCGTTCCAGAGCACCGCGGCGACCATGCAGCCGCCGCTGCGGACCGTGCTTGACCGCACCCTGCGTTCGGTGCGTGCAGGACATGACCTGGATCGCGCACTGCAACTGGCCTCGCGCCCCTACCACCTGCACGAGTTCGAGCTGCTGCATGTGGTGCTGGGTACAGGCATGCGTATCGGCGGCCGCGCGGATCAGATCCTCCAACGCATGAGCGATTTCATGCGCGACCTGGCGCAAGCCCGCCAGGAACTTCAGGCAACCACGTCGGAGACCCGGCTGTCGGCCTGGGTGCTGGGCCTGCTCCCGGTAGCCGTCGCCGTCGGCATGACCATGTTCAACCCGGCGTTCTTCAAGCCCATGTTCACCGAACCGCTCGGCCATCGCTTGTTGCTGATCGCCCTCGCGCTGGAGCTCACCGGTGGCTTCATTCTCTACCGCATGACGAAATCCCTGTGATGCATTCGCCCCTCTTCGCCAGCGACTCGTCGAAGGAGTACATCGTCTGAATACCAGCCTGCTTTGGGCCACTGCCTGCCTGGTTTCGCTGCTGGGCGCCGTGTCGTTCGGCGCAAGCCTGCTGTTGCAACGCAAGCGCGACGCGCTGCAGGCGCGGGCGCTGGATCGTGCCCTGGATAGGCGGTCAGCAGATGCATCGCCGTCCGGCGCCGCAGAGAAGCGCCCCTGGTGGCGAAACGGACTGGCGTGGCTGGAAGCCCTCGGGCACCGCTTCGAGAGCGGAGGCCTGGGGCGGATCCTGCTGGCGTCGGAAGACCGCCTCCTGCTGGACCAGATCAACGCCAACACGTTCTCCGGCCGAGCCGTGTTTCTCGGCATGCGCCTGGCGCTGGCGCTGGCACTGCCGATCCTGGCCGCCGCGTGGCTGCACCCGACCGGTGTTCGTGCCTTCATCACCCTGCTCGCGGGCTTTGGCCTTGGTGTACTGCTGCCCAAGTTCGGTCTCGATGCCTGGGCCAAACGCCTGCGCCGCCGTGTCGAGGACGAGCTACCGCTGCTGATCGATCTGCTGCGCCTGCTCCAGGGCGTCGGCTTCAGCATCGACCAGAGCCTGCAGATGATCGACGAGCGGTTCGGCGTGATCGTGCCGCTGCTCGGCCGCGAGATTCATGCCGCCAATACCGCATACATCCACGGCCGGGGGCGCGCGCAGTCGCTACGGCGCCTGTCCGAAGCCTTCGGCAACGAGGACCTGAAGAGCCTCGTGCAGATCATCGTTCAAGTGCACGAGCATGGAGGCGTGGTGCAGGAGCCACTGCGCCAGTTTGCCGAGCGCCTTCGCGAACAGCGCCGCATGGCCATGAAAGAAAAAATCGGCAAGCTCTCGGTGAAGATGACGCTGGTGATGATGCTTACCCTGCTCCCTGCGCTGATGCTGGTGCTGGCGGGGCCGGCGGCCATTTCACTCATCGACACGATGGTCAAACTCAAGGGACATTGACCATGATCGCCCGCCAGATGACAACCGTGTTCATCGCCTGCTTCCTGCTGTGCGCGTGCGGCAGGACGTTGGGAGGCTATCCGCGCCACGATCTGCAGCCCTCCCTCGCCGCGCCGGCCGCCCCAGTCAATAGCGACCGCACCATGTACCTCGGGTTGATCCGCAAGATGCAGCAGCAAGGCGCCTACTACGCTTCGCTTGCGCACATCGATGCCTTTCGGCTGCGCTTCGGCGACTCGCCAGCCTTGCGTCGGCTTGAGGCCGATGCGCTGCGCGAAACCGGGCAACGCGTCGCTGCGCAAAGCATCTACCGGGGTCTGACCGAGGGAACCGAGGCGGCTGCGGCCTGGCATGGGCTGGGCCTGATCGCTGCGGCTGAAGGGCGCTATGCCGAGGCCGTGCAGGATCTGCTGAAGGTCGTGCAGCTTGAGCCGGCCAATGTCGCCTACCTGAGCGATCTCGGTTATGCGCGCCTGTGCTCCGGCGACATCGCGGGAGCGCATGAGCCACTCGCCGAAGCGACCGAACTGGATCCCGCCAATGTCCAGGCCGTCTCCAACCTTGCACTTTGGGCAACGTTGAGCGGCAACGAGTCAGGGGCGGAGCAGATCATGCAGCGCGCCGACCTGCCCCAGGCAACACGCGACGCGGTGCGTCGCTCGGCCTGGCAACTGCGCGCGGCGCGACCAGGCAGCGCAGCCGACGCTGGATCGCCGGAATCTGCAGGTGCTGGCGTCGCCAGCCCCGCCGCGGCTCGCCCCGTGGCTGGCATACCCGGCGGCCTGCTGGATCGCCTCGGCTCATCCACTCCCGCCTACAAGGCCCGCCCATGACAACGTTGCGCCCCGCCCTGCCCTGCTCCGGCCTTCTGGCCACGCTGGTTTTGATGGTTCTTATCAGCGGCCCCACGCTCGCGCAGCAGGAGCCATTGACCGGCACGATGATGAGCCACCGGGATCTCAAGACGCCTCCACAGCGCGCCCTGGCGAGCGTGATCCCAGACGGCACCACCGCGACGGCACCGCACGATCCGACCATCGGCACGCCCACGCCCAGGGATGAGGATTTCACCGCCGCCGAACCCGGCGATGCCACGCGCCATCTGCTGCAGATGCAAGTCAGCGCAAGCCAGTCAGGACCGCACCTGCCCATGCTGGGGGACGAAGCGACTGCCAGCTACCGGCGCTACCTGCAGAGCTTCGAGCACCCCATCCCGGAGTTCTACAAAACCACGGTCGGCAAGAACGGCGACAGCGGGAGGTAGCGACATGGCCAGGCGCTCATGCGCGACCTTGCGCCTCCCGGCGGCCGGAACCGGTGGGCGCCCCACTGGCCGCGCCCGGCAACGCGGATCCATGTCCATCCCGATGATGCTGATGCTCGTCGGGCTGATCGGCATGCTCGGTCTGGTCGAGGTCGGCTACCTGTACTGGGCCAAGCGAGACACCCAGAAGGTCGCCGACCTGGCGGCCCTCTCCGGCGCGCAGCACCTCCCCGACTGTCTCAGTTCCATCCAGTCCGCCAGCAATAACGCCGCGCTGGACAACCATTTCGGCGGGACGCTGAGCATCGACGCATGCGGAACCTGGGCACCCGTGGCGAATGCCAACGCCGATCATTTCGTCTCGCCCTCCGCCGGCGGCACGCCGGCCAACGCGGTGAAGATCGTCGCCCAGCGCCCTGTGCTTCCCATCTTCGGGAACAGCCTCCCGATTGGTAGCGTCAGCGCGACCGCGGTTGCCATCCATAGCCCACCCGTCGCCGCCTTCTCGGTGGGGTCGCGATTGGCCAGCATCAGCCCCACCTCGGCGCTCAACCAGTTGCTGGGCTCGGCGCTGGACAGCTCACTGGGACTGCAACTGCTCAGCTACAACGGCATCGCCAATGCCGATATCTCACTGCTTGGGCTGGTCGATCAATTGGGCATCAACGCCGGAACGCTCAGCAGCGTGCTCGGCACCCAGGTGAGCATCAGCCAATTTCTCGATGCGTACGTTCAGGCGCTGTCGCAGAGCGCCGATGCCGCCACCATCGACATGAACCTCGTGCAGAGCCAGGTCGCTGCCATCGAGGCGCAGATCGGCACCACTACCATCGCGCTGGGAGACATCCTCAACGTCCAGGCCCATACCGACGACCCCAACGTCGCACTCGACACTCAGGTCAGTGCGCTGGACATCCTGTCCGGTGCGCTGCTGGCAGCCGACGGCAAGAACGCCTTGGCGCTGCGCGCGCTGGCGGTCAATCTTCCCGGCGTAGCGAACGCCGATCTCTCACTCACCGTTATCGAACCGCCACAGATCGGCGTAGGACCGGTAGGCACCACCGCGCACACGGCGCAGGTACGACTGTCGCTGGCCGTGACGGCATTGAGCGGCACGGCCCTGACCAGCAACCAGTCGCTGCTGGACATCCCCCTGTATCTCGAAGTGGCTCCTGCCACGGCCACGCTGACCGCGATCCAGTGTGGCGCCCAGGACAATGGCAGCACGCGGGATGACGTGACCATTTCCGCGACACCTGGGCTGGTGAATGCTTATGTCGGCAAGCTGCCGAGCGACGCCATGAACAACACGCAGCAGAGCTGGCCGGCTCTCATCGCCGGCGGACAGGCCGTGCCCGTGGTGAACGTCAATCTCCTGGGCATTCCGGTGGCCACCTTGAACCTGCAGTCGTCCGTCAGCCTGTCTGCGGCATCGACGCCACCACCTTCCCATGTCTTCAGCGTGGACCCAGCGCTCCCCATCGGCCAGCAGGCCGGCATGACCTGGTCCACCGCCGACTCACCGACGATTGGGCTGGGCAACGTCATAAGCAGCCTGCTCGGCTCGACCAACCTGCAGACCAGCGACACGCTACTGGGAACCCCGCTGGGGATCGACCTGGGCGCCCTGCTCAACGGGCTTACATCGCTGTTGAGCCCGGTGCTGGTGCCGCTGTTCGACACGCTCGACACGCAGTTGGTCAGCCCGCTGCTTCAGCCACTGGGCATCGAACTGGGATCGGCTGACGTGCGGCTGATGTCGGTCCGCTGCGACGCCGGCGCACAGCTGGTGTACTGACCGCGTATCGACCAAGAGGATCCGCCAGACGGCCTTCGATGCACACCCCAAATGCAGGCGACGACTCGGCTGGCAACTCACATCACGCAACCAATGAAACACAGGGGAACCATCCAATGAACCGCAGTGCGATATCGCTTGGCAAACCAGCGTCGACAGTCCTCGTACTGGTTGTCTGTGCCGTGTTGGGCGCCTGCGCGAGCGTGCCACCGGCAACGCCCGCACCGACAGCCGCCGCGCCGGCTGAAAAACACAGCGTGGCGCCATCCGAGCTTCCCTCCGGAACGATGGAAACGTTGCACGAGCTCATCGACTCTCACCAGCTGACCGAGCTGCGGACGACATACAACGGCACCTATGGCGCCAGTTTGCTCTTTCAGTCGGAGAAGCTGGGGTATTTCGTGGTGCTGTTTCACGCCAAGGAATTCTGGCGCGTCATCCAGACCGATTCCTACGACAACGCCGAATCCCTCTACCGCACGTTCGCCGAGCAGACCCAGAGCCTGGCCAAGGTGGACCTGGATGCCCTGCGCTTGCAGGCCCAGAAGGCTTACGCCGAGCGCATGGTGGCGCTGAACGAGCAGCGTCTGCAGGCGCTTCAGCACGACCTGACGTATCAACAGCAACAGGCGCGCCTGGTTGCCGCACAGCAAGCCCAGGCAAAGCAGCAGACGGCGACGCTCAGCGACGATCTGCGCACGACCAGCAGCCGCCTCGACGCGGTCAAGCAACACATCCAGCTGCTGGAGGCCCAGCAGAAGAACCCAAGCCTGGAAATTCCACCGGTGGCACCTGATCCGGGAACCGGAGGGGTCGCCGCGACCGGCGCCAGCAGCACCACCGCTGCTCCGGGTGCGACCAACTGAGGTCACCCTCGTGTCGCTCGCCCGCAATACATCTCGCTGCCCGGGTGGGGGGCGACGACTCCTGCGGCAACTGCCGCCAGTGCTGGATTCGTCGCTGATCCGCTGGAGTCGGCTCGGTGAGGCTGCTTGCCGCGACGAGTGCGCGACGTCGGCCACGCGACACACCGCCGGGCGTCCCCATGCCATGCCGCCGGGGCTTGATCTGTACCCGAGTCGATAGCAGACCCCCTGCACGGCCAGCCGTATCCGCTTTGGCCATGGAGCGAGGGGCCGACCGCGCTCCGCCAGGCATGCCGTGCCTCGCGCGTGTCGCAATGGCGCGTGGGCTCCGCTTGCCCACGTGTCGCCATGCCCATGAATACGTATGCAGCCGCTGGTTGCTGCACTGCGATGCTACCTAGCATCAGGGGGCTCGGCCGCTCGCGGTGCGGGTGCATGTTGCGACTGCAGCATGCGGGGGTAGCCGCGGCGTGACATAACGAACGCCTGCATCGTCCGAGGAGAGACCCAGCATGACCCTGACCCTTCCCCACGCCATGCGCGGGTTGAGCGCATGTTGAGCGCGCTGCTGGCCGCCTCGATGGCCGCCGCGCTGGCGCCACCGCCAGCCTGGCATGACGGACTGGACTGGCACGGCGTGCACGTAAGCGTGAGTGCCGATGCGCAGGGCGCGTACACCGTGGCCTGGCCCTACGGCCAGCGCGTGATCGGCAAGCAGCCGCTGGCTGTCGACACCGCCAGCCCCCTGTTCAACGGTCTGTTCGCGATGGCGCAGGACGACCTCAAGCAGGATTCGGTCACCGCGATCCGCGACGGCGCGTTCGACCACGGCCAGCCGATCCCCTGCCACTGCTTCGAGACCGGCCTGAAGTGGCCCTACGTGTGGACCCGCGACCTGTCGTACTCGATCGACCTGGGCCTGTGGCGCTTCGACGCCGACCGTGCGCGCAACGGCCTCGCCTTCAAGCTGTCGGACGTGCGCGTGCCGAGCGCACCGCAAGGCCTCTACGTCATGCAGGACACCGGCTCGGGCGGCAGCTGGCCGATCAGCACCGACCGCGTGGTGTGGTTCCTCGGCGCGCAGCACTTGCTGGGAGACAAGCCTTTCGCCGCCGACGTGTACAAGGCACTCGGCGACACGCTGGCGCAGGATCGCCAGTACGCCTTCGACGCGAAGTTCGGGCTGTACCGTGGCGAGACATCCTTCATGGACTGGCGCGAGCAGAGCTATCCGGCGTGGACCTTCGACGAGGTCACCTTCATCGGCCAGTCGTTCGCGCTGTCCACCAACGTGCTGCATTACCAGGCGCTGCAGATGGCCGCCACGCAGGCGCGCCAGCACGGCGACACTCGGGCCGCCGCCGATTACGCCGACCAGGCGAAGGCGCTGAAGGCCGCGATCAACGCGCACTTCTGGCGCGCCGATCGCGGCATGTACATGAGCTTCCTCGGTGGCGACGGCACGCCCAACGACACCTACGACCTGCTCGGTATCGCGCTGGCGATCACCAGCGGCGTAGCCGATGGCGAGCGCGCCTCCCGCACGCTGGCGAACTACCCGACCTGGCCGGCCGGCAGCCCGGTAATGTGGCCCGAGCGCCGCGACCAACCGATCTACCACAACCGCGCCATCTGGCCGTTCGTCAGCGCCTATGCGCTGCGTGCCGCGCGCGAGGTGAACCAGCCCGCGCGCATCGCGCATGAGATCGAATCGGTGATGCGCGGCGCGGCGCTGTACGGCTCGAATATGGAGAACTACGAGCTGCTCACCCAGGGCCAGCACGTGGACGAGGGCAAGCTCAGCGGACCGGTGGTCAACTCGCCGCGCCAGCTGTGGTCGGTGGCGGCGTACTTCGCCGTGGTCACCGAGGGCGTATTCGGCCTCAATGAAGACGGCAGCGTGCAGCCCAAGCTGCCCGCCTCGCTGGTGCCGATGCTGTTCGGCGACAAGCAAAGCATCTCGCTCACCCTGCCCGACCGCACCATCACCCTGCGGCTGCCGAAACAGCACCAGGGCAACCTGCTGGTGGCCGATCGCACGTCGACCCGCGGCCACACCACCACCGTGCAGCTGAAGGCGATCACCGTGAAGGACGCGCCGCTGCGCACCGACGCCCCGCTGTACGCGCCCGAGGCGCCGCCGGCGCCCACGCTCGGCGCGGACGGCCACACCTGGAAGGTGCAGGGCGACGGCAAGCTGCAGCTGTACGTCAACGGCCACCGCGCGCAGACGATCGATGGCGCCGGCACGCTGCCGCGCACCGGCACCCTCACCTGCATCAGCGCGACCCGGGTTGGCGACAATGGGCTGGAATCGCTGCACAGCCCGGCCGTCTGCGCCGATGAAGGCACACCAGTGGACGGCGCCTGGCCGCGCAGGTGGACGGCACCGGCCAGCGGCGAGTACCGCGTGTCGCTGAACTACGCGAACGACCACGGCCCGATCAACACCGGCATCACCGCCGCGGTGAAGATGCTGGCGATCCGCTGTGACGGCGCCCCCGAGCAACGCGTGCCGATCGTGATGCCGCACAGCGTGCGCGAGCAGCGCTCCACCTGGGGCGAGTTCGCCGCCCGGGCCGGCGCCCATTGCAGCTTTTCGCTGGAAGACGGCTTCAACATGAGCTACCTCAGCCACTTCGCCCACTACACCGGCGGCGTGGGCGGCAGCGACGGCCCGCTCAACGCGGCCGACGTGAAGGGGATGGTGATCGCGCCGCTGGGCGCTTCCGCGGACAAGGGCAACGCACGATGAGCAAGGCAAAACCGGAACTGTCGTTCTGGCAGATCTGGAACATGTGCTTCGGCTTCCTCGGCATCCAGTTCGGCTTCGCGCTGCAGAACGCCAACGTCAGCCGCATCTTTCAGACGCTGGGCGCGAACGTGGACCAGATCCCGGTGCTGTGGATCGCCGCGCCGTTCACCGGGCTGATCGTGCAGCCGATCATCGGTTACTTGTCCGACCGCACCTGGAACCGCTTCGGCCGCCGCCGCCCGTACTTCTTCGCCGGCGCGGTGCTGGCCACGATCGCGCTGATGGCGATGCCCAACTCGCCGGCGCTGTGGGTGGCGGCCGGCCTGCTGTGGATCATGGACGCCTCGTTCAACGTGTCGATGGAACCGTTCCGCGCCTTCGTCGGCGACCAGCTGCCGCCGAAGCAGCGGCCGCTGGGCTATGCGATGCAGAGCGTGTTTATCGGCGTCGGCGCGGTGGTGGCGTCGTTCCTGCCCTACGTGCTTACCCACTTCGGCGTGGCCAACACCGCACCGCCCGGCGAGGTGCCGCACTCGGTGATGTATGCGTTCTACGCCGGCGCGGCGGTGCTGCTCGGCGCCATGCTGTGGACCATCCTCAGCACCCGCGAATACCCGCCGGAGCAACTGCGGGCTTTTGCCGACGCCCACGTCAACGAGACGCCGGCGGCGGTGGGCGGCGCGTGGCGGGTCGGCGCGTTGTTCCTTGGGCTCGGTGCGGTGCTGCTGGCGCTGATCCAGCACTACGACCTGGAGAAGGAGTTGTACCTGCTGGCCGGCGGATTGGTCGGCTTCGGCGCGCTGTTCGTGTGGCTCAGCCGCACCCGCAGCCAGGGCGCGCTGCGCCAGATCATGGGCGACCTCTACGGCATGCCACGGCCGATGCGCCGGCTCAACTGGGTGCAGTTCTTCTCCTGGTTCGCCATGTTCGCGATGTGGATCAACACCACGCCGGCGGTGGCCGAGCGCTTCTACGGCAGCACCGACACCACCTCGGCTGCGTACAACGAAGGCGCGAACTGGGCTGGCGTGCTGATGGGCACCTACAACGGCGTGGGCGTGCTCGCCGCGATCCTCATTCCGCTGCTGGTGCGCGCCTGTGGGCTGCGCATGAGCCACCTGGTGAACCTGTGGCTGGGCGGCATCGGCCTGCTCTCGTTCCTGGTGATCCGCGACCCGCACTGGCTGATCGCCTCGATGGTCGGCGTCGGCTTCGCCTGGGCGTCGATCCTCTCGCTGCCCTACGCGATGCTCTCGGACAACCTGCCCGCCGCGAAGATGGGCATCTACATGGGCATCTTCAATTTCTTCATCGTGATCCCGCAGCTGATGGCCGCCAGCGTGCTCGGCGTGCTGCTCAAGCTGTTCTTCCATCACCAGCCGATCTGGGCACTGGGCCTGGGCGGCGCCAGCCTGCTGATCGCCGGCCTGTGCACGCTTCGCGTGCCGCGGATGGAAGTCGCCTGATTTCACCGCCCCCCATGTAGGAGACCGCTCGCGGGCGATGCTCTTGGCTCTTTGCTTCGATGTGGATCAGGAGCAGAAGCATCGCCCGCGAGCGGGCTCCTACAAAAAGCACCGCACCACGGAAACCAAACCATGATCGCCAAGCGCCTGCTCCCCGCCCTCGTCGCCACGCTCGGCTGTGGCCTCGCCCACGCCGCCACGCCGGCCAGCGAACCCGTCTTCGTCGGCACCGACGCACCCATGGCGTCCAACGCGATCTACTTCGTGCTCACCGACCGCTTCGTCAACGGCGACCCGTCCAACGACCACCGCGACCAGGGCGGCGCGCATCGCACCTGGGACATCCCGGTGCCCGGCGCGCCGAAGGGCGAGAGCGCGAACATCGGCTACCTCGGCGGCGACTTCCAGGGCGTGCTGGAGAACGCCGGCTATATCCGCGGCATGGGCTTCGGCGCGGTGTGGATCACCCCTATCGTCGACAACCCGGACGAGGCCTTCACCGGCGGCGACCCGGTGAGCTGGGGCTCGAAGTTCACCGACCGCGGCAAGACCGGCTATCACGGCTACTGGGGCGTCAACTTCTACAAGCTCGACGAGCACCTGCCGAGCCAGCACCTGGACTACCGCCAGTTCACCGCCGGCATGCACCAGGCGGGACTGAAGGTGGTGCAGGACATCGTGGTCAACCACGGCTCGCCCGCCTTCACCATGCCGGTGAAGCAGCCGCAGTACGGACAGATCTTCGACAAGAACGGCAAGCTCATTGCCGACGAACAGAACCTGCCGCCGTACCAGCTCGACCCTGTGCGCAACCCGCTGCACCGCTTCTATCACGCGTACGACGACCTGGTGCAGCTGTCCAACAACGACGACCAGAACCCTGCCGTGCTCGATTACATGGTTGGCGCCTACGAGCAGTGGATCGACGAAGGCAGCGACGCGTTCCGCATTGACACCATCAGCCACATGTCGACCGCGTTCTGGAAGCAGTTCAGCGACCGCATCCGCGCCAAACATCCTGGCTTCTTCATGTACGGCGAAGCGTTCGACTACAGCCCCGACAACATCGGCAAGTTCACCTGGCCTTCGAGCGGCTCCATCAGCGTGCTCGACTTTCCGCTGCGCGGCCGCATGGGTGACGTGTTCGAGCATCCGGACAGCGACTACGCGCAGATCCTCGACCGGCTCTACCTCACGAATGGCCCGTACCAGAACCCGTACGAGCTGGTGACCTTCTACGACAACCACGACATGGCGCGGCTCAACGCCACCGACGACGGCTTCATCGACGCCAACAACTTTCTGTTCACCGCGCGCGGCATCCCGGCCATCTACTACGGCTCGGAGACCGGCTTCGAACGCGGCAAGGCCGAGCACGAGGGCAACCGCAACTACTTCGGCCAGGCGCGCATCGACGCAGCACCGAAGAGCCCGATCTACCAACACCTCAAGCGCATCGCCACGCTGCGCGAAAGCACGCCCGCGCTGCAGCGCGGCCTCATGCTTCCGATCCGCTTCGCCGGTCAGCAGGCCGCGTTCTACCGCGTCTATCAGCAAGGAGACACCCACCAGATCGCCCTCGTGCTGCTCAACAAGGGCGACCAGCCGGCCACGTTCGAGGTGAGCGACAAGCTGCAACCCGGCCAGTGGAAGCCGGCGTTCGGGGGCAAGGCGATCACGGTGGCGGACAGTGGCACGCTGAAGGCCAGCGTGCCCGCGCACGACGTGCAGGTGTACCTGCTCGATGCGCCGGCAACGCGCCAGGATCTGGTGGCCGAGCTGACACGCTTGATGGAAGAGCGCGGGCATCCCGCGCGCTGAACGAGCCGGCCGTTCTGCCGGGCCGGGGCGCTCGCGGGCGCCTCAACAGGACCCGGAATTGCCAGCTCCCGGCGATGGGCTGGCCACGAGCGGTGCGCGGGCTCGCGCTACGCTTTGCCCACTCACATGACGGCCGCCTCCCCCATGCACGCTCGTTCCTGGATCAGACCGTTGTGCGTCGTGGCGCTCGTCACGGCGTTGTTGCTGGGCATACCCCTCGTGGCGATGCACTTTACGAACGAGGTGCGTTGGACGGCCGGGGATTTCGTGGTCGGCGCTGCGCTTCTGTTGTCCGCCGGCACGGCCATCGTCGTCGGCCGGCGCCTGACGACATCGGCGCGGAGCCGGCGCCTGGTGGTCGCGGGCGTGCTGCTGGTGCTCCTGCTCGTCTGGGCACAGCTTGCAGTCGGCTTGTTCTCCTAAAGAGCCAGCAGACCGACGCAAGCGGCTCCTCCCTGAGCCCTCACCCCTGAGCGAGCACTGCACGCCGAGGGCTGTCGGCTGGACATCCGCGATGAAGGCATCGCCAGCGATACGCTCCCCGCGTACTTGATCCAAGGCCTGCGCCTGCGCCAGGCCTTGATCTGCCGTCGACCTGTCCGCAGGGATGATGCGTGCCCGATGCTTTTCGCGGAGACGGCACATGGAACGATTCACGGGAGGCTGCCTGTGCGGCGACGTCCGTCTGGAGGCCTCAGGCCGCCCCTATCGGGTCGGCCTCTGCCACTGCCTGGATTGCCGTAAGCACCACGGCGCGCTGTTCTTCGCCGCAGCGATCTTTCCGCACACGGCAGTGGCGATCCTGGGAGATCCACGGCACTACGGCGGACGCTTTTTCTGCCCCCGCTGTGGCTCGTCGGTCTTCGCCCGCTACGGCGATGAGATCGAAGTGCACCTGGGAGCGCTGGATGCCCCGGACCAGCTGATGCCAACCTACGAAAACTGGACCGTCCGCCGCGAGAGCTGGCTGCCGCCGTTTCCGCTCACCCACCATTACCCGGGCAACCGCGAGGGCACCGGCCGCTCGGAAACCTAGCGCCATCGCTTGCAAAATGCGGGTCGGAGTGATCTTTCAAGCCGCGCCCGCGGACGCATGCTTACCTCGGCCCCAGAGGGACGTCACTCACTCGGCTCCTCTGGCCGTAATCGTTCCGGCCAGATCATTAGCCGCGGCTACCGTCCCACCTCGCGCAGAAACTGCTCGAAGCTCTGCAGGTTGGCCGTATAGCCGGCCGGGTCGCGCGACTTCACCAGGGTCGAGGCGCCGTGCACGCCTGCCTTGGGCTGGTAGTGGGTGACGTTGTCGCCGTGCGCGTCGCGTAGCACTTCTGCCACGTTGGCAGCCTCGTCCGGGCCGGTGGTGATGTAGAACGGAACGGTCACCTTCGCCGCGGCCGTCTTGATCAGGTTCTTGTCGTCGAAGTATTCACCGGGCGAGAAGCTGGCGATGGCGGTAAGCCCCGACGGATGGCGCGCGGCAAGCAGGATCACCAGCGCCGACGAATAGGAGCTTCCTACCGCAACGATGGTCGCGTAGTGGCGGTCGCGCGCCCAGGCGAGCGCGGAGTCGAGATCCGGCGCGGCCTGCAGGTAAGCCGCGGACTTGCCCAGAGCAGCCACCGTCTGGTTGTGACCACCGAACAGCTCGCCGCCCGAGCGCTGGTCGATCGCCAGCGTGTCGTAACCGAGCTGGTTGAACCGGGCGATCAACGGGTCGTACTCGTGACGACTGGCGCTGGCCTGATGGAACAGCAGCAGCACCTTGTCGTTGTCGGCCCGGGCCTTACTCAGGGTGCCGTAGACGGTGACCTGGTCGGCCGTGTGCAAGGTGACAGGTTCGGCGGCCAGGGCGTTGCCGCCCAGCATGGCGAGCAACGCGAAAGCGGCGAAGCGGACGATGGATTGGCGCATGGATGAACTCCCTGGACTGCGACGAAAAAGCGACGGCACGGCGGCCCTAGCCCATAACCCCGTGGGTGGGCGACGCCGAACTTACCACCGCGGGCGTCGGCCGACGGCACGGGGCGGTCGAACATCCCTTCCCTTCGTCGCGATCGCGCCATCGGTCACCTGCGCACGTGGACCAGCGCGTTGCAGCGGGCGTGACAGTGGCAGTCCAGTGTCGACCCTCCGCTCCGACCGGAATGGCTTTATAGCGGCATTTGACGCCGCGCCTACATCAGAGGGCGCCGGCCTCTTGGCTGTTCATCGCAGCGCATGTCGTCTTAGAGCATGCGGATCGCCGGCCGCTGCGCCTGCCGCTGGGCAGCGACACCGTGCAGCGCATCGAGACGAAGAATCGCCACGTTGCGGCCGAACTCGCCAGCTGGCGCGAACTGGCACTGTCGACCGACTTCTGAGCCTCGCGGGATCGGGCCGGCGGCGAAACCCCACGCCGCCGGCTCACCCAGGTCCAGCCGCGCAGACAAGCGCGGGGCACTAGCCGAACATCGCGCCGATCAGCGCCAGGGCAGCCAGCGTCACCGTATCGCCACCCGTGGCCCGTCGATGGTGTCGCCGAGGAGCAGATACCCCTGGCGCCGGCGGCCCGCCTTTTGCCGCGAGCGCGCAGTCGACACCCGGCGCGAACCGTCTGCGCTCCCTCTTCTCAGCTCTGACCCACCACGATCGCCTGCGGCTCCAGATACGCCTCCAGCCCGTAGTGGCTGTTTTCCCGCCCGATGCCCGATTGCTTGAACCCGCCGAACGGCGCCTTGGGTTCATGGGTAAGCGTGTTGACCAGTACGCGGCCCGCCTCGATCTGCGCGGCCACGCGAGCGCCACGGGCGCTGTCGCCGGTGAGCACGTAGGCGTGCAGGCCATAGGAGGTGTCGTTGGCGATGGCGATTGCCTCGGCCTCATCGCGGTACGGAATGACGGTGAGGACCGGGCCGAAGATTTCCTCGCGGGCAATCGTCATGTCGTTGCGCGCGTCGGTGAACACGGTGGGCTTGACCAGCCAGCCGCGGGTGATGCCCTCGGGGCGGCCTTCGCCGCCGATCAGCACGCGGGCGCCTTCCTCGATGCCGCGCCGGATGTAGCCCTGCACGCGCTGCCACTGCCTGGCACTGACCATCGGACCGATGGCGGTGGCGGGATCGCGTGGATCGCCGGAGGGGGTGGTGCGCACCTGTTCGACGATGGCGGCTTCGCATTCGGCCAGCCGCGAGGCGGGCACCAGGATGCGCGTGCCGGCAATGCAGGCCTGCCCGCTGTTCATGAAGCCGGCACTCACCGCCAGCGGGATCGCGGTGGCGAGGTCGGCGTCGTCCAGCACGATGGTGGGCGACTTGCCGCCCAGCTCCAGCGTGACCCGCTTGAGCGTGTCCGCGCCGCTGCGCAGGATCGCGCGCCCGACGGCGGTGGAGCCGGTGAAGGAGATCTTGGCCACGTCCGGATGCGCGCTGATCTGCGCGCCGACCACGTCGCCGCGTCCGTTGACGATGTTGGCCACGCCGGGCGGCAGGCAGGCTTCGTGCAAGGCCTCCATCACGATCTGCGTCTGCAGCGCACTCATCTCGCTGGGCTTGATCACCGCGGTGCAGCCGGCGGCCATCGCGGTGGCGAGCTTGCCGCAGATGAAGCCCGCGTCGCTGTTCCACGGCGTGATGAGCCCGGCCACGCCGAGCGGCTTCATCACCACGCGGGCGCTGCCCGCCGTGTGTTCGAACGCGTACTCGGCCAGGGTGGCCGCAGCCTCGCCGATCACCTGGTGACTGTAGGCCGCCATCCAGCGCGCCCGCGACACCGGGGCGCCGTACTCGGTGACGATGGCGTCGAACAGCTCGTCCTCGCGCGCGGCCATGGCGGCCTGCATCCGCTGCAGCATGGCAAGGCGCTGCTCGCGGGTGGTGCGCGAGAAGGCGGGGAAAGCAGCCTTGGCCGCGGCGATGGCGCGCCGGGCGTCGTCGGCGTCGCCCAGGCGCACCTGGCCGATCACTTCTTCGGTGGCCGGGTTGAACAGGTCGAACCATTCGCTGCCGTGCGGGGTGACGAAGGCGCCGTTGATGTAGATGTGCTCGATGCGTTGCATGGGGATGTCCTCAAACGGCAGGGAAGTTGCCGGGTCGCAGAGCAGTGTGGGTGCGCCGCACCGTTGCGATAAGCCGGTGTATGGTGCAAGGGGCATCCTCAAAATCGGGACAATCTGCATGCATCGCTCCGGCCTGACCGAACTCGACGCCGTGCTGGCCGTGGCCCGCCGCGGCAGTTTCCGTGCGGCGGCGAAGGAGCTGGGCATGTCCACCTCCGCGGTAAGCAACGCGGTGGCCGGACTGGAAGCGCGCCTGGCATCGCGGCTGTTCAACCGCACCACGCGCAGCGTCGCGCTTACCGAGGCGGGCCAGCGCTACGTGGCGCGCATCGAGCCGGCGGTCACCGAGATCCGCCGCGCGTCCGAGGAAATCCACGGCGACCCTTCGACGCCCTCCGGCACGTTGCGGCTGAACACCTCGGCGGGCGCGGCGCAGATGATCTTCGACACGCTGATCCTCGACTTCCTGCAGCGCCATCCGCAGATGAAGGTGGACATCGTGAGCGAGGCGAAGCTGGTGGACATCGTGGCGCTGGGTTTCGACGCCGGCATCCGGCTGGCCGAGAGCGTGCCGCAGGACATGGTGGCCGTGCCGCTAAGCCCGGACCTGCGCATGGTGGTGGTGGGCTCGCCCGCGTATCTCGCCGCGCACGGCGTACCGCAGTCGCCGGCGGACCTGTCCGGCCATCAGGCGGTGCGTATGCGGCTGTCGCACGGCGGGCTTCATGCCTGGGAGCTGGAACGTCACGGCGAGACGCTGGCGATCGACGTGCCGGGCCGGCTGCTGCTCGACGATCCGCAGCTGATGCGTAACGCCGCCCGCGCCGGCATGGGCCTGGCGTTCCTGTCCGAGTGGCATATCCGCGAGGAGCTGGCGCGCGGCGAACTCATCCCGGTGCTGCAGGACTGGTGCCCGCCGTTCCCCGGCCTGCGCCTTTATTACCCGGGCCATCGCCACGTGCCCGCCGGCTTGCGCGCCCTGATCGACCTGATCCGCGAACGGGCGCTGGCCTCCGACGAACCGACGCGCGGCGCTTGAGATCAACTGCACCATCCGCCCGCCGGATCGGCGACCCACTCTCAGACGTGGCGCGAACCTGACGCAATCGGCAGACCGGGCAGCGGGCGGTGGCGCCGTGCTGTTGCATGGCAATCGCCGCCGCTCGACGCTGGACATGACAGCGCGCCCACGGATGGGGGCCCGGTCATGGTTGCAGCCCTGCAGGCTTACTTCTGCACGGGATACAGCGCCGCGTGCAGCTTCTGGCTTGCCTGCGCCACTGCCGCCTTGGCGGCCGGGGTATCGGCCAGGGCATTGAGCATCACGAAGTCGTGGATGGTGTTCAGGTAGCGGGTGGCCGTAACGTCCACGCCGGCATCCATCAGCTTGTGCGCATAGGCCTCGGCTGGGAGCCAAAAAGGCGCTGCTGACGCAGCGCCTTGGTCGTCTCAGCCCGCCACCTCCACCACCACTTTGCCGGCGGCCTTGCCACTCTCGATCAGCTGATACGCCTGCTCCGCCTCGGCCAGCGTGAAGCGGTGCGTGTCCAGATGCGTGCGCAGCTGGCCCTGCTCGGCCAGTCGTGTCGCCTCGCGCAGGATCTCACCGTGGTGGGCGCGGCCCTGACCGGTGAGCAGCGGGCGCAGGGTGAACACGCCGGAATAAGTGCCGGCGCGGAACGACAGCGGCGCCAGCGCGTGGGTGCCCCAGCCCAGGGCGCTGACCACGTGGCCGTGATACGGGCGCGCCGCCTCGAACGAGGCGTCCAGCGTGGCGCCGCCGACCGTGTCGTAGATGACGTCGAAACCCTCGCTGCCGGTTTGCTGCTGCACGTAGTCGGCGACCGGCGTGGTGGCGTAGTCGATGGCAGCGGCGCCGTAGCCTTCGATCATCGCTTTTTGCGCGGCGCTGCCGGTGGCGAACACTTCGGCGCCGTGGGCGCGGGCGAGCTGCACGGCCAGATGGCCCACGCCGCCGGCGCCGCCGTGCACCAGCACGCGCTGACCGGCATGCACGCGAGCACGATCGACCAGCCCCTCGTACGCGGTGATGAAGCCCAGCGGCAGCGCCGCCGCCTCGCGCATGGACAGGTTGGCGGGCTTGAGCGCCAGCAGCGAGGCATCGACCGCGGCGTACTCGGCCAGCGAGCCCTGCACGCCGCCGACGCCGCCGGTCAGGCCGTACACCGCATCGCCGATGCGCCAGTTGCTCACGTCCGGCCCGAGTGCCACCACCGTGCCGGCCAGGTCGATGCCGAGCACCGCCGGCAGCGGATGTTTCGCGTGGGCGGCCTTGCCGGCGCGGATCTTGGTGTCCAGCGGATTGAGCCCGGCGGCGGCCACGCGCACCAGCACCTGGCCCGGACCGGGAACCGGCACGGCGAGGTCCACGAGGCGCAGCGGGGTGTCGATCTGCTCGGCAACGGCGGCTTGCATGGTGTCGGGAATCAGGTTCATGGCGAGGTCTCCATCGGGAAGGTGGAAGCCATGGTGGACCCGATCGACATGCATGGAAATCGACGTTTTTGTTTTTTATCCATGCAAAAATGCATGCAATGTCACTGCGGGAGCCGGCGATGGATTGGAGCGACGTACGCATCTTTCTCGCCATCGCGCGCGAGGGCTCGCTGGGCGCCGCGGCACGCGCAGTCGGGCAGACCCAGCCGACCATGGGCCGGCGGCTGCGCGCGCTGGAAGCATCGGTGGGACAGACGCTGTTCCAGCGCACGGCCGACGGCTTCGTGCTCACCGACGAAGGCATGGCGGTGATGGCCAGCGCCGAACGCATGGAGGAGGAAGCACTCGCCTTCGAGCGCGCCCTGGCCAGCCGCGAGAGCACGCTAAGCGGCCAGCTGCGGCTGGCGGCCTCGGACTGGTTCGGCAGCTACGTGCTCACGCCGGTGCTGGCCGAGTTCGCGCGCCGGCATCCCTCGGTGACGGTGGAACTGCTCACCGACGCGCGCCTGTACAGCCTGGCCCGGCGCGAGGCCGACCTGGCGTTCCGCATAAAAGCATTCGACGAGCCGGACGTGATCTCGCGCCGCCTGCTGCGCATGCCCTACGCGCTCTACGCACACCGCGACCAGCTGCGCCCGCGCAAGGGTGGGCGCGGCGTGCGGCTGGTCACCATGAACGCCGCGTTCGGAGGCATGCCGGACGTCACTTGGCTGAAGCAGCACCTGCCCGACGCCAGCGTTGCCTTCACCAGCAACAGCCGCGACGTCCAGGCGCGCCTGTGTGCGCAAGGCGTCGGCATGGCGGTGCTGCCGACCGCGCTGGGCGACGCGTTCGGCGAGCTTAAACGGATCAATCTCGGCGAGCCGCCGCCGTCACGCTACACCTGGCTCGGCTACCACAAAGACCTGAAGCGGCTGAACCGTCTACGCAGCCTGCTGGAACTGCTCATCCAGCACTTCGATGGAGCGGCGGCGTAGCACGCGGCCGCGTCAGGACAGCACGCTTGGCGAGTGGCCCTCCGCCGACCCGGCTCCGCCCGCTCAGATCGACGAGGCCTTCGCGCGTGCAGCCACCTGCGGATCGGAGCCGTCGTCGCGGCTGACCATGGCGTAGTTGTAGCCCTGGCCGGACCAGTACTGCGCGAGCAGGCCGCCGTCGGCGCGCTCACCGCTGGGCAGCAGGTGATTGCGCGGGCCGGGCGGGCGCACGTAGAAGCTGATCGCGTGACCGGCGGCGTCCTGAAAGAAGACCATCGCGGCAGGGCCCTGGTCGGTGGCGAACAGCCGGCCGCCGACGGCGTGGAAACCGGCGCCACTCAGGTCCGGCAGTCGCGCGGCGTGGGCGAAGTGGGCGTCGAGCCAGGCCTGCATGTCACCGTCGCGCTGCGGCACCACATCCGGGCGCGCGGCGTGATCCATCGCCACCAGGCGGTAGGCCTGCATCGCGTCGGCCATCGGCGCCGTGCCCGCACCGCGCAGGCCGCGGGCCTGCCAGCCACCGAAGCCACCCAGCCCCAGGCAGAGCATCGCTGCCGCGGCGAACGCCACGCGCTGCAGCCGGCGCTGGCGACGACGGCGGCGGATCGCCCACGGGTTCAGCGCGACGTTATCCGGCAGCGTCTGCGTGCCGCCGATCGCCGTGCGCAACCGATGCGCATCGCGCTGCCAGGCCTGCACTTCGCTGGCGCGCTCCGGATGGCGCGCGAGATACAGCTCCACCGCGGCGCGACGCTCGCCCTCGAGGCGGCCGTCGACGTAGGCGTGGATGTCGTGTTCGCTGGGTGTCGTGGTCATTTCAGCAACCGCAGGGAAGGGGTGGGAAGTTCGCCATCGCCGTAGCGGCGCATGGCCTGGCGCGCGCGCGACAGGCGCGACATCACGGTGCCGATCGGCACCTCGAGGATGTCGGCGACCTGCTGGTAGCTCAGGCCCTCCACCGTCACCCACAGCAGCAGGCTGCGCTGCTCGGGGGTGAGGTGTTCGAACGCGGCCAGCGCCGACTGCGCCAGCAGCTCGCGCTCGGCCGAGGGCCACTGCGGCTCGTCGTCCTCGCGCAGGCGGCCGAGCAGCCAGGCATAGCGTTGCGCGCGACGCCGCGTGTCGAGGAACTGGCGGTAGAGGATGCGGAACAGCCAGGCGCGCAAATCGCCGTCGTCTCGTTTGACCGCGCGCGTGGACAGCGCCCGTTCGAGCGTGGACTGCACCAGGTCATCGGCGCTGGACAGGTCGCGGGTCAGCCACAGCGCGAAGCGCCGCAGGCGCGGCAGCAACTCGCTCAGCTGGTCATCGAACGCGTGGATGGACATGGATCGGGCCGCGATGGTTTCGCCATGCAGGACGCCGCAGGAAGGAAATTATTCCACGGCGCGGGAATAAATCCGCGCGACCGGCGTCTGGCTGGTGTCACCACCCAAGGCCGACCCGGCCCGGAGCCCTCCCCATGCACGATCCCCAACCGCCCTCTCGCCAACCGCGCAACGGCCTGCGCTGGACACTCATCGCCGGCGCCGTCGTCGTGGCCGGCGGCGCCTTCGCCTATGTCGGCGGCTGGCTGACGCCGCGCCGGCTCACCGCGGAGCGCCTCGTCGACCAGTTGCAGCACAACGGCGGCGGCGTGCATTCCGGCTACCGCCGCAACCACGCCAAGGGCGTATGCGTGGCCGGCTATTTCGAGGGCAACGGCAAGGGCAGCGCGTATTCCACCGCCTCGGTATTCGCGGCAGGGCGTACGCCAGTGGTGGGCCGCTTCGCGATTCCTGGCGGCAACCCGTACGCGCCGGACAGCAGCGTGCCGATCCGCAGCCTGGCGCTGCGCTTCAACCTGCCGAACGGCCAGCAGTGGCGCACCGGCATGAACAGCATGCCGGTGTTCCCGGTGGCCACGCCGCAGGCGTTCTACGCGCAGCAGCTCGCCAGCCAGAAAGATCCGGCCACCGGCAAGCCCGACCCGGCCAAGCTCGCCGCGTTCTTTGCCGCCCATCCGGAGACGGCCGCGTTCCGCGCCTGGGCCAAGACCGCCAGGCCATCCGCCAGCTTCGTCACCGAGAGCTACTACGGCCTGGACGCGTTCTATTTCGTCGACGCACAAGGCGAACGGCACGCGGTGCGCTGGCGCGTGGTTCCCGAAGCGACCGGTGCGCAACCGGCCCCCGCCAGCGACAACTACCTGATCGGTGATCTCAAGCAACGGCTCGCCGCGAGTCCGCAGCGCTGGCACCTGCTGGTGACCCTGGCCCACCCCGGCGATCCCACCGACGACGCCACCAAGGCATGGCCGGCCGATCGCACCACCCTCGACGCCGGCACCCTGGTGCTCACCAGCGAGCAACCGCAGGAAAGCGGCCCGTGCCGCGACATCAACTACGACCCCACCGTGCTGCCCGCCGGCATCGCCCTCTCCGACGACCCGCTGCTGAGCGCTCGCTCGGCTGCCTACGCCAGCTCCTATCTGCGCCGCACCAGCGAGGAAGCGCATGTCCCGGGCACCACCGCACCCACCCACGCCCAGCCGGAGGCCAACCGATGAGTACCGTCCGCACCTTCAGCCTGCCCGCACGTGTGCTGCACTGGTCGATGGCCGTGCTGATTCTGGCGATGCTGTTCATCGGTGTCGGCATGGTCGCCACGGTGAGCGAGAAGCATCAGTGGCTGCTGGCGATCCACAAGCCGCTGGGGATCGCGATCCTGTTGCTGGCGATCGCGCGGCTCGTCGTGCGGCTGCGAAATCCGCCGCCGCCCTTGCCCGCCGACCTGCCGCCGCTGCAGAAGCTCGCCGCGCACCTCTCGCACTGGCTGCTGTACGCGCTGATGATCGCCATGCCGCTGATCGGCTGGGCGATGCTGTCCGCCGGCGGCTATCCGGTGATGCTCACCAGCAGCCTGCGCCTGCCGGCGATCCTGCCCGAGAACGCGTGGGCCTTCGCCTGGCTGCGCACCGCGCACGGCGTGCTCGCCTACCTGTTGTTCTTCACCTTCCTCGCGCACATGGGCGCGGCGCTGTACCACGGGCTGATCCGACGCGACGGGGTGTTGCGCAGCATGGTGTGCAACCGCCCGCGCATGCCGGCCCCGACGCCGGTCGACGCCACGCCCGAGTAATGCGGCCCTGCGCTGGCGGGATGCCAAAAGCATCGCCCGCGAGCGGGCTCCTACAAAAGCCGACGAGCGCGTGGCACCGCGTGTAGGAGCCTGCTTGCAGGCGATGCTTTTGGAAGGCACAAGGCGAAGAGCATCGCCCGCGAGCTGGCTCCTACAAGAGACGACGAGCGCGTGGCGCCGCGTGTAGGAGCCTGCTCGCAGGCGATGCTTTTGGAAGGCACAAGGCGAAGGGCATCGCCCGCGAGCGGGCTCCTACAAAGGAGGCGGTAAACGTGCGGGCGGCGGTCAGAAACCCAGGTCGCTCAGGCCCGGGTGATCGTCGGGGCGGCGGCCTTGTGGCCAGTGGTATTTGCGGTCACCCTCGGCGATCGGCGCGTCGTTGATGCTGGCGATGCGCAGGCGCATCAGGCCGTTCTCGTCGAACTCCCAGTTCTCGTTGCCGTAGGCGCGATACCACTGACCGCTGTCGTCGTGGAACTCGTAGGCGAAGCGCACCGCGATGCGGTTGTCGTGGAACGCCCACAGCTCCTTGATCAAACGGTATTCCAGCTCGCGCTGCCACTTGCGGGTGAGGAACGCTTCGATCGCCTCGCGCCCTTGCAGGAACTCGGCGCGGTTGCGCCAGCGGCTGTCGGGCGTATAAGCCAGCGCCACCTTGGCCGGGTCGCGGCCGTTCCAGGCGTCTTCGGCCAGACGCACTTTCTGTTTGGCGGTGTCTTCGGTGAACGGGGGCAGCGGCGGACGTTGCATCAGGGATCTCCTCGGGCGGCAGGCGCAAAAGTGTGCGCGCCTGCGGAGTGCCGCGCCAGCCGCGCGAGCTAGACCTTGGTCGCAGGTGCCGGCTCGCCGCTGCGGCGCCGGAATGCGGCAGGGCTGATGCCATGCACGCGCTTGAAGGTCTTGCCGAACGCGGCGCGCGAGGCGTAGCCGCAGGCCTCGCCGATCCGCTCGAGCGAACGCGGCGTCTCGCGCAGCAGCCGCGCGGCCAAGTCCATGCGCAGCGCGGCGACCACATCCATCGGCGTCATCGGCGACAGCTCGGCAAAGTGCCGGGCGAAGCTGGCGCGCGACATGCGGCTGGCCTCGGCGAGCCGCTCCAGCGTCCACGGCTCGCCGGGCGCGGCGATCACCGCGGCCAGGGCGGGCGACACCCGCTCATCCATCAGCAGGCCGAGCAGTCCCTGGCGCAGTTCGCCCTGCTCCATCAGCGTGCGCACCACCAGCGTGAACAGCGCTGCGGACAGGTTCGCGATCACCGCGTCGCCACCGGGCGAGGTCTGCAGACTCTCGCGTCGCATGGTGTGCATCAGCGCGTGCAGACCCGCGTAGTCCTCGCGCCACTGGGTCTGCAGGTGCACCACTTCGGGCAGCGCCTGCAGCAGCAGGGCGTGGTGTTGGCCCAGCTCGAAACTGCCGCAGAGCACATCGAAATCGCTGTGCGGCGCCTCGCTTGCCACTTCCACCAGCCGGCCCAGCGGACGTCGCACCTCGGCGAAAGTCAGCGTGGCGCCGTCGGCATGACGCATGGTGTGCGCGGCGCCGCGCGGAAACACCACCAGGTCGCCGGCCACGAATGGACGCCGCTCGCGCCCCACCTCCAGCACGCCCTCGCCGGCCAGCACCACGTGATAGGGCACCTGGCCCGGCGGTGCCTGCTCACTGGGCACCGACCACGCGCCGGCGAAGCGGCACAGCAGGTCCACCCGCCCGCGCAGACCCATCGATGCCACCAACGCGCTGAGACTGTCCATCGGCCACCTTGAGACGAACGAAACCAAGATCGAGACGCGCGGAACACGGGGGTGGGCCGGCGATGCCTAGCATTTTCACCACCGGCAGACGCCTTCGGCAACGCCGCCTCTTTCTCTCACAGGAGTAATCGCCATGACCCGTTTGCACACCCTCGCCTACGACCAGGCCGATCAGGAAACCTCAGAGCTGTTTGCCACCATCAAGCGCAGCATCGGCAAGCTGCCGAATGTCTACGCCACCATCGGCAGCAACTCGCCCGCCGTGCTCGCCCATGTGCTCGGCACCGGCGCCACGCTGGCCAAGAGCTCGCTCAGCAAGCGCGAGCAGGAAGCGATCAACCTCGCCGTGAGCGAGGCCACCGGCTGTGACTACTGTGTCGCCGCCCACACCATGACCGGCAAGATGGCCGGCTATACCGTCGAGCAGACGCGCGAACTGCGCGCCGGCGCCTACGCCGAGGACGCGCGTATCGACGCACTGGTGAAGTTCGCCCTGCACCTGGTGCAGCAGCGCGGCACGCTGGATGCCGACGCGGTCGAAGCACTGAAGGCCGCCGGCTTCGACGACCGCCAGCTGGTGGAGATTCCGCTGGTGGTGAGCGCGATCCTGTTCACCAACATGGTCAACCGCATCAACGACACCACGCTGGATTTCCCCAAGGTGGCGTAACGGCCCCACCACGTTCCACCTGATTCCGGGCGCCCCACGGCGCCCGGTTTCGTTGCGTTACAGCTGGCTCATGCCGCCGTCGACAATGATCTCGCTGCCGACGATGAACGCCGACTCCGGCGAGGTCAGGTGCAGCACGGTGGCGGCGATCTCCTCCGGCGTGCCGAAGCGGCCCAGCGGCACCTGCGCCTGGATCTGCGCGGCGGTGGCTTCCAGCGTGGCTTGGTCAAGGCCCAGCTTGCCGTACAGCGGCGTGGACACCGGCCCCGGGCTCACCACATTCACGCGCACGCCGCGCGGCAGAAGCTCGGCCGAGAGCGTCTTGGCCAGCGTGATCAATGCCGCCTTGCTCGCCGCATACACCGAGGAGTTGGGCATGCCGATGTGGGCGTTGATCGAGCCGTTGATGACGATCGACGCGCCGCTGGCGAGCAGCGGCAGCAGCGCCTGCAGCTGGAAGTAGGCGCCCTTCACGTTGGTGTCGAACACCTGGTCCCACAGCGCCTCGTCCACCGCCTCGAACGGGGCGAACTTCGCGCTGCCGGCGTTGAGGAACACGCCGTCGAGCCAGATCGATTGCGCGGCCAGATCGCTGGCCAGCTGACGCGCCTGGGCCAGCGAGCCGGCATCGTTGCGCAGCGCGATGGCCTTGCCGCCGAGCTGCGACAGGGCAGCGGCGAGCGCTGTGGCATCGCGGCCGGTGATCACCACGCGGGCGCCTTCGGCGGCAAAGGCCTTGGCCGCGGCCAGGCCGATGCCGCTGCTGCCGCCGGTGACGAGGATGGATTTGTTGGCAAAACGGTTCATGACGAACTCCTTGGATGGTTTGACGTTCGGAAGGTTTTTTGAACGTGAGCCCATGCTGCGCCGTCACCTGCGACATGCCGTACCATCGCGTCGACGAACTCGTTCGAAGAGGTTGCACATGTTGTCCGAGGACGAACTGGCCCTGCTGGAAGCCATCCGCGAAACCGGCAGCCTCTCGCGCGCCGCCGCCCGACTGGGACGCGCGCCGTCGACCGTGTCGCACGCGGCGCGGCAGCTGGAGGCGCGGTTCGACGCCCTGCTGTTCGACCGCCGCCGCTATCGCCTGCAACTCACCCCGGCCGGCCACCTGCTGGCGCAGGAAGCCGCGCGGCTGATGCACGACGTGACGCGCCTCACCCGCCGCGTGAAGCAGGTGGCCGGCGGCTGGGAAGACCGACTGCACATCGTCACCGACGAAGTGCTGGAATTCGACACGCTGCTGCCGGTGATCCGCGCGTTCGACAAGCTCGAATCGGGCGTGAGCTTGCGCATCACCCACGAAGTGCTGGGCGGCACCTGGGAGGCACTGCGCGAAGGCCGCGCCGACCTCATCGTGGGCGCCACCAATGAGCCACCGGCGATCGCGCAGCTGCGCTGGTTCGAGCTCGGCCGCATGGAATGGGTGTTCGCCGTGTCGCCGCGGCACCCACTGGCCAAGGCCGCCGAGCCGCTGACGCAGGATGCGGTGGGCGCGCACCGCTCGATCGTGGTCGCCGACTCGGCGCGCAGCGCGAGCCGCGGCTATGGCGTGGTCGGCGGCCAGGCGACGCTGGCGGTGCCCAGCATGCGCGCGAAGATCCTCGCCCAGTGCGACGGCCTGGGCGTGGGCTGGCTGCCGCGCCATCGCGTGTCGACGCTTCTCAAAAGCGGCGCGCTGCTGGAAAAGGCGATGGCCGATCCGCGCGAACCGAATGTGCTCTATGCCGCGTGGCGCGGTGACCATGACGGTCGCGCGCTGGCCTGGTGGCTGGAGCAGATTCGTCAGCCGCGGTTGGCCAGGCGGTTGATCGATGGGGTGCCGGTGGTGGGTTGAGGGTGTTCAGCCGCTCCTGGCCAGCGGTGGCCGACGCACCGGCCCAATCTTTGTTCTGCAAAGTTTGCTCAGAAAAGCAAAAGCGCTTTCGTTCGCCTTCGGCGACCGAGTCACTTTCTCTTGGTCGCCAAGAGAAAGTAACCAAAGCGAAGGCGACCCTCCTCGGCACTTGCCGGGCTACGCCCGACAAGTCCGTGAGCCGCGGCCGGGCTTTTCGACAGGGCTCCTGCCCTGGCGAAAAGGCATCGGCATCCATGCCGATGCCCCTACGGGCCTGATCGTCCACGGCTCACTGCCTCACAAGGGCGTGGAGATCAAGATCAAGATCAAGATCAAAGGCAACAGGAACAGCAACAGCCACAGCAGCGGCTACCGCCTCACCGCCTCACCGCAGCATCAGCACCAACATCAGCACAGACAACAACGCAAAGGCGATGGTGATCGCGTGAGCGATTGCCGAGCCTTTGCGCGCGACGCGCGCGGCTTTTGACCTTCCCTCCCCTCTGCAGCGGCGGCCGGGTGGAGGATCAGCCCGAAGGGTGGCCGGCAGGGATGCCGGCCAGTTTGGCGTCAGTCCATGGATGGACTGTCGACAAACCCCGCAGCCCGGACGCGTACCTCACCGGTCGCAGACCGGTGAGGCGCGGAAGCGGGGTGGCCTTTCTCTTGGTTACTTCTCTTTACTCCGGGCATCCTGCCCTCCGCCTTCGGGTCGGCTTCGCCGTTCGCGCCCGTTCCGGACGGGCGCGTGGCCACACAAAGAGAAGTAACTCGCCCTCCGAAGGAGGACGAAACGCTCTTTGCCCCTGGCCCGGCTTAACGGAAAGGAGCCAAGATCGAGATGGATTCCCGCGTGCGCGGGAATGACGACGGTGAGGGGCACGGGAGACGTGGGAAGACGTGGCCCTCCTCCCCGGGAGGGAAAGAAGGCAGGAGAGCGAGTGGCGTGCCGCGTGCGGCAAGAAGCGTGGGGTCTACGTGTCACGCCAAAGCGCGCCCGAAAATGGAACTCCGAGCACGCGCTCAAACAATCGACCGCACCACCCCTCCATCCACCCGCACCGCCGCCCCCGTCGTCGCCGACGCCTGCTCGGAGGCGAGATACACCGACAGGCTCGCCACCTCCTCCACCGTCGCCAGACGCTTGATCAGGGAACTGGGCCGCTCGGTGGCGATGAACTCACGCTCCACCTGTTCGGCGGGCACGCCGCGGCCGGCGGCGATCTTGGCGATGAACTCGTTGACGCCTTCGGAGCGGGTCGGGCCGGGCAGGATCGCGTTGACCGTCACGCCGGTGCCGGCCAGCGTTTCGGCGAGGCCGCGCGACACGGCCAGCTGCGCCGTCTTGCTCATGCCGTAGTGGACCATCTCCACCGGAATCTGCACGCCCGATTCGCTCGAGATGAACTGGACGCGTCCCCAGCCGCGCTGCGCCATGCCCTGCGCGTAGTGCCGTGCGAGGCGCACGCCGCTCAGCATGTTCACCTCGAAGAAGCGCTGCCAGTCCTCGTCCGGAATCTCGAAGAACGGCTTCGGCTCGAAGATGCCCAGATTGTTCACCAGGATGTCCACCTCGGGCATCACCGCGACCAGCTGCGCGGCGCCCGCGGCCGTGCCCAGGTCAGCGGCCACGCCGGTGAGCTTGGCCTGCGGTACGGCCTGGCGGATCGTCGCGAGGGCCTCATCCACGCGCGCCTGAGTGCGGCCGTTGACGACGACGTGCGCACCGGCGCCGGCCAGACCCTGCGCGATGGCCAGCCCGATGCCGGCGGTGGAGCCGCTGACGATGGCGGTGCGGGAGGAAAGATCGATATGCATGGGGAGATCCTTTCAGGAAGTGGGTGAAGTCAACGCGTCCGGACTGCGCCGGGCATTGGACGTGCCCAAGACTGACGAACTGGGTACCGCCGCGATGCTTTCAAGCACGCTTGCGCCGCGGCCGCGTTTGCTATGCTCCCGCCCCGGCGTTGCAAGCCGCCACCGGGTCCGCGGAAAGGGTTCAACCCACTTGTCGAACGCTCGCCACCACCAACCTTTGTGCAGCCGAGATTGCGGACCTTCGGCACCTATTGCATGGAGGTTGTCATGAACGAGCTTCCCGCCCGTCCGCACCTGGATCACCTGAAGAAGCAGGCCAAGTCCCTGCTCGACAGCGTGCGCCATCGCGATGCCGACGCACTTGAACGTATGCGCCGCGCCTTGCCCGCCGCGTCCGGCCTCGACCACGCCGCGATCGCCGCCAGGGAGTGGCGGCTGCACGATGCGCAGTCCTGCGTGGCGCGCGAATACGGCTTCGAATCCTGGACGCAACTGAAGGATTACGTCGCCCTGCAGTCCGCTTTGGCCGACACCGCCGCACGTCGACAGCAGTGGCAACGCTGGGCCTTCGGGCACGGCTACCAGCCGGCAAAGCCGCATCTGGCCGAACGCCTGCTGCGCGAGCATCCGCCGTTGCTGGAGGGCGATCCGGTACTGGCCTGCGCGATCGGCGATGTCGCCACGGTGCAGGCAGCGATCGCCGCGGACTCCACCTGGGCGAACACTGCGCGCACCGGCAACGGCATGGCGCCGCTGGTCTGCGCCACATTCTCCGCGCTGGTTTCGCTGCCGGCCTTCGCCGCCGGCATCCGCACCTGCGTCGACCGCCTTCTCTCGGCCGGCGCCGATCCGAACGTGCGCTGGCATGACCCGCAGTTGCCCGACGATCCGGTCAGCGCGCTGTACGGCGCTGCGGGACGCAACCATGACGTGGCGATCACCCGGCGCCTGTTGCAGGCAGGCGCCGACCCCAACGACAACGAGTCGCTGTACCACGCCGCCGAGCTCGCCGACCCCAGCCTGGTAGGCCTGCTGCTGGAGGCCGGTGCGCGCGTCACCGGCAGCAACGCGTTGTTCCGCGCGCTCGATGGCGAACGGCCCGATACGGTGCGTCTGATGCTCGCCCAAGGCGGCGACCCGAACGAACCTGGGCCGGGCGGCTGTCCGCTGTTGCACGCGATCCGGCGCCGGCGCTCGCCCGAGGTGATCGGCCTGCTGCTCGATGCCGGCGCCGATCCCTCGGTGCGCAACGCGCACGGCGTCAGCGCGCTGCGGTTCGCCCGCTCCCTGGGGCTCGACGCCGTGGCCGAGCGGCTGCTCCAGGCCGGTGCCGCACCGGAGACCCCGAGCCCATCCGACGCCCTGCTCGCCGCCTGCGCCCGGGCCGACCGTGCCGCGGTGCGCCGCCTGCTGAACGAGGCGCCCGGCATGATCGGCCAGTTGCACCCGGCCGAACTGCGCCTGCTGCCGGAACTGGCCGCCACCGGCCAGGACGAAGCGGTGCGGGTGATGGTGGAAGCGGGCTGGCCCATCGCCGCCCGCGGCGGCGACATCGACGGCAGTGCGCTGAACTGGGCGGTGTTCCGCGGCAACGCATCGCTCGCCCGCTTCCTGCTCGCCCACGGCGCCCACTACGACGAACGCCACGGCTACAACGACAACGTCTACGGCACGCTCAGCTACGCCTCCAACGCCGAAACCACGCCCGGCGGCGACTGGCTGGCCTGCGCCCAGGCGCTGATCGACGCCGGCTCGCCCGTGCCCGACAAGCGCTACGCGTTTCCCGAGGAGATCGCCGCGTATTTCGATGGGTTGCGCGACACGAGCACCTGAGCAAAGCAGAGGGCGATGGCGGAGCGCCGGAAGCGCCCACGTCAGCCCAAACGTGCTGTCAGAAGCGACGCTGCGTCACCGTCGTCACTGCCAAGCACGCGATCCCACACGCGGTCGATCTCGCCATCGGCCAGCGCTTCGTAGGCGGAGCGCCCGCCGAAGGCGCGCTGGCGGTCGCCCAGGTGCTGGGTGGGCAGCACGGCCAGGGTGGCGTCCTGGCGTTCCAGCGTGGCGAAGGCAGCGAGCATCGCCTCCTCGCGCTAGGCGGTGAGACGGGCGAGTTCGTCGGCGATGGAGCGAAATCGATGCTGTGGCGTCACGGGCGCTACCTCGTTAGGTGATGGCGACGGCGGCTCAGCCGCGCGCGCCGGCGCGGATCGCTTGCAGGAAGGCAATGACCACCGGCGCGCGCCCCATCGCCACCAATTGTTCGGCGGTGAAGTGACCGAGCTCGGCGATGCGCGTGTGGCGGTACCAGTCCATCACCCACTCGGGCTCGGGCTCCAGCCTGGCGGCCACGCGCAGCACGGCCAGCGCGGCGGGAATGGTGCGCACCATGGTGCTGTAGCCGTACTCGCCGAGCGGGGCGATCGGCTCGTCACGGGGATCGTCGCCGTGCACTTCGAGCAGCCAGGCGCGCAGCGCGCGGGGCGATACGGGGTGGATCGAATAGGCGACGGCCATCGACAACCTCCCTTCCGGTGAGGGTTCACCATAGGCCGCCGGCGCAGGCGCGCACTTGTACGTTCTTGCTCGGCATACGCCCGGGCGGCTGCATCCGCGGCCGTCGCATCCGGGCCGCCCGGCCGCACGTGACCTCCGCCACATCCCGCCCGCTCGGCGCAGGCACTAGGCTGGCGCCCCGGCAGCATCCACGGCACCTGCAAGGACACGGCACGCATGGCCAAGGCAAGCACCCCGCTGGACGACCCGAAGATCAACGTGAAGCTCAGGCTTTCTGGGCTGTGGGCATCGCTGATGTTCTGCTACGTCTACGGCGACTACTTCGGCCTGTACGTGCCGGGCAAGCTGTCCGGCATGCTCGCCGGCCGCATGGCACCGCTGGGCGCAGTCACCCCGAACGTGCTGCTGGGCACCTCGGCGATGATGGCCGTGCCGGCGCTGATGGTGTGCCTGGCCCTGCTCCTGCCGGCGGCCATCAGCCGCTGGATAAACGGACTGCTGGGGCTGGCCTACGCCGCGATCCTGCTGATGACGATGCCCGGCGCGTGGTCGTTCTACGTGTTCTTCGGCGTGATCGAGATCGCGCTCTCGCTGACCATCGTGTGGACGGCGTGGCGCTGGCCGCGCCGCGCCTGCCTCGTCGAAAACTGACCGCGCCAGCCGCCCGAGGGACTGCCATGCTCATCGACAACAGCCAGCTCAATGCCAGGCGTCACGCCCGCCTGGCTGGCGCGATCTACCTGCTGAACGTGCTTACCGGCCTCTTTGCGCTGGGCTACGTGCCGGCCCAGACGGGCGGCCACGGCGATGCGGTGACCACCGTGCAGAACATCACCGCGCATGAAGCGCTGTTCCGCGCCGGCATCGTCGCCGGGGCGATCTGCTACCTCGCCTTTCTGCTGCTGCCGCTGGTGCTGTATCGGCTGCTGGGTGCCACGCATCGCGTGGCCGGCGTGGCGATGGTGACGTTGGCTACGGCCAGCGTGCCGATTGGTTTCGTCACCCTGGGCCACAAACTGGATGTGCTCACCCTGCTCGGCCACGCAGCGTGGCTGCAGCCGCTCAGCGCCAACCTGATACAGACGCAGGTGATGCTGGAGCTCGACGCCTACGGCAACGGCTTGCTGCTTGCGCAGGTGTTCTGGGGCCTGTGGCTGCTGCCGTTCGGCTGGCTGGTGATCCGCGGGCGTCAGCTGCCGCGGCTGCTCGGCTATCTGCTGGTGCTCGGCGGCCTCGCCTACGTGGTGGACTTCGCCGCGCAGCTGCTCGTGCCCGGCTACAGCGATACCGCCTTCGCCAGCTACGTGACGACGCCCGCGGCGCTCGGTGAAATCGGCACCTGCCTGTGGCTGCTGATCGTCGGCGCCCGGCCGGCCGCCACGGCATAGCGCCTCACGACGAGGAGTGACCGCCGGTGACGCCGTAGACCTCGGCCGTCACGAAGCTCGCCGCCTGCGAAGCCAGCAGCACGTACGCCGGCGCGACTTCCACCGGCTGCCCCGGGCGACCCAGCGGCACGTTGGCGCCGAACGTCTCAACCTTCTCCTGCGGTTGTCCGCCGGAGGGCTGCAGCGGCGTCCAGATCGGCCCGGGCGCGACGGCGTTGACGCGGATCCCGTCCTTGGCCACCTGCTTGGCCAGCGCCTTGGTGAAGGCGACGATGGCTGCTTTGGTGGGCGCGTAGTCGGCCAGAATCGCCGAGGGATCGTAGGACTGGATCGACGCGGTATTGATGATCGACGCACCGGGCGGCAGATGCTCCAGCGCCGCCTTGCAGATCCAGAACATGGCGTAGACGTTGGTCTTGAACGTGGCGTCGAACTGCTCGGTGGTGATGTCGCGGATGCTTTCCTGCCAGGCCTGCTTGCCGGCCACGTTCACCACCAGGTCCAGGCCACCCATGCGTCGCTGCGCCTCGCCCACCAGGTGCTGGCAGAACGCCTCGTCGGTAAGGTCACCCGGCACGGCATGCACGTCGACTCCGGCGGCGCGGGCCAGCTCGATCACCTCGTCGGCATCCTCCTGCTCCTGCGGCAGGTAGTTCAACGTGACGGCGGCTCCCTCGCGCGCGAAGGCGATCGCCACCGCGCGGCCGATGCCGGAATCGGCGCCGGTGATCAGGGCCTTGCGACCGGCCAGCTTGCCGGTGCCGACATAACTTTCCTCGCCGTGATCGGGTCGGGGCGCCATCTCGCGAGCCAGTCCCGGAGCCGGCTGCGGCTGGCGCTGGAACGGCGGACGCGGGTACTGCTTGGTCGGGTCCTGCAGCGCGGGATGGAGCGGATGATCGTGCGCCATGGCGTTCTCCTGGGCAGTGGACAAACGGACAGCTCGCGGTGCCGGGCGGCAGCACGCAACAGGTAACCGATGGACCGGCAGGTGCCGCGCGACATGCGCGTCGGCGCGGCGCCCCTTGCGAAAGTCAGCTCCCGCGCACAGGCCCCTCGCCGCCGGCCCGCGACGGCGTGGCGGCGCACGCATCGTGGCCACAGGCGCATAGCTTGGCGCGGTGTACCACCGCATGGTCGTGCTTGGCCTCGAACTCGACCTGCTGCTGGCAACGGTCCGAGCAGTACAGCGAGGGCGGCGTGACGCGGCAGCTGCACGCGGCATGCCCACAGGTGTAGTGGTGATCTTTGATCATGGTGGGATTCGACGGAGGCGGCGCTGCAGGCTGCCAACCGGCACGTTGCGGGCACGTGCAGGCAACGTATCCACCCACCGACGATGCATTCACCCCATCCCTCGCGCGAGCAACTGCTGCATCGGACGTTGCGCGCGCGTTTGCGCCGATTCAGCCATCGCGCATGTTTCGTTGACAGCGGCCGGAATAGCCTGCGCCCAGGTCCACAACCCGCAGGTGCGCCATGACCTCCCACGACCGCAAGGACAACCGCAAGCCGGACAAGCCCACCCCGCCCGAGCCGGACGAGCAGCGCTGCACGCGCAAATCGCACGAGAGCGAAAACCAGGACGAAGCGCTGGAAGAGACGTTCCCGGCCAGCGATCCGGTGTCGCCCTTCATCCCGGCCAAGTTGCCGAAGTAATCCCCATGCACGCTGCACGTGTCCGTGCACCGATACCGGAGCGAGGCCGGGCAAGCTCTGCCTCGCCCGGTCATCGGCCCGCGCGCGCAGACGAACCGCCCATCTGCACTTGCAGCGCCGCCTGTACACATGAGCGTTGCCACGGACGATGCGGCTGCGAAGTGTGCGCGCTTGCCTGGATGATCGCCCAGGACGACCACGCCCTGTGGAACGAGCGCGGCCAGCTGGTAGCGCCGGACAACCTGCCCGCCAGCGCACGCACCGTGCACGACCGTCGCCAGCTCAGCCTGCGCTTCGAACGCAGCGCCCCGGAGAAGCACCATGGCTAGACCCATCTGGACCGGCACGCTGTCGTTCGGCCTGCTTAACGTGCCGGTATCGCTGATGTCCGGCGAGCGCAGTGTCGACCTGCACTTCCGCATGCTCGACAGCCGCAGCAACACGCCCATCCGCTACGAACGCGTCAACGCGGAGACCGGCGACGAGGTGCCCTGGAAGGACATCGTCAAGGCCTTCGAATACAAGAAGGGCAGCTACGTCGTGCTCGATCCGGACGACATCAAGGCGGCCTCCGCGGAAGGGCGCGAGGCGGTGGAGGTGGAAGCCTTCGTCGATGCCGCATCGATCGGCCCGGAGTACTTCGAGAAGCCGTATGTGCTGGTGCCGGGCAAGAAGGCTGAGAAGGGCTACGTGCTGCTGCGCGAGACGCTCAAGCGCACGGGCAAGATCGGTATCGCCCGCGTGGTGATCCGCACGCGCGAATACCTGTCCGCCGTGATGCCGCGCGGCAAGGCGCTGCAGCTGGTGCTGCTGCGCTATCCGCAGGAGCTGGTGGATCTGGAGGAGTATCGCCTGCCGGACAAGGCGACCAGCGACTATCGCATCGCCGCGAAGGAAATGACGATGGCCGAGCAGCTGATCGAATCGATGTCCAGCGACTGGGCGCCGGGCGACTACCGCGACGAGTTCCGCGATCGCCTGCGCAAGGTGATCGACAAGCGCCTGAAGTCCAAGGGTGTGGTTACGGCCGAGGAAAGCGCGGACGAAGCGCCGGCCGAGAACGCGTCCACCAATGTGGTCGACTTCATGGCCTTGCTCAAGAAGAGCCTGGACACCAACAAGCGCACGCCGGCCAAGAAGGCCGCGCCGAAGGCGACGAAGAAACGCGCGCCCACCAAGGCGGCGAAGAAGGCGCCAGCCAAGCGCAGCGCAGCCAAGAGCAAGAAAACCAACGGCAGCAAGTCGCGCAAGACCGGCTGACTGGCCGCGAATCCAGCGGTCAGTCCGAGGACGCTTCCCCGAGCGCATCGAGCACCTGCTGCAGATCCTGCTGCACGGTGTCGATGCCTTCCCACGGATCGCTGCGCAAGCCGGCCAGCCGGCGCGGCACCGTGCGCAAGGTGTAGTGGTTGCCGCCGCGCAACTTGCCCAGCTCGCTCCAGCGCAGTGGCACCGCCACCGGCGCGCCGGCCCGGCTGCGCAACGAGTACGACGCCACGCTGGTCGCGCCGCGCGTGTTGCGCAGGTAGTCCAGGTACACCCGCCCCTTGCGCTGCGCCTTGGCGGCCACCGCCACGAAGTCCAAGGGATGCGCCTGCGCCAGCGAATCGGCGAACGCGTGCGCGAACGACTTCACCACCGGCCACGGCGTGGCCGGCTTCAGCGGCAACACCACGTGCAGGCCTTTACCGCCGGACGTGCGCAGGAACGAAACGAGCCCAAGCTGCTCCAGTTGCTTGCGCACCAGCCGCGCCCCCGCCACCACGCGCTCCCACGCCACGTCCGGGCCGGGGTCCAGATCGAACACCAGCCGGTCGGCAAGGTCCGGCGACTCGGCCTTCGCACCCCAGGGGTGGAACTCCACCGCACCGAACTGCACCAGCTCCAGCACGGCCAGCGCGTCGCGCGGCACGAGGTAGTTCGCTGCGGCACCGGCCTCCTCCTTCAGCGCCACCGTGCCTACGTGCCGCAATCCGGCCGTCGCGTGCTTCTGAAAGAAGCACGCCTTCTCGACACCGTCGGGGCAGCGCACCACCGAGGTCGGCCGATCGACCACGCCGGGCAGGAACCAGTCCATCACCGCGCGGTAGTAATCAGCCACGTCTTGCTTGCTGATCCCGTCGTCGGGGAAGACCAGGCGGTCGGGATGGGTGATCTCCACGGTATCGGAGGCGGCTTGTGTGGACATGGCGGACTTCCGGGAGCGGGATGAGGATGGGGACGAGGAACGGGAGGATGGGGACGAGGAACGGGAGGATGGCGCGGCGGTGGCCGGGCGATCGGCATCCGTGAGGTCCTCCACCGATTTATCTGTACGCAGGCCCTTGAAGCTCGGCTGGCGCAGCAGCGCGTTGCCGCCGTGGCCGCGGAAGGTGACTTCCACCACGGTCTGCGGCGTCACCCAGCGCGCCCCGCGCAGCAGCGGGTCGATGCCTTCGATGGCCACCGGCGGACGCGGGGCGCCGCCCTTGGCCACGCTGCGGCTGAGCCGCCGCAGGTCCGCGTCGCCGAAGCCGGTGCCCACGCGCCCGGCGTAGACCCAGCGCCCGGCCGCGGAAGGATCGGGCTTGCCCAGCAGCAGCGACCCGAAACCGTGGCGGCTGCCGCCGGGCGGTGTGTAGCCCAGCACCGCGAACTCCTCGCTCTGCAGCCGCTTGGTCTTGCGCCAGTCGTCGCCGCGGCCGCCGCGATACGGCGCATCGCGGCGCTTGGAGACGATGCCCTCCAGCGCCTGCTCGTTGGCCATGCGAAACGCGGCATCGCCCTGTCCCACCGTGTGCGTGCTGTAAGCCAGCGGCGCCGGGCGACCCTGCAGGACGAAGGCCAGCAACGCCTTGCGATCCTCCAGTGCCGAGCGGGTGAGGTCGTACCCCTGCAGCGCGGGGCAGTCGAACAGCATGTAGACCAGCGGCGCGTTGAGCTCGCCGGCCAGGGTCTTCTGCAGCGCGTTGAAGTCGCTGCGGCCGTCGGCATCCAGCGCAATCAGTTCGCCATCGAGCTGCGCCGAGTCGAGCCCCAGCGCGGCAATGGCCTGCGCAATCTCCGGCACTCGCTCGCTCCACGACAGGCCGTTGCGCGACCACAGCGCCACCGTGCCATCGTGCACCGTCGCCAGCAGCCGATAGCCGTCCCACTTCACCTCATGCAGCCACTGGTCACCGGCGGGCGGCGTGTCGCCCAGGCGCGCCAGCTCCGGCTTGAAGAACTCGCCTGACACACGCGACGCCCGTGCGTTCGCAGTGGCCTTGAGCATCGCCAGCAGCTTGCGCGTTGCCACGGGACGGACGTGCGGCGAGGCGCGTCGCCGCGCCGTCGACTTGCCCGCGGCAGATTTCTGCGCCGGCGTCTTCGCGGCCTTGCGCGTACTTGCGCGCATGCGCGCGTCGAGCAGGTCGTCGGCCTGCACGTCGCTGGCGAAGGCATCATCGGCCTTGATCAGGAACCACGCCGGCTGCTTCTCCTTGCGGCCGCTGCGCACCAGGTGCCAGGCGCCCTTGAGCCGCTCGCCGAACAGCTCGAAGCGCAGGTGCCCCTTGCGCAGCTGCGCCTCCACGTCACCCGGCGATGACCACACGCCGTGATCGAAACGGTCCACATGGCCTTTGCCGTAGCCGGCCTCGATGTCGCCTTCGAAATTCGCGTAGTCCAGCGGGTGGTCTTCCACCTCCACCGCAAGGCGCTTGTCATGCGGATCGAAGCTCGGCCCCTTCGGCACCGCCCAGCTCCGGAGCACGTCGCCTACCTGCAGGCGAAAGTCGTAGTGGCGTCGGCTGGCGTGGTGCAACTGCACCACGAAGATCGCGCGCTGCCCAGCCGCGCCGCGGCTGCTCGCCGCCGGCTCCCGCGTACGGCTGAAATCGCGCTTACGCTGGTAGTCGTGGAGACTCACGAAAACCCTCCTGGGCGTGCGCCGCCGCTATCGGCGAAAGAAGCGGCCGAGCAGTGGGGTGAAGATCATTTCCCGCAGGCCGGCCATGCAGCGCTCGCTGTCGGGCGCCAGGTCGTGCTGCGCATTGCGATGGGCGGCGCGGATCTGCAGTGCGCCGCTGGCATGGCGGCGCAGTTCGTCACGCAGGCAGGCGTTCTCCACTTTCAGCGCTCGCAGTTCGGCGAGCGCGGCTTGATGCACGCGGGCGGACACCGTGGTTCGTGAAGAGGACGCAGACATGGACGCGAGCATAGGCAGCCGTTTGTTGAGCGGGTGTGGACAGTGGCGCGTGCTGCGCGCTCACGTGAGGCCTGCGCGGGCGACGGTGTTCAGGCGCCCGCAGCGGGGCGCCGATCGCGAGGTTCCTGTGCCCCGCCACGCGCCGGTCCGGGCCGCGCCATGTTTGCGGCGTACGCTGCGCGTTCTTCCCCTACCGGAGCGATCCCGATGAAACCCTGGCACCCTGCTCTTTTCTGCCTGCTCGCAGTGGGCAGTGCCGGCACGCAGGCCGGCGTCTGGCACCCTGGCCAGGGATTGAAGCAGGAGCGCATCTGGCCCGGCGCGGTACCCAACGCACTGCCCCACCCCAAAGCCGAGGCCGTGGCCAGCGACTGGGCCAAGGTGACCGACGTCAGCGAACCGACCATGACGCGCTATCCGCCCAAGGGTCGCAACACCGGCGTAGCGGTGGTGGTGTTTCCCGGCGGTGGTTACCAGATGCTGGCGATGGATCTGGAGGGCACCGAAATCTGCGACTGGCTGACCGCGCGCGGCATCACCTGCGTACTGTTGAAATACCGCGTGCCGAACTCAGGCCCCACCTGGGTCGACAACCACCGCTACTACCCGAAGGTGCAGACGGCGCTGCAGGATGCACAACGCACCATCGGCCTGGTGCGCCAGCACGCGGCGCAGTGGCATATCGACCCGCACAAGGTGGGCGTCATGGGCTTCTCCGCCGGCGGCCATCTGGTCGCTGCCGTCAGCACGCACTTCCAGCAGCGCACCTACACACCCGTGGACGCCGCCGACCAGCTCAGCAGCCGGCCGGACTTCGCCATTGCCGCCTACCCCGGCCACCTGTGGCTGCACGAAGACGACGACCGCGCCACCCGCGACGAAACCGACCTGCGCCTGCGCCCGGACATCCGCCCCACCGCCGACACCCCACCCACCTTCCTGGTGATGGCCGAAGATGACCACGTCGATGGCGTGCAGCAGTCGCTGGCGTACTACGTAGCCCTGCAGAAAGCCGGCGTCCCCACCGAAATGCACCTGTACGCCCAGGGCGGCCACGCCTTCGGCCTGCGCAAGGCCAAGCTGCCGATCGGGCAATGGCCGCAGCTGGTGGAGACGTGGCTGCAGACGATCGGGATGCTGCCGCGCTGAGGACGCGACTGTGGCGCGAGCGGCACCAGCCGCTTGAGCCCCCGGTCAGCTCATCTTGGCCGCGTGCTTGATGAAACGACGCTCGTCCAGCGCATACCCGACTGCCCGGTAGAACGCATGGGCCTCAGCGCGATGATCACCGCTCGTGACCTCCATCCGCACCACTCCCGCGGCCCACGCCCAACCCTCCGCTGCCGTCACAAGCGCCTTGCCCACGCCCGCGCAACGAGCCTCAGGACGAACCGCAAGCGACGTGATGCGACCCAGCAAGCCCGGTGTATGAAAGAGCGGAAGAAGATGCACGCTGATTACGCCGATCAACCGCGTGCCGCCCTCGCTCGAAGCGACGAACACGGCGTCCATGGTGCTGCCAACGAATGAAGCAAGTCGGTCAGCGACGAGGCTGGCCGACGTGCCGTAACCGAGCGCGGAAAGGCACGCAGCGATGTCGTCAGCGTCGGTGGCTAAGGCTTGGCGGACGTGGGGGCTGGGCATGGGCGTAGCTGGGGGTCCTGTAAGCAAAATCCTGTTCGGGAGCACTGGTCGCCGAAGGAATGCGGTCTCGCCTCCGTTGTAACCGCCTGCATCGACATGCAGCACGCGCATCCGCAGAAAGGCACGACGATCTACAGCGGCCCGAACGCCCGAGCAAAAGCGTCATGCGTCCGGAGTTGACCGGACGCCTACTGCAGAACTGCTAGCCACCAACGGGCACGCAACCCTTCGCTGGTGCATAAACAGCGTTGTTGCCTGTCCGAGGTGACGTGAAGGTCAGGCGCTGATGCTGTTGGGAGGGAACATATACAGCCGCCACCAATCCCTTCGGCGTCTTGAACGTCGCGTAGATGTTGCCCTGATGCAGATGGAACTCCCCAGCGGGGAATTGCTGGCACTTTGAGCCGTAAACGACGAAAGTGCCGTCCTCGCGAAACTGCAAAGTGTCATCCCCCGGACGACCTTCCTCGTCGAAGACCTGCGCCCAGAATCCCACCGCCCAGGCTGGGGCCTGAGTAGCCCGAGCACAACCCGCTCCAAGAATCCCGGAGAAAATCAAGGCAAGCGCGAAGTTTTTCATCATGACTAGCGCTTTATTAAGCCGCGCCGCGAAGCGGCGTCGAATCATTGTCGGGCCTGGCGACGTGGCCATACGCCTCAAATGGGAGGTTAGAACAACGGGAGCGCGGACACATGAATGCCATCACTTACCTACCCTGCTGCAAAGCACTTGGCCTCCCCACTTGCGAAATGCCAGCCGAAAAGCAAGATCATAATCGAAGCCACACCAATTCCCAGCGCGAAGAAGACCAAAAATGCTAGACCGAGGGCTTCGCCTGGGCTGCCTGTGTAGGAGGGCAGTGATGTTACGTACAGGTGTTGAGCGAAAAGCAGTAATCCACCAAGGATGAAACAACTGACATAACCGAGCAATGCGTGTGCTGTGGGCATGATAAGCGCTGATAGGAAGCATGCTGCTGGGACAATGAGGAACCTCGATGTGCCTCCGGCAAAGAGCAATGTTGCGCCCAGAACCGCTATGGCCACGAAGAAGCCGACAACTGCCTGTCTCATGATCCAAATGATCCAATGTTGTGCTTAAGCGGCGGCGAAGCCGGAGAGTTGCCGCGAAAAAGCGGATAGCGTAGGTCAGGCATATTAACCCTCGATCCGGATGTTAGGGCGACGGTAGCGCGAACACGTGGATACCGCTACTTACCTCACCTGCAGCGAAACGCTTAAGCTCGCCGCCAAACGCTGCCTCATATACAGGGAGCTTTAGCTCAATGCCGCAATGCTCATCGACAAGTCGGGCGACGAGGCCTTCAACTCGACACCATTCCTTACCCCACACGTTCTCGCCTACAAAGTAGCGAACAAGTTCTGGGTCGGCTGCCTTCTTCCAACTCATAGGTCTAACGCTGGAGTTTAGCGGCGGCGCAGCCGTCCGCCTTGAACGAATTGTTAGCCGCCGCCACCGATCCGCCTATGGGGCTGTTCGTCGGCACCGACATCTTCAAGAGCAGCAACCACGCCTTTCAGCGAGCCCAAAAGGTCTTCGCTTATGAAGCGTAGATACTCTGCCATGACCTCTCGGCACCAATGTGGGCCACTGAGGAAGACTGAATCGAAGCGATCCCATACTTCGTGAAACGGATACTTGGCTGGCTGCCGGCCCTCGGCGGTGGCGATGGCACTCTTAGAGCGCTTTAGAGCCGTTTGCTTCGAGACTGAACGCGGCTTGCGGCGGCCGGTGACACAGATTGACGATAAGCCTCGCGCCTCGCCCTTGAAGAACTTGAGCCTATCTTCTTTACTAGGGCGCCAAGCGGAAAAATTGATGTGAGAGGGCGCGTGTTCCCTGTGAGCAGCAGCGAGTTCCTTTTGCGTAACGATGCTGGGAAATTCCGCTTCGATGCCCGATAGGCGAAAGGCGAACACCACGTCACGCCCGATTAGGTCGGTCAATGTCGCACCATCTTCGCTCTTGATGGTCGTGACCAGCGCATCCTTCTCGTATGCCACACCGTGTCGCAGCTTGAACTTCTTCTTCCCTGTGGCAACGCCAAGTTGCGTGACATTAGTAAAGAGTGTGAGGTGGAAGGCCGCCTCAAAGACGGTCGAGGCAATCCTCTTCAAGTCCCTGTGGAGCGAAACTTCAAACCATGCAAGAAAGCCGTCACCGGTCCACTTTATAAACTCGCCTCCTGCAGCTTCGACCATGATTGCAGCCGTCCTATATAGCCGCGGCAGGAAGTCCTCTAGGTCTTGCGCAGATGCATCGTCGTTGAGGTAGCGCGACGAGCCAGCAATGTCGCATACCCAGACCACGCCGCGCTTTCGAGCGAATGAAAAGTCTCGATCTTTCGGGTGGCTGACTTTTGCTTTCATTGGATCCATGGCTAACGCTATGCAGCTTGCAAAAATGCAGTCTAATCCTGCGACCTATCCCCGGAAACTTCACTTGTTCCCGCGGGACTCCTTTACAGCATTCAACAACTTACTCCGCTCCGTGCAGCCTAATTCTGCGGCCACTTTCGGAAGCAGAGTCGAATCGATAGTTTCATGGGCGGCGCCCCCCCGGACAAGCGACAACGTGAAGCCGCGCCGATGCCGGTACGGACCAAGGGGAGCACGCCACCACCATGCCCTGGCGCGAAGAGTAGGCTATGCCGGGTGCCGCCAGGCGCGGCATGCCATGCCACCTGCCCATCGGAGGACGCCTCGATGCAAGCTCAGGACAAAGAACGCGCCATCGCGCTGCTCAACCGCATCCTCGAACTGGAGCTGGCCGGCGTGGTGCGCTACACGCACTACGCGCTGATGATCTACGGCTACAACCGCATCCCCATCGTGAGTTGGCTGTCTGGCCAGGCTGATGAGAGCCTGCTGCATGCGCGCCGTGCCGGTGAGTTGATCACGCAGTTGGGCGGCCATCCGTCGCTGGGGATCGGGCCGCTGCTGGAGACCCATCAGCACGATATCGGGCCGATCCTGCGCGAGTCGCTGGAGCACGAGAAGCTGGCGCTGGCGGCGTATTACGAGCTGCTGGAACTGGTCGCCGGCAAGTCGGTGCTGCTGGAGGAATACGCGCGCGAGCTGATCGCCTCCGAAGAGCTGCACGCCGGTGAGGTGAACAAGATGCTGCGCAAGCCGGGCGACATCGCCGAGTTCACCGGCTGATCGCTGCGGAGCGAGTACGCGGGACGTGAAGCGCGTCCAGGCGAATGTCGCCGTCGCCAAACAGCGGACTTCTCCCACACCGGCGCCTCGGGTGAAAAACCGGCGATGCCGTAGCGACCTCACGGCTTGGTGCGGCGCCACTCGATCACCACGGTTTCCTTCAGGCCAACGCGCAGGCATGCGGTGAAGTGGTGCCGGCCGCCGCGGCGATGCGCCCGGCCCAGGGTGCACGGTCGCCGCCCAGGTGATCGCGCAGGGCTTGGCGCCAGCACGCTGGGCGACATGGCCGTCGCACGAAGCGGGTGACGGGACGATCCGCCCGCCGGCGCCGGCAGCACGCCATTGCGTCGCAGCTGTCAGATGCAACCGCTGGCGGGGTCTGTCCGTAGTTGAGGGCAGGTTTCGACGAGACACCCCTCATGACGCAAGCGGTATGGATCACCGGCGCCTCCGGCGCCATCGGCTCGGCGCTGGCCCGACGCCTGTCTGCACGCGGCTGCACGCTCGCGCTGAGCGCGCGCGACGCTTCGCGCCTGGATCACCTGGCCGCGGAGCTGCCGGGCAAGACGCTGGTGCTGGCCGGCGACCTCGCCGACCCGGCTACCGCCGTCGCGCTGCTGCAGACGGCGCAGGCTGCGCTGGGGCCGATCACCGGGTTCGCGCACTGCGTGGGCTCCACCCTGATCCGCCCGCTGCACCTCACCGGCGAGGCGGATCTGGAGGCGATTTTTCGGCTCAACTACTTCAGTGCGTTCCATGCACTGAAGGCGTTTGTCGCCGCCGCGCTCAAGCACAAGGAGCCATCCAGCGCGGTGCTGGTGGGCACGCTGGTGGCTCAGGCGGGCTTTCCCAACCACGAGGCGATCGCCAGCGCCAAGGCGGCGGTGGCGGCGCTGGCGATGAGCACGGCGGCAACCTATGCGGAGAAAGGCATCCGGGTGAACTGCGTGCATCCGGGCCTGACTCGCTCGGCGCTGTCGGCGCGACTCACCGGCACGCCGGAGGCGATCGAGCGCAACAGCAAGATGAACCCGATGGGCATCGTCGGCGAAGGCGAGGACAGCGCGGCACTGATCGACCTGCTGCTCAGCGACCAGGCGCGCTGGATCACCGCGCAGCAGATCGGCGTCGACGGCGGCCAGGCGGTGATCCACCCGCTGCCTAAGGGCTGAAATCGCCCCATGCACCGCAAGCCGCATCTGCCCACCAAGACCTGCCCCGTATGCCAACGCCCGTTCGCGTGGCGCAAGAAATGGGAGCGCGTGTGGGACGAGGTGCGCTACTGCAGCGAGCGCTGCCGTCGTTCGAAGACCCCGGAGCCGAAACCATGACCTGCCTGCGACTGATCCTGGGCGACCAGCTCAACGCGCGGCACGGCTGGTTTCGCCGTGTGGACGACGACGTGGTGTACGTGCTGATGGAGGTGCGCAGCGAAACCGACTACGTGCGCCACCACGCGCAGAAGGTGCTGGGAATCTTCGCCGCGATGCGCCGCTTCGGCGAGGCGCTGGCCAAGGCCGGGCATCGGGTGGAATACCTGCGCATTGGCGATGCCCGCAACCGGCACAGCTTCGCGGACAACCTGCCCTGGTTGATCGAGCAGTTCGGCGCCACGCGGCTGGAGCGAATGGAGGCGGACGAGTGGCGGGTGGAGCAGGCGCTGCTCGAAGCGTTTGCGGCGAGCGGCCTGCCCAACGCGGTAGTGAGCGCCGAACACTTCCTGCTGGAGCGCGACGAGGCGGCGAAGCGCTTCGAGAAGAAAGTGCCACGCATGGAATTCTTCTACCGCGACCTGCGCCGTCGTCACCAGATCCTGCTGGAGCCGGACGGCGAGCCGCGCGGCGGACGCTGGAACTTCGACGCGGAAAATCGCGAGAAGTGGCCGGGCGATCCGCCCGCACCGGCGTGGCCGTGGCAGAAGCATGACCTGCGCACGCTGTGGGAAGAGATCGAGGCCGCGGGCGTGCAGACCATGGGCGAACCCTCGGCCGAGGCGTTCGTCTGGCCGCTCACGCGGCGCGAGGCGCAGGCGTGGCTGAAGGATTTCATCGCTCGGCGGCTGGTGCATTTCGGGCGCTTCCAGGATGCGATCAGCGGGCAGTCGCGCACGCTGTTCCACGCCGGGCTGTCGTTCGCGCTGAATCTCAAGATGCTGCATCCGCGCGAGGTGATCGAGGCTACGGTGGAAGCGTTCGAGCGCGGCGAGGCGGACCTTGCCGCCACCGAGGGCTTCGTGCGGCAGATCCTGGGCTGGCGCGAATACGTGCGCGGCATCTACTGGGCGCGCATGCCCGGCTACGCGGAGCTCAACGCGCTGGGGGCCAAACGCCCGCTGCCGGCGTGGTACTGGAACGCGGACACCAAGATGGCCTGCCTGCGCGCGGCGATCGGCCAGTCGCTGGCGCTCGGCTATGCGCACCACATCCAGCGACTCATGCTTACCGGCAACTTCGCCCTGCTCGCCGGCTGTGATCCGGACGAGGTGGACGCCTGGTACCTGGGCATCTACGTCGACGCGTTCGAGTGGGTGGAGATGCCCAACACGCGCGGCATGAGTCAGTTCGCCGACGGCGGCATCGTGGGCAGCAAGCCGTACAGCGGCTCGGCGGCGTACGTGAACCGGCAGTCCGACCACTGCAAGGGCTGCCATTACACACATACGAAAAGACACGGCGAGCGCGCCTGCCCGTTCAGCAGCCTGTACTGGCACTTCCACGCGCGGCACCGTGAGCAGTTCGGTCGCAATCCGCGGCTGGGCATGACGTACCGCAGCTGGGAGAAGATGGCGCCGGACGAACGCGCGGCCACGCTGGCGCAGGCGGAGCGGTATCTGGCTGACGTGGATGGGCTTTAGGGGCGGGTGGCGGGTTGTTATTCCGCGCGCTGATCGAACCCTCACCCCTGCCCCTCTCCCGGCGGGAGAGGGGTTCTGGCTCGAGGTATCGAGGTGCTGCAGGTTGAATCCTTCTCCCTCGGGAGAAGGTGCCGACAGGCGAATGAGGGTGCGCGCGGAGCGCGGGGATCACTTCATCCGTTCAAGCTGAGCGTCGCTCGCGACAGCCGGCAGAGCAGAAGCATCTGCAGCAGATCGCCACCACAGGGAGTGAGCGACTGACGTGATTCGCCAAGCTGGAGCGCGCGTCCAAAGCCAGGGACGCGACCGCGGAACGACCTACTTGCCGCCCGCTCCACCGCGCAGGCTGGAGCGCCGCACGGTGAGCTTCACCGGCAGGATCTCGCTCTCCACCTTTTCGCCGCGGATCATGCGCAGCAACGCCTCGACCAGCATCTCGCCGGCCTGGCGGGTGTCCTGCAGCACGGTGGTCAACGCCGGATTGACGAAGCGCGCCATGGGAATGTCGTCGAAGCCGGCCAGCGCCACGTCTTCGGGCACCTTGAGGCCGTGTTCGTCCAGCGCACGCATGGCGCCGAAGGCGATCAGGTCGCTGGCGGCGAACACGGCATCGAACGGCGCGCCGCTGGCAATCAGCGCCTGCATGGCCTCATAGCCGGCCAGCTCGGTGGTTTCGGCGTCCACCTGCAGCGCAGGATCGACCGCCACGCCCGCCGCGCCGAGCACGTCGGCGTAGCCGCGGTAGCGCTGCTGGAATTCCGGGTAGTGGCTGGAGGCGTCGCCGATGAAGGCGATGCGCCGACAGCCCTGCGCGAGCAGGTGCTCGGCGATGGCGCGGCCGCCCTCGAAGTTGTCGCAGCCGATGGAGACGTCCGGCTGATCGGGCAGTACCGCGCCCCAGCGCACCGATTTGGTGCCCTGCTCCACCAGCGTGGCGAGCTTGTCGCGGTAGGCGAGGTAGTCGCCGTAGCCGAGCAGGATGATGCCATCGGCTTTCTTGCTGTCGGCGTAGTCGGCGTGCCAGTCGCGCGAGAACTGCTGGAACGAGATCAGCAGGTCGTAGCCGTTCTGCGCGCAGGCGCGGGTGATGGAGCCGAGCATCGAAAGAAAAAACGGATTGATGTGCGAGTCGTCGGCGGTGGGGTCTTCGAAGATCAGCAGCGCCAGCGTGCCGGAATGCTGCGTGCGCAGGTTCGAGGCGTTCTTGTCGACCTTGTAGTTGAGCTGCTTGACGGCCGCCTCGATGCGGCGGCGGGTCTCCTCGTTCACCAGCGGGCTGCCGCGCAGCGCGCGCGACACCGTGGCCTGCGAGACGCCGGCCAGGTAGGCGATATCCAGCGAAGTGATTTTTCCCTTGGTCGCCACGATGCGTTGCGATGGTTCTCGGATGGAGGTTGCGCGCGGCGCGGGGCCGGCAGCGTTCGAATCCTAGCGGGTTTGCCCGGCGAGGTCGCGTGGCAGGACGACGCGAACGCCCGGTGCATGGCCTCGGCCAGCTGAACGGTGGCATGCAGGCGTAGCCGATGGATAACGCGATGGTCACAGACGGCTGCTTAGATTCCGCCGCCCGCCCCACCCCACCGTCCAAGGAGTGACCCCGTGCTCGCGCAGTATGTGTACCCCTCGACTCTCGGTCTGTTCCGCATCATTCGTCATGGCCGGCGCTGGCGCGCCCTGCGCGAGGGTGCCGAGCTCGGCCGGTTCGAGTGCGAGCAGAGCGCGCTGCACGCACTGCGCGACGAGTACCCGCATGCGCGCCTGCCGGCACGACTGGAACGCTGGCGCTTCCTGCCGCAACTGGCGCTGGTGCATGCCCGCGCGAGCGATGCCGACGAGGTGCGCTGGCAGTTGCAGGCGTGAGCTGCACGGCCCTGCCCCTGTAGGAGCCCGCTCGCGGGCGATGCTGTTGCTCCTGATCAACATCAAAGCCGGAAGCATCGCCCGCGAGCGGGCTCCTACAGAGGATGCCGGTAGCGGTTATTCGGCGGCGTTGATCACGGCGAGGAAGTCGCGGCCGTAGCGCTTGAGCTTGGCTTCGCCCACGCCGCTGATCGCGGCGAGCTCGGTTTCGTCGGCGGGCATCGCGCGCAGCATCGCCAGCAAGGTGGCGTCATGGAACACCACGTAGGGCGGCACGCCGTGCTGCTTGGCCAGCTGCGAGCGGGTGGCACGCAGGGCGTCCCACAGCGGCTGCTCGTAGGCTTCGATGCCGATGCTGGCACCGGTGACGATCTGGCTGTCGCGGCGACGGCGCGCGCTGCGTACCGGGCGGGCATCTTCACGCAGCAGCACGCGTTGGCCGCCGGTGAGCACGTCGCGGCTGGCGGCGGTGAGGCGCAGCGTGCCGTAGCCCTCCGGATCGGTGGCCAGCAGCCCGGCCGCGAGCAGCTGGCGGAACACCGAGCGCCAGGCCTTCTCGTCCATGTCGGCGCCCACGCCGAAGGTGGGCAGCCTGTCGTGGCCGAGCTGGTTGACGCGCTCGCCGTCGATGCCACGCAGGATGTCGATCACGTGGCCCGAGCCGTAGCGCTGACCGCTGCGGTACACCGCCGACAGCGCCTTCTGCGCGGGCACGGTGGCGTCCCAGGTTTTCGGCGGCGACACGCAGTTGTCGCAATGGCCGCAGGGGCCAGTGAAGTCCTCGCCGAACGCGCCCAAAAGCAGCTCACGGCGGCAACGGGTGGCCTCGGCGTAGGCCAGCAGCGACTCCAACTTCTGCCGCTCGATGCGCTTGCGCTCGTCGGCCGATTCGGACTGGGCGATCATCTGGCTCATCGTCACCACGTCGGCCAGGCCGTAGATCATCCACGCCTCGGCGGGCAGGCCGTCGCGGCCGGCGCGGCCGGTTTCCTGGTAGTAACCCTCCATCGAGCGCGGCAGATCCAGATGCGCGACGAAGCGCACGTCGGGCTTGTCGATGCCCATGCCGAAGGCGACGGTCGCCACCATCACCACGCCGTCCTCGCGCAGGAAGCGCTGCTGGTTCTTCGCGCGCACGGCGGCGTCGAGACCGGCGTGGTACGGCAGCGCCTCGAAACCGGCCTCGGCCAGCCAGGCGGCGGTCTCGTCGACCTTCTTGCGGCTCAGGCAGTACACGATGCCGGACTCGCCGCGGTGGCCGTCGAGAAACTGCATCAGCTGCGTGCGCGGGTTGTGCTTGAGGCTGACCCGATAGCCGATGTTGGGCCGGTCGAAGCTGGAGACGAACTGGCGCGCCTGCTGCAGCGCCAGGCGCTCGACGATCTCCTCGCGGGTGCGCGGGTCGGCGGTGGCGGTGAGCGCGATGCGCGGCACGTGGGCGAAGCGCTCGTGCAGCACCGCCAGCTCGCGGTATTCGGGGCGGAAATCGTGGCCCCACTGCGATACGCAGTGCGCCTCGTCGATGGCGAACAGCGCCACCTCGGTGCGTTCGAGCAGGCCCAGCAGGCGCGGCGTGAGAAGACGCTCGGGCGCCACGTAGAGCAGGTCCAGCTCGCCGGCCATGAGCTGGCGCTCGACCTCGCGCTGGGCCTCGTTGTCGAGGCTGGAATTGAGGTAGGCCGCGGCCACGCCGGCTTCGTGCAGGGCGTCGACCTGGTCCTGCATCAGCGCGATCAGCGGCGAGACGACGATGCCGGTGCCCTGCCGCACGATGGCGGGAATCTGGTAGCAAAGCGACTTGCCGCCGCCAGTGGGCATCAGCACGAGCGCGTCGCCGCCCTCGATCACCTGCTCGACGATGGCCTGCTGCGGGCCGCGGAAGCTGTCGTAACCGAAAACGCTTTGCAGGATGTGGAGCGGGGAGGAAGGCATCCGGCAGATGGTAACAAACGCCCCACCCTCGCCTGCCGGTGCAACCATGCCTGCGGCATCGGCGCCGGTCGATCTCAGAAGCCGGGCATGCCCCACACGGCGCGGTCCAGATCGGCATCCAGCCCGAACCGTGACAGCGGCACGCGACCATTGACCACCTCCACGCCCTCGGCCTTCAACCGGCGCGCCTGCTCGCGGAAGCCGCGGCTGCCCGGCGGCATCGCGATGTGGCCGCTGGCGCGCAGCACGCGAAACCAGGGCAGCTCGACGTCGTCCGGCACCTCGCCCAGCAGGCGGCCGACCAGCCGCGCGCGCCCCGGCAACCCGGCACGCGCGGCGATGGCGCCGTAGCTGGCCACGCGTCCGGGCGGAATCGCCGCGATGGCGGCATAGATGCGCTGTTGCGCCTCGGTCAGGGGCTCACGCGACGTGATCATGCAGTCGTGTCAAAGTAGAACGAGTCCCAAGCCTGCCACGGAAATCCTGCCATGCGTCACTTCGAAGCCGTTCGCTCGCATCTCGGCGCCAAGCACGCGCTGCGTCACAACGACCCGTACCTGATCAGCTTCGACCTCGCCGTGGTCAGCGGCCGCCAGCAGGGCATCTACCTGGCCGAGCTGGAGGACGAATCGGACCGCCGCTACCTGCGCATTTCCACCCCGATCGGGCCGCTCTCGGGGATCGACCCGAAGCGCGCGCTGCGCTTCAACTGGGAGCAGCGTACCGGCTTCCTCGCGGTGGCCGACCTCGACGGCTCGCCCTACCTGCACCTGTGCGAAAACCGCCCCTACGACGTGCTCGATGCCGCCGAGCTCGAGCGCGTGATCATGGAGCTGGGCACGCTGGGCGACCAGCTGGAGCAGGCCATCGCGGCGGAAAGCGACAGCTTCTGATCCGCTCGATCCACGCGCCACGCACAAAAAAGCCGGGCCGCCTCGCAGCGACCCGGCTTTTTCATTGACCGGCGCTTAGCCCCAGCCCTGCGCCAGGCGCACCAGCGCGTAGGCCAGCAGCGCCGTCACCGGCAGGGTGAGGATCCACGACCACACCATGCGCTCGACCACGGTCCAGCGGATCGCGTTGAAGCGCTTGGCCGCGCCCACGCCCATGATCGAGGCGGACACGTTGTGCGTGGTGGACACCGGAATGCCCAGCGAGGAAGCGAACAGGATCACCGCCGCCGAGCTGCCCTCGGCCGCGAAGCCGTTGATCGGGTGCAGCTTGACCATCTTGTGGCCCAGCGTCTTGATGATGCGCCAGCCGCCGCCGGCGGTGCCCGCGGCCATGGTCAGCGCGCACACCACGGTGACCCACACCGGCACCGCAAACGGGTGGCTGGCGTCGGAGGTGATGCGCAGGAAATGCAGCCACTGCGGCAGGTGATCGAACTGCCCCGCGCTGGTGGCGCCAGCCAGCGCCAGCGCGATGATGCCCATGCTCTTCTGCGCATCGTTCATGCCGTGCGAGACGCCCATGGCGGCGGCCGAGACGATCTGCGCCTTGCCGAACAACGCATTGACGAACGGCGTGCGGCCGAAACGCTTGAGGAAGCCGGTGCGGTTGGACAGCCACGAGAACAGCGCGTACAGCGCGCCCATCAGGGCGAAGCCGAGCACGAAGCCCATCAGCGGCGACACCACCATCGGCACGATCACCTTGGGAATCACGCCGCTGCCCGACCACCAGCTGCCGGCGGCCCAGATCACCGCACCGAAGTTGTTGCCCGCTCCGGCTACGGCCGCGCCGACCAGGCCGCCGACCAGCGCGTGGCTGGAGCTGGACGGCAGTCCCAGCCACCAGGTGAGCAGGTTCCAGGCGATCGCCGAGAGCAGCGCGCACACCAGCAACTGCGGGCCGACGTCCACCACGTGGATATCGATCAGCCCCTTGGCGATGGTCACCGCCACCGCGGTGCCCCACAGCGCGCCGATGAGATTGGTGACCGCAGCCATCAACACCGCCTGGCCGGGCGTGAGCACCTTGGTCGCCACCACGGTGGCGATCGAGTTGGCGGTGTCGTGGAAGCCGTTGATGTAGGTGAAGGCCAGGGCGATCAGCAGGACCAGCACCACCATGCCCATGGTCATGCGCGGCACCCGTGGGCAGTGCGGGGATTGAGTGTCTGCATGGCGGCGCCCTCAGGAGTTCTTCAGCACGATCGAGTACACGACGTTGCCCACGTCGCGGCACTTGTCGATCGCCTTCTCGATCAGCTCGAACAGGTCCTTGGCAAGCATGGCGCGCATCGCGTCGTTGCCCTCGACGTACAGCGTGCGATACGGCGCGAGCAGCATCTTGTCGCCCTCAGACTCCAGCGCCTGCAGGCGATCCTGCAGCTTCTTGACCGGATCGATGCGCAGGCCGCGGCGCAGCTCGCCGATCATCTCCACCACCACCTCGGCGGAGCGCTCCAGCACCAGCGCGCGCTGGGCGAAATCCACACCGGCCAGGCGCTCGGCGACGATGGTGTAGCGCTCGGCGAACTTCTCCACCGTCTTGGGAATCTTGTACAGCGCCGCGTTGAGCGCCTCGATGTCCTCGCGATCGAGCGCGGTGACGAAGGTGTTCACCAGCTCCTCGCTGATCTGCGCCGCCAGCGCCTTTTCGCGGGCGCGGCTGGAGGCGAAAGCGGCCATCACCGGGGCGTGGTCGGTCTGGCTGACCAGTTCGCGCAGGGCGCGGGCGCTCTCGCCAGCCGCCTCGGCGCTCTGCTCGAGCAGGCCATAGAAGCGGTCGCCTTTGCCAAACATCGCTTGCAGGGAAAACATTCGCGGCACCTTGGGGCGGTATAAATGACGAATATGTTACAGGAGCCGCCCACCCGGCAGCAGCGCGGCCGTGCGTGAACCGGGCCGGCCCTCGCCCTACACTGCGCCCATGTCTGCCCATTTCCAGCCCGCACGATGCTGACCGAAATCGCGCTCGTCTTCGTGCTCTCGCTGTGCAACGGTTTCTTCGCGCTGTCGGAAATGGCGCTGGTCGCCTCGCGCAAGAGTCGCCTCAAGCACCTGGCCGACCGCAGGCGGCGCGCCCGCGTGGCGCTGGCCCAGGCCGAAGCGCCCGAGCGCTTCCTGTCCACCGTGCAGGTGGGTATCACCATCGTGATGCTGCTCACCGGCGCGCTGGCCGGCGATGCGCTGGGCGACCACATCGCCGATGCGCTGCATCGCGGCCATGCCGCGTGGCTGGAGCCGTACGCGCACGCGCTGGGCTTTGCGCTGGGCTTCGTGGCGATCTCGTTCATCCAGATCGTGTTCGGCGAGCTGGTGCCCAAGCGCCTCGCTCTGGCCGCGCCGGAAACCGCCTCAATGGTGGTCGGCCTGCCGATGCTGGTGCTGTCGCGGATCTGCGCGCCGTTCGTGTGGCTGCTCAACGTGTGCAGCTCGCTGGTGCTCAAACTGCTGCGCGTCACCGACCGCGGCACCAGCGCGGTGACCGAGGAGGAGATACGCCTGCTGGTGGCCGAGAGCGCCGAGCAGGGCGTGCTGGATGCCGACGAGCACAACATGGTCAACCGCGTGCTGCGCCTGGGCGATCGTTCGGTGGACAGCGTGATGACCCCGCGCATGCGCATCGCCTGGCTGGACATCGCCGCGCCGCTGGCGGAGAACCTGGAGGTGCTGCGCGAGACGCCGTACTCGCGTTACCCGGTGTACCGCGCCGACGAGAGCGACATCGTGGGCGTGGTGGAGGTGAAGAGCCTGCTGGCCGATCTGGGCCAGGGCGTGCCCGACCTGTTCCGGCACCTGTCCAAGCCGCTGTACGTGCCGGCCACCGGGCGCGCGCTGGACCTGCTGGAGGAATTCCGCGACGCCGAGACGCCGATGGCGCTGGTGGTGGACGAATACGGCGACATCGAAGGCGTGGTGACCATCAACGACCTGCTCTCGGCGGTGGTCGGGGTGGCGCAGCTCGGTCACGGCAGTGCCGGCGAGGAGCACTCGCCGATCGTCAAGCGCGACGACGGCAGCTGGCTGGTCGACGGCACGTTGTCCACCGACGACCTGCGCGAGCTGCTGCGCGTGGGCGAGCTGCCGGGTGAGGACGAGCACGATTTCCGCACCGTGGCCGGCATGGTGATGACCGCGCTGGGCCACATTCCCCAGGTGGGCGAAGTGTTCGCCTGGCGCGGGGTGCGCTTCGAAGTGGTGGACCTGGACGGCGCACGGATCGACAAGCTGCTGGTGACGCGCACGGTCGTGGCCGACAGCGCTGACGACGAGGTCACGCGGGGCGGCTGAGTCCGCGCGCTCGACCCCGGCACTCAGCAGCTCAGGACTTGCCGCGCTCACCGGCCAACTGGGCCATGCGCTGGGCATCAGCGAAGATGCCGTGCAACACGCGCAGCTCGCGCTCGCTCATCTGCGCGCGCTGGAACAGCTTGCGCAGCCTGAGCATGATCGTGGTCGGCGTGCGGCCCTTGTGGAAGTCGATGTCGTCCAGCGTCTGCGCCAGGTGCTCGTAGAAGCGCTCCATCTTCTCCGCATCGGCCGGCGGCTCCTCGTGCAGCGGCGGCGCCTCGGGCGCCTCGTCACCGAGCAGCGCCAGGCGCAGCTCGTAGGCCATCACCTGCACTGCCTGGGAGAGATTGAGCGAGCTGAAATCCTCCACGCTCGGGATGCGCACCATGGCGTGGCAGCGCGCCAGCTCCTCATTCTCCAAGCCGGTGCGCTCGTTGCCGAACACCCACGCCACCTGCTCGCCGCGGGCGGCGGCGGCCAGCGCCTGCGCTACGCCCTCGCGCGGGCTCAGCTCGGGCAGGTTGACGCCGCGCCGGCGCGCGGAAAGCCCGAGTGCGAAGGTACTGCCGGCCAGTGCGCCAACCAGGTCGTCGTGCACCGGAGCGGCCTCCAGCACGTCGTCGGCGCCGGCGGCCAGCGCCGAGGCCTCGGGGTCGGGAAAGCGGTGCGGCGCCACCAGGCTCAGCCGGGTGAAACCCATGGTGCGGATCGCCCGCGCGGCGCTGCCGATGTTGCCCGGATGCGAGGTGCGCACCAGCACGAAACGGAACAGCGGAGCGAGATCGAGAGCGGACATGGCGCGGGTCTTGGGGAGCGGAAACAGCCGTATAGGATAGTCCAGCCAGCCCCGAACCCGCGCCGCGCCTGCCGCCGGGCCGCGCCTCTGCTAGAATTCGCGGCCGCTAACCCGTTCTTTTTAAAAAGCCCAAGCCATGCCAAGACCCGCCGTCACCATCGCGGCGCGCGCCGCGCGCGCTGCAGGAAACATCATCCTGCGCTACATGAACCGCATCGACGGCCTGAACATCGTCGAGAAGCAGCAGATGGACTTCGTCTCCGAAGTCGACAAGCTGGCCGAGGCCGAGATCATCAAGGAACTGCGCCGCGCCTACCCCGACCATGCCATCCTCGGCGAGGAAAGCGGCGCCATCGGCAAGGGCCCGCTGCAGTGGGTGATCGACCCGCTGGACGGCACGCACAACTACCTGCGCGGCATCCCGCATTTCTCCGTGTCCATCGCCCTGCTCGAGAAGGGTGTGCCGATGCACGGCGTGGTGTTCGATCCGCTGCGCGACGAGCTGTTCACCGCCAGCAAGGGCGACGGCGCCTTCCTCAACGACCGCCGCATGCGCGTGAGCAAGCGCGAGAACCTGGGCGGGGCGGTGATCGCCACCGGCTTCCCCTATCGCCAGCGCGCGCACCTGAACCCGCAGCTGGACATGACCCGGGCGATCCTCGGCCAGGCCGAGGACATCCGCCGCTCGGGCTCCGCCGCGCTGGACCTTGCCTACACCGCCGCGGGCCGCTACGACGGCTACTTCGAGATCGGCCTCAAGCCGTGGGACATGGCCGCCGGCGTGCTGCTGGTGCACGAGGCGGGCGGTCGCTACTGCGACTTCGCCGGCCGCGACGGCATTCCCGCCAGCGGCAACCTGATCGCCGGCAATCTCAATGTGGCCAAGGCGATGGTCGACGCCATCGGCGCGAACGCGACGCCGACGCTGCTGAAGGCCTGAATCCCTCCACTGGGTGGATGCACGAAGGGCGCCTCGCGGCGCCCTTCGTCGTTTCGGGACCCCAGTTTCAGCGCGAAGGATCGGGCTCCACCACGACCGCCGTGCCGTAGCACAGCACCTCAGTCAGCCCGGCCATCACTTCGGTGGCGTCGTAGCGCATGGCGATGATCGCGTTGGCGCGCTTCTGCCGCGCGTGCATGACCATCTGGCGGAAGGTCTCCGCCCGGGCCTGCTCGCACAGCGAGGTGTAGATGGTGATGTTGCCGCCGAACAGGGTCTGCAGTCCGCCGAGAAAGTTGCCCACGATGGATCGCGAGCGCACGGTGAGGCCGCGCACCACGCCGAGGTTGCGCACCACGCGATAGCCCGGCAGCTCCAGCGCCGTGGTGACCATGGCCTCGGTCAGCGTGAGGCCGGCGTCGGCCGGTGCCGGCGCGGAATTGTAGGGATCGGACATGGGCTCTCCTTGAAGATCGTGGCGGGTGTTCGCGGCCGGCGAAGCATCCACGATCGGCACGTGGCCGGACAGTGCCCGCAAGCCTTTTCAGGAACGGTGACGTTGCACCGGCGCCGGACGCGGGCAGTCACTGGGATCGGGCTCGCCGATGCGCTCGGCGACGACCTGATCGCGCTCGACCAAAGGGCTGTCCGGCGCCACCGCACCCACGGCGCCGCCCCAGCCGCCGACGCTAAGCCGAGGGACATGGCCGCCGGCGTGCTGCTGGTGCACGAGGCGGCGGTCGCTACCGCGATTTCGCCGGCCGCGATGGCATTGCGCCAGCGGCAACCTGATCGCCGGCACCCTCAACGTGGCCAAGGCGATGGTCGACGCTATCGGCGCGAACGCCTCGCCGACGCCGCTCAAGGCCTGAGCACGGCGCTTCCGAACGGCCGACGCTCGCCCACGCCCGCCTCCAGGCGTGGACAGCGCGACGGGTCGGCATCGCCGACTCGGCGGGCGCGGACTTCGTCGTGTTGCGGCAAGGGCGCAGTACCCGGGGGACGCGATGCACTCCAGAACATACCGGTGCCGCCCAGGCCTGATGGAGTCGGCCGCAGCTCGACCTGATAGCCGGCATCCACCGTGCGATCGAGCTCGAAGCTTGCCGTCTGGCCGTCCACTACCGACCAGGCGATGAACCGCCGGGGTGCCAGCCCGGGATAGAACACCCACCCGCCAGGCGGACCATGTACCGGGTCGAGTATCAGGCAGCCATTGACGTGGCCCTGTTCCAGCCACTTGGTATGTGTTTGTCCCTGCGCGTCGCGAAGCGGCCGGTCGAACAGAACCATCGTCGCGGTACGGTATGTAGACGCTGGACACGATCCATGGCAGAAGCGAACCGTATAAGTGCCCGCATACACTGACGAATGCGTGGCCGCATCGTTTTCCATCGCGGCAAGCTGGAACGCCCAGAAGCAGAGAACCGGCACCAGCCACTTCCACATGGTCGAACCCTCCCTGGCCGAAAGACTTCAGCGATCGCCGCGCTCACGCAGAAAACCGCGCAGGAACGGCACGGTGATGCGTCGCTGGGCGGCAAGCGAGGCCTGATCGAGGCGATCGAGCAGGTCCAGCAGTGCGCCGAGGTCGCGGGCGTAGCGGGCGAACAGCCAGTCCAGCACGGGCTCGTCCAGTTCGATGCCACGCACCGCCGCCTGCGCCTTGAGCACCTGGCGGCGTTCGGCATCGTCCAGCGGCTTGAGCGTGAACTGGGTGCAGGCGCCCAGGCGCGAGCGCAGGTCCGGCAGGCCCAGGCCCAGCTCCGAAGGAATCGCCGCGGCCGCGAACAGCATCGCGCCGCCGTCGGCGCGGGTACGGTTGTACAGGTCGAACAGCGCGTGTTCGGCATCGCGCTCACCGGCCAGCGCGCCCAGGTCGTCCAGCGCCAGCCACTCGCTGCCGGCGACACCGCGCAACGCCGCCGCACGATCGGCCAGGGTCGCCAGCGGCAGGTACTGCACGCGCCGACCGGCGGCGCTGGCCGCCTGCGCCGCAGCGAGCAGCAGGTGGCTGCGGCCGCTCCCGGCCGGTCCATGCAGGTACACCCACGGCGCGCCCGGCTCGCCGGCCAGCGCCTGCACCGCCGCCAGTGCCGCCGCGTTGTGCGCGCCGGCGTGGAAGTGCTCGAAGCGCTGGCGACGCGGCCAGCGCAGGGCAAGCGGCAACTGGGCAGTCATGACGCGGGGGGCGGCGATCCGTCGGAGCGGCCGGGCGGCGCAGACGTATCGGCGGGAGCCGCGCCGTCGTCGATCGACACCGTTACGTCGACCTCGGCGATGACCGGGTCATCCGGCCCGGTGTCGGTGTACAGCCCGCTCATGCGGTAACGCTCGGTGAGGTAGCGCAGCAGCACCAGGATCACCGAGGCGGCCGGCAGCGCCAGTAGCACGCCGAGGAAGCCGAACAGGTAGCCGCCGGCCAGCACCGCGAAGATCACCGCCACCGGGTGCAGGCCAATCTTGTCGCCGACCAGCTTGGGCACCAGCACGTAGCCTTCCAGCAGCTGACCGATGACGAACACGCCGCACACCAGCAGCAGGTGAGTCCAGTCGCCGTACTGCACCAGCACCGCGATCACCGCGGCGCCGAAGCCGATGATGAAACCCAGGTAGGGGACGAAGCTAAGCAGGCCGGCAATCATGCCGATCAGCGGCCCCACCGACAGCCCGACGAGGGCGAGACCGGCGCCGTAGAAGATCCCCAGCGCCAGCATCACCAGCAGCTGGCCGCGCACGAAGGCGCCGAGCACCTTGTCCGACTCACGCGCCAGGTGCGCCACGGTCGGCTCGATCGAGCGCGGCAGCATGGCGTCGATCCACGCCACCAGGCGGTCCCAGTCGCGCAGCAGGTAGAAGGCGACCACCGGAATCAGCACCAGGTTGGTCATCCACATCAGCACGCCCACGCCCGAGCGCGACAGCTTGCCGATCACGCTACCGATGGAACCGATGTGCTCCTTCACCGCATCCATGACGCGGCCGGTGTCGAAGGTGTGCGGGTCCAGCCGCAGCTTGGCCTGCACCCAGGGCACGGCCGTGTCGCGGATCCACGCGCCGTAGCTGGGCAGGTTCTGGATGAGGTTGTCGACCTGGCGCGAGATCAGCGGAATCAGCAGCAGCAGCGCGCCCACGGTGAGCAACAGGATCACCACGAAGACGATGGTGACCGCCAGGGTGCGACCCAGGCCGAGCTTCTCCAGCCGGTCGGCCAGCGGATCGCCCAGGTAGGCGAGCATGCCGGCCAGCACGAACGGCATCAGCACCGGGGCGAGCAGATAGGTGAAGTAACCGATGACCACCACGATGGCCAGCAGTTGCCAGCGGCGGGAATCCTGGACGTTCATCGCGGCGCTCCGGTTGCGCGCTCAGCCAGCGGCAGCGAACGCATTCAGTGCAGCCAACGCAGGCTGGCGTCCGCACCGGGATGGGGCGCCGGTGCCTGCAGCAGGCGGCCGCCAGCGGCCAGGTTCGAGGCCAGTGCGTTCAACGGCAGTGCCGAGGTGACCTGCAGCAGCACGCCGTCGTCCTTCGCGCCGACCGTGCTCACCTTGCGCACCGCCGGATCGTTGCGCAGCACGTTGAGCAACTGGGCGTAGTCCATGGCCGAGCGCACGCCCTCGACCCACAGCGTGCCCTGGCTGCTGCCGGCACCGATCACGTTGAGCTGCTTGCCCACGCGCGCGGCCATGGCCCCGCCGGCGGCCGCGAACATCGCGTCCTCGGTGGCGCCACTGTCGTTCCAGTTCTGTGCGACGCCGCCGGAGACCAGGGTCCAGTCGACGCTGCCCGGGTGCAGGCGGCCGATCAGCACCAGGCCGGTCTTGTAGCGGGCGGTGAGGTCGGCCATCGCCGCCGGATCCACCGCTGCCACCCGGTCGAGCGAGGGCGGCTGGGTGGGATCGGGATAGACCACACCGTAACCCTGCACAGCTGCAGATTTGGCCAATGCATCCAGCGAGTCGCCGCCGAGCAGGCTGCCATCGGTGCCCTGCACCAGCAGCAGCACGGGCGGCTTCACCCCGGCGGCGGGCGCGCCGAGCTGGCCGATCAGATGGTTCACGGCGCCGCGGTCGAAGGTGACCTGCAGGGCGATACCGTCGCCAGCGCGCTGGTACTGGTAGTTGCTCACCAGCCCGGTGGCACCCTTGATCGCGTCGTCGTAGCCGGGCTTGCCGCGCAGATCCTGGCCACCGGCGACGCGGGCCAGCACCTGGCCCAGCGCGTTGGCGAAGGTGGCATCACGCTGCGCCTCGCCGGTGTCGGTGACCGGCAGGGTCACCGTGTAGGGCGAATCGGGCGTCGGCGCGCCCTGTGCGTGAAGGGACGGCAGCCCGGCCAGGCTGAACACGAACAGGATCGACAGCAGGCGAAACAGGCGCATGGGCGGGGGGCGACATCCTTGAAAGCGTCCCGGAAGTCTGCCCAATCCGGCCCCCAGCGTCTATCATTAGGCGTTTATCGACGCGGGTTCCTGCCATGTCCGACGCCCTCACCTACCGCGCCGCCGGCGTGGATATCGATGCCGGCAACGCCGTGGTCGAACGCATCAAGCCGCTGGTCAAGCGCACCTTCCGACCGGAGGTGATGGGCGGGCTGGGCGGCTTCGGCGGCCTGTTCAACCTCGGCACGCGCTACAAGGAACCGGTGTTGGTCTCGGGCACCGACGGCGTGGGCACCAAGCTCAAGCTGGCGCAGATGCTGGGCCGCCACGACACCATCGGTATCGACCTGGTCGGCATGTGCGTCAACGACGTGCTGGTACAAGGCGCCGAACCGCTGTTCTTCCTCGACTACTTCGCCACCGGCAAGCTGGACGTGGACACCACGGTCGCCGTGGTCGGCGGCATCGCCAAGGGCTGCGAGCTGGCCGGCTGCGCGCTGATCGGCGGTGAAACCGCCGAGATGCCCGACATGTACCCGCCGGGCGAGTACGACCTGGCCGGCTTCACCGTGGGTGCCGTGGAAAAGGCCGACCTGATGAGCGGCGAGACCATCGTGGCCGGCGATCTGGTGCTCGGCGTGGCGGCCTCCGGCCCGCACTCCAACGGCTATTCGCTGATCCGCAAGATCCTCCAGCGCGCGGGCAATCCGCTCGACCTGGATCTTGACGGCGTCAAGCTGGCCGACGCCCTGATGGCGCCCACCACGATCTACGTCAAACCCATGCTGGCCCTGCTGCGCGAGCACGCCGGGCAGATCCACGGCATGGCACACATCACCGGCGGCGGCCTGAAGGAAAACATCATCCGCGTGGTGCCGGACGGGCTGGGCCTGGCGCTCGAGGCCTCCTCGATCGTGCTGCCGCCGGTGTTCGACTGGCTGATGCGCGAGGGCAACGTGGCGCGCGAGGAAATGTGGCGCACCTTCAACTGCGGTATCGGCTTCACCGTGATCCTGCCGCCCTCGGCGGTCAGTGCCGCCGCGGCGCTGCTGGAACAGCACGGGCTGGCGACCCGGGTGATCGGCGAAGTGGTGGCCGCGCACGGCGACGAGCGCGTGCACATCGGCTGACGCCCTCGCCTCCTGGCCGGCCCCCTCAAGATGACGACTACTCCGTTGCGCGTCGCCGTGCTCGCCTCCGGCCGCGGCAGCAATCTCGCCGCCCTGCTGCAAGCCCGCAGTCGCGGTGAGTTGCCGGTGGAATTCGTGCTGGTGGGCAGCGACAAGGCCGACGCCGGCGCGCTGACGCTGGCGCGTGAGGCCGGCATCCCCACCGCCGTGCTGGACCCGCGCCGTTTTCCCGACCGCGTCTCGTTCGACCACGCCCTGTTCGAGCGCATCCAGGAATCAGGCGCCGAACTGCTGGTGCTGGCCGGCTTCATGCGGATCATCGACGGCGCCGCGCTGGCGCCGTGGGTGGGCCGGATGATCAACATCCACCCCTCGCTGCTGCCCAAGTACCGCGGCCTGCATACCCATCGCCGCGCGCTGGCCGCCGGCGACACCGAACACGGCGCCAGCGTGCACTACGTGACCGCCGAACTCGATGGCGGCCCGGTGATTGCACAGGCCCGCCTGGCCATCGCCCCGCAGGACGACGAGCAGACGCTGGCGGCCCGCCTGCTGGGTTACGAGCACCGGCTGCTGCCGGCAGTGGTGTCGCACATCGCGCAGGGTCGACTGGCACTGCGCGACGGGCAGGTGCTGCTGGACGGCGCACCGCTGGCGACCCCGCTGCAGTGGCGCGACGGCGCGCTGGATCGCTGAACGCAAGCTCGGCCCGCGCCGAAACGGCCGGTTCAGGCGCAGCCGGTAGACTCGGCCGGCATGACCACCCCCATCCGCATCCGCTTCAACCGCCCCGCGCGCGCCCTGCTCGCCGGTGCGCTCTTCCTTGGCCTGCTCTCGGCCGCCGACGCCGCCAGCGCACCGGCGCCGTTCACTGCCACCTACCAGGTGCAGCGCGATGGCCAGACGATCGGCGAGGCGACCATCACCCTGAGCGCCACCGACGGCGGCTACGCCTACCGCAACCAGACCCGCGGCACGGCGGGGCTGGCCGCCCTGCTGGGCGCGAGCTCCGATGAAACCACGCGCTTCCGCTGGCACGACGACGCGCCCGAAACGCTGACCTACGACTACGCCATGGACGCGGCGATCAAGCAGAAGCATCGCCATCTGCAGGTGGACTGGTCGGCCGGTCAGGTCACGGTGGACGACGGCAAGGGCCCGATCCACTACGCCAGCGCACCGGGCATGGTCGATCGCAATACCCTGCCGCTGGCGCTGGGCCTGGCGCTGCGCGATGGCCGCAAGAGCGTGGTGCTGCCGGTGGGCGTGAAGCAGCGCGTGGAACAGCAGCAGTACGCCGTGCAGGCCACCGAACCGGTCTCGGTGCCGGCTGGCGAGTTCAAGGCGCAGCGGGTGAGCCGCACCGATACCGACAAGCCGTTCGACGCCTGGTACGTGCCGGCGAAATTTCCGCTGCCGGTGAAGATGGCGCAGTCCGAAGGCGGCAACCTCACCCTGCTGCTGGTGAAGTTCCACTCGCCGTAAAGGTCGGCTGCGGGCACAAAGAAAGCCGGAGCGCTGCACGCTCCGGCTTTTCTATGAGCCCGCGATCAGTTCGGCAGGCGGCGGATCTTTGCACCCAGCACGCCGAGCTTTTCCTCGATGTTCTCGTAACCGCGGTCGATGTGATACACGCGATCGACGGTGGTGTCGCCCTCGGCTACCAGCCCGGCCAGCACCAGACAGGCCGACGCACGCAGGTCGGTGGCCATGATCGGCGCGCCGCTCATCTTGGGCACGCCCTGGATGATCGCCGCGTTGCCTTCCAGGCGGATGTCCGCGCCCAGGCGCTGCAACTCGTGCGCGTGCATGAAGCGGTTCTCGAACACCGTCTCGGTGATCACGCCCACGCCCTCGGCCACGCAGTTGAGCGCGGTAAACTGGGCCTGCATGTCGGTCGGGAAAGCCGGGTACGGCGCGGTGATGATGTTCACCGCCTTCGGCCGACGCCCCTGCATGTCCAGCTCGATCCAGTCGTCGCCGATGCAGATGTGTGCCCCCGCCTCGTCGAGCTTGGACAGCACCGCCTCCATCGTGTCCGAGCGCGCGCCGCGGGCGCGCACCTTGCCGCCGGTCATCGCCGCGCCGACCAAGAAGGTGCCGGTTTCGATGCGGTCGGGCAGCACCTCGTACTCGGCGCCGTGCAGGCGCTCGACGCCGTGGATCACCATGGTGGCGGTGCCGGCGCCTTCGATCTGCGCGCCCATGGCGTTCAGGCACAGCGCCAGATCGACCACCTCCGGCTCCTGCGCGGCGTTCTCGATGATGGTGGTGCCGTGAGCCAGCGCCGCCGCCATCATGATGTTCTCGGTGCCGGTGACGGTCACCATGTCCATCGAGATGCGTGCGCCCTTCAGGCGCTTGGCGCGCGCCTTGATGTAGCCGTTCTCCACCACGATCTCCGCGCCCAGCGCCTGCAGGCCGCGGATGTGCTGGTCCACCGGCCGCGAGCCGATCTGGCAGCCGCCCGGCAGCGACACCTCGGCCTGGCCGAAGCGGGCCACCAGCGGGCCCAGCACCAGGATCGACGCACGCATCGTCTTCACCAGGTCGTACGGGGCGAAGTAGCGATCGGCCGGACGCGGATCGACGTGGATCTTCATGCGGTCGTCCAGCACCAGCTGCACGCCCATCTGGCCGAGCAGTTCCATCGTGGTGGTGACGTCGTGCAGGTGCGGCACGTTGGAAATGGTGACCGGCTCTTCAGCCAGCAGGCAGGAGGCGAGGATCGGCAGCACGGCGTTCTTGGCGCCGGAAATGCCGACCTCGCCCTGGAGCGGCTGCCCGCCGCTGATGAGGATCTTGGCCATGGGGGTCCTTCGGAGAGTTCGGGCGGGCGGCAGGCGGCGCGCGATCAGGCGCGCGCGGCGGCTTCCGCGGGGGTAAGGGTCTTCAGCGCCAGCGCGTGGATGGCGCCGCCCATCAGGTCGCCGAGGGTGGCGTAGACCAGCCGGTGGCGGGCCAGCGGCAGCTTACCGGCGAACTGTTCGGCGATCACGACCGCCTCGAAATGCACGCCGTCGGCACCGCTCACGTCGGCCCTTGCACCGGGCAAGCCGCTCTCGATCAAAGCCTGGATGCGCTCTGCGTCCATCGGAAATCCACTGTCAGGAAGGCGTCGCCGGTACGGAGTCGCCCGGCGGGCGGCGTCCAACGCGCTGTCATATGAAGGTAAACTGCAAGACGGCCATGGTAATGGAAAGTCGCTGGCTCAGAAATGACGGGACGTCATTCAGCCTGCGGCTGCAAAGCTATTCCGTGGACTTCCTCCCGACTCCGCATCCTGGCGCCGCCGCCGAAGGACCCATGAACGCACGCATCGCCGCTTCTGCCGAGATCTCCGTCGATCCCGACGCCATCGCTCGCAGTGCGCGCACGGTCATCGCGACCGAAGCCGCCGCCATCCGGGCCCTGGAGCCGCGCGTCAACGGCGATTTCGTGCAGGCCTGCCGGCTGATCCTGGGCTGCCGAGGGCGACTGGTGGTCAGCGGCATGGGCAAGTCCGGGCACATCGGGCGCAAGATCGCCGCCACCCTCGCTTCCACCGGCACCCCAGCGTTCTTCGTGCATCCGGGCGAGGCCAGCCACGGCGACCTGGGCATGATCCTGCCGCAGGACGTGGTGCTGGCGCTGTCCAATTCCGGCGAAACCGACGAGCTGCTGTTCATCCTGCCGGTGATCAAGCGTCAGGGCATCCCGCTGATCGCGATCACCGGCAACCCGCGCTCCTCGCTGGCCGGCCAGGCCGACGTCCACCTGGACGCCAGCGTTTCCAGCGAGGCCTGCCCGCTGGGCCTGGCGCCGACCGCCAGCACTACGGCGGCGCTGGTGATCGGCGACGCCTTGGCCATTGCGCTGCTCGAGGCGCGCGGCTTCACCGCCGACGATTTCGCCCGCTCGCATCCGGCCGGCAGCCTCGGCCGGCGCCTGCTGCTGCACATCAGCGATGTGATGCACGGCGGCGACGAGGTACCGCGCGTGGGCCCCGAGGCCACCTTGACCCAGGCGCTGGTGGAAATGACCCGCAAGCATCTGGGCATGACCGCGGTGGTCGATGACCAGGACCGCCTGCTCGGCGTGTTTACCGATGGCGACCTGCGCCGGGCGCTGGACGACGATGGCGTGGACCTGCGCGGCGCCTCGGTCGCCAGCTTGATGAGCCGCACGCCCAAGACCATCACCGCCGACAAGCTGGCCGTGGAAGCGGCCCAGCTGATGGAGAAGCACCAGATCCACGCGCTGATCGTGGTCGACCACGAGCGGCACGTGGTGGGTGCGCTCAACATCCACGACCTGCTGCGCGCCCGCGTCGTCTGACGCCGGCAGGCGGCAGACACGCCGCTGCGCGCCCTCCCTTCCGCTACCGATACGACTGCCGTGACCGCGTACCTCGCCAACCTCCCCGCCGACCTGCTCGCCCGTGCGGCGTCCATCCGCCTGGCCGCGTTCGACGTGGACGGCACCCTCACCGACGGCCGCCTGCACTACGGCGAGGACGGTCGCGAGACGAAGGTGTTCCACGTCCAGGACGGCCTGGGCCTGAAGCGCCTGCAGTCCTACGGCGTCCAGGTGGCGATCATCACCGCGCGGATCAGCCATACCGTGTCGCTGCGCGCCGAAGAGTTGGGCATCACCCACGTCTACCAGGGCCAGGGCGACAAGCGCGCCTGCCTGCGCGATCTGCTCGATGCCCTGAACCTCACCGCCGATCAGGTCGCCTTCATTGGTGACGACCTGACCGACCTCGCCCCGATGGGCATCGCCGGACTGGCCATCGCCCCGGCCAACGCCCATCCGTGGGTGGCCGAGCGGGCGCATTGGCAAACCACCCGCGCCGGTGGTGAAGGGGCTGCGCGCGAGGTCTGTGACCTGCTGCTGCTTGCCCAGGGCAAGGCCGATGCCGAGCGGGCCCGCTGGCAATGAGACTGATCGCCTGGCTGCGCGAACGCCGGCTGCCCGCCGCGATCGTGGTGATCGGCCTGCTGGCCGGGGTGACCCAGCTGGTGCGCTGGTGGGCGATGCCGGAACCGGGCCAGCACGACTTCGTCGGCCCGCCGCGCTCAGGCTACACGCTCACCAACTTCCGGCTGTCCAGTTATGACCGCGAGGGCCTGCCGGCCTTCAACGTGACCGCGCCGCACCTGGAGCGACGCGAGGGCGACGAATCGCTGTACATCAACTCGCCGGCGTTCGACCTGCCCTCCAACCAGGCCGGCGTGCCGGACTGGCGCGGCGAGTCGCTGTACGGCTGGGTGAACCAGGGCGGCGACCTGCTCAAGCTGCTCGGCCCGGTGCACATGCACCGCGAGGCCTTCGACGATACCGCCGCCGCCCAGCTCGACACCGCCGACATGACCATCTGGCCGAAGGACAACCGGATGGAAACCGCCGCCGCGGCGCGGATGGTGCAAGGCGCCCTTACAATGAGCGGGGTTGGCATGCGCGCCAACCTCACCGACAAACATCTGGAGCTGCTCGATGACGTCCATGCCACGTTCCCGCCGCGCAAGCGCTAGCGCCCGGTGGCTGCTGGCCGCTTGCGGCCTGCTCGCCCTGTCCCCGGTCCTCGCCAAGCAGGGCGACCGCGACCAGCCGATGAAGGTCGACGCGAAGTATTTCGACGGCTTCCAGAAGCCCAACACGGTCAGCACGCTCAAGGGCAGCGTGGTGATCCAGCAGGGCACGCTGAAGGCCACCGGCGCGCTGGCCAAGGTCTACTTCGACGCCGAAAGCCAGATCAGCCGCGTGGTGCTGACCGGCAGCCCCGCGCACATCGAACAGCTCGACGACAGCGGCAACCAGATGCTGGGCGACGCCGCCACGATCGACTACGACAACATCAAGGGCATCGCCGTGCTCACCGGCAACGCCTCGGTGACGCAACACGGTCGCGGCGAAGCGCACGGCGACAAGCTCACCTATGACACCGCGACCAGCCAGATGACCGGCGAAAGCGGCGGCACCGGCACCGTGCACATGGTGTTCCAGCCGAAGAAGAAGGCCGCCGCCCCGGCGGCGTCCGATGCCCCCGCCCCGGCCACCAGCACCGGAAAGCCCTGATCGATGCTCTCCGCCGAAGGCCTCCAGAAGCGTTTCCGCTCGCGCCAGGTGGTGCGTGACTTCGGATTCTCCATCCGCCAGGGCGAGGTGGTGGGCCTGCTCGGGCCCAACGGCGCCGGCAAGACCACCTGCTTCTACATGGTGGTGGGCCTGATCGAGGCCGACGCCGGCTCGATCAAGCTCGATCGCCAGGACATCACCGGCCTGCCGATGCATTCGCGCGCCAAGCTGGGCATCGGCTACCTGCCGCAGGAGCCGTCGGTGTTCCGCCGTCTCAGCGTGGCCGACAACATCATGGCGGTGCTCGAACTGCGCGAGGGACTGGGCGCGAAGGAGCGCGCGGCCGAGCAGGAAAACCTGCTGGAGGAACTCAAGATCACCCACATCGCCGACCAGAAGGGCATCAGCCTGTCCGGCGGCGAGCGGCGCCGGGTGGAGATCGCCCGTGCGCTGGCCGCACAGCCGCGCTACATGCTGCTGGACGAGCCGTTCGCGGGCGTCGATCCGATCTCGGTCGGCGAGATCCAGCGCATCGTGCGCCACCTCAAGGAGCGCGGCATCGGGGTGTTGATCACCGACCACAACGTGCGCGAAACGCTGGGCATCTGCGACCGCGCCTACATCCTCAACGACGGTGAAGTGATGTCGCGCGGCACGCCGGCGCACATCCTGGCTGACGAAAAGGTACGGGACGTCTACCTGGGGCGCGAGTTCCGCCTCTGAGTCCGCCGCAGCCGCCCCGGCGACACGCGGCAATCTGCCGTTTATCGGGGCGCCCATCCCCGTGCGCAAGGCTGTTCGCCTCCGCGGGGTGGGGTTAGGATGGCACTGCGATCCACCTTCCCCGGTCGGTATGAAACCCGGACTCCAGTTCCGCCTCCATCAGCAGCTGACCCTGACGCCCCAGTTGCAGCAGGCGATCCGCTTGCTGCAGCTCTCGCAGCTGGAGCTCGAGGCCGAGTTGCGCCAGATCGCCGAGGGCAATCCGCTGCTGGAATTCGCCGAGGAATCCGAGACGGCCGAAGGCGAGGAAGCCGAGGGCAGCTACCTGTCCGAGGCCGGCGCCAGCACCACCAGCAGCTCGACCAGCACCACCAGCGACGACCACGAAAGCGGCGACGCGCCCGAATGGGCCGACGGTGACGGCGCGGGCGAGCAGCCGATGGACTTCTCCATGGGCAACAGCGCCGGCAGCGGCAGCGGCTCGCGCAGCGACGAGGATTTCGAACCCCAGAACGCCGTCGTCGAGACGCTGGCCGAACACCTGCTGTGGCAGCTGAACCTGTCCGGCTTCGACCCGCGCCAGCGCGCGATTGCCGCCGTGATCATCGACGCGCTCAACCCGGACGGCTACCTCACCGAAAACGCCGAAGCCCTGCTGACGGCCCTGCCGGCCACGCTGCAGGTCAGCGAGGAAGAGCTCGAAGCGGTACGCCGCCGCGTGCAGACCACCTTTGACCCGGTGGGCGTGGCCAGCCGCGACCTGCGCGACTGCCTGCGCGTGCAACTGGAGCAGTTCGATCCGGCCGCCACGCCGCAGCGCGAGCTGGCCCTGCGCATCGTCGATGGCGAGCTGGACCTGCTGGCCCGAAACGATGTCACCAAGCTGGCCCGCAAGCTGCGCGCCGACGAAAACGACGTGGTCGCGGCCGCCGCCCTGATCCGCAGCCTCGACCCGCGCCCCGGCGCCGCCATGGACGCCACCCCGGTGGAGTACGTGGCGCCCGACGTCTACGCCTACAAGGACGGCAACCGCTGGAAGGTCAGCCTGAACGCCGACTGCCAGCCGCGACTCGGTCTTAACCAGCACTATTGCAACCTGATCGCCAAGGCCCGCGGCGAGGACGCGAGCTGGATGCGCGGACAGCTGCAGGAGGCGCGGTGGTTGATCAAGAGCCTGGAATCGCGGGCCGAGACCCTGCTCAAGGTGGCCGAGGCGATCGTGCGGCGGCAGAGCGCGTTTCTCGACTACGGCCCCGAAGCGATGCACCCGCTGGTGCTGCGCGAGGTCGCCGAGGAGGTGGGCATGCATGAATCGACCATCTCCCGTGTGACGACGCGCAAATACATCCACACGCCACGCGGTACATTCGAGCTCAAGCACTTCTTTTCCAGTGGCGTGTCCACGGAGGACGGCGGCAGCGCCTCGTCCACGGCGATCCAGGCCATGCTGCGCAAGCTTGTCGATGCAGAGGACCCGCGCAAACCGTTGTCCGATCAGGCGCTCGCCGAGGAACTGCACCGCAAGGGCATCCAGGTGGCGCGCCGCACCGTCGCCAAATACCGGGAGGCCATGCGCATACCCAGCTCCAGCGAACGCCAGCGCGCCGGCTGAACGGTTCGCGCTGCGCGCGGAACCTCGGCGGCTTGAAGGCGTCAGTGCTGGACACCACGAAAATGACTGTGGATGCGCACCGGGCATGCGGCCCGGCCGACGCATCGAACCACGCCGCGAACGCGGCAGTACCAGAGGAGGCGCAACATGCAATTCCAACTCAGCGGTCAGCACGTCGATATCACCGAGTCCATGCGCGAGCACGTGACCGGACAGTTGGACCGCCTAACCCGCCTCGATGACCGATTGACCAGCCTGGCCGTCGTGCTCTCGCTGGACAAGCTGCAGCAGAAGGCGGAAGGAACGCTGCATACCTCCTCCGGCGCCCTGCTCCACGCCGAGGCCTTCGAGCCGGACATGTACGTCTCCATCGACATGATGTTCGACAAGCTGGTGACCCAGCTGCGCAAGCACCGCGAGAAAGTGTGCGACAAGCACAAGGCCGAGGCGCGCCGCGACGATCGTCTGTACGGCTGAGTCACACCTCTTCCACTCGAACGGCCCGCCCCTGGCGGGCCGTTGCTTTTCCGGCCGGCGCACACTGCGCCGTCCCGGCCCAAGCTGGCACAATAGGTTCATGCCCCATGGCGGCCGCACCGGCCGCCATCCCGGCAAAAGGACCCGATGACGTGGACCGGCTCACTGCCCGACAACTCTTCGATGGCGTGCATGAGCGCATGGCGCTGCGCTGGGCCGCCGGCATGCGCGGCGAGAGCCGCGTGCTGGAACGCGGCGTGACGCAGACGCGCCGCCCCTCGCTGGTCGGCTATCTCAACGTCATCTACCCGAACAAGATCCAGATCATCGGCACCGAGGAGCTGAAGTACCTCGACGAGCTCGACTCGCGCCAGCGCTGGGAAGCGATCAACAAGATCGCCGCCTACCAGCCGGTGGCACTGATCGTCACCAAGGACCAGGCGGTGCCCTCGGACCTGCGCGAAGTGGCCGAAGAAACCAACACGCCGCTGTGGATCAGCGCCAAGCGCGGCCATGAGCTGCTGACCTGGATGCAGTACCACCTGGCGCGCATGCTGGCGCCGCGGATCACCCTGCATGGCGTGTTCCTGGAGGTGTTCTCGATCGGCGTGCTGATCACCGGCGAGTCCGGCTCGGGCAAGAGCGAGCTGGCGCTTGAACTGATCAGCCGCGGCCACCGGCTGGTGGCCGACGATGCCACCGAATTCACCCTGATCGCGCCCGACGTCATCGACGGCACCTGCCCCGAACTGCTGCAGGACCTGCTGGAAGTGCGCGGCCTGGGCGTGCTCAACGTGCGCGAGATGTTCGGCCATACGGCGGTGAAGGCGTCGAAGTACCTGCGCCTGGTGATCCACTTGAAGCCGCTGCGCGATGGCGAGGACACCGATGCGCTGACCCGCCTCACCGGCGACATCGGCCATCGCGAGATCTTCGAAGTGCAGGTGCCGATGATCACCATTCCGGTGGCGCCGGGCCGCAACCTCGGCGTGCTAGTCGAGGCCGCCGTGCGCAACCATGCGCTCAAGAGCAAGGGCTTCGACCCGGCGCAGACTTTCATCGACCGACAGGCGCACCAGATGCGCCGCCTGCCCCCATGGTGATGTGTGGACCCTAACGACACCGCAGTGATCGCCCAGGCCGGACCCAACGCCGTGCACCTGGTGGTGCTCACCGGAATGTCCGGTGGCGGCAAGACGGTGGCCCTGCGTGCGCTGGAAGACCTCGAGTTCTACTGCGTGGACAACCTGCCGGCGAGCCTGCTGCCGCGCCTGGTGAACGCGGTGCTGGAAGACCGTGGCGGCCAGCGCATGACGCGCATTGCCGTGGGCGTGGACGCGCGCAACCGCGAGCACGATATCGAGATCATGCCCAGCGTGCTTTCCGAACTGGCCGCCGCCGGCGTGCAGGTGCACCTGATCTTCCTCGACTGCCGCGACGAGGTGCTGATCAAGCGCTACTCGGAAACCCGCCGGCGCCACCCGCTGGCCATGCGCAACGTGTCGCTGGCCGACGCCATCGCGGCCGAGCGGCGACTGCTGCGCCCGCTGATGGGCATCGCCGAGAAGGTGATCGACTCGAGCGCACTCAACGTGCACCAGCTGCGACGCCTGGTGGCCACCGACTACGCGCGCGCCACCGAAGGCCTCACCGTGATGTTCCAGTCGTTCGCGTTCAAGCGCGGGCTGCCGCTGGATGCGGACTTCGTGTTCGATGCGCGCTGCCTGCCCAACCCGCACTGGCAGCCGCAGTTGCGACCACTGTCGGGCAAGGATGCGCCCGTGCGCGATTTCCTCGATGCCGATCCACTGGTCGGCGAGTACTTCGCCGACACCGTGCGCTGGCTGGAAGCCTGGCTGCCGCGCTTCGAGGCGGACGACCGCAGCTACGTCACCATCTCGATCGGCTGCACCGGCGGGCGGCACCGCTCGGTGTACCTGGTGGAGCAGCTTGCCGCGCACTTCCGCGCGCGACGCGGCGGCGTGCTTACCTTCCATCGTGAACTGGAGTGAGCCGATGAGCGTCGGCGTGCTCCTGATGACCCATGAATCCGTCGGCCGGGCGCTGATTTCCGCGGCGCATCACGTGATGCCCAAGCTGCCGCTGCGCGTGGACGCGGTGGAGGTGCCACCGCAGGCCGATCCGGAAGTGATGCGCACGCTCACCGCGCGTCACGCCCGCGAGCTCGACCACGGCGACGGCGTGCTGGTACTGGCCGACCTGTACGGCGCCACGCCGTGCAATATCGGATTGTCGCTGGCCTCGCTCGGGGTCCGTCTGCGCTGCGTGTCGGGGCTCAACCTGCCGATGCTGCTGCGCGTACTCAACTATGCGGACAAGCCGCTGGACGAACTGGTGGAAATCGCCGCCAGCGGGGGCCGCGGAGGAATCTTCATCGACCATGCTTGAAAAAGAGATCGTGGTATCCAACCGGCTCGGCCTGCACGCGCGCGCCTCGGCCAAGCTGGTGCAGCTGGTGCAGGGCTTCAAGTCCACCGTGTGGCTGGTGAGCAAGGGGCGCGAGGTGAATGCCCAGAGCATCATGGGCGTGATGATGCTGGCCGCCGGCATCGGCACCGCGCTGACCGTGCGCACCGACGGGCCGGATCAGCAGACCGCGCTGGATGCGGTGGTGGACCTGTTCGAGCGCAAGTTCGACGAGGGCGGATGAGATGACGGCAGGACACGGGACGCGAGCACCGGCAACACCGTACGCATCGATCGCGATGCGCGCGTGCGCCACGCCCGCGCTGTGCCTCTCCGCGACCGGTGACCACGCATGAGGCAGAGCCTGCCCGGCACGGTGGCGGCCAAGGGCATGTGCCTGGGCCGCGCGCGGCTGGTGCAGCCCAGTCGCTACGCGGTGGACAACCGGCCGCTCGGCGAAGACGAGGTCGAGGCCGAGCTCGAACTGCTGCATCTGGCGCTGGACACCGCGCGGCAGGAGCTGCGCGAGCTACGCACCAAGCTGCACGGCGCGCTGGCGCGTGAGGTGAACGAGTTCATCGACGCGCACACCCTGCTGCTGGACGACCCGGAGATGCTGCGCGGGCTCGACGACATGATCCGCATCGGCCACTACCGGGCCGGCGCTGCGCTCAAGAAGCAGCGCGACCGCATTGTCGCCGTGTTCGAGGCGATGGACGATCCCTACCTGCGCAGCCGGCGCGAGGACGTCGACCAGGTGATCAACCGGGTGATCTCCGCGCTGCAGCGCCAGACCACCGCCGAGGAGCGCAAGCTCGCCGCACGCGTGGGCGAGATCCTCGTCGCCGACACCATCGCACCGGGTGACATGGCGCACCTGGCCGGCCACGGCCTGCTGGGCGTGGTGACCAGTTCGGGCAGCCCCTACTCGCACAGTGCCATCCTCGCCCGCAGCCTGGACCTGCCGATGCTGGTCGGCACGCGCGACGCGCTGTCGACCATCCACGATGACGACCTGATCCTGCTCGACGCCGAGCAGGGCGAGGCGATCGTCCATCCCACCGCGCAGGATCTCTCGCGTTACCGCGCCTGGCAGCGCGAGGCGGCGCTGGAAGGCCGGCGCCTGGCCAAGCTGGCCAACGCACCCTCGCGCACCCGCGACGGCGCGGAGATCAAGCTGCTGGCCAACGCCGAGTCCAGTTCGGACGTGGCCATGGCGCGCGCCCGCGGCGCCGACGGGGTGGGCCTGTACCGCACCGAATTCCTGTTCCTGCGTCACAAGGGTCTGCCCAGCGAGGAGGAACAGTTCGTCGCCTATCGCGACCTGGTGATGGGCATGGGCGGCCTGCCGGTGACGATCCGCACGCTCGACCTGGGTGCGGACAAGGCTGACGCCGCCGGCATCGCGCTGCGCGGCGAGGACAACCCCGCGCTCGGCGTGCGCGGGGTGCGGCTGTCACTGCGCCATCCGGCGGTGTTCACCACGCAGATCCGCGCGATTCTGCGCGCTGCCTGCTACGGGCCGATGCGCGTACTGGTGCCGATGATCACCCAGCCGGACGAGATCATTGCCGTGCGCACGCTGTTCAAGCTGGCTCGCCAGGAGCTCAAGCAGGAAGGCGTCGACCTGCCGGAGAAATTGCCGCTGGGCGCGATGATCGAGGTGCCCGCCGCGGCGATCAACGTACGCGCCCTGCTTGAGCACGCCGACTTCCTCGCCATCGGCACCAACGATCTGGCTCAGTACGTGCTGGCCGCCGACCGCGGCAACGACGCGCTGGAGAACGTCTACAACCCGCTCAACCCGGCCCTGTTGCGATTGATCTGCCACGTGATCAGCGCTGGCCGCCGGGTCGGCAAGTCGGTGAGCCTGTGCGGCGAGATCGGCGGCGACGTGAACTTCACCGCGCTGCTGCTGGCGCTGGGCCTGAGCGAATTCAGCATGCATCCCAGCCAGATCCTGCAGGTGCGTGACCGCCTGGGCGAGCTGGATCGCAGCGAACTGCGCCGGCTCGCGCCGCGGCTGATCCGGGCGCATACCCACGAGCAGGTCGAGGCGCTGCTGGCCACGCTCGACAACGCCCTGCCCGCCTGAGCGGCGGGCATTACAGCGTCCGCAGGAACGCCTCCAGCACCGCGCTGCGGTAACGCTGGCGATGCACCAGCACGGAGAGCTGGCGTTCCAGGTCGAGGAAGGGTGTCTTCAGTACCTTCAAGCGGCCGGCGGCCACCGCATCGCTGACCGCCACCGCCGGCAGGCAGGCGATGCCCAGCCCGGCCACCACCGCCTGCTTGATCGCCTCGATCTGATCGAGCTCCAGCACGGTCTGGCCGCTGGGCAGCTGCCCCAGCGCCCGCTCGCTGAGCACACGGGTGGCCGAGCCCGGTTCGCGCAGCACCCAGCGCGCGCCGGCGAAATGCTCGGCGGCAAGACGGCGGCGCCGCGCCAGCGGATGATCCGGGCGAGCGCACACCACCAGGCTGTCCACGCGCCACGGGCGCACTTCCAGCTGCGGGTGGGTTACCGGCCCCTCCACGCAGCCCACGTCGAGGCCGTGATCGAGCATCGCCGCGGCGATCGCCTCGGTATTGGCCACGCGCAGGCGCACGGTCACCTGCGGATGGGATTCCACGAAGTCGCCCAGCAGCTCGCCCACGCGGTAATTGCCCACCGAGTTGCTGGTGCCGATGCGCAACTCGCCGCCGAGCGCCGCATCGTCCTTGCCGCGCCGGCCGAACTCGGCGTAGCGCTCGAGCAGTTCCTGCGCCAGCGGCAGCAGTTCGCGGCCGCGCGCGTTGAGGTGCAGGCGCCCGCGCTCACGGTCGAACACCGGCGCATCGAGCTGATGCTCCATGTCGCGCAGCGCCATGCTGGCGGCAGGCTGGGTGAGATGCAGTTGCCCGGCGGCCGCGCGCACGCTGCCCAGCGTGGCCACGTGCACGAACACCTCGAGCTGGCGCGGACTGATGTTGATCATCAGAAAAACTTATCTCATGCATAAGATATTTCAAGTTTTACTGATAACGCTTCCCGGCGATGATGCGCCGGTCCCTGCCATGGAACCTCCCGATGACTTCGGCTCCCCACCCAAGCCCCGCCTCCGACGCTGCCGCCGCTGCGCCCGCCACCGCGCCCACCCTGGCCGCGCGCTTGCCCGGCCTGCTGCTCACCTTGCTTATCGCCGCTGCCGCCTTCGCGCTGGGGCGGCGCTTCACCCTGGTCGGCGGCCCGGTGATCGGCATCGTGCTGGGCATCGTCATCGCCAACGCGATCAACCTGCCGACGCGGCTGCGCCCGGGCATCCAGTTCGCCTCCAAGCAGGTGCTGCAGTGGTCGATCATCGCGCTGGGCTTCGGGCTGAGCCTCGACCAGGTAGCCAAGACCGGCCTGCAGTCGCTGTCGGTGACCCTGGTGACGATGAGCGTGGCGTTCGTGGCGGCTTGGGGCCTCGGCCGCTGGCTGCGCGTGCACGACGACCTGAAGATCCTAATCGGCGTGGGCACCGCGATCTGCGGCGGCTCGGCGATCGCCGCCGTGACGCCGATCCTGCGCCCGGACGAGCACGACACCGCGTTCGCGATCTCCACCATCTTCCTGTTCAACCTGGTCGCGGTGCTGCTGTTTCCCCTGCTTGGTCACCTGCTGCACCTGTCCGACTTCGGCTTCGGCATGTGGGCCGGTACCGCGATCAACGACACCTCGTCGGTGGTGGCCGCGGGCTACAGCTACAGCCGCGCTGCCGGCGATTTCGCCACCATCGTCAAACTGACCCGCGCCACGCTGATCATCCCAGTATGCATCGTGCTGGCGATCGCCGTGGCGGTGCGCGAGAAGCGCCGCGGTGGCAGCGACTTCAAGCTGTCGCGCATCTTCCCCTGGTTCATCCTGTGGTTCCTGGTCGCCTCGGCGGTGCGCTCGGCCGGGTTCGTGCCGGTGGCCCTGCAGGCGCCGCTGCACCTGGCGGCCGAGTTCCTGATCGTGGTGGCGCTCACCGCGGTCGGGCTGTCGGCCAACCTACGCCGCATGGCCTCCACCGGCGTGCGTCCGATCCTGCTCGGGCTGGGCGTGTGGGCCGCGGTGGCGGTGAGCAGCCTGGCCGTGCAGCTGGCGATGGGCCAGCTGTAAAGCGCGTCAACGACTGTGAAAGATCGCGGGCCGGTCCAGCCGGCTCGCATCCAGCGCTCGCAGCCACGATTCGCGCGCAACGGTCTGCGTGCACGGGCCAAGCGTGCATACGCGGATCGGCCGGCGACGGGCCTCGAGCTGCAGCCGATCCAGCACGGCACGCAGCAGTTCGCCGCCGAACGGCGTGTAGAGATAGAACACGGTGCCAGCGGACAGATCGGCCTCGCGCGCATCGCCCTGCTCAAAACGCGCACGCACCAGACCAAGCTCCCGCGCGCACTGACGCGCCGCAGCCACGTACGCCCCCTGCCATTCGACGCCGATGCTGCGCGCCGGCGTAGCAATTGCCACCAGCAGCGGCACGTGACCGAGCCCCGAACCCAGGTCGATCAGCACATCGCCCTCGCCCAGCGCCAGCCGGGCCAGCATGTGGAAGATATGTCGCGCCGGCGTGGGCTGGTAGAACACCATGCCCTCGTCCAGCGGCAGCAGCGGCTCGGCCGCTTCGCCGATCGCCAGCACGCCGCTGATCAGGTTGTCGAGATGGTCGTAGCGGTCGCTGGAGTCTTCCCCGTTTGCACCGGAAGCCGCAGCCGCGGCCCAGGGGCGTAGCGCCAGCGCGCCGTCGCCGAGCTGGATCGCCTGGCGGATCCGCGCACACAGGGCGTCGTCCACCGCCTGCAGCTCGGCGGCCAGGGACTCCATGCGCTGGCGCAGCCGGGTTTCGTCGGGACTCGCGGACACGCCGAGGGCGAGGCAGGTGTCGAGCCAGTCCAGCGCGTCGCTACGTTCGCGCAGCCGCGCGGGTTCGCGCAGCGACGCATCGTGTTCGAGGAAATCGAGCCGGACGGACGGTGCGGTCATCGCGGCTCAGAACAGCCGCAGGCCCGGGATGGGCACGCTCATCGGCGCCCCTGCTCGGCCAGCGTCAACGCCACCTTGTCGCGCAGGTACACCGGCAACGCCAGTTCGGGTGCCTGCGCGCGCCCGGCGACGCATTCGCGCACGGCAAGACTTGCCACGTGCACGGCCTGCGGGAAGCGGTCACCCTGCGCCGATCGCACGGTGCGACCGGCCAGCCGCTCGCCCAGCACCTCGGCGTACGTCGCCCAGCCGCTGCCCACCACGTGCCAGGCTTCGGCCGGCGGCAGCTGCAGTGATGCGGCAGTGACCACGCGCTCGTCGTCCAGCGCGATCAGGCCGCCCAGTCCGTCGCGGCGATAGCAGGCCACGTAGAGCTCGCCCATGCGGGCGTCGATCACCGCGAGAATCGCCGCGTCGCTGTCGTCGTCAGGCGCCTCCAGCGCCAGCGCGGCGAGCGAGGACACCGTCACCACCGGCACGTCCAGCGCCAGCGCCATGCCCTGCGCCAGCGACACGCCCAGCCGCACGCCGGTGAAGGCGCCCGGCCCGCGGCCCACAGCAATCGCGTCGAGCGCGTGGCGGCCGATGCCGGCCTCGGCCAGCAGCGCATCGGCCATCGGCAACACCAGTTCGGCATGGCGACGCGGCGCCAGTTCGCTGCGCGCGATCACCTCGTCGCCATGCACGAGGGCGACGGAGCACGATTCGGTGGCGGTTTCGATCGCAAGCAGGTTCATGCGCGCATTCTCGCATCGGCGGAACGGGCATGACAGCGCGGCGGGATGGCGGCGCCCGGGCGCTTGGCCGCGGACGCCATGACGAGATCGGGGCCGGACGCGGACGCGCCGGCCCCGATGCTTCGGCGAGGGCCTCAGCCCTGCATGTCTTCCAGCTCCATGCCCTTGGTCTCGCGCACGGCCGAGAGCACGAAGAACAGCGAGATCAACGCGAACGCCGCGTACAGGCCGTAGGCGAAGGTCAGGCCGATCTGCGCCAGCGCCGGGAAGGTGGAGCTGATCACGAAGTTGGCCAGCCACTGCGCCGAGGCCGCCACCGCCAGCGCGATCGCGCGAATGCGGTTGGGGAACATCTCACCCAAGAGCACCCACACCATCGGACCCCAGCTCAGGCCGAAGAACACTACGTAGGCGTTGGCCGCCACCAGCGCCACCGGACCCACCGAGTGCGGCAGCACCAGGTCGGCCCCCGTGCCGGTGGCCTGCGAGAAGCACCACGCCATCACACCCAGGGTCAGCGCCATGCCGGCCGAGCCGACCACCAGCAGCGGCTTGCGGCCGATCTTGTCGACCAGCGCGATCGCCACCAGGGTCACCAGCACGTTCACCACCGAGGTGGCCACGGTGATGGTGAACGAGTCGGCCTCGCTGAAGCCCACCGAATGCCACAGCGTGGACGAGTAGTAGAAGATCACGTTGATGCCCACGAACTGCTGGAACACCGACAGCAGAATGCCCACCCACACCACCGGCAGCAGTCCGGCGGCGGGGCCGCGCAGGTCGCGCAGGCGCGGGCGGTATTCCATCTTCAGGCTGTGCGCGATGTCGCCCACCTTCTTGTCCAGCGCGCTGTCGCTGCTCATGCCGAGCACCTGGCGCAGCACGTTCTTGGCATCGGCCAGCTTGCCCTTGGCGACCAGGTGGCGCGGCGATTCGGGCACGCCGAGCACCAGGCCGCCGTAGATCAGCGCGGGGATCACCGCGATCAGGAACATCCAGCGCCACGCCGCCAGCCCGAACGCCAGCGTGTTGGCCGCCCCGCCGGCGGTGCCGGCCAGCCACGCATCGCTGAGCAATGCCACGAAGATGCCCAGCACGATCGCCAGCTGCTGCATCGAGCCGAGGCGGCCGCGCACGGCCGCCGGCGAGACCTCGGCGATGTAGGTTGGCGCGATCACCGAGGCCACACCGACGCCGAGGCCGCCCACCACGCGCCACAGGATCAGGTCCCACACGCCGAAGGCGAGGCCCGAGCCGAGCGCGCTGATCGCCAGCAGCAGCGCCGCCACCTGCATCGTCCGCACACGGCCGAAGCGGTCGGCCAGCGAACCGGCATACCACGCGCCGGCGGCCGAACCGAGCAGCGCGCACGAAACGGTGATGCCGATCTCCCCCGCGTTCAGACCGAACGCGCCGCGGATCGCATCCACCGCGCCGTTGATCACCGCCGTGTCGAAACCGAACAGGAAGCCGCCCAGCGCGGCCGCCGCCGCGATCACCACCACGCGCAAGGTGGCGTGTTGTTCGGCGTCCGCCGAGGTCTCAGTGATTGCCATCGTGTGTTCCACCCCTGATGTTGAAGTCCCGCCGATTCTGCGACGCCACCGGCGCCGGCTCGACCTGAATACGTATGTACCTTGCACTGCACCAAGCCGCATCGCGACCGTGGTGTGCCCCGCCGCAGGTTACCCCGGCGGCTGCCACAACTCGACGCGATGGCCTTCCGGATCGCGAATCCAGCCGAAGCGGCCGTACTCGCCATTCTCACGCTGCTCGTCCACCCAGACGCCGGCCGCGCGCAGCTGGGCCAGCAGCGCATCGAGATCGTCCACGCGGAAGTTCAGCATGAAGGGCTGTGCCGGATCGCCGAAATAACCCGTGTCCTGCGCGAACGGCGTCCACAAGGTAAAGCCCGGTCGTGCCGCATCCTCCTCGAAGCGCACTCCGCCGTACGAAGGATCCACCACCAGCCCGAGATGCGTGGCGTACCACTGCGCCAGCGCCTCCGGGTCGCGCGCCCGGAAAAACACCCCACCCAAACCTGTGACCTTGGCCATATGCCGACCTCCCCGTTGGAAGCCCGGATGATAGCCAAGCGGCGCGCGAGCGCGCAGGAGCACAAGAACGCTGCCCGAGCGTTCGATGGCGTCGACGCGATCGCTGGCAGCAGCACGTCGCGAGGGCACCTCAGGCGCCGATGTCGTTCGCGCAAGGTCCCCGACACGACACCCAGGACACTCGTTACTTCCTCGCCGTCATTCCCGCGAACGCGGGAATCCATTTGGCCTCATTGCAAAAAGCATGGCGGAGGACCGGTGTCGCCGTGGATAAGCGCCTTCCGCGTTCGCGACAATGACGGCGCCTAGCCGTCCTCGCCCGGCACCGCGAAGAACGCCCGCACGTCGCCCAGCTCCCGCGTACGCGGCATCGGCGGCAGGCTGGCCAGGAACAGCTTGCCGTAGCCCTTGCTCATCAATCGCGGATCGCACAGCACCAGCACGCCGCGATCGTGCACGTCGCGGATCAGCCGGCCCGCGCCCTGCTTCAGCGCAATCGCCGCGCTGGGCACCTGCCATGCCATGAACGGATTGATGCCGGCCTGCTCCAGCGCTTCCAGCCGAGCTTGCAGCACGGGATCGTCGGGCGCGGCGAACGGCAGCTTGTCGATCACCACCACGCTCAGCGCCTCGCCGGCCACATCCACGCCTTCCCAGAAACTCGCCGCGCCAAGCAGCACGCCGTGGCCGCTGGCGCGGAACTCCTCCAGCAGCCGGTGCCGTGGCGCCTCGCCCTGCACGAACAGCGGCCAGGGCACGCGCGTACGCAGCAGCTCGGCGGCGCGGCGCAGCGCGCGGTGCGAGGTGAACAGCAGAAACGCGCGGCCGTCGGAGGCCTCGAGCACCGGCAGCACCGCTTCGGTCACCTTGTCGGTGTAGTCGCGCGCGGCCGGATCGGGCAGCCCCGGCGGCAGGTAGCACAGCGCCTGGCGCACATAGTCGAACGGGCTCTCCAGGCTCAGCGTCTGCGGATCCTCCAGCCCCAGCTGGCGGGCGAAGTGGCCGAACTCGCCGCCCACCGACAGCGTGGCCGAGGTGTGGATCCACGCGGCCTGCGTTCGCTCACGCATCACCCGCAGCGGCGCGGCCAGATCCAGCGGTGTGGCGTGGATGGCGAAGCCGCGCGGAAACAGTTCGTACCAGCGCACGTCGATACCGCGCGCCTCGCCGGCTTGGCCTTCGACGATGCGCTCCAGCCGCTCGCTCAAGGTCAGCGAGCGCTCGTAGACGTTGGCGAAGCCGCGCGATCGCTCCGCCTGCGAGGCCAGCTGGTCAGACAGCGCGGCGACCAGCTCGGCCACATCGAGCAACCCATCGCGCACGGCGGCGCGGCTGTCCAGCTCGGCGAACGGGCCGCGCATCGGCAGTGATTCCATCGCCGCGCGCAGTTGCTTCAGCGCGTCCTGCAGCGCTTCGACCGGCTCCAGCAGCAGGCCGATCGCGCCGGTGATGCCGCTGCATTCGGCCAGCGCGTCCTGCGCCAGCTCCGACAGCTGGCGCGCGCTCACGCTCTGCGAGAAGAACTGGCCGGCCAGCTCCGGCACCTGGTGCGCCTCGTCGAGGATGAAGGCCTGCGCGCCGGGCAGGATCTCGCCGAAGCCTTCCTGCTTAAGCGCGAGGTCGGCGAACAACAGATGGTGATTGACCACCACCACGTCGGCCTCCTGCGCCTCGCGCCGCGCCTTCACCACGTGGCAGTCGTCGTAGAACGCGCACTCCACGCCCAGGCAGTTCTCCGGCGTGGAGGTGACGCGCGGCCACAGCGGCGACTCTTCCGGCACTTCGGCCAGCTCCATGCGATCGCCGTGACGGGTGCGCGCCGACCAGGTGCGGATCGCCGCCAACTGGTGCGCCTGCGCCGGGGCGAGGCTGCCGCCGTCGCGCACGGTCTGGTCCAGCCGGTACAGGCACAGGTAGTTGGCGCGGCCTTTCAGCAGGGCCGTCTTCAGGCGGCTGCCGAGCACCGATCGCACCCGCGGCAGGTCGCGGAAGAACAGCTGGTCCTGCAGCGCCTTGGTGCCGGTGGAGACGATCACCCGTGCGCCGGACAGCAGCGCCGGCGTGAGATAGGCGTAAGTCTTGCCGGTGCCGGTGCCGGCCTCGGCGATCAGCGTCTCGCGCTCGGCGATGGCATGCGCCACCGCCCGCGCCATGTCCTGCTGCGCGGTGCGCGGGGCGAAGTTGGGCAGCTCGCGGGCAAACGGGCCGTCGGCGCCGAGCAGCGCGCCGACGTCGTCGGGCGCGGCGTCATCGGGATCGATCATCCGGCAAGTATGGCGGAGGGTCGTGGAGGCGGCGAGCCAATCGCGACGACCTGTCGTATCGCTTGCGCATCGCTAGTCGGTACGCTGCGCCCTGGTGCCGTCACTGCAGGGATTGCCGATGTTGGAAGCCGCGTGGGGTGGACTGCCGCTGCTCGCGCTGTGGGCCGCGCTGGCCATGTGGAACAACCGGCATGGTTGAGGCAGCCACGATGCATCCGGAAGGCCCTGGCTCCGACGACACCGCCGTCAGCCGCTGGTTCGGGCCGGCGTTCGCGCACCTGCATCCCCAGCTGCAGGCGCTGCATCGCCGCGGTGGCACGCTGCAAGGGCCGCTCGCGATCCGCTTCGGCCGCGGTCTCGCCGGCGTTGTCGGCCGGCGCCTGGCGCGAAAACTCGGCATCCCAGCCGACGGCGCCGCCCATCGGCTGCATGTCGCCATCCACCATGCTGATGGCCTGCTGCACTGGGATCGCCGTTTCGATGACGGCGCACGCTTCGTCTCCACCTTCCGCCCGTACGGCCACTGGCCGGACGGTGGCTGGATCGAGGAGACCGGCGCCGTCTCGTTGCGCTTACAGGTCGACGTGGTCGACGTCGGCTGGCAGTGGAGATGCATCGGCGCGCAACTCGGGCGCTGGCCGGTGCCGCTATGGCTGCTGCCACGCACGCGTGCGGGCAAGCGCATCGAGGCGGGCGACTATCGGTTCGACGTGAGCATCGCCCTGCCGCTGCTGGGCGAAGTGCTCGGCTACGGCGGCCTGCTGCGCGCCGCCGGTGGCGATCAGTAGCGGTTGATGCCGGCCTTGTGGCAGGTCTGTACCCATTTGCGCGCGCTGGCGGCGCCGGCGCTGTCGTCGGCCTGCAGGCGCATTTCCACCACGGTCTGCCAGTTGCGCGCGCACAGCGGCCCCAACTTCGGGCCGAGCGACCACGACTGGTGCGCCAGCTTTTCGGCCAGCGGGTAATCGCGCATGCGCACGGCGATCTCGGCGCGGTCCTGCAGCAGGTCGGGCGACTCGGGGCTGAGCTTGAGCGCCTGGTCGAGCTTGGCGGCTGCATCCGGATAGCGGCCGGCGCGCTCGTCCGCGTGGGCACCGTCCTGCAAGGCGGTGACGGCCGGATCACGCAGCGGGCTCACGTCGATGATCGACTTCTCGCGATCGCCGGCGGCGCGGATCGCCGCCACCAGGTCGTAGTTCGGGCGCGCCGGACGTGCAGCCGGCGGCGGCGCCGAGGCGAACAGGGCACAACCGCCCAGCAGGGTTGCGGCGGCGGGCAACAGGAGACGCAAGGAACGAGGCAAGGGCATGGCGATTACTGCGCGGGCAAGGGGTTGGGCGGCGGCGGATTGTCGTGGCTGCCGCCGAAGAAATCACCCACCCTTTGCCAGAAGCAACCTTCGGTATCCGGCGGTAGGCTACCGGCCACTACCGCCAGCTGACGCGCACCCTCGCACTGCGGATCGGTGCGCTTGCCGTCGGAGGGATTCATCCACGCCAGCTCCAGGCCGGGGCCGGGATCGGCCGACAGCGGACGGGTGGGCAGCTTGGCGAACAGGTCGCGCCATTCGCGCAGCGCGCCGGTGGCGCCGAACAGGCCGGTGGGCTTGTTGTCGTCGCGGCCCATCCAGAACACCGCCAGGTGCTGGCCGGTGAAGCCGGCGAACCAGCTGTCGCGCATGTCGTTGCTGGTGCCGGTCTTGCCGGCGGCATGGAGCCAGGCCAGGCCCGAATCACCGATCGAATGCGCGGTGCCGAACAGCGCCACCTGCTGCATCGCCCAGGTGGTGAGCCGCACCGCGTTCTGGTACTCGCCCGGCCCCTCCTGCACCTCGTAGCGCTTGATCGTGCGGCCGCTGCCGTCGAGCACGCCGCGCACCGCCAGCAGCGGCAGGGCGTGACCATCGGAGGCGAGGTACTGGTAGAGCTGGGCCAGCTGCAGCGGCGCCATGTCCTGCGCACCGATCAGCAGCGAGGGGCTCGGATTGATGTCGTTGAACCCGAACGATTCGAGGAACGCCTTGATCCGCGGCAGCCCCACCTCCAGCCCCAGGTGGATGGTGGCGAGGTTCCACGAGTGCGCCAGCGCGTCGACCATCGGCAGCATGCCGTGGGTCTGGTTGTCGTCGTTGTGCGGCTCCCACATCGTGCCGTCGGGCTGACGCATGCTGATCGGACCATCGTCCAGCAGTGTGCCGAGGTTCCAGCGGGACGGATCGGTGAGCGCCACCAGGTAGACGAACGGCTTGATCGTGGAGCCAACCGGCCGCTGCGCGTCCATGGCCCGGTTGAAGCCGGTGTCGCCGGGCAGCTTGGAGCCGATCACCGCCAGCACGCTGCCGGTGTGCGCATCGGTGACCACGCCAGCCGACTGCACCGCCTCGCCACGCTTGCCCAGCGATTTCACGGTGTTGGTCACCGCCTGCTCGGCGTAGAGCTGGGCGGCCGGGTCGAGCGTGGTGAAGATCGACAGATTACCGGCGCGCAGCGTGTCGTCGTCGAAGTCGGCGGTGATCTGGCTGCGCACCAGGTCCATGAAGGCCGGGAAGCGGTTGTGCGGCAACTGCGCGTTGTCGGCGATGCCCAGCGGCGCGGCCTGCGCCGCGTTGGCCTGCGCCGCATTGATCAGCCCGGTCTGCAGGAACTGCTGCAGCACCAGGTTGCGCCGCTGCAACGCGTGCTGCGGATAGCGGCGCGGATCGTAGTAGCTCGGCCCCTTCACCATGCCCACCAGCAGGGCGATTTCCTGCGGGCGCAGATCTTCCAGGCGACGCCCGAAATAGAACTCCGCCGCCGCGGCAAACCCGTGCACCGCCTGGCTGCCCTGCTGGCCGAGGAACACCTCGTTGACGTAGGCCTGCAGGATGCGCTCCTTCGAGTAGTGCGCCTCGATCAGCAGCGACAGGATCGCCTCGTTGAACTTGCGGGTGAAGTTCTGGTTGCGGTCCAGGAACAGGTTGCGCACCAGCTGCTGGGTCAGCGTGGAGCCGCCCTGCACGGTGTGGCCGGCGCGCAGGTTGGCGAACGCGGCGCGGGCGATGGCGCTGAAATCCAGCCCGATGTGGTGCTTGAAGTCGCGGTCTTCCACCGCCTGCAGTCCGCTGACCAGCAGCGGCGGCACGTCGGCCAGGCGCACGATGCGCCGTTCCTCCTGCTGCGCGCCATACACGGTGGCGATGCGCGCGGGATCGAGATGGGTAAGCTTGATCGGCTTGCCGCTGTCGGCATCCACCAGCGCACTCACCTGGCCGCGCCCCAGCGTGACGCGGATGCGCTTGGGCAGCTCGCCGCCATCCGGCCCGGCATAGCCGCGCGAGGCGATCGTGTAGCGCGTGCCCTGCTTGGCCCAGCGACCGGCCACCTCGCCCTTGCCGTCGTTGCTGTAGCCGGCGAACGTCAACTCCAGCTCAAGCGCCGCAGGGGTCATCGCCACGCCCGGGGCCAGCTCCAGCGGCCGCGCATAGACGCGCGTAGGCACGGCGAACACCAGGTCGTTGAAGCGGTCCTGCACACGCTTGTTGAGGATCAGCGTGTACGGCAGCAGGAACCCGAAGAACAAGCCCATGGCGATCCAGAACGGTACGCGTACCCACGGCCACGCGGTACGGGCGAACGATTGGAGACGGGTCAAAAAGGCCAACGCGTGGAGTTCCCGGTCAAGGCGAACATCGATGATAGGCCCTGCCGCCCGGCGCGAATATGAATGCCGGCCCGGTTCCGCGGGCAGAACGCGGGCAGCGCCGGGCGCGGGCGCGGGCGCGGGCGATCAGCGCGCGTCCAGCCCCCAGCAGCGCGCATCGGGCTGGAACGCGCGCGGCCGCACACCGAGCATGCGGGTGAGCTCGGTGTTGTCGGCGATGAGATCCTCTTCCAGCCGGGCCAGCGGCCCTTGCAGCCTGGGAACCAGACGCGGCCCCAGCCGCAGCAGTGGCCGCGGGATCGGCAGCGGCAGCGTGGCGACCGGCAGGCTCGCGCGCACGCGAGCGAACATTGCTGCGGCACTCAGCCGCTCACCGCCGCCGATCGGCAGCACATGACCGCTGGGCGCATCCTCGCGCAGCGCCGCCACGCAGGCCTGGGCGATATCGTCGGCATGCACCGGCTGGCGCTGGCCGCGACCGGCCGGCAGCGGAAACACGCGCAGGCGCGACGCGCGGTGCGCAATCGGCGTGAGGCTGCGATCGCGCCCGGCGCCGTAGATGATGGTGGGCCGCAACACGTTCCAGCGCAGGCCGCGTCGCGCACACGCCTCGGCCAATGCCGCCTCGCCCTCGCGCAGGCTTTGCGCCAGCGCGCGTTCGGCCGGCACGCGGGAATCACGCTTGGTCTGCGCGCTCATCGAGCTGGTGGCGACGATGCGCGGAGCGCCGTCCAGAGGCGCCGCTTCCAGCCAGCGCGCAAACGGCAGCAGCGGGCCGCAACTGACGATGCCGGCCAGTGCGGGCAGCGCTGCCGGCATCGCCTCGGGCAACTGCCCGACGATCCAGCGCAAATGCGCGCCGCCAGCACGCGCCTGCCGGCTGATCGCCAGCACGTCATGCCCGGCCGCCTGCAGCCGGGGCAGCAGGAAATGGCCGATCTGGCTGCTCGCCCCCAAGACCAGTACGGTCACGCGCTCACGGTTCCGAGTTCAGGCGCGCGGTGAGCTCCGGCAGGCGCGGATGCTGCGGCGCCAGCTTGCGCACGCGCTCGAGCGACTGCGCCGCGCCCTGGCGGTCACCGGTGTCCAGTTGCTGTTCGGCGCGATCGAGCCAGGCGGTGGCGAGGCGATTGCGCAGCTGATCCTGGCTGGGATCGCCGGGCGCGAGATCGCCCAGGTTGCCGAGCATGTCACCGGCGGTGGCGAGACGGCCGTCCTCCAGCGCGCGGTTGAACAGCTGCACCACCACGGCCGGGAGGTTCTGCAGGCCGTCGCGGGCGGCCGTGTTGTTGCCATCGATGGCGAGCGCACCGCGGTACAGGTCGTATGCGCTCGCGCCGGGCGGCAGCATGATGTCGCCGCGCTGCGCGGCGGCTTTTGCCTGGCTCACCAAGTCGGCTACCTTGGCCTGCTGCTCGGGCGAGAGCATCGCCGGCAGCAGGCTGGCGTCCTGCTTCGGTGTCGCGGCGTCCGAGGCTTCGGAGACAGCGTTGGCGGCGCCCGCCGAAGGCGCAGCCACCGACTTGCCGTCCTGGCGCAGGCGAGCGCGCGCCGCCGCGAGATCGGCCGACTTCGGCGCCAGCGCATCGGCCTGGTCAAGCAGGCTGCGCGCCTGGTCCATGTCGCCGCTGTCGATCAGCGCGTTGGCCTGCACGGTGAGCGCCTGCACCACCTTGCCCAGGCCAGCGCGCGCGTCGGGATTCTGCGGGTCGAGCGCGAGCGCCTTCTGGAACAGCGCCAGCGCGGTGTCGTCGCCACTACCGTTGATGCGGCCGGCGCGCAGCGCGTCCATGCCCTGGCTCACCGCCTGGTTCACCGCGTCGTCGTGGGCGCGCTGCACCTGCGCCTGCTGCGCGCGCAGCGACGGCAGGTCACCGTAGCGCGGCAGCAGCGAGGCGAGCTTGTCGATGGTGCTGGAGGCGGTCACCGCGTCGCCGGCATCGAGCGCCTTGCGTGCCTGGTCGGCGTAGGCACCGCCCACTTGGTCCAGCCCGTGCGCGGCCACCGCATTGCCCGGATCGGCTGCCAGCACCTTGGCGAACAGCGCGGCGGCGCCGTCGTCGCCGTCGAGCTTGCCGGCGGCGAACGCCTGGCGGGCGCGATCGACCAGATCGTCGGCATGCACGCCATTGGCGCGCGCCTGAGCGATGCGGCGATCGAGCTGATCCACCTCGTCGCCACCGCCGAGCAATTCGCGCGCCGCCGCGGCGGAACGCGTGGCCTCGTCGAGTTGACCGGCCGCCAGCTGCTTCTGTGCCTGGGCCAGCTCGGCCTGGCCCACGCTGCGCAGGCCGGCCAGGGCGCGGTCGTTGTCCGGCTCCAGTGCGCGCGCGGCCTGGAACAGCTCGCGCGCACTGGTGCCGTCGGTGCCGTCGAGATGGCCGGCATCGAGCGCGGCCGTGGCGCGCGAGAGCACGTCGTTGAAGCTGGTGCGCGGCACCAGGCCACGCAGGGAGTCCTGGTTCAGCCACAGCACCGTGATCGCGCCCACCAGCAGCAGCAAGACCAGCGGCACCAGCCAGCCGCGGCGGCGCGGCGGCTCCGGCGACGGCGAACGGGAAGCGGGCGGCGCGACGCGGCGCGGTGGCGGATCGAGCGTGACGCGCGGCAGGTCATCGGCCGCCGCCGGCGCGCGCGCGGCCGGGCGATCGAGGTCGTCGAGGTTGCCCAGCGTGGGCTCGGTGCGCCCTTGCGGGCCGCGCGGGTCGTTGCGTCCGCTCATGATCTGCCGCTGTGGATGAAACCGCCGAAGCTTAGCATCGCAGGGCGGCCCGACAGCCCCGGCGCGGCCCGTCGTTCAACTGCCAGCCGGCTCAGCGGCTGCCCACGCGCCGGGCATCGACCACGTTGGGCAGCGCCACCAGCTTGGCCAGCAGATGCGAGAGCTGCTCGTAGTCGCGCACGCGCAGCGTGAAGCGCATCTCCACCTCGCCGGTGCGCACGAACATGCGGCTGGACGAGGCGATGATCGGGATGTTGGCGTTGCTGATCACCGCCGTGACGTCCTTCTGCAAGCCCTTGCGGTCGTAGCCGTGCAGCTCGATGTCGACCTGGTAGGCCTGCGCCGCCACGCGCCCCCAGCTGACGTCGATCACCCGGTCCGGATCGCGCCGCGCCAGGCGCGCCAGCGCCGCGCAATCCGCGCGATGCACCGACACGCCGCGCCCACGCGTGACGAAGCCGCGCACCGGATCGCCCGGCAGCGGCTGGCAGCAGCGCGCCAGCACGGTCAGCAGGTTGCCCACGCCTTCGATGCTCAGCGCGCTCTGATCGATCGCCGGTGGGCGCGACGCCGGTAGTGCGGGCGCCGTCTCCGGCGGTGCCGGCGGCTGCGCGGCTTCCTGCAGCAGGCGCGAAATCTGCCCCGGGTTCACCTCGCCCAGCGCCAGCGCGATCAGCAGCTCGTCGTGCGTCTTCAGGTGGAACTGCGCGGGCATGCCGGTGAGGTCGGCATTGGGCATCGCCAGCCGCTTGAGCTCGCGCTCCAGCATGGCGCGACCGGCGGCGAGATTGGCGTCGTGCGCGATGCGGCGGAACCAGGCCCGCACCTTCTCGCGCGCCCGCGCCGTGTTGAGGTAGCCATGATGGGCCGAGAGCCAGTCGCGGCTGGGCTCGCCGACCTTGGTGGTGAGAATCTCCACCCGATCGCCGCTGTGCGGCTGGTAGGTCAGCGGCACGATGCGTCCGTTGACCTTGGCGCCGCGGCAGCGGTGCCCGACCTCGGTGTGCACGTGGTAGGCGAAATCCAGCACGGTGGCGCCGTGCGGCAGGTCGAACACCTCGCCGCGCGGCGTCAGCAGGTAGACGCGATCTTCCAGCAGCTCGGTCTGCAGCTCGGCCGCCAGTTCGCCCTCCCCGTCGGCGCGCGGTTCGAGCAGCTTGCGCATCCAGGCGACCTTGGACTCGAACTCCGCATCCGCGCTGCCGCCCTCCTTGTAGCGCCAGTGCGCGGCCACGCCCAGCTCGTTGGCGCGGTGCATGTCGTGGGTGCGGACCTGCACCTCCAGCGTCTTGCCGTGCGGGCCGATCACCGCGGTGTGCAACGAGCGGTAGCCGTTCGCCTTCGGGCGCGCCACGTAGTCGTCGAACTCGCCGGGCAGGTAGGGCCACAGCGCGTGCACCACGCCCAGCGCGGCGTAGCAGTCAGCCACGCTGTCGACTAGGATGCGCACCGCGCGGATGTCGTACAGATCGGAAAAGGCCAGCGCCTTGCGCTGCATCTTTTTCCAGATCGAATAGATGTGCTTCGGCCGCCCGGCGAGGTCGGCGTGGATGCCGGCCGCCGTCAGTGCCTTGTCCAGCTCGGCCAGCGACTGGCGAATGAAACTCTCGCGGTCCTCGCGGCGCTCGTCGAGCAGCTTGGCGATGCGGCGATAGGTATCCGGTTCCAGATAGCGGAACGCCAGATCCTCCAGCTCCCACTTCAGCTGCCAGATGCCCAGGCGATTGGCCAGCGGGGCGTGGATGTCGCGCGTCAGCCGCGCCAGCTCGGTGCGCGCGGACTCGCTCAGTGCCAGCGCCGTGCGCATGCGCGCCAGCTGCCGCGCCAGCAGCACGAACACCACGCGCAGGTCGCGGATGATCGCCAACAGCAGCCGGCGCAGGCCTTCGGAACTGGCGGCACCGCTGCGCTGCGCATGCAGCGCCCACACTTTCTCGGCCGCTTGCTGCCCTTCCACCAGCCGTCGCAGCTCCGGCGCCAGCGCGGCCGCCTGCGCCTCGTAGGCAGCGGGCGCCGCCTGCGCCAGGGCGAACCACAGCGCAGCGGCCTGGGTCTGCGCATCGCAGCCGAGCATCACCAGCAGGTCCAGCACATCGGCGCATTCGCCCTGCTCTACCGGAGCCGCGGCGCAGGCATCCAGCGCACTCACCAACACCGCCGGCAGCGCGGCGCGGCGCGCCAGCCAGGGTGCGAGCGAAGGCGTGTTGCCGTGGGTGATGGGGATCATCGCGGTGCCAGCAGTACCAGTCGCTCATTCTAAGCGAGCGCGGTAGCGGAGCGGCCGCCGCGGCTTCATCGCGGTTGGGCTGGCGGCAGGCTTCGCGCCGCCGGAAGACGCATCGCGAGGCTGTCCGCTCAGACCGCCTCGATGGCCTCCAGCGCTCGCGCCAGACGCTTGGCCGACACCGGCTCGGCGGTCTTGAGCTCCTGCGCGAACAGCGACACGCGCCATTCCTCGATCAGCCAGCGCAGTTCCTCCAGGCCATCGCGGCCTTCGGCGCGGTGGTTGAGGTAGGCGCGCCAGTACGGCAGCACCTGCAGCATGCGCTGCTGGTCCTTGGCCGGATCCTGCCGCAGTCGTTCGGCGCGTAGCCGCATGGCCTTGAGGTAACGCGGCAGATGCGCGAGGCGTGCGGTCGACAGCTCGCGCGTGAAGCCGGTCGCGAGCAGGGCGTCGAGTTGCTCGTGCAGGTCGTCGTAGCTGGCCCGGGCGAAGCCCATCAGTGGCGGCTGCAGCCACGGCTTCATCTCCGCCTGCGCCTCGATGATCGGCTCGGCCAGCTTCAATCGCTCGACCGCGCTGGCGAACAGTTCGCGCGACGCCTGCGTGCGCAGCGCCTCGAACGCGCCCGCGGTGCGCACGTCCAGCTCGTGGCGCCCGAGCAGATCGCCGAAGCCGCCTTCGACTAGGTCTTCGCGCAGGCTATCGATGCTGCCCAGCGGCGCGTATTTGAGCGACAGCGCGTTGGCGATCGGCAACCGCCGGCGCGCCTGCTTCATGTCGGCGGCGAGCGCGTTGCGCAACAGCCGGATCACGCCGGCGCGATGCGACTCACTGGCCTCGTCGCGGCGCTCGAACACGCGCAGCGCCACCGTCTCGCCCAGGTCCACCAGGGCCGGAAAGGCCAGCAGCCCACCGGCCGAGCGCACCTGTGCGGGGATCTCCTCGAAATCCCAGGCAGCCACATCTTCGCGGGTGAGCTCCACGTCGGTCTTGCGCGAGAACGCCTCGCGCGCCTGGCCTTCCCACTGCGCACGCAGCGCGGCGAGATCGCGTGACGCGGCCAGCGTGCGGCCGCTGTCGTCGTGCAGGCGATAGCGCATGGAGAAGTGCGCCGGCAGCTCCACGGCGGCGAACTCGACGGCGGTCACCTCGACGCCCGTCGCACGCTTGAGGAAGGCGGCTAGCGCCCTGGCCAGCGGCTCGTCGCGCGGCGCCTCGGCCTCGACGAAGGCGCGCGCGAAATCCGGCGCGGGCACGAAGTTGCGGCGCAGCGCCTTGGGCAGGCCGCGGATCAGCTCGGCCACCTTCTCGCCCAGCAGGCCGGGCACCAGCCATTCGCAGCGCGCGGTGGGCAGCGCGTTGAGCATGGCCAGCGGCAGGTGCAGGGTGACGCCGTCGGCCTCGTCGCCGGGCACGAAGCGGTATTCCAGTCGATAGCGCTGCGGGCCGATGTCCATAGCTGCCGGGAACGCCTTCGGGTCGAGTCCCGCACCGCCGACCATCACGTCGTCGATCGACCAGCGCAGCGCCGCCTGCTCGGCCGGGCGGGCCTTGCGATACCACGCCTCCAGCGCGCGGCTGCTGGCAATATCCTCCGGCAGCTTGCCCTCGAAGAAAGCGACCAGTTCATCCTCGTGGCGGATCAGGCCCTCGCGGCGCTGCTTGGCTTCGATGCCGCGCGCGTCTTCCAGCACGCGCTGGTTGGCGCGCAGAAAATCCACCTTCGCCTCGATGTCGCCGCGCGCCAGCGCTTCGCGCAGGAAGATTTGGTGCGCCAGCGCGGGATCCTGCTGCTGGAACGTCACCGCGCGCCGCTCCACCAGGTTCAGCCCGAACAGGCTCACCTGCTCGTAGGCCACCACGCAGCCGCGCTTCTTCGACCAGTGCGGTTCGCGGCAGCTGGACTTGACCAGATGCGCGGCCTGCTCCTCGATCCACTGCGGCTCGACGCGGGCGCACATCATGCCCCAGACCTTGCCGCCGACATCGAGGATCTGCGCGGCGAACACCCAGTTCGGCGGCAGCTTGGCCAGCGCCGAGCCCGGGAAAATCTGGAACTTGCGCTCGCGCGTGGAGCGAAACACGCCCTTCTCGTCCTTGCGGCCAACCTGGGTGGGCAGGCCCGCCAGCAGGCTGCGGTGAATCGACTCGAACAGGCGCGCGGCGTCCTTTTCATTCGAGCCGTCGCCTTCGCCTCCACTACCCGCCGAGGAGATGAGTGAAGTAGAGGACTTGGGCTCGGGACGATCGCTCCTCACGCGTCGGGAACCTGGCGCTTCGCTGCGCGAAGCGCGCCCCCTCACCCCAGCCCTCTCCCCCGGCTGCGCCTGGGGAGAGGGAGTCTTGCTGGCTTCGGCACCGGTCCTTGGCGAGGTTGCCCCTTTCATCCCAGCCCTCTTCTCGCCCGGCTGCGCCGAGGGAGCGGAAGCGTCGGCATCTAGTTTCCAGCCCAGCTCATCCACCACCAGCAACAACTGCCGATGCAGCTCGCGCCACTCGCGCATGCGCAGGAACGACAGGAAATGCCGCGAGCACCAGTCGCGCAGCTTGGACTGGGTCAGCTCCTCGCTGGCGTCGTGATAGGCGCGCCAAAGGTTGAGCACGCCGAGAAAATCGGACTTCGGATCGGCGAACACCGCGTGCGCCGCGTCAGCCTGCCCGCGCGCGTCGGCCGGGCGCTCGCGCGGATCCTGGATGCTGAGGAAGGACACTACCGTCAGCAGATCGCGCAGGCAGCCGAGCCGGCGCGCCTCCACCAGCATGCGGGCCAGCTGCACGTCGATCGGCAGGCGCGCGAGGTCACGGCCGATCGCGGTGAGCGAGCGCTTTTCGTCGATCGCCGAGATCTCGGCCAGCCGGCGGTAGCCATCCGCGATCACGCGCGGATCGGGCGCCTCCAGGAACGGAAACTCGTCCACCTCGCCCAGCTTCAGCGCCAGCATGCGTAGGATCACGTTAGCCAGCGAGGAGCGCAGCAGTTCTGGATCGGTGTAGGCGGCCCGTGCGGCGAAGTCCGCCTCGTCGTACAGCCGATAGCAGATGCCCGGCCCGATACGGCCGCAGCGGCCCTTGCGCTGGTCCGCGGCCGCCTGCGAGACCGGCTCCACATGTAAGCGCTCGAGCTGGCTGCGCTGGCTGTAGCGCTTGACCCGCGCCGTGCCGGTGTCGACCACATAGCGGATGCGCGGCACGGTAAGCGAGGTCTCGGCCACGTTGGTGGCGAGCACCACACGGCGCTTCGGGCCGGGCTTGAACACGCGGTCTTGGTCACCGGCCGACAGCCGCGCGTACAGCGGCAGGATCTCCGTCTCGCGGTATTGCCGGCGCGACAGCAGCAGGTGCGCGTCGCGGATCTCGCGCTCGCCGGGCAGGAACACCAGCACGTCGCCCGGGCCGCCGCCGAGGCTGCGGTCGGCGATGATCTCGTCGATGACGTGGGCAATGTGCTCGGCGCTGCCCTGCTGCATCTCGCCGCGACTCTTGCCGCCGGCATCGCCGTCGACAGGGCGCCAGCGCACCTCCACCGGATACGCGCGTCCCTCCACCGACACCACCGGCGCACCGTCGAAATGCTCGGCGAAGCGGGCCGTGTCGATCGTCGCCGAGGTGACGATGATCTTCAGCTCTGGCCGCTTCGCGGCAAGCCGCTTGAGGTAGCCGAGCAGGAAGTCGATGTTGAGGCTGCGCTCGTGCGCCTCGTCGATGATCAGCGTGTCGTAGTTCGACAGCCACGGATCGCCCTGCGTCTCGGCCAGCAGGATGCCGTCGGTCATGAACTTCACCAGCGTGCGCTCGGAGACCTTGTCGGTGAAGCGCACCTGGAAGCCGACCTGGTCGCCGATGCTGGTGCCCAGCTCCTCGGCCACGCGGTTGGCGACCGAGCGCGCCGCCAGCCGGCGCGGCTGGGTGCAGCCGATCATGCCGGCTTCACCGCGCCCGGCGGCCAGGCACAGCTTGGGCAGCTGGGTGGTCTTGCCCGAGCCGGTCTCGCCGGCGATCACCACCACCTGGTGCTTGCGGATCAGCTCGACGATCTCGTCAGCGCGCGCGGTGATCGGCAGCGATTCGTCGAGCTTCACCGCCGGCTTGGCGGCGACGCGCGCCTGCCGCCTAGCAGCGGAAGCCTCGATGGCCGCGGCCAGCGCATCGAGCTTGGCTGCATCCGGCTGGCGCGACAGTCCGCGCCAACGTCCCAGCAGGCGGCCGAAGTCGCGACTGGATACGCCATCGAGGGCGCGGCGCAGGTCGCGCAGGCGGGAGTCGGGCGAGGGGGAGGCGTGGGCGGCGGGATCGTTCATGGGACCGCACATGATAGCGGCTGGCTATGGCCGGCATCGGCAGGATTCATTTCCCCGTGTCATGCGGCGCGACTATGCTGATCTTCCTGACGATTTCCCTCGCACCCGTTCGATCACAAGGAGCACCCCAATGGCCATGAACATCGGTATTGCCAAGAAGGATCGTGAAGCGGTCGCCAAGCAGCTGTCCAAGCTGCTGGCCGACACCTACTCGCTGTACCTGAAGACCCACAGCTTCCACTGGAACGTCACCGGCCCGCAGTTCAACTCGCTGCACGCGATGTTCGAGACCCAGTACAACGAGCTGTGGCTGGCCGCCGACGAGATCGCCGAGCGCATTCGTACGCTGGACGTGTTCGCGCCGGGCTCGTACAGCCAGTTCGGCAAGCTCAGCACGGTCAAGGAAGAGGCCGGCGTACCAGACTGGAAAGACATGGTGAGCCAGCTCGTGGAAGGCCACGAGATCGTGGCGCACACCGCCCGCGAGACCATCAAGGCGGCCGACAAGGCCGGCGACGAGGGCACCGCCGACATGGTCACCGGCCGCCTGAAGGAGCACGAGAAGACCGCCTGGATGCTGCGCTCGCTGCTCAAGTAAGCGCCCGCAACGCCCGAAACGAAGCGCAGCTCCGGCTGCGCTTTTTCATTTCCCGGTCGTGCCCGGCATGGCATGACAGGCGCGAGCAGCCATCGGACAACGACTCGTCAACCGCCAAGGCTCACCGTCGGTAATGTGGCGTTTATTGGCCCTGCGACGCGGTTTCGGTAAGCTCCGCAGGCTTTCCGGCCTCATTGTGGAGGCTTTCGGGGATTCTCTTTGAGCGCCACGCCAGCAACGAACGATTCTCGCCATCCCCTGCTGGTTGCCCTCCTGCTTGCCCTGATCGTGGCCGCGATGAACATCGGCCTGTGGTGGTGGGGCAACCAGCCGCACGGTCCGGATGACTGGCACGGGCCGGTCAACGGCTTCTCGGTGTCGGTGTTCCAGCGCTACCAGAACCCGCTCAAGAAGGATTTCCCCTCCGACGCGCAGATCGACAGCGACCTGAAGCTGCTGCGCAAGTACACCGGTCGCATCCGCACCTACTCCACCCAGGAGAACCCGCAGATCTACCGCCTGGCGCGGCAGGACGGGCTGAAGGTGATGGCCGGCGCCAACATCGACACGCGCGAGCGCAACAACGAGCGCGAGATCGACCAGCTGATCGCCCTGGCCAACCGTTATCCGGACACCATCGAGCGGGTGATCGTGGGCAACGAGGTGCTGTTTCGCGGCGACCTGCCGCTGGAGCAGATGATCCGCTACCTCGACCGCGTACGCGCCCACGTGCGCCAGCCGGTGTCGATCGCCGAGCCGGACTACATCTGGATCAAGTATCCGGAGCTGGCCGAGCACGTGGACTTCATCACCATCCACTTGTTCCCGTTCTGGAACGGCATCGGCACCAACGTGGACCCCGACCGCGACGATGCGCTGAACGCGGCGCTCGGCGCCTACGACAACATCCAGCGCATGTACCCGACCAAGCACATCGTGGTTGGCGAGATCGGTTGGCCGTCCAACGGCGACCGCCAGAAGTACGCGCGCCCGTCGGTGTCCAACGAGGCGATCTTCATCCGCCATTGGCTCAACGCGGCCAAGGTGCGCAATATCGACTACTACCTGCTCGAAGCGTTCGACCAGCCGTGGAAGGAGAACCTGGGCGAGGGTCGCACCGGCGCCTACTGGGGCATGTTCAACGCCGACCGGCAGATGAAATTCCCGTTCACCGGCCCGGTTACCGAAGACACCGCCTGGCCATCCAAGGCGCTGGCCGCCAGCCTGCTGGCGCTCATCCCGATGCTGTGGTTCGGCCGCCGCTTCAGCCGCTTCAAGCTGATGGGCCGGTTCTTCTTCGCCGCGCTGATCCAGCTCGCCTGCGGGTTGATCGTGTGGTCCGCCACGCTGCCGTTCAATTTCTACCTGAGCTGGGTGGACTGGACGATGCTGGTGCTGCTGTTCCCGGCGCAGATCGCGATCCTGGCCATCCTCCTGATCAACGGCTTCGAGTTCACCGAGGTGCTGTGGCAGGAAAAGTGGGTGCGCCATGCCGGCATGCTGCGGCCCGATCCGCCGGAAAAGCAGCCGTTCGTGTCGATCCACCTGGCCTGCTACAACGAGCCGCCGGAGATGGTGCAGGTCACGCTCGATTCGCTCGCCGCGCTCGACTACGACAACTTCGAAGTGCTGGTGATCGACAACAACACCAAGAACCCGGACGTGTGGAAGCCGGTGCAGGCGTACTGCGAAAAGCTGGGCCCGCGCTTCCGCTTCTTCCACCTCGAGCCGTGGCCGGGCTTCAAGGCCGGCGCGTTGAACTTCGGCCTGAAGGAAACCGACCCGCGCGCCGACGTGGTGGCGGTGATCGATGCCGACTACGAGGTGCGCCACGACTGGCTGTCCAGCCTCACCGGCTACTTCCACGATCCGAAGGTAGCCGTGGTGCAGTGCCCGCAGGCGCACCGCGACTTCGAGCACAACCGCTTCCGCCGCATGACCGCGTGGGAGTTCGACGGCTTCTTCCGCATCGGCATGCACCACCGTAACGAGCGCAACGCGATCATCCAGCACGGCACCATGACCATGGTGCGGCGCTCGGCGCTCGAAGGCACCGGCGGCTGGTCCGAATGGACCATCTGCGAGGACGCCGAGCTGGGCCTGCGCCTGATGCACGCCGGCTACGAGCTGGTCTACGTCGACGAGCTGATGGGCAAGGGCCTCACCCCCGCCGACTTCAAGGCGTACAAGAGCCAGCGCTACCGCTGGGCGTTCGGCGCGATGCAGATCCTCAAGGGCCGCTGGAGCTGGATGGTGAAGAAGGGCCCGCTGTCGCCGGGCCAGCGCTTCCACTTCCTCACCGGCTGGTTCAGCTGGTTCGCCGACGCGCTGCACCTGATCTTTACCCTGATGGCGCTGTTCTGGACCGCCGGCATGGTGGCGTTCCCGCAGTACTTCGCCCTGCCGATGCAGCTGTTCCTGATCCCGGTGATCGGCTTCTTCTTCGCCAAGGCGATCTTCGGCATCGTGCTGTATCGCGCTCGCGTGCCGTGCAGCTGGTACGACACGCTGATGGCCTCGCTGGCCAGCATGAGCCTTAGCCACGCGATTGCCCGCGGCATCCTGCACGGGCTCACCCGCGAAAAGACCTCGTTCGTGGTGACCGCCAAGAGCCGCCGGCTGGGCGAGTCCGGCTTTGCCGCCTTCGCGCCGGTACGCGAGGAGCTGCTGATGGCCTTCGCGCTGGTGTGCTGCATCGTCGGCATGGCGCTGTCCTATGGCACGCGCTACATCGAGGGCACGCTGTGGATGTTCATCCTCGGCGCGCAGTCGATCCCGTATTTCTCGGCGGTGATCGGCGCATGGATCGCGCACAAGGCGGGCGACAAGGCGGGCTGACAGCCCGAGGCGGAAAGAATGCGGCGGCGGCCGGCGCGTTCATCGGATGCGCACCCTTGCTCCGTTAAGCTGCCACGCCGCATCCAGTCATTCGACAAGGACGTAGCTGCACGACATGCGCCGCCTGTTCCGACGCCTGAGCCTGCTAGCCCTGCTCGCCCTGCTTCCGGCAGCGGCGCAGGCCGGTGTGACGCTGGTAGTCGACGGCGTGGGCGACGACCTCAAGGGCGCGGTGACTTCCGCCGTGGAGCTGTCGCAATACGCCACGCGTGAAGTGAGCGACGCGCAGGTGCGCCGCCTGTACGCCCGCGCCCCCGACCAGGTACGCGCGGCGCTGCGGCCCTACGGCTATTACGAAGCCTCGGTGGATGGCGACCTGCAGCCGGTCGGCAAGGACTGGCGCGTCACCCTGCACGTGAAGCCAGGCGAACCGGTGAAGATCACCGAGGTGCATGTGAGCCTTGGCGACACCGCCGCGGCGATCGGCCCGATCCGCCGCGCCCAGCGGGCGATCGAGCGGCTCAAGGGGCAGACGCTCAACCACGGGGTCTACGACGCCGCCCGCGACGCCTTGAGCGGCCAGCTCACCGCCCACGGCTTTCTCGGCGCGAAACTGGTCACGCATCGGGTGGAGGTGACCCGCGCCAGCCATAGCGCCGTGGTTCGTCTGGCCTGGGAGACCGGTCCGCGCTACCGCTTCGGCCAGGTGCAGTTCGAGGGTTCGCAGTTCCGCAAGGGCTTCCTCGATCGCTACGTGCCGTTCAAGCCGGGCGATTATTTCTCGCAGGACCAGCTGCTCGACCTGCAGCAGGCGCTCAACGGTGCGGACTACTTCTCGGTGGTCAACGTGCTGCCCGACGTGGACGACGCCAAGGACGGCACGGTCACCGTCAAGGTGGAACTGGTGCCGGCCAAGCGCACCGTCTACACCGGCGGGCCGTTCATCGGCACCGACACCGGCTTTGGCCTGCGCGGCGGAGTCACCCGGCGCTGGGTCAACGACCGCGGCCACACCTGGAAGAACGAGCTGGTGGTGGCGCAGCGGCTCAAGACGCTGTCCACGCTGTATTCGATCCCCCTGCCCGGCCGCCACCAGCACAGCCTCAACTTCGGCGCGAACTACCGTGACGCCGACACCGACACCTCGCAGTCGCGCACGCTGGAGCTGGTGGGCAACGAGGCGCGCCTGTGGCACGGCTGGACACGCACGCTCGGCGCGCACGCGCTGATCGGCACCTTCACCGTGGGCAAGCGCGGCAATGAGCCGGACAACGCGCCGGGCATCGAGCACGGCCGCAGCAAGCTGGTGTTCGCCGAAGCCTCGCTGGCGCGCAAGAAGGGCGACAACCCGACCTTCGTGCGCAAGGGCTGGTCGGTGAGCTTCGCCGCGCGCAGCACCGCCGGCACGCTGCTGTCGGACACCCGCTTCATCCAGTTCACCGCGGACGCCAAGTGGATCCGCGCCTTCAAGGGCCGCAACCGGCTGATCCTGCGCGGCAGCGCAGGCATCACCTCCACCGGTGATTTCGGCGCGCTGCCACCGCAGCTGCGCTTCTTCGCCGGCGGCGACCGTTCGGTGCGCGGCTACGGCTTTCAGTCGATCGGACCGAAGAACAGCGATGGCCGCGTGATCGGCGGGCGCAACCTGCTGGTGGCCAGCACCGAGATGGAGCACTACTTCACGAAGAACTGGGGCATGGCCGCGTTCGTCGACGCCGGCAACGCGTTCAGCGGCACCGACTACCGACCGAAGATCGGCGCGGGCCTGGGCGTGCGCTGGCTGTCGCCGGTGGGGATGATCCGCCTCGACCTGGGCAAGCCGGTGCACAACCCGGATCGGCACGGCATCGAACTGCACATCGTGATCGGGCCGGACCTGTGAGGAAGCGCGCATGACCGACGCCGCCACTCCGACCGGACGCCCCCGCCGCCGCTGGCCGCGCGTGCTCGCGCTCGGCCTGCTCGCGCTTATGGCCTTGCTCGGCATCGCCGCGTTCTGGCTGCTGGGCACGGGCGCGGGGCTGCGCTTCGCGCTGGCGCGCGCCGCGAGTGCTACCGGCGGCGCGCTGCAGGTGGCGCAGGCCGACGGGCGCCTGGTCGGCCCGCTGACGCTCCGCGATGTGCGCTATCGCGACGGCAGCGGCCTCGATGTGCGCGTGGCGCGGGCGCGGCTCGACCTGGCGGTGTGGCCGCTGCTGCGCCGGCAGCTGCACGTACTCGACCTGCAGGCCGACGGCATCAGCGTGATGCTGGCACCACCGTCCCCGGCGACCGCCAACGACAAACCGCTCAGCCTGCAGCCGCCGCTGAACATCGTTCTCGATCGCGCCCGCGTGGGCCGGGTGCGCATCACCCAGCCCGGAAGCGAGCAGCCCGTGTTCGTCGCCGACGGGCTCGACCTGGCCGGGGCCTGGACCCACGCAGGATTGCGCCTGCACCAGCTCGATCTGCGCAGCCCCGACGGCCGCGTGCAACTGGCCGGAGAGCTGGCGCTGGGCAACGGCTACCGCGGGAACGGCGACGGCCGCTTCAGCTGGACCGCCGATGGCGTGACCTACGCCGGCGCGCTGCAGGCCAGCAGCGATGGCCAGCAGGCGCGCCTCGCGCTGACGCTGACCAAGCCGACCGCCGCCACGCTGAAGCTGTCGCTGACCCCGCGCGCCAGTTATCCGTGGACGGCGACGCTCGACGCGCCGCGTTTCGACCCCGCGCCGCTGCTCGGCCCCGGCTCGACGATCACCGCACTGGCCGCCACGCTGCAGGCCAGCGGCGATCGGCGCAGCGGCAGCATCGAGGGGCGCGTGGACATCAACGGCTACACAGTGCAGCTCAAGCCGCTGCGGGCGCGCCTCGACGAGAGCCTGGACAACCTGCAGCTGGAACAACTCAGCCTGACCTCACCGCAGGTACCCGGTCAGCTCGACGCCACTGGCCAGGTGCAGTTGTCCGCCTCGCCGCTCAGCGCGGCGCTGGAGTTGCACTGGCGCGACGTGGCGCTGCCGGCGGACCTGGTCGGCCAGCCGCTCGCCAGCCATGGCCAGCTCAGCGTCAAGGGCAGCACCGCGCAGTTCCACGCCGCCGGCGAGCTGGCGCTGGGACCACCCGGTCAGCTGGCGCAGCTCGCCCTGGCGCTGGACGGCACGCCGCAACAGATCGCCCTGCACACCTTGCGCCTAGTGCAACCCAAGGGCCAGCTCGAGGCCACCGGTACGCTCACCCTGCAGCCGGCGCTGGCCTGGCAGGCGCAGGCGACGGCCCGGCAGTTCGACCCGGGCCAGCTGTTCGCGGGCTGGGACGGCGCCCTCAATGCCGAGCTCGCCAGCAGCGGCGCACAGCAGAAGCAGGGAGTGGATGCGACGCTGGACCTGCGCCGTCTCGACGGCACGTTGCGGCACCGCCCGGTGCGCGGGCGGGGCCGGCTGCACCTGTCGCCGGCCCAGGTGCTCGACGGCACCCTCGACCTCGCCTCCGGCGGCAGCACCGTGCACCTTACGGCGCGGCCGGGCGCGAGCAACGACGCCGAGCTCGCCCTGGCGATCGCCTCGCTGGCCGACTGGCTGCCCGACGCGGGTGGACGTCTGGACGGCCATCTGGCGATCCGCGGCAAGGCCCCCAGGCTCAGCGTCAATGGCATCGTGCACGGCCAGCGCCTGGCCTGGCAGCAGCAGAAGCTGGACACGCTGCAGTTGATCGTCGGCATCCCCGACATCAGCGCACCCAGCGGCAGGCTCGACCTGGACGCCCGCGGCCTGTTGGCCTCCGACGGCCTGGCCTTCGACCGCCTGCACCTGCTCGCCGAAGGCAGCCAGGCCACCCATCGGCTCACCCTGCAGGCCGACGGGCGCCAGCTGTCGACCGATCTCGCCCTCGATGGTTCGCTGAAGAACGGCGCGTGGAGCGGCACGTTGGGACGGCTCGACCTCGCCCCGCAGGGCCTGCCACGTTGGCGCCTGCAGCAGCCGGTAGCCCTGAGCTACCGCGACGGCGCGGCGAGCATCGGCGAGCTGTGCCTCACCGCCGGTGATCCGCTGCTGTGCGCCTCCGCCCGACAGGACAAGGCCGGCAACCTCGACGCGAACTATCGGCTGCGCGCCCTGCCGCTGGCGCTGATCCTCAACGCCGCCGGCATGGCCGACCTGCCGCTGCGCGCCGACGGCAGTATCGAGGGCGACGGCCAGCTGCGCCGCAGCGCAAGCGGCGCGCTCAGCGGCCATGCCGCGATCCGCTCGGACACTGGCACCATCACCTACACCGATCGCGCCGACCGGCCGCTATTGGCCTACCGCCACCTCGCCCTGCAGGCGCAACTGGCGCCTGGCGACCAGCGCGCCACGGTACACGCCGAGCTCGATGAGGACGGCCGGCTGGACGGCCAGCTGCATTTGCGTGGCGCGGCGCAGACACTGGACGGGGCGCTGGATCTGCGCCTGAACCGGCTGGCTCCGGTGGAGCTTTTCACCAGCGAACTGGCCAACGTCAAGGGAGCGCTCAACGGCCACATCGATATCGGCGGCACCCTCGCCCAGCCCGCCCTCACCGGCAACGCCCGCGTCGACGGCTTCGCCGCGGAAGTGCCTACGGCCGGCCTCAAGCTTCGCGACGGACAGGTCACCCTGAGCACCGCCGACGCCCGCACGCTGCAGCTCGACGGCCAGGTGCACTCCGGCGAAGGCACGCTGGCCATCCAGGGCCATGCCGGCCTCGGCGCAAACGCCACCGCCGAGCTCACGCTCAAGGGCAGCCGCTTCACGGCCGCGGACATCCCGGCGGCGAAAGTGGTGGTGTCGCCCAATCTGGTGGTCACGCGCGCAGCACAGGGCGTGGACATCACCGGCCGTGTAGCGATGGACAGCGCCGACGTCGACCTCGCCCGGCTGCCCGGCGCCGGCGCCACCAAGGCCTCGCCCGACGTGGTGGTGGTGGACGAGCAGGCGCAGCAGGCGAAGGCGCAGGCCTTGCCGATCAGCGCCACGGTGGCGGTCGATCTGGGGCCGCGCACGCACGTGGTCGGCATGGGCCTGGACGGCAACCTGCGCGGCCAGCTGGTGGTGCGCGAGCGCCCCGGCCGGGCCACCACCGGCCAGGGCCAGGTGGATGTGGCCGGCACCTATCGCGCCTACGGCCAGAACCTCACCATCGAGCAGGGCCAGTTGCTGTTCGCCAGCACGCCGATCGACAACCCCCGCCTGAACATCCGCGCGGTGCGCAAGCTCAATCCCAACGCCACCGTCGACGAGGGTCAGAAGGTCGGGCTTTACGTCGCCGGCACGGCGCAGCGGCCGGTGCTCACGGTGTTCTCGCAGCCGGTGATGGAGCAATCCGACGCGCTGTCCTACCTGATCACCGGCAAGCCGTTGTCGGAGGTGAAGGGCGGCGAAGGCTCGATGGTGAACTCCGCCGCGCAGGCGCTGGGCTCGGCCGGTGGCGACCTGCTGGCCAAGCGCATCGGCTCGCAGCTGGGCGTGGACGACATCGGCGTGTCCAGCAACGAAGCGCTGGGCGGCACCTCCGCGTTCACCGTGGGCAAGTACCTCAGCCCACGGCTGTACCTGAGCTACGGCGTCGGCCTGTTCGAGCCCGGCCAGGTGATCACCCTGCGCTACCGCCTCAGCAAGCGCTGGAACTTCGAGGCGCAGAACGCCACCGATTTCAGCCGCGCCAGCTTCAACTATCGGCTGGAAAAGTAGGCAAGCCCACCCACGGTGCTGCCGAGGGCGCACTGAGCGCCTCTTCTCCACCCGGTGCGCGGGCCATTCGTCATGCTGCGGCCGTGCGGGCCGCGGCGTATCGTGGGGAACTTTCCCGTCCGGAGCCACCCATGACCTCAGCCCGCTGGATTCTCGCCGCCGCCGTGTGCACCGCCCTCGCCGCCTGCGGCCATTCGCAAGCTCCTGCCGACAAAACCCCGGCTCCCGCCAGCACGGCCGCGGCGCCGAACGCGACCGCGGCCGCCACGCCGGCGGGCGTGGATAAGACCGGCATGGACACCTCCAAGCCCGCCGGTGATGGCTTCTTCCAGTACACCAACGGCACCTGGCTGAAGAACACCCCGATTCCGGATGACCGCTCCAGCACCGGCGCCTTCCTGGCGCTGTACGAAAAGGCGCAAAAGCGCACCGCCGAGCTGATCGAACAGGCTGGCCAGGGCAACCCGGCGGCGACTTCGCCGGAGCGCAAGATCGCCGACTACTACGCCGCCTACATGAACACCGACGCGATCGAGAAGGCCGGCCTCACCCCGCTGCAGCCGCAGTTGAGCGCGATCGAGGGCATCGCCTCGCGCGGCGATCTGGCGAAGGTGCTCGGCAGCGAACTGCGCGCCGACGTCGATCCGATCAACGCCACCAACTTCCACACCGACCACCTGTTCGGCCTGTTCGTCACCCAGGGCCTCACCGACCCGTCGCAGAACATCGCCTACCTGCTGCAGGGCGGCGTGAGCATGCCCAGCCGCGACTACTACCTGTCCGACGACGCGGCGATGAAGGAAACCCGCGCCAAGTACCGCACCTATGTGGCCGCGTTGCTCAAGCAGGCCGGCGACAAGAACGCCGAAGCCGAGGCCGATACCGTGCTGGCGCTGGAGACCAAGATCGCCCAGGCGCAGACCAGCCTGGTCGACAGCCAGGACGTGCACAAGGCGAACAACCTGTGGTCGATGGCGGACTTCGCCAAGAAGGCACCGGGGCTGGACTGGAACGCCTACTTCCAGGCCGCCGACCTCGCCGATCTCAAGACCGTCGACGTGTGGCAGCCCGAGGCCACCACCCGCCTCGCCAAACTGGTAGGCAGCGAGCCGCTGGACGCGTGGAAGACCCTGCTGCGCTTCCACACGCTGGACCGCTACGCGACCTTGCTGCCCAAGGGCTACGCCGACCTCGCGTTCGACTTCCACGCGCGCACCCTGCAGGGCGTGCCGCAGCAGCGCGCGCGCAGCAAGGACGCGATCGACGCCACCAGCACCGACTTGGGCGATGCCGTGGGCCAGATCTACGTCAAGCACTACTTCCCCGCCTCGTCCAAGGCCGAGGTGGAGACGATGGTCGGCAACATCGTGCACGCCTTCGACCAGGGCATCGATACGCTGGCGTGGATGACCCCGGCGACCAAGGCCAAGGCGAAGGAGAAGATCAAGACGCTGCGCGTGAGCGTGGGCTACCCCGACACCTGGCGCGACACCGCCTCGCTGGAGATCAAGCCGGACGACGCGCTGGGCAACCACCTGCGCGCCGAAGCGGCTGAGTACGTCCACCAGAAGGCCAAGATCGGCCAGCCGGTGGATCGCGGCGAGTGGTGGATGACGCCGCAGACGGTGAATGCGGTGAACCTGCCGCTGCAGAACGCGCTGAACTTCCCGGCAGCGATCCTCGAGGCGCCGTTCTTCGACCCGAAGGCCGACCCGGCCGCCAACTACGGCTCGATCGGCGCGGTGATCGGCCACGAGATCAGCCACAGCTTCGACAATACCGGCGCCGACTTCGACGCGCAGGGCAAGATGCAGAACTGGTGGACCGCCGACGACCTCAAGCACTTCGAGGCCGCCAGCCAGCAGCTGGCCAAGCAGTACGACGCCTACGAAATCCTGCCGGGCCTGCACGTGAACGGCCAGCAGACGCTGGGCGAGAACATCGCCGACGTCTCCGGCCTCACCGCCGCGCTGGCCGCGTACCACGCCTCGCTGGGCGGCAAGCCGGCGCCGGTGATCGACGGCCTCACCGGCGACCAGCGCTTCTTCATCGCCTTCGGCCAGACCTGGCGCTCGAAGATCCGCGACGCCGCCGCCCGTCAGCGCGCGGCCACCGACGTGCACGCCCCGGCGCAGTTCCGCGCCGAGACCGTGCGCAACCTGGACGACTGGTACCAGGCGTTCGACGTGAAGCCGGGCCAGACGATGTATCTCGATCCGGCGCAGCGCGTGAAGATCTGGTAAGGCAGGTCTCGCGTTGAATGACGGGGCGCGGCGGGAACGTCGCGCCCTTTTTCATGCGCGTGCGTCGACCTCGAGTGGTTGCCCGTGCAACTGGCGAAAGGCGCCCGTCCCGCGCGGCAAACGGCTACGGCTGGCTACGGCTTGCGCAGCAGGATCACCCGCCTTCCTGCGCTTTCGACCTGCCAGCCGAAGCGAGCGGCGAGCCAGCGCAGCGAGGCCACCGAGTGGAAGCCCACGTGAGTCGGATCGCGGTGGTAATGCCAGCGGGAGAAGTCGGCCATCGGCGGGCGCAGTTCGGTCATCAGGCCGAGCCAGCCACCCGGCACGAGCAGCGCATCGATGCGGGCGAGGTCGCGCCGCGGATCGTGCATGTGCTCGAGCACTTCGGTGCAGGTGACGAAGTCGTAGCGGGCATCGAGCTGCGAGGCGTCCGCCGCGAAGAGCGGGTCGTAGCCGACGGTGGGAAAGCCCGCGTCGGTGAGCATCACGGCCAGCGCCGGCGCCGCGCCGCAGCCGTAGTCCAGACCGCGCGCACCGGGCGCGAGGCAGGCGATCAGTGGATCGGCGAGCTGACTCAGGAAGCGCCGGTAACCCGGATCATCGACGCGGTTGTCGTGCGTGCCGTAATACGCGCGCTCGGCCTCGGCATCGAGCCAGGTCGCGCGATCGCGGCTGACCAGGTCGCACCTGGGACAGTGCCGGTAGACGCCGGTAGCCTCGCGCCATGGCGCGCCGGTCGCCGCCCCGCACAGCGGACAGTCGACCGGCACCTCAGCGGATGCCGAGGCCATCGATGCCGGTGGCGTCGGCCTCGAAGCCAGCCAGCGTGGCGAAGCGGCGGCCGCGCTCGGCGTAGTCCTTGAACTGGTCGAAGCTCGGCGCACCGGGCGACATCAGCACCACGCCGCCTTCGGGCGTGCATGCGCGTGCCTCGTCCACCGCGGCGGCCAGATCGTTCACGCGCCGCACCGGGCAAGCGACGCCGCCCGCGTTTAGCACCGCCTCGATGCGCGGCCCGTTCGCACCCATGCAGACGATCGCGTGCGGAGGATGCGCCTGCACGTGCTCGACGAACGGCGCCCAATCCACGCCGCGATCGAACCCGCCCACCAGCACCGTCACGGCGCGGCCCGGCAGGCTCTCCAACGCGGCCACGACGGCAAGCGGCGTGGTGGCGATGGAGTCGTTGATCCAGTCCAGCCCGTCGTGCCTGCCCAGCGGCTGCAAGCGGTGCGGCAGCGGTCGGAAGCTGGCCAGCGCCGGCGCCGCGGCCAGCGCGTCGTAGCCGAGCAGTTCCAGCGCGGCCAACGCGGCGCTGGCGTTGAGCGCGTTGTGCAGGCCGGGCACGCCGAGCTGCGCCACCGGGAACACGTCGCGCGCGCCCCGACGGATGAAGCCTTCGGCGACGTGCCAGCCCTGGGCGTCACCGAACACGCGGCGATCCGGATGGCCGGCGGTCTGCGCCAGCAGGTTGGCCTGCTGACCGTTCACCAGCAACGTGCACGCTACGTCGCCGAGCCGGAGCTTGTCGGCCACGTAGCGCTCGCGCGAGCCGTGCCAGTCCAGGTGTTCCTCGTAGAGGCTGGTGATCACCGCCAGCTCGACCGGGCCGGCCTCGCCGGTCTGGAAGCTGGACAGTTCGATCGCCCACAGCTCGGCCTGCTCGACCTGCAGCTCCAGCAGCGGCAGGCCGATGTTGCCGGCCAGCGCGGTGCGAATACCAAGCGAACGGGCCAGGTGCGCCAGCAGTGCCGTGGTGGTGCTCTTGCCCTTGGTGCCGGTCACCGCCACCACGCGCGCGGCCGGGTTCTCGCCGAACCACAGCGCGGTGCCCGAAGTGAACACCGTGCCCTGCGCCTGCGCCGTGGTCACCGCAGGCTTGTAGATCGAGATACCCGGTGACTTCACCACCGCGTCGTAGGCCGACAGCGCCATCGCGTCCGGCTCGTGGCCGAAGACGGCAAGTGTCGGGTCGAACGCGTGCGCCGCCTCGACTTCCCCCTCGCTGCAATAGAGCGCCAGCGGCAGGTCCGGCAGTTGCGCGCGGATCGCGGTGATCGCGGCGCGCCCTTCGCGTCCAAAGCCCCAGATGGCCACGCGTTGGTTGCCCAGATCAGCAATACGCACGGCCACCCCCTGTAGGAGCCCGCTTGCGGGCGATGCTCCTGGCTTTGATGGTGATCAGGAGCAAAGGCATCGCCCGCGAGCGGGCTCCTACAGGGGCACGGTGGCACATCAACCGATCGCCGCCAGCGCAGTCTGCAGCCGCGCCGGCACGCGATGCTCGCCGGACGGCACCAGCCACGGCTCCAGCGCCAGTTGCGAAGCATCGAGCTGGGGCAAGATCTCGCTGCGGAAGCGCGCGACGAGCGCATCCTCGGCCCACTCCGGCCGCTGACTCAACGCATACATCGCGGCCCGTGCCTCGGCCCCCTCGCCCACGCACTCGAACGGCTTGTGGTCCTGGTATTCGAGCAGCGCGTCGAAGCCGGCCGCTTGCGACTCGTCGTCCAGCAGGTTGCTGCCGAAAATGGTGAGCAGCCGCGGCTTGGGCAGGAACGGTGCCAGCGCGAGAAAGACGAAATGGCATTTCGGGCACTGCCCGCACCAGCGGTCGGCCGGCTTGGGGCCGAGGATGCGAAAGTTGCGGTTGCAGCTGGAGAAGCTGTCGAAATATGGCGTGAGCTTGGCGAACGCACGGGTGATCGCCAGCTCCGAATACGGGCGCAGCAGCGAGCAGTAGTCGAGGTCCGCCGCCACGTGGCTGTGCAGCCAGTCCGACAGCAGCGTCTCGAAGGCGTAGCCCTTGCTCCACTGGTGATTCACCTGCTGGCCTTCGTACTCCAGCGTCGCCGCCGAGGCCGAGCGCTCGTTGGCGAAGGTGATCGAGTCGTGGCCGTAGAGGATCGCCGCCACCGCCAGGATCGCCGAGTTCACCGCGGTCACCGGGATGTGGCCGTTCAACGCGCCCAGCCGGTTCAGCTCGAACAGGCCCGGCGCCAGCTCGCGCTGGATGTTCAGCGTCGGCAGGCCGGTGCGCTCGGCACAGGCGGCGATCAGCGGCGAGTTGCCGACCCATACCGCGGTAGCGTCGCCACCGATCGACTTGATCGCCTCGACCGCCACCAGCGAATCCTTGCCGCCACCGATCGGCACCAGGGTGCGCTTCGGCAGGCCAAGCGCCGGTGCCGCCGGCATGGCGTTTCCGCCGCGCGGAAAATGGATGCGGCCGCGCAGGTCCAGCCCGTTGCGATAGGCGAACTCGGCCAGGCCATGCAGGTACAGCGCGTCGAGCAGGTCGGCGGTGGCGTCGTCCAGCGGGCCCTCCGCCACCTCGATCTGCGGCGGCACGCCGGCCTTGTAGTAGCTCACGCCGGCGACCAGATGCAGCAGCTTCAGCGCCGCGTCGAACGCATCCTGCCGCGCCGGCGGCAGCGCCGGAGCGGCCGGAAAACGGATGCGCTCGACCAGCGGCTCGCCGTCGTCGAAGGCGTAGGCCAGCTCGGCCACGCCATCGGCGTAGCGCGCATGCAGGAAACGGAACACCTGGGTCAGGCGCGGTTGGATCGGTTGGCTCACGTAAATCTCCCTCGCCGGCCGCGGCTCGGCGCAAGCGCAGATTCTAACGGCGCCGCCCCTGCCCTGCCCGTCGTTCCACGGGCAAGACAGGGGCAGAACGCCGTCAGTCGAGGATCACTTCTTCCGCGTTCTCACGCAGGTTGTACGGCGAGGACATCACCTTGCCGTAGGCGCCGGCCTGGGCGATCAGCACCACGTCGCCCTCGCTGGCCTCGGGCAGCCGGCGGTCGGTGCCGAGCACGTCGCCGCTCTCGCAGATCGGGCCGACCACCTGGTACAGCGCGGTGGCCGGTTCGTCGAGGCGGGTGAGGTTCACGATCTCGTGCCAGGCGTCGTACAGCGCGGGGCGGATCAGGCTGTTCATGCCGGTGTCCACGCCGAGGTAGCGCAGCGCGCCCTTGCCCTTCTGCTGGGTGACCCTGGCCAGCAGCACGCCGGCGTCGGCCACCAGGAAACGGCCCGGCTCCATCCACAGCTGGTAATGCGGATAGGCAGCCTTCACCTCGCGCAGCACCTTGTCCAGCGCAGCGATGTCCAGCCGTGCCTCGCCCAGGTGCGAGGGCACACCGAGGCCACCGCCGATGTCGAGGAAGGCCACGCTGCCGATGCGTTCGGCCAGGCTGGCCAGTTGGGCGTAGACCTCGCCCCAGTGACTGGCATCAAGGATGCCCGAGCCCAGGTGCGCGTGCAGGCCCCGCACCGTCACGCCGTGGCGGTCGGCCAGGCGCAGGAAGGCATCGAGCTGCTCCACCGGCAGGCCGAACTTGCTGCCACTACCACCGGTGCGCACCTTCTCGTGATGGCCCAGGCCGCGGCCGAGATCCAGCCGCAGCACGATCTCGCGGCCGCGGAAGGTCTCGCCCCAGTGCTCCAGCGGATACAGCGAATCCAGCGACACGGTGGCCCGCGTGGTCAGTGCCCAGGCGTAGTCCTCGCGCGGGGCGAAGTTCGGCGTGAACAGCAGCGGCGCGCTCTCCGGCACCGCCGCCATCACCGCCTTCAGCTCGCCCGGCGATACGCACTCGAAGCCGAAGCCTTCCTCGGCGATCGCCTGCAGGATGGCCGGGTGCGTGTTGGCCTTTACCGCGTAGTGCAGGCGGTCCACCGCGGCCAGCGTCTTCAGCTCGCGCGCCTGCGCGCGCACCGTGGGCAGGTGGTAGACGTAGCGCGGCGTGGCCTCGGCGGCGATCGCCAGCAACCGTTCGCGTTCGGCCTCGCGCCACCAGGCGGACGCTGCCACCGGGGCTTCGCCGCTGCCGTACAGCGCCTGCCAGCTCGGGCCGAACAGCGCGCTGTCGTCGGTACGCAATGCGCCGGCGCCGATCAGCAGCTCGTGCAGGTGCGGCAGCAGCTCGTCGACCACGCTCTCGTCGACCACGAAGGTCAGGTTGAGGTTGTTGGACGACTGCGAGATCAGGTGCACGCGCAGCTGGCCGAACTCCGCGAGCACGCCAGACAGCGTGTGCAGCATCGAGCGCATGCCGCGGCCGACCAGGGTAATCGCCGCGCACGGCGCGATCACCTTCACCCGGCACACCTTGGCCAGGTCGGCGGCCAGCGCGGCGACCGCGTCGGAATCGAGCAGGTTCTCGGTCGGGTCCAGCGACACGGTGACGTTGGTCTCGGCCGAGCCGATCAGGTCCACCGACAGGCCGTGCTGCTTGAACTGCGCGAACACGTCGGCGAGGAAGCCGACCTGCTGCCACATGCCGACCGACTCCATCGACACCAGGGTGATGCCCTTGCGCGCGCTGATCGCCTTCACGCTGGGGGCGTGCTCACGCACCTCCGGCCCGATCACGGTGCCTTCCAGCTCGGGCCGGTTGGTGTCCTTGATCAGCAGCGGCACGCGCGGTTCGCGCAGCGGCGACAGGCAGCGCGGATGCAGAACCTTGGCGCCGGTGGAGGCGATTTCCTGGGCTTCCTCGTAGTCTAGCTTCTGCAGCAGGCGCGCACCCGGCACTTGGCGCGGGTTGGCCGTGAACATGCCGGCGACATCGGTCCAGATCTCGACCCGCGCCGCCTTCAGCAGCGCGCCGAAGTACGAAGCCGAGGTGTCCGAGCCGCCGCGGCCGAGCAGCACCGTACGCCGGCGGCTGCCTTCCACGTCGGCCTCGCGGGCGATGAAGCCCTGGGTGATGAACACCTCGCCACGCTCGGCCAGGCGCGCGTTGAGCGCCGGTTCGGGCTTCGCATCGACCATTGCCGACAGCAAGCGGGTGCGCTCGTTCTGGTTGGGCAGGGCGATCGCACTCAGGCACTCGCGCGCGTCGACCCACTCGGTCTGCACGCCACTGTGGCTGAGGAAAGCCGCGCCCAGCGCGCTGGACATCAGCTCGCCGTGCGCCTGCACCTGGGCCGACCAGGCCAGCTCGCCCAGCTCGGCCGGGCCCTTGTCGGCCAGCTCGGCCAGCGTGCGCAGCCGTTCGGCCAGCGTCGGCGGCGTCTCCAACTGCATGTGCGCCAGAAGATCGTAATGGCGCTGCGCGATCGCGTCGGCCGCCACCACCCGTTTGGCCCGATCGCCCTCGCCGCACAGCTGTTTCAGCGCGTCCGTGATACCGGTCAGCGCGGAGACAACCACCAGCACGCGCGCGCCTTCGGCGCGGCGGCTGGCGACCAGCTCACGGATGTTCTGCCAACGGGGAAGCGTGGCGACAGAGGTGCCGCCGAACTTCATCACGATCCAGGGGGCGTCCGCAGGGAGCGGCGCTTGGGTGGGCGGGGTCACGGGTGGTTGGGCCAGGTGGCGTGGAAGGTTCGCCAGTGTTGCGCTGCGGCAATCTGATTGCAACTGGTCGATATGTTTGGACGTTTAGACTTCCAAATACCTAGGCAAAGTAGCTTTCTCATGACTTGCAGGCGTCGCTCGGAGTGCCGACCAGTGACGACACGAGGATATTTTCAGAGCAAGGGCGTTTCGTTCGCCGTCGGCGACCGAGTCACTTTCTCTTGGGTCGCCACGCAAAGAGAAGTGACTCGGCCTCCGAAGGAGGACGAAACCGCTCCTGGCAATTGCTTCTGAAGCAAAGCGATGAAGAGCAAAGTGGATTCCCGCGTTCGCGGGAATGACGACGATGAGGGACACGGCAAACGTGGTCTTCCTCCCCGGACGGGGAAGGAGGGCAGAAGCCGGTGCGGGGCTTACTCGACCACGACCGGAATCTTGCCGATTCGCGCCTGCCACTCCCGCGGCCCCGTCTTGTGCACCGAAGTCCCCGCCGAGTCGACCGCCACCGTCACCGGCATGTCCTTGACCTCGAACTCGTAGATCGCCTCCATCCCCAGATCGGCAAAGCCGACCACCTTGGAGGCCTTGATCGCCTTGGACACCAGGTACGCCGCACCGCCGACCGCCATCAGATACACGGAGCGGTGCTTCTTGATCGCCTCGATCGCCGCCGGCCCACGCTCGGCCTTGCCGACCATGCCGAGCAAACCCGTCTGCGCCAGCACCTGCTCGGTGAACTTGTCCATGCGGGTGGCGGTGGTGGGGCCGGCCGGGCCGACCACTTCGTCGCGTACCGGATCGACCGGGCCGACGTAGTAGATGAAGCGCCCCTTGAAATCGACCGGCAACGGCTCGCCCTTGTTGAGCATGTCGACCATGCGCTTGTGCGCGGCGTCGCGGCCGGTCAGCAGCTTGCCGTTGAGCAGCAGCACCTCGCCCGGCTTGAAGCTGGCGACCTCGTCGGCGGTGATGGTGTCCAGGTTCACCCGACGCGCGTTGGTCGGGTTGTAGGTGAGCTGGGGCCAGTGCTCCAGCGAGGGCGGATCGAGCGCGACCGGGCCGGAGCCATCCAGGGTGAAGTGCGCATGGCGGGTGGCCGCGCAGTTCGGGATCATCGCCACCGGCAGGTTGGCCGCGTGGGTTGGGTAGTCCTTGATCTTCACATCAAGCACGGTGGTCAAGCCGCCCAGGCCCTGCGCGCCGATGCCCAGCGCGTTGACCTTCTCGTACAGCTCGATACGCAGCTCCTCGATGCGATTCGCCGGCCCGCGCGCGATCAGCTCCTGGATGTCGATGTGCTCCATCAGCGACTCCTTCGCCAGCAGCATCGCCTTCTCGGCGGTGCCGCCGATGCCGATGCCGAGCATGCCCGGCGGGCACCAACCGGCGCCCATGGTCGGTACGGTCTTGAGCACCCAGTCGACGATGGAGTCGGAAGGATTGAGCATGGCGAACTTGGATTTCGCCTCCGAGCCGCCGCCCTTTGCCGCGACGATCACGTTGAGCTTGTCGCCCGGCACGATCGAGACGTTGATCACCGCCGGGGTGTTGTCCTTCGTGTTGCTGCGCTTGCCGGCCGGATCGGCCAGCACGCTGGCGCGGAGCTTGTTGTCCGGGTCGTTGTAGGCGCGACGCACGCCTTCGTTGACAGCGTCTTCCAGCGAGCCGGTGAAACCCTCCCAGCGCACGTCCATACCCACCTTCAGGAAGACCGTGACGATGCCGGTGTCCTGGCACAGCGGACGATGGCCCTCGGCAGCCATGCGCGAGTTGATCAGGATCTGCGCCATCGCGTCCTTGGCCGCGGGCGCCTCCTCGCGCTCGTAGGCGGCGGCCAGATTCGTGATGTAGTCGACCGGGTGGTAGTAGCTGATGTATTGCAGCGCGTCCGCGACGGACTGGATCAGGTCGGCTTGCTTGATGGTGGTCATGGCTGGCTTTGGCTTGCAACGCCGCGCGGGAAAGGCGGCACAAGCCCCCTATTGTGCCCGAGCGCCGGCCTCACGGACCAAATAGGTGTGACCAGACAGCACGACGGCCGCGCAGGGCGGCCGTCGTGGGAGAGCACCGGCCCAACGCCGGTGCATGCCTCATCGCTGGAATCAGAAACGGTACTCGAGCTGCACCGTGAACGCCGACACATTGCCGCCGATCTTGTCGCCGTCCACCTTGGCTACCGCGTGGTAGTTGTCGTAGTTGAGGCCGATGCTGAAGTCGTGGCTGAAGTCGTAACCGCCGCCGATGCCCGCGTACCAGCCGTCGCCGGAAGCACTGCCGCTGAAGTAGTCGTCATAGAACGGGCTTGTGTAGCGGAAATCTTCGTCGACGGTCGAACGGAACCAGCCGCCACGCACCTGCAGATACCAGGGGGACTCGAAGCGGTGGGTCGCATTCACACCGAGCAGCCAGCCCTTCGCATTGATGGTGTCGTGGGCGTGGTTGTCGCCCGAATCGTACTTCGAGACCAGGTCGCCGAGGTTCACGTATCCGCCCTCGACACCGAAGTCCACGGGGCCGCGCCAAGCGGCACCCACGCGGAAGGATCCGGCGGTGTCCTTCTCGTCAAGCTTGAAGCCCAGGTTATCGGTGCGACCTTCGTGATACACCGCCTGGCCAACGCCGACATTGACAAAACCATAGCTGTCGGCAGCGCATGCCACGGACGAACCAAGGGCGAGTGCCGCGACCAACGCGACGCCGAGAATCTTTTTCATGTTGTGATCCCTGTTGTTTGGATTTGCGTTCCCTTGCGGCCTTGCCTGGACGCAGGGCGCGCGGAAATTAACAAATTTATGACGAATTTGTCTGCAGGCGATCCCCTACAAAAATCAGCAAGCCGGCTAGGCTGTCTTGCTGCACGGATATCGGCCCTGGCAAGGTTCCTCGATAACCGAGGACTCCCTCATGCCCACCCGCCGCTTCATGCAACTGGACGTCTTCGCCGACCGCCCCTTGCGCGGCAATCCGCTGGCCGTGGTGATCGACGCCGAGGGCATCGACAGCGCGACCATGCAGGCCTTCGCCCGCTGGACCAACCTGTCCGAAACTACCTTCCTGCTGTCGCCGACCACGCCGCAGGCCGACTATCGTGTGCGCATCTTCACTCCGCGCCAGGAGCTGCCGTTCGCCGGCCATCCCAGCGTGGGCAGCGCCTATGCCGCGATCGAGGCCGGACTAGTGGAAGCAGGCAAGCGCGGGCTGGTGCAGGAGTGCGCTGCCGGCCTGCTGCCGGTGCGGGTGGAGGGTGACGGCGCGGCGCGGGTGATCCACGTGCAGGCACCACCGGCGCGGATTGCGCCCATCGACGCCGGGCTGCGCTCGCGGCTTGCCGCCGCGCTGCCCGCCACCCTGGACGAAGCGGACATGGCGCGGGTCGACAACGGCCCGCACTGGCTGCTGTGCGACCTGCAACACGCCAACGCGGTGCGCGCGCTGGCGCCGGACCTCGCCGCGATCGCGGCGCTGTGCGAGCACAACGCCCTGGTCGGCGTGAGCGTGTTCGGCGCCGAGACCGACGGCACGGCGGCGATGGCGGTGCGCGCATTCTGCCCCGGCGACGGCATCCCAGAAGACCCGGTCACCGGCAGCGCCAACGCCGCGATCATGGCCGTGCTGGGTGCGCGCGGCGACGCCCGCTACGGGCTGCACCACCGCGCCAGCCAGGGCCGCGAAGTGGGTCGCGATGGTCTGGTGGAGGTGGCGCGCGATGCGGCCACCGGCGCCATCACCATCGGCGGCGCCTGCGCGCTGACCGTGCGCGGGGCGCTGGTCATCTAGCCGCAGGGCACTTTTCCGGCGAGGCGATCGGGAGCAAGCTCAGCGGACGGCGCTGCCTTCGACAGGGGGCGGCAGCGGCGTGCAGGGATAAGGGGTCATCCACGTGATGACGCGCTCGACAGCTGGGCTGGAGAGCAGCGGGCGGTGCTGCGCATGGCCTGCACAGAGGTCTCCAGCCTCACCTCGCTCAAGGAGAACCGCACATGCTCGCCACGTTCCGCCGCACCACCCTGGCCACCGCGCTCACGCTTCTGCTCGCCGGCGCCTCGCTCGGCGCCCAGGCCGCCGACGCGTCTCAGCGCATGGACATGGGCATCGCCCCGTCCAGCCAGCCCGTCAACGTCACCCTGATGCTCAAGTTGCGCGATGAAGCGGGACTGGAGCGATTCATCCAGCAGACCGTGACGCCCGGCAGCCCGAACTTCCAGAAGTTCCTCAGCACCGCCGAGTTCGCCCGCCGCTACGGCGCCACCGATGCCCAGATCAAGCGCGTGCAGCGTTACCTCGCCACGCAGGGCCTGCGCAGCGAGGTACTCGCCAACCACGTCACCGTGCGCGTGAGCGGCAGCCTCGGTCAGTTCGCCAGCGCGTTCCGCGCGCCGATCCACAACTACCGCTCGCTGGCTACCGGCAAGGTGTTCCATCGCCCCGCGGCCGCGCTGGTGATGCCGACCGAACTGGCCGACTCGGTGGTGGCGACGCTGGGCCTCAGCAACGAATCGACCTACCTCTCGCACCGCATCACCACGCCGCGATTGCCGCAGACCATGTCGCGCCTGAGCGGCATGAACGTGATGGGCGCCCTGCGCAGCACCGCCGCGGCGAGCAACCCCACGGCCACCGGCCAGCCGGGCGAATACACCGTGGGCGACGTGGCCAATTTTTACAACATCAATCCGCTGTATCAGCGCGGCATCAGCGGCGCCGGCTCCACCGTCGCGATCGTCACGCTGGCCGATTTCGACCCGGCCGATGCGGAGGCCTACTGGAGCGGCATCGGCCTGGCGACCAAGCCGCATCGCATCGAGCAGATCCACGTCGACGGCGGCGGCAGCATCAACGGCGGCAGCGGCGAAACCGCGCTGGACGTTGAACAGGCCGGCGGCCTGGCGCCGTTTGCCGACGTGCTGGTGTACGACGCGCCCAACACCACTGCGAGCTTTCTCAACGCGTTCGCACAGGCGGTGTCGGACAACCGCGCGGACAGCATCTCCACCAGCTGGGGCCTGCCGGAGATCTACAACTTCGCCGCGCTCAACGTGGATGGCGCCAAGGTGAACGACACCACCGACGTGGGCAGCCTGCGCGCGTTCCACCAGATCTTCATGGAAGCCGCCGCGCAGGGGCAGTCGGTGTTCGCAGCCAGCGGCGACTCGGGCGCGTATGACACCGTGCGCGGACTCGGCTACGGCACCGGCCCGGGCGAATTCAGCGCGCCGCTGACGGTGGACTCGCCCGCCTCCGATCCGTACATCACCGCCGCCGGCGGCACCACCACGCCCTTCAGCTTCGCCTTCGGCAGCAATCCGGTGGCGTCCATCACGCAGGAGAGCGTGTGGGGCTGGAGCTACCTGCAGAACTACTTCGACACCTACTACGGCGCGGGCGCGATCGACCTGTTCTCGGTCGGCGGTGGCGGCGGCGTGAGCAGCTACTGGCGCCGGCCGGCCTACCAGTTCCTTACCCGCGGCGTGCAGGCCACCGAGAATCACCAGTCGCTGGACTACAACGACCCCGCCGCCGGCCCGACCACGCTGCTCAAGCTGCCCAACCACTTCCACGGCCGCAACCTGCCGGATATTTCGCTCAATGCGGACCCGGAAACCGGTTACCTGGTGGTGTCCAGCACCGATGGCGGGGTGACCTCGGGCTCCGGTGGCACCAGCTTCGTGGCGCCGCAACTCAACGGCATCACCGCGCTGCTGCGGCAGAGCGCGGGGCACCGCATCGGGCTGTGGAATCCGCAGGTGTACTTCCTGCAGAACGTGTTCGGCTACGGCCGCTATTCGCCGTTCAACAGCGTCAACGCCGGTGACAACTGGTTCTACCACGGTGCCCCGCGCTACACGCCGGGTGCCGGCATCGGCACGCTGGACGTGGAGAACCTCGACCTGTTCCTGCGCAGCCGTTTCCGCTTCTGATCCACCCCATCGCGGGCCACGCGCCCGTGACCCGAAGGCCGGCCGCGGGCGCACCGCGGCCGGCCTTTTCTTTGGGCGGGCGCGGGGCTTGCCGCGCCACGCCCCGTCACGCCATGCTCGCGCGTCCTTGAAACCACGAGCCCGAGCATGAGCGATCCCGCCAGCACCGCCCGCTACGTCCGCGCCCTGCGCCCCCTGGATGCAGCGCTGATCGTGATCGGCGGGATCATCGGCGGCGGCATCTTTCTCAACCCGGGCATCGCCGCGCAGCGCACCGAGTCGGGGCTGGCGCTGCTGGCGATGTGGGTGGGCGCGGGCGTGCTCACCTTGATCGGCGCGCTCTGCTACGCGGAACTGGGCGCGCGCCGGCCCAGCGCGGGCGGCATCTACGTCTACCTGCGCGAGGCATTCGGGCCGCTGGCCGGGTTCCTGTTCGGCTGGACCATGCTGCTGGTGATCTACTCCGGCTCCACCGCGGCGGTGGCCACCATCTTCGCCAGCTACGCCTCGGCGCTGTTCGATCTGCCGCCGGGCGCAGCCACACCGCTGGCCACCGCCGCGCTGGCCTTCGTGGCGGGCATCAACCTGTTCGGCATCCGGCTTGGCGCCACGATCCAGAACACCTTCGCCCTGCTCAAACTGACGGCGGTGGCCGCACTGGTCGGCTGCGGGCTGTATCTGGCCGGGGTGGGCCACGGCGCGCAGGCCGTGCTGGGCGTGGACGAGGCGCGCCGCGGGGTCGGCTTCATGGGTGCGGCACTGCCGGTGCTGTTCGCCTATTCGGGCTTCACCTACCTCAACAACCTCGCCGGCGAAGTGGATCAACCGCAGCGCACCCTGCCGCGCGCGCTGTTCCTGGGCATGCTCGGCGTCATCCTGGCCTACGCGCTGGTCAACGTGGCCTACCTCGCCGCGCTCGGACACGACGGCCTGGCCGCCAGCACGGCGCCGGCGGCGGACGTGATGCAGCGGGTGTTCGGCACCGCCGGCGCGAAGGTGATCGCGCTCGGCATCGCCATCTCCACGCTGGGCTTTTGCAACATCACCCTGGTGGCCGGCGCGCGCGTGCTGCAGGTGATGGGCGAGGACGGGCTGTTCTTCCGCTCGGTGGCGCGGCTGCACCCGGTGCACCGCACGCCGAACCTGGCGCTGGTGCTGCTGGCGGGGTGGTCGATCGTGCTGGTGCTGTCGGGCAGCTACGGCCAGCTGCTGGACTACGCCACCTTCGCCGACTGGCTGGCCTGCGCGATCGGCGTGGCCACGCTGTTCTGGTATCGCCGCCACGATGGTGGCACCGCCAGTTTCCGGGTGCCGGGCTATCCGCTGCTGCCGCTGATCTTCATCGGCGTGATCGGCTGGGTAGTGGTCGAGACCATGCTGAGCAACCCGCGCAACGCCGGCATCGGCGTGCTGATCATGCTGGCCGGTGCGCCGGTGTACTTCGTCTGGCGGCGGCTGTTCAGTGCGGCGCGCCCCTAAACCCACCGCGTGATGCGAAAATGCCGCGTTCGCTGACGGGAGTGCTTTAGATGGCGCAGTTGCAGGGCCAGGATCATCTGGACGTTCCGGAAAACACCATCGTCCCGGAGAAAGTCCGCGCCGGCATCGCGCTCAAGATCAACGGCGAGGGCTACCGCCACACCGGCGACCCGGAGATGCCGCTGCTGTGGTACCTGCGCGAGGTGCTGCAGCTCACCGGCACCAAGTACGCCGACGCGAAAGGCGTCAGCGGCGCCGACCTGGTGCTCGTCGACGGCAAGGCGACCTCCGCCATCACCGTGCCGATGAGCAAGCTGGCCGGTCGCCAGGTGACCACCGTGGAGGGCCTGGCCGGCACCGACGGCACCCTGCATCCGCTGCAGCAAGCCTTCATCGACGAGGACGCGATCGGCTGCGGCTACTGCACCGCCGGCTGGCTGATCGCCGGCGTCGACCTGCTGCGCCGCCACCCGCATCCCACCGACGCGGATATCGACACCTTGCCCAACCTCTGCCGCTGTGGCTGCCAGAGCCGCGTGCGCAAGGCGATCCAGCGCGTGGGCGCGGCCAAGGGAGCGCAGGCATGAGCGCACGCATCGAACTCTCGCGCCGCCGCTTCCTGCAGGTGCTGGCTGGCGCCACCGGTGCGCTGGTGGTGGGCATTCCGCTGGTCGACGCGGCCGATGCGCCGGTGCCGGCGGGCTGGCTCGGCGACACGCTGTACGGGCTGGGCGCGTACGTGCGCATCAACGCGGACGGCAGCGTGCTGATCGGCGCGCGCGATCCGGAAACCGGCACCGGCGCGACCACCGCGCTGGCGCGCATCATCGCCGACGAACTCGACGCGGACTGGTCCAGCGTGAAGGTGATCGGCCTGGGGCCGGCCACCGAGGACGCGAACGGCAAGCCGCGCTTCATCTACGGCCACCAGCTCGGCGGCACCGGCAGCTCGGTGCCGGCGGCGTGGAACGATCTGCGCCAGGCCGGCGCGCTGGCCCGCTGGCTGCTGACCCAGGCCGCGGCGCGCCAGCTCGGCGTTCCCGCCGACCAGTTGCGCAGCGAGGCCGGCCGGGTGATCAGTCGCGACGGCCGCCGCCTGGACTACGGCAGCCTCGCCGAGGCCGCCGCGCGGATCGACCCGCCCAAGGCGCCGGTGGCAGTGAAGACGCCCGACCGCTACACGCTGATCGGCCACGGCACCGGCGACGCCGACGCGCTGGCGCTGGTCACCGGCGCCGCGCGCTTCGCCATCGATCATCAGCCCGGCGACGCCGTGGTCGCGGTGCTGGCGCATTGCCCGTGGCCCGACGGCAGCCTGGACCGCATCGACACCGCCAAAGCGCTTGCCGTGAAGGGCGTGCTGAAGGTGCTGCAGCTGGCGCCGGAGCCCGGCCAGGCCGTGGGCACCACCCCGCGCACCGCTTCGGTGGCGGTGGTGGCGGAGACCACCTGGGCCGCGCTGCAGGGCCGGGCCGCGCTCGACCTGAAATGGAAGCCCGGCGCCGCGGCGGGCGAGTCCACATTTGCGCTCGAACAGCAGGCGCTCGCGCTGGTCGCCGATGACGACGCCCTCCCGACCAAGCGCGTGCGCGACGACGGCGACGTCATCGCCGCCGGCAAGAAGGCCGCGCGCCGCATCGAGGCCACCTACGTGCAACCGTGGCTGGCCCATGCCACGGCCGAGCCGATGAACTGCCTGGCGCGGGTGGACAAGGATCGCGCCGAGCTGGTCGTGCCCACCCAGGCGCCCCAGGACGCCTGGACCGTGGTGCAGCGCCTCACCGGCCTGCCCGCCGCGCAGATCGACATTCGGGTGCCTCGCGTGGGCGGCGGTTACGGCCGCCGGCTCGATCACGACTTCGTCGCCGAAGCGGTGATGCTGGCCAAGATGCTCGACAAGCCCGTGCGCCTGCTGTGGACGCGCGAGGACGACCTCACCCACGACTTCTACCGCTCCGGCAGCGTGCACACGCTGCAGGCGATCGTCGATCGCAAGCGCGACGTGCTGGCCTGGAACCAGCGCATGGCCAGCGCGCCGGCACTGGTCGGCCGCGGCGTGCCGGACGACCGCCTATGGATGTCCGAAGCGAGCGCCGCGCAGTTGCCAGCCGGGCTGATTCCGAACTACCGCAGCGACTGGTACGCCCTGCAGGCCGCCACGCCGCGTGGCCCGATGCGCGGCATGCCCGACGTGGCCAACGCGTTTGCGGTGGAAAGCTTCATCGACGAGATCGCGCACGTGATGCGCGAGAACCCGCTGGACACCCGCCTGCGCCTGCTCGGTGAGGCGCGCCAGCTGCCGCTGCCCAACGGCGGCACGTTGGACACCGGCCGCCTCGCCAATGTGCTCAAGCTCGCCGCCGAACGCATCAACTGGAGCAACTGGCTGCACACCGTCAACGGCCTGGGCATCGCCAGCTGGCATCTCGATGGCGCCTACGTGGCGCACGCCATCGAGGCCTCGATGAAGGGCGAGCAGCTGACCATCGAGCGAGTGGTCTGCGTCGCTGACGTGGGCCGCGTGATCAATCCCACCGGTCTGGAAGGCCAGCTCGCCGGCGCCACGCTCGATGCGTTGTCGCAGGCGCTCAACCTGGCCATCACGGTGAAAGACGGCCAGGTGCAGCAGCACGACTGGAAGGCCTACCCGCTGGCCACCATGGCGCAGCTGCCGAACACGGTGGACGTGATCGTGGTGGCCGACGACGACCGCCCGCCCACCGGCGCCAGTTTCCTGGCCATGCCCACCGCCGCGCCGGCGCTGGCCAATGCCGTGTTCCGCGCCACCGCGGTGCGCGTGCGGCGCCTGCCGCTGATGAAGGAACTGCTGCGCCTGCTGTAGCCGGTATGGCCACCGCGGGGCCGAGCGCGCCGGCCTGGCGCCGCTCGCGCCTGGGGCAGCCGAGGTAGCACCGCGCATCCGAATGCGAGTGCCGTCCGTAACTGGGGCCATGCCCCAGACTGCGATCCTCCGGCTCAAAACGCGACCCGCGCCTGGCCTCCGCCGTGCCGCTCGCCGCCACGGCCAGGCGGCACCTGCACGCAATACGAGGCCGGCCGCAGGCGCGCGGCACGGCGCCAACGATCCAGCCCCGGCCCCGCTCGCGCCGCAGCGGCCTGCTGCCGAGTGCCCGGCGCCGACACGCCTGGCGTGACACCGCACCGTTCGCGCAAGCCGATCTTTTCCCATGAACTCGTCGCTCTTTCCCGCCTCCCGCGACGCCGCGCTTGCCCGCCTCGCCGCCGTGCGCCCGGCCGATTACGCGCGCAGCCGCAATGCGCTGGACGGTGCCGTGACGCGACTGTCGCCCTACCTCAGCCACTGCGTGCTGACCCTGCCCGAGGTTCACGACGACATCGCCGCGCGCTTTGCGTTGAATCCGCAGCACAAGCTGGTCTACGAGTTCGGCTGGCGCGAGTACTTCCACCACGTGTGGGAGCGCCACGGCGAAGCGATCTTTGCCTCGCTGCACGCCGGCCCGCTGCCCGACGCGGCCTACGCGCGCACGCTGCCGCAGGACATCCGCGCCGGCCACACCGGGGTGCCGGTGATCGACCGCGCCGTGGCCGAGCTGTACGCCACCGGCTACCTGCACAACCACGCGCGGATGTGGCTGGCCAGCTACGTGGTGCACCTGCGCAAGGTGCACTGGCGTGCGGGCGCCGACTGGCTCTATGGCCATCTGCTCGATGGCGACCTGGCCAGCAATCACCTGAGCTGGCAATGGGTGGCCGGCACCGGCAGCCACAAGCCGTATCTGTTCAACGCCGAGAACGTGGCCAAGTACGCCCCGCGCGAATGGCACAGCCCAGGCACGGTCGTCGACCGCAGCTACGAGGCGCTGGACCGCATGGCGCGGCACGCCGACGCCGTGGCCGCGCCGGGCGCGAGTCTGGCCACTCCCGTGCTGAACGAGCCGCCGCTGCTCGCCGCCCCGCCGCCGGGCGGTTTCCAGGCGCCGTATGCACGGGCGCTTGCCGGGCGCGACGTCTGGCTGGTGCATCCCTGGGCATTGCGCGCGCCGCCGGCGGACCTGCCGGCGCAGACGGTGATCGTGGCCATCGCGGTGGCCGAATGGCACGCGCGCTGGCCGTGGTCGACGCGGCGGTGGAGCTTCGTGGCGGATCTGCAGTCATCGCTTGCGACGCACCGCTGGTTCGCCGATGCCGCCTCGCTGCGCGCCGCGCTGGCCGATGCACGCAGCGTGCAGGCGATTGGCGATCCGCACGCGCGCAGCCAGCTGCGCCAGCTTCGCGACGACATCGCACTGCGCCCGGTACCGCGCCTGTTCGCCCCGGTCGAGCGCCCCTGCACCAGCTTCTCGCAGTGGTGGCACCGCACGCGTATCGACCCCTGAAGCGCGACGTCGTCACAGCTCAAGCACATTGTGTCGCACACAATTCAATTGCTTGAAATATGAAAAGCTGCCCCCACCCTTGAAGCCTGCCCGCGCAGATCGTGCCTGCTCCGATTCGCGTGCGCGCATCGCCTGAACGCCCCAATCCACCCGAACCACCCAAGGAGCCTCCATGACCGATCACGCCGCCTCGGCCGACGTCGATGTCCTGTTCCAGCCGATCACCGTGGGCGAGCTGAAGCTGCCTAACCGCATCGTGATGGCCCCGCTCACCCGCAACCGCGCAGGCCAGGGCAACACCGTGGGCGACCTGCAGGCCACCTACTACAGCCAGCGCGCCAGTGCCGGCCTGATCATCGCCGAGGCCACCCAGGTGGTGCCCGAGGGCCAGGGCTACATCGCCACGCCGGGCATTTATTCGCCCGAACAGGTGAAGAGCTGGAAGAAAGTGACCGATGCCGTGCACGCCGCCGGCGGGCGCATCGTGCTGCAGCTGTGGCATGTGGGCCGCATCTCGCACACCTCGCTGCAGCCCGGCGGCAAAGCGCCGGTGGCGCCCTCGGCGATCCGCGCCGAGGCCAAGGTGTTCACCGCCGACGGGTTCACCGACGTCTCTGCCCCGCGCGCGCTGGAACTGGATGAGATCCCTGCGCTCATCGACAGCTATCGCGTCGCCGCGCGTCACGCCATCGAGGCCGGCTTCGACGGCGTCGAGGTGCATGCCGCCAACGGCTACCTGATCGACCAGTTCCTGCGCGACAAGTCCAACCAGCGCACCGACGCCTACGGCGGCAGCATCGAGAACCGCACGCGTCTGCTAGTCGAAGTGTGCGAGGCGGTGGCGAAGGAGATCGGCGCGGGTCGCACCGGCGTGCGGCTGTCGCCGCTGACCGCGTTCGGCGATCTGGCCGACAGCGACCCGCAGTCGCTGTTCAATCGTGCCGTGGAACGCCTGGCCACGCTGGATCTTGCCTTCATCCACGTGATCGAGGGCGAGACCGGCGGCGATCGCGCACCGCAACCGTTCAACTACGCCGCCATGCGCGGGCCGTTCAAGGGCACGTGGATCGTCAACAACGGCTACGACCGCGCCATGGCGATCGACGCGGTGGCCAGCGGCAAGGCCGACATGGTGGCGTTTGGCCGTCCGTTCATCAGCAACCCGGACCTACCGCACCGGCTGCGCGAGAACGCACCGCTGAATGCGCTGAATGCGGACACGCTGTATGGCGGCGATGCCAAGGGCTACACCGACTACCCGGCGCTGGGCTGACCCGCCGCGCGGCGCGGCCAGGCCATCGGATGGCTTGTCCGCGCCGCGCGCGTGCTGCACCCTCACGCCATGAGCCGCTCCCGCGCCACGCCTCCTGCCTCCGCCCTGCCCGCTGACGATGCTTCGCCGCTGTGTCTCAAGCGCCAGCTGTGCTTCGCGCTGTACGCGGCCAGCAACCGGATCACCCGACTGGCGCGCCCGGCGCTCGATGCGCTCGGCCTCACCTATCCGCAATACCTGGTGCTGCTGGTGCTGTGGGAACACGCGCCGTGCACCGTGGGCGAGATCGGCCAGGCGCTGATGCTCGATTCGGGCACGCTCACGCCGCTGCTCAAGCGCATGGAGGCCAACGGCCTGCTGACGCGCACCCGCGACCGAACCGACGAGCGCTGCGTGCGCATCGCGCTGACGGCCGCAGGTCGCGCGCTCAAGCGCCGTGCCGGCAACATCCCGGAAGGCGTGCGCTGCCAGATCGCGCTGCCCGCGCACGACATCGAATCGCTGCGCGAACAGCTGCACGCGCTGCTGCAGGCGATCGAGCCGCCAGCGGAAGAACGCTGACCACGCTTACGCGACCCCGCAAGGCAGGGCGAGCCCCCGCAGGAGCGGCTTCAGTCGCGATGCTCTTGGCGACACCGACCGACGCCATGGCGACTGACCAACAAGGGTCACCCATGCCCCGTACAATCGCCGCGACTAGAACTGATCGCTGGCCGGCACCCATGAACTGGACGGCCGCGCCGGGCCCAGCGGCGCTTTCGGCGGCGCGCTGACGGCACTGGTGCAGCCCGGCGGCAGTGGCCCACCGGCGACGCGCGCGTTGGCGCATTGCACCGTGTTGTCCAGCAGGATCGGCGCAGCAGGCGCCTTCGCCACGCTGGCCGCCGGCGCGGGCGGCGGCGCCAGCGGGGCCGACGGCAGGTTGAGCCGCTGGTAGATCTCCGGCTCCACCGCCTTGGCCAGCGGATCGGGGTTGTGGCAGCCGAACACCGCGATCGGAAACAGCGGCATCGCCGCGCATTCGATGCGCACGCCGCGCGGCAAATGGAAGGTGTGCTTCACCGTGGTCTTCTCCACCGCGTGGCGCAGCGCGGTGTCGATCGCGCTCTCGCCTTCGGGCGCCCAGTCCTGCTCGAAACGGGTCGACTTGTAGCCGATGTTGGGCGCGCGGTGTTCCATGATCTGCACGTCGCCGTGCGGCTTGAGCTGGATGTAGTCACCGGGTTGGCCGCTGGCCGCACCGGCGGCGGCGTTGCCTGCCGCGCTGCCCTCGCTCGCCTTGCCGGCACCCTGCCCCGGCGCGGGTAAGGCGATGGAGCCGTCCTGGCCGATCGCCAGCGCCGGCGCCTGCTCCTGGCCGGCGGGCGAGCCGGGCGTGGCGGTGTCGCTGCCCTGCGGCGTGGCGTCCGGGGCGGTGCTGACATCGCGTTCGCCCGCGGCGCTGGCCTGGTCCGCCGCGCGTGATTCGGTGGCCTGCGGTGCGCTGGCGGTTTCGCTCGACGCGTTCGCCTGCTCGGCGGCGGCAGACGCCTTCGACGGCTGCGCGGCTGCTACCGGCGTGGGCGTGGCCGCGCTGGCTTCCGGGGTGAGCTCGGGCCGCGCCACCGTGATCGCCACGCGCGGCGCGGGCGTGTCCAGCGTCGGTGCCGCGGGCGCCGGGGCACGCGGCTGTTCGATCAAGCTCGGCGCCAGCGGCGCCACCGGCACCGCTTCCAGTTGCGGCTCGGCTGGCGCCACGGTGACGGCGGGCGCCTGCACCTGCGGCCGTTCGGTGGCGACGACGATCGGCGTCGGTGCACTGATCTGCGGCTGCAGGTTGACCTGCGGCGCTGCCTGCGCCGGCACCGGCACGGCCTGCAGCTCCGGCACCGGCGGCGCGGCGGCAGCGGCCTGCGGGCGGGCCAGCACCACGCTGGGCGGCGCCGCGGTGAGTGGCACGCGCGCATCCAGCGCCACGGTCGGCGGCGCCAGCGTGGGCGCCGACTGCGCGGGCAGCTCGGGCATCGCCAGCGAGGCCGGCGGCGGGATCGGACGGTTGCCTTCCAGCTGGGGCTTGCGTGGCGGCTCGGGCTGGAATGCGGGCGGCACCGGCTTGGCGCCCGGCGGCGTGTCCAGCGTGATGGATGGCGGCTCACCGGCGAGCGGCACCGGGGCGAGATCCGGTGTCGGCGCGGGAGCAGGCAGGGTGAGCGGCGGCGGCGGTGCCGTCACGGCCTTCTGCGGCGTCGGCACGCTGGTGCGCTTAGCAATGTCGATCACCGGCGGTTGCAGCGTAGGCACCGGGATCGGCTCGGCCGCGGGCACGGCCGGCAGCGCCGGCGTGGCGACGGCGGCCGACCGCGTGCGCACGGCCACGCGAGCGGCGCTGCCCCGATGCACCGGCCCGCGCTGCTTCGGTGGCGTACCGCGCACGGGCGGCGGCGGTGGTGGCTCTTCCTTTTTCTTTTCGATGAAGCGCACCTGCAGCGCATCGCCCGGCCGCTCCGGCGGCGGCTCGGGCACGTAGGCCGGGCCGAGCACCGCGCCCACCAGCACCGCCAGATGCAGCAACAGGCTGCCGCTCAGCGCGATGGTGCGCAGCCAGCGGTCGCGGGGCTTCTGCCGCGTGCGGCGCCGGTACACGCGCGCGCGCTCGGCCGCCTCACGGGGCGACTCGAGCATCACGACGGGGCGGCGGACCGGACGGTCCGAAGGCGGCAGCGGCATGGCGGCGAGTGTAACGGGGTGCGCCGCCGCGATGCCGCCGCCGCGGGCGCCTCAGGGCTTGCCGCCCGACGCCGCGTCTGCCGGCGCGGCGTCCTTCGCCTGCGCGCGCCGTGCCGTGTCTGCCGGACACCACGTCGGCAGGCGCTTGCCGGCGCGGAACAGCGCAATGCACTGGCGCACCTCCTCGTCGACCGCGCGCGCCGGCGTATCCACCGGGCAGCCGTAGGGCAGCGGGCCTTCGCTGCGCCACGCGGCGATACACGCCTGCAATGTCGGCGGCGTGGGCGGATGCGGATTCTTCGCCAGCGGCGCGGCGGGCGCCATGCTCAGGCGCTCGTCGCCATCGTTGGGCGGCGGCGGTGCCGGCGGGTCGGAGCACCCGCCGAGCAGGCTGCACTTGAGATGCACGCCGCGCGGCAGGTTCACCGCGTGCTGCTTGAACAGCGGCGCCGCGATCTTGCGCAAGCCGGCCTGCGCCGCGTTCTCGCCCGGTGGCGGGAAGTACTGCTCGAAGCGCGTGGCCTTGTACGGCAGCGGCGAGGTGTGATCCATCACCTGCATGTCGCCCTTGGGCTTACGCTGCACGTAACCCGGCACCGGCGCCACGGCCGTGCTGGCCGATGCGCTGGGCAACTGCGCCACCCCGTTGCGATCGAACAGTTGCGGCGTGGGCGCGGCGCTGGCGGATGCCACGGGCGCCGGCCCGGGCACCTCCACGCGCATCGCGTCGGGCCGCGGCGGCTCGCGTACCGGCTTCGGCCGCGGCGGCGGGTTCGGCAGCGCGGGCGGCGGCGCCGCGCTCGGCGCCGCGGCCGTGCGACGCGGGATGAAACGCACCTGCAGCACGCCCTCGCTGGGCCCGGCTGCGGCCGCTGCGAATTCCCGCGGCGGGCCGGGCCGGGTCTCGTGCCACAGCACCACGGCAAAGAGCGCATGCAGGAGCACCACCAGCGCCCACGCCAGCGCGTGCGGCCGACGATCGCGCGGTGGCCGACGATGACGCAGGGTGCGCAGCAGCTCGCGCGTGGCGGGATCCAGCGGCACCAGCCCGGGCGCGGGCGTCCAGCGATGCGGATCGAGCGGCGGCGTGCGTTCGATGATCAACCTCGGCGAGTGGATGAAGGAAGCGACTGACCAGCATGCGAGGCCGTCGCAAACGCCGCGTGAATCGCGCGCTCTGCACAGACCGTGCGTGCCGCGCGGGGTTCCCGTTTCCAGCCGCAGTGCAGCTTGACCGCGTGCCGCGATGGGAGAACGCTACACCGGCGGCTGTCGCCGCCTCTCCGCCATGACCGCCCCGACGCACACGCGCCGCGGACTGCCATGACGGCCCGCCAACGTCTGCCGCGCCACGCGGCCTCGTGCGGCGCCGTTCATGCCGGCACGGGACCCGCGTTTGCGCCAGGGAGGGTTCTGTCATGTCCGTATCGAGGAGCACCCCGCTCGCCAACCATCCTCGCCGGCCGCCGCACACCACGCGGTGGGCCGGCTTTCGCATGATCCACGCGCTGCGCCTGGGGAGGTCGTCATGAACGCCCACGGCCATAGCACCGAGCAGATCCGCAACATCGCCCTGGCCGGCCACGCCGGCAGCGGCAAGACCACCTTGTTCGAGGCGCTGCTGTTCGCCGGCGGCGCGATCCAGGCCACCGGCTCGGTGGAACGCGGCAACACGTTCTCCGACACCGATGCGCAGGAGAAGGCGCGTGGGCACTCGATCGACAGCTGCCTGGCCGCGGTGACGCGCGGCGACTGCCGCATCCAGTTGATCGACACGCCCGGCTACGCCGACTTCCGCGGACCGGCGCTGGCCGCACTGGCAGCGGTGGACACGGTGGCGGTGGTGGTCAACGCGGCCAACGGCATCGAGCACGGCACCCGGCGCATGGTAGAGCACGCGCGCCAACGTGGACTGGCCTGCGTGCTGGTGATCAACCGCATCGACAGCGAGGGCGCGCGACTGTCCTCGCTGGTGGACGAACTGCGCGAAACGTTCGGCACGCAGTGCCTGCCGGTGAACCTGCCCGCCGACGACGGCGCGCGTGTGCTCGATGCGTTCTTCCATCGCGAAGGCGCCACCGACTTCTCCTCGCTGGCGCAGGCGCACCAGCACATCCTCGACCAGGTGGTGGAAATCAACGAGACCGTGATGGGCGCGTACCTGGACACCGGCGAAGAGGCGATCACGCCGCAGCAGCTGCACGATGCGTTCGAGCAGTGCCTGCGCGAAGGGCATCTGGTGCCGATCTGCTTCGTCAGCGCGCGCACCGGCGCGGGCGTGGGCGAACTGCTGGAGCTGGCCGAGCGGCTGCTGCCGCATCCGGGCGAGGCGAACCCGCCACCGTTCCTTGATGCGCAGCACCAGCCGGTGGAGGTGCGCGCCGATCCATCGCGCCATGTGATCGCCGACGTGTTCAAGATCGTCAACGACCCGTTCGTGGGCAAGCTCGGCATCTTCCGCGTGTGGCAGGGCACGGTGCGTCGCGACAGCCAGCTGTTCGTCGACGACGGCCGCAAGCCGTTCAAGGTCGGTCACCTGCTGCGCATCGAAGGCACTCGTCACGTGGAGATCGAGCAGGCGGTGCCGGGCGATATCGCCGCCGTGGCGAAGGTGGAGGACATCCACTTCGACGCCGTGCTGCACGACTCGCACGACGAAGACCGCATCCAGCTTGCGCCGATGGCGTTTCCGCAGCCGATGGCCGGGCTGGCGCTGGAGCCCAAGCACAAAGGCCAGGAGCAGAAGCTGGCGCAGGCGCTGGCGCGGCTGGCCGAGGAAGACCCTTGCCTGCGCGTGGAGCACCGGCGCGAGCTCAACGAGACGGTGCTGCGCGGCCTGTCCGAACTGCACCTGGCGATCGCGCTCGAACGCATGCGCGAGCGCTACGGCGTGGAGGTGCTCACCCATCCGCCGCGCATCGCCTACCGCGAGACGATCGCCGCAGCGGCCGAGGGCCACCATCGCCACAAGAAGCAGACCGGCGGCGCCGGCCAGTTCGGCGAGGTGCTGCTGAAGGTGGAACCGCTGGCGCGCGGCGGCGGCTTCGAGTTCGTCGACGCGGTGAAGGGCGGCGCGATTCCCGGCCAGTTCCTGCCGGCGATCGAGAAAGGCGTGCGCCAGGCGATGGACCACGGTGCGCTGGCCGGCTTCCCGCTGCAAGACGTGCGCGTGACCGTGCTGGATGGCAAGCATCACGCGGTCGACTCCAAGGAAGTGGCCTTCATCAGCGCGGGGCGCAAGGCCTTCCTCGATGCGGTGGGCAAGGCGCGGCCGATCGTGCTCGAACCGATCGTGGACGTGGAGGTGGCGATTCCCGAGCAGCACGTGGGCGACATCACCGGCGGCCTCGCCGGCAAGCGCGCGCGCATTCTCGGCACCGATCTGCAGCGCGGCGGCGAGCTGCTGATCCGCGCGCAGGCGCCGCTGGCCGAGCTGGCCGATTACGCCACCGAGCTGCGCGCGGTCACCGGTGGCCGCGGCCGCTACAGCATGGAGCTGAGCCACTACGAACCGGTACCGCCGCCGGTGCAGAAGCAACTGAGCGAGTCATGGCGGCCGCACGCGGAGGAGGACTGAAAGCGCGCACGATCCGTCATGAAATCGCCGGGGCTTCGGCGTAGAGTGCGCCGAAGCCCAGGCATGCGCGACGACGCCGTCGCCGCGGGGATGCATGCCGGGAGGCCCGCGCAAGCAGCGCTGCAGGTGGAACGACTCGCTCGTCCAACGCCTTTACTCAAGGAACGGCAGGCATCGCCATGATCAGACGTCTCTTGCTCGGCCTCCTCGCACTCATCGTGCTCGCCGTCGTTGGCCTGTTCGCACTGGCCTGGCGCAGCGCGATCGAACCGATCGCCCCGCCGCAGGCGAGCAGCTTCGCACCCGACCTGGTCGCCCGCGGCGAGGTGCTCGCCGGCGCCGGCTACTGCGCCACCTGCCACACCGCCAAGAGTGGGCGGCCCTACGCCGGCGGCTATGCCATGGCCACGCCGTTTGGCACGCTCTACTCCAGCAACATCACGCCCGATTCGGACACCGGTATCGGCAGCTGGTCCGAAGCGGCTTTCGTGCGTGCGATGCGCAAGGGCGTAGCGCGTGATGGCTCGCATCTGTTTCCGGCCTTCCCCTACCAGCACTTCAACCTCGTCACCGACGAGGACCTGCACGCGCTGTACGCCTTCCTGATGACGCGCGCTCCGGTGAAGGCGGCCACGCCGGCGCCGGACATCCCGTTCCCGCTCAACGTCCGCGCGCTGCAGGCCGGCTGGAAGCTGCTGTTCTTCCGCGACCGCGCGTTCGCGCCGGACGGCAGCAAGGGCGCCGAGTGGGATCGCGGCGCGTATCTCGCCGAAGGCCTGTCGCACTGCTCGGCCTGCCACAGCCCGCGCAACAAACTGGGCGCGGAGAAGATGGGCGATGCGCGCTATGCCGGCGCGGTGGTCGATCACTGGTACGCGCCGGCGCTCACGCCCGCCAATCCCGCACCGCTGGCCTGGACCACGGCAGAAATCGAGACCTACCTGCGCCAGGGCGGCACCGCGCTGCACGGCGTGGCGGCCGGCTCGATGTCACAGGTAGTCCATGAGGGCCTAGCCCGGTTGCCGGACAGCGACATCCACTCCATCGCCGTGTACATCGCCGACCGGATGGGCGGCGACGCCAAGGGCGGCGGCAACCAGGCAGCGCTGGCCCAGGCGATGACGCGGGCCGCCGCGCCCGTGCACGCCGATACCGATCCCGGCGCGCACCTGTACGCGGCCGCCTGCGCTTCATGCCACTACAACCGCGGGCCGATGCCGGCGGCGGTGCGGCCGGAGCTCGGCCTCAACAGCGCGCTCACCAGCCCCGATCCGTCGACGCTGATCCAGGTGATCCTGCACGGCGTGGGCACTGACGAAGGCCTGCCCGGCCTGGCCATGCCCGCCTACGCGCACGCCCTGAACGATCAGGAGATCGCCCGGCTCGCCGCCTGGCTGCGCCGCACGCAGACCGACCAGCCGCCGTGGACCGACCTGCCGAGCAAGGTCGCCGCGCTGCGCACGCCGAACGGCGGCGCGCGCGGCCAGCATTGATCCAATCACGCCATTTCAGCGGAGCTTCGATCCATGAGCCAGTTCCAACTCAACGGGCAAGCGGTCACGGTGGACGTCGACGACGACATGCCCCTGCTGTGGGCGATCCGCGACACGCTCAAGCTCAAGGGCACCAAGTTCGGCTGCGGCATCGGCATGTGCGGCGCCTGCACGGTCCACTTGAACGGTCGCGCGATCCGCTCGTGCGTGACGCCGGTGCGCGCCGCCTACGGGCAGACCGTGACCACTATCGAGGGGCTCTCGCCCAACGGCGACCATCCGCTGCAGAAGGCGTGGATCGCCACCCAGGCGCCGCAGTGCGGCTACTGCCAGAGCGGGCAGATCATGCAGGCGGCCACGCTGCTGCGTGACTTCCCCTCGCCCACGGACGAAGACATCAACCAGGTGATGGGCGGCAACCTGTGCCGCTGCATGGCGTACCCGCGCATCCGCGAGGCGATCAAGCAGGCCGCCGCCGAGATCCAGGGGGCGAGCCATGAATAAGTTCCTTCGCCACGATCCGGCGGCCGACGCCCCGGCCTCGCCGTCGCGCCGCAGCTTCCTGATCGGCGCCGCCGCCACCGGCGGCTTCATGATGGCGTTCGCGCACGCCGCGGTGCTGCTGCCCGGGCAGTCGCCCGACGCGGCGCTGGCCAGCGGCGGCTATGACCCCAATCTGTGGGTGCACATCGCGCCGGACGGCACCATCACCGTCAACATCATTCGTGCCGAGATGGGCCAGCACGTGGGCACGGCGCTGGCGCGCATCCTCGCCGACGAGCTGGAGGCGGACTGGTCGCAGGTGCGCATCGAGCACGTCGACACCGATCCGAAGTGGGGCACGATGGTCACCGGCGGCAGCTGGTCGGTGTGGCAGAGCTTTCCGCAGCTCAGCCAGGCCGGCGCCGCCGCGCGTACCGCGCTGATCGAGGAAGGCGCCCGCCTGCTCGGCGTCAAGCCCGCCGCCTGCACCGCCCGCGACAGCGCCGTGCATGCCGGCAGCCGCTCGGTGAGCTACGCGAAGATCGTGCAGGCCGGCAAGCTCTCGCGCACGTTCTCGGCCGATGACCTGAAGGCCATGCCGATCAAGCCGCCGGCCGAGCGGCGCCTGGTCGGCGTGGACACCGCTGCGCTCGACGTGCCCGGCAAGACCAACGGCCGCGCCGTGTACGGCATCGACGCCGAAGTCGAAGGCATGCTCTACGGTGCCCCGAAGATCCCGCCCACCCGCAACGGCTCCAAGGTCGTGTCGGTGGACGACAGCGCGGCGAAGTCGGTGAAGGGCTACCTGCGCTCGATCACGCTCAACGATCCCTCCGACACCGTGCCCGGCTGGGTCGTGGTGCTGGCCGATTCCACCTGGGCGGCGATGCAGGCGTCGGCCAAGGTCAAGGTGACCTGGCAGAACGACGACACCGCCAGCGTCTCGGACAAGGAGCTGGAGGACGAATCCAACCGCCTCATCGCCGACCCCAAGGCCGGCTCCACCGTGGTGGACGATGAAGGCGTGGACGCCGCCTTCGCCAACGCCGCCTCGGCGCTGGAGCAGCGCTACACCACCGCCGCCGTGAGTCACTTCCAGCTGGAGCCGGTGAATGCGCTGGCGCTGGAGAAGGACGGCACCTGGGAGATCCACACCGGCAACCAGTGGCAGTCGCTGATCCTGCCCACGCTGGCCAAGGCGCTGGGTGTGGACGAGAAGCAGGTGGTGATGCGCACCTACCTGCTTGGCGGTGGCTTCGGTCGCCGGCTCAACGGCGATTATGCGGTGCCGGCTGCGCTGGCCGCCAAGGCGGTGGGGAAACCGGTGAAGCTCACCCTGACCCGCGCCGACGACCTGCGTTTCGACTCCTTCCGCTCACCCTCGGTGCAGCGCCTGCGCATGGCCTTCGACAAGGGCGGCAACGTGGTCGCCATGCAGCACGACGCCGCCGCCGGCTGGCCGACCAAGGTGATGGTTCCGGCGTTCATGCCCAAGGGCAAGAACGGCGAGCCGTACGACCCGTTCTCCATCTCCGGCGCCGACCATTGGTACACCGTGGGCAAACACCGCGTGCGCGCGCTGTCGAACGACCTGGCCAACCGCGCGTTCCGCCCCGGCTGGCTGCGCTCGGTGGGACCGGGCTGGACCAACTGGGCGCTGGAGAGCTTCATGGACGAGGCCGCGCACAAGGTCGGCGCCGATCCGGTGCAGTTCCGTCTCAAGCTGCTCGACGCCACCGGCAAGAACGCCGGCAGCGCACCCAACGCGGTGGGCGGCGCCAAGCGCCAGGCGGGAGTGGTGCAACGCGCGGCCGCGATGGCCGGCTGGGGCGAGAGCCTGCCGCCCGACACGGGCCTGGGCATCGCTACCAGCTTCGGCCAGGAACGCGACATGCCCACCTGGGTCGCTTGCGTGGCGCGGGTAAAGGTGGATCGCGCCAGCGGCAAGGTGACGGTGGAGAAGCTGTTCCTGGCCGTGGACGCGGGCACCATCGTGCATCCCGATGGCGCGCTGGCGCAGGTGCAGGGTGCGGCGCTGTGGGGGCTGAGCATGGCGCTGCACGAAGGCAACGCGTTCGACAGCGGACAGATCCGCGACACCAATCTCGACCGCTACACCCCGCTGCGCACCATGGACGTGCCGGCGCTGGCGGCGGAGTTCATGCCCAGCACCGAGGCGGCGGTGGGGCTGGGCGAACCGGCGACCACGGTGGTCGGCCCGGCGATCGGCAACGCGATCTTCGCCGCCTGCGGCGTGCGGCTGCGGCACATCCCGATCCGCCCCGAGGACGTGCTCAAGGCGCTCAAGCAGAAGGCCTGATCGCGCGCGACGCTTTATGTAGGAGCGACTTCAGTCGCGATGCCTTTCGCTCAACGCCACAAGAGCATCGCGGCTGAAGCCGCTCCTACAGGGAATCACCCGCTGTGAACTCCGGGTCGCGCGACGCGCTCGCCGCCAGCGCCACTCAGGCGGCGAGCTTCTCGATCAGCGCGTTGGCGAACGCCGGAATGTCGTCCGGCTTGCGGCTGGTGATCAGCTGGCCGTCGGCCACCACTTCGCGGTCGTGCCACTGCGCGCCGGCGTTCTCCAGATCGTGGCGCAGCGACGGCCACGAGGTGACCTTGCGGCCCATCACCAGGCCGGCATCGATCAGGGTCCACGGGCCGTGGCAGATCGCGGCCACCGGCTTGCCGCTGTCGCCGAACGCGCGGATGAAGTCGATCGCTTCGGGCTTCAGCCGCAGCTTGTCCGGATTGATCACGCCGCCGGGAAGCACCAGGGCGTCGAAATCGTCCACCGTGGCCTTGCCCAGCGCCAGGTCAACCGGCACCGAGCCGGCCCAGTCGCCACCTTTCCAGCCCTTGATCTGCGCACTGTCGCCCGGCGCGATGACGGTGACATCCGCGCCGGCCTCTTCCAGCAGGCGCTTGGGTTCGGTCAGCTCGGAGTGTTCGAAGCCGTCGGTGGCGAGAACGGCGACGCGGCGGCCTTTGATGTTCGCTTGGCTCATGGGGGCTCCAGGGGTGGGGATGTAAGGGAGAACGCAGCATGGCCAGGTGGGCATGGTGTGGGCGTCGCCGCCACGTGACCTCGCCGTGATCGGCGGCGGTCGCTTGCGGCGCCGTGCCGTGCACGCGAGCCGGGCGTGTTTCACACTGCGCATCACTCGATCGGCCGACCCGGGAGCCGCCGTGACCTCTGCGCAGTACATGCTCGCCATCGACCAGGGCACCACCAGTTCCCGCGCCATCCTGTTCGACCGCGCCGGTCGCGTTGCGGGCATGGCGCAGCGCGAGTTCGGCCAGTTGTTTCCGCAGCCGGGCTGGGTGGAGCACAACCCCCGCGAGATCATGACCAGCGTGCTCACCACCATTACCGAGGTGATGAACAACGCGCAGGTGCCGGCCGCGGCGATCGCCGGCATCGGCATCACCAACCAGCGCGAGACTGGCGTGGTGTGGGACCGGTCCACCGGCCAGCCAATCCATCACGCCATCGTGTGGCAGTCACGGCAGACCCGAGACATCTGCGACCAGCTCAAGGCCGCCGGCCACGAGCCGATGGTGCGCGCGAAGACCGGCCTGCTGATCGATGCCTACTTCTCCGGCACCAAGGTGAAGTGGATCCTCGACCACATGGAAGGCGCACGCGAGCGCGCCCGCCGCGGCGAGCTGGCGTTCGGCACCATCGACAGCTGGCTGATCTGGAACCTCACCGGCGGCCAGGTGCACGTTACCGACGTGAGCAACGCCTCGCGCACGCTGATGTTCAACATCCACACGCTGGACTGGGACGACGAGCTGCTGGCGATGCTCGACGTGCCCGGGGCGATGCTGCCGGCGGTGCGTTCCTCCAGCGAGGTTTACGGCCACACCACGCCGGCCAGCTTCTTCGGGCACGAGGTACCGATCGCCGGCGTGGCCGGCGACCAGCAGGCGGCACTGTTCGGCCAGGCCTGCTTCGAGCCGGGCATGGCCAAGAACACCTACGGCACCGGTTGCTTCATGCTGATGAACACCGGCAGCAAGGCCGTGGCCTCGGACAACGGGCTGCTGACCACGGTCGCCTGGAGCCTCGACGGCAGCGTGGAATACGCGCTGGAAGGCTCGATCTTCGTCGCCGGCTCGGTGGTGCAGTGGCTGCGCGACGGACTGCGCATGCTGGGCAAATCCAGCGACTCGCAGGCCTATGCCGAGCGCGCCGGCGATAACGATGGCGTGTACCTGGTGCCGGCCTTCGTCGGGCTGGGCGCGCCGTACTGGCGCAGCGACGTGCGCGGCGCGATGTTCGGCCTCTCCCGCGGCACCCGCAAGGAGCACTTTGTGCGCGCCGCGCTGGAGTCGATGGCCTACCAGACGCGTGACGTGCTCGCCGCCATGCAGGCCGATGCCGGCATCGAACTGAAGGAGCTGCGCGCCGACGGCGGCGCCATCGCCAACGACTTTCTCGCCCAGTTCCAGGCCGACATCCTCGGCGTGCCGCTGCTGCGCCCGGACGTGGCCGAGACCACCGCGCTGGGCGCGGCCTACCTTGCCGGCCTGGCTGTCGGGTTCTGGAGCAGTCGCGAGGAGATCGCGCAGCAGTGGGCCGTCGATCGCCGCTTCACGCCGTCGATGCCGAAGGAGCGTCGCGAGGCGCTGTATGCCGGCTGGACCATGGCGGTGCAGGCGACGCTGGGGTTTCGGGTCTGAGTCTGGAAAGACATTGGGGCGCTCCTGACGAAGGCCCTAGCTTGTAGCGCTCAACGCCCGCCACTTTTCGCGGGCGCTCATCCCGCCTCGTCGTCATTCCCGCGAACGCGGGAATCCATTGGGTTTCTGCTCCAAGATCAAAATGGATTCCCGCGTTCGCGGGAATGACGGCACTCGAGGTTCGAGTGCGCCGGAAGATCGCGTATCAAGACGACACAGAGCCGACAGCTACAAATGCGGGACGCACCGGCGAGCCGTAGCACTCAGCGCTTGGGCTGCAGCAACGTCCCGGTGCAATTGGGCGAGCCACACAGGCACTGCCACAGCTTCTTCAGCCGCGCGGTGTACGGCACGTCGAGCACGATGCCGTAGTTGTAGGTGAGCTCTTCGCCGGGCTTGATCGTGCGGATCGCCTCGATCAGCACCTTGTCCTTGCGCGGATCGCCGCTGGCGCTTTCCTCGATCACCGCGCGGCAGTTGGGGTTGCAGCTGTGGTTGATCCAGCGCGCTGTATTGCCCTTGCGGTTGGCGTCGATGATGTAGTCGTCGTTGAGCGTGAACAGGAACGTGTGCCCGGTCTCGCCGCCGTCGCCGTACATCTCGTCCGCCTCGGCGTGGGTCATCAGCGTGCCCTTGTACTGGACGATTTCCTCGCCCTTGCGGATGACCTCGGTGGCGAACACGCCATTGCCGTGGATGGGCGAGCGGCGGGCGATGAAACGTGCAGGCATGCGGACGATCCGGTGATGGGTAAACGCTGATGATGCCCGTTCGTCGTGATCGTTGAAACCGCGGCTCCCGGGTCAAAGGCCGTGACCGCTTCGCCCATCCGTCCGAAGCGGTCGGGCTGACGCCGCCCCACAAAAACAGCAAACGCCCGATCTCTTGCGGGTGCGGCTTCGGCGGCGATGCCTCTCGGCCCCTTCAACCGCAATCGTCATTGAACCCCTCGACGCCGGCGCCACCCCAGCTGCGACATCCCGCACACGCCCGCGACGGTTTCGGCCGCCACGCAAAGGTGGTTAGAATCGAGCATTCAAACGATCGTTTGGAGAAGCCGTGATGCGTCTGCTGCGCTGGATCGTCCCCGTCGTGCTCGCCCTGGGCCTGATCGCCTGCGGGCCGCCGCGCAAAAGCGTGTTCCCGCCGGCAGTGAGCATCCAGCAACTGCAGGTGCAGCCCAGCGGCGCCTGGCACCTCACCGTGCGCATCCAGAACAACAGCTACGGCGAGATGGACTTCACCGCCATTGAAGGCACGCTGCAGGTGGCCGAGGGGGTGCCGGTGCGGCTGCACGGCACGTTCAAGCGCGACATCCCCGCGCTCTCCGGCGACATCGTCGAACTCGACGTGCTGCCCACGCCCGAGATGAGCAAGGCGCTTGCCGCCACCGCCGCCAAGGGCAGCGGCGGTTCGCTGGCCTATCGGGTCAGCGGCCGCGCCACCGCCAAGCCCGAGCAGGAGAAGCAGCCGCGCAGCTTCGACTTCAGCGGCAACGACTGGCTCTCGCCGGCCCCGGGCATTCCCAACACATTCCGCTGACCGTAATCCGGTTCCACGCATTCCACCGAAGGACATCGCCATGACGCTTTACAAGGCCCCACTCGACGACCAGCGCTTCGCCCTTTTCGACGTACTCGGCGCCGAAGCCGTGCTCACCGGCCTGGAAGGTGGCGAGGGCCACACCCGCGACCTGCTCGACGCCGTGCTCGAAGAAGCCGGCAAGCTGTCCGAGCAGGTGCTGGCGCCCACCAACTGGCCGGGCGACGTCGAGGGCTGCCACTACGACAAGGCCACCCGCACGGTCACCACGCCGAAGGGTTTCAAGGAAGCGTTCAAGGCGTTCGCCGAAGGCGGCTGGGCCGGCCTGACCATGCCCGAGGCCTACGGTGGCCAGGCGCTGCCGGCGGTGATGGGCACGGCAACCACCGAGCTGTTCCAGTCGGGCAACCTGTCCTGGAGCCTGTACCCGCTGCTGTCCGAAGGCGCCTGCCACGCGATGGAACTGCACGGCGAGGAGTGGCAGCGCCAGCTCTACATGCAGCCGATCGTGGAAGGCCGCTGGACGGGCACGATGTGCCTCACCGAGCCGCAGGCCGGCTCCGACCTCGGCCTGCTCAAGACCCGCGCCGAGCCCGCCGGCAAGGGCATCAACGACGCCGACCTGTACAAGATCACCGGCACCAAGATCTTCATCAGCGCCGGCGAGCACGACCTCACCGAGAACATCGTGCACCTCGTCCTCGCCCGCCTGCCCGACGCGCCGGCCGGCAGCCGCGGCATCTCGATGTTCATCGTGCCGAAGTTCAAGGTGAACGCCGACGGCTCGCTGGGCGAGCGCAACAGCGCGTTCGCCGGCGCCATCGAGCACAAGATGGGCATCAAGGGCTCGGCCACCTGCGTGATGAACTTCGACGGCGCCGAGGGCTACCTCATCGGCAAGCCGCACAAGGGCCTGATGGCGATGTTCACCATGATGAATGCCGCGCGCCTGGCGGTGGGCGTGCAGGGCCTGGCGCTGGCCGAGCGTGCGCTGCAGAACAGCCTCAACTACGCCCGCGAGCGCCTGCAGTCGCGTGCACTGTCGGGCGCGAAGTTCCCCGACAAGCCGGCCGACAACCTGCTGGTGCAGCCGGACGTGCGCCGCATGCTGCTGACCCAGCGCGCCTTCGTCGAAGGCTCGCGCCTGCTGGTGCTCTACAACGCGCTGCAGGTGGACATCGAGGCACGTGCCAAGGATGAGGCCACCCGCCAGAAGGCCAGTGAGCTGGTGGCGTTCCTGATCCCGATCTCCAAGGGCCTGGTCACCGAGCTAGCGATCGAGTGCACCAAGGAGGCGCTGCAGATCTACGGTGGCCACGGCTACATCGGCGAGAACGGCATGGAGCAGTTCGCCCGCGACGCGCGCATCACCACGCTGTACGAAGGCACCACCGGCATCCAGGCCGCCGACCTTCTGGGGCGCAAGATCCTCCAGCTGCAAGGCGTGGGCTTCAAGCATCTGCTGGAAGAAATCAGCGGCTTCTGCCAGCAGCACAGCGCCGACGAGTCGTTGCGCGCGCTGATCGGCCCGCTCGCTGTTTACGCCAAGCAGTGGGGCGACATGACCATGAAGCTGGCCCAGCGCGTGCAGGGCAACCCGGAGGAGCTGGGCGCCGCCGCTAACGATTACCTGTACTACTCCGGCTACGTCACCCTCGCCTACCTGTGGGCAAAGAGCGTGGCCGCCGCGGACAAGAGCAGCCAGCCGGCCGCGTTCAAACAGGCCAAGCGCGACACCGCCAGCTTCTACTTCACCCGCATCCTGCCGCGCTGCCTGGTGCACCAGGCCGGCATCGAAGCGGGCGTGGCGACGCTGCCCGAAATCGCGTAAGTACGCGCCGCAAGCTCCCAAGAACGCCCGGCATCGCCGGGCGTTTTTTTGTGCGGATATCCACCACCGGGTGTCCTGTCTGCGGATCGTAGGGCTTGCTACGCTGCCCCGAATCCAAGGGGGAATTGCTCATGCGTCGGATGGCCGTGCTGTTTGCCTGTCTGCTCACCTGCACCGGCGCCCTGGCGGCATCGACGCTGCAACCGGGCGATACGCCGCCCGACGCGCTGGGCGTCACCCGCGACGGCACCCACCTCACGCTGTCCTCGATGCGCGGCAAGGTGGTGGTGGCCAGCTTCTGGGCCACCTGGTGCGGCTACTGCATGAAGGAACTGCCGACCCTCGCGAACATCCAGCAGGTGGCAACGCAGCGGCACCTGCCGCTGCAGATCGTAGCGGTGAACGACCAGGAAAGCCGCGAGACTTTCGTGCGGACCACGCGGAACATACATCGCATCCTGCCCAGTCTGGTGATGACCTGGGATGAGGACGGCAGCACGGGCAAGCCCTACGGCAGCAACGAGAGCATCCCGGTGATGGTGATGTTCCGGCCGGACGGCACCATTGCCCATCTGCACGTGGGCTACGACGAAAGCGCGCTCGACGGGATTCTCGGGGAGATCAACGCGCTGGTGGCGCAGGCTGCTGCTGCGCACTGACGGCCTCACCCAGTCGGCGGCGAGGTCCTGCAGCCCAGTGACGCCTTGTCACAGGGCACGAACCGGCCGCCGCATGCGATGATCTCCCACTAGGGAATCAACGAACCGTCCAGCCTTGTCCACCGTGCACCGCCATCGAGGCCCCGTCGCCTGGCTTGCCATCGTCGCCCTCTGGCTGACGATCGTGGCGCCCGTGGTGTCGCAGACGCTGGCCAACCCGCTGGATTCGCTGATCAGCATCGGGGCCTGCGGCGTCCACCATCCCGACGGCACGCAGACCCCGCCCAGCGGCCACCTGCTGGAAAAGTGCGGCTACTGCGGCCTGCTGGCCGGCCACTCGATCCTCCCCGACGGCACGCCGGCCGTGGTCCCGGCGCTGCTGCGCCTTGGCCTTCTGCCGGTGGCTGCGCTGCCGCCCGAGCGCGGTAGCGCCATCCTGCTCGCCGCCGCGCCACGCGGCCCACCCGTGATCCTCGACCGAGCCTGAAACCGCCCCGGCGCGACCCGCGCCGGGCGCCGTGTGCCGTGCTGCATCCACGCCGTCGCCGCCCTCCGGCACGGCGTGATTGCGTGCATGGCGTCCTGCCGCGTAGTCGCCGTCCCGGCGCACGCGGCCCTGATCCGGATCGACACCACCATGCCAAGCCATACGCATCGCAGGGCCCTCGGGGCGCTGTGCCTGACCCTGTCCGCCAGTGCGGCCGCCGCCGCGCCCACCGACACCCGCCCCGCCACGCCGGATGCTCCTGCCGGCCAGGTCACCACGCTGCAGGGCCTGAAGGTCTCCGCCGACGCACCGGCGGAACCGACCGTGCGTCCCCGCTTTCCCGCCACCGCCGCCATCGCCACCGCCGACCAGGTGCGCGAGACGGTGAACGCCGTGGACGTGGAGGATGCCGCCAAGTACCTGCCCGGCGTGTTCATCCGCAAGCGCAATTTCGGCGATACCCAGCCGGTGCTGGCCACCCGCAGCTGGGGGGTGAACTCGAGCGCGCGCACGCTGGTGTACATCGACGACATCCCGGTGTCGGCGCTGATCGCCAACAACAACACCATCGGCGCGCCCCGCTGGGGCATGGCCTCGCCCGAAGCGATCGATCACGTGGAAATGCTCTACGGCCCGTATTCGGCCGCCTACGCCGGCAATGCGATGGGCGGGGTCATGCGCATCGTCACGCGGATGCCGGAGCACACCGAGTTCACCGTGAAGCAGACCTTCGCGGTGCAGTCGTTCGACCTGTACGGCACGCACGACAGCTACAGCACGAGCCAGACCAGCCTGACCGCCGGCGGCCGCCAGGGGCGGCTCGGCTGGTTCGTCGGTGCCACGGCAACCAACAGCTTCAGCGAGCCGCTCTCCTTCATCACCAGCGCCGGCGTGCCGGACGGCACCGACGGCGCCTACCCGGCGCGCAACAAGACCGGCCAAGCCGCCAACGTGCTGGGTGCCGGTGGCCTGCTGCATACGCGCATGCTCAATCTCAACGGCAAGCTGGAATACGCACTCACGCCGTGGCTCAAGGCGAGCTACCTGGCCGGCTACTGGACCAACGACGGCCACTCCCGCGCCGAGAGCTATCTGCGCGACGGCAGCGGCCAGCCGACCTATGCCGGCATCGGCGGCTTCGCCAGCAACACGTACGGCGTACAGGCACGCCACCTGATGCAGGCCGCCTCGCTCAAGACCGACACCCACGGCGACTTCGACGGCGAAGCGGTGGTAACCCGCTACGCCTTTCTCGCCGATCGCCAGTGGTCGCCGGCCAGCGTGGCGGGCGGCACGACGCTCAGCGACAACGGCCGACTGGCGAGCTACGCCGGTACCGGCTGGCGCACGGTCGACCTGTCCGGCACCTGGCGCCCGCTCGGATACGGCGGCGGGCAGGAGATCTCGCTCGGCGCGCACGACGACCGCTACTCGCTGGACAACCCCACCTACAACCTCCTGGCATGGCGTGATCGCGACAGCGTGGGCGCGCTGTCTTCGGCCGGGCGCGGCAAGACCACCATCCGCGCGCTGTGGCTGCAGGATGCCTGGGCGTTCGCGCCGGACTGGCTGCTCACGCTCGGCGGCCGCCAGGAGTGGTGGCAGGCCCGCGACGGCTTCAACCTGACCGGCGGCGCCGCGGTGGCGCAGCCGCGCGTCAGCCACCGCGCGTTCTCGCCCAAGGCGACGCTGCAGTGGGATCTCGCGCCCGGCTGGCGCATCACCGGCTCGCTGGCCAAGGCCGTGCGTTTCCCGACCGTGGGTGAGCTCTACCAGTTGGTCTCCACCGGCGCCACCTACGCCTCGCCCAACCCCGACCTCCGGCCCGAGCGCACGCGCAGTGGCGAGCTGGCCTTCGAACGCTTCGACGACGCCGGATCGGCCCGTCTGTCGCTGTTCCAGGAGAACACGCGCGACGCGCTGGTCCAGCAGACCGCCTTCCTCGCCACCTATCCGGTGCCGGTCAACTACGTGACCAACGTCGGCGAGATCCGCAACCGTGGCATCGAACTGGCGATGCAGCGCAAGCACGTGCTGCTGCGCGGCCTGGAGCTGTCCGGCAGCATCACCTTCGTCGACTCCACCACGCTGTCGAACGATCGCTTCGCCAGCAGCGCCGGGACCACCGCGGACGGCAAGCACGCGCCGTACGTGCCGCGCTGGCGCGCCACCGCCGTGGCGACCTACCGACCCGACGACCGCTGGGCGCTCACCGTGGCCGGTCGCTACAGCGGCCGCCAGTACTCCACGCTGGACAACACCGACAACACGCACGGCGTCTTCGGCGCGTTCGACAGCTTCACGCTCTTCGACGCGCGCGTGCAGTACCGCATCGACGAACACCTGACCGCCGGCGTCGGCGTGGACAACCTCAACGACCGCCGTTACTTCCTCTATCACCCGTTCCCGCAGCGCACCTGGGTGGCCGACCTGCGGCTGAGCCTGTGATGGCCCGCACCGGACAAGGCGCGCCGGCCGTCGGCGCCTATCGCCTGCTGTGGCGCTGGCACTTCTATGCCGGCCTGTTCTGCCTGCCGTTCGTGCTGTGGCTGGCCTGCACCGGGCTGGTCTACCTGTTCCGGCCGCAGTTGGAGCCGCTGCTGGAACAGCGCTACGCGCATGTCACCGAGGCGGCCCCGCAGCCGGCCTCCGCCCAGGTGAAGGCCGCCCTCGCCGCCGTGCCCGGCACCGTGCTCAACGCCTACGAGCTGCCTTCGTCCGCGCATGCGGCCACGCGCGTGCTGCTGGGGCGCGGGGGCGAGCTGATCCGCGTCTACGTCGACCCGGCGTCGCTGCGCGTGCTGCACGTGGTGCGCGAGAACGACCGCTTCATGCGCGTGGTGTTCTACCTGCACGGCGAACTGCGGGCGGGCACCGCCGGTTCGATGCTGGTGGAACTGGCCGCGTCATGGACGATCCTGCTGCTGCTCACCGGCCTGTACCTGTGGTGGCCACGCGGGCGCCGGCTCAGCGGCGTGCTCTATCCGCGCCTGCGCCAGGGCAGCCGGACCGCGCTGCGCGACCTGCATGCGGTCACCGGCGTGTGGGTGTCGCTGCTGGCGCTGTTCCTGCTGGTGTCGGGCCTGCCCTGGGCCAAATCGTGGGGCGGCCTGCTGCGCGAGGCGCGCCAGGCGATGGCGGCACCGGTGGTGCAGGACTGGATCATCGGCAGCGCCGATGAGCGCGCCCGCATCGCGGCACAGAACACCCCGCCCGCGCCGCACGCCGGCCACGAGGGCATGGCGATGGCCGGTGACGGTTCGCCGGCGGGCACCGACCTGACGGTGCTCGATCGCGTGCTGCCGGCGGTGATCGCCCAGCACCTGGCGCCGCCCGTGCTGGTGGCCCCGCCATCGCGCAGGACGCCGCACTGGAGCGCGCGGTCCACGGCCGCCGACAGCACCCGCCAGGCCGAGCTCACCCTCGATCCACACAGCGGTGCGGTGGTGAGCCGCCTGGACTTCGCCCAGAAACCGATGCTGGACCGCTGGGTGGGCTACGGCGTGGCCATCCATCAAGGCGCCCTGTTTCCGCCGCTGAACCAGATCCTGAGCGCGTTCGCGGCGCTCGGCCTGATCACCATGTGCCTGAGCTCGGCCACGCTGTGGTGGCGCGGCCGTCCGCAGGGCAACGGCAGCATCGGCGCGCCGCCGTACACCTCGGCGCGGTATCCGCGCGCCATGGTCGCGACGCTGGCCGTGCTCGGCGTGCTGCTGCCGCTGCTGGGCGTGTCGATGCTGGCGGTGCTCGCCGTGGAGCGATGGCTGCTGCGACGGCTACCGCGCGCTCGGCGACTGCTCGGCCTGCCGGAGCGCACCGACACGGCACCCGGCCATGCATGAGCTGTCCGCCCCCTGTCGGTCAACCCGCGCCCGGGCTGGCGCGGCGGCGTTTCCGCCGCCGCACCGGGCCGGCACCTGCCGCTGCGCCTCGTCGCGCGGCCCGCGCCGCTGATCCTGCCCCACCAAATCCCGTTTTCCGCCTTTGGAGTTCCCCATGTCTTCCTATCGTCCCAAGTCCCGGCCGGCTCGCCGCCCCTTGCCCCTGGCACTGGCCATCGTCATCGCCGGCCTGCCGCTGGCCGCTGTCCATGCCGATGACGGCACCGGCCCCGATCATGCGCAGCAGTTCGCACCGGTCGTGGTCACCGCGCCGATGCCCGACAGTCCGCTCACCGTCGTCACCGATCCCAAGGCCCCGCGCCAGCCGGTGCCGGCCAGCGACGGCGCCGACCTGCTCAAGAGCATCCCCGGCTTTTCCGTGATCCGCAAAGGCGGCAGCAACGGTGACCCGGTGCTGCGCGGCATGAGCGGCTCGCGGCTCGGCATCCAGATCGACGGCGGCCTGATCGGCGGCGGCTGTCCGGCACGGATGGATCCGCCGACCGCGTACATCGCGCCGGAACTCTATGACCGCGTCACCGTGATCAAGGGGCCGGAGACGGTGATCTACGGCCCCGGCAACTCCGCCGGCGTGGTGCGCTTCGACCGTGACTTCAGCCGCTATGCCGAGCCCGGCTACAGCGTCGACGCCAGCGTGCTCGGCGGCTCGTGGGGCCGCAACGATCAGAACCTCGACCTGCGCGCCGGCGCGCCGTCGGGCTACCTCGGCGTAAGCGCCAACCACACCCACTCGCAGGACTACGAAGACGGCAACGGCGACCGCGTGCACTCGCGCTACGACCGCTGGAATGTGGACACCACGCTGGGCTGGACGCCCACCGACGACAGCCGGCTGGAACTTTCCGTGGGCAAGGGCAACGGACAGGCGGCCTACGCCTTCAGCGGCATGGACGGCTCGCAGTTCCTACGCGAGAGCGCGGCGCTGAAGTGGACCCAGCAGCACCTCACCACGCACTGGGAGGAGCTCGAAGTGCAGGCGTACACAAACTACGCCGACCACGTGATGGACAACTACACCCTGCGCGATCCCGACCCGGCCAGCATGATGCCGATGGCGATGGCCTCCGACGTGGCTCGCCGCACGAACGGCGGCCGCATCGCCGGCACCTGGCGCTGGGACGAAGTGCTGCAGCTGGTCACCGGCATCGATGGCTCGACCAACGCGCACACCGTGCGCAACGGCGGCAAGCCGGGCAGCGCGAGCGACTATCACCTCAACCCGCGCCAGCGCGATGCGCGCATGGCGGACGTCGGCGCCTTCGGCGAACTGCGCTGGACCTTCGCCAAGCGCCAGCGGCTGATCGGCGGCGCGCGGCTGGATCGCGCCCAGGCCCGCGGTTATGGCTTGTCCACCGCGGCCGGTGGCGGCGGGATGGACATGGGTGGTGGCATGGACGGCGGCATGGACATGGGCAGCATGGGCATGAGTGGCATGGGCATGAGTGGCGGCATGAACACCGCAACCGTCGACGCCAGCCGCTCCTCCACCCTGCCCTCCGGCTTCGTCCGCTACGAGCGCGACTTCGCCGCGTCGCCGGCCACGTTCTATGCGGGCATCGGCCACGTCGAGCGCTTCCCCGACTACTGGGAGCTGTTCGGTCAGCACGTGGACGTGTCGCTGCCGGGCTTCCGCCAGCTCGATCCGGAGAAGACCACCCAGCTGGACATCGGCGTGCAGTACCACGACGCGCGCATGAAAGCCTGGATCTCCGGCTACGCAGGCGTGGTGCAGGACTTCATCCTGATGCACTACCCGATGAGCGCGATGGGCACCGGCACCGCCAGCAATGTGCGCGCACGCATCGCCGGCGGCGAGGCGGGCGTGAGCTACGCGTTCGACGACCATTGGACCGGCGACGCCACGCTCAGCACCGCCTGGGGCGAGAACCGCAGCGAGCACCGACCGCTGCCGCAGATGCCGCCGCTGGAAGCACGCTTCGGCCTCACCTACGCGCGCGATGCGTGGTCGATCGGCGGCCTGTGGCGGCTGGCTGCGGCACAGCATCGCGTCGCGCTGGGCGAGGGTAACATCGTCGGCCAGGATCTGGGGCCCAGCGCCGGCTTCGGCGTATTCTCGATCAACGGCAGCGTCCGGCTCGGCAAGCCGTTCACCCTCAGCGCCGGTATCGACAACCTGTTCGGCGTCACCTACGCCGAACACCTCAATGCCGCCCCGGAAGGCCTGGCCGGCTACGTCAACACCGTGCGCGTCAATGAGCCTGGCCGCACCGGCTGGCTCAAGTTCGCCATCCATCTCTGATCGCAACGGCCATATCGCCATCGCTCTGATCGACATCAGGACCCGGGCACGCCGCACCACGTAGCGTGCCCGCACCCTTCGAGGACTCTCCATGCTTCGCCTTACCCGCACCCTTGCTTTCACCGCCCTCGGCACCCTGACCCTGCTGCCCGGCCTGGCCAGCGCCTGCTCCACCTGCGGCTGCTCGCTCAATTCCGACTGGGCCAGCCAGGGTTACGCCACCTCCCGCGGCCTGCACCTGAGCCTGCGCGAGGATTACTTCAACCAGTCGCGGCTGATCGAAGGATCACATCGCATCGCCGTGGGCAGCGTGGCCCTGCCCAGCGACGAGGAACTGCAGCGCAAGACGATCAACCGCAACACCCTGCTGGGCGCGGACTACAGCTTCAATCGCGCCTGGGGACTGTCGGTGCAGCTGCCTTGGTTCAGCCGCTATCACGAGACCTGGCCCGAGGGCGAAACCACGCTGTCGTCCTCCGACGGTCAGGGCATCGGCGACGTGCGCGTGCTGGCGCGCTACCAGGGCTTCAGGCCGGACGCGAGCCTGGGCCTGCAGTTCGGCGTGAAGCTGCCCACCGGCACGTTCAAGCAGACCTTCAGCGCCGGCACGGCCGCCGGCGAGCTGCTCGACCGCGGTCTGCAGCGCGGCACCGGCACCACCGACGCGCTGCTGGGTGTGTACAAGTTCGGCTACCTCGGCGAGTCGGTGGGGTACTTCGCCCAGGCGATGGCGCAGGTGGCGATGAACGCGCGCGACGGCTTCCGCCCGGGCAATTCGCTCAACGTGAACCTCGGCCTGCGCTACCTCGATGCCGGCATCGTCACGCCGCAGCTGCAGCTCAACCTGCACGGCGAGCAGCGCGAGAGCGGCGCGCTGGCCGACCGCGCCAACAGCGGCGCCACGCTGGCCTACCTCAGCCCAGGGCTGGGGCTGAAGCTGGGTCGCCGGCTCGATGCGTTCGTGTTCCTGCAGTTGCCGGCGCACGAGCACGTCAACGGCATCCAGATCGAGCCGGGCCGACTGTGGTCGGCCGGCGTGCAGTACCGCCTGTAACGGCGCGCAGCCCGCCCGCCGGCGCACGCCGGGACACTGGGCGCGATGCGCCCTGGCCGTGGCGGACGTGCAGCCGTCTATTTGGTGGGCGGCGGCACCGGCACGACAACGCGCAGTTCCACGACGACCGTCTGCTGCGGCTGATCGTCCAGACGGTCGTCGTGGTCGTGCGGCGGGCGCGGCGGCAGCCGCGGCGTGTCACCGGGGGGAGCCGGCGGCGTGGGCCGGGTGGGTCGGGTGGCCATGTCATTCTCCTGGTGGGTGCCCGTGGTTTGGATTCGGGGCGGAGGAACTGCTCGCCGGTGCCGATGCGCCCGCCGCGGTCGCGAGCAGGCCGCGGCGTCGGAACGTGAGGTTGCTGGTGATCTGCAGATCCGGCACGCCGGCGGCGCGCGCCCGGTTCAGTCGCAGGCGCGCCTGCGCCAGGTCGCCGAGCGCGGCCAGCGTCTCGGCATTGATCAGCGCTACTTCACCGGGGTCGCCAGTCAGCGACTCGGCGCGCCCGACCAACTCGCGCGCGGCGGCGCCATCGCCGAGCATCGCCCGGTACAGCCCCAGCGAGGCCCAGCCGGCGGCGTCATCCGGCTTGAGCTTCAGGTAATTCACGGCGAGGTCCGCGGCCTTGCGATAGGCGTCGCGCGCCGCCGCGGCCTGCGCCGGATCGGCCTGCAGCGCTTCGCCGAGGTTGGCCCACATCAGGAAATCCTGTGGCGACATTGCCGCGGCGCGGCGGCGCAGGGCGATCGCCGCGGCGTAATCGCCCTGTTGGTACTTGATCAGGCCAAGGTTGGTCAGCGAGGCGGCATCGGGTTTGATCGCCACCGCGCGCTCCAGCGCCTTCGCCGCGGCGGCGCTGTCGCCCGCCTCCAGGGACAGCGCGCCGAGGGAACTCCAGCCGTCGGCGGCCTCGGGGCGCAGCGCGACCACCTTGCGATACGACTCCAGCGCGTGCGCGATGTCGCCGCCGGCGTATTGCTGGTAACCGATCTGCGCGTAGACGTCGGCGTCGCCGGGGCTGAGTTCGAGCGCGCGGCCGAACTCCTCGATCGCTCGCGCGGATTGGCCTTGCGCCACGTACACCTTGGCCATGCCGATGTGCGCCTGGGCCTGGGTCGACGGCGACTGCTCGCTGTCGCGGTAGGCGGCGAGCGCGCGGTCCAGATCGCCGTGCGCCCGGTACAGGTCGCCCACCGCCAGCTTCACTTCGGCCAGGCCCGGGTCCATCTGCGCGGCGCGGCGGCAGGCGTCCATCGCCCGCTCGAACGCGGCCGCGTTGCGCGCGTTCTCGAACTGCCAGATCTCGAGGCGGCACAGCTTGGCCTGCGCCTTGGCGAAGTCGTGGTCGGTGGCCAGTGCCTGGCCGAAGCGCTCGGCGGCGCGGGTGGCGTCTTCCGGTCCCGTGGCGTGGTGCAGCAATTGCAGGCCCTGCAGGTAGGCGTCGAAGGCCGCCTCGTTGTGGGTCGGCGCCAGCCGCCGGCGCCAGCGCGGATCGTCCGTGGGCAGCGCGCCGATCAGCGCCTGCACCACCTCGCCGGCGATCTCGGTCTGGGTCTGGAAAATGTCCTTGAGCTGACGGTCGTAAGTGTGGCTCCACAGGGTGAAGCCGGTGGTGGTATCGGACAGGTGCGCCGTGATGCGCAGGTGCTGCCCCTCGCGGCGCACGCTGGCCTGCAGAATCGCCGCCACGCCGAGCCGGGCGCCCCAACGGCGTGCGTCCAGGCCCTCATCGCCCGCCTGCGGCGGGATCGATGCGGCCACCTTGAGCCCCTTCACGCCAGCGAGCGCATCGCGCATCTCCTCGGTGAGGCCGGCGACGAAGTAGTCCTGATCCGGCGCTACGCCCAGCGTGGTGAAGGGCAGCACGGCGACCGACGTCAGTGCCGGGCGCGCCGCCCGGTCGCGCGCGAACCACGCGCTGGCCACGACCAGGGCGACCGCTGCCAGCGCGCCCAGCACCATCGCGAGGCGGGGGCGCCGACGGAGCCGGCCCGGCAGATCGGCCGGAGGATCAGCCGGCATCGCCGCCGGTACCGCCACATCCGGCTCCCACACCGGGGGGTCGGGCGGCACGGCGGCAATGGCGGCTGCCGCGCCGGGATCGGCGGCCATCGACGCGATCTCGCTCGTCTCGGTGACGGTGGTGGTGGCCGAGGTGTCCGGCCGAGCCGCGGCGTCGAGCGACCCGCCGGCAGGTGCGGCGAGGTGGCCGATGAAGCAATAGCCGAGCGCATGCCGGGTCTGGATGTACCGCGGCTCGTGCGGATCGTCGCCCAGGGCGTGGCGCAACTGGGCGATGGCCCGTGTCAGCACGCCTGGTGTGACGTGGCGGTGTCCCCACACTTGGTCGAGCAGCTCGTCCCGACCCACCAGTTCGCCCGGGTGGCGCAACAGCGCCAGCAGCACGGCGAAGGCCTTCGGTTCCAGCGGCTGCGCCGCGCCAGCGCGCAACACCGTATGCGCGGCCGGATCGACCACGATCTCGTCAAATCGATACGGTTGCGTCCCCTGGCCGCCCGCGTCCGAGTCCCTCGGATCCATCGGCAAGCCCTCTGGCGATCACGAAAACCTGCGCATTCGCTCGCGCAAACCTCGTCCTTTCATCATGACCCAAAACCGCTCGGGGAGGGAATCTGGACCGGCGCCGCAACCCCGCGGCGCGCCCACGGAGATGACGCCATGTATGCCCAAGCCCCCTTCCTCGCACCCATCGCCAACGCACTGCTGCCGCCCGCCGGCCAGTCTTCGCACCATCCGGCCCGCCGCCATCTGGTAGGCGACTACCCGGTGGATCAGGCGGCGCTGGATCACTTCAACCGCCTGCTCGCCAAGCTTCACCATGTGCCGCTGGCGTGCGACCAGCTGGCCACGGCCGCGCGGGAGCTGATCGACCAGCCACGCGTTTCGGCCCGCTATCCCGGGCCGATCGCGCAGCGGCTGGAGCTCGCGGGGCGGATCGACCGCATGGTGACGGACCACGACTGGACGCCCGACCACCAGGCCGCCGAGGTCGCCCATCTCGTGGCCGATTACCTGCACAGCACGGACATGCTGATCCCGACCTCGGTTCCCGCCGTGGGCCATCTCGACGACGCGATCCTGGTCGACGCGGCCTGGCCGCAGCTGGCCGACGAGGTGGCTTGCTACCAGGACTACTGCCGGCTGCGCGCGATCGAGGCCGAGTTGCGCGGCTGCGAGGCCGAATCGATGCCGTTCAGCCGGGACGACTGGCAGCGCGCCCGCGTGCTGGAGGCCGAGCTCATTGCGCACTGCCGGCGCAGCGGATCGTGCAGCTACCTGCCCGGCCGGGGGCCGGCGCTGTTCCGGGTGAGCTAAGGCGCATGCGGCGGCCTCGGCGACTGCCGGGCGGCACAGGCGGCCGCCCGGCAGGGTTTCCAAGCCCCGGGCCCCGGGTGTAGAACCTGGGGCTCGGACACCGCCACCACTGCAGGCTCATGAGCGACCGCCATTTCCTGATCCGCCTGGCCGAAGACGACGACGACTTCATCCTCGGCCTGGTGCCCCGCTTCGTGGATTTCACCCTGCCCGCCTGGCGCAAGCGGCACGAGTGCATCGAGGGCATCCGCGCCGATCTGGTTCACCATCTGGACGACCAGCCGCCGAACAGCTTCCTGTTCGTCGCCGAGGACGAGGACGGCGAGCCGGTGGGCTTTCTGCACCTGCAGAAGACCCAGGACTTTTTCAACGGCCGCACCAACTGCCACATCTCCGACCTGGCCGTGGCGCCGGGCCAGGAGGGCCAGGGCGTCGGCCGAGCGCTGCTGGCGCATGCGGAGGACTGGGCGCGCGAGCATCGCTGCGCGCTGATGACGCTGGCGGTGTTCCCGGGCAACGAGCGGGCGCGGGCGCTGTACGAGGCGAGCGGCTACGACACCGACCTGCTGCGCCTGGCCAAGCCGCTGCGTTGATATCGAGCAAAAAAAACCCGCGGCTGCCGGGCAGCCGCGGGTTCGTGTCGCATCAACGCAAGGATCAGTTGACCGTGGTGCTGCCGGCGCTGCCGGCCTCGGTCTGCTCACGCTCGTTCAGGCGCAGCGATACGCGGTCGATGTTGGCCAGCGACAGCAGGTGAGCGTAGATCCAGCCGAGCACGCCTTCCTTGAGGAACTCGTGGGCGACCTTCTCGTCGAGCTGGCGCAGCTTCTCCTCGCTGACCACGAACAGGCCGTTGAGGTTGATGGTCTTGCCGTCCTTCTCCAGGCGGATGTTGCGCGGCTCGAGCAGGTCGTACTTGCGCAGCTGGTCCATGAACCAGTGCGTGCGCGCCACGTGCTGCTGGAACTCGCCGAGGAAGTTGACGGCGTTGGTCAGCATCTCGGTGTCGGCGCCGTCTTCCTTGAACAGGCGCTCGCCCTGCTCGGTGTTGAAGCCTTCGTAGGCCTCGTCGAGGAACACGGTGAAGTCGTCGCCTTCCTGGCCTTCCGGCTTCTCGGCGAGGATGAACGGGTAGCGGCGGATGAAGGCCGGCACGTAGGTGTTCGGCGCCCAATGGCCGTCGGCGTCGACGAACAGGTTCTCGTTCTGGCGCAGGCCGAGCAGGGCCATCGGGCCGGCGTCCTTCATGTCGGCGCCGGCGAACAGGATCGGCACGTCACGCGCCGCGGCGGGAAACTCCACGCCGGTCAGCGGCACGGAGTGCACGTTGGCCGCGAACTTCAGGCTCGGCACCGGCTTCAGGCGCAGATCCTTGTGGGCGGAACGGTTGAGCGGCACGGGACGCTCGTAGAAAAAGACTTCAGCCACGTTACTTACCTCTGCCCAGCCGCGCCGGGGTTGCCACCGTTGGCTCCCCCTCCCAAACCCGGCCCGGGTCTCAAGACGAACGCCCACTATAGCAGCGCCCCCGGCCGGCCGCGAACCGCCGCCCAGGCAGCCTATGTGTTTGCCACGGCAGGGTTTTGCATGCGAATCGCAACACAGTTGGGCTATGCTCGGATCCAGCCACACCGCTGCATTGCGATGCGTTTTCCCCAGGCCCTGACCGAAGGATGGACTGCATGCTGATGGAAGTGCCGCTCCGGGCGGATCTGCGTTCGACCCGGGTGCTTTCGCTGGACGCCACCGGCCGGATCCTCGACTGGATCAGCTGGCAGGATGCCGCTTGCCTCTACGTGCGCGATGCCGTGGCCTGGACCCTGGGCGACCCCTGCCTGACCGTGCACGGCGGCATGAACCGCGCCCGCGGGGAACAGAGCACGCTGCAGCTGCACCCCATCATCGCCAGCACCGGCCACTGCCGCGACCACGCGCTGGATCCGGCCCCGGCCCTCACCAACACCGCGCTGTTTGCCCGCGACCGCCATATCTGTCTGTACTGCGGCAACCACTACAACCGCGGCGAACTCACCCGCGACCACGTACAGCCGGTGTCCAAGGGCGGTCGCGACGAGTGGGAGAACGTGGTCAGCGCGTGTCTGGCGTGCAACCTGCGCAAGGCCAATCGCACGCCGCAGCAGGCGCACATGCCGTTGCTGGCCGTGCCCTACCGGCCGAGCTGGGTGGAGCACCTGATCCTGTCCAACCGCAACATCCTGGCCGACCAGATGGAATTCCTGGTCAACCACCTGCCGCGCGACCGCCGCGCCGCGCACGCCTGAGGCGTCTGAGGCTCAATCGCCGGGCTCGGCCGCCAGGGCCCGCTCCACATCGTCCAGTTCGCTGCGGCCCCGCTCGGCCAGCTGGCAATAATGCTTGCGGATGCGTTCGAGCGTGGCGTCGTCCAGTTCCTCCAGCGCCAGCAGGGCGTTGTGCGCGTGGCTGGAGCGGATCAGCTCGTCGAGCTTGATCTGCACCGCGGCCGAATCCCGGTTCTGCGTGTTCTGGATCAGGAACACCATCAGGAACGTGATGATGGTGGTGCCGGTGTTGATCACCAGCTGCCAGGTATCGCCAAAGCCGAACAGCGGCCCGGACGCCGCCCAGACCACGACGATCAGCACCGCGACGATGAACGTGGCGGGCTTGCCGGCGGCAGTGGACGTGGCGGCGGCAAACCGGCGGAACAGGGACGATGAGCTCATGACAGGGGTCCTTGCAGGGAAGCCGACGCGAGCGTGGCGACGTCCGCGTCAGGCGGATGTGCAGCCAAGCTGAACGAAACCGCCACGTTCAGGACGCCGCACCGCCCTTGCCCCGCCCTGCCGCTGGGCCAACAATACGCGGATGATCGACCTCTCCCGCTATCCCCACCTGGCGCCGATCGAGACGCCGGCCGACCTGCGCCGCGTGCCCGACGACCAGCTCCCCGCCGTCGCCGACGAGCTGCGCCAGTACCTGATCGAGGCGGTGGCCAGCTCCGGCGGCCACTTCGGCGCGGGGCTGGGCGTGGTCGAACTCACCGTCGCCCTGCACCACGTGTTCGACACCCCGAACGACCGGCTGGTGTGGGACGTGGGCCACCAGTGCTACCCGCACAAGATCCTCACCGGTCGACGCGAGCGGATCACCACCATCAAGAAGAAGGACGGCCTGGCGCCGTTCCCGCGTCGCGAGGAAAGCGAGTACGACACCTTTGGCGTCGGCCACTCCTCCACCTCGATCTCCGCCGCGCTCGGCATGGCGATCGCCAACCAGCGCCGCGGCGACATGCGCAAGGTGGTGGCGGTGATCGGCGACGGCGCGATGACCGCCGGCATGGCGTTCGAGGCGCTCAACCACGGCGGCGACGTGGAACCGAACATGCTGGTGGTGTTCAACGACAACGGCATGTCGATCAGCGAGAACGTCGGCGCGCTGACCAAGATGATGGCGCGCGCCATGGCCAGCCGCACGCTCAACAGCTGGCGCGAGCGCGCCAAGCGGGCGATCCCCAAGCAGTCGCTGATGGGCCGCTTCTTCAAGCGCTGGGAAGAACACGCCAAGGGCATGTTCGTGCCCTCCACGCTGTTCGAGGAACTGGGCTTCCACTACACCGGCCCGATCGACGGCCACAACCTGCCGCAGTTGCTCGCCGCGCTGCGCACGGTGAAGGATCTGCCCGGTCCGCAGCTGCTGCACGTGATCACCACCAAGGGCAAGGGCTACGCCCCAGCCGAAGAGGCGCAGATCGACTACCACGCGGTCGGTCCGTTCGACCCGCAGGCCGGCCTGGTGAAAAAGAGTGCGCCGGCCAAGCCGACCTACACCGACGTCTTCAGCGACTGGCTGTGCGATCAGGCCGCGGCCGACGATCGCCTGATGGGCATCACCCCGGCGATGCGCGAGGGCTCGGGCCTGGTGCGCTTCTCGCGCGAATACCCCGAGCGCTACTTCGACGTGGCGATCGCCGAGCAGCACGCGGTGACGCTGGCCGCGGGCATGGCCTGCGAGGGCGCCAAGCCGGTGGTGGCGATCTACTCCACCTTCCTGCAGCGCGCCTACGACCAGGCGATCCACGACGTGGCGCTGCAGAACCTCGACGTCACCTTCGCCATCGACCGCGCCGGCGTGGTCGGCCCCGATGGCGCCACGCACGCCGGCAGCTTCGACCTGAGCTTCATGCGCTGCCTGCCGAACATGGTGATCATGGCGCCGGCCGATGAGAACGAGTGCCGCACCATGCTCTCCACCGGCTTCGCCTACTCAGGCCCCGCCGCGGTGCGCTATCCGCGCGGCACCGGCCCGGGCACGCCGCTGCGCAAGGAGCTGGACACCTTGCCGATCGGCAAGGCCGAAGTACGCCGCCGCGGTCGCGGACTGGCTCTGCTCAGCTTCGGAGCCATGCTCGCGCCGGCCGCCGTGGTGGCCGCCGAGGTCGACGCCACGCTGGTCAACATGCGCTTCGTCAAGCCGCTCGACGAAGCGCTGCTGGTGGAACTGGCGAAGACCCACGACGCCTTCGTCACGCTGGAAGACAATGCCATCGCCGGTGGCGCCGGCTCGGCCGTGGCCGAGTGCCTGGCCGCGCACGGCATCACGCTGCCGATCCTGCATCTGGGCCTTCCAGACGTCTATCTGGAGCACGGCAGCCGCGAGGAAGTGCTGAGCATGGGCGGGCTGGACCTGCCCTCCATCCGCAACGCGATCCGCGCCCGTTTTCCGCAACTGGTGGCAGCGAGCGCCAGCGCGGGCTGATTTGCCGCAAGGTATTGTCTGCGCGCGCGGCGAGGCGGTCGACGCCTGTATCAGGCGCGACCGGCCCAACGTCCGCCGCTGACCCGGTCGCGCGCTTCCAGATCCTGCGCCGTGAACACCTCGCCATAACCGGCCGCCTCCAGCAGCGCGCGGCAGGCCTCGCCCTGGTTCCAGCCGTGCTCGAACAGCAGCCAGCCGCCGGGCAGCAGGTGCCGACGAGCGTCGGTGACGATGCGGCGGATGTCATCCAGGCCGTCCGGGCCGGAGGCCAGGGCCGAAGCCGGCTCGAAACGCAGGTCGCCCTGCGTCATATGCGGGTCGTCCGCCTCGATGTACGGCGGGTTGGAAGCGATGAGATCGAAGCGCACCTCGCCCAGCGGTGCCAGCCAGTCGCCGTGCACGAACTGCACGTTCGGGATGCAAAGCCGCCGCGCGTTGCGCTGGGCGACCGCCAGCGCCTCGGTGCTGGCATCGGTGGCCGTGATCCGCGCACGCGGCCGCTCGGTGCCGATCGACAGCGCGATGGCGCCGCTGCCGGTGCCCAGATCGGCCACGCGCACGGGCACGTCGTCGGCCAGGCGATCGAGCGCCAGCTCCACCAGCCGCTCGGTCTCCGGCCGCGGGATCAACGTGGCCGGCGTCACCTCCAGCTCCAGCGACCAGAAGCCCCGGCGACCGGTGATATAGGCCACCGGTTCACCGAGCTGGCGTCGCCGCACGAGCTCGACGAAGGCACGCTCGTCGGCCAGCGAGAGCACGTCGTCGGAGTGCGCCAGCAGCCAGCTGGCGGGCCGGCGCAGCACGTGCTGCAGCAGCACCTCGGCATCGATCCGATCGCCGAGGCGACGCGCGGCATCACCGATGGCGTGGCGTACTTCAGTCATGCGTGGCGGTATCCGTGGGGGAAGTCGGCGGCAGGTCCGGGGGCGTTGCCTTGGCCGCCCGCTTGCGCCAGTAGCCGCCCTCGCTCCACGCCCCGAACGCCCAGCGTAGCCAACCGATGAGCGCATTGGCCAGCCACAGTGCCCACGCCAGCATGGCGACCTTGTAGACCCACAGCGACACACTGAACACGCCAGCGTGCGGCAGCGCACCAGCGCTCTGGTCGGCAAACCAGCGCAGCTGCCAGGCGGTAGAGCCATTGCCGGCCACGTGCATGTCCGGCAGGCCGAGCAGGCCGCGCGGCACCGCTCCCACCAGCGCCAGCAGGGCCAGCGCGGTGAGTATCGCCAGTGCGATCTGTAGCAGGTTGAACGCCACGTCGTTGCCCGCTCGCACGCCGCGGGCCCGCAGCCCCAGCGCGATCAGCCAGAGCACCACCAGCGCGTAAGCGCTCCACGCGAACGCCGAGAAACCCAGGCCGAGCAGCAGCCAGTGATGAAAGCGCAGCGGCGTTGGCGCGTAGCGCGCGAGCAGCCAAGACGCCAGCAACAGCACGACCAGCTGCGACCAGTACAGCACGGCCGGCCCCATCGACGGACCCCAGGTCCACAGCACCCAGCGATCCTGCGGCAGTTGCAGGCCAAGCTCCAGGTTGGCGGCCGGCGCGTGCAGGTCCAGCGCGGGCGTCATCGTGCGCGTCGCGATGCCGTGCGGCACGCGCAGCACCACGTCGAAACGATGCACGCCCGGCAGCAGCGGCAGGCCGAGCCGGCCGTCGCGAACGGCGAGGGACAGGGGTTGTCCGTCGCGTCGCGCCTGCAGCAGTTCGGCGCCGGTCGGCAGTGTGATCGCGTGCTCGCCTCCACGCGTACTGCGCGCGGTGAGCGAGAGCGTGGTCTCGCTGGCGCGCTCCCCTGCCGCGGTGGTGGCCTGCAGGCGGTCGAACGCGATGCTGCTGCCGGCGACCGCCTTGGGTTCGCTCAGCGCCAGCGTCAGCGTTTCACCCGGCAGCGGCTGGAAGCGCAGCCCGTGCGAAGTCGCGCTGGTCGGCACACCGTGCGCTTCGACGTGCCACATCGGCGCGGCGTCCACCTGCCAGACTTCGGCACGTTGGCCCAGCGGCGGCGCCTTCAGCGTCAACGTGGGCGCGTGGTCGAGACGGCTGACCCACGTCACCACCGGATCGGTCGCGTTGAAGCTGACCTGGATGGCGCCGTCACGCACCAGCGCGCCGTCCCCCTGCGGATGCTCACCCGGCAGCAGCGGCAGGCTCACACTGAAGCCGCCCTCTTGCGGGGCGAGGCGCTCCACCGTGGTCTGCACTGTCCAGTCCACGCCGAAGCTCAGTTGGCGAGTGACCCGCACGTAGGCGGGCAGGCTCTGCGTGATGGCCAGCGCGCTGCCGTCGGCGGCCGCGCGCTGGCGGCTCAGCGCCACGCTGTCACCGAGCAGGCGATCATTGTCCAACCCGCTGGCGCTCCAGCCTTGGCCGATGAAGCCCACGTGCCCGGGATGGAGCGGGAAGCGCAGGTTGGCGCTGTCGGCACCGGCGGCGAGGCGGTAGTGCAGGGTCACCCGGTGCACGCCGCGATCGAGCCGCAGCATCAGCGTGTCGTAGCGGTTCACCAGTGCGGCGGGCTGCGCATCGAGGCGCGCATCGAGCAGGGTGAGTGCGTCGTCGCCCTGCGGCAGCGGCAAGCCGACGTCGGCGCCGGCGTGCGCTTCCAGCGCGATGTCGAGCGTGTCGCCGCTGGCCTGCAGCTGGGCATCGGCGATCGCGGCGCATTCTGGCGCGCACTTGGGTGCCTCGGTGAGACGCGCGCGCAGCTGGTCGAGCATGGCTTGATCCGGCATCGATGCAGCGGACGCCTGCTGCGCCTTTGCGGCGTGCGGGCCAAGCAGCGCGAGCATCAGGACCGCGGCTCTCGCCGCACTGCGACGCCAGTCGTTCCAGTGCCCGCGCAGCGGCGTGACCAGCGGCGGCACCATGCGCCCCAGCAGCACGCCGAGCAGTGCGACCATCAGCACGCGAAGCAGGCGCACCAGCCATGCCGGCGCGATCACCAGCCGCGTGGTCTGCTCCGGCGTGACGGGACCGGACCAGCTGAGCCGATAGTCGTTGCCGGTGTTCCATTCCGGCTCGCCCGCACCGGCCTGCACCACGCTGCGGCTGTCCAGCGGCGCGCTGGCAGTATCGATAGCGGAAGCGGTGACCGAAGCCAGGATGCCGGCGCGATCAGGCGCCGGGTTGGTAGAGGCCTCGTCCACGGCGGGTTCGGACGGCGGAGGCGGCGGAAGAGGCGTCGCCATCGGCATGGGGGGCGCGGGCGGGGCTGGGGCGGCGGACTTGTCCTGCGGCTGTGGGCGCCGCTGCATCGCGAGCTGATCAAGCGACTCCATCCGCGCCTGCGCGACCATGCGGATCGTGCCCTGTGCGATGCTACCCTCCAGTTGCGGATGCAGCGCGTACTGCAATTGCGTGGCGGCGAACGGCAGCGTCCACAGCGCCGCCAGCGCGAACGCGCCCAGCGCCACGAAGCGCGCCGCCGCACGCAGGCGACCGTCCGGCAGCGCGCGCAGCAGCAACGCAAGCGCCAATGCCACCGCCAGCGTCCAGCGCGGCGCACCGCTCTCGTGCTGGGCCAGCGCGAGGAACACGGCGGCCAGCGCGGCCCACGGCCAGCCCAGCGCGCGGCCGGCGAGCAGGGCGATCAGCGCCACCACGAACAGGTCGAGCAGGGTCCACTGGGCGACCCACGAATCCGGCGAACGGTCCGCGCCGCCGGCACCGACCAGGCGGTAGCCGGGTGGCAGATGCAAGGTGGCGTCAATGCCTTCCAGCGGAATCTGCCACCCGCCGCTGGGCAGGCTCCTGCCGTGCTGCGCCACGCGCAGGCCGGCGCGCAGGTCCAGCGCCTGCTGGCGCAGCTCGACGCCGCTGCGGCCGTTTTGGCCCTGGCTGATCAGTAGCGGCGCGCCGCCCTGCTCCGCCCGCTGCAGCTGCCACGGCGCGCCGACGTCGAGCCGCTGATGATGGCGCAGCGTGCCGGTGAGATGGTCGACCGCACTGAGGCCGCGACCGTCGAAATCCAGCCACAGCTCACGCTGCAGTTGCAGCTGGTCGCCCTGCCCACCCTGGTCGCCGCGATTGCCTTCGACGATAGCGAGGCCGTGGCTGGCATCTACCGCGAAGGCCGGGAAGCTGAGCCAGTCGGCGGGCACGCCGGCACGGGATGCATCCACGCCCTGACCTTCGACACGCGTGCCGCGCAGGTCGGTGTTGTCGGCGTAGCTCCAGATTTCCTGCGCCGGCCACGGCGCGCCCGGCGGCTTCCACGTCACGCCGGCCAGCGGCGCGGTGGCGCGCGCATCCAGCGTGATCGTCCATTGGCCCGGCCGCAGCTGCACGCGCAGCCGGCCATCGCTCTCCAGCCGTGCGGGCAGGTCGCCGGACAGCGCCGTGGCGACGAAGCCGGCCGGCAGCGCCGGCCCCAGCAGCTGTTCGCGCGCCGTGCCGGCGACGTTGATCTGCAGCCGGGTTTCCAGCATGGGCGGCAGGCCGTCGGCAAGCTGCCGATAAACACGCAGCGACAGCGCATCGGCGGCGCGTGCGGCAGCGGCCGCTTCGCCCAGGGTCAGTCGATCGTCGTTGCGCTCGATGCGCTCCACCGGCACGCCGTCGATCGACAGGTCGACCAGCGCGATCGACGGCGGCAGCGCCAGCGTCGATGGTCGGGCGGACCACGCGATGGCGCCATCCAGCCGATGACTGCCGGCGCTCAGCCACAACGACGGCTGCTCGCGATGCGCCAGCACCGGCTGCGCCTGCCCATCCACGCGCACCTGCTGCGGCCAGTCGCGCTCATCGCCGGGCAAGGCCACCCAACCGGGCGCATCCAGCCGCACCTGCAGCGTGAAACGCGCGCCGTTGGCATCGGCCTGCAGCGCGAGCCGGCCCGGCCAGGCGCACTGGCGCGCGTCATTGGCTGCGCCCGGACTGTTGAGCAACGGGCACGCCTGCTGGGGGCGGTCGTGCAGCACCCATCCCTGCCAGTCACGCAGTGCGGGCGGAATGTCGTTGTCCTGCGCGCGCAGCGGCGCGGTCAGCAGCGCAGCCAGCAACGCCAGGCCGAGCCACCCACTCCATGAACCACGTTGCATGGTTTTCCCCTTCCCGCTTGGTGAGCGCAGGCAGTGTAGGCGATGGCGTGGCGCCCGCGATGGCCACGCTGCATCCCGGAGTGCGCCCCGCCCGTAAGCCAAGGGCACGTCCCCCGGATGAAACGCCACTCGGTGCGATTCGGGGTCATCACACGTTCGCTCCCCCTGCACGCACGCGCCATGCCGTGTGCGAGAGAGTCTTTCAATGCCTCCATTCAGCGATTCCCGCCGCGCCGCCTCCCCCGCCAAGCCGATCCCCCGCAGCCATGCGCGGCGATGGCGCGGCGTGGCGGCTCTGCTCGCCGCCGGCCTGCTCAGCGGCTGCCAGGCCACGCTGTTCGCCGGCCTCAACGCCACCGCACGCGACCAGGGGGTGGTCGCCGCGCACGACGTCAGCTTCGACGCGACGCATCAGCTGGCGCTGGATGTATATCGCCCGGCCGACGCGCGCGGCGCGCCGGTCGTGGTGTTCTTCTACGGCGGCAGCTGGAAATCCGGCAAGCGGCAGTGGTACCGCTGGGCCGGCGAAGCGTTGGCGCGACGCGGGCTGGTGGTGGTGATCCCCGACTACCGCAAGTGGCCCCAGGTGCGCATGGATGGCTTCATGCGCGACGCCGCCCGCGCGGTGGCGTGGTCGCGCGAACACGCCGGTGAATACGGCGGTGACGCGGGTGCGCTGTTCCTGATGGGCCACTCGGCCGGCGCGCACATCGGCGCCCTGCTCGCCACCGACGATCGCTGGCTGCAAGCGGTGGGCATGAAGCCGGACCAGCTGCGCGGCTTCATCGGCCTCGCCGGTCCGTACGATTTCCTGCCGCTGAAAGATCCCGACTTCGTCGACATGTTCGGCCCCACCCACGCCGCGCAGCTGAACTCGCAGCCGGTGCACTTCGTCAACGGCGACGAGCCGCCGATGCTGCTGATGCAGGGCACCACCGACAAGATCGTGTGGCCGCGCAACGCGCGTTCGCTGGGCGCCACGCTGGAGAAGGCTGGCGAGTCGGCGCAGGTCACGCTGTATCCGGACATCGGCCACTTCGCGATCCTGCTGGCGATGTCGCGCCCGCTGCGCGGCAAGGCGCCGGTGCTGGAGGATACGTTGGCGTTCATCCGTGAGCATGCGGGTGCACCGGCCGCCGCCGCGCTGATGGAGGATCGGGTGGTGCGTTCGCCCTGAGGCGGCGCCAAAGAAAACGCCGGGCGGCGAGCCGTCCGGCGTTTCGCTTCTGCGGAGCCCCCCCCTTTTCGTCATTCCCGCGAAAGCGGGAATGACGTCGGGAGATTTCGGAGGTTTCTGGGGCGTCTCTTTCGAGGCACTTCGAGGTCGCGTGCTGACGCAGAGCGCGCTCAGCGCGGACGATGGCTGGAACCTGACGTCACGTCCGCCCTGGATGACAAGGCGGACGTGACCATCACCTCAGCGCAGGATCGCGTTCGCGTCCTGCTTCTGCTTCAGTGCTGCGCACAGCAGGGTGGCTTCGCCGGTCTGCGCCAGACCGCGGGCGGCGCCCGGTGCCTGGTTCACCCGATCCTTGAAGAACGCCTGCAGGCGATCGGCTTCGGCCTTGGAGCAGCCGCCGCCGCCCATCAGGCCGGGCAGGCGGCCGCCGGCGAAGCTGCCGGTGCGGGCGAGGATCTGGTCGTAGTGCGCCACGGCCCACTTCCACATGCCGTCGCGCTCGGCCCGGGTGTCGCGGCCGCCGCGGAACAGCGCGGCCATCTCGCCCACCTTCACGTCCTTGCTCAGCGCGAAGTTGCGGATGCGCTCGACCTGGGTGGCGTCGTCCACGCTGCCTAGGCCGCCGAGGATGGCGTTGCGCAGTGCCGGGTCGCTGGTCTTGGGCAGCTCGGCGATCAGCTTGTCGACTACCGGCTTGCCGTGCTCCTGCGCGGCCACGCCCAGCGCCACGCCGAGCAGGTCGGGATCGGCGGCGGCGAGGTCGAGGCGGCCGTCGGCCTTGGGCTTGAGCGCGGCATCACCTTGCTTGAGCAGTTCCGCACGCACAGCCGGCAGCTTGACGTCCATGCCGAGGAAGTTGGCCAGCGTGCTGCGCATCAGCGAATCGCCGTCGGCCTCGCCGGCCTTGCGGCGATAGCCCAGCGATTCGAGCCGCGGTAGATAGGCATCCTTCGCCCACGCGGTGAGCTTGGCGCGCTGTGCGTCGGTGCTGGCGAGCTGGCCCCAGATCCATTCGAAGGTGCCCAGCGGCGCGGTGGCGACTTCGTCGGTCTTGGAGGCGGCCAGCGGCTTGAGTGCGGCCAGCGCGTCGCCGGCATCGATGTCGCCGTGGCGGAAGCTGGCGCTCACCGCATCGGCATAGGCCAGCTGCTCGGTGTCGGCCAGCGAGCCGATCTGCTTGCCCAGCGAGGCCAGGTCGGCCTTGGTCATGCCGAAGCGGTAGTAGCCCTGCGCGCCGGCGTTGGGCATCACCCAGGTCGGGTTGCTGGCGCCGGCCAGCACCATCGAACCCTGCGCCTTGTCGAGCATTTCGCAGCTCACCTTGCTGCCGTCGGCGGTGCCGTAGCGCACGCACACCGGCACGCCCCACACGCGCGCGCTGTCGCCGGTGGAACCGACCGGCAGGTAGCGGCTCTGGCTCAGATGCAGGATGGTCTGGCCGTCCTTCTGCTCCAGCTTCGTCTGCACGTAGGGCACGCCGGACTGGTTGAGGAAGCTCTTGAACGCGTTCTTGAAATCCGCACCCTTGTCGGCCGCCTGGGCGATCGAGTCGACCAGGTCGTCGGCGGTGGCGTTGCCGAACTTGTGCGCCTGGATGTACGCGCGCATGCCCTGCTGGAACACCGCCGGCGTCACGTAGTTCTCGAACATGCCGAGCACCGCCGCACCCTTCTGGTAGGTGATGCCGTCGAACGCGGTCATGATGTCGCCGTTGCCGGTGATCTCCTGACGGATCTTGCGCGCGCTGACCAGGCTGTCGTTGTTCATCGCGCCCTGCGCACCGCGGATGCGGTCCAAGTCGGCGCGGTATTCTGGGTGCACCTTCATCGTCACCTTCTGCTGCATCCAGGTGGCGAAGGCCTCGTTGAGCCAGATGTCGTTCCACCACGCGGTGGTCACCGTATCGCCGGTCCACTGGTGAGCCAGCTCGTGCGCGGTGACGTTGAACGAGCCGCGCACGTACTGCGCCGGGGAATCCGGATCGAGCAGCAGCAGCCAGTCGCGGAAGGTGACCAGGCCCGGGTTCTCCATCGCACCGGCGGAGAAATCCGGCGCGGCGAGCAGGTCGAGCTTGTCCCACGGATAGCCGAAGCCGTAGTAGTCCTCCAGCGCGTGGATGATGCTCGGCGTCTCGCTGAGCACGTGCTGCATGCGGTGGCCCTCGCCCTTGGCGGCCACGCCGCGCAGCGGCAGCACGGTGGTGCGGTAGTCGTCCGGCTTGATGTCCGGGCCGTTGACGATGTCCCACGGGCCTACGCCGAACGCCACCAGGTAGGTCGGCAGCGGCTTGGTCTGCGAGAAGGTGAGCGTCTTCCAGCCGTTGCCGTCGTCCACTTCCTTCACCTGCGCGGTGTTGGCCACCGCGTTCTCGTCCTTCGGCACGGTGAGGGTGATGTCGAACGGCGTCTTGATGCCGGGCTCGTCGAAGCCGGGGAACGCGTAGCGCGCGCTGATCGGCTCCATCTGCGTCATCGCGTAGGGCTGGCCTTCGTGGCTGACCTTGTACAGGCCCTGCAGCTGCTGGTTGAGCGGCGCGGAGTAGTCGATCGCCAGGGTGATGGTCTGCGGCTTCAGCGTGCGGCCGAAGTCGATACGCGCCACGCCTTCCTTCGGCGCCACCGCCACGTACTTGCCCGCAGCGGTCTTGCCGGCGGCGTCGGTCACGGCAACCTTGGATACCTTCAAGTCGGCGCCGTGCAGCCACACGTGATCGGAGGCCTGCGACAGCTTCACGGTGATCACGGTATGGCCGGAGAAATCGGCCTGGCGCGGGTCCACCTTGAACGCGAGCTGGTAAGACTGCGGCATCGCCCAGCCGGGCAGGCGGCCATGCGGCACCGAATCGGCACCGGCGGCGAACGCGCTGGCGCAGCAGGCGGCCAGGGCAGTGAACATGAGCGGGCGGGCTAGGCGCATGGAGGGGCTTCCTGTGACGAGGGAACCCTGAACGCTAGGCGGCACATGACTTCCGACACAGTGCCAGAAGGCATGGCAGCGGCACCCATCGCGCCCATACGACGGCAAAAAAAAACCGGCGACGAAGGGGGAGCTTCGTCGCCGGAGGGGTGGCCCGGGTGCCGGCCGGGAGGGGGAAGGCCGGGCGGTCGGGCGTGGGCTGATGCGGTTGCGGGGAGATCGGGCCCGGGAGGGGATGGGCCCGCCGCATCAGCCACGCTGCGCACGATACGCACCGCCCTTGCATTGCACAAATTGATTGTTAGCATCGCACCTATAGCCGTGAGCTATGCAACTTCCCGAGGCGTGCCATGAACCTGCGCGATCTGCACTATCTCGTCGCCCTGGCCGAGCACCGCCACTTCGGCCATGCCGCCGAGGCCTGTTTTGTCAGCCAGCCCACCTTGTCGACCCAGATCAAGAAGCTGGAGGACGAGCTGGGCGTGGCGCTGGTCGAGCGCACGCCGCGCAAAGTGCTGCTGACCGAGGTGGGCCGCGAGATCGCCGATCGCGCACGCGAGGTGCTCAACGAAGTGGAGCAGATCCGCGCGGTGGCGCGGCGCACGCGCGATCCGGAGTCGGGCACGGTGCGCCTGGGCATCTTCCCCACGCTGGGGCCCTACCTGCTGCCGCACTCGGTGCCGATGGTGCGCGAGGCGTTCCCCAAGCTCGAACTGCTGCTGGTGGAAGAGAAGACCGAAACGATCGTGCGGCTGCTGCGCGAGGGCAAGCTCGACGCGGGCATCCTCGCCCTGCCGCTGCACGAGGACAGCCTGCATGTGGAGTATCTGTTCGAAGAACCGTTCGTGCTGGCGGTGCCGCAGTCGCATCACCTGGCGCACAAACAGGGGCAGCTGAAACTGGCCGACCTGTCGCACGAGAGCCTGCTGCTGCTGGAAGACGGTCACTGCCTGCGCGACCAGGCGCTGGAGGTGTGCCACCTGGCCGGCGCGGGCGAGCGCAACGGCTTCCGCGCCACCAGCCTGGAGACGCTGCGGCAGATGGTGTCGGCCGAAGTGGGTATCACCCTGCTGCCGACCCTGGCGGTGAAGCCGCCGGTGGCGCCGTCGGGCAACCTGCACCTGATCGAGTTCAAGCACCCGGCACCCAGCCGCCGGCTGGCGATGGTGTGGCGCAAGAGCTCGGCGATGCATGGTTTCCTGCTGAAGCTCGCCGCCGTGTTCAAGCGCCTGCCGCCGGAGCTGCTGGACCCGCGCTCGGTCACCGCGCCCCCGGCACCCAGCGTGGTCGCGCCCCGCACCAAGGCTGCGAAAGGCACCCGCGCCGCGCGCAGCGGCGACGCATGACCGGCCGCCAACTCGCGCTGGCCGCCGCCGGAGTACTGGTGCTCTGGGGCGCATTGCACACCTGGCAGCGGCGCCCCCTGCACGCGGCGCCGGGCGTGCTGGCCGCCGAGGCGCCGGAGCAGGTCGACCTGGATCACCCCGCACAGCTCCAGCGCGACGACGTCACCCTGCTGACCCGCGCCCACTTCGACGCCACCGCCCGCGTGCTTTCACGCGAGGACTACCGCTTCGATGCCGGCGCTTCGCTCGCCCCCACCGACCTGGCGCTGGGCTGGGGGCGCATGTCCGACAGCGCGGTGCTGGACCGCATCGAGATCAGTCAGTCCGGCCGCTTCTACTTCTGGCGCGTGAAGGATTACCCGATTCCCCGCCGCGAGATCGAGGAATCCAGCGCCAACATGCATCTGATCCCCGCCGACGCCGGCGTGCGCGCGATGCTCGATCGCGTGCGCGCCGGCGAGGTGGTGCGTATCGAAGGCTTCCTGGTCGACGCCAGCCGTCCGGACGGCTGGCACTGGAACAGCTCGCTCACCCGCGAGGACACCGGCAACGGCGCCTGCGAACTGGTGTACGTGGAGTCGCTCACCATCGAGCGTTGACCCGAAGCGGCGTCAGATCGTGCCGGTCAGATCATGCCGATCAGATCATGCCGATCGGATCAGGCCGATCAGATCCGACCAAGCAGCCACAGCACCACCAGGATCACCAGGATCACGCCGACGATGCCCGACGGGCCGTAGCCCCAGCTGCGCGAATAGCCCCAGGTGGGCAGGCCGCCGATCAGGGCGAGGATGAGCAGCACGATGAGAATGGTGACAAGCATGGACGGTCCCTCCGTTGCGATGGATCGCGCCGCAGGCGGCGGCACGCAGCCGCGGCCACGAGCCGCGCTTGCCGCGCACGGTCACTTGCGCGCGGTGTCCGAGCCGTCAACGAACGGCGAAGAGCGCGCATGCAGCGGTGCCTGGTTCAGCCCGGTGAGCACGCCTTCACGTCAGTAATGCAGCAGACCGTGCAGCAACGGCGTGCCGTGCCAGCGCGACCGTCCGCCCAGGGCATCGAGCTCGATCACCACCGCCGCACCCATCAGCTGTGCGCCGAGTTGCTCCACCAGCGCCCGGGCCGCGAGCAGGGTGCCGCCGGTGGCCAGCACATCGTCCACCAGCAGCGCGCGCTCGCCGGCGCGGAGCGCGTCGTCGCGCGCCTCCAGCCGGTCATGGCCGTACTCGAGCTGGTAGTCCACCCCGGTCACCGGCGGCGGCAGCTTGCCCGGCTTGCGCAGCGGCACGAAGCCGGCGTTGAGCTTCTGCGCCAGCGCGGCGCCGAAGATGAAACCGCGTGATTCGATCCCGCACACCGCCTGCACGCCCTGCCCCAGCCACGGCTCGGCCAGCGCGTCGATGCAGCGCGCGAAGGCGCTGGCGTCAGCCAGCAGCGGGGTGATGTCGCGAAACACGATGCCGGGCTGGGGGAAATCGGGCACGGCACGAACGTAGGCGGCGAGCGGATGCATCGGCAGGTTCCGAAAAAAGGGGGGGGATCAGGCAGCGCGACGCGGCCGCCACGTGCCGAGCAGGATACCGGCCAGCGCCACTATCAGGCCGCACCAGTCCAGCGCTATGGTGGGACGGGCGAACAGCGCCACGTCCAGCACGAACGCCAGCGCCGGCTGCAGCAACAGCAGCAGGCCCACCAGCGAGGCCGGCAGGCGCGGCATCGAGCGCACGATCAGCAGCCAGGCGACCACCTGGCCGAGCAGGCCCAGCGCCAGCAGCGAACTCCAGCCGCGCAGCGTGACCAGCGCCAGCGACTCGCGCTCGATCACGCACCACGCACCCAACGCCGCCGCACACAGCAGGCTCATCAGGCCCAGAAACTGCGCCGGTGCCAGCGCGGTGCGCCCGGACAGCGCGCGGCGAAAGCTCAGCAGGTAGACCGTATAGGCCAGGCAGCTGGCCAGGCCGAACCACACGCCGAGCCGATGCGCCGCATCAAACAGCGACCAGTGCGCGCCCACCAGCAGCCACAGCCCGGCCAGGGCCAGCACCATGCCAGGCCAGAACGCTGGCGCCAGCCGCTCGCGATAGGCCACCACGCCCACCAGCGCGAGCAGGAACACCTGGAAATTGGTCAGCAGCGTGGCCACGCCGGGCCCCACCCACAGGATCGAGCGATGCCACAGCAGCAGGTCGCCGGCTAGCCCCAGTGCCGGCAGCAGGGCGAGCAGCACATCGCGTCGGGTGATCGCGCGCCAACGGCCGGTCACAACCACCCAGCCCAGCAGCGCCACGCCGCCGAACAGCATGCGATAGAACGCCGACACCGCCGGCCCCACCTGCGCCAGCACCACGAAGATGCTGGTGCACGAGAGCAGCGCCGCGCCGGCCACCATCGCCAGCACGTCGGCGCGGTGCGGCAGCGCGGTCACTTCCGGCGCGGCCGGCTCGGTCGACAAGGCAGCCATCGGTGGGCTCAGGCGATGAGCGGGCCGGACAGGCCCGGATCGGCGTCCCAGTCGGCTGACGCGCCGCGCGATTCGGCCAGCGCCCGCTCCACCTCGGCCACCACGCGGTCGGCGGCCTCACGCGCCGCCTCGGGCACCATCACCGCCACGTAATCCATCGCCGGCAACTGGCCGACGCCGCCGGTGAGGTATTCGCCGGTGACGAACGCGGGAATCTCGGCGCGCTCCAGCGCGTCCTTCACCAGATGGGCATCGATCAGGGTTTCGGCGCGGTAGGCGATGTGCATGCAGCGCAAGCTAGTGCGGATGCGCGGCCCCGGCAAGCGTGGCCGCCGCACGTGCTCGCAGGTGGCCGCTCACGTGCGACCGGGTAAACTCGGCAGCTTTCCGCCCACGCGTCAGCGAGCTGAAGTCCCCGATGTCCAACGAAACCCCCAGCGCCCCGTCCAGCCCCGCGTCCGACGCGCCGCGCGACTTCATCCGCCAGATCATTCGCGACGACCTGGCCAGCGGCAAGCACGCCAGTACCCGCACGCGTTTCCCGCCCGAGCCCAACGGCTACCTGCATATCGGCCACGCCAAGGCGATCTGCCTGAACTTCGGCATCGCCCAGGAGTTCGCCGGCGGCTGGTGCAACCTGCGCCTGGACGACACCAACCCGGGCAAGGAAGACCCCGAGTTCGTCGAGGGCATCAAGGACGACGTGCGCTGGCTCGGCTACGACTGGCACGAGCTGCGCCACGCCTCGGACTACTTCGAGGTGTTCTACCGCGCCGCGATCAAGCTGATCGAGGACGGCAAGGCCTATGTCGACGACCTCAACGCCGACGAAGTGCGCGCCCACCGCGGCACGCTCACCGAACCGGGCCGCAACTCGCCCTACCGCGACCGCAGCGTGGCAGAGAACCTGGACCTGTTCCGCCGCATGCGCGCCGGCGAGTTCGAAGACGGCAGCAAAACGCTGCGCGCGAAGATCGACATGGCCTCGGGCAACATCAACCTGCGCGATCCGGCGATCTACCGCGTGCGCAAGATCGCCCACCAGAACACCGGCGACGCCTGGCCGATCTACCCGATGTACGACTACGCGCACTGCCTGTCCGACGCGCTGGAGTCGATCACCCACTCGCTGTGCACGCTGGAGTTCGAGGATCACCGTCCGCTGTACGACTGGTTCGTCGACGCGGTGGACCTGCCCAACCACCCCGAGCTGTGGCAGCCGCTGGTCGACGCCGGACTGGAGACCAAGCCGAGCAAGCCGCGTCAGATCGAGTTCTCACGCCTCAACCTCAGCTACTCGATCACCTCCAAGCGCAAGCTCGCCCAGCTGGTGAACGAAGGCCACGTGGACGGCTGGGACGACCCGCGCATGAACACCCTGCGCGGCCTGCGCCGGCGCGGCTTCACCGCGGCCAGCATCCGCCTGCTGATCGAGCGCCTGGGCGTGTCCAAGCAGAACAGCGTGATCGACTACGCCGTGTTCGAGGGCTGCGTGCGCGAGGACCTCGATGCCGTCGCGCCGCGTCGCATGGCCGTGCTCGATCCGCTGAAGCTGGTGATCACCAACCTGCCCGAAGGCCACGAGGAAATCCTCACCTTCGCCAACCACCCGAAGGACGAGAGCTTCGGCAGCCGCACCGTTCCGTTCGCGCGCGAGGTGTGGATCGAGCGCGACGACTTCGCCGAGGTGCCGCCGAAGGGCTTCCACCGCCTCAAGCCCGAGGGCGAGGTGCGCCTGCGCGGCGTGGGCATCGTCAAGTGCGAGGAGATCGTCAAGGACGCCGACGGCCAGGTGATCGAGGTGCGCTGCACGCTCGATCCCGAATCGCGCCACGGACTGCCCGGTGCCGACCGCAAGGTGAAGGGCACCATCCACTGGGTCAGCGCTGCGCACGGCGTGGCCGCCGAGGTGCGCCTGTACGACCGCCTGTTCGCCGTGCCTGCACCGGACGACGAGAGTGACGGCAAGAGCTGGATCGAGCACATCAACCCCGAGGCCAAGCGCGTCATCACCGGCTGGGTGGAGCGTGCCGCCTCGCTGGCCGAGCCGGAGCAGCGCTTCCAGTTCGAGCGGCTGGGCTATTTCGTCGCCGACCGCGTCGACCACCACGCGCACCATCCGGTGTTCAACCGCGTGGTGACGCTGCGCGACACCTGGGCGAGCAAGGTCTGAGTCCGGTGGCGATGCTTCCGATCCAGATCCATCTCACCCTGCCGCCGTGGCTGGGCGACGTGGCCGACACCGCGCGGCGCTACCTCACCGACGAGGAACGCGTGGGGCTGGCGATCGAGCTATCGCGCCACAACGTGGCCAACGGCAGCGGCGGCCCGTTCGGCGCGGCGGTGTTCGACGGCGAAGGGCGGCTGATTGCCGCCGGCGTGAACCGGGTGATCCCGCAGAACTGTTCGGTGGCGCACGCCGAGATGATGGCGTACATGGGCGCGCAGCAGCGGCTGCAGCGCTTCCGCCTCAATGAGGACGGCGGCCGCTACGTGCTGGCTACCAGCGCGCAACCCTGCTGCCAGTGCTACGGCGCCACCGTGTGGGCCGGTATCGACGAGCTGCTGATCGGTGCGCGCGCCGCCGACGTGGAGGAACTGACCGAGTTCGACGAAGGCCCGCTGCCGGCGGACTGGACCGGCGAGCTGGAGCGCCGCGGCATCGCCGTGCGCCGCGACATCCTGCGCGATGAGGCCCGCACCGTGCTGGCCGCCTACGGCGAAAGCGGGCCGGGCTATTGAGCCGGCTGCGTGCCGCGCTGCCGTTGATCCTGCTGGTGCTGGCCGGCATCGCGCTGTATGCGTCCGGCACGCTGGCGCAGTTCAGCCCGGAATATCTGGTGGCCCATCAGGAGCGCCTGCGCGCGGAGATCGCCGCTTCGCCGTGGCTGTCGCGGCTGGCCTACATCGGCCTGTTGACGCTGGGCATGGCCACCGGCATTCCCGGCACGATCCTGATCATCCTCGCCGGCGGCTTCGCGTTCGGCGTGGTGGAGGGCACGATCTATTCCTCCATCGCGCTCACGCTGGGTTCGCTGATCCTGTTCCTGGCCAGCCGCTACGCGTTCGGCGCCGGGCGCAAGCATCCGCCCGCGCTGGTCGAGCGCCTGCGTCACGGCTTTGCCCACCATCCGGTGAGTTACACGCTGTTCCTGCGCTTCGTGCCGGTGCTGCCGTTCGGTGCGGTCACCGTGTGCCTGGCGTGGCTGCGCTGCGGACTGTGGCTGTTCCTCGGCGCGACCTGGCTCGGCGGCACGGTGACGTTGGTGTTCGAGAACCTGGTCGGCGCCGGGCTGGGCGATGCGCTCAGCCAGAGCGACCACATCGGACTGGGCCTGCTGTTCCATCGCAGCGTGCTGCTGCCGCTGGGCGGCATCGCGCTGATTTCACTGCTGCCGCTGCTGGCCGAGCGGTTCACCCGCCACCGCCGCATGGTGCCGCCACCGGAGCACTGAGCCGGCGCGCTCGCGCCATCGGCACCGGCCTTCTAGAATGACGCGTTTGCGGCCCCCAGCCGCCCCGAAATCCTCCCCCGGACGCCATGCGCCTCTACCTGCAAACCCCGCCCGCCTCGACCGAAGCGCCGCGCTATGTCCAGATCGTGCTCGAGCAGGATCTGCTCGGCGGCTGGACGCTGTACCGCGAAACCGGCACGCAGGGCGGCAAGGCCACGCTCAAGCGCGAGCAGTATCTGGAACGCGAGGCGGCCATCGCCGCGTTCGAAAAGGCGCGCGACGCCCAGCTCAAGCGCGGCTACCGCGTGATGTTCAGCCAGGGCATGGATGGGCCTCATCAACGGTGATCGCTCGATCCGCCGATACCTGTAGGAGCCCACTCTGTGGGCGAAGGTTCGGACGACGGAAGTATCGTTTCGCGCACGCGATGCGCTCCTACAGTCAGCCGACATCCGTGCAGGACCGTCTCCGATCCGCCCCCACCCATCGATCTGCCAAGGCACGCTCATGTCCGCCCCGCTGAAAAACGACCGTTTCCTCCGCGCCCTGCGCCGCGAGCCCACCGACACCACGCCGATCTGGGTGATGCGCCAGGCCGGTCGCTACCTGCCCGAATACCGCGCCACCCGCGCGCGCGGCGGCAGCTTCATGGGGCTGGCGCAGAACCCGGAGTTCGCCTGCGAGGTGACGCTGCAGCCGTTGGAACGCTTCGAGCTGGACGCGGCGATCCTGTTCTCCGACATCCTCACCATCCCCGACGCGATGGGCCTGGGGCTCAGCTTTGCCGCCGGCGAAGGCCCGCAGTTCGCCCATCCGCTGCGTGACGCCGCGGCCATCCACAAGCTCGCCGTGCCCGACATGGACGGTGAGCTGCGCTACGTGATGGACGCGGTGCGGCTGATCCGCCAGGAGCTGGACGGCCGCGTGCCGCTGATCGGCTTCTCCGGCAGCCCGTGGACGCTGGCCTGCTACATGGTCGAGGGCCAGGGCTCGAAAGATTTCGCCACGCTCAAGGCGATGTGCTGGAACGAACCCGCCCTCGCCCACCAGCTGCTCGACACGCTGGCCCGCGCCGTGGCGGCTTACCTGATCGCCCAGGCCCACGCCGGCGCGCAGGCGCTGATGGTGTTCGACACCTGGGGCGGCTTGCTCGGTCCCGCGCCGTTCCGCGAGTTCTCGCTGCGTTACATGCAACGCGTGGTCGAGGCACTGAAGGCCGATGCGGTGGCCGGCACGCTGCCGGTGATCCTGTTCTCCAAGGGCGCTGGCGCACATCTCGCCGAGATGGCCGACACCGGCTGCGCCGCGCTGGGCGTGGACTGGACCATCGACCTGGCCGACGCGCGCCGCGCCGTGGCCGGCAAGGTCGCGCTGCAGGGCAACCTCGACCCCGCGATCCTGCGCGCCAGCCCGGACGTGATCCGCCGCGAGGCGCGCGCCGTGCTCGACAGCTACGGCAACCACCCCGGCCACGTGTTCAACCTCGGCCACGGCATCACGCCGGAAGTCGACCCGGAGCACGTGAAGGTACTGGTGGACGAAGTGCACGCTTACGGCCGCACCCTGCGCGAAAGTTGACGCAGCTCACACTCCGCTCGACCACGCCCAGCCGTTCCCTGCTCAAGTCCGCGTCGACTTTTGTCGATAACGCGACGTCAGGGTATGGCACGAATTTGCCTGCGGTGAACCCGTAATTTTTCACGGCCATCGAACGCGACTCGCGTCATCGCCCTGCTGACTTCCCCAGGACGAACAGGCATCGGCCTCAAGCCTCCGTGACCCCGTGTCCGACCGGACACCCGGCCACCGGCCCAGCCGCCCGCACGGTTCGCACGTCACAGGCGCATTGATCACGAGGCACACCCATGGGCAAGGAAATTCCCGATCCGCAGATGGAACTGCAGGAAATGAAGGCGTTGAGCCATGCGCTCAACCGCGTCCAGGCGGTCATCGAGTTCGATCTGAAAGGTCGAATCCTCGATGCCAACGACAACTTCCTGTCCCTGCTCGGCTACTCGCTGGAGCAGGTGCAGGGCCAGCACCACCGCATGTTCTGCGACCCGGCCTACGCGGCCAGCGCCGAGTACAAGAAGTTCTGGGAACGGCTGGGCAGCGGCGCGTTCGACAAGGGCGAATACAAGCGCCTCACCGCCGACGGTCGCGAGGTGTGGATCAACGCCTCCTACAACCCGGTCATGAACAGTGCGGGCAAACCGTACAAGGTGATCAAGTTCGCCACCGACATCACCGCCTCGCGCACCGAAGGGGCCGAGGTGCACAGCAAGATGGCGGCGCTGGACAAGGCCCAGGCGGTGATCGAGTTCGACCTCGACGGGCACGTGCTGCATGCCAACGGCAACTTCCTGGCCACCGTCGGCTACTCGCTGGAGGAGATCCAGGGCCGGCACCACCGCATGTTCTGCGACGAGGCCCTCGCCGCCAGCTCGGCCTACGCCGATTTCTGGACCAGGCTGCGCAGCGGCCAGTTCGACTCGGGCCGCTACCGCCGCATCGGCAAGGGCGGTCGCACGATCTGGCTGCAGGCCACCTACAACCCGGTGCACGACGTCAACGGACGTGTGCACAAGGTGATCAAGTTTGCCTCCGACATCACCGCCCAGGTGGAGCTGGAGGAATCGGTGAAGCGCCGCGCCGAGGAGGACCAGCGCAAGGTCGACGTGCTGCTGCAGACGGTGCGCCGCGCCGCTGCCGGCGATCTCACCGGCGAGATCTCGCCACAGGGCGACGAGCCGATCGACCAGCTCGCCGCCGGTATCAAGCAGATGATGGGCGACCTGCGCACGGTGATCGGCAAGGTGATCGAAGGCACCCATGGCTTCACCGCGGAGTCCACCGACATCGCCAGCCAGTCGGGCTCCATGGCCAGCGGCGCACAGCTGCTGGGCGCCACGGTGGAAGAGATGAACGCCACCATCGAGGAGCTCACCGCCTCGATCAACTCCATCGCCAGCAACGCGCGCAGTGCCGACCAACTGGCCAAGGACACCCAGCAGGAGGCCGAACGCGGCGCCAAGGCGATCGATCGTTCGATCGAGGCGATGGCGCTGATCAACAAGTCTTCCGAGGACATCAGCGAGATCATCAAGGTGATCAGCGAGATCGCCAGCCAGACCAACCTGCTCGCCTTCAATGCCGCGATCGAAGCGGCCCGCGCCGGCGAGCACGGGCTGGGCTTCTCGGTGGTGGCCGAGGAGGTGCGCAAGCTGGCCGAACGTTCCTCGCAGGCGGCCAAGGAGATCTCCAAGCTGATCACCGAGTCGACCCGGCGCGTCTCCCAGGGCAGCGATGTCTCCAAGGAAGCGGCCGAGGCCTTCGACAAGATCGTGTTCGGCGTGGCGCGCACCACCCAGGCCATGTCCGAGATCTCCTGCGGTGCCGACGAACAGGCCGTGGCGGCCCGCGAAGTCGCCACCGCCGTGCAGCAGATCGCCGAGGAGACGGAGAAGTCGGCCACCACGTGCGACAACATCGCCCGCTCGTGCAATTCGCTGATGACCGGCGCCAGCGAGCTGAGCCGTACCGTCAATCACTTCGTCGTCTGATCGGGGTTGTCATGATCGATACCGAAGCCCTCGCTGACCCGATCACGCAGCGTGCGCTGTTTGCACAGGTGCGTCGGCATACCGGCATCGTGATGGCGGACCGCAAATGGACGCTCCTGCATGGTCGCCTGCGCCGGCGACTGCAGGCGCTGGAGCTGTCCAGCTACCGCGACTACCTCGCGGTGCTGGACAGCTCGACCGAGGAGGTCGGGCACTTCATCGACCTGGTGACGACGAACGAGACCTCGTTTTTCCGTACCCCCCGCATCTGGGACTACCTGTGGCACGGCTTCCTGCCGGCCTGGCACGCGGCGCACCCCAGTGGCACGCTGCAGGTGTGGTCGGCGGCCTCCTCCACCGGCGAAGAGGCCTATTCGGTGGCGATGCTGTGCGAGGAGTTCCGCGAGCGGCATCCCACGTTTCGCTATCGCATCCTCGGCACCGACATCGCCCAGCGCGTCCTCGACACCGCGCGCGCCGGGCAATACCTGGGCCGCAACATCGATGGCTTGCGCAAAGTGCGCCCGGCCATGCTGGAGAAGTTTTTCCAGGCCGAGGGCGAGGCACACTCCGTGCTACCGGCCTTGCGCGCCGGCGTCAGCTTCCGCCCGCACAATCTCTACCAGGCGCTGCGCGATCCGACCCGCTTCGACCTGGTACTGCTGCGCAATGTGCTGATCTACTTCGACGAGGCCGGCCAGGAAGCGGTGCTGGAGAACGTGCGCCAGTCGATGGCCGAACGGGCCGTGCTGCTGGTGGGCGAATCCGAATCGCTCAGCCGCATTCGCACCGGCTTTGTGTATCAACAGCCGCTGATCTACCGCAACGGCCACGCAGCGGCATGAACGACCAGGACCTGCACGTGAAGATGTGCGAGGTGCGTACTGGCAGCGGCCGCCAGGTGCTGCGCACCACGCTGGGCTCGTGCGTGGGCATCGGCCTGCTGTGGCGCGGACGCGATCTGTGCGGACTGGCGCACTGCCTGTTGCCCGAATCGGCCCTGCGTGCGCCGGCGCCTTCGGCCAAGTACGTCACCGATGCTCTGCCCTCGCTGTTGCAACTGATGGGCGCGGCGCGCGCTGATCATGCCGAGATCGAGGCCGTGGTGGCCGGCGGCGCCTGCATGGTGCAACCGGTCAGGGTGGCTCCTTACGGCCTGATCGGCGAACAGAACGCACGCATGGCGCAGCGGCTACTGGCGGAGGCAGGCATCCGGGTGATCCATGCCGATACCGGTGGCACGCACGGGCGCCAGCTCAGCATCGACTGCCACGCGCAGCAGTTCGCGGTCCGCACCTTCGAACGCTTCCACTAAAGGCCTCCGCCATGGACACGCAGCCCCTCGCAACCGCTCCCGCCTTGGACACGGCACAGCTGTTCGGCACGTTTCACCTGGGCGACTTCGAACTGGCGCTGCCGATCGGCGCGCTGCAGGAGGTCGTGCCGTTTCCTCCGGCGATAACCCAGGTGCCGCTGGCGCCCCCTCACCTGCTGGGCCTGTTCAACCTGCGCGGCATGCTGATCCCCATCGCCCACCTGGGCCGCTTCCTCGGCCTGGCGGACGATGGCGATCGCGGCGAGGCCCGCATCGCCATCGTGGCCGCGGGCGCTGCGCGCCTGGGCGTGCTGTTCGACCGCACCGGCGAAATGCTGCGCCTGCCAGGCCATCGGGTCGTGCCGTTCCGCCACGGCAGCGAATCGCTGGGGCTGATCGAGAGCGCGTTCCACCTAGACCAGGGTGGCCGCATCGTGCAGGTGCTGTCGGCCTCGGCGCTGACGCGCCTGCCGGGTCTACCGCAGGTGCTGAACCCGGATCTGGCGGCCCAGGCACGCGCGCAACGCGCGGCACAGGGGCGGCGGCAGCAGGCGGTGTCGTTCCGCGCCGGCGGCCGGCACATGGCGCTGCCGATGGGAGAAATCCACGAAATCATCCGCGTGCCGGCGCTGGAGCACTCGGTGCTGGCCGACGATCGCTGCCTCGGCCGCGTGCACCTGCGCGGCGCCCCGGTGCCGGTGCTCGACTTTGCCCGCTTCCTCGGGCTGGAGCGCTGCTCCCGCAGCACCGGCGAGCTGCCTGGGCAGGGCGAAGACCTGCGCCGGGTGCTCGTCTTGCGTCAGGGCGACTCCTACCTGGGCCTGCTGGTGGATGAGGTAGACAGCATCGTCGCCTTCCTGGAGGCGCAACTGCTGCCGATGCCGACGATCCCCGGCCAGGCCGGCGTGTTCGCCGGCTGCATCAGCGGCCGCGCCGACGCGGCCGACGATCTGGTGCTGGTCGATGCAACCGCACTGCATGGCGACCCGTTCCTGGCCCACCTGGCCAAGGGGCACCACGACCTGTACCGCAACGCCGACGAGGAGGAAGCGGCGCAGCGCTCCAGCCGCAAGGCCGCGCGCGAAACCTGGGTGACCTTCCAGCTCGAGCGCCTGATGGGCCTGCGCATCGAGCAGCTGTGCGAGGTCATCGACGACGATCCCACACTGATGCGCCCGCCCGGGGCGCCGGCCTATGTGCGCGGCGTGCTCAACCTGCGCCAGCAACTGATCACCGTGGTCGACCTGCGCACGCTGTACGGCATGGCAGCGACCGATGGCACGGCGGCCGGCAAGATCCTCGTGGTGGATCGCGACGGCGAGAAGATCGGCCTCGTGGTGGATGCGATCCACGACATCGTCAGCATCGATCGCGCCGACAAGCTGCGCATCCCCGGCATGGTGGCGCACCGCCTGGACGCGGAACTGCAGCACGACCTGCACGAGGTGGTCGACCTGCCCGACCAGACCACCGTGATGCTGCTCGATGCGGCGCCCCTGATGCAGCGGCTCAGCGGCGCACGCGTGCACTGACGTGGCACCGCGCGCCGGTAGTCACCTTCAGGGCGACCCGACGCGCGTCCACACCGCCACGTAGTCCACCACCATCGGATGGCCCGGCTCGGTCGCCGGCACCGGGGTTTCGCGACCGCCGGAGATGGCATAGGCGAAGTCGCCGCCCATCGCCACGTTGAGCAGCAGGAAATAGCCGCGCTGGCCGGTGATTTCCTGCCAGGTGGCCGGCGGCAGGCGATCGCGGGTGATCACGCCGTAGAGCTGGCCATCCAGGTACCAGCGCAGCGCTTCGGGGGCCACGCTGCGGTCCCATTCGAAGGCATAGGTGTGAAAACCGGCCTGGCAGGTGGTGGGCGCGCAGGGGCTGTGCTGGCCGATGCCGTTGGGCTCGCCGCACGGGCCGTCCGGCAGCACGCCGCAATGCAGGGTGCCCCACACCAGGTTGAGGCCGTTGACGTTCTCCATGATGTCGAACTCGCCCGCCTGCGGCCAGTTGCCGGTGCGGCGAAAGCTCTCGCCCAGCGCCCAGAACGCGGGCCAGTAGCCGAGCGCCGCCTCGCCGCTGACGTTGGGCATCTGCAGCCGGGCTTCCATGCGCAACACGCCGCCGTCCGGCGGGCGGAAATCGTCGCGCTGCGTCTCGATGCGCGCCGAAGTCCACTCACCCGCTGCGTCGCGCTGTGGCGTGATGCGCAGGTGGCCGTGCCCGTCCAGGCCCAGATTGGCCGGCTCGGTGGTGTAGCGCTGGATCTCGTGCGTGCCCCAGTTCGGCGGTCCGCCGGGGTAGCCGTGCCCGACATCGAAGCGCCACAGCGTGGCGGAGGGCAGCCGACCGGCGGCGCCGTTGAAGTCGTCGCTGAACTGCAGCGTCCAGCCGGCGCGTTCTGGCACCGCGGCCGAAGCAAGGCCTGCGGCCGAGGCCAGCACCAGCATCACTGCAAGATTCCACCACCGCGCGCGGCGGCCGTGCCCGCTCCGGTCCTGCTGCGCGGACCTGGCCGCGCCCCCGTTCATCCATCGCACGTACATCAAGCCCTGGCACCCGCGGCGAGCCCGCGTCGGGCGATTCTCGCATCCCCGGTGCCCGGCAAACCTGGGCCCGCGCCACGCTTGCGACGGCTGATCGGTCGGACCACGCCAGCGCCGGTGCGCTTTGGCAGCCCTGGGCGCGGCCCGTACAATGGCCGCTTTACGCCTTCCACGACGCGCGCCGACCGGTGCGCGCGCCTTAAGCGAGTCCCCATGGAAAAGAGCTTCGAACCCGCCCAGATCGAATCCACCTGGTATGCCCGCTGGGAGGCCAGCGGCGTGTTCAAGCCCTCCGGCCAGGGCGACCCGTACTGCATCCTGCTGCCGCCGCCGAACGTCACCGGCACGCTGCACATGGGCCATGCGTTCCAGCAGACCGTGATGGACATGCTGATCCGCTACCAGCGCATGCGCGGCATGAACACGCTGTGGCAGGTGGGCACCGACCATGCCGGCATCGCCACGCAGAAGATCGTGGAGAACCAGCTCGCCGCCGAGGGCAAGACGCGCCACGACCTGGGCCGCGAGCCGTTCGTCGAGCGCGTGTGGCAGTGGAAGGAGGAATCCGGCTCCACCATCACGAACCAGATGCGCCGGCTCGGCGTGGCGGCGGACTGGTCGCGCGAGCGCTTCACCATGGACGAGGGCCTCTCCGCCGCCGTGCGCAAGGTGTTCGTGCAGTGGTATCGCGACGGCCTGATCTATCGCGGCAACCGCCTGGTGAACTGGGACCCAGCGCTGGGCACGGCGGTATCCGATCTCGAAGTGGACAACGTCGAGCGCGACGGCTCGATGTGGTCGATCCGCTACCTGACCACCGATGGCGCCGAGTCGGTGGTGATCGCCACCACGCGCCCGGAGACCATGCTCGGCGACGTCGCCGTGGCGGTGCACCCGCAGGATGAGCGCTACGCCCACCTGATCGGCCAGAAGCTGCATCTGCCGCTGACCGGCCGCGAGATTCCGGTGATCGCCGACGACTACGTCGACCGCGAGTTCGGCACCGGCTGCGTGAAGATCACCCCGGCGCACGACTTCAACGACTACGCGATCGGCCAGCGCCATCAGCTCGCGCCGATCACCATCTTTACGCTGGACGCGAAGGTCAACGACCGCGGTCCGGAGAAGTACCGGGGTCTCGATCGCTACGACGCGCGCAAGGCGATCCTCGCCGACCTCGAAGCCGCCGGGCTGCTGGTGGAGACCAAGCCGCACAAGCTCAAGGTGCCGGTGAGCCAGCGCTCGGGCGCGGTGATCGAGCCGATGCTCACCGACCAGTGGTTCGTCGACCTCACCTCCGACACGCTGCGCGACGGCCGCCCGGGCGGGCGCAAGGCGATCACCGAGCCCGCGCTGCAGGCCGTGCGCGGCGGCGATATCAAGTTTGTGCCGGAGAACTGGTCGACCACCTACACGCAGTGGCTGGAGAACATCCAGGACTGGTGCATCAGCCGCCAGCTCTGGTGGGGCCACCGCATCCCGGCCTGGTACGACGAGCAGGGCAACATCTTCGTGGGCGAAGACGAGGCCGACGCGCGCGCCAACGCCGTGCAGCCGCCGGTGGGCGCGCTGCGCCAGGACGAGGACGTGCTCGACACCTGGTTCTCCTCCGCGCTGTGGCCGTTCTCCACCCTGGGCTGGCCGATGGACGGCCCGGTGAAGAACGAGCGCGGCGAGGTGGTGGCGAACTGGGAAAACGACAAGATTTTCCTGCCCAGCGCGGTGCTGGTCACCGGCTTCGACATCATTTTCTTCTGGGTCGCGCGCATGGTGATGGCGACCAAGTACTTCACCGGCCAGGTGCCGTTCCGCGAGGTGTACATCAACGCCATCGTGCGCGACGCCGAAGGCCAGAAGATGTCCAAGTCCAAGGGCAACACGCTGGACCCGCTGGACCTGATCGACGGCATCGCGCTGGAGCCGCTGGTGGCCAAGTCGACCAAGAGCCTGCTGCTGCCGCAGGAGCGCGAGAAGGTCGAGAAACGCGTGCGCAAGGACTACCCCGCAGGCATCACCGCGATCGGCACCGATGCGCTGCGCTTCACCTTCGCCGCGCTGGCCAGCTACAGCCGCACGATCAACTTCGACATCAAGCGCGCCGAGGGCTACAAGGCGTTCTGCAACAAGCTGTGGAATGCGGCGCGCTTCGTGCTGATGAATGTTGCCGACGAGCCCCTCTCCCCCCGGGAGAGGGGTTGGGGTGAGGGTCCGTCCAACGCGTCCGCTGCCGGCGCGGCCGAACCCTCATCCGTCGCTTCGCGCCACCTTCTCCCGGAGGGAGAAGGAAAAGCGCCAGCCACCGAAGCCGAGCGCTGGATTCTCACACGCCTCAAGCAGACCCTGGCCGAGGTAGAGCAGCACTTCGCCAGCTATCGCTTCGACCTGCTCGCGCAATCGCTGTACGAGTTCGTCTGGAACGAGTACTGCGACTGGTTCCTGGAGCTGTCCAAGCCGGCGCTCAACGGCGACGACGCGGACGCAGCGGCCTCCACCCGCCACACCCTGCTGGTGGTGCTGGAGACGGTGCTGCGCGCGCTGCATCCAATCATTCCGTTCATCACCGAGGAAATTTCCCGGGAGCTGCCGCTGCACTCGGCGCCGCGTGCCAGTGCCGACGCCAGCGAAAACCTGCTGATCCAACGCGCCTACCCGCGCGCGGCCGATTTCGCCGCCGACGAGGCCGCCACCGCCGAGATCGAATGGTTCAAGGCCGTGCTCTCCGGCGTGCGCAAGATCCGCGCGGAAATGAACATCGCGCCGGGCAAGACCATCCCGCTGCTGCTGGCCGACGGCGACGCCACCGATCGCGCCCGCGCGGCCAAGTTCGCTGCGCAGATCGCCTTCCTCGCCCGCGTCGACACCCCGCAGTGGATCGCGCCGGGCGCCGACGAGCCGGCCGCGGCGGCCGCCGTGGTGGGCTCGCTGCGCGTGCTGATTCCGCTCGCCGGCCTGATCGACCTCACCGCCGAGAAGGCGCGCCTGGCCAAGGAAATCGCCCGCATCGAGGGCGAGATCAAGAAGTGCGAAGGCAAGCTCGGCAACGCCAACTTCGTCGCCAATGCACCGGCCGAGGTGGTGGCGCAGGAGCGCCAGCGCATCGTCGACTGGAACACCACGCTCACCGCCCTGCGCGAGCAGCAGGCCAAGCTCGGCTGATCGCGCCCTTCACTGTAGGAGCCCGCTCGCGGGCGATGCTGTTGCTCCTGATGCACATCAAAGCCAAAAGCGTCGCCCGCGAGCGGGCTCCTACAGAAAGCGTCAGGGCTGGTCGGGTTCGCGCAGCACCAGTTCCATCACGATCGCGTCTTCGCGCCCGTCGCGCGCGGGGTAGTAGCGCGGGCGCCGGCCGATCTCGGTGAAGCCGATCGAGGCATAGAGCTTCTGCGCCACCGGGTTGGACGGGCGCACCTCGAGAAACACGCGCTCGGCGCCGCTCCAGCGGATCACATCGAGCAGGCGCATCAGCAACCGACGGCCCAGGCCCAGGCCACGCCAGTCCTGGCCGATGCAGATGTTGAGGATGTGCGCCTCGCCCGCGGCGATCGACAGGATGCCGTAACCGGCAATTTCCCCGCGCACCCACAGCACCCAGCACGGATGTCCGGCGCGCAGGCAGTCGGCGAAGATGCCGCGGCTCCAGGGAAACTCGTACGAGTCGGTCTCCATCGCCGCGACCGCATCGAGATCCTGCACGCGCATGGCGCGGATCTCGCTGTCGGGCCGGCTTACGGCGACCATGGCTAGCCGCCTCGGGCGCCGAGAACGCGGCGCGCCTGCCGCAACGCCGCCCACAGGCGTCGCTTGCCGTCCGCCCCGGAAAGCAGCGCAGCGGGCTCGTCGACCAGCGCGATGTGCGCCTCGCTCATCACCGCTGCCGGCAGTTCACGCCCCAGCGCGTGCGCCTGGGCCTGACCAAAAACCAGATACACCGCGGCGTGCGGCACCGTCTCGGAAAGCTGCCCGTCGGTCACGCGAATACGACCGGCGCGGGCGATCTCCACGCCACAGGCGGTCAGCGCGCGGCCGAGCAGATCCAGCGCGCGCGCCTCGGCCGCGGCCGGCAGCAGCACCACGCAGCGTCCGCGGGGCTGGGATTCGCGCGCGGCGACCGCCACGCCCTCATCGACAGCAGGCGGCGCCAATTCCACCTCGGCACGCTGGCGCAGCACCCACGGCATGATGCCCATGGCCTGCAGCGCGGCACGACGGCGGGTATCGAGCGCCACGGCCGCCATCACCCTGCGTTCCGCCGGGCGCGCCGGTGCGTGGCACGGCCCCACACGGTGAGCGCCGGCCCCGACAGCAGGTACAGCGAGAACACCGCCAGCAGCAGCCGCGGCGGATCGATCGCCAGCAGCACCAGGATCAGCACCAGCATCACCATCCACACGAACGGCACGCGCTCACCCTGCCCCATCGGCAGCGACTTGAAGCTGAAATAGCGGAAGTTGCTCACCATCAGCAGGCCCACCACCACCGCCAGCACCGGCGTGACGAAGCACAGCGTGCTGCCGGGGATGCCGGTCTTTTCCATGGTCCACACGAAAGACATGCACACGGCCGCCGCCGCCGGGCTGGCCAGGCCCTGGAAATAGCGCTTGTCGATCACCGCCACCTGGGTGTTGAAGCGCGCCAGCCGCAGCGCGCCGCAGGCGGCGTAGATGAAGGCCGCGGCCCAACCCACCTTGCCCCACATCGCGCCGTACTCGCGCAGCGAGGACAGCGACCAGGTGTAGAGCACCAGCGCCGGCGCCAGCCCGAAGCTGACCAGGTCCGACAGCGAGTCGTACTGCACGCCGAACTCGCTCTGGGTGCCGGTGAGGCGGGCCACGCGGCCGTCCAGGCCGTCCAGCAGCGCGGCCACGAACACGGCGATTGCCGCCTCGGCATAGCGCCCGCCGATGCTCGCCACGATGGCGTAGAAGCCCGAGAACATCGCCGCGGTCGTGAACAGGTTCGGCAGCAGGTAGATGCCGCGGTGGCGCGGTCGTCGGACGGGCGTGTCGTCGCTCATGAAGCCATCCAGTGAAAGCTGGCGCGCATTGTAGAACACCGGCGCTTGAGTCCGGCCCGCGCCGGTGCTACCAAGAGCGCCTGAGCCATGCCCCTTTCGGAGAACTTGCCATGCTTCGTCCCGCGCTGTTTGCCCTTCTGCTGCTGGCTGCCGGCAGCGCCGGTGCCCAGGCCTACAAGTGGACCGATGCGTCGGGCACCGTGCACTACTCCGAATCGGCGCCGCCGGCCGGCACCAAGTACAGCCGGGTTACCCTCAGCGGCAGCGTGGAACCGATCGCCGCCCCGCCTGCACCGGCCGCCGAACCGGGCTCCGAGGCCGCGGCGAACAACGAGCCGGCCAAGCCGATGGAAGACACGCCGGCAAACCGTAGCAAGCTCTGCGCCTCGCTCAAAAGTAATCTCGACACGCTCAAGGGCAGCGGCCCGGTGGTGATGGAACAGGCCGGCCAGCCCAAGGCGCTCAACGACGCCGAGCGCAAGCAGCAGCTGGATGCGGCGCAAGCCCAGTACACCCAGTATTGCCAGGGCCAGTAACGCCGCGGCGCGCCCACCGGAACCCGGCAGCGGCTGGCATAATCGACGCCTTTACCCCGACTGCCGGATCCCCACTGCATGCGCCTCAGCCGATTCCACCTGGCCACCGTCAAGGAAGTTCCCGCCGAAGCCGAGCTGGTCAGCCACAAGCTGATGCTGCGCGCCGGCATGATCCGCAAGCTCGCCGCCGGCCTGTACACCTGGAGCCCGCTGGGCCTGCGCGTTCTGCGCAAGGTGGAGAAAGTGGTGCGCGAGGAGATGGACCGCGCCGGCGCCATCGAAATGCTGATGCCCACCGTCCAGCCGCGCGAGCTGTGGGAGGAAACCGGCCGCTGGGAGAAGTTCGGCGGCCAGCTTTTGAAGATCGCCGACCGCAAGGCGCAGGAGTTCTGCTACGCCCCCACCGCGGAGGAAGTGATCACCGACTTCGCCCGACAGGAGCTGAAGAGCTACAAGCAGCTGCCGGTCAACTTCTACCAGATCCAGACCAAGTTCCGTGACGAGATCCGCCCGCGCTTCGGCGTGATGCGCGCGCGCGAGTTCCTGATGAAGGACGCCTACTCCTTCCACTTGGGCCAGGAGTCGCTGGCGCAGACCTACCAGGCAATGTACGACGCCTACGGCCGCATCTTCACCCGGCTGGGCCTGACCTTCCGCGCCGTGCAGGCGGACACCGGCGCGATCGGCGGCAATGCCAGTCACGAGTTCCAGGTGATCGCCGAATCCGGCGAGGACGTGATCGCCTTCTCCGATGGCTCGGACTACGCCGCCAATGTGGAGAAGGCCGAGGCGCTGGCCCCGGCGGTCGCCCGCCCGGCGCCCGCAGCCACGCTGACCCGGGTGGACACGCCCCGGCAGAAGACCATCGAAGAGGTGTCGGCCTTCCTCAAGGTGTCGCCGCAGCAGTGCGTGAAGACGTTGCTGGTGAAGGGTCGCGACGGGCTGGTCGCGCTGTGCCTGCGCGGCGACCACGAGATCAACGAAGTGAAGGCCGGCAAGCTGGCCGAACTGCCGGGCGAGTCGGTGCTGGCCAGCGAGGAAGAGATCGTCGCGGCGATCGGTGCCCGCCCCGGATCGATCGGCCCGGTTGGCCTGCCCGAGCACATCCCGGTGATCGTCGACCGCAGCGCCGCCGTACTGGCGGACTTCGTCTGCGGCGGCAACCAGGACGGCACCCATTACACCGGCGCCAGCTGGGACCGCGACGCGCGCGTCACCCGGGTGGAGGACATCCGCCAGGTGGTGGCCGGCGATCCGTCGCCGGACGGCCTGGGCATGCTGCAGATCGCCCGCGGCATTGAGGTGGGTCACGTGTTCCAGCTCGGCTCCAAGTACGCCGAGGCACTCCAGGCCACCGTGCTGGACGACCAGGGCAAGGCGCAGGTGATGCTGATGGGCTGCTACGGCATCGGCGTCAGTCGGATCGTCGCCGCCGCCATCGAGCAGCGCCACGACGACGCCGGCATCCGCTGGCCCGAAGCCATGGCGCCCTGGCGCATCGCCGTGTGCATGATCAATCCCAAGGGCCTGCCCGAGGTCACCGCCGCCGCCGAAGCGCTGTACACCCAGCTGGCCGAACGCGGCATCGAGGTGGTGTTCGACGATCGCGGCCTGCGCCCGGGCGCGATGTTTGCCGACATGGAACTGATCGGCATTCCGCATCGGGTGGTGGTGAGCGAGCGCGGCGTCACGGCCGGCACGCTGGAATACCGCGCCCGCGACGAGGCCGAGGCCCGCCAGCTGACCACCGACGAGCTGTTCGCCCTGCTCGGCTGAGCCGCGTGCGAAAGCGCAATGGATCAAGCCGCCTTCGGGCGGCTTTTTCATGGGCGACATGGGTGTCGCCCGTCCGATCCATTGGCCTGCGATTACCGCGGCATTAATCGTCGATTTCACCGGACAGCCACTGCCGCGCGCGTGGTACCGCGCCCCGCGCATGCGCTCTCGATCAACCGCCGAGCGTGCTCCCGCCAAACGCACGCACAGGCAGTCCCCACGCACTCACTCGCCGCCGACGCAGCCGCGTCAAACTAATCGGCAGGCCTATTAGCGGACATGGCAGCTGAGTAATGGATGTGACACATCCATCACATCCACGCGGTTATTTTGCAAAAACCCTGGCGTTACGCCAGAATCTGCCCCGCATCAGGATGGCGCACTCGCCGCAATGGCGACTTAAACACCAGTCATTAGAAAAAACCAACGCGGAGTTACCATGGCCGTTGATATCAAGAACCTCAATCACAATCAGCTCAATGACCTGATCGCCAAGGCACAGGTCCGGCAGGACGAGCTGCGCAAGGAAAAAGTCGCCAAGCTGCGCGAGAAGGTCCACGCGCTGATCAAGGCCGAAGGCTATTCGTTCGACGACATCTTCGGCGGCACCCGCGGAGGCAAGGCGCGTCGCGCCAAGACCACGGTGGCCCCGAAGTATCGCAATCCGGCCAACCCGGAGCAGACCTGGTCCGGCCGCGGCAAGCGTCCGCGCTGGTTCAACGACGCGCTGAAGGCCGGCAAGAAGGAAAAGGATCTGGCGATCTGATCGCTGCCCGCTGAACATCGCGCCATGCAAAACGCCGGCCTCGCGCCGGCGTTTTGCATTCAGAGCGATCGGCGCGGCGATACCAGCAGGTCGCCGAACAGCAGTCCGGCCACCAGCGAGATAAGCAGGGTAATGAGCAGGATGCCGCTATCCATACCCAGCACGGTATCGCGCTCGAACAGATACGAGACGCTGCGAAAACCCACGCTGCCGGGCACCAGCAGGATAATCCCCGGTTCGCGGATCACCGCACCCGGGCGACGCATGATCCGCGCATAAAGATTTGCCATGGCGCCGAGCAGGAAACCGCCCAGAAAAACGCCGAACGGCGCGCCCGGAATGGCGCCGGAAATCAGTCCGCCCCAGCGCGTGGCCAGATAACCCACGATCACCGCGCCCATGACCACCGGCCAATCGCGGCGCGCGGCGCGAAACAGAATGGAAAATCCCAGTGCGCCAAGCAGCAGCGACGGATAATCCACCCAGCCGGGCAAGGGCGGCAGCGCATATGTGCCCGGATCGATGCCCAGCGCCGCGCACAGCTGGGTCGCCGCCACGGTGCCGAAGGTGAGCTTGAGCAGGGTGGACACCGCGCCACCGACCCGCGCCACGCCGGACACCAGATGCTGGCTGGAAATCTCGCGCACCGCGGTGGTGAGCGACATGCCGGGCATCAGTACGATCAGGCCGGCCAGCACCACCGACTTCACCGCCAGCGGCACCACGAAGGCGCTGATCACGATGGCGATGGTGGTCGCCACCAGGGCGCAGATCGCATCGCTGGCGGCTGCCAGGCGCGGGCGCGCCGCCGAGCGGATGGTGATGGCGCCGATCACCAGGCCGATCAGCCCCGACACCAGCAGGTCCGCCCAGGAGCTGTGCAGCAGCAGGCCCACCACGCAGGCGGCGGACAGGCCGTAGCTGCCGATCACACTGGCTTGGGCCCGTCGCGTGTCCGGCAGCCCGAGCAGGCGCAGCAGACGGAAACCCTCGCGCAGCTCGATCTCGCCGGCGATCACGCGGTCGGCGATCGCGTCGGCCTCGCACAGGCGCGCCAGGTTCACGTCGCCAGGCGGCAGCCGCATCACCTGCGTCACCTGCGCCAGGCCCTCGTCGCCCTGCGCCAGGTCGGAGAAGGAAATGATGATGGCGGTGGGGCTGGACCACACGTCGGCGGCCAGCCCCATCTGTTGCGCCGCCCCGGCCACGGCGATCTCCAGCCGCGGTGCCGAAGTGCCGTACTGGTGCAGGCGCCGCGCCAGCTCCACCAGGAAGCCAATGCGCGTCTTGAGCGCGGCGGTGGAAAAGTCCGCGGACACAACCACCGGCGCGGCGGCACTCATGCGGCCGCGCGCACCTGCAGCGTGGTGCCGTCCACCGCCACCACTTCCACCGTGGCGCCCAGCGGCAGTTCCGGCCCGGCCACCAGCCATTCGCCGTCACCCACGCGGGCCTTGCCGCGACCGTTGACGATGGCCTCGGTGAGCACGTAGCGCTGGCCGATCATCTGCGCCGCGCGGCGGTTGAGCCGCTCGCTGCCGGGCGTGCTGCGCTCGATGCGCGGGCGCAGCGTACGCGCATAGAGCACACAGGCCGCCAGTGCCAGCGCGGCGAACAGTACCGCCTGCAGCAGCAGGCCCATGCCGGGCACCAGCCACAGCAAGATGCCCATGGCCGCGGCAGCCAGGCCGATCCACAACATGAAGTAGCCCGGCAGCAGCACCTCGCCTGCGATCAGCAGCAGGGCGAGAATCCACCACAGGTAATGCGCCGAAAGATCCCACATGGCCTGTCTCCCGATGGCTCAGCGCGGCGGCGGCTGGATCACGCCGGCCTTGGCTTGCTGGCCAAGCGAATCCTTCGCCAGCTCGGCGATGCCGGCCAGCGACCCAAGGATGCCGGTGGCTTCGATCGGCAGCAGCAGCATCTTCTGGTTGGGCGACTTGGCCATTTCCTTCAACGCCTCGACGTAGTTGTTGGCGACGAAGTAGTTGAGCGCGTTGACGTTGCCGTTGGCGATCGAGTCGGACACCATCTGGGTCGCCTTGGCCTCGGCCTCGGCCGAGCGCTCGCGTGCCTCGGCGGCGCGGAACGCGGCTTCCTTCTCGCCCTCGGCGGCCAGGATCACCGACTGCTTCTCGCCCTCGGCCTTGAGGATCGCCGCCTGGCGGAAGCCTTCGGCGTCGAGGATGTTGGCGCGCTTCTCGCGTTCGGCCTTCATCTGCCGCGCCATCGCGTCGATCAGGTCGCGCGGCGGCGCGATGTCCTTGATCTCGATGCGGTTGACCTTGACGCCCCACGGGTGGGTCGCCTCGTCCACCACGCGCAGCAGCTTGGCGTTGATCGCGTCGCGCTGGCTCAGGCTCTCGTCCAGGTCGAGCGAGCCGAGCACGGTGCGTATGTTGGTCATCACCAGCGCCAGCGAGGCCTGCTCCAGGTTCGACACCTCATAGGCCGCCTTGGACGCGTCCAGCACCTGGTAGAACACCACGCCATCGACGCGCACTACCGCGTTGTCCTTGGTGATCACGTCCTGGCTGGGCACGTCGAGCACCTGCTCCATCATGTTCATCTTGCGGCCCACGGCCTGGTAGATGGGAATGAGGAAGTGCAGCCCCGGCGTGAGCGTGCGCGTGTACTTGCCGAAGGTTTCCACCGTCCACTCGTAGCCCTGCGGCACGATGCGGACGAGCTTGGCGATGCCGATCACCACCACGATGACGATGACCAGCGCGAGAATCTGCCCCATGACTACCCCCTCTTCCGATGAAGACCGGAGTATAGGCGAGCGCCGTGGCGGTCAAACCTCCCGCGGCGTCGCCAGCGGCAGCATCATGCTCACCTGCAGTCCACCGCCTTCGCGATTGACCAGGCTGATGCGCCCACCGTGCGCCTCGGCGATCTCGCGGGCCAGCGCCAGGCCCAGCCCGGTGCCGGCTCGCTTGGTGGAGTAGAACGGCAGCAGCGCCTGCGCCAGCACCGTCTCGCTCATGCCGGGGCCGCGGTCGGCCACCTCGATGCGCAGGTCACGGCCGAGCACCTGCAGCGCCAGCGTCACCTCTTCTTCCGGGCCGCCTGCCTCGTGCGCGTTCTTGATCAGGTTGATCAGCACCTGCTCCACCTGGGCGGCATCGAACCAGCCCGGCTGCTCCGGCGCCGCTCCGACCAGGCGGAAGCGGCAGTGCAGCGCCAGCCCTTCCAGGAACGGCGCCCAGGCGATGGCCGCCTTGCGCGGCGCCGGCAGCTTGGCAAAGCTGGCGTAGCCGGCGATGAAGCCGTGCAGGTGGCGCGCGCGCTCGCCGATGGTGGCAAACACGCCGGGCAGGCGCTCGGTCTCGCCGCGACGGGCCAGCTCGGCGCCCGAATGCGCCAGCGAGGAGATCGGCGCCAGCGAGTTGTTGAGCTCGTGGCTGATCACCCGGATCACCCGCTTCCAGCTCGCCACTTCCTGCCGCGACAGCTCGCGCGTCATGCGCCGGAACAGCTGCAGCCGGTGCGGCCGGCCCTGCAGGCGGAACGCGCGCTGGGAGATGTGGAAGGTCTCCTCGCTGTTGTCCATCTCTACCGTGAGCAGCGCGTCCTCGCCATGCTCGACCGCCTCGCGCATCACCTTCGGCGCGTCGGCCAGCACGTCGGCGAACACCAGACCGTGCAGGCTGCGCCCCTCGTTGAACAGGTGCCGCGCGGCGATGTTGGCGTAGGCGACGCGACCGCCGGCATCGGTGAGCACCAGCGCCACCGGGGTGTTCTGCACCACCGTGTCCAGCAGCAGCTCGCGCTGCACCAGGTGCTGGCGCTGATCGCGCAGGGTCTGCCCCAGCGCGTTGTGCATGGAAATCAGCTCGCCCAGCTCGTCGCGGCGATCCACCGCCAGCGAAATGCTGAAATCGCCGTCGCGATAGCTCGCCACCGAACCTTCCAGCGCGCGCAGCAGGCGGCTCACCGGCGACATCACCACGGCCGCCATCCACAGCGCGATCGGCACCAGCACGGCCATGGAGATGACCAGGCCGACCACGAAGCCCATCCGCACCGGCGGCTCGGCGCCTACCTTCAGGTCGGTGTGCAGCCACGCCAGCGCCTGCGGCAGCGGCCACTCGGTGACGCCGGCGTAGACCAGCACGCCGACCAGGCCGGCCAGCAACAGCAGCAGACTCAGCCGGCCTTCGAGCGAGTGCAGGCGGCGGCTCATCCGCGCACGCTGCCCGGGGTGGTCAGCGGCATGCGGGATCCATCGGCGTCTGCGCGCAGCTCACGGTGGGACGACCGTCGCGGCCGATCTCGTTACCGCCCATCACCCCGGCCTTGCCAGTGGCTTCCAGCGCGGCGTTGCGCTGCGGTCGCGCGTCGCGCTGTTCCTTGAACTTGAAGTGGCTACCGCTGCGGCCGGAGTCATCGCGCAGCCCCGAACCGTTGCCGTACGACGGTGCGGTCGAGCTGGCCGACGCGGGACGGCTCCAGCTGTCGCTGGCCGCGGCCGCGGTCTGGGCCGATACGTCGGCGCCGGCCGCGGCGATAACGAGCAAGGGAACCAACAACAGGCGCTTGGACATGACACGACTCCTGGGGGTGGGCGCCGCAAGGGCGCATGGCGCAGGCGCCCTTTTTACGCCATCGGGCGCCGCGGCGACCACTGCCGGAATGCACCGGCGTGAAGTTGGTCAGCCGTTCACCGCCAGGCCGTAGCGCTCGATCCGCCGATACAGCGCCTGGCGCGACAGGCCCAGCGCCTGGGCAGCCCGGCTGACCACGCCATCGGCCCGCGCCAGTGCCGCCTCCACCGACTCGCGGCTGGGCTCGTCCAGGTTGCGCACCGCGCTGGGCGCCACCGCCGGCAGGTTGAGCAGTTCGGGGGTGATCGGGCGTCCGCCCGACAGCAGCGCTGCCCGCTCGATCGCATTCTTCAGCTCGCGCACGTTGCCCGGCCACGGGTAGGACTGCAGCGCCTCGCGCGCCGCGTCGCCCAGCTCGGCCCGACCGTCGAGGAAATACTCGGCCAGCGGCAGGATGTCGTCGGCGCGCTCGGCCAGCGGCGGCAGGTTCACGTCGATCACGTTGAGGCGGTAGTAGAGATCCTCGCGGAACGTGCCGGCCTTGATCATCGCCTTGAGGTCGGCGTTGGTGGCGCTGAGCACGCGCACCTTGGCGTGCCGCGTGCGGCCGGAGCCCAGCCGCTCGAACTGGCCAGTTTCCAGCACGCGCAGCAGCTTCATCTGGCCGGGCAGCGGCAGGTTGCCGATCTCGTCGAGGAACAGCGTGCCGCCGTCGGCCAGCTCGAAGCGGCCCTCGCGTGCCTTGTTCGCGCCGGTGTACGCGCCGGCCTCGGCGCCGAACAGCTCGGCCTCGATCAGCTCACCCGGCAGCGCACCGCAGTTCACCGCCACGAACGGCCCGCGCTTCACCGCCGAGTTCGCGTGGATGATCGCGGCGATGCGCTCCTTTCCCGCGCCGTTCGGGCCGGTGATCAGCACCGGCACCTCGGAGCGGGCGATCTGGCAAGCCAACTCCAGCGTCTGCGCCATGGCGTCGGAGGCAAACACCAGGCCATCGAGCTCGTAGCGGCTGCGCAGGTTTTCCCGGCGGCGGCGGCGCTCGTTGCGTGAGCGCGTCACCTCGCGGGTGGATTCGGACAGCTCCAGCAGGTTCTCCACGGTGGCCAGCAGCTTGGCGTCGTCCCACGGCTTGGCCAGGTAATCGGCCGCGCCCGCCTTCACCAGCTCCACCGCGGTTTCCAGATGCGTCCATGCGGTGAGCAGGATCACCGGCAAATCTGGATGCTGCTCGCGGATCGCCCGGAACAGCGCCACGCCCTCCTCGCCGGAGGTGGTGTCGGCGGTGAAGTTCATGTCCTGGATCACCACGTCCACCTGCTCGCGCGCCAGCATCGCCAGCCCCTCGTCGGGAGTGAGCGCCACCAGCGGGCGGATCTCGTGCAGCGACAGCGCCAACGAGAGCGCCTCGCCCACGGAAGGGTTGTCGTCGATGATCAGTACGGTGCGCATTTTTCGTCTACACATGCGGGCATGGATGCCGCTCCATGCGAAAAGGTTGCGTCAGGCACCTGCATCGGCCATGCAGGTTGGACGGTTAACCACGCTTGCCCCCTCTCCCCCAACAACGTCGGGGGAGAGGGTCGAGGTAAGGGGGCTGCTCTTGTTTCCCGCTTCGCGCATGCCTTTCCGAAAAATCAAAAGCTTCCCCCTCACCCAACCCTCTCCCCCGGCACAGCCAGGGAGAGGGCTAAACCCGCGAGCCTCACGCTCGGGCCTCTCCTCGGGTAGAGCCAGAGGAGAGGGCTCACTGCATTTGCGCCCTCTCCCCCAACCACGTTGGGGGAGAGGGCTGGGGTGAGGGGGATGCTCTTGCTTCTCGCTCTGCACGTGCACCTGCGAAAACATCAAAAGCCCCCTCACCCAACCCTCTCCCCCGGCAGAGCCAGGGGAGAGGGCTAAATCTGCAAGCCCCACGCTCCATTCCTTCTCCCACGACAGCGCCGGCGAAGAGGACTTGCAGCCAAACCTCACGCCTTGCCCTTCTGCGCTTCGATCCACGCGTCGATGCGCGTCTCCAACACGTCCAGTGGCAGCGCGCCGCCGTCGAGCACGGCGTCGTGGAAGGCGCGGATGTCGAACTTGTCGCCCAGTTCCTGCTTCGCCTTGGTACGCAGCGCCAGGATCTTCAGCTCGCCCATCTTGTAGGCCAGCGCCTGACCCGGCCAGGTGATGTAGCGGTCGGTCTCGGCCTGCACGTCCGGCTCGTCCTCGCTGGAGTGGGCGTGGAAGAAGTCGACCATCTGCTGGCGCGTCCAGTGCTTGTAGTGCACGCCGGTATCCAGCACCAGGCGGTCGGCGCGCAGCAGCTCGTCGCTGAGGCGGCCGTAATCGGACAGCGGGTCCTTGTAGAAGCCGATGTCCTTGCCCAGCTGCTCGGCGTACAGCGCCCAGCCTTCCACGTAGGCGGTGTAGCCGCCCTGCTGGCGGAACGGCGGCAGCTTGGGCAGCGTCTGCGCGATCGAAATCTGCATGTGATGGCCGGGAATGCCCTCGTGGTACGCGGTCGACTCGATGGTCAGCACGCTGCGGTTGGCGAAGTCGCCGGTGTTGACGAAGATCTGCCCCGGCCGCGAACCATCCGGCGTGCCCTGGTGATATTCGGCGGCGGCCGCTTCCTTCTCGCGGAACGCCTCTACCGGCTTCACCACCACCTCGGTCTTGGGCAGCAGGCCGAACAGCTTGGGCAGCTCGGGCTGCATCTGTGCCAGGAATCCGCGGTAGCGGTTGAGGATGTCCTCGCGCGAGGTGGCGTGGGTCTTCGGATTGCTCTTCAGCGAGGCGCGGAAGCTGGCCAGATCCTTGAAGCCCTGCGCCTTGGCGATCTTGGTCATCTCGCCTTCGATGCGCGCCACCTCGTTCAGACCGAGCTGGTGGATCTCGGCAGGGGTCTTGTCGGTGGTGGTCATCTGCTTCACGTCGAAGCGATAGATCGCCTCGCCGTTGGGCAGATCCCATACGCCGGGCTGAGCGCGGCCGTGCGGTGCGTAGTCGGTGGCGACGAAGTTCTTGAGCTTGCCGTAGGCCGGGCGCACGTCATGGTCGATCGCAGCCAGGATCGCCTGCTTCAGCCGCGCCTGATCGGCCACCGGCACCGACGCCGGAAAATGCTTCAACGGCTCGGCGAACACGCTGTGCATGCCGGCCGGCGTGCCGATCGCATCGATCTGCTTGACCACCGCCTCCAGCAGATACTTCGGCGGCATCATGCCGTCGCGCAGGCCCTGCCTGGCCACGCCGATCACCTGATCGAAACCCACCGGCACCGCCTTCAGACGCGCCAGGTAATCCTCATACTGCTTGGTGTTGTCGAACGGAATGGAGCTGACAAAGCCGGCCAGCTGCAGGTGAATGCCGCTCATCTGGTCGATCGGCATCTCGTCCAGCTTCAGCTCATGCGCCTGGCGGGCGTCGGAAAGCTGGCGGACCATCAGCTCGTGGTTGAGCTTATCGCTGTCGGAAAAGCCGGCCGTGTCGATCGCCTGGAAGCGGCGCAGGAAGTCCCCCGCCCACTTGTACTCGGCCTTGGCGTGCGCCAGCGACATGTCGCTCCAGCGGTCGTTGTAGCGCAGATCGCCCAGGATGGTGGCGAACTCCGGCGAATTCTTCAGCGTGTGCTGCCACTGCTCATCCAGCAGCGCGTTCTGCGCCGCCACGCGCGTGGCCACGTCCGATTGCGCGGCAGCCACTACCGCGAGCGGGGCCATGGCGGCCGCGGCCGACAGGCCCAGCGCCATCATCAAAGGCAGCTTCTTCATCGTGACACTCTCCCTGGCAAGAACCCCGATTCTGCCCGAACCGCAGCGTTGCCGGATGCCCCGTTGCTCACACGCTGCGTGTCGCCACCACCGGCGGCACGCGTGAGGCGCGCAGCGCCGGGGCGAGTACTGCCAGTTGACCCAGCGCCCACAGCGCGAACGCCCCCAGCGGCAGGTACCACAAGGGCAGTCGAGGCAGCTCGTAGCGCTGCATCAGCAACAGGTTGAGCACCACGGCAAGCACCAGACCCACCGCGATGCCCACGCCCACGATGAGCAGATTCTCAGTCTGGAAGTAGCGCAGGATGTCGCCGCGCGTGGCGCCGATGGCACGGCGGATGCCGATGGTGCGCGTGCGCTGCTGGACCCAGAAGCTGGCCAGTCCGGCGATACCCAGCGCCGTGACAAAAAGGAGGCCCAGCGCCGATGCCAGCAACAAGCCGATCATGGTGGTGTCGCCTTGAAAGTAGCTGGCACGCATGTGTGCATAGGTTTGCGCGTCGTCGGCGGAAAGCTGCCGACCCGGGTTGCTCTTGTTGAGCTCGGCCACGGCCGCCTTCATCACCCTGCCCCGTTGTGAAGGGTCGCTGCGCAAGGCGAACAGGGCGCGAGCTTCATTCGGTTCCACCGGCAGCAGTGCCGATTGATCGTCGTTGCCATCACCCGACACGTTGGCCTGATGCAGATGCGCGACCACACCCACGATGCGGGTCGGCTGGCCCTTCATCAGTCCATGGTCGAAATACACGTCGCGACCGACGATGTGATCCGGATGGTCGGGGTACAGCTGTCGCGCAAATGCCTGCGTGACGATCATCGCCGATACAGCAACCGACTGACCGGGAGGTTTGCCGGGCACATACTCGTCGGCATCAAACATCCGCCCTGCCACCAGCTTCAGACCCAGCGTATCGAGCGTGCCTGGAGTACCTGAGTAGACATCCGCCCGCGCACAACCCGGCACTTTCAAGGAACGTGCCTTCATGGCGGCATGTACAGCGGCCAGCGAGGTGCAACCACCCGAGCCGTGCTCGCTATTCGAAAAGGGCACATTGCTGATCAGCGCCGCCGACTCGACCCCCGGTAACTTGCGCAGTGCCGCGAGGTCGGCCTTGTGCAGGGCCAGTGGATTGGCTCCGGCATCGAGGTCGCTGACTGTCACCAGCGACAAGGCGCGCTCGTCCAGCCCGCTCGGCGTGGTCACTCGCTGTACCCGCTGAACGATCAGGAACACGGCGTTGGTGATGATGGCGCAGCTGAAGGCCACCTGCAGCGCCAGCAGCAGCGCGGTCAACTTATGGTGCCTGAGCGAGGCCAGTATCGGTTTCAGTTGCATCGCCATCTCCTATAGCGCCTTCAGTCGCAAGGCCGGCGAAATGCGGCAGGCCCGCCACGCCGGCAACAGGCCGGCCAGCAGGCTGACGACGATGGCCAGCACGACGGTGTCAACCAACATGGCACCATTCATCCGCGCCAGATGGGCGTAGTCGTTGGGCCGCTGACGCACTGTCCAGAGACCCAGCTCAGCCAGACCGATGCCGAGCACGCCGCCGGCCAGGCCGATCAGCGCCGACTCCACTCCCAGCTGATGGAAGACATCGCGGCGCCGCGCACCCAGCGCACGGCGCACGCTGATCTCGCCGCCCTTGCGCAGGAACTTGGCCAGCAGCAGGGCGACGATGTTGACCAGACAGACGAAAAGGAAACCCAGCGCCAGCCAGGTCTGCAGCATCACGTCGTTCGGCACCAGGCCCTCGTGACGCAACCAATCCATCAGGCCATACAGTTTGGCCTCGCTCGCCGGGCGCTCGTAGCGTCCAAGCTCCTTCTGCTGTGCCGAGTAGTCGACCAGAAACTGCCGATACGCACTCACCTGCGCAGGACTATCGAGTTCCACCCAAAACGACAGCCAGCTCACCGTCGGGCTGGTCGGTGAATCATCCTTGCCCCAGCCGTTGTCCCAGTTGTGGTCCAGGTGCAGAGCCAGGGATGTGGACAAGGGTAGAAAGAACTGGTCGCCATCGTCGAAGTTGGTGCCGATGATGGCGTAGAACAAAGGCTGCGGATGCCAGTCTTCGACCACGCCGACCACCTGGAAATCATGTTTTCCCAGATGGGCCGTTCTGCCCAGGGCCGATGCGGTTCCAAACAATCGTTCGGCCAGCTTCCTGGTCACCACCACTACCTGTGACGCACCGGTATCGTCCTGCGCGGACCAACCATGACCGGCCACGAACGGCACGCCGAACATGGCGAAGAAATCATGCGTGGTGAAGCTACCGGCCACCGTCTTGGGAGCGGTGCCCGAATGATCGGATCGCGCAGTCAGGTACCCGCGCGCCATGGCAGCCTGATGTACGCCTTTTCGCGCATCCAGCAGCGCCTTCGCATCCGGCCAGGTCAGCGCCGTGGTGGGGCCGCCGACCGTACCAGGTTTGTACTGATAATCCAGCGGCAACGGATTGAGACGGGGCCGGTAGATATGTTCGCTGCGCCCCGGCAGCGGATCGCGCGTCATGACGTTGAGCACCGTAAGCATCGTCATCGACGCCCCGATGCCCAACCCGATCGCCAGCACCATCAATGCAGTGAGTATCGGGCTGCGCCTGAGGCTGCGCAGCGCCAGTTCCGTGTAGTAGCCGAGCATTCCCTTCCTCCTTTTCCCTGCACTTCACCGGTAGGAGCCCGCTCCCGGGCGATGCCTTTGCTCCTGATCCACATCGAAAGCCAAAAGCATCGCCCGCGAGCGGGCTCCTACGTGTTCGTTGCGTTTACACCGATCGGGTCGCCACTACCGGCGGCACCGCCGCCGCGCGCAGCGCGGGGCCGAGTACCGCCAGTTGGCCGAGCAGCCACAGCGCCAGCGCACCGGCCGGCAGGTAGGCCAGCGGCAGTCGCGGTAGTTCGTAGAAGTGCATCAAGGCCAGGTTGAGGCCGAACGCGAGCGTCATGCCCAGCGCGATGCCGCCAGTGACGATGAGAAAATTCTCGGTCTGGAAGTAGTGCAGGATGTCGCCGCGCGTCGCCCCCAGGGCACGACGCACGCCGATCTGCCGGCGGCGCTGCTGTACCCAGAAACTGGCCAGGCCGACAATACCCAGCGCGGTGATACCGAGCAGGGCGGCGATCACTCCGAGGAGTAGGCCGGCCATCGCGCGATCCGGGGCGAAATATGCACTGCGCAGGTCCTGCATCGTACCGCTGTGCGGCAGGTCGACGACCACGGTGGGCGCTACGCGTGCCACCAGCGCGCGCGCCTCGCTCCACACCCGTGCCGCCTGCTCCGGCGTGGTCCGCAGTACGTACACGCTGGCCAGACCGTCGCCGGGGATACCCGCCAGCAACAAGGTGTTGTGACGCGCCTGCGGATCCGGGTCCGGACGCACCAGCGCGGCATAGGTACCGACCACGCGGTAGGCGCTGGTGCCGGTATAGACCGACTTGCCCAGCGGGTCCTGCCCCGGCCAGAGCTTGCGGGCGTATGCCGCATCGATCAATGCCGACGGCGAGCGCGGCAGGAAGTCGCCCATGGGACCGTATTCGTCCGGGGTGAACCAACGGCCGCTGGCGAGCGTGATGCCCAGGGTCGAGGCGAACTGCGGATCGCCCACATAGAAATGCCCCTGCTGGGTGTAGTGCATGTCGTCGGCAATGAGGCGGAAGCCCATCTCGCCAGCGCGTTGCGTGAACGGCACGGCGTTGCCGATACCCACCGACTCCACCCCGCCGATGCCGGCGAAGCCGGCACGCAGGCGCGCAGCAAGATCCGCCGCCTGCCCCTTGTCGACGCCCTCGAGCGAGACGACCACCAGGCGACTTTCATCCACGCCGCTGCGCACACGCATCATGTCGATCCGGTTGAACACCAGGAACAGCGCGTTGCACAGGATCGCGCAGGCCAGCGCGATCTCCATGGCGATCAGGAACACTGCCAGTCGATGACGGCGAAGAGCTGCGAGGATGGGCTGAATCTGCATGTCGATCATCCTCACAGGGTCTTCAGTTGCAGCGCCGGCGGCACCCGGCTGGCGCGCAGTGCGGGAAATACGCCGGCGAGCAGCGCAGCGGCCACGGCCAGCACGAAGGTAAGCAGGAACATCGGCACATTGAGCGCCACGATGTCCGCGTACTCCACCGGCTGATGACGCACCAGCCACAGACCCAGCAAGGTCAATGCCAGGCCGCCGATGCCGCCGAGCAGCCCGATCACGCCCGACTCGGTCAGGCACTGCAGGAAAATCGCTCCGCGCGATGCACCCAGCGCGCGCCGCACGCCGATCTCGCCTCCGCGACGCAGGAACTTGGCCAGCAGCAATCCGACCGTGTTGAACAGGCATACCAGCAGGAAGGCGAACGCCAGCCAGGTCTGCAGCTTGACGTCGCCCGGCACCACGTTCTGATAGGCGAGCCACTCACGCAGCGACATCAACCGGGTATTGGCCGGATGCGTCAGCCGCCCCAGCTGCCGCTGCTGCGCGTCATACGCGTCGAGAAAGCGGCGATAGGCAGTCGCCTTGGCAGGCGTGTCCAGTTCCACCCACAGCGCCACCGATTCACAGGGCGCGCGCCGCAGGTCGCTCGGATCAGGCTTACCCCAGCAGGTGAACCAGCCAAAGTTGCCCGCATTGATGTCCAGCGCGGTCGGCAGCGGCAGGTACACGTCCTGCGGCGGCCCGTAGAAATAGGCAGTCTGTCCGCCGGAGTTGCGCGCACCGGCCAGCAGATAGAAGCGCGGGCGGGGACGCCAGTGATCGAGCACCCCGACCACCTGCACGCTGGCGCCGTTCAGCACCACCTCGCGACCGACGCTGTTGGCGCCCCCGAACAAGCGCTGATTGAGCACGTCGGAGATCACCACCTGGCGCGCCGCGCCGGCCTCGTCGGAAGGCGTCCACGCGCCACCGTAACGGAACGGCACCTGGAACATCGGAAAGAAATCCGACGTGACGCCGACCGTGGGCGCCATGAACGGCGACTGCCCCGGCTGACCCGGCTGCACCTTGATAGCGCCGTCCATGATCATGGTCTGGCGATCGGCCTTGCCGGCGCGCCAGAGATCGTGGGCCGAGATGTAATCGAGCATCGGCGCGGGATCCCGGCGCACGTCGGCGCCGGTTTCCGGATCGAGCTGCGGGTAGTACAGGCGCGTGCTCTTGCCGGGCAGCGGATCGCCGGACAGCAGCTGCATCACCGTCAGCGTGGTCATGCTGGCGCCGATGCCCACGGCGATGGCCAGCACCATCAGCGCGGTGAGCACCTTGTTGCGCTTGAGGCTGCGCAGAGCCAGGTCGATGTAATAGCCAAACATGGTGTTACTCCATCTCCTCGATCGTCACCGATCGTCCGGTAGGAGCCCGCTCGCGGGCGATGCTTCTTGCTGTGAACCCGCATCCAAGAGCCGAAGCATCGCCCGCAAGCGGGCTCCTACGTGGGGGGTGTGGCGTGGCGACGCTCATACCGACCTCGTCGCCACCACCGGCGGCACGGCGGCGGCGCGCAGCGCCGGACCGAGCACGGCGGCCTGGCCGATCAGCCACAGCGCGATGGCGCCGATCGGCAGGTAGATCGCCGGCAGGCGGGGCAGCTCGTAGTGATGCATCAGGAACAGGTTGATGCCGTAGGCCAGCGCCATGCCCAGTGCGATGCCGAGCGTGGCGAGCAGGAAGTTCTCGGTCTGGAAGTAGTGCAGGATGTTGCCGCGCGTGGCGCCGAGCGCACGACGCACGCCGATCTGCCGGCGCCGCTGCGCCACCCAGAAGCTGCCCAGGCCGACGATGCCCAGCGCGGTCACCACCAGCAGCGCCACGCATACGCCGCCGAGCAATACGGCCATGGAGCGGTCCTCGCGGAAGAAGTCGCGGCGCATGTCGCTCATCAGGCGCTTGTTGATCACCACGCGGTGCGGGTCGGTCTTCTTCAGCGCCGCGATGGCCGCCTGCAGCACGCGCTCGCGATCGCCCGGCGCAGTACGGATCAGGTAGTTGCTGTTGTAGATGCGCACCGGCAGCAGGCCGCTGTACTGGGCCATCGAGTCGTCCCACACCGAGGGGCGGATCAGCGTCTTGACCACGCCGACCACGCGCAGCGGCGTGTCACTGCCCAGGTAGATCTGCTTGCCCAGTGCGCTCTGCCCCGGCCACAGCCGTTCGGCCAGGCCCTGGGTGATCACCAGCACGCTGGGCAGCCGTTTGGTGTCGCCGGCCTGCGCGGCCTTCACCACGTCGTCGAAATCCATGTAGTCGTCCGGCTGCAGGAAGCGGCCGGCCACCAGTTGCACGCCCAGTGCCTGCGCCATGTTCTCGCCGTAGTAGGTGGTCATGTTGAGGGTGGGCGTTTTCTGCTGCGCATCGAGCTTGATGCCGCTATTCCAGGAGGAATTGCCGAACGGCACCTGGTTGACCGAGGCCACGTCGACGACACCGGGCACATGGCGCAGCGCGGCAAGATCCTCGGCGGTGCGCGCCTTCTCGTCGGCGCTGCGGCCGATGTCGGCCAGCTCCAGGTGCAGCAGTTCGCGCTCGGCGATGCCGCTGGGCATGTCCATGCGCTGCAGGCGCTGGGTGATCAGGAACACCGCGTTGCAGACGATCGCGCAGGTGAGCGCGATCTGCAGGATCAGCAGCGCGGCGGTGATCTTGTGCCGGCGCAGCGTGGCAAGGATGGGAAGGATGTCCATCGGGATGCTCCGGTCTCAGTTGCTCTTCAGTTGCAGGGCGGGCGTGACCTGGCAGGCGCGCCAGGCCGGCAGCAGGCCGGCCAGCAGGCTGGCGCCCACGGCGAGCACGAAGGTGGTCAGCAGCATCGCCGGGTCCAGCTGGGCGAGCTTGGCGTAGTCCGACGGCTGATGCCGCACCGCCCACAGGCCGAGCAGCGCCAGCGCCAGCCCGCCGATGCCACCGGCCAGACCGATCACCGCGGACTCCACCAGCAGCTGCGCAAACACGTTGCGGCGTGACGCGCCCAGCGCGCGGCGCACGCCCAGTTCACCGGCGCGACGCATGAACTTGGCCAGCATCAGGCCCACCGTGTTGACCAGGCACACCAGCAGGAAGCCGAACGCCAGGTACACCTGCAGCCGCACGTCGCTGGGCACCACCTTGTTGAAGTCCAGCCACTCCATCAGGCTGCGCAGCCTCACATTGGGCGGGCGCTGAAAACGGCCCAGCGATTGCTGCTCCTGCGAGTAGTGGGTGAGGTAGTCCTTGTACGCCGCCACCTGCGAGGCGCCGTCCAGCTGCACCCAGAACTGCAGCCACGTGCAGGTGGCGGTTTCCAGATGCTCCTCGTCGCCGCCGCCGCGGCCCCAGCAGTTCATCGAGCCGTTGCGGTCCAGCCGCAGGTCGCGGAAGGTGGACAGCGGCAGGAACACGTCTTCCAGCGCGCGATAGCCGCCGGTGTTCAGGTCGTAGAAGTGCGGGTTCGGGCGCCAGGTGTCGAGCACGCCCACCACGCGGAAGCCCGTGTCCTTGATGCGCAGCGTCTGGCCGGTGCTGTCCTTGCCGCCGAACAGCTTATCGTTGAGCTCGCGGGTGATCACCACCACGCGCGCCTTGGCATCGTCGTCGGTCGCATTCCAGCCGTGCCCGTACAGGAACGGCGCCTTGAACATCGCGAAGAAATCCGCCGTGGTGTAGCGCGCGTCACTGAAGAACGGATCCAGCCCCGACTGCGCCGGCTGTACCGGCACCGCGCCGCCGGTCATCAGCGCCTGGCGGGTGCCGCGATGGGCCTTGAGCAGATTCATGCCGTCGATCCAGGTGACCTGGTCCGGCGGCTCCTTGCTCGGCTCGTAGCCGTCCTTGTCCTGCGGGTCGAGCTGCGGATAGAACAGCGTGCCGCTGGAGCCGGGAATGGGGTCGCCGGAGAGCACATGGAACACGGTGAGCGTGGTCATGCTCGCGCCAATGCCCAGCGCCACGGCAAACACCATCAACGCGGTGAGCGCCTTGTTGCGCCTGAGGCTGCGCAGGGCCAGATCGAGGTAGTACTGGAACATGGGGTTACTCCGCGCTCATCGTCGAATGACCCTTAGGAGCTCGCTCGCGGGCGATGCTCTGGCTCTGGCTTCGCATCAAAGCGAAGGGCATCGCCCGCCAGCGGGCTCCTACGGGTAGGCTTTTCAGGGGAATCGTCACGCCGACCTCGTGGCCGCGATAGGTGGCAATCGAGAGGCGCGGCGTGCCGGCACGAACACCGCCGCCTGCCCGATCAGGAGCAGGGCCGCCGCACCGCTGAGCACATAGATCAACGGAATTCGCGGCGCCGCTACATGCAGCATCAGCCAGAGGTTCAACCCGAGCGCGAACAACGCTCCGAGCGCCACACCGACGCTGGCCATCAGGAGGTTCTCTGCCTGGAAGTAGCGCAGGATGTCGATTCGACGTGCCCCGAGCGCGCGGCGGATGCCGATCTGCCGCCGCCGCTGACCGACCCAGAAACTGGTGAGCCCGACGATGCCAGCGGCGGTGACGCCGAGCAGGATCACGCACACTGTCGCCAGCAGCATCACCGTGCCGCGATCGCCCCGATACGCCTTGCCGCGAATCTCGCGCATGCTCTGCGCGCCCCAGGTATCGGGCATCTCACGCATCGGATCGAGCGCGAACAGTGCCTCGCGCGCAGCGCGCATGACGGCTTGCTCGCGGCCCGGTCGCACGCGCAGCGCGTAGCTCGCGGTGGGGCCGTCCAGCCGCACGGGCAACAGGATGGAGTCGTAGGCCCAGCTACTCCCCCACGCCGCGACGGTGGGTGTCTGCAGGCGTTCGACGATGCCCACGATGGTGGCCGGGCGCACGTCCAGGTAGACCGTCTTGCCCAGCGCACCGCCCCGCGGGAACAGCGCATCGGCGACCGACTGGGTCACAATCACCACCGGTGCGGCGCGGGGACTGCGAATGGTGTGATGGTCGATTTCGGCCGCGGTGAAGTTGCGGCCTGCCACCAGCTTCAGGCCAAGCGTGGGCAGCAGGCGCTCGTCGCCGTAGTAGAGCGCGGCCTGGCCGGTCGGCTGCTTCTGCTCGGGCGTGGTGCGCAGCCCCGCGCTCCACATCGAGCCCTGCAGCGGCAGGCTTTCGCTGGCGGCGACATCGAGCACGTCGGGCAGCCGGCGCAGTGCATCGAGATCGGCGCGCTGCATCGCGTCCAGTCGCTCGGTGGCCGCATCGTCCTCCGTCTCGGGGGCATTCAGCCAGGTTTGCGAGATACGCACCAGGCCATCCTCCTGCACACCGGAGGGCCGGTTCAGCCGCTCGATCCGCTGGCCGATGATGAATACCGCGTTGCACACGATCGCCAGCGTCAACGCGATCTGCAGCACGATCAGCAGCACGCCGGCCTTGTGCCGTCGCAGCGCGCGGATGAGCGGGTGCACGGTCATGGCGGTCAGTCCGACTTGAGCTGCCACGCAGGCTGTACCTGCGCGGCGCGATAGGTGGGATACAGCGCGGCCAGCACGGTGCACGGCACCGCCACGGCGAGTGTGGAGAGCAGCAGTCGGACGTCGATTTGCGCCAGCGCGGCCAGCCGCGGCGGCAGTACCGCGCCAATGGCCAGAACACCAAGGCCCGTCAGCGCGAGCCCCAGCGCGCCGCCGACAAGACCGAGCACACCGGCCTCCGTGAGGAACTGCGCGTAGATCGCCCCGCGCGCTGCCCCCAGTGCACGGCGCACACCGATTTCGCCGCTGCGGCGCAGGAACTTCGCCAGCAGCAGGCCCACCGTATTGACCAGACACACGATAAGCAGACCCAGCGCCACCAGGAACGACACCCGCGTGTCGCCCGGTACCACGCGCTCAGATTCGAGGAACGCGGGAAGATCGCGCAGGCGGTTGTTGGGTTCGCCCTGGAAACGTCCGGCGCGCCGCTGCTCGGCAGCGTAGTCGTCCAGATAGCGGCGATACGCGGCGACCTGCGCCGGCGTGTCCAACTGGGCGAGAAATGTGATCCACACGCAGCTGGACTGCTGCAGGCCGGCGAAGCCCGGGCGGGTGGGATCCTGGTCACAGGCGGTGCGGCCATTGGCCAAATTGGCGGCGATGGCTCGGGTGAACGGCATGAACAGCGCCGGCCCCTCGCGGCTGTAGCCGTCGGTGCCGAACACGTCGTAGAACACCGGTTGCGGGTTCCAGTCATCGAGCACGCCGACCACGCGATAGTCACGCCCAGCCACGTTCAGGGTCTGGCCCACGCTGTCGGCACCGCCGAAGGCGCGGTCGTTGAGCGCGCGACCGATCACCACCACCGGTGCGGCCGCCACATCCTCTTGCGTGCTCCATCCCTGGCCGAACAGGAAGGGCGTGTCGACCATGGAAAAAAAGTCGCCGTAGACCGCGTAGCCGCCCACGGTCGACGGATGCTGTCCCGTCCGCGCCGGGAATACCGCCGGACCGATCCCGTAGATGGCCGACTGCTTCACCGCACGGTGATCGCGCATCAGGGCCTGCGCATCAACATAGCTGAGCGCATCGGGCGGCTCGCCGTTGGCGCTGCGTCCCGATGCGCCCCAAATCTCCAGCTGCGGCACGAACAGCTTTGTGGACTTCCACGGAATCGGATCACCCGACGCGGCCCGGAACACCGACCAGGTGGTCATGCACGCGCCCACACCGAAGCCGATCGCCAGCACCATCAGTGCGGTCAGACCGGGGCTTCGGCGCAGGCTGCGCCATGCCAGTTGCAGGTAGTAAGGAAACATGGGTTCTAGGACCTGCTCATGCGCTGCGCGTCGCCACCACCGGCGGCACAGCCGCGGCCCGCAGTGCCGGGCCGAGCACCGCGACCTGGCCGATCAGCCACAGCGCCAGCGCGCCGCCCGGCAGATAGAACCAGGGCATGCGCGGCATCTCGTAGCGCTGCATCAGGTACACGTTGATGCCGAAGGCCAGCACCATGCCGAGCACCACGCCGCCGGTGCTGAGCAGGAAGTTCTCGGTCTGGAAGTACTGCATGATGTTTCCGCGGGTGGCGCCGACCGCACGACGGATGCCGATCTGCCGACGCCGCTGGTTCACCCAGAAACTGGTCAGGCCGACGATGCCGAAGGCGGTGACCGCCAGCATCACCACGCATACCAGCACCAGCATCCAGGCCATCGAGCTCATGTTGGCGAAATAGGTGTCACGGATCTCGCGGTAGCTGCGGCCCCTGGCCACGGCTCCCGGGTTCAGTTCCGCCAGGGTCTGTTCGGCTTCGCGCACGAGTCGGTCGCGATCGGCCGGCGCGCTGCGCAGCACGTAGTACCCCAACGCGCCCTTCGAGCCGGCGGCGCTCATCGGGAAGTACGCCGCATCGTAGTTGTACGGCCCGCCCGCGCCGCCGATGTACGGGCGCAGCACATCCCCTACCACGCCGACGACCGTGTAGTAGTGCGGCAGCGAATAGAACGTCTTGCCCACTGCCGACTGCCCCGGCCACAGTTTTTCGGCCAGCGTCCGGGTGATCATCGCCACATGCGTCTCGGCCAGCGGCGCGGCGTCGAAGTGGCTGTCGGCGTACTCGCCGTCGTTGAAGAAGCGCCCCTCCAGCAGCTTCAGACCCAGTGTTTTGGGGCCGTCGGCGCCGATGAAGTACAGCGAGACGTTGCGGCTGGTCTGGTCGGCGACGGTAGCGTCGGCCTTGGTGCCGAAACTCCAGCCCCAGTTGTTCTGACTCAACGGCAACGTGCTCATCACCGATACCGACTGCACGCCGCGCAGCGCACGCAGCGCCTGGATGTTGCGCGGAATGTCGCTGCCGGCGCGCTTATCGTCCAGGCCTTGCACCGTCACTGCGGCGATACCTGCCTCGTCGATGCCGTTGGGCAGATGGATCGAGGCCACCCGCTGGCTGATCATGAACACCGCGTTGCACAGCACGGCGCAGGCGAGCGCGATCTCCAGCACGATCAGCAACGCGGGAATGCGATGCTTGCGCAGGCTGGCAAAGATGGGTCGGATTTCCATGGTCGCCTCAGGCCGTCTTGAGTTGGGGAGCCGGCGCCAGCACGCAGGCGCGCCAGGCGGGCAATAGGCCGGCCAGCAGGCTGGCGACCAGGGCCACCACGAAGGTGAACGCGAACATCGGCAGGTCGAGATGCGCCAACTTCGCGTACTCCGCCGGCTGATGGCGGATGCCGAACAGACCCAGCTCGGCGAACGCGAGGCCAAGCACGCCGCCGGCGAGGCCGACGATCGACGCCTCCACCATGAACTGCGTGAAGATCTCACGCCGGGTCGCACCGAGCGCCCGTCGAACGCCGATCTCCTGTGAGCGCCTGAGGCACTTGGCCAGCAGCAGGCCCACCGTATTCACCACGCAGATCAACAGGAAGCCGAACGCCATGTAGACCTGCAGGCGCACGTCATCGGGGACCACCTGTTGATCGCGCAGCCACGCCATCAGATCCATCAGCGCGGTGTCGGTGCGCTGGAAGCGACCCAGCGCCACCTGCTCCTTCACGTAGCCATCGAGGAACTGACGGTACTTCGCCACCGCCGATGCATCGTCGAGCTCGACCCAGACGCCCAGCCACGTGCATGGCGCGCTCTCCAACGCCCCCAGATCGGTGACCGACCTGTAGCACTCGACGTCCTGCGGGCTCATCTTCAGATTGCGGGCTGCCTTGAGCGGCAGGAACACCGCATCGCCATCGCCATAGCTGTGCCCGCCCAGGCCCTGGGTGTAGAAACGCGGCTGCGGCGCCCACGGCTGGAGCACGCCGACGATGCGGAAATCGTGATCGTTGAGGCGCACCGTCCGCCCCACGCTGTTGGCACCAGCGAAAAGCTTGTCGTTGAGGAAGCCGGCAATCACCACGACGTCGGCACCGCCTTCGTCGTCCTGCGCGGCCCAGCCGCTGCCGTACTGGAAGCGCGCGTCGAACATGGCGAAGAAGTCGGCGGTGGTCATCACGCCATCGCTGAAGAACGGGCGTGCGTTGGCCTGCTGCGGCACGATCTTGGCCTGTGTCAGGGCCATGGCTGCCTGACGCGTGGCGCGCCGTGCATGCAGCAGGTTCATCGCGTCCACGTAGCTCATCGTGGTCGGCGGCTTCGGCTTCTCGCTGGCGTTGCCGTCCCGGGCATTGGGGTCGACCTGCGGGTAGAACAGCCGCGCGCTCTTCTGCGGCAGCGGATCGCCCGACAGCAGTCGCAACACCGTCAGCGTGGTGATCGACGCGCCGATCCCGAGTGCCAGCGCCAGCACCATCAGCGTGGTGAGCACCCGATTGCGCTTGAGGCTGCGTATCGCCAGATCCAGGTAATAGCCGAACATTCCATTCCCCTCGGAAAACCTCCCCGCCGAACGATTCGGCCGGGCCCCACCTTCCGCTTCCGCTAGACCGAACGGGTCGCCTCCACCGGCGACACGCGCGAGGCGCGCAGCGCCGGTGCCAGCACCGCGCCCTGCCCCAGCAGCAACAGCACCAGCACGCCGGTGCCCACGTAGGCCATCGACATGGGATCCATGGCGAAGCGGGTCACCGTCCACAGGTTGAAGATGATCGCGAGCACGGTCCCCAATACGACGCCGGCGGCGCTGATGAGGAAGTTCTCGGTGAGGAAATAGGTGAGGATGTCGCGCTGTCGTGCGCCGAGCGCGCGGCGCACGCCGATCTGCTTGCGGCGCTGACTCACCCAGAAACTGGTCAGGCCCACGATGCCCGCGGCGGTCACCGCCAGCAGCACCACGCAGATGATCGCCATCAGCACGGCCATGCCGCGATCGGTCTCGAACACCTTCTGACGGATGGCGGCGTAGTCCTGGATGCCGTCCTTCGGATCGATGATGCGCATGCGGCTTTGCGCGAGCAGCGCCTTGGGCGCCTCGCGCATCGCCGCAGCGAGCTGACCGGGCCTGGCGCGCACGATGTAGCACAGGCCACGCGCGTCGTCGGCCCGCAGCGGCCAGATCAGCGCCTGCCCGGCGTAGGGCTTGTTCCACTGACTGACGCCCTGTCGATGCAGCGGATCGACGATGCCGATGATGGTGCTGGGCGTGGTGCCCATCGCGTAGAAGCTCTTGCCCAGCGCGTTGCCGTCCGGGAACAGCTTGTCGGCCAGCGCCTTGCTCACGATGACCGTCGGCGGGCTGATCGCCTGCTGCGTGCCCATCACCATCACTTCGTCGGCGCGGAAGTTGCGCCCGGCGATCAGCCGCACGCCCAGCGTATCGAGGAAGTGCTCGTCGCCCGTGTACACCGCCGCGTCGGTCAGCGGCCGTTCCTGGTCGGGGGTGAGCGTGACGTTGTTGTCCCAGCCGCCACCGGACAACGGATAACCGTTGCCCGAGGCTGGCGTGGCGTCACGCACCGCCGGCAGCTGGCGCAGCGCCAGCAGATCCGCCCGTACCTGGGCGTCCACCTCGGCCGTCGGCCGCTCGGCCGCCCACTGGTTGCGAATGACGAACACGCTGGACTCGTCCACGCCGCTGACCGCGCCCAGATTGGCGAGCCGCTGATGGATGATGAACAGGCCGTTGCACACGATCGCCAAGGTCAGCGCGATCTGCAGTGCGATCAGCACGGTGCCGGCCTTGTGCCGACGCAGCGCGATGAGGATGGGCCGAATCTGGATGGTCATGGCGCTCTCCTCAGCTGGACTTCAATTGCCAGGCCGGCTGCACGTGCGCCGCGCGCCACGCCGGATAGAACGCCGCCAACACGGTGGCCGCGATGGCGACCGCGAAGGTGAGCGCCATCAGCGACAGGTCGAGCTTCGCCAGCTTTGCCACTTCCGGCTGGAACAGCACGCCGATGCCCGACACGCCCAGTGCGGTGAGCAACAGCCCCAGCGCGCCGCCGGCCAGGCCCACCGTGCCGGCCTCGATCAGGTACTGCGTGTAGATCTCCCCGCGCGTGGCGCCGAGGGCCCGGCGCACGCCGATCTCGCCGGCGCGACGCATGAACTTCGCCAGCAGCAGGCCAATGGTGTTGACCAGGCAGATCACGAAGAAGCCCAGCGCCACCACCAGCGAGATGCGGCTTTCCGGCGGAACCACCTGCTGGTAGTCCAGCCACTGGGTCACATCGCGCAGGCGCACGTTCGGCGCCCAGTTGAAGCGACCGGCGCGCTGCTGATCGGCGGCATAGTTGGTGAGAAAGCGGCGGTAGCTCGCGACCTCGTCGGCCGTGTCCAGCTCCACCCATGGCGTGATCCACACGCAGTTGCTCTGCGTGTAGTCGGTCCAGTTGGTGAAGCCGAGGTGGCCACGGCAGCTGTTGCGCCCGCCGGTGTACATCTGCTGCTGCAGCGCCAGGTTGAACGGCATGTAGAAGTCCGGCTCATCGGCGAAGCCGCTGGTACTGAACAGGTCGTAGAAGCGCGGCCGCGGGTTCCAGTGGCTGGTGACGCCGACCACGCGATAGTCGCGCCCGCCGAGATTGATCGTGCGCCCCACGCTGTTGGCACCGGCGAAGACCTCCTGGTTGAGCTTGCCGCTGATGACCACGTCGGCAGCACGCTTCTCGTCGTCCTGCGCCGTCCAGCCGCTGCCAAACCGGAACGGCACGTCGAACATCGGGAAGAAGTCGCCACCCACGGCGTAGCCTTCTGCATTCATCGGTAGATCGCGGTTGGCGTCCGGCATCACGGCCAGTTGCACCGGGTACAGCATGGTCTGGCGCTTGGCCGCGTGGGCGCGCATCAGTGCGATGGCGTCCACGTAGTCCAATCCGTCTGCCGGCTCGCCCTTGAGGTTCTGCTGCGGCCCCCAGTTGTCCACCAGCGGGATGAACAGCCGCGCCGACTTGTCGGGAATCGGGTTGCCCGACACCGCGCGGAACACCGAATAGGTGGTCATCGATGCGGCCACGCCGAAGCCGATCGCCATCACCATCAGGGCGGTGAGCATCGGGTTGCGCCGCAGGCTGCGCAGTCCCAGCTGGAAGTAGTAATCGAGCATCACCATGGATGGACTCCGCGCGGCAGGTGCCGATGGATGGGTGGTGGCGAGCGGTGCGTCATGCCGACCGCGTTGCCACGACCGGCGGCACGTTGGACGCGCGCCGCGCCGGCACGAACACCGCGCCCTGCCCCAGCGCCATCACCGCGACGATGCCGGCCAGCACGTACAGCACCGGCAGCCGGTCCATCTCGAAGTGCTGCATCAGCAGCATGTTCAGGCCGATCGCCAAGCCCAGGCCGATCACCGCGCCAACGCCGGAGATCAGCAGGTTCTCCATCTGGAAGTAGTGCAGGATGTCGATCTTGCGGGCGCCCAATGCGCGCCGCACGCCGATCTGGCGGTGGCGCTGGCCGACCCAGAAGCTGGTCAGGCCGACGATGCCCGCGGCGGTCACGCCCAGCAGGATCAAGCACACCACGCCCATCAGGATCGCCATGCCGACGTCGGCGCGGTACGCCTGCTGGCGGATCTGCGCGAACGACTTGACGCTGTCGTCGTCCATCACGCGCAGGCGATTCACGCCGTACAGCACGTTGGGCACCGCCTGCATCGCCGCCTGCAACCGGCCCGGCTTGGCGCGCACCGCATAGCGCGAGAAGTTCGCGTTGATGCGGGTCGGCACGAGGGTGGAATTCCACACGAAGCTGTTGGTCCAGCTGCCGGTGCCCGGCACCTGCAGGCGATCGACCAGGCCGATGATGGTGCTCGGCGTGCTGCCGCCGTCCAGGTAGACCACCTTGCCCAGCGCGCTTCCGTCCGGGAACAGCTTGTCGGCGAGCGCCTTGGTCAGCATCACGATCGACGGCTCCCTCTGGTCGCGGAAGCCGCGGTGCTCGACGTCGGCCGCGGTGAAACTGCGCCCGGCCAACAGCTTCAGGCCCAGCGTGGCCAGCCCCTGTTCGTCGGTGAAGTAGTAGGTGGTGCGACCGTTGCCGGCGCCCAGCTGGCTGGCCGGCTTCAGCGCCAGCGAACCGTTCCAGGACGAGTTGAGCAGCGGCACCGAGTTGACCGGAGCCACCGACGCCACGTCGGGCATCGCACGCAGCGCGGCCAGGTCGCTCTGCTGCATGTTGTCAAGCTTGTCGACGCTGGCCGGATCGTCGCCGCTGGGCGCACCGACCCACTGCTGGGTGACCAGGAACAGGTTGTTCTCGTCCAGTCCGGTGGGCCGGTTCACCCGCGCCACGCGCTCGCCGATGATGAACACCGCGTTGCAGACGATGGCCAGGGTGAGCGCGATCTGCAGGGCGATCAGCACCACGCCCGCCTTGTGTCGGCGCAGGGCCGCGATCATGGGATGGAGCTTCATGGAGTGATCCTCAGTTGGACTTCAGCTGCCACGCCGGCTGCACGCGCGAGGCACGGAACGTGGGGTAGAGCCCGGCCAGCACGGTGGCCACCACGGCCACCAGCAGGGTCAGCGCCAGCAGCGACAGGTCGATCCGCGCCAGCGCGGCGATGTCCTTGGGCAGCACCCAGCTGACGCTGGCCACGCCCACGCCGGTGAGCAGCAGGCCGAGCACGCCACCGGCCGCACCGACGATGCCCGCCTCGGTGAGGAACTGTGCGTAGATCGCGCTGCGCTTCGCGCCCAGGGCACGGCGCACGCCGATCTCGCTGCTGCGGCGCAGGAACTTGGCCAGCAACAGGCCCGCCGTGTTGACCAGGCAAACCACCAGCAGGCCGAGCGCCACCAGCAACGACACCTTGGTGTCGCTGGGCACCACGTGCTGCGAGTCGAGCCAGTCGGGAATGTTGCGCAGGCGGTTGTTCGGCGCCCAGCCGAAGCGGCCGGCGAGCTGCTGATCCTTGGCGTAACCGTCGAGGTACTCGCGATAGGCCTGCACCGCCGCCGCGTCGTCCAGCTGCACCAGGAAGGCCATCCAGATGCAGGAGGAGCGCTGCAGCCCGACAAAGCCCGATTCGGCTGGAATCTCGTTGCAGTTGGTGTTGCCGTCGTTGGGCATGCCCACCGCGATGGCCCGCTCGAACGGGATGAACACGTCTTCGGTGCCGCTGGAAAAGCCGCCGGTGTTGACGATGTCGTAGAAGCGCGGCTGCGGGTTCCAGTCGCCGAGCACGCCGACCACGCGGTAGTCCTTGCCCTCGATGTTGATCGTGCGGCCCAAGCTGTTCTCGCCACCGAACAGCTTTTCGTTGAGCTTGTTGCTGATCACCGCCACCGCGGCACGCTGCGTGTCGTCCTGTGCGGTCCAGCCGCTGCCGTACTTGAACGGCGGCTCGACCATCGGAAAGAACTCGCTGTAGACGGCGTGGCCGCTGACGTTGATCGGATGCTTGCTGGCATCGGCCGGCACCACCGAGGGCGAGATCTGGTACAGCGCCGACTGGTACTTGGCCCGATGCGCCCGCATCAGCGCCATCGCATCGGTGTAGTCCATCGCGTCCGGTGGCTCGCTGTTGTCTTTGCCGTGGGCCTTGGGGCCCCACATGTCGATCTGCGGCACGAACAGCTTGGACGACTTCCACGGGATCGGGTCGCCCGACACCGCGCGGAACACCGCGAAAGTGGTCATCGACGCGGCCACACCGAAGCCGATCGCGAGCACCATCAGCACGGTCAGCCCGCGGCTGCGCTTGAGGCTTCGCGTGGCAAGGTCAAGGTAGTAGGAAAACATGCGGCGATCCTCGGAAGAACGTCATCCACGACCGGCTCAGCGCGGCAGTTCCTCTGCCCGCTCCGGCGATTCATCGGGCGCGGCGGCCGTGGCCGCCGCGTCGGCTCAGCCCAGGCCCTGCCTGGCCTCGGTGACGTGCGCGTGGAAGCGCGGATCTTCGGCGAGGTCGACCACCTGGCCGTCGATGATGTGCACGTTGCGCTGGGCGCGCGCGGCCAGTTCCGGGTCGTGCGTCACCATCACGATGGTGGCGCCCTCGCGGTGGATCTCCTCCAGGAGTTCCATCACGCCGCGGGCCATCTGGGTGTCCAGGTTGCCGGTCGGTTCGTCCGCCAGCAGCAGGCGCGGGCTGCCCGCGAGCGCACGGGCGATCGCCACGCGCTGCTGCTGACCGCCGGAGAGTTCGGCCGGGTAATGCTTGGCGCGCGAGGCCAGGCCCACGCGCTCGAGCGCGCCCATGATGCGTTCCTTGCGCTCAGCCGCCTTCATGCCACGGTAGCGCAGCGGCACCTCGACGTTGTCGAACACGTTGAGGTCGGGGATCAGGTTGAACGCCTGGAAGATGAAGCCGATCTTCTCGTTGCGGATCTTCGAGCGGGCGTTGTCGTCGAGCTGGCTCACCTCGATATTGTCCAGGTGATAGGTGCCGCCGGTGAAGGTTTCCAGCAGGCCGGCGATGGTGAGGAAGGTGGTCTTGCCCGAGCCGGACGGGCCGGTGACGGCCACGAACTCGCCTTCCTTCACGTCGATGTTGAAATCGCGCAGCGCGTAGGTCTCCACCACTTCGGTGCGGTAGACCTTGGACAGGTGGGTCATCTTGAGCATGGTGTTTCCTTCCTCGGTGGTGGTGGAACGGTGTGCAAAGGGACGGGGGACGGGGAGCATCGATGTGGGGAGAGCACCGTCCGATGAGGCCTTGCAACGATCACGGCACCGTTGCGATGGCTGCACTGTCGAGCGCAGGCTCCCCGCCCCCCGTTTTCTTCAACTGCTGATGGCGACGCGCGGCGCGCTCTTGAAGCTGTCGGTACCGGAGATCACGATCTTGTCGCCTTCCTTCAGGCCGTCGAGGATCTCCACCTTGTCGATGCTGCTGGCGCCCACGCGGATCGGCGTCTTGGTGGCGATGCCGTCGCGCACGACGTAGGCGTAGTTGCCGCCGGATTCATCGACGAACGAGCCGCGCTGCACGGTGAGCACGTTGTCGCGCTTGTCCAGCAGCACGCGCACCGACAGGCGCTGGCTCTGGCGCAGCTGCTTGGGCGTAGCGCCGTCGAAGGCCAGGCGCGCGGCCACTTCACCGTTGACCACCTCGGGCGAGATCGCGCTGACCTTGCCGTGCCAGGTGGTGCCGTTGCCGCTGATCTCGCCGGGCATGCCGATGGCCAGGTCGCGGGCGAAGCTTTCCGGCACCTGCATTTCGACCTGCAGCGCGCTGAGGTCGATCACGCTGAGCAGCTGGGCGTCCTTCGCCACAGTGGCGCGCTCGGCGATGAACAGCTGGCCGACCTGGCCGTCCACCGGCGACTTCACGTTGAGGTCGTCCACCTGGCGCTGCAGATCCTTCACCAGCAGCGCCTGGCGTTCGTGGGCGAGCTTCTTCGCCTGGATATCGAAGTTGAGGCTGTCGTTGTCCATGCCCAGGTTCGCCTTGGCATGACGCTCAGCGATCTCGGCCTTCTGCAGGGTGTCGTTGGCGGTGTCCACATCGGTCTTGGACACCGCACCCTTGGCGAAAGCCGCCGTGTTGCGCTCGAGCGTGCGGCGCGCGGCCTGGGCGTCGATCTGTGCGTTGTCGAAGGCCTGCTGCAGCTCGGCGCGCTTCTTCTGCGCATCGATCTGAGCGCGCTTGTATTCCACTTCCATCGCGTCGGCGTTGGACTGCTCCTGCGCCAGCTTGTTGGTGAGCTCGGGGCTGACGATGGTCGCCAGCACCTGGCCCTGCTTGACCGTGTCGCCCGCGTGCACCTTCAGCGTCACTGCGCCGCCAGAGGTGGCGTACAACGTGGGGCTGACGGCCGCGACCACCTTGCCTTCGGCGGCGATGTCGCGCACGAACGGGCCGCGGGTCACGGTGGCGAACGCCAGCCGCGAAGCGCTCACCGACGCGTCGGCGGAGAACAGCCGCATGGCGCCCGGCATCGCGATCGCCAGGCCGGCGACCACGGCGATGCCCACGCCAATCAGTGCGAAACGGCGCTTGCGGTTGGATTTGACCTCGACCAGACGGTCTTGGGCGGAGGTGTCACGGATCATTGCGGTCCCCACGGCTGCGGACAGGTGCAGCCACATGGAGTCTTCAGCAAGCGCCGTGCCAGTCGCCGAAAAGCCCGCCAGACCGCGCCACAGCTGGGCTGGCGGGCTTGTCCTGCGAGTGCGGACAGTGTCCGCGGACACAGGCACGGACAGCCGGACAGGACGCGGACGCCCGCTTTTACCCGCCCAGGCGTACGCCCTCGGCCTGCGCCAGCTGCTGCGCGGTGCGCCAGCTCAGCGCACTGGCCGTGCCGGGCGTGCGCACGCACAGCAGTTCGCACGGGCCGAGCCGCTGGGTGACGAAGCGCAGCCGGCGCGCCCGATCCACGCGCCCGGACGGCACGCCCGGTGCCGCGGGCACGTCGCGCGCGGCAGCGACCAGCGCATCCCACGCCAGGTAATCGGTATCGGGCAGCAGATGCAGGCGCACGCGCGCAACGCCTGCTTCATCGCAGACGGTCAGCGATTCGCGCGGACCGTCGCGCGTCACCGCGCAGGCGTGGCACAGCCATGACGGCTGCGCCAGCGTGGGCAGGTCCGGAGCGCCGTCGGGCGTGCCGCCGGGGCGGTCCGCCCACAGGCAGAGCACGGGGCCGAGATCGGCAAGTGCGGCAGCGAAGCGCCGCCGATCGGGAGTCTTCCAGCGCAGTTCGGCGCTGAGCATCGACGCGCGCGACGACCGGCACGCCATCAGCCAACGTGTCATACAACCCTCCGCAGGGAGGCCCGGCTGATCGTCGTGGAAGACGCTGGCGATAGGCCAGAAACAGGAAGCAGCCGCCGCGAGGCGCGGCTTACTTGGTGAGGATCAGCTTGTCGTTTCGGGTCAGCCGCAGCACGTATTCACCGCCGTGGTGGCGGATCACCAGCTCGCGGCCTCCGGCCAGCAGCTCGTCGCTGGAGAGCGTGCGGGTGCGCCGTCCCGATGCGGCGCCAAGGGTCAAGGTGCCGGCCGGCCGGGCGCTGGCTTGCGCGCTCGTCATCACCAGTGGACGGTTCATGAGGCTTTCTCCGCAATGAGTTACGTATCGGATGATAAGCATTCTCATTTAAGAGTCAATCCGCGCGATGCCTGCGGTTCAGGCCCGCAGGGCCCAGCGCGCGATCACCTGGTGCATCGCTTCGAGGCCGTCGAACAAGGCGGCGGGACCGGGCTGCAGGATGATCGGTGACTTGATTTCATGCAGCTCGCCATCGCGCACCGCGGGGATCGCATCCCAGCCCGGCCGCGCGGCGACCTTCTCCGGGCGAAAGCGCTTGCCGCACCACGAACCGAGGATGATGTCCGGCGCGCGGGCGATCACCGGCGTGCCGTCGGCCAGGATCCGCTGTCTGGCTAGCGGCTCGCGCGCCAGTTCGGGAAAGATATCGTCGCCGCCGGCCAGGTTGATCAGTTCGGCCACCCAGCGGATGCCGGTGATGATCGGCTCGTCCCATTCCTCGAAATACACCTTCGGCCGCCGCGGCAATGCGGCGGCCGCTTCGCGCACGGCGGCGAGGTGCGCTTCGGCGCGCTGGGCATAGGCCTCGGCCTTCTCGTAGGCGCCGACCATCGCACCGAGCCGGCGGATGTAGGCGAGGATGCCGTCCACGCTGCGATGGTTGGAAATCCACACCTCCACGCCGGCCTTGATCAGCTCGCGCGCGATGTCGGCCTGGATGTCGGAAAAGCCGATCGCCAGATCCGGCTTGAGCGCGAGGATCTCGCCGATCTTCGCACTGGTGAACGCCGATACCTTCGGCTTCTCCTTGCGCGCCCGCGGCGGCCGCACGGTGAAGCCGGAAATGCCGACGATGCGGTGCTCCTCGCCCAGCGCGTAGAGCACTTCGGTGGGTTCTTCGGTGAGGCAGACGATGCGCTGCGGGTAGGCGTCGGTCATGAGGCGATTCCTGGAGCGGGAACCGCCCATGCTAACCGCGCACTCAGCCGCCGCCGATCACCGTCACCGTGACCTTGCGCTGATGCGCGTCGGTGCGGTGCTCCCACAGGTACAGGCCCTGCCACGTGCCCAGCGCGAGGCGCCCGGCATGCACCGGCACGGCCAGGCTGACGCCGGTAAGAATCGAGCGCACGTGCGCGGGCATGTCGTCCGGACCTTCGGCATCGTGCCGAAAGAGCGGGTCGCCATCCGGTACGGCACGAGCGAACCAGCGCTCCAGATCCTCACGTACCGTGGGGTCGGCGTTCTCGCTGATCAGCAGCGAGCAGCTAGTGTGCGCCGTGAACACATTCGCCAGGCCCGTCTGCACGCTGCTGGCGGCGACGGCCTGGGCAACCTCATCGGTGATCTCGCTGAAGCCACGACCGCGCGTGTGCACGGTGAAGCTGGTCTGGGCAACGTGGTCGGCGGCGTGACGGCGCATAGGTCAGGGGTACAGCATCCGGTGCGTCCAGGTCTGGCCGTGACGGCTCCAGCGCACGCGTTCGTGCAGGCGGAACTCCGCGCCGTACCAGAACTCGACCATGTCCGGCTCCACCACGAAGCCACCCCAGTGCGGCGGGCGCGGCACGTCGTGGCCCTCGAACTCCTGCTCGTAGCGAGCCACGCGCTGCTCGAAGGTCTCGCGATCGGGCAGAGTCTGCGACTGCAGCGAAGCCCACGCGCCGATCTGGCTGCCGCGCGCGCGCGTGGCGAAATAGGCGTCCGACTCCTCGGCGAGCAGCTTGCGCGACAGGCCTTCCACCCGTACCTGGACGCCCTCGCGCACGCCCTTCCAGTGGAAGTTCAGCGCCACCTGCGGGTGCTCCTCCAGCTGGCCACCCTTGTCGCTCTGGTAGTTGGTGAAGAAGCGGAAGCCCCGCTCGTCCACGCCCTTGAGCAGCACAATGCGCGAACTCACCCGACCGGCGGCGTCCGCCGTGGCCAGGTTCATCGCCGTCGGCTCGCGGTCTCCCGCCGCCTTCGCTTCCTCCAGCAGCTGCACGAAGGTGTCCAGAATCTCGCGTTTGAGCATAAGGTCTTGAATCGTGGCCGGGGCGCGTCATCATGGCGCGGATGAATCACGATCCTAGCACGCAGAATCTGGCCCTGGCCGTGCACTTGCTCGACCATTACGCCGGTCGCATCGCACGCTCGCGACGCCCTTACCTGATGGGCCTTTCCGGCCTGCAGGGCAGCGGCAAAAGCACGCTCGCCCGCGTCATCAAGACGCAGGCCGAAGCGCGCGGCATTCCCACCGAAGTGCTCTCGCTGGACGACTTCTACTACTCCCGCGCGGAGCGCGAGATGCTGGCCAAGGAAGTCCACCCGCTGCTGCGCACGCGCGGTGTGCCGGGCACGCATGAGATCGAGCTGCTGCTGTCGGTGCTCGCCGGCCTGCGCAAGGCGTCGGACAAGCTGCCGGTGCCCTACCCGCGCTTCGACAAGGGTCGCGACACGCGGCTGCCGCCGTCGCGCTGGCCCAAGGTCACCCGGCCGCCGAAGCTGATCATCCTGGAAGGCTGGGCGCTGGGCATCCGCCCGCAGTCGGCCGCCGCGCTGAACGCACCGGTGAATGAACTGGAGCGCAAGGAAGATCCCGACGGCACCTGGCGCCGCTGGGTCAACAAGCAACTGCGCGGCTACCAACCGCTGTGGCGCAAGCTCGACGCCCTGATCGTGCTGCAGGCCCCCAACTGGGACGTGGTGCGCCGCTGGCGCAGCGAGCAGGAGGAGGTGCTGATCGCCCGCCATGCGCCGCTGGCGATGGACGCCAAGGCGATGGAGCGTTTTCTCGCCCACTTCGAACGGCTCAGCCGCCACGCGCTGGCCACGCTGCCGCAGCTGGCCGACAGCTGGGTGGAATACGATACCGAGCGCCACGTCACCGGGCTCAACCACGGCTGAGCCGCCATGCCGGGCCGGGCGACGTGCGCGCCCGGCAGGCTCACTCCACCACGAAGCTGACGCGCATGTTCACGCGCCACTCGGTGATCTTGCCCTTGGGGTCGGTGACGACCTTGATCTCGTTGAGCCATCCGCCCTTGATGTGCTTCACCGACTCGGACGTCTTGGTGAAGCCCTGCTGCACGGCGTCCTCGATGCTCTTGCTGGACGAGGCGCTGATTTCGATGACCTTGGCGACTGACATGGCATGACCCTCTGCAACGCCGCAACGAGCGGTGCGGCACGCCTCCCTGTCCGGCGAAGTGTGTGCCCGCTTCGCCGGAGCGGCACGCCGCAGCGCGACATGGCCCGGACATCGCTGGACTGTCGCGATCAGGCCGCGCCGGGCTGACCCGCCAGCAGCGCGGCGTAGCCGTCGCGCGCGTCCGGCCACCGTGGCGCCCAACCGCTGGCGCGCAGGCGCGTGTTGCTAAGACGCTTGCTGGCGACATCCGCCGGCGCCGGCCCGCCCGCAGGTCGAGGCGCGCCGGCCAGCACCGCGAGGTGGTCGTAGAGCACGTCGATCGGCAGCGGCGTGTCGTCCGCACCGATGTAGAGGGCTTGCGGATCAGGCAGCGCCAACAGGTGGACGATGGCCGCGGCGGCGTCCTCGACGTGGATGCGGTTGGACCAGTGCGTCTGCGCGCGCGGCACCGACGCGGCGCCAGCGCGCAGGCGCTCGATCAGCTGCAACCGCCCCGGGCCGTATAGCCCGGCCAGCCGCAGCGCGATGCCGGTGGACGGCTGCGCGGCGAGCCAGCGCTCGGCTTCCCACAGCACGGCACCATTGAAACCCGGCGGATCGGGCGGCGTTTCCTCATCCACCCAGGCGCCGCCAGCTTCGCCGTACACCGCCGTCGACGAAACGAACAGCACCCGCTTCAGCGCCACCGCATCCAGCGCGGTGATCACGTGACGCAGGCCGTCGACGAACACGGCACGATAGGCCGCCGCATCGCGCGCGCCAGGCGTGGGCAGGTGCACCAGCTGGGTGATGCCCGGCGGCAACGACGGCAACCGCGACGGCTGCGTCATGTCGCCGGCCAGCCAGGTGATGCCGTCGACCGAGTGCGCTGGCGGGTGGCGGCGCAGCGCGAACACCGTGTCGCCCCGCGCGAGCAACCGGCGCGCCACGCGCTCGCCCAGATCGCCGCAACCGGCCAGCAAGACGCGCTCGCTCATGGCGTGGTGATCTCCGTCGTCGGCATGGTGTGCCCTGCTAGCATTCGTGCATGAATCCGTCGCGCAACCTGTTCATCGTCGGCCCCACCGGCGCCGGCAAGACCTCGATCGGTCGCCGCCTGGCTGCGCATTATGGCCTGCCGTTCGTCGATCTCGACCAGGAGATCGAGCAGCACTGCGGTGTGCCGGTGAGTACGGTGTTCGAGATCGAGGGCGAGGCCGGGTTTCGCCAGCGCGAGAGCCAGCTGCTGGACGAATGCAGCCGCCGCGACGGCCTGCTGCTGGCCACCGGCGGCGGCGCGGTGCTCGATCCGCTCAACCGCCAGCGGCTGGCCGAGCGCGGCTACGTGGTTTGGCTGGAAGCGAGCATCGAGCAGCAACTCGAACGTCTGGCCCGCGACAACAAGCGCCCGCTGCTGGCCGGCGAAGACCGCCGCGGCAAGCTCGAGGCGATGCGCGAGATCCGCGCGCCGCTGTACCGCGACGTGGCCGACCTCATCGTCCATGGCGAGCACGAGAACGTCGCCACCGCCACCGAGCGCTGCATCGCCCTGATCGACACCCACTGGAACCGCACACAGGCCGCATGAACGTCCCCGCCACGCACACCATCGACGTCACCCTCGGCGCACGCAGCTACCACGTGCACATCGGCCACGGCCTGCTGGACGACAGCGCGCTGTGGCGCCGGGCGATCCGCGGCCGCCACGCGCTGGTGATCAGCAACACCACGGTGGCGCCGCTGTATCTCGAACGCGTTGCGAAGGGGTTGGACGGCCTGCAGTGGGACACGTTCCTGCTCGACGACGGCGAGGCGCACAAGAGCTTCGACAACGTCGGGCGAGCGCTGGCCGCGCTGGCCAAGCTCGGCGCCACCCGCGACGCCTGCGTCATCGCGCTGGGCGGCGGCGTGGTCGGCGACCTGGCCGGTTTCACCGCCGCCTGCTGGATGCGTGGCATCGACTTCATCCAGTTACCGACCACGCTGCTGGCGATGGTCGACTCCTCGGTCGGCGGCAAGACCGGCGTGAACCTGCCGGCCGGCAAGAATCTGGTGGGCGCGTTCCACCAGCCGCGTGGCGTGTTTGCCGATATCGATACGCTTGCCACCCTGCCCGAGCGCGAGTTTCGCGCCGGCTTGGCCGAGGTGGTGAAGGGCGCAGCGATCGGCGACGCGGAGTTCTTCGCCTGGCTGGAGGCGCATGCCGATGCGCTGGCCGCGCGCGATCAGGCCGTGATGGCCGAAGCGATTGCACGCAAGGTCGCCTACAAAGCCGGCGTGGTCGCCCGCGACGAAACCGAACAGGGCGAGCGCGCCCTGCTCAACCTCGGCCACACCTTCGGCCACGCCCTGGAAACCGCCGGCCGCTACACCGTCCTGCTGCACGGCGAGGCGGTGGCGGTGGGCATGGTGCTGGCCGCGCAGCTCTCGCAGCAGCTCGGCATGAGCACGCTGGACGACACCCTGCGCCTGCAGCGCCTGCTCGACACGCTCGGCCTGCCCACCGACGTGCCGCCCGGCATGGACCCGCAGCAACTGCTCGCCCTGATGCGGCTGGACAAGAAGAACACCGCCGGCACGCTGCGCCTCATCCTCTGGCGCGGCATCGGCCGGGCGGAGATCGTCGCAGGAGTGAACGAGGCCGACGTGCTCGCCGTGCTGCAAGCGGCCGTGTAGGAGCCCGCTGGCGGGCGATGCCTTTCGCTTCGATGCCGATTCAGAGCGAAGAGCATCGCCCGCAAGCGGGCTCCTACAGGAGCGGGGGCGTGCTTCTCTCGACGGTGCGTCGGTGCGTGATAGATGTGGTGAAGGGGACAGTCGCGAACTCGCCGCCGATCGGTAGGAGCCCGCTCGCGGGCGATGCTTCCGCTCCTGATCCACATTAGAGCAAAGGCATCGCCCGCGAGCGGGCTCCTACGGTTTGCTGTCACACCTCGTGGTGGATCGCCTCGGCCGGTACGGCGGCGGCCTTGCGGGCCTGGCGGCGCGGCGCCAGTTCCACCAGATACATCGCTGCCAGCACCAGCGCGCCGCCACCGAGCATGCGCCAGGTGAGCGACTCGCCGCCGAAGGCCACCGCGAAGCCGGCGGCGAACGCCGGCTCCAGTGTCATCACGATCGCCGCCCGGGTGGCCGGCATGTGGGACTGGGCCCAGGTCTGCACCAGCATCGCGCCGGCACCGGCGGCCAGCGCCATGTAGATCAGCGCGAACCACACGCCGCGATCCGGCGGCAGCTTGAGCCCGTGCGGCAGCGTGGCCAGCAGGCAGACGGCGGCGATCGCCAGCATCTGCACCGTGGACAGCGCGAACGCATCGCCGGGCCGCGACCATTGCCCCAGCCCCACGATGTGCAGGCCATACAACGCCGCGGAAATCAGCACCAGCACCACGCCCTTGTTCACGCTGAAGCCCTGCAGCGACAGCAGCGCGAGGCCACCTGTCGCCAGCAGCACGGCAATCCAGGTGACCGACGGCATGCGTTGGCGCAGCAGCACGGTGCCGAGCAGCGGAGTGAACACCACGTACATGCCGGTGACGAAGCCGCTGACGCTGGCCGAGGCGTAGATCTGGCCGGTGGTCTGCAGCAGTTGTGCCACGCCGTACAATGCGCCCAGCGCCAGCCCCTGCAGCCACTGCCGGCGCGGCAGGCGCCGGAGCGGACCGGCGAACATCACCGTCATCGCCAGCGCCGCCAACACGAAGCGCACAGCGAGGAAGTCGGCCACCGCCACGCGCTGCACCACGTCCTTGATCAGGAAGAAGGTGGAGCCCCATACCGCGGTCACGCCGATCAACGCGATCGTGGCGAGCGCTGCGCTGCGCCCCGCGGCGGCGCTCATGCAGTGGCGCCCTGCACCGGCGCGCGCGCAGCGAGGCGACGCCACAGCTGCCCCGGCACCTTCAACGCGAAATGCGCCCAGATCCCCAGCCAGACGACGGCCGCCAGATGCCACTTGCGCGCGTCGGGATCGAACGTGCGAAACCAGCGCCACATGCCGCGATGCTTGTGCCAGCTGACGAACACCGGCCGGTGCCGGCTGGAGCCGCCCTTGCCGTGCAGCACACGCACGTCGCCGGCCAGCATCACGCGGTAGCCCGCGTCGCGCACGCGGCGGCACAGGTCCAGATCCTCGCAGTGCAGGAAGTAGCGCTCGTCGAAGCCGTCGAGGTAATCGAACACGCGGCGCGACACCAGCATCAACGCGCCGGACACGGCCTCAGCCTCGACCGCATGGTCCGGCATCGGCCCTTCCACGTTGATGCCCTCGCCGGGACGCTTGAACAAGGTGGTGAGCGTGCGCGCCAGCAGCGGATCACGGCGATGGGAGGCCGGGTCGGGCACGCCGTGCGCATCGCACACCACCGCACCGACCAGGCCGGTGCGTGGCTGCGCATCGAACGCCGCCACCAGGCGTTCTACGGTGTCCGGCTCGAGCAGGCAATCCGGGTTGAGCACCAGCAGGCGCGATCCGCCGGCGCGCTTGGCGGCGCGGTTCACCGCCGGACCGAAGCCCAGGTTGGCGTGATTGAAGATCACGCTGAGGCGCGGCTCGTGCTCGTGCGCGCGGGCGACCGCTTCGGGCACGCCGTCGCGCGAGCCGTTGTCGATCAGCAGCACATCGCGCACCATCGGGCAGGCCAGCGCGCGGCGGATGCAGTCGTGCAGGCCCGGGCCGCTGTCGGCCGAAACCACGATGACGCTGACGTCCGGTACGCCCGCCGGGGGCGCGGGAGAGGAATCGGGGGAGATGATCACTGCGCAAGTATGCGCGCGGACGGGCCAATCGAAAACGGCTCAGCCCACGCGCTCGCGGCGCAGGGCGTCGCGCAGCGGCAGTGGCATGCCCGCGTCGCTGCCCTGCAGCCATGGCGATTCGTCGTGCCAACCGCACAGGTGGCGCCGGCGCAGGCGATGGGGTTGCCGCAGGTCGCGATCCCACAGCAGCACGCCGGGTTTCGCTTCCAGCGCCAGCCAGCGCCCGCCGGGGCTGATGGACAGGCGTCCGGGTGGGGCCTCGATGCGCGTGCCGTCGTCGAACACGTAGCCGGCGAAACCCCGCTCGCGCCGGTAGCGCAGGCAACAGCCGCGGCCGTCGTCCAGCACGCTGTCCGGGCTTTCGTCCAGCGTCAGCCACTGCGCGGGCAACAGCTCCACGATGCCGCCCACGCGCAGCGGCGCGAGTGCCATTTCGGGCCACTCGGGCATGGGCGCGTTTGCACCCGGCGCCCGCGCCGCCTCGCGGCGAAGGCCGCGATCCAGCCACGCTTCGAGTCCGGCCAGCAGGGTGAATGCGGCCAGCGCGGCCACCGCGGCGATCGTCCACGCCAGCGCGTCGTCGCCGAGCCAACGCTTGAACGCCAGCACCACCCCGGGCAGGCCCCAGCGCAGCGCGAGCCGCAGCGTGGCGTTGAACGGCTGCAGCCGCTCGGCGCCCACCAGCAGCACGGCGACGATGCCAAGCAGCAGCGGCAGGCCCAGCCACCACGGCAGCAGCACCAGCGCCACCAGCCACAGCGCGAAAGCCATGTGCCGATGCCAGCGCACGGCGCCCACGCCTCAGCCGCCGCGCCGCACGGCCGCCGAACGCGGAGCCTCGCTCAGCCGCACCATGCCCGCGCGTTGCGGAACATGCGCATCCACGGCGAGTCCTCGCCCCAGCTGTCCGGGCACCAGCTCATCTGCACGCTGCGGAACACGCGTTCGGGATGCGGCATCAGGATGGTCACGCGGCCATCGGCGGCGGTGAAGCCGGCCAGGCCGCCGGGCGAACCGTTCGGGTTGAGCGGGTAGTTCTCGGTCGGCTTGCCGCGGTTGTCGACGAAGCGCACTGCCGCCTGCGCCTTGGACGGGCTGCACACGTTGGGAAAGTGCACGCGGCCTTCGCCGTGCGCGACCGCCACCGGAATGCGCGAGCCGGTCATGCCCTTGAAGAACAGGCTGGGCGAATCGAGGATCTCCAGCGTCGCCACGCGCGCCTCGTACTGCTCGGACGCGTTGCGCAGGAACTTCGGCCAGTGCTGTGCACCGGGGATGATGTCCTTGAGCTGGCTGAGCATCTGGCAGCCGTTGCACACGCCCAGCGCGAACTTCGTGCGGTCGGCAAAGAACGCTTCGAACTGCGCGCGCAGATCGGCGTTGTAGAGGATCGAGGTAGCCCAGCCGCGACCGGCGCCGAGCACGTCGCCGTAGGAGAAACCGCCGCAGGCGGCGAAGCCGCGGAAGTCGGCCAGCTTGAACCGGCCGCTGGCGAGGTCGGACATGTGCACGTCGACGGCGTCGAAACCGGCGCGGGTGAACGCGGCAGCCATCTCCACCTGGCCGTTGACGCCCTGCTCGCGCAGGATCGCCACGCGCGGGCGCGCACCTGGCGCAGCGGCCAGCGGTCCGGCAACGTCCTTGGTGATGTCGAAGGTGAGCTTCGGGCTGATGCCCGGGTCGGCGTCATCCAGCCGCCACTCCAGCTCGGCGTCGGCGCTGAGCGGGTTGTCGCGCAACCGCTGCATGGCGTGGCTGGTTTCGTTCCACGCCTTGAACAACGTGCTCCAGTGCCATTTGAAGGTGGCCTCGTTGCCGAGGTACAGCTTGATGCCGAGCTTTTCCTTGGGCCGGCCGATGCGGTGGCTCAGCCCGGCCAGGCCGTGCTTGACCAGCAGTGCCTCGAACGCCTCGCGGTTGGCCTCGGCCACCTGCAGCACGGCGCCCAGTTCCTCGTTGAACAGCGCACGCAGGGTCGCTTCGGCCCAGCCGTCCAGATGGATCTCCAGGCCGCAGTGGCCGGCGAAGGCCATCTCCAGCAGCGTGGTGATGACGCCGCCGTCGGAACGGTCGTGATAGGCCAGCAGCAGGCCGGCGCGGTTCGCTTCCTGCACCAGCTCGAACAGCCCCTTGAGGCGCTTGACGTCTTCAAGGTCCGGCGGCACGCCGCCGGCGCGGTTGAACACCTGGGTCAACGCCGAACCGCCGAGGCGGTCGCGGCCGCCGCCCAGATCGACCAGCCACAGGTCGGACGGACCACGGTCGAGCTTGAGCTGCGGGGTGAGCGTGCGACGCACATCGTTGACGCGGGCGAAGCCGGTGATCACCAGCGACACCGGCGCCACGGTGGACTGGCGCTGACCGTTGTCGGTCCACACCGTCTGCATCGATAGCGAGTCCTTGCCGACCGGGATGGAGATATCCAGCGCCGGGCACAGTTCCATGCCCACCGCCTTCACCGCGTCGAACAGCGCGGCGTCCTCGCCCGCGTGGTTCACCGCGGCCATCCAGTTGGCGGACAGGCGGATCTCGCCCAGGTGATCGATCGGCGCGGCGGCCAGGTTGGTGATCGCCTCGCCCACCGCCAGCCGCGCGGCGTCGGCGCTGGAGAGCAGCGCCACCGGAGCGCGCTCGGCCATCGCCATCGCCTCGCCGGTGTAGCCGTCGAAATCGGTGATGGTGACCGCACAATCGGCCACCGGCACCTGCCACGGGCCGACCATCGGATCGCGATGGTTGAGGCCGCCGACGGTGCGGTCACCGATCGTGATGAGGAAGTTCTTCGAGCCCACCGTGGGCAGGCGCAGCACGCGCAGCACGGCTTCGTCCATGCCGATGCCCGAGAGATCCGGCACCAGGTCGATGCGCGGCTTGATGCGCGTGGCGTCACGATGCATGCGCGGTGGCTTGCCGAACAGCACATCCATCGGCAGGTCGATCACGGTCAGGTCGCGGCGCGGGTCGGTGAGCACCAACTGGCGCTTTTCGGTGGCCGTGCCGACCACCGCGTACGGGCAGCGCTCGCGGGCGCAATAGGCCTCGAACTCGGGCAGGTCGTCGGCCGCGATAGCGAGCACGTAGCGCTCCTGCGACTCGTTGCTCCACACCTGCATCGGCGACAGCGAGGGGTCGTCGCAGGGGATCGTCGACAGATCGATCTCGCCGCCCACGCCGGCGTCGTTGAGCAGTTCCGGAATCGCGTTGGACAGGCCGCCGGCACCCACGTCGTGGATGCTGACGATGGGGTTCTTATCGCCGCGCGCCCAGCAACTGTCGATCACCTGCTGGCAGCGCCGCTCCATCTCGGCGTTGTCGCGCTGCACCGAGGCGAAGTCCAGTTCGGCGCTGGACGAGCCGGAGGCCACCGACGAAGCCGCACCGCCGCCCAGGCCGATCAGCATCGCCGGGCCGCCCAGCACGATCACCTTGTGTCCGGGCTGGAGCTCGCGCTTCTGCACGTGATCGGGACGGATGTTGGCGAGGCCGCCGGCCAGCATGATCGGCTTGTCGTAGCCGCGGCGCACGCCGGCTTCGCCGGTCTCGTGCTCGTAGCTGCGGAAGTAGCCACCCAGGCAGGGGCGGCCGAACTCGTTGTTGAACGCGGCGGCGCCGAGCGGGCCGTCGCGCATGATCTCGAACGCGCTGGCCATGCGCGGCGGCAGTGGACGCTCCACCTCCCACGGCTGCGGATGGCCGGGGATGCGCAGGTCCGACACCGAGAAGCCGGTGAGGCCGGCCTTGGGCTTGGCGCCGCGACCGGTGGCGCCCTCGTCGCGGATCTCGCCACCGGCGCCGGTGGCCGCGCCGGGCCACGGCGCGATGGCGGTGGGATGGTTGTGCGTCTCTACCTTGATCGCGTAGTCGATGCGCTCGTCGTGCGCCTTCCACACGCCGTCGGCATCGGCGAAGAAGCGCTTGCCGGCCGAGCCCTCGATCACCGCCGCGTTGTCCTTGTAGGCCGACAGCGTGTGCGCGGGCGAACGCTGGTGGGTGTGCTTGATCATGCCGAACAGCGTGGCGTCCTGCGCCTGACCGTCCACCGTCCAGCTGGCGTTGAACACCTTGTGCCGGCAGTGCTCGGAGTTGGCCTGGGCGAACATGAAGAGTTCGGCGTCGGTGGGATCGCGGCCGAGCTCGGCGTAGCGGTCGGCCAGGTAGTCGATCTCGTCCTCGGCCAGCGCCAGGCCCAGCCGCGTGTTGGCCTCGGCGAGCGCGGCGCGGGCGTCGTTGCCCAGCGCCACGTGCACCAGGTCGCCCGGCGTACCGGCGAGGAACAGCCCCTGCGCCTGATCCAGGTCGGTGAGCACCGACTGGGTCATCGCGTCGCACAGCACGCCCATCACCGCCTCGTGGTCGGGCGCGCCCGCCTCGGGCAGGCCTACCGCCAGCCAGGCCAGACCGCGCTCGACACGGCGCACGTCGAAGCCGGCGCCGTGCAGGATGTCGGTGGCCTTGCTCGACCACGGCGAGATCGTGCCCAGACGGGGCACCACCCACAGGCTGGCCGGCTCCGGCGCCGCGTCCTTGGCTTCCAGCACGTCCAGCAGACGCTGGCGTTCGAGGCCTTCGGGGACCTGGTCGGCATCGAGGAAATACACGAACCACGCCGCCTGGATGCGCGCACCGCGATGCAGGGCATCGAGGCGGGCGTTGAGGCGGTCGAGGCGGAACGGCGAAAGGGCGGTTTGCCCGTCGAAAGCGATCATGCGAGGGGGAATGGCGCTGTACGGGAAAACCGCCATTCTACCCGATGCTGCAATACGGCATCGGATGCCCCCGAGGCCGCGCCGGGCGGTCAGCCGCCGCCGGTCGGGTGCTTACGCAGGTCGTCCAGCACCTGGTCGGCGGTCACGTAGCCGCCGAGCTGGCGGCCGTCGGCGGTGAAGATCGCCGGCGTACCGTTCACCCCCAGGCGCTCGCCCAGTTCGAATTCCGCCTGCACCGGGTTGTCGCAGGTGGCGGGCTTGGGCGCCTTGCCCTGCTTGGCGGCGGTGAACGCGCTCTTGCGGTCGGCGGCGCACCACACCGACACCATCTCGGTGTAGGTCGGGGTGGGATTGCCGGCGGTGGTGGTCACCCCTTCGCGCGGCCAGGCCAGGTATTCGATGGCGATGCCGGCCTTCATGAAATCGTCGATGTGCTCGTGCAACTTGCGGCAGAAGCCGCAGTTGACGTCGGTGAACACGGTCAGCGTGGTCTTCGGATGCGGCGGGGCGAACACGATGCGCTGCGCCGCCGGCACGCGCGCCAGCTCGGCCTTGCGGAAGCCGGCCCAGGCGTCGTCATTGAGGCTGTGCCGCTTGGCCACGTCGACCAGGTCGCCGTTGAGCATGTACTTGCCGTCGGCGGTGACGTAGACCATCTGCCCGGACGCGATCACGCGGTAGAAGCCCGGCACCGGCGAGGGCGTGACCGACTCGATGTGCACTTTCGGCCCGAAGCTCTCGATCGCCGCGCGCACGGTCTTCTCCACCTCCGGCGGCACGCCCGTATCGGCAGCCTGAGCCGCCACCGCCACCGCCACGCCGCCCAGACAGAGCGCGAACATCAGCTTCTTCCACATCGTCATCAACCTCGTGCAGGCGCGATGGGTGGCACCGCGCGGGAAGCGCGGATTCTCGCACAGCCACCTGAACCCGATCGCCCGCCCCGGGCCGGCAAGCGTGCGCGCCGTCCCAGTGCGCGCACGCGGGCGCGGCGGCGCGGCGCTTCAGCCGCGCGGATGGTGCTGCGCGTGCAGCCGCTTGAGGCCTTCCTTCGCCACCAGCGTGTAGATCTGCGTGGTGCTCAGCGCACTGTGGCCGAGCAGCATCTGCAGCGCGCGCAGGTCGGCGCCGTGGTTGAGCAGGTGGGTGGCGAACGAGTGCCTGAGCACATGCGGCGAGATGCGCTTGGGCGTGATGCCCACCTTGATCGCGTAGCGCTTCACAAGCGTCCAGAACATCTGTCGGGTCATGCCCTCGCCGCGTTGGCTCAGAAACAGCGCCGCCGGCTGGCGGCCGCGCGCCAGCACCGGCCGCGCGGTCTGGAGATACGCCTCGATGCGCTCCAGTGCCAGCTCGCCGACCGGCACCAGCCGATCCTTGCCGCCCTTGCCGGTGACGCGCAGCACGCCCTGGCGCAGGTTCAAGCCGGCCAGCGGCAGCTCGACCAGCTCGGACACGCGCAGGCCCGAGGCGTACATCAGCTCCAGCATGGCGCGGTCGCGCAGGCCCAGCGTGGTGGTGACGTCGGGTGCATCCAGCAGCGCTTCGATCTCGCGCTCGGCCAGCGCCTTGGGCAGGCTGCGCGGCAGCTTGGGGCGTTCGATCAGACGGGTGGGATCGTCGAAATCCGCCGACTGGCGGGCGAGAAATCCGTAGTAGCGGCGGAACGAGGATTGCCGCCGCGCCAGCGAGCGCACCGCCACCGGCGCGGCGCCGTGGTAGGCCGACAGATCCTCGCGCCGCGCGTTCTCGAGCGTGCGACCGCGCGTCGACAACCAGCGTGCGAGGCCCTCCAGATCGCGGCGATACGCCTCCAGCGTGCGATCGGACAGCCCGTCCTCCGACCACACCCGCTCGATGAAGGTGGCGATGCTGCGCTGGTCAGCTTGGGCGATACTGGCGGGGTTTTCCTCTTTCATGCGCGCCATGCTGGGCACGGCGCGCGCGCGACGCAAGCGAAGCCATGACCGACGCCCCCACCTCCCTGCCCTGCCCGCTGTGGCGCCGCCTGATCGCCCTGATCTACGACCTGCTCGCGGTGGTGGCGATCGTGATGGTGGTGGGCTTGCTGTGCCAGCTGGCCACCGGCGGGCGGCTGATCACCACCGGTGCGCAGACGGCGATCGCCTGGTGGTATCGACCGCTGCAAGCGGTGGTGGTGTCGGCGTATTTCGTGGTGTCGTGGCTGCGCGGCGGCCAGACGCTGGGGATGCGCCCGTGGCATCTGCGCGTCACCGCGCGCGACGGCGCGCGGCCCACGCTGCGCCAGGCGTTGATCCGCGTGATCGTGGCCGGCGCACCGCTGGCGCTGCTCGCGCTCGCGCCCGTGCTGGGCCTGCGCGGCGCGCTGTGGGCGGCGCTGATCGCCTGGGCGGCGTGGTTCGCCGTGGCCCTGTTCGATCCGCGCAAGCGCGCGCTGCACGACCTGGCCGCCGGCACCGAGCTGCGCCGCATCGGTTGAGACGTTCACGGACAGCGCGGCGCCGGCCCGGCACACTGCGCGCATGACCGACACCGATGCCCTGGCCCGCAGCGAGGCCGACCTGCTGCGCACCAACCGCCGTTTCTACGAGGCACTGTGGTCCGACGCCCGGCTGATCGCGCCGGACCGCTTCAATACCTGGCCGCTGTTCGGCGCTCTCGCCGGCGAGGCGCGGCACCGGCTGGAAGTGGCGCCAGGCCTGCGTCCACGCCTGCCGCTGGCGGACACCTGCTTCGTCGACATGAGCCACGCCGCGCTGCGCGGCCTGCATCGCCAGGGCGCGCGCACCGCCCACGCGATGATCGGCGCGCTGCCCTTTCCCGACGCGCAGTTCGACCTGGTCTGCGCGCTGGACATCCTCGAACACGTGGTGGACGACGTCGGCGCGCTGGCCGAACTGGCGCGCGTGGCCACGCCCGACGCCACGCTGCTGCTCTCGGTACCGCTCGATCCGGACGCCTGGACCGCCTTCGACGATTTCGTCGGCCACTACCGTCGCTACGAGCCGGCGCAGATCGAGGCGATGCTGGGCGCGCACGGCTGGCGCATCGAGCGCAGCGCAATCTACGGCATGCAGCCGGAATCCTCGCGCCTGCTCGATCTCGGCCAGTGGTTCCTGACCCACCAGCGCGAGCGCGCGATGTGGTGGTACAACCGGGTGTTCATGCCGCTGGGCCTGCGTTTCCAGAAGCCGCTGGCCTGGCGCGACGGGCTCGGCGACACCGCCGGCGTCGACGAGCTGCTGCTGGTGTGCCGCCGTGGCCCGGCGCCGGCCGGCGCTTGAGCTGCCGCAGGGACTTGCGGCACCGCAACACAAATTGGACCGACTGGTTCTAGAATCAGGCCTTTACGGTTTGACGGTCCACCTCATGCTCTATCAGATCCACGAGTGGCAGCGCGCCTTCCTCGGCCCGCTCAGCCACTTCGCCGACGCCAGCGCCAAGATGCTCAACGACCCCGCCAGCCCGCTGGCGCAGTGGCCAGGCGTGGAGCGCTGGGCAGCCGGCTATGAGCTGATCCACCGCCTCGGCAAGGACTACGAAAAACCTGAGTTCGGCATCCATCAGGCAATCGCGCACGAGCACGAGATCGCCATCGTCGAACGCGTGGCGCTGGACAAGCCGTTCTGCCAGCTCAAGCGGTTCAAGCGCTTCAGCGACGACCCAGCGACCATCGAGAAGATGAAGAACGACCCGGTGGTGCTGGTGGTGGCGCCGCTGTCGGGGCATCACTCCACCCTGCTGCGCGACACCGTGCGCACGCTGCTGCGCGACCACAAGGTGTACATCACCGACTGGGTCGACGCGCGGATGGTGCCGGTCGACCAGGGCACATTCGGGCTGGACGACTACGTCGCCTACGTGCAGGAGTTCATCCGCCACATTGGCGCCGAGTCGCTGCACGTGATCTCGGTATGCCAGCCGACCGTGCCAGTGCTGGCCGCGATCTCGCTGATGGCCTCGCGTGGCGAAACCACGCCGCGCTCGATGACCATGATGGGCGGCCCGATCGACCCGCGCCGCAGCCCCACCAGCGTCAACAACCTGGCCACGCGCCAGCCGCTGTCGTGGTTCAAGGGCAACGTGATCCACACCGTGCCGAGCAACTACCCGGGCGCCGGGCGCGAGGTGTATCCAGGCTTCCTGCAGCACGCCGGGTTCATCGCGATGAACCCCAGCCGCCACCTCAACTCGCACTGGGATTTCTACCAGGACCTGGTGCGCGGCGATCTCGACGACGCCGAGTCGCACCGCAAGTTCTACGACGAGTACAACGCCGTGCTCGACATGCCGGCGCAGTTCTATCTCGACACCATCGCCAAGGTGTTCCAGCAGTTCCTGCTGCCGCGCGGCGTGTGGGACGTGGCGGGCGAGCGCGTCGATCCCTCGGCGATCAAGCGCACCGCGCTGCTTACCGTGGAAGGCGAGCTGGACGACATCTCCGGCCTGGGCCAGACCGAGGCCGCGCACGACCTGTGCACGGGCATCCCGGCCAAGGCGCGCGCGCATCGGGTGATCGAGGGCGCTGGCCACTACGGCATCTTCAGCGGCCGGCGCTGGCGCGAGACGGTCTATCCGCAGGTGCGCGACTTCATCCGGAAGTTCGAGCCGCGCACGGCGTGATGTCCATCCGCTGCCGCGACACGGCCCGCCGCGCGTGAGCACGCCGGATTACCGGCGCATCCTCGACGCGATCCGCGACGAGCTGCGTCCCGTGCTGGCCCAAGGCGAGGTGGCCGACTACATCCCGCGCCTAGCCAGCGTGCCGCGCGACAAGTTCGGCATGGCCGTGGTCACGCTGGATGGCCAGCTCTACCGCACCGGCGACGCCGACGAGGCGTTCTCGATCCAGAGCATCTCCAAGGTCTACACGCTGACCCTGGCGCTGCAGGCGGTCGGCGAACAACTGTGGCAGCGGGTGGGTCGCGAGCCCTCCGGCAGCGCATTCAACTCGCTGGTGCAGCTGGAAGTGGAACACGGCGTGCCGCGCAACCCGTTCATCAACGCCGGCGCGCTGGTGGTGGCCGACGTGGTGCTGGGGAGCCGCGCCGACGCGCGCGCCGAGCTGCTGGCTGCGGTGCGTGGCTGCGCGGCCAATCCCGCGCTGCGCGACGACCCGGAAGTGGCCGCGTCGGAGAAGTCGCACGGCTACCGCAACGCCGCGCTGGCCAACTTCATCCGCAGCTTCGACAACCTTGAGCAGCCGATCGAGGCGGTGCTGGATTTCTACTTCTATCAGTGCTCGCTGGCGATGAGCTGCACCGACCTGGCGCGCGGCTTCCTGTTCCTGGCCAACCAGGGCCGCTGCCCGTGGTCGGGCAAGGCGCTGCTGTCACCGGACCTGGCCAAACGCATCAACGCGCTGATGCTCACCTGCGGCACCTACGACGCGGCGGGCGACTTCGCCTACCACGTGGGCATGCCGGCCAAGAGCGGCGTCGGCGGCGGCATCGTCGGCGTGATTCCCGGCAAGCTGGCGGTGGCGGCGTGGTCGCCGGCACTCAACGCCAAGGGCAACTCGCTGGCCGGCAGCCTGGCGTTGGAGCGCTTCACCAGCCTGACCGGGCTGTCGATCTTCTGATGATCGGTCGGCGCTGGCACGAGGCAGTCCACCGCCGCGCGGCTTGTTCGTCAGCGCTGTCGCTGACCGGCTCGCCTAATGCCAGCACGCCACACCGGCACAGCTGAGCGTGTTGAAGTCGTACAGGGTGGAATGCCCCAGCGTGCCCTTCGGGCGCGGCACGCCCTTCGGCACGAAGAACGTGGCGCTGTGGGCGCCGTACAGGCCAGCCGGCAGGGTGAACGGCTTCAGCACCACGTAGGCGTGATACATGCCGATCGGCCGGGGCTTCGTGCCGCCGTAGACCGGAGGCACATTGCCCGGCCCCCGCGCCGCGGCGGCGGCCATCTGCCAATCGCGTGCATCGGCAGGCGTCGCCTCCCGCAGATAGCCCTTGCGCACGCCTTCCTCCAGTCCGGCTTCACCGGCCAGCGGCGTATCGGCCAGGCGGAACGAATCGGCGGCCTGCGCCGCGCGATCGGTCACCCAGCGGCCCGCCTCGGCGCCACTTTCGCTGACCAGCACTTTGCCGCTGCGCGCCGGGAACACCATGTCGACGTTGCGCCCGAACACCTGCCGGGCCGCCAAATTGAGCGAGTCGAGACGATCGCCGGACAGCGAGAACGACGGACAGGCGCCGTGGTTGTCGTGGGTGCTGACGATGCGTGGCACGCCCGATGGCAGGCCGTTGATCACCTGCCGGTGGTAGCCACTGACCAGCACCGCGAGGATGCGCGTGCCCGGTGACCAGCCCACGTTCCACACGGTGGGCTCGTAGCTGCCGAGCATCAGTACGACGGGCGCCGATGGCTGGTTCACCGCCACGTCCATGCGGGTGGCCTGATGGCCGCTCTGGTCGATCTGGAACGCCTGCGCCGCGCCTCCGTAGCCACCGGCGGCGTAGACCTTGGTGCCCGGGGGCAACTGCAGCCCGTCGAAACGACACACCGCCGGGCCGATGCCGCCGGAGGGCCCGGCGAAGTCGAACGGCTTGATTGCTTCGTCCGTCCCCACCGCACGGATCGGCGCCGGCGGCGCAGGCAGCGAACCTGCAACGGGGGCGGCGGTATGCGCGGCGGGCGGGGCTGCCGCGATCACGTGGGCGGATGCCTGATCGGGCGGCAACAGGCTCGCCTGCTGCGGCCCGGCCGGGGCATCGCCCGGTCGCTGGCAGGCGGTCAGCATCACGGCTGCACCGAGCCAGAGGATGCGCAGGTGTCGCATCGGGAACTCCTCTTCCATGAAGAACGTCGGCCGAGCATAACCGGCGCACCGAAGCCGTCCATCACCCTACGCGGCGAAGAACGCCTCGAACGCCGCCACCGTGCGCGCCACGCCCTCGTCGTCCACATCCAGATGCGTCACCAGGCGCAGCGTGGGGGTGTAGCCGATGCCGATGCGGATTTCGCGCGCACGCAGATGGACGTCCAGATCGCGCAGCCGGTCCACCGGCACGTCGACGTAGACCATGTTGGTGTGCTGGCCGAGCAGCTTCACGTTGGGGATCGCCGCCAGCCCCTCGGCCAGGCGCGCAGCGCGGGCGTGGTCGTCGGCGAGGCGATCGATGTGGTGATCCAGCGCATAGGTGCACGCGGCGGCCAACAGGCCGGCTTGGCGCCAGCCGCCGCCGGCGACCTTGCGCCAGCGCCGCGCTTTCTCGATCAAGGCCGCCGAGCCCACCAGTACCGAACCCACCGGCGCGCCTAATCCCTTGGACAGGCACACCGACACGCTGTCGAAGTGCTGCGTGATCTCGCGCGCCGGCACGCCACAGGCGACCGCCGCGTTGAACAGCCGCGCGCCGTCCAGATGCAGGCCAAGGCCGCGCTCGCGGGTGAACGCGCGTGCCGCGGCAAGGTAATCCAGCGGCAGCGCTCGGCCCCACCAGGTGTTCTCCAGCGCGAGGATCTTGGTGCGCGGGAAGTGCGGGTCGATTGGCTTGATCGCCGCGGCCACCTTCTCCAGCGGCAGCGTGCCGTCGGCGTCCTGCGGAATCGGCTGCGGCTGGATCGAGCCCAGCACGGCCGCGCCGCCGCCCTCCCAGCGATAGGTGTGCGCATCGGCGCCCACGATGTACTCGTCGCCGCGCTCGCAGTGCGCCATCAGGCCGACCAGATTGGACTGCGTGCCGGTGGGCACGAACAGCCCGGCCTCGAAGCCCAGATCGTCGGCGAGCCGCTGCTGCAGCGCGTTGACCGTGGGGTCCTCGCCGTAGACGTCGTCGCCCACCGCCGCCTCGACCATCGCCGCGCGCATCGCTGCGGTCGGTCGGGTCACCGTGTCACTGCGCAGATCCACCCAGCCCACTGCCGTTCTCCTCACGCGAAAAAGGGAACGCGCAGCATGACCGCGCCGCGGTGGCCGGACAAGCCGGCCGGCACGCTCAGCTGAGGTGGCGCGAGTCGATCGCGTCGCGGTACGGCAGCTTCAGGTGGCCGTAGCGCACCACCACCACGGCCACCGCCAGCAGCAGGATCGCCACCGCCGTGCCCAGCAGATCGAGCGCGGGCAACTGCTGGTCCACCAGCATGTGCCGGGCCAGCGCCACCATCGCGATGTACAGCGGCATGCGCACGGGCAGCTTGCCGGCTGTCCAGTACACCTCGACCATCGAGACCAGCTCCAGATACATGAAGAGCAAGAGCAGGTCGCTCACCCCGGCGTGGCCGGCCAGCACCATCTGCCGCACCTCGCTGAATCCGGCGAACAGCGTCGCCAGCAGGATGGCCAGCAGGCCAACCTTTTCGATGAAGGAGAACGAGCGACCGATCAGCGGCGTCTGCATGGCATGTCCCCGGCTTCAGGCGCACTGGCGGTGCGCGCGTCGGCATCATGATCACGCCGCGGAAGGCCCCGCAAGCGGCGCGGGGGTGACAGGACGACGCACCCGCTGCAGGCGCGTCTGGGTGCCGGTCCTGGCCGAGCGGGCCGCCGTCCACGGCCTATCGACGCGGCCGCGGGCATGGTGTTCATCCTGCCTCTTTCCGGAATCGCTCATGGCCGACAGCAAGGCGCGCGCGCATGCGTCGTCGAACAAGGTGGTGGTGGCCGCGCTGATCGGAAACCTTGCCATTGCCGTGGCGAAGTTCATCGCCGCCGGCGTGTCCGGCAGCTCGGCGATGCTCAGCGAGGGCGTGCATTCGCTGGTGGACACGGTGAACGAGCTGCTGCTGTTGTACGGACTGCGTCGAGCCCGGCAGCCGGCCGATGACAGCCATCCGTTCGGTTATGGGCGCGAGCTGTACTTCTGGAGCTTCATCGTTGCCCTGCTGGTGCTGGCGATGGGCGCGGGCGTGTCGCTGTACGAAGGCATCGCGCACATCCGCCAACCGGTGCCGATGAAGCACCCGCTGCCGAGCCTGATCGTGCTGGGCGTTTCGATGCTGTTCGAGGGCGGTTCGTGGTGGGTGGCGCTGCGCGAATTCCGCCAGCGCAAGGGCCAGCGCGGCTACTTCGAAGCGTTCCGCCAGAGCAAGGACCCGAGCGTGTTCACCGTGCTGCTGGAAGACACCGCCGCGCTGAGCGGGCTGCTGATCGCCCTGGCCGGCATCGGGCTGGCGCATTGGCTGCAGATGCCGGTGTTCGACGGCATCGCCTCGCTCGGCATCGCCGCGGTGCTGGCCTGCTCGGCGCTGCTGCTTGCGCGCGAGACCAAGGGCCTGCTGATCGGCGAGCCGGCACGACCGGGCGTGAGCCAATCGCTGATGCGCATCGCGGCGGCCGATCCGGGCGTGCGCTCGGCCAACGGCGTGATGACGGTGCAGATGGGGCCGGACCGCGTGGTCGCCGCGCTCAGTGCCGAGTTCGAGGATGCGCTGGCCACACCGCAGATCGAGGCCTGCATCGGCCGCATCGAGTCGCGCGCCAAGGCCGAACATCCCGAGCTGGCCGCCCTGTTCGTCAAGCCGCAGACGCCCGAGACCTGGAAACAGCGCCGCGCGGCACTCGGCCGCGAGGACACGCTCGCGCACTGAGCCGACGTGTCAGCGATGCCGCCGGAAATACACCCAGGCGGCGAGCGCCAGCACGGTGGCCGGCAGCAGGTTGGCCAGCAACGGCGGTACGCCGTAGACCGTGCCGAAATTGATCAGCGCCTGCTGCAGGAAGTACCAGGCGATGGCGATCAGGATGCCGATGAAGATGCGCTTGCCCAGGCCGCCCGAGCGCAGGCTGCCGAAGGCGAACGGCATCGCGCAGAGCACCAGCACCAGCACATTGAGCGGATACAGCGCGCGCGTCCAGAACGCCACGGCGTAGACGCCCGGGCTCTGCCCGTTCGCCTCGAGATAATTCATGTTGCGGCGCAGATCGCGCATCGGCAGGTACTGCGGCTGCACCAGCGACTGTTCCAGCACGCGCGGATTGAGCCGCGCATCCCACGGCATGCTCGGCACCTGGGTGGTGTGCGTGCCCTTGTCGTCCAGCGTGGTGCTGCGCACCTGCGACAGCGTCCACTGGCGACCATCGTGCTGCGCGCTCTTCGCCCAGTCGAAGCGGGTGAGCTGGCCGTCGTCGCTGAAGGTGAACACGCGCACGTCCGCCAGCTCGACCTGATTGTGCCCGTTCACCTGCTTGAGCAGGCTGGTCTTGGCGTTGATCACGCGACGGCCGTCGCGCGCCCACAGGCCAGTGGAGCCGGCCATGCCCAGGCCGCTCGTGCGCTGGCGCAACTGCATCGCCTGAGCCTTCTGATCGCCCCACGGCGCCGCCGTCTCGCCGAGGATCACCACGCCGACGATGAGCAGCGCCACCACGCCCGCCGCCGAGGCGGCGATGCGCAACTGCGACATGCCCGCGGCGCGCAGCGCGGTGAGCTCGCCGCTGCCGGCCAGGCTGCCCAGCCCGAGCAGGCCGCCGATCACCGTGGCGTAGCCGAAGTTCTCGTAGAGCCGGCGCGGAAAGGTGACCAGCACGTACAGCGCAGCGTCGGCGAGGGTGAATCCGTTCTTGCCGACGTGGCCGAGCTGGCGCAGGAACTGCAGCAGGGCATCCAGCCCGGTGATCATCAACCAGACGGTGAGCAGCGAGGCCAGCACGGTAGTGCCGATCAGCCAGTCCACCCGCCGCGGGCGCAGGGCGATCATGCGATCACCTGCGGCGAGCGGGCCGCGCGCACGCGACGCGGCCGGTACTGGTTGCGGAACATCCACGCACCGATCGCGAAGGCCAGCGCGCTCACCACCCACATCGGCCCGGAGCTGTGCCAGTGGCCCTTGCTGATCTGGCCGTTACACAGCGCCATCATGTTCTGGTAGAGGAAGAACGCGAGCACCGCCAGCAGCAGCCGGCCGTAGCGGGCCTCGCGCGGGTTCTGCTTGGCCAGCGGCAGCGACAGCATCATCAGCACCAGCGCCATCACCGGCGAACCGATGCGCCAGGCCAGCTCGGCGCGCGCCTCGTTGGAATCGGTGCGCGCCAGCGCGATCGTGTCCAGGTTGTGGCTGGGATCGTCGTCGCTGTCGCCGCCCTGCACGTTGGTCAGCGAGGCATCGTTGCGCTCGTAGCGGATGCGCCGCCAGTTGTCCGCGCCCAGCGGCAGCTCGTACTGCCAGCCGTCGATCAGGCCGAGGAAGCGGCCGTTGCCGTCGCTTTCCTGGTAGAGCTGGCCGCGCGTGCCGGTGATCAGGCGCAGGTGGGTCAGGCCGTCGCCGCCCTTGCGCTCCGTGGCGATGAAGGTCTTGCCCAGCTGGCTGCCGTCGCGGCTGAGGGTGTCGACGAAGATCACGCCGTCCTTGCCCGGCAGTTCGGTGAAGCGGCCGGCATCGAGGCCGGCGGCGATCACCGAGCGGTTCGCCGCGTCGATCAACGCGGCCGAGGTGCGCGATGCCCACGGCCCCAGCCAGAGCGACACCAGCCCCACCGCCAGCGCGATCACCACCGCCAGCATCGCCACCGGGCGAAACAGCCCGCGGGCGCCCATGCCCGAGGAGGCCAGCACGTGCATCTCGCTCTCGCGATACATCCGCCCCATCGCCCACAGCGCACCCACGTAGCCGGACAACGGCAGCAGGTTGGACAGGCCATCGAGCATGTTCAGCCCCAGCACCTGGAACATCACGCTCGCCGGGTAGCTGCCGTTGGCCACCTGCTGCAGCACATGGGCGAAGGTGCTGCCGGCGAGCACCGTCACCAGCACGATGGCTGTGGCCGCCATGGTCAGGCCCAGCTCGCGCAGGAAGTAACGGTCGAGGATGCTCAGCATGCGATAGAATCAGAGGCTTGCGCCGCGCCCACGGGGGCGCTGGCAAACCGCAAGTCTAGCCTGTCCGGCCGTGCCGGCGCCTACCGCAGGACCCTCCGATGACGCTTCAGTTCAGCCTCGCCTCCACCGCCCCGGAAACCGTCGATACGCCCTGCGTGGTGGTCGGCGTATACGAAGGCGGCGTGCTCTCCAGTGCGGCGGCGCGCATCGACAGCGCGGCCGACGGGGCGATCAAGCGGCAGGTGGAAAGCGGCGACATCACCGGCAAGGGCGGCAGCGCCAGCATGCTGTTCGCTCCCGCAGGCATCGCCGCCAAGCGCGTGCTGGTGATGGGCCTGGGCCAGCAGAAGGGCTTCGACGCCGCCCGCTACCAGCGCGTCAACGCCGACGCGGCGCGTGCTCTGGGCAAGCTGCCGATCGACGGCGCGGTGTCCTACCTCACCGAGATCGACGTGCCCGGCCGCGACGCCGCCTGGCGCATGCGCACCGCGGTGCTGGCCGCCGACCACGCCAGCTATCGCTACACCGCCACCTTCAAGCCGCGCGAAAAGACCGCGCAGCCGGAGCTCGCCAGCGTGGCTTTTGCCGGCGGCGCCGAGGCGCAGGCCGGCCTGGATCAGGGCATGGCGATCGCCGAGGGCGTGCGCTTCGCCCGTGAGCTGGCCAACCTGCCGCCGAACATCTGCAACCCCGCCTACATCGCCGACCAGGCCCAGGCCTTCGCCGCCGCCCACAGCGACGCGGTGAGCTGCCGCGTGCTCGACCACGAGGAAATGGAGAAGCTCGGCTTCGGCTCGCTGCTCGCCGTGGGCCGCGGCTCGGTCAACAAGCCGCGCCTGATCGCGCTGGAGTACAAGGGCGGCGCTGAGGGCGACGCACCGTACGCGTTCGTCGGCAAGGGCGTCACGTTCGACTCCGGCGGCATCAGCCTCAAGCCCGGCCCGGGCATGGAGGAGATGAAGTTCGACATGGGCGGCGCCGCCGGCGTGCTCGGTGCGTTCGTCGCCGCGGTGAAGATGGGCGTGAAGACCAACCTGGTGTGCGTGGTGCCGAGCGTGGAGAACATGCCCGACGGCGAGAGCTACCGCCCCAGCGACGTGCTCACCAGCCTCTCGGGCCTGACCATCGAAGTGCTCAACACCGACGCGGAAGGGCGCCTGATCCTCTGCGACGCGCTCACCTGGACCGCGCAGACCTACAAGCCGCACACCATCATCGACGCCGCCACGCTCACCGGCGCCTGCGTGATCGCGCTGGGCAAGCACGCTACCGGTCTGATGAGCAAGCACGACGACCTCGCCGCCGAGCTGCTCGCCGCTGGCGAGACCACGCTCGACCGCGCCTGGCGGCTGCCGCTGTGGGACGACTACCAGACCCAGCTCGAATCGGGCTTTGCCGACGTGGCCAACATCGGCGGCAAGAGCGCCGGCGCGATCACCGCCGGCTGCTTCCTGTCGCGCTTCACCGAAGGCCAGCGCTGGGCGCACCTGGACATCGCCGGCACCGCGTGGGACGAGGGCCGCAAGGGCCTGGCCACCGGGCGCCCGGTGCCGCTGCTGGCGCAGTGGCTGCTGGACCGCGCCTGCGCGTGATGACCCCCACCGTCATTCCGGCGAACGCTGGAATGACGAGCCAACGCTAAAGCAACGACTCTCCCATCATGCCCCGCGCCGACTTCTACCTCATCGACAAGCCGCGCTTCCGCGAGCAGCCGCTGCTGCTGGTGTGCGAGCTGGCGCGCCGCGCGTTCGCCGCGCAGCAGCCCACGCTGATCCTGGTGCGCGACTTCGAGCAGGCCGAGGCGGTGGACGAGCTGCTGTGGGCGTTCGACGAGGACGCCTTCATCCCGCACCAGCTCGCCGGTGACGACGACGATGCGGACACCGCGGTGCTGATCGTGCCGCCGGGCATCGACACCGCCGACCGGCCACTGGTGATCAACCTGCGCGAAGGCTGCGCCCCCGGGCGCTTCGAGCGCGTGCTGGAAGTGGTGGCGGCCGACCCGGCCGAGCGCGACGGCTCGCGCACGCGCTGGCGCGAATACGCGCGGCTCGGTTTCCAGGTGAACAAGTTCGACATGTGAGCCGGCGGCGGGCGCCGGCGATGGCGCTCAGCTGGCCGGGCCGGCGATGGTTTCCTCGCGCGGCAACTGCACCAGCACCGACTCGATGACATCGGCCAGCTGCGCGCCGGAAATCGGCTTGCGCGCGAACCCGTCCATGCCCGCGGCGCGTGCGCGCGCCTCCTCGTCGCCACCGGAGCGCGCGGTAATCGCCACGATCGCCAGGTGCTCGCCGGCAGCTTCGCGCTGGCGCACCATCCGCGCCACCTGGAAACCGTCCACGCCGGGCAGGTCCAGATCCAGCAGCATCAGGTCGAAGCGCGCATTGCTCAGTTCGGCCAGCGCACCCAGGCCGTGGGTGACGTAGGTGACTCGATGCCCCTGCGCCTGCAGCAGGCCGCGAATCACCGCCGCCACGATGGCGTCGTCCTCCACCAGCAGCACGCGGCATGCCGGCACCCGCGCCCGCTCGCCCGGCGCCGCCGGCATCGCCGACTCGACGGTCGATTCCTCGGCGGCCTCCGGCAACGGCAGCCGCACGCGGAACGTGCTGCCCTGCGCCAGGCGCGATTCCAGTTCGATCGAGCCGCCCATCAGGGTCACCAGCTCGCGGCAGATCGCCAGCCCCAGTCCGCTGCCGGCGCGACGCTGCGGACCGTCCTCCTGCTCGAAGCGCTGGAACAGCCGCGACTGGCTGGCCTCGGGAATGCCCGGGCCGGTGTCGCTGACGCTGAACTCCACGTCGCCGTGGCGGCGGCGCGCACTCAAGGTGACCTTGCCGCGCTCGGTGAACTTCACCGCGTTGCCGGTGAGGTTGAGCAGGATCTGCTTGATGCGCGTGGCGTCGCCCAGCAGCGCCGGCGGCAGATCAGCCGACGCTTCCAGCGTGAAGCCGATGCGCTTGCCCTGCACCTGGGCGAGCGTGAGCCGGGCCACGTCCTGCAGCAGTTCGCGCGGGTCGAACGGCGCGGGCTCCAGCTCGAAGCGGCCGGCCTCGATGCGGGCCAGGTCGAGCGCGTCGTTGAGCAGCTTGAGCAGCATCGCGCCGGAGCGCTGCATCGCGTGCGCGTAGTCGTTCTGGTCCGCCCGCAGCGGCGTGGCGAGCAATAGCTCGGCCATGCCCATCACGCCGGTCATCGGCGTGCGGATCTCGTGGCTGAGCGTGGCGAGGAAGCGCGTCTTGGCGGCGCTCGCCGCCTCGGCGAGCTGGCGCTGCTGCTCGGAGAGATCGAAACGGTGCCGCTGGGCCAGGCGCCGCTGCCACAGGGCGAGCACGAACATCGCCAGCAGCCCGGCGGCAATGGCGTACGCCAGCCAGGCCCACCAGCGTTCCCACGGCGGCGCGTCGACGTGGATGCGCAGCGGATGCGCCAGCGTGATCCAGCGGCCGTCGGCGCCGGCCGCCATCACCTCGAGCCGGTAGTCGCCCGCCGTGAGGCCGGCGAATTCGCGCTCGCCGCGGTGATCGACATCGACCCAGCCCGGATCGAGCCCGACCATGCGGAAGCGGTAGCGGTTGGCGGCCGGGTCGACGTACGACACCAGCCGCGCCACCACGCTCACTTCGCGGTCGCGCCAGTCGACGCTCAGCGTGCCGTCCGGTGGCAGCTCGTGCAGCTTGCCGTGGCGGCGCACGCGCACGCCGGTGATCGCCAGCAGCGGCGGCGTGCCTTGCTGGTCGCCGATCAGGTCCGGGTTGAATCCCACCACGCCGCCGAAGGTGGGCGCGTAGATGGTGCCGTCCTCCAGGCGGCTGTAGCCGCGGAAGAATTCGCCGTTGGCCAGGCCGTCCTGCAGGCCCATCACGCGGAAGCGGCCGCTGTCCGGATCGAACCGCCACAGCCCGTCGCTGCCGAAGATCCACACCCGCTTGTGCGCGTCGATGCGCAGGTCGACCACGTTGATCGACGGCCAGCCCTCGGCGGCGCCCACGCGGCGGTCCAGCTGCAGCCCGTCGGGCACGCGCCGGTAGTGCTCCAGTCCGTCCGGCCGCGCCAGCCAGAAGCCATCGGACGAGGTATCGAAGGCGTCGACGGCGCGGTCGTTGTCCACGCCCGGCACCGGCTCGAACTGGTCCCGCGCCGGATCGAGCCGGTACAGGCCGCCGTCGCCGGCGTACCAGAACACGCCGAAGCGCAGGGTCATCTGGCTACCCCAGCGCGCGCGATCGTTGCCGCCGTCGATCGCTACCGGCGTCACCGCCAGGGTGTGCGGATCGATGCGGAATAGGCCCTGGTTGAAGGTGCGCACGTATAGCCGTCCCGCCGGGCCGGCCTCGACCTCCAGCGGCGTGCGCAGCGCCGCCTGATCGGGATCGACGCGGTCCAGCTGGCCGTCGCGGTAGCGGTACAGCGCGCCCTTGGTGGCGATCCACAGATTGTGGTCGGCGTCTTCAGTCATGCCCTGCACGTCGCCGCGCAGTCCCGACAGCACGTGCTGCACGCGCCCGGTGGACGGCTCAAGCTTGTCCACCCGGCCGCCGCGCTCGCCCACCCACAGCATTCCGTCGCGCGCCCGCGCCATCGCCGTGGCCATCGAATCGCGCAGGCTGTCCGGGTCGTCGGGGATGTGCGTGTAGCGGCTCATGCCATGCCAGCCGGGCGCCAGGTAGGCCACGCCGCCGTCGAACAGCGCGAACCACAGCCCACCCTCGCGATCGACGGTGATCTTCCACACCCAGCTGCCGGGCAGGTTGCCGTACATCACCGGCTTGTCGATCACCGCGATCAGCGGCGCGTGCGGGCGCTGCTGCAGGTACAGGCCCTTCTGCGTGCCGATCCACAGGCGCCCGGCGCGATCGCGCGCGCTCGTCATGATGTTGGTATCGGGCAGACCCGGCGTATCGAACGGGCGCGCCACGTCGTCCGCGCCGACCAGGAACAGCCCGTGGCTGGCGGAAATGCGGATCTCGTCGTCGCCCGCGTTGCCGTCGATCGACCAGGCATCGATCAGCACACCCGGATCGGCGGCACGGATGCGCCGGATGCGACCGTCCGGATCGCGCCGGAACACGCCGTGCGAACTGCCGATCCACAGCCGGTCATGCCGATCGACAAACAGCGCAGCCACCGCACCGAAATGATCCGGCTCGCCGTCGTCGCGCGGCGGGCTGGGCACGTGGTCGAAATGGCGGCCGTCCGCGCGCATGCGATCCAGGCCTTCCTCGGTACCGACCCACAGCGTGCCGTCGGCGGTCTGCGCCATCGTCCACACCTTGTCGATCGCCAGGCTCGCCGGGTCCGACGGATCGTGCGCCCAGTGCATGAAGCCGCCGCTGGCCGGGTCGTAGCGGTTCAGGCCCGCCTCCAGGCCGCTGGTCCACAGCCGGCCCTGGCGATCCACCAGCAGCCCGCCCACCGTGTTGTGCGGCAGCGAGGTGGGGTCGCCGGCCACATGGTGGAACACCTGGAACTGCACGCCGTCATAGCGCGCCAGCCCGCCCTTGGTGCCGAACCACATGACGCCGCTGGCGTCCTGCACCACGGCGTAGACGCTGCTGCTGGGCAGGCCCTCGGCGGTGCCGTAACGGCGGAACTGCGGCGTGGGCAGCGCACCGCCCAGGGCAGCCGAAGCCGCGGCCGGGGGCGCCGCGGCAGGCGGCGCGGCGGCGGCCGTCGGGGCAGCCAGGCCGGCCAGCAGGCCGATGGCCCATACCAGCGGTAGAAACATGCGATCCCCTTGCGCCATCCCAGCCATGGCGCCGCCGATGATGCCAAAACCAGCGCGCAAAGGCCCGCGTCGCGGCGGCGCGTGGGGCGTCACACCGGCAGTGCGGCCGCCGCGATCGCCACTTCCATCGCGCGAGCCAGTTGTTCTCCGGAGAGCGGCTTGCGCAGAAAGTGATCCATGCCCGCCTCGCGACTGCGCTGCTCCTCATCGCCGCCGGAGCGCGCGGTGATCGCCACGATCGGCAGGCGATCGCCCGCCGGCTCGCGCTGGCGGATCATCCGCGCCAGCTGGAAGCCGTCCACGCCGGGCAGGTCCAGGTCCAGCAGCAGCACGTCGAACGGACCCGCATCGAGCTCGACCAGCGCACTGAGCCCGTTGCCCACATGCGTGACCACGTGCCCCTGGCGTTCGAGCAGCCCGCGGATCACCGCCGCCACGGTGACGTCGTCTTCCACCAGCAGCACGTGCAGCACGCGCAGGCTCATCGACGGCGGCGCGGCGCCGGGCACGGGCGAAGACAATGACCGCAGCGGCAGCCGCACACGGAACGTACTGCCATGCGCCAGGCGCGACTCCAGCTCGATCGAGCCGCCCATCAGGGTCACCAGCTCGCGGCAGATCGCCAGGCCCAGCCCGCTGCCGGCGCGGCGCTGCGGGCTGTCCTCCTGCTCGAAGCGCTGGAACAGGCGCGACTGGCTGGCCTCCGGGATACCCGGGCCGGTGTCGGCCACGCTGAACATCACACCGTCGGCCGTGCGCTGCGCCCCGAGCGTGACCTTGCCGCGCTCGGTGAACTTCACCGCATTGGTGACCAGGTTGAGCAGGATCTGCTCGATCCGCAGCGCATCGCCGAGCAGCGAGCTCGGCAGGTCAGGCGCCAGCTCCAGCGCGAAGGCGATGCCCTTGCTGCGCGCCTGCCCGGCGACCAGTCGTGCCACGTCGTCGAGCAACTGCCGCGGGTCGAACGGCGCCGGCTCCAGCACGAAGCGGCCGGCCTCGATGCGCGCCAGGTCGAGCGCATCGTTGAGCAGCTTCAGCAGCATCGTGCCGGAGCGCTGCATGGCGTGCGCGTAATCGCTCTGGTCCGGCCGCAGCGGGGTGGTGAGCAAGAGCTCGGCCATGCCGATCACGCCGGTCATCGGCGTGCGGATCTCGTGGCTGAGCGTGGCCAGGAACTGCGTCTTCGCCGCGTTGGCCTGCTCGGCCAGATGGCGCTGCTGCTCGGCCAGCTGGATACGGTGGCGCTGCGCCAGGCGACGGCGCCAGGCCAATGCGACCGCGGCGGCCAGCGCCCCTGCGATCACCGCGTAAGCCAGCCATGCCCACCAGCGGTCCCACGGTGGAGCATCGACATGGATCGCCAGCGGCGTGGCCAACGTGCCCCACGTGCCGCCCGGTGCGGCGGCCATCACCTGAAGGGTGTAGTCGCCGGCGCCGAGCCCGGCGAACTCGCGCTCGCCGTGCGGGCCGACATCCACCCAGCCGCTGTCGAAACCGTCGAGACGGAAGCGGAAGCGGTTGCCCGCGGGATTGACGTACGAGGAGGCGCGCGCCACCACGTGCAGGTCGCGGTCGCGCCAGCCCAGCGTCAGCGGCTGACCGTCCACCGGCAACGCTCGCTCGGCGCCCTGCCGACGCACGCTCACCGCACTGAGAAACACGTTTGGCGCCACGATGGCCGGCGGGCGCGCCGCCAGCCGCTCGGGACTGAAGCCGACCACGCCGCCCTTGGTGGCGCCGTAGATCATGCCGTTGGTCAGCATCGCCGTGCGGTCGTTGTTGAACTCGCCCTGCAGCAGGCCATCCTGCGGCCCGAACCGGGTGAACGCGCCGGAGCTCGGGTCGAAACGCCACAGGCCCTGTGCCGCAAACAACCACAGGCGATCCTCGCGATCGGCCCGCATGCCGAGGATGTCGCGGCGCTGCCATTCGGCCGGCACCGCCACCACGCGATCGCTCACCGCGCGGCCGTTGGCGTAGCGGTAATGCTCCAGGCCGTTCTCCCAGGCCAGCCAGAAGCCCGTGTGGTCGAAGGCCACGGCCATCACGAAGCGCTGCGGCACGCCCTCGACGAACACCATGCGATGGCGGTCGCGGTCCAGCCGCATCAGGCCGGCGGCGCTGGCGTACCACGGGTCGCCATCGTGCGTCGCGAACACCGAGACGATGCCGGCATCGGGCGCGTCCGGCATCGGCACCGGGGTGATCTCGCGAGTGCGGACGTCGATCGCGAAGATGCCTTCGCCCCACGCCGCCACGTAGACGTGGCCATCGTCCGAATAGACCAGGCGGGTGGGTCGCGTCAGCCCGACGGGCGCGGTGTCCACCGGCTGCACCTGGTCGCCCTGCACCACGTACAGCGCGCCCTGGCCGGCCGCCCACAGGTGCCCTTGCGGATCTTCCACCATCGAGATCAACGACTCGGGCATGTGCGCCACCACATGCTCGACCGCGCCGGTGGCCGGATCGAGCTTGTCGATGCCGCCGACCTCGCCCACCCACAGCCGGTTGTCGCGGCTGCCAACCACGACTTCGGCCGCGGTGGTGGCGAGGCTGGTCGGGTCGTCCGGCACATGGGTCATGCGGCTGAAGCCGTCCCAGCCGGGGCCGAGGTAGGCGGCCCCGCCATCGGCCACGGCAAACCACAGGCCGCCTTCGCGGTCACGCGTGATCTGCCAGACGCCGTCGGCCGGCAGGCCGCCGGGCAGCAGCGAGTGGCCGGTAAACATGCGGCCGTTGCCGTCGCCGTCATCCAGCCATGCGCCGTTTAGCGTGCCCACCCACAACCGGCCCCGTGCATCGCGCACGCTGCTCATCGAGCGCAGCCCGGTGAGCCGGGCGGAAATCGGGCGCGCCACGCCGTCGGGGCCGATGCGCAGCAGGCCGCCGCTGGTCGCTACCCGCACCTCGTCGCCGCCGCCTTCGATCCGCCAGATCTTGCTGAGGTCACCGTGGAACGCGGGATCGACCGGCACCCGCCGCAATGCGCCGTCCGGACTGCGCAGGTAGATGCCGCGCTCGCTGCCGATCCACAGCCGGCCGTTGTCCTCGGCCAGCAACGCGCGGGTGGGACCGAAGCCGCGCGGCGCGAGGTCCGGCGGCAGCGTGGTGTCGGTCATGTGCTCGAAGTGGCGGCCGTCGCTGCGCAGGCGATCAAGGCCGTCCTGGGTGGCCACCCACAGCCGGCCGTCGGGCGTCTGCGCGATCGACCACACCTCATCGTGCGCGAGGCTCGCCGGGTCGGCGTCGTCGTGCTGCCAGTTGGTGAAGCCGTCGCTGGCCGGCTCATAGCGGCTCAGTCCGCCCGATACGCCGCCGGCCCAGAGCCGACCGCTGTGATCGACGTACAGCGTGTAGACCTGGTTGTTCGGCAGCGAGTGCGGATCGTCCACGTCGTGGCGGAACACGGTGAAGCCGACGCCGTCGTAGCGGCCGATGCCACCGGTGGTGCCAAACCACATCGCGCCCTGGTGATCCTGTACCACCGTGTAGACCATCGGCCCCGGCAGGCCATCGGCCAGGCCGTAGCGGCGGAACTGGGGCGTGGCCAACGGCTGGGCCGTCTGGGCCGGTGGCGCGGCGGGTGCGGCGCTGCCGCTCGCCATGGGCGTGGCGAACGCCAACATCAGTCCCAGCAACCACGACACCATGAGCCATCCCCCTGCGGACACGCGCGACCCGATCCGGTCGAAACCGGCGGCCGTCAGCGCCGTCAAATGCGGCGCGAGCGCACGATCATGCCAAAAAACGCCGGCGGCCGATCTATCAGAGATTCCTAGCGTCGGCGCGCTGGCTTGCCGCAGCGGCCACCAGGGGTGCGCCAGCGAGACAATCTGTTCCACCCGACGCGCTGGCACCGTCATCGCTCTTCGGCCAGACTTTCGTCATGACGTTGCGCCTGCCCGCATGGATCATCCTCGCCGCCCTTGCGCTCGGTGCCGCTGCGCCCGCACGCGCGGGCAGCGAGAGCTACCGCTTCGACACCGTGCACAGCCAGGTGCTCTTCAACATCACCCACGACGGCTATTCGCGGCCGTGGGGGCGCCTGCACATCGCCCGCGGCTGGCTGCGCTTCGATCCCGACCACTGGGAAAACTCCGCCACCGAGCTGGACATCGACCTCGACAGCCTGGACATGGGCGACGCGGACTGGAACCAGGCCGTGCTCAAGCCTTCGCTGCTCGATGCGACCGGCCACCGCTATGCCCACTTCGTCAGCCGCTCGGTCGAGCGCACCGACGACAGCCACGGCGTGATCCACGGCCAGCTCACCCTGCGCGGGGTGACGAAGGCAGTGGATGTGCCGTTCCAATTCAACCGCCTCGCCCGCACCGTCTACGGTCTGCACACCGTGGCTGGCTTCTCGGCCACCGCCGCGCTGGATCGACGCGACTTCGGCATCACCGCGTTCGCCAACTCCATCGGCGACCAGGTGCTGGTGCGCATGGAGATCGAGGCGATCCGCGACGACGGCGCGGCACCGGCCACCGCTTCTTCCTCCACCCAGGGATCACCATGAGCCTGCGCAGTACCGACCGCCAGTGGGGCAGCGTCGCGAAGTTCTTCCACTGGATCATGGCGCTGGCCATCCTGGTCAACGGCGTGTGGGGCCTGCTGATGACCGACATGACGCCGTCGATGAGCAAGATCAGCGTGTACGCCTGGCACAAGTCGATCGGCCTCACGGTGCTGGCGCTGTTCGCGCTGCGGCTCGTGTGGCGCGCGTTCGATCGTCGCCCCAAGGACGAGCCCGGCCCGCGCTGGCAGCAACTGGCGGCGCACGCGGTGCACGGCGTGCTCTACCTGATGATCGTGGCGCTGCCGCTCACCGGCTGGTGGTTCAACTCGCTGCGCGGCTTCCCGCTGCAGTACTTCAAGCTGTTCAACCTGCCGGCCATCGCTGGCAAGAACGAAGACCTCGCCCATCTCGCCCACGAAGCCCACGAGCTCCTGTTCTGGGCGCTGCTGCTGGTGCTGGTGGCGCACGTCGGCGCCGCGCTCAAGCACCACGTGTTCGACAACGACAACGTGCTGCGCCGGATGCTGCCGTTCGGCCGTCCTCGCAACTGATGCCCTTCCCCCAAAGGAGATCGACCATGACGCGTCTCGCCCTGCTCCTGTGCGCCCTCGCCCTGCCCGGTCTCGCCAGCGCCGCCGACTACACCGTGCAGAGCGCCGGCAGCACGCTCGCCTTCCACGGCAACTTCCAGGGCTCCGGCTTCGACGGCCACTTCGAGAAGTTCGATGCCGCCATCGCCTACGACGCCGCGCATCTCGACGCGTCGAAGTTCGACGTCACCGTGGACCTCGCCAGCGCCAAGACCGGCGACAACGACCGCGACACCGCCCTGCCCGGCAGCGACTTCTTCGACGTCGCCCAATTTCCCAAGGCGCACTTCGTCACCACCGCGTTCCATCGCAACGGCAACACCGTCACCGCCGACGGCAACCTCACCTTGCACGGCGTGACCAAGCCGGTGAGCCTCACGGTGGACTTCAAGCCGACCACCGCCGGCGCCACGCTGGACGTGAAGGGCGCGCTGAAGCGGCTGGAGTTCGGCGTGGGCGGTGGCGACTACGCCGACACCTCGGTGATCGCCGACGAGGTCACGGTCACCGCGCATCTGAACCTGATCGCGAAATAACAGACCGCCGCCAACGCGTCGGTGCGATGGCTGCAACGACGCGCGCTAGCGAGCGGACGGTCCCGCTGGGTTCGACGAAGCCGGTGCGGTTTCCGGGCGTGGCTCCTCGTGGATCGCGGCGCGGTAGAAGCCCACGGCGATGATCACCAGCAGCGCGATGACGAAAACGATCCAGGCAGTGCGGCGTGACCATTTCATGGCGGCGGGGCCGGTTGATCGGGACGATCCACTCTGATCGCCACGGCGTGTCGATCGCGTGGATGGGTGGCCGCCCGCGGCCGATTCGTTAGCCGCCGGTGGTAGGCGCCAGAAAACGTCGCACCGCCGCCGCATCGAACGGCCAGTCCAGCTCGCGGCCGTCGCGCGTGTCGCGCAGCACCGGCACGCGGGTGCCGTAGCGCGCTTCCAGTTCAGCGCTGTCGTCCACCCATTCGCTTTCGAAATCCGGCGCGCGCGCCTCGGCCATCACGGCCAGTGCCTGATCGCACAGGTGGCAGTAGTCGCGCTGGTAAAGGATCAGGTGGCTCATCAACACACGCGGGCGTACAGACGCCGGGCCGGCAGGAGCGCCTAGAATAGCGGCCCTTCCCCACTCTTCCGCAGCGCATTCATGGCCGTCAGCGTTTTCGACCTCTTCAAGATCGGTATCGGTCCCTCGTCCTCGCACACGGTCGGACCGATGCGTGCCGCCGCACGCTTTGGCGAGCGCTGGCTGGAAGAGAAGGGCGTGCTCAACCGCGTGACGCGCGTGCGCGCCGAACTGTTCGGCTCGCTGGCGATGACCGGCCGCGGCCACGGCACGGACAAGGCGGTGCTGCTGGGGCTGGAAGGCGCGCACCCGGACTCGGTCGATCCGGACACGATTCCCGACACGCTGGCGCGCATCCGCAAGACCCACCGCATCCGCCTGCTCGGCAAGCACGAGATCGTGTTCGACGAGAAGGCCGACCTGGTGTTCAACAAGCGCCAGAAGCTGCCGTTCCACACCAACGGCATGCGTTTCTCTGCCTACGACGCGCAGGGCAACGAGCTGGCCACGCGCGACTACTACTCGGTCGGCGGCGGCTTCGTGGTGAACCACGACGAGGCGGCCGAAGACCGCATCGTTGCGGACACCACTGAACAGCCGTACCCGTTTTCCAGCGGCGACGAACTGCTCAAGCTGTGCGAACAGCACGGCCTGACCATCGCCCAGCTCATGCTGGCCAACGAGAGTGTGTGGCGGCCCGAGGCGGAGACGCGCGCCGGCCTGCTCACCATCTGGCAGGCGATGCAGGATTGCGTGGCGCGCGGCCTGCGCTCGCCCGGCGTGCTGCCCGGTGGGCTGAAGGTGACGCGCCGGGCTCCGGCGATGGCCGAGGATCTGCGCCGCCAGCCCGAGGCCGCACTGAAGGACCCGTTGACCATCCTGGACTGGGTCAATCTCTACGCGCTGGCAGTGAACGAGGAGAACGCCGCCGGTGGTCGCGTGGTCACTGCGCCGACCAACGGCGCGGCCGGCATCGTGCCGGCGGTGCTGATGTACTTCCGCCACTTCTGCGCGCGCTTCGACGAGCACGGCGTGGTCGACTTCCTGCTCACTGCCGCCGCGATCGGCATCCTCTACAAGGAGAACGCTTCGATCTCCGGCGCCGAGGTGGGCTGTCAGGGTGAGGTAGGCGTGGCCTGCTCGATGGCTGCCGGCGGCCTCACCGCGGCACTGGGCGGCAGCATCTGGCAGGTGGAGAACGCCGCCGAGATCGGCATGGAACACAACCTCGGCCTCACCTGCGACCCCATCGGCGGCCTGGTGCAGATCCCCTGCATCGAGCGCAACGCGATGGGCTCGGTGAAGGCGATCAACGCCAGCCGCATGGCGCTCAAGAGCGACGGCAAGCATCGCGTGTCGCTGGACAAGGTGATCGCCACCATGCGCGCCACCGGCCGCGACATGAAGGACAAGTACAAGGAAACCTCGCGCGGCGGCCTCGCGGTGAACGTGATCGAGTGCTGATAGCGATCACGCCCCTGGCGCGTTAGCGAACGCGCCAGGAGTGTGCCGCCAGACGCTGTCGCGCAGGCGCTTACTGCTGCGGAATCAGCACCGGGGCGTGCTGATCCTTCAGGAGGAACACCACGAAGCGGGCCGGCTCGGTCTTGCTGGCGTTGCGACCCACCGTGTGGAGGTCGGCTGGCCCTTCGTGGAAGGTCTGTCCCGGCCCCAACGTCACCGACTTTGCCGTTCAGGCCCATCTCGATGTGGCCCTCGAGCACGTAGACGAAGGCCTCGGCGTTGTGGCGATGGACCGGGTCGACCGAGCCCGGCGGATAGGTCACCAGGATCATCTTGCCTTCCTTGCCCGGGTAGTCCTTCAGCGCCTGGGTCATCAGCTCCGAAACCTGGGCCATCGGTGCGCCCGAGGCGGGCGCGGCGTGATGCGTCTGGTGTGCGGCCACCGTGCCGGTGGCAAGCAGCAACAGCGGTGCGAATGTCTTCAAAATGCGCATGGGCGTGTTCTCTTGAGTGACCCGCGCGGAGCGCAACGGGTCGTGGAAGCGGCGACCGGCACGACCATCGGCGTGCCGGTCGGGAAGCGTCAGGCCAGGCCGGCCTTGTCCAGCCCGTAGGCCTTGTCGGCGGAACCGGGGACGCTGGTGAAGGCGACATTGACGCGGTTCCAGGCGTTGATCGCCATCACCGTGTAGGTGAGCTCGGTGAGTTCCTTCTCGGAAAACTGCTCGCGCACCTGGGCGTAGAGATCGTCCGACACGCCGTGCGGCGGCAGTTGCGTGAGCGCCTCGGTCCAGGCCAGCGCCGCGCGTTCGCGGTCGGAGAACAGCGGCGACTCGCGCCACACCGTCAGGTGATGAATGCGCAGCGGGCGCTCGCCATGAATCAGCGCCTGCTTCACGTGCATGTCCACGCAGAAGGCGCAGCCGTTGAGCTGCGAGGCGCGGATCTCGGCCAGATGGCCGATGGTCGCGCCGACGCCGCCCTGGGCGGCCTGCATGCTGATGGCCACGAGCTTCTTGAACAGTTCGGGGGCCTGCTGCTGGTAGTCGATTCGCTGGGCCATGATTCAAATCCTCGGTAGGTGGGGGATGGGTGGGCGTGGGGGACGTGTGCGTGGGGGGCGAAGACGCAGCTCGCGCTCGGTGACGAGACAGGGCCAGCCTAGGTTCGCGGTGTTCCGCCCGGTAGATCCGGCCACGGGCTCCTCGTGTTTCTGCGCAGGAAACAATCGCGGCGGTGTCACGAATCTCGCGACCCGGACGTCTGATCGGTGGGGCCGGCTGCTGCCGGCATTGAACGCGCCGCTGCTGGCGCCGACCTGACCGGAAACGACGATGAACTCCGACGCCCAAGTCCAACTCAACGGCGCCCAGCAGGACGCACTCGCCGCCACCTTTTCCTCCAGCTATACGGGCGTGGTGGCGTTTATCGCCGTGGCGACCGAAGGCAGCTTCGCCCGCGCCGGCGATCGGCTCGGCATCGGCCGCTCCGCGGTCAGCCGCAGCGTGCAGAAGCTGGAAGCCCAGCTGGGCGCGCGGCTGTTCCAGCGCACCACCCGCCATACCGCGCTGACCCGCGAAGGCGAGCTGTTCTACCGCAACTGCCACCCCGGCGTGGAGCGGATCGTGCAGGCGCTGGAAGACATGCGCGAGCTGCGCGAGGGGCCGCCCCGCGGGCAGCTGCGCATCGCCGCCACGAGTAACTTTGGACGGCGCATCGTGGCGCCGCTGCTGCACGGCTTTCGCGACCGCTATCCGGAGATCGCCATCGACCTGACGCTGGACGACCGCGCCATCGACTTCAGCGCGAACCGGGTCGACCTCGCCTTCCGCGATGGGCGCCTGGAAGACAGCCAGGTGGTGGCCCGGCAGCTCATTCCCATGCCGATGCTGGTCTGCGCGGCACCCACCTACCGGCAATCCCAAGGGCTGCCGCGGCAAGTGGAAGACCTGTCCGCGCACCGCTGCATCACCTCCCGCGCGTCGTCGGGGCGGATGTGCGAGTGGGAGTTCAAAGTGGGCGGGCGGGTGCAGAGGCTCCTGCCCTCGTCGAGCTGGACGTTCAACGACGACGAGCTGGTTTTGCAGGCGGTCCTCGACGGCCACGGCATTGCACAGCTGCCCGGCTATCTGGTCAGCGACCACCTGCGCGCCGGTCGCCTGGTGGCTTGCCTCACGCCGTACGCGCCGGACGATCGCGGGCACTACCTGTGCTACCTGAGCCGGCTGCAGCTGCCCGCGCGGGTGCGCGTGTTCATCGACTACATGATCACCGCCGTGCGCGCGCTGGACCTGGAATGTGCCACCGGCCTCACGCCCATGCCCGACACGACGGCGCGCGCACCACGCGAAGCCGTCGGCACCGACCGCGGCTGATCCGGCCCGGCGATTGGTGCCTCCGGGGCAACACGGTGAGCCCAGCCGCGTTGCTACCGGGCACCGCCGGCCGCGCCTAGCATGCCTTCATCCCGCGCCACTGGCGCCCACGCCCGCGGAGGCTTCCCATGAAATTCGTCGTCATCGGCGGTACCGGACTGATCGGCAGCAAGGTCGTCGAGCGCCTGCGCCGACGCGGGCACGAGGTGGTGGCCGCCGCGCCATCGACCGGCATCAACGCGGTTACCGGGCACGGGCTGGACGCGGCGCTGACGGGCACCGACGTGGTGGTGGACGTGGCCAATTCGCCCTCGTTCGAAGACCAGGCGGTGCTGGCGTTCTTCGAGAACGCGGGCCGCCATCTTGCCGCCGCGGAACAGCGCGCCGGAGTGAAGCATCACGTGGCGCTGTCGGTGGTGGGCACCGGGCGGCCGGCATTTGCTGCGAGCGGCTACATCCGCGCCAAGGCGGCGCAGGAGGCGCTGATCTGCGCGGCCGGCATTCCCTACACCATTGTCCAGGCCACGCAGTTCTTCGAGTTTCTCGGCGCCATCGCCGGCCCGGGCGAGGCGGGCCAGCCGCTGCGCATGTCCAGCGGACTGATGCAGCCCATCGCCGCCGAAGACGTCGCCGCCGCGGTGGCTGATTGCGCGCTGGGCGCACCGGTGCACGGGACGGTGGAAATCGGCGGCCCGCAGCAGGCACCGTTGGCGCAGTGGGTGCAGCGGTTCCTCACCGCCACCGGGGATTCGCGCACGGTCGTGGCGGATCCGCAGGAACCGTATTTCGGCGCAGTGCTGGGAGCCGGCACGCTGCTCCCTGGCGAGGGCGCGATGCTGGGCAGGCAGGACTTCGATACCTGGTTCGCCCGCTGGGTGCGCGATCGCCGCGGAGCGGCGGCGTGAACCTGCACTACCTTCCGGGCGCCTGCTCGCTGGCCGCGCACATCGTGCTCGAGTGGATCGGCGCGCCGTACCGCGCGGTGCAGATCAGCGACGACAGCGCGGAGTGGCCGGCGCACCGCAGGCACGATGAGACAACCCCGGTGCCGATGCTGGAGCACGGCGACTTCGTGCTTCGCGAGAACCTGGCGATCCTCGGCTACCTCGCCGATCTGCATCCCGAGGCGCGGCTGTTCGGTGACGGATCACCGCGCGGGCGCGCCGAGGTGATGCGCTGGCTGGGCCTTCTCGACGGCGATGTGCACAAGGCGTTCCTGCCGTTGCTGCCGGCGTCGTTCTTTCTGGCCAGCCCCCTACCGCTGAGCGCGCCGGCCCAGGGCGCACGGCGCCACCTGCAAGCTTGTCTCGCACGACTCGACGAGGAGCTGGCCGGCCGCGACTGGCTGGTCGGCACGCGTTCGATCGCCGACCCGTACCTGCTGGTGATCCTGCGCTGGGCAGCCGACCTGGACATCGGGTTGTACGGCCTGGAGCATCTGATGCGCTTCGCTCGCCGCATGGAGGACGATCCGGGCGTGCAGGCGGCGATCGTCGCCGAAGAAGGCGTTCTCGCCTGAGGGCGCTCCATCTACCCTCGAGGAGCTTCGCACCCGCCATGCCCGATCTGCGCCCCCCACCCCTCTCCCTGCTCGACAAGCATGTCGGTGCAGACTTCCTTCCGCTGTACACCGCCACCGTGCGGGTCAACGGCGGCGAATCCCGGCACGGCCGGGCCTCCGGCGTGGCCCGCTCGGACGACGGCGCGCTCGAGCTGCAGTTGCGGATGCCCGAGCAACTGGGCGGACCGGGCGGCGGCACCAATCCCGAACAGCTGTTCGCCGCCGGCTACGCGGCATGCTTCCACGGCGCGCTGAGCCTGCTCGCGGCGCGGGCAGGCGTGGCGATCCCGGATGCCGAGGTCGTGGCCCAGGTCAGCTTCGGCCGCGATCCGGTCGATGGGCTGTTCATGCTCACCGCGACGATCCACATCCGCCTGCCGGGCGTCGATCGCGCCGTCGCCGAGGAACTGGTGCGCAACACCGAGCGCGTCTGCCCCTACGCGAAGATGGCCAGGGCCGGCATCGACTGCGTGGTATCGCTGGCGCCCTGAGCGCGCGGGCCGCGTCGCCACCAGCGCCCGTTGCGGCGGCATCGCACCGTCGTGGTGCGCCGCTGCGGCGTGACAGCCCTGGCCCACTTTGCCACTATCGTGGTTTTGAACCGCGGCGATCAGGCCGCTCAGGGGTTCCTCGATGGCAAACCAGAGTTCGCTCCGACGTGATGTCGGACCTTTCGCCCTGATGTTCACCGGCCTGGGCTCGATCATCGGTTCGGGCTGGCTGTTCGGCGCGTGGAACGCCGCCAAGCTGGCCGGTCCGGGCGCGATCTGGGCCTGGGTGCTGGGCGCGGTGATCATCCTGTCGATCGCGCTGACCTACGCCGAGCTGGGCGCGATGTTCCCCGAATCCGGCGGCATGGTGCGCTACGGCCACTACTCGCACGGCTCGCTGGTGGGCTTCATTGCCGCGTGGGCGAACTGGATCGCGATCGTCTCGGTGATCCCGGTGGAGGCCGAGGCCTCGGTGCAATACATGGCCGGCTGGAAGTGGCAGTGGGCGCAGGATCTGTACCACGCCGCACCCGGCAAGCACGGCGAGCTGAGCCACCTGGGCTTAGGCATCGCCGCGGTGCTGGTGGTGGTGTACTTCCTGCTCAACTTCTGGAGCGTGAAGCTGTTCGCGCGCTCCAACAGCCTGATCACCATCATCAAGCTGATCATTCCGGCCGCCACCGGCATCGCGCTCATCGCCAGCGGCTTCCACAGCGAGAACCTCTCGGTGGGCGCGGCCGGCGGCAGCCACGCGAACGATTTCGCGGCGATTCTCACCGCGGTGGCCACGGCCGGCATCGTGTTCAGCTTCAACGGCTTCCAGAGCCCGGTGAACCTGGCCGGCGAAGCGCGCAACCCGGGGCGCAGCATTCCGTTCGCGATCATCGGCGCGATCGCTCTGGCCACCGTGGTGTACGTGCTGCTGCAGGTGGCCTACCTCGGCGCCGTGCCGCCGGACCTGCTGGCCCGCGCCGGCTGGAAGGGCATCGACTTCAGCTCGCCGTTCGCCGAGCTGGCGGTGCTGGTCAACCTCAACTGGCTGGCGATCCTGCTCTACGCGGACGCCTTCGTCAGCCCCAGCGGTACCGGCATCACCTACACCGCCACCACCGCCCGCATGATCTACGGCATGGAGCGCAACGGCACGCTGCCGAAGGTGTTCGGCCGGCTGCACCCGACCTGGGGTGTACCGCGCCCGGCGATGTGGCTGAACCTGGTGGTGTCGTTCCTGTTCCTGTTCTTCTTCCGCGGCTGGGACTCGCTGGCCGCGGTGATCTCGGTGTCCACCATCATTTCCTACCTCACCGGCCCGGTGAGCGTGATGACCCTGCGCCGCACGGCGCCGGAGCTGCATCGCCCGTTCAAGCTCAGCGGCCTGCCGGTGATCGCCGGTATCGCCTTCATCATGTCCGCCGAGCTGCTGTACTGGGCCAAGTGGCCGCTGACGGGCGAGATCATCCTGCTGATGGTGGTCGCCCTGCCGGTGTACTTCTACTACCAGGCCAAGCACGGCTGGCAGGACTTCGGCCGCCACCTCAAGGGCGCCTGGTGGCTGATCGCCTACCTGATCACCCTGGCCGCGGTGTCGAAGATCGGCAGCGCCAAGTTCGGCGGCCTTAACTACATCCCGTACGGCTGGGATCTGGTCGTGGTGGCGGTGATCGGCCTGGTGTATTTCCTGTGGGGCGTGAAGTCCGGCTGGCGGACGCCGTCCATCGAGGCCGAGCGGATGGAGGCCAGCCAGCATCCGAGCGACCTGCAGATTCCGCCGGACGAGGATGAAGTGGAGCGCGCCACCGGGCATCGCTGATCGCTGCGATCGTCCCTGCTTGAAGCAGGAGGCCTTGAACAAGAACGCGCGGCCGGTCCGCGCGTTCTTTTTTTGCGGTTGTCGAAACCGTCGCGCGTGGATCGTCGCCTTGGCACCATCCCGCCAAGGACTCTCCCGATGCGTCAGCCCACCCGCCTCCGTTCCGACGGCAAGCTCGCCGTGGCTCTTGCCACGCTCGCCGCGCTGGCCGCCACCACCGCCAGCGCCACGCCGGTGACCTATCGCATCGATCCGGATCACACCTACCCCAGCTTCGAGGCGGACCACATGGGCGGGCTGTCGGTGTGGCGCGGCAAGTTCAACGCCAGTCGGGGCACGGTGATCCTCGATCGCGCGAAGCAGACCGGCAGCGTCGACGTCAGCGTCGACATGGCCAGCGCCGACTTCGGCCAGGACAAGCTCAACGCGTACGCGCAGGGGCCCGAGCTGTTCGACACCCGGCAATGGCCCCAGGCGCACTACACGGGCCGGCTCGCGGGCTTCAGGAACGGCGCACCGACGCGGGTGGACGGCACGCTCACCCTGCACGGGGTGAGCCACCCGCTGACGCTCGACATCCGCAGCTTCAAATGCATGCCGCATCCGCTGTTCAAACGCGAGGTGTGCGGCGCCGACGCGCTCGCCACCTTTCAGCGTGACGCCTACGGCATGCCGGGCGGCAAGGACTACGGGTTCGACATGGGGGTGACGCTGCGCATCCAGGTCGAGGCGATCCAGGTGCCGTAGCCCGGGCGGCTGTGGCCGTGCTACTTACTTCGCGCCGGGCCGCTGCACGCGCCCGGCCGCTTCGATCGACTACACACCCGGGAGATCCGCGATGACTGCTGCCGCCCCCGCCCGGCACGACTGGCTAGCGTTCTACGTGCTCTGCATGGGCGTGCTGATGATCGTGCTGGACACCACGATCGTGAACGTCGCCCTGCCCTCGATCAAGGCCGATCTCGGCTTTTCCGAGACCGCGCTGGCATGGGTGGTCAACGCCTACATGCTTACCTACGGCGGCTTTCTGCTGCTGGCCGGTCGGCTTGGCGACCTGCTTGGGCACCGCCGCGTGTTCCTGCTCGGCCTCACCGCCTTCACGGTGGCCTCGCTGCTGTGCGGCCTGGCCGCCTCACAGCGGATGCTGGTGGCGGCGCGCGCGGCGCAGGGACTGGGCGGCGCGGTGGTGTCGGCGGTGGCGCTGTCGCTGATCATGGATCTGTTCACGGCGCCGGCCGATCGCGCACGGGCCATGGGCATCTACGGGTTCGTCTGCGCCGGTGGCGGGAGTGTCGGCGTGTTGCTCGGTGGTCTCCTCACGAGCACGCTGAGTTGGCACTGGATATTCCTGGTGAACCTGCCGATCGGCGTGCTGGTGGCGCTGGCCACACTGCGGCTGGTGCCGGCCACGCGCAAGCCATTCGAGGGCCGCCTCGACGTGGCCGGCGCCGCCAGCGTGACGCTCGCCCTGACGCTGGCGATCTACTCCGTGGTGCACGGCAATGAGGCCGGCTGGACGTCGCCCGCCACGCTGGGGGTGCTGGCCGTGGCGCTGGTGCTGCTGGTCGCCTTCGTCACCATCGAAGCGCGCATCCGCGCGCCGCTGATCCCGCTCGGACTGTTCCGCCACCGCAACCTCACGGTGGCCAGTCTGATCGGTGTGCTGTGGTGCGCGGCGATGTTCGCCTGGTTCTTCCTCTCGGCGCTGTACATGCAGCAGGTGCTGGGCTACGACCCGTTCCGCGTGGGGCTGGCGTTCCTGCCGGCGAACCTGGTGATGGCCGCCTGCTCGGTCGGCCTGTCCGCGCGACTGGTGATGCGCTTCGGCATCCGCCTGCCGCTAGGCGCCGGGCTGACGATGGCGGCGACCGGGCTGGCGCTGTTCGCCCGCGCGCCGGTGGACGGTCGGTTCGTGGTCGACGTACTGCCGGCGATGATGCTGCTGGGCCTGGGCGCCGGCATCGCCTTCAACCCGGTTCTGCTGGCGGCGATGGGCGACGTGGCGCCGGACCAGTCCGGGCTGGCCTCTGGCGTGGTCAACACCGCCTTCATGATGGGCGGCGCCCTGGGCCTGGCGGTGCTTGCCAGCCTCGCCGCGGCACGGACGAGCACCCTGACCAGTGCCGGTGCCAGCACGCTGGCCGCGCTCAACGGCGGCTATCACACGGCTTTCCTAGCGGGCGCCTGTGCAGCGGCCGCCGCCGCGCTGGCCGGGGCCGTGCTGTTGCGGCCGCAGGCCATGGTCCCGACGGCCGCAGGCGCCACCGGCCATTGAACGCAGCCGCGGCGACCCTCAGCCGGGCGCCAGCGCCAGCACGTCACCCAGCAAAGCCTGTGCGGTGACTTCCGGCCCCGCGCCCGGCCCCTGGATCACCAGCGGCTGCGTGTTGTAGCGGGTGGTGGTGAGGGCGAACTGGTTGTCGGTGCCGTACAGCCGGGCCGCCGGATGAGTGGCCGGCACTTCCACCAACCCCACGCGGGCGCGACCACGCTGGTTGAGGCGGGCGAGGTAGCGCAGCACGTGGCCGCGTTCGCGTGCTTCGGCGGCCCGCGCGGCGAGCGGCGCGTCGAGTTCCTCGAGGCGATCGAGGAAGGCCTCGGTGGACAGCGCGCGCAACGCCTGCGGCACCAGACTCTCCACTTCCACCTCGTCGCTGTTGAGCGAGAAGCCGGCATGGCGGGCGAGGATCAGCAGCTTGCGCGCCACGTCCTCGCCGGAGAGATCGGAGCGCGGATCGGGCTCGGTGTAGCCAAGCCGGCGCGCCTCGCCGAGCAAGATGGAGAACGGCACGCTGCCGTCGTACTGGTTGAACAGATACGAGAGCGAGCCGGAGAACACACCCTCCAGCGTGAGCAGCGCATCGCCGCACTGGCGCAGGCGACGCAGGGTGGAGAGCACCGGCAGGCCGGCGCCGACGGTGGCCGAATCGCCGTAGCGCGCGGCACCGGAGGTGGCCGCCTGCAGCGCACGCCAGCCGGTGAGCTCGCCGCCGGCCAGTGCCTTGTTGGCGGTGACGACGTGATAGCCGCGCTCCAGCCATTCGGCGTGGCGCGCGGCCAGCGAAGCATTGGCGGTGGCGTCGACGATCACGTTGGTCGCCACGCCGCTGGCATCCAGCGCAGACAGCAGCGCCGCGTTGTCCCGCGGATCGCCCTCGCTGCGGATCTGCTCGCGCAACTGGCGACTGGCCAGCCGCGCCGGGTGGGTCTGCTGCCGCTTGGAGTTGGCCGCGCCCACCAGCCGGATGCGCGCGGCCGCCGGCGTACACAGCAGCTTGAGCAGGGCCCCGCCGACCACGCCGGTGCCGAGCAGCACGATGGCAATGCCGGATGCATCCACGGCTGTAGGAGCGCACCCTGTGCGCGAACGCTCTTCAACTGCACCCGACAAAAGTCGATCGCGCACAGGGTGCGCTCCTACTGCGGCCACTTCCGCCACCTCGGCATCGGGCACCGCGCTCATGCGCGCACCTTGCGTTTGGAGGCGCCCACCGCGGCAGCGCGGCGCAGGGCAGCATCGAGGTCGCGCAGCAGGTCGTCGCCATCTTCGATGCCCACCGACAGGCGCAGCAGGGTGTCGGCGATGCCAGCGGTGCGGCGCGCTTCCGGCGCCATCGAGGCGTGGGTCATCGAGGCGGGGTGCGCGATCAGGCTTTCCACGCCGCCGAGCGATTCGGCCAGCGAGAAGTATTCCAGCCCGTCGACGAACGCCGCGATCTCTTCCACCTCGCCGTCGAGCTCGAAGCTGAGCATGGCGCCGAAGCCCTGCTGCTGGCGCCCGGCCAGCGCATGGCCGGGATGCTCGGCGAGCCCGGGGTAGTAGACCTTGCGCACGGCGCCGTGGCGGGCCAAGTGCTCGGCTACGCGGGCGGCGTTTTCCTCGTGCTGGCGCAGACGCACGCCCAGCGTGCGCAGGCCGCGCAGGGTGAGGTAGCTGTCGAACGCGCCGCCGGTGAGGCCGTTGCAGTTGCCCCACCACTTGATCTGCTCGGCCAGCTCCGGCGTGCGCGCCACCACGGCACCGCCCACCACGTCGCTGTGGCCGTTGATGTACTTGGTGGTGGAGTGGACGACGAGGTCCGCGCCCAGCGCCAGCGGCTGCTGCAGCGCGGGCGAGAGGAAGGTGTTGTCCACCACCACCAGCGCGCCGACCGCATGCGCGGCGTGCGCCACGTGACGGATGTCGGTGATGCGCAGCAGCGGGTTGGAGGGCGTTTCCACCCACACCAGCGCGGGCTTCTTCGCGAGGCCGGCGGCCAGTGCGGCGGGATCGGTGAGATCGGCGAAGGCCACGCTGAAGCGGCCCTTCTTCGCCCACGCGTCGAGCAGGCGCCAGGTGCCGCCGTAGCAGTCGTGCGCGGCCAGCACGGTGGCGCCGGCCGGCACCAGTTCCAGCGCCAGCGCCACGGCGGACATCCCGCTGGAGGTGACCACCGCACCGGCACCCTGCTCCAGGTCGGCCAGCGCCTCGCCGAGCAGGTCGCGGGTGGGGTTGCCGCTGCGCGAGTAGTCGTAGGCGCGCTTGCCGCCGAGCCCGGTGAAGCTGTAGTTGGTCGACAGGTGCAGCGGCGGCACGACGGCGCCGTGCTGGGTGTCCGACTCGATGCCGGCGCGGACGGCGCGGGTGCTGGGGGCCGAGGTGGTCATGGAACTCTCCGAACGATCAAAAGGTACGCAGCACGGCTTTCTGTAGGAGCCCGCTCGCGGGCGATGCCCTTGCTCCTGATCCCATCTAAAGACAAAGAAAAAGCATCGCCCGCCAGCGGGCTCCTACAGGAGGGCCTGGCGCAGCAGGGGGGCGAGCTGGTCGGTTTCCTTGAGGAAGCCGTCGTGGCCGTAGGGCGACTCCACTACCTCCAGCGTGGCCGGACCGGCCAGGCGACGCTGCAGCTCGCACAGGTCGGCCAGCGGCACCAGCCGGTCGGACGGGAAGCCGATCAGCGTGGCCGGCGTGGGTACGGCCTCGGGCTGCACGTCATGCAGGTCGATCGACTCAGACAGCGCCAGGAAACGCTCCGCATCGAAGCGCGCCACGAAGCGGCGGCCAGCCTGGTCCAGGTAATCCTCCACCGGGAAGTGGAAGCGGTCGTCGCGAAATTCCGGGGCGGACGAGAAGCGGCGGGCGAATTCCTCGCTGCCGCGATAGGTGGTCATGGCCAGCTGGCGCGCCAGGCTCAGCGCTTCGTCCAACTGCCCGCTGGACTGGCCCAGCCGCACGATGCCGCGCTGCACGCTGCGCAGAGCCGTAGAAAGAGGATGCGCGCGATGCGCACCGGCCAGCAGCACCAGCCGGTCCAGCTGCCACGGATGCGCCTTGGCGAAGGCCAGCGCCACCATGGCGCCGTAGGACGAGCCGACGAAGGCGGCGATGCGGCCGATGCCCAACGCATCGATCAAGGCGCTGATCGCATTGGCCTGGTCGGTGCTGGAGATCGCCGTGGCGGCGCCCAGATCGGTCGGGCTCAGCCAGTCGATGGACAGCACGCGGTACTGGTTCAGGTCGATCGCCTTGCCCTCGCCCACCAGCGCCTGCCACCAGCCCGGCTGGGCGGCACCCTCGGCGGCGATCACGTCGCGGCTTGCCGAGATACCGCCTTGCACCACCACGGTCGGTGCATCCGGCGCACCACACCACAGGTAGCTCACCTCCACGCCGCAGCGGCCGCCGCCGTAGGTGGGCTCGATGATGACCCGGCGACTGCAGCGCTGCGCCGTGAGCGAGGCACGGGGCGACGGCGCAACGGCCGCGCGCTGCGGCTGGGCGGAAGCAGTGGGGACGTGGGCGAGCTGGGCGGACATCGGACTCTCCTGTGGCATCGCACCTGCGGAGAGTCGAGAGAGTGGGCCACCACGGACGCCAGAACGCGCCCGTGACGACACCCCATCTACCGGTTGCGCTCGTCGGCGCTCCGCAGGAGTTGGCACCGTCGCAGAAAGCGTCTCTGCAGGTTGCCCCGGCTTCAAAGGGCCTGTCCCTCAGCCGGTCTCGATGAGTGGAGTGCACTGTAGGGCCGCCACAGACATCGTGTCAACAGACGTCTAGACGTCTATACGCCCATATGCGAAATCATCATGTGATGATTGGATGCACCTGAAACCATGCGCAGGCGCGCCCGGCACCATCCCGACGGTGCCGCTGGCGCACCATCTATTGCACAGGAAGGGTGTCACCTGGATGGCCGGCGACCTGATGTGGCCGGTGCGGCCGGCGCCCTGCCCAGACCCCCCCCCGTCGCGGCACTACGCGATGCGTGCATCCATCGCCGAGCCAAACCGTTGGACCCGAGGGTTCTTGCGAGTGAAAACCCTCCCCCGGCGTGGCTGGACGGGCCTTCCAGGGCTGACCCGAATCAGCACTGAGCGGGCGACCAACTGCTAACGTATGCGCATGCCCTCTCTCCCCGATCTTCCGGCGCTACGCACCCGGCTCCAACGCGAAGGCTTCGCCTTTCTCACCGCCAACGTCATGCGCGGCCTGCTGGACGCGCCGCACGCGTTCGATGATTGGGAGGCGTTCGCCGCCAGCTGGAACGATCTCGCCCCGGATACCTACCTGGCGGCACAGGGGCGGCACCGCCAGCGCCGGCATGCCACGTTCACCATCGACGCCGCGGGCTCCCTGCAGCGCGCGCCGCACCAGCCGCATTTCCAGAGCCTGGAATACAACCCGCTGCAGGGAAACATCCAGCGGTGGTTCCGGCCGATACACCCGGCGATCGCCGACGGCCCCAGCCTCCGCGGCATCCTGCGCTTCAGCCAGTCCCTGTTCGGCGCCCTCGCGCCCGAGGTACGGGCCTGGCACGTGGAAACGCACCAGTTCCGGATCGAAGCGAAAGTCGGCGAGGCGGGCGAGCCCACCCCTGAAGGCCGGCACCGCGACGGCGTGGATTACGTTCTGGTGCTGATGATCGATCGGCAGAACATCGAGAGCGGCACCACCACCATCCACGCCGCCGACGGCGAGCTGCTGGGAAGCTTCACCCTGGTGCATCCACTGGACGCTGCGCTGGTGGACGACGCGCGCGTGTTCCACGGCGTGACCCCGGTGACCCCGCTCGACCCGGACCTGCCGGCGCATCGCGACGTGCTGGTGGTAACGTTCCGCCGCGCCGATCCGCCCGCCTGAACCCCTTCCGAAACCCACCATGCCTCTTGCCGCCTCCATCGTCATCGCCATCATCGCCCTGCTGCACCTGTGGTTCCTGGTGCTGGAGATGTTCCTGTGGAACCGGCCGTCGGGGCGACGCGCGTTCGGGCTGACGCCGGAATTCGCCGAGCAGTCGAAGGTGCTGGCCGCCAACCAGGGGCTGTACAACGGCTTCCTCGCCGCCGGACTGGCGTGGGGACTGTGGGTGGGGGGCAGCGAGGGCCTGCACGTGAAAGCCTTCTTCCTCGGCTGCGTGCTGGTGGCCGGCGTGTATGGCGGGCTCACCGCCACGCGCAAGGTGCTGTGGATCCAGGCCGCGCCGGCGGCCCTGGGCCTGGCGTTGCTGCTGGTCAGCCAGGCTTGAGAGCCAGCATCGGAGTGGCCGCAGATCCTCGCGAAGCGGTCGGTCGCAAGTTCGACCCCGCGCTGGTGCAGCGCGCTCGCGAGCGCAGCTGGGCCGCGCTGCAGGACATCCGTGAGCGCATGCAGCCAGGGATCAGCGAGGACGAGGCGAAGGTCATGGCCGCCGACGTGTTCAGCGAACACGGCGTGGAGCGCGTCTGGCACCCCACGCTGATCCGCATCGGTGCCAACACCATCAAGACCTGGCGCCAGCGCTCCGATCCGACGGTACGACTGGGCGAACACGACGGCTATTTCGTCGACCTGGGTCTGGTGTTCGACCGCCACGAGGGCGACGTGGGCGATACGTTCACGGTCGGCGACGCGCCGCAGCAGCAGGCCTGCGCCGTGGCGGCCCGCGCCCTCTTCGACGAGGTGGCCGAGGCCTGGCGTCAGCAGGGCCTGAGCGGTGCGGCGCTATATGCCTACGCCGGTGAGCGCGCCGCGGCGATGGGCTGGCGCCTCAACCACGCCACCAAGGGCCACCGCATCGGCGACTACCCGCACGCTGTGCACAAAGGGGGCCCGCTGGAGGCCTTCGGCCGGCGCCCGGCCGACGGCCGCTGGATCCTGGAAATCCAGATCGCCCACCCGACCGAGCCGTTCGGTGCGTTCTACGAAGACCTGCTGACAGGCACGCCGCCGGGCGTCTCGCACGCTACCGACCCTGGCTGAACGGCAAAGGGGCACCTGCCGTGGCCTGTGGCGGCACCGGCCGGGCGCTGGCGGCAGGCGTACGTGCAACGCCCTGCCGGTCCCCTGAACGCAGGACTCTGATTTATCAAGAAACCCGGCTATAATCGGCGGTTTGACGCACCTGCGCCCTGTCCAATCGGGAGCGGTGCGAGCACCGCCAACCGCAAGCGCACGACATTCCATGGGGCAGCACGAGCGCTGTCCTGCTCACGCTTCCCTTAAAACGCACCTACGGAACTCCGACAGTGGCCCGACAGAAACCCCTCAAGCTCTACCGCAACATCGGCATCATTGCGCACATCGACGCCGGCAAGACGACGACCACCGAGCGCGTCCTGTACTACACCGGCAAGAAGCACCAGATCGTCGACGTGCATGACACCAAGGACGGCAAGGGCTCGACCACGACCGATTACCTGGAGCAGGAGCGCAAGCGCGGCATCACCATCCAGTCGGCCGCCGTGTCGACCGAGTGGAAGGGCCACCAGATCAACGTGATCGACACCCCGGGGCACGTGGACTTCACCATCGAGGTGAACCGCTCGCTGCGCGTGCTGGACGGCGCCGTGGTGGTGTTCGACGGCGTGGCCGGCGTGGAGCCGCAGACCGAGACCAACTGGCGCCTGGCCGACCAGTACAACGTGCCGCGCATGTGCTACGTCAACAAGATGGACCGCATCGGCGCGAACTTTAAGCACTGCGTGGACGGCATCCGCAACCGCCTGGGCGCCAACGCCGTGCTGTGCCAGGTTCCGCTGGGCAGCCACGACGAGTTCATCGGCATGGCCGACCTGATCGCCGGCCTGGGCTACATCTGGCAGGGCGACGACAAGGACAGCAAGTGGGAGAGCGTGCCGCTCGACCAGGTGGCCGACCACCCGAAGGTGAAGGCGTTCCAGTCCGCTGCCGACAAGGAGTGGGTGGCCAACCTCGCCGCGCTGCGCGAGCAGAGCATCGAGACCGCCGTCGAGATGGACGACGACGCCATGGACGCCTACCTCACCTCGGGCGAGATCCCCTCGCTGGAGAAGCTCAAGGAGTGCATCCGCAAGGGCTGTGTGGCGGGCAAGCTGGTGCCGGTGTTCTGCGGTTCCTCCTACCGCAACAAGGGCGTGCAGCAGCTGCTGGACGGCGTGATCGACTACATGCCGTTCCCGGGCGAGAACGGCGGCATCTCGATGGTGGACGAGGACGGCCACGTCATCGGCGAGCAGGAAGTGACCGACGACGCGCCGGTGCGCGCGCTGGCCTTCAAGGTGATCAACGACCAGTTCGGCACGCTCACCTTTACCCGCATCTACTCGGGCGTGATCAAGAAGGGCGACACCCTGCAGAACGTCACCCGCGGCAAGAAAGAGCGGATCGGCCGCATCGTGGAAGTGCAGGCGAACGCCACCAAGGAAATCGACGAGGTCCGCGCCGGCGACATCTGCGCGTTCGTCTCGCTGAAGGAAACCGAGACCGGTGACTCGCTGACCGATCCGGCCCATCCGGTGCTGCTGGAGCGCATGCGCTTCCCGGACCCGGTGATCAGCGTGTCGGTGGAGCCGAAGAGCCGCAACGACGTCGACAAGATGTCCACCGCGCTCTACAAGATGGTCAAGGCCGATCCGTCGCTGAAGCTGGAAGTGGACAAGGAAACCGGGCAGACCGTGCTCAAGGGCATGGGCGAGCTGCACCTGGAAATCACCATCGACCGCATGCGCACCGAGCTGGGCGTGGACGCGAACATGGGCAAGCCCAAGGTCAGCTTCCGCGAAGCCTTCGGCAACACCGTCGAGCACACCTACACCCACAAGAAGCAGTCCGGTGGTTCGGGCCAGTTCGCCGAAGTGAAGATGATCTTCGAGCCGGGCGAGCCGGGTTCGGGCGTGGTGTTCTCCGACGAGATCGTCGGCGGCCGCGTGCCGCGCGAGTACATCCCGGCCGTGCAGCACGCGATCGAGGTGGAGTCGCGCCAGGGTCAGGTAGCCGGCTACGAAGTGCTCGACTTCAAGGCGCGCCTGGTGGACGGCAAGTACCACGACGTCGACTCGTCGGCGCTCGCGTTCGAAATCGCCGCACGCCAGTGCTTCCGTGAAGCGCAGCGCATGTCCAAGCCGAAGCTGCTCGAGCCGATCATGAGCCTGGAAGTGGTGACCGAGGCCGATTACCTCGGCGACATCATCGGCGACGTGAACCGTCGTCGCGGTTCGGTCAGCGACCAGGGCCAGAAGGGTCCGCAGGCCTTCGTGCAGGGCTTCGTGCCGCTGGCGGAGATGTTCGGCTACATCAACTTCCTGCGTTCGGCCACCTCCGGCCGCGGCACCTTCACGATGATCTTCGATCACTACGAGGAAGTGCCGGCGAACCTGGTCGACAAGCTGATGGAGAAGGAGGCGAAGTAAGCTCTCGCCCCCCCCAAGTACACCGGCTTCACAGCCGGTGACGGAAAAAGCCCGGAGAGCGATCTCCGGGCTTTTTTTGTACCTGTCGCAACTTCATGCGGGCGCGCAAGTGGCCTTGTGCATCACTTGGTGCATCGCATGGTGACAAGGCTGCATGCGCTCGCTGATGCTCCGCGCCCACCGGTGAAGCAGGGGATTGCCGGCACCATCGACTCGTCGTCTTTCAGGGAGATCAGCATGCACATCGGCCACCCACGCGGCGCGACCGCCTCACGCCCCCAGCCTCGTCGGCACCGGCTCGCGCTGGCTTGCCAGGCGGCACTGCTCGGGCTGTTCGTCGCCAGCGTCGCGCAGGCACAGGACACGACGCCACCCGCGCAGCAGCAGAACGCATCGAGCACGCCGGCGAATCCCACGCCGTCGACGAAGAAGCCCGCCAAACCCGGCGCCACCACGCTGCAGACGGTGGTCGTCACCGGCATCCGAGGCAGCATCGAGAGCTCGATCAAGGCCAAGCAGAATTCCGACGACATCATCGAGGCGGTCTCCGCCGAGGACATCGGCAAGCTGCCCGACGCCAGCATTGCCGAGAGCCTGGCCCGCCTGCCCGGCCTGGCCACGCAGCGGCTGGACGGGCGCGCCAACGTGATCTCGATCCGCGGCCTGTCGCCGGATTTCGCCGGCACCACGCTCAACGGGCGCGAGCAGGCCACGATCGGCGAGAACCGCGGCGTGGAATACGACCAGTACCCCTCCGAGCTGATCAGCAGCGCCGCGGTCTACAAGACGCCCGATGCCAGCCTGATCGGCCAGGGCCTCTCCGGCACCGTCGACCTGCACACCATCCGCCCCCTCGATCTGGAAAAGCGCACCGTCGTGCTCAACCTGCGCGGCGAGCACACCAGCAACGGCAAGCTCAACCCCGGCTCGGGCGTGGGCGACATGGGCCACCGCGCCAGCTTCTCGTACATCGACCAGTTTCTCGACCACACGCTGGGCGTGGCGGTCGGCTTCGCCCAGCTCGACTCGCCGATCCAGGAAAAGCAGTACCAGGCCTGGTGGTGGAGCGTGGACAACGGCCCGGCCGGCATCGACCAGAATTGGGGCGGGCCGCACACCCCGGGCATGCCCGACAACGTGATCTCGCAGGAAGGCATGCAGCTGCGCGCCAAGTCGGAGCAGCAGAAGCGCAACGGTCTGATGACCGTGATCGAGTGGGCGCCTGGCGAGCACTACCACTCGACGTTGGACCTCTACTACTCGACCTTCAACCAGCGCCAGACCACCAACGGCGTGCAGTGGTCGAGCAGCCCGTACGACAATGTCTCCTACGACAACGTCGGCACCGTGCCTTACCAGCCGTATCCGCTGGTCACCTCCGGCACCATCAACGGCATCGCGCCGATCCTGCAGAACCAGTTCAACAAGGAGCACGACAAGCTGTTCTCCGCCGGCTGGAACAACCAGTACGACTTCGGCAACGAATGGCAGGCCTCGGCCGACCTCTCCTACTCCACCGCCAAGAAGAAGCTGCACGACGCCTACCTGTTTGCCGGCCTGCCAAACGGTGGTCTCACCAGCGTGCAGTTCCAGACGCCGATCGGCGATGGCTATCCGTACTTCACGCCCGGCGTGGACCTGGCCAACCCGGCCAACCTCGTGTTCACCGATCCGGACAACTACGGCTACAACGGCCGCGAAGAGTTCGACCACCAGAAGGACACCATCAAGGCGATCCGGCTGGAAGCCACCCGCACGCTGGGCTGGATCTTCTCCAGCATGAACCTGGGCATGGACTACTCCGACCGCACCAAGGTGAAGTCGGCGGACGTCTATTTCGCCTGGCTCAACGGCAACGGCTCCACGGCCGGCACCTACGACCACACCTTCGGCACGCCGATCGATCCGAATCTGCTCTATGGGCCCACGTCGCTGAGCTACGGCGGCATCCCCGGCGCGCTCAACTACGACGTGCTCGGCGCACTGCACAGCCAGTTCTACGTCACCCAGCGCAACGGCCTGGCTGACTACAACCGCAACTACACCGTGCGCGAGAAGGTGCCGGTGGCCTACGCCAAGTTCAACATCGACAGCCACCTGGGCGACGTGCCGCTGCGCGGCAACGTGGGCGTGCAGTTCGTGCGTACCGACCAGTCCTCGCAGGCGCTGCAGACCAACGGCGACACCCTGGTGGGCCGCATCGTCGACGGCGCGAAGTACAACGAGGTGCTGCCCAGCCTGAACCTTGTCGCCCAGCTTACCGATCACCAGGTGCTGCGCTTCGGCCTGGCCAAGACCATGGCGCGCGGGCGCATCGACGACGAGAAGGTCGCCACCTCGGCGAGCGTGTTCCAGGTAAAGGACGGCCCAGCCGCCGGCCAGGTGCTGTGGTCGGGCAGCGGCGGCAATCCCAAGCTCAAGCCGTACATCGCGGTGGGCACCGATCTCTCGTGGGAGAACTACTTCGGTACGTCCAGCTATGTCGCCGTGGCCGTGTTCAACAAGAACCTGCTGAACTACATCTACAACCAGACCACGCTCGACTACGACTTCTCCCACTACACCAACGACAACCCCACGCTCACGCCGTCGAGCAACATCGGCTCGTTCACCCGACCGGAGAACGGCACCGGCGGCAAGATGCAGGGCCTGGAGCTGTCCGGCGCACTGGAAGGCGGCCTGCTGGCGGACGCACTCGATGGCTTTGGCGTGCAGGCGAACTTTTCGCTGACCAACAGCAACATCCCCAAGAGCTCGATCTCCTCCATTCCGGGCGGCCCGGCGACGCTGCCCGGGCTCTCGCGCAAGGTGGCGAACCTCGCCCTGTACTACGAGAAGCATGGCTTCTCCGCGCGCATCGCCGAGCGCTACCGTTCGTCCTTCACCGGCGAGGCGGTGGCCTTGTTCGACCAGCTCGGCTACACCCGCGTACTGGCCAACAAGCAGACCGACCTGCAGCTGGGCTACGCCTTCGACGAAGGGCGCTGGAACGGCCTGTCGATCCTGCTGCAGGTGAACAACCTCACCAACACGCCCGACAAGACCCAGCAGATTTCCGGGCTGCCCAACAGCGTGCAGGTGGCCCGCCCGCTGGAGTACGACACCTGGGGCCGCACGCTGATGTTCGGGGTCAACTACAAGCTCTGATCGTGGCAGCGGCCCGGCACCGCCGGGCCGCGGCCATCCGGTGCATGCGCACGCGCGCCCGCGCATACTGCGCCCACGTGCAATCACGCACCTCGGGGAGAACCATCGGATGAAAGCAGCACTCGCCTTGCGGCCCCTGGCCGCCCTGCTCGCGCTCGGACTGACGGCCACCGCACTGGCCGCGCCGCCGCACGTGCCGATGCAGACCCGCGAACTGGGCGAGGCGATGGCCATGCTGCGCCACGCGATCAGCGTGCCCACGGTCAAGGGCAACCACCAGGTGCCGGCACTGGCGGCCTACTTCGCCGACCAGCTAAAGGCGGGCGGCTTCGCCGCGGGCGACATCGAGATCATCCCGGTCGGCGAAACCGCCGCCCTGGCTGCCCGCTACCGCGGCACCGGACACGGCAAGCCGATCTACCTGTCCGGCCACATGGATGTGGTGGCCGCCAAGCGCTCCGACTGGACGCGTGACCCGTTCACCCTGATCCAGGAGAACGGCTACCTCTACGGACGCGGCACCGCCGATATGAAGACCGCCGCCGTGGTGCTGGTGGAAACCCTGATCCGTCTCAAGCGCGAGGGCTTCAAGCCCAGCCGCGCCATCGTGCTGCTGCTCTCGGGCGACGAAGAGACCGACATGGCCACCACCCGCGAGCTGGCCAAGCGCTACCACGACGCCGAATTCCTGCTCAACGCCGACGCCGGCGGCGGCACGCTGGACCCGGCCAGCGGCAAGCCGGTGGTGTACCAGATCCAGGCCGCCGAAAAGACCTATGCCGACTTCCGCATCACCCTCACCTCGCCCGGCGGCCACTCCAGCGAACCGACCGCCGACAACGCCATCTACCGCCTGGCCAAGGTGATCGACCGCGTGGGCGGCTACGCCTTCCCGCCGATGATCAACGACATCACCCGCGCCTCGCTGCGCGCCACCGGCGCCCACACGCCCGGCGCGCTCGGTGAAGCGATGACGCGCTACGCCGCCCATCCGGACGACGCCGCCGCAGCCGCCACCATCTCCGCCGATCCGGCCTATGTCGGGCAGATCCGCACCACCTGCGTGGCGACCATGCTCGACGGCGGCCACGCGCTCAACGCCCTGCCACAGAGCGCCAGCGTCAACGTCAACTGCCGCATCTTCCCCGGCACCTCGGTGGCCAGCGTGCGCGACACCCTGACCAAGGTGATCGACGACCCCAGCGCCAGCATCACCGTGCTGCCGCCCCCGCCCGTGGAAAGCCCCGCCTCACCGCTGCGCCCGGATGTGATCGCCGCCGTCACCGACGCCGTGCACGCGCGCTTCCCCGGCGTGGAGATCGCCCCCGGCATGTCCGCCGGCGCCTCCGACAGCATGTATTTCCGCAACGCCGGCGTCCCCAGCTACGGCGTCGATGCCGCCTTCACCAAACCCGACGACACCTTCGCCCACGGCCTCAACGAAAAGCTGCCGGCGTCGGAAGTGGGCGCTGGGCTGGAGTTCTGGCATCGGGTACTGATGCAGTTGGCGAATTAAGATGAGGAGCTGGTGGCCCTATGCCTGCCCTGACCCGAAAAGCAGGCATATCCAAAAGATTTGAGTAGCGGGATTTTTTAGCAAAATGGGACTGCCACGAATTTTGATATGAAACATGCGCATCGCGTTTTACAGAATTCTGATCCATCCCAAAGACCGCTATATTGGTTGTTCAAGCAACTCTTGCTACCTTGGTTTATCGCGCTTCCCTTGGTGCCCCTCACACGCCACAGCTACGCCAAAGCTGGCTACCACGCCACGATGTGGGCGTTTCTAGGGACATTGGTCTTGTCTTTAGTATTCACGTGGGTGGGCATTCCAATGGGGCGCAACTTTGCGCCCTACTGGACTCGACTGAAGTTGACGGCCGTGACGTGGGGACTGCCACTCATGGTGGCAATATCTTGTGCATTTAGCCTTCCTGCGCACTATTCTGTTGGCCCATATGTAACAACGACGGTTTATTACACTGTAGGAGGCTATAGCCGAGCCTGCACTATCCCGTTGAGGTTTTATCTCAAAGCCATTGATGGGCCAGTACATACCTGCGTCAGGCGTGAAGAAGTAGGTGCAGTGCCCGGATCTGCATACGGAACCGTCACCTTCAAGCAAACGCCATACGGCGTTGAACTGTTGAAGTTTCAGACCCAGGACAGTGATCGACGAGATAAGTGGGGACGTCCGCTTTCTTGATCAACATCGCGCAAGTGTGCGCAGCGCTGCGAGAGTCGCAGCCGGCGCCTCTCCCGGCACCAGGATTCGGCGGTTCCGTTCTAAGTAGGGATGAGTGTCAACGAATGCTTCTGGCGCAACTGATACGTGCGCTCGCTCGGTAAGCAGCGCTC